>JAGSNX010000001.1 GCA_018139225.1 Microvirga sp. SRT01
CGCCCCTTCTGCGCAGCAAGCGAGAGCACGTCCCGACGTGCCACGCGCGCAAGCACGGCCAGCGGTGCGCAGCACCGACCGACGGCGCGGCTTAGCCGCGACGCCTCTTCTGCGCAGCAAGCGAGAGCACGTCCCGACGTGCCACGCGCGCAAGCACGGCCAGCAGTGCGCAGCACCGTCTGACGGCGCGGCTTAGCCGCGACGCCCCTTCTGTTTTCCTGAACGTATTCTGGTAGCCGCGAAGCATCTCGCTCGCGGAGCCCCCCCCAGCTCCCCCCCCAGCCCAGGAGAGAAGTAGAGCACCAACCACAAACCTGTCCTACGCCCCCCACATCGTGCATACCGACACCGATGCCAGCCACAGCGCCGATCCCCGCAAACACCCCCCTGACGTCGGCCGTCCGCGCCCCTATGTGGAGACCGATGGAACGCCTCCACTTCCTCCACTTCGATGCCGCCCGTGGCTGATTCGTTCGACCTTGGCGAGCCGCCCCAGCCGGTGAAGGCGGAGGCGTACCGCGTCCTGGCGCGCAAGTACCGGCCGCAGACGTTCGCGGAGCTGATCGGCCAGGACGCGATGGTCACCACGCTGGGCAACGCCATCGCGCGCGACCGGCTGGCGCATGCGTTCCTGATGACCGGCGTTCGCGGGGTCGGCAAAACCTCGACCGCTCGCCTGATCGCGAAGGCGCTGAATTGCATCGGACCGGACGGGCAGGGCGGCCCGACGATCGACCCGTGCGGCGTCTGCGAACCGTGTCGCGCCATTGCCGAGGGCCGGCATATCGACGTGATCGAGATGGACGCCGCCAGCCACACCGGCGTCGACGACGTGCGCGAGATCATCGACGCGTCGCGCTATGCCGCCGTTTCCGCGCGCTTCAAGATCTACATCGTGGACGAGGTCCACATGCTCTCCAAGAACGCCTTCAACGCACTGTTGAAGACGCTGGAGGAGCCGCCCGCGCACGTGAAGTTCCTGTTCGCGACGACCGAGGTGAACAAGGTCCCGATCACCGTCCTGTCTCGCTGCCAGCGATTCGACCTGCGCCGCATCCCTGCCGATAAGCTCGCGAAGCATTTCGCGGAGGTCTGCGAGAAGGAAGGCGTCGCTGCCGAATCGGAGGCGCTGGCGCTGATCGCGCGCGCGGCGGAGGGTTCCGCGCGCGACGGCCTGTCGATCCTCGATCAAGCGATCGCGCATGCTGGGCTGGAGGGTGGTGGCGTCACCGCCGATGCCGTCCGCCAGATGCTCGGGCTGTCGGATCGCGGCGCGGTGCGCGACCTGTTCGCGATGCTGCTGGCGGGCGACTCGGCCGGTGCGCTCGGCTCGCTGCGTCGCCAGTACGATTACGGCGTCGATCCCGTCGCGGTGCTGCGCGCGCTGCTGGAAACGGTGCACGGCGTGACGCTGTCCAAGGTTGGCGGCACCGACGATCTCGCGCAGGCGGTGGAGGAACGCGCCGCGCGCACGGACTGGGCCGCGAACCTGTCTTTCCCGGCACTGCACAGGCTGTGGCAGTTGCTGCTCAAGGGCCATGACGAGGTCGCGCATGCGGCGCTGCCGATCGAGGCGGCGGAGATGGCGCTGCTGCGCGTCATCCACGCCTCCAGCCTGCCCGATCCGGGCGAACTCGCCCGCCGTCTGGCCGGAGCACCCGAGGCTGCCCCGACGCAGGCTCCTGCACCGGTGCCGGCCGCGCCGCCGCCACCGGCATCGTTGGTGCCCGCCGACTTCGCCGCGCTGGTCGACGCGCTGGACGGGGGCGGCCAACTCGCGCTGGCGGCGCGATTGCGGCACGGCGCGCGGCTGGTCCGCTATGCGCCGCCGGAGATCGTCTTCAGCGGCTCACGGCCGATCGCCACCGACACGCTGGCGGAACTCGCCGCCGCGCTGAAGTGTATGACGAAACAGGTGTGGAAGCTGTCGCTGGACGATGTCCCCGGCGAGCCCACGCTGAACGAGCGCCAGCTCGCGGCCGACGCGGCGGAGCGGCAGGCGATGCTCGACACCCCGCTCGTCCGCGCCGCGCTGGCCGCGTTTCCGGGCGCCGAACTCGAATGGCCCAACCAACGGAGCACCGCATGAAGAACATCGACGAAATCCTGGCGATGGCCGCCAACGTCCAGCAGGAACTCGAAAAGGCGCAGGCGAACCTCGATACCATCGAGGTCGAGGGTGCGTCGGGTGGCGGTCTGGTCAAGGTCAAGGCATCGGCCAAGGGCCGGATCATCGGCATCGCCATCGACGATTCGCTGATGCAGCCGTCCGAGAAGGGCATGCTGGAGGATCTGCTCGCCGCTGCGTTCAACGACGCGCGGGCAAAGGCCGATGCGGTTTCCGGCACCGAAATGTCGAAGATGACCAGCGGTTTGCCCCTGCCGCCGGGTTTCAAGCTGCCGTTCTGATCCCGCGTTCCGACCCAAAACGGGGCGGTCGTTACGCTACGGGAACAGCCTGTGCGGGTGCGGCGTTGGAGGCCGCACCAGTAACAGGGAGAGTATCATGGCAGACGAACGCATTGTGAGCAGCGACGCGGCACCTCACACGACCGTCATCGAACGGCGCGGCGGCGGTGGCACCGCGATGATCGCGGTCGTGTTGCTGATCGCCGTCCTGATCGGCGGTTTCTATCTGTTCAGCCGCCAGGGCGCGCAGAACAGCAAGGACGCCGCAATCACCTCTGCGGCGAAGAGCGTCGGCGGCGCGGCCGACAAGGTCGGCGACGCGGTCGGGTCGGGCAAGGAATAAGGAGAAGAGGGAGCGGCCGACGCCGCTCCCTCCGAACCCGTCAGGCGAAGGCGATCTTCGCCGACCGACGACGCAGCGCTCCGCCGGCGAGGCCGACACCGGCGATCATCATTGCCCAGCTGGCCGGCTCCGGCACGCCCGGCGTCGGCGTGAACGTCGTGATGACGAACTGCGAACCGTCCGTGCCCAGCGCCTGGAAAACGCCCAGGCCACGCAGGCCGTTGCTGAAGTCGGCATAACCGGTCGACCCGATCAGCTCGTTGCCGAACACTGTCGCCTGGCTCGGGCTGTCGACATCGATATCCCACACGAACGACTCACCGACGGCAAAATTCGAGAAGGTGAACGCCAGGCTGGTCGCGCCGTCGGCGAACGACGACGGCCCGGTATAGCCCGTCGTCGCGGCACTGCCGCCAGCCGGGTTGAACGCCACCGAATTGTCGAAGCCGAAGCCGCCATTGACCGTGTCGAAGCCGAACGGCGAGATCAGGCTGATGCCGAAACCCACGACGGTTTCGCCGCCGGTCGAGGTGTTGCTGATCGTGAACGGCTGCGAGAACGTGTCGCCGACGATCTGGAACGTCAGACCGCCATCCGCAGCGGCCGGCGATGCCGCAGCGACGGCGGCAAAAAACAACATAGATGAAAGTGTCGTACGCATGATGATTTCCCCTGTTCGAGTCGCAAAGCAACTCGCAAGGACCGGTACTCCTCAATTGCGACATAACGAAGTACTATTTCGTTGCGGATGCAGACCTCATCGAGTCTAGGGGCGAAGGCAAGAGTCCATGCCATTGCGCCGCACCACACCGATATAGCGGCTCAAAACATTTCCGTGCCGCCGCACGAATCCTCTCGGAGAAATCGCGGCACGCTTCTTCGGCAGCGGTAATACCGCAGCAATTCTCGCTGCTTCTGTCGGTGACAGTTTTGTGGCGTCGTGCCCGAAATACCGGATCGCCCCGGCATTCGCGCCATAGGTTCCGATGCCGGTTTCGGCGATGTTCAGATACACTTCCATGATCCGCCGCTTGCCCCACAGCGTTTCGATCAGCACGGTGAAATAGGCCTCCAGCGCCTTGCGGATATAACCGCCGCCCTGAAACAGGAACGCATTCTTGGCGGTCTGCTGGCTGATCGTCGAACCGCCGCGGATGCGTCCGCCCTGTGCGTTGCGCCATGCCGCATTGGCGATCGCGCCGAAGTCGAAGCCGTGATGCGCGCAGAAGCCGGAATCCTCGCCCGCAATCGCCGCCCGCGCCATGTCGGGGTCCATCTCCGACAGCGCCATCCAGTCCTTCGTGACGCTGCGCCCGCCAACGACATCGCCCAGCATCGTGAAGGTGAAGGGCGGCGGCACGAACCGGTACACGCCGACCCAAAGGACGGACACCGCGACGAAGATCAGTGTGGCCTTCAGCAGCCAGCGCAGGACGATAAACATCGCCGCTCCTTAGGATGCGGCGCTGCTATCCGCCAACTATGGCGTCTGCCGCGGCGATACCGGTCGCATAGGCACCGTGCGCGGTGGAGAAGTCGGCCGTCGAACATGCTTCGCCCGCGAAGAAGATGCGATCCTCGACGAATTCGGCCAACACCGCCCGCTCGCCGGCCCGCCCGACGCGGGCATGGCTGTAGCTGCCGCCGATCCACGCCTCCCGCCGCCAGCGCGTTGCGGCGAGCGGCGTCAAGCGCCTTCGCCAGCCGCTGCCGAGCAAAGCGACCAGTTCGTCCACCGCGAACGCCGTCGCGGCCTGCTCGTCCTCCAGCGCCTCCGCACAGGGGCCGCCGAAGAAGCTCTCGATCACCGGCCAGCCGAACGGCGACAGCCGGTGGCTCGCTGTGCAGGCGCGGTGCGGATTGCCGATCAGGTGCGCATTCGCCGGCCATTCCGGGCCGTCCACCGCCAGGATGACCTTGTCCGCCAGTCCCAGCGGCAGCGCAGCGGCGGCGTGATGCTTCGCGGGTAGGGGAGGGTCGAACACCAGCCGTTCCTCGGCCAGTACCGTCGTCGGAACGCAGACGACGACGCGGTCCGCCTCGATCGTCCCGTCGGGCGTTTCCAGCTTCAGAACGCGCCCGCGTCGGTCGATCCGCGTGACCGGGGTATTCAGCCGCACGGGCACGGCACCCGCATGATCGACGATCAGCGTCCCATACCCCTCGCGCACGGTCCAGTTGTCGTCGGTGGCGGCGTCTTCATACGCCGCCCAGTCGTGCAACGACACGTCCTTCAGCGCCGCGCCATTGGCATAGCCGGAGATCGCGTCGATCATCGTTCGGGCAGGATCGTCGGCAGCGATAAAGTCCGATAGCGGCCTGTCGGGGCCTCCCAGCGCCGTATGCGCGGCGGCCTCCCAACGCTGCCACGCCTCGCCGAACGCTCGCTGCTCGTCCGGCGGATAGCCGAGGTCGCGCCACTGCACGCCCCAGTTCGGTGAAGACCGGTCTACTGTGAAACCGGCCGCGTCGGCGATGCCCGTCCACGGATTGCGCGTCGCCGAATGCAGCCAGCCACACCCAAGGTCCAGGGTCATTCCACCGAAGCGCGCACTTCGGGCCCGTCCGCCGAGCTGCGCCCGCGCCTCGACGATCAGGACGTCCCCACCGGCATCGTGTAGCCGCCGCGCCGCGCCGATGCCCGCGGCACCGCCCCCGACGACGACAATCCGCACGTCGGGGGCCGCCCTTCAGGCCGCGAGCAGCCGCTTCTCGCCAGCGATCCGCATCATCGCTTTCTGGAGCTTCTCGAACGCGCGCACCTCGATCTGCCGCACGCGCTCGCGGCTGACGCCATAGACCTGTGACAGCTCTTCCAGCGTCTTCGGGTCGTCAGTCAGGCGACGCTCGGTCAGGATATGCTTCTCACGGTCGTTCAGATCGTCCATCGCCGATACCAGCATGTCATGGCGGACATCCGCCTCCTGCTGGTCGGCGACGACCTTGTCCTGCAACGGCGCGTCGTCCTGCAGCCAGTCCTGCCACTGACCCTCGCCATCCTCGCGCATCGGCACGTTGAGCGACGTGTCGCCGCCCATCGCCATGCGCCGGTTCATGCTGACCACGTCGCTTTCGGCCACGCCGAGATCGGTCGCGATCTTCGTGACGTCCTCCGGCTTCAGATCGCCGTCCTCGAACGCGTCGAGTTTGGACTTCATCCGGCGCAGGTTGAAGAACAGCTTCTTCTGCGCCGCGGTGGTGCCCATCTTCACCAGGCTCCACGACCGCAGGATATATTCCTGGATCGAGGCGCGGATCCACCACATCGCATAGGTGGCGAGGCGGAAGCCGCGATCGGGCTCGAACTTCTTCACGCCCTGCATCAGGCCGATATTGCCCTCGGAGATCAGCTCCGACGTGGGCAAGCCATAGCCGCGATAACCCATGGCGATCTTCGCCACGAGGCGCAGATGGCTGGTCACGAGCTGCGCCGCCGCCTCCGTGTCGCCATGCTCCTGAAACCGTTTGGCGAGCATATACTCCTGCTCCGGCTGGAGCAGCGGAAACTTGCGAATCTCGGCGAGATAGCGGTTGAGGCTCTGCTCCCCGCCCAGAGCAGGAATCGTCGCCGGGACGTTGCTGCCTTTTGCCATGATTGCATTCCCTTTCGTCGAAGGACGTGTCCGCCGCATCGCAGCGCGAAACGTCTGGTCTATACGTGGAGCTGGGTGAACAGTTCCTGCATATCGGGCGGCATGGCGCTGTCGAACGCCAGTCGTGAACGGCTGATCGGATGGATGAACCCCAGGTGCGCGGCGTGCAAGGCCTGCCGCCGGAACCCCAGCGTTTCCAGCAAGGTCCGGATCGTGCCCTTGGCCTTGCCGTACACCGGGTCGCCGAGCAGTGCGTGGCCGATCGACGCCATGTGCACGCGAACCTGATGCGTCCGCCCGGTTTCCAGCCGACATTCGACCAGCGCCGCGCCGCTCAGTGGCTCCATCGTCGTGTAATGCGTCACCGCCCGCTTGCCGTTCGCGACGATCGCGATCTTCTTGCGGTTCTGCGGACTTCGCGCGAGCGGGGCATCCACGGTTCCCGCCGCAGGGCGTGGGATACCACCGGTGATCGCACGGTAGCGACGATCGATGCTGTGGTCGGCGAACTGCTTCGCCAGCCCCTCGTGCGCGCGGTCGGTCTTGGCCGCGATCATCAGGCCGGACGTATCCTTGTCGATCCGGTGAACGATGCCTGGCCGCGCCACGCCGCCGATTCCCGACAGCGATCCGTGACAATGATGCAGCAGCGCGTTGACCAGCGTGCCGTCGAGGTTGCCGGCCGCCGGATGCACGACCAATCCCGCCGGCTTGTTGACGACGATCAGATGCTCGTCCTCATACGCGACGACGAGCGGAATATCCTGCGCTTCGTTATGCGCCGGTGTCGGGTCGGGGACCGCCACCGCGAACAGCGCCCCCGCGCTCGCCCGTTTCGCCGGATCGCGCGCCAGCAGCCCTTCGTGGGACACCGATCCACCCGCGATCAGCACCTTCAGCCGCTCCCGCGACAGCGTCGGCACCGCGTCGGCCAGCGCGCGATCCAGCCGCCAACCATCCGCCGCCGGTGCGATCCTCGCTTCGATGATGGAAACCCCCCGGTTCATGTCGTAGCGAGATATGAATGGAGGTCCGGATTTCAAGCGAATTACTCGATCGAATCGTCATCGAAACGATCGAATCGCCCCATCGCGAGGTGTGCGGCCTGCTGCTGGGCGAGGGCGACCACATCGACGCCGTGCAGTCCTGCCGTAATGTCGCCGCCGATCCGGCAACCCGGTT
Organism: Microvirga sp. SRT01; assembly: GCA_018139225.1. Classification (GTDB taxonomy): domain Bacteria; phylum Pseudomonadota; class Alphaproteobacteria; order Sphingomonadales; family Sphingomonadaceae; genus Sphingomonas; species Sphingomonas longa. The sequence goes on from JAGSNX010000001.1 coordinate 7,528, forward strand.
CGAGATCGATCCCGCGCAACTGCTCGCCGCGCATCGTGCGGCGCGGGCGGGGGGGCCTGCGATCGTCGGCCACTATCACTCGCACCCGACCGGCGTCGCGGCACCGTCGCGACAGGATGCGCGCGATGCCGCCCCCGACGGATCATTGTGGCTGATCGCCGCGGGCAGCACCGTCACCGCATGGCGCGCCGGCGTCGATGGAGAGGTTCACCACCGTTTCACGCCTGTCGTCTTGCGCGTCGCGACGCGGGGCGGCATCAGGGCCCACGGTAATTAGGGAAGACAGCATGACCATCAGCCCGGTCGATTTCGCGAGCCTGCTCTGTTCGCGCCTGTGCCACGACCTGCTGTCGCCGGTCGGCGCGCTCAACAACGGGCTGGAGCTGCTCGCGGACGAAACCGATCCCGCGATGCGAGAGCGTTGTATGGAGCTGCTGGCGGAGAGCGCACGGACATCGGCCAACAAGCTCAAGTTCTTCCGGCTGGCGTTCGGCGCAGCCGGCGGCTTCGGCGATGCCGTCGACCCGCGCGAGGCCAAGAACGCGATCGAGGGACTGCTGAGCGATGCCAAGCGCACCACGCTCGGCTGGATGGTCGAACTCGACACGATGCCGAAGCCGGCGGTGAAGGTCCTGCTCAACCTCGCGCTGATCGCCAACGAAGCGCTGGTCCGCGGCGGCACGCTGGATGTGGGCGCGGAGGAGAATGCCGGCCAGCTTGAGATCGTCGTGAAGATCGAGGGACCGCGAATCATCCTCGACCCCGAACTGCGCCGGATGCTGACCAACGGGCTCGGCGAGGAGCCGGTCGCGGCCCGCACCGCCGCCGCTTTCCTGGTCAACACGCTCGCCCACGAATCGGGCGGGGCGGTGCTGGTGTCGGAGCCGGCGGAGAATGTCATGATCTTCGGCGCGGCGATGCGGGCGCGCTGACAACGAATTCCGGAGCTCCTCCAGCGCACTAGCGCCGGGTAAAGTCCGTATTAACGCATTTCGGGCACACCGGGGGTCGAGCAAACCCCGGGAGCCTCATGGACGACCTGCTGCAAGAATTCATCGCCGAGACGCGCGAGACGCTGGAAGCGCTCTCGGGCGAGATCGTGCTGTGGGAAGCGCAGCCGGCGGATCGCGCGCGACTGGATGCGATCTTTCGCTTCGTCCACACCGTGAAGGGCAGTTGCGGCTTCCTCGACCTGCCGCGCCTCGGCCGGCTCGCCCACTCGGCGGAGGATGTGCTGGCCGCCGTTCGTGACGGCAAGCGCACGCCCGACACCGCGCTCGTCAACGCCGTCCTCGCGATCGTCGACCGGATCGGCGAGCTGACGGAGGCGATCGCGGCGGGCGTTCCGCTCGACGACACCACCGAAGACCTGCTGATCGCCGCGCTGGCGGAGGACGCCGCGCCCCGCAAGCCTGCCACGCCCCCCGCGCCTCAGGGGCAAACGATCGCCGGCACGCCGCAGTCCCGGATCGCGAATCGCAGCGTGCGGCTGGGCGTCGAGCTGCTCGACCGGATGATGGCGGGCATGTCCGAAATGGTGCTGGCCCGCAACGAATTGGCCCGCCGCCTGCGCGACGCCGCGCCCGATCCCCGTGTCGAAGGAGCGCTGGAACGACTGTCGCTGACCGTCGCGGAGATGCGCGACACGATCACCCGGACGCGCATGCAACGGATCGAGGCGCTGTTCTCCGCCATCCCGCGCATGGTCCGCGATACCGCCGCGCCACTGGGTAAGCAGGTGACGCTCGCGATCGAGGGCTCGGACGTCGAACTCGATCGCGAGATGATCGAGTTGCTGCGCGATCCGCTCGTCCACATCATCCGCAACTCTGTCGATCACGGCATCGAACTGCCGTCGGAACGTCGACTAGCGGGGAAGAAGGAGAATGGGCGGCTCGTCGTCTCCGCGCGCCAGTCGGGCAACCGCATCCTGATCGAAATCGCCGACGACGGCCGCGGCATCGACGTGGCCCGCGTCGTCGCCAAGGCGGTGAAGAGCGGCCTGTACACCGAGAACGACGTCGCGCGCATGGACGAGGTTCAGCGGCTGGAGTTGATCTACTGTCCCGGCCTGTCGAGCCGCGACACCGTCACCGCGACATCGGGTCGCGGCGTCGGCATGGATGTGGTCCGCGCCAATATCGAACAGATCGGCGGGCGGATCGCGCTGCGCAACACCCCCGGTCGCGGGCTGATCATCACGCTTCAGGTGCCGCTGACGCTCACGATCATCCCGACGATCGTCGTCGCGGTCGGGGCGCAGCGGTTCGCGCTGCCGCGACAGTCGGTGGAGGAGATCGTGTCGCTGAACGGGGGTGCGGTCCGCATCGATCCGCTCGGCGACGCGCGCGTCGCGACCGTCCGCGGCCAGCGCCTGCCGCTCGTCGCGCTGGGCGATCTGCTCGACATCCCGACCGAGGACCCCCGCGTCCTCGTCATCATGGCGACCCGCGAGGGCAATTTCGCGATGGCGATCGACGCCGTGCTCGACACCGAGGAACTGGTGGTAAAGCCGGCCGCGCCTGCGGTGATGGCCAGCGGCCTCTATGCCGGCCAGACGCTGCCCGACAGCGGCCTGCCGCTGTTGCTGCTCGACAGTGGCGGGATCGCCGCCGTCGCCGGCCTGCGGTTCGCACCGACGATGAACGACGCCGCGGACGCGGTGCACGCGGTCGAGGAAGCGGGTATCACCGCCCTGCTGTTCGACGATCTCGACGGCGCCCGCCGGGCGATCGCGCTCGGCGTGGTCGATCGCGTCGAAACCGCGCCCTTCGCGCTGATCCGCACCACCGGTGGCCGTCGCCATCTGACGGTCGAGGGCGGTGTCATCCCGCTGATCGCGGTCGCGGAGCCGACCGGAGGGGAGGGGGTCGCGGTGCTGCGGTTGACCGATGGGTTCGCCGAAATCGGCTATGCCATTGCCGAACCGCACGAAATCGTCACGCTGCCCGCTGCGATCGCACCAGCGCGCGATCGGCCCGGCATCGTCGGCGTTGCTGTGATCGACGGCGAGCAGATCGAGTTGATCGACCCGCATGCTCTGTTCGCGGGCGAGGCCCCGGTTTCGACGGAACGCCCGCTCTGCCTGCTGCGCTGCGACGGCAGCGGCTGGATGGACACGTTCCTGCGGCCGGTGCTGGAGGCGTCGGGCTACCGCTGCGCCTTATGGTCGGACGGCAACCCGAATCAGCCCGGCGCGATCACGCTGACGATGGACGATTGTCCTGCGGACGTGCCGCTCGACGCAGTACTGACTCTCCGTCGTCAAGTCGCCGCGACACCGGGCAGCACGAGCATCTACCGCTATGACCGGACCGCGCTGATCGCGGCGTTGGAATCGCGCCTGACCCGTGCGGGTGGCAGCAAGAGGAATGCGGCATGAGCGAGTTGTTCCTGATCGCGCACGTCGCCGGTCGCGCCATCGCGATCGACGCCGACCAGGTCGCCTCCGTCGTCGACATCGGCCAGGTGGTGTCGGTGCCCCGCGCGTCCGGCGTCGTGCGCGGCCTCGCCGCCCTGCGCAGCCGGGTCGTCACCGTCATCGATACCCAGGCCGCGCTCGGCCACGGAGCGGCGGGTACGCCCGGTCGTGCCGTGATCGCCTGCTTCGACGGGCATTTCTACGCGTTCCTCGTCGATGCGCTGGAGGATGTCGCGCCGTTCGAGCGTACGCACCTGTCGTCGGGCATGGCGCTCGATCACGGCTGGGGCAGCTGTGCGGCCGGGGTGATCGAGCGCGACGGCGAGCCGCTGCTGATCGTCGACCTCGTCCGCCTCGTGCCGATGCCGATCGCTGCCTGAACGTCCCTAACACCGTCCTCACGCGCGATTAATCCAGCGCTTACGCTTTGCTGTCATACCGTCATTCGAGTTTGCGGAAGGCCTATCTCCCATGAAAACCTGTCTAGTTGTCGACGATTCGAAGGTGATCCGAAAGGTCGCCCGTCATATTCTCGAGACGCTCGATTTTCAGGTCAGCGAAGCGTGCGATGGTCGCGAGGCGCTCGACGCCTGCAACGCGTCGCCGCCCGACGTGATCCTGCTCGACTGGAACATGCCCGTGATGAGCGGCATGGATTTCCTGCGTGCGCTGCGCGAGTCGAACGTGCCGACACGGCCCAAGGTCGTGTTCTGCACCACCGAGAACGGCATGGCGTACATCCGCGCTGCGATCGAGGCCGGTGCCGACGAATACGTCATGAAGCCGTTCGATCGCGACACGATCGAAAGCAAGCTGCAGATCGTCGGCCTCGCCTGATTCCTGCGGCGCGCGCGTCATGGCCTCCGTCCTCCCCCACGTCGTCGACGACACCCGGCGAGTCCTGATCGTCGACGATTCGGTCGTCGCGCGGGCGGTGATCGGCGGCTTGATCGCCTCCGGCCCGCGGTTCGCGGTGGCGGGAGCGGTGGGAACGGTCGCGGCGGCGCTTGCCTTCCTGGCCGATCAGTCGGTCGACGTCATCCTGCTCGATATTCAGCTTCCGGGCGTCGACGGACTGACGGCGCTTCCCGACCTGCTCGCCGCCTCCGACGGCGCGAAGATCGTCGTGGTGTCGTCCTCGGCGGGGGACGGGGCGGCCGACACGATCCGGGCGCTGGCGCTCGGTGCGGCCGACACGCTGGAAAAGCCCACCACCAGCGGCATGTCCGCCCGATTCGGTGCGGCGCTGAACGAGCGGCTGGAGCGGCTGTTCGATACGCCGGCTCCGCGTCTGCCGCTCCCGTGGCCGACCCCGTCACCGGCGATACCCGCCGCGCGGCCCGGCGTCGGCGACGACTTCGACCTCGTCGCGATCGGTGCCTCCACCGGCGGTATCCATGCGCTCGGCCAGTTGCTGAAGGCGCTGCCCGCCAGCTTGCAGCTACCGATCCTCGTCACGCAGCATCTGCCGGCATCGTTCATGCCCTATTTCGCCGCGCAGCTCGCCGTGCTGGCCGACCGACCCTGCGACGTCGCGACGGAGCGGCTCCGTATCCGGCCTGGCCGGATCGTCGTCGCGCCCGGCGACGGCCATATGCGCTGCGTCGCGCTGGGCGAGGGGCAGGCGGCGGTTCGCCTGTCGACGGAACCCGCCGTCAGCCATTGCATGCCGTCCGTCGACCCGATGCTGGCGTCGCTGGCGGACATCTACGGCCCGCGCCTGCTCGCGGTCGTGCTGAGCGGCATGGGCCGCGACGGTGCGGAGGGCGCACGCCGGGTCCGCGATGCGGGCGGGTGCGTCGTCGTGCAGGATCAAGCCACGTCGGTCGTGTGGGGCATGCCCGGCGCGGTCGCGGCGCAGGGCATCGCCCACGCCATCCTTCCCCCCGACGAGATCGGCAAGCTGATCGGTACGAGGCGTCGCGTATGATCGAATCCCACCTCGCTATCGCCAATCCGGCGGTACACCCCGGCGCCAGCGGGGCCGGCGCCAGTGCCGGCACGCTGACCGTGCTCGCCCGCCTGCTGGAGGCCCGCACCGGCCAGCAGATTGCCAGTTCGCGCGCCTGGCGCCTCGACGTGGCGCTCAAGCCGCTGTTGCGCGACCGCGAGATCGATACGCTCGATCAGCTCGTCGACACGTTGCTCGACGGCAGCGATCACGGGCTCGGCGACCGCATCATCGATGCGCTCGTCAACGGAGAAAGCTCGTTCTTCCGCGATCAGCCGGTGTTCGACACCATCGCACAGGCCTTGACCGCCATCGCCCCGGATCACCGCGGCCGTGTCTGGAGCGCAGGATGCGCGACCGGGCAGGAGCCGCTATCGCTGGCGATGATGTTCGCCGAGGCTGCGGGTGAAGGATCGCCGCCCGAACTCGTTGCGACTGACGTGTCGGAGGCGGCGCTCGCCCGCGCCCGGAGCGGTCGCTACAATCAGTTCGAGATCCAGCGCGGCCTGCCGGTGCGCCGCATGATGCGCTGGTTCGACAGCGACGGAACGGACTGGACCGCCAAGCCCGAGCTGACCCGGCTGATCCAGTATCGCCAGTCCAACCTCGTGACCGATCCCGCTCCCGGCGGCCGGTTCGACATCATCCTGTGCCGCAATGTCCTGTTCTACCTCGCGGCCGGTGCGAAGGCGAAGGTGTTCGCCAGCCTCGCGGCGGCACTGCGGCCGGGTGGGCTGCTGGTCCTCGGCGCGGGCGAGACGGTGATCGGCCAGACCGACCTGTTCATGCCCAGCACGCGCTATCGCGGTTTCTACGAACACACGGATACGAAGCGCCGCATCAAGGGCTGATCCGTCCGGAGGCTTGCCCGCGATCCCGCTTTGCGCCAACGCTGCTCCCCGATCCGCGGAGCGCAGCCTTTGAACATCATCGACACGCCGTCGCCCAATTTCGACGACCGCACGGCGCCGATCTCGATGCTGGTGCTGCACTATACGGGCATGCAGACCGCCGAGGCCGCGATCGACCGGCTGCGCGACCCGGCCGCCAAGGTATCCTGCCACTATCTCGTCGCCGAGGACGGGACGATCCTGCGCATGGTCGGCGAGGAGTGCCGCGCCTGGCATGCCGGCCGCTCGCACTGGCGCGAGATCGATGATTGCAACGACGCCAGCATCGGCATCGAGATCGTCAATCCCGGCCACGACTGGGGCTATCGGCCTTTCCCGAACGAGCAGATAGATGCGTTGATCCCGCTCGTCGCGGACATCGTCAAACGGCACAAGATCACGCGCGGCAACGTCGTCGGGCATTCCGACATTGCACCCGCCCGAAAACGCGATCCGGGCGAGCTGTTCCCGTGGCACAGCCTCGCGCGGCTACGCCTGGCGCTACCGCGCCCGACGAAGAACCTGCTCGACCCGCAATGGACGGAGGCCGGCTTCTGCCTCGCGCTCGAACGCTTCGGCTACGACGTGTCGGACCGGATGGCGGCGATCATGGCCTTCCAGCGCCGTTTCCGCCCGGAACTGGTCGATGGCGAGATCGACGCGGAATGCCGCATGATCCTGCTCGCATTGCTGCTTCCCAAACCGCAGGGCGACGAGTAGGGCCGCGCCAGCGCCAGAGGGTCGGGCGGCCGCGGCTTCTCCTTTATGGGGGAAGGCGAGGAAAGTCCGGGCTCCATGGAACGACGGTGCCGGGTAACGCCCGGCGGGGGCGACCCCAGGGACAGTGCCACAGAGAGCAGACCGCCTAATCCTTTCGGGGACGAAGCCTTCGGGCGGGCAAGGGTGAAAGGGTGCGGCAAGAGCGCACCGCGCGACCGGTAACGGAAGCGGCATGGTAAACCCCACCGGGAGCAAGATCGAATAGGGACGGCATATGGGCCTCGTTCCGGCTCGTCGTCCGGGTTGATTGCTGGAGGCGGCGCGCAAGCGTCGTCGTAGAGGAATGGTCGCCTATCCCGCTCGCGCGGGTGGACAGAACCCGGCTTACAGACCCTCTGGCGCGATCCCTCCGCACGCGGCATGACCCCGTTCGACGGTTTGGGGGAAGCGCGATGCGGACGGGTTTGACGATGGTGGCCGGTGCGATGCTGGCCACGGCGGCGGTCGCGCAACAGCCGCCCGCGACCACAGTGCAGCAGGATTTCGTCGCCGCTATCGCACTGGACGAAGCCGCAAATTACACTGGTGCCCTCGCGGCGTGGACCGCGCTGGAGGCGAAGACCAAGCCCGGATCGCGCAGCCGTGCCATCGTCATGGCCCGCAAGGCCGATTCGCTCTACCGCCTGTTTCGCTACGACGAGGCGGCCGCGGCGGCCAAGGCCAGCCTCGCCGGCCTGCCGGTTGACGACGCGACATTGCGCGACGATCTGCGCCGGACGTGGTTCATCGTCGGCACGATCGCCGCGAGCACGCTCGATTATGCCGGCGCGGTACCGGCCTTCGCGAAGGCGGAAACTTTCGCGGACACGCCCGGCGGCAAGCTCGGGCCTCTGCTCGCGCTGGTGGACGCTCAGACGTTTGTCGATCCCGCCGCCGCGACCGCATCGCTGGCGCGCGCGGAGACGGTGCTGGCATCCGCTAACTTCGACGCGGATACCCGCGGGTTCGTCGGGCGGCGGCGAACGGTGCTGCTGTTGAACACCGGCGATCTCGCAGGCGCGAAGACCAGCGCTATGGCGACCGTCAAGGCGCTGGGCGGGCTGACCGAAAAGACGAGCGGTCTGGATGCGCAAGCCCGGTCCGATGCGGCGCTGACCCTGATCCTCAACGGCCAGCCCGACAGTGCGCGCGAATATATGGCGATGACCGGTGCAGGTCGCCTCGCCAAGGGGCGGTTCGATCCCGGAGCGCAGATGCAGTCGCCGGATTGCGGCGGAGAGGCCGGCCTGAAGCCGTCGGACGTTGCGGTCGTCGAATTCAACATCGCGCCGGAGGGGCGCGTCACCGGCGTGGCGCCGATCTATGCGGCTGGCGGTGGCCGCGTCGCGCTGGAATTCGCGCGCGCCGTTCAGGGTTGGTCGTGGTCCCCCGCCGAGATGGCTGAAATCCCCGCCTTCTTCCGCTCGAACGTCCGGGTCGAGATGCGCTGCTCGACCACGTTCGAGCGCCCCTCGATCGGCGACGGGCTCGATGCCGGTCTCGAACAATGGCTGACCGAAAAGCGCGTTGCAGTTCCGGCGACACCGGGCGGCGGCGATGCACAGGCGCTTCCGGCACAACGGGCTGCGCTCACGACGGCGGAATCCGGCGGACCGACGTCGCTCGCCACGCTGGCCGCGCTGTACCGCCTCGCCAACAACCGGGCGGTCGGCCGGGAGGAGCGTGCCAAGCTGTATGCGCGCGCCTTCACGATCGCCGTCACCAATGACGCACCCGTCGAACCGCGACTGGCACTCGACCTGCCCGCCCGCACCGAGGCGCTGGTCGATCGCTGGAAGCCCGAGGCGTATCGCCGCGCTGTTCAGCCTATGCTGTCCGAAGCGCCGTACGCCGCCGATCCCCAGGCGCGTGCCGCGATCCGGCTGACGCTCGCCGACGACGCTCGCCCGGGCCGCGCGACCGACGCGCAGACGCTGGTGCTGCTCCGTCAGGTCGCCGACGATGCCGCGCTGAAACCGAACGATCCGCTCCGGGTCGGTGCACTCGTCCGCATCGCCTCGATCGAGGAGCGCAACGGGCGGGCGGATGTCGCCCGCGCATCCTTCGCGTCGTCGGGTCTGACGGCCGACCAGTGCGCCATCCTCGACGCGCCGCCGAAGATGCTGCGCTCCGCCGGCGCGGAAGCCTTTCCGATGGAGGCCTTACGCTGGGGGTTCGAAGGTTGGACGCTGGTCCAGTTCGACATCGCAGCGGACGGCTCGACGAAAGCGACCCGCACGCTGCTCAGCTATCCGCCCTTCATCTTCTCCAAGGCGGGCAGCGACCTGATCGTCGGTGCGAAGTTCGCGAAGACCTATCGCCCCGACGGCGGTCTGGGATGTGGCGGCAGTACGAGGCGGATCGTGTTCGGCCTGCCCAAATGACGCGGGCGGCGTAGCGCCCGGACCGCGGCGCGACCGAGCCTACACCAGTGCCAATCGACATTCAGTGACTGGAGTGCATGTCGCCGTCACGCATCGTCGCCCTGAAATTGTTCGGTGACTATCCCTTATAGACATGTACCGATCATGTGTCCCTGCGAAGGCGGGGACCCAGTACCGGGCTCCCGCCTTCGCGGGAGAACGTGGGATGCCGCGCCGGCGCCTGTCCCTGTCCCTGTCCTAAGGATAAGTACTGACGTGTTCCGGGGTCCACCCCGCGCCGAAACTCGGAGTTGCATTCACTATTCGCGTCGTAAGCCGCCCGGTGGAACCCCGGAACACGTCCGGGGTGGCAACGATGTGCTGAATGTCGATCGGTCCTGCGTGCTGGCTCACACCAGAACGGTCGCCGGCCTACCCACCTCGTCCAGCTTGGTATGCCGGTCGATCTCCATCAGCGGCTTCAGCAGGCCGTCGCGGATGTCGTAGACCCAGCCGTGCAGCGTCAGGTCGCGCCCCGCCGCAAAGGCGTTCCGGATCGTGTCGATGCGCGCCAGATGCAGCAACTGGTCGCGCACGTTCATCTCCACCAGCCGGTCCACCCGCTGCGCCTCCGGCAGCGTGTCGAGCTCGTCCGCGTGATCGCGCGCCACGTCGCGGGCATTCTCCAGCCAGGTCTCGAGCGCACCCGTAACACCGCCGTGCAGCGCATCGTGGATGCCGGTACAGCCGTGATGCCCGCAGATGACGATGTTGGGCACCTGCAACACATCGACCGCATATTGCAGGACCGACAACAGGTTCAGATCGTCGTCATGGACCAGATTGCCGATGTTGCGGTGGATATACATCCGTCCGGGCAGCGACTGCGTCTTCTGTTCCGGGCTGACGCGGCTGTCCGAACAGCCGATCCACAGGAATTGCGGCTTCTGCCCCGCCACCTGCCGCGTGAAGAACTCCGGGTTCTCATCGGTCAGCTCGTTCGCCCAGGCCTTGTTGGCGAGCAGCAGCTGCTTGGATTCCCTCATGAATACAGGACCTCTGACACGGGGGCGTTGATCTTTCTCACCGTCCGGCCGGCAACGTCGCCGCGGACCGTGATGTGGATGTTGCGGAAGCTGGCGTTCTTGATGAACGCATTGATGACGTCGATATTGTCGAGATCGACATAATTCGTCGATGTCAGGTCGATCATCAGATTGGCACCGTCCGGCACCTTGGCCAGATCCTTCTGCAATTCGTACTTGTGGATGAAGTACAGGTTGCGCCGTGCCCTAACGAGCCAGTCGTCGCCGTCGTTCGCGACGGTGATCGCGGTGCGGAAATTGCGCGCGATGACGAAGCCGAACCCGACGACCATGCCGATCAGGATCCCCTCCAGCAGGTCGGTGAACAGGATCGCGACGACGGTCACGACCAGCGGCACGAACTGGGTATAGCCCTGCTTCCAGCGTTCGGCGAACAGTTTGGGTTTGGCCAGTTTGTACCCCGTCGCGATCAGCACGGCAGCCAGCGCGGACAGCGGGATCAGGTTCAGCATTGTCGGGATCAGCGCCACCGACAGCAGAAGCCATGTGCCGTGCAGCAGCGTCGACAGCTTGCTCTCCGCGCCCGAATCGACGTTGGCGGAGGAGCGGACGATCACCGACGTGACCGGCAGGCCGCCGATCAGGCCAGACACGATATTGCCGCCGCCCTGCGCCATCAGCTCCCAGTTCTTGTCGGTCGTGCGGCGCTTCGGATCGATCTCGTCCACCGCCTTCACGCTCAACAGCGACTCGAGGCTGGCGACGATCGCCAGCGTACCTGCCGCCATCCACACCGCGCCGTTGCCGATCTGGCCGAAGTCCGGGAAGCTGAACAGCGCGATGAACTCGGACGCGTTCGCCGCCTGCGGCACCTGCACCAGATGCTTGGTACCGAGCTGCCACTCCGGCTTCACCGCACCCAGCAGCATGTTGCCCAGCACGCCGATCAGCACGACGACCAGCGGCCCCGGCACGAAGCGGAGCGGACCCTCTTTCGGCCTCGCGCCGTCCCACCAGAACAGGAAGGCAAGGCTGACCGCGGCGATCAGCACCGCGCCGGGCGTGATCGCTCCGCTCAGGCTGTCGACGATGCGCGTGAAGGTGTTGATGCCGTCACCCGTCGAGAATTCGAAAATGCCTTCCGCTTCCGCGTCATAGCCGACCGCGTGAGGCACCTGCTTCAGGATCAGGATCAGCCCTATCGCCGCCAGCATGCCGGTGATGACCGACGACGGCACGAACTCGGCCAGGATGCCCGCCTTGGTGAAGGAGAAGGCGAGCTGGAGGATACCCGCCAGCAACACCGCCAGCGTAAACGCCTGAAACGTCGGCAGGCTCTCGATCGCGCCGAGCACGATGACGGTCAGGCCGGCAGCGGGGCCGCTGACCGACAGCGGCGACTTCGACAGCGATCCGACGACGATACCGCCGACGATGCCCGCGATCAGCCCGGCGAACAGCGGCGCGCCGGACGCCAGCGCGACACCGAGACACAGGGGCAGCGCGACGAGAAAGACGACGATCGATGCCGGGATATCCGCGCGGGCCGTGGAGAGCAGGGAAGGCCGGGCAGGGGGTGCGCCGGTATGAAGGTCTGTGGACGGCACCGATGTTCCTGTTCGCTAGGGTGTCAGGACTATGTCCGGATTGGACATGAAGCTAACATGACGTCGGCGTCATAAAGATAGCACCAGTGAGATCAACCGCCCTTTGCACGAGACGAGTTGCTGCGGCGCAGCAGCTTTGCGGGCGCAGGAGCAGCAGACTGGCAAGCCAGAGGTTGCGCCGGTCCGAAGGCGGCCTATGTCGGTCGTTCATGGCTTACCGCCCGACACGATCGAACGACTGGGGATTTCCACGCTGGCGCGGCTACGGCTCCGGCCGCGATGCGAAGCCGGTGCGGCTCTGCGACCGGCACGGGTGCGAGGAGCCGGGCGATTGCCCCGCGCCCAAGTCTCCCAACAACCCCGAACGGTGGTATTTCTGCCGCGAGCACGCTGCCGAGTACAATCGCGGCTGGGACTATTTTCAGGGCCTGTCCGCCGAGGAAGCCGCCGAGCGCGAGGCGGAGGAGTCGCGCGGGGCGGCCGGCTACGAACGGTCGCGCCATTATGCTTGGAGCGGTCCCGGCGACGGCACCCGCTCACGCGACGAACTGCGCGCGCTGGCGGCGCTGGGTCTGGATGACGAGGCGACGTTCGACGACATCCGCGCGGCGTGGCGTCGGATGGCCAAGGAGAACCACCCCGACGTGCGCCCCGGCGATCCCGACGCCGCCGTGCGCTTCCAGGCCGTGCAGGCCGCCTACGAAGTACTTCGCTCCGCCGAGGAACGGCGCAGCCCGGCGTGAAGGTCGCGAAAAGCGACTGGCAGGGCGTCATCCTCGTCTGCGGCAAATGCAGCCGCAAGGTCGATGGCGGCTTCGGGCCCAAGGGCCGCACCCCGCTCGCCAAGCTGTTGCGCAAGCTCGCGGGCAAGGGGCGCAAGGCCCGCGCGGGCGTGGTCGAAAGCCGCTGCCTGAAACTCTGCCCCAAGAACGCCGTCACCGTTGTCGACTCGCGCCGTCCCGGCGAATGGCTGGTGATCGCCCCCGGCGAACCGATCGACGAACTGGCGGCGAGGGTAGGGCTGGGCTGAAGCGTCCGCGCCTCAGGCTAAACCACGCCGCACCACCCCGGCGAAGACCGGGGTCCGGTTGCGGCATCCGGCGTGAGTCTCATCACCTTCGCTGAAGCTGAACCCTGGCGTTCACCGGGGAGGGCAAATGAATACCAGCACGGACCGGTCTCAACCGTACCGCGCCGCCGTCTCCCGGATCAGCGCGATCATGTTCGGAATGCCCTGCGTCCGGTTCGAACTCAGCTGGTTCTTCAGATCGAACGGCGCAAGCTCGCCCTCGATATCCGTCGACAGTATTTCCCCGGCGGGCCGGTCCTGCACCGTCAGAAGCACCAGAGCGATGATGCCCTTGGTGATCGCCGCGTTCGAATCCGCCAGAAAGTGCAGCCGGCCCGACTCCGGTGCCACCGGGTAGACCCACACCGCCGCGGAACACCCCTTCACCAGCGTCGTATCGGTCTTCAGCGCCGCCGGCATCTCTTCCAGTTCGCGGCCCAGATCGATCAGCAGGCGGTACCGATCGTCGGGTTCGAGAAACTCATATTCTTCGCGGACATCGCTGAGGCTGGTCATCCCCGCCGCCTAGCCCTCCCGCCGACCCCGTACAACTACAGGTCGACGCCGGCCGCGATCGCCTCCAGCTTCTTGATGCGTTCGCGCAGGTCGGCGATCTCGATCCGTGCGCCGGCGGTCGGCACCGGAGCATCGCCCGGCATGCGGTCCAGTTCGCTGGCCTTCAGCGCCAGCCAGCCGCGCCAGCCGGCAAGGCCGCCGAGAACGACCATGCCCGTGCCCGCCAGTGCGGAGAGCGAGAGGGTGACGGTGACGAAGGGATCGACCATGATGGCACTCCTTTCAACGGTCGCGCAGCCGTTCGATCTCACGATCGAGACCGATGCTGCCATGATTGTCGGTGACGACGCGCTCCAGCACGGACACGCGCTCCTTCAGTTGCCGGATTTCGTCCGTCGCGGCCCTCAGCGCCTCGATGCTCTGCGGGTCGGACCCCGGCGTCCGGGCATGCGCCGCGTGGCGACCCGACAGGACTTTACCGATGGTGGCGATCAGGACGATCAGGACGACCATCGCATAAGGTGACATGTCGTATATCCTCAGTTCAGCGGCGACTTGGTCGGGGCGGGATCGCGCAAGTCCTCGATCTGGTCGGCCAGGGCGGTGCCCCGGTCGGTCACGATCCGCTCCAGCACGCGGATGCGCTCTTCCAACCGATCGTTCTTCGAGGCGTTCAGCGCGGCCTGCTCGTTCAGCGTCGTGGCCAGCCGCTCCTTGTGCCTGAGCCACGTTTTGAAGATCTCCAGTCCGATCCCGAGGATCACCGGCAGGCCGATCACCACGAAGGCGATCGCGAACACGGTGAAGCCGTTGATCATGAAAAAGTCGGTCATGCCTCGATCCTCAATCGCTCGATTTCACGGGCGGTGCGGGTGCCGGGATCGGTGGCGATCTGCTCCATGACGGCGATCCGCTCCTGCAAGCGGTCGATCTGCTGCGACCGGCGCTCGTTCTCGTTGTCGAGCAGCTCGACGCCGCGACGTGCCACCAGATCGGGTGCGGTCATCGCCTGCTTCACCTTGCGGCGGCCGTACCACTGGACCGCCAGCGTGATGACGGCGCCGACGAGCATGAAAAACACATGATCGGGTCCCATTGGTCTTCCCCTATTGTCGTTGGTGCGCGCCCTAGCGATCCCGCAGCGCGTCGATCTCGCGGGCAGTCCGCTCGGCGGGGTCGGTGGCGATGCGCTCCAGCACCGCGATCCGCTCTTCCAGCCGGCTGACCTGCCCGGTCAGCTTCTCGTTCTCGTTGGTCAGCAGCATGATCTTGCGATCGTCGTCGATGTCGCCATCGGTATGATGACCCGTCATCCAGTTCATGCCGCCGTGCCGCTTGTGCCGGCGCCCGCCGAACCCGCCCCAGTCGTTGGTCGGTTCGTAGCCATGCTTGGCGCGGATCCAGTTGTTCACGATCCAGCCGCCCGTCGATATCGCGATGATCGCGAGGACGAAGAAAGGTCCACCCCAGTCCATCGTATCTCTCCCCTGTTGAGCCGGCGCCTAGCGCAGCCGCTCGATCTCGTCGGCCAGCGCGGTGTTGCGGCTGGTGAAGTGGGTCTCCATGTCGGCCAGCCGGCGGTCGATATCGCGCAGCTTGCTGCGGACTTCGGCACTCGACCGCTTCGGGTTGCTGCGCACGCCCTGCCAGAACTTGGCGTCCTCGCGGGTTTCGTACAGGCCGATCGGCTTCGCCTCGGCGACCCACGCGATCACCCAATAGGCCATGATGAGCCACCATTGTTGGGCCACGACGGTGAGGGCGGCGAGTCCGAGGCGGACCCAGAGCGCTTCGACCCCCGTGTAATCGGCGATCCCGGCGCATACGCCCTTGTACTTGGCATTCTGCTTGTCGAGGTAGAAACGGGTACGGGCAGCCATGTCACATGCTCCGGTTGGAGTTGCGGTCGGTGGTGTAGCGTGACGACGGCAGCGGCTGCGTCGCCTGCGGGGCGTTCAGGCCCGGCTTCCAGTCGGGGTTGTCCGCTGCGACGATGCGCTCGACGGTCTGCACCCGTTCCTCCAGCCGGCGGGCGAGATTGTACATCTCGTCCAGCATCTGTTCGTCCTCGGTCGTGATCTTGGGGGCCTGCTTCCACTTCGTCACATAGTGCATGATGAGCCAGGGCAGGCCGACCAGCGCGCACAGGATCGCGACCAATCCTTCGATATCCATCTCAACCCTCCCGGTTGGTGTTGCCGCCGGAGTTGCCGGACAGCCGCAGCTTCAGCGCGGCCAGTTCGGCATCCACCTTGTCGCTCTGGCGCAACTCGTTGATCTCTTCGTCCAGCGTCTTCGACACGCCCAGACCCATCGCTTCCGCGCGGCCCTCGGCCTCGTCGGCGCGGCGTTCCAGTTCGCCGAAGCGGCTGAACGCCTCCTGCGTCTTCGGCCCGGCATACATATCGCGCATGCGGAAACGGTTGTTCGCCGTCTCCAGCCGTGTCTGGATGTTGGACTGCTTGTTCCGCGCCTCGCGCAGGCGGCCCTGCAATTTGGCGATGTCCTCTTCCGACGCGCGCAGCGCATCGTCGAGCACCTGAACCTCGGCGCGCAGCTGGTCGGCCATATCGGCCGCCTTCTGCCGCTCGACCAGAGCGGCTTTCGCCAGGTCCTCGCGGTCCTTGCTCAGCGCGAGTTCGGCCTTCTCGGTCCAGTTGGCCTGAAGGCCGTCGAGCTTCGAAATGTGGCGACGCATCTCCTTTTGATCGGCGATCGTCCGGGCGGCAGAGGCGCGCACCTCGACCAGCGTTTCCTCCATTTCGAGGATGATCATGCGGATCATCTTCGCCGGGTCTTCGGCCTTCTCCAGAAGGTCGGCGAAGTTGGCGGCGACGATGTCGCGGGTTCGGGAAAAGATGCCCATCGAATACTCCTGAGGGACGCGGAAGGCGTTCATCCCCTTATGCCATGAAGCGGACGGTGTGTGCGACCGCAGACTTGCCCGCGCCGTTCGCCGTTGCGCTGGCGGGGCCCACCGCGGACAGAACGCAGGTGGCGCTCATCACGACAGTCAGGGCGAGCGCTGCAAACTTCTGGAACATGATGATCTCCGTTTTCGAACCTGTGGACCACCGTATCGGCGGTATGTCAGGGTCATTGCAGCCTCCGTGCCAATTTCGAAAATGGCGGATTTCCGCCGCTTACCCGATAAATCGTCGGCCATCTGGCGTTCAGAACTTGCCAAGTGTCGGGATTTTGCGCCAACCATCGGCTATGGAGCGAACCAGTCAGGTTATCGGCCAATCGGGGGCCTTTCTCGACGCGCTCGAACGCGCCAGCCGCGCCGCCGCGCTCGACCGTCCGGTGCTCGTCATCGGCGAGCGCGGGACGGGCAAGGAACTCGTGGCGGAGCGTCTTCACCGACTCAGCCCGCGCTGGGATCAGCCGCTCGTCGTGATGAATTGCGCTGCCCTCCCGGAGACGCTGATCGAAGCCGAGTTGTTCGGTCATGAGGCAGGCGCCTTCACCGGGGCGACCAAGGCGCGGACGGGCCGGTTCGAGGAAGCGGACGGCGGCACGCTGTTCCTCGACGAACTCGGCACGCTGTCGATGGGCGCGCAGGAACGCCTGCTGCGCGCGGTCGAATATGGCGAGATCACGCGGATCGGGTCCTCGCGTCCATTGCGGGTCGATGTACGCATCGTCGCGGCGACCAACGAGCATCTGCCCGACAAGGTCGACGCTCATGAATTCCGCGCCGATCTGCTCGACCGGCTGTCGTTCGAGGTCGTGACGCTCCCGCCGCTGCGCAGTCGGCAGAGCGACATCATGGTCCTTGCCGACCATTTCGCGCGCCGCATGGCCGCCGAACTCGGCTGGGACCGCTGGGTCGGGTTTGGCCCTGCCGCGACGGAGCAGCTCACCAAGTATCGCTGGCCCGGCAACGTCCGTGAATTGCGCAACGTCGTCGAGCGCGCCGTCTATCGCTGGGATGCGGATGGCCCGGTCGATCACATCGACATCGATCCCTTCGCCTCGCCCTATCGCCCGCAAGGCCGGGGCGGCGCGACCGTGGCGCCGCCCGCGAAATCGACCGCCCCGGCCGCCGCCGAGGGTCAGGACGAGGAAGTCGTGGCTTGCAATGTTGGACCATCCGACTTCAAGAGCAGGGTGGCCTTGTTCGAACGCGACCTGCTCAGCCGCGCGCTGGCGGAGAACCGCTTCAACCAGCGTCAGACTGCGGAGGCCTTGGGCCTCTCCTACGACCAGTTGCGCCACGCCTTGCGGCGGCACGACCTGATCGGTGCGACCGGGTAGCGAACTTGTGGAGCGGACACGCGTTATGGGCCTAACCTTAGCCTAACCTTCCGCAGCTTTTCCCAATGTTTTCAATGGAGACGTACATGGCCTTCGAATTGCCCCCGCTGCCTTACGACTATGACGCGCTGGAGCCGACCATCTCCAAGGAGACGATGACGGTCCACCACGACAAGCACCACAAGGCCTACACCGACAAGCTCAATGAGGGCGTCGAGAAGGACGCGTCGCTCGCCGGCAAGTCGATCGAGGACATCCTCGCCACCGTGTCGAGCCAGCCACCGCTGATCCGCAACAATGGCGGCGGCTATTGGAACCACGACTTCTTCTGGAAGACGATGAAGAAGGGCGGCGGCACGCCGTCCGGCAAGCTCGCCGAGGCGATCGATCGCGATTTCGGTGGCGTCGACAAGCTGAAGGAAGAGTTCAACACCAAGGGCGTGGGCCAGTTCGGCTCGGGCTGGGCATGGCTGATCGCCGACGACAGCGGCAAGCTGAAGATTACCTCCACCCCCAATCAGGACAATCCCCTGATGGACGTGGTGCAGGACCGCGGCACGCCCCTGCTCGGCAACGACGTGTGGGAGCACGCCTACTATCTGACCTACAAGAATGATCGCGCCGCCTATCTGAAGGCGTGGTGGGACGTGGTCGACTGGGACACCGTCGGCCAGCGCTACGACGCAGTGGCGTGACCCTGCTCCCCTCCCGCATCGGGAGGGGACCGGACCCGAAAAGAAGCGGCCACGGGCGAGATGCTCGTGGCCGCTTCTTCGTGGGGCGACGATCGGTGGTTGTTGGACCTAGCGCTGGATCAGGTGATTGCGGATCAGCGTCTTCAGCGCCTCCTCCGCACCGATGGTGTCGGCGTGCGAGGTTTGCAGCCATTCGCGCTCCAGCGTCGGCAGGTCCCGCGTGCCGTCCAACAGCATCAGGAACGCGCGCGCCGCCACGTCGTCCAACTTCAACATGCTGTGATCCAGCGTGACGACCACCTCCTGGCTACCCCTCACCATCGCCCGTGCCAGCGGACTGGCGCATGGCTCTGCCGACGCCGTCGCCGCAGCAGCCGGTGCGCTATGCGTCATGATGGCACCGGCCTTGTAGAGTTCGACCAGCGCCAGCAGCCGTTCGTCATCGTCGGCGGCGATATGGTCGGCGATACGAACGTAAGCAGGCAATCCCGCCGCTGCCGCCGCGATCACCGCGGAGACCTGATCGTCGCCCACGGTGAACCCACCCTTCGGCATCTCGAAGCGACCCTGTCCGATGGGTATCGCTTCGGTGCTCACCCACAGGCCATGCACCGCCGCGCTGTCCAGCCGACGTGCCGGACCCGCCTCCGTTCGCACGAACATCGACTGCGCGAAGAACCGCTGAAGCTCATAGTCCAGCGCCTGCGCCCGCCGGACGATCGCCGACTCGTCGGTCGCCGTCTCGTCCTCGTCGTCCAGCAGCATCCCGCTACCCAGCATCGCCGGCTGAGTTTCGTTGAGATAGGATAGCCCATGCGCGTTGGCGACCGCGACGACATCCTTCAGCGCCTGCGGCTCGAACACCTCGCCGAGTTCATCGTGATGCAGCACCTCGGGTTGCTTGCGCAGGATGGCCCGCGCTTCCTCGCGCAAAGACCCGATGCCGGGAAGGTCCGGGTCGCGCGGTTGTCCGAACCGCGAAAGGTAGGAGCGGGCGCTGGACAGCCGCTTCTGTAGGTCGTCGATCCCCTCCACATGGTGCAGCACCATGTCGCGCAACGCCAGCCGCAGATATCCTCCCGGAAGCGCGTTGTAACTGATGTAAGCGACACCGTTCGGGCTGAGCGTCCGGCCGATCAGCTTCATGATCGCGGTCCGCACCACGGCTGGAACCCAGGCATACACACCGTGCGCGATGATATAGTCGAACGTCTGGTCCAACGTCTCCGCCTCGGCGACGATATCGCCGACGCGAACCTCGACGTTCGGCAGTGCCAGCCGCTTCGCCAGCAACTGCCCCCGTTCGACGGGCGCCGCCGCCAGGTCGATGCTGACGAACTGCGCCTCCGGATACGCCACGGCCAGCGCGATCAGGTTCAACGCGTCGCCTCCGCCCAATTCGAGAACCCGCGCCGTTGCGATCGGCGGCGGGCTCATTCCATGCAGGGTCGCCGTCGTCGCCATCCTGTCCGGATGCGTCGATGCGATGATCGTCGTCGGATAACCGATGACGTCGTAGGCGTTGGTGCTCACGTCGGGCCTTCACCAGAGATCGGAACGACGCCGTCGGCAACACCGACGGCGCGCTTGCATCGTTGGACTGTCAGCCTTCGCGGACAAATTCGACCCGGCGGTTGCCGGCGGCGCGGGGCGTCAGGCCCGGCTTGGGCTTGTCGAAGCCGAAGCCGCGCGCGTCCAGCCGCTGCGCCTCGACACCCTGAGTGACGAGATAGTCGACGACCGACTGGGCACGCCGCTGAGACAAATCGCGGTTGAACTCGCGGTTGCCGACGGCGTCCGTGTGACCCTCGATCGCGAAGCGCATCGGCGCGAGCTGCGGCGACTTCATCGCGGCGGCGAAGGCGCGTGCCTCCGCCTTGGCCTGCGGGGTCATGTCGGCCGAGCCCATGTTGAAGGTGACCAGCATGTCCAGCCCCGATCCCGAGCGGCGCGCCGGCTGGCGCGTCGCGACCGGCCGGCGGCGTACCGGCGCCTCCGCGCGCACGGTGGCAGCCACAGGTGCGGCCGCCGGGCGAGCACCCGAAGGACGGGCGAGGCTGAACGCCTTCTCGTCACCCACCTTGATCTTGCCGTTCACGGGCGGCGGCGGCGCGTCGCAGGTATTTGTGACAGCGCAGATAATTTCGTCGGGCGTGTTCTTGGCCTGCTGAGCATCGGCACCTGCGGCGAACAAGGTTGCCGCGGTCATCGTCACGATCATCGTCGAAGCGCGCATGATGAAATCCCCCTAAGAATACAATGAAGTCTTGTCGTCCGACCGAGTCGGGTTGCGCCGAATATTAGCCGAGTGCTTGGTCGCGTACAATCGCGCCGACGAGCGTCGACAACAGGGCATCGCCGCCGCCGTTATTGCCTAACGGCACGCGACGGCTACACACGACGCAGTGCGGACACGCGGATTCGCCCGTCAGTTCGCCGATCCGAAGAGTGCCATGCCGCTGATCCTGACGCTTTGCCCCACCACGACCGGCCTCGTCCTGCCGCCCTGTCGCATCGGCACCGTCGACATCGTCATCGGCAGCGGTGTGGACGTCGATGTGCGCTTGCCGGATTCGCAGGGTAAGATCGCGCCGCGCCAGTGCCAGATCGGCTGCCGCGAGGGCGTATACCTCATCGTCGATCTCGGCGGCTTCGGCACACGGCTTAACGACCGGCCGCTGGATCGCCCCCAGAGGCTTTCGCCCGGCGACCGCATCGGTGTCGGCCCCTACGAACTGGCGGTCGCACCGGCGGATGCAGCGCCGAGCGGGGGGCAGGCGGGCGGCCCCGCTGACGCCCTGCTCGCGGCGGCGGGGCTCGCGCGCGGCAAGGTGGCGGGCGACGATACCGCGATCGTCCGGACGGCCGGCGTACTGCTGCGTACGCTGGTCGACGGGATGGTCTCGCTGCTCGCCGCCCGCGCGCGCGCGAAGGCGGAGATGGGGGCGGAGGCGACGGCGCTGGCGATCGGGGCGGGCAATCCGATGAAGCTGGCCCGCGACGGCGAGCAGGCGCTGGCGCTGCTGCTCGCCCCCGCCACCCGGGGCGTGATGCCGGCACAGGCGGCGGTCGCCGACGCGTTCGGCGATCTGGAGGCGCATCAGGCGGCGACCCTGCGCGCGATGCAGGGAGCGATGGCCGCGACGCTCGACCGCTTCTCACCGACCGCGATCCGCGCCCGCGCCGACCGCCACGGCCTGTTGTCGCGCGTCCTGCCCGGATCACGCGACGCCGCCCTGTGGCAGGCCTATGAACGCGAGTTCGACGGCGTCGCCAAAACGTCGGGCGAGGATTTCGTCGATACCTTCGCCCGCGAATTCCGCGACGCCTATCAGCGGATCAGTTCGGCAGCTCGTCCACCATCTTGAACCACACCATTTCCGCGCGCCAGCCGCCCTTGGCCGCGGCATCGGCGAAGCGCTTCCGCCATTCCGGGCTGCGCGCGCCGGCTCCCGTCGCGACGAGATCGTCGGAAAAGCCGCCCGTCCCGGTCAGCAACAGAATGCCCGACCAGCCGGCGGCATCGGCATCGGCCTGGATGCGGTACTTGCCCCCACCCAGGTCGGCGACCGGAAAGCCCGGCTTTTCCATCGCCTTGAACATCGCCGCATTCTCGATCAGCGGCGAGATGATGCCCTTGGGATCGAGGCCGTAGAGCGCAAAGTCCTTCACGTCCGTGCCCAGCGTCAGGTTCAGCACGGTGCGTGCCGCGATCTTGCCCGCATATTCGCCGTCGCTGAGCTTGCTCATCTCGAAATGCCGTTGCGGCACGGCGAGGTGCGTCGTCGTATCGCTGCTGCGGATCGCGCGGAACGCATCGAGCGAGCTGCACGCTTCCGCCGCGATCGGTGCGACTTCCGCGAAGTCGACGCTGGCGACGCTCGCGCCGGTCTTCTGCACGGCTTGCGACACGGCCGCTTCCGCCTGGATCGGCTGCCCCGCGACACCCGCCAGCGCCAGCGTTACGCCATCGGCGGTCGTCAACGCCTGGGTCACGTCGAGCCAGCTACAGCCCACCGTCGGCAGCACCGTCGTCACCGCGGCGCGCGCAGTGGCAGCCGCCGAGACGGATGGAGCGACCGCAGCGGGCTTCGTCGCCTCGGGCGCAGCCCCGCCGCCGCCACCGCCGAACGCGATGAACCCCACCGTACCGAGCAACGCCGCCGCCGCGACACCGCCGCCGACATAGTATTTGAGCGCGCCGTTCGGCTTCGTCGCCACAAGCGGGGTAGGCGGAGGCTTGACCGGCTCGCGCGGCAGGACTGGCGCTGCCGCACCGCCGCCCAACAGGTCGAGCACCGCATCCATCGACCGCAAGCGCTCCGCCGGGTTCGCCGCCAGCATCGCCGCCAGCACGCCGCGCAACGGCTCGTCCATCTCGGACAGGTCGATGCCCTTGCGCCGCTTGTCGATCGCATCGACGAAGCTGCCGCCGAGATCGACGTTGCGTCCCCGCGCGACCGCGAGGATCACGAGCGCGAGACTGTACACGTCCGACCACGGTCCGACCTCGCGATCGAAATCGCCGAGCTGTTCGGGCGCGACATAGGACAATTTCCCGGCGAAGCCGTCGCCGATGATCGTCTTCGATCCGGGATCGAGATCCTTGGCGATGCCGAAGTCGATGATCCGCGCGCGATCGAGGCGGCCGTCCTCCAGCAGCACGTTGTCGGGCGAAATGTCGCGGTGGATCGCCCCCAACATATGCGCCGCCCGCAACCCCTCCGCCAGACAGCGGAGCATGCCGATCAGCGTGGGCAGGTCGGCCTTTTCACGCCCCAATACGTCCGACAGGTTGGCGCCATCGACGAACTCGGTAACGATGTACAGCACGCCGAGCTGTGGCTCCTGCGCCAGCACGCGGTACTGCACCAGCGCCGGGTGCGACAGTCGCGTCAGCGTCTTCGCCTCCTTGCGGAACATCGCCTGGATGTTCGGATCGGCGGCGAGCGCAGGCAACATCACCTTGATCGCGACGCGTTCGTCGCTCGTGATGTTTACGCCCTCGAACACCTCGCCCATGCCGCCGCGCGCGATGAAGCGCTTGACCTCGAAGATGTGGTTCAGGACATCGCCGACCTGAATGCGATCACCGTCGAGGCGCGGCGCCATCGGGGCGAACGACGTGCCGAGCGACGTCACGCCGGGTGGCGGTGCGGCTGGCGGAGCAGGGATCGGGGGCGCGATCGGTGGGGTCCCGCCACCGGACGGCATGAACACGGTGCGGTCGTCGTCCGGCGGGCCGTTGTCGTCGGTCATATTACGGCATCCGCAGGCTGGAAGATGAGCGCCGTCGTCTCGTCGAGGGCGACCGTCACGATCGTGACGTTGTCCGGTGCGCCGCGCGCCAGACAATGACGGATCAGCGTCGCCGGTACGTCCGGCTGCGCGCGATCCAGCACCGCGGCGATCTCGTCGTCGGTCAGCACGCCGTGCAGCCCGTCGCTGCACAGCAGGAACACGTCGCCGTCCGCCGCCGTGTCGATCACGCTGGCGACCTCGACCGAGGGTTCGACGCCGACGGCGCGCGACAGCACGTGCCCCATCGGGTGCCCCGCCGCCGCTTCGGGTGCGATCAGGCCGCGGTCGATCATCTCCTGCACTTGGCTATGGTCGCGCGTCAGCCGGTGCAGGCGACCCGCGCGCAGCAGATACGCGCGGCTGTCGCCTGCCCACAGCACGCCGAATCGCCGTCCGACGATAGCCAGCGCTACGATGGTGGAACCCATCCGCGCGCCCGCAGCGAGCGATTCCGAGTGGATTGCGCCATTCGCTGCCAAAATCGCGCGGGTCGCATCGTCCAGCAGCGTTTCCAGATCGCCGCGCCGGCCGACCCCCGCCAGCGCTCCGGCGATGGTCCGCGACGCGCGGTCGCCGGCCGACAGCCCGCCCATACCGTCCGCGACCGCCCACAGGCCGACCTGACCATCGGCATGCCAGCTGTCTTCGTTCAGCCGGCGAACCGCGCCGACATCGCTGCCGGCCCGCCACTCGGTTCGCAACGCAGTCATCGCGCGGCCATGCCTGATCCCCCAAATCCCCGCATGAGCGGTAGCCCGCGTCAGACGGCGGTGCAATCCGCTCGATACCGCCGCCCGACCGCGCTATTGGGTTACCGGGGGGACTATTCGATGGCAGATGACGGCGGCACGCAATCGTTCGATCCGCGCAGCTGGGTGAAGCCCGCGGCGCCGCCGCCGATCACGCCGCCTCCTTCGCCGCCACCACTGCCACCGGGACGGCGGACGCCCATGCTGGCGCTCGGCGGTGCCGCCGCGTTGATCGCGGTTGGCGGCGGAGCGGCGTGGCTGTCGCGCGGGAAGCCCGTGGTCGAGGCGGCGGCTCCCGCCGTCGTCGCCGCCGCCAAGTCGGGGCCGGCGCAACCGGGTACGATGCGCCGCACGCTCGTACTGTCGGGCCCGCAGGACTTGAAACCTGCGCTGATCGCGAGCGGCATCCCCGCCGCCAGCGCCGACGCGGCAGTGGCGGCGACGGCGGGCGCGCTGAAGCCGGGCGAGATTCGCGCGGTCATCACGCTGACGCCGGGCGCGGACGGCCCGACGCTGACCAAGCTGGAGGCATCGAACCCCGACAGTTCCGGCATCGTCGTCAGCGCGGACGGGCAGGGGGGCTTCACCGCCTCGCGCATCGCGGCGAACCTGACCAGCCGCGTGATCGTGAAGCGCGGGACGATGGACGCCGACAGCTTCTATTCGTCGGCGGTCGCGGCGGGGATCACCGACAGCCTGATCCCCGATTTTGCGCAGGCGCTGGCGTTCGACTTCGACTTCCAGCGCGAGGTTCACAAGGGCGACGTGTTCGAGGCCGCGTTCGAGCAGGAGACGGACCCCAACGGCAACCCCGTCGGGCCGCCGAAACTGCTCTACGCCGCGCTGACGACCGCGGACAAATCGGCCGCCGTCTATCGCTTCGCGCCGTCGGGCGAGGCGGCGGGCTGGTTCGACGCCAGCGGACGCAGCATCGTCCGCGCGCTGCTGCGGACCCCGGTGGAGGCGGCTCGGGTGTCGTCCAGCTTCGGCTTCCGCATCCACCCTATCCTGGGCTTCGCCAAGCTGCACAAGGGCACCGACTTCGCCGCGCCCACGGGTACGCCGATCTTCGCCAGCGGCGACGGTCAGGTGGAGTTCGCCGGGCCGAAGGGGCCGAACGGCAATTTCGTCAAGCTGCGCCACGACAATGGCTGGGAGACGCTCTACCTTCACATGAACCGTTTCGGCGACGGCATCGCCACCGGCGTCCGCGTCGCGCAGGGCCAGCGGATCGGCGAGGTCGGCACGACCGGTCGCTCGACCGGCCCGCACCTTCACTACGAATTGCACATCGACGGCCAGCCGGTCGACCCGATGAGCGTCAAGACGGAAAGCGGGAAAACGCTGGCGGGATCGGCGTTGCAGGCGTTCACGAAGGAACGCGACCGCATCGACGTCAGCCGGACGCGGGAGGCGAGCTGACCGCGCCGACCGGCGGCTTCCGCCACGCAATCAGTGGCACGATCAGCGCCGCCAGCACCAGCGTCACGCCGACGCTGGCGTTCAGCCCCTCGGCCGACCCGCCCCACCACCGGCTGCCGACGAGGTCGAGGTTCATGATCGCGCCGAAGCTGCCGACCCCGGGATTGGGATCGAGCCCGAACAGCACGATCTCCGCCCAGTTCCAGCCGGCATGCGCCGCCGCCGCAGCCAGCACGCCCCCGGTCCGGACCGCGATCAAGCCGAACAGCGCACCCGCCAGGAAGATATTGAGCAAGGTCATCGGGCTGCGCGCGCCGCCCGCGATGTGCAGCGCCGCAAACGCTAGCGCCGCGACGATCACGCCGGCGGCCTTGCCCCAGCCGCGTGTCAGCGCAGGCTGCAACCAGCCGCGAAAATACACCTCCTCCGCGGTCGACTGGACAACGACGCCGAGCGTACCGATCAGCAGCAGGCCGATGCCGTGTCCGCTACCCGCCTGACCCGGCTGCACCAGCCCGGCGATCATCGCCAGCAGCATCGCCAGCGTCAGCCCGCCCATCCCGACCGCCAGACCCGCCCCGGCGGCAACGCCGTTACCGATCGCCAGCCGCCGCCGCTCGACCGCCAGCCCGATCAGCGCCACCGCGATCAGCAGCCCGAACAGGACGAGCGTGAACACCGCCTCAATGCCCGCATCGCCCAGCGCCGCGAACCACGGGAAGGTCATTGCCGCGCCGAACCCCGTCTGCGCCACCAGCACCAGCACCGCCGCTGCGACGCACGCCGCGATCAGTGTCGCGAGCGCCCGCACCGGGGCATTCACTTGGCGGCCACGCGGGTCTTCGCCTGCGAACCTGTGGACAGCATCGTCTTGCTCGCATCGCCGACGAGGAAATACGCGCCCCAGAAATACGGGTGCGAATAGTCCGGCTTGGCGATCGTGATCCGTTGCGCCGACCGCAGAGCCGCACCGATCGTCGCGGTGCGTCCGGTCGCGTAGAAGGTGCGGATGAAGGCGTCCGTCTCCGCGGACGCCGGCACGTTCCAGTAGGTCGCCAGCACCGCGCGGGCGTTGGCGGTGATGAACGCGCGGACCAGCCCGTCGAGCGTCGCCGCCGACTCGTCCTGCCCCGACAGCCGCCCGCCGAGCTGCGACACACCGCTGGCGGTGTCGCAGGCGGACAGCACGACCAGATTGGCATTCAGCCGCAATCCGGCAATCTCGGAAAAGGTCAGCAGCCCGTCCGAGGGGTAATCGCCCGCGTCCGCCGGGGGATCAAGCGAGGTCACCAGCGACGGCGGAATACGATGACAGTCGACCCGCATTTCCGGCAGGCCATGCGTGGCGAAGTGGATGACCTGATAGCGATCGAACTCGCCCCGCTGTCCCTCCGTCACCAACGCCGCATCGTTGAAGGCGCGACCGGTGATTTCGGGCGCGTTCGGGACGCCCAGCGCGGTTGCGGCGATGCTGATCTCCGCCGCGCTGACAGGCCGGTTGGCGTTCATGATCTGCGCCAGCTCGCCGTAGCTGATGTCGCACCCCTGTCCGAAGCTGATCCGACGGCTGGTCAGTGCCGCCGACAGCGTCGCCGCCGGCGCATTCTGGCCGAAACCGATGAAGGGGTTCGCCGCCGTCGACTCCGGCAAGGCGCGCGAGATCAGGAACGAACGCGCCGATAACGCACCCGACAGTTGCGCCTGCGCGCCCAGAAACGCCACCTTGCTATAGTCGTTCGGCTGCGTCGCCCGCGTCGCGACATAGCTTCTGACGCTGGCGAGATCGGTGACGAGCACGCCGGCGGGCAGATTTTCCAGCGGCCCGGACGGATCGACCACGATTGCGTCCGCCTTCAGCAGCGCCGGCTCGGCCGGCCCCGCGATGAGCTTGAACAATGTAAACGCGGCAGGCACGTCGAAGAAGGGGAGGCTGCCGCTGTCGTTCCGGATCGAGGTCCGCACCTTCGCCGCGATCCCGTCGACCTCCGGCACGGTGGCGGCGAGCGCGTAGACATAGGCCCGCTCGCGATCGATCACGATGCCATAGGTACGGCTGCGCAGCCGCGTGACCTTCAGATAGGCTTCGCCCGGCTGGAGCGCGCTTTGCACCTCGGCGATCGTTGCTGGCCGATCATCGACCGCGCGATAGCGCTGGTCCGCCGCCAGCGTGGCGTTGACGCTCGCCAGTTGAACCTCGGCGGCACTGCGTTCCTGTTCCAGCGCGCGTGCTTCCTCGGGAGTGGCGGTCGCGAGTTGATAGCGGATGCGGACGACCTGCCGCTCCAGTTCGGCGCGGTCGCGCACCTTCGCGCCCAGCGGGCCGTCGGCGGTCACGATCCGCTGCAACTGCGCGACCTGACGCGCGATCGCCGGCTCCCCCACCGCCTGGATGGCGCGGAAGAACCGCTCCTCCACTGCCGAGATCGGGGCTGCGGCATCGCGGTCCGCCAGCAGGTCGAGATAGGTTTCCATCGCCGGCGGCACGATGCCGCCCGCTGCGCTGGAGGCGATCAGCGCTTCGACGGACGCGTCGAAGTCGGCCAGCACCTTGGTCTGGTCGGCGCCCGGCTGGCGCGCGAAGAGGCTGGCGCGTTCGAGACCGGTTTCCGCGATCAGGGGGCCGGTCGCGCCGCCGGGCGTCTGTTGCCCGACACCGCCGCGAGCGCCGGCACGGGGCGCCAGCAGGCAGGTTCGCGGGTCTTCCGGCGCGACGTTCTGGAGCGTCGCCAGCGCGCAGTCGAAATGCGTCAGTGCCGGCCCGATCCGCCCCGCGCGGGCTTCGACGCGGCCGAACTGGCGCTGGATGCGCGCCTTGATCGGGATGATCGCCGACGGATCGACGCTCCGCTGGAGTTGCGTGACGTTCACGACCGCGCGTTCCAGCGCAGCGCGCGCCCGCGCGGTGTCGTTCGTGGCAAGATAGGCGACACTGCGCGCCCATTGCCGCTGCGCCTCCAGCAGCAGGCGCGACAGTTGCGCATTATCGCCCGTTGCGATCGATGCCGTCGCGCCGTTGCCGGCGCTCGGCTGGTTGAGGTCGGCAAGCACTGCCGGGTCCTTCAACGGCTGCCCCGCCGATTCACCGCCGCCCAGCGCATCGACCGCCGCCTTGAAGTCGCGCCGGTTGATCAGATCCAGACCGCGATACGTCGCCCGCTTCGATTCGAGAAAGGCCGCGCGGTCGATGTTGGGCTGCTGCGCCAGCAATGCGCCCGCGCGCTCCAGATGCTCGCTCGCGGCATCGAACTGGCTGATGTTCGAATCCGCCAGCCCCGCTTCCAGCTCCAACTCGACCCGGTTCAGCGACGGGGTGCTCGCCGGCAATCGGCTGAGTGCGTCGTTCAGCAGGCGCGATGCCTCCACGTACACGCCGCGCTGGTTGAGCGCGATGCCCGTCTGGAGCGCGGCGGTCGGGTCGATCTCGCTGAACGTAGCGGTGGATGCTGCCGCTTTCGGGGCGGCCGGCACCTGCGCCACGGGGATCGACGCGACGACCGCCACGTCGCGACTGGCAGGCGGCGGCGCGACGCCGGCCGCCGTGCGCAGCGCCGCCTCCAGCGGCCCGAGCGCCGTCGCGGACGCCGCCCCCAGATACTGGACTCCGCCACGCTCGAACCGGATCGTCGTCACCGGCAGGCCGAGAGTGGCATCGATGCAGGCGCGGGCCTCGACTGGCCCCACACCCTCCATCGCCACGGTCACGGCCGCACCGCAGCGCGTCGTGTCGACCGCAGGAATCGCGACGCCCCGCACCGCCAGCACCGAACCCTGCGGACGGCTGGCCGCAACGCCGCGACAAGTGATCGACCACGCGCGGTCGAACAGGCTGCCAATTCGTGCGTCGTTCCACGCCCGCGTCGCCGCACACGGCTCGCCGTTCGCGTCGCGACCCAGCACGAAGCTTTCCGGCGGCACCGTCATCCGCGCCTGAAGCGGGGCGGAACCGGGAATTGCGCCACCCAGCGCCGCCAGCGCGGCCAGACCGTGACGAACGTCGACGCGCTTCACTTGGCATCTCCCACGGGCGGGCAGGGGGTCGCGGCGGTTCCGCACTCCTGATCGGTGCTCGGCACGTAGCCGCCGATGTCGGAGAACAGCGCTTCGTTGTTCGTGCCCACCAGCGGATCGAACGGCAGCGACAGGTCGTCCGCGGTGCGGAAGATTTCCGAACGGCTGGTGTCGAAGATGTTCAGCGATGCCTGCGCTATCGAGGACGACAGGCATCCTCCGCCCGCCGACCCGATCACGCAGCCATTGGCGCGGCTGTTCGTGCGGCTGACCGCCGCATCGACGGCGATCGCGTCGCCGCCCAGCAGCGACGTCGCGGTGCTGCCGATACCGTTGATCGTGCCGAACAGCGCGAACGCGTTCGGTGTCGCTCCGCCGTTCGCCACCAGTTGCAGCGCACCGCTCGTCGGCGCACCGGGCGTCGTCCCGAGCACCGCGCCCGCCGTATCGCCGGCGCGCGCGGTATTCTGGAACAGCGCATAGTGCGAATAGCGGACGATCAGCGACCGTGCGGTCAGCAGGACCGGGTCCGTATAGCCGGGCTGGCCGGTGAAGGATGCGTTGTACAGGGTGCTGTTCGGCTGCGCGACATAACGGCTCGCGACCTGATCGGTGCCCAGCGGGGTACCGCCGTTGGCGAGGCCGATCGCCGACAGGAAATCGGCATCCAGCCCAACGCCGATCCGGTCCGCTCGCAGATCGAGCGTGGCATCGCCGACGAGCAGGCGGCCACCGCCGCCCTGCGTCGCAGCGATCCGGATCACGCCGGCCCGACCGCCCGACCCGTCCGCCGCCGCAACACCGTCGCCTCCCAGAACGATCTGCCGGGTCGCTCCCGACCCGAGCGTCGTCATGCGTCCCAGCACGTCGAGCCGGCCCCCCGTCCGAACCTCGAACCGGTTCGCGCCGGTGGCAGTGCCGATCGCCAGCGCGCCGATACGGACATCGCGGCCGCGCGAATCCATGACGAACGTGGTGGCCGCCAGCCGACCGACTTCCGCCGTCGAGAGATCGAAGCGACGCCCCGCGAGATCGAACTCCGCCCGATTGTCGGCGGGCGAGTCCCCCAGTCGCGTCGCGCCGCTCGCCGCGATGTTCGTCAGGCGGATCGTGTCGGCCGTCACTCCGCCCGCCAGCGTGACATCCTGGGCGGACACCGCGATCGTCCTGCCCGTTGCGGCGACGGTGCCCAGCGCAGCCGTTTCACCAGCAGCGATCGTCACGTCGCCCCCGACGGCCCGAACGGAACTCGCCCCCGCCAGCGCGATGTCACCGCTCGACGTCAGCGTCACGCCGAGTGCGCCGGACGCCAAATTCAGGGCCGCGCCACCGGTGATCGCGCCGCCACGCGCCGTGATCGTCACGCGGCCGTTCGCCGTCTGGCGGGCGGTCGCCGCTGACCCGAGCGCTACGTTGGCCGCATCGATCGCGTAATCGCCACCCGCGCTCAGATCGCCCGCGACGCTCACGAGCCCGTTTGCGGCCAGATTGACGTTCGCCGCGACCGATGCCGTGCCCAGCGCGAGGTCGCCGCCCGTGGCGGTCAGCGTCATGCCGCCACGCGCGGCCGTCGCGCTGCCGATCGCGACGCTACTGCCGGTCGCCGTCAGCGTCTGTCCGGCGATCAGCGTGGTCGCCGTCGTGGCCCCCCCCGATCGTGTCCGAACGCCACCCGTAGAGTCCGCCGTGCCGATCGCGAGCGCGCCGCCTGCGGTCAGCGCCGCATCCCCTGCGACCGTAAGGCTGCCGATCGACGTCGATCCGCCGCTGGTAATCACGGCGTCGCTGCCGCTCCGGGCGGTGACGAGGCGCGCATCCCCGGTGCTGGTCACGGTCAGCGCACCACTCGTGACGCCGTCGTTCAGCGTCAGCGCACCGACGCGGATCGTGGCCGTCGAAGCGCTGCGCAGGCGGTCGATCGTCGCCGTACCACCGGCGTCGATCGTTATCGCCCCGGTCGTCGTCGTCACGTCGCCCGCGGTCAACGTCCGCCCGGTCGCCACGGTCAGGTCGCTGCCGGTCGCGATCGTGCCGAGGCTCATGTCCCGCGCCGCATTCAGCGTGGTCGTCGTGCCGGCCGACGCTGTCCCCACGGTAAGATCGCTGCCGGCGCGGATGTCGATCGCACGCGCGGCCGCCAATGTCGTAGCGGCCAGGGCATCCGAGGCGAGCAGGGTGATCGCCCCCCCATCCGCCCGGACGTTGCCCAAACGCGCCGCGCCAGCCGTCGCGGTCAGCGCCACGTTCCCAGTCGTCGCATGCGCAGCATCGATCGACAGGTTGCCGGCATCGGCCGACAGGCTTCCACCCGATGTCAGATCCCCCGCCGTCAGCGTCAGCGCGCGAAGCATCGTCGCGGAACCGCTGCTGAGCGTCCCGATCGCCAGCGCACCCGCGCCGGCAATCGCCTGCGCCGTCGTACCGGCGCTACCCGACGTCAGGGTCAGGTTGCCGCGCGTCGCCGTCAGATCGATCGCGCCGGTCCGCGCCGTCGCGTTGCGGATGTCGATCGCGCCGCCGCGCATCGTGAGGTCGTTGGCAGCGATGATCGAATCCGCGACGATCGCGTCGCCTGCGGTCAGCCGCACGCCGGCGCCCCGCGATTCGAGCGAGCCGATCGCGGCGCTGGTTCCCGCCGTTAGACGGACATCGCCGCCAGTAAACCCCTGCGTCAGGCGGACATCGCCGACGCTCGCGATCGTCAGCGTTCCCGCCGTATCCACCGACCCGATCGGCACGCGGTTCGCCGAAACGTCGACGGCCCCGGTGCCGGTCGCTGCCCCGATCGTGGCAAGCCCGTTGCTCGCCGTCACGCTCGTCGTACCGCCTGCGCGGGTCGTGCTCACCGTCAGGTCACCGGCGGTCGCCGTCAGGCGCAGCGCGCCGCGTTCTGCTGTTACGGTGTCGATGGCGACGCTGCCGCCCCCGACATCGATGGAGTCCACCGCATGCAGCGTCGTTGCGAGCACGTCGCCATCTGCGGCGATCGTCAGGCTGCCGCCGGTATCGATGCTGCCGATCGCCGCCCGAGCCGCGCGGATGTCCGCCGCGCCGCCGCTGGTCAGGGACCCGATCGTCACAAGTCCGCGGCCCGCAGCGATGGTCGTCGCTCCACTCGACCGTCCCACGCCCAAGGTCAGATTGCCGGTCGTCGCGATCAGCCGCAACGTGCCTGTGGTTGCCGCTGCCGAGCCGATGTCCAAGACACCTGCCGACGCCTCCAGATCGCCGGCCGCCGTCAGCCGCGTCGCGTCCAGAGCACCGGCCGCCGCAATTAGCAGCGGGCCGGCGATGTCCGCCGTTCCGATCGCCATGTTGCCGCCGGCGGAGAGCGATGTGGCGGAGCCTGCCGTGACGGTTTGCAGGCGACTGGCGGCCGCGCTGACCGTCGTGAGTGAACTCCCCGCGACCAGGGTCGTCGCGTCGATTCGGTCGGCATCGAGGACCATCGACGTGCCGCTCGTCAACGAGTCGATGCCGGCCAGCCCGCTTGCCGTGATCGAGACGCTCGATCCCGCTATCCCCGTGCCCAGCACCGCATCGCCGCTCCGGGCGATCATCGTCAGCATACCAGTGCGGGCCAGACCGCTGGTCAGGTCGATCGATCGCGCGGACACCGCAAGATCGGTGCCCGCATCGGCCGTGCCGAGCAGAGCGGCCCCCGCCGCATCCACTGTAGTAGTGCGAGCCGAGGTCAGCGTCGTGCGGGTCCCGCCGATGATGCCCCCGATGTCGCCGTCGGCGTTCGAGATCACGATGCCGCCGGTTCGGCTGACGGCGCGGTCCAGCCCGATCGTACCGACGCCGCCGATGAACGGGACGCCCAGTCCGCTGCGCAGGCCAATATCGCCAGCGGCATCGATCGATTCCACCACGATGCCCACCGACGCTGTGCCGGCCACGTTGCGACGCGCCGTCACGGACAAGTCGCCCGCCAGACTCGTGATCGTCGCGGCCATGACATCGCGGCCCGCTATCGCCACATCACCCTGGCCGGCGACGGTCGCCAGCCGGACGACGCCCGCGCTTGGCACCGCCTCATTGGTCGCGACTGTCACGGTTCCACCGCTGCTTGCCAGCGTGGCCGAACCGAAGCCGCTTCCGCGGGATCGACCCGTGATGTCGCTCGTCGAAGTCGCGACGATCGCTGCTGTCGCCGCCGCGCGGTCGATCCGCAGGTCGCCCACGGCGTCCAGCATGATCGAACCGGCGGCCGCGTCGATCGATCCGACTTCCAGCGTGCCACCCGTGCTGCGCAACGTCGCACCGGTTCCGGCCCGCGCCGCGCCGATCACGGCGCTCGCGCCGCTAACGTCGATCATGCCCCCCGACAGCAGGTCGGTCGCGGTAAGAGCACCGTCACTCGCAAGGCGGATATCGCCGCCACTGACCATTGTTGCGACGGCCAGCGGCGCACCCGCAACCCCGATGTCCAGCGTGTCAACGACCGTCACGTTGCCGAGCGATACCGGTCCGTCGTGACGGAGCGTCGTGGCGGTCAGACCCGGATCGTAGGACACCAGTGATCGCGCATCGACCCGGTCGAGCGAGATCGTGTCGCCAGACCCGGCGGCGATGCGGATCGCCGCCACCCGCGCCGGACCGCCCGCGGCGAGCGAACGGCCCGCAGCGAAGTCTATCCCCGCCGACGATCGCAAAATGAGGTCGCCGCCGCTGCCGTCGATGTCGGAGGCGAGCGTCAGCCCGCTGCGCCCGACGATCGCACCGCCCTGCGACAGGATGTCGATCCCACCGGTCGCCGTCTGGTCGATTGCGATCCCGGTCAAGCCCAGCGTCACCGATCGTCCGGTCACGCCGTACAGCCGGCCGGCGCTCACCGTGTCGATCATTGCAGCGTCGCTGCCGGCGGTCACCATCACCGCGTCACCACTGATTGCGCCGAGTTGCGCCGTCCCGAACGCGGAAACGGCGACATCGCCGCTCGCGGTCAGCCTTGCCCCATCGTAACTGGTCAGCAATCGGCCGTCGGTGGCGGGTGCAGGGCGGGCGAGCCCACTTACCGCGCCCCCGGCGGTAATCAGGATGGCGCCGGTGGTCGCGTCTACGCTGCCGAGCCGCGCGTCGCCCGCCGCCTCGATCGTCGCCGCGCCGCCACGTGCCGTCAGTGCCGTCGTGACGATGTTGCCGCTGCCGATCGTCCTCAGCGTCGTCACCCCGCTTGCCGACCCGTCCGCCAGGACGATCCCCGCCACGCTGGTCTGCGTGCGATTCGCCGCGGTCATCGTCAGCGCCCCGCCGCGCGCCGTCGCCGTTCCGACGCGGATGGCGCCTGCGGACACCGCGTTGAGCGGATCGCCGGCCACGATCGTCACCGATCCGCCGGCGTCTACGGAGGCCGCGTCCAGAAGCGCTCCCGTCGACACCAGTACGTCGCGCGCGTCCGACCGCAGCAGTGTGGCGGTGGTGGCCCCCGATACATTGGTGACGAGCGTTCCTGAAGTGCTCGTCACGGACCCGAGTGCGGCATCGGTGGTGCTGCCGATCGTGATGTCGGAACCGGTGGTCAACGTTCCAAGCACGCGCAGCGCACCGGTCGTCCCGCTTTTGTCGAGAACCGCGGTCGTGCCGGCTGTGCCGCTGCCCAATTGCAAGTCGCGCGCCGTCGCGGTCAGCGTCAATGCCGTACCCGCCGTCGCCGTCCCGATCGAAAGCCCTCCCGCCGAGGCGTTGGCGGACCGATCCGCGGCGCCTCCGAACGTGCCGGACGTCAGCGACGTGAGCGTCAGATCGGTCGCGGCCCGTATGTCGGCACGCGCGCCGGCGGAGACCACGCCGACACCCGCGATGCCGCCATCCTGCGCGATCAGCGTTACGGCGCCGGTCGGGCTCACCGCCGCTCCGCTACCCAAGAAAGTGATGTCGCCACGCGCGGTGACCGCCACGTCGCCGTCGGCCTGAAGACGCCCGCGCACGGTCACGTCGCTACCCGCGCCGGTCGTGGTCAGACCTAGCCCTTCTCCGACGCCGCTGACGGTGATGGCACGGGTCAAAATGTCGCCCGACGTACTCGCCTGCAACGCGCGGGTCAGCGTCACCGGACCATTCAGGTCGATCGTCCCCGTCGTCGTCAGGGGTGAGAACACCGTCCCGCCCGCATCGACCGACAGGAGCGCCCGGGCATCCACAGCGCCGAGCCGCAACGTTCCTCCCGGCGATCCCAATCTGATCCCGATGTCACCCGTGCGACCGACGCCGCCCGAAACCAGCGTGTCCGGCGCGAACAGGATGTCGCCGCCCGTGGCATCGAGCACCAGCGATCCCGCGCCGCCACCCGCGGCGCTCAGGGCCAGCGACGCTTGCCCGACGATCGATCCGTCGCGGGCGGTGATCGCGATATTGCGAAGGGCGGTCTGCGTGACGGGCGTGCCGGCGCCCAGCAGGACGCTTGCGCCCTCCACGGCGTAATCGCGGCCCGCTGCGATGCTGCCGGTGACGCTTGCCTGCGTATTGCCGCGGACGAGCAGGTCGCCGCCGATCGCAGTAGAGCTGCCCAGCAGCGCAGTCGTCCCCTCGGCCATCAGCCTAGCGCTACCGGCTCGAGCCTCGATGCTGTCGATCGCGAAGCTATTGGACGTGACGGTCAGGTCGCTCGCCGCGATCAGGCGCGCGGCGGTGACCGCCCCGCCCGCGGTGACGACGGCGTCGGCGTTCACGCTCTCCAGCGTCGCGATATCGATTCCGCCGGCGGCTTGCGCGGTCACGCCCGTGCCACCGCGATAGGTGCCGGTCAGCGACAGGCTGTCCCCCGCGTCGAGCAGGGTCGTCGTACCCGACCGGCCGCTTCCCAACTGCAAGGCGCCACCCGCGCGACTGGTCAGCACCAGCGCGCCGGTGTCGGCGATGGCCGACCCGATCGCGACGCTGGCGCCGGCTCCCGACAGAGTCGTGGCAGCGTTCAGCGTCGTCGCGGTCAGTCGGCCGGCGGCATCGATGTCGATCGCGCCGGCATCGATCCGGCCGATCACCGCCGCACCGGCTGCGTTCAACGTCGCCGCCCCGGCCGCGAAGCCGTCGGTCAGTCGCAAACTGCCCAGCGGATCGCTCGTCGTGATCGCAAGGTCGGTGCCGAGCGCATCCACCGTCCCCAGGTTCGTGCCGGTACCGTTGACGGTCACACTCGTGCCGCCGGTAACCGCGGCGGCCGTTACCACGCCGCCGCTGGCCGACAGCCCCACCGAGCCCGATGTCGCGGCCGCGCTACCGATAATCAGGTCGCCGGTCGCCGCGGTCAGCGACAATGCGCCGGCGCTCGCCGTGGCCGTGCCGGCGTCGATGGCGGCGGCACCGACGGTGACGCCCGTGGCCCCCCGAATCGCGGCCAGCAGGGCAGGGCCTGTCACCGTGACGTCCAGGGCACCCCCGGCCGTCAACGTCGCCCGCGTGCCGGCACCGACCCCCGAAACCGCGCCTCCCAGCACGCTCAGGTCGCTGCCCGCCAAACTGGTCACCGCCGTGTCGACGCGGGTCGCAACGGCACCGTTCAACGTCATCGCGCCCGCGGAGCTCGCCGAGCCGATCGCGAGTGTCCCGCCGCTCGACACCAGCGACATCGTCCCGCCGGTCGTGATCGCGCTGGTGCCGGTGATATCTCCCGATGCGGTGCCGGTGATGGCACCGGAGGACTCGAGGGTCGCGAACGCCAGCGCACCGGCACCGGCGTTCAACGCCGTTCCGCCCACGCCGGCGACCGCGGTCCCCAGCGATACCCCGCCCGCCGTCGCCGTGACCCCGACCGAGTTGCCCGTCGCCGACCCGAGCAGGACGTCGCCGGTGAGCGAAGTGGCCAGAATGGCCTGGCTCGCCGCGAGCGAGGACGCGAACGGGGCTGCCCCGCTACCGCCGCCGATGCCGCCATTGCTCGCCAGCCGGATCGCGCCACCCGCGCCGGCCGCCGTCAATCCGCTGTTGAGCGCTGCGCCGCCCAGCGCCAGCGATACGGTGCCGCTGTTCGCCGCCAGCGGCGCTCCGCCGGGACCGCTGGCAAATGTGACACGCGCATCGGCAGCGTTGTCGCGGCCGGCGATCAGCACGATGCCACGGTCCGTCGCGACCGCCGTCGTCGCCGTGACGGCCGAACTCATGTCGAGCACGGCATCGGTCACCGTCTGCCGAGTCGCGGCTACGAACAGTGCCGACCGTCCGCCGATCGTACCGCTCACGACCATCGGGCCGTTCGTCGTGACGCCGCCGGTTGTCACGGTGCCCAGCGATGTGCCCTCCCGCACGGTGAAGCCGAGCGGGTTGGCGGCATCGTAGGTCAGGGTCACGTCGCTCGCCGCGACGAGCGCCACGTCGCCGGCCGCCGCGATCGTGCCGGCGCTGTCGATGCGCGCGCCGATCAGTGCGACTAGGCCAAGCTGGTCCGCCGCGAGCCCCGTGCTCGTCAGGTTGGCCGACGATGCGACGGTGATCCCCGCCGTGTTGCCGGGATCGGCGAAGATGTAATTGCCCGCCGCAAAGTTCGTGTCGCTGATCGCCAGCGTGCTCGCGATCAGTCCGCCGACGTTGACGACGGCATTGTTGCCGAACACGATGCCCGAGGGGTTGACGATGTACACCGCGATATTGGCGGCACCGTTAAGTGTGCCGTCGATCTGGCTTCGCGGGACGATCCCCAGCAGCCCGGTCACCCGGTTCAGCATCGTCATTCTCGATCCCGCGGCGGGGCCGGTCCGCGCATCCGAGATCGTCACCGTCTGGCCGGTACCGATGTTGAAGCTCTGCCAATCGATGATCGTGCCGGTCTGCGTCACGCCGATGGCATCGGTAGCTACGCCCGGAGTAACGCCGGTGGGGCTACCGATCAGCGTGCCGACCGGTGCCACGACGGGCAGATCCTGCGCCCGGGCAGCCGTCGCCGCGAAGGCAGCAAGACAGCCGCCCAACGCGGTCGTCAGCACCAACCGACCGCGCAGACGCCCAGGGAGGCGGAGCGGGGTGGGGGCGGGCCGGCTGCGGGTCATGGGATAATCCTTGGGTTTGCGCCGTCTGAGTGGTGGGTGATCGGGATTACCGTGGTCGCGGGGTCAGCTGCGCCGTCACCGACAGCAACACGCGGTCGGTCGGTCGACCGCGGTCGAACGTCAGCGCGCGGTCGAGCGCATGCGCGTAGCCGATGTCCATCAGCATCTTGCCCGGCAGCGACACGCGCAGCCCGCCGCCGATCGAGCGCAGCTTGCGATCCGTTTCCGTCGAGAAGCTGTCGAGATTCGTCAGCCACACCGTATCCGCGAACCCGTAGAATTGCAGCGGCACCGGCGAGGTCTGGAACA
This sequence comes from Microvirga sp. SRT01, assembly GCA_018139225.1. Classification (GTDB taxonomy): domain Bacteria; phylum Pseudomonadota; class Alphaproteobacteria; order Sphingomonadales; family Sphingomonadaceae; genus Sphingomonas; species Sphingomonas longa. Next base: position 46,878 of record JAGSNX010000001.1, read on the forward strand.
GGTCGGCGCGCAGTTCGGTATGGATGCCTGCCGCGCGATCGCCGGTATTGGCGCCCGGATCATAGCCGCGTCCGACCGTCAGGTTACCGATCGCGAACTCCTCGAAATTCAGGAGCGGTCGGTCGGTATATTGCGCGCGGACATTGGTAACGGTGCTGAACACCCGCCCGGCCCGCAGCAACAGGTCGAGGTCGGCGCGCACCACGGTCGCCTTCGGGTCGCCCTCGAACCGGGAAGGCGTGTAGCCGCCGGTCGAAATCGCGCCGAGCCTCGTCGCGTTGAGAACGCCGAAGCCCTGCCGGACCTCCGCCGAAGCGCCGATCGCGAACGCGTCCAGCCCGTCCGGCCGCCGTCCGCGCAGATTGCCGTCCAGCCGCACGAACCCCACCCGCAACCGGTCACGGTTCAGCGGTGAGGAGTCGCCGTCGCCGTAAACCCGCGTCCGCTGCTCGATCACCTCCGCGCCGCCGGTCACCGACAGGTTGCGCCGCACCGTCCGCAGCACCGGCAGCGTCACGTCCAGCCCGCCGATGAACGAGCGCGACCGCAGGTCCAGCGGTCCCAGGTCGGGCCGCGACCACGCATAGGTGCTCCGCACGCCCAGCGTCAGGCCCTGGTTCCCGATCGGGAATATGTAGCCGCCCTGGACGACCTGCTGCTCGTCGAAATCGATCGTCGAGGACGCGCCGACATAGACGATGTCGCCGGCGGTCAGCACCGAATAGGTTTCTCCGCGCAGATAGGCGGTACCGCGTCCGATCTGGCGCGACCCGTAGTTCTGGATGTTGCCGATGATCGCGAAGTTCTGCGTCGCGACCACGACGTCGCCGATCACGTCGCCCGGCGCCGAGCCCGCGGGACGCAGCGACAGCCGCACGTCGAGGCCGGGGATGTCGCCCACCAGCAACAGGATGCGCTCGGCATCCCGCTCGTTGATCGGGTCGAGCGCGCGGATCTGGGCGATTCGCGCGGCTAGCACGTCGCGGTAGCGGCCGGCCTCGCCGTGGATGCGGATTTCGGTGATCCGGGCCATCACCACCGCCAGCGTCAGCTCGCCGGTCGTGATCTCCTGCGGCGGAATCTGGACGGAAGCGACATACCCCGATGCCCGCAGCGCTGCATTGGCCGCATCGCGGATCGCGCAGACGTTCGCGATCGGTTGCTCGCCTTTCGTCGCGGGCACGATCGGCGCGAGAATGGCGGCGATCGCGGGCGGCAGCGTGTCACGACCCGCCGGGACGAAAGCCACGCGGTCGATCGTCACCTTCAACGGTGATGTCGCCAGCGCACACGGCGGACGACCAAACGCCTCGCTGCCGTCGACGCTGACGCTGGTGCCGGTCGGGGCGCTTTGCGGTCCGGGCTGCTCCACCTGTTGCCGCGTGGGAAGCCCGGTCGGGGTGGTCGGCTGCGGCGTGGTCTGCGCGCCCAGGCCAGCGGGACCCGCGATCAACGCAACTCCCAGGCCGATGCGACACGCACGGCGCCCGTCGACACGCCTCATCGCGAGCGCCGCCGGCGCCCGATCCTTATAGAGTCCCCACCCCATCGAATCCCCCTGCGCGGCTTTTACATCCCGAACCTCATGCCGCCAAGCGCAAAACTTGGTCGTTATTTCGGGATGCTCTTGTGTTTGCTTGATGTCGCCGTCGAACCTTTTGGCAACGCAGCATGATTGTTAGGCGGGGTGCCGGGCATCTATAGGTCGCGCATGATCGATTCCGCCACCGCTCGCGACGCCTCTCCCATCACTGCTGCTGCCGCCCTGACCGGCGTCCGCATCCTCGACCTGTCGCGTGTTCTCGCGGGTCCCTGGGCGACGCAGATGCTCGCCGACCTCGGCGCGGACGTGGTGAAGGTCGAGGCACCCGGCCGCGGCGACGACACGCGAGCGTGGGGCCCTCCGTTCCTGACGGACAGCGACGGGAACGAGGATTTGGGTGAGAGCGCCTATTACCTGTCGTGCAACCGCAACAAGCGGTCGATCGCGATCGACCTCGCCGATCCGTCCGGTGCGGCACTCGTCCGCGATTTGGCGATGCGGGCGGACGTCGTGGTCGAGAACTTCAAGGTCGGCGGGCTCGCCAAATACGGGCTCGACTTCGCCAGCCTGTCGCGCCTGAATCCGAAGCTCGTCTATTGTTCGATCACCGGCTTCGGCCAGACCGGCCCGTACCGCGACCGCCCCGGCTACGACTTCGTGGCGCAGGGAATGGGCGGCTTCATGAGCATTACCGGCGAGGAGGGCGGCCAGCCGCTGCGCGCCGGCGTCGCGATGGCCGACCTTTCCACGGGTCTCTATGCGGCGGTCAGCATCCTCGCGGCGCTGCGTCATGCGGAGCGGACGGGAGAGGGGCAGCATATCGATCTCGCGCTGCTCGATACGCAGGTGGCCATGCTCGCCAATCAGGCGATGAACTGGCTGGTCGGCGGCATCGATCCCGGCCGTCTCGGTAACCGTCACCCCACCGTCGTGCCCTACACCACGTTCGACGTGGCGGACGGCACGATCGTCATCGCGGTCGGCAACGATCGGCAGTTCCGGCTGCTCTGCGCGGAGATGGGCGTGCCCGACCTCGCCGACGACCCGCGCTTCGTCACCGCCCGCGCGCGCCAGATCAACCGCGACGCGATCGAGTCCATCATCCGCGACCATGTCCGCACGTTTCCGGGCGAGGCGCTGGTCGAACGCCTCGTGGCGGCGGGTATTCCGGCCGGGCCGGTAAACACGATCGGCGAGGTCTTCGCCGATCCCGTCATCGCCGCGCGCGGCACCGTCCACCATTTCGAGCGCGAAGACGGCGCAACGATCCCCAGCGTCGCCTTCCCGGCCAAACTCTCCGCCACCCCCGCCACCTTCCGCCGCCGCCCGCCGCGGGTGGGGGAGAATGCGGCCGACATCCTCGCAGACTGGCTCGACCTTGACGAAGCCACCGCCACCCCTGATCGGGGCGATCGGGGAGAGACGCGTTGAACAGCTACGACATCGTCATCGTCGGCGCGGGCCATGCCGGCGCGCAAGCCGCCATCGCGCTGCGCCAGCGCAAGTTTGCCGGCAGCATCGCGATCCTCGGGGAGGAACCCGAACTTCCGTACGAGCGCCCGCCGCTCTCCAAGGACTATCTCGCTGGCGACAAGCCGTTCGAACGCCTGCTGATCCGCCCCGCGGCCTTTTGGCCCGAGCGCGCAATCGACATGCTGCTGGGCCACCGCGTCGTCGCCGTCGAACCCGCCGCCCGGACCGTCACGACCGCCGATGGTGCAGTCGTCGGCTATGGCGAACTGATCTGGGCGACGGGCGGCCACGCCCGCCGATTGAGCTGCGCCGGCCACGATCTCGCGGGCGTCCACTCCGTGCGCAGCCGCACCGATGTCGATCGCATGGTGGCAGAACTCGCCGGAACGACCCGCATCGCGGTGATCGGCGGCGGCTATATCGGACTGGAGGCCGCCGCCGTCCTGTCGAAGCTCGGCAAGCAGGTGACCGTCTTCGAAGCGCAGGACCGCGTCCTTGCCCGTGTCGCCGGTGTTGCCCTGTCGCGCTTCTTCGAAGCCGAGCACCGTGCCCACGGCGTCGACATCCGTCTTGGTGTCGGGGTCGATTGCATCGTCGAGGAGGCGGGTCGCGCAGTCGGGGTGCGGCTTACCGGCGGAGAGGTCGTGCCCGCGGAGATGGTCATCGTCGGCGTCGGCATCGTCCCCGCTGTCCAACCGTTGCTCGACGCGGGCGCGGAGGGCGGCAACGGTGTAGCGGTCGACGCCCACTGCGCCACCAGCCTGTCGCACGTCCACGCGATCGGCGACTGCGCGCTTCACGCCAGCGTGTTCGCGGACGGCCTGCCGATCCGGCTCGAATCCGTCCAGAACGCCAACGATCAGGCGACCGTCGTCGCCAAGGTACTGACCGGCACGCCCGAACCCTATGCGGCGGTGCCGTGGTTCTGGTCGAACCAGCACGACCTGAAGCTCCAGACCGTCGGCCTCTCGACTGGTCACGACGCCGAAGTGCTCCGCGGCGATCCCGCGACGCGCAGCTTCACAATCGTCTACCTGAAGGCCGGTCGCGTCGTCGCGCTGGACTGCGTCAACGCGGTGAAGGACTATGTGCAGGGCAGGGCACTGGTCCTCGCCGGCGCGGCGATCCCGCCGGATCGGCTCGCCGATGCGAGCGTGCCGTTGAAGGACATGGCGCCCTAGCCGATCACGCCTCGGGCGGCGCCATCACCTCGATCACGCCCGCTGCGATTCGCGCCGTGATCGGCGTCTTCGCCAGCACCTCGCCATCGATCGAGATCGGCAGGCGCGGCTCGGTGTCGATATGCACTTCCTTGCCGGAGAAGCTGATCGTGTCATGATGCCGCGCCTCGTGCCCGAAGAAGCTCAGCGCCCAGTTCTTCACAAGCCCGCGCTTGTAGTGGCCGCGCACCGCCTGCACGACGATCTCGCCCGAATTCACCGACGCCTCGTCCACCAGCCAGGTGCCGCCATGATAGGGGCCGTTCGAAATCCGGACTTCCACCACCCGCATCTTCCGCTTGGTCGTGCCGTCGTCGACGTGCAGGATGAAGGGGCGGAACTTGGCGAACTGGTAACTGGCCCAGCCGAGATAGCCGACCATACCCAGCACTTTCTTCAACCCGTGCGGTACCGTCTCGGCGATCTGCGGGCTGATCCCCATCGCCGCGCAATTCGCGAAATAATCGCCGTCGATCATGCCCAGATCGATGCGCCGCGTATGGCCGGCGCGGATCACCTCCACCGCGCCTTCGATCGTCAGCGGAATACCGAGCGTTCGCGAAAAGCTGTTGGCGGTGCCCAGCGGCAACACGCCTAATATGACATCATGCCCCACCATCAGGTCCACAAGCCCGCTGATCGTGCCGTCGCCACCGCCCAGGATCAGCAGGTCGGGTTTGGCGGCCAGAACGTCGCGGACGGTCGATTCCAGCTTCTTCGGATCGTCGACTGCGCGCGCGTCGACCTCGTACGGCAGTCCCTGCATCGCCGCGCACGCCCGTTTGAACAGTTTCTGCCCCTTGCGGGACTTGGCGTTGACGACCATCGCGGCCGACCTGATTTCCCGCATTCGATACGCTCCCGCAACCAACGCCGCCAACGCTTGCGACCGCGCGTTCGATCCCGCAAAGCGTGCGGCATGTCGTCCTATCCCGCCGTCCGCCTTCGCCGCACCCGCGCCTCCGGCTGGAGCCGCCGCCTCCACGCGGAAAACACACTCACGCCCGCCGACCTGATCTGGCCGCTGTTCGTGACCGAGGGGCAGGGGATGGAGGAGCCGATCAAGAGCCTGCCCGGCGTCTCGCGCTGGTCGGTGGACGGCATCGTCGCCCGCGGTCGTGAGGCGCGCGACCTCGGCATCCCGTGCGTCGCGCTCTTCCCCAACACGCCGGCTCATCTGCGCAGCGACGACGGACGCGAAGCGCTGGACCCCGACAACCTCATGTGCCGCGCCGTCCGGGCGCTGAAGGATGCGGTGCCGGAGGTCGGCGTACTGACCGACGTCGCGCTCGATCCCTACACCAGCCACGGCCATGACGGGCTGGTCGACGCAGCCGGCTATGTCGTCAACGACACGACCGCGGACGTGCTGATCGGGCAGGCGCTGGTGCAGGCGGAGGCGGGGGCCGACATCGTCGCGCCGTCCGACATGATGGACGGTCGCATCGGCCTGATCCGTGCGGCGCTGGAGCAGGGCGGACACCACAATGTCCAGATCATGAGCTACGCCGCCAAATATGCGTCCGCCTTCTACGGCCCGTTTCGCGACGCGGTCGGCTCGCGCGGGCTGCTGAAGGGCGACAAGAAGACGTACCAGATGGACTCCGCCAACGCCGAAGAGGCCTTGCGCGAAGTCGCGCTCGATCTAGCGGAGGGGGCGGACACGATCATGGTCAAGCCGGGCCTGCCCTATCTCGACATCGTCCGCGCGGTGAAGACCCGGTTCGAGGTACCCGTCTTCGCCTATCAGGTCAGCGGCGAATACGCGATGATCGAGGCCTCCGCCGCGGTCGGTGCTGGCGACCGCGACGCGCTGGTGCTGGAGACGCTGATGGCGTTCAAGCGGGCCGGCTGCTCGGGCGTGCTGACCTATTACGCCGCGCATGCCGCGCGGCTGCTGAGCGCATGATCGTCGTAGCCCGATGACCGCCCGCGTCTCCGGTACCACGCCGCTCGGCCGCGGGCTGTTCGTCGCGACGATCCTGGCCGGATCGTTCCTGTTGTTCCTCGTCCAGCCGATGGTGGCGCGGATGGCGCTGCCGCGGCTGGGCGGGGCGCCCGCCGTGTGGAATTCGGCGATGCTGGTCTATCAGGCGCTGCTGCTCGGCGGCTACGCTTATGCCCACGCGCTGGGCCGGGTCCGGCCGCGGATGCAGGCGACGATCCACATCGCGGTGCTGCTGATTGCCGCTTTGTGGCTGCCGATCGGGCTGATGTCCGCCGACTTGCCGCCCGACGCGCAGCCGGCGGTGTGGGTGCCGTGGCTGCTGCTCGGGTCGATCGGGCCGCTGTTCTTCGCCGTCTCCGCACAGGCCCCGCTGATCCAGCGCTGGTTCTCGCTGGCGAGCGGCGGGCGCGATCCGTACGCGCTCTACGCCGCCTCCAACTTCGGCAGCTTCGCGGGCCTGATCGCCTATCCGTTGCTGGTCGAGCCCGGCCTGGCGCTGCACTGGCAAAGCCTGATGTGGAGCGGCGGCTACGTCCTCGTCATCGCGCTCGTCTTGGCCTGCGCCAGCATGCTCCCGCGGATCTCGGCGGAGGCGCATGTCCGCGCCGAAAGCCCGGCTCCGGCGCGCGCGTCCGTCCTCCGCTGGATCGTGCTCGCACTGGTGCCGTCCGGCCTGATGCTCGCGACCTCGACCTACATCACGACCGACATCGTCGCGATGCCGTTATTGTGGGTGCTGCCGCTCGGGCTGTATCTGCTCAGCTTCACGATCGCCTTCGCCGACAACCGCGCGCCGGCCGACCTCATCACCCGCATCGCGCCGGTCACGATCCTGCTGTTCGGCGGCGTGATGATGGCCGGGTACAATCAGGGCCCGTGGTTCAGCCTCGGCGTGTCGCTGCTCCTGTTGTTCATGGTGTCGGTCGCGCTGCACACCGCGATGTACCGGTCGCGCCCCGCGCCTGATCGTCTCACCGGCTTCTACCTCGCCATGTCGCTCGGCGGCGCGCTCGGCGGTGTGTTCGCCGGCCTGCTCGCGCCGGTGCTGTTCGACTGGACCTACGAATACCCGATTCTGATCCTCGCCGCCGGTGCGCTCGCGCCGCAGACCTTCCTGACGCACGGCATCCGCAACGTCTGGCATGTCGGCGCGACACGGCGCATCGCCTTCCTGACGGTGGCGCTGGCGATCGGCATCCTCATCCTGCTCCGCTTCAACGGCCCCGCGGCGCTGTTCGGGGAGGGGCATGACGGCTTCGCGTTCATCATCATCGCCGCGATCGGACTCGCGACGATTGGCTTCCGCCCCGCCTATCTCTGCGTCCTCGCCGCGGCATTGATGATCTTCGGCGGCTATCGCTCGATCAGCCTCTCGCTCGATCCCGGCGCCCGCACCCGCAGCTATTTCGGCGTCTATACCGTCCGCGGCGACGGCAACGTGCGCGAGCTCGACCACGGCACCACCGTCCATGGCATCCAGTTGCGCGGCAGCGTCGCGCGCGAGAAGACGCCGACGACCTACTATGCGCCCGGCTCCGGCGTGGGTCAGGCGATGCTCGCCGCCCCCGCAATCTACGGCGCCGGCGCGCGGATCGGCGTGGTCGGCCTCGGCACCGGCACGCTGTCCTGCTATGCCCGGCCCGGCCAAAGCTGGCGCTTCTACGAGATCGATCCCGCCGTCATCCGCATCGCGCGCGATACCGGCCAGTTCACCTATCTGTCGCGCTGCCTGCCCAACCCCACCATCCGTCTCGGCGATGCCCGCCTCAGCCTCGCGGCGGAACAGGAGTCGTCGCTCGACCTGCTCGCCCTCGACGCGTTCTCGTCGGACGCGGTGCCGATGCACCTGATGACGCGGGAGGCGTTCGCGACCTATTCGCGCGTCCTGTCGCCGCGCGGGCTGCTGCTGGTCCACATCTCCAACCGCTTCCTCGATCTGGAGCCGGTGGTCGCCGCCGCCGCCAAAGCCGGGGGCTGGCATAGCGCGGTGATGAACTACCGCCCGTCCGCACTGGCCCGCGACGCCTCGTCGTCGCTTTGGGTGGCGCTGTCCCGCGACCCGGCCGTGCTCAAGACCCTGCGCGGGCAGGAGCCGGACTGGCGAGACATCCAGCCGCGGCCCGGCATGACTGCGTGGACCGACGATTATTCGACGATACTGCCGCTATTGAAGCATTTCTGAAGCGTATCAGGCCGCCGGCAGGGTCGCCTGCAGGCGGTCGATCGTCGCGCTCTGGCGCTGTCCCTCGGCGGCGATCCGCTGCTGCACCGCGTCCAGCGTCGGATAGGCCGGCTCCAGCGCCGCCGCCCGCCCGCTCGCCAGATCGCCGGCCTCGCTCGCCAGCGCGTTCGCCTGCGCGCGCAAGTCGTCAAGCAGCCCCAGCGCGGTCTGCGCGTCGAGCCACGCATCGCTTCCCACCGCGCGACCCTTCGCCGTGCGCGCCGCGGTTTCTGCCCGCGCAGCATCCCGGTCGAAACCGCGCGTCACCGCCGCCAGCCGCGTCGTCAGGTCCGCGACCTTCGCGTCCAGCGCCGGATCGGCCTTCAGCGGTTCGGGCGGCGGCGGCGCAGGCTCCGCAAACCCGATCTTCTCCGTCGGTCGCACCGCCAGCGAGGGGTAGACGCTCGCGTCGCGCGCACAGGCGCCGAGCGAGACGAGCGACGACGCGAGCAGCAGCGCGGTGAAGACCTGTTTCATGGCGCCACCCCTAGAAGCGCGACTTTTTGCGCGCAACGGACTTGCCACCCCAGCGAACTCTGCTAAGAGCGCACCTCCATTGTGCGCCCGTAGCTCAGCTGGATAGAGCATCAGACTACGAATCTGAGGGTCGGACGTTCGAATCGTTCCGGGCGCACCATTGGAAACTCCTGAAAAAGCCGGACCGGCGACGGTCCGGCTTTTCGCATATCGGGCCTATCGCGATCCCGCCCGCCCGCTATCCTCCCGCAAAAGCACGGAGAGGATCATGACCGACCATCCCGCCCCCGGCCCGCTGCGGCTGGCGCAAACCTATGCCGCCGGCCTGATGGGTCGTCGCGCGACGGTGCCGTTCCGCATGGACGAACTGGAATTACGGGCGGAGGCGACGATGACGCCCGAGGCGTTCGGCTATCTCCGCTCCGCCGGCGCCGAGGCCACCGCCCGCGCCAACAGAAACGCGCTCGACGCGGTGAAGCTCGTCCCTCGCATGCTCCGCAACGTGGCGAAACGCGATTTGGCGGTGGACCTGTTCGGTCGCCGCCTGCCGGCCCCGGTGCTGCTCGCGCCGATCGGCGTTCAGAACCTGGCACATCCCGACGCCGACCTCGCCACCGCCAAGGGAGCGGCGGCGCGAAATGTGCCGATGATCTTCTCCAATCAGGCTTCGGTCGCGATGGAGGACTGCGCCGCCGCGATGGGTGATGCGCCGCGCTGGTTCCAGCTTTACTGGACCCGCTCCGACGCCTTGGCCGAGTCGCTCGTCCGCCGCGCCGAGGCCTGTGGGTGCGATGCTATCGTGGTGACGCTCGACACAACGATGCTCGGCTGGCGGCCGGTCGACCTCGGTCACGGCTTCCTGCCGTTCCTGAATGGGCAGGGGATCGCGCAATATGTCAGCGATCCGGTCTTCCGCAGCATGCTCGCCAAGTCGCCGGAAGAGGAGCCGCTCGCCGCCGCGCAACTGTTCACGCAAATCTATTCCGATCCCAGCGTCGACTGGACCCGGCTGCGCAAGATCCGCGAATGGACGCGATTGCCGGTGGTCCTGAAGGGCATCCAGCACCCCGCCGACGCGCAACGCGCCGCAGAGGAAGGGTGGGACGGCATCGTCGTCTCCAACCACGGCGGCCGGCAGGTCGACGGCGCGGTGGGCTCCGCGACGCAGCTTGCCGCCTGCGTCGATGCCGTGGCGGGGAGGGCGCGCGTCCTGTTCGACAGCGGCATCCGCGGCGGCGCCGATATCGCCAAGGCGCTCGCGCTCGGTGCGGACGCGGTGCTGCTCGGCCGACCCTATATCTGGGGACTGGCCATCGACGGTGCGGACGGAGTCACGTCGGTCATCGACAATGTCATCGCCGAACTCGACCTCACGCTCGGCCTGATCGGATGCCGCTCCGTCGTCGAACTCGGCCGAGAATATCTGGCGTGATCTGACCCGACCCTCGCGGCACCGCCTACACGAAACGATTACAGCCGCGGTGCACGCCGCCGGCTAGAATGCTGCCAACGCTTTAGGAGAAGCAGTGATGGTCGATCCAATCACGGGCACACAGGTCCGCCCCTCGACGGCTCCGGCAACCGCCGCAAGCTCGAAGACCGATACGGTCGCCCAGATCAAGGCGCATCTCGACGGTACCGGCTTCCTCGGCGTCCAGACCGACGGTGACATCGCCGCGATCAAGGACCTTCTCACCGCACTTTCGCCCGCCGATGCGAAGCGCGTCGTCGCCGACCTTCAGCGGTCGGGAACGCTGGACACGGTCGCGGCTGCCTTGACGGACGATACGATGCTGGTCGGCTCCGGCCTGTCCGCATCGGATCGTCAGGGGTTCTTCGCCAGCATGGCCAAGTCGCTCGACGGCCCCGGCCTCGCTTCGCTCAGCCGTGCCTTCGGCAAGGTCGACCAGGGTGACGGTGCGACCGGTGGCAAGCCGGACGGTACGGACGGTGCGACCTATGCCCGCGAACTCGGCCACGCGGTGGCGTCGCACGCGACGGTCGCGGCAAAGGTCGATTTCGTCGGTGCCCTGGCGAAGGACACGACCGCGACCGGTCACGACTCGCAATTCGCGGCCACCAGTTTCGGCGGCACGATCCACATCGGCAACGCGCAGGCGCGGGCTTCGGGAGAGGTGCTCGCGTCGCTGCGTGGCGGCGCCGCCGAACGCGGCTTCGCGTCCCTGACGGGCGAGCAGCAGAAGGCGGTGTTCACCGCCGCGATCGGCGCGCGCCTGTCCGCCGGCAACGGTCAGGGTCCGGCCGGCAACCCGGACTATGACATCACCCTGTTCCGCGACCTCTCAAAGGCCGCGGCGACGATGGGCGATCCGCACAACAAGGCGCAGGTGTTCGCGGCCGGTGCCGACGTGCTGCGCGGCGAGCGGATCGACAACCAGCTCGGCGCGACCCTGCTCGGGGTGCGTGCGGACCCGGCGAACAAGGCGTGCGCCGGCATGGCGAACAGTCTGGCGACGATCATCGACAGCGATCCCAGCCGCATCATCAACGATTTGGCGAGCTTCAAGACGCCGGCGGCGGGGTCCGGGGACATCTCGACGTGGCAGGGCAGCGCCGTCGCGGCCTATACGAAGCAGATGGTGCTCAACGGTGACGCCGGACAGGCGCGCCTTGGTCAGCAGGTCGCGCTGGTCGCGGCGGGCTCGAACGGGGCGACGAATGCGACCGCCGCTTTCAACGCGGAGGTGGATGGCCATTACCAGACGGCGACCGGCCTCGGTTACCTGACCGGCGCCGTCTCGGCCTCGGTCAAATCGATCGACAGCGACGCCGCCAAGCAGCGCGAACTCGCCACCAATATCTTCCAGGCGGGGCTGAGCCTCGTCGACAAGGCCGACGTGACCGGACCGGCGGCGTCGCTGGCGAAGGATTGGCTCGGTTCGGCGATCAGCTCGCTGTCGGGCACCGGCGGTACGGGCGACATCGTCGCGCGGTTGACGGACGCGGCGGTTCCGACCGACACGCGTGGCTATGTATCCGCCGAGTCCAATCCGCTCTCCGCTTTCCGCAGCGCCGTCACCACTGTGTCCACGGATGCGACGCCGTAATCGGATGATCCTCGTCCGGTCGGCGATATCGATAGGGGCGCTGGCGCTGGCGGCATGCCAGCCGCCGGCCCCGATCGACGGTCCCCCCGATCCGGCCGGTGCGCGCGACGACGCCTATCTTCCGTTCACGGAGCCGTTACGATCCGAACTGGTCGGCGCGACCGTCGCGGTCCTGCGGACGCTGAAGCCGGATCACCGTTGCGTCGACAGCCGTATTCTCAGGGTTCCGGTCGCGGAGGCACCTGCCGTGGTCGCCCATTATCGTCGGGCGTTGCCGAACTGGAAGCCGCTGGCGCTGACATCGCCGTCGCGTACGCAGGTCGCCGGCCTGACGAACGGGCAGGCGGTGTTCGCGATCGTGCAACCGGCGGGCTCGCAGGACGGCTATGCCGGTCTGGGCATCGTCACCGATACCGCCTGGGATGCGGACTCGAAACAGCGGGTCGCGGAATGCCTGCGGTAGCGGCCGGCGGACACCGACCGCTCCCGGATCAGGCCGCCCGGCCCAGCGCGATGTAGCGCTGCAAATGCTCGTCCTGATCGCCCAACTGGTGATCGATCATCGTCAACCGCTTGGCATAGTGGGACAGCGGCAATTCCCACGTCATGCCGATGCCGCCGTGAAGCTGGATCGCTTCCTCCGCCACCAGTTGTCCCGTCGCGCCGACCGTGTATTTCGCCGCCGCCAAAGCCCGCTCGACACCCGGCTTTCCGAACGCATCCGCCGCGTTGATGACGGCGGACCGCGCCTGCTCCACCTCCAGCAGCACCGTCGCGATGCGATGTTGCAGCGCCTGGAACTTGCCGATCGGCACGCCGAACTGCTTGCGCGTCTGGAGGTATTCGATTGTCGCGGTCTTCGCGACGTCCATCGCGCCCAGCGCTTCCGCCGAGAGCGCCAGCAGCCCCGCCGCCTCCGCCGCCGCGATCGCCGCTTCGGCATCGCCGCCGACCGGAGCCGCCACGCGCACGCCGTTCAGCCGAACCTCGCCCGCGCGTCCGCCGTCGACGGTGTTGTAGCCGTGGATCGCCAGCCCCTCCGCGCCCTTCGACACGAGGAACAGCGCCATGCCCGCGTCGGTCTGCGCCGACACCAGCAACACGTCCGCCGCCTCCGCCTGCGCTACGACCGCCTTCGCACCCGTCAACGACCAACCGTCGCCATCTCTCACCGCCCTGGTCGCCAGCGCCTCGCCCGGCGCACGATCCTGCGGCTCGGCATGCGCGAACGCCGCGATCGTCGTACCCGCGACGATCCCCTCCGGCACCGCGTCGGCTATAGCCAGTGCGCGGCCGACCATCAGCGTGCCGAGGAACGGCTCCACCGCCAGCGCCCTGCCGAGTTCCTCGAACACGACCATGATGTCGAAGCCGCTGCCGCCGAACCCGCCGACATCCTCCCCGAACAGCGCGCCTGCGATGCCCAGTTCGCCGAGCCCCGCCCAGACCTCGGGCGAATACCCCGTCTCGCCGTACGCGACTCTGTTGCGTGCATCGACCGGCGCCGCGTCCGCCAGATAGCGGCGCAGCGTGTCGGCCAGCATCTGCCGGTCCTCGCTATGCTGAAAATCCATCAGAGCCCCACGATCATCTTGGAAATGATGTTCTTCTGCACTTCGTTCGATCCCCCGAAGATCGACAGCTTGCGCATGTTGAAATAGGTCGGCGCGGCGGCCCCGGCATCCTCAGGTCCGACCGGCTCGCCGTTGTAACCATCCTCCAGCGCCTCCGGGATGAACGGAATCGCATAGGCACCGTAGGCGCGGCGGGAGAGGGCGGTAATGGCCTGACGAATCTCCGTCCCCTTGATCTTCAACATCGAGCTTTCCGCGCCCGGCGCACCGCCGCCCGCCGCCGCCGCGACGACGCGCATGTTGGTCGTCGCCATATTGGCGAGGTCGATCTCTATCCGCGCCATCCGCGCCGCGAACAGCGGGTCGTCGGTCAGCGGCTTGCCGCCCCGCGTGATCTTGCCCGCGACGCTTCGCAATCGGTCGAACGCCGCCGCCGACGATCCGACCCCCGCAATGTTGGTCCGCTCATAGGTCAGCAGGTACTTGGCATAGGTCCAGCCCTTGTTCTCCTGCCCGACGAGGTTCTCCACCGGCACGCGCACGTCGGTGAAGAACACCTCGTTCACCTCGGCGTCGCCGTCCAGCAGCACGATCGGGCGCACTTCGATACCCTGCGACTTCATGTCGATCAGCAGGAACGAGATGCCCTCCTGTGCCTTCGCCGTAGGATCGGTGCGGACGAGGCAGAAGATCCAGTCTGCGAACTGGCCCAGCGTCGTCCACGTCTTCTGGCCGTTGACGACGTAATGATCGCCGTCCCGCACCGCGCTCGTCTTCAGGCTGGCGAGGTCCGATCCCGCGCCCGGCTCCGAATACCCCTGACACCACCAGTCGGTGCCATCCAGAATGCGCGGCAGGTAATGCTGCTTCTGCTCCTCGCTGCCGTATTTGATGAGCACGGGGGCGAGCATGCTCAGCCCGAACGGCACGATCCGCGGCGCGTTCGCCCGCGCCATCTCGTCCTCGAAGATCGAACGTTGCACCACGGTCCAGCCCGGCCCGCCATATTGCTCGGGCCAATGGCTCGCCAGCCAGCCGCGCGCATTCAGGATCGCGTGCCATTCGACCATGTCGTCCCTGGTCAGCGACAGCCCGTGCGCAACCTTGTTCGACAGCCGCGCGGGCAGCTTCTCCTTCAGGAAGCTGCGTACCTCATCGCGGAAAGCCTCTTCCTCGGGCGTGAAGCTGAGGTCCATCATCCGTCTCCATATCTTCTACGGCTGGCATATCACGCCCGGGTCCGGACGCAAACGCTTCCATACCGAATGTTCGAGAATTGCGATCGTTGCGTGCGATCGGCCGACCTGTCACGATGTTCATCAAAGGGGTGTCGAATGAGTGAGTGGCAGGCGGCCGTGGCAGCAATGCGCCGCGGCGATACGGTGGGTGCTGCGGGGTGTGCGATCGTCCTGGGCGCGCGGGGGCGCGTCGGCTCCGCCTTCGCGCGCCGGCTCCATGACGACGGCTTTCTGGTGCTGACCGATCCCGCCGCGGTCGCGCGGGCTGCGGCACCGACGTACCTGTTCGACTGCGCCTATGCCGACGGGGACCCTGCCGGCCATGTCGAGCGCGTCGTCCGCCACTTGGCAGACTGGCGCGACTATGCGGGCATCTTCGTGCCCTCGTCCGCGTGGATCGACACCGATAGTGATTATGCTCGCGCCAAGCGTGCGGTCGAGGCGCTGGTCGCCTTCTACGTCGCGCTCGGCGCACCGATCGTCACCGATCGCATCGGCTACTTCCCCGGCGACGGCGCGCAGCCTGATGCCAACGAGCCGATGATCGACCGGCTGGTCGACGGCGACACGCTCTATGCGCGCGTGATGGCTAGGCTGTACCAGCCCGCGCGATGACGTTTAGCACCCGCTTCGCCAATTCCGGCCGGCAGATCAGCAGGTCGGGCAGCAACGGGTCCGCGCAATTGTAGACCAAGGGACTGCCGTCGATCCGCGACGCGTGCAGTCCCGCCGCCAGCGCGACCGCAGCCGGCGCGCAATTGTCCCATTCATACTGGCCGCCGGCGTGGAGGTAGATGTCGGCGCGCCCGTCCACGACCGCCATTGCCTTCGCCCCGGCCGATCCCATGCCCAGCATCTCGGCATCCAGCGCAGTCGCCACCCGTAGGGCGATGTCCGGGCACCGCGTCCGGCTGACGACGACGCGCGGCCGGGCGGGCAGGGGAGGCAATACGGCGCGCGCATGATCGGTGCACCAGACGCGGCCCCATTGCGGCACCGCTACCGCGCCGAACGCCGGCCGACCGTCGATCGCCAGCCCGATATGGACCGCCCAGTCGTCCAGCCCATCGGCATAGTCGCGCGTCCCGTCGAGCGGATCGACGATCCACACCCGTCGCGCTCCGCACCGCGCCCGATCGTCCAGGCTTTCCTCCGACAGGATGAAGTCGTCCGGCCGTGTCTCTGCCAGCCGCCGCAGGATCAGCGCGTTCGCCTCGCGGTCGCCGCGATCGCCCAGCGCCCGGCCCGTCTCCGCACCCTCGGCCCGGATCGCGCGCAGCAGGTCGCCCGCCTCGGCCGCGATGGCGACCGCGAGTTCGGTATCGGTCACAGTTCATGGCTCCACACGCCGACGACATACTCCACGATCCGCTCGGCCGCAGCTTCGGGAGTTTCGCGCGTCGTGTCGATCTTGATCTCCGGCCGCTCCGGCGCTTCATAGGGGCTGGAGATGCCGGTGAAGTCCCGAATCTCGCCCGCCCGCGCCTTGGCGTACAGACCCTTGGGGTCGCGTTCCTCCGCCGTCGCCAGCGGCGTATCGACGAAGATCTCGACGAACTCGCCCTCCGGCAGGCGCGACCGCACCATCGCCCGTTCCGCGCGGAACGGCGAGATGAACGCGGTCAGCACGATCAGCCCGGCATCCGCCATCAACCGCGCGACTTCGCCGATCCGCCGGATATTCTCGATCCGCCCCGCATCCGAGAAGTCGAGATCGCGGTTCAGCCCGTGCCGGATATTGTCGCCGTCCAGCAGGAAGCTGTGCTTGCCCAGCGCGTGCAGCTTCTTCTCGACCAGATTGGCGATCGTCGACTTGCCCGATCCCGACAGGCCGGTGAACCACAGAACGCGCGGCGACTGCCCCTTCTGCTGCGCATGCGCCTCCCGCGTCACATCCACCGACTGCCAGTGCACGTCGGTGGCCCGCGCCAGCGCATGCTGCACCATCCCCGCCGCGACCGTCGCGTTGCTCGCGCGATCGATCAGGATGAAGCCGCCCAGATCGGCACCCTCCTCATACGGTTCGAACACGATCGGCCGGTCGGTATAGACCTCCGCGACGCCGATATCGTTCAGCGCCAGCGTCGTCGCCGCCACCTCCGCCTGCGTGTTCACGTCGACGGTATGGCGCGGCGGCTGCACCGTAGCATTGACCATCTGCGTACCCAGCTTCAGCCAGTATCCGCGACCGGGAACGAGCGGCTGGTCCGCCATCCACACGATCGTCGCGAGCATCTGGTCCGCCACCTGCGGCGGTCCTTCCGCCGCGGCGATCACGTCGCCGCGCGAACAATCCACCTCGTCCGCCAGCACCAACGTCACCGACTCGCCCGCCGTCGCATGCCCGCGCTCGCCGTCGGCGGTCAGCACGCGCGCGACCGACGTGTTGCGCCCGGACGGTACCACGCGCACCCGGTCGCCGACCGCCACGCCGCCGCTCGCGATCATCCCCGAAAAGCCGCGGAAGTCGAGATCGGGCCGGTTCACCCACTGCACCGGCAGCCGGAACGGCCGCGCCGCCGCGCGATCGGTGTCGACCGGGATCGCCTCCAGATGCGCCAACAGCGTCGGGCCTTCGTACCAGTCCATCGCCGGCGAGGGCGTTGCGACATTTTCCCCCGTCAGTCCGGACAGCGGGATCGCCGCAAATCGTTCGATCTCGATGCCCTTGGCGAACTCGGCGTAATCGGCGACGATCGCCTCGAACCGTGCGCGGTCATGGCCGATCAGGTCCATCTTGTTGACCGCCAGCACGATCTCGCGAATGCCGACCAGATGCGCCAGCCAGCTATGCCGCCGCGTCTGCGTCAGCACGCCCTTGCGCGCGTCGATCAGGATCACCGCGCAATCGGCGGTCGATGCGCCCGTAACCATGTTGCGCGTATATTGCTCGTGCCCCGGCGTGTCCGCGACGATGAACTTGCGTTTCTCGGTCGCGAAGAACCGGTACGCGACGTCGATCGTAATGCCCTGCTCGCGCTCGGCCGCCAGCCCGTCGACCAGCAGGGCGAAGTCGATATTCGCCCCCTGCGTCCCCATCCGCGCCGAGTCCGCCTCCAGCGCCGCGAGCTGATCCTCGAAGATCGTCTTCGAATCGTACAGCAGGCGGCCGATCAGCGTCGACTTGCCGTCGTCCACCGATCCGCAGGTGATGAATCGTAGCATCGTCTTGGCGGCGTGCCCGGCGAGATAGGCGTCGATATCCTCGCCGATCAGCGCCTCGGGTGTGTAGGCGCTCACTCTGCTCCCTCCCTCTCGGGGACGAACGCTTGCATCGGCGCACCCATCAGAAATACCCCTCGCGCTTCTTCTTCTCCATGCTGGCCGCCTGATCGTGATCGATCGCACGTCCCTGCCGCTCGGAGGTCGTCGTCAGCAGCATTTCCTGGATCACCGCCGACAGCGTATCCGCCCGGCTCTCCACCGCGCCGGTCAACGGGTAGCAGCCGAGCGTGCGAAACCGGATCGATCGCTCCACCGGCAGCTCCCCCGGCTTGAGCCGGAAGCGATCGTCATCGACCATCAGCAACATGCCGTCGCGTTCGACGGTCGGACGAGGGGCAGCAAAGTATAGCGGCACGATCTCGATCCCCTCGGCCAGGATGTATTGCCAGATGTCGAGTTCGGTCCAGTTCGACAGAGGGAACACGCGCAGGCTTTCGCCCCGGTTCAGGCGCGCATTGTACAGCCGCCACAATTCGGGGCGCTGCGCCTTCGGGTCCCAGCCGTGACTGGCCGACCGGAACGAAAAGATGCGCTCCTTCGCGCGGCTCTTCTCCTCGTCGCGCCGCGCGCCGCCGAACGCCGCGTCGTAACCGCCCGCGGTCAGCGCCTGCTTCAGCCCCTCCGTCTTCCACAGGTCGGTGTGCCGCCCGCCATGATCGAACGGATTGATCCCCGCCGCCACGGCGTCCGGGTTCTTGTGGACGATCAGCTCCATGCCGGCGTCCGCCGCCGCCTTGTCGCGCAGGTCGTACATCGCCCTGAACTTCCACGTCGTATCGACATGCAGCAGGGGAAAGGGGGGGCGGCCCGGCGCGAACGCCTTCTTCGCCAGATGCAGCATCACCGCGGAATCCTTGCCGACGGAATACAGCATCACCGGCCGCTCCGCCTCGGCGACGACCTCGCGCAGGATGTGGATGCTTTCGGCTTCGAGCCGTTGAAGGTGGGTGAGCGTACTCATCGACGCTTCAGATAGTCACGTCGCCGCGCCGTGCGACCAACTTATCCTGTCAGTCGCAATAGTCCGCCCGTTCGCGCTCCAGCGAGTCGAGGATGCGCGCGCCCGCCATGAACACCGCGACGGGGCACAGCGCGAACAGCATCACGCCGCCCCACCCAGGATACTGGTTCATGTAATGCACGCCACGCTCCGCCGCGCCGTTGGCGAGGCCGTAGATCACGAGGAACGCCTCGAACTTGGTCTTGATGACGAACAGCCGGGCGAAGCGGGACCACATGCCCGAAACATAGCAAGGTTGGGGCCAATGGCGGAAGAGCGTCGGTTTGCCGCGGGCGAAGATGGTTACCCGTAAGTTAATCCGACACATTCAGCGGGATCGAGATCGTCCCGGCATCGACGATCATCGGAGCGTGACGATATCGCATCGAGCCGACGGACCCGGTCGCCCTGAGCCTGTCCCGATCCGTTTGCCCTGAGCTTGTCGAAGGGCGCAGTTGTCGTCCTTGCGTCGGCGGGCCCGGCACGAACGGGTTCAAGCCGATGTCCGCACCCTTGAAACGCTATAGCATGCGGTACCGTGGACGCGGGGCGAGCCCGGCTCGAATGACCGCTGAGCGATCCATCAACGGGTGATCGTCGCGACCAGACCGTCACACCAGTTCGGCCAGACCCAACGCCTCCAGCAACGCCGCCCGCGCCGCTTCGACCGCCGCCATCAGCGCAGGATCATGCAAACCGTCCGCCGCGATCTCCTCCGGCCAATGCGCCTCGATCACCGCCGCGATCCGGTCCAGTCGGGCATGGTCCACCAGAAACCGCGGATCGACCAGCGCCGGATCGGCCACTACGCGCAGCCGCAGACACGCCGGCCCGCCACCGTTCGCCATCGACTCGCGAACGTCGACCACCTCGACGCGGCGGATCGGGCCGTTACCGGCGACATGCTCCATCAGCCACGACCATACGGGCGGCGTTTCCCGCGCCTCGCCGGGCACGATCAGCGACATGCTTCCATCGGGCAGCGTCACCAGCTGCGCGTTGAAAAGATAGCTGGAAATCGCATCCGCCAGCGATACCCGGGCCGTCGGCACCTCCACGATCTCCACCGCCGGCAGCGCCGCACGCAAATCTGCGTAGAAGCCGTCACGATCCGCGAACGCCTGTTCATGCGCGAACAGCACCCGCTCGTTCGCCACCGCGACGACATCGTTGTGGAACGCGCCCGCCGCGATCGCCGCTTCCGACTGTTCGACGAACAGCGCGTGACGGACACCGTGCCGCCGCGCGACAGCCGCGCTCGCATCGCGGTGCTGGCGTGCAGGAAAGGGCCCGCCGCTGCGCCCGTAGACGAAGACCTCGACGCCCGCCTCGCCATGCCGCTCGCACAGCCGCATGTGATTGGCCGCGCCCTCGTCCCCGAACGGGGCCGGCACCGGGCCATGCACCACGAACGACGGATCGGCGAACGCGACGCGCAACTGCGCCAGCGTCGCCGGCCATTCGTGGCTGCGATGCGGCATCGTCACCAGATTGGCGACGGTGAGGTGACACTGTCCGTCCGTGCAGTCGGTGGCGGGCGACACCGTCGCCGCATTCGCCGCCCACATCGCCGACGCCGACATCGCCTGCGCCAGAAGATGCGGTTCGGCTGCTTCTACATCGCTCGCCAGCGCCGCCAGCCAGCCACGATCGGGCCGCGGGTGCGGCAGCAATATACCCTGCACCACTCCAAGATCGAGGTTCGCGCGCATCTTGGCGATGCCCTGCAACGCCGCCGCGCGCGGCCGCGACACCAGCCCGGCGTTCCGCGTCGCCGCCAGATTGCCCGGACTCAGGCCGGCATAATTGTGGCTCGGGCCGACGATCCCGTCGAAATTGATCTCCCGCATCACAGCCGCCCGACATGCGTGACGTGGTCGTCCTCACCGACGCCCAGCGCACTTGCCGCTTCGACAGACAGCACAATCCCGTCCGCCGCCTCGCGTACCAGCCCGAACGTGCAGCGGAAATCCGCCATGTGCCCGCACGCGACCAGCGCCTCCGCGCCGCCGTCGCGATCGACCGCGATGATCCGGCTCGCCCGTGCCTCCCGGATCGACCGGACGGCATCGGTCCGCGCCGTCATCGTCGGTCCCCCATCGAAGATGTCGCAGTAATTCTCGTACGCGAAGCCTTCGTTCTCCAGCATCCGCATCGCCGCCCGACCGCTGGGGTGGGGCAGGCCGATTACCGATCGCGCATGATCCGACAGCATCGCGGTGTAGATCGGGTGCTTCGGCATCAGGTCGGCGATGAACTGGTGGCCGTTCGTCGCATTGAACTGGTCGGCATCCTGAAAATTCATCCCGAAGAACCGCCCCGCCAGCCCGTCCCAGAACGGCGATCCGCCCGCCTCGTCGATCACCCCGCGCAACTCCGCCAAAATGCGATCCGCGAACCGCTTCCGGTGCATCGCGATGAACAGATAGCGCGCCCGGGCCAGCAACAGCCCCAGGCCACCCGCGCGCTCGCCCGGATGCAGGAACAGGCCGCCGACCTCCGACGCCCCCTCCAGATCGGTGGTCAGCGTCAGCATCTCGGCGCGGAACGTCCGCCCCAGTTCCTTGCTTGCCTGCGTCAGCGTTCCCAGCCGATAGCTGTAGAAGGGGTGACGCTGCCCGACCCGCGTGAAGATCTGGCACGTGCCCCGGACCTCGCCCGTCGCGACATCCTCCAGCACCAGCACGAACAACTCGTCCTCGATCGCCTCGTCCTGCCGCGCGAACGCCTCGTGACTGCGGTCCAGCTTCGCCTTCAGCGCGCGGCGGTCGGGCGGCAGGTTCGTGAAGCCGCCCCCGGTCAGCTTCGCCATCTCGTACAGGTGCTGAAGATCGTCGTCGGTCGCGGCGCGGATGCGGTGGCTCATGTCGGCAGCCTAGCCGCGATCCGCAGCATCGTCACGGCGGTCAGCGCGGCCCGTTCGATCAGGCTGTCGACCAGCAGGAACTCGTCGCTGGAATGGATCGCACCGCCGCGCACGCCCATCGTGTCGACCACCGGCACGCCCGCCGCGGCAATGTTGTTGCCGTCGCACACCCCGCCGGTGTCCCGCCAGCCGACCGCGATGCCCAGCGATCCTGCCGCATCCTCGATCACCGCCTGCAACGCTTCCGCCCCCGCATCCACCGGCTTGGGCGGGCGATTGAAGCCGCCATGCACCGCCACTGAGACGCCACGTCGGCCCGCGACTTCCGCCGTCACCCGGTCCACCACCGCCTGCGCCCGCGCGATCGCACCGGCATCGCGCGGGCGGAAGTTCACGCGCAGCACGGCCAGTTCGGGCACGACGTTGTTCGGCCCGCCGCCCTCGATCCGCGCCGGATTGACCCACAGCCCGTCGCCGCGCGCATCCGCCAGCCGAACCGCGATCTCCGACGCCGCGACGATCGCGTTGCGGCCCTCTTCGGGATTGCGCCCGGCATGCGCGCTCCGGCCACGCACCACGATCGAGAAATTGCCCGTACCGCCGCGTGCGCCGACCAGCGTGCCGTCCGCCAGCGCCGGCTCATATCCCAACGCGGCGACCTTGCCCGCCGCCACCTTCGCGATCAGCGCGGCCGACGACAGCGATCCGGTCTCCTCGTCCGAATTGATGAGCACGTCATACCCCAGCGCGCAGCCACCCTCCGCCTCGATCGCGGTCAGCGCCGCCAGCATTGCCGCCAGCCCGCCCTTCATGTCGGCCACGCCCGGCCCTACCAGCACCCCCGGCTCGCGCCAGTGCAGCGTCTGGAACGCGTGGTCCGCGCCGTACACGGTGTCCATATGCCCCATCAGCAGCACGCGCCGCCCGGCGTCCGGGCGTACCCGCACCAGCAGATGCCGCCCATGCGCCAGCGGCGACACGATCCCGTCCGCCGCCACGCTCTCGACCGGCGCCGGCTCGATCAGCGACACGTCGCCCGGCAGCACCGCGAACGCATCCGCCAGCACGGTGGCCATCCGCGCCAGCCCGTCGAGATTGCGCGTGCCACTATTGATGGCCGCCCAATGCTCGACCTGCGCCAGCATCGCCGCCGCATCCAGCCGGGCCACGACGGCCTGCTCGTTCGAAGTCATCCCCACCATCGGCGGGGATGTACCGACGTCAGAAGGAATAGACCAGCGACGCCCGGCTGATCGTGTCGGTGGTCTTGCGCCCGGCGGGCGGCATGCTCTCGTACTGGACGTTGTACGACAGCTGCGCCGACAGCGGCCCGATCAGCTTCGCCTGCACCGCGCTGTTGGTGTTCACCGTCGAATTGAACCGCTGCACATAGGCCGATGCGGTCTGGGTAAAGCCCAGCCCCGGCAGGATGCGGATCCGGAAATCGATCGTACCGCGCCCGGCGACGCTCGACTGCACCGTCCCGTCGGTGAAGGCGGTGTGCCGGTACGCCGGCCCCAGCTCCACATCGAGCTGCATGTTCGCTTGCTTGATCGCGCTGTACCCGGCACCGCCCGACACCGACACACGGTCGTAATAGCCGAGGAACTTGTCGCTTTCATACTGCGCCGCCCCGTACGCATAGGCGCGGTCGCCGAACTTGTAGTTCGGTTCGTAGCTGGCGAGGTAGTGCTCGCGCGTCGTGATGCCCAGGCTTTCCTGATAATCCGCCTGCGCGCGGAACTTGTGCCGCCATTGCAGCCCCTCGCGCGTCAGGTCGACGACCGCGCTGCCGCCCGCCGTCTCCGAATTGCCCGTCGAAACGAAGCCGCCGAGCTCGGCCTTGCCCGTCCACAACGTCAGGAAGCTCGCCTGCCGGATCACCCGTTCGCGTGCCGCCGCGCGGTCCGCACGCCACTTGTTCGCGATCGCCAGCACCGCGTCGCCGCTCAGCGGATCGGCCGAGCGCGCGTACTTCACGATCGTCGACACCTCGCCCTCGTTGCCCGAATCCAGCGCGGCATCCAGCATCGCCCGGATATTCTCCGGGATCATCGCCCCCGCCGCCGTCTGCTGCGGGGCGGGAGCCGGCGCCGACACATCGACCGCGGCGCTCATCAGAAGGGCGAGGGTAAGCACGCTTGTCCTACTATAACATTGTCGCCGGCTCGCAACCGTCTCTGGGCGATCCGCTTTTCGACCTTCTAGGGCTATGCGCCCAGATGCCCCGCGAACGCGGCCAGCACATCCTCGTACAGCTGCCGCTTGAACGGCACGATGACTCGCGGCAACTCCGCCGGCTTGATCCAGCGCCACGCGCGGAACTCCGGATGCGGCGTACGGATGTCGACGTCGCTGTCCTCGCCCAGAAAACGGAACAGGAACCAGCGTTGCACCTGCCCGCGCCACTTGCCCTTCCAAACCTTGCCGATCAGCTCCGGCGGCAGGTCGTAGGTGAACTCGCCCGGCGCCTCCGCGACCAGTTCGACCTTGTCGGGCGCAACGCCGGTTTCCTCCCATAGCTCCCGCGTCGCCGCAGTCAGGGCATCCTCGCCGGGATCGATCCCGCCCTGCGGCATCTGCCACGCCTCCAGCGTCGAATCGAGCCGCTGCCCGACGAACACCAGCCCCTCGCGATTGACCAGCATCACGCCCGCGCAAGGGCGATAGGGCAGGTCGCTCACGATCCCGCCGCCTGCCGCATGACGCGGTCGCCTTCCATCTCGACGATCATCGCCTTCACCGCCAGCAGGAAGCCCGCGACATCGGCCTGCGACGAGGGGATCGCCTTGCGGACGTTCAGGAAGCCGTGGATGTTGCCCACCGCTTCCCGGTACACCACCGGCACCCCCGCCTGCGCCAGTGCCGCGACATAGGCACGCCCTTGATCGCGGATCGGGTCGAGGCTTGCGGTGATGACGACGGCCGGCGGCATGCCCGCCATGTCCTGATGCAGCGGTGACGACCGCGCATGATGCAGGTCCGCCGCGTAGGCATCCTGAAACCACAGCAGCGTCTCGCGATCGAGCAGATAGCCCTTCGAGAACGCCCGCACCGACGCATAGTCGCCGCCCGTCATGTCCGCCGCCGGATAGAGCGGCGCCTGCACGATCACCGGCACCCTGGCCGGCCGGTCGCGCAGGCTCATCGCGGTGACGATCGTCAGATTGCCGCCCGCACTGTCCCCGCACAGCACCAGCGCCGTGACGCTCCGGCCCAACTCGTCGGGGCTGTCCGCCACCCACCGTGCCGCCGCCTCCGCATCGTCCGGTGCGGCCGGCCATTTCGCTTCCGGTGCCAGCCGGTAGTCGACCGCGATCACCGGGATATCCAGCACGCGCGCAATTTCCGCACAGGCGCTGGCGTGGCTCTCGAGATCGCCGATCACGAAGCCGCCGCCGTGATAGAAGACCATTGCCGGGCCCGGCACGCGCGTCTCCCGCGCGTCGAACAGCCTCGCCTTCATCGGTCCGCCGGGGCCGGGGATCCTCAGGTCGCGCATCACCGCCAGCGCGCCGACCGGCGGCTCCGCCACGCCCGGCATCGCCGAATACACCGAACGCGCGGCGGGCGGTTCCAGCTGATGGGTCCGCGGGCCGGGCAGGTTGTTCAGATACTCCAGGAACTTGCTCACGTCCGGGCGGACATACGGGCTCGGGTCGGTCATTCCTGCTCCTCGCGCTTCTGGCGTGTCGATCCTACCTAGGGGGCGTGATCCATGTCGTCCATCACCCCGCCTATGTCGCGCCCGCACCCGCCCGCTCCACCTATCGCTGGGGCAAGAACGGCCTGATCCGCGACCTGCTGCGCGAAGGCGGCGGAGCACTGACGTGGCACACGCCCGACCCGATGCCGGTCCGCTGGCTGGAGGCGACGCACGACTCCGAATACGTGGCGGAGGTGCTGGAGGCCCGCGTGCCGCCCTCGAAGACGCGCCGCATCGGCTTCCCGATAACGCCGGAGGTCGCCACCCGCGCCGCCGCGGTGCCGGGCGGGACGTGGCTCGCCGCGCACCTCGCGCTGGAACACGGCTTTGCGGCCAATACGGCGGGCGGCAGCCACCACGCGCTGCACGACACGGGTGCCGGATACTGTATCTTCAACGATCTGGCGGTCGCCGCGACGCGTTTGATCGAGGAGCGCACCGTCGCCCGTATCCTGATCGTCGATGTCGACGTCCATCAGGGCGACGGCACCGCCGCGCTCACCGCCGGGCATCCTCAGATCGCGACCTATTCGATCCACGCCGACAAGAACTTCCCGGCACGCAAGGCACGTTCGACGCTCGACGTGCCGCTGGCGGACGGGATCGGCGACGACGACTATTGCGCGACGCTGGAGACGACGTTGTCCCCGCTGCTCGACGGCTTCGCGCCCGACCTGATCCTGTATCAGGCCGGTGTCGATCCGTTCGCCGACGACCGCCTCGGCCGCCTGTCGCTCAGTCTGGCGGGGCTCGAACGCCGCGAACGGCTGGTGGCGCGGCTGGTGTCCGACCGCGGCATCCCGCTCGCGAGCACCGTCGGCGGTGGCTACGGCGACGACGCGCTGGAGATTGCCCACCGCCACGTCGCCGCGATCATGACGCTGGGCGATGCGCTGTCCTACAGGTCCGCTCTCGTGTAAGGACAGCAGGATCAGGGGTTTACGGCCGGACTCCGGGTGGTCGTGAAAAGCCGCATTGGACTAACCTTAGCCTAACTTTCCGAAGCATCGGGGAGGGTCAGGCGGGACAGCGATCGGGAACGCCACCACCCGCCGGAGCGTACGTCCTGCCGATGCAGACTCCCGTAATCCTCTGGCTCCGCCAGGACCTTCGCCTCCACGATCAACCCGCCCTGATCGCCGCCGCCCATGAAGGCCCGGTGATTCCGGTCTATATCCTCGACGACGACACTCCCGGCGAATGGCGGATCGGCGGCGCGCAGCGCTGGTGGCTCCATCACAGCCTGACCGCGCTGGCGGAGGCGCTGGCGGAAAAGGGCAGCCGCCTGATCCTCCGCCGCGGCAAGGCCGTCGAGGTTCTGGACGCGCTAATGCAGGATACCGGTGCCGACACGATCCACGCCATCCGCCACTACGAGCCGTGGTGGCGCAAGGCAGAGGCGGCGCTCGGCGATAAACTTTACCTGCATGACGGCAACCACCTCGCGCGGCCCGAGGATGTCCGCACCGGCTCCGGTGGTCAATTCCGCATCTATTCCTCCTTCTGGAAGGCGCTCCAGAACCACCTCCCGCCGGAACATCCCCATCCGGCTCCGCGCGATATCCCCGCACCGGCGACATGGCCGAAGTCGGAGACGCTCGCCAACTGGGACCTGCTGCCGACCAAGCCCGACTGGTCTCCCGGCTTCGACGAGGATTGGGTGCCCGGCGAGGACGAAGCGCTCCACCGGCTGAAGACATTCGCGAAAAAGGCCGACGCCTACGACACCGCCCGCAACATGCCGTCGGAGGAGGGCAGCTCGCGCCTGTCGCCGCATCTGCATTTCGGCGAAGTCTCCCCGCGCACCGTCTGGCACGCCACGTCCGGTACGACCTATCACAAGGAACTGGCGTGGCGGGACTTCACCGATGGCGTCGTCCTAGCGCTGCCCGGCTACGCCACCGATAACGGCCGCCCCAAATACGATGCGCTGAAATGGCGCACCGGCAAGGACGCGGCATCGGACCTGAAGGCCTGGCAGACCGGCCATACCGGCTACCCGATCGTCGACGCCGGCATGCGCCAGCTTTGGACCAGCGGTTGGATGCACAACCGCGTCCGGATGATCACCGCCAGTTTCCTCATCAAGCATTTGCTGATCGACTGGCGGGAGGGGGAGCGCTGGTTCTGGGACTGTCTGATCGATGCCGATTACGGCAACAATTCCGTCAACTGGCAATGGGTCGCCGGCACCGGCGTCGACTCGAATATGTTCAGCCGCATCATGGCGCCGCTGACGCAGTCCGAAAAGTTCGACGCCGCCGATTACATCCGCCGCTGGGTCCCCGAACTCGCCAAGGTGCCGGACGCCGCGATCCACGATCCCGAAGCCGCCGGCTGCCTGCCCAGAGGCTATCCGCCGAAGATCATCGGCCACCGCGAAGCCCGCGAACGTGCATTGGCAGCGGCGGCGGCGCTGTAGGGCTTCCCTCCGGCGGTCCGCCGGTGCAAAGGCGCGCCGCATGGAAGCAGGGGGCATCCACCTTCATCGTCGCAGCCGGACGGCGCGCCTGATCGCGCGGCCGTTTCACCGGCTGCTCGACCGTATCGATCGCGGACTGGAATGCGGGGCGATCGAGGCGCAGTTGCCGGACGGCACCGCGCGCCTGATCGGTGGTCGCGCCGACGGTCCGGTGGCGATCGTCGCCGTTCACCGCTGGCGCGCGCTCGTCCGCCTCGCGACCGCGGGGTCGGTCGGCTGGTACGAGGGGTGGGAAGCCGGCGACTGGTCGAGCCCCGATCCCGTACCCCTGTTCGATCTGTTCATGCGTAACCGCGTCGCACTGGGTCGGGCCGCGCGTTCGGGCGGTGTGGCACGGCTGGCGGCGCGGGCGTGGCATCACCTCCGCCGCAATCACCGCGCCGGCTCGCGCCGGAACATCGCCGCGCATTACGACCTCGGCAACGATTTCTACCGCGAGTGGCTGGACGACAGCCTGACCTATTCCAGCGCGCTCTTCGGGCAAGGCGATACGCTGGAACAGGCGCAGGCCCGCAAGCTCATGGCCGTGCTCAATCGCACCGGGACGAAGCCGGGCGATACGATCCTGGAGATCGGCTGCGGCTGGGGATCGTTCGCGGCGCTCGCATCAGGGCAGGGACGCAGCGTCCACGCGCTGACCCTGTCGACCGAGCAGAAGGCGATGCTCGACGCCCGCGACCTGCCCGGCGTCACCGTCTCGCTGACCGATTACCGCGACACCGCGGGGCGCTTTGACGCGGTCGCCAGCATCGAAATGGTGGAGGCGGTGGGGCAGGCTTACTGGCCCGCCTATCTCGATACTATCGCCCGCGTTCTGAAGCCGGGCGGGCGTGCCGCGATCCAGTATATCGCCATCGCCGGCGACGTGTTCGACGCTTATGCCAGCAGCGTCGACTTCATCCAGCGCCACGTCTTCCCCGGCGGAATGCTGCTCTCCGAAACCCGATTCCGCGCACTGGCGGAAGCACGCGGCCTGTCATGGCAGGACACGCGTCATTTCGGCTTCGATTACGCGGAGACGCTGCGCCTGTGGCGCGAACGCTTCGACGCTGCGGAGAGGGAAGGGCGCTTGCCCGCCCGCCTCGACGCCCGCTTCCGCCGCCTCTGGCGCTATTACCTGATGTATTGCGAAGGCGGCTTTCGCGGCGGCGGCATCACCGTCGCGCAGGTCACGCTCGTCCGGGAATGACGCTCAGGCGCTGACCCGTTCGCGGTGGCCGTCCGCGAAGCCGTCGACCGCCAGTGCGACGATCGCTTCGGCCACCACCTCCGGCGCCTTGACCGACGCCGGGTCCTCGCCCGGATAGGCACGCGCACGCATCTTCGTGCGGGTCGCGCCCGGATCGACGATCGCGGTGCGGACGCGGCTCATCTCCGCCACCTCGTCACCATACGCGCCCAGCAGCGTCTCGAACGCTGCCTTCGACGCGCCGTAAGCACCCCAGAAAGCACGCGGCGTCTGCGCCACGCTGGAGGTGACGCCGATCACGCGGCCGTGTTCCGCACGGCGCAGCATCGGGTCGAACGCCGCGATCATCGCCGCCTGCGCGCTGACGTTGAGCGTCAGCACCTGTGCGAACTCCTTGGGATCGATCGACGGCACCGACGCGAGGCTGCCGAGCATGGCCGCGTTCAGGACCATCACGTCCAGCGCCTGCCAGCGCTCGCCGACTGCCGTCGCCAGCTTGGCGATCGAATCGGTCTGCGTCAGGTCGAGTGGCGCGATCGTCGCCGACCCGCCGGCGTCGAAGATCGCCTGCTCGACCTCCTCCAGTCCCGCCGCGGTGCGTGCGGTGATGACGACGTGCGCGCCGCGTGCCGCCAACGCCTTTGCGGTCGCGGCACCGATGCCGCGGCTGGCGCCGGTGACGAGCGCCAGCCGGTTCTCGAGTGTCTTGTCCATGTTCGGTCCGGTCAGTTGACGCGTTCGGCCAGCAGCGCGAACTGATCGACCTCGGCGCTTTCGTCCTGGTCGGTCAGGGTGGTGGGATAATCGCCCGTGAAGCAGGCGTCGCAATACCGCGGCCGCGCATCGCGCTGCGCCTCGCCCAGCGCCTTGTACAGGCCGTCGATCGACACGAAGGCCAGGCTGTCGGCGTGGATGAAGTCGGTCATGCCGCCGATGTCCAGCTTGTGCGCCAACAGCTTGGTCCGCTCCGGCGTGTCGACGCCGTAGAAGCAGCTGTGCTTGGTCGGCGGCGACGCGATGCGCAGGTGAACTTCCGCCGCGCCGGCATCGCGCATCATCTGCACGATCTTGAGGGATGTCGTGCCGCGGACGATCGAATCGTCCACCAGGATCACACGCTTGCCCTCGATCAGCGCCCGGTTCGCATTGTGCTTGAGTTTGACCCCGAGGTGGCGAACATTGTCGCCCGGCGAGATGAAGGTCCGACCCACATAATGCGAGCGGATGATGCCCAGTTCGAACGGAATGCCCGACGCCTGCGCATAGCCGATCGCCGCGGGTACGCCCGAGTCGGGCACCGGTATGACGAGGTCCGCTTCGACCGGCGATTCCGCCGCCAGCTGAGCACCGATCTCTTTACGTACCGAATACACGGAGTGATCGTCGACGATGGAATCGGGTCGCGAGAAATAGACCCACTCGAAGATGCAGGGACGCGGGGCCTGTTGCTTGAACGGGTGGATCGAACGCACCTCGGTGCCCTGCACGATCACCAATTCGCCCGGCTCTACGGCACGTTCGAAGGTCGCGCCGCAGACGTCGAGCGCGACCGTCTCGCTTGCGAAGATGATCGCATCGCCCAGCCGGCCCATCACCAGCGGCCGGATACCGAGCGGATCGCGGCAGGCGATCATCCCTTCCGGCGTCATCACCAGCAGCGAATACGCCCCCTCGACCTGCTTCAGCGCATCGATGAACCGGTCGAGCAAGGTGCGGTAGTTGGACGTGGCGACGAGATGGATGATCGTCTCGGTATCGCTGGTCGATTGGAAGATCGATCCACGGCGGACGAGATCGCGACGGAGCTTCATCGCGTTCGAGATGTTGCCGTTGTGCGCGACCGCGAATCCGCCCGACTGAAGCTCCGCATACAAGGGCTGCACGTTACGCAGCGCCGTCTCGCCGGTGGTCGAGTAACGGACATGGCCCGTCGCGACGCTGCCGGGCAGGCTGCGGATCACGGAATCGCTGTCGAAATTGCCGGCGACGTGGCCCATCGCGCGATGCGTATGGAAATGGTGGCCGTCGAAGCTGGTGATCCCCGCCGCCTCCTGGCCGCGGTGCTGCAGCGCGTGCAGCCCGAGCGCCACCAGCGCCGCGGCGCTGTCGCTGCCGGAAACGCCGAAGATGCCGCACTCTTCGCGCAGCTTGTCGTCATCGAATGGGTGGGTGGTCAGCATGATGTCCGCAGGTCCGCCGGCTGTGTGGCCGGGCATATAGGGACGCTAACATGGTTTGTCGCCCCGCCCGTGGAGCGCTTCGTCGAAAGGATCGTTATGGGCGGCCGAAGGAGAGGTGTCATGGCACGCGATCACGGTCCCCAGATCAAGGACGATGGGCTTTACGAGGACCTGCTGAAGCAGGGCAATTCGAAAGAAAAGGCGGCGAGGATCGCCAATGCCAAGGCCGCTGGAACGATCGACCACCGCAGCACGCACCTCGAGGATCGAACCAAGGCGGAACTGATGGACGAGGCGAAGGAGATCGGGATCGAAGGCCGATCCAAGCTGGACAAAGCCGCGCTGGTGAAGGCGATCCGCGACCATCGCTGAGATAGCGACAAAGCTGGCGGGCGATCCCGCATCTACGCTACGCCGCGCCGATGACCGACCGCGACGCCACGCTCCGCCTTGATCCCCGCTATGACGAGCACGGCCTCGTTACCGCCGTCGTCAGCGACCGGGCAGGTGCGCTGCTGATGGTCGCGCACATGAACGCGGATGCGCTGGCGGCGACGCAGGCGAGCGGCGAAGCGACCTTTTGGTCGCGCAGTCGACAGCGCTTGTGGAAGAAGGGCGAAACGTCCGGCAACGTCCTGGCGGTCGTCGAGATGCGGATCGACTGCGATCAGGACGCGCTGTGGTTGATTTGCGACGCGGCGGGCCCAGCCTGCCACACCGGCGCGACGAGTTGCTTCTACCGCCGGGTGGAGGGCGACGCGCTGGTTCCGATCGCATGAGAGTGAGCATTGCGCTGGCGCTGGCGATCGCGGGGTGCAGCGGCGAAGCGCCCGACCGATCACCTGATACGCCCGGATCGAAGCTGGAAGCTGTTGCCCTCGAGCAGGGCCTGATCGTTGATCCCGCAACCGCCACGCTGGGCGGTTCATGGGCGCGCGACTCGGATCGGCTGTGCGTCGTCGGCGAAGAGCGTGGTGATCAACGGATCGGCATCGTCACCGATTACGGCGAAGGACAGGCGTGCAGCGCGACTGGTCTTGTTCGTCGCTTGGGCGAAAGACTCGACGTCGAGCTTCGCGACGGGTGCCGGTTCGATGCGCGGTTCGAAGGCGACCGCATCGTATTTCCCGCCGAGGTCCCCGCGTCCTGTACCAGTTTGTGTACGGGTAGAGCGTCGCTTGCAGCGATCCGCGTCGAGAGGCTCAGCACGTCCGTGTCGGAGGCGCGCACGTTGCGGGATCGCGACGGGGCACCGCTCTGCGGCGATTCTTGACGTTGACGTAAGGGTAAGCTAAATTTGGGGACATGGTGCAGGCTGCTTCCTACGCGCCGATCGCGGCTCATCCCGATCGGCAGACCTTCTCGATCTCCGACTTGTCGGCGGAATTCGGGATCACCGCTCGCGCGCTGCGGTTCTACGAGGACGAGGGGCTGATCGCGCCGGAGCGACGCGGCACCCAGCGGATCTATTCGCAGCGCGATCGTGCGCGACTGGCGTGGATCCTGCGCGGCAAGCGCGTGGGCTTCTCGCTGGGCGAAATTCGCGAGATGATTGACCTCTATGACTTCGGCGACGGACGCCGGTTGCAGCGTCAGGTCACAATCGAACGTTGTCGCGCACGGATCGCGACGCTGGAAGCGCAACGCCGCGATATCGATGCCGCGATCACCGAGTTGACCAACTTCGTGGCGGTCGTCGAACCCGCCAGCGATAACGACAACAAGACCAAGGACTGAGAGAGATGCCGCAGTACACGCCCCCCGTCCGCGATACGCGTTTCGTGCTGGAGCACGTCGTCGGCCTCGATCGGCATGCCGATGTGGAGGGTTTCGCCAATGCCACGCCCGATACGGTCGACGCCGTGCTGGAAGAGGGCGGCCGCTTCGTCGCGGAGGTGCTGTTCCCGCTGAACCAGATCGGCGACCTGCACGGCTGCACCCGCGCCGACGACGGCAGCGTCACGGCACCGCCGGGCTTCAAGGACGCGTATCGCCAGTTCGTCGAGTCGGGCTGGGGCACGCTCAGCGCGCCGGAGGCGTTCGGTGGGCAGGGGATGCCGCACGTCGTCTCGACCGCGTTTCAGGAATACATGATCTCCGCCAACATGGCCTTCGCCATGTATCCCGGCCTGGCTCACGGGGCGATCGCGGCGCTGGTGGTGAAGGGTAGCCCTGAACAGCATGCCAAGTATCTGCCCCGCATGGTGTCCGGCGAATGGGGCGGCACGATGAACCTGACGGAGCCGCAGTGCGGCACCGACCTGGGCCTGATCCGCACCCGCGCGGAGCCGCAGGCGGACGGCAGCTACAGCATCAGCGGCACCAAGATCTTCATCTCGGCGGGCGAGCACGACCTGACCGACAACATCATCCACCTCGTCCTCGCCAAGACACCCGGCGCACCGGACAGCAGCAAGGGCATCTCGCTGTTCGTCGTGCCGAAGGTGATGGTGGAGGACGATGGTTCGCTCGGCGCGCGCAACGCGGTGACGTGCGGCTCGATCGAACACAAGATGGGCATCCACGGCAATTCGACCTGCGTCATGAACTATGACGGCGCGACCGGTTGGCTGGTCGGCGAGGAGATGAAGGGGCTGGCCGCAATGTTCATCATGATGAACGCGGCGCGGCTCGGAGTCGGTCTGCAGGGGCTGGCGGTAGCCGAAACCGCATACCAGAACGCGGTCCATTACGCCCGGGACAGACGCCAGGGCCGCGCGCTAACTGGTCCGGCCGAGCCTAACGAAAAGGCAGACACGCTGTTCGTGCATCCCGACGTTCGCCGGATGCTGATGGAGGCGAAGGCGTGGACGGAGGGTCTGCGAGCCCTGTGCCTGTGGGGCGCGCTTCAGGTGGACCTGGAGCACAAGGCGGGTACCGATGAGGAGCGCCAGATCGCAGCGGACCTGATCGGCCTGCTGACCCCGGTCATCAAGGGCGTCGGCACCGACAAGGGATACGAGATCGCCACGACGGCGCAGCAGGTTTACGGCGGCCACGGCTACATTCGCGAATGGGGTATGGAGCAATATGTCCGCGATGCCCGCATCGCCCAGATATACGAGGGGACGAACGGCGTGCAGGCGATGGACCTCGTCGGCCGCAAGTTGGCGCAAAACGGGGGTCGCGCGGTGCAGGCGTTGTTCCGCATCGTGACGGAGGAAATCGCGGCGGCCAAAAGCGACGCAGCGACTGCCGACTATGCGACCCGGCTGGAGCGCGCGCTAAACGAGCTTCAGGCGGCGACGATGTGGTTCATGGCGAACGGCATGAAGGACCCGAACAACGTCGGCGCCGGCGCGACCGCGTACATGCACCTGATGGGTTTGGTCGCGACAGGCCTGATGTGGCTGCGCATGGTCGTGGCCGCGACGGCACTGAAAACGGCGGGTGAGGGCGATGCCGCCTTCCTCGACGCCAAGCTGGTCACCGCCCGGTTCTTTGCTGAGCGTATTCTGCCGGACGCGGGCGCGCTGCGCCGCAAGATCGAGGGCGGTGCCGAGGCGGTGATGGCGTTGCCGGAGGAGATGTTCCTCGCAGCTTGATGCGGGTGAGGAGCAGCCGGTGCGAGGTGTAGCTCGGCTTTGGCGTCGAACTTGGCCATGTATCGCTAGAGAGCGTCATCAGCGAAAGCTGATATCGTCCAGTGGCTTGCCGGCTTGCACCGTCGCGGAAAATGCCAGCTTTCGCTGAAACCGCGGAGGGGCGGGGACGGCACCAGCTTTGTCGGAATAGTGGGTCGGGGCGTTGCCTGGACTATTCCCGAGACTGGCCGATCTGCGCTGTCGTAGAAGCTCCCAGCCTCTGCTGGGCTGACGCAGGGGGCGGGGACGGGGCGCCGGACTTGGTCGGGGTCGCGCGTGATGTGGGGCGAGAAGCTTCGGGTGCCGTTGCGTCCTTCGCGGCTGTGGGCCGCACCGGCTTCGTCGCGTCATTGCCGGTCGAACGACGTACGCCGGTCAGGTCCGACACGGTTCTGGTCGGTGACGGCTGCGGGGTCGGCGTTGCGGTCGGTGCCGGACCCGCCGCCGGCAGCGTCAGGACCTGCTGGCGCATGCAACTCCGCGGATCGGGGCGCTTGACGATACGGCAATTCCACAGCGTCCGTTCGAACCCGAAACCTCGATCGCGCAGGTAGCTGAAGGTCATCGTCGCGACCTGTTCGGGCTCCAGCGGTAGGGCCGTCGGTGTCTTCTCCGTCCAGGCGGAAAACTTGCAGACCGGTCGATCGCCGCAGGCTTGTGTCGCCAGTTGCGGCCAAGCCTCTGGTGCCATACCTGCGGGCAACGTCACGAGGAACGTCGTCGGATCGCTTGCCAGAGGTTGGGGAGCATCCTTGCCCAACACAGCGGCACTTTCGGCCAATGCGCTCGTCGCCTCCGCCAGCGCCGCTGCGGTCTTGTGCGCGTCCGAGAACGGGGCAAGGGCGGCGATCACCGGCTCTGCGCCGGCGATGCCGCGATTGAAAGCGGGTGGCGTGCCCCACCAGCCCGACCAGCGGAAGAACAAGTGGCTGTGGACGGCGGCGATCTTATCGAGGCTCGACTGCCAATAGGGCACCACCCAGTCGGTATGATAATGCGTGGCATAGCCGACCTTGCGGTAGACGGTGCCCGACAATGCCGCGGCGGCTATCTTGCGCGCGGCGGTCCACAGCGCCTCGGGCGGCGTCCAGCGGGTCAGGGCACCGTCGCAGCTAAAGCTGAACTGGCAACCGGTGCGCCGCTCCTGACCCTCGAACACGACGCCGCACACGGTCTTCGGGAAGGCGGGGTGGCGGATGCGATTGATGACGACCTGCGCCACCGCGCGTTGCCCCTCCGGGTCCGCGCCGGCCTCGTACAAGAGCGCGGTGGCGAGGCAATCGGTCGCGCGGGCGCGGTTCTCGGCGTCTTCCGGGAGGCGGAACGGGCGCGCAGCCGGGATCGGATCGCGCGAGAACGGCACCGATGCGTTGAAGGCACGGGCTTCGTTGGCCGGCAAGTCGACGAACTCGACCGGCTCGACCGGCGGCAGCACCGTCTGCGGCACGACCTTGGTTGCGAGGCGCAGTTTCGGCGCGCGGACGTGGGGGATCGTCGGCGCGTTCAGTACGACCAGCGTCGGGATCGCCAGCGCCAGCACGGCGACGATCAGCAGGACGGCCCGGAGCAATGCTCCAGGCGCAGCTTGAGGTGTCACTGTTCGGGCAGGAAGTCCGGGACCGACAGATACCGCTCACCCGTGTCGTAGTTGAAGCCGAGCACGCGCACATCGTCGGGCAGATCGGGTAGTTTCTGCAGGATCGCCGCCAGCGTTGCACCGGACGAGATGCCGACCAGCATGCCTTCTTCACGCGCAGCGCGGCGGGCCATGTCCTTGGCCACGTTAGCATCGACCTCGATCACGCCGTCCAGCGTCTGCGTGTGCAGGTTGGCGGGGATAAAGCCCGCGCCGATGCCCTGAATCGGGTGCGGCCCCGGCTGGCCGCCGGCGATCACCGGGCTGGCGGCGGGTTCGACGGCATAGACCTTCAGGTTGGGCCAGACCTTCTTCAGCGTCTCCGCGACACCGGTGATGTGGCCGCCGGTCCCGACGCCGGTGATGATGACGTCGATCGGGGTGTCGGCGAAATCCTCCAGAATTTCCTGCGCGGTGGTGCGGGTATGGATCTCGATGTTCGCGGGGTTCTCGAACTGCTGCGGCATCCACGCGCCGGGTGTTTCCCCGACGATCTCCAGCGCGCGTTCGATCGCGCCCTTCATGCCCTTTTCACGCGGCGTCAGGTCGAAGCTGGCGCCGTAGGCCAGCATCAGGCGGCGACGCTCCAGAGACATCGACTCGGGCATGACGAGGATGAGCTTGTAACCCTTGACCGCCGCGACCAGTGCGAGGCCGATGCCGGTGTTGCCGCTGGTCGGTTCGACGATCGTGCCGCCGGGCTTCAGGTCACCGGAAGCCTCCGCCGCCTCGACCATCGCCAGCGCGATGCGGTCCTTGATCGAGCCGCCGGGGTTCGACCGTTCCGACTTGATCCACACTTCGGAATTCGGGAACAGGCGCTGGACGCGGATGTGCGGCGTGCGACCGATCGTGTCGAGGATCGTGTTGGCCTTCATGGCTGGGCTACTCCGTGCTGCGGTTCGATGGCGAGATTGTCTGGCGGGTCAAAGGTCCGCGCGCGCTTCAGTTCCGGGAACAGCCGCGCCCACAGAAGTGTGACGGCGATCGCGCCGACGCCGCCGAACACGACCGCGCCGACCGGCCCGAGCAGGGAGGCGAGGAGGCCGCTCTCCGCCTCGCCGAGTTCGTTGCTGGCGGAGATCGTCAGCTGCGACACGGCGCTGACACGGCCGCGCATGTGATCGGGAGTGTGGAGCTGGATCAACGAGGAGCGGACATAGACCGAAACCATGTCGGCACAGCCGGCGACGACCAGCGCGACGAGGCTCAGCCAGAAATTGGTCGAGAGCCCGAACGTCAGGATCGCGAGGCCGAACACGACCACGGCGATCAGCATCTTCACGCCGACATTCGACGTCATTGGCCGGATCGAGAAGAAGATCGCGGTGGACGCAGCGCCGATACCCATGCCGGCGGCGAGGAAGCCCAGCCCCTGCGACCCGACGTGCAGGATGTCGCGGGCATAGATCGGCAGCAGTGCGGTTGCGCCGGCCAGCAGTACCGCGAACAGGTCCAGCGTGATCGCCGCCAGCACCAGCCGGTTGCGGCGGACATAGGCGAAGCCTTCGAGGATGCGGATCAGCGGCCGGCGGTCGGTCTGCGCAGGTGGCTGCGGTACCGGGCCGATCAGGAAGATCGCGCCGAGCGCCACCACGAACAGTGCCGATATGGTGCCATAGGCGACGTCGGGATGGATCGCGAACAGCAATCCGCCAACCGACGGGCCTGCGATCGTACCGACCTGCCACGCGATCGAACTCACTGCGATTGCGGTAGGCAGCGACTCGCGCGGCACGAGATTGGGGGCGAGCGCGGAATAGGCGGGGCCGGAGAAGGCGCGGGCGATGCCGATGAAGATCGCGGCCCCGAACAATGCCGGCAGCCCCAGCATCCCCGCCCAGGTGAAGACGCCGAGCGTCCCCGCGGTCAGCACCAGCAGTCCGGTGGTGAAGCGCACGATCCAGCGCCGGTCGACACTGTCCGCGACCAGTCCGACCAGCGGCGTCAGCAGGAACAGCGGCACGAACTGCGCGACGCCGATCATGCCGAGCAGGAACGCCGCCTCCCGGATCGACATCGTTTCGCGCGCCAGGCTGTACACTTGCCAGCCGATCACGATCGCCAGCGCGCTGAGCGCGACCGTTCCGGTGAACCTTGACAACCAATAGGCGCGGAAGTTGGCGATCCGGAGCGGGTGGAGCGGTTTATCCATCGATCACGGGCTGTAGTCGCCCGGCCGAGCGGCGCGCAAGCCGACTTCCTGTATCGATCGCCCAAGCGCGGATTGATGTTGCAGCGCGACCGGTTCTATAGGCACCCCCTGATCCCTTACGGAAACGAGGAAGTTTCGTGGCCAAAGCCCCCGCTCGCGCGATTGCCGACCCACCCATTCCCAACCGCGAGCGCCCGGGCGAACCGCTCCCGTTCGAAGCGACGAAGGAGCAGTTGCTCGATTTCTACAAACAGATGCTGCTGATCCGCCGCTTCGAGGAAAAGGCCGGACAGCTTTACGGCCTCGGCCTGATCGGTGGTTTCTGCCACCTGTATATCGGTCAGGAGGCGGTCGCGGTCGGTCTTCAGTCGGCGCTCGACGGCGACAAGGACTCGGTCATCACCGGATACCGCGACCACGGCCACATGCTCGCCTACGGCATCGATCCGCAGGTCATCATGGCCGAACTCACGGGGCGTGCCGCCGGCATCTCCAAGGGCAAGGGCGGGTCGATGCACATGTTCTCGACCGAGAAGCGCTTCTATGGCGGGCACGGCATCGTCGGCGCTCAGGTGTCGCTGGGCGCCGGCCTCGCGTTCAAGCACAAATACAGCGGCG
Source organism: Microvirga sp. SRT01 (assembly GCA_018139225.1). Lineage (GTDB taxonomy): Bacteria > Pseudomonadota > Alphaproteobacteria > Sphingomonadales > Sphingomonadaceae > Sphingomonas > Sphingomonas longa. Next base: position 86,281 of record JAGSNX010000001.1, read on the forward strand.
ACGGCGGCGTCTGCATGGCGTATTTCGGCGACGGCGCGGCTAACCAGGGCCAGGTCTACGAAGCGTTCAACATGGCCGAGCTGTGGAAGCTGCCGATCATCTTCGTGATCGAAAACAACCAGTATGCGATGGGCACCAGTGTGAACCGCGCCTCCGCCGAGGATCAGCTTTATCGTCGCGGCGAGAGTTTCCGCATTCCCGGCATTCAGGTCGACGGCATGGACGTGCTGGCGTGCCGCGGTGCCGCCGAGACGGCGCTGGAGTGGGTGCGCGCGGGCAAGGGTCCGGTCATCCTCGAGATGAAGACCTATCGCTATCGCGGTCACTCGATGTCTGACCCGGCCAAGTATCGCAGCCGCGAGGAAGTGCAGGCGGTGCGCGACAAGTCCGATCCGATCGAACACGTGAAGCAGTTGCTCGCGGCGCAGGGCGTGAAGGAGGAGGATCTGAAGACCGTCGAACAGGCGATCCGCAAGACCGTCAACGAAGCGGCGGATTTCGCCGAAAGCACGCCCGAGCCGGATCCGGCCGAGCTGTATACCGACGTGCTGGTGGAGACGTACTGAGATGCCGATCGAGATCAAGATGCCCGCGCTGTCCCCGACGATGGAGGAAGGCACGCTGGCGAAATGGCTGGTCAAGGAAGGCGATAGCGTCAAATCCGGCGACATCATGGCCGAGATCGAGACTGACAAGGCCACGATGGAGTTTGAAGCCGTCGACGAAGGCACGGTCGCGCGGATCGTCATCGCCGAGGGTACCGATAACGTGAAGGTCGGCACCGTCATCATGACGCTGGCCGCTGAGGGCGAGGACGCCTCTGCGGCACCCGCCGCGCCCGCGACCAAGGACGACAGCCCGAGCCCGGACGCCAAGGCCGACGAACGGAAGCCGGCCGATACCGTCGAAGACTCCGCGCATCCCGCGCAGGAGAAGGTCGACACCGGCGTGCGCCAGATGTTCGAGGCGGCTGGCCACACCGCCGAGATTACCGACCCGCAGGTGCCCGAGGGCACCGAAATGGTGAAGACCACGGTTCGGGAGGCGTTGCGCGATGCGATGGCCGAAGAGATGCGCGCTGACGATCGCGTGTTCGTGATGGGCGAGGAAGTCGCGCAGTATCAGGGCGCGTACAAGGTCACGCAGGGATTGCTGGACGAGTTCGGCGACCGTCGCGTCATCGACACGCCAATCACCGAATACGGCTTCGCCGGCGTCGGCACGGGCGCGGCGATGGGCGGACTGAGGCCGATCGTCGAGTTCATGACGTTCAACTTCGCGATGCAGGCGATCGACCACATCATCAATTCGGCCGCCAAGACCAACTATATGTCCGGCGGTCAGATGCGCTGCCCGATCGTGTTCCGCGGCCCCAACGGCGCGGCCAGCCGCGTCGGTGCGCAGCACTCGCAGAATTACGGCCCGTGGTACGCCAGCGTCCCCGGCCTGATCGTCATCGCACCGTATGACGCGGCCGATGCGAAGGGCTTGTTGAAGGCGGCGATCCGCAGCGGCGACCCGGTCGTGTTCCTGGAAAACGAGCTGCTCTACGGCCGCAGCTTCGACGTTCCCAAGGTGGACGACTGGGTTCTGCCGATCGGTAAGGCGCGGATCATGAAGCCGGGCAAGGACGTTACGATCGTCAGCTATTCGATTGGCGTCGGGCTGTCGCTCGAAGCCGCTGACAAGCTGGCGGATGAGGGCATCGATGCGGAGGTCATCGACCTGCGCACGCTGCGGCCGCTCGACACGAAGGCCGTGCTCAAGTCGCTGGCGAAGACGAACCGGCTGGTCGTGGTCGAGGAGGCTTGGGCGACCTGCTCGATCGCGTCCGAGATCGCGGCGGTGGTGATGGAGGAGGGCTTCGACGATCTCGACGCTCCCGTCCTGCGCGTGACGAACGAGGATGTGCCGCTGCCCTATGCCGCCAATCTCGAAAAGCTGGCCCTGATCGACTCCGCCCGCATCGTCGCGGCGGTGAAGAAGGTCTGCTATCGCTAAACGCGACTGCTCGATCGGTAGCGCAAAAACCCCCGCCGGCGACAGCGGGGGTTTTTCGTTGCGCGTATCCTATCAGCGAATGATCGTGGGTGTCTGGGTCGCCTGACGGAAGAGGTTCTGCATGGCGGCGTGGATCGTGGGTTCGTCGGAAGCCTCGAAGAACCAGCCAGGACTCGCGCATTTTTCGAGATTGGGTTTGATATCTTTCGCGATGGGCTGCACCAGTTTGATGTATTCGTCGCGCAACGCGGTACTATTGGGCTTCGTGGGATCGGCCTTTGTCGGGAGAAAAGTCGTGTAGACGATCCCGACCGTCACCCCTTTTTGTTTGTAGGCGTCGCAGCTGGCGGGATTGATCGGCGCTGTGCAGTGACCGTAGGTGCAGTTGCCTTCGATATCGGTGACGCCGTCCGTGACCATGAAAAAGAACTTACGGGCCTTCGCCTGCGTCGTCCCGTCATCGACGCTGGTGCTCGTAGCCTTGATATAGGGCAGAACAAAATTGGCGGTGGTCGGCAAATCCGTGTCGCCGAAGCCGATCGCCCCATCATTGTCGCTGAGCGTGAGCGAGCTGACCTTGCTGCGCACGCTGGCGAGATCGGTCGTCAGCTTTACGTATTCGTCGACGCCTATGTTCCAGCGGCCGGAGTTCTTCCCAATCCGGTAGAGGCCGAACTGATAGGTCTGGTCGTTGCCTTGGCCGGCAACGGCCGTATCGATCATGTCCATCGTGGCTTCGCGCAGTACGTCGATTCGCATCTTGGCATCCACCATATGCGCGATTTGCTCCATCGAGTATCTCTCGTTGGGATCTTTGGCGTGACAGCCGAACTGACAACCTCGATTATTATAGAACTTGGTTGCATTCCAGAGTTTCAGCGCTTCGGCATCCGTCGCGGCCAAGCCCATCGACTGCGAAGTATCAAGCGCGAGATGGATGTCGATGTATGGCGCGATCGTGGTCTTGGCGGTCGCGGAGCCGCCGATGTCCAGCGTGGCTTTGCCAAGAATGCCCGAGAAGCCGTTGGCGGACGTCGCATTGTACGTGACCACGACGGTCCTGCTGAGCGGGCGCGAAAATGGCACGATTGGTGTGCCACTGGCCGGACAGACGATCGTGACCGGGATACCGATCGGCAGCGTGTCGGTGACCGTGATCGTCAGGCCGGACGCACGCGTCGTGTCGATCGCCAAGCCGGGGATGGCGGTGGACTGACTTTCGAACGTACTGCGCGCGGCCTTGCACGCCACATCCATCGTGTTCTTCATCATCGGCGCAGTGACGCCGGCGAGCGACGCCGCATCGGTCACCGCGTTGAGCCGTGTCTGAAGCCGCATCGCGCCCGCGTAATCGATGCCCATGCCCGTCGCGAAGGTGAGCGGGATCATGGAGAAGGCGAAGATCATCAGCATGTTGCCACGCCGGTCCCGGCGCAGCTCGGCCAGGCGGCGAAGGATCGCGTGCGTCAGCATGTCGAGCAATCCACGTAAGTCGATTTGCGGGGAACCATGAACAGCGACTGGGTGAAGTTGATCGGCCAGGCGAACTGGCCGCCGATCGGGCGATAGTCGTACGCGACTTCGCCAAGCACATAGTAGCTGTTGGCGATCCTCATTGCGGCGGGCAGACCGGTGAAGGTGCCGGTCGGGCGCTCGACCCCATTCTTGGTGACGCTCCAGACCACGGTGACGTTTCTGGCGGCATCGACCTTGATCAGGCTGACGCGGGACTGGGCCGCCACGACGTCATACGGGGCCATGATCTGGGTCGACGCGTCAAGGATCGTACCGACCTCCGCCGCACTGATCGTGTCGTAGCGCGACACGAGATCGGCGATGGAGCGCGCGACGATCGTTACGCGTCTTTGACATGCGGAGGCTTGGGTCAGCTGATACCCGCCGAGAAACAGCGTGATCAGGATCGGCAGGACCATCGCGAATTCGACCATCGCCATCCCGCGGGCATTATTGCGCAGCGAGCGGATCATGACCGGTAAGGCTCCGACTTGAACACCATCGTGCCGATCAACAGGCGCTTGCCCCGACCGGCGTTGGAGAAGTCGAGGCTCAGCGGACCGAGCTGCACGTTCCAGAAGTACATGAGCCGGACGATCATGATCGACTGGCTGCCGCCCGAATTGAACTGCCACGCGTTCGAAACCGTGCCGTCGGGATTATAGGTGATGCCGGGCGTGTCGGTGTCGATATTGGAGAAGTCGGTGGCGGTTCGCACGTCGACGATCAGGTTGTTGCAGTCGAAGATGCGCGGCATCTGTCCGCAGGCGTAGGTGCGGAACTGGGCGGCGCTCATCGCTGCCTGCTTGGCTTGCCCGGTCATGATGTAGCGAGCGCCGGCCTCCGCGCCGGTCTGGAGAGCCTGCTGCGCGAAGAAGATCAGGACGGTCTGTGCACAGGCGATCAACAATGCGAAGAAGGCGGAAGCACAGATCGCGAATTCTACCGCCACCGCCCCGCGGCGGTCTGCAAGCAGACCCTTGCGGGGGAACCACCCAAGGGGGTTCGTGAGAAACGGGCGGAAGTACATGAGTCCGCCTTATCCTGTGTTAGTAAAGATTCGGTTCGAAAGCCTCATCCTTCAGGAAAACATGAACTACGGTCAGAATAGCCAAGTTGATGCAACGCACGCCGCTGATATCGCGCGACGTTTGACCATGGCGCATATGCCGGTCGCCCGACGCCCGGCAGTGGAGGCGGTCTTGGCGCTCGACAGCGCGTTGGGTCAAATCCTGCGCACGACTCGCGAGCCGATGATCGGACAGATGCGACTGACGTGGTGGCATGGGGCGCTGAGCGACCTTGACGACAAGGCACCGCCTGCGCAGCCGGTGTTGCAGGGGTTGGCGACGGACGCGCTGCCTGCGGGTGTGTCCGGGGCTAAGCTCGCCGCGATGGTGGAGGGGTGGGAGGTGCTCCTGGAACCCGACCTGGACGCGCCGGCGCTGAACCGGTTTGCGGAGGAGCGCGGTGGTCGGCTGTTCCAGCTGCTCGCGACGATCGTGGCTCCCGGAGAAGGGGATCGGCGCGGAGCCACTATGGCGGGCGAGGGATGGGCGTTAGCCGATCTCGTACCGCGGCTGACGGATCAGCTCGCGTCGGCCAAGGCACGGACACTGGCTGAACAGCGATTTGACGCCGCGTTCTCAATGCGCTGGCCAAGACGTTTGCGACCATTGGCAACGCTGGCACTCGTGGCGCGGGCTGCACTGGCCGCCCCCGACAGGCTTCCCGGTCCTGCGCTGGCGTTCCGTTTGATCCGGCACCGACTGACAGGGACGTAGCGCACTCAAGAAAACTGCTTTAGCCTGCGCATCTTTGATGTGGGGGTGGTCTGATGTGGCGATACATGGCGGGCGGTGTGGCCGGGCTGGCGGCGTTGGCGGCGGGCGTGATGGCGTGGGATCGCGGCGGCGCTGCGTCGGAGCGGTTACTGCCGTCCGCGCCCGCGGCGCAAAGCCGGGCCGCGGCAACCGACACCGCCCCGGTCCCGGAGGCGACGGCTGAAACGCGCGAGCAGAAAAGGTTCGGACGGTATGACAAGGACCGCGACGGCGATGTCACGCGCGACGAATATTTGGCACAGCGGCGCAAGGCGTACGCCAAACTCGACGTGGACGGTGATGGCAAACTGTCGTTCGACGAATGGGCGGTGAAGGCAGCCACCAAGTTCGCCACTGCCGATCGTGACAAATCCGGCGGCATGACCGCCGCCGAATTCGCCACGACTGCGGTCAAGCGGAAGCCGAAACTGCGCTGTCCTCCCGCTGGGGAGCGGGAGCCGGCGGCGGAGGAGAGTTGAGCCATTCCGCCAGTGCGGCCCGGCCCCGGTCGGTATACATGCGCTTGCGATCCGCCTTCTTTGTTCGGCCGGGGATCGGCGGAAACAGGCCGAAATTGACGTTCATCGGCTGGTACGTCTCCGCCTCAGCGCCACCGGTGATATGGCCGAGCAGCGCGCCGAGCGCAGTCTCCACCGGCGGCGGCGGCAAGGTTTCTCCACGCAACTCCGCCGCCGCGAACCGCCCCGCGAGCAGGCCGATCGCCGCACTCTCGATATAGCCCTCGCACCCGGTGATCTGCCCGGCAAAGCGGATGTTGGGGCGGGATTTCAGCCGCAACGTCGGGTCGAGCAGTTCAGGCGAGCGGATGAAGGTGTTGCGGTGGAGCCCGCCCAGCCGCGCGAACTCCGCGTTCTGCAGGCCGGGGATGGTGCGGAACAGGCGCACCTGCTCGGAATGCCTGAGCTTGGTCTGGAACCCGACGATGTTCCACAACGTGCCTTGCGCATTATCCTGCCGCAACTGAACGACGGCATACGGCCAGCGGCCGGTCCGCGGATCGTCGAGGCCGACGGGCTTCATCGGGCCGTAGCGCAGCGTGTCGACGCCGCGTTCGGCCATCACCTCGATCGGCATGCACCCCTCGAAATAGGGCGTGTCCTTTTCCCAGTCCTTGAACGGGGTCTTTTCGCCCTCGACCAGGCCGGTGTGGAAGGCGAGATACTCGTCCTTCGTCATCGGGCAGTTGATGTAATCCTTCGTCTCGCCTTTGTCCCAGCGGCTGGCGAACCATGCCACGTCCATGTCGATGCTGTCGCGGTGGACGATCGGCGCGAGCGCGTCGAAAAAGGCGAGCGACTCCTTGCCCGTCGCGGCGCCGATCGCCTCCGCCAGCGAGGCGGCGGTGAGGGGGCCGGTGGCGAGGATCGTCGGCCCGTCCGGTAGCGTGTCGATCCGCTCACGGACCAGCGTAACGTTCGGATGATCGGCAAGCGCGGCGGTCACGCCGGCGGAATAGCCGTCGCGGTCGACCGCCAGCGCGGAGCCGGCGGGAACGCGATGCTTGTCCGCCTCGCGCAGGATCAGCGAGCCGAGGCCGCGCATCTCCTGATGTAACAGGCCAACGGCATTGGCCTCGGCATCATCGGAGCGGAAGCTGTTGGAGCAGACGAGTTCGGCGAGATCATCGGTCTGGTGGGCGGGTGTCCGCTCACCCGAGCCGCGCATTTCGGACAGGCGGACGCGAACGCCGGCCTCCGCCAGTTGCCAAGCGGCTTCGGACCCGGCGAGGCCGCCGCCGACGATGTGAATGTCGTGTGTCATGCCCGTCGTTCACCGCGATTGGTCCCAAAAGTCACGGGAAAACGCATGCAGCCGGGACCGATCGCTATGTCCGCCGCAGATGGATCGGCGCGGGAGCCAGGCGGCCAAGGTGGTTGAGCCGAGGCGTGTTCGTTGCCATCTCCGGACCATGAAGGTCTTCACCATCGGGTACGAAGCGACGACCGTCGCCGACTTCATCGCGGCGCTGGCGGCGGCGGGGGTCGAGCGGGTGATCGATGTCCGTGCACTGCCATTGTCCCGGCGGCCGGGCTTTTCCAAGTCGTCGCTCGCGGCGTCGCTGGGAGAGGCGGGGATCGAATATCGGCACCTTCGCGCATTGGGTACGCCCAAGCGGGGACGGGATGCGGCCAAGAAGGGCGATGTGGCAACGTTGGAGGCCGTCTACGCCGAACAGCTGGAACTGCCGGAGGCTCAGGCCGAGGCGGCGGTGATGCTCGCGCTGGCCGCCGAACGCCCCAGCGCGCTGGTATGTTACGAGCGTGATCCATGCCACTGCCACCGCACGCTGCTGATCGCGGCGATGCGGGGCGAGGTGGCGGACGGTATCGAGGTGGTGGACCTGTTCGCCTGACACGATCAGGCGGCAGGCTTCTTCGCCTTCGGTCCCGGCTTCGGTTTGCGTTTCGGCTTCTTCCGCTTGCCGCTGTCGCGGGAGGCGACGAACAGCCCGCCCGCGACGGCAGCGAGCCCAAGCCCCAGACCGGCGGCGAGCGCGATCAGGCCCATGTTTGGCGACTTGCCGGCGGGCGGGGTGGCGGCGACGCGCGGATCACCCGGCGGCGGTGCGTGCTCGGTGTGGGGCTTGGGTGGTGTCTGGAGCGGGTAGGGCGACTGATTGCCGGCGGGGACGGGAGGTGTGTGGGTCATGCAGGCCAAACCGGCGAAGGCGCGGTTCGGTTGCGCGCAGGCTTCAACCCGCGACGGGCAATTTCACCAAGCCATCGTCATCACGTTCGAGCGGCCCATAAGCGATGACCGTTTCCAGGAGCAGCGGGCCGTAAAGATGCGGGAAGAGCTGGCCGCCACGGCTTTCCTCCCACTTCAGCGATGCGTCGAAACTGCCGAGATCGACGGCAGCGACGTACAGGTCGTGCTGCCCGGCGAAATGCTTGTCGACCGTTTCCGTCAGTTGATCGGCGGTGGAGAGGTGGATGTAACCGTCCGCCACATCCACCGGTGCGCCGTCGAACCGGCCGTCCCGCTCCAGCGTCGCCATCTGGTCGGCGGTCAGCACCTTGTACGCCGTCTGGGTCGTCATTCCGCGTCGTCCCCGTCGTCAGTCTCGTCGACCTGCTCGTCCAGCGTCTGCGGGCCCGTACCATCGTCCAGCGTCAGCGCATCGTCGGCGGGTGCGGCGGGGCTGGCCGACAGTTCGTCGGCGACGATTGCCTCGGCTTCGTTCTCCGGCTCCTCCTCCTCGTCGATGCGCGCGGCGGAGACGACATGTTCGCCCTTGCCGACGCTGAACAGGGTGACGCCCTGCGTGTTGCGGCCGGTGACGCGGGTATCTCCGACCGACAGGCGGATCAGCTTCGCCTGATCGGTGACCAGCATCAGCTGCTCGCCCGAATGCGCAGGGAAGCTGGCGACGACCGGGCCGTTGCGGTCGGAGGTGACGATGTTGGTAATGCCCTGACCGCCGCGATTGGTGCGGCGATATTCGTAGGCGGAGGTGCGCTTGCCATAGCCGTTGGCGGTGACGGTGAGGATGAACTCCTCCGCTGCTTCGAACTCGGCCATGCGATCGGGTTCGAGGGTGATCTCGCGCTCGCCCTCCTTCCACGGCGCGGCCTTTAGATAGGCCTCGCGCTCGGCCGGCGTCGCGTCGAAGCCGCGCAGGACGGAGAGCGAGATGACCTCGTCTCCGTCCGCCAGGCGCGCACCACGAACGCCGGTCGAATCGCGGCTCTGGAACTCACGCACGTCGGTGGCGGAGAAGCGGATCGCGCGCCCCTGACGCGTCGCGAGCAGGACGTCGTCCTCCTCGGTCAGCAGCGATACGCCGATCAGGCGATCGTCGGAGCCTTCGTCGAAGCGCATCGCGAGCTTGCCGGAGGTGCGAATGCTCGCGAACGCGTCCATGCTGTTGCGGCGCACCGACCCCTTCGCGGTGGCGAACATGACGTGCAGGTCGCCCCAGCGCAGCTCGTCCTCTGGTAGCGGCAGGACGGTGGAGATCGTCTCTCCCGGTGCCAGCGGCAGCAGGTTGACCATCGGTCGGCCGCGGGTGGCCGGGCCCCCCTCGGGCAGGCGCCAGACCTTCAGGCGGTACACCTTGCCGGCGGTCGAGAAGAACAGGACGGGCGTGTGCGTCGAGGTGACGAACAGGCTGGTGACGGCATCCTCGTCTTTCGTCGCCATGCCGGCGCGGCCCTTGCCGCCGCGGCGCTGCGAGCGGAAGGTGTCGAGCGGGGTACGCTTGATATACCCCTCCATCGTCACGGTGACGACCATGTCCTCACGCTCGATCAGGTCCTCGTCGTCGATACCATCGGCGGCGGCGGCGATCTCCGTGCGGCGCGGCGTCGCGAACTGGTCGCGGATCGCCTTCAACTCGCCGCGCATGACCTCGTACAGCTTCACGCGATTGGCGAGGATTTCGAGCAACTCGCCGATCGAGTCGGCCAGCGTCTTCAACTCGTCGCCGATTTCGTCACGGCCGAGCGCGGTGAGGCGGTGGAGACGCAGGTCGAGGATCGCGCGGACCTGTGCATCGGACAGGCGATAGACGTCGCCGACATGGTCGACCTCGACCGCCTCGACCAGCCGCAGGTACGGCGCGATCTCCGCGACCGGCCATTCGCGCGCCAGCAACGCCATGCGCGCGGCGGTGGGGCTGGACGATCCGCGGATGATCCGCACCATTTCGTCCAGGTTAGTGACGGCGATGACGAGGCCCAGCAACAGGTGCGCGCGGTCCCGCGCCTTCGCCAGTTCGAACTTCGAGCGGCGGGTGATGACCTGCTCGCGGAAGTCGATGAACGCGGCGATGATATCGCGCAGGTTGAGCAGTTCTGGCCGACCGCCGCGGATCGCGAGCATGTTGGCGGGAAACGACCCCTGTGCGGGCGTGTGCCGCCACAGCTGGTTGAGCACGACCTCCGCCGTGGCATCACGCTTCAGATCGATGACGATCCGCACGCCCTCGCGGTTCGACTCGTCGCGAATGTCGCTGACGCCTTCGATCCGCTTTTCCTTGGCGGCCTCGGCGATCTTTTCGACCAGCGCGTTCTTGCCCTGCTGGTACGGGATTTCGGTGAGGATGATCGACTGGCGATCGCCGCTCTTCGTCTCGATCTTGTAGCGCGAGCGGACGATGATCGAGCCGCGGCCGGTGCTGTACGCGGAGCGCGCACCGGCGCGGCCGAGGATGATCGCGCCGGTCGGGAAGTCCGGACCCGGAACGATCTCGGTCAGTTCCTCCGACGTGATCGCGCCATTGTCGAGGTATGCGAAGCACGCATCGATGACTTCGCCCAGATTGTGCGGCGGGATGTTGGTCGCCATGCCGACCGCGATGCCGCCGGCGCCATTGACCAGCAGGTTCGGGAACTGCGCGGGCAGCACCGACGGCTCGCGCTCCGAACCGTCATAGTTCGGCGTGAAATCGACCGTATCCTTGTCGAGCCCGTCGAGCAGCGAATTGGCGACCTTGGCCAGCCGCGCCTCGGTGTAGCGCATCGCGGCGGGCGGATCGGGATCCATCGAGCCGAAGTTGCCCTGACCGTCGATCAGCGGCACCCGCATCGACCAGTCCTGCGCCATCCGCGCGAGGGCGTCGTAGATCGCGCTGTCGCCGTGCGGGTGGTATTTACCCATCACGTCACCGACGATGCGCGCCGACTTGCGATACGCCTTGCCCGCGACGAAGCCGCTTTCGTACGCCGAGTAGAGGATGCGGCGATGCACCGGCTTCAGTCCGTCGCGAACGTCGGGCAGCGCGCGCGCGACGATGACGCTCATCGCATAGTCGAGGTAGCTCGACTTCATCTCGTCGACGATGGAGATCGTCGGCATGCCATCGGGATTGGCGGGAGGATCGGCGAGGACGATGTCGTCGGCCAAGGTCAGTATCCGGATCGTTACAGGGGTGTGGCAGTCCTAGGTCGTCCGGCAGCCATTGTCCACGCGTGCGCGCGCGTGCGAGGTGCGGATCGGAATCGTTCGGCCCACGCACGCGTACGGGGAGGCGCGTGCGTGGGCGGTGGGGAACGGGGTAGGTCTTCAGCCCTTGCAGGCGGCCTTCGCCTTGTTGCCGGGCTTGCGGCAGTCGTAGGTCACGGTCTTGCCGGTCGATGTCTTGGTCGTGACCATGCGGCCGCCCGGCGTGTGCACGACGGCGGCGGTGCGCGTTGCGGTGGCGACGCGCGCCGAAGTCGGCTTGCCGGCGACCTTGGTCGTGACCGCGCGCTGTTTGGTGACGACGTGGGCGGTGGTAGCGGGATGCGCCGCCTGCGGAGTGGCGGCAGCCACGGCGGCGGCTCCCGACGCGATCGACGCAGCGGCGAGCAGGGCGAAGGGGAGCGACTTGGTCATCGAAGCGATCCTTGTTCCGGTTGGATAAGGCGACGACGCCGCCGGGAGAACGACGCCGTCTAGGGCCCCTATCGGCTCCGGCGGATGGCGGGTGCTTGGCGGGGAGGTGACAAAATGGTCACGAGTGCAGGTGTTTAGGACGCGTGTGAGCCGTTGCCCGCACCTCCACCCGGCGGAGGCCGGGGTCCAGTTGCCGGCGGCTTCGTGCACCTCTCGACGTTTGCCGAGCTTGAACGCCGGCACCCGCCGGAGGGGTTTATGTTGATGCACTAAGCGAGACGGCCGATGCGCTTCGTCATGCCCGGGCCTGTCCAGGCATCCACGGTGCCGCGTATTCGTCGATCGTTTTTCGCGGGCGGGTGGATGCCGGGACAAACCCGGCATGACGGGGAAGGGCGCCCGTTACGGCGTGACTTCCTTGCCCTCCCAGTCGAACAGCTTGCCCGTGTCCGGCGCCTTCAGCGCGTCGAGTACGTCGAGCAACTGCACCGCGGCGCGAGATGGCGTGAAGAGCTGGTCGGCGCGGACGTTGCCCTGAAACGGCTTCGACAGCGCCGTGTCGACGGTCCCCGGGTGCAGCCCGACGACGATGCTGCGATCGTTCCGCCGTTTTTCCTCGATCGACACGGTGCGGACGAACTGGTTGAGCGCGGCCTTCGCCATGCGATAGCCATACCAACCACCCAGCCGGTTATCGCCGATACTGCCGACCCGCGCGGACAGGGCTGCGAACACGCAGCGGCCCGTCTTCGGCATCTTCGGCAGCAGGTGCTTGGCGACGAGCGCCGGGCCGATCGTGTTGATCGCATATTGGCGCATCAGCCATTCGGCGTCGAGCGCGGCGAGCCCCTTTTCGGGCGATCGCTCGTCCTCGTGCAGCAGACCGGTGGCGAGGAAGACCAGGGTCGGTGGCGTCGTCAGCGACGCGGCGGCGGCGGCGATGCTCGCCTCGTCGGTCAGGTCGAGATGGTCAGGCCCGATGAAGCTGCGGGCGAAGCCGCGGACGGCAATTTCCTCGTCCCGCAGCGCCTCGACCATTGCTGCGCCGATGCCGCCAGACGCCCCTATGACGATCGCCGTCATCGCGAAAATCTCCATCGGGTGTCGTCGCTCTCGTCCGCGACGAAGCGATAGCCATCGGTGTCGAAGCCCTTCATCGCCTCGACATCGGCGACGCGGTGCTCGACCAGCCAGCGCGCCATCATCCCTCGCGCCGTCTTCGCGTGGAAGCTGACGAACCGGTCGCCGTCGCGGAAATCCACGGCGATCACGCGGACATCGGCGGGCAACCGGCCCTCTACCGCCGCCCAATATTCCTGGCTGGCGAGATTGAGGACTGTGCCGGAACCTTCCTTTTCCAGATCCCCGGCGAGCGCATCGGCGATGCGATCCTGCCACCAGTCGGTCAGCTTCGCCTTTCGCGGTGCCCAGCGAGTGCCCATCTCCAACCGGTAGGGCTTCATCGCGTCGAGTGGCCGCAACAGCCCGTAAAGCCCCGACAACATACGCAGATGGTCCTGAGCGTAATCGACCGACGCCTCGTCGAGCGTGGCGGCATCCAGCCCGGTATAGACGTCGCCGGCGAAGGCGTAGAGCGCCGGCCGTTCCTGTGCGCCAGCGAAGTCGCGGAATCGATCGGCGTTCAGCTTCGCCAACGCGGGCGAGATATGCATCAACTCGCGCAGACGCTTCTGCGGCAGCCGCGCCGCGGATCGGGCGAGGCTGGCCGCCTCCTCCGCGAAGCGGGGCTTCGTCGGCGTGACCGGCGGCAGCTTCGTGTCGTAGTCCAGCGTTTTGGCGGGCGAGATGACGGCGATCATCGTCGGCGGTTAGCGGGGGTGGCGCGTCGGTTCAATCGGAGCCTTGAAGCGGGTGTTCAATCGCGGTTCAGCGCATTTCCCGGAAGGAACCAACATCCTCGCACTTGCTTGAAGGGGTGAGGCGGCATCGTTAATGACGCTTGCCACGCGACCCTTCCGGTCGGCAGATACGGTCAAACGGGGCTTAAATGCCCGATTGGAGAGACTTTCCCGATGAAGACGATCTCGAAGCTCGCGCTGGTGCTGGCGCTGACCGGTGTCAGCGGCCTTTCCCTGACGGTGCCCGCATCAGCGGCCAAGAAGGAAGAGAAGGCCGGCCCGAAGTACAGCCCGGAGGTCATGAAGGCCGCGCAGGTCGCGCAGCCGGCGATCGCCGCGAAGGATTTCGCCACCGCCGAAACCGCGCTGGGTCAGGTCGACGCCGCAGTGAAGACCGACGACGACAAGTATCTCGCCGCCGCTCTGCGCTACGACATGGAGAACCAGAAGCTGGTTCAGCAGCAGACCGCGAACCCGAATGCGCCGCTGAACGAGACCGCGCTGGCTGGACCGCTCGACGCGCTGATCGCCAATCCGCAGACGCCCGCCGCCGACAAGGCGAAGTACGCGTATCGCCGCGGCGCGCTGGCCTATAACGGCAAGCAGTACCCCGTCGCGCTCCAGTATTTCGCCCAGGCGAAGCAGCTCGGCTACACCGATCCGAACCTGAATCTTCAGATCACGCAGGCGAAGGTCAGCAGCGGTGACGTGGCCGGTGGCCTCGCCGACCTTCAGGAATCGATCAAGGCGCAGGTCGCCGCCGGTCAGAAGCCGCCGGAGGATTATTTCCGTTACGGCATCGCGCGTGCCAACCAGGCGAAGCTGCCGACGACCGGCGACTGGCTGCGTAGCTACGTCACCGCCTATCCAACGGCGAAGAACTGGCGCGACGTGATCGTGACCTACGGTCTGTCGGGGAATTCGATCGCCAAGCTGACCGACCCCCAGAAGATCGACCTGTTCCGCCTGATGCGCCAGACCAAGTCGCTGGCGGACCAGAACGACTATCTGGAATATGCCGACGACGTGCAGCGCCGCGGCCTGCCGAACGAGGCGCAGACCGTGCTGAAGGAAGGCATGGCGAACGGCAAGATCCCGGCCGGCAATACGCAGGCGAAGGATCTGCTGGCGGCGGCGACGACCTCGATCAAGGCGGACGGCCCGATCGCGCCGCAGGAGAAGCGCGCGACGGCGGCGGCGGACGGCAAGATCGCCGTTGCGACGGCGGATGGCTATCTGGGTCTGGAAAACTACACCAAGGCGGCGGAGCTGTACCGTCTGGCGCTGACCAAGGGCGGCGTTGATGCGGACGAGGTCAATACGCGTCTCGGTATCGCACTGGTCCGCGGCGGTGACCGCGAGGGCGCGAAGGCGGCGTTCGGGGCCGTCAAGGGCGCCCCGCGCACCGGCATCGCGCAGCTCTGGACCGCGTATCTGGAGGCTCCGGCGCCCGCCGCCTGAGCTGTCCGACTGGGCATTTAAAAGGGGACGGCAGCGATGCCGTCCCCTTTTTGCTGCCCGTTAGGGGCGTCCTATTCCTGCGGCACCGGCACGCCGGAAACCGACTTGGCGGTGCGGATCGTCAGCGAGGTCTTGACGCTGGCGACGTTCGGGGCCGGCGTGAGCTGCGTCGTCAACAGTTCCTGGAAACTCTTGAGGTCGGCAGCGACGATCTTCAGGATGAAGTCGATCTCGCCGTTCAGCATGTGGCATTCGCGGACTTCGGGGATCGCAGCGACGTGGTTCTCGAACGCGGTCAGGTCCGCCTCCGCTTGGCTGCGCAGCGACACCATTGCGAAGACGGTGATCGGGAAACCGAGCCGGGTCGCATCGAGGTCGGCATGATAGCCGCGGATGGCGCCGGCTTCCTCCAGCGCGCGGACGCGACGCAGGCAGGGCGGGGCCGTCAGCCCGACGCGATCCGCCAGCTCGACATTGGTCATGCGACCGTCCGCCTGTAGAAACGACAGGATCTGGCGGTCGATGCGGTCGAGAGACATACTGATACACTCCGTCAATCGTTCGATTCGGGTTATAAAGCCCCCTTTAGCGATAATATTGTTGCCAACAACCGCAATTGTCCCACTATGTGACGTGCCGAAATGGATCGTTCCGCAACGTCAGGATCATCGTTAAGGAAACGTTACGAACAAGCCTCCCGCCGTCTGGACCTCCATTTGCGCTTCGACGACAGCCTCCGCACCGTCCTATCCGCCGACATGGCGACCGGTTTTGGTGCGTCCGCGGCGTGGCGGCAACTGGTCGATTTGATGGGGCGCGGCCGGATTGCGGCGGACGATGCCGGATTGGCGCGCTTGCAAATGCTCCGGCCCGATGTGCCGATGAGCGTGCGTGCCGCGAGCGGGCGGGCACTGGCGTTCACCCGTCCTCCCGCCGAGCTCGTCGCGCTGTTCGCGGAGGACGAGCTGATGGTCGCCGCGCCGGTACTGCGGATGGCGGAATTGGATGCCGCTGCGTGGCTCGCACTGCTTCCGCGCCTGACGCCGCCGGGCCGCGCGGTGCTGCGCGGCCGACGCGATCTGCCCGCCCAGGTCGTGCGCGGGCTGGAGAGCTTCGGCAGCGTCGACTTCACGCTCGCCGATCAGCGACCCGTCGCTTCGGCTTCGCCGACGATCGTACCCGACGCTCCGCTGTCGCCCACCCCGTTCGTGATGCTGGGTGATGTCGCGCGTGGCTTGCCGCTGGTCGCCGAGGCGCTCCGCCGCGCGGAGGAGCCTCTGGTTGCGGATCCGGAACCCAGCTTCGCGATCAGCGACATCGTCGCACGGATCGATGCGTTTCGACGCGAACATCCGGCACCCGAGCAGGTAGAGGCTATCGCAGCGCCTGCCGGCTTCCGCTTCCTCACCGACGCCACCGGCGTGATCCGCTGGGTCGATGGCGTCGGTCGCGCTGGACTGGTCGGGGTCGGGCTGGCCCGACCGGGCCGGCAGGGGATGGTCAAGGTCGACGCCGGCATCGCCGCCGCACTGCGCCGCCGTGCACGCTTCGCCGACTTGCGATTGGAGATCGAAGGCGCAAGCGACGCGGCCGGGTCCTGGCGCGTCGCAGGCATGCCCGATTTCGACCGCGGCACCGGCCGGTTCACCGGTTTCGCGGGCACTGCCCGCCGCCCGTTCCGCCACGAAAGCGCTGCTCCGGTCGAGCCGCGCCGCTCGCCGGCCTCGGACTCGCTGCGTCAGTTGGTGCATGAACTGCGGACGCCAGCCAACGCCGTCGCCGGCTTTTCGGAACTCATTTCCGCGCAACTGATGGGGCCGGTGCCGGAAACCTACCGCCAGCGGGCGGAACGGATCGGACAGCAGGCATCGGACCTGATCGCGGCGATCGACGATCTCGATACCGCCGCCCGCTTGGATAGCGCGGCGCTCGACTTGCGGCCCGCCGCTGTCGCGCTGCTTCCACTCGTGAAGCGGATCGCCGACGATCTCGACGCGCTGATCTCGACGCGGGGTGCGGTGCTGGCGTTCGATCTAGCCGACCTGACGCTGGACGCTGACGAACCCGCCGTCGAGCGCATTTTGGCCCGGCTGATCGCCACGCTGGTGGCGGCGACGGGCGCGGGGGAGCGGATCGGCGTCAGCGCGATCGCGGCGGGCGCGACGGCGTTAATCCTGATCGACCGCCCCCGGGCGCTCCGCGATCTGGTGGGGGAGGCGCTGTTCCGCCTGGACGATGGCGGCGACGCGGATGACATGGGCGCACCGTTGCTGGGGGCCGGCTTCACGCTGCGACTGGTCCGCAATCTCGCGGCGGAACTGGGCGGCTCGCTGACGATCGGCGCCGACCGCCTGACGCTGTCGCTGCCGGCGGTGCGGGACGCAGCCCTCGGGGATCCGGCGGTTCGCGACGAGGTCGTGGGACATGCCCCTTCGGGACAGGCGTCATCCGAACTACGGTGAGCGACGCGCCGTTCCGGGTGGCCGCAGCTCGTCCGGAGGAGCGGATCGCGTGGCCGAAGTCGTTCGGCACGCGGTTTTTGGTGACCGTGGACGTCGAGGAGGAGTTCGACTGGTCCGCCCCGCTCGATCGTATGCAGCGCGCGACGACCGCGCTGTCGGCGCTCCCCGACGCGCACCGCCGCTTTGCCGGCCGCGGCGTCGCGCCGGTGTACCTGATCGACCACCCCGTCGCGACCGATCCCGCCGCCGCACCGATGCTGCGCGAGATGCTGGCGGACGGACGGTCTGCGATCGGCGCGCAACTGCACGGCTGGGTCAATCCCCCCTTCGACGAACCCGATGCCGCCGCCGCCAGCTATCCGGGGATGCTGCCGGAGGCGCAGGAGGCGGCGAAGCTCGACGTGCTGACCGCCGCGATCGTCGCGGCGACGGGTGCGCGGCCGCTGGGCTATCGCGCGGGACGCTACGGTATCGGACCCCGCACGTTGCGGCTGCTCGCGACGCGCGGCTACCGCGTCGATAGCTCGATGCGCAGCGGCTATGATTATGCTGGGCAGGGTGGCCCCGATTTCACCGCGGTCGGCCCGCATGCGTTCCGGCGCGAGGACATGCTCGAACTGCCGCTGACGACCGTCTTCACGGGCGCGGCGCGGGCAGGGGGCGCCCGCCTGCACCGCGGGCTTGGCCGCTATGGGCGCGGCGCGTTCGCCCGCGCGGGCTTGCTCCAGCGCGTGGCGTTGACGCCCGAGGACATGCCGGTGGCGGCGGCGATCGCGGCGATCGACAGGGCGACGGCCGATGGCGTGCGGCTATTGACGCTGTCCTTCCACTCGCCGTCGCTGGTGCCGGGGCACACGCCCTACGTTCGCGACAGTGCCGATCTGGCTGCGTTCCATGATTGGTGGGATCGGGTGTTCGCACACCTCGACCACCGAGGCATCGCGCCCACGACCTTGGCGGAGGTAATCGCCGCCGCCGATTAAGCGGTCACGATCTGCCCCTCCGCAACCACGACCGGCCACGGCGTCAGCCGTTGCCCCGTGCACGGCCCGCCGACGCATTCGCCCGTGTCGATCCTGAACAGAGCCGAATGCCAGCTGCACGCGATCAGCGAGCCATCGGGCGTCAGATACTGGTCAAGCTGCTGCGCCATCGGCACGCCCATGTGCGGGCACCGATCGACATAGCCGAATACGGCCTCGCCCCGCCGCACGACGAAACCGTGGAAGCGCCCGGCACGAAGTTGCAGCACGAAATTGCGCGCCGCGCCGTCCGCGATCGTCGCCAGCGACCCCAACCCCACGCCCGCGGGCGTCGCGAATACCCTCTCGTCGCTCATAGGGGAGGGGTGGCGACGCGCATCGACGCTGTCAAACGACGATGCAGCTTGCCTTACCCGCCCCTTGGTGGCTAGGGCCACTCAGCGTCGGGGAGTGGCGCAGTCCGGTAGCGCGCCTGCTTTGGGAGCAGGATGTCGCAGGTTCGAATCCTGTCTCCCCGACCACTTTTCAAATATTCCTCCAACGACGTTTCGGGGGCGATTTATAGGCGGTTTACATCGAAGCGCGGCAGCGTGCATCGCGCCGGCCTAGCTCTTGGCGCGCTAACGCGCTTCAATCTGTGGCCCGGAGCGTGTCTCCGACGTAGGCAGACGCCCTTTGTTCGACCATGATGAGCGGTTTGAGACCAAGTTTCTGCGTGCCTTCGGGAGACGCTATGTTCGGCACGCCAAACTCTTGATCCTGTGGCGGTCGTTTAGGCCGGCTACCACTTAAGGTTTCTGTCAGAACCAGCCGAACCAAATCTCGGGCAGCCGTTAAATCGACCGGTCCGTTGATCGGCGCGTATGATCCCTCTGCATGACGGAAAGAGTTGGCTGTCCGCTTGGTTCTCTCAAGCTTGGCTTTAAGTGCAGGAAAGGACCTAAAAAACTTAGATTCGTTGCCATAATAACGTTTTAACGCCTCGATCGTTTTGTAGATTTCGAACCACCCACCCTCGGCGGAGAGTTCCGATGCGGCGATACGAAGTGGTGCGCTTGCACGGGCCGCGTCGACGAGATCTTTGAATTCAGCTGGCGAGGCATACTCGGCGGGATTGGTCCGGACATAGATACTAGATGAAGTTCGCTGCTGATCTATAAATCCATCTGCTCTAGAGAAAAATAGGGTCCCAAAACTGATCCTGAGCGAGCGATCTAGGACGTAAAGGCAACTTCGTAAAAGCGCTAGATCTTCCTCTGCGATCGTTTTTGCTTCCGAGTGTTCAGATGTAGCATCCCACCGGGAGCTCCGGAGGACTTTGCAGTCATCGAGGAGGGAAACAAAAAAGTCGTCAGGCGCACGTATCGAGCCATTGATTTTGTCTACCAGATTCGAAATATCAGCATCATAGCCAACTAGCTCGAACCCCCAATTCGAATAGAGCACGTTCATCGGCTTAGCTCCTACCACTGCACAGTAGGTGCCACCCTATACGTTTTAATTTGCTTAGCAAAGTTTGGGTTCCGCTGCACATCAGTCAGCAACAAGGAAGATTCTAGCCTTTCGCCGTGAAATAAAAAGCCTTGTCGGAATGACGGCTCTTTGTCTTGTTGCACTCATTGATCGAAATCAGCCGCACGTAACGGCTGTACGAGGATATCTCGGCCCGCTCTCACCCCCGCTTCGCGGATCGTAGACGCTCGATTCCCGGCGGACTAAGCTCTGCCGATGGCTCCCTTTGACGACTCCGCTGATCCCGAACTTGGTGCGGCGTGCAACCGGCTGGCAGCGTGGGTCGAGCCGCTGCCGGCTGGCGTCCTCATCGATGCGGGGTCCGGTCTCAACGAGCGCGATCTGGCGCTCATCCTTCGGCACCTGCACCGCACTCGGCTTGAGGGCTCGACCGACACTTCAGCCAGGGAGGAGGGGCGACGGTCCGGGCGTTCATCGGTTCCAATTACCGCCCGGGACTGATCCCGTCGTTCCACTGCATCCCGGCACGCGGAGGATCACGTGCGGCACGCCTTCGTCCAGATCCCGGCATCCGCCCTCCCGTGTGTCCCACATCGGTGGCGCGGCGCATCTGTACGCGTGGACCGATTTGGGGTATGCCTTCATGCGATGTTAAGCTTCGGATCACGCACGGCAGCCATGGTCTTGGCAACGACCGGCTTTGCCGTGGTCGGCCTGGCTATGCCCGCGGTGGCCGCAGCCGCCGTCGACAGGCCGAAGCCGGTCGCGGCGGTGCCGTGTGAGCGGGGCATCGATACCGCGGCCTGCCGTGCGATCGAGGACCGGCATGTGTCGGGTGTCCGGCTTCGCCGCGAGGGCGATCAGTTGACCTTCATGCGTGCCGGCGATGCGCCCGGCGTGGATGTCGCCTTCTCCGGCAAGGGCGCAGACCGCGTCGACGACGGCGACGCCAAGCTGGTCGGATCGCTGTTCCCCAATTCCGGCATCAAGGCTGGATCGTTCACCGGCACGATCACGAACGCCGCGAACCAGACGTTCGACTTCGCCGTCGCGACAGCGCCCAGCGTATCCGGAACGATCGCCGCGGTGCCGGAGCCGGCGGGCTGGGCGACGATGATCCTGGGCGTGGGGCTGCTGGGGGGCGTGCTGCGACGCCGTATCCGCCTGTCGGAGGCGCGCTTCGCGGAGAAGCTGCGCCGGATCGAGGCTGGCGAGAGCCTGTAGCGCGCCTGGCACGTGCCCATCACGCGATCGTTCGGGAAACCGCCGTCAGCGATGCCGGCGGTCTTTTTTTGCGCGGGCGACTGCGCTACCGCCGTCCGCGGTGGGGCCTGTAGCTCAATGGTTAGAGCTGGCCGCTCATAACGGCTAGGTTGCGGGTTCGAGTCCTGCCGGGCCCACCAACTTCCTTCTGATGCGCTACGACAACGGCACTGGAGCCGCTCGACGGGGCCGGCGTCCCTCGCCGTGCCCACACTGCACACGCACGAAAAAGGGCGCCTCCCACCGGAAGCGCCCCCTCGACGTGCAGTCGTACCGGGTCCGGGGACCCGATGCGGCATTACTGCATGTTGTCTGCCTTCTCGTCGGCTGCGTCACGGACGTTGTCCGCTGCCGAGTTCATGTTGTCGGCGGCGTTCTCAAGCGCACCGGCAGCCATCGAGTTGGAGCTGTTGTCGGCCATGGCGTCCATGTTGTCGGCAGCCATTTCCATGTTGTCCGCCATCATGTCGGCGTTGTTCTCGACGGCAGCCGCCTCAGGCGACTTCGAGCAAGCCGCCACGGACATCAGGCCGGCGGCAGCGAGAACGAAAGCGATCTTCTTCATTCAAATGCTCCCAAGCATAGCAATCCTCGCGGCCGACCCGATCGCCGTCGCGAGCCGGTGTGCATAGCGGACCGGTCCCCCCGGTCAATGCACAATTCATCGCAGCGCAACCTTGCCGACACCGTTTCGCCGCATTTCCATTTAACCGCGCGGGGTTACCGGCCCGATCTCTTCCGGTGCGTTGGCGACGATCGACAGCATCGTGGTCCATGCGGCGACGTTCTGCTGCAACTGCGCCGGATCGATCCGGTCCAGCGTATCCTCCGGCGTGTGATGCCAGTCGAAATAGCGCAGGCCCGACTGGTTGAGGTCCACGCCCGCGACGCCGGTGCGGATCACCGGGCCGATATCGGTGCCATCCCCCGCCAGCGCGGTGCCGCGGACGATACCGAGCGGGGCGAGCGCCATCGCCAGCCGGTCGCCGACCGGCTTGGCGGCGCCGGCGAAGTTCGTCTCCACCCGCCACACGCGGTCCGCGCCGAAATCGCTTTCGCTGGCGGTGGCGTGGCGTTCGCCCTTGTGCGCCTCGGCATAGGCCTGCCCGCCATAGCCGCCGGTCTCCTCGTCGCCGAACCACACGACGCGGATCGTGCGCCGCGGCCGGCCGGCGTCCATCACCAGCTTGGCCGCTGCGGCGGTGATCGCGATCCCCGACGCGTCGTCGATCGCACCGGTGCCGAGTTCCCAACTGTCGAGGTGACCGCCGACCAGCACGATGCCGGCATCGCGGTCCGTGCCCGGCACCTCCGCGACGACATTGCCCGACTGGCGATCGCCGACGAAGCGCGGCGTCAGCACGAGGCGCAGCGTCACGGGCTTGCCCAGCTTCACCATGCGTTCGAGGTTCTCGGCGTCGGCCACAGACAGCGCGGCGGCGGGGATAGGGGTGACGCCGGCTTCGAAGTTGGTCGTCCCAGCATGCGGCCCGCGGCCGTGATCGGTGCCGATGGAGCGGATGACGAGCGCCGCCGCGCCCTTCTTGGCGGCGACATTGGGGCCCACGAAGCGCGCCGAACCCTGGCTGCCATAGCTGGAGCCGTCCTGCGTCGGCTGCATCGTGTTGGAGACGAACGCGATCTTGCCGCGCAGACTGCCCTCCGGCGCGAGCAGCAGATCGTTCAACGTCGCGAAGTACACGACCGGCGCGGTCAGGCCGTTCGCCGGTGTCGCACCGGAATTACCCAGCGCGGTCAGGCGCAGCGGCTGTGGATAGGGGGCAACGACCTCGCCGGTTTCGGCTCCACGCTCCCACACATTGTGCAGCGTGTACGGTTCGATCCGGACGTTCCTGAACCCCATCGCCTTCAGTCGCGCCACCGACCATTCGCGCGCGCGCGCCTGCGCCGCAGAGCCGCCGGGCGGACGTGGGCCGATCTCGGTCGTCAGTCCCTCGACGATCGAATAGGCACTAGTGTCCGCCAGCGCCTTGTCCCGCAGCGTGGCGATCTTTGCGTCGAGGACGACCGGTGTGGGCGTGCTGCGCTGCGCCTGTAGCGGCATGGCGGTGCCGAACAGCGCGAGCAATAGGGCAGGGCGTCGACGGATCATGCGAACTTTTCCTCTGGGTATGCCGGTAGCCTAGCGACCACCGCCTCGAGACGCCACCGCTCGACACCGGTGAAATAAAAGATCCATAAAGTTCACCAGTGAGAGCAATTACCACTGGACTCGCGCCGGTCTTGCATGAAGTATACGTTATACGAGAGATTGGGAGGGGGGAGCGAATATGAAGCGGAGTGCCATTCTCGCAGGTACGGCCATGCTTGCCGTATTGAGCGGATGTAAGGACGATGCGGATCAGCCGGCGCCCGCGATCGGCCTTTCCAGCTTCACGCGTACCGCTGCCGATACGACGGCGTTCGGCTGCCAGGCACGATCGACCCGTTTGCCCTGGGGCACGCTGGAGGCGCGGACTTGGACGCCGCGGCTGGCTTCGCAACCGGCAAACCCGGCAGGCAGTTTGGCGCAGGCCTATGGACCGCCATTCTCGGCTCGCCTGATCCAGGCCTATGCCGACAATTTCGGTGAAGAACGCCGCACCGTTATTCTCGAACTGGAAGATGGCTGCCGCCGGCAGTTCCGCGCCGATTCCCTGTCGGATGCCGACAACGCGATAATTTCCGCCGAGATGGCGCGCCATCCCTATGCACCAGACCCGGCGACCTATCGCATCCAGTATTCCAGTCCGTTGACCTCGCCGGAGCTGGTCCGCAGCGGCGAGTTGCGGCTGCTGGAGACCCAGCATTTCGCCATTTGGTACGGCAACGGCGACGATAGTCGCTACGATTTCCATCGCACCGTTACGGCGCAGGGGCGGACCAAGGCCGAGGCGCTCCGTGATATCGCGGATCAGATCGAGCGGCAGTGGCTCATCAACCGCGACGTGATCGGCGCACCGATGCCGTTCGCCGACAGCGCCGACAAGCAGAAGCTGAACATCTTCATCTGCGGTACGGGTCGGCCGAATGCGGGGGGCGATCTCAACGAGTGTGGGGCCTCTGCCGGCGAGTCCATGGGCATCTCGGGCTGGGGACTCGGCAAGGGATCGATGGTGCTTGCGCACGAGTTCGGCCACATGATCGAGTTTTTCACAGGCGGTTTCCGCGGCCGGGCGGAGGCTGGGCCGATCTGGGAAACCGGTGCCGAATGGACGGCATTCGCGGTCAGCCCGCATTTCAATGCGTCCCGCTATTATATGGACAATCTCGAGAACGGGCCCCTGTTCTCGATGTCGCGCTATGAAGCGTATCCCTTCATGAACTACCTCTACGAAAACGACCGCACGCGGGCGCTGACGTGGAACGCGTGGAGGACATCGGTTCAGGCAGGTGCCTGGTCCAACCTGACGAAGGACTTCGTCGAAACCCTGGTCCCGCTGGGACAGAAGACCGGGGCCTATCCGCAGGGATATGTTTCGTTCGCGGACGATATGGGATGGTACGGTGCCCGGCTAGTGACGATGGACTTCTTCAACCAGCGCAACATGCGTGACGGTCTTCGCCCGACGCCGACCACGAACTCGCTGGCGCATCTTTACACGCCGCTGGCGGGTGGCTCGCAGCCGTCCGTATACGCTTCGCCGCGCGAACGCCCGCTTTTGCAATGGGGTACCCATCTCGTCCCGCTGACCGCGGGGGGCACCACGGTCAAGGTCACCCTGACCGGCAGGACGACAGCGACTTCGGCGGCGTGGCGGTTCAGTATCGTTGCGGTAAAGGACGGCGACGTTCCGGTCTATTCCGCGCTCGGCAAGGCCGCGGGGACGGCGAGCGGCAGTACGTCGCTGGCTGTTCCGTCGGGCACCAAACTGTATCTCGCGGTCACCGCGACGCCGTATCGCTACGAATCGCTCGGCTGGCAGAAGAACGACGACCCGCCGAAGGGAACGCAGTTTCCGTATAGCGTGAAGATCGAGGGTGCGCTCCCGCGGACCGGTCCCGTCCAGGCATGCGATCCGGAGATGGAGCCGGGTACGTGGTCGATGAACTACCGCCTGAACGGCAACACGGATGAGCCGAAACCCTGCTCATGAACGCCGCGGCCCTTTATGCGCCGCCAGTACCGCGACGAATGAAGGGCCGGATTGAATCGCAATACGGGTCGCCAGAACGGTCAGCCCCAAAGACAGGAAGACATAGAATGACGATGATGACGAAACTGGCCTTCGCAGTCGCACTGTTGGGATCGGCGCCTATGGCACAGGCCGCTACGCTGAATATCGGCCCTGTCCGGGGCGAAGCTTACGGCACCCAGGGCACGACCGGCAACACCGTGCTGACCTACAATCTGGGCGCCAACGCCCATGTCACGAACATCGCCTATACCCTGACGTTGACCGCGCTCGTGCCCAGTTGGCGTTGGGACCACGTGATCCGGTTCGGCGGCAGCAGCTCCTACGATGTCGAATTCAAGCCAGCCTATGATCTGCAACAGCCCGGAACCGATACGTTCACGGGCACCATGGACCTTGCGGCGGCGGGGATGGATTTTTTCCTGATGGGAGACGGCGTGTTCAAGCTGGAGTTCCTGGACTCGTTCGAAACGCGTGGCCTTACCGCCGTCTGGGATGATGTCAGGATCGGCGTGACCTATCAGCCCGGTATCGGCGCGGTCCCGGAGCCTGCGGCATGGGCGCTGATGATCGTCGGCGTCGGTGCGATCGGCGGGCGGATGCGCCGGCGGCCGCGGAGGACGGTGTCGTTCGCCTGACCAGAAAGGGCCGCGGCTTCGATGAAGCCGCGGCCCTTTTGCTACCGCTCTGCGACGCGGGCCGTGAACGCGCAGCGTGTCAGCGGGTCAGCTTCTTGTACGCCAATCGCGTCGGACGATCGGCGGCGTCGCCCAGACGACGGCGCTTGTCCTCTTCGTAGCTCTCGTAATTGCCTTCGAACCACTCGACATGGCTGTCGCCCTCGAACGCCAGGATGTGCGTGCAGAGGCGATCGAGGAAGAAGCGATCGTGGCTGATGACCACGGCGCAGCCCGCGAACGTCTCGAGCGCCTCCTCGAGCGCGCGCAGCGTCTCGACGTCGAGATCGTTGGTCGGTTCGTCGAGCAGCAGGACGTTGCCGCCCTCCTTCAGCATCTTGGCCATGTGAACGCGGTTGCGCTCACCGCCCGACAATTGGCCGACCTTTTTCTGCTGGTCGGGACCGCGGAAGTTGAACGCGCCGACATAGGCGCGCGTGCCCATCTCCTGCTTGCCGAAGCGGAAGATCTCCAGCTCGTCGGAGATTTCCTGCCAGACGTTCTTGTTCGGATCGAGGTCGTCGCGGCTCTGGTCGACATAGCCGAGCTTCACCGTCGATCCGACTTCGATCGTGCCCTCGTCCGGTTTCTCCTGACCCGTGATGAGCTTGAACAGCGTCGACTTGCCCGCACCGTTCGGCCCGATCACCCCGACGATCCCGCCTGGGGGCAGGGTGAAATCCAGCCCGTCGAACAGCAGCTTGTCGCCATACGCCTTGGTCAGGCCCTTCGCCTCGATGACCTTGCCGCCGAGGCGTGAGGGAAGCTGGATCAGGATCGCGGCCTTGCCGGCGACGCGGCTCTCCTGCTTCTCCATCAGCTCGTCGAACGCACGGATACGCGCCTTGGACTTGGTCTGGCGGGCTTTCGGAGTCTGACGCATCCAAGCCAGTTCGTCGGCGATCGCCTTCTGCTTGCCGGCCTCCTCGCGCTCTTCCTGCTCCAGCCGCTTGGCCTTCTTCTCCAGATAGCCGGAATAGTTGGACTCGTAGGTGTAGTAACGGCCGCGATCCAGTTCGAGCACCCAGTTGACGACGTTATCGAGGAAGTAGCGGTCGTGCGTCACGAGGATGACGTTGCCGGTATATTCCTTCAGGTAGTTTTCCAGCCACGACACGCTTTCGGCGTCGAGATGGTTGGTCGGCTCGTCGAGCAGCAGGATGTCCGGCTTCTCCAGCAGCAGCTTGCAGAGTGCGACGCGCCGCTTCTCACCGCCGGACAGGTTCGTGACGGCGGAGTCGCCGGGCGGGCAGCGCAACGCTTCCATCGCCTGCTCCAGCTGGCTGTCGAGCGACCAGCCGTCGACCGCGTCGATCTTGGCCTGAAGCTCGCCCATCTCCTCCATCAGCGCGTCGAAATCGGTGTCGTCCTGCGGATCGCCCATCTCGGCCGAGATCGCGTTGAACCGGTCGACCAGATCCGCGACCGGGCGAACGCCGTCCTTGACGTTGCCCATCACGTCCTTGGTCGGATCGAGCTGCGGCTCCTGCGCCAGATACCCGACACGGATGCCTTCGGCGGCCCAGGCCTCGCCGACGAAATCGGGGTCCATACCGGCCATGATCTTCATCAGGGTCGACTTGCCCGAACCGTTCGGGCCGATGATCGCGATCTTCGCCGACGGGATGAACTGCAGGTGGATGTTGTTCAGGACGGGCTTGTTCGCGCCCGGGAAGGTCTTGGTCAGACCCTTCATGACGTAGGTGTACTGGACGGCCATGCTGGCACGCGCTCCGTATTCGAGAAGTGGCGGAAGTGTTGCGCGCGAGATAGCGACGGCGCGGGTTTTTGGCAACGCAGGGGCGGGGTGGAACCCTAGCGCACCCGCTTCACGTATAACCGCCCACCTTCGCGCGATTCCGACTGGAAGTTGGGCACCGCCCTGATGAGATCGGCCAGATTGCGATAGCCATAGTTGCGCGCATCGAAGCTCGACCGGTTGGCGGCCAGCTGCCCCATCGCCGACAGGCTGACGAAGCCCTTGTCGTCGCGCTTGGTCGCGTCATAGGCGTCGATCAGCAGCTTCAGCAGGTCCTCGCCCACCGGTGCCTTGGCCTTTGGCGCGGCGCGACCGGCGATGGCGGGGGGCAGCGACTGCTCGATCGGCACGTCTTCCGATGTCGGCGGTGTGGCGGCGGCCGGGGCAGGGCGCTCGGTCAGCAGCGCACCGACATCGATGAAGCGCGTACACGCCTGCCGAAACCCCTCCGGCGTCTTCGATCCGCCGAAACCGTAGACGGGCAGCCCGTCCTGCCGGATCCGCATGGCGAGAGGCATGAAGTCGCTGTCGGACGACATGATCCCGAACCCCTCGACGCGACCGCGGAACAACAAGTCCATCGCGTCGATCGTCATCTTCATGTCGGTCGCGTTCTTCCCCTTCGTCAGGTCGAATTGCTGCTGCGGTTCGATGCCGTGGCGGATCGCCATGTCCTGCCACGGCTTCAGCCCGGATTTGGTCCAGTTGCCGTAGACGCGCCGGACGTTGACGGTGCCGAGCTCCGCCAGCACCGTCAGCACGGGGTCGAGGGTCGAAGCGGACGCATTGTCGGCGTCGATCAACAGGGCGATGTTGCGGGTGGAGGTGTCTTCCATCCCGCCCTTGTCGCCGACCCGGCCCGCTCCCGCAAGGCGACCGCACGATCAGGCTCTATTTCGCTTCGAAAGCTGTGATGATGCGATCGCCGTTCGGGCACTGGGGGAAAACATGATGGCCGACGACTTCGATCTAACGGACGCCAAGGGCTCCGTCGGCAAGCTGTTGAACTTCGATCACATGATCGGTCCATCGCTCATCCGCGTCATCTATTTTTCCGGATTGGTGCTGGTCGTGGTCTATGCGGTCGGCGGACTGGGCACGACGGCCTATTTTCCGGTCGCGGGTCTGCTCGGCAGCCCTGGCGGAGCGATCCTGCTAGTATTCGGCGCGGTGATGTGGCGCTTCACCTGCGAGTTGTGGGTGCTGATGTTCAAGATCCACGATCGGATCGGCGAAATCCGGGACCGCCTGCCGCCGCGCTGAGGGCGCACGGCGGCAGACTGGACGGCTATTGCCGGTCCGGGCCGCGGGTCGAGGGGCGCGCCTGCCCGGTGTCGATGTCGTCCTGCTTGGTCGCGCGGGTGTGGCCCTGTGGATCGGCGGTAGCGCGGGTCAGGTCGTCGCGGCTGCCGACATCACGGGCGAGCGCGCCGCCGCCGCCACTGCCGCCGGTGTTGCCAGTCGGCTGACCGCCGTCCGCGGAGTCGGTCACGGCCTGCTCGATCATTTCGTGATCGTCGGTGTCGCGCGCGGTGGTGGTGCGGGGATTTTCGGCCATTTCTCGTCTCCTTCGAGCGAATTAACGGCCAGCTCTCCCGCCGCGTTCCTCATTCGGTCGGGTAGGAGAGGGCGATCACCTCATACTCGCGCGCACCTGCGGGCAACTCGACGCGGCGCACATCGCCTACCGCCGCCCCCCGCAGCGCGCGGGCCAGAGGTGCATTCCAGCCGATCCGCCCGGCCCCCGCATCCGTCTCGTCGTCGCCGACCAGCGTCAGGACGCGCTCGTGCTCGTCCTCGTCGGCGATCGTGATCGTCGCGCCGAACAACGCGCGGCTGCGGTCCTCCTGCCGGGCGGGATCGACGACCTTGGCCGCCTTCATCCGCTTCGCCAGCCAACCGAGCCGCCTGTCGATCTCGCGCAGGCGTTTGCGCCCGTAGATATAGTCGCCATTCTCCGACCGGTCGCCGTTGCCCGCGGCCCAACTGATCGTCTCCACCAGCGCGGGGCGTTCCGTGGCGAACAGCTGTTCGTATTCCGCGCGCAGGGCGGCGTATCCGGCGGGAGTAATGTAGTTGGGGCGGTCCATGCCGCGTTCCTACGCGGACCGCCGCATTCATCAACCCGGGCGGTTCTTGCCCAGATACCAGCTCAGTCGCGTCGTGCCGCGGCTCTGCGCGCGTGCCGGGTTCATCAGGTCGTACACGACCGCATTCTCCAGCACGCGTTGAACATAGTTGCGCGTCTCGGTGTAGGGGATCGCCTCCACCCAATCGACCCACTCGATCGCCCCCGTACGGGGGTCGCCGAACTGGCGCAGCCACTTGTTCACGTTGCCGCCGCCCGCATTGTACGCGGCGATCGCCAGCGGATAGCTGCCGTAATTGTTGAAGACGCGCTGGAAATAGCTCGATCCCAGCATGATCGACAGGTTGGGATCGGTGGTCAGCTGATCGGGCGAATAGCTCAACCCCATCTTGCCCGCCTGCTCGCGCGCGGTGGCCGGCATCAACTGCATCAGCCCGCGCGCACCCGCGCCGCTGATCGCCGCCCGGTCGAACTGGCTCTCCTGCCGCGCGATGGCGTGGATCAGCGTCCACTGGCCCTCATATCCGCTCGGCACCGGCACCGTGGGGAAGCCCGCGGCGGAATACTCCGTCAGGCCGTTCTGCATTGCACTGCGGCCGACCATCACCGCCAGATCGGGGCGCGCGATCTGCCGCGACAGGTCGGCGGTCAGCCAATGATCGGTATCGGTCGTCGCATCCGCCGCGATCTGGCGGACGAAGGCGGTCTGATCCTTCCAGTCGCCGATCTGGCCGAGGAAGCGCACCGCCTGCACGGTCTCGCGCGCGGCGAAGGCGTCGCGCTGCGCCTGCGCGATCAACGGCACCGGCGGAGCCGGCGGCGCGACCAGCGCCTGTCCGGTCCGCTCCAGCGCCAATTGCCCGTAATATTGGTCGCGATAACCCGCCGCCTGAGCGTAGTATCCCGCCGCCTGAGTCGCTAGTCCGGCTGCCTCCGCGGCGCGTCCGGCCCAGTAGAAGCCCTTGGCACGGGTCTGTGGCGCCATGCTGCCACGGCCGTATCGCTCGAACAGCGGCATCGCGTCGGCGGGGCGGCCGAGCTGCTTCATCGCCGTCTGCCCGGCCAGCCACACCAGCGACGTGTAATCGTCGCGCTCGCCATACGGCTTCTTCGAGACGTCGGTGCCGGCCGGATACGCGTCGTCGACCTGCCGCGCGATGTCGTAGGCCACCTGCCACTGGTTGTCCGCCGCTGCTCCGCGGGCGTTGACCAACAGCACCTCGTACCACTTTTCGACGTTACCCGGCCGCTGCGCCAGTGCCGGCCGCGACGCGAGATAGGGCCGCACGCTGGGGCTCAAGGTGTTGCGCAGCCACGTCGCGCGGTCCGCGACATAGCCCGGATCGTTGGCGTACAGCGCCTGCGTTGCCGCGGAGATCGCCGCCGCGTCGGGCGCCTTCGTCCGGAACGCCAGCCTTGCCGCAAAGATCGGGCGCTGCGCGGCGCTGGTATAGCCCAGTTGGCGCTGCGCCGTGCCGGTAGCGTCCTGCCACAGCAGCGCGTCCATCCGCGCGTCGTGGTCTTCGGGCGTCAGCGCGCCGGCGAACTGCGTCAGCACCAGACCCTCGTCCTGCGTCGACAGTGACCCCATCCGCCACGCCGCTTTCGCTGCGGCATTCGCGCCCGCGATGTCGCCGCTGGCCGCCAGCGCGCGGGCCAGCGCGACGTTGCCGGTGGCCGATTGCGGCGGATAGCGGCGGAAGAATGCGACGACGTTGCCCGGCGCGGCGGTCTGCGCCTGACGCTCCGCCGCGCGACGGTTCGCGGTCTCGCCCGGCCAGCCCGGATGCGCCATGACGAACCCGGCATAGCTGTCGAACGGCAGCGCGTCGGTCTGCTGCAACGCCCGCCACTGCGCGATCGCGGAGGCCAGCGCCGGATTGCCGATCGCCGGCCGAGCTTGCGGAGAGGCCGGCGTCACCCCGGCCGCAGTGGCGGCGGCGCGGTTCGCGGCCTCCACGCTGGCGCGCTCGATCTGCTCCTGCGTCTGGGGCAGGCCGGCGGTACCGGCGAACAGGGCGAGGAGGACGGTCGACTTCAGGGATGCGATCATGTGGACAATGTAGGGCCACGACCCGTATCTGTCCTGAACGAATTGACGCCGACCGGCGCGAAGAAGGTCATTTTTCCCATGTTTTCCGGATCGATCCCTGCTCTCGTCACGCCGTTCGATTCGAGCGGTGCCTTTGACGAGGCGGCATTTCGCGATCTGGTCGAGTGGCAGATCGCGGAAGGCTCGTCCGGTCTCGTCGCCTGTGGCACCACTGGGGAGGCGGCGACGCTGACCAAGGACGAGCATTTCGAGGTCGTTCGCGTCTGCGTCGATCAGGCGAAGGGCCGCGTGCCGGTGATCGCGGGGGCGGGATCGAACGACACCCGGGTCGCAGCCACCAACCTCGTGGCCGCGAAGGACGCCGGGGCCGACGCCGCGCTGATGGTGCCCCCCTATTACAACCGGCCGGGGCAGGAGGGGATCTTCCGCCATTTCGAGGCTCTGGCGGCCGACACGCCGCTGCCGATCATCCTCTACAACGTGCCCGGCCGCACCGTCACCGACATCCTGCCGGCAACGGTGATCCGCATCGTGCAGGCATTTCCGGCGGTATTCGTCGGGATCAAGGACGCCAGCGGCGTCCTGCCGCGCGTGACGCAACACCGGCTGGCGCTCGGTAGCGGCTTCGCGCAGTTGTCGGGCAACGACGATCTGGCGCTGGCCTATAATGCGCTCGGTGGAACAGGCTGTATTTCGGTAACGGCCAATGCCGCGCCGCGGCTCTGCGCCGAGTTCCAGGCGGCCTGCGCGCGCGGGGATCATGATGCGGCATTGGCGCTGCACGACCGGCTATATGCCTTGCACGATGCGATGTTCGTCGACGCCTCGCCGGGCCCGGTCAAGTACGCGATGACACGGGTCCGGCCCGGCTTTCCGCCGCACCTGCGCCTGCCGATGACGCCCGCGGGCGATGCGGCGACGACGGCCGTGGACGAGGGGCTGGCGACGGCCGGGATCGCCTAACTCACGTCCCGTTTCGGGACATGACTGATGGCTCCAGAAAATAATCGAGGTTACCTAGGAACTTTAACAACCTGAAAACGTACCGCTTCCAAGTCGTTAACAGGAGGTTAACGGCTTCAGGGAGAGTACCGCTTATGAAGACCTACATCCTCGCCGCCGTTGCGGCGGCCGGTTGCATCGCGGCGTCGCCGTCGTTCGCACAGACCACGGTGAACTTCGATCAGAGCACCGATACGAGCTTCTACACCACCCAGGGCCTCGTCCTGAACGACTTCACCATCCTGCCGGACACGTTCGGCGGCGCAGTGAACGTTCCGTCGAGCCCGAACTACGCCAACGTCAATTCGAGCGGCTCGACGATCAGCTTCGTCGATCCGACGACGGGTCGCGCCACGACCTCGAACGGCTTCGGCCTGACGGTCGCTGGTCTGAACGCTAGCGGTGGGTATTTCGCCGGCGGTACGCTGACGTTCCTCGACGCAGCCGGCGCGACGCTCGGCACGCAGTTCTTCGCGCCGGTCGGACCGAGCGAAGGCCGTTCGCCGATCGAATACTCGAACATCTTCAGCAACATCTCGCTGATCACCTTCACCCGCGCAGAGAACCAGAACGGCCCCGCGCTGTTCCCGATCGACAACGTCACCTTCTCGCTGAACGCTGCGGGCGCGGTGCCGGAGCCGGCGGCATGGGCTCTGATGATCCTGGGTGTCGGCATGGTCGGCGGCTCGATGCGCCGTCGGACCATGACGGTCCGCTACGCGCGCTAAGCGCTCACGCGAACATCGTTGCGGACGGCCCCCGGTGCAGGCGCACCGGGGGCCGTTTGCGTATCGGCCGCGCCACGATGCCGTGGCCGCGGGCCGGATCGTGCGATCGCCGCTTCCCAGCGGGGCAGCCGCTGCCTACATCGGACTTCCATGTCGCGTCCCAAACCTGCAACCTTCGACAAGAAGAAGATCGTCGCCGAGAACCGCAAGGCTCGCTTCGAATACAGCATCGAACAGGTGTTCGAGGCCGGCATCGCGCTGACCGGCACCGAGGTGAAGTCGCTCCGCTTCGGCGAGGGATCGATCGCCGAAAGCTATGCCGAGGTGAAGGAGTCGGAGATCTGGCTGGTCAACGCCAACGTCCCCGAATTCAGCCACGGCAACCGCTTCAATCACGAGGCGAAGCGGCCCCGTAAATTGCTCCTTCATGAGCGCGAGATAAACAAGCTCCACGGCGCGGTTGCGCGGGAGGGCATGACGCTCGTCCCGCTGTCCGTGTACTTCAACAGTCGGGGGAGGGCGAAGGTGGAGCTGGCGTTGGCCAAGGGCCGCAAGGATCACGACAAGCGCGCCGCCATCAAGGAGCGCGAGTGGAAGCGAGAGGCCGGGCGCATCATGCGCGAGCGCGGCTGATGGCGCGCGGACCGGACGTCGTAGCCGCACCGACCGTCTGGCAGCGTTCGGCAGCGTGGTGCCACCGCAACCTGCCGACGCGTGAGTCGATGGAGCGCAACCGCATGCTGCGCCCCGTCGCGCACCGGGTACTCGCGCCCGAACTGTGGCGCTTCACCCGCCGGTCGGTGCCGCGCGGCGTTGCATTGGGGATGGTCGCCGGCTTCCTGTTCCCGGTCGCGCAGATCGCCATCGCCGCGATTTTCGCCCTGCCTTTCCGTGCCAACGTGCCCGTCGCCGCGCTGACGACATTCATCACTAACCCGCTGACCACGCCGATCCTGTGGATCATGGCGTATCAGATCGGCGCGTGGCTGCTGCGGACCGACGTGCCCATCCTCACCCAACCCGCGGCGGAGGCAGCGACCGGCTGGTTGCAATGGGCGACGCAGGCTTTGCACTGGCTCTGGGACAAGGGGCCGGCCTTCGGTCTCGGCCTGATCGTGATGACGGCGGCCGCGTCGGTCCTCGGCTATGCGCTGTCGGCGCTCGGCTGGCGGCTCTGGATCGCGCGCAAATGGCGGCACCGCCACGATCGCCACAAGCCGGTCTGACCTCGCCACCACATTACGTGTTATTTAATTTCGTCCTGTTTGACGGGCCGTCCTGGAAGAGTAAGACACCGCGCATTCACAGCCTTCAAGGGATGTTAGATGCGTAAGCCGGTCATTGGTTTCGTTCTGTTCGCTTCCACGGTATCCTCTCTTGCCATAGCCCAAACCACCCCGGCCCGTCAGGCGGAGCAAACGCGCACCGTCGCGCAGACCGCACAGGGTCCGGTCGCTCCCGCCTCCGCCGACAAGCCGCAACTCGGCACCTTCGGGTTCGATATGGCCGGCCGCGACATGGCGGTTCAGCCCGGTGCCGACTTCTTCGACTATGCCAACGGCACGTGGTTCAAGAACACGGAGATCCCCGCCGATCGCTCCACCTACGGCATGTTCCACGTCTTGCAGGACCTGTCGCTGACTCGCACGCGCGGCATTCTGGAGGATGCGTCGAAGCGTTCCGGCGACAAGATCGGCGATTATTACGCCAGCTTCATGGATCAGGCCGCTGCCGATGCGAAGGGCGTCACGCCGGTCAAGCCGTGGCTGGCATCGGTCAAGGCCGCGCCGACCAAGGACGCGCTGCTGCTCGAAATGGCGAAGCTTCAGCGTCAGGGTGTCGGCGGACTTTTCGGCATGGGCGTCGGCCCGGATGACAAGGACCCGAACACCTACGCGGTCAGCTTCGGTCAGGCCGGTCTCGGTCTTCCCGATCGCGACTATTATCTGAAAGACGACGCGAAGCTCGCTGCCGTCCGCACGGCTTATCAGGCCTATGTCGCGAAGATGCTCGGCTTCGCCGGCGAGCCGGGCGCGGAGGCGCGCGCCGCTGCGGTCGTGAACCTCGAAAAGGCGATCGCGACGGCGCACTGGACGCGCATCGAAAGCCGCGACGCGGACAAGACCTACAATCGCTGGACCGCCGCCGACTTCGCCACAAAGGCACCCGGCATCGCCTGGGCACCGTACATGACGGCGCTCGGCGTCGCCGGTCGCCCTTATTATATCGTGTCGCAGCCGAGCGCCGTGACGGGTGAGGCGAAGGTTTTCGCCGACGCGCCTCTGGCCGTGCTGCGCGACTACGCCGCGTTGCGCGTGATGCGGGCTTTCGCGCCCTATCTGTCGAACGACATCGAAAAGGCGAACTTCGCCTTCTACGGCACGACCCTGTCGGGCGCGCCGCAGCAGCAGGATCGCTGGAAGCGTGGCGTCGGCACCGTCTCAGGCGGACTGGGCGAGGCGATCGGCCAGCAATATGTCGCGAAATACTTCCCGCCCGAGTCCAAGGCGGCGATCGACGCGCTGGTCAAGAACGTCATCGTCGCGATGGGCGATCGTCTCGACAAGCTGGAGTGGATGGCGCCCGAAACCAAGGCCAAGGCGCGCCGGAAGCTCGCCGCCTTCACCCCGAAGATCGGCTATCCCGAGACGTGGCGCGACTATTCGGCGCTCCAGATCAAGCGCGACGACCTCGTCGGCAACGTCGCGCGCGCCAACGCCTTCGATTTCCAGCGCGATCTGAACAAGCTCGGCCGGCCGATCGATCGCGGCGAGTGGTTCATGACGCCGATGACGATCAACGCCTACGCCAACCCGGTGATGAACGAGATCGTGTTCCCCGCCGCGATCCTCCAGCCGCCCTTCTTCGACCCGAAGGCGGACCCGGCGGTGAACTATGGCGGCATCGGCGCGGTGATCGGCCACGAGATCAGCCACCATTTCGACGACCAGGGCCGCAAATATGACGAGACCGGCAAACTGACCGACTGGTGGACACCGCAGGACGTAACCCGCTTCAAAGCCTTCACCGATGCACTGGTGGCGCAGTATGATGCGTACGAGCCTTTGCCGGGCCAGCACATTCAGGGCGGCCTGACACTGGGTGAGAACATCGCCGATCTCGCCGGGCTGACGGTGGCGCTCGACGCGTACCACCGCTCGCTCGGCGGCAAGCCCGCGCCGGTGATCGACGGCACGACGGGCGACCAGCGCTTCTATTACGGCTGGGCGCAGGTGTGGCGGATCAAGTTTCGCGAGCAGGCGCTGCAACAGACGTTGCTGTCCGACCCGCACTCGCCGGGCCATTACCGCGCGTGGACGGTCCGTAACCTCGATCCCTGGTATGCGGCCTTCGGTGCCAAGCCGGGGCAGGCGATGTATCTGCCGCCCGCCCAGCGCATCCGCATCTGGTGATGCCGCTATCCCCTTCCGCGGACCTCCGCGGAAGGGGATATGCTTGACGAGCCCTCTACTTCCGCCCGAAGGCTGGCGCGATGACATCCCTCGGCCTGTCCCCCGTCCGTCTCGCTGCGCTGATCGCTGTCGCTGCCGGCATCGCGGCGGCGGTGCTGGTGCTGCTGCTGACCGGAAGCTGGATCGCAGCGGCGGGCTTTCTCGGCGGTGCGGTAGTGCTGATCGGGATCGCCGCGGTGTGGCGACTGCTTGCTCCGCCCCGCGCGCCGGAGGGCAGGGCGGTCGACTGGAACATCACGCGCGCCGTTGCCGCCGCTAGCACGGATGCCGTCGCGGTCACCGATCGCGCCGGACGGCTGGTGTGCGCCAACGATGCCTATGAACATCTGTTCGGCGACTTTCCCACGCCGCCCGCGCTGCCGATCGGGGAGAGTGGGGTCGACGCGCTCAGCCACGCGGGGCGGCTCGCGTGGCGGGACGGGACCGCTACGATCGATCGGCTGGTGGTCGAGGGCAGCGTGATGATCGCCAGCGTCACCCGCGCCGGCGAAGAAGCGGACATGCTCGTCTGGCGCTTCGCCGCCGCGCCGGAGCAGGATGTCACCACCACCGCCGAGCAATTGATCGCGGGCGAGTCCGGTGAGCGACTGGGGCAGGTCGGGATCATGGCCGCGCTGCTACATAGCGATGGCCGGGTCCGTGCCGCCAATCGCGCGCTGACGCTCCGCGCGACAGGTGGCGAGGCGACGATCCGCCACCGCGACTTCGCGCACTTCCTGATCACCGACAGCCGCGGACTGCTGCGGTTCGAGCGCGAGGGGCTGGAGGGCACGCCGCTGCGCCTGTTGCAGGTGCCGTTCCTGGAGGGCGACGATTCCCCGATCCTGATCGTCCTGCTCGACGACCGCGAGGATGCGCCCGCGATCGGCGCGTCGGCGTCGGCGCATGTCCGCAGCCTGGTTTCGCTGATGCCGTTCGGCATGGCGCTGGTCGATCGCGACGGGCGCTTCCTGCAGATGAACGATTCGTTCGTCCGCGCCGCCTCCGTCGATCCGCATGCGCCGCCGCTCTATCCCGGTGATCTCGTGGTGCGGGAGGACAAGGCGGCGGTGGCTGACGCGATCCGCCGGTTCGCGGGCGGGGCGACGCACTCGGCCGACATGGCGGTGCGGCTGAAGGATCATCCCGACGAGCCGGTCGCGTTGACGATCGCCGGCGCACGGGGGCTGGGCGATGCCGCGGTGCTGCTGAGCCTGAAGGACAATAGCGAGGAGAGCCGCCTGAAGCGCGAGGTGGCGCAGGCGACTAAGATGCAGGCGGTCGGCCAGCTCGCCGGCGGCGTCGCACATGATTTCAACAACATCCTGACGGCGATCCTCGGCCATTGCGACCTGATGCTGATGCGCCACTCGCCCGGCGACAGCGATTATGACGACATCCAGCAGATCCGCACCAACTCCAACCGCGCCGCCGGCCTGACCCGCCAGTTGCTCGCGTTCAGCCGCCAGCAGACGCTGCGCCCACAGGTGTTGCAGCTGCCGGACGTCGTGTCCGAGGTGTCGAACCTGCTCAAGCGGCTGATGGGCGAGACGGTGAAGCTCGACGTCACGCATGGCCGCAACCTGGGGCCCGTCCGCGCCGATCCGGGGCAGTTGGAGCAGGTCGTCGTCAACCTCGCGGTCAATGCGCGCGACGCGATCATGACCGCGCACCCGCGCGGCGGCGGCACGCTGACGATCCAGACCCGCTCCGTGACCGCGGCCGAGGTTCGCGCGATGGGGTCCGACATCCTGCCCGCCGCTGACTATACGACGCTATCGGTCACCGATACCGGCACCGGCATCCCCGCCGACATCCTGCCGAAGATCTTCGAGCCGTTCTTCACGACGAAGGAACTCGGCAAGGGCACGGGGCTGGGCCTCTCGACGGTGTATGGCATCGTCAAGCAGTCGGGCGGCTGGATCTTCGCGGACTCGCGGCCGGGGCAGGGTGCCACCTTCACCATGTACCTCCCCGTCCACACCGCACCGGAGGCACCCGTTCTCCCGACCAAGCCAGCGATCCGCGAGATGCCGAAGAGCGAGGCGTGGGCGCAGGGCACCGTGCTGCTGGTCGAGGACGAGGACATGGTCCGCGCGGTCGCCGAGCGCGCGCTCGCGCGGCAGGGCTATACCGTGGTCACCGCCGATAATGGTGAGGCGGCGCTGGAGGTGCTGGATCGGATTGATCGTCCCGATCTGCTGATTTCCGACGTGGTGATGCCGACGATGGACGGCCCGACGATGGTCCGCCACGCCCGCGAACGCTATCCCGACCTGCCTGTGCTGTTCATGTCCGGCTATGCGGAGGAGCAGCTGCGCAAATCGATCGATCTCGATAACGTCGCATTCCTACCTAAGCCCTTCTCCGTGCAGCAATTATGGGAAGCCGCTCGGGATGCGCTCGGCAATCGGTGACGTGCGTTACCGGGGCGGCGCGCAACCGTTGCGTCACCGTCCCAATCAAGGCTAAGGCATCAGGCGATGACTGCCCCGAAGCACATCCTCATCGTTGAGGACGAACCCCTGATCGCCATGATGCTCGAGGATTTCCTCGAGGTGCTCGACCAGAGCGTCGCCGGCAGCGTCGACAGCGTGGCGACCGCACTGGGCCGGATTGACGGTGGCGGCATCGACGCCGCGATCCTCGACGTCAACCTGCGCGGCGGTGAGAAGATCACTCCCGTCGCCGAAGCGCTCGACGCGGCCGGAATCCCCTTCGTGTTCGCGACCGGCGGCAGCGACGACAGCGTCGACCAGCGCTTCCGCGACCGCCCGGTCCTGCAAAAGCCGTTCACGATGGACGGCGTCGCGAAAGCCCTCGCCGCATTGTAATCCGTTGCGATCGCCCGCGTTGGCGGCGATCCTCGCTCATCACAAATACCGCGCACGTAAAAAAGGCCCCCACCACAAGGGTGGAGGCCGCAAGTTGAGCCGTCGCTCGGGGGAACGACGGCTGTCCTTGAAAAAGTAGGTTGGGGTGAGCGGCCCGGCGTCTAGACGCTGGGCCGCGCGACGATCCTCAGAGCCGGAGCGAAATGCCCGCCACGATCTGGCGACCCAGCAGGTCGTATCCCTGGATTGTATTCGTCCGCAGCAGACCGATCCGCTCGCGGCTGTTCGGCACCAACGGCGGATCACGATCAAGGATGTTATTGGCCGTCAGGCGGAACGTCATGCGCTTTGCGATGTCAAAGCTCAGCGACAGATCGAACCAGTTGAACGCACCGATACCCGGATAATCCGTCCACTTGGTATCCGCCGGTTGCGCGGGAACACCACGATCGGCCGGTGCGAACGTCCCCAATGGCATGCCCGCGCGGTGACGCCAGTTCAGTGACACGTTGGTGACGCGATCCGCTGACGTCCAGGTCGTCCGGAACTGATGCGCCCATCGCGGCATGCTTTCGCCGCACCCGTAACCGAAATATCCTACGCAGTTCCGGGGAATGGCGACGGGGGATGCCTGTCCTCCGACCAAGGTCATCAACGTGCCGTTGAAGTTCAGATTGACCCTACCGTATGCGCCAAGGCCAAGATCATACTGCCCCTGAAAGTCGATGCCGTGTGAATTCGTCCGATAGGCGTTCCGCACCCCGCGCGC
Organism: Microvirga sp. SRT01; assembly: GCA_018139225.1. Classification (GTDB taxonomy): domain Bacteria; phylum Pseudomonadota; class Alphaproteobacteria; order Sphingomonadales; family Sphingomonadaceae; genus Sphingomonas; species Sphingomonas longa. The sequence continues at coordinate 126,959 of JAGSNX010000001.1, forward strand.
GACATAGCCGCTCGTCGGATTGCGTCCGAAGGCACTGAACAGAGTAAACGTTCCAGGGTTACGCACCACGCCCTGGCAGAAATACTCCAGCCCACTCGTCAGACACTCGTTCAGATAATCCTGAGGCTGAACGAAGGCGAGTTCGTCGCGGACATCGATCTTCCACCTGTCGATCGACATTGTAAGACCCGGCAGGAAGCGCGGGCGGAGGACGACGCCGAAAGTAGTGGTGTACCCGGTTTCCGGGGTAACGGGGAACCCGTTCTGCCGTACGGTGCACGCATCGTCAGGGCAGATCAGCGTTGCGCTGCCATAAAGGTTGTCTGGAAGACCGGTGTTACGACACTGCGCCGCCGTGAAGATCGGCGCGAGACGAGCGCCGTTGGGATCGGCTGGATTACGTCGCGTCGAACAAGGCTCAGCATAAAAACCTTGTTCGCTGAACACATCCAGAGCGTTGGTAGCCGTGCTCGCGTCGGGCGCACGCTGCGACTTGTTGTATGAACCGCGGAATGTGACGTCGGGTATCGGCCCCCAGAGGCCCTCGAGCTTCCAGGTGTCGAAGTGGCCCCGGAGACGATTATACTTCGACAAACGATAGCCGCCGTTGACCTGGAGAATGTCGGCCCACGGCCGGTCTTCAATCAAGGGCGCCTGTACTTCGATGTTCGTCTCGAGGATGTTCTGGGTGAAGCTCACGTCCTCGCCACCTTGCGCCGCACGGAATGCGGCGTTCGCGCTGCGGCTATCCCGTTCGTCACGGTACTCCGCTCCCAGTGCGATCGCGACGCCCTGCTTGGCGAGTGGCGAGGTGATCCCATACTTGCCAAGATCTCCGCTGATCGTGCCGAGGAACTGCATAAGGCGCGGAGTACGGATTTCGGCGATTGCGTTGGAGTTGAACAGGTACGCGCCGAGAGCGGGATCGCTGTTGTAAGGGGTGAAGGCGTTGAACGGAACGCAGTCGCCGCCCACGCGGCATGTCGGGCGCCCGTTCACCGTGATCACGTCGAGCGCGTTGTTGATCCGGTCGTAGTCGACGAACGGCGTGCCGTAGTTCTCGATCTGTGACCGTGAGATCATACCCGCCAAGTCGTAGGTCCAAGTACCGTCTCCGGTGCGTCCTCGGAATCCACTGGTGATGCGATAGCTCTGGTTGAGGAAGCGCGTCTGCCTCGGAGGCAGTCCATCGAACCGATAGCGGACGTCGATCGGCGCAAACGCCCCCGCGACGCCAGCCGACCTGCCGCAGAGAACGGTCGCCTGCGCGGCGGAGAGGAACGGGTTATCGCAATTCACCTGAAACGGCGGCTCGCCATAGTTCAGGTGGCTTTCGTTGCGGTTGAGCACAGAGTTTGAAGAGGTATCGCTGTAGGCGAGCGCGCTCGCATAGAACTCGATCTGATCGCTGATCTGGGCAGTCAGGAATCCACCCGTATTCCACCGCTCGAACCGACGCTGATAGGAATTATCGTCGAAGGGATTGGCAGAGGTTCCGGGTGCCGAATTGATCGGAATGAAGGTGCTGGAACCGGTGGGATCGTTGACCAGAAGCTGCCCTGCGCGCGCCCCGGCCCTTGGGATGATCGTTCCGACACCAGTATAGCTGGCACGCAGACAGGCCGGGGCGGCGTCACGGCTAGATTTGGTGATTTCGCAGGCGGAGTGCGACCGGTTGCCGAACGGCAGCACGTCCGACTTCGCGTAGTTCAAATAGGTGCTGATGTTCACGCGGTTGTCGAACAGGTTGACACCTGCCGCGATCGTCACATTCGCACGCGCCCCGTCGTTGGTCCAACCCGGCTTGAAGTTCAACCCGGCGGCCCGCGCGGTGCGGGCGACGACACCGTCTCGGTTGTCATGGTTGAAGAAGCTGTAATTGCCGTCGATGCGGACGCCCTCGAAGTTCTTCTTGAGGATGAAGTTGACGACGCCCGACACGGCGTCCGAGCCGTAACCCGACGACGCACCGCCGGACAGAACGTCGACCCGCTCGGTGAGCATCGTCGGCACGATGCCGACGTCGATCGTGTTGGGCAGCCCGAAGCGCAGCCCGTCGATCAACATCAACGTGCGCTCATAGCCAAGACTGCGGAGCTTGATCCGCTGCCTTCCCTGCGAGTCGTCCAGATTCTGCTCGGAATTCACCTGCACCTGCGGCAGGCGATTCAGCACCTCTTCGATCGTCGTCGCCCCCTGCGCGGCGATCTCGGCTGCCGTCGTCGTGACGATCGGGGCGGCCGACTTGTTGTTGGGCCGCGTGATGCGCGTGCCGGTGACGATGATCTCGTCGGGACGGGCGGTGCGGGCGTCGTCGTCCTGATCGGCGATCAGCTTCGCGTCCGCGACCGGATCGCCCGGTACCGACGGCGCCGTCTCTGCCGTCTGTGCCCAGGCCGGCGTCGCCGCCACCGCGACGAGACAACTCGTCGCCATCAACCTCATGATCGTCTTCACGTCGTTTCCCCCCTTCGGATCGACGCCCGCATCGCGGTGCGCCGATCCAGCGACCGCCCCCTGCGGCCGCTTGATCCGTCAACTTCGCCTGAGACTGTCGGCCGGCACGATCGTCGTCGCGCCGTCGCCGTCCGTCATTGCGTAAGTAAATCCCGGTTGCAGCGCGAACGCGCCGACGCCGCCATGGCGATCGATCGCCAGGAAGCCGACCTGCGCGTCCCGCACGGCGTCGCCGCGCAGTCGCACGATATGCTCCACCGCTTCCCGACAGGCCGCCTTGGCGCCCATCCCGCCGCGCATGGACGCGACGACGCGCGCCGTGCCTGCGATCCGTGTGACCTCTTCCCCGACACCCGTCGCGGTGGCCGCGCCGACGCCGGCCTCCACGAACAGGCCGGACCCGACCTGCGGACTGTCGCCCACCCGGCCCCGCATCTTGAAAGCCATGCCCGATGTCGTGCACGCTCCGGCGAACCGGCCGTCCGGGCCGCGTCCGATGATGCCGATCGTGTCGTGATCCAGCGCCGATCCGCGCGTCCCGCCGATGCGGTTCTCGATATTCGCTTCCGGTTTGTAGCGCGCGGTCTTCAGCCACTCGCGCCACGCCTTCTTCGACTCCGGTGTCAGCAGGTTACGGGTGGGGAAGCCCTGCGCCAGCGCGAATTGCTTCGCGCCCGGTCCGACCAGGAAGGTGTGCGGCGTCTTGTCCATCACCGCACGGGCGACGGACACCGCGTGCATCACGTCCTCCAGTGCGGCGACCGCGCCGACATGGCCGCGGTCGTCCATGATGACGGCGTCGAGCGTGACATGGCCGTCGCGATCGGGATAACCACTATAGCCCACCGAATGATTCGAGGGGTCCGCCTCCGGCACGCGAGCGCCCGCTTCGATCGCGTCGAGCAGCGTGCCGCCGGCCTTCAGACGTGCGATCGCCGCCGCATTGGCGGCGGCCCCAAAATCCCATGTCGACACGATGACGGTGCCGCCCGACGGTGTATCCGCCGCTCCCGCCCGGGTGCCCCCCAGCACCGCGAGCGGGAGCGTTCCGAAGGCCGCACCCAGCAGAACGCCACGGCGGGCAAGGCCGCTCACGCCGGCATCTCCCTCGTTGCGGCGCTCGGCCAGATCATTACCCCTGTTCCCCCTGCCAAGGTCGTTGACCCGATCATTGATATACATTGGTTCTATCCTTTCAAGAGAAGAAGCCTGTTTCACATAACAAAAGTGACGGAGAGTTCATGGAGGCGGGTCGATGGCACGCACCATGAAAGAAGCTTGCGCCACGGACCCTCGGCGCGACATAGGCTGTCGCCATGACTCAGTTCGATAAGGCCCGGCTCCCCAGCCGTCATGTCTCCGTCGGTCCGGAACGCGCTCCGCACCGCTCCTATTACTACGCGATGGGAATCACCGAGGAGGAGATTGCGCGTCCGTTCGTCGCACTGGCCTCGGCCGGCAACAACTCCGCACCGTGCAACACCACGCTCGATGGGCAGGCGGATGCGGCGCAGGCGGGCGTGATCCAGGGCGGCGGCCTGCCGCGGCGCTTCAACACCATCACCGTTACCGACGGCATCGCGATGGGTCATCAGGGCATGAAGGCGTCGCTGGTCAGCCGCGAGGTGATCGCGGACTCGGTCGAACTATCGGTGCGCGGCCACTGTTACGACGCGCTGGTGGGCTTTGCTGGGTGCGACAAGTCGCTGCCGGGCATGATGATGGCGATGCTCCGCCTGAACATTCCGTCGATCTTCGTCTATGGCGGATCGATCCTGCCCGGCCGGTACAAGGAGCGCGACGTGACCGTCGTCGACGTGTTCGAGGTCGTCGGAAAATACGCCGCCGGCGCCTGCCCGATCGAGGAGGTCCACGCGCTGGAGAAGGTCGCCTGCCCCGGACACGGCGCGTGCGGGGGGCAGTTCACCGCGAACACGATGGCCTGCGTCGGCGAGGCGATCGGCCTGTCCCTGCCCAACAGCAACATGGTGCCGGCGCCCTATTCCACGCGAGAGCAGATCGCGGTGGCGGCGGGTGCGCAGGTGATGGAACTGGTTGCCCGCAACCTCCGCCCGCGCGACATCTGCACGCGCGAAGCCTTCATCAACGCCGCGCGCGTGGTGGCCGCCACCGGCGGCTCGACCAACGCCGCGCTGCATCTGCCGGCGATGGCGAGCGAGGCGGGCATCGATTTCGACCTGTTCGACGTGGCCGAGGCGTTCAAGTCCACGCCCTATATCGCCGACCTGAAGCCCGGCGGGCAGTATGTCGCAAAGGATATGTATGAGGCCGGCGGCGTCTACATGCTGATGAAGACGATGCTGGCCGGCGGACTGCTGAACGGCGACTGCATCACCGTGACCGGCAGGACGCTGGGCGAGAATATCGATCAGGTGACGTGGAATCCCGACCAGAAGGTCATCTACGACGTCAAGACGCCGCTCAGCCCGACCGGCGGGGTCGTCGGCCTGCGCGGCAGCCTCGCCCCCGATGGCGCGATCGTGAAGGTCGCCGGCATGCATCGCCTCCAGTTCGAGGGCCCTGCGCGCTGTTTCGACTGCGAGGAGGATGCCTTCGCCGCCGTCGAGGCCCGCTCGATCGTCGAGGGCGCAGTCGTCATCATCCGCTACGAAGGTCCGAAGGGTGGACCCGGCATGCGCGAGATGCTGTCGACCACCGCGGCGCTCTACGGACTGGGCATGGGCGAGAAGGTGGCGCTCATCACCGATGGCCGTTTCTCGGGCGCGACGCGTGGCTTCTGCATTGGCCATGTCGGCCCCGAAGCGGCGGAGGGTGGCCCGATCGCCCTGGTCGAGGACGGCGACACGATCCGTATCGACGCGGAGGACGGGACGATCGACCTGCTGGTCGAGGATGCCATACTCGCGGAACGCCGCGCCCGCTGGCAGCCGCGCACCAACGACTATCAATCGGGCGTGCTGTGGCGCTACGCCCGCAACGTCGGCCCGGCGTACAAGGGCGCGCTGACTCATCCGGGCGCGCAGGCGGAGACGCATGTCTATGCCGACATCTGAGATGTTTGGCCCCGAACGCGGGCATCCAGTGAGGCAGGCAGGGCTGCGGGCGGACGACCAATCGCAGTACTCCCGTCTGCGCGGAAGCATTGGGCCGGGGGTCGCCGCCCTTATGCTCGTTGCGTGCAGCCAAGGCAGCACCACCGACACGGAGGTACTGGCCAATGCGGAGGCGCAGCAGGGTGTCGCCGCGGCGGAGGATGGCCGCATCCTTTGCGCGCGCGGCAACGCTCCGCTCGCGCGCAGTTGCACCGTCGAACAGACGCAGGGCGAAGCGGGGAGGGACGGCACCGTCCTGACGCTGCGCCACCCGGACGGCGCGTTCCGGCGCTTCACCGTCACCACCGACGGCCGCGGCGTCATTCCTGCCGACGGCGCGGAGGATGCGAAGGTATCGATCGTCGAGCCCGGCGTGATCGAGGTGGACGTCGCCGGTGATCGCTACCGCTTGCCGGCCACGGTGAAGGCGAACCCGTGATCCCGCTCGCCGGGCGCCCGATCCTCACCGCCGTGCAGATGTGGGTGGCGGAAGCGGCGCATGGCGACCTCGCGGGATTGATGGAGCAGGCAGGGCAGGGGATAGCGACCGCCGTCCGCCGCCTCGCAACGGGGGCGGAGGTGCTCATCCTCTGCGGCCCCGGCAACAATGGCGGCGATGGCTATGTCGCGGCGCGTCGGCTTGCGGAGTCGGGGCACCCGGTGCGCGTGGCCGCGTCCGCTCCACCCGCCACCGATCTCGCGCGCGCCGCTGCCGACCGCTGGATCGGCGCGGTCGAGCGGCTGGCGGATGCCGCGCCCGCACCGATCCTCGTCGACTCGCTGTTCGGCACCGGCCTGTCGCGCCCGCTCGCCGACGATGTCGCGCACCATCTTCACCGGCTGGCCGCATCCGCGCGCCTGTTGATCGCGGTCGACCTGCCCAGCGGCGTCGCCACCGACGACGGCAGCGTCCTGACCGAACCGCCCGCCGCCGACCTGACGCTGGCGCTCGGCCACGCCAAGCCCGCACACCTCCTCCAGCCCGCCGCCCGCTACAGCCGTAACGCTCGCATCATCGACATCCTGGCTCCCTCCGGGAAAGTGAAGGGTGAGGGCAGCACAACCTTCGTCCTGTCGACCCCCGATCTCCCAGAACCCGGGCCCGACTCGCACAAGTTCACCCGCGGCATGGTCGCGGTCGTCGCGGGTGCGATGCCGGGCGCGAGCGATCTCGCCAGTCTTGCCGCGATGCATGCCGGCGCGGGCTACGTCCTGCATCTCGGCGACGCCGACGGCATCCCGCACGCGCTGGTCCGCAAGACCTACAGCGACGCCGCACTCGACGATCCCCGCATCGGCGCGGTCGTGATCGGCCCCGGCCTCGGCCGCGACGATACCGCCCGCGCGCGCCTCGCCGCCGCGCTCGCCAGCCGCCGTCCGCTGGTGATCGACGGCGACGCGCTGCATCTGTTCGACCCCGACGCATCGCGCCATGCGCCGGCGATCCTCACACCCCATGCCGGCGAGTTCAAGGCGCTGTTCGGCCACACCCATTCGAGCAAGATCGACCGTGCCCGCGCCGCCTCCGCCCGCGCCGACGCCATCGTGATCTACAAAGGCCCCGACACCGTCATCGCCGTACCCGACGGCCGCGCGGTGGTTGCCGGCGACGCCAGCGACTGGCTCTCCACCGCCGGCACCGGCGACGTGCTGGCCGGCGCGACCGGGGCGATGCTGGCGAGCGGCCTCGATCCGTTCGCCGCCGCCTGCGCCGCGGTATGGCTGCACGGCGAGGCCGCACGCCTTTGCGGACGGTCCTTCATTGCCGACGACCTCGCCGCCGCGCTATCGCGCGTCCGATGAGCACCATCCTCCGCGTCGCCGCGCCCGGCGACGGCGTCGCCGACGACGGCCGCCACGCCCCCTTCGCCGCCCCCGGCGACACGCTGACCGACAGTTTCGAGGTCATTCCCGGCCCGCACCATCAGGTGCCGCCATGCCGCCATTTCCCGCAATGCGGCGGCTGTCAGCTCCAGCATCTCGACGAGGAGAGCTATGCCGGCTTCGTCACCGACCGTATCGCATCGGCGCTGGACGGGCAGGGGCTGAGCGCCCCCATCCGCCCGGCAATCGTCTCGCCGCCCAATACCCGCCGCCGCGCGACTCTGCACGCGGAACGCGGGGTGCTCGGCTTCACCGCAGAGGGCAGTCACCGCGTCGTCGACATGCGCGAATGCCACATCCTCGCGCCCGAACTGTTCGCGCTCGTCGCGCCGTTGCGCGCGCTGTTCCAGAAGCTGGGCCTCAAGCGTCGCGCCGACGTCCACCTGACGCTCTCCGATCAGGGGCCCGACGTTCTCGTCAGCGGCTTCGCGCCGGAGGGACTGGCCGCCGCCGAGGCGCTGACCAGCTTCTGCGACCGGCACAAGGTCGCGCGCTTCTGCGTCGACGACGGCCAAGGCCCCGAAGCGCGCTGGGAGCCGCAACCGGTGACGATCACGCTCGGCGGCATCCCCGTCGCGCTGCCCCCCGGATCGTTCCTGCAAGCCACGCGCGAGGGGGAGGACGCGCTGGTCGCCGCCGTCCGCGAAGCGACGGCCGGAGCGCGCACCGTCGCCGACCTGTTCGCCGGGCTCGGCACCTTCGCGCTCGCGTTGCCGTCCAAGGTCTATGCGGCGGAGGGCGCGCGCGACGCGCTGATGGGGCTGAAGGCCGCTGCGCACGCCCGTCAGCTGCCGGTGTTCACCGAGCATCGCGACCTCTATCGCCGGCCCCTGACGGTGGCGGAACTCGATCGCTTCGATGCGATCGTCATCGACCCGCCCCGCGCGGGCGCGCGCGAACAGGCCGCCGCGCTCGCCGCCTGCAAGACGCCGCGTCTCGCCTATGTCTCCTGTAACCCCGCGACGTTCGCCCGCGATGCGAAGTCGATGGTCGAGGAGGGCTGGCGCATCGACTGGGTCCAGCCGGTCGGCCAGTTCCGCTGGTCCACCCACGTCGAACTCGCAGCCTGCCTGAGTCGCTAATTCGAAAACCAACCGATCCTGTCGGGAAGATTGTTCACGCAAGACGCAAAGACGGGGAAGCCTTCTGGATATTCAGGCCGAAAGAATCCTCAAAACGTTGGCGGACCGTTCCTCTTCCTGTCCGCGCGTCCGCGCGAAACTCGCAGCGTGGTCACATCGGCTTGATCCGTTCGTGCTGAGCCTGTCGAAGCACAGATCATGCGCGAGCCCCTCGACAAGGTTGGTGCGCGCCGATCGGATGGGCCAACGTCACGTCGTTACGCTGTCGGGATACACCGCCCCGACAAAGAACAACCCGTCCGGCGGCGCATTCAGGCCCAGCCGCGACCGATCCCGCGCCGCCAGCGCAGCCCCGACATCGTCCACCGCCCATCGTCCCATGCCGACCAGCGCCAGACACCCGACCATCGACCGCACCTGATGATGCAGAAACGACCGCGCCGCCGCCTTCACCGCGAGCCGCTCGCCGACCCGCTCAACCGCGAGCACGTCCAGCGTCCGCACCGGGCTGTCCGCCTGACAATGCGCCGACCGGAAGGTGGTGAAGTCATGCCGCCCCACCAGCATCGCCGCCGCGCGCGCCATTGCCTCCTCGTCCAGCGGCTGCGGGACCTGCCATGCCAGCCCGGCCTCCCATGTCAGCGGCGCCCGCCGGTTGACGATCCGGTACTCATACGCCCGCCCGATGCAGGAGAAGCGCGCATGCCAGTCGGCCGCGACCTCCTCGCACGCCAGCACCGCCACCGGATGCGGCCGCAGCCGCGCATTCAGCGCCTCCATCAGGCGGAACGCCGCGAAGGGCTTCGCGACATCGCAATGCGCCCGCATCGCCAGCCCATGCACGCCGGCATCGGTCCGGCCCGCGGCGTGCACCGCCACCTCTTCGCCAGTTACCGCGAACGCCGCCGCCTCCAGCGCACCCTGAACCGACGGTCCGTGCGACTGCCGCTGCCAGCCCATGAAGGGCCGGCCGTCAAACTCCACCGTCAGCGCGAACCGCTTCAAAGCTGGGTCCCGACGGGGATCGGAAAGCCCCGCAACAGATCGTCGGCAGAGGTCACCCCGCGCCCGGCCCGCTGCACCAGCGTCGGCCGGATCGCGCCCGACCCGCACGCGATCGTCAGCGCGTCGTCCAGGGCGGTGCCGGGGGCTATGCCGACCCCGTCATCCCCGCTCTCCCCGTCACAGCCGCCGTCACCCCAGCGAACGCTGGGGTCTCGCGCGGCAGGCGTCTCGCTCTCCCCGGAAAGACCCCAGTTTTCGCCGGGGAGACTGGCGGAGTGACCCGGATCGACAAGCGCGGGGCTTGCACCCACCACCGCCGCCAGCACCTTGACCCGCTCTCCCCCGATCTCGAACCAGGCCCCCGGTGCCGGGTTCATCGCCCGCACCAGCCGTTCGACCTCCACAGCACTTCGCGAGAAGTCGATCCGCGCCTCGGCCTTGTCGATCTTCGCCGCATAGGTGACGCCGTCCTCCGGCTGCGGCACGGGCGGGTGCCCGGCAAGGTCACCCAGCACTGCGACCATCAACCGCGCGCCGAGCGTCGCTAGTTCGACGGTCAATTCGCCGGCCGTCTTGGCGTCGATCGGGGTCTGCCCCTCCAGCCGTACGGGACCGGTATCCAGCCCGGCTTCCATCTGCATGATCCCGACGCCCGTCTCGGCATCGCCCGCCAGGATCGCCCGCTGCACCGGCGCCGCCCCGCGCCACCGCGGCAACAGCGATCCGTGCACGTTCAGGCAGCCATGCACCGGCGCATCCAGTACCGCGCGCGGCAGGATCAGCCCGTACGCCGCGACGACCGCGACATCGGCGTTCCAGCCCGCGAACTCCGCCTGCGCCTCCGCGGTCCGGAGCGACACCGGCGTCCGCACCGCGATGCCGAGCACCTCGGCGCGTCGCTGCACCGGCGAGGCGACCAATTCGCGTCCGCGTCGTCCGCCCGGTCGCGGCGGTTGGCTGTATATTGCCACCACGTCGTGTCCGGCCGCGACCAGCGCGTCGAGCGTCGGCACCGCAAACTCCGGCGTTCCCATGAAAACGATCCGCATGGGCACGCTCTCGACACGCTGGCGGAGGCGGACGCAACCCCCTATCTGTTCCCGACATGGCCTCTCCCGAGATCGAAGCATTGACCCAGGCGCTCGCCCGCCTGCCCGGGCTCGGCCCCCGATCCGCCCGTCGCGCGGTGCTGCATCTGCTCAAGAAGCGGGAGGCGGCGCTCGGTCCGTTGCTGACCGCGCTGGCTGCGGTCGAGGAGCGGCTGGCGACCTGCTCCACCTGCGGCAACGTCGACACCACCGATCCCTGCTCGATCTGCGCCGACCAGCGCCGCGACGCGCGCGCGTTGTGCGTGGTGGAGGAGGTGGCCGACCTCTGGGCGCTCGACCGCTCGCGCCTGTTCCCCGGCCGCTTCCACGTGCTCGGCGGCCGGCTGTCCGCGCTCGAAGGTGTTCGCCCCGAGGACCTGTCGATCGACGCGCTCGTCCGCCGCATCGAACAGGGCGGCATCGACGAGGTCGTGCTGGCGATGAACGCCACGCTGGAGGGGCAGACGACCGCCCACTATCTTGCCGAGCGGATCGAGCGCTTCCCGGTGCGCGTCACCCAGCTCGCCCACGGCCTGCCGGTCGGCGGCGAACTCGACTATCTCGACGAAGGCACGCTGGCGCAGGCGCTCAGAGCGCGGCGCCCCGTATCCTGACCGACGCGCGTCGACGGATCGCGCCGCCGACCATCCCGAACCCGGCGATCATCAGCGCCCAGCTCGCCGGCTCGGGAACCGTTGCGGCGTCGGTGATGGCGATCGAATAGCGGCTGTTGAGCGTCTTGCCCGTCGATGCGCCCAAAGCGTCGTCGGGATCGTTGCCGACCACATTCGTCGTCAGGTCGCCGACGAACATGCTGTAGCGACCCGCACCCAGCGTCACCGTCGAGGCGAACGGGCCAGCGATCCGGCCGCTGTCGAACAGCGCAGCGCCACCGCTGCCCGTAATGCCGATCCTCTGCCCCAGCGGCACCGCGTCTTCGCCGCTGGTCGCGACCGTTCCGGTCAGCGCGATGTCGGACCGCGTCGTCAGCACGAAATCGTAGAACAGCACGCCGACCGCTACCGCGACGGCGGTGCCCGGTCCGGTATAGCCCGTCGCCTGATCGAAGGCGATCGTCGCCGACGCGGACGACGTGAACTCCGCGATGATGCTGGACGCAGCACGGGCGGTCGAGGATGTTCCGATCCGGCTGGCCGCGTCGACGATCGACAGCGTTCCGGGGGCGGTGATCCCGTCATTGATCGACGACACGTCGGGACCGCCACCATCGACCCGCACGACGATGTTGGTGGCCCCCGTGGCGCGTTCGAAGATCACCGCCGCCGTGGCCGTACCCGGGACCACGACCGACGCTGCGCTCATGGCCGCAAGCTGGAATAGCGTGTTCATTGATGAAACCCCTTTGCACGGCCGCCTACAAATGATCGTGTACCGGGTAAAGCAGGATGATCGCGTCCGGTCCCGGAACGGGGCATGCTTGACGGTTCGGCGGTTCGTCGGCATCCGGCGCGCATGACCGTCCTCACCATTCTCGAAGTTCCCGATCCCGGCCTCCGCGCCGTCGCCGCACCGGTGGAGACCGTCGACGACACCGTCCGCACCCTCGTCGCCGACATGACCGAGACGATGTACGCCGCGCACGGCATCGGCCTCGCTGCGACGCAGGTCGGCGTCGAGCGCCGCGTCGTCGTCATCGATCTTCAGTCGGAGGAGGACGAGGAGGGCAAGCCGGTCCGCGACCCGCATGCCTATATCAACCCCGAACTCCTGTCGGTCAGCGAGGATGTCGCCCGCTACAACGAGGGCTGCCTGTCGATCCCGGAGCAATATGCCGAGGTCGAGCGCCCCGCGCGCTGCCGGGTCCGCTGGCTCGATCTCGACGGCCAGACGCACGAAGAGGAACTGGACGGACTGCTCTCGACCTGCATGCAGCATGAGATCGACCATCTCGACGGCATCCTCTTCATCGACCACATTTCCCGCCTGAAGCGCGACATGCTCATGAAAAAGCTGACGAAGATGCGCCGCAACGCCTGACGCGGTTTTGCGCTGTCGCACCGGCGGCGTTCCTGCTACGTTCCCTGCGCCTGTCCGATGTCGGATGGGTCGCGTCCCTGCATGCCGCGAACGAAAGACGAAACGATGCGCCAGACCCTCCACTTCATCCACTTCGGGGCCTGACGCATGACCCCGGACCTTCTGATCGTCGGCATCCTCGCGGTGCTGGTCGGCCTCGCGGTCGGCTGGATCGTCGCCAGCCGCAGTGTCGCCAAGCTCGCCAGCGACCTCGCCGTCGCCAACACCCGCGCTGCCGATCTCGACATCGTCCGGCAGGCGCGTGACGCGGTCGAGCGCGAACGCAACGACGCGCTGCAGGAACTCGCCTGGCACCGCGCACAGGCGGCCGAACGCATTGCCGCGCACGAAGCGGTCGTCGATCAGCTGGAGCAGGCCCGCGGCGCAATGCAGGACCTTGCCTCCTTGCGCGCGCAGAGCGAGGAGCGTCAGGCCGCCGCCGAGCAGACGATCCGCCACCTCGTAGAAGCGCGCGAGGTGATGACCGCGCAATTCGGTGCCGCCGCCGCGCGCGCGCTGGAGGGCGCTCAGGCGCAGTTCCTCGAACGTGCCCAGGCCCGCTTCACCGAATCCGAGCATACGTCGGGCCAGCGCCTCGCCGCGCTGCTGCAACCGGTCCACGACCGCCTGCAACGCTACGAGGAAGGCGTCGGCAAGGCGGAGGCGGAGCGTCGCGACGCATTTGGCAATCTCACCGGACTGATGGAATCGATGCGCGTCGGGCAGGAGACCGTCCGCAACGAGGCGTCGAAGCTGGTCAACGCGCTGCGCAACGCCCCCAAGGCACGCGGTCGCTGGGGCGAGCAGCAATTGCGCAACGTACTGGAAAATTGCGGCCTTTCAGAACACACCGACTTCCAGACCGAGGTCAGCGTGTCGGACGGGGAGGGTGGTCGCCTCCGCCCCGACGCGATCGTCCGCGTGCCCGGTGGCAAGTCACTGGTGATCGACGCCAAGGTGTCGCTCAACGACTATCAGGACGCGTTCGGCGCGGTCGACGATACCGAACGGCAACTCGGGCTCTCGCGCCACGCCGCCTCGATGCGCGCGCACGTCAACGGGCTCGGCAACAAGAGCTACTGGAACCAGCTCGACGACGCCCCCGATTATGTCGTTATGTTCGTCCCCGGCGAACATTTCCTGTCCGCCGCGCTGGAGCATGACCCGACCCTCTGGGACTTCGCCTTCGACAAGCGCGTGCTGCTCGCCACCCCGACCAACCTCATCGCCATCGCCCGCACCGTCTCGGCCGTCTGGCGACAGGAAAAGCTGGCCAAGCAGGCGGAGGAGATCGGAGCGCTTGGGAAGGAGCTTTACATCCGCCTATCCAAGATGGGCGAGCACATCACCAAGCTCGGCCGCAACCTCGAAACCGCAAACACCGCCTACAACGCATTTGTCGGCAGCCTCGAAAGCCAGGTCCTGACCTCCGCGAAGCGGTTCGAGGCGCTGAATATCGATACGGCCGGCAAGACGATCGAACCGTTGCCGCTGGTCGAGAGCAGCCCGCGCCCGCTCGCCAAACTCATCAGCGCGGTGGAATAGGGATGGCGCGGGGCCGTCACACCACGCTCCCGCCACCCTATCTCAAGCGCGTGTGGATCGACCCGGACGCCTTGGTCGATCACGCCGCCTACCCGTTCTGCCTGCCGCTGTTCGCGCGCGGGCCGTTCGAGCTGCAATTCGACGCACCCGTCACGATCCTCGTCGGCGAGAACGGCGTCGGCAAATCGACGCTGCTCGAAGGGATCGCCGTCCTTGCCGGCTTCGACGAGGGCGGCGGCGGCCCCGGCTACCGCGCGGTCGATCACAGCACTGCGATCGAACGCGGCGGCGGCGACCTGGCCCGTGCGTTAAAGGCCGCATGGCTGCCCCGGATCGGGCAGGGCTGGTTCTTCCGCGCGGAGAGTTTCTTCACCGTCGCCCGATATCTGGACGCGGCCGGCAGTCCGTCAGCGGATTTCCTGTCCCACTCCCACGGCGAAGGCTTCCTGCGCTTCTTCGAGGAACGCTGTACCCGCCCCGGTCTATTCATCTTCGACGAACCCGAGTCCGCGCTGTCGCCCAAACGCCAGTTCGACTTCCTGAAACTGCTGCGACGCATGCAGAACGAGAGCCGGACGCAGGTCATCATGGCGACCCACTCGCCCATCCTGATGGCGCTGCCGGGCGCGGCGCTGCTCCAGATGTCGCGCGGCGGCCTTGACGCGGTGGAGCTGAAGGAAACCGACCATTATCGCCTGACCCGCGAATTCATCCTCGACCCGCACGGCATCACCGCGGCGATGCTGGACGAGTAATTACCCCCGCTGCTGCGCCAGCACCTCGTACGCCATCACCGCGGTCGCGACGGCGGCGTTCAGGCTGTCCGCCTTGCCCAGCATCGGGATCTTGACCAGCAAATCGCACGCCGCGGCATAGCCATCGGGCATCCCCTGCGCCTCGTTGCCCGTCAGCAGAAAGGTCGGCGCGGCGTATTCAGCGGCACGGTAGTCATCTTCAGTGTCGAGGCTCAGGCCCACCAACTGCCCCGGCCCCTTTCGCAGCCACACGAGGAAATCCCCCCACTCGCACCGCACGACCGGCACCGTGAACAGCGCCCCCATGCTCGCGCGGACCGCCTCGACGGAAAACGGGTCGACGCACTCGCCGACCAGGATCAGCCCCCCCGCACCGACCGCGTCGCCGGTGCGCAGGATCGTGCCGAGATTGCCTGGATCGCGCAGACGCTCCGCGACCAGCCAGATGCCTGCCTGCGTCCGGTCGAGATCGGCCAGGCCGATCTCGAACTCCTCGAACACCCCGACTACCGCCTGCGGGTTATCCTTGCCCGACAATTTCGACAGGATATCCGGCGTCGTCTCGATCGCGTCGCCGCCGGCGCGTTCGACCTCGTCGACCAGCGTGCGGACCAGCGGATGCCCCGCGCTCGCCGCGGCGAAGAACAGCATCACCGGCAGCCGCCCGGCCTCGCGCGCCTCGGTCAGGATGCGCAGTCCCTCGGCCAGAAATCGCCGCTGCTCCCGCCGGTGACGCTTGTCGCGCAGGTCGCGGACGCTCTTCACGAGCGGGTTGGTATAGGCGGTGATCTGGCGCGGCATGACGGTGACGATCGGAGAGGTCAGTCCTCGCCGAACTTGGCCTCGACCAGTTCGGCAAGCTTGCCGACCGCTTCCTCGGCGCCGTCGCCGGTCGCGCGAATCGTGATGCTGTCGCCCATCGCGGCGCCCAGCATCATCAGCCCCATGATCGACGTGCCCGTCACCGACCCGTCGTCCTTGCAGACATGGACCTCGCACGGCAGCGCGGCGGCGAGCGTCACGAACTTGGCGGAGGCGCGCGCGTGGAGCCCGCGGCGGTTGGTGATCTGTACCGTGCGCTGCACGCTCATGCCGCGGCCTCTCCCAGAACCTCGGACGCCACCGAAATATATTTACGACCCGCCTCGCGCGCGGCGGCGACCGCATCGACCACCTTCATGGATTTGCGCGCGGAGCCCAGCCGGATCAGCATCGGCAGGTTCATGCCCGCGATCACCTCGACCCGGCCACGTTCCATCAGGCTGATCGCGAGATTGGACGGGGTGCCGCCGAACAGGTCGGTCAGCACGATCACGCCGCGACCGGCATCGACCGCCGCGATCGCCGTCGCGATGTCGGCGCGGCGTTCCTCCATATCGTCGTCCGGACCGATCGCGATCGTCGCCACACGCTCCTGCGGGCCGACGACGTGCACCATCGCGGTCACGAACTCGTCCGCGAGTCGCCCGTGGGTCACAAGAACCAACCCGATCATAAACTGGCTATTCTATCCTTGCCGACGCAACCGTGGACCCTCCAGCGAGTCCTGCGGTGCCGCCTCCAAATCACGATGCCGGACCGTGGGGGAAAATCCGCGTCCGCGCAAGAAGCCGCCGATCCGTTCGGCGACATGGACCGACCGGTGTCTCCCTCCGGTACACCCGATCGCCACTGTTACGTACGCCTTCCCCTCCGCGCGGTAGCGGGGGATCAGCAGCGCCAGCAGCCCTTCGATCCGCGATACTGCCTCCTCGTACGCCCGGTCCGCGGCAACATAATCGGCCACCGCCGCGTCCAGCCCGGTGCCCGGCCGCAGGTCCGGCACCCAGTGCGGGTTGCGCAGGAATCGCATGTCGAACACCAGATCGGCATCGCGGGGCAGGCCGCGCGAAAAACCGAACGACACCACCGACAGCACCGGCTCGCCGCCCTGCTCGTCGCCGAACGACCGCCGCACCTGCAAGCCCAATGCGTGCGCGTTCAGGCTGGTCGTGTCGATCAGGCGGTTGGCGAAATCCCGCAAGGGCGCGAGCAACTCGCGTTCATACGCGATCCCGTCCGCCGCCGGGCGATCGAGCGCCAGCGGATGCCGCCGCCGCGTTTCCGAATAGCGCCGCTCCAGTTCCGCGCCGGCGCAGTCGAGGAACAGCATCCCGACCTCCAGCCCGTGATCCTCACGCATCCGCCCGATCCGGTCGACGATCCGCGCCGGATCGAAGTCGCGTGTCCGCGCACCGATCCCCAGCGCCAGCCGCTGCCGCCGCCCGTCCACACCCGCGGGCAGCGGCGCGTCGAGCAGCCGGTCGAGCAGCACGAGCGGCAGATTGTCGACAACCTCCCAGCCCAGATCCTCCAGCGTCTTCAACACCGTCGACTTGCCGGCTCCGGACAGGCCGGTGACGAGCAGGACTTCCTGGCTCATGCTGCCTGACTCATGCTGGTTGTGTCCCGCCCAATTCGCGTCGCAACGCCATCTCCAGCTTGATCGGCGCGCTGGCCTCGAACGGCGCGAGCGCCACCTGCGGCACCTCGACGCCGGCGAGCCGTCGCGCCCGCCGCTCGGGCATCCGCAGCACGTCGTCGTCGATCCGCACGATCAGCACCACCGGCACATCCTCGACATGCGGCATCGGCAGAATGCCGAGTCCGCGCACCTCGATCCGTCCGGCGATCGTCGCGGGCGGTCGCGCCAGCAAGCGCCCGTCACGCCGGACGAGGAGGGTATAATCGTCACTGACCAGCACCGCACCACGATCGATCAGTCTCAGCGCGAGATCGGATTTGCCGCTGCCCGACCTGCCCTCGATCAACACGGCATGGCCCTCGATCGCAATGCTCGTCGCGTGCAGCGTCTCGGACGACAGCGAAGTCATGGCAGCATCCTCAAGTCGCGTCGGCGAGCGGCAGGCGAACGACGAACCGCGCGCCGGCGACGCCGTTCCCGCGCGCCTCTACCGCGATCGTGCCGCCATGCCCATCAACGATCGCCCGCGCGATGGCGAGGCCCAGGCCGGAATGCTGCCCGAACGCCTCGCCGGCCGGCCGGATCGACTGGAACCGGCGGAAGATCGCCTCGCGCTCCTCCTCCGGTACGCCCGGCCCGTCATCCTCGACCGCGACCACCAGCTCGTCGCCATCGGCCTCCGCGGCGATCGTCACCAGCCCGTCATCGGGAGAGAAGGACACGGCATTGTCGAGCAGGTTCTCGAATACCCGCTCCAGCCGCATGCCTTCCCCCAGCGCCACCAGCGGCTCGTCATGATCGTCCAGCCGGAACCGTACGCCGCGCTCCGCCCCGCGCGCCTCGCGCTGGTCGAGCAGGCCGGCGATCATCCGGCCGATGTCGACCGGCTCGAACTTGGCGCGGCTGAGCTGCGCGTCGAGCCGCGACGCTTCCGAGATATCGGTGATCAGCCGATCGAGCCGGCGCACATCGTCCTGCACGATTGCCAGCAACTGCGCCTGAAAGCCCGGGTCTTTGACGCTCGCCAGCCCATCGACGGCGGAGCGCAGGCTGGCGAGGGGGTTCTTCAATTCGTGGGTGACGTCCGCCGCGAACGCCTCGGTCGCGTCGATCCTGACCCGCAGCGCGCTGCTCATATCCGACAGTGCCCGTGCGAGCATCCCCAGCTCGTCGCGCCGCGACGGCAGGCGGGGCACCACCACCTCGCGCGCACGTCCCCGCCGGACCCGTACGGCGGCCCGCGCCAGCCGCCGCAGCGGCCGCACGATCGTCCGCGCCAGGAACAGCGACAGCAGCACCGACACGAGGGTCACGACCAGCAGCACGACGCTGAGGCGGAACCGCTCGATCCGCACCGTCTGCGTGATGTCGCGCGCATTGACCGTGGTCAGCACGGCGGTGCCGCGCGTCAGCGGAGCCGCGGCGGTGATGACCGGCGTCCGGTCCGGCGCGCGCCAGACCGTCGCGGCGACGCCGGTGCCGGCCAGCGCCAGCTTCACCTCGTCCCAGCCGGTCGGGGCGGTGCGGTCGCGGTACAGGGGAGGGCGGGGCGCGGCGACGACGGTGTCGATCACTCCGTCCAGGAACCGCGCGATCCGCTGGTCGTACCAGTCGCGGTCGGGGTCCTGGAGCACGAAGTTGCGCAGGCCCAGCCGCCTGCTGTCCGCGAACGTGCCGTCGGCGCCCACCAGCCTCAGTCGCGCCCCGGTTTC
The DNA here is from genome assembly GCA_018139225.1 of Microvirga sp. SRT01. Taxonomy (GTDB): domain Bacteria; phylum Pseudomonadota; class Alphaproteobacteria; order Sphingomonadales; family Sphingomonadaceae; genus Sphingomonas; species Sphingomonas longa. Next base: position 146,062 of record JAGSNX010000001.1, read on the forward strand.
CGTCGCCAGCCGCAGGATCAACGCGTCGCGATCGTCCGGCCGACCCGCGCGGATCGCCTCCGCAATCAGCCGCGCCTCGCGCGTGGCTTGCTCGACCCGGCTGTCGACCACCCGGCTGCGATACGAATCGAGATAGAAGAACCCGCCCGCCAGCATCAGCAGCGCGATGATGTTCACGGCCAGGATCCGCTGCGTCAGCGAAATCCGCCCCGACCAGCGCAGCGACAATTCGTGCGTATCGTCCGGGCCGTCACCATCCATCTCGGACGGCCGCACGCTATTCCTCGGAGAAGCGATAACCGGCACCGTAGAGCGTTTCGATCGCGTCGAACTCCGGATCGATCTGGCGGAACTTGCGGCGGACGCGCTTGATGTGGCTGTCGATCGTGCGATCGTCGACGTAGATGTCGTCCTGATAGGCGGCATCCATCAACTGGTTGCGCGTCTTCACGATGCCCGGCCGCTGCGCCAGCGTTTCAAGGATCAGGAACTCGGTCACGGTCAGCGTCACCGCCTGTCCGTCCCACGTCGTGCGGTGCCGCGCCGGGTCCATCGCCAGCCGGCCGCGCTCCAGCGGCTTGGCCGCCGCCTCGGCCTCGCCGGTCGGCAGGATCGCCTCCGTCCGGCGCAGGATGGCGCGGACGCGGGCGATCAGCAGCCGCTGGCTGAACGGCTTGGCGATGTAATCGTCCGCGCCCATCGCCAGCCCCAGCGCCTCGTCCAGTTCATCGTCCTTGCTGGTCAGGAAGATGACCGGCATCGCGCTCTTCTCGCGCAGGCGGCGCAGCAGCTCCAGCCCGTCCATTCGCGGCATCTTGATGTCGAAGATCGCCAGATCGGCCGGGTTCTCCAGCAGCGCCTTCAGCGCCGCCTCGCTATCGGCATAGACCCGCGTCAGGAAACCCTCCGCCTGAAGGGCGATCGACACCGAGGTCAGGATGTTGCGATCGTCGTCGACGAGCGCGATGGTGGCCGTCATGATCCCGCCCGGATGTGTCAGGGACACTCCGCCTAGTCCAAACCGGGACACGCCTCAACATAAGCTAGACAACACGCGTTTGACGGTCTCCCCGTCGCTGCCTATGCGATGGGACCTAGGCATACGTATGCGGCGAAGACCGCGACGTGGGTAGGGAAAAGGACAGGATCTTGAACGAACGCATCCCGGAATCGGGCCTCGAGGCGCAGGGTATCGAAACGCGCGCCGACCTCCACTGGAACCTCGTGACCGCGCGGCTGGTCGAGGCCTCCGTCGCCCGCAAGGAAGGCAAGCTCTCTGCCGACGGCCCGCTGGTGGTCGAAACCGGCGCGCACACCGGTCGCTCCGCGCAGGACAAGTTCATCGTCCGCGACGCCGAGACGGAGGATACCGTCTGGTGGGGCAAGTCGAACAAGGCGATGACGCCCGAGCATTTCGCCGCGCTGAAGGCCGATTTCTTCACCGCACTGAAGCGTCGCGAGGACCTGTACGTGCAGGACCTGTACGGCGGGTCGCAGCCGGGCAACCGCGTCCGCGTCCGCGTCGTCAACGAACTCGCGTGGCACAATCTGTTCATCCGCACGATGCTGGTCCGCCCGGAGGAGCATGAACTGCGCGGCTTCCGGCCCGATTACACGATCATCGACCTGCCCAGCTTCCGCGCCGATCCGTCGCGCCACGGTACGCGGTCGGATACGGTGATCGCGGTCAACCTGACCGAGAAGCTGATCCTGATCGGCGGCACGCGCTACGCGGGCGAGATGAAGAAGTCGGTGTTCGGCCTGCTCAACTATCTGCTGCCGCCGAAGGGCGTGATGCCGATGCACTGTTCCGCCAACATGGGCGCCGACGGTCGTACCGCGGTGTTTTTCGGTCTGTCCGGCACTGGCAAGACGACGCTCAGCGCCGATGCCAGCCGCACGCTGATCGGCGACGACGAGCATGGCTGGTCCGACGACGCGGTCTTCAACTTCGAAGGCGGCTGCTACGCCAAGATGATCCGCCTGTCCGCCGATGCGGAGCCGGAGATTTTCGCGACGACCAAGCGGTTCGGCACCGTGCTCGAAAACGTCGTCATGGACCCGGTCACGCGTCAGCTCGACTTGCACGACAACAGCCTCGCGGAGAATAGCCGCGGCGCCTACCCGATCGACTTCATCCCGAACGCGTCGGAGGAGAATATGGGCGGCGTGCCGTCCAACATCGTCATGCTGACGGCCGATGCGTACGGCGTGCTGCCGCCGATCGCCAAGCTGACCCCCGACCAGGCTATGTATCACTTCCTGTCGGGGTACACCGCACGCGTGGCGGGGACGGAGATCGGCGTGACCGAGCCGGACGCGACCTTCTCGACCTGCTTCGGCGCGCCGTTCATGCCGCGGCATCCCTCGATCTACGGCAATCTGCTCAAAGAGCGGATCGCCCGCGGCAATGTCGATTGCTGGCTGGTCAACACCGGCTGGACCGGCGGGAAGTACGGCGTCGGCAATCGGATGCCGATCAAGGCCACCCGCGCGCTGCTCAACGCCGCGCTCGACGGCAGCCTGAACGATGCCGAGTTCCGCACCGATCCGAACTTCGGCTTCAAGGTGCCCGTCGCGGTGCCGGGTGTCGATACGGCGATGCTCGACCCTCGCGAGACGTGGGCCGACAAGGCGGCATATGACGCCACCGCCGCCAAGCTGGTCGACCTGTTCGTCGAGAACTTCGCGCAGTTCGCGGATCATGTCGACGAAGGCGTGCGCCAGTCCGCTCCGAAGATCGCCGCCTGAACCAACCCTTCCTTCCTCTCCCGTTGGGAGAGGAAGGAAGGCACGGAGCGCCGGACGGGTGAGGGTCACTGCGGCGGAAGCATTTCCACCAGCGCGACCCCATGCTCGACCCGCACCACCCGCACCCGCGTGCCGGCCGCCGCATCCGGCCCTCGCGCCGGCCACGATCCGTCGCCCACGCGAACCCGCCCGTGGCCGTCGACGATCGCCACCTCCACCGTCACCGTCTCGCCGATCATTCGCGCCGCACGGTCGTTCAACCGCACGTCGCCTCCACCGACCGGATAGTCGGTGTACCAGCGCCGCCCGATCAGCACCGTCACCACGCTCCACACCGCAAAACTGCCGACCTGCGCCGCGCCGGGCAATTCCGGCAGCGCCCAGGTGGCGATGCCGGTGATCGCCGCCGCGATCGCGACGAACACCAGGAACACGCCCGGGATCAGCAGTTCGGCGATCCCCAGTACCAGCGCCGCCGCGAGCCACGCCCCAGCGGGTCCGCCGATGGCGTCAAGACTCACGGCTTGGGCAGTTCAAACGGCCCCCGCTTGGGCGCGGATGCCTCCGCCTTGGTGTTGCGCTCGCCCAGTGCATCCTTCGCCAATTCGCCGATCCCGCCCAGCGTGCCCATCAATTGCGTCGCCTCGACCGGGAACAGGATGGTCTTGGCGTTCGGGCTGGTGGCGAACTTGCCGATCGCCTCGACATATTTCTGCGCGATGAAATAGTTGATCGCCTGCGTACCGCCCGACTCGATCGCGTCGGACACGACCTGCGTCGCCTTGGCTTCCGCCTCCGCCGCCCGCTCGCGCGCTTCGGAGTCGCGAAACGCCGACTCACGACGGCCCTCGGCTTCCAGAATGCGCGCCTGCTTCTGGCCCTCGGCGCGCAAAATCTCCGACGCGCGCGTGCCCTCGGCTTCGAGGATGTTGGCACGCTTCTCGCGCTCCGCCTTCATCTGCCGGCCCATCGCGGTGACGATATCGGCGGGCGGACGGATATCCTTGATCTCGACGCGCGTGATCTTCACGCCCCACGGCACCGTCGCGTGATCGACCACCGACAACAGCCGCGCATTGATCTCGTCCCGCTTCGACAGCGTCTCGTCGAGGTCCATCGACCCCATCACCGTGCGCAGGTTCGTCGTCGTCAGTTGCAACAGCGCCACATACAGGTCCGACACCTCGTACGCCGCCTTCGCGGCATCCAGCACCTGGAAGAACACCACGCCATCCGTGGATACGATGGCGTTGTCCTTGGTGATGATCTCCTGTCCGGGGATATCGATCACCTGCTCCATCATGTTCACCTTGCGGCCGACACGGTAGAAGAACGCCGGGTAGAAGTTGAAACCGGGCGCGGCGGTGGTCGTGTACCGCCCGAAATGCTCGATCGTGTACTGATAGCCCTGCCGCACGATCTTGATGCTCGTGAACAGATACAGAAGCACCAGCATCAGCCCCAGTGCGGCGACGGTCAGGCCCATCGGTCGATCCCCTCGTTGATGCCGACACCCTAGCGATACAGGCGTCGCGGGGCTACATGGCCCGCAACCCATTTAGCAGGACGCCCATGACCATCCGCCTCGGCCTCACCTTCGACGATGTCCTTCTGGTCCCCGCGGAGTCGGACGTGCTGCCGAGCGAGGCGGATACTCGCACCCGCGTGACGCGCGGTATCGCGTTGAATATCCCGGTATTGTCCGCCGCGATGGATACGGTGACGGAGGCGGACATGGCGATCGTCATGGCCCAGCTCGGCGGCATCGGCGTGCTGCACCGCAACCTGACCGTCGAGGAACAGGTCGCCGCGGTGCGTCAGGTGAAGCGCTTTGAAAGCGGCATGGTCGTCAACCCCTACACGATCGCGCCGACCGCGACGCTCGCCGAAGCACAGGCGCTGATGGCCCGCCACCGGATCAGCGGTATTCCCGTCGTGGAGGCGAACGGTCGCCTCGTCGGCATCCTCACCAACCGCGACGTGCGCTTCGCCGAAAACCCGAAGCAACCCGTCGCCGAACTGATGACGCGCGACAATCTCGCGACCGTGTCGACCGGTGTCGGGCAGGAGGAGGCGCGCCGCCTGCTCCACCAGCGCCGCATCGAAAAGCTGCTGGTCGTCGACGACAACTACGCCTGCGTCGGCCTCATCACCGTCAAGGATATCGAAAAGGCGGTGACCTATCCCACCGCCACCAAGGACGCCGCCGGCCGCCTGCGCGTCGCCGCCGCCACCACGGTCGGCGACAAGGGCTTCGCGCGCACCGAGGCTTTGGTCGATGCCGAATGCGACCTCATCATCATTGACACCGCGCATGGTCATAATCGCGAAGTCGCCGCCGCCGTCGCCCGCGTGAAGAAGCTGTCCAACTCGGTTCAGGTCGTCGCCGGCAACGTCGCGACGGGCGAGGCCACGAAGGCGCTGATCGACGCGGGCGCGGACGGGATCAAGGTCGGCATCGGCCCCGGATCGATCTGCACCACGCGCGTCGTCGCCGGCGTCGGTGTGCCGCAGTTGACCGCCGTGATGGATTGCGCCGAGGAAGGTGCGAAGGCCGGCGTGCCGGTGATCGCCGACGGTGGCCTGCGCACGTCGGGCGATCTCGCCAAGGCGCTGGCCGCCGGCGCGTCCACCTGCATGGTCGGATCGCTGCTCGCGGGCACCGAGGAAGCACCGGGCGAGACGTTCCTGTATCAGGGTCGCGCCTACAAGTCGTACCGCGGCATGGGCTCGGTCGGCGCGATGGGCCGCGGCTCGGCGGATCGCTATTTCCAGGGCGATATCAAGGACCAGATGAAGCTGGTGCCCGAGGGGATCGAGGGTCAGGTCGCCTTCAAGGGCCCCGCGCGCGACGTCATCCACCAGCTCGTCGGCGGTGTGAAGGCGGCGATGGGATACACCGGATCGCGCACCATCCCGGACCTCCAGAGCCGCGCGCAGTTCGTCCAGATCACCGGCGCGGGCCTGAAGGAAAGCCACGTCCACGACGTGACGATCACGCGCGAGGCCCCGAATTATCCGACGCGCTGATGCTCAGCGGGACGATCGGCGCTGTCCTACACGGTGCCGATCTGTCACGGGTTGCGGCATGAGCGTGCGTGCGAGGGCAGCGTATCGTCATGCCGGGAATATACTGGGAATGGCAGGCGGTCAGAGACGCCAACTCTTCCAACGGTCCACCGCGTTTTCGCGGACCAACCGCTCCGCACATCCCTTCGCGAAACGTCGCGTTGGACTAACCTTAGGCTAACCTTCCGATGACTCCCGCTGCCAGAACCCAGGCCGCGATCGACCTGCTCGATCAGATCATCACCGCCGCCCGCAAGGGCGGTGCGGCGGCCGACACGCTCGCGACGCGGTTCTTCGCCCAGCGTCGGTATGCCGGATCGAAGGACCGCCGGGCCGTCCGCGAACTCGTCTACGCCGCGATCCGCCGCGCCGGCGACCTTCCGGTGAGCGGCCGCGCCGCCATGCTGGCGCTGACCGACGAGGACACGGACCTCGCCGCCACGTTCGACGGCTCGCCCTACGGCCCCGCGCCGATCGATGCTGGCGAACCGCGCGCCACAAGCGGCATCGCGCCGGCTTGGCTGGAGGCGTCGCTCGCCAAATCCGACGTGCCGCTGCAATCGCTGGTCGACCGCGCGCCGCTCGATATCCGCGCCAACAGCCTCAAGCCGGCGCCCGACCTTCCCGACGCCGTCGAACTCCGCGTCAGCGGCGGCTGGCGATTGCCGTCCGGCACCAATATCGAACAACTGCCCGCCTTCGCCGACGGCGCGATCGAGGTGCAGGACGAGGGCAGCCAGATCGTCGGCCTCGCGCTGCCGGCACAACCGGGCATGAACATCGTCGACCTGTGCGCGGGCGCCGGCGGCAAGACGCTGGCGCTGGCGGCGCGCATGAACAACGAGGGCGTACTGATCGCCTGCGACACCGAACGGACCCGCCTGTCGCGCCTGGCCCCGCGCGCCGAGCGCGCCGGCGTATCGATCGTCCGCACCCGCCTGCTCAACCCCGGCCAGGAAGCCGATATGCTGGCCGACCTCGTCGGGCAGGCGGACGGCGTGCTGGTCGATGCGCCCTGCTCGGGCACCGGCACATGGCGCCGCAATCCGGAGGCGCGCTGGCGGCTGACGCCCGATCGCCTGACCAAGCTGCAGGCATTGCAGGCGCACGTCCTCGATCTCGGCGCGGCCTTGGTGAAGCCCGGTGGCCACCTCGTCTACATCGTCTGCTCGCTCCTCGACGACGAGGGCGCGGGGCAGGTGGACGCCTTCCTCGCCCGCCATTCCGGCTGGACCGTGGACCTGCTCGGCCTGCCGGCCGGGCGTCCGCGCGGGGAGGGGCTGCGGCTCGATCCCGGCACGGATGGCACGGACGGGTTTTTTGTCGCGCGCCTCCGGGCTGCGTGGTAGCCGTCGTCACAATGTCGCCTTCGGAGACGATCATGCGTGTTTCGTGCCTCGCCTTTGCCGGTCTGCTGGCAACCGTGAGCCTGTCCACTTCGCTCAGCGGGCAGCGGCCCGACGACCAGATCGACGCGCGGTCGATGCAGTTGCTGACCGAGGGGCGCGCGGCCAAGGCCGCCGGCAATCTCGACGGCGCGACCGACCTGCTCGAAACCGCCGTCGCAGTCGATCCGCGCAACCGCGGCGCGTTCGTCGCGCTGGCCGAGGTCGCCGACGCCCGCGACCTGCCGGGCAAGGCGATCCGCCTCTACCGCGAGGCGTTGCTGCTGGAGCCGAACGACCGCGCCGCGCTGGCCGGGCAGGGGACCGCGCTGGTCCACAAGGGCGCCCTGACTCAAGCGCGCGCCAACCTCATGAAGCTCAAGACGCTCTGCAAGGGCCAGTGCCCCGAAGCGACGACGCTGGCCGCCGCCATCCAGAAGGGCCCGCCGATCACCACAGCACAGGTCGATCCGAAACCCGGCGTGTCCAAGGAATAGTCACAGCAGCGCGGCGATCACCCCAGAACCCGCGCGACCTCCACGAACTCCGACACCGACACCGTCTCGGCGCGGCGTGTCGCCTCGATCCCTACTGTATTCAGAGCGTCCAGCGCGCCCGGCACCCCCTTCAGGCTCTGCCGCAACATTTTGCGCCGCTGCCCGAACGCCGCCGCCGTCACCCGCTCCAACGTCGCCAGCCGCACGCCAGCGGGCGGCTCGACCGGCACGATGTGGACCACCGCGGACATGACCTTCGGCGGCGGGGTAAAGGCCGACCGGTGCACCGGCATCGCGATCCGCGGCACGCTCCGCCACTGCGCCAGCACCGCCAGCCGGCCGTAAGCCGGGCTGTCGAGGCCGGCCACGATCCGGTCCGCGACTTCCTTCTGGAACATCAGCGTGCAACTCTGCCACCACGGCTGCCACTCTGCGGAAAGCCACCCGATCAGCAGCGCGGTGCCGACATTATAGGGGAGATTGCTGACGATATGCGGCTTGCCCTCGAACAGCGTCGGCATGTCGATCGTCAGCGCATCGCCCTCGATCACGCGCAGCCGCCCCGGAAACGCTTCACCCAGTTCGGCCAGCGCCGGCATGCAACGCGCGTCCCGCTCGATCGCCGTCACCCGAGCGCCTGCCTTCAGCAGCGCCCGCGTCAGCCCGCCCGGACCTGGCCCGACCTCCAGCACCTCGGCGTCCGTCAGGTCGCCCGGCACCGCCGCGATGCGGTCGAGCAACTGCCCGTCGAACAGGAAATTCTGGCCCAACGCCTTCGACGCCGACAGGCCGTGGCGCGCGATCACGTCGCGCAGCGGCGGCAACGGGGTGAGGGGGGTCATATCCCCGACGCGGCGCGGCGGTCCGCGGCCTCCGCTGCCATCGCGATCGCTGCGATCATCGCACCCGGCTCCGCGCGGTTTTGTCCGGCGATGGCGAAGGCGGTGCCGTGGTCGGGCGACGTCCGTACGATCGGCAGGCCCAGCGTCATGTTCACCCCGTCGTCGAAGAACAGCGTCTTGATCGGCACCAGCGCCTGATCGTGGTAACAGCACAGCGCCGCATCGTACCGCGCCCGCGCTCTCGGGTGGAACAGTGTGTCCGCCGCATAGGGCCCGGTCACGTCCAGCCCCTCCGCCACCAGCTGCGCGATCGCCGGCTCCAGCACCTCGATCTCCTCGCGTCCCAGCGCACCGCTCTCCCCCGCATGCGGGTTCAGCCCGGCGACCGCCAGCCGTGGCCGCTCGATCCCGAAATTGCGCGTCAGCCCCCGCGCCGTCGCCCGAGCCTTCGCCAGCACGAGGTCTACCGTGATCAGGTCCGGCACCGCAGAGAGCGGCACATGCGTGGTCATCGGCACGACGCGCAGGTCCGGTCCGGCCAGCATCATCACCGCGTTCTCGCCAGCGATGCCGCACCGCTCCGCCACGAATTCGGTCTGGCCCGGATATTCGAAGCCGATCGCATACAGGTGGATCTTCGCGACAGGCCCGGTCACCAGCGCTCGTGCCGCCCCCGACCGCACCAGCCCGACCGCCAGCTCCAGCGATTGCAACGCACAGCGCGCACCCTCCACATCGGGTACGCCCGGCGTGATCTCGCCCGCATCGTGGACGGTCAGCACCGGCAGGGCTCGATCGAACGCGTCCAGCGCCGCCTGCGGATCGTCGATCTCCGCAATCGGTCCGGCCCAGACGCGGGCGATCGACCGCGCATCACCGACGACGAAGAACGGCGGCAAACCGCGCGACGCCCGCGCATCCCACGCCTTGGCGACGATCTCCGGCCCGACGCCGGCCGGATCGCCGATCGACACCGCGAGCGGAGTCACGCCCGCGGCCTCAGCGATACTCGACGACGGCGTCGCGTCGCAGATCGCGCAGCTTCTGCTGCGCGCGCAGGTTGACGCGCTGCGACTGAAGCTGGTTCTCGACCTGATCGCTCGTCGGCAACTGCCCGCTCTTGGGATCGTCGCGACCACACAGCACCAGCGCGCGCACGCCCTGTTCGGGCGAGCCGAATGGCGGCGTCGACTGACCGATCTGCAACTTCAGCATGATATCGCCCAGCTGCGGCGGCAGGTCGCGGACGCGCACCGTGTCGTTGTCGACGACTTCGGCGCCGACGCTGCCGGCCACCTTTGCGACCGTACCGCAACCCTGGATGTTCGCCAGCGCCTTGGTAAACGCCTCTGCGCGCTGAGTCGCCTGCGCCTGCGTGGTGCCGTCCGGGAAGCGTAACGTCAGCTGCTTCAGGCTCAGCTTCGCATCGCGCGGATCGGCGGTCAGCACCTGCCGCTTGTCGGTCAGGTACAGGATCGATACGCCGCCGGGTACCTCGATCGGTCCGGCGACCTGCCCGACCTGCATCTGCTGCGCCGCCGCTGCCAGTTCGGCCGGCAGCACCGCGGTGCGGACCCAGCCGAGGTCGCCCCCGACCGCACGCGTCGACGCTTCGGAGAATTGCCGCGCGAAATACTCGAACGGCTGCTGGCCTTTCTGGATTTCGGTGATGATCCCACGCGCGTTGGTCACGACCTGCTGCGCCGTGGCATCGTTCGCCGACAGGTAGATCTCGCGGAGGTTATATTCCTCGGTACCCTTGCTGGCCTCCAGCCGGTCGAGGATCGCCTTTACTTCCTGATCGCCGATGTTGACGAACGGCTCGACCTTGCGACGCAGGAACCGCTGCCACGCGAGTTCGCCCTCGATCTGGCGCTTCAGCGACTTTTCCGATGATCCCGCCTCGCGCAGGAATGCCGCCATCTGCTGCGGGTTGCGATTGAAGTTGCGGGCGACCCGGTCGTAGCTCTGGTCAATCTCCGGCTTGGTGATCGTGATGTCGTTCGTTCGCGCTTCCTGGATCTGGAGCGTCTCGTCGATCAACTGGCGGAGCACCTGCAACTTCAGCCGCTCGCGATCCTCGGCGCTAACCTGTCCGCTGTTGTTCGCGGCCAGCACCAGTCCGACGCGCTGATCGACATCGGTTCCGGTGATGACCGTGTTGTTGACGATCGCGGTCGGCTTGCGGACATTGGGATCGAATTTGCCGAAGATCTGGAGGTTGGCGGGAATATCCAGCGGCGCCTGCGGCACGCTGTTGTCCTGGACGGTCTGTGCGACCGCGCCTGCGGCCACGGCGGCGATGCCCATCAGGCTACCCGCCAGGAGGGTCCAACGACGATGCTGATTCACTCGGCCTACCTGTCCCACTTGCGCGATCATCTCGAAAGACGACGCGACTACCCCGGCGATACTGAACCCGCGCTTAGCGGCCGAGGTTCGTCAACGCCAGCGTCAACAGGAAGTTGTTCCCCTTCCGCGCATCGCCGATCTGCCGGTAATCGCGCCGCCACGTCACGCCCAGCCGTATGCAGTCGTCCTCATACTGCACGCCCAGCCGGTGACGGATCGGATCGAAACCGTCGGCCAGCGACAGCACGTCCTCGTCGCGATTCGTCAGATCGACGATCGCCGAGCCGAACACCGACCAGAAGCGTGCGATCTGAACCCGGCCACCAACGCGAACCTCCTCGCGGTCGCGCAGATCCTCGGTCTGGTCGATGTCGCGGTTCAGCTTCAGATAGCCGACCAACGCGTAGGTTGAACGACTGCCGACGGTCGCATCCACCTCGTTCCGGCGCACCCGGAAGCTGTCTTTGTCCAGACGGTAGCGATGCACAATCGACACGAAGTCCCGGAACCGCGCCTCGGTCCGTCCCGTGTAGTCGGAGAACCGGTCGCTCAGCCCGGTACCGTCCGGCAGGATCGTCGCGCGCGTCGACAGCCGGTAACTCTGGCCGAAGACCGTATCCAGGCTGAAGCCCGGCAGGTCGAGCGCGTACTCCGCACCGTAGGTGGCGCGCGACGAATCCTCGAACCGGTCGTACCCGGGGAAACGGTTGAGCGCGAACAGGTTGGTGTCGTCGAGGTCGACCGCGCGCGAATCCTCATTCGGGATCGACAGGTTCTTGATCCGCGGTGCCGCCACCAGTTGCACGCGCGGGGTCAGCCGCTGCGTCCCTCCCAAGAAACTGCCGACGAACGGCCACTTCACGTCCGCCGCCAGCGCCCCGATCGCCCGGCCCTGAAACCCTTCTGTGCCGCGATAGGTGACGACCGCGGTCGAGAGCGTATCGTTGGTGTTGTAGGCATCACCCCGCGCAAAGGCGGTGAACGTCACCTCCTGCCCCCAGTTGGTCAGCCGCCGGACGTCCCATTGCAGGCTGGCGAACGCGCGCTGCGTGTCCTGTCCGTCCGTCCGCGTCAGCGCGAGGCTGTTGACCTGCAACTGGATGCGCCCGCCCAGCAGCGGATCGGCGAAGCGGCGACGATAGTCGATCTCGGGCAGCGCGATCGGCTGAAGGCCCTGCCTGTCATTAACGCGCAGCGTCTGCACAGCCCAGCCGCTGATCGCGAAATAGCTGTCGGTGCCGATCCGCTGCAACGTCGCCGTATTCCGCAGCCGGTCGTCGCGCGAAATATCGTACCGGCGCAGGAACGTGCGGTCGGTCGCCAGCCGCAGCGATCCGCTCGCGCTCCACTCCGGTGTGAACTGGTACCGTGCAACACCGTCGATATAGCCGCGCAGTGCCATCTCGGTATCGGTCGGATCGACCGTGTTCAGGTCGTCGCTCCGCCGGCTTTCGGTGACATAGCCATGCAGCCGGAACGCCCCCCGCTCCGACAGTTGCGAGTAATCCGCCTCCGCCATCGGCAGCACGCTGGAATAGATATGCGGCGTCAGCGTCAGGCCGCGATTGGGCGCGAGCTTGATGAAATAGGGCGTCGCCAGTTCCAGCCCGTTGACCCGGCTATAGCTGAACTGCGGGCTGAGAAGGCCGCTGTCGCTCGACCCGCCGACCGGATGCGAAAAGCGCGGCAGCGGCAGCGCGGGCAGGCCGAACAGGTCCAGCCGCCCACCGGCGTAATAGACGCGCTGCCTGTCCGGCCGATACGTCACCTTGATCGCGGTGATCTTCCAGCTCGGCTCCTTCGGGCAGCCTTTGGACGTCTCGACCGCGCAGGGCGTGTAGGCGGCGGTCTCCAGCGTAACGGTGCCGTCCTCCGACCGCGTACCCTTCGCGGCCGCGAGCCGTCCGCCCTGTTCCAGGACGACGAGCATGTTGTCGACCACGCCGTCCTTCAGCGTGTCGGTCAGGTCGATGCGGTCGCCGTAAGCGATATCGCCCTGCGGATTGGTGACGGCGATATCGCCGGTCGCCACGACCTTGCCCGTCTTGCGGTTCCAGACCACCTGATCGGCGCGCAATCGTTGCCCCTGGCGGATCATCCGCACGTCGCCCTTGGCGGTGACGATATCGCCCTCGGAGTCATACTCCAGCGCGCCGGCGGCGAACTGCACCTGATCGTCGGCGGCGGGCGGGGCGCCCGCGATAGGATCGCCGGTCGGCGGCGCGACAGGGCGGTCCTGAAGGTCCTGCGCGGTCGCGCTGGTGGTCAGGCCGACCGCGCATGCCATCACGGCACACCCAGCGAACAGGTCGATACGCGGCAAGAAACCCGTCCCCTTCAACACGTCGACGCGGGCCTCCTGACAGGACAGCGACACGCTCTGCGCCTATCGCACCCCGCGCGGTCCCGCAACGTCGTGCTTTATCGCCCGCTGCCGTCCCGGCCACGCCGCGCTTGTCATCCCCCTCCGCAATCCTAGATGTGATGTTCATCAACCGAGGACTTCATGCAGATTCATTTCGCGCCCGCTGCGGCCGCCGATGCGGCCATTCTCGTCATCCCCGTCGAGAAGGACGCGCTGGCCCGAACCCGGTGGACCGGCGACGCCACGCGTCGCGTCGCGGAGGCGGCCTCATCCGCGTCGCGCTTTTCGGGTGAAGCGGGCTCCACCGTCGAGCTGTTCGTCAGTGCGGGAGAGGCCGAAACCGTCCGGCACATCCTGCTCGTCGGCGTCGGCAACGACGAAACCGGCTGGCGGAAGGCGGGTGGCGCGATCGTGGCGAAGCTGCTGACCTCCGGTGCGACGGAGGCGACCGTCGACCTGTCGGCGCTGGCGAACGCGCCGTCGCCAGCGGCGGTGGCGAAGCTGGCCGCAACCGCGGCGCAGCGCGCGTGGCGGCATGATGTGTACCGGACCAAGCTGGCCGAAACCGCCAAGCCGACGCTCACCGCGCTGACCATCGCCGGCGCGCCCGAGGGTACGGACGCGGCGTGGCTGCATCAGGATGCACTGACCAAGGGGCTCGCGCTCACCCGCACGCTCGTCGCGGAGCCGGCGAACATCATCTACCCCGAAACCTTCGTCGAGCGTGTCCGCGCCGATGTCGAGGGGCTGGGGCTGGAAATCACCGTCCTTGACGAGGATGCGATGCGCGAGCTGGGCATGGGCTCGCTGCTGTCGGTCAGCCTCGGCTCGGCACGCGAGGCCCGCGTCCTCGCCTTGCGCTGGAACGGAGCGGGGGAGGGCGATCCCGACCTCGCGCTGGTGGGCAAGGGTGTCACATTCGACACCGGCGGCATCTCGATCAAGCCGGCCGCCGGTATGGAGGACATGAAGTGGGACATGGGCGGCGCCGGGGCCGTCGTCGGCGCGATGCGCGCGCTCGCCACGCGCAAGGCGAAGGCGAACGTGGTCGGCGTCTGCGGGCTGGTCGAGAATATGCCGGATGGCCTCGCCACGCGCCCCGGTGACGTCGTGACGTCGATGTCCGGCCAGACGATCGAGGTGTTGAACACCGACGCCGAGGGCCGGCTGGTCCTTGCCGACGCCATCACCTGGACGCAGCGCACGTTCCGCCCGAAGACGATCGTCGATCTCGCGACGCTGACCGGCGCGATGATCGTCGCGCTCGGCAACGAATATGGCGGGCTGTTCTCCAACGACGACGATCTCGCCGCGCAGCTCGCCGCAGCGGGTCTGGCGACCGACGACAAGCTCTGGCGGTTCCCGCTGTCGGCGACCTACGACAAGCTGATCGACAGCCCGATCGCCGACATGAAGAATGTCGGCCCGCGCGGTGGCGGATCGATCACCGCGGCGCAGTTCATCAAGCGCTTCGTCGACGAGGGCGTGAAGTGGGCGCACCTCGACATTGCCGGCATGGTCTGGTCCGACAAGCCCGGCCCCGGCTACGACAAGGGCGCAACGGGTTACGGTGTGAAGCTGCTCGACCGCTTCGTGGCGGACAATTTCGAAAAGTAGGGGCGTACGCTCCGGCGCTCGGCGCGAACGGGAAGGGGATAGTCCGTGATCCGTCCGCGCCGAGCCGACTTGAAGGCAGCGCGATCGGCTCCACCTGCAAATCCAAGCGTCATGCCGGCACAGGCCGGGCATGACGGCGGGTATCTTCCCGCCACGCCACGCCGCCGCTAGACCGCCCGCATGCAGGTCGACTTCTACCATCTCACCGCCACTCCGCTCGACCGCGCGCTTCCCCAGATCGCGGAGAAGGTGGTGGCGAGCGGTGGGCGCCTGTTGATCGTCGCGAGCGAGCCTGCCCAGCGTGACGCGCTCGACCGCCTGCTGTGGAGCTACGCACCGACCAGCTTCCTTCCACACGCACAACTGGGACAGGCGGATGATACCGTTCAGCCGGTACTGATCGCGCCCGACGTCAACGCGGCCAATCGTGCGCGCAACGTCGCGCTGGTCGATGGCGTCTGGCGCGACGACGCGCTCGATTTCGATCGCGCCTTCCATTTCTTCGACGACGATCGCATCCGCGAGGCACGGTTGGCGTGGAAAGCGCTCGCCGATCGCGAGGGCGTCCAGCGCCGCTATTGGAAGCAGAACGACGCGGGGCGCTGGGAACAGGCCGCCTGACCAGCGGGTGTTGTTGCCTTCCGCTCCGCCCCCGACTAGGGGCGACGCGACTTTCCTCCCCATCAGACAGGAGCCCGTGACCGTCATGGCCGCGAACCGTACCTTTTCGATCATCAAGCCCGACGCCACGCGTCGCAACATCACCGGCGCCGTCACCAAGATGCTGGAGGAAGCCGGTCTGCGCGTCGTCGCGTCCAAGCGCATCCAGATGAGCCGCGAGCAGGCCGAGGGCTTCTACGCCGTTCACCGCGAGCGTCCGTTCTTCAACGATCTGGTCGAATTCATGATCTCCGGCCCGGTCGTCGTGCAGGTGCTGGAGGGCGAGAACGCCATGCAGCGCAACCGCGACATCATGGGCGCGACCAACCCCGCCAATGCCGAGCCGGGCACGATCCGCAAGGAACTGGCCGAGTCGATCGAGGCGAACACCGTCCACGGTTCGGATTCGGACGAAAATGCCGAGATCGAGATCGCGTACTTCTTCAAGCCGGAAGAGATCGTCGGCTGATGCCGTGCCGGCTGCGACGGGCGGAGGCAGGCGATGCGCCGGCCCTGTCGCTCGTTGCGGCCGCCAGCTTCCTCGAGACGTTCGCCGGCACCCTGTCCGGCGACGACATCGTCGCGCACGTGACGAACAAGAGCGCACCCGCGATGTTCGCCCGCTGGATCGCCGATCCCGTCAGCATCGCGACGCTCGCGACCCATCCGGACGGCGATGCGCCCGTAGGTTACACCGTCCTGACCACGCCCGACGCGGTTGGCGACATCATGCCGGGCGACATTGAATTGCGCCGCATCTACACGCTATCGACGGCGCGCGGCACGGGGCTGGGATCGGCGCTGATGGACCGCGCGATCACAGATGCCCGCGCCCTCGGCCACACCCGCATGCTGCTGGGCGTCCTCGCGACCAATCACCGCGCCTGCGCCTTTTACGAGCGGCAAGGATTCAGCGTCGTCGCCGATCGCCGCTTCAAGGTCGGCGCGACCTGGCACGACGACCGCGTCTACGCGCGGGCTCTGACTGGAAGCTCGTCCGGGTAACGATGATCGGGGGCCACGGCTCGATGTCGAAGCATCAGCGCAACGCCGTCACCTCGAGCATCGGGTGACATTCATAAACACCGAGGCCGGCCTTCATCAGCGGATCGTCCGCGAGCAGTGCGGTGATCTCTTCGTCGTCCGACAGGGTGTAGAGTGCCACGCCGTACGCGCCGTTCGGGTCCAGCACCGGCCCGCACGCCACGATCCGGCGCTTTTTCGCCAGCCCCTGCTGCCAATAGCGCTGCATCATCAGCAGCTCGACTTCCACGGCTGACAGCGTGTCTAGGAAGTCCGAACGCGGCGGAATATACTTGCAGAAAAAGTGGTTCATGTGAATTCCGGGCATGGCGTTGTTGAGGACGTCTTTATGGCGCACCCGGGCGGTAAAAACCGCCGACGAGAGCAAATGTTGTCAATGTTTATCGAGCCTTAACTTACATGGGTTTATAAGGCGCAGTGTTCATTCGTGGAATATGTGCTCAGCGTGACAGCGCCATTTAGGTCGGCGGCTGTTTCCGCCCGACCAACACTCACCTTCGTCCGTTTTCGCAATGATGCTAATCCGAGCGTTCCGTTTGCAGGGCGGCGGAGGCGTACGCTCCCAATGCTCGCGGGAAGTTGATACTCGCTCTTCGCGGGAGTGCGGCGCAAATACAACATGTCAATAGGAAAGGTGTGTAGTCGTTGAGCGATTCGACTTTGAACCTCGATCTGAACGACATAGCCCGATCCGATGGTCGCGGAGCCTTGCGTAGGTCGGCGATCTGGCGGCCGCAACCGCGCTTCGTTCACGAGATCACCACCACTCTGCAACTCGACGCCGTCAACGATGCCGGCGGTATCGCCGTGCAGTTCGAACCAACACCCAGAAGTGCGGTTCATCTGGCATTCGAGGGTAGCCAAAGCGAGACGCTCAGCATCTGGACGACGCGAGCCCACCACGGCTTCATCAGTCGCCCGAAGCTCGCGGCCGATCTCATCACCATCCGCTTCGTGCGGACCGGCTTCATGCTTCGCGACGACAAGCGCGGCGAAGGAACGGTCGTGGGGTTCGATCAGGCGATGTGCGCGTCCTTTGGGGAAATGCACCACGAGCAGGCGTCAGCTGGATTCTCGGCTACGACGGCGAGCATCGGCCGTGACGCCGTCGAACGCGCCTGCCGAACGCTAAGCGGTTCGGAGTCCGTCCTTCTCCCTCGGTTCCTATCGGTCGTCGATGCAAATAGTCCCGGTCTGGCAGCGTTGCGACAGACGCTGGCTGTCCTGCAGGACCAACTTGTCCGCCGGATCGATAACGACCTGACCGTGCCGTTGCTTCAGGAGCTTCTCGTCTACCAGTTCGTCAGTGCGTGGCCGTCGAGCGGCGGGTCGATGACGCCGAAGCCGGCGGACATCTCGGTCAGACCGATCAAGCTCGCACTGGACTTCATCGAAGCGAACCTCCGCCGGGCGATCCGGATATCCGATATCGCGCACGCCGCCGGCCTCAATGCTCGCGCCTTGCAGACCGGTTTCAGGCGGCATGTCGGGTGCAGTCCCGTGCAATACCTCATCTCGCGCCGGTTGGATCGGGTGCATGCGGCCTTGCAACTCGAAAGCGACCTCAGCATTCAGGATATCGCCACCATCTGGGGCTTCACGCATATGAGCGACTTCGGCCGGCGTTATCGTCAAAGGTTCGGACGTTCGCCTCGCGATACCGTCAAGCCAATCCGGCAGTAGTTTACGCCGGCGTTACCGGATTCAAATCTTCTCGCGCGCCCACAAGGCATCGACCCGCGCCTGATTACCGCCGCGTTCACGGAGGCGCATGCCTTCGAGTCGCAACGTCCGACCGCGCAGCACGCGTCCCTCGGTCCGCCAGATCAGGTCATAGATCGCCGTCGACGTGCGCGCCGCATCGCCGTCCCAGTACCGCACTGTCAGCAGCACCGGCAGCCGCCCGGCGCGATCGTCCGCACCGCCGTCGGTCAGCTTCAGTATCGGCGCTTCGATCGCATTCACATCGATGGCGATATCCGCGACCGGCCGCTCCGGCGCGACACCCAGCGCCTTGGGGAACAGCACCGCCAGATCCTGCAAGTCGTGCTTTTCGTCCTTGATCGCCAGGCGCTTGCCGCCATCCTCGACCGTTGCGACCAGATCGACGCGGGCTCGCTCGCGCGCTTCGCTCGATTTGTCGGCGACCCGCGCTTCCTGATCGGCGCGCCGGTCGGCCCAGCCGGTGTAGAAGGTCAGGCCGGCGATCACGACGCCCGCAACCGCGACGACTTCCGCCAGCGTCACCCAGCGGCGGCGGGTCGCCTGTTCCGACGTCTCGCTCACCGGCCACCCGCTTCCAGCAAGCGGGCGGGGGCGGCCAGTTCCCAGCTTCGCGCGATACGATCGTCAACCAGCGCCCAGTCGACATCGCCCGACAGGGTCACGTCGACCCATCCGGAAGCAGGCGGCGAACGGGTGTCGGGCGCCGCCTCCGGCAGCATCGCCCGCTCGTCGTCACCGCTCGTCCGCACGCACATGACGTACAGCCCATCGCCGTGACGATCGTCGCGAACCTGTGCAAACAACTCACCGTCCACAAAGAAACCGACCCCCCCATCACTCGGCCGCTCCTCCGTCTCGGGCAGGCTCAACCCGGTTTCACGGATACGATCGATGGGCGTCATCACAAACTCCGACAGGATGCGCGGGTATAACGCATGTTCGGCCGACAGGACCCGTGCCGCCAGCGTCTCGGCGTCGTCGTCCTGCAACACCGCCACCCGCGATTGCCCCAGCACCGCGCCGCCGTCCAGTTCCTCGGTCACGACGTGCACCGAACAGCCCGCGTGCTCGTCACCGGCCGCGATCGCCCGTGCGTGGGTGTCGAGGCCTTTGTAGAGGGGCAGCAGTGAGGGATGTATGTTGACGATCCGTCCGCGCCAGCGCGCGACAAAGTCGTCGGAAATCAGGCGCATATAGCCGGCAAGCGCGATCGTCCCGACCTCTGCCTTGCGCAGTGCCGCGTCGAGTTGCGCCTCGTACGCCGCTTTTCCGATCCCTTTCGGGCTCAACGAAAACGTCGCAAGCCCACGTTCGCGCGCCCAGACCAGGCCGGCAGCTTCCGGCTTGTCGGAGGCGACCAGCACCACCTCGTAACCACGCGCCTGCTCCACAAGCGCCATCATGTTCGATCCCCGACCGGAGATCAGGATGGCGACGCGCTGGTTATTGGACATGGCTCGCCGTCCAGTCGCCACGGGCGCTCCAGGTTTCGGCGGAGCCGCGCACGGTGCAGCCGCGTTGTCCCGCCTCGATCCGGCCGATCGTCGCGACGCTCTCGCCGGCGGCGATCAACGCCGCCGTGACGGTGTCCGACTCATCGGCGGCAACGATCACGGCCATGCCGATTCCGCAGTTGAAGGTGCGCGCCATCTCTTCCGGCTCGATCGCTCCCTGCGCCTGCAGATACGCCATCAGCCGCGGCTGCTCCCAAGCGTCCGCATCGATAACGGCATGCGCTTCCGCCGGCAGAACGCGCGGGATATTCTCCAGCAGCCCGCCGCCCGTGATATGCGCCAAACCCTTGATCCGTCCCTCGCGCAGCAGCGGCAGCAGGCTCGCGACGTAGATTCGCGTCGGCGCCATCAAATGGTCGATCAGCAGCCTGTCCGCGTCGAAAAGCGCCGGACGGTCCAGCTTCCATCCCTTGTCCGCCGCCAGTCGCCGCACCAGCGAGAAGCCGTTGGAATGCACGCCGCTGGACGCCAGCCCCAGCACCACGTCGCCAGCCGCAATCGTCTGACCGGTCAGCAACCGATCGCGCTCGACCGCGCCGACGCAGAAGCCCGCCAGATCGTAATCTCCGGGTGCGTACATACCTGGCATTTCCGCCGTCTCCCCGCCGATCAGCGCGCAGCCTGCCTGCCGGCATCCTTCCGCGATCGAGGCGATCACGCGTTCGGCGATCCCCGCCTCCAGCTTGCCGCTGGCATAATAATCGAGGAAGAACAGCGGCTCCGCACCCTGCACGATCAGGTCGTTCGCACACATTGCGACCAGATCGACCCCGACGCCCTCATGCCGGTCCCACTCGATCGCCAGCTTCAGCTTCGTGCCGACGCCGTCGTTCGCCGCGACCAGCAGCGGATCGACGAAGCCTGCCGCCTTCAGATCGAACAGCCCGCCGAATCCCCCGAGATCGGCATCCGCTCCAGCGCGCCGGGTCGAGCGGGCGAGGGGGCCGATGGCGCGCACCAGCGCATTACCGGCAGCGATCGAAACGCCGGCATCGGCGTAGGTGTAGGAGGGGTTCTCGCTCATACCGATGCGCCTAGCCACATCGCGCTTGGATTTCCACGCCCGCTTCTGCAAAAGGCGCGGCACCATGCGCCGCTCCATCGCTCTTGCCGCCGTAGCCGCGCTCGCTCTCGCTTCCGCCACGGTTGCGCAGATGGACGATACCGGTCGCGGCGTCGCGCCGGTCGACAGCGCCGGCGCGTTCGAAGTTTCCGGCGTCACCGTCGATGTCGCCGCGAAGACCGCGGACGGTGCGCGGCTGGGCGGCTGGCGGCTGGCGCAGAGGAAGGCGTGGGTGCAGCTCTCGCGACGGCTCGGCGGCGGCGGAGGACTGGTGTCGGACGGCACGCTCGACCAGCTCGTGTCGGGGATCGTGGTCGAGAACGAGCAGATCGGCCCGACGCGCTACATCGCACGACTGGGCGTGCTGTTCGACCGGGGGCGCACGGGCGCGGTTCTGGGCATCGCAACCTCCGCCGGCCGCTCGACGCCGATGCTCGTCATACCGGTTCTCTGGTCCGGCGGGATCGGTCAGGTGTTCGAGCAGCGGACGCCGTGGCAGGAAGCGTGGGCGCGGTTTCGCACCGGCAACTCTTCGGTCGATTACATCAGGCCATCCGGAACGGGTGCCGACCCGCTGCTGCTGAACGTCGGCCAGATCCAGCGGCCCGGTCGCGGCTGGTGGCGGACGATCATCGACCAGTATGGTGCATCGGACGTGCTGATCCCCACGGTCCGGTTGACGCGGCAATATCCCGGCGGGCCCGTGATCGGCGCGTTCGAGGCGCGGCATGGCCCGGACAACGACCTGATCGGGCGGTTTCTGCTGCGAGTCGGCACGTCGGCGGGTGTCCCGCAACTGCTCGACGCCGGTGTGCAGCGGCTCGACGCGATCTATCAGCAGGCGCTGCGCAGCGGCCGGCTGGAGCCGGACGTCGCCCTGTCGCCGCCGCCGAAGCCGGCGGACACGCAGGCGCCGGTTCCCACCGGTGACATCGACACGGTCATGGCCAATCTGGGCACGCCCGCCATCGGCGCCGGCGCGACGCTGACGATCCAGTTCGACACGCCCGGCACCGCCAGTGTCGCCAACACGGAGGCGCTGGTGCGCGCGACTCCCGGCGTGCGGTCGGCGGCGACGACCAGTCTCGCGCTTGGCGGCGTATCGCTGATGCGCGTCGTGACGGACGGCGGGGCGGCAGCGCTCACCGCCGCGCTGGAGGCGCGCGGCTATCAGGTGCAGGGCGCGGGCGACACGCTCCGCATCCGTCGCGCGCCGCAGGTCGTACCGCCCGACGTGCCAGCGGACAGCCAGACGGCCGGTTGAGGGCGTGGCGCGCAGCCTCTTCCCCAGCCAGATGGCCTTGCCGCTGGCGCTCCCCGCCGACCCCCGCGACGATTCGTTTCTCGTGACGCCATCGAATGCGCGCGCCGTTCACCTGCTGGAGCGCTGGGGCTCGTGGCAGGTGCGCGTCGCGATCCTCACCGGCCCGCGCCGCTCGGGCCGCAGCACGCTCGCTCGCCTGTTCGCCGCGAAAAGCGGCGGCGCTATCATGGACGATGCTCATGCGACGTCGGAGGAAGCGCTGTTCCACGCCTGGAATGCCGCGCAATCGAGCGGCCGGCCGTTGCTGCTGGTCACCGACGCGCCGCCGCCCTTGTGGGACGTCGCGCTTCCCGATCTGCGCTCACGCCTTGCCGCCAGCGTGCATGTCGAAGTCGGCCCGCCGGACGATGCGCTGGTGCGGTCGCTGCTCGACTATCGCCTCAATCGGCTGGGTCTCGATGCGCGACCGGACCTCGTCGACTGGCTGTCTTCCCGGATCGAACGCAGTCATCTGGCGGTCGAGCGGACGGTTGATGCGCTCGACCAGGCCTGTGCGGAACGTCGCAAGCGCCTGACCATTCCGCTTGCCCGAGCCACCCTGATCGATGCCGGCCTGATCGCCGGCAAACCGGAGATGCCATGACCCGCCCAGCGCATATCGTGACGATCGCGGAG
The DNA here is from genome assembly GCA_018139225.1 of Microvirga sp. SRT01. Classification (GTDB taxonomy): domain Bacteria; phylum Pseudomonadota; class Alphaproteobacteria; order Sphingomonadales; family Sphingomonadaceae; genus Sphingomonas; species Sphingomonas longa. Next base: position 168,885 of record JAGSNX010000001.1, read on the forward strand.
GCCGATGACGACGCATTCGTCGCCGAGCCGAACGACCGCTACTTCAACCGCGAACTGTCGTGGCTGGCGTTCAACCGTCGTGTGCTGGAAGAAGCGTGCAATTCTGCGCACCCGCTGCTGGAACGGCTGCGCTTCCTGTCGATTTGCGGGTCGAATCTCGACGAATTCTTCATGGTCCGCGTCGCGGGGTTGAAAGGCCAGCAGAAACAGGATGTCGAGCGGCGCTCCGCCGACGGCCTGACACCGGGGCAGCAGCTCGGTGCGATCGTCGCGGAGGCCGACCGGTTGATGGAGAGCCAGCAGGCGGTGTGGGGGGACCTGCGGGTGCTGCTCGACCAGGCCGGTCTGTTCATCCTCCGCCGCGACGCGATCGACGGCGAGGCCGACGAGTGGCTTGCGACGCATTTCCGTGAACAGATCTTTCCGATCCTGACGCCGCAGGCGCTCGACCCCGCCCATCCATTCCCCTTCATCCCGAACAAGGGGCTGTCGGTCATCTTCGATCTGGAGCGGAAATCCGATAAGGAGCCGATCCGCGAGATCGTCATGCTGCCCGCGACGATGCCGCGCTTCGTCCGCCTGCCGGGTGACCAGGCGCGGTACGTCTCCGTCGAGACGATCGTGAAGCGGTTCGCGCCCGTGCTCTTCCCCGGTTACGAGGTCCACGGTGCCGCTGCCTTCCGCGTCCTGCGCGATAGCGATATCGAGATCGAGGAAGAGGCGGAGGACCTCGTCCGCTATTTCGCCAACGCGATCAAGCGCCGCCGACGTGGACGTGTCATCCGACTGGAGCTGGAAACCGGCATGCCCGACGCGCTGGAAGGCCTGTTGAAGGAGGAACTCGGCGGCAGCGACACGATCGTCACCGAGAGTGGCAACCTGCTCGGCATCACCGACCTCGACATGCTGGTCGACGAGGACCGGCCCGACCTGAAGTTTACGCCATTCACCCCGCGATTTCCCGAGCGAATCCGTGAGTTTGGCGGCGATTGCTTCGCCGCGATCAGCGCCAAGGACATCGTCGTCCATCACCCCTATGAGACGTTCGAGGTGGTGCTTGCCTTCCTGAAGCAGGCTGCGAACGATCCCGACGTGGTGGCGATCAAGCAGACGCTGTATCGCGCGGGTAAGCAATCCGCCGTCATCAACGCGCTGATCGCCGCGGCGGAGGCGGGCAAGTCCGTCACCGCCGTCGTCGAGCTGAAGGCGCGCTTCGACGAGGAACAGAACCTCGTCTGGGCTTCGGCGCTGGAGCGCGCCGGCGTGCAGGTCGTCTATGGCTTCATCGACTGGAAGACTCATGCCAAGGTGTCGCTGGTGGTGCGCCGCGAAAGCGGCGGTTTTCGCACCTACTGCCATTTCGGGACCGGCAACTATCACCCAGTGACGGCAAAGATTTACACCGATCTCAGCTACTTCACGGCCGATCCTGTGATCGGGCACGATGCCGCGCAGATGTTCAACTACGTCACCGGCTATGTCGAGCCTCAGGATATGAAGATCGTCAGCCTGTCGCCCGGCGACCTCCGCCAGCGGCTGCTGCGGCTGATCGACGCGGAGATCGTGCATGCGCAGGCGGGGCGACCCGCCTCGATCTGGGCGAAGATGAACAGCCTGGTCGATCCCGCGCTGATCGACAAACTGTACGAAGCATCGGGCGCGGGGGTGGAGGTCGACCTCATCATCCGTGGCATCTGCTGCCTCCGCCCGCAGGTGCCCGGCCTGTCCGACAACATCCACGTCAAATCGATCGTCGGCCGCTTTCTCGAACACAGCCGCATCTGCGTCTTCGGCAACGGCAAGACGCTGCCCAATGACGGCGCCAAGCTGTACATTTCGTCCGCCGACTGGATGCCGCGCAATTTCGACCGGCGAGTCGAATATATGCTGCCGATCACGAATCCGACCGTCCACGACCAGATCCTCGATCAGGTCATGGTCGCCAATCTGCTGGATAACGAGCAGAGCTGGATACTGGGGCCGGACGGTGACTACACGCGCGTCGATCCGGGCGACAAGCCGTTCAACCTGCACCGGTACTTCATGACGAACCCGTCGCTGTCCGGGCGTGGTGCGGCCCTGCAGAAGGTGCCGACGCTGTCGCTGCGGGCGGCGCCGTGAACATCTTCGGCAAGCGTTCGGATCCGTCGCGTACGGCGATCGTCGACATCGGCTCCAACTCGGTGCGGCTCGTCGTCTATCAGGGACCGGCGCGACTGCCGGCGACCCTGTTCAACGAAAAGGTGATGGCCGGGCTTGGCCGTGGTCTTGCACAGACCGGGCGGATGGAGCCGGGCGCGCTGGCCGCAGCGCAAGTCGCCCTCGCGCGTTTCGCTGCGGTGACGCGCGAGATGGAGGTGGCGACCGTCCGCACCGTCGCGACCGCCGCCGTACGCGATGCGGCGAACGGGCCGGAACTGATCCAGGCAGCCGAGTCGCTGGGCCTGAATGTCGAAATCCTGTCGGGGGAGCAGGAGGCGCTGGGGGCCGGCTACGGCGTCCTGTCCGGCATGCCCGCCGCCGACGGGGTGGTCGGCGATCTGGGCGGCGGCAGCCTCGAACTCGTGCGCGTGCGCGGCGGCGAGGTCGAGGACCGCGTGTCGTTCCCGCTCGGCGTCCTGCGCATCGCGGGCACCCGCGGCAAGCCGCTGGAGAAGCGGGTCACCGACCTTATCGCCACGGCAGGTTGGCGAAGCCGGGGCAGGGGGCTGCCCTTCTATCTCGTCGGCGGATCGTGGCGGGCGCTCGGGCGGTTGCACATGGGGTTGTCGGACTACCCGCTGCCGGTCGTCCACCAGTACGAACTGTTACCCGCGACGATCGCGTCCCTCGCCGCACAGCTTCCCGGCATGACCAAGCAACAGTTGCGCGACATCCCCGGCCTGTCCGCCGGACGCGCCGCGACGCTGGCCGATGCCGCCGCGCTGCTGGAGATCGTCATCCGCGAACTCGGGTCGACCGGTTCCGTCATTTCCGCGTTCGGTCTGCGTGAGGGGCTGTTGTTCGAGATGCTGGACGCCAAAACGCGCGCGCTCGACCCGCTGATCGTCGCCGCGCGGGAGGAAGGGCGGCTGCTGGGACGGTTCCCCGAACATGGCGACCTGCTCGACCGTTGGATCGCGCCACTGTTCGGGCACGAATCGCCTGCGCAGGCGCGTATCCGCCACGCCGCCTGCCTGCTCGCGGACGTGGGCTGGCACGCGAACCCCGAATTCCGCGCCGAACGCGGTGTCGAGGTCGCCTTACATGGCAATTGGGTGGCGATCGATGCCCGCGAACGCGCGCAACTGGCGCAGGCGCTGTTCACCAGTCTGGGGGGCGGCACGATCTCGCCGGAGCCGCTGTCACGCCTCGCCGATCCGCGATCGCTGGCAACCGCTGTCGCGTGGGGGCTCGCGATCCGGCTTGGCCAGCGTCTGTCCGCCGGTCTCGCCGGTCCGCTTCAGCGCACCCGCCTGACCGGCGATGCCGGGATCGTTGCGCTCACGCTGCCGAACGACGACCGCGCGTTGTACGGCGAAACCGTGGAAAAGCGTCACGCGGCGCTGGCCGCGCTGCTCGGTCGCAAGCCGGTCCTCGGCTAGGCGGCTTTTACCCGCAGCGGAGTCCGTCGATCCGTCCGCCATCGTCCAGCACGACGTTCAGCCGATCCTCGCGCAGGTCCATCGTCGCCGCCTCGTCCGGCCGCAGCACGCGCAGGATGCGCGCATTCGTCCGCGCCTGCATCTCGTCGCGCCTCTCGCTGTCGAACTTCGTGCCGACGAAGCGCATGCGGACCTGTTCGTCGACCACGCAGGGGCCGGTGGGCTGCGGCGCGGGCGGCATCGTCGTGCATCCGGCCAGCAGAACCGCCACCGACACCGGCAGCATCAACACGCTCCTCATGCGACTTCCTCCTCGGTTCGCGTCATCTTCAAGCGGCCGTTGATCACCGCGAAGGCCAGCCGCCCCTCGACCAGATCGACCGCGTCGCGCCCGAACTGGTCGTAGCGCCAGCCCTCCAGCATTGGCAGCCCGGTGCGAACCCCGGCGGCCAGCGCCTCCAGCTCGTCGGACCGCGCCAGCAGCTTCGACGCGATGTCGATGTCACGCGACCGGATTTTCAGCAGCAGCTTGAGCAGGTCCGCAACCAGCGATCCTTCCTTGCCCAGCCCCGGCTTGCGATCGTCGCGCGGCGGCAGCTCATCCCCGTCGAGCGGCGTCGCTCCCTCGATCGCCGCCATCAATCGCGCACCGATGTCGTTGCCGGCCCATGTCGCGGACAGGCCGCGCACTCGCGCCAGATCGGCCTGCTTGCGCGGTGGATGGCTGGCGAGATCACCCAGCGTTTCGTCCTTGACGATGCGGCCGCGCGGCAGGTCCTTCGCCTGCGCCTCCAGTTCGCGCCAGCGCGCGATCGCCTTCAGCCGGCCGAGCATGTCCGGCTTGCGGCCTGACACGCGGACGCGCTTCCACGCGACATCGGGGTCGTTGGCGTAATTGGCGGGATCGCCCAGTCGCTCCATCTCCTGATCCAGCCACGCACCACGCCCGGTTTTGCGCAGCCGCTCCAGCATCTTCGGGAAGATCGCGGCGAGGTGTGTCACGTCGCCGATCGCATATTCGATCTGGCGCGCGTCGAGCGGCCGCCGTGCCCAGTCGGTGAAACGTGCGCCCTTGTCGATCTGGATGCCCAGCCAGCTGTCGACCAGATTCGAATAGCCAATCTGCTCCCCCTGGCCGAGCGCCATGGCCGCGACCTGCGTGTCGAACAGCGGATGCGGCGTCTTGCCCGTCAGATTGTACACGATTTCGAGGTCTTGCCCGCCGGCGTGGAAAACCTTCAGCACGTCCTCGTTATTGACCATCAGTTCGAGCAGCGGCGTCATGTCCAGCCCCGGCGCCTTGGGATCGATCGCCGCCGCTTCGTTCACGTCGGCGATCTGGATCAGGCACAGTTCGGGGTAATAGGTGCTCTCCCGCATGAACTCCGTATCGACCGTGACGAAGTCGGCCTGAGCGAGGCGGTGGCAGAGATTGGCGAGTGTCGCGCTGTCGGTAATCAACGGATGGATATGCATCGTCCGGTTCATAGCGAGGGTCGCGCGGGTTGACAAAGAGGGATAGGGAAGGGAAGCGCCCTCCACCTATTCCAGCCGCCACCCCGGCGAAGGCCGGGGTCCAGTTGCGAGCAGCCCGAGACTGGACCCCGGCCTTCGCCGGGGTGGCGCGTATGCGAGATGAAACCCATGCACGCCTATCGCTCCCACACCTGCGCCCAGCTCACCGCCGCGGACGTCGGCCAGACCGTCCGCCTGTCGGGCTGGATCCACCGCAAGCGCGATCATGGCGGCGTGCTCTTCGTCGACCTGCGTGATCATTACGGCATCACGCAAGTTGTCGCCGATGCCGATTCGCCCGCGCTGCCGGTGCTGGAAGCGGCGCGAACCGAGTCGGTCATCACCATCGACGGCATCGTGAAGGCGCGCGCGGAGGGCACCGCCAACGCCAACCTCGCCACGGGCGCGATCGAGGTCTTCGCCCGCGCGGTGACGGTGCAGAGCGTCGCGCAGGAACTGCCGCTGCCCGTCGCCGGGGACGCTGAATATCCGGAGGACATCCGTCTCCGCTATCGCTTCCTCGATCTGCGTCGCGAGCGGCTGCACGCCAACATCATGCTTCGCAGTCAGGTGATCGCCAGCGTCCGCCAGCGGATGATCGGGCAGGGCTTTACCGAATTCCAGACGCCGATCCTGACCGCCTCGTCGCCGGAGGGTGCGCGCGATTATCTCGTTCCCAGCCGCGTCCATCCGGGGAAGTTCTACGCGCTGCCGCAGGCGCCGCAGATGTTCAAGCAGTTGCTGATGGTCGCGGGCTTCGATCGCTATTTCCAGATCGCGCCCTGCTTCCGCGACGAGGACGCGCGTGCCGATCGTTCGCCGGGCGAGTTTTATCAGCTCGACTTCGAGATGAGCTTCGTCACGCAAGAGGATGTATTCCAGGCGATCGAGCCCGTGCTGCATGGGCTGTTCGAAGAGTTCGCCGACTGGCAAGGCAAGGGGCGTCAGGTTTCGGCATTGCCGTTCCGCCGCATCCCGTACCTGGAATCGATGCTGAAGTACGGCAACGACAAGCCGGACCTCCGCAACCCGATCCTCATCAGCGACGTCAGCGAGCATTTCACCGGCTCCGGCTTCGGTCGCTTCGCCTCGATCGTCGAAGCTGGCGACGTCGTTCGTGCGATCCCGGCACCGACGACGGCGGACAAGAGCCGCAAGTTCTTCGACGATATGAACGCCTGGGCGCAATCGGAGGGGTTCGCCGGCCTCGGCTATGCGACCCGCAAGGGCGGCGAGTGGGGCGGCCCGATCGCCAAGAACCACGGTGAAGAGGGTATGGCGAAGCTGGCCGCGGCACTTGATCTCGGTCCCGACGACGGCGTGTTCTTCGCCGCGGGCAAGGAAGCTCAGGCCGCCAAGCTCGCGGGCCTCGCGCGCACGCGGGTCGGCGAGACGCTCGGCCTGATCGATCCGAACCGCTTCGAATTCTGCTGGATCGTCGACTTCCCGATGTTCGAATATGACGAGGACGCGAAGAAGGTCGACTTCAGCCACAATCCGTTTTCGATGCCGCAAGGCGAGATGGAGGCGCTGGAAACCAAGGACCCACTCGACATCCTCGCCTACCAGTACGACATCGTCTGCAACGGCGTGGAGCTGTCGTCCGGCGCGATCCGGAACCATCGTCCGGAAATCATGTACAAGGCGTTCGAGATCGCCGGCTACACGCAGGCCGATGTCGATACGAACTTCGCGGGCATGATCAATGCCTTCAAGTTCGGCGCGCCTCCGCACGGCGGCTCCGCTCCAGGCATTGATCGCATGGTGATGCTGCTGGCGGGCGAGCCGAACATTCGCGAGGTCGTCGTCTTCCCGATGAACCAGAAAGCGGAGGACCTGATGATGGGCGCGCCCAACTTCGCCAGCGCCAAGCAGCTTCGCGAACTCAACCTCCGCTCGACCGCAGAGACGAAGAAGGACATCGACAAGGCCGTTGCGCCGAACGCGGGGTGAAGAAACGGCCCGGCGGGGTGGACCGCCGGGCCTGATCGTTCAGGCGGCCTCGAACGCGTCGTTGTCCTGCAACACCTTCAGCTTCCCGTCGGCGATTGCGAAGACGGCGCCGTGAATCTTTAGCGATCCGTCGGCGACACGTTCCTGAATGAACGGGAATGTCTGAAGGTTGGCGATCGACACGCGGACGCACTCTTGCTCTAGCGCCGTCTGCCCTTCGGCACCGGTGCCGTGCTCGGCCACCACCTTTTCGCGCGCACCGTCGAGCAGCGTGATCCAGTCCTTCACGAAGCCACCATCGCCGTGGCTCGACTGCGCCAGGCTCTGCGTCAGTGCGGCATTGACGCCGCCGCATGCGCCGTGGCCCAGCACGACGATCTCCGCCACCTTGAGCTTCGTGACGGCGAATTCCACTGCCGCCGACACGCCGTGATAGCCGCCGCCCGTTTCATACGGGGGGACAAGGTTGGCGACGTTGCGCACGACGAACACTTCGCCCGGGTGCGTGCCGAAGATCGTTGCCGGATCGACGCGGCTGTCGGAGCACGCGATGACCATCACTTTCGGCGACTGGCCCGACGCGAGTTCCGTCCACCGCTCGCGCTCGGTCAGCCATTCCGTACCACGGAACTTGTAGTAACCCTCGATCAGGTCGGAAAAGTCGGTCATCTGCACTGAAGCTCCATCTTGGGCCGAATCGGCCGTTGGCATCCTAACCGGTGTTGGTCCGTCCGGTTCCTGGCTTGCGATGCGCCGTTACCGCATTGCGACAAATAATGACAAGTCTGTCATGTTCCGGGTCGCCGGATGCACTTTCATGTGACATTTGGCCGGCGCGATCCTATCTGCACCTCATGAACGACATGACGCCGCTCGCCCCGATGGATGGTCGCCCGGAACGCGTCCGCAAGCCCGACTGGATCCGGGTAAAAGCCCCGACGAGCGCCGGCTTCGCCGCCACGCGCGAACTGATGCGCTCGAAAAGCCTGACCACCGTCTGTGAAGAGGCGGCGTGCCCGAACATAGGCGAATGCTGGTCGAAGAAACATGCGACGGTCATGATCCTGGGCGACACGTGCACCCGCGCCTGCGCCTTCTGCAACGTCAAGACGGGTATGCCGCGCGCGGTCGACGCGCGGGAGCCGCAGAACGTCGCGGAGGCGGCGGCGCAGATGGGGCTGCAGCATATCGTCGTCACCTCCGTCGATCGCGACGACCTCCCCGATGGCGGCGCGTCGCAGTTCGTGAAGGTGATCCACGCGATCCGTGCCGCCAACCCCACCACCACGATAGAGATTCTGACTCCCGACTTTCGTAACAAGGCGCAGGCGGCGATCGAGTCGATCGTCGAGGCGCGACCCGATGTCTACAATCACAATCTCGAAACCGTGCCCCGCCTGTATCCGACGATCCGCCCCGGTGCGCGCTACTACGCGTCTCTGCGGCTGCTCGAATCGGTCAAGCGCCATGACCCCTCGATCTTCACCAAGTCCGGCGTGATGCTGGGCTTGGGCGAGGAGCGGCTGGAGGTGCATCAGGTGATGGACGACATGCGCTCGGCGGACATCGATTTCCTGACGATGGGGCAGTACCTCCAGCCAACGCCGCGCCATGCGAAGGTTGCGGAGTTCGTCACGCCCAAGGCGTTCGACGCCTATGCCGGCATTGCACGCGCGAAGGGCTTCCTGCTCGTCGCGTCGTCCCCGCTGACCCGGTCGAGCTACCACGCCGGCGACGATTTCGCGAAATTGCGCGCGGCGCGCGAGGCGAAGCTGGCACCACGGCCGCGGGCCGTGATCGCGGTATGAACGCCTATGCCTAAGCATCAGGAAACGCGGCATCTTCCGTACAGTGCGGAGCAGATGTTCGACCTCGTCGCCGACGTGAAGCGCTATCCCGAATTCCTACCCTGGGTCACCGCGATGCGCGTCCGCAAGGACGGCGAGACGGAGACGCTGGCCGACATGATCGTCGGCTTCAAAGGGCTGCGCGAGACGTTCACCAGCCGCGTCGAGAAGGCGCGGCCGGAAACGATCCGCGTCGACTATGTTGAAGGCCCGCTCAAATACCTCCGCAACGACTGGCGCTTCCGGCCGGAGGCGCAGGGTTGTGCCGTCGACTTCGCGGTCGATTTCCAGTTCAAAAACCGCGTGTTCGAAATGCTTGCTGGGCAGGTGTTCGGCACCGCTCTCCGCCGCATGATCGGCGCGTTCGAAGATCGCGCCGCCGTCCTTTACGGTGCCTCCGGCTCCGGCTCCGGCGGCATCAGCAGTTCGAGCGCGCACAGCGCCGCCTGAAGCCGCACGCCGCCCCGCCCGGTATCCGGGAACAGCCGGCGGTCGGCATGCACGTCGTTGGGATCGCTGTCCTTTTCGGCTCGCGCGAAGACCACGGTACCGACCGGCTTCTTCTCGCTGCCGCCACCCGGCCCCGCGACGCCGGTGATCGCCACCGCGACATCCGCGCCGGTCTTTTCGACGGCGCCACGCGCCATGCCCCACGCGACCGCGATCGACACCGCGCCGAACGTCTCGACCAGGTCGCGGCCGACCTTCAGCAGATCGGTTTTCGCCTCGTCCGAATAGGTGACGATCGACGCGACGAACACGTCCGACGATCCCGGCACCTCGGTCAGCGCCGCCGCGACGAGGCCCCCGGTGCAACTCTCGGCGACTGCGATCCTGCGTCCCGCCTTGCGGTTCGCCTCGACGACGCGCTGCGCCGACTCGACGAGCTGCGCGGGGAGGAGCGTGTCCGTCACGCTGCCGGGCACATCGGCAGGGCGGGGACGCCGGACTTGCCGCCGCCGCGCTCGTTCATCTTCAGATACTGGAGCACCGTGACAACGATGCTCGCCGTGTTACGCGCTGGCAGTGGCTCCAGTTGCGTGACGAGCCGGTCGATCGTGCCGCAATCGTTCAGGTCGATGCGCCCGACGATCAGCGGCACAACGATGCTGGTCAGCACCGGCCGCGCATAGTCGGACGCCAGCAACAGGTCGGCGGCCGGATCGCTCAACTTGATGATCGCCGACTTGGCACTCGGCCACGCCCGGTCGGCGGCTTGTTGATATTTCAGGATCAGCGGCCCGTCGGGACGACGGATCAGGCTGGCGGCGGGCAGGCGCGCCGTGCACACGCGGCCCGTCTCGCGGATGATCTCCGGCAAGGCCACGAGCGCGAGCGACTCCGCCTCCGCATTGTTGAGGCAGGGCTTCGCCTGCGCCGCCGCGGGTGCGGCGAGCAGCGCCATCGTCACGAACATGGTCGTAAGGCGCATCATGCCTGTCCTCCACGGCCGACGCGGGGCAGGCTGATCGTGGCGATCGCCTGCGCGGCGATGCCTTCTTCGCGGCCCGTGAAGCCCAGCCGCTCGGTGGTCGTCGCCTTGACGCTGACCCGGTCGGGGGTCAGGTTCAGGATGTCGGCGATGCGCGCGACCATCGCCGCCCGGTGCGGCCCGATCTTCGGCGCCTCGCACAGGATGGTCAGGTCGACGAAGTCGATGCGACCACCCTTGTCGGCGACCAGCTTCGCCGCATGCGCCAGAAACTGGTCCGATGCCGCGCCGCGCCACTGCGGATCGCTCGGCGGGAAATGCGTGCCGATGTCGCCCGCCGCGATCGTGCCCAGTACGGCATCAGTCAGCGCGTGCAGCACGACGTCGGCGTCGCTATGCCCCGACAGCCCCCGGTCATGCGGGATCAGCACGCCGCCAAGCCACAATTCCTCGCCCGCCTCCAGCCGGTGGACGTCGAAGCCGCTGGCGGAACGGCTTTCCCATGCGACGCGCGCCTCGGCGGCCGCGAAATCATCGGGATAGGTGATCTTGTCGAGCATCGCGTCGCCCTGCACCAACGCGACGCGTCCGCCAAGCCGTCGCACCATCTGCGCGTCGTCGGTCGCCTCTTCGTCGGCGGGCCAGCCGGCGTGCGCGGCGCGCAGCACGTTGACGCGAAAGCCCTGCGGGGTCTGCACGCGGTACAACCCGGCGCGCGGTACGGCCTCGCCCAGCAAGGCGTCGCCGCGCACCAGCGTGTCGGCCACGGCCAGCACCGGCGTCGCGCCGTCATGATCGTCCAGCGCGGCCAAGACGCGGGCAATGACCGCGGGCGACAGGAACGGCCGGGCCGCGTCGTGGACCAGCACCCGCTCCACATCGGCAGACAGGGCGGCCAATCCATTCGCGACCGACCCGCGCCGTGTCGGGCCCCCCTCGACCAGCCGCACATCGGCCCCAAGCGCCGATCGCGCCAGCGCGCTTTGGCCGGGGCCAATCACCACCACCAACTCATCGACGTGACCGGCCAGCGCGGCGAAGGCATGCGCAACCAGCGGCCGGCCCGCGACTGCTGCGAACTGTTTGGGGACGCCGCCCCCCGCCCGGGTGCCGGACCCGGCGGCGACGATCAGTGCTGCGGTGCGATGACGGAGCATCGGGCAGCGGTAGCGCGCACCGCGGACGACCGCCAGCCTTGCGTCGAGAGGCCCTTTCCGCTAAGCAGTGCCCGATTTTCAGGCACATGCAAAAGCTTTCCCCCATCCAGATCGGACCCGTCCGGATCGATTGTCCCGTTGTGCTCGCGCCGATGACGGGCGTGACCGATATGCCGTTCCGCACCCTCGTGCGTCGCTATGGCTCGGGGCTCAACGTCACGGAGATGATCGCCAGCCAGGCAGCCATTCGCGAGACTCGTCAATCGATCCAAAAGGCCGCATGGCATCTGTCCGAAGAACCCGTTTCGATGCAGCTGGTCGGCTGCACCCCTTACGAGATGGGCGAAGCGGCCAAGCTGGCGGAGGATCGCGGCGCGGCGATCATTGACATCAACATGGGCTGCCCGGTCCGCAAGGTGACGAACGGCGACGCCGGATCGGCGCTGATGCGCGACCTGAAGCTGGCCGCGCAATTGATCGATGCGGTCGTGAAGGCGGTCTCCGCGCCGGTGACGCTGAAGATGCGCATGGGTTGGTGCCACGACAGCCTCAACGCGCCCGAACTCGCCCGCATCGCCGAGGATCTCGGCGCGAAGATGATTACGGTCCACGGTCGCACCCGCAACCAGATGTACAAGGGGCAGGCCGACTGGCGCTTCATCGCGAACGTCAAGCAGGCGGTGTCCATCCCGGTCATCGCGAACGGCGACATCAACTCGATCGAGGACGCTGAGGCTGCGCTCGAACAGTCGGGTGCGGATGGGCTGATGATCGGGCGCGGCGCGTACGGGCGTCCGTGGTTGCTCGGGCAGGTGATGGAATGGCTCGACACCGGCCGGCGCCGTCCCGATCCCGACCTCGACGAGCAATACCGTGTTATCACCGAACATTACGACGCGATGCTGGAGCATTACGGCACCGTCACCGGGGTCAACATGGCACGCAAGCATATCGGCTGGTACACCAAGGGGCTGACCGGATCGGCCGAGTTCCGCAACGCCGTGAACCAGGAGCCGGATGCGAACCGGGTCAAGGCGATGCTCGCAGAGTTCTACGCCCCTTGGCGTCGCCTTGCCGCAGCCTGATGGGCGACCCGGCGGAGGGCAGGGTCGGCCCGGCTTCGGCGATCTGTTCGCGGCCTTGCCGGTCGCGGTCGTCGTCATCGACCCCGACGATCGCATCGCTCACGCGAATGCGCTGGCCGAGCAACTGCTGAACCTGTCCGAGCGCGTCATGCGCGGGCAACCGCTGACCGCGATCCTGCCTCCGCCCGAAGCGACTCATGACCGGGGCGGCTATGGCTATGCCGTCTACGATACGGAGATCGCGACGGCTCGGGGCGTCCGCATCCGCGTCGATTTCGTGGAAGCGGCCGTCGCGGATCATCCCGGCTGGCGGACGATCACGCTGCATACCGCTGCCGGCTCCCACCGGCTCGGCCACACCGCCGACCGGATCGGTGGCGCGCGCGCGGCCGAAGGGGCGGCGGCGATGCTGGCCCACGAGATTCGCAATCCCCTGTCCGGCATTCGCGGTGCCGCGCAATTGCTGGGGCCAAGCGAACTCACGCATCTGATCGTTACCGAGGTCGATCGCATCGCCGCACTGATCGACCGGATGCAGGAGTTCGGCGACACCCGGCCCCTGCCGCTGACCGCCGAGAACATCTACCCGCTGCTCGATCATGCCCGTGCCGTCGCGCTGGCCGGTTTCGCGCGCGGCGTGGCGATCGAGGAACGCTTCGATCCCTCGCTTCCGCCGGCGCTGATCAACCGCGATGCGCTGACCCAGGTCATCATCAACTTGTTGAAGAACGCCCGCGAGGCCGTTCGTAATGAGCGTAATCCCCGGCTGGTGATGAGCACCGCCTATCGCCACGGCATCACCCGCAGCGCCGCGACGGGCCAACCGCGCGTGCCGCTGCCGATCGAGATCTGTGTCATCGATAACGGGCCCGGCGCGCCCGCCGACATCGCCGACCATCTGTTCGAACCGTTCGTATCCGGCCGTCGGGAGGGGCAGGGGCTCGGCCTCGCGCTCGTCGACAAGCTGGTCCGCGATATGGGCGGGATCGTCCAATATGCGCGGGAGGGCACGCCGGAGGCGACGGTGCTGCGCCTGCTCCTGCCGAGAGGAACGATATGAGCCGTGTCCTGCTGGTCGATGACGATGCCGCAATCCGCACCGTCGTCGCGCAGGCGCTCCGCCGCGCCGGCCATATCGTTACCACCGCCGACAGCCTCGCGCAGCTCGACCGCGCGATCGCCACCGAAGTACCGGACGTGCTCATCACCGACGTGATCCTGCCGGACGGTGACGGCATCGACCATGTCCGCAGCCTGCTGACGCTGCACCCGAACTTGCCGGTGATCGTGCTGTCCGCACAGAACACGCTGACCACCGCTGTCCGTGCGGCCGACCTTCAAGCCTATGATTATTTGCCCAAACCCTTCGATCTGGACGTGCTGGCACGAGCCGTCGACGGTGCGCTGACTCGCGGCAAGGGGACCGCGGAAGATTCTGTGGCAGAGGATGCGACGCTGCCGCTGCTCGGGCGATCGGCGGCGATGCAGGACGTCTATCGCGTGATCGCCCGCGTGGTCTCGACCGACCTGACCGTTCTGGTCTCCGGCGAGTCGGGCACCGGCAAGGAACTGGTCGCCCGCGCGATCCATGATCTCGGCAGCCGTCGTGCCGCGCCGTTCGTCGCGATCAACATGGCCGCGATCCCGCGCGAACTGATCGAGGCGGAGCTTTTCGGGCATGAACGCGGCGCCTTTACGGGCGCGGCCGCACGCAACGCCGGCCGCTTCGAGCAGGCATCGGGCGGCACGCTGTTCCTCGACGAGATCGGCGACATGCCGATGGAGGCGCAGACGCGGCTGCTCCGCGTTCTCCAGACCGGCGAGTTCACCACCGTCGGCGGCGCGCGGACGATCCGCGCCGATGTTCGCATCGTCGCCGCGACCAACCGCAACCTCGCCGATCAGGTCGCGGCGGGGCTGTTCCGGGAGGATTTGTTCTACCGCCTGAACGTGGTGCCGCTCAGCCTTCCGCCGCTGCGTGAGCGTGGTGACGATGTCGTGATCCTCGCCCGCCACTTCCTCGACGCCGCCGCCGCCGAAGGGCTGCCGCGCCGCCAGCTCGCCGCCGACGCTGCCGAGGTGCTGCGTGCGCACGATTGGCCGGGCAACGTCCGCGAACTGGAGAACCTGATGCGCCGGCTGGCGGTGCTGACCCGCGACGAGGTGGTCGGCGCGGACGCGATCACGGCGATTCACGGCACCCGCGTCAGCGCAGCGCCGCAGGTCAGCGTCGACTTCGATGAGGCCGTCCGCACGCTGGTCGGCCGGATCGCGCGCGAGCGGCCGGAGGCGCTGGAGGACGGCACGCTCTACGATCGCGTCATTGCGGAGGTGGAACGCCCGCTGATCGAGACTATGCTGGCACGGCACGGCCAGAACCAGCTTCGTGCGGCGCGGGCGCTGGGCATCAACCGGAATACGCTGCGCAAACGGCTCGACGCCTTGGGGCTTGATCCGCGTAAGCCCTGATCGCGAAAAGCTGCGTCTCACCAAGATTGTGGTTTTCATGCAACGGTCGACCTTGTAGGGCGGCCATAATGATCGCCACCGCGACGCCGTTCCAGCTCGATGACACGCCCTCGCGGCGGTTTCGGGTGACGCCTGCGGTAGAGGTTGCGGTGCTGGTGCTCGCGGTGTCGATCGCCGTTGCCAGCTACTTCATCCTGTCGGGCTTCGATGCCCCCGAACGGCTGATCGCGCCGCCGCTGGTCGCGCTTCTGCTGGTCGCCAACCTCGTCCCCGGTATCGCGCTGCTGATGCTGCTCGGCCGTCGCATCGCCCTGCGCCGCGCCGCCCGGTCACCCGTCGGGGGGGAGGGTCGACTGCACGTTCGACTGGTCGCCATCTTCTCCGTCATGGCCGCCGTCCCGATGCTGCTCGTCACCATCTTCGCGTCGCTGCTGTTCCAGTACGGCGTGCAGTTCTGGTATTCGGATCAGGCGCGCAGCATGCTGAGCAACGCCACTGGCCTAGCGCAGACGTCTTACGACCAGATGCTGCGCCGCTGGCAGGAGGCAGCGACGACGATGGCGGATGATACCGCTGCGTTCCTGCGCGAGCAGAATGTGCAAAGCCCTCAATTTCCCGCCTTCTTTCTCCAGCAAGTCTATTATCGCAGTTTGTCGGACGGCATATTGTTCGCGGTGTCACCCCGGGCCGGGTATCAGACCCTCGCGACCATCAACCCCGACCTCATCGATCTCGACGATCAGGTTACCGCCAAGGACCTCGCGAGCCTCAATCCGAAGCAACCCAGCATCACGACGGTCCGCAGTAATCGCATCCAAACGCTGACGAAGCTGCCCGGCGACAACAATCTATACCTCTTCACCGCGACGGCCGCCGACCTGCGGACCGCTGAGCAGCAAAAACGCCGCGGCGTCGCAGTGCAGGCAAGTTACCGTACCCTGCTGGCGCAAGCGCGCAGTCTTCAGCTGAAATTCAACGCCGCCCTGCTCGCGATATCGTTCCTCATTGTCGGCGTGGCGGTCTGGATCGCCTTGAA
Organism: Microvirga sp. SRT01; assembly: GCA_018139225.1. GTDB lineage: Bacteria > Pseudomonadota > Alphaproteobacteria > Sphingomonadales > Sphingomonadaceae > Sphingomonas > Sphingomonas longa. Next base: position 184,963 of record JAGSNX010000001.1, read on the forward strand.
CGTCGCGGATCGCCTCGTCCGGCCGGTTGGCGAACTCGTCGCTGCCGCGCGCCGGGTTGCGGACGGGGACCTCGCGGCGCGTGTTCCCGATCCGCGCAGCCGCGACGAGGTCGGCACGCTCGCCCGCGCGTTCAACCAGATGACCGGCCGGATCGAGGCGCAGAACGGCACGCTGCTGTCGGTCAACGAACAGCTCGAAAGCCGGCGCGCACTGATCGAGGCGGTCATGGCAGGCGTCTCCGCCGGCGTCGTCGCGACCGGGCCGGACCGCAGTGTCAGCATCGCCAACGCCTCCGCCGTCCGCCTGCTCGGCCGCCCCGGCGAGGACGGCGTCGTCGGCCAGCCGCTGCGTCACATCGCGCCCGAACTCGATGCGCTGGTCGATGCCGGCGCGCGCGAGGCGGTGGTGCAGGTGGGGGAGGGGGCGGATGCCCGCACACTGGCGGTGCGCATCGCGCATATCGACCGCGGACCGATCCTGACCTTCGACGACGTGACGCAGCAACTGGTGGATCAACGCCGCGCCGCCTGGTCCGACGTCGCCCGCCGCATCGCGCACGAGATCAAGAACCCCCTGACCCCGATCCAGCTTGCCGCGGAACGGCTCCAGCGACGCTATGGCAGCAAGATCGAGAATGACGATGGTACTTTCGCTCGCCTGACGGAGACGATCGTCCGGCAGGTCGGCGACCTCCGTCGGATGGTCGATGAGTTCTCGTCCTTTGCGCGCATGCCCAAGCCGGTGTTCCGCGAGGAATCGCTGATCGACGCTGCGCACGAGGCGCTGTTCCTGCACGAGGTTGCGCACCCGAACGTCCGCTTCGCGCTGGTTCACGACGATCCGCCCCCAGGCCTCGTCTGCGATCGTCGCCAGATCGGGCAGGCGCTGACCAATATCGTCAAGAACGCCGTCGAGGCGATCGAAGCCACCGGGCGCGATGGTGGTGAGGTGACGATGACGCTGGGCGAGGACGGGGGCACCGTCATCGTCTCCGTCGCCGACGACGGCGTCGGCCTGCCCGCCGCGCGCGAACGCATCGTCGAGCCGTATATGACGACCCGCGCGCGGGGCACCGGCCTGGGCCTCGCGATCGTCAAGAAGATCGTCGAGGAGCATCTCGGCACGATCGAGTTCGCCGACCGAGACGGTGGCGGCACGATCGTGACGATGCGGTTCGACGCCGCCGGCCTGTCGCGGCTCGATCAGGGGGCGACCACACCGGAGCCGGCCGGGGAGGGCCAGCTTGCATCGCTGACTTCACACCGAACATGAACAACTGGCGGACATAGTATAATGGCGCTCGACATCCTGGTCGTTGACGATGAGACGGACATCCGCGAACTGGTCGCGGGTGTGCTGGAGGACGAGGGCTACGGCACGCGTGGCGCCGCGCACAGCGATGCCGCGCTGGAGGCGATCGCCGAACGCCGGCCGTCGTTGGTGCTGCTCGATGTCTGGCTGCAGGGGTCGCGGCTCGACGGACTGGAGCTGCTCGACGAGATCAAGCGCCGCGACGCGTCGATTCCGGTGCTCGTCATCTCCGGTCACGGCAGCATCGACACCGCCGTTGCCGCGATCCGCAAGGGCGCGGTCGATTTCATCGAGAAGCCGTTCGAGGCCGAACGCCTGCTGCTGATGGTCGCGCGCGCAACCGAGACGGAGCGGCTGCGTCGCGAAGTCGCATCGCTGCGCGCCTATGCCGGTCGCGATACCGACCTTACGGGCAGCTCCGCCGCGATCAACGGCGTCCGCGCGACGTTGAAGCGCGTCGCGGCGACCGGTAGCCGGGTGCTGATCGTCGGCCCCGCCGGAGTCGGCAAGGAAGTCGCGGCGCGGCTGCTGCACGGCTGGAGCCAACGAACCGCGGCACCGTTCGTGATCGTGTCGGCGGCGAACATGACCCCTGAACGCGTCGAGGAGGAGTTGTTCGGGGTGGAGGAGGGCGGCGACCTCGTCCGACCGGGGCTGCTCGAACAGGCACATGGTGGTACCCTGTTCCTCGACGAGATCGCCGACATGCCGGTGGCGACGCAGGCGCGCATCCTGCGCGTGCTGACCGACCAGAGCTTCACCCGAGTCGGCGGCAGCCGCGTGGTGAAGGTCGACGTGCGGGTCGTCTCCGCCACCTCGCGCAACCTGACCGAAGAGATCGCCGAGGGGCGATTCCGCGAAGACCTGTATTACCGCCTGAACGTCGTTCCGGTGATCCTGCCGCCGCTTGCGGATCGGCGGGAGGACATCCCGCCCCTGGTCCAGCATTTCATCGCGCACTATGCCGCCGAGCGTCGGGTTCCGACTCCGGAAATCGCGCCGGATGCGATGGTTGCGCTGCAATCCTATGAATGGCCGGGCAATGTCCGCCAGCTTCGCAACGTTGTGGAGCGGACCGTCATCATGGCTCCCGGCGATCGCATCGGCCGGATCGATCTCGATCTGCTGCCCGCCGAAGTGCTCGGGCAGGGTGCCGGTAGCGGCGGCGGATCGACCGCGATTATGGGCGCACCCCTGCGGGAGGCACGGGAGTCATTCGAGCGGGAATATCTTCGCGTCCAGATCCGTCGCTTCTCCGGCAATATCTCGCGCACCGCTAGTTTCATCGGCATGGAACGCTCCGCCTTGCATCGCAAACTGAAGTTGCTGGGCATTACGGAAACACGCGAGGACTGACCTGAATTGGTGAAGTGACGGTAAAAACGCCTTCCATCTCGGTCGCACGACCTTCACTTCTCGGGTGGTCGTCGCCATAACGGGATGGCCGGACGCAGCGTCCGGTTTCCGACGCCGGAAAACGGCGCATCGCGGGGCATCGCTCCGCCAACAAGAAGGGTGCCGCATGGCCGAAAAACAGACCTCCCTTCAGGACCTGTTCCTGAATGCCCTCCGCCGTTCCAAGACACCGGTGACGATGTTCCTGGTGAAGGGCGTGAAGCTTCAGGGCATCGTCACCTGGTTTGACAATTTTTCCGTGCTCCTGCGCCGCGACGGGCAGTCGCAGCTGATCTACAAGCATGCGATCTCCACGATCATGCCGGGTGGCACGTTCGATCTCGATCCGATCCTCGACAGCATCGGCGAAGCGCAGCGCAAGTCGCCGCTGTTGCAGGAGTTGTTCTTGAACGCGGTCCGCAAGTCCGAGGACAGCGTGACGATGTTCCTCATCAACGGCGTCATGCTGCAGGGCCAGATCGCAGGGTTCGACCTGTTCTGCATGCTGCTCCAGCGCGAGGGTATGGTGCAGCTCGTCTACAAGCATGCGGTGTCGACGATCCAGCCGGCGCGCGCGCTGAACCTGTCGGACGAGCAAAACGAGCCGGTCGAGGATTGAGGAAAGCGTCTTGAGCACAGGGTTCGATCGCGATCGTGACGACGTCGCCCGCGGCGCGCGCGCCGTCGTCGTGTTGCCGGACCGCGGCGACTCGTCGCGCGACGTGGATGCGCGGCTGGAGGAATGTGCCGGCCTCGCCGCAGCGATCGGGCTGGAGGTCGTGGATCGCGTGGCGCTTCGCGTCCGGACACCGCGACCTGCTACGCTGATCGGCAGCGGCCAGATGGAAGAGCTGGCGACCCGCGTAACGATGGAGGAGGCGACGCTGGTCGTCTTCGATGCGGCATTAACGCCGGTGCAGCAGCGCAATCTGGAAACCGGGCTGTCCGCCAAGGTCATCGATCGCACTGGCTTGATCCTCGAAATCTTCGGCGAACGCGCTGCAACGGCCGAGGGGCGGTTGCAAGTCGAACTCGCGCATCTCGACTATCAAGCGGGACGGCTGGTGCGAAGCTGGACCCACCTCGAGCGGCAACGTGGTGGCTTCGGCTTCCTTGGCGGCCCGGGCGAGACGCAGATTGAGGCCGACCGTCGCATGATCCGTGACCGCATGGCACGGCTGCGACGCGAGCTGGAGCAGGTCAGCCGGACCCGTGGGCTCCACCGCGACCGTCGGCAACGCGCGCCGTGGCCGGTGATCGCGCTGGTCGGATACACTAACGCTGGCAAGTCCACGCTGTTCAACCGCCTGACCGGGGCGGATGTGATGGCGGAGAACCTGCTGTTCGCGACGCTCGACCCGACCCTACGGCAGATTTCCCTGCCCGGTATCGACAAGGCGATCCTGTCCGACACCGTCGGCTTCGTGTCCGACCTGCCGACGCAACTCGTCGCCGCGTTCAAGGCGACGCTGGAAGAGGTGGTGTCGGCCGACCTGCTGATCCACGTGCGCGACATTGCGCACCCCGATACCGAGGCGCAGCGCGCCGACGTGGAGGCGGTGCTGGAGGAGATCGGCGTCACCGCGTTGACGCCGCGGTTCGAGGCCTGGAACAAGCTCGACCTGCTCGACGCGGACCGCCGTTCGGATGCGCTGGAGCAAGCTGCCCGGCGCAGCGACGTGAAGGTGATTTCGGCGCTGACCGGGGAGGGGGTGGACGATCTGTCGACGGCGGTCGCCGCACGGCTGACGGAGGGGCATCGCCGCTACACGATCACGCTGGACAGCTCGGACGGGGCAGGCGCTGCGTGGCTGCACGCCAATGGCGAAGTGCTGGCGCAGGCGACGGAAGGCGATTCGACGACATTCGATGTCCGGCTCGGCGAAGAGGATTACGCCCGGTTCAACCGTCGCTTCGCTTGACTGCGGCCCACAGCTCTTCCTTCTGGTCGAGCGACAGTTCCACGAACGCCGAACCGCCCAACGACTCCATACCGGCGAAACGCCGCTCGAACTTGCCGTTGGCATCGCGTAACGCCGCTTCGGCGTCGATACCCTTGTGACGTGCATAGTTGACGACGCTGAACAACAGATCGCCGACTTCTTCCGCCAGCGTGTCGGGCGTCGCCTGATCGATCTCGGCGAGTTCCTCGTCGATCTTGGCGCGCGGCCCTGCGGCGTCCGGCCAGTCGAAGCCGACACGGGCCGCACGCTTCTGTAGCTTCTCGGCCCGGCTGAGCGCCGGCAGACCGAGCGCGACACCCGCCAGCGCCCCTGCGTCGGCAGCGCGTTCCGCCGCCTTCATCCCGTCCCAATCGGGGCGACCCTGCGCTGTACCGAAGATGTGTGGATGACGGCGTTCCATCTTGTCGGCGATCGCCGTGGCGACATCGTCAAAGGCGAACAGGCCGTCTTCCTCGGCGATCCGGCTTTGGAACACGACCTGGAGCAGCAGGTCGCCGAGTTCGTCGCGGACATCCTCCACCGAACCGCGGGCGACGGCGTCCGCCACCTCGTACGCTTCCTCGATCGTATAGGGCGCGATCGTCGACCAGCTTTGCGCGATGTCCCAATCGCAGCCGCCGTTCGGATCGCGAAGCCTCGCCATGATCGCAAGCAACCTCTCAACCGGCCGACGAGAGTCGTTGATAATATGCATTATGTAAAACTACGCTTCGTTTGGCTGCAGGATTAGGATACGTCCCTCGACGCGCCACGAGGCCAGCCGCGACAGGAAGTTCATGCCGATGATGTCCTGATCGCCAAACGCCTCCGACACCACGGCAGCGATGTCGGTAACGGTGACGCTGCCGACCTTGAGCGTCTTGATCGTCACGCGGTGAGCGACGATGCGGCCGTTGGCGGTGTCGATCATCACCGGGAATGCGCTCTCGTTCAGGTCCAGCCCGGCGGCCTTGGCGGTCGCGACCGACAGCGCGATCGTCGTCGCGCCGCTGTCGACCAGCATCGGCGCGCGCACGCCGTTGATCGACGTGACGGCGTGGAAATGCCCATCCTCGCCCATACCGATCCGGGTTTCCGAACCGCTGATCTCCTGATCGTCCAGGACGCGGCTTAGCGACGGCAATTTGTCGCGCTGACTTACGAGCAACAGCCCGACCGCGAAGATGCCGATCCACGCCGCCGCCATCTTCATCGTCTGCCCGAGCGGCGGCCGCCGTGCGATGAGGCCGGACAAGGGCAGCAGGATCATCAGCCCGTAGAACAGCATGTCCACGGACCGCTCGCTCACAAGACCAGTCCGTCATAGCCCGGCTCGACACCCGCCGGCAGCGCCGCCGCCAGCGTCGCGTAGTCGAGCGTGTGATCCATATGCACGGTCGCCGCCCGCGTCGGCTTCAGCTCCGCGATCCAGTCCACTGCCTGTGCGACGGTCGGGTGCGTCGGGTGCGGCTCGTGGCGCAGCGCGTCGATGATCAGCACGTCCAGGTCCTGATACAGCGTGCGCATAGCGCCGGTCATGGCGCTGAGATCGGTGGCATATCCGATCCGCTTACCGCCCGCATCGAAGCGTAGCCCGGCGCTGGTGATGCGCCCGTGCGGCTGGTCCGCGACCGCAAGGTCAATTCCGCCGATCGTCAGCCGGTCCGGCAAGATGTCCGCCGCGACCGTCGCCGGATAGCCGCCCTTGCCCGCGAACACATAGGCGAACCGATCCTTCAGCACCGCCAGAGTGGGACCCCGCGCGTAGCCGGGCACAGGGTGGCCGAGCACATGATAGAGCTGCCGCAGGTCGTCAATTCCGTGGCAGTGATCGGCGTGGTCGTGGGTCCAGATCACCGCGTCGATCCGCCCGACATCCGCCGCCAGCAGCTGCTCGCGCATGTCGGGACTGGTATCGACGAGGATGCGCGTGTCCTCATGCTCGACGACGATCGACGCGCGCGAGCGGCGGTTGCGCGGATCGCTCGGGTCGCACGCTCCCCATTCGTTGCCGATCCGCGGCACGCCGGTCGACGTGCCGGAGCCGAGGATGGTCACCTTCACGCGCGGGTCTTGGCGAACAGCGCGTGAAAGTTCTGCGCCGTCCGCTCCGCCAGCATCGTCGGATCGTCACCGCGCAGCTTGGCGACGAACGCCAGCGTGTCGGCCACGAACGCCGGCTCGCCCGGCTTGCCCCGATGCGGCACGGGCGCCAGGAACGGCGCATCGGTCTCGACCAGCAGCCGCTCGACCGGCAAATCGCGCGCCGTCGCCTGAAGGTCGACGGCATTCTTGAACGTCACGATTCCCGAAATCGAGATATAAAACCCTAAATCCAGCGCCGTGTCGGCAAATGCTCGGCTAGCGGTGAAGCAGTGGATGACGCCGGGATAGGCCCCCTTCCCCATTTCGTCCGCCAGGATCGCGGCAGTATCATCCTCCGCATCACGCGTATGGACGATCAGCGGCAGGCCGGTATCGCGACACGCGGCGATATGGGCGCGGAAACTGGCCTGCTGCCGTTCGCGATCCGAATGCTCGTAGTAGTAATCGAGGCCGGATTCGCCGATGCCGACCACCCGAGGATGTGCGGCCCGCTCGACCAGCTTGGCGGTGTCGATATGCGAATGCTGGTCGGCCTCGTGCGGATGGATGCCGACCGTCGCCCAGACATCGGGCTCGCGTTCCGCGGTCGCGAGCACGGCGTCCCACTCGCTTTCGCGCGTCGCGATGTTGAGCATCGCCGTCACCCCGCGCGCACGGGCCCGCGCCAGCACCGCCGGCTGGTCCTCGACCAACCCCTTGTAGTTCAGGTGGCAGTGGCTGTCGGCGAGCATCAGGCGACCTCCGCCGGCAACTCCAGCCGGGGGAAAGCGGGAGTCGGTGCGGCGAGGCGGAAACAGCTGACAACCTGTGCCGGGTACCATCCGTCATCGTCGATCGCCGCATGATCGCGGGCGTCCGCGCCCAGCAGGTCGAGGATCGTCGCTGCGCCCGTCGGCACCACCGGCAGGATCGCGATCGCCAGCATCCGAATTGCGCGGACCAGCGTGCCGAGCACGGCGTGCATCCGCTCCGGATCGGTCTTGCGGAGCGACCACGGCGCCTGCACGTCGATATACTGGTTACAGGCATAGACGCCGCGCATCCACGCCTCGATACCCTGGCTGAGCGACAGGTCTCCGAACGCCGCCTTCAACGCGGCGCACGCCACGACGACTTCCTCGATCAGGACAGCATCGGCATCGTCGCGCCGGCCGGGATCGGGAAATGCGCCTTCCAGATTCTTGGCGATGAACGACAAGGTCCGCTGGGCGAGGTTGCCGAACGCGTTTGCCAGTTCGGCGTTGACGCGCGTGACGATCGCCTCGGGCGAATAGGAGCCGTCCTGCCCGAAACTGACCTCGCGCAGGAAGAAATAGCGGAGGGCGTCGATCCCGAACGCGTCCGCCAGCGCCATCGGATCGACGACGTTGCCGACCGATTTCGACATCTTCTCGCCGCGGCTGAGCAGGAAGCCGTGGCCGAACACGCTCTTGGGCAGCGGGATCTTCGCCGACATCAGGAACGCCGGCCAGTACACCGCGTGAAACCGGACGATGTCCTTGCCGATCAGGTGCAGGTCCGCGGGCCAGAACCGCGCGTTCGGCGCGCCCGTATCGGGATAGCCCGTGCCGGTCAGATAGTTGGTCAGCGCATCGACCCACACATACATGACGTGCCCCGGGCTGCCCGGCACCGGCACGCCCCAGTCGAAGCTGGTCCGCGAGACCGACAGGTCCGACAATCCGCCCTCGACAAAGCGCATCACCTCGTTGCGGCGGCTGTCCGGTCGGATGAAGTCCGGTTCGGCTGCGTAAAGGTCGAGCAGCGGCTGCTGATATTTCGACAGCCGGAAAAACCACGTCTCCTCGGCGGTCCACTCGACCGGCGTGCCCTGCGGCGACAAGCGATCATCGCCCTCCCCCGTCAGTTCCTTTTCGTCGTAGAACGCTTCGTCGCGAACGGAATACCAGCCCTCATACCGGTCGAGATACAGGTCGCCCGAATCCACCATCGCCTGCCAGATAGCTTGGCTTGCGGCGTAGTGGTCCGTATCCACCGTCCGGATGAACCGATCGTACGAGATGTGAAAGCGATCTGCCATCTCGCTGAAATGCGATGACATTTCATCAGCGAAGGCACGGGTCTCCAGCCCCCTCGCCCGTGCCGCCTGTGCCATTTTCAGCCCGTGTTCGTCCGTACCGGTCTGGAACAGCACGTCGCGTCCGGCCTGCCGCTGAAAGCGGGCAATGACGTCGGCGGCGACCATCTCGTACGCATGGCCGATATGCGGCCGCCCGTTGGGATAGTGGATCGCGGTGGTAATATAGAAGGGGTCACCCATAGTGGCTGTCCCTACGGCGCAGGTCCCGCACTGGCAATGTCCGAACCACGCGTCGGTGTGTACATCGGCGCGGGATCAGGCGGCGTGCAGCCTCGCGACGATCCCCGCCATCTCGAACACCGTTCCGCTCGCATCGAGCGACAGGCCGCGGGCCGCCCCGGCCAGATCGCGCGCGGCGGCATGGGCGTCGAGCGCGGTCCGCAACGGCTCGCCCGACCGCGCCTTCGCCGCGCCGGCGATGAAGGCCGGAACGCGGTCGAGGAACGCTTCGTAACGGGCCTGCGCCGGCTTGCCCGCCAGTTGCCTCGCCAGTGCCGCACGTCGACCATTGTCGGGATCGCCGTCGGCCGCGATCGCGGCGATCGCCTGATCCACCTTGGCGAGATCGAGGCCCGCGAAGCGCAGGCCGCGCCCCGGCGCGCCGTCCGCGGCGGTGACCAGCGCGGCGATTTCCGCCTCGTCCGCCTCGGGCAATTGCGCGCGCAGAACGGTCGCAACCTCCGCGTCGGTCAGTCGCTCGAATCGCAGCAACCTGCACCGGGACCGGATCGTCGGCAGCAGCTTGCCGGGTGCATGACTGACCAGCAGGAAGATCGTGCCGACCGGCGGTTCCTCCAGGTTCTTGAGCAAGGCGTTTGCGCCGTTGCGCTCCAGATCGTCGATCGCGTCGATCACGACCACGCGACGGCTGCTCATCGCGGGCGCGGTGGCGAACATCGGCTGGAGCGTGCGGACCTGCGCGATCGTGATCGACCGCGCCAGCTCCGGCTTGTCCGGGTCCTTCTGCAACCGCTCCAGCAGCCGGTAATCGGGATGCGAGCCCGCGGCGAACAGCGACGCGGTACGATGGCCGTCGGGTACCGCGAACCCCCGCGGCAGCGACGGATCGACCGCCTCCGCCAGCATCCGCAGTGCCGCGGCGCGGGCGAAGCTGGCTTTGCCAACTCCCTCCGGCCCCGCGATCAGCCACGCATGATGCAACGCGCCACTATCCAGCGCCGCGCGGAAGCTCGCCTGCGCCGCCGCGTTGCCGAGGGGTGACGTCACCGCGTCACCCGAAGAACGAGGTCAGCCCGTTCCAGGCGCGACGGAAGAAGCCCGCTTCTCCGACATCGGCCGCCGCGACCAGCGGCAGGCGCTGTTCGGGCACGTCCGGTGAGGAGACGACGAGGTCGGCGATGTGCTGACCCGCCTTGATCGGCGCCTTGATCGGGCCGCTATACACGACGCGAGCCTTCAGTTCGGGGGCGAGGCCGGCGGGCAACGTCACCGTCAGAGCCTTGGGCGCGACAAGGCCGACGGTGGACGAATCGCCCATCTGGACGTCGGCGGTTTCGACCTGCTTGCCCTTCGCAGCGATCGGCTTGGCCTGCCACGCGCGGAAACCCCAATCCATCATCCGCACCGACTCCTCGGCACGCTGTCCGAAGGTGTTCAGTCCGGCGACAACCATGACGAGACGTCGGCCATTCTGCTCCGCCGAGCCGGTGAAGCCGTAACCTGCCTCGTCGGTATGGCCGGTCTTCAGGCCGTCAGCGCCGGCGACGCGGCCCAGCAACGGATCGCGATTGGCCTGCGTGATCTCCGCGCCGCCCATCGTCTTGCCCCAGGTGAAGTCCCGGCGCGAATAGAACTGCTTGTAGAGTTGCGGGAAGTTGGTGATCGTCGCGTCCGCCAGTTCGGCCAGATCATGCGCCGTGACGAAGGTCACGCCATTGTCGGGCCAGCCGTTCGAGGTGCCGAAATGGCTGTTCTTCAGACCAATCTGTCCCGCCATCCGGTTCATGCGTTCGGTGAACGACTGTTCGGAGCCGGAGATATGTTCCGCCAGCACGACGCACGCGTCGTTCCCCGACAGCGTGACGATCCCGTAAAGCAGGTTGGCGACGCTGACCTGCTCGTTCGCCGACAGGAACATCGTCGATCCCGCCGCCGGGCCGTGCCAGCGCTGCCACGTCTCCGGACGCACCGTGACCATGTCCGTCAGCTTCAGCTCGCCGCGCTTGACGAGGTCGAACGCGACATAGACCGTCATCATCTTCGCCATCGATGCGGGCGGCATGCGGCGATCGGCGTCGCGCGCGAACAGCACCGCGCCCGTCGACAAATCCTTCAGATACGCGATCGGCGCGGGCGTCTGGAACTGCGGCGCGGCCGCGATCGAGGGCACGGCCAGCGCCGCGAGAGTAAGCGGTGCGGCGAACGGAGCGAGGTAAAGCCTGGTCATGTCACGGTCCTTAGCCGCGCTTCGCGGCGACGTCAGCCCTCCACCGCATCGGCGAGCAGGCCCACCGACAGGGCGTAGAAATTCGAACAATTATAATCGAGGATGACGCGGTAATTGCCGGTCAGCAGGTACGCCGTCGCACCCTCTCCGTCGGGCTCCATCAGCGTCGCCTGAACATCGTCCGCCGGGAAGGCGCGCCCCTGCGGCAGGATACCGAGCGCGCGCCACTCCGCCATCGAGCGCCAGCCGCTGTGCCGCTGGAACACGCGCGGGCAGCGCGGGCTGACCAATGCGTTGCGGATCGCGCTGCGGTCGAACGTCGACGGCACCGACACCGCTACGCCCCAGGGCTGCCCCGGCCGCCAGCCGGCATTGGCGAAGTAGTTGGCGATCGAGGCCAGCGTATCCGGCTGGCTCGACCAGATGTCCGCGCGGCCATCGCCATCACCGTCGCGGGCGAGGCGCAGATAGATCGACGGCAGGAACTGCGGATTGCCGGTCGCCCCCGCCCAGCTGCCCTTCAACTGCGATCGGGGCACGCCGCGGTCGATCATCTTCAGCGCCGCGATCAACTCGCCCTCGAACAGCGCGCGGCGGCGCCCCTCATACGCCAGGCTGGCGAGCGACCGGATCAGGTCGAAATTGCCGGTATAGCTGCCGTAGTTCGTCTCGTGGCCCCAGATCGCGACCATGATCGATTCGGGCACGCCGGTCTGTTGCTCGATGCTCGACAGCCGGCTGCGCTGCGCCTGATAGACATTCCGGCCACGCCCGATCCTCGCCGCGTCGACATGCTGCGCGCGGTAGGGCGCGAAGGGAGAGAAGCTGGTGCTCTGCGGGTTCCCCGGCTGGCCGCGATCGAGGTCGATGACACGGGTATTGACGGTCAGCCCCATGAACTCGCGATCGACAGTGGCAGGGTTCACCCCCTGCGCCACCGCCCGCACCTTCACTTGCGCCAGATACGCGTCGAACGCCGCATCCTGCGCCGCGACGGGCGTGACGTTGGCCATAACGGCGATGACGGCCAGCGCCGCTTTCTGTCCCCACATCCCGTCGTAATCACGGGTAAAGCCGGTTGGGACAACCCCCGATCGTCGACGGGCTTGCACGGGCCGGCGCGTACGCTATCGGGGGCGCACCGGAGAGATGGCCGAGTGGTTTAAGGCAGCGGTCTTGAAAACCGCCGTGGGTTCACGCCCACCGTGGGTTCGAATCCCACTCTCTCCGCCAACCGTTCTTACCGATAATGAAAAAGGCCGGGCACCCTGTCGGGTACCCGGCCATTTCGGTGCAAGCCGTAAGACTTACTTGCGGAGCGTGAGCCCGCCGCCGAAGCGCTTGTTGAAACGGGCGACCTGGCCACCCGTGTCGAGCATGGTGCCACGACCGCCGGTCCATGCCGGATGCGCGAGCGGATCGATGTCGAGCGTCATCGTGTCGCCTTCCTTGCCCCAGGTGGAGCGGGTCTCGAACACGGTGCCGTCCGTCATCTGGACCTTGATCATGTGGTAGTCGGGGTGGGTATCGGCCTTCATGGGTCACGCTCCTGATGTGGCTGGTTCCGACCAGCCCGAAGAACAAGGCGCGGCCCTTATCGGGCCGCGCCGTCGATGTCAAAGCTTAGTCTAAGGCCAGGCCTATGCGGTCTTGGGCGGGTCGGCGATCATCGCTGTGAACTGCGCCTCGGCAACGACTTGGCCATCGATCTTCGCACGACCCGCGAACTTGCAGACGCTGCCCCGCTTCTGCACGAACTCCGCCTCCAGATGCAGGAGGACGCCCGGTTCGACCGGCTTGCGGAACTTCGCGCCGTCGATCGCCATGAAATAGACGAGCTTGCCCGAGCCGGCGAGGCCGAGACTCTCGACGGCGAGGATGCCCGCCGCCTGCGCCAGCGCCTCGACGATCAGCACGCCCGGCATGATCGGCCGACCGGGGAAATGTCCCTGGAAGAACTGCTCGTTGATCGTCACCGCCTTGATCGCGACGATCCGCTCGTCCTTCACCAGCTCGGCGACGCGGTCGACGAGCAGCATCGGATAGCGATGCGGCAACGCCGCCATGACGTGCCCGATGTCGAGCGTCGTCATGGCGGTGCTGGCCGGCGCGGACGCCGTGTCGCTCACCGGCCGGTGTTGGCCGGACGCGCCGCCGGCGTGGTCGGACGCGCGGCGGGCGTCGTCGCGGCGGGAGCGGCACCGGCTGCGGGCGCGGCGGCACCCTGCTGCTGGCCCGGCTGCCAATTGGCGGGCGGCGTGATGCCCACGGTCGGGACCAGACGATCGAGCTCGGTCGTGATCGCCGCGGTCACGTCGGACGCCGGCGCGGCGAACAGCGCCGCGTCGGGACGCACGAGCAGCGACACGTTGCGCGCACGCACGACGGCCTGAACGGCCTCCGGCAGCCGGCCCGAGATCTGCTCTACCACATAGGCCTGCGCACGCTGTGCCGGCAGGGTGATGCGGCCCAGTTCCTGCTGGGCGGCCTGCTCGCGGGTCTGGATCTGCTGTGCCTGCGTCTGCAAGGCGGCCTGATTGGCGTTCGGGGCCGCGCGGGCGGTGTTGAACGCCGTCACGAGCGGCTGAAGCTCACGGCCGATCGCCTCGCGACGGGCGTTCGCCTGATCGATCTGCGCCTTGTAGGTCGTCTCGATCTGGGTGCGGGCGGTGGCCCATGCGCGCGAATTGGCGACCGCCTGATCCGGGTTGGCGACGGCGACGGTCTGCGCCGAGGTCGAGGTGCCGACGGCGATCGCGGGAACCGCGACCACAGCGGCCAGCAGCAGCTTCTTGAAATTGGTCATCAGAACGAAGTCCCTACGTTGAAGGTGATGAGTTTGTCGTCGTCGCCCCGCTGCTTGACGAGCGCCTTTGCGATATCGATGCGGAGCGGGCCGAAGGGCGAAGTCCAGTTCACGCCAAAGCCGACCGAGATACGCGGCTTGGCAGAATTGCCGAGGAACTGCTCGGAGAATGGCGGGGTGATAATGGCGATGTTGTTCGACGAGCCGGTGCAGGCACCACCGACCGTTGCCGAGTACCCCGTCTGACACGTGGTCTGCCGGCCGCCGTTGACCGTGTCGGTTGCGGCAACGGTGTAGAGCGGGAAGCCCCCCGACGTCACCGGATTTCCGATCAGCGTGGGCGACCCATCCGGGTTGAAGCGCGGGTTGCCGCTCGCATCGACAGCCTGCTGGAACGTCGTCGTGGGCTGCGGCCTGGTAACACCGAACAGGCTGCCCGCCTGAACATAGACGGTCGGACGCAGGCCGAGTTCGCGGGCACCCGCACCCAGCGGCAGCTCCAGTTCGGCACGCGCCAAATAATAGGCCCGCCCGCCAAGCGCGTCGTCCTGAATCTGATTGCGGTCGGTCTGCAATGCCTGCGTACCGTCGGCATTGGTGATGTACGGAATGCGCAGGATCCGCGGCCCAACGCCGCGGATGTCGAATCCGCGGAAGTTAGGCTCGCCGAGATAAAAGCGATCGATGATGCGGACCTTGTCGATACCGATCCCGCGGCTCCGTTCCAGCGACTTGATGTAGCCGCCCTCGCCTTGAAGCGAGAATACGAAGCCCGACCCCAGACCGTAGTATTTCGCCGCCTGCGCAGTGGTCTTGATGTACTTCACGTCGCCGCCCAAGCCCGCGAAATCCTGGCTGAACGAAAAGCGCGTACCGGCGGTCGGCCGCAAGCCGCTGTTGAGGCTGTTGTAGATCAGCGAATAGCCGACCGACGACGTCCACCGGTTCCCCAGCGAATCGCAGAGGTAACGGCCCGCCAGCGATGGGTTGCACGACCCGTCCGCATTCAGGAACGAACTCGCCAACCCGACCTCGTCGTACGACAGCTTATACCGGCCGGCGAGCTGCCAATATTCGGTCAGCGGCACGCCAGCACGAAGCTGGAAACCGGTCGACACCTGACTGAACGTCGTGTTGCGGTCACTACCGATATAGTTGAACTGGTTGTAATCCTGGCGAAACACGTCGAACCCGACCGCGATGTTCTTGTCGAACAGGTATGGCTCGGTGAAGCCCGCCTGGATCGACTTCGAATAGGTCGAGTAGTTGACACCGAAGCTGAGCGTCTGACCCTTGCCGCGGAAATTGTTCTGCGTGACGTTGGCCTGAATGATGAACCGTTCGAGGCTGGAAAAGCCCGCCGACAGCTGAAGCTCACCAGTCGACTTCTCCTCGACCGGTGCCTCCAGCACGACGCGGTCCGGGGCGCTGCCCGGCGTCTGCTTGATCTCGAACTTGTCCTGGAAGAAGCCCAGTGAATTGACGCGGTCCTGCGAACGCTTGACCTGGAACGTGTTGAACGCGTCACCTTCCCCGAGACGAATCTCGCGACGGATAACCTTATCCTGGGTCTGCGTATTACCGTTGATCTCGATCCGGTCGACATAGGTGCGCTGCGCCTGACCGATGTGGAAATTGATCCCCATAGTCAGCGTGTCCTTGTCCCGCTGATACTCGGGATCGACCTGCGTGAACGCGTACCCGAACAGTCCAGCTGCCTGGCTCAGGCTGTCCAGCGCATCCTCGACCAACTTGGCGTTGTACCAGTCGCCCTTCTTGATCGGCAGCGACGCCGCGAGCTTCGTATTGTCGAAATCGCGGATTTCGCTGTCGACGGAGACGTCGCCGAACTTGTAGCGCGATCCCTCCTCGACGACGTAGGTGATGATGAAATCGCGCTTGTCCGGGGTCAGTTCGGCCACGGCGCTCGTCACGCGGAAATCGGCATAGCCCTGCGTCAGATAGAATTGGCGCAGCTTCTGCTGGTCGTAGTTCAGCCGATCCTGATCGTACGTCGTGTTCGACGACAGCAGGCGGAACCAGCGCGACTGCTTGGTCGCCATCTCGCCGCGAAGCTGATCGTCGGTGAACTGCTCGTTGCCGAGGATGTTGATCTGGCGGACCTTCGACTTGGCCCCCTCCGCGATCTCGAACACCACGTCGACGCGGTTCTGATCCAGGCTGACCTGCTTGGGCTCGACGATCGCGGCGAAGCGACCCTGCCGGCGGTACAACTCGACAATGCGCCCGACATCGGCACGGACCGCAGTGCGCGTGAAGATCTGGCGAGGCGCGAGCTTGATCTCTTTCGTGATCTTGTCGCTCTTGATCGCCTTGTTACCCTCCAGGATCACCCGGTTGATGATCGGATTCTCGCGGATGCGCAGGACGATGTCGCCCGTTTCCACCCCGGAGATCGAATAGTCCGCAAACAGGTCCGAAGCCGCCAGGTCGACCAGCGCCTGATCCAGCGAGGCGGCGGTGTACGGCGCTCCGACCTTCAGCTTCGTATAGGAGAGGACCGTGTCGGCCTCGATCCGCTGCGATCCCTCGACCCGCAGCGTACGGATCGTTCCCGCGGCCGTTGCGGGAACGGTTGCGACTGGAGCGACAGGCGGAACGGCCTGACGGGTGCCGGCGGGCGGCACTGCCTGACGCGTGCGCGCCTGACCCGCGGGGCGGGCCTGAGCATAGGCCACGCCTGCCAGCATGGATGTCGCCAGCAGGGACGCGCCGATGCCGACGACCTTGAAACCGTTATTCTTCACACACCCACCCCGAAAGATACGCCGGCCCCTGCGCGGGTCGCCCTGCCCCAGACTTGTCACCCGATCAAGTCTGGTCACCCGATCAGGCCGGCGATGCCGCGCCACAGCCCGAAGGCACCGAGATCGTTGAACGTCACGAGGATCATCAACGCCAGGATCGCCGCCATGCCGCCGCGGAACGCCCATTCCTGCACCGCGATGCTGACCGGCCGCCGCCGGACCGCTTCGATCGCATAGAATAGAAGGTGGCCGCCATCGAGCATCGGCACTGGCAGTAAGTTGATGAACCCGAGATTGATGGAGACGAGCGCGATCAGGCCGATGAAGGCCGGCCAGCCGAGCGACATCTGTTCGCCCGACACTTTCGCGATGCGGATCGGCCCACCCAGTTCGTCGACGGAGCGGCGACCCGTAATGATCTGCCCCAGCGTGTCGAGCGTGCCCCGGACGATGTCGCCAACCTGACGCGCCCCGACCAGCGGTGCCTCCAGCAGCGATACGGGCTGGTATTCGGCCGGCGGACTGGCGATGCCGATCCGGCCGATCCGATATGCGTTGCCGAAGCGGTCCTTCTCGGTGACGACGCCGATCGCCAGCGTCGTGCTGCCGCGCGTGCCGCCGCGCTCGTAGGTCACGGACACGGTTTCCGCCGGCCGCAGCATCGCGAACTGCGCGATATCGGCGAAGCTTTCCATCGCGCGTCCCTCTAGCGCGATCAGGCGGTCGCCCGCCTTCAATCCCGCCACAGCGGCGGGGCTGCGCTGCACGACATCACCCACCACTGGCGGCGCAGTACGGGCGCCGTAGAAATGCGCGAAGCCTGCGAGGATCAGGATCGCGGCCAGAAAATTGACGAACGGCCCCGCCGCCACGATGATCGCACGCTGCCACACGGGCTTGGCCTGGAAGGTCCGCGCCCGTTCCTCCGCCGGCAGCGCCAGCCACTCCGCCGTCGGCTGGCTGGCTGGCGTCATGTCGCCTGCGAAGCGGACATAGCCGCCGAGCGGAAGCCAGCCGAGTTTCCAGCGAGTGCCACGCGCGTCGGTCCAGCCGGCGACCTCGTTGCCGAAACCGATCGAAAACGCCTCCGCTTTCACGCCGAACCAGCGGCCGGCGAGGTAATGGCCCATCTCATGAATGAAGACGAGCGGGCCGATGACGCCGACGAAGGCGAGGAGGGTGAGCGGAACGCCCGGGGTATCGATCAAGCCAAATCCTCTATGCGCCGACCCGCGTGACCGGTGTCGCCTGGCATCGTTCGCCCGCAATAACTCTCGCCTCGGCGTCGATCGCGAGAACCGCGTCGAGCGCCGCCGGCGCGGGCGGGTCGTAACGGTCGAGGATATCGCTGACGATTGCGGCGATTTCGAGGAAGCCGATTTGCCCGGCAAGGAAGGCAGCGACCGCGACCTCGTTGACCGCGTTCAGGATTGCCGGGCGCGCACCGCCGGCCTTCAGTACGTCGCGGGCGAGCCGCAACGCCGGAAAGCGATCCTGGTCAGGAGCGGCGAAGTCGAGACGCCCGAGCTTGACGAGGTCGAGCGGTTCCATTGGCGTCGCCATCCGCTCGGGCCAGGCTAGGCAGTGGGCGATCGGCACGCGCATGTCGCTCGGGCCGAGCTGTGCGAGCATCGATCCGTCGATATAGTCGACTGCCGAATGGATCACCGATTGCGGGTGGATGACGATCTCGATGCAGTCGGGATCGACCGGGAACAGCCGCGCGGCCTCGATCAGTTCCAATCCCTTGTTCATCATCGTCGCTGAGTCGACGCTGATCTTCGCACCCATCGACCAGTTCGGGTGCGCGACCGCCTGCTCGGGCGTAACCGCCGCCATCGCTTCGCGCGACCATTCCCGGAACGGTCCACCGCTTGCTGTCAGGACGATGCGGCGAACGGCGCGCGCGTCTTTGGCGGCGAGACACTGGAAGATGGCGTTGTGCTCGCTGTCGGCCGGCAGCAGTGTCGCACCCGCGGCCTTGGCGGCAGCGAGCACGATCTCACCGGCGGAGACCAAAGGCTCCTTGTTGGCGAGGACAACGGTGCCCCCCTGCCCAACCGCGGCCATCACCGGCTCCAGTCCCGCACAACCGACGATCGCCGCCATCGTCCAGTCGGCGCCCGAAGCCGCCGCGGCAATCACCGCATCGCGGCCGCCTTCGACTCGCGTCGCCGTGCCGGCGAGTGCGTCGCGCAATGCCGGCAGGCAGGCTGCATCGGCAACGACGGCCAGTTCGGCGTTCGTGCGGCGCGCGGCTGCGGCGAGGCGATCGACATCGCAATTCGCCGTCAGCGCACGGACGCGGAACCGCTCCGGCTCGCGCTCGATCAGGTCGAGCGTCGACGTGCCGACCGAACCGGTCGCGCCCAGAACGGATACGGTCTTCACGCCAGCAGCGTCAGCAGCATCGCGATGGGCAGCACCGGCACCACGCCATCCAGCCGGTCGAGCACGCCGCCGTGACCGGGTAGGATGTTCCCCGAGTCCTTGACGCCGGCGCGACGCTTGAGGGCGCTTTCGAACAGGTCGCCGGCCTGGGCCAGAACCGCCAGCACGGGCGTCGCGAGGACCAGCATCGGCGACAGGCCATAACCGACTTGGATCGCATAGGCGACCAAGCTCGCCAGCAGGACTCCTCCGATCAATCCCGACCAGGTCTTCGCAGGGCTGATCGCGGGTGCCAGTTTCGGGCCTCCCAACGACCGCCCGGCGAAAAATGCGCCGATGTCGGTCGCCCAGACGAGAGACAACGCCCATAGTGCGGAAACCAAGCCTGTGTCGGGCTGCTCCCGGATCAGCAGCAGCGCGAACACCGGCAGTCCGCAATACAGCGTCCCCGCCGCCAACCGGGCGTTGCGCGTGACGATCGCCACAAAGAAGAACGCCGCTCCGAGCACGCCCAGCACGAAGAAATGCGGTCCTGCCGCCAGCGGCGACATCAGCGCCAGCGGTACGGACAGCGCGAATTGGCTCATCCGCTTGGTCTTGCGGTCGACCTTCGTCAGATCGGCCCACTCCGCCATCATGAACAGGCACACGATCACGGCCAGCAACCACATGCCGACGCCGCCAAGCAGGAGAGCCACCAGCGCAACCGCGATCATGCCGATGCTGGCGATCATGCGGAGACGTAGGTTTGATGGCGTCCGCAGCTTTGCGTCGGGCGTGGCCATCGCGGCAGGATCGTGCGGACTGTCGCTCACAGGCCGCCGTAACGCCGCTGACGGCGCGCGAACACCGCTACCGCGTCGCTGAGCGCCTGACCGTCGAAGTCCGGCCACAAGGTGTCGACGAACAGCAGTTCCGCATAGGCCGACTGCCACAACAGGAAGTTCGAGAGACGTTGCTCGCCAGACGTACGGATGACGAGGTCGAGCGGCGGCAAGCCAGCCGTATCGAGCTCGGCCTCGATCGCCGCCTCGTCGATCTTCTCAGCGGGCATCCGCGCCGCCAGCCGCCGCGCAACCCCCGCAAGCTCGGCCTGCGCACCGTAGTTCAACGCGATCGCCAACAGTGGCCCGGTGTTCGACGCGGTGCGCGCTATCGCATCGTCCACCAACGCAACGAGGTCGGGCGAGAATGCCCGATAGTCACCGATCACGCGCAGCCGGACATTCTCTCGCGACAGTTCTGCGAGGTCAGAGCGAATGAACAGCCGCAACAACCCCATCAGGTCGCTGACCTCCTCCGCCGGGCGACGCCAGTTTTCGGAGGAGAAGGCGTAAAGCGTCAGCGCCTCTATGCCCATATCGCGTGCCGCACGCGTCACGCGCCGGACCGCTTCCACTCCGGCGCGGTGGCCGGCGAGGCGCGGCAGGTGCCGCTGTTTCGCCCAGCGACCGTTGCCGTCCATGATGATCGCGACGTGACGCGGCACGCCCGCCTGCCCGTCGGTAACGATGGGCAGCTTCACGGCCGGGGACGCCAGGGCACCCGATGGGCTCACTTGCCCAGGATTTCCTTTTCCTTCGAGGCCGAGGCGGCGTCGATATCGGCGATGGTTTTGTCGGTGATCTTCTGAAGCTCAGTTTCGTGCCGCTTGCGCTCGTCCTCGCCAAAGACGTTCTTCTTCTCGTCGACCTTCAAGCTGTCCATGCCGTCGCGGCGGACATTGCGCGCGGCGATCCGTGCCTTCTCGGCATACTGGCTGGCGAGCTTCGCGAGCTCCTTACGGCGCTCCTCCGTCAGGTCCGGGATCGGCAGGCGCAGCGTCTGTCCGTCGTTGATCGGGTTCAGACCCAGCCCGGCCGAACGGATCGCCTTTTCAACGGGACCGACATTCGACTTGTCCCAGACCTGCACCGACAGCATCCGCGGCTCCGGTGCCGACACCGTCGCAACCTGCGACAGCGGCATATGGCTGCCGTAGACCTCGACGTTGACGGGATCGAGCAACGTCGTCGACGCGCGTCCCGTGCGCAGACCGCCGAGATCGTGCTTGAGCGCGTCGACCGCACCGGTCATGCGGCGCTGGATATCGGCCTTGTCATAGGCGGGCATCAGTTCGTCTCCTGGTTCTGCACGATCGTCGAGATGCCGTCACCGGCCAGCACGGCAGCGAAATTGCCGTGCTGACGAATATTGAACACCACGATCGGAATGTCGTTGTCGCGACACAGCGCGATGGCCGATGCGTCCATGACCTTCAGGTCGTCCGACAGCACTTTGGAATAGCTGACCGTGTCGTAGCGCGTTGCGGTAGGTACCTTCTTCGGGTCGGCATCATAGACGCCGTCGACCGAGGTACCCTTGAACAGCGCATCGCATTTCATCTCGGCGGCACGCAGGGCAGCGCCCGAGTCGGTCGTGAAGAACGGACTACCGACGCCCGCCGCGAAGATCACGACACGACCCTTTTCCAGGTGGCGCTCGGCGCGGCGGCGGATGAACGGCTCGCAGACGCTGGCCATCGGAATCGCCGACTGAACGCGCGTATCCACACCGATCTGCTCCAAGGCATTCTGAACCGCGAGCGCGTTCATGACGGTGGCGAGCATACCCATGTAATCGGCTGTCGCCCGCTCGATGCCCTTGGCTGCGGCGGACAGCCCGCGAAAGATATTGCCACCACCGACGACGACGCAGAGCTCATATCCCTGCGCCCGGACATCGGCGATTTCCTGCGCGACACGCGCTGTCGTTTCCGGGTCGATGGCGAGACCGCCCTCGCCCATCAGGACTTCGCCCGACAGCTTCAACAGGATGCGTTTGAATTCTGACATGATACTCGAAATGCTGTGTAAGCGGCGCAGACCTTAGGCGGGGGGGCATCGCGGGGCAACCCGACGCCGTCGTCTGCACCGGAAAATCACGGGCGGCATCATCGGCGACCGAGCCGATCGAAGCACCTTATCGTGACGAAGGGCGGCGGCCGGCTTCATCGCCGGTCGCCGCCCCTTGTAATCACAGGGCCGCCGTTCCCGCTGCGCGGGAGAGGCTTACCCTTATGCCGTCGGCTGCGGAACGCCCGAGACTGCCGCGACTTCTGCGGCGAAGTCGGAAGCTTCCTTCTCGATGCCCTCACCCAGCTGGAAGCGGACGTAGTCCTTCAGCACGATCGTGGCGCCGGCGTCCTTGCCCGCCTTCGCTACGACGTCGCTGATCTTGGTCTTGCCGTCCATGACGAAGAGCTGACTGACCAGCGCATGCTCCTTGCGGTACTTGGCGATCGAGCCTTCGACCATCTTCGCGACGATCTCGGCGGGCTTGCCGCTCTCGCCGGCCTTCTCGGCGGCAATGGCGCGCTCGCGTTCGATCTCGCCCTCGTCGAGATCCTCTTCGTTAAGGGCCTTCGGGAATGCGGCAGCGATGTGCATCGCGAGCTGCTTGCCGAGCGCCTGAAGCACATCGTCCGCTGCGTCAGACTCAAGCGCAACAAGCACGCCGATCTTGCCCAGACCCGGGGACTGCTGGTTGTGAACGTAGGACACGACCGCGCCCTTCGACACTTCGAGGCGCTTGGCGCGACGAA
Source organism: Microvirga sp. SRT01 (assembly GCA_018139225.1). GTDB lineage: Bacteria > Pseudomonadota > Alphaproteobacteria > Sphingomonadales > Sphingomonadaceae > Sphingomonas > Sphingomonas longa. The sequence continues at coordinate 207,775 of JAGSNX010000001.1, forward strand.
GCGACTGGTTCTCACCGATCGTCGCAACGTTGTTGGTCAGCACGTCGGCGACGGTGGTGCCCGATGGCATCGCCTCACCCTTCAGCGCGTCGATGTCATCGCCGGTCGCCAATGCGATCTGGGTGACTTCGCGGACGAAATCCTGGAACTGATCGTTCTTGGCAACAAAATCCGTTTCCGAGTTCACCTCAACCGCAGCACCCTTCGTGCCCGATGTCGCGACGCCGACCAGACCCTCGGCCGCGGTGCGGCTCGATTTCTTCTGCGCGGCTGCGAGACCCTTCGTACGCAGCCAATCGAGCGCGGCGTCCATGTCGCCAGCGGTTTCGTTCAGTGCCTTCTTGCAGTCCATCATGCCCGCGCCGCTCTTCTCGCGCAGGTCCTTGACCATCGCTGCCGTGATATCGGCCATTGTCGTGATCCTTCTCATTGTCCGAATATGTTTGCGGGCGGGGTGGAGCATCATGCCCCGCCCCGCCCGCTAGACTTCGTGCGTGACGGTTACGCGTCGATCTGGCGCTCGGCCTCCACGGCCTGACCCGCATCGGCGCTCGACACAGGGTCGGTGCCGGCGTCGGCCGCCGGGGTCTCGATCGCCTGCTCTTCCGCCGGCGGCTCCATCATGGCACCGATATCGGCACCCGAGCGGCGCTGCTGCTCCTGGCCGCCACGCGTCGCGGCGATCGCGATCGCCTCGCAATACAAGCGGATAGCGCGGGCGGCGTCGTCGTTCGCGGGAACCGGGAAGGCGATGCCGTCCGGCGACACGTTCGAATCGAGGATCGCCACGACGGGAATACCCAGCGTGTTGGCTTCCTTGATCGCCAGCTCTTCCTTGTTCGCGTCGATCACGAACATGACATCAGGAACGCCGCCCATGTCACGAATGCCGCCCAGCGACATTTCGAGCTTGTCACGCTCGCGCGTCAACTGAAGGACTTCCTTCTTGGTCAGCCCGTGGGTATCGCCGGAAAGCTGCTCTTCCAGCGTCTTCAAGCGCTTGATCGAGTTTGAGATCGTCTTCCAGTTGGTGAGCATGCCGCCCAGCCAGCGGTGGTTGACGAAATGCTGGCCCGAGCGACGCGCCGCATCCGCGATCGGCTCCTGCGCCTGGCGCTTGGTGCCGACGAACAGGACCTTGCCGCCGCCCGCAACCGACGACGACACGAATTCCAGCGCGCGCGCGAAGAGCGGCACCGTCTGAGACAGATCGAGGATGTGGACGCCGTTGCGATCGCCGAAGATGTAAGGCTTCATCTTCGGGTTCCAGCGATGGGTCTGATGACCGAAGTGCGCGCCGGTTTCGATGAGCTGCTGCATGGAGACGACAGGAGCCGCCATAATGAAATTCCTTTGCCGGTTATGCCTCTGGGAAGCGGATGACGCAGCCTGAAAGGCCGACGCACCGGTATGTGGTGCTTCCCATGCGGAGTTGAGGCGAGCCGCTTAAACGCGATCGGCTTACAACGCAATATGAGAACATTTCACGTACGGGCTCTTGACGATAGAACGCTACAGGAACATAAGCGGCTCAGATCGGAACACCGGTCGACGGGATTAACTCATGTCGTTCGGCGGAAGCAAAACGGTGTGGGCCAGCAGCAGTTTTCGGAACCGAACGAATCCCGACCGGTTGAGTTCGATCGAGGGGTTCGCATGGAGGCGGACATGGTGATGATCGTGGTGAGTGCGCTATTATTCTCGTCGGCCCTGGCCGTCTCGGTAGCTGTGATCGCATTGGCGATCGGTCCGCAGTGGCGTCGTATCGCGCGCATGGCGATCGGGCATGTGGAGCCGTCGTTCGCGCCATTGGAGACGTTGGCGTTGGCCGAGCGTCGCATCGCCGTCAGGCGGTGGGCGTCGACTCCGGTGCCTTCGCCGATTCGGCGGCTGCGCGAAGTCGCCTGACCTTGGCGTAGCTTGCGACGCTGAACGGGATAAGCGCGACATAGATCACGCTGATGATGCTGAGCGTGTGCCACGGCGCGGTTACGAGCGCCGCTCCCAACAACACGACGACCGCCAGCGCTTCGAACCGGATGCGGCGTCGGAGTCGCATCGAGCTCCACGAGAATGTGGCGACGCTCGACACCATTAGCGTCGCGACCAGTACCGTCCAAGGTGCAACCAGGTACGGCGAGGCGAAAAGCGGTTCACCGGACCATAGCCAGATGAACAGGGGCAGCAACGCCAGGCCGGCGCCGGCTGGTGCGGGTACGCCGGTCAGGAAGCCGGCGGATTTATGCGGTTGCTCCGTCTCGTCGATCTGGGCGTTGAAGCGTGCCAGCCGAAGCGCGCAGAACACAGCGAGGATGAGCGACGCCATCCAGCCGAACCGCGGCAATGCGGACAGCGACCATAGATACAGGATCAATGCCGGGGCGACCCCGAAGGATATTGCATCGGACAGGGAGTCGAGCTCGGCGCCGAAGCGGCTTTCGCCGTGCAGCAACCGTGCGATACGCCCATCGATGCCATCGAGGACGCCGGCAACCATGATCATCGCCGCCGCCATTTCCCAATTCCCGCCGATCGCGAAGCGCACGCCAGACAAGCCAGAGCACAAGGCGAGTGCGGTCACCGCATTGGGCGCGATCGCCCGCAGCGGCAGTCCGCGCGGTGCGCGCCGGACGCGACGACGTTCTGGCCGGAACGCCATCAGCGGAATGCCGGGCGGTTGGCGGTCGCAGGCCGAACCCTCACTGTGCGATCCCGAACGCAGCGACGCCACCGACACGGCCCAGGACTGTCTCGCCAGCGATCGAGCGCTGCCCGAGGGCCACCTGTGGCGCGCAGTCGTCAGGAAGGTAGACATCGACGCGGCTGCCGAAGCGGATCAGACCAACGCGCTGACCGACGGCGACCATGTCCCCCGGCTTGACGAAGCCTACGATGCGGCGTGCGACAAGGCCGGCGATCTGCGTGAAGCCGATCTTGCGGCCGTCCCGGCCCTCAACGACGAAGTGTTGGCGCTCGTTTTCGTCGGAAGCCTTGTCGAGGTCGGCGTTGAGGAACTTCCCAGAGATATAGACGACCTGCCGGATCGTGCCAGCGATGGGGGTGCGATTGATATGCACGTCGAACACCGACATGAAAATAGACACTCGCACCAGCGGCGCTTCGCCGAGTTCGCCGACGAGTTCGCGGGGGATAGCGACGCGCTGGATCATCGTCACCAGCCCATCGGCGGGCGCGACGATCAGGTCTTCGCCTTGTGGTGTGGTGCGGATGGGGTCCCGGAAGAAAGCGGCGACCCAGATGGTCAGCCCGACCAGCGGCCAGAACAGAACGTTGGAGACGATCGTCAGCAGCAGGGTGATCCCGGTAGAAATCGCGACGTACTTGCGACCTTCCGGGTGGACGGCGGGGAATCGCCACTTCACCGTGGAGGTGACGAGGGGCGGTTTGTCGAGTGAGGTCATGGCGGGGGTCTACCGGCCAACACTTCGCCTGACAATCGCGCCGCCGCACCCGGTAGGTTCGGCAGCGCGATCTGATCAGCCGAACGCCACCGCAGTCCGGCGGCGGCGATAGCGAAGCGCGCCGCCGGTCAGCGCAACACCGACGATCATCATCGCCCACGTCATCGGCTCCGGCACCGCGGCCAGACCGAGCTGGTCCGTCAGGCCGCGGCTGATGGCGCGGTGAATCTGAGTCGTGGGATGAACGACGTCGAAATACACGAAGCCGCTGCACGAGGGCGCTGCGCCCGGCACCTGCAGACAGGCGCGGCGTGTGTCGAGCGTTGCCGGCAGGCCGAACCTTGCCGGATCGGCGTAGATGGTATTTTGAAAGTCGAACAGGTCGAAGAACTGCGCATTGCTGCCGCTCGACTGCGCGAAGTCGCCGACCAGCGCCTCGAAGTCATCGTTCAAGCCGCTGGACAGGCTGGTGACCCTCGCCGACAGGCCGGGGATCGGAAGCTGGGTCACGGCGGGAATCTGGCCGATATCGGGCAAGCCGGTGACGATGAAGTTGCGCGCACCGCGAGCGTAGAGCGCCGTCAGCCCCGCTGTCATGGCGTCGAGCGTGGCGGCGAAATCGGGGACGTAGCCCGGGATCGTGGCCAGGCTGGGTATCTGCGACCGGATGTCGTTGCCGCCGAGCGTGATGAGCACGAGCGATTGCGAGTCGAAGCGCGCGGTGCCGATATCGTACAGGCCGATCTGCTCGGCGAAGCTTGGGCTGGCATCGCCGGACATCTCGCGCGCCTGGGCGCCACCGACGGAATAGTTGCGGCCGCCATAGGCCGATGCGACGGCGGGGCCGCCGTCGACCGCGCGGCCGAGATAATCGGCGAAGGTGTAGCCGTTGGAAAAGCGGCCCTGGAAATATCCCGCTGCCGCCGGAGCCGGATCGGCGCCGCCGACGGCGCGGCGGAATGCCTGGGCGTTACCGGCATCCACGAGGCTGTCGCCGAATACGAACAGGTTGCTGTAGCTCTGTGCCGACGCCGGTGAGGCCAAGGTCAGCGCCGCGGCGACGAGCGCGCAGCCAAGATACTTCGACGCCATGATTCTCTCCCATCTTATTATCGTTGTCGCCCCGTTTACCATCATCCCTTCACAGCGGGAACGCCATACCGCCGACTGAGGTCGACGCCCGACGTTTACAGGCCGCGACCCGCATCCTAGACGGCGCGCAACCCCATCAGCTTCGAAGGACGAGACCGCATGGCCAAGATCAAGGTGAAGACGCCCGTCGTGGAGATCGACGGCGACGAGATGACGCGGATCATCTGGGAATGGATCCGGGAGCGCCTCATCAAGCCGTATCTCGACATCGAACTCGATTATTACGACCTCGGGATCGAGCACCGCGACGCGACCGACGATCAGGTGACGATCGATGCCGCAAAGGCCACGCAGAAGTACGGCGTTGCGGTGAAGTGCGCGACGATCACTCCGGACGAGGCGCGCGTCGAGGAGTTCGGCCTGAAGAAGATGTGGAAGTCGCCCAACGGCACGATCCGCAACATCCTGGGCGGTGTCGTGTTCCGCGAGCCGATCGTCATCAAGAACGTGCCTCGCCTGATTCCCGGCTGGACGCACCCGATCGTCGTTGGCCGTCATGCGTTCGGCGATCAGTACAAGGCGACCGATTTCAAGGTGCCGGGTGCCGGCAAGCTGACGATGAAGTGGGTCGGCGAGGACGGTCAGCAGATCGAGCACGAGGTGTTCGACTTCCCCGCCGCCGGCGTGGCGATGGGCATGTACAACCTCGACGAGTCGATCCGCGACTTCGCCCGCGCGTCGATGCACTATGGCCTGAACCTGAAATGGCCGGTGTATCTGTCCACCAAGAACACCATCCTGAAGGCCTATGACGGTCGCTTCAAGGACCTGTTCGCAGAGATCTTCGAGGCGGAGTTCAAGGACAAGTTCAAGGAAGCGGGCATCGTCTACGAGCATCGCCTGATCGACGACATGGTCGCATCCGCGCTGAAGTGGAGCGGCGAGTTCGTGTGGGCGTGCAAGAACTATGACGGCGACGTTCAGTCGGATCAGGTCGCGCAGGGCTTCGGCTCACTCGGCCTGATGACGTCGGTGCTGCTGACGCCGGACGGCAAGACCGTCGAGGCGGAAGCGGCGCACGGGACCGTGACGCGGCATTATCGCCAGCATGAGCAGGGCAAGGCCACCTCAACCAACCCGATCGCGTCGATCTTCGCGTGGACCGGCGGCCTGAAGTATCGCGGCAAGTTCGACGATACGCCGGAGGTGACCCGGTTCGCCGAGACGCTGGAGCGCGTCTGCATCCAGACGGTCGAGAACGGCCATATGACCAAGGATCTGGCGATCCTGATCGGCCCGGATCAGCCCTGGATGACGACGGAGCAGTTCTTCGAGCAGGTTCGCCAGAACCTCGAAGAAAAGATGGCGGTCGCCGCCTGATCGGGCGGGCGGAGCGGGTTCGAGCCTGCTCCGCCCTATCGCAGGCTGCGTGCGACGGCTGCCGCGCGGAGGTATTGCCAGTAGATGGCGCAGCCGAGCAGATGGACCACGAACGGCAGTCGGGTAATCCGCCAGAAATCCACGCGGGCGAACGCCAGCCAGACGAAGCCGATACTGAACAGGCACGCCAGCACCGACAGGACCAGCGACAGCGGCGTGGTCCCTACCCCGACCCGGACCGGCACACTGCCGCCGTATCGGAACAGATACGCAAAGCTCGCGGCCATCCATGTCCCGAGCCACATCGGCGACGTCATGAGCAGCGCCACCATCAGCATGCCGGGGCCATCAGGGCTGGTGCCTCCCTCCGCATAGTAGAGCCTGCTGTGCCAGATCACGAGCGGCAGTACGGCGATGCCGAGCAGCAGGCCTGCCGTCCAGAGCGTCGATGCGGAGCCTGGGGTTCGTAGCGTCATGCCGTTGGTATGCCCTGACCTCCGGCATTGCGCGAGAGCATCCCTTCAAATCCGACGTGGAGGTCGATCAAGCCTAGCCTCATCCGTGATCGGCTGGTTAAGTCGCCGGCATGGCACTCAGGTTGGACAATGAAGGTTTTTCGGACGCGCTGGTGATCCTCGGCGCGGCCGGGTTGGTGATCCCGGCGTTCGCGCGGTTCCGGATCAGCCCCGTGATCGGGTTCATTCTGGTCGGCGTTGCGGTGGGCCCGGCCGGGCTGGGGCAGCTGACGGCGTTGTTCCCGTGGCTCTATTACGTGACGATCAGCGACCCGGCGTCGATCGAGCCGTTCGCCGAATTCGGCATCATCCTGCTGCTTTTCTCGATCGGGTTGGAACTGTCGTTCCGGCGGTTATGGGGCATGCGGCAACTGGTGTTCGGCACCGGTGCCGCGGAGCTGTTCGGATCGGCCGCACTGATCGCGATCGCGCTTCATTTCATAGGGCAGGATTGGGCGGGTGCCGCCGGGCTCGGGCTGGCCTTGGCACTGTCGTCGACGGCGCTGGTGCTGCCGCTGGTCGGGACGACGAGCCCGGTCGGCCGCGGGGCGTTCGGCATGTTGCTGTTCGAGGATCTGGCGCTGGTGCCGATCATCTTCGCACTCGGCGCGATGGCACCGACCGCGAGTGCCGAGGGGTGGAGCGGGATTGCCGGTGTCGCGCTGCGCGGAGGTGCAACGGTCGTTGTCATGTATCTGGGGGGGCGAATCGTGCTGCCGCGACTGTTCGCCCAAGCGGCGCGCACGAAGAGCCCGGAGCTGTTTCTGGCGGCATCGCTGCTGGTCGTGATCGTCGCGTCGGTCGCGACGACCGCGGCAGGGCTGTCGCCGATCGTCGGTGCGCTCCTCGCCGGGCTGCTGATCGCCGAGACGGAGTATCATAGCGAGGTCGAGGTGATGACCGCGCCGTTCAAGGGGCTGGCACTGGGCGTGTTCCTGATCACGGTGGGCATGAGCCTGGACCTGAGATTGATCGGGCAGAACTGGCCGGGGCTGTTGCTGGCGGTGACGGGGGTGGTCGCGGTCAAGGCGGTCGTGACGTACCTGCTGCTTCGGGTGGGGCATGCACGCGCGGGCGTGGCGGCGGAGACGGGGCTGCTGATGGGCAGCCCGTCGGAGACGACGCTGATCGTGCTGGGCACGGCCGCGCAGGCGCAATTGATCCTGCCGTCGACCGCCGCGTTCTGGCAGACCGTGACCGCGATCGGCCTGACGATCACGCCGCTGCTGGCCAAGGTCGGGCGGATCGCGGCGCGCCGGATCGAGGCGCGCGATATCGCCTCCGCGGTACCGGACGTGGACGACGGTGGCAGCCGAACAGTGCTGATCGGGTTCGGCCGGGTCGGGCGGATGATCGCCGACATGCTCGCGACACACGGGCAACCGTATATCGCGGTCGAGGCCGACATCGACGCGGTGTCGCGGGCGCGGGCGGAGGGGTATCCGGTGCTGTTCGGCGACGTGGCGCGCGGCGAGTTGATCGACCGGTTGAAGCTGACGGAATCACGAGCGCTGGTACTGACGATGGACGATCCCGTGCTGACGGCGCGCTTGACGCGACGGTTGCGCGCGGCGGCCCCTGCCCTGACGATCATCGCGCGCGCGCGGGATGCCGGGCATGCGGCGGAACTGTACCGGGCGGGTGTGACGGATGCGGTGCCGGAGACGCTGGAGAGTTCGCTGCAACTGTCGGAGGCGGTGCTGGTAGATCTGGGGGTAGCGATGGGTCCGGTGATCGCGTCGATCCACGAAAAGCGCGACGAACTGCGGCAGTTGATCCGGCGCGAGGCGGCGATGGAGCGCGAGCCGCGAATCCGGCGGGTGCGCCGGACGAGCGATCTCGTTTGATCGCTATTTAGGCTTGTACCAACCGAACGGGAGCAGGCGGTCGGCCAGCGCCTGCGCCTGTTTCGTATTGCCCTGACGCAGCATGGCGGCGACCTGTGCAGCGCTGCGCTGGACGATGCGATCGAGCGGGGTGGGCGTGGGCGCGCGGGCTGCGGCCTCCACCAGGGTACGGCCGCGGGGATCGTCGGCGTCGAGTTCGATCAGCATCAGCCCGGCGAGCCCGGAGAACATCGCGCGGTTGCCGCCGAGCGTCACCGCTTTTTCGATCGCGGCGATGCCGGTGCCGCGTTGCGCCCCGACGACTCGGCCGACCAGCCGGCCGACGCGGTTGATGACGCCGAGATGCCAGGCACCATAGCCGAGCTGTGCCTCCGGATTGCGCGGATAGCGGGCGCAAACCGTTTCGAACTCCTTGCGCGCGGCGGTCGCCTCCGACCGGCTGCCGGTCAGCTTCGCGCGGTACCCCAGCGCGACGGCGGCGAGCACGGCGGCATCCTCATCCTCGGGATGGGCCACGGCGAAGGCGCGGACCCGGTCGACCTTCACCAGCGCGACGTCCCGGCTACGATCCTCGAAGGCCGCCTGCGTCAGGACGTCGCGGGCGGACTGGGCGACGGCGGGGGCCGCGAGCGTCATGCAGGCCACGACGCCCGAACCGATCCACCATCCCCGCATTCGCATCCCTCGCGTCAAAGTTTCGTCACCCAAGCCGAACCATCGGGGTTGCGAGAAGGATGCCTGACGCGGATCAGGACGCAAGCGCCGCGCGGATGGCGTCGAGCGCAGCCGCGGCCTTGTCACCGTCGGGACCACCACCCTGTGCCATATCGGGACGCCCGCCGCCGCCCTTGCCGCCGACCGCAGCGACCGCGACCTGCAGCAGTTCCACCGCGTTGCGGGTGGCGACGAGGTCAGCGGTCACGCCGACCGCAATCGAGGCGCGACCGTCATTGACCGCGACGATGGCGGCTACGCCGGAGCCGAGCCGCTGCTTCGCCTCGTCCACCGCGCCGCGCAGCCCCTTGGCATCGAACCCGTCGAGCACCTGACCGATGAAGGCGGTGCCGGCGACATCCTCCGGCCCGGCAGGCGCGCCGGCACCGCCGCCGGTCGCGATCGCCTTCTTCGCCTCGGCCAGTTCGCGCTCCAGCCGCTTGCGGTCGTCGAGCAGTGCGGCGACGCGCGCGGGGACTTCGTCCGGGGTGGTGCGGAGAGTCGCGGCGGCTTCGCGCAGCACCTCGTCGCGGTGCGAGAACCATGCGCGGGCGGCTTCGCCGGTCAGCGCCTCGACACGGCGGACGCCGGACGACACGGCGCCCTCGCCGATCACCTTGAACAGGCCGATCTCGCCCAGCGCGCCGACATGCGTGCCGCCGCAGAGTTCGAGGCTGTAGGTACCCTCGTCGTCCTGTCCCATCGACACGACGCGAACCTCGTCGCCGTACTTCTCGCCGAACAGCGCCATCGCGCCTTCGGCGATGGCTTCGTCGGGCGTCATGAGGCGAGTGACGACGGGACCGTTGCCGCGCACCTGCTCGTTCACACGCGTCTCGACCTCGGCGATGTCCGCCGGGGTCACGGCGACCGGCTGCGAGAAGTCGAAGCGCAGGCGGTCGGGTGCGACCAGCGAACCCTTCTGCGCGACGTGCGTGCCGAGCCGCTGCCGCAGCGCCTCGTGCAGCAGGTGCGTCGCGGAGTGGTTGGCGCGGATTGCGGCGCGGCGGGTGAGATCGATCGCCAGCTTCACGGCGTCGCCCACCCTGATCTCGCCAGACTGAATGTCGGCGTGATGGACCCAGATGCGGCCGAGTTGCTTCGTGGTATCGGTGACGACCGCGTGCAGGCCGGCGTCGCTCGACACGGTGCCGGCGTCGCCGACCTGACCGCCAGATTCGGCGTAGAACGGCGTCTGGTTGACGACGATCGCCACGCTTTCGCCAGCGGTCGCATGATCGACGCGCGCGCCGTCGCGGATCAGCGCGACGACTTCCGCCTCGCCGGTGTCGTTGGCGTAGCCGGTGAATTCGGTCGAGCCGGACTGTTCGGCGATGTCGAACCACAGGTCGTCGGACGCCTTCGCGCCGGAGCCCTTCCATGCGGCGCGGGCGGCGCGCTTCTGTTCGGCCATCGCCGCGTCGAAACCGGCGCGGTCGACCGCGAGCCCTTGCGCGCGCAGGGCGTCCTCGGTCAGGTCGTACGGGAAGCCGTAGGTGTCGTAGAGCTTGAACGCGGTTTCACCGGCCAGCGTGCCGCCCTCGGCCAATCCCGCCGTCGCCTCGTCGAGCAGCTTCAGGCCGCGGTCGAGCGTCTGGCGGAAGCGCGTTTCCTCCTGCTGGAGCGTCGCCTCGATCAACGGCTGGGCGCGGACGAGCTCGGGGAAGGCCGCGCCCATTTCGGCGACCAGCGCCGGGACGAGCCGGTGCATCAACGGCTCCTTCGCGCCGATCAGATGCGCGTGGCGCATCGCACGCCGCATGATGCGGCGCAGGACATAGCCCCTGCCCTCGTTCGCCGGCAACACACCGTCCGCGACGAGGAATCCGGCCGAGCGCAGATGGTCGGCGATGACGCGGTGCGACGCCTTCCATTCGCCGTCGGGCGCGGTGTGGGTGAGCGCGGTCGAGGCGGCGATCAGCGCCCTGAACGTGTCGGTGTCGTAATTGTCGGGGACGCCCTGCATCACAGCGGCGACACGTTCGAGGCCCATGCCGGTGTCGATCGACTTCTTCGGCAGTTCGCCGACGATCTCATTCGCGTCCTGCTCATATTGCATGAACACGAGGTTCCAGATCTCGACGAAGCGGTCGCCGTCCTCGTCCGGCGAGCCGGGAGGGCCACCAGCGATGTGGTCGCCGTGGTCGAAGAAGATTTCCGAACAGGGACCACAGGGGCCGCTGTCGCCCATCGCCCAGAAATTGTCCTTGGTCGGGATACGGATGATGCGGTGATCGGGCAGGCCGGCAATCTTCTTCCAGAGATCGAACGCCTCGTCGTCGGTGTGGTACACGGTAGCCGTCAGGCGATCCGGGTCGAGGCCCCATTCCTTCGTCAGCAGGGTCCAGGCGTGGACGATCGCCTGTTCCTTGAAATAGTCGCCGAACGAGAAATTGCCGAGCATTTCGAAGAAGGTGTGGTGCCTCGCGGTGTAGCCGACATTGTCGAGATCGTTGTGCTTGCCGCCCGCGCGCACGCATTTCTGCGACGAGGTGGCGGTGACGTAGGGTCGCGTCTCGAGGCCGGTGAACACGTTCTTGAACGGGACCATGCCCGCGTTGACGAACATCAGCGTCGGATCGTTCTGCGGCACCAGCGGCGCGGACGGCACGATCCGGTGCCCGGTCGAGCCGAAGTAATCGAGGAAGCCGCGGCGGATGTCGTTCGTGGATGTCATGGGGCAGCGGCTTAGGCGAGCGACGGGATCGGCTCAAGCGCCCGATTCGCGAGGGACGACACACCGAAGTGGAGGAAGTGGAGGCGCTGGATGGGTGTCCTCCACTTCAACGCGGTGGGGCAGTTGGTGGGCGATGTTTGCTGTAGCGGCGCGAGGGCGGGCATGGCGTCGTTGTAGGGGAAGGGGGGTGTGTAGGACAGGATGGGAGGCCGACGCATCCTGTTCGTCTCGCTCAGGGATCGAGCGTAGTGGTGGTGAGCTCATATTGAGAGAGGTGGTTTGGGGCCTGTCTCTCGATGCGCCGTCTCGACGGGCTCGACGGCTACTCGAGACCAACGGAGGGTGGGAGAGGACAGGTTCACGGTGAGCCACCCCCCGGCTCGATCACCCGCGCCGCATCAGACCGGCGCGTCGAGCGACCGGGGTGGCTCGCTGAACCACTTCGGGCCGGTCGGGGTCATGTGGAAACAGTCCTCCAGCCGGACGCCGAACTTGCCGGGCAGGTACAGGCCGGGTTCGTCGGAGAAGCACATGCCGGCTGCCAGCGGCGTCGCCTCGCCGTGGACGAAGTTGACCGGTTCGTGGCCGTCCATGCCGATGCCGTGGCCGGTGCGATGCGAGAGGCCCGGCAGGCGGTAGCCGGGGCCGTAGCCGGCGCCTTCGTAATAGCGGCGGACAGCGTCGTCGACGCTGCCGGCGGGAGCGCCGATCTTTGCAGCGGCGAAGGCGATCTGCTGACCGCGCGCGACCGTGTCCCAGACCTTGCGCTGTTCCGGCGTGGCAATGCCGTGGACCCAGGTGCGCGACACGTCCGACTGGTAGCCCAGGACGGTGCAGCCGCAATCCATCAGCACGACCTGTCCGTCTGAAACGCGGATGACCTCCCGGCTGCCGTGCGGCAGGGCGGCGGCGGGGCCGATCAGGGCGAGCGCGAATTCGGGACTGCCACCGAGCTTGCGCGTCGCGGCGTTCATCAGCGCGCCGATCTCCGCGCCGGTCATGCCCGCCTCCACGCGCGGATGCGTCCAGCGATAGGCGGCGATCGTCACGTCGGTGGCGACCTGCATCAGCGCGATCTCCGCCGGGGTCTTGACCATGCGACAGCCGCGCACGACCGGGTTGGCGCTGGTCAGGCGGGCGCGGGGGAGTGCGGCGGCAAGCGCCTCGACCGCGAAGAAGCGGACGGTTTCCTCGATGCCGATCGGGCGCGTGCCGAGGCGGCGATCGGTCAGGAAGCCGGCGACGGTGCGCAGCGGGTCCTGATCTTCCTGCCACACGCGTACGTCCGCCGGGATGGCGAGCGTCTGGCGGACGGACGGCTCCTCGAAGAAGGGCGTAACGATGCAGGGGCGGCCCTCCACCGGGATGACGACCGCGGTCAGCCGTTCGCTGCGGCCCCAGCGGACGCCGGTGAAATAGGTCATCGACGATCCCGATTCGATCAGGATCGCGCCGAGGCCGTTCGCCTTCATCAGCGCCTGCGCGCGCGTCAGGCGGCCGGCATATTCGGTGGCGCCGATCGGTACCGCGCCCGTCGTGAGATCGCGCAACTGCGACAGGTCCGGCTCGGCGGCGCGCAGCACGCCGGTGACGGACAGGAACGGCAGCGCGGTGCCGGCGGCGAGCAGATGGCGACGGGTCAGGAACATGATCGAGGTGGGTAGGCCCCTTGACCGCGCCGCCGCAATCCCCTTCCCTTCCCGGCACGTATCGGGAGTTCGGAATGGCCATGCGCCTCACTTACTGGATTTTGGGCGCGCTCGTTCTGGGGCTGGTCGTCGGTTGGGGGCTGCATGTCGCGATCGACGACGGCAGCGCGGCGTCGGCTGAACGGCTGACGACGATCGCGGGATATTTCTCGATCCTGACGACGCTGTTCCTGCGCCTTATCAAGATGATCATCGCGCCTTTGGTGTTTTCGACGCTGGTCGTCGGCATCGCGCATATGGGCGACACGGCGGCCCTGGGGCGCGTGGGGCTGAAGAGTCTGGGCTGGTTCGTGACCGCCAGCCTGTTGTCGCTGACGCTGGGGCTGATCCTGGTCAATGTGCTGCAACCGGGTGTCGGGCTGGCGCTGCCGTTGCCGCCGGCCACGGCGGACGCCGGTCTGGCGCGGGCGGCGTTCGATCTGAAGACGTTCGTCAGCCACATCGTGCCGGCGTCGATGGTCGAGGCAATGGCAACGAACGAGATTCTGCAGATCGTCGTCTTCTCCGTCTTCGTCGGCGTCGCGATCACGGCCGTCGGCGAGAAGGCTGCGCCGCTGGTGCGCGCGGTCGAGGCGCTGGTTGCGGTGATGTTGCAGATCACCAATTACGTCATGCGGTTCGCGCCGATCGCGGTGTTTGCGGCGGTCGCCTCGACGCTCGCCGAGCGTGGTCCGGGCGTGCTCGGCGACCTCGCCTATTTCATGGGGTCGTTCTATCTCGGGCTGGCGCTGCTGTGGCTGATGCTGATCGGCATCGCGTTCGTGCTGCTCGGGCCGCGCACGCGGTTCCTGGTGCGGTATATCCGCGATCCGCTGATCCTCGCCTTCTCGACCGCATCGTCGGAGGCGGCGTATCCGCGGACGCTGGAGGCGCTGGACAAGTTCGGGGTGCCGCCGCGGATCGCCAGCTTCGTGCTGCCGCTCGGCTATTCGTTCAACCTCGACGGATCGATGATGTACATGACGTTCGCGTCGCTGTTCATCGCGCAGGCGTACGGCATCCATCTGTCGATCGGCGAGCAGATCACGATGCTGCTGGTGTTGATGGTGACGTCGAAGGGCATTGCCGGCGTGCCGCGAGCGTCGCTGGTGGTGATCGCGGGGACGCTGTCGCTGTTCAAGATCCCGGAGGCGGGATTGCTGCTGATCCTGGCGGTGGATCATTTTCTGGACATGGGCCGGTCCGCCACGAACGTCATCGGCAACGCCATCGCGGCGTCGGTGGTGGCGAAGTGGGAGGGTGGCCTCGATCCGCGGGAGGACCCGGATGTTATCGCGGCCACCGCCCCGGCGGGACATGGTCCGGCGGTGGCGGTGGAGCGGTTCGAGGACATCGCGCCGCGATCGTGACGGCTCAGGCGTAGCGGTAGGGGCCGCCCTCTTTCAGTGCCGCCTGATAGGCCGGGCGGGCGTGGATCTTGTCGAGCCACGCGATCGTCGCCGGGCGGCTGGCGTCGAGGCCGGCGCGGTTGCGGGCGGCCTCCAGCGGAAAGCTCATCATGATGTCGGCGGCGGAGATGACGTCGCCGGCGAACCACGGGCGTTGCGACAGTTCGCTTTCGACATAATCGAGGTGGCGGTCGACCATCGGCTGGATGCGCCCGGCGATCTTGCCGCCGACCAGCGGGATGCGGCCGATGATCAGCTTCACGAGCAGCGGGGGCATCAGGGACCCCTCCGCATAGTGCAGCCAGAAGCGGTAGCGCAGTACGGCCTCGCGATGAGCGGGCGGGCCGAGGCGGCCGTCCGCCTTTTCGACCAGATATTCAACGATCGCGCCGGTTTCCGCGACAACGACCCCGTCGTCCTCGATCACCGGCGACTTGCCGAGCGGGTGGACGCGGCGGAGTTCGGGCGGGGCGAGCATCGTCTTGGGATCGCGGGCGTAGCGCTTCACCTCGTAGGGGAGGCCAAGCTCCTCGAGCATCCAGAGGATGCGCTGCGATCGGGAATTTTCGAGGTGGTGGACGATGATGGTCATGATGGCTCCCCTGCCTGTGCGCGCCAGATCCATGCCGATGCTGGCAGGACGACGCGGTTGTCGAGGACGTAACGCGCGAGGGCGTCGGACAGACGCGCGAGCAGGCGGTCGCGGTCGGCGGGGCCGGCGTCGGCGATGCTGCGCGAGAGGGGGCCGATGCGCGTGAGGAAGGACGTTGCGTCGGCGACGGGGTCTTCGCCCTCGCCCGCGACATAGTCGAAGTCGATCGACGCGGCGGTAACTGCGCTCCAGCCCGTCCGGGTCAGCAAGTCGTAGACGAACTCCATGTTCGCAAAGGCGAACGGACCGCGTGCGTAGCCGGCGGGATCGGAAAGGGCTTCGCCGGTGACCTGCTCGACCAGCGCGGCGGCGAAAGCGTTGCGGGAGCGGTCGCGAAAGCAGGAGAAAACGAGTGGCGCGCCGGGGTTTGCGGCTTGTCGGAGGCGGGTGAAGGCGGCGGCGGGGTCGGCGAAGAACATGACGCCGTGGCGGGAGTAGAGGAGGTCGAACCCGCCCGGCAGCGGATCGGTCGCGGCGTCGGCGACGTGGAAGGTGGCGGTGCGGACCCGAGCTTTGGCGATGGCGATCAGCGGTTCGGACAGGTCGATGCCGGTGATGCGGAGCTCCGGGCGGGCGGCGGCGATCGTGGCGCTGGTGGCCCCTGCCCCACAACCGATATCGAGGGCGGTGCCCGTTGCCGGGGCCGCAGCGAGGACAGCGGCATTAAGGTGGCGGGCGAGGTCGGCGAGACTGCGATCGGTGCGGCGATGCTCGGCGGCCCAGACGTCGCCGACGCGGGTTTGCCAGTCGGTGGTCGTGGTCATCGGGCGGGCCTTTGTCGGGGGTTGGGATGAACCGTCGCGTCGCGTCGCGCCGCTACGTGCGGCGACGGTGGAAGGGGGATAGTTCGTTATGCCGGGCTTATTCCGGCATCTACCGCGCCCCGCAACTCGATGCACGTGACCTGCGATACCGTGGATGCCGGGACGAGCCCCGCAGGACGGCGGTGGAGAGGGTTGAACGGCGGCTGGGCGCACGTTCGGCCCTTTCCGGTACCGGGCTCCCGCCTGCGCGGGAGCACGGCGGTGGGTGCGGAGCGTGGCACCAAAGTGGAGGAAGTGGAGGCGTCGGCGGGGTCCTCCACTTCACTTCAACGAAAATGGGGGCCGCCGTTGCCGGCAGCCCCCCGATCGACACGCCGACGACGCGGCCGATTCAAATATCGTCGTCCTCGCCGGGGCCGACCATCAGTTCCTCGGCGACCTTGTCGGTGCGCTGGCGAATCGCCTTTTCGAGGCGGGCGGCGAGTTCCGGATTGTCGCGAAGATAGGTCTTGGCGTTCTCACGACCCTGACCGATGCGGATCGAGTCGTAGCTGAACCACGAACCCGACTTCTCGACGAGGCCAGCCTTGACGCCGAGATCGAGGATCTCGCCGATTTTGGAGATGCCCTCGCCGTACATGATGTCGAATTCGACCTGCTTGAACGGCGGCGCGACCTTGTTCTTCACCACCTTCACGCGGGTGGCGTTGCCGACGATGTCTTCCTTGTCCTTGATCTGCCCGGTGCGACGGATGTCGAGGCGGACCGAGGCGTAGAACTTCAGGGCGTTGCCGCCCGTCGTCGTCTCCGGATTGCCGTACATCACGCCGATCTTCATGCGTAGCTGGTTGATGAAGATGACCATGCAGCGCGAGCGGCTGATCGAGCCGGTGAGCTTGCGCAGCGATTGCGACATCAGGCGGGCCTGAAGGCCGACATGGCTGTCACCCATCTCGCCCTCGATCTCCGCGCGCGGCACGAGTGCGGCGACCGAGTCGACGACGAGCACGTCGATCGCGTTGGAGCGGACGAGCGTGTCGACGATCTCCAGCGCCTGCTCACCGGTATCCGGCTGCGACACAATCAGCTCGTCGATGTTGACGCCCAGCTTCTTGGCGTAAACCGGGTCGAGCGCGTGTTCCGCATCGACGAAAGCGGCGGTGCCACCACCGCGCTGCGCCTCGGCAATGACATGCAGCGCAAGCGTGGTCTTGCCCGAGGATTCAGGGCCGTAGACCTCGATCACGCGGCCGCGAGGCAGGCCGCCGACGCCAAGGGCGATGTCGAGGCCGAGCGAGCCGGTGGAGATCGTTTCGACCTGCATCGTCTCTTTCGAGCCGAGCCTCATCGCGGAGCCCTTGCCGAAGGCACGGTCGATCTGGGCCAGCGCGGCGTCGAGCGCCTTCTGCCGGTCTGCGTTAGCGGTTGCCATGCCGGTATCGATCACTTTCAGATTGGCGGCCATCAGGGGCTCCCATCGCTAGAGCAAGCGCGTGGCGGGGGCAACGCGTCTGCTTCCATGTATATGGTTTGTTCTCGTGGAACAAGATGGGAACTCGAAGAAGTTTCGTTTGTGCGACGCGGATAAGACAGGAAGGAATTTGTTTGTGGGCTGCGCGTGGCTCGTTCTCCGCGTCATCGCGGCGTGGCTTTTCAGGTCATGATCGAGGCGAGCGACCACCAGCCTCTCGCAGCGGCCGCAGTGGCGGCCGTGTCGCGAGCTTCGGGCGTGTCGAACAGCGCGAAGCACGTGGCGCCGGACCCGGACATGCGCGACAGGATTGCGCCGGGAGCGGCGTCGAGCAGTGTGCGGACTTCGCCGATGACGGGGGCGAGCGACCGGGCCGGCGATTCCAGGTCGTTGCGGGCGGCGCGGGCGCGATCGAGCAACGGCCCCTCCCCCAGCGCGCCGCGATCGATGCCGTCCCAGCCGGCGAAGACGGCGGCGGTGGAGACGGCGACGTTCGGGTTGACGAGCAGCAGCGGCGTGCCGGGCGCGCCCTCGATCGGGACCAGCGCCTCGCCTTTGCCGGTGCCAAGCGTGGTGCGGCCGAGCAGGCAGGCGGGCACGTCTGCGCCGAGATGTTCGGCGATCGCGAACAGCGCGGGGGCGTGCGGGTCGATCCCGGTCAAGCGGGCCAGCGCGCGCAACGTCGCGGCGGCGTCCGCCGAACCGCCGCCGATGCCGGACGCGATGGGGAGGTTCTTCGTGAGCGTGATCGCGACGGGGGGCGTGGGCTGGTGGTGGCGGAAGGCGTCGCGGGCGTCGGTTACGAGGTTGGTGGGCGCCTTTCCATTCCCCGAGGGGGACCGAAGGGCTTGGGCGAAGGGGCCGGTCATGTCGAACCGGTCCTCGGCCGCTTCCTCGACGGTGATCGTGTCGCCGTCGGCGGCGAAGGCGAAGAGGGTTTCGAGTTCGTGATAGCCGTCCGGCCGGCGGCGGCGGACGTGGAGCGCGAGGTTGATCTTGGCGGGGGCGGATTCGACGATCATCGCGCGGGTGATGCGGCAGGGGCGGTTCGGGGGCAAGACTGGTTTGGGTAGGCTGGAAGTTGGTGTTTGTCAGGATCCAGACCACATGCTCTGCGTCAACCCTGTCGCACTCCACACCCGACCCACCCCGGCGAAGGCCCGGGGGTACAGTTTCCGCGCCGCTCGTGAGACTCAGAGCCTTTGCTGCAACTGGACCCCGGCCTCCGCCGGGGTGGGACGGTGAAGTGGACAGATTTATGTTCAGCAAGATAGCGTTGGGCCCCCGCCTGCGCGGGGCACGGGTAGTGAAATCAAGCGGCTAACGGGCCGCCGGTCCGTTCTCGATCTTGGCTGTGAGCCGGCCGAGCGTGCGCGGTTCGGCGACGATTGCGGCGGCGCGCCAGGCGTAGCGCGCTTCGTAGCGGCGGCCGGTTGCCCAATAGGCGTCGCCGAGATGGTCGGCGATGTCGGCATCGGCCGGGCTGTCCCGGGCGGCGCGTTCCAGCAGCGGCAGCGCGCGGGCAGTGTCGCCGGCGCGAAGATACGCCCAGCCGAGCGAGTCGGTGATGGCGGCGTCTTCGGGTTCCAGCGAGTGCGCCTTTTCGAGCATCCTGGTGGCGGCGGCCACGTCCTCGCCGCGATCGACGAGGCCGTAGCCGAGGAAGTTGAGGACGAGCGGCTGGTCCGGCGCGAGCGCAACCGCACGGCGCAGGGCGCGGCGCGCGTCCTTCCACCGGTCCGCAGCGTCGAGCGCGGTGGCGTAGCGGAGCCACGCGTTCCAGCGTTTGGCGATGCGCGGGTCGTCCAGCACGCGGGCGCAGATCGGCGCGGCCTCCGCGGGGCGATCCGCCTCGACCAGCAGGTCGGCGAGGCGGACGCGGTCGACGAACGTCGCGTCGGGTGCGGCGGCGCGGGTGCGGGCTACGGCGAGCGCCTCGGGCTTGCGGTCGCTGCCGTCGAGCAGCGCGATCCGGGCCTCCAGCATGTCGCTCGCCAGCGGATCGTCGGCGGGGATCGCGGCGAGGTTCGCCAGCGCCGCATCGGAGTCGCCAGCGCGGGCCAGCTGGTTGGCGAGGATCAGCCGCGCGCGAGCATAGCCGGGATCGGCATCGAGCGCGGCGCGGGCGAGCGAAAGGGACAAGGTGCTGGCCTGTTCGCCGCGGCCGAGTTCTTCGGCGAGACGCAGGAACAGGCGCGAGACACCGAACGCTGGAGATGCACGCTGGCCGGCGGGGAGCGACTGGCCCGACCCGAGGAGCGCCTGTGCACGGGCCGGTTCTCCCAACCCGACGATCAGTTCGGCGGCGGCGACGCGCGGCGCGCGGTTGGTGGTGGAGGCGAGGCCGGCGGCGGCGCTGCCCTCCGCGAGGCGACCGGCGGCGATCAGCAGCAGCGCGCGGTGCTCGGCGACCAAGGGTTTAGCGACCGGATCAATCGTCGATCGGTCGAGGATGGCAATGCCGGCGTTGCCGCCCGCCGCCCACGCTTCGATGATCGGGGCGAGGATACGCAAACGATCAGTGGCGAGTGACCGCGTCGCCTGCTTCAGGGCGGCGGCATCGCCGGCGCGGGCGGCGTCGGCGATCGGAAACAGCGCGGCGTCGGCGGGAGCGATGCCGGCGTTGCGCAGGACGGCACCGGTTCTGCGGACCAGCGCCGCGTCGCCGCTGGCGATGCCAGCGCGAAAGGCGCGGATCGCGACGACGGGATCACGTGGCGCGGCGGCGACGGCGGCGGCGTAGGCGGTCGACGCGGCGGGGCCGTCACCGTCCGCTTCCGCCGCGCGCGCGGTCAGATACGCCGTCCGCCCCGAGTCCGCAGCGGCCGGAGTCACGGCGAGCACCGCGAGCGCGATCAGGCTACATATTGGGATAGTTCGGGCCACCGCCGCCTTCCGGGACGACCCAGTTGATGTTCTGGGTCGGGTCCTTGATGTCGCAGGTTTTGCAGTGGACGCAATTCTGCGCGTTGATGACGAACTTTGGATCGCCGCTATCCTGTCCGACGATCTCGTACACGCCGGCCGGGCAGTAACGCTGCGCCGGCTCGTCGTACATCGGCAGGTCGTATTCGACGGGTACGTTCGGGTCGCGCAGCGTCAGGTGGACCGGCTGGTCCTCCTCGTGATTGGTGTTCGACAGGAACACCGACGACAGGCGATCGAAGGTCAGGACGCCGTCGGGCTTGGGATAGACCGGCGGCTTCACGAGGTCCTTGCGCCACAGGCTCTCATGGTCCGGGTGATGCTTCATCGTGAAGGGCATCTTCAGGCCGAAATGCTCCAGCCACATGGTGATGCCCGACAGGCCGGAACCGAGGAAATCGCCGAACTTCTTGACGAGCGGCACGACGTTGCGGACGACCGACAGCTCCTTCTTCAGCCACGACGCCTCGAACGCCTCCGGATAGGCGGTCAGTTCGTCATGCTCGCGGCCCTGCTGGATCGCGGCGAAGGCGGCTTCGGCGGCCATCATCGCCGACTTCTGCGCGCCGTG
Source organism: Microvirga sp. SRT01 (assembly GCA_018139225.1). GTDB lineage: Bacteria > Pseudomonadota > Alphaproteobacteria > Sphingomonadales > Sphingomonadaceae > Sphingomonas > Sphingomonas longa. The sequence continues at coordinate 228,902 of JAGSNX010000001.1, forward strand.
CGTACCCTTGATGCGGGGGACGTTGAGGAAGCCCGCCGAACAGCCGATCAGCGCGCCGCCGGGGAAGACCAGCTTCGGGATCGACTGCAACCCGCCGTCGTTGATCGCGCGCGCGCCGTAGGACACGCGCTTGCCGCCCGCTAGCAGCTCCGCGACCGCCGGGTGCGTCTTCCACTTCTGCATCTCCTGGAACGGGGAAATGTAGGGGTTGGTGTAGCTTAGCCATGTTACGAAGCCGATCGACACCTGACCGTTGGCCTGATGATAGATCCAGCCGCCGCCGTTCGCGTCGTCGCCGAGCGGGAACCCTTGCGTATGCACGACGCGGCCGGGGTGGTGCTTTTCCGGGGCGATGTCCCAGAGCTCCTTGACGCCGAGGCCGTAAACCTGCGGATCGCTGTTCGCGGCGAGGTCGAAGGTGCGGATGACCTCCTTGGTCAGGTGGCCGCGCACGCCCTCCGCGAAGAAGGTGTATTTGGCGTGGATTTCGAGGCCGGGCGTGTAGTCGCCCTTGTGCGTGCCGTCGCGGGCGACGCCCATGTCGCCGGTCGCGACTCCCTTCACGCGGCCGTCGTCGTCGAACAGGATCTCCGCCGCGGCGAAGCCGGGGAAAATCTCTACGCCCAGCTCCTCGGCGCGGCCCGCGAGCCAGCGGCAGAGATTGCCGAGCGAGCAGGTGTAGGTGCCCTTGTTGTGCAGGAACGGCGGGGTCCACAGATGCGGCAGGTTGAACTTGCCCTTCGTGGTCAGCACCCAGTGGATGTTCTCCGTCACCGCCGTCTCCGCCAGCGGGCAGTCGGTGTCGCGCCATTCGGGGATCAGCTCGTCCATCGCGCGCGGATCGATCACCGCGCCCGACAGGATGTGCGCGCCGACCTCCGACCCCTTTTCGAGGACGCAGACGGCCAGTTCCGCACCCGCTTCGTTCGCCAGCTGTTTCAGACGGATGGCCGCCGACAGCCCGGCAGGGCCGGCACCGACGATCACCACGTCGTAGGGCATCGACTCGCGTTCGCTCATGGCCTCTTCTCTCCAGCGGCCCCGCCGGCGATCCGCCGGGCGTGATGCCGCACCATCCTGTCCAATAAGCCGTTCCGCTACATTGACCGCCACGTCAACCGTGGAGCATGACGCCCGGCGATGGGGGCATACCGGAATATCGACACGGCACAGGCCGAACCCGCCGACCGCGCGATGATCGCGAATGCGATCGCCTGGTGGGCGGACGCGGGTGTCGACGTGCTGGTCGAGGACGCGCCACGCGACTGGCTGGTGGCCCCTGCCCCCGCTCCCGTGGTGGAGGCGGCACCGGCGGCGGACTCGCTGCCCGCGACGCTGGAGGCTTTTCTCGGCTGGCGGACTGGGGCGAGCGCGCCCGAGGCGGCGTGGAGCGGCGTGTCCCTTGCCGCTACGGGTCCCGCCGATGCGAAGGTCATGGTGCTGATCGATTGCCCCGACCGCGACGATGGCAATGCCGGCGCGCTGCTGGCGGGGGAGCCCGGCAAATTGTTCGACCGGATGCTCGCCGCGATCGGCCTGTCGCGCGACACCGTGCACATCGCCGCGGTCTGCGCGCGTCGGCCCGCCGCGGGCCGGATGCCGCGCGATATCGAGGCGAAGCTGGGCGAGATCGCGCGCCACCATATCGAACTGGTCGCGCCGGAACGGTTGCTGCTGCTCGGTGATGCGACGAGCCGTGCCGTGCTGGCGATGGAGCGAATCGATGCGCGCGGTTCTTTGCAGGCGTTTAACCATAAAAGCGGACATACGAAGGTCGTAGCCTCCGCCCATCCGCGGATGCTGATCGAGCGTCCGGCGATGAAGGCCGAAAGCTGGCGCGACCTGCAATTGCTGATGGGGGCAGATCAATGAGCTGCAACATGCGTTTGAGAGCAGCGATGACGGTGGCGTTGGCCACCCTACCCCTCCCCGCAATGGCGGCGGAATCGGGCGGCGACCCGTCCGGCGAGGCTCGCTCGGCGCAGGCGGCGCGCATCCCGACGCAGCTGGATGACGCGCAGCGGGCGGCATACGCGCAGGTGTTCGCCGCGATCCGCGCGCAACGCTGGCAGGATGCGCAGCTCGGGCTGGACGCGATGAAGCCGGGGCCGCTGCATGCGATCGCGCGCGCCGAACTCTACACCGCCAAGGGATCGCCGCGCGTCGAGCTGGAGCCGCTGGTCACGCTGCTGAACGAAGCGCCCGAACTTCCGCAGGCCGAGGCGCTGCGGCGGCTGGCATCGTCGCGGGGCGCAACCGACCTGCCGCCGCTGCCGGTGGCGCAGCGGCTGATCTGGCAGGACGGCGCACCTCGCCGCGTCCGCGCGAAGGCGACGAAGAGCGACATGGTCGCGGCCGATCTCGCGCAGAGGATGCAGCCTTATGTGAAGGTTGACGACGGCGCGTCGGCGGAAGCGCTGTTGACGCAGACCGTCGGCCTGAGCCCGGAGGCGACGACCGAGTGGCAGGCCAAGGTCGCGTGGATGTATTTCCTGCGCGGCGAGGACGCGAAGGTGCGCGAACTCGGCGCGCTGGCGGCGGCGGGCAGCGGTGACTGGGCGGTGCAGGGTCGCTGGATGACGGCGCTGGCGGCGTGGCGACAGGGTGACTGCGCGGCGGCGGAGACGGGGTTCGAGGGCGTGGCGGCGCGCGCCGGCGATGTCGATCTGCGCGCGGCCGGGCTGTACTGGGCGTCGCGCGCGGACATGGTGTGCGCGCGGCCAGACCGGATCGAAGGCCGGCTGAAGGCGGCGGCGCAGTTCGGCGAAAGCTTCTACGGGCAACTCGCGCGACAGGCGCTGGGGATGCGTGGCGGCATCGGCGCGAAGGGCGGGATGCGCGACGCCGACTGGACGCTGCTCGACAAGCGCCCGAACGTGCGCGTCGCGGCGGCGCTGATCGAGGTCGGCGAGGCCGATCTGGCGGACGACGTGATCCGTCAGCAGGCGAAGATCGGCAATCCGGCGGAGTTCGGCAGCCTCGTCAAGCTGGCCGAGACGCTCGATTTGCCGGCGACGACGATCTGGCTGGCGCATAATTGTCCGCAGGGCGTGACGCCGACCGCGGACGCGCGCTATCCGACGCCGAACTGGCAGCCGGACAGCGGCTGGCGCGTCGACAAGGCGCTGGTCTACGCCCACACGCTGGAGGAATCGCGCTTCCGGCCGAAGGTGACGAGCCAGGCGGGCGCATACGGCCTGATGCAGATCATGCCCGCCGCCGCGACGGATTTCGCGCGCGAGCGGGGAACGACGATCGACAAGGTCGCGCTCGGCAAGCCTTCGGTGAACATGGACATCGGCCAGCGGCATCTGGAGCGGCTGCGCGACATGGGTTTGACCGGCGGGCTGCTGCCGAAGGTGATCGCCGCGTACAACGCCGGACCGAAGCCGGTCGGCGAGTGGAACACGCTGGTTCACGACGGCGGCGACCCGCTGATGTATATCGAGAGCATCCCCTATTGGGAGACGCGCGGGTACGTCACGACGGTGCTGCGCAACTACTGGATGTACGAGACGCAGGGCGGCAAGTCGGCGTCGACCAGCCGCGCCGCGCTGGCGCAAGGGATGTGGCCTCGCTTTCCGGGGATGAGCGGTGCGCTGGCGGTGCGGATGCCGACGCGCGGCAATAGCGGGGTGGCGTATGCCGCAACGGCTCCGGTGCGCGCGGTGGTGCAGGCGGCGCGTCCGCGGATCGTGCGGTCGCCGGTGGCGGCGGCCCCGGCCCCCGTCGCAGTGGCGCAAGTGATCGCGCCGTTACGGGCGCCCGTAACGCTGCCGAACGCGGTGTCGCCGATCCGGACCGCGACGCTGGCGATGCAGCCGGCGCCGGTGCCGTCGGCCCCCGCCAACAGCTTCGCCGAGAACATCGTGTCGGTCGTTAAGGCGATCCCCGGCACCGTCGCGGCGGCGGCGAGCGCGATGACCGACGGCGACCTGCTGCGGCGCGCGGCGGCGGCGATGGCGATGCAGCCGAACATCGTGAAATCGGTCACGGCGACGATCGGTTCCAGCGTACAGGGCGACTGATGCCGATCGACGAAAGCCGCACTTTCCTGCCGGTGCGGATCGCGGTGCTGACGGTGTCCGACACGCGCGGGCTGGCGGAGGATCGTTCGGGCGACACGCTGGTCGAGCGGCTGACGACGGCTGGGCATGTGCTGGCGGACCGTGCGATCGAGCGGGATGACGTGGATACGATCGTCGCGCGGTTGCGGGCGTGGATCGCCGACCCGAACATCGATGTCGTCGTCACCACCGGCGGTACCGGCGTCACCGGGCGCGATGTGACACCGGAGGCGGTGGAGCAGGTGGCGGAGAAGATGATCCCCGGATTCGGCGAACTGTTCCGCTGGTTGAGCTATGCCAAGATCGGCACGTCCACGGTGCAGTCACGCGCCTGCGCCTGCGTATCCGGCGGCACGTACGTCTTTGCGCTGCCGGGATCGACCGGAGCGGTGAAAGACGGGTGGGACGGCATCCTGCGCGAGCAGCTGGATAGCCGGCACCGGCCCTGCAACTTCGTCGAGCTGATGCCGCGCTTGCTGGAGCGGTAGGTCACCGAGGATCGGTACTCGCCGATCAGCGACAATGTTCTTGATACGTTCTTATCGGCATCGTATCATCGAGGCATGGCGAACACCCGGCCCGTGCGCGGTGCGACTCACAATGCGGAGAGCCGGCGCTTCAACCTGCCGCAGGTGGAGGCGGACGGAGATTGGCTCGACGAGCGCGAGGGCATCGACGGCGCGCTGACGCCGCTGAAGACGACCGTAACGGTCGAGCGACCGCGGACGATCATCAGCCGCAACGCCTCCCCCGACGTGCCGTTCGACCGCTCGATCAACCCGTATCGCGGGTGCGAGCATGGCTGCATCTATTGCTTCGCGCGGCCGAGCCATGCGTTCCACGACCTGTCGCCGGGGCTGGATTTCGAGAGCCGGCTGTTCGTGAAACCCGACGCGGCGATGCTGTTGCGCGCGGAATTGCAGAAGCCGAGCTATGTCGTCCGGCCGATGGCGCTGGGCACCAATACCGATCCGTACCAGCCGATCGAGCGCGAGTGGCGGGTGACGCGGTCGATCCTGGAGGTGCTGGCGGAGACGGACCATCCGGTGACAATCACGACGAAATCCGACCGCGTCGTGCGCGATCTGGACATCCTCGCGCCGATGGCGGCCAAGGGCCTGGCGGCGGTGTGCATGTCGGTGACCTCGCTCGATCCCAAGGTGGCGGGCACGGTGGAGCCGCGTGCGCCACATCCCGAACGGCGGCTGAAAGCGGTAGCGACGCTGTCGGCGGCGGGGGTGCCGACGTACGTCTCGATCTCGCCCGTCATCCCCGCGATCACCGATCATGAGATCGAGCATCTGATCGAGCGCGCCGCGGAGGCCGGTGCGCGCTACGCCTTCTTCCTGCCGGTGCGGCTGCCGCACGAGGTCGCGCCGCTGTTCCGCGCGTGGCTCGACGAGCATTTCCCCGATCGTGCGGGCAAGGTCATGAGCGTGATCCAGTCGCTGCGCGGCGGGCGCGACAACGACCCGGAGTTCTTCACGCGGATGAAAGGCGCGGGACCCTGGGCGGAGTTGCTGGGCACGCGGTTTCGCATCGCGTGCCGCAAGCACGGGCTGAACAAGGATCGCATCGCGCTGCGCACCGACCTGTTCCGTGCGCCGGCCGGGCCGCAGGGGGAATTGTTCTGAGGCACTCCGGCCCCGGTCGCGCGTTGGAGCGGCAGAAAGGATGCCGATATGACCGATCAGGATCGCGCGAAGACCGAGACGCCGGAGCAGCCCGTCGAGCAGGAGGAATCCGGAGCGGGGTACGGGAACAACGCTGGCGAGCAGGGCGGGGAGACGACGAAGGACGACTGAGGGATGCCGTTGGCGGGGCGGCGGTTTGCAACGCCCTGCCGCTGCTTGTTGCCTCGCGTCTATAGCCCCCGATCGGGAGCATCATGACGTGATAGCCTTCTATGCATGCCGTTCGAGCTGAACCTGCCGAAGTGCATGAGCCTCATCTGTGCTTCGACAGGCTCAGCACGAACGGTTCGACCCTGCATGACCCGGTTCAGCCTGCCTCCTCCCGGTCCAGCGTGCGTCATGCCGAGCCAGCCTGCGTTATCCCGCTCCACCCTGCGTCATCCCGGTCCACCCCTTCGTCACCCCAGCGAACGCCGGGGTCTCGTCGGGCATCAGATCGCGACAAACGCGTGAGACTCCAGCTTTCGCCGGGGTGACCGGGTGGCCGAGGACGGGACGGTCTTCGGCTGGCTTTGGTGGAGTTGCCCCGTCAAGCCCCTGTCAGCACGTGGCCGCGGAAGCGTTCGCGCAGAGCAGTCTTCAGCAGCTTGCCCGTGGCGGTGTGCGGGAGTTCGTCGACGAAGACGATTTCGTCCGGCAGCCACCATTTCGCGACCTGCCCGGCCAGATGCTGCTGGATATCCGCGGCCGCAACGTTGCTGCCCGGCTTGCGGACGACGACGAGAAGCGGGCGCTCGTCCCATTTGGGGTGCGGGATCGCGATGGCAGCGGCCTCGGCGACGCCGGGGCAGCCGATCGCGGCATTTTCCAGATCGACGGAGCTGATCCATTCGCCACCGGATTTGATCACGTCCTTCGACCGGTCGGTAATCTGCATCGTCCCGTCGGGGTGGAGGACGGACACGTCGCCGGTGTCGAACCAGCCGTCCGCATCGACGGCGTCCTCCGTCGCGCCGTAATAGCGCTGGATGACCCAGGGACCGCGGACCTGAAGCTGGCCGGACGAGGTGCCGTCGCGGGGCAGGACGTTGCCGGCGTCGTCGACGACGCGCAACTCGATGCCGAACGGAATCTGCCCCTGCTTCGAGACGAGGTCGAGCTGGGCATCACGCGACATCTCGTCCCACTCGGGGGGGCGCTGGCCTGCGGTGCCGACGGGAGAGGTTTCGGTCATGCCCCAGAGATGCGCGACCTCCATGCCCATCCCCATCAGCCGCTCGATCATCGCGCGCGGGGCGGCCGAGCCGCCGACACTGGCGAACTTCAGGTGCGCCGGGGGCGGGTTGCCGGCATCGATATGGCCGAACACGCCAAGCCACACGGTGGGGACGCCCGCCGAATGCGTGACCTTGTAGCGGGTCATCAAATCGCACAGCACGGCGGGATCGTTGATCGCGGAGAAGACATAGCTGGCGCCCGCGATCGGCACGGCGAGCGGCAGGCCCCATCCGGCGGCGTGGAACATCGGCACCACCGGCTGCACGATCGAACGCGACGACAGGTTGAAGACGGCGGGCGTGATGACAGTCAGCGCGTGGATGACGGAGGAGCGGTGGGTGTAGAGCACGCCCTTCGGGTCGCCGGTCGTGCCGCTGGTATAGGCGAGCATACACGGATCGCGCTCCGGACCCTCGACCCACGCGTAATCGCCGTCCTCCGCGGCGAGGAGCTCGGCGAGCGTGCCCGGCCCCTCCCCGTCCATCACCACATAGTGTTCGATGCTGGTCCAGCGGCTTTTCAGCCGGTCGACGATCGGCTGGAACATGCGATCGTAGAGTAGGACGCGGTCGCCGGCATGGTTGCCGATATAGACGAGTTGATCGTCGAACAGCCGCGGGTTGATCGTGTGGATCACGCCGCCCATGCCCATCGCGCCGTACCATGCGACGAGATGATTGGCGTGGTTCATCGCCAGCGTCGCGATGCGGTCGCCGGGTTGCAAGCCGAGGCGTTCGAGCGCCTGCGCCAATCGCTTGGCGTCGTCAGCGATACCAGCCCAGGTCGTGCGGCTCTCGCTGCCGTCCGCCCAGCGCGTGACGATCGAGCGACCGGCATGTTCGCGCGCGGCGTGATCGATGATGCGCGACACGCGCAACTCCATATCCTGCATCGATCCCAGCACGCGGTCACTCTCCCGATCCGCCGACCGGCAGGAATGCGCGGCCGGGTCAGCCGACCAGCTTCAGCCTCGTCTCGGAGGTCTTGAGCCGGGCGGCGGCGACACCGTGCAACGCCTCGATATGTCCCGCAAGCTCCGCATCGAGCAGGAAGTCGCGGCCGAGCAGCAGCCGGGCCGGTCCGCGATCCGTGGTCAGCGTCGCGAAGACTTCGCCGCGCGCGCCGCGATGATCGGACAGCAACGCAGCGAGTGCGGGAAATGCTGCCGCATCAGTGACTTCGACCTCGATAACGAAGCGTGCCGCGGCGGCCAGCGTTTCGAAGGGCTGGATCCGCTTGACCGAGACGCGCGGCGTTTCCTCGCCGGGACGACGGTCGAGTTCGACGGTGATGAGCGCGCAACCGCCCATCCGCGCCGCCTCCTCAAGGTCCTTGGCGACGAGATCGTCGAAACAGGTGGCGACGAACTGGCCGCTCGAATCGGAAAGCTGCGCCATCATGTAGCGTTTGCCGCGCGCGGAGGTGCGCCAGCGCGCGTCTTCCACCAGCACCGCCATCGTCGCGCCTGCGCGGGTGCCGTCGTCGGGAATCGTCAACTCGCCGAGCGATGCGAAGCTGCGCGCACCGTGCATGTGCGCGAGGTGCGAGTGGCGGTCGACCGGATGCGCGGAGAAGTAGAAGCCGAACGCCTCCTTCTCCTGCTCCATGCGCTCCGACAGCGACCAGCGGACGGAGGTGGGTAGCTTGATCGCGTCGCCAGCGTGCGACGTGTCGCCGAACAAGCCACCCTGCCCGCTGGTCTTCTGTTCGTGCGTGCGCGCGGCGACGGCGAGCAGCGTTTCCGCGACCGCGTGGACGCCGGCGCGATTGTCGTCGATGCCGTCGAACGCGCCCGCTGCGGCCAGCGTTTCGAGCTGACGCTTGTTCAGCAGGCGCGGGTCGACACGGGTCGCGAGGTCGTCGAGGCTGGCGAAGGGGCCATTGGCGCGTTCCACGACGAGGCGTTCCATCGCGCCCTCGCCGACGGATTTCAGCGCGCCGAGGGCGTAACGGACGGCCAACTCTTCGCCCCTCCCCTTCAGGGGAGGGGTTGGGGGTGGGGCGGTGCCGCTGGCCGTGTCGCTGGTGGAGAGACCCCACCCCAACCCCTCCCCTGAAGGGGAGGGGCTTAGAATCTCCACATCGAAATCAGGTCGGCTGCCGTTGATGCAGGGGGGCAGCATCGTCACGCCGGCGCGGCGGGCATCCTCGACGAAGATGCCGAGCTTGTCCGTCAGCGCCATATCGTAGCACATCGACGCGGCGTAGAATTCGTGCGGGTGGTGCGCCTTCAGCCATGCGGTCTGATAGGCGAGCAGCGCATAGGCGGCGGCGTGCGACTTGTTGAAGCCATAGCCCGCGAACTTGTCGATCAGGTCGAACAACTCGTTGGCCTTGGCCTTGGGGATATTGTTGGCCTTTTCGCAGCCCTCGACGAAGGTCGAACGCTGGGCGTCCATCTCCGCCTTCACCTTCTTGCCCATCGCGCGACGCAGCAGGTCGGCGCCGCCGAGCGAGTAACCGGCCAGCACCTGCGCGGCCTGCATCACCTGTTCCTGATAGACGAAGATGCCGTAGGTTTCGGACAATATGCCTTCGAGCAGCTTGTGCGGGTAGACGATCGGCTCCGTCCCCTGCTTGCGGCGGCCGAAGCTGGGGATGTTGTCCATCGGGCCGGGCCGGTAGAGCGAGACGAGCGCGATGATGTCGCCGAAATTGGTCGGCCGGACGGCGGACAGCGTGCGGCGCATGCCCTCCGATTCCAGCTGGAACACGCCGACCGTGTCGCCGCGCTGGAGCAACTGGTAGACGAGAGGGTCGTCCCATTCGAGCGCGTCGAGCTGGATCGACACGCCGCGCTTGTTCAGAAGCTGCACCGCCTTCTGGAGCACGGACAGCGTCTTGAGACCTAGAAAGTCGAACTTCACCAGTCCTGCGCCCTCGACATATTTCATGTCGAACTGCGTGACGGGCATGTCGGACCGCGGATCGCGGTAAAGCGGCACCAGCTTCGCCAGCGGCCGGTCGCCGATCACGACGCCGGCGGCGTGGGTCGAGGAGTGGCGCGGCAACCCTTCCAGCTTGGTCGCGAGGTCCCACAGCCGCCGGACCTGATTGTCGTTCGAATATTCCTTCGCGAGTTCCGGCACGCCGTTCAGTGCGCGCTTCAGGTCCCACGGGTCGGTCGGGTGGTTCGGCACCAGCTTGGCAAGGCGATCGACCTGACCGTAGCTCATCTGAAGCACACGACCGGTGTCCTTGAGCACGGCGCGCGCCTTCAGCTTACCGAAGGTGATGATCTGCGCGACCTGATCGCGGCCGTATTTCTCCTGCACGTAGCGGATGACCTCGCCGCGCCGGGTTTCGCAGAAGTCGATGTCGAAATCGGGCATCGACACGCGTTCCGGGTTCAGGAAACGTTCGAACAGCAAACCCAACTGCAACGGATCGAGATCGGTGATCGTCAGAGCCCATGCGACGACGGAGCCCGCGCCGGAACCGCGACCCGGACCGACCGGAATGTCGTGGTCCTTCGCCCATTTGATGAAGTCCGCGACGATCAGGAAATAGCCGGGAAAGCCCATCTGGACAATGACGTCGACCTCGAACGCGAGCCGGTCGCGGTACACGTCGCGCCAACCCGGCTCGCCCTCGGGCTCGCCTTTCAGCGCACGGAGTTCGGCAATGCGGTCGAGCCGCGCCTCCAGCCCGGCGGCGGCATCGTCGCGCAGCATCTGCGCCTCGCCCGACAGATCGCCCGCGAGCGTCGGCAGGATGGGCTTGCGATACGGTGCCATCACCGCGCAGCGCTGCGCCACGATCAGCGTGTTGGCGATCGCCTCCGGCAAATCGTCGAACAGCGCCTTCATCGTGTCCGCCGGTTTCAGCCACGCATCGGGGCAACTGCGCGGGCGATCCTCCGTTTCGACATAGGTCGAATTGGCGATGCAGAGCATGGCGTCATGCGCGTCCCCGAACGCGCTTTCGGCGAAACAGCAGGGGTTGGTCGCGACCAGCGGCAGGTTGCGATCATAGGCCAAGTCGATCAGCGCCGGCTCTGCCGCGATTTCCAACGGGTCGCTGCGGCGGCTGAGCTCGATGTACAGGCGGTCGCCGAACAGCGACTGGAGCCGATCCATATAGGAACGGGCCCGGTCAGGCTGGTCCTCCGCGAACAGGCGCGCGACCGCGCCCTCCCCGCCCGCGGTCAGCGCGATCAGGCCGTCGGTGTGGCGCGACAGCATCTCGAACGACACGTGCGCGGCAAGCTCGATCGGGCGGTCCAGATGCGCCGCCGACACCAGCGCGCAAAGATTGTCGTAGCCGGTCGTGTCCTGCGCATAGAGCGCGATCCAGTCGATCGGGGCAGCCACGCCCTCCGGCATGTCGGGGCGGGCGATGCCCAGCATCGTGCCGATGATCGGCTGCACCCCGCCCTTCTTGGCAGCATCCGAAAATGCCATCGCCGCATACAGCCCGTTGCGGTCGGTCAGCGCGGCGGCGGGAAAGCCCAGCGCTTTCGCCTGCGCGGCGATCGCCTTCGGCTCGATCGCGCCGTCGAGCATGGTGTATGATGAAAAGACGCGGAGCGGCACGAACCCGGAATGCATGAACGGGAGGTAGGCGCTGGCGACCGATTCGACCAGCGCCGGAACCGGGCCTGCGACGGGCCGTTCGTCGCGCTGATCGATGGGAGCGTCGTTCATGACCGACACACCGCGTGGCATGGAAAGCCTGCGTATCCAGGGGATCGGCGCCGGCTGGGGCTGGATACTGGCCTATGGCATACTGTCGGTCGTGCTCGGCATTCTCGCCTTCGCCGCGCCGTTTGCCGCGACGCTGGCGGCGACCTTGGTGATCGGCATCTTCTTCATGGCAGCGGGTGCGACCTCCATCGCCGCGGGGGTCTTCGGGAAAGGGCATGACGGGCGCGCCTACGCGATTGTGTTCGGCACGCTGTCGCTGTTCGTGGGTGGCGTCATGGCGTTCGAGCCCGCGACGGGCGCGCTGTCCCTGACGATGCTGGTGGCGGTATGGCTCGGCGTGCGCGGGGTGATGGAGCTGGTGTTCGGCGTCCGCATGCGGCGGGGCAAGGCGATGATGATCGTGCTGGGGATCGTGAACCTGGTGCTCGCGGCTATCGTGCTGGCGACGCTGCCCTGGTCGGCGCTGACGCTGCCGGGCTATGTGCTGGGGATCAGCTTCCTGCTGGGCGGGGCGACGTCGATCGGCGCGGCGCTGGCGCATCGCAAGGGCGAGCCGGCCTTCGCGGTTTAGGCGGTTTTGCCTGAGTCTGCCCTCCGTAACGCCTGCGTGCGCGGCACCTCCCTCTGTTGGGAGGATCAAAGGAGCGCTTCGATGTCCTTCGTCAGCTCTTCCGGCTTGGTCGTGGGCGCGTAGCGGGTGACGCGGGTGCCGTCGCGTGAGACGAGGAACTTGGTGAAGTTCCACTTGATCGCCTTCGATCCGAGCAGGCCGGGCGCGGCGGCCTTCAGATCCTCGAACAGCGGATCGGCCTGGGCGCCATTGACGTCGATCTTGGCCATGACGGGAAAGTCGACCGCATAGGTCAGTGAACAGAAGTTCGCGATCTCCGCCGCGTCGCCCGGCTCCTGCGCGCCGAACTGGTTGCAGGGGAAGGCCAGCACCGCCAGTCCACGGTCGGCATAGGCGCGGTGCAGCTCTTCCAGTCCCTCATACTGCGGCGTGAACCCGCATTTGGAGGCGGTGTTGACGATCAGCAGCACCTTGCCCGCATAATCCGACAGCGGCACCGATGCGCCATCCGCGGCGTGAACGACATGGTCGTGGATCATGGGATGGCTCCATCAGGACGGGCATCGTGCCGCGCGAGCAGGTAACGCAAATTGGCCTTCACGCCCGGCCACTCGCGGTCGAGGATCGAATAGACGACCGTGTCGCGCAGCCGCCCGTCCGCCATGACCTGATGCCCGCGCAGCACGCCGTCGCGGTGCGCGCCGAGCCGCTCGATCGCGACCTGGCTGCGGGTATTGAGCTGGTCGGTCCGGATCTGCACGCACTGGCAGTCCATCGCTTCGAACGCGTGGGTCAGCAGCATGAGCTTCGCCTCGGTGTTGATGCCGGTGCGCTGCGAAGACTTCGCGTAGAAGGTGCCGCCGATTTCCAGCCGCCGGTGCTTTTCCGCGAGCCGCATCAGGCGCGTCGAGCCGACGACGGTGCCGCCGGCGTCTTCCACCGCGAACACCAGCGCGCGGCCGTAATCCTGTTCCGTGAGTGCGGCGGCGAACCAGCGGTCCGGGGTCTTCATCATCGACACGTTGGCGTAGAAGATGTCCCACAATCCGCCCTCGCAAGCGGCGGCGACGAGCGCACCCTCATCCTCTCGGACCAGCGGACGAAGCGTGACATGGCGGCCGGCGAGCGTCGGCACCTGCCGCCAGAGGCTCACCGCAGCCGGCCTTCGTTGAGGCGGACGACCCGGTCCATCTTCAGCGCCAGCCGCTCGTTGTGGGTTGCGACCAGCGCCGCCGACCCCTCGCCGCGGACCAGCCGCAGGAATTCGGCAAGCACGATGTCGGCGGTATGTTCGTCGAGGTTGCCGGTCGGCTCGTCCGCCAGCACCAGCGCCGGCCGATTGGCGAGCGCGCGGGCGACGGCCACGCGCTGCTGCTCGCCGCCGGATAGCTGGCTCGGGCGGTGTGTCAGCCGGTGGCCGAGGCCGAGCACGGTGAGCAGGTCGCGGGCTCGTGTCAGCGCGGCATCGCGGGTGGCGCCGTGGATCAGTTGCGGCAGGACGACATTCTCGGTCGCGTCGAAATCCGGCAGCAAATGGTGGAACTGGTAGACGAAGCCGAGCCGGTCGCGGCGCACGACGGTGCGGCCGGCGGCATCGAGCGTCGCGGCTTCCTCGCCCGCGATGCGGATCGAACCTTCGAACCCGCCTTCCAACAGGCCGACTGCCTGTAGCAGGGTGGACTTGCCCGAACCGGACGCGCCGAGCAGCGCGACGATCTCGCCGGGCTGCACCGCGAGGTCGACGCCGCGCAGGACGTGGATCGTCTCCCCACCCTGCGTGAAGCTGCGCGCGAGACCGGAGGTCTGGAGGACCGCATCATTCATAGCGCAGCACCTCGACCGGGTCTGTGTTCGCCGCCTTGAACGACGGATAGAGCGTGGCGAGGAAGGTCAGAATCAGCGCCATGACGACGATCAACGTGATCTCCACCGGATCGGATTTCGACGGCAAATCGGTCAGGTAGCGGATCGATGGGTCCCACAGGTTCTGGCCGGTCACCAACTGCACGAAGTTGATGACGCCCTGACGGAAGAACAGGAAGATCGCGCCTAGGATCAGCCCCGCCAGCGTCCCCAGCACACCGATCGTGGTGCCCACCGAGATGAAGATGCGCAGCATCGCGCCCCGCGTCGCGCCCATCGTGCGCAGGATGGCGATATCGCGCGTCTTGGATCGCACCAGCATGATGAGCGAGGAAGCGATGTTGAACGCGGCGACGAGGATGATGATGCACAGCACGACGAACATTGCGACGCGCTCGACCGCCAGCGCCTCGAACAACTGCGCGTTGAGCGTGCGCCAGTCGGCGATGACGGCACCGCCGCGCAACTTGTCCTTCAACGGTGCGAGGATTTCGCCGACCTTGTCTGCATTGGTCGTAGTGAGCTCGACCATTCCAACGGTGTCACCGAGCATCAGAAAGGTCTGGGCGTCCTCGATCGGCATCACGACATACGCCTTGTCGTAGTCATAGACGCCGATCTCGAAGATCGCGGCGACACGGTAGCTGACGCTGCGCGGCACGGTCCCAAAGGGGGTGGTCTGACCCTGCGGCGAGATGATCGAGATGTCCGAGCCGACCGTCGCACCCAGCGATTCCGCCAGTCGCGAGCCGATGGCGACGTTCCCCGATCCGGGTGTCAGCGCCGCGAACGATCCCGCGACGAGGCCGCGCCGGAAACCCGCATTGCTGCGGATGTCCTGCACACGCATCCCGCGGAACAGAATGAATTCGGCTCGTCCGTTCGAACTGGCGAACAGCGGCTGCTCGATCAGCGGAATGGCGGAGACGACGCCGGGTGTCGCTTTCGCCTGTGCGGCGATCTGACGCCAGTCGGCGAGGCGGTTGCCGTAGCCCTGCACCACCGCGTGGCCGTTCAGCCCGACGATCTTGTCGAAGAGTTCGGCGCGAAAGCCGTTCATCACGCTCATGACGATGACGAGGGCGGCGACGCCGAGCATCACCGCGCCGAGGCTGAAACCGGCGACGAGCACGATGAACCGCTCGCCTCGTCCCGGCAGCAGATAGCGGCGGGCGATCATCCGTTCGTAGCTGGATAGGATCATGTCGCCGGAGGCTGTAGCACGCCGCCGCCGCCAAGCAACCTGAACGGGTCTGTTGCGTCGAATCCACACGTAGCGATCAATCGTGTCGCGGGAGTCGCAAGGCAGGTGACAAAGTAAGGGAGGCCACCTAGCACTGACCTCGCTGAGACACAGGCAACGGCCGTGGTTCGGGGAATGCTCTTACGCCGCCAACAGGCTGGGCGAGAGCGGGAAAATGGGGGCTGACGAGCGATCGTCACGCAGGCGCCCGGGTCGGCAACGATCCGGGCGTTTGCCGTTCTCCCCCATCTTCCCGCCCCACCGGCGATACCCGTACCGGCGCGACACCGACCAGGATGCGGGAGCTTCCAGACTGCGGCACCCCGTCGGTATGATCCATGTGTATTCGGGCGAAGCTGAACGGTGGGTTACGGACGCGTGGGGGATTCAGTTCACCTGTTTCGTCATGCCGGCCCGCCCCGGGATTCGCCTATCAGCGAGCCAACCGAAAGACGCGCATGCGGCACCGTGGATGCCGGGACTGGCCCGGCACGACACTGAAACCTGACCTGCGTGAATCTCGCCAAGCTACATCCGCTCAGAAACTCCGCGATACGGTCAAGCCGTAAGTCCGCGGATCGCCGGGCTGGCCGACGACGAGGCCGGTGCTGCCGGATTGCAGCGCGAGCACCTCGTAATAGTTGCGATCGAAGGCGTTGCGCAGCCACCCGAACACGTTCCAGCTGTCCTTCGCCTTGAAGCCCAATCGGAAGTTGCTGAGCGCATAGCCGTTGATGTCGGTGTACAGCGACCGTGACGGATTGGACGAGAAGCGCGAGCGGTAGCTGCCGTCATATCCCAGATAGAACTGACCATCGAGGCCCGCGAAGCGCGCCGGCAAGTCGTATTCCGCGCCGTAGGAGAACGCCCATTTCGATACGCCGGGCAGACGCTGCCCGGAGATGTCGCAGGCGGCGGGGCTGACCGTGCCCGTGCCGGCCGGGGTTGCCGGGTTGCTTGCCGTAGCCGTCGTGCCGCCGGATAGTTCGGGCGGGCACGGCGCGTCGACGAACTTCACGTATTTGGCGTCGGTCCACGCGCCGTTGACGTAGACGTTGAAGCGCGAGGTGGGGCGGAAGGCGCTGTCGAACTCGATGCCGCGCGTCCGGACCTTGCCAGCATTCGCCAGATAGCCGCGCAGCACGCCGAGCTGTCCGTTCGTCACCGTCGCCTGATAATCGTCGATCTCGGTCCAGAACGCCGCAAGGTTCACCGTCGCGCGGCGATCGGCGAACTGCGTCTTCAGGCCCAATTCGAAATGGTTGACCTTTTCCGGCTCGACGGTGGCCGCGGCGAGGATCGGGTTGTTGTTCCCGTCCAGCGGCAGGCCGGACAGATTGATGCCACCCGATTTGTAGCTGCGCGCATAGGTCGCGTAGGCGTGGATATCGGGTGTGACGGTGTAGGCGGCGGTGATGTCGCCCGACACATTCCAATTGTCGAACGAGGGCTCATAGGTTTGCGGCGCGAGCACACCGCGCTGGTCGTTGGTCAGCGTCGTGCTGCCCGCGCCGTTCGTGACGACCGAGACGTAGGACCCGTCCTTCTTGTCGTAATTGACGCGCAGGCCCGGGGAAATCGAGAACGCCTCGCCGGCATGCCAGGTCAGCTTCCCGAACAACGCCGCCGAGGTGTTGGTGAAGCCGATCGTGTTGCGCGAGGTCAGCCCGTTGAGGGTCGCGGGATCGCGGCCGCCGGCGCTGGTGGGGTTGAGCAGGAAGGCGCTGGCCGCCGGGCCTTGCACCTGCAGCCCCTGCGTATCGATCGTCTGGTAGAAATAGAACGCGCCGAGCGTGTAATCGACCGCGTTGGTGCCGTTGGAGCCGATCCGCAGCTCCTGGCTGAACTGGCTCTGTTGCGACGGATTGGCGGAGACCGTGGTGATCGGCAGGCCGATGAAATCGCGGTCGTTCGAAGGGTCCCAGTGCCAGAACCGCCATGCCGTCACCGAGGTCAGCGTCGAGGCGCCAAGGTCCCAGTTGGCGACCAGCGACAGGCCGCCGAGTTCCTGCTTCGCGCGCAGGTCGGTGTCGACGTCCGTGACGCGGTCGAACGCGTTGGTCGAGGGCACGACATAGCCCTGCGCTGCCGCGAGCGCGGCATACTGGCGGATCGTCGGTCGCTGCGTCGCGCCGGTGCGGGCGTAATATTGGACGCAGCAATTCGGGTTCTGGCGGTTGTAGTCGGCGTAGAGCGTCAGATCGAGGTCGGGCGTTGCGCGAAACAGCATCTGACCGCGCAGGCCAATATTGTCCTGGCTATTCAGATACTCGTCGGTGCGGACGTTGTAGATCGTCCCGCGGCGGGTGGTGACCGAGGCGGACAGGCGCGCGGCGATGCGATCCGCGACCAACGGCCCGCTGATCGACGCCTTGCCCTGGAAGAAATCGAGATTGCCGCCGGTGACTTCCGCGCGCGCCTCCGGCGTGAAGCTGGGCGGACGCGTGGTGATGTTGATCGCACCGGCGGTGGTGTTCTTGCCGTACAACGTCCCCTGCGGCCCGCGCAGGATCTCGATCCGCTCGGTATCGGTAAAGTCGAACGTCGCCGAGGCGATGCGGCTGTAATAGACCTGATCGACATAGATGCCGACGCCCTGTTCGATGCCGTCGTTGGTCAATCCGAACGGCGCGCCGAGGCCGCGGATGTTGGCGGCGGAGTTGCGCGGGTTCGTAGAATAGAATTGCAGCGTCGGCTGAAGCTGCGTGATGCGGCTGACATTGTACGCGCCCGTCTCGGCGATCGCGGTGCCGCCGATGACGGAAATGGCGATCGGCACGCTCTGCACCGTCTCGGCACGGCGGCGTGCCGTCACGACGATGTCGCCGCCGGGGCTGGCGACGGCGGGGCCGGTGCGGCCGACTTCGCCTTCGGCCGGTGTATCGTCAGGCGCGGTCGCCTGAACGCCGGGGCTGACAGGCGCAGGCTCCTGCCCGGCGGGCGGCGCAGCAATCTGGCCGGCGAGCAGCAGGGCAAGCGTCAACGACATCGGTATCTCCCATGAACCTGACCGCAAACTCCACCAATTTACTGGATGTTCAACGAAGCTTCGCCTTGGCCCCGGCGAAGTTCAGCTTCGTGGGCACGAAAAATCAGGTTCGACAGGCTCTTGAAGGGGGCTTTCAACACACCAAATCCTGTTCCGTGCGGTGCCGCTGACGGGCCGTACCGGGCATCGCGCCACGGCGGATGCCTCGACTTCAACTCGCTCATCGGAGGATTTGATATGCGACTCGACCTGACCCCCTATCGCCGTTCGACCATCGGCTTCGACCGGCTGTTCGACCTTCTCGAAACCAACGCGCGCGGCGCGGCGGCCGAGAACTACCCGCCCTTCAACCTCGAACGGATCGCCGACGACCGTTACCGCATCACGCTGGCGGTGGCTGGCTTCGGTCGCGACGAGATCGAGATCACCGCACAGCAGAACATGCTGCTCGTCGCGGGGAAGAAGGACGACAAACCGAACGCCAACTTCGTCCATGTCGGTATCGCGACCCGCTCGTTCGAGCGCCGCTTCGAACTCGCGGACTTCGTGTTCGTGGAGGATGCGCGGCTGAACGACGGCCTGCTTGTCATCGACCTCGTCCGCGAGGTTCCGGAGGCGATGAAGCCGAAGAGCATCGCGATCAAGACGGGCGCACCGCTGGCCGCCGTCGAGGCGAGCGACACCGCCGCTCACGACGAGGCACAGGCCGCGTAACAAGCTCGGCGCCTGTTTCTCCCTTTTCCAGGCGTCGCGGGGCGTCCGGGCCGAAAGGTCCGGGCGCCTTCGTTTTAGGATCAGACCAGCCGGCTCTGCTTTACCGCGGCTTCGATGAAGCTGGCGAACAGGGGATGCGGGTCGAAGGGTTTGGATTTGAGTTCCGGGTGGAACTGGACGCCGACGAACCACGGATGATCCGGCCGCTCGACGATCTCCGGCAATGTTCCATCGGGCGACATGCCGCTGAACACCAGTCCGCCTTCTTCCAGCGCGTCCCGATAGTGGGTGTTCACTTCGTAGCGATGGCGGTGGCGTTCCTGGATGGCAGTGCCGCCATAGATCGACGCGACGACGCTGTTGCCCGCGAGCGTGGCGTCGTACGAGCCCAGCCGCATCGTGCCGCCGAGGTCGCCCTGCTCCTCGCGCTTTTCGAGACCGGCGCGGCCCATCCATTCGGTGATGAGGCCGACGACCGGCTCGTCCGTGGGCCCGAACTCGGTAGACGAGGCGTCTGCGATGCCGGCGAGGTCGCGCGCACCCTCAATACAGGCCATCTGCATCCCGAAGCAGATTCCGAAATAGGGCACGTTGCGTTCACGCGCGAAGCGGACGCTGGCGATCTTGCCCTCCGCGCCGCGCTCCCCGAATGCGCCCGGTACCAGGATGGCGTGGCAGGGTTCCAGATGCGCGGCGATGTCGCCGTCGGGGCCCTCGAACAGCTCCGCGTCGATCCAGCGGACGTTGACCTTCACCTTGTTGGCGATGCCGCCGTGGACCAACGCCTCGTTGAGCGACTTGTAGGCGTCCTGAAGGCCGACATATTTGCCGACGACGCCGACCGTCACCTCGCCCTCTGGGTTGGTCAGGCGATCGACGATCTCGGTCCAGCGGGACAATTCGGGCGGCGCACCGGGTTCGATGCCGAACGCCTTCAGCACCTCCGAATCGAGCCCTTCGGCGTGGTATTGGAGCGGCACCGCGTAGATGCTCTTGGCGTCGAGTGCGGGGATGACCGCACTCGCGGGCACGTTGCAGAACAGCGCGATTTTGGCGCGGTCCGACTCGGGCAGCGGGTGTTCGCAGCGGCAGACGAGCACGTCCGGCGCGACGCCCAGCGCGGCGATCTCGCGCACCGAATGCTGCGTCGGCTTGGTCTTCAGTTCGCCCGCGGCGGCGATGTACGGCACCAGGGTGACGTGAACGCTGATCGAGCGACCACGACCCAGTTCGTTCTTGAGCTGGCGGATCGCCTCGATGAAGGGCAGCGACTCGATGTCGCCGACCGTGCCGCCGATCTCGCACAGCACGAAGTCGAGGCCCTCGACGTCAGCCTGCGCAAACGCCTTGATCGCGTCGGTGACGTGCGGGACCACCTGCACGGTGGCGCCGAGATAATCGCCGCGCCGCTCGCGCGCGATGATCTGCTGATAGATGCGACCCGACGTGACATTGTCCGACTGGTGCGCGGCGACGCCGGTGAACCGCTCGTAATGGCCGAGATCGAGGTCGGTCTCCGCGCCATCGTCGGTGACGTATACTTCGCCGTGCTGATACGGGCTCATCGTGCCCGGATCGACGTTCAGATACGGGTCGAACTTCCGGATCCGGACATTGTAGCCGCGCGCCTGAAGCAACGCCGCGAGGGAGGCCGCCATGAGGCCCTTGCCGAGCGACGAGACCACGCCGCCGGTGATGAAGATGTACCGCGTCATGGGACAGAACGCCTAGCTTGGATGGGGCACGCGCGACAAGCGCCCGCGAACGTGCGCGGGCACCGGTCCGACGATTTGCGATGAAGTGTTAGTTGGCGAGCGGGACCGAGGCGTTGTCCGCCGGGCTGCCCGGACCGACCGCGACGGGCGCGCCGGCACCGGTCGTCACCTGACCCTTGGCCGGGGTGTTCGGCACCGCATTGTTCTGCGGTGCCGGCGCAGTTGGACGACGGGCCAGCGAGGTATCGATCGTCGTCACCCGGCGCGTCGCGGAATAGCCGGCGAGCACGATCGAGAACACGACGAACACCGTGGCCAGCACGGAGGTCGCCCGCGTCAGGAAATCGGCCGCACCGCGCGCGGACATCAGGCCCGACGGGCTGCCGCCCATACCGAGGCCGCCACCCTCCGACCGCTGCATCAGAATCACCGTGACGAGCGCCGCAGCGATGATGGCGTGGATGACGAGGAGGAAGACGAACATGGAGAACCCGGACAGCCAGTGAAGGGCGGCACATAGGCGACCCTTCCCCGTCTATCAACATAAACGCCCCGAATCCCTGCCTCACCCCCGAATCCCGCGGCAAGCGAGGAAACCTGCCGGTTACCGCGGCGTTATGACAACGAAACGAAGCCCGATCGGTGCGCCGTCGACCGGGTGGATTAGCGGAAGACCCCTGTGCCAGCATCCGATCCCCACGCTTTGGCTACCTGGATGACCGCCCTGGTCGATTATGTCCGTTCGGGTGAACCCGATCTGACCAATCGGCAGATGGCGCTGCTGCTGCTCGTGTACCTAAAACCGGGGCCGCATACGGTGCGCGGACTGGCGCGGGCGCTGAACGTCTCGAAGCCGGTCGTGACGCGCGCCTTGAACAGGCTGGGTACGCTCGGCTATCTCCGCCGCCAACGCGACGACAGCGACAAGCGCAATATCTTCGTCGCGCGTACTTCCGAGGGGGCAGAGTTTCTTGAAGAGTTCGGGCAATTCATCGGCGAAGGACAGCCCCCCGCCCCCCGCTCCGGCGCATCCAAGCGGCTCGTCGGGGCCGTCGCGTAACATTTTCGCGTTGGCCGGGAGGTCGGTCGTGCTCGATCCACGAACGCATGCGGTGCGGCCCGATCTTGCCGACGTCCGATTGGCAGATCGCGTATTCGCGCCGCATTATGCAGCGCCCGTCGAGCGGCGGCTGTCGACGGTGTCGCTCCTGCGCCTCGACCGCAAAGGTGATTCGGAAGTTCTGGCCGAGTTGGGTGCAGGCGATGCGTTCGAATTGCTCGACGTGATCGGCGATACGGCGTGGGGCGTTGCCCCCGGTCGCGGCCTGGTCGGCTATCTGCCCGTCGCGGCGCTCGCGTGACGAGCGTCTTCATCGACGGCGCGGCGGGCACGACGGGGCTCGATATCCGCGATCGACTGGCGGGACGGACCGACCTGTCGGTGGTCACGCTGGACGAGGCGCGGCGCAAGGACCCGTCGGCGCGCGCCGAGGCGTTGAACGATGCCGATTTCGTGATCCTGTGCCTGCCGGACGAGGCGGCCAAGGAAGCGGTGGCGCTGATCGCGAGCGATCGCCCCCGCGTGATCGACGCATCCTCCGCTCACCGGGTCGCGCCCGGCTGGACCTATGGTTTTCCCGAGCTTGAGCCCGACGGTGCGGATCACATTGCTGCCGCCAGGCGGGTGTCCAATCCGGGCTGCTATCCGACCGGCTTCCTTGCGCTGGTGCGGCCGCTGGTCCGTACCGGGTTATTGCCGGCGGACTGGCCGGTGACGGTCAACGCGGTGTCCGGCTATTCCGGCGGCGGCAAGGCGATGATCGCCGAATATGAGGATCAGGTGAGCCCGCCGTCGTTCCGCGCCTATGCACTCGATCTGGCGCACAAGCATGTGCCGGAGATGACGGTACATTCCGGGCTTTCACATGCACCGCTGTTCGCGCCTGCCGTCGCGGCGCTGCGTCAGGGGATGGTGGTGGAGGTGCCGCTCAACCTCGCCGCCATGCCGAACCGCCCGACCGTCGCTGCTGTGCGCGACGTGCTGGCGCGCGCCTATGCCGGACAACCGCTGGTCCGCGTCGCCGATGACGGGCTGAGCGGCATCGCGATCGAGGAGCATGCCGGCACCGACCGGTTGACCCTGCGCGTGCGCGGCAACGACGCCACCGGACAGGTGCGCCTGATCGCGACGCTCGACAACCTGGGCAAAGGTGCCGGCGGTGCCGCGGTCCAGAACCTCAATATCATGGCGGGGCTCGACCCCCTCGCCGGCCTCGTCTCCTGAAAGGTACGCCATGACGCGCAACCCCGTCGCCAAGCTGCTGCTGTTCGGTGCCACCGGCGATCTGGCGCAGCGCATGCTGCTGCCGTCGCTCTACGGGCTGCACGCGGACGGTCTGTTGCCGGACGGGCTGACGATCACCGGGTCGGCGCGGTCGGCCTATACCGACGAGGCGTACCGCGACTTCGCGAAGAAGGCGCTGGACGAGTTCCTGCCCGAGGATCGCAAGGACGAGGCCGCGGTCGGCGGCTTCCTCGAACGCCTGTTCTATCAGGCGATCGACCTGTCGGATCATTCCAGCTTCGGTCCGCTGGCGGAGAAGGTCGGCGACGTGTCGGGTGGCCTCGCCATCTACCTCTCGACCGCGCCTTCGTTGTTCGAGGCGGCGATCACCGGGCTGGAATCGGTCGGGCTTGCGGGTGAGACGGTGCGGATCGGGCTGGAAAAGCCGCTCGGTTACGACCTCGCGTCGAGCCGCGAGATCAACGATGCGGTCGCGGTCGGCTTTCCGGAAGAGCGCACGTTCCGTATCGACCATTATTTGGGCAAGGAGACGGTGCAGAACATCCTCGCGCTGCGTTTCGGCAATTCGTTCTTCGAGCCGGTGTGGAATGCGCAGGGCATCGACAACGTGCAGATTACGATCGCCGAGACGGTGGGGCTGGAGGAACGTGCCGGCTACTACGAAACCGCGGGCGCGCTGCGCGACATGGTGCAGAACCATATCCTGCAACTCGTCGCGCTGATCGCGATGGAGCCCCCTGCCCGGTTCGACGGCACCGCCATTCGCGACGAAAAGGCGAAGGTGTTCCGCAGCCTGCGCCTGATGACGCCGGAGGAGGCACCGAACTGCACCGTCACCGGCCAATATGGCGAGGGCGCGGTGAAGGGCGAGATCGTCCACAGCTACACCGACGAACTCGGCAAGCCGTCGACGACGGAGACGTTCGTCGCGATCAAGGCGCATGTCGACAACTGGCGGTGGCAGGGCGTGCCCTTCTACCTGCGCACCGGCAAGCGCATGGCCGCGCGCCGGTCGGAGATCGCGATCCAGTTCAAGCCGGTGCCGCACTCGATGTTCGGCAATCGCGGCGGGCTGTTGCAGCCCAATATGCTCATCATCCGGCTCCAGCCCGAAGAGTATGTGCAGTTGCTCGTGATGGCGAAGGAGCCCGGCCTCGATCGCGAGGGTATCCGCCTGCGCGAGGTGCCGCTGAATCTGTCGCTGGATTCCGAGTTCGCGGGTACGCGCCGCCGGATCGCCTACGAACGCCTGCTGCTCGACCTGATCGAGGGTGACCAGACGCTGTTCGTGCGCCGCGACGAGGTGGAGGCACAATGGACCTGGGTCGATGCGATCCGCGCCGGGTGGACCGCCAATGGTATGAAGCCGAAGGCGTATGCGTCGGGCAGCTGGGGGCCGAGCGCGGCCATCGCACTGACCGAACGCGATGGCGTGACCTGGCAGGACGACTGAGCCGATCGGTCGGCGGAACCGATCGCATCGCTACCGCTGGTGAACACTTGTTTCGCGTCGCAACGCTGCTAGCCTCCCGTGCTTGGAGAGTAGCAGGCGCATGTCATTCATCGTTCGGATCGTATCTCTGTCCGTGCTGGGGATTGCCGGCAGCTTGGCGAGCGCCGTCGCTGGTCAGCAGGCCCAGCAGCAGCCGGACGAGATTATCGTCGAGGCGCCCAAGGACGTCCGCCGGATGCAGGGGGGCGAATGGCAACTCGATCTTTCGCGATCCTATTATTTCGGCGCCATCGACACGAATTTGGACAAGATGCAGGCCACCGGGTCGAACCGGACGTGGCGCTTCTGCCTGCCCGACACCGATGTCGAGCCGCTATTGCGATTGCTCATCGGTCAGGGACGGATGGAATCGTCGGGAACGATGAATTGCCGTCCTCTCACGATCCGGCTCGGCAACGCCAAACTGAAGGCCGATCAGACCTGCACCGGCGGCACCATGACGGCATCGCAGCCCTCCGGCTTCCCTACCGTCACACCCGCTCGCGACGTCCTCACAGTGACAGGGCGATACGGTGCCACGCTTCTGAAGATGGACTTCGCCTCCCGCCGCGAACCCATAACGCCCGACCCAGCCTCCAGCGGAAGACCGGAAGGGCGGCGCTGGTCGATCAAGGGCAATCGCATCGGCGACTGCCGGCAGCAGCCGGTCGGCAGGCTCGACAGGTAGCGTCGCCGCGCCACGGCACCATCCATACGTATGCGGGTTCCCCCTTTCGCCCCATCCGTCTAACGGTCGCTCGACTGGCGCCGCAGGGCGCGACGGAGAGCCTGATGACCGAGATCGAGTGGTGGGATTACGAGGACGCGAGCGAGTTGGCCGATGCCATCGCCGGCGACGTGCAGTTCGTGATCGAGAGTGCGCTGGACGCCCGCGGGTCCGCGGTGATCGCGCTGGCGGGCGGTAAGACGCCCTTCCCGGCCTATGAAAAGCTGGCGCAGGCCAAGCTGGACTGGAAGAAGGTCACGATCATCCCGACCGACGAGCGGGTGGTGAAGCTGGGCGATCCGCTGTCGAACGTCACCGCGCTCGCCAAGATCTTCCTGCCGAAGGGTGCGCGGGTGATGCCGATCGTGCCCGAGGCGATGAAGGATTATAAGGCGGCGGGCCGCTCCGCCGACGCGCTGATGCAGGATTTGCACTGGCCGCTCGACTTCTGCATGCTGGGCATGGGGGGCGACGGCCACACCGCGTCGATCTTCCCCGGCGGCGATTTCGACGAGGCGATGAATGGGCCCAAGGAGCGCCGCGCGCTGGGTGTCATGCCCGACCCGCTGCCGCCCGAAGCCCCCGTCGCGCGCGTCACGCTGTCCAAGTCGGCGATCGCGTCGTCCAAGGCGCTGATGATCGCGATCACCGGCGACGCCAAGCGCAAGGTGCTGGAACAGGCGATCGAGCAGGGTCCGTCATCCCCCTACCCGATCGGCCGCGTGCTCGCCGATGTCGAACTCCCGATCGACGTCCACTGGAGCAAGTGAATTGGCACTGGAGCAAGTAGGATGATCCACGCCGCGGTCGCCGCCGTCACGCAGCGGATCGTCGAGCGGTCGCAGCCGGGGCGGCGCACCTATCTCGACCTGATCGATCGCGAACGCGAGAACGCGGTACGCCGGCCCAATCTGGGCTGCGCGAACCTGGCGCATGCCTATGCGGGGACCGACGAAGACCGCGAGGCGATGAAGGCCGATCGCGGCATGAACATCGGCCTCGTCACCGCGTACAACGACATGCTGTCGGCACATGCGGTCTATTATCGCTACCCCGAACAGATGAAGGTCTGGGCGCGCGAGGTCGGCGCGACGGCGCAGGTCGCGGGCGCGACGCCGGCGATGTGCGACGGCGTGACGCAGGGCTATGCCGGCATGGAACTGTCGCTGTTCAGCCGCGACACGATCGCGCTGTCGACGGCGGTGGCGCTGAGCCACGGCACGTTCGAGGGTGCGGCGCTGCTTGGTATCTGCGACAAGATCGTGCCCGGCCTGTTGATGGGCGCCCTGCGCTTCGGGCATCTGCCGACGATCCTGATCCCCGGCGGGCCGATGCCTACCGGCCTGCCGAACAAGGCCAAGGCGGCGGTGCGCGAGCGCTTCGCGGTCGGGGACGCCAGCCGCGAGGAACTGCTGGACGCGGAGATCCAGGCCTATCACGGCAAGGGTACCTGCACCTTCTACGGCACCGCCAACACCAACCAGATGATGATGGAAGTGATGGGCCTGCACATGCCGGGTGCCGCGTTCGTCAATCCCGGCACCAAGCTGCGCCAGGAACTGACGCGCGCGGCGGTCCACCGGCTGGCGGCTATCGGCCAGCGCGGCGACGAGTATCGCCCGCTCGGCTGGTGCGTCGACGAGCGATCGATCGTCAACGCCGCGGTTGGTTTGCTGGCGACCGGCGGCTCGACGAACCACCTGATGCACATCCCCGCCATCGCTCGCGCGGCGGGGATCGTGATCGACTGGGAGGATTTCGACCGGCTGTCGGCGGCGGTGCCGCTGATCGCGCGCGTCTATCCCAATGGCTCCGCCGACGTGAATGCCTTCGAGGCGGCGGGCGGGATGCCCTTCGTGATCCGCGAGCTGATCGGCGCTGGATATCTGCACGACGACATCATGACGGTGTCGGGTGAAAGCCTGTCCGCTTACGGTGCGAAGCCGGGTATGGATGGCGATGCGCTGACATGGACCGATCCCGGTGCGAGCGGCGACGAGACGATCCTGCGACCGGTCGCGCAACCCTTCTCCGCCGATGGCGGCATGCGCATTCTCGCGGGGAATATCGGCCGTGCCTGCATCAAGGTGTCGGCGGTCGACCGCGAGCGCTGGGTGATCGAGGCACCCGCCCGCGTGTTCGACGACCAGCTGGACGTGATCGCGGCGTTCCAGCGTGGCGAGCTGGAACAGGATGTCGTGGTCGTCGTTCGTTTTCAGGGTCCGCGCGCGAACGGGATGCCCGAACTGCACAAGCTGACGCCGCCCCTCGGCGTGCTCCAGAACCGCGGCTTCAAGGTCGCGCTGGTGACCGATGGC
This sequence comes from Microvirga sp. SRT01, assembly GCA_018139225.1. GTDB lineage: Bacteria > Pseudomonadota > Alphaproteobacteria > Sphingomonadales > Sphingomonadaceae > Sphingomonas > Sphingomonas longa. The sequence goes on from JAGSNX010000001.1 coordinate 256,464, forward strand.
CGCATGTCGGGGGCGAGCGGCAAGGTGCCGTGCGCGATCCATTGTTCGCCCGAAGCGCTGGGCGGTGGCGCGATCGGCCGCATCCGCAACGGCGACATGATCCGGGTCGATGCGGTGTCGGGCATGCTGACGGCGCTGGTCGACGCGGCCGAGTGGGAGGCGCGGACGCTCGACGCCGCACCACCGCCCGCGACGGGCTTCGGCCGCGAGCTGTTCGGGATGTTCCGCGCGCAGGCAGACGAGGCGGAAAAGGGTGCGTCGGCGGTTCTGGCCGGCGCGGGGCTCTGAGCGGCCGAACGGCCTGAAGACAATAAGCCGTAATAACAGGAGAGTGACGGCATGGAGATGGTGGCAGTCGACCTCGGCGGTACGCACGCGCGGTTCGCGATCGCGGAGGTCGAGGACGGCCGCGTCGTCAGCCTGGGGGATGTGGTGACGCAGAAGACGGCGGAACACGCGTCGCTGCAAACCGCGTGGCAGGCGTATGAGGCGCAGCACGGCAAACCCCTGCCCCGCTTTGCCGGCATCTCCATCGCGGGGCCGATCACCGGCGACGTCATTCGCCTGACCAACAATCCCTGGGTGATCCGACCGTCGTTGATTCACGAGCGGCTGAACGTCGACAAATGGACCGTGGTCAACGACTTCGCGGCGGTCGGCCATGCCGTAGCGCAGCTGTCGGACGATGATTTCGTCCACCTGTGCGGCCCGGACATATCCTTGCCGAAAAAGGGCGTGACCACCGTGTGTGGACCAGGCACCGGGCTCGGCGTCGCGCAGGTGCTGAAGACCGACAGCCGTTATCACGTCCTGCCGACCGAGGGCGGACACATCGACTACGCGCCGCTCGACACGATCGAGGATGCCATCACGAAGCGGCTGCGCAGGACCTTCACACGCGTCTCGTGCGAGCGAATCGTCGCAGGGCCGGGCATCGTGGCGATCTACGAGACGCTGGCCGAACTCGAAGGACGCGCGGTGCCGAGCCGGGACGACAAGACGATCTGGGCGGAGGCGCTGGACGGGACCGACTCGATCGCCCTCGCCGCGCTCGACCGGTTCTGCCTCGCGCTCGGCGCGGTCGCGGGCGACCTGGCGCTGGCGCAGGGTGCGAATTCGGTGGTCATCGCGGGCGGGCTCGGCCTGCGGATCAAGGACAAGCTGCTACGGTCCGGCTTCGACCAGCGCTTCGTCGCCAAGGGTCGGTTCCAGTCGATGATGGCCGGAATGCCCGTCAAGCTCATCACCCATCCCCAGCCCGGCCTGTTCGGTGCCGCGGCCGCCTTCGCGCAGGAGCATAGCCAGTGACCATTCTCGACATCATGCGCACCAGCGCCGTCATCCCTGTACTGGTGATCGACGATGCCGCGATCGCCCGCCCGCTGGCGGAAGCGCTGGTCGCCGGCGGCCTGCGCGTGCTGGAAGTGACGATGCGTACCCCCGCCGCGATCGATGCGATCGTGGAGATGAAGAAGGTGGAGGGCGCGATCGTCGGGGCGGGGACCGTCGTCAACACCGACCAGTTCGAACAGGTGATGGGGGTCGGTGCGGAGTTCATCGTGTCGCCCGGTTTGTCCGAGCGGCTCGGCGACGTGATCGTCCGCTCCGGCGTGCCGTTCCTGCCCGGCATCGCGACGGCGGGCGACATCATGCGCGGGTTGGACATGGGCCTGACCGAGTTCAAGTTCTTTCCCGCGGAGACGAGCGGCGGCCTGAAGGCGCTGAAGGCGCTTGCCGCGCCGTTCAACCAGTGCCGGTTCTGCCCAACCGGTGGCGTGACCGAGGCGAGCGCGCGCGACTGGCTGGCGTTCGGGCCAGTCGAGTGCGTGGGGGGGAGCTGGGTGACCGGCGGCACGATGGCCGAGGTCGAGGCGAAGGCGCGTTCGGCGGCGGCGTTGCGGGGATAACTCCTTCTCGCTCCCCTCCCGCTCGCGGGCGGGGAGGGTTTCTCCACCAGCTACGCGCGTGCAGCGAAAACCTCTCCCGGCATCTCCCGAAATGGAAGCGAGCTAGCGTTCGCCTTACATCTCCCCGCGCGACCGCCTGATCGCGTACCATTTCTGCACGTTGGCATTATGCTGCGGCAGCGTGTCGGCGAAGACATGCCCCCCGGTGCCGTCCGCGACGAAGTACAGCGCCCGGCTCGGTGCGGGATCGAGGACTGCGTCGATCGAGGCACGACCCGGATTGGCGATCGGGCCGGCCGGCAGGCCGGCGCTGGCATAGGTGTTGTAGCCGTTCTTCGCCCGCAGTTCCGACACGCGGATGCGCCGGCCGAGCGGGCGCCCCTTGGTGATCGGGTAGATCACGGTCGGATCGGCCTGAAGCGGCATGCCGATGCGCAGGCGGTTGCCGTAAACCGCCGCGACGGTGCGGCGTTCGGCGGGCTTGCCGGTTTCCTTCTCGACGATCGAGGCAAGGATGATCGCCTGTTCGGGCGTCGTGACGGCGATGCCGGGCTTGCGCTTCGCCCATGCCGTGGCGAGGTAATCGCGCATCGCCTTCTGCATGCGCGCCACCACCGCCGCGCGCGTATCGCCGCGTTGATAGGCGTAGCTGTCGGGCAGCACCGAACCCTCGCGTGGCACGGCGACGTCCCCGGTGAGCCCGTCGGCACGGGCGACGGCGTCATGCACCAGCACCGACGGATATCCCTCCGGCACCGCGACGAGGCGCTGGCGGACCTTGCCCTCCTCCAGCAGCGTCAGGATGTCCGACTGGCTCGCACCTGCCGGGATCGCATACTCGCCCGCCTTGATCGACCCCCCGCCGCCGAATACCCGCGCGAACAGCCGGAACCGCGAGGCGGAGCGGATTGCGCCGGCCTTCTCCAGTTCGGTCGCGGCGCGGGCGAGGCTCGCCCCCTCCGGCACCACGACCGCGAGCGGCTTGTCGGACGGCCCCGCCCCCGCCCACATATTCGTCGCGACAAGGGCGCCGACGACAATGGCTGCGATCAGCAGGACGAGGCAGCCGAGTTTGCGCATCGGATCAGATCGCGCGCATCACCAGCGACGCGTTGGTGCCGCCGAAGCCGAACGAGTTGTTCAACACCGCCTTCACCGAGCGCTTCTTGGCGACATGCGGCACGAGATCGACGCCGACGCAGCTGTCGCTGGGATTGTCGAGGTTGAGCGTCGGCGGCACGATCTGATCGCGCATCGCGAGGATGCAGAAGATCGACTCGACCGCGCCAGCGCCGCCGAGCAGATGCCCGATCGCCGACTTGGTCGACGACATCGATACCGTCTGCATGGCATCGCCGAACAGCCGCCGCACCGCGCCCAGTTCCAGCTCGTCGCCCATCGGCGTCGAGGTGCCGTGCGCGTTGATATAATCGATGTCCTTGGGCTCCAGACCGGCCTTCTTCAGCGCCATCTGCATCGACCGGAACGCGCCGTCGCCCTCCGGATGCGGCGCGGTGACATGATAGGCGTCGCCCGACAGGCCGTAACCGATCACCTCGGCATAGATCTTCGCACCGCGCGCCTTGGCGTGCTCATACTCTTCGAGGCAGACGATGCCGGCGCCCTCGCCCATCACGAAGCCGTCGCGGTCCTTATCGTAGGGACGCGACGCCTTTTCGGGCTGGTCGTTGAACGCCGTCGACAGTGCGCGAGCCTGTGCGAACCCGGCGATGCCGAGCGGGCAGACCGTGCTCTCCGCACCGCCCGCCAGCATCACGTCGGCATCGTCCATCGCGATCATTCGCGCGGCGTCGCCGATCGCGTGCGCGCCGGTCGAGCAGGCCGTGACGACCGCGTGGTTCGGCCCGCGCAGGCCGTATTTGATCGAAACCTGCCCGGAGATGAGGTTGATAAGGCGGCCGTGAACGAAGTGCGGCGATACGCGGCGCGGGCCCTTCTCGTGCAGTACCAGCGACTCGCTCTCGATCCCTGGCAGCCCGCCGATGCCCGACCCGATCGAACAGCCCGCGCGCCAGCTTTCCTCGACCGTCATCTCGGTCAGGCCGGCATCCTCCAGGGCCTGTCCGGCGGCGTCGATTCCGTAGACGATGAAGGGATCGACCTGGCGCTGGACCTTGTGGTCGACGCGCTTGCCGGGATCGAAGCCATATTCGTGGTCCGGGCGCTTCACTTCGCAGGCGATGCGACACACCTGGTCGGACGCGTCGAAGCGCGTGATCGGGCCGGCGCCCGACTTGCCCGCCAATATGTTCGCCCAGGCCGTCTCGACGTCCGCGCCGAGCGGCGTCACGAGGCCCAATCCGGTCACGACGACACGCCGCATGCTCTTACTCCATTCCGTTCATACCAAAACGGCCTCCCGCCCTCTACGCGGGGACGGGAAGCCGTTCGGAACCCCTGCCCTATGGGCCGGGTCTGTCAGTATCTTACGACTTGTGCTCGTCGATGTACGTGATCGCGTCCTTGACGGTCGTGATCTTCTCGGCGGCGTCGTCGGGGATCTCGACCCCGAACTCTTCCTCGAAGGCCATCACCAGCTCGACGATGTCGAGGCTGTCTGCGCCCAGATCGTCGATGAAGCTCGCGTCCTCGGTCACCTTGTCGGCCTCGACGCCGAGATGCTCGACGACGATCTTCTTCACGCGGTCGGCGGTCTCGCTCATGGTAGTCCCTCTTCGTTTCGTAGAGTGTTGTAGTTTCCTGAACGCACGTAGAACGCAGGGGATGCGCTGGCAAGAGCATGTCTGGCGCGCATCCGGCACGTCCTGTGGTGCTGAGCGCTTCAGATCATCGCCATGCCGCCGTTGACGTGGATGGTCTGACCGGTGACGTAGCCGGCCTCGCGGCTGGCGAGATAGACGACGGCGGCGGCGATGTCCTCACCGGTGCCCAGATCGCCCGCCGGAATGCGCTGCGTCAGCGCGGCCTTCTGCGCCTCGGGCAAGCCGTCGGTCATCGCCGAGCGGATGAAGCCGGGGGCGACGCAGTTGACGGTGATGTTGCGGCTGGCCAGCTCCTGCGCCAGCGCCTTGGACATGCCGACAAGGCCGGCCTTGGACGCGGCATAGTTCGCCTGCCCCGGATTGCCGGTCTGGCCGACGACGGACGTGATCGACACGACGCGCCCGAACCGCGCCTTCATCATCGGCTTGGCCGCCGCACGGATCAGGCGGAACGCGGCCTCCAGATTGACGCGGATGACGGTATCCCACTCCTCGTCCTTCATCCGCATCGCGAGATTGTCGCGGGTGACGCCGGCGTTGTTGACGAGGATGTCGAGCCGCCCGAGCTTCGCCACCGCCTGCGGCACCAGCGCATCGACCTGCGCGGCATCGGACAGGTCGCACGCCAGCGCGACGTGATCGCCGCCCAGCGTCTCCAGAAACGCCTCCAGCTTGGCGACGTTGGACCCCGAGACGGCAAGGCGCGCGCCCTGCGCCGCCAACCCCCGCGCGATCGCGGAGCCGATCCCGCCGGATGCCCCGGTAACGAGGGCGGTCATACCTGTGAGATCGAACATGTGCTTCTCCAGCTTAGCTTGCAGTCCGACGAGTGATCACAGCTTCTTCAGCAATTGCTCGACATCGTCCATCGTCACGACGCTGATCGCGTCGACGTCGGGGGCGATGCGCTTGACCATCGGGGTCAGGACCTTGCCACCGAACTCGACGAACTGCGTCACGCCCGCCTCGGCCATCGCCAGCACCGATTCGCGCCAGCGGACCACGCCCGTCACCTGCTGGACGAGCGCAACGCGGATCGCGCCGGGGTCGGCGATCGCGACCGCATCGACGTTGGCGAAGACAGGGACCAACGGCGCGGAGATCTTCGCCTCCGCCAGCGCGGCGTCCATCGCGTCGGCGGCGGGCTGCATCAGCGGGCAATGGAACGGGGCGGATACGGGCAGCAGCACCGCGCGCTTCGCGCCCAGTTCCTTCGCCAGCGCCACCGCGCGCTCGACGGCGGTACGATGCCCGGAGATCACCACCTGCGACGGATCGTTGTCGTTCGCGACGGTGCAGACCAGCTCCTCACCGCCCTCCGCCAGGATCGCATCGACCGCCGCGCCGGCGATCGTGCGTGCCTTGTCGAGGTCGGCGCCGAGCAGGGCCGCCATCGCCCCCTCGCCCACCGGCACCGCCGCCTGCATCGCGCGGCCGCGCAGCTTCAGCAGGCGTGCCGTCGTCGGCAGGTCGAACGCCTTCGCCGCCGCCAGTGCGCTGTATTCTCCGAGGGAATGGCCCGCGACATAGTCCGCCTTGTCGGACAGGCTGACGCCCGCCTCCCGCTCCAGCACCGCCAGAGTCGCCAAGGCATTCGCCATGATCGCGGGCTGGGCGTTCTCCGTCAGCGTCAGGTCGTCGGCAGGACCGTCGCTCATCAGCCGGAACAGATGCTGGCCCAGCGCCTCGTCGACCTCCTGAAACACCGCGCGGGCCGCGGGGCTGGCGTCGTTCAGCGCCTTGCCCATGCCGACCGCCTGGCTGCCCTGTCCGGGAAAGATGAACGCGCGCATCGGCCTCTCCTGATGTCCGTGAAGCGCGCGCCATTACGGCCCGGCGCGGGGGGAGGCAACCTGAACGATGCCGACGCACCTGCGACAGATCGCGACCATTTCGCGCCTCCGCGTCGCTAGGTCTGCGACAATCGGGGCCCATTTCACTTTGGACGCCGAGAGACACGGCGCCGCATTCATCGGGAGACAGATCATGAAGACATTCCTCCTCGCCGCCCTCGCCGCGACGATCGCCACCGGCCCCGTGATGGCCAGTGCCGCCGAAGCGGCTCCGGCCCAGCAGCGTCGCGAGACGGTGGTCGTCAGCGAGCGCGACAATGGCCGCCGCACCGTGACGAAGCGTACCGTCGTCCGCGAGCAATATGGTCGGGACTATGGTCAGCAGCGTGGGCTGCGGGCGAACCAGTATCGCAACTGGCGCAAGGGCGAGCGGTTCGACCGCCGCTATGCCCGCAACTATCGCCAGATCGATTACCGCCAGTATCGCGGCCTGCGCGCCCCGCCCCGCGGCTATCGTTACTATCAGTCGGGCAACGATGCGGTGCTGGTCGCCGTCGCCAGCGGCGTCATCGCCGCGGTGATCGCCGGTGCGGTGCGGTAAGGCTTGCCTTTCGACCGCGTTGGTATAAGGACGCGAACAGATCGGGTGGGGAGCGTGGCTTCCCACCCTTTCCGTATGAAGACAGCCGGAGGGGCGACCGCACGGGGCGGCGTCAGCGATCGGCCAACATGAAGGTAAGACATGGCTCTATACGAGCACGTGTTCCTTGCGCGCCAGGATCTGGCACAGGCGCAGGTGGACGCGCTGGCGGAAGCCGCCACCAAGATCGTGCAGGACAATCAGGGCAAGGTCGTGAAGACCGAGACCTGGGGTCTCCGTTCGCTGGCGTACAAGATCGCCAAGAACCGCAAGGCGCATTACGTCATGCTCGAGATCGACGCGCCCGCGGGCGTGGTCGCCGAGCTGGAGCGTCAGACCCAGATCAACGAAGACGTGATCCGATTCATGACCGTCCGCGTGGACGAGCTGGAGGAAGGCCCGTCGGCGATGATGCGCAAGCAGGAGCGCGACCGTGAGCGTCGTGGCGACCGTGAGGGTGGCCGTGACGGCGGCCCGCGCGGCGATCGCCCGGACCGTGGTGGCGATCGTGGTGATCGTGCGCCCCGTCGTGACCGTGAAGAGGAGGCCGCATAATGGCTCGCCCGTTTTTCCGTCGTCGCAAGAGCTGCCCCTTCTCCGCCAAGGACGCACCGCGGATCGACTATAAGGACGTCCGTCTGCTGCAGGGCTTCGTGTCCGAGCGTGGCAAGATCGTGCCGTCGCGCATCACCTCGGTGAGCGCCAAGAAGCAGCGCGAGCTCGCCCAGGCGATCAAGCGTGCGCGTCATCTGGGCCTCCTGCCCTACGTCGTGAAGTAAGGAGTCCGGGATATGGACGTTATTCTGCTTGAGCGCGTCGAGAAGCTCGGCGCCATCGGCGACGTGGTGAAGGTGAAGGACGGGTTCGCCCGCAACTTCCTGCTGCCGCGCAAGAAGGCGCTGCGCGCCAACGAGTCGAACAAGAAGGTTTTCGAGGCCAACCGCGCGCGCATCGAGGCCGACAACGCTTCGCGTCGTTCGGACGCCGAGAAGGACGCCGGTTCGTTCAAGGACGCATCGGTCACCCTGATCCGTCAGGCATCGAACACCGGTCAGCTGTACGGCTCGGTCGCGGTTCGCGATCTGATCGAGGCTCTGGAAGCCGACGGCCACAAGGTCGCCAAGAACCAGATCGTCCTCGACAAGCCGATCAAGTCGATCGGCGTGTACGAGGTCAAGGTCGCGCTGCACCCGGAAGTGTCGGTGGCCGTCAAGGTCAACGTCGCGCGCTCGCCCGAAGAGGCCGAGATGCAGGCGCAGGGCGTCGATGTCATGGCATCGATGTTCGAGCGTGACGAGGCCGGCTTCACCGAGGATTACGATCCGAACGCCGAGCCGGGCGCGACCGCCGAGGTCCAGTCCGACGACGCACGTGCGGACGGGGAGCAGGCGCAGGGCTGATCGCCCGACGCCCTTCTAGCCTAGGAACAGGCCGCCCGGAGCAATCCGGGCGGCCTTTTTCGTGCCGGCGTGGCACGGGAAGACCAAGGCGCGGGCTTGATCGACGATCCTTGCCCGCGGCATGGTCCGCACCGGGGGGCGACGATGAAGACGATCTCGGTGGGGGAGCCGCCTCAACAGGGCTGGGGACAAACGATCGCGCTCGATCCGCGTCACGGACCGATGATCGCGCGGCTCGAGCAGTTCGCGGCGCGCGACGGCGACGGCTATCGACGGCGTGTCGTGGCGGCGGGTCTTGTCGCCTATGTGGTCTTGACCACCCTGCTCGCGCTTCTGGTCGGACTGACGGTGTTGATGGTCATCCTGATCGTGACCACCGGCAAGGGTGCCGCCGTCGCATTGAAATTCGCCTTCGTCTTCGGAGCGCTGGCCTTCGGGTTGGTTCGCGCCTTGTGGGTTCCGCGTGTGGCGCCGGACGGCATCGCGCTCTCCGCAAGCGAGTCCCCGGACCTGTTCGCGATGGTCGATCGGGTCAGGTGTGCAACCGGCGGACCGCCGATCCACGCGATCCGGCTGACCGATCAGATGAACGCCGCGATCACGCAGGAAGCGCGGTTCGTCATCGTCGGCGCGCGAAACACCCTCTATCTTGGTCTTCCCTTATTGCAGGCATTGACCTCTGATGAGGTCGCCGGGGTCATTGCGCACGAGTTCGGCCATTTCGTCGGGAAGCATGGTCACTCGTCGGGCTTCGTCTATCGCATCCGCCGGCGCTGGGCGCAGATCGCGGAACGGATGCCCGACGGAATCGTATCGGGTCTGCTCCGCCGGTTCTTCAGGTGGTATGGGCCGTGGTTCGCATCCTACAGCTTCGTGCTGGCGCGGCAGCAGGAGTATGAGGCCGACGCGGTCGCGGCGCGAGCGACGAGCGCGGAGACCATTGCCAACGCGCTTATCAGGATCACCGTTCAGTCCGTCCGCTATGGCAGCGCGTGGTCCGCGATCTGGAGCCAATCGGTCGAACGGGACGATCCTCTCGCGTCTCCCCACGACACAGCGGCCAGCGTATTCCAGATGGAGGATGATGCCGATCGGGACGTGCTGGACCGCGAGTTGCGGGCCGAGGCCGATCTCGACGACACGCACCCGACGCTGGCGCAACGCCTTCACGCACTGGGTCGCAGCGCAACCTTGCCGCCCCCTCTCGCCACGCCGGCCGTGACGCTGCTGGGGCCGGCGCTGCCTCTCGCGACGACGCAGTTCGATGCGGAGTGGCATGATTGGGCGGACGATGTGTGGAAGCACGACTATCGCGAACGGCAGGAGGAACGCGCAGAACAGGCGGCGCTGGCGGAGCGGATCACGGTGGGTGAGACCGAGCGGGAGGCGCTGTATCGGCATGCCTGGCTGACCGAGCGGCTGGACGGCGCGGAACCGGCGGCGCGCGCCTATGCGATCGTGCTCCGCCACCACCCGGACGCGCAGGATGCGCGGTTCCGCTACGGCGACATGCTGCTTGATCTCGATGACGAGGCGGGCACAGCAATTTTACTGGAGGCGGGACACGCCGAGCCGGAGCTGTTACCCCACGCCTATCGCCGGATCATCGACTTCCGCCGCGCTCAAGGGCGGGACGCGGAAGCCTATCTGCCGTTACTGGCACAGGCCGAGGCGGCCGAAGCGCTGGCGACCGCCGAGGCCAATGCCATCGACGAAACCGCCCGCCTGCGCGCGGCGGACGAAGCCCTTCGCGAGCGGGTTTCGGCACTGGTCGCAGACGTGGAGGGAGTGGCCGCGCTTCACGTCGCCGTGCGTGACCTGACTCACACCTCCAAGCCGCAGACCGTCTTCGTTTTTACAGCCGCCCACGGTTACACGGGAGTCGGGGTGCTCGACAGACTCGTGGATGCCATGCTGCCTGCCGGCGACTTGATCGGCATCGAGATGAGTCGCAGCCGACGCTGGCTGACGAAGCGGATCAAGGCACTGCCGAACAGCAGGATCATCGATCGCAAACAGTCGCGCTTTCCCTGGATGTAGAAAGGGGCGCCGGTCACCCGACGCCCCCCAACCCACTCCATCGGCTGACGCTTACGCCGCCGCGCCGTCCTTCTGCTTCTTCTCGGCGTAGACGCGGATGGGTTCCTTGCGGCCCTCCACCACGTCCTTGTCGATCATCACCTCGTCGACACCGTCCATACCGGGCAGGTCGAACATCGTGTCGAGCAGGATCGCCTCCAGGATTGACCGCAGGCCGCGGGCGCCCGTCTTGCGCTCGATGCCCTTCTTGGCGACCGACACCAACGCGTCGTCGGTGAAGCCGAGATCGACCTGCTCCATCTCGAACAGCTTCTGGTACTGCTTGACCAGTGCGTTCTTCGGCTCCTTCAGGATCTTCACCAGCGCGCTGACATCGAGATCCTCGAGCGTGGCGATCACCGGCAGACGACCGACGAACTCGGGGATCAGACCGAACTTCAGCAGATCCTCCGGCTCGGTCGAGCGCAGCACATCGCCGGTGCGGCGCTCCTCCGGGCTGGCGACATAGGCGCCGAAGCCGATCGACTTGCCCTGAAGACGATCGCCGATGATCTTCTCCAGCCCGCTGAACGCGCCGCCGCAGATGAACAGGATGTTCGTCGTGTCGACCTGCAGGAATTCCTGCTGCGGATGCTTGCGGCCACCCTGCGGCGGGACGCTGGCGGTGGTACCCTCCATCAGCTTCAGCAGGGCCTGCTGAACGCCCTCGCCCGACACGTCGCGGGTGATCGACGGGTTCTCGGCCTTGCGGCTGATCTTGTCGATCTCGTCGATGTAGACGATGCCGCGCTGCGCCCGCTCGACGTTGTAGTCGCTCGCCTGCAACAGCTTCAGGATGATGTTCTCGACATCCTCACCGACATAGCCGGCCTCGGTCAGCGTCGTGGCGTCGGCCATCGTGAACGGCACGTCGAGGATGCGGGCCAATGTCTGCGCCAGCAGCGTCTTGCCGCAACCGGTCGGCCCGACGAGCAGGATGTTCGACTTGGCGAGTTCGACGTCCGCACCCTTCGCGCCGTGGTTCAGGCGCTTATAGTGGTTATGAACCGCCACGGAGAGCACGCGCTTGGCCTGCTTCTGGCCGATCACATAATCGTCCAGGACGTTGCAGATCTCCTGCGGGGTCGGCACGCCGCCGTCCTTCTTGGACACCAGCGCCGACTTCGTCTCCTCGCGGATGATGTCGTTGCAAAGCTCCACGCACTCGTCGCAGATGAAGACGGTGGGACCCGCGATCAGCTTGCGCACCTCGTGCTGCGACTTGCCGCAGAACGAGCAGTAGAGGGTGCTCTTGGAGTCGCCACCGCTCAGCTTCGTCATTCAAACCTTCCTTGGGACGAGTTTCCCCGTCCTATATGGGCCGGACATCGTAGCCCGGCCAGTGCGCAAACCACAACGGCCAAAACACGGTAGCGGCGGGTCGTTAACATCGTCCCGCCGCTGCGCGGGGTCAGGCCGCCGCGGCCATGTCCTCCGAAGGCATCGGCCGCTTGTCGAAGACCTCGTCGATCAGGCCGAACGCCTTGGCTTCCTCGGTCGACATGAACTTGTCACGATCCATCGCCCGCTCGATCTCCTCCAGCGGCTTGCCGGTGTACTTGGCGTACAGCGTATTGAGGTCATGACGCATACGAAGAATCTCGCGCGCCTGGATCTCGATGTCCGCGGCCATGCCCTGCGCACCGCCCGACGGCTGGTGGATCATGATGCGGGCATTGGTCAGTGCCACGCGCATACCCGGCTCACCGGCCGCCAGCAGGAAGCTGCCCATCGACGCCGCCTGGCCGACGCAGACCGTGCCGACCCGCGGCCGGATATACTGCATCGTGTCGTGGATCGCCATGCCCGCCGTGACGACGCCGCCCGGCGAGTTGATGTACATGAAGATGTCCTTCTTCGGGTTCTCGGACTCGAGGAAGAGCAGCTGTGCGGTGATGAGGCTGGCCATGCCGTCCTCGACACCACCCGTCACGAAGATGATCCGCTCGCGCAGCAGACGCGAGAAGATGTCGAAGGAACGCTCGCCGCGGTTCGACTGTTCGATCACGATGGGGACCAGACCCGCCTGGGTCTGATGCAGGCCGAGGCCGGCGCTCATCAGCGGGCTCGCGAAATCGCCGGTCTCGAACGGATTATGCATGGGATACTCTCTGATGCCCTGAAGAACACGCTATGTCGCGCGCCCTGTCGGCGAGTTCAAGCCCCGCCGGGCGGTGCCGGCTGCGCGAGATAGAACAGTCGCCGGACTTCGCGCCGCCCACGCACCACCGTATCGAGGATCAGGCCGGCGAACAGGCACAAGGCGGCGACGATCCCCAGCCCGGTGACGAGGATCGCCGTCGGGAAGCGCGGCACCAGCCCGGTCGCGGCATAGGTCAGCGCGAGCGGCACCGCCAAAGCGAATGCGATCAGCGCCAGAAGGCCGCCGAGCGTGCCGAAATAGAGCACCGGCCGTTCGATCCTATACAGCGTCAGGATCGTCGACAGGATGCGCCAGCCATCACCGTAGGTGCTGAGCTTCGACGCCGAACCTTCGGGACGCGCATAATAAGGCGTCTCGACCTCGGCGCAGGGCATCCGCAGTTCCAGCGCGTGGACGCTGATTTCCGTCTCGATCTCGAACCCCGCCGACAGCGCCGGGAAGCTCTTCACGAACCGGCGCGAGAAGACGCGGTAGCCGGACAGGATGTCGGTGAAGCTGCGCCCGAACAGCCGTGCGAGCATGCCGGTCAGCAGCGCGTTGCCGAAGCGGTGGCCGCGCCGGTAGGATTCCTGCACCTGGCTGACACGGCTGCCGACGATCATGTCGAGCTGTTCGGCGAGCAGGCGATCGACCAGCGCCGGGGCGGAGGCGGCGTCGTAGGTCGCATCGCCATCCGCCATCACATACACATCGGCGTCGACATCGGCGAACATCCGCCGGACGACCGCGCCCTTGCCCTGGATACGCTCCCGCCGGACGACGGCGCCGGCCCCGCGCGCAAGTTCGACGGTCCGGTCGGTGCTATTGTTGTCGTAGACGTAGATCGCCGCGCCGGGGAGTGCGGCGCGGAAGCCTGCGATCGTCTGGACGATCGCCGCTTCCTCGTTGAAGCAGGGGAGCAGGACGGCGACGCGCACGCCCGGAGTGATGGGCGCGGTCATCCGCCCTGCCCTCTGCTTCGGCCGATCACTCGGCGGTTTCGGCCTTCGGCTTCTTCGCGCGCGGCTTCTTCGCCGGGGCCGCATCGGCTGCCTCGGTGCCTTCGGCGTTCTCGGCCGCTTCCGGTGCCGACTCGGTCACGGCCGTCTCGGCCTCGACCGGAGCAGCCGCCTTCTTCTTCGCCGCAGCCTTCTTCGCAGGCTTGGGAGCCTCCTCGGACGCCTCGGCGGCCGGAGCCTCCTCCGTCGCGGCCTCGGGTTCCGCCTTCTTCTTGGCGGCCTTCTTCTTCGGCTTGTGGTCATGATCGTGATCGTGGTCATGATCATGCACGTGCGTGCCCGTCGCGAAGCCGTCTTCGCTCTCGATCGCCGCTTCCAGTTCCTCGCGCGTCGACTCTCGGTCGGTCACGTCCGCCTTCTCGAACAGGAAGTCGACGACCTTGTCCTCGTACAGCGGCGCGCGCAGCTGGGCGGCCGCCATCGGCTCCTGCTGGACGTACTGGATGAACTTCTGGCGCTCCTCCGGGCCGTACTGCTGCGCCGCCTGCATGATCAGGCGCTGCATTTCCTGCTGCGTCACCTCGATGCCGTTCGCCTGACCGATTTCCGACAGCAACAGCCCCAGGCGCACGCGACGCTCGGCGATCTTGCGGTAATCGTCGCGATCATTCTCCATCTCGGCCATCGCCGCGGCGGGATCGGCCTCGTGAGTCGCCTCATGCTCCAGCTGCTGCCAGATCTGCGCGAACTCGGCCTCGACCATCGACGGCGGCACCGGGAAGTCGTGACCCTCGGCCAGCTGGTCGAGCAACTTGCGCTTCATGTGCGTGCGCGTCAGGCCATTATGCTCCTGCTCGATCTGCCCCTTCAGCAGGCCGCGCAGTTGCTCCAGGCTCTCGAGCCCGAGCGAGGTCGCCATCTCGTCGTCGATCTTGCTCTCGGCGGCGGTCTTCACCGACTTGACGACGATGTCGAACGTCGCGGGCTTGCCAGCGAGTTCCTTGGCGCCGTAATCCTCCGGGAAGGTCACGGCCAGCTGGCGCTCCTCGCCCGTCTTCGCGCCGACGAGCTGGTCCTCGAAGCCCGGGATCAGGCGACCCGCGCCGATCTCGACGCCCATGTCGGTGCCGGTGCCACCCTCGAACGCGACGCCGTCCTCGGTCTTGCCGACGAAATCGACCGTGACGAGATCGCCATGCTCCGCCGCCTTGTCACCGGCATCGTCCCAGCGCTTCTGCTGGTCGGCGAACTTCTTCAACTGCTCGTCGACCGCTTCGTCGGCGACAGGGATCGTCAGCCGTTCCAGCTTCAGACCGTCGATGGCGGGAGCGGGCACGTCCGGCAGGACCTCCAGCTCGACCTTCAACTCGACATCCTTGCCGGGCGCGTAATCGTCGCCGAGCGCGACGGTCGGCTGCATGGCCGGACGCAGCGCCTTTTCGGCGAGGAGGCTCTGCACGCCTTCCTGTACGGCGGCGTTCAGCGCGTCCTGCGTCAGCGCCTCACCGTGCATCTTGCGCACTAGGTTGACGGGCACCTTGCCGGGACGGAAGCCGGGCATACGGACCTGCGGCGCGACGCGCTTGACCTCGGCATCGACCTTCGCGTCGATATCCTTGGCGGTGATGGTCAGCGTGTAGGCGCGCTTCAGGCCCTCGTTCAACGTCTCGACAGTCTGCATCTTCGGCCTTTGATCTTGAGGATCGAATGAATTTCGTAGGCTTCCCGCCCCTGCGCGCAGGGCGGGACTGGTGCGGGCGAAGGGACTCGAACCCCCACATCTTGCGATGGCAGGACCTAAACCTGCTGCGTCTACCAGTTCCGCCACGCCCGCAATCTTGGACCCGCCGTTGGGTATCCCCTGCGCAGTGCTACTTCGCAGCGTTCCCCTTGGGCGCGCGTCTATACCAGTGCGGCGCTTGGGAGCAAGCGGCACACGCAACCCACGGCGATCCCGAGACGTTAATTCGGTCCAAGGAGAGCAGAATGGCGACCCAGCCCCCACAAGAAGCCCCCGTCCCCTCGCCGCAGCCGGTGCAGCCGGATGGCCCACCGCCGGAGATCACGACACCCGGACCCGATATCGACCAGCCGTCGCCCGGCACGCCCGCGGGCGATCCCGGCACCGCCCAGCCGGCGGAGATCTGAGATGACCGACGCACGTGGCGAAGGCCGCCCCGAAGATCACCCGGGCACCGACCCGAACACCCCGCCGGAGCGCCGCGACGACGATGCACGCAGCGATATCGAGCAGGCGGTCGAGTCCCGATCGGATGCCGTGGAACGCGGCGAAGGTGGCCCGGAGCCGGAAACCCTCACCTCCGCCGGCGAGTTTTCCGGCGTGAGCGGTGACGGCGGTGTCGTCAAGAATCAGGACCTCACCCAGCAATAAATGTTCGGCGGAGGGCGCTCACCGGGTGCCCTCCGCCAGCCACGCGGTCGCCACCAGCCGCCTGAACGCAGCGAGATCGCGGTCGAAATAGAAGATCGCTGGCGCTTCGTACGACATCATGAACAACTTTCGGCCGATGATCGCCGCCACTGCCTCGCCGCGTCGTTCGACGTCCTCGCCCGGCCTTGTACAGGTATAGGTGAACCGCACCGCCTTGCTGCCCGCCAGCAGCGTCGGCTGGACCGTGTCGATCGTCATCAAAGACGTGCCGAGCGCGATGCGATAGCTGTTCTCCAACAGCATCGGGATGTCGGTCAGCAACATGCGCGACGAGTAGCGCGGCAAAGGCCGGTGCTTGCGATCGACCTTGCGAAACAGCGTTTTGCCCGTCTCGATCGCACCATAGAAGGTCAGGTCGTTGAGGGTTGCGCCATCCAGCGTCCAGGTTTCCGACCGCCGCCCCGGTCGCGCGCCCATCCGGTTCCATTCGCGATCGGGCATTACGGTCAGCGCAGACCGGGCCACCGACGCCGCCACACCCTGCTTGACCAAAGTATTGCCGGCGATCGCCGGGGCGACCGCGAGCAGGATGGCGGTCGTGGCGGATGCGATCACACGCCCGGCCATGTTCACGAGAGCAACGCCGCCATCATTGCCGCGTCCGTCGCCGCTGGCTTCAGCGTCAGATAGCGGCGAAGTTCCGCCCTGCCTGTCTCCGCGTCCACCTCTCGCCCGCGGCGGAGCAGAGTCAGTCCCAGCCCGCGATGCGCCTCGGCATGATCGGGTGCGAGGATGATCGCCTCCCGGTAGAAATCGGCAGCGGCGATCAGGTCGCGCGGATTACCACGCATGCGGTAGAGTTCGCCGCGGGCGAACAGCAAATCCTGCGTCCAGCCGTCGCGCCCCAGTTGCGCGAGCAGATACTCCGTCCCGCCGAAGTCGTTGAGCTTCAGCTGATCCTCCAGCCACGCTTCACGCCAGCGCGCGAGGGCGGCGGTCCATGCGGCATGCTCATCGTCGCCGCCACCCGGCGCGCTGGCGGCTGCGGCGTGGAACGTGCGGGCACGCTCCAGCGTGGCCGGATGCGTGTCGAAGTACGATACCCGATCGAAGCGCGTACTGCGCCGGTGCCTGCCGAGCGCGGTCGCGTCGGCCTCGTCCATCAGCCGCTCCCAGAACGCGCCGACGGAATGGCCGTCGTAATGGCTGGCCTGCATGTAGCGGGATGACAGCATGTCGGACTCGGTTTCCTGCTCGCGCCCGAAGGCATAGATCGAGGTTTGCGCCGAGAAAGCGACGGTTGGCCCGTAACGTCCGCCTGCGAGGCCCGCCCATGCGGCGATGTCGGTGGCGGTTCGCGCCTTGCGAAAATGATTGAGTTGATGCCGCCGTTCGAAATGGGCGAATTCATGGCCCAGCACGCCCGCCAGTTCGGCCTCGTTCTGCATGCGCAGGAGGATACCGCTCCAGATCTGGAGCGTGCCGTTCGCCATCATCGACGCGTTCACATCCGCCACGCGGAGGATGTAGATGCGGATGCCGCGACACCGATCCTCCCCTACCGTGCGGCACAGCACGCGCTGCAGATAGGCGTTGAGCGCGGGGTCGCCGATCAGCGCGGGCGAGTCGCGCAACGATCGCTCCGCTTCATCCGCCATCATCCACGCGCCGCGCTCGTCCACGGTTTGCGGCTGATAGGCACCGGCATAGGGCGGCAGCGGCACCGCTGCGGGCGTTTCGCCCGCCGCGCTCGACAGGCCGAACAGGACGACGAGCGTCGTGGCGAGCGCGAGGCGCGTGGCGACCCGCATATCAGCGCGTCGCCACGCGGGATTCGGCGTTGGCAGCGGCGTCGAGGGACCGTCCCGGAAAGTCCTCCAGCAGCTGCATCATGCGCTTGCTGGCGCCGGCGGGATCGCGCACGTCGCCACCCATCCGCATGTCCGCGTTCAACCATACGAGATCGCCGGTCCTCAGATCGACGAGCCCGGCCTGCCCCTTGTGCGATCCGGACACGATCGGCACCCGCGCCACCGCGGCAACGAACTGGAAGATCTTGCGGCCGGTCGAGCCATACTGGTCCTCCGTGCCGATGAAGAGCGCGTAGTCGCAGCCCGTATCCTTCGCGAGATCGGCCACCCCCGGCCCCAGCGTCCAGTCGAACTGCCCGGCGCGTTTCTTCGTCGGCAGGCGGTTACCGGCGAAGAACTGATATTCGACCACGGCGTCCGCCACGGTGGCGAACAGCGCCTGATAGGCCGCCAGTCGCGCGGCTGCCTTGCCGATCGCCTCGGGCGCAACCACCACGGTATTGCCCAGCGTCGTCTGAGCCGCCGCCAACGCCTTGCCGAGGTTTTCGCGCGCTTGCTCCGTCCAATCGGCGTTGGGCTCGAACATGGCACCGGTCGATTGCGCGCCGACGAGGATCCTCGGTCGAAACAACAGGATACGCGCGCTGCCGGGTTTCAGGACGAAACCCGGGCGAACGGCGGACTTCTCTTGCGCGGCCACCGGGCCGGCGAGGGTGAACAGCCCTGCGCAAGCGAAGAACACCGCAACGATCCGACCGAACATGCCGCTTGAGCCCCCTCAAGGCCCGCCTCCACGACGGGATGAGATCAGGCTACAGATCGCTCCGCTATATGCAAGCGAGTTTCACCCTTGATCGAGCATTGCTTTCAGGCGCTCGTTGACGACGCCCGGATTGGCTTTGCCCGCCATCGCCTTCATCGTCTGCCCGACGAAGAATCCGAACAGCTTGTCCTTGCCACCACGGTAATCGGCGACCTTGTCCGCATTGGCCGCTATGATCGCGGTGATCGCCGCATCGATTGCCCCCGTGTCGCTGGTCTGTTTCAGGCCACGATCCTCGACAACCTTGATGGCACCGTCACCGGTTTCGAGCATGATCTCGAACACCTGCTTGGCGAGGCTGTTCGACAGTGTACCGTCCGCGACCAGCGCCAGCAGTTCCGCCGCCTGTACCGGCGTGACCGGGCTGTCGGCGAAGCCGCGGCCGGTGCGGTTGAGCGCGCCGAACAGCTCGGACGTGGTCCAGTTCGCTGCCTGCGGAGCCGCCGCCCCCGCCTCCAGCAGCGCATCGAACCAGCGTGCGCTCTCGACCTCGGCCGTCAACACGGTGGCGTTGTACGGGGTGATCCCCGCCGCCTCGTACCGGCGGCGCTTGGCATCCGGCAGTTCCGGCAGCGATGCCCGGCACGCCTCGAGAAACGCGTCGTCCAGAACCAGCGGCAGCAGGTCGGGGTCGGGGAAGTAGCGGTAATCGTGCGCGTCTTCCTTCGAGCGCATCGACCGCGTCACGCCCTTGTCGGGGTCGAACAGTCGCGTTTCCTGTACGATGCGACCCCCGGATTCGAGCACATCGACCTGACGGTTCGCCTCGTGCTCGATCGCGGCCATGACGAAGCGGACGGAATTGACGTTCTTCGTTTCGGTGCGGGTGCCCAGCGGCTCGCCCGCCTTGCGAACGCTGACGTTCACGTCGGCGCGCATCGATCCTTCTTCCATATTGCCGTCGCACGATCCGACATAGCGCAGGATCGACCGTAACTTCCGCAGGTAAGCCCCCGCTTCGGCAGGCGAAGCCATGTCGGGACGGCTGACGATCTCCATCAGTGCGACGCCCGATCGGTTGAGGTCGACATAGGAGCGCGTGGGATGCTGGTCGTGCATCAGCTTGCCCGCATCCTGCTCGACATGGATGCGCTCCACCCCGATCCGCTTGCCGCTGGCATCCGGGTTCTTCTCGTCCAGCGATATGTCGATCGCGCCTTCACCAACCAACGGGTGGTAGAGTTGGCTGATCTGATAGCCCTGCGGCAGATCGGCGTAGAAATAGTTCTTCCGGTCGAACCGCGACCATGTGTTGATCTGCGCGTCGATCGCCATGCCGGTGCGGACCGCCTGACGGATGCACTCGGCGTTCGGCACCGGCAGCATGCCCGGCATCGCGGCATCGACCAGCGACACCTGCGTGTTCGGCTCGGCGCCGAAAGTGGTGGACGAGCCCGAGAACAACTTGGCGTTGGAGGTGACCTGCGCGTGCACCTCGAGGCCGATCACGACCTCCCACTCGCCCGTCGCGCCCTGGATACGATAGTCGCTCATGTCCGGTTCCGATGATGAATATAGTTGATGGCGGTGAGCACCGCATTGCTGCCGAGCAGCGCGACGATCCAGCAGCCGCTGAGGATACGCAGGATCGCCGGTTGAAAGCCGAGCTCATAGGCTTCGTGGTGGGCGATCACCGCCGCCCCCGCCGCGAAGCCCAGAAACAGGACGCCGAGCCGATACTCGCCGCGCAGGATGACGCTGTTGCCGACGCATAGCCCCAGAATGAAGACCGCCAGCGCCAGGAAGAACCGCGCGAGGACATGCTGGTCGAACGGATGGTTGTCGATCTCGGACAACGACACGCCGACATATGCGCTCAGGATCGCACCGAAGGCGACGTTCAGCGCGTTCTGCGCTTCCCGCAGCACCTCGACATTGTGCGCGACGAAGGCTCGCGAAGTTACCACCAAGCCTCCGGACGTGCCAAAAACCCCGCCCGCTCCTCAATCGCCAAACCGGCGTTCAGGACGCCCTGCTCGTCGAGCGGCTTGCCGATGATCTGGAGCCCGAGCGGCAGCCCGTCCTTGTCGAGGCCACCCGGCACGCTCATCGCCGGCAGCCCCGCCAGCGACGACGGGACGGTGAACACGTCGTTCAAGTACATCGCGATCGGGTCCGACGACTTCTCGCCCAGCGCGAACGCCGCGGAGGGCGCGGTCGGGGTGAGCAGGACGTCGCACACCTCCCACGCCTTTTCGAAGTCGCGAGCGATGAGCGCGCGGACCTTCTGCGCCTGCGTGTAATAGGCGTCGTAGAAGCCGGCCGACAGCACATAGGTGCCGATCAGGATGCGCCGCTTCACCTCGTCCCCGAAACCGTCCGCGCGCGTAGCGGCGTACATGTCCTGAAGGTTGGCACCGTCCGGCAGATCGCGCAGGCCGTAGCGGACGCCATCATAGCGGGCGAGGTTCGACGACGCCTCCGCGGGGGCGATGATGTAATAAGCGGGCAGCGCGTACTTGGTATGCGGCAGCGAGACCTCGACGATCTCCGCACCGGCATCGCGCAGCCAGTCGATGCCCTGCTGCCACAGTGCTTCGATTTCCGACGGCATGCCGTCGACCCGGTAGTCCTTCGGCACGCCGACGCGCTTGCCCTTCAGGTCGGGCGAGAGGTGCGCCTCCCAGCGGGGAACCTCAAGTTGCAGCGACGTCGCGTCCTTCGCATCAAAACCCGACATCGCCTCCAGCATGATCGCGCAGTCGGTAACGTCGCGTGCCATCGGCCCCGCCTGATCGAGCGACGATGCGAAGGCGATCGTGCCCCAGCGCGAGCAGCGCCCATAGGTGGGCTTGATGCCGCTGATGCCGACGAACGCCGCCGGCTGACGGATCGAGCCACCCGTGTCGGTGCCGGTCGCACCCGGACACAGCCGCGCCGCGACCGCCGAGGACGAGCCGCCCGACGATCCGCCGGGTGCGAGGGGAGCGTTGCCCCCGTCCTTGCGCCGCCAAGGGGAAATGACGTTCCCGAAATAGCTCGTCTCGTTCGACGAACCCATCGCGAACTGGTCCATGTTGAGCTTGCCGAGCATCCCCGCGCCCGCATCCCATAGGTTCTGCGACACGGTCGATTCGTAGGGCGGGACGAATCCTTCGAGGATGTGGCTGGCCGCGGTCGTCTGGACGCCGGCGGTGCAGAACAGGTCCTTCATGCCGATCGGCACGCCGGCGAGGGGCTTCGGTGCATCGCCGGCAGCCCGCGCGGCGTCGGCGGCGCGGGCGGCGGTCAGCGCATGATCGGGCGTCTCGACGAGGAATGCGTTCAGCGCCTTCGCGCCGACGACACGGGCGTTGAACGCCTCCGCAACCTCGACCGCAGCGAAGCTGCCGTCGCGGACTCCGTCGCGCAGGTCGGCAATGCCCAGATCCGTCAAGTCGGCCATTATTCGATCACCTTCGGAACCGCGAAGAAGCCGTGTTCGGCCTGCGGTGCGTTCTTCATCAGGTCGTCGCGGATACCACCCGCGGTCACGACATCGTCGCGCAGCCTGAGCGTGTTCGGGATGACGGCCGTCATCGGCTCGACGCCCGACGTATCAACCTCTCCCAATTGTTCGATCCAGTGGAGGATGTTGTCCAGTTCCGGGGCGACGCGGGCGGCGTCCTCCTCGGTGATCGCGATGCGGGCGAGGCTCGCGATCTTTCTTACGGTGGCGGTATCGACTGACATGGCCGTGCGGCTAGCATCGCGCGTCGCCGCCGCGCAATGCAATTTGCACTGCCGCGCCCGCTGGGGCACGGGCGGGCACGAAGAGTGGAGTAGTCGGTGGCGCGCAAGTTCCTGTACGTGATGGTGGTGTTGATCGTGCTCGTGATCGCGGGGGCGTTCGCCTATCGCTTTTACGGCAACGACCTGATCCGCTGGACGCTGGTGCCGGGCGAGGCGTTCCGCGCACAGCCGAGCGTCGCAAGCCGCGCCTATGACGACAAGGCGATGTGGCTCGCCCGGCCCGACTTGCCGGGCAACCCGGCACTGTGGATGCCGGCCGGGTATAGCCCGCGCGCCAAGGCCGGCGGTGCGGCGGTGTTCTTCATCCACCCGACCTCCTATGTCAGCCGGGATCATTGGAACGCGCCGGTCACCGATCCGGAGACCAACGACCGCGCCGCGCTGTTCATCCGCGGGCAGGCGAGCGCCTTCAACGAGGTCGGCGAAGTGTGGGCTCCCCGCTATCGGCAGGCCACTTTCGGCGCGTTCCTGACCAGCGCCGCGGATGCCGAGCGCGCTTTGCGACTGGCGTATGGCGATGTCGATGCCGCGTTCGACAGCTTCCTGCGACAGATCGCGCCCGATCGGCCGATCATCCTTGCCGGCCATAGTCAGGGCGCACTGCACCTGACGCATCTACTGCGCGACAGGGTGGCGAAGGATGCAAGTCTGCGCCGGCGGATCGTTGCTGCGTACGTCGTCGGCTGGCCGGTGTCGCGCGCGACCGACCTGCCGGCGATGGGCCTGCCCGAATGTCGGACGCCGGATCAGCCGGGCTGCACTCTGTCGTGGCTGACCTTCGCGGAGCCCGCCGACCCGTCGCTGATTACCGACACCTACGATCGCACGCGCGGTTTCGACGGGCAGAGCCGACAAAACACGCAAATGGTCTGCACCAATCCGCTGGTCGGACGGCCCGACATCCCGGCCCCTGCCAGCGCCAATCTAGGTACGCTCTATCCCGCCAAGGATCTTGCGACCGCCGAAATCGTAGCGGGCAAGGTGCCGGCGCGGTGCCAGGGTCGCGGGTTCCTGCTGATCGGCGAAGGGCCGGACGTAGGACCGTACGTGCTGCCGGGTAACAATTATCACGTTTACGACTACAGTTTGTTCTGGGCGAACGTCCGCGCCGATGCAGCCCGCCGGATGGCGGCATTCATACGATGATTACGACGCAACCCGCCGCATTTCTGGAGGTGCTGCCGACCGGCGGCCGGTTGATGGGGCTCGATGTCGGCATGAAGACGATCGGCACCGCGCTGTGCGACGCCGGCTGGACCTTTGCCAGCCCTGCGACGCTCGTACGCCGGACGAAGTTCACCAAGGACAAGGTGCAATTGCTGGAGCTGGCCAAGGCGCAGGGTGTGCGCGGCCTCGTCATCGGGTTGCCGCTCAACCTCGACGGCACAGAAAGCCCGCGCAGCCAGTCGTCTCGTTCGTTCGCCCGTCTGGTCGAGGACATGGGGCCGGTGCTGCTCTGGGACGAACGTTGGTCCACGGTCGCGGTGGAGCGTGCGATGATCGAACAGGATATGAGCCGCGCCAAGCGGGCCGAGCGGATCGACAACCTTGCTGCCGCCTACATACTGCAAGGTGCGATAGACGCCCTGACAATTAATCAAACCTAAAGCGAAACTGATCGTTTCGGATATGAAAGCAAGCTTCGTTAACGATATGGGTTAGCCTCCAGAGGCGGGCTCGTGTCCGCTCACCAGGAGAAGACCATGAAACCCGTTTTCGCGATCTTGTCGGCCGCCATCGCGCTGGGCTCCGCCCCCGCATCCGCCACCACCGTCGTCGATGCCACCAACGACTTCCTCGCCAGCTACACCGGACCGCGCCTTGCGGATCTGGACGTCACGAGCTTTTCCGTCAGCTACGACGCCGGTAGCGCCCAGTTCCTGCTGGGGGCGACGATGGCCGGAACGATCGTCGCCGGATCTCCGGGTATCTACGTCATCGGCGTGAACACGGGCACCGGCACGATCCGCCCGTTCGCGTCGATCGGCCAGCGCAACGTCATCTTCAATCAGGCGATCGTCATCAACAAGGATGGCACGGGACGGCTCGGCGCCGCAACACTGGATTCCGCCGACATTTCGATCGTGGGCAATAGCTTCACGGCGCGCATCGACGCTGCGTTGCTGCCGTCGACCGGATTTGCGTTCGATCGCTACGGTTTCAATCTGTGGCCGCGCGTCGGCTTTGCCGGGAATAGCGACATCAGCGATTTCGCGCCGGACAATGCCCTACTTTCCGCTGTGCCGGAGCCGGCGAGCTGGGCGCTGATGATCGGCGGGATCGGCGTGACCGGTGCCGGCTTGCGTCGCCGTCGGCAGATCGCCACTATCGCCTGACCCTCGCACGCCGGGAGCGGCGGCTTGCCCGTCGCTCCCGGCTTCGCTACCCGCGGGCGTCGATGGAACGTTCAGACCACCGCCCCGCCACGATGATCCAGGGGGGCGCAGTCTTTCCGCATCGCCACCTGACTGGGATCGACGGCCTCCAGCCGCATGAGATCGCCTTCCTGCTCGACGAGGCGGAAAACTGGGTCGAGGCTAACCGGACCCACGCGAAAAGCGCGGCGCCGCTCGCCGGCCTGACGCAGATCAACGCCTTCTTCGAGAACAGCACGCGCACGCTGCTGAGTTTCGAGATCGCCGGGAAGCGACTGGGTGCGGACGTCGTGAACATGCACGCTGCGCAGTCCAGCGTGAAGAAGGGCGAGACGTTGATCGACACAGCGCAGACGCTGAACGCGATGCGTGCCGACGTGATCGT
Source organism: Microvirga sp. SRT01 (assembly GCA_018139225.1). Taxonomy (GTDB): domain Bacteria; phylum Pseudomonadota; class Alphaproteobacteria; order Sphingomonadales; family Sphingomonadaceae; genus Sphingomonas; species Sphingomonas longa. Next base: position 281,647 of record JAGSNX010000001.1, read on the forward strand.
CATCCGCCACATGAGTTCGGGCGCGGTGAAGATGATCGCCGACAAGGTGGACTGCGCGGTCCTGAACGCCGGTGACGGCCGGCACGAGCATCCGACCCAGGCGCTGCTCGACGCACTGACGATCCGGCGGCGGCGCGGCACGATCGCCAACCAGCGCGTGGTGATCTGCGGCGACGTGCTGCACAGCCGCGTCGCGCGTTCGAACATCCTGAGCCTGACTGCTCTCGCCGCGGAGGTCCGCGTCTGCGCGCCCTCGACACTGATGCCGAAGGCGATCGAGCGGATGGGGGTGACTGCCTTCACCGATTTCGATGCGGCGCTGGAGGGGGCGGACGTGGTGATGATGCTGCGATTGCAGAACGAGCGGATGGACGGGGCGCTGGTCCCCTCCCCCCGCGAATACCGACTGCGCTATGGGTTGACCGAGCAACGGCTGGCGCGGGCGGTGCCGGGGGCAATGGTGATGCATCCAGGACCGATGAACCGCGGCGTCGAGATCGACTCGGCGGTCGCGGACGGGCCGCAGTCGGCAATCACCGAACAAGTGGCGATGGGCGTCGCGGTGCGCATGGCGTGCCTCGACGTGCTGACGCGTCGGGCGCGCGGGGTGGAGGCCTGGTGATGCTGGCATTGACGAATGCACGGCTGGTCCTGCCGGACGGCGTCACGACGGGTGGGCTGCTGGTCCGTGACGGCATGATCGCGGCGGTTGGCGTCGTGGAGGTACCGGAGGGCGCGGAGGTCGTCGACTGCGGCGGTGCGCTGCTCGCGCCGGGTATCGTCGATCTCGGCGTGTTCAAGGTCGACCGGGAGGCGTGCCGGCGCGGCGGGATCGTGCGGGTCGGGCTGATGCCGGATCAATCGCCGGTGCTGGACGATCCCGGCATCGTGCAGCGCGCGGCCTTGGTGGGGAAGCCCGACCTTTGGATCCACCCGATCGTTGCCGCGACACGCGAATTGAAGGGGCGCGATCTCGCTGAGATGGCGATCTGTGCCGAAGCAGGGGCGAAGGCGGTGGGGACCGGTCGCGGCTGGATTGCCGACTCGGCGGTCATGGCGCGGGTGCTGGCTTATGCCGCAGGGCTGGACATGGCGGTGGTGACGCATGCGGAGGACGGTGCGCTGACCCAGCATGCGGTTGCGACCGAGGGCGAGACGGCGACCCGGTTGGGGCTGGCGGCCGCACCGGCAGTCGCCGAAGCGCTGGCCGTGGCACGCGACCTGATGCTGGCGGAGGAGGCGGGGGCGCGGCTGCATATCCGCCAGGTGACGACGGCGGCGGCGCTCGATCTGGTGCGGGCGGCCAAGCGGCGTGGCGTTGCGGTGACTTGCGGCATCACGCCCGCACATCTGCACCTGTCGGCGATGGCGGTCAGTGATTTCAGGACCTTCGCGCATCTTTCGCCGCCTTTACGGGAGGAGGCTGATCGGCAGGCATGCCTTGCCGCGGTGGCGGACGGGACGATCGACGTGCTGTCGTCCGGCCACGACCCGCATGGGCCGGAAGCGAAGCGCCTGCCCTTTGCCGACTCGGCGGCGGGCATGGCCGGGGCGGAGACGCTGCTGCCGCTCGCGTTGATGCTGGTGCGGGACGGGCTGGTATCGATGGAGCGGCTGTTCGCGATGCTGGCGACAAACCCGGCGAGCGTGCTGGGGGTCGACAGCGGGACGTTGGCGGTCGGTCAACCGGCCGACCTGCTGCTGCTCGATCCACGAACCGCTTGGAGGATCGATGGCGAAGCCTTTGCTTCGGCTGGAAATACTCCGTTCCACGGACTTCCGGTCGAGGGGCGCGCAGTAACCCTGTGGAAGGGCGGGCGCGAGGTCATCGCGCGGTAGCTACTCCGCCGGTTGAGCGACCGGCGGCGCCTCCGCGGGCAACAACCGACCGCGCCTCCACGGACCGTAGATATAGTAGAGCATCGCGCCGATCAGCGTGACGGTCGATCCGATGGGGAAGCTCCACCAGAGGGCGTCCGCCCCCAGGGCCGGCCGTGCGAGCAGCGCGATGCCGAGCCGCACGGGGAACATCGCGACGAACAGGATGATCAGCGGCCCCCAGACCGCCCCATTCGCGCGGACGGTGCCGAACAGGACCATCGTCGCGCCGAACAGGATGAAGCTCCAGCTTGCGATCTGCGCGATGTGCTGGCCGATCGGGATCGACGGGCTGTCGGCGGCGAGGAACAGGCCAAGCGTCGTGCGGTCGAACCACATGACTGCGCCGACCAGCACACCCGTCATCGCCAGATTGCAGATCAGGCCGGCGCGCGTGATCTGCGACACCCGGTCCCATCGGTTCGCGCCGATGTTCTGCGCCGCCATCGCGCTGACCGCCGCGCCGATCGCGAGCGCGGGCATCTGCACGTAACCCCAGAGTTGCAGCGTGATGCCATAGGCGGCGGTGGTCGCCACGCCCTCCCGGTTGACGAGGCCCACCATCGCCAGCCCGGCGACGGAGATTACCAACATCTGCGCACCGATCGGCAGGCCCTTGGCCAAGATCAGGCGGACCAGAGCGGGATCGGGCTTGATGAATGCGCGGTCTGCGCCGGAGAGGCGGATCGGCAGCTTGCGCCAGCTCATATAGCCGACCAGTCCGGCGATCGCGATGCCGTTGGCGATCAGCGTCGCCGTGGCGGAGCCGGCGATGCCCATCCGCGGGAACGAACCGACCCCGAGGATCAGCAGCGGGTTGAGGCCCGCGTCAAAGATCACCGCGAGGATCATGAACCACAAGGGCGTCATCGAGTCGCCCGTGCCGCGCAGGCCCATCATCGCCAGCACCAGCATCATCGAAGCCGGCAGCCCTAGGAAGATCACGCGCAGATAGGATTCGGCCAGCGGCAGCGCCGGCCCGGGCGTGGCGAGCGCGACGAGGATCGGGTGGGCGAAGGCGAAACCCAGCGCCGCCACCACGATCGACGATGCCAGCACCAGTCCGATGGCGGACCCGAAGGCACGCCGCGCCTCCATGACGTCACCCCGCCCCCACGCCTGCCCGACGAGGATCGTCGCGGCCATGCCGAACCCAAACACCGCACCGAACATCAGGAACATGATGATGTTGGCGTTGGACGTCGCGGCGAGCGCGTCCTCCCCCAAAAAGCGGCCCACCCAGATCGCGTTGATCGACCCGTTCAGCGACTGGAGGATGTTCGATCCCAGCGTTGGTAAAGCGAACGCGATCAACGTCGTAGCGATCGGGCCGGTCGTGAGGTCGTTCCGTGCCATAGATCGGTGTGCTCGCGGAAGGTTAGGCTAAGGTTAGTCCTATGCGGCTCGTTTGCGCAGGTCGCATCGGTCTCGGTGCTCAGGGTGCGAGCGACCCGGACGATGGCAGATGCGGAGGGTGTAGGACAGGGATTCTCGCAGCCAATGTCTCGATGAGGTCCGAACTATCCCGGCAAAGGACGGGGTCCAATGTCGGCGACTGCGGTGAGTTTCACTTTCCGGGCGGCACCTGGACGCCGGCCTTCGCCGGGGTGGGTTACTGGGCGAGCAGCTACCATAAAGCAGGCGGGAGACCAGTGGCCGCGAGCACGCCCGTTTTTTTCAAACTGGGCTCCCGGCTTCGCGGGAGCACTGAACCTGGCGTTTTAGCCCAACCGTCCCAACGCCGCCTGCAAGCGCGTGGCTTCGGCCTGCTTGTCGGCATGATCGGCTCGCGCTTTTTCTACGGCCTCGGGCTTGGCGCGTTCGATGAAGCTGGCGTTCGACAGCCGGCCGTTCAGCGCATCGCGCTCCTTCTCCGCGGCGGCGATCGCCTTCGTCAGGCGGGTGCGTTCAGCGTCGAGGTCGATGACACCTTCCAGCGGCAGGATGAAGGTCGCTTCCTCGACCACAACCTGTGCCGCACCACCCCCGCCCTGCCCTTCGGCGAGATCGACTCTGGCCATGCGCGCGAGCACTGGACGCTGGCGTTCCAGCCTGGTCAGAGTTTGTTCCGACGCATCGCGAACGTGCAGCGGTAGGCGTGCGCCCGGTGGCACATTGAGTTCGGTGCGGGCGGCGCGGATGTCGCCGACGAGGTGGATCAGCCAGTCGATCTCCTGCTCCGCCTCCGGATGCAGCGCGCGCGCGTCCGGCATCGGCCAGCGCCCGACGATCAGGTCGTGATCGCGTGGTGCCAGGCCATGCCATAGCTCTTCGGTGATGAAGGGCATGAACGGGTGGAGAAGGACCAGGATTTGGTCGAGAACCCAACCGGCTACGGCCTTGGTCTCATCATCGATGTTCGTTTTGATGAGTTCCAGATACCAGTCGCAGAAGCGGCTCCAGACGAACTGGTAGATCGCATTGGCCGCGGCATCGAAGCGCAATTCGGCAAGGGCGAGGTCGACCGCCTGCACCGTGGCGACGCATTCCGCGACGATCCACTGGTTGACGGCGTGGGTGGCGGTGGGAGGTTCGAGCGTGGTCGATCCGCCGATGCCGTTCGCCTGCGCGAACCGGCACGCGTTCCAGAGCTTGGTCGCGAAGTTGCGGTAACCCTCGACCCGCTTCTCATCCATCTTAATGTCGCGGCCCTGGCTTTCCATCGCCGCCATGAAGAAGCGCAGCGCGTCCGCGCCATAGGTGTCGATCAGGCCGAGCGGATCGACGGTGTTACCTTTGGACTTCGACATCTTCGCGCCGTCGGCCGCGCGGACGAGGCCGTGCAAATACAGGGTCTTGAAGGGAACATCTCCCATGAAGTGAATGCCCTGCATCATCATCCTGGCATCCCAGAAGAACAGGATGTCGAATCCGGAGATGAGCACGTCATTAGGGTAGCGGCCATTCAAACTCTCGCCGGGCGCCGTCGACGCACCCCCACCCGATGTGCCGCTCTGGGCCTGTCCTTCGACTTCGCTCAGGACGAACGGCGGGTGGCCATTGGATTGTTCGGGCCAACCCAGTGTCGCAAACGGCCAGAGTGCGGACGAGAACCACGTATCCAACACGTCGGGATCGCGGACCAGGGGCACGCCCTCGCCCGCCTCGGCCTGCGCTTCGGCCTCCGTCTCAGCGACGAAGATGCGGCCGTCCTCCGCAAACCACGCCGGGATGCGGTGGCCCCACCAGAGCTGCCGCGAGACGCACCACGGCTGGATGTTCTCCATCCAGTTGAAGAAGGTCTTCTCCCACGTCTTCGGCACCAGCTTGATCGCGCCGGTCCGGACCGCCTCGATCGCGGGCTGCGCCAGCGTCTTGGCGTCGACATACCATTGGTCGGTCAGCCAAGGCTCGATCACGACGCCGGAGCGGTCGCCATACGGGGTCTGGATGACGCGATCCTCGACCCGCTCCAGCGCGCCGGCCTGCTCCAGCATCTCGACCACGCGTTTGCGGGCGTCGAAGCGATCGAGGCCGATCAACTCGTCGGGAACGCCGCCACACTGGACAATACGGGCCTGCGCATCGAGCATGTTGAGCATGTCGCGCGCCTCGATCCCGGCGCGACGTCCGACCTCGAAGTCATTGAAATCATGGCCTGGCGTGATCTTGACCGCGCCCGAACCCAATTCGGGATCGGCGTGCTCGTCGGCGACGACCGGGATCAGGCGGCCGGTGATCGGCAGGCGCACCTGACGGCCGATCAGCACAGTATACCGTTCGTCGGACGGGTTCACCGCGACCGCCATATCGGCGAGCATCGTTTCCGGGCGCGTCGTCGCGACGGAGATCGTGCCGCTGCCGTCCGCGAGCGGATAGGTCAGATGCCAGAACTTGCCCTGGATCTCGCGCGTCTCGACCTCGAGATCGCTGATCGCGGTGCCGAGGCCCGCGTCCCAGTTCACCAGCCGCTTGTCGCGATACAGCAGCCCCTGTTTGTGAAGATCGACGAACACCTTCAGAACGGCGGCGGAGAAGCCCTCGTCCATCGTGAACCGCTCGTTCGCCCAGTCCATCGAGCAGCCGAGACGGCGCAACTGCTGCGTGATCTGGCCGCCGGACTCCGCCTTCCAGTCCCACACGCGTGCGACGAACGCCTCGCGCGTCAGGTCGGTGCGCTTCTCGCCTTTGGCGGCCATCTGGCGTTCGACCACCATTTGCGTCGCGATGCCGGCATGGTCGGTGCCGACCACCCACAGCGCATCCTTGCCCTTCAGACGGGCATGGCGCGTCAGGATGTCCTGCAGCGTATTGTCGAGGGCGTGGCCGATATGGAGGCTGCCCGTGACGTTCGGCGGCGGGTTGACGATCGTCCACGGCTCCGCGCCCGGACGATCGGGGCGGAACAGGCCGTTCGCTTCCCAATGGGCGTACCAGCGCTGTTCGATGGCGGCGGGGTCGAAGATCTTGGGAAGTTCGGTCATGCAGGACCCTTAGCGGGGCTGCGCGCGGTTCGTCACCCCCCAGCCCGCCAGCATCATTTCGGACCGGTCCACTTCCCCATCCAGCCCAGCACCTCCCGATACCATTGACGCGAATTCTTCGGTTTCAGCACCCAGTGATTCTCGTTTGGGAAGACGAGCAGGCGTGAGGGAATGTCGCGCCGCTGGAGCGCAGTGAAGGCGGCCAGCCCCTGCGTGTAGGGGATGCGGAAATCCTTCTCGCTGGTAATAACGAGCTGCGGCGTCTTCCACGCGGCGACGTGGTTGACGGGGTTCCACTTTTCGAACGCGGCGGGGTCCTCGTAATAGGTCTTGCCGCCATGCTCCCACTCGTCGAACCAGAGCTCCTCGGTTTCGTAGGCCATCGCGCGGGCGTCGAAGACGCCGTCGTGCTGGACGATGCACTTGAAGCGATCGGGCCACTGGCCCTCGATCCAGTTCATCATGTAGCCGCCATAGGACGCCCCCAGCGCACAGGCATTGTCGTCGTCGAGCCAGCCGAACTTGGCGGTCGCGGCGGCGAGGCCCTTCTGAAGGTCCTCGAGCGGCCAGCCACCCCAATTGCCGCGGATCGCATCGGTGAAGGCTTGCCCGTATCCGGTGGAGCCGTGGAAATCGACTGCGACCAGGCCATAGCCGGCGCCCGCGAACACGGCGGGGTTCCAGCGGTACGACCAGCTATTGTTGCTCGATCCCTGCGGTCCGCCATGGACCATGTAGGCGACCGGTACCTTCCCCGTCGCGCCGACCGGTTTGACGGCATAGCCGTACACGGTGTCGTTGTTCGCGCCGGTGAAGCTGAAGCGGCTCACGGTCGGCATGTCGATGCCGGCGAGCTTATCGACGTTCACGCCCGTCAAGCGCTGCGCCTGCTTCGGCTTTGAGATCATGTAATAATCGTCGGGTGCGACGAGGCTGTTCATCGCCACCACCGCACCCTTCGGTACGACGGCCACAGCAGAGACATGGCCTTCGCCGGTCAGCCGCTGGACCTTGCCCGTCTTTGCATCGACGCGGAACAGGGGCGTCTCCTGCACGTCGTCGGCGGTGACGTAGAGCGACCGGCTGTCGGGCGCCCATGCGATCGACGCCACGGAACGGTCCCACGCCTCCGTCACCGCCCGCACCTGACCGGAGGCGAGGTCGCGGATCATCAGCACCTGACGGTCGGCTTCGTAGGTGGGGCGCTTCATCGCGAAATAGGCCAGGCTGCGGCTATCGGGCGATACGGTCGGCAGATTGTCCATGCCGTCATTGTCGGCGGTGAGGTTCGTCGGCGCGGCGGAGCCATCGGCGGGGGCGGAGAAGATGTCGAGATTGGTCGAGGTCGACTCGATCCGGCCCGCTTCGCGCAGGGCGAAGTATACGGTGCGACTGTCGGGGCTCCACGCCAATTCCTCCCCGCCGCCATAGGGCTTCGACGGCGTGTCGCCGACCAGCGCGCCCTCGATCACGACGCCGTCTCCGGTCGCGCCGTTGGCGGTCAGCGGCAGGACGAAGAGCTGCGAGCGGGTGCCGTCCGCCCAGGTGTCCCAGTGGCGGACGAACAGCTGGTCGTACGTGCGGCCGGAGCCGGCATCCGCGGCCTTCTTGACCATCGCCGGGGTCAGGCTGGGCGCGCCGGGCAGGCGATCGGCCCAGATGAGCAGCTTCGATGCATCGGGTGACACCTTGAAGCCGCTGAAGCTGCCCTGAAATGCGGTGAGCTTGCGCGCCTCGCCACCCGTCACCGGCATCGACCAGACTGCGCCGTCGCCGCCATCCTTGTCGGAGGTGAAGTAGACGGTGTCGCCGACGATCTGCGGGTCGTTCTCGTTGACGGCCGGTTCCGCCGCCAGCTTTTCGGGCTTCGCGCCGCGCTTCGTCAGGTTGAGCCGCCAGAGGTCGTAGGTGCCGCGATCGTTGGCGAGGTCGGTTTCGCGTTGCGCCCAGACGAGCCAATGGCCGTCTTTCGACGCGGTGGGCGTACCGATGCGGCTGAGCATCGTCACGTCGTCGATCGTCAACTGGCGAGCGGCTGCGGGCGAGATAACGGCGGGAGATACGGTGACGGCGAGCGCGACGCTCGCGAGGAGGAAGTGCTTCATGGCGGCAAGATAAAGCAGAAGCCTTAACCTGCGACAACAAGCCTCAGGTTCGCGCGCCGGGTTTGTCGAGCACCTGACGGATGCGTTCGTTCAGTTCGGTGCGGCGATAGGGTTTCCGGATCAGTTCGTAGCTGCGCGCACCCTCGTCGATCGCCTCGTCCGCGAAACCGGTGGTCAGCAGCACCGCGGTGCGCGGATAGTCGCGCTTCACGGCGTTGGCGAGACCGACGCCGTTCATGCCGCCGGGCATGAGGATGTCGGTGAACAGCAGCTTGAAGTCCGAGTCGCCGGCCAGCACGTCGAGCGCGGCGCGCGCGCTGTTCACGAGCGTGACGTCATAGCCGAGGTCCCGCAGCATCTCCTGCCCGAGTTCGCCGACCTCGATCTGGTCCTCGACCATCAGCACGCGTTCGACGCCACCGCGCGACTGTGGCTGGACGACCGGCGAGCGGCGTTCGGTAGAGGAACCGCTGGCGCGTGGGAAGTAGAGGGTGAAGAGCGCGCCACCGCCCTCCTGATTTTCGGCCGTGGCGAGCCCGCCGGACTGGCGCATGAAACCATAGACCATCGCGAGGCCGAGGCCAGTACCCTTGCCCATTTCCTTGGTCGTGAAGAACGGGTCGAAGATCTTGTCGACGATCGTCGGATCGATGCCCGGACCATCGTCGCCGATCGTGATCGCGGCATATTCGCCGGGCTGTAGCTTCAGCGAAGCGCCGGCACCGTCGTCGGGCAACACGGCGTTGCGCGTGGAGATCGTGATCGTGCCCGATCCGCCCAGCGCGTCGCGGCCGTTGCCGATGATGTTGAGCAGCGCCATTTCCGCCTGCACCGGATCGATGCGGCAGTTCCACAAATGGTCGTCGAGCTGGCGACGCAGAGTCACTCCCTCCCCTGCGGTGCGATCGAGGATCGGGCGGAAGTCGGCGATCAGCTGGTTGAAATTGAGCAGGCGGTCACGCAACTCCTGCTTGCGCGCGAACGCGAGCAGTTGCTGGGTCAGCGTCGCGCCGCGATTGGCCGACATCGCGATCGCATCGACCGCCCGGCGCGCGCCGCGGTCGGACGCGTCGATCTTCGCTTCGAGGATATCGACATATCCCAGAATGACTTGCAGAAGATTATTGAAGTCGTGCGCGATACCGCCGGTCAGCTTGCCGACGGCCTCCATCTTCTGCGCTTCGTGCAGCGCCTCTTCCGCCTCGCGACGGCGGGAGATGTCGAGCTGGGAGCCGAAGAAATACAGGAGCTCGCCGCTTTCGTCAAAGACGGGCGACACAAACAACGCGTTCCAGAAGGTCGAGCCATTCTTGCGGTAATTCAGGACCTCGACCGCAATCTCCTCACGCTTGGCGATCGCGGCGCGAAGCTGGTCGATGATGTCGCGATCGGTTTCCGGTCCCTGCAGGAAGCGGCAATTGGAGCCGACGATCTCGTGCTCCTCATACCCCGTCATGAAGGTGAAGGCTTCGTTGCAGAAGATGATCGGGTTGTCGGGACGCTTTGGGTCGGTGACGATCATCGGCATCCGGGTCGTCTTCACCGCGGCGAAGAAGATGTCGTGCGGCGCATCGTGCGGCGCAGCCCGGTGATCGATTACGGGCGGCGGGACATGGCCATGTTCGAAATCGTCCGTACCCGCCAGGTCATGTGTTCCCATGCCGAGCGAACCGTTCGGCCGATCTTCAGTTCCGTTCGTCACGCGTCCGCTATCTCGGCTGACCGGTAATGCGCGCAATCTCGTCCGCGACCATCGTCTCGACCATCGCCGGCAGATTGCGGTCGAGCCAATCGCGCAGCATCGGCCGCAGCATGTCGCGGACCATCCCTTCCAGCGTGCCGTCGCTGGCGGGATCGGGCTTCACGAGGAGACGCGACAGGTTCTCGAGCGATCCCCGGCTCGCTTCGGCGGCGGAGGCGGAGATGATCGGTTCGGGCTCGGCCGCGGACGGCTTTGCGGGTGCAACGGGTTCCGGACGCGGCGGTTCGATGCGAGCGGCTTCGGCACGGCTGGCTTCGATCCGGGGAGCAGGCTCCGGCTCGGAATAGGATTGCGGTTCCGGACGGATCGGCTCGACACGCGCCGCTTCGGCGCGAGCCGTCTCCACGCGGGCGGGCTCAACATGAGCGGGTTCGGGCCGGCGATCGACGCCGGGCTCGGCGTGCGAGAATTGCGGCCGACCGGGCTCCGGCATGGGATCGCTGAGTTCCAGCACCTCATGATCGTCGTCGCGTGGCGCGGGCGCGGGACGGGACATCCGACGCCCACGCGTCGGCCCGTCGCCTTCTTCCGCGATGATCCGTTTGATGGAAGACAGGATTTCTTCCATCGACGGCTCCACGCTCATGTCCCCCATCAGCGGCACTTCCCGATCGAAACGCCCCTACTGGCGGTTCGGCGACGACTTTCCTGTGGTTAATGCCGGGCTTCTGTCAACGTTCGAATCGAGCGCGGGGTCGAGCGGCCGGTTGACGATCGCGGTTTGGGCCGGTGTCGAACGGGTCGTTCCCGCGATCGGCGTCGGCTCTCCGTCGCCGCCAAAATCGCCGATCCGACCGCGCACGCGCTGGTAATTGATCGTGGGATCGTAGAGCGATCCGCCGTCCAGCCCCAGGTCGCGGGCCTCTGCGTTGCCCATCGCGGCGATCAGCGCGAAGCCTGCGACATAGGCATCGCGGCGCGCGGTGACGAGCGTCACCTGGCTGTTCAAAAGTTCCTGTTCGGCGTTGAGAATGTCGAGGATCGTCCGGGTGCCGACGCTGTTTTCGGCGCGCACACCCTCCAGGCTGAGCTTGTTGGCGTTCACCGCCGCTTCGGATGAGGCGATCACCTGCTGCGAGGATTGCCAGATCGCGTAAGCCGAGCGGGTCTGGGAGACGACGGCGCGTTCGGTCGCGGTGAGCACCTCGAGTGCCTGACCGCGGCCGGCCTCCGCCTGACGCACGCGGGCGGCGGGTTGCCCCCCCTGGAACAGCGGCAGCGACAGCTGGAAACCGGTGGTCAGGGCGGTGCCGCTGCCCGGAATGCGCTGGCCATTGGCGACGCTGGGCACCGAGCCGAGGTAATTGAAATAGGTGCCGGACGTGACCGCGGCGACGCGTGGCAGACGGGTCGCGCGAGCGACGCCGATATCGTAGCGCGTCGCATCGGCCGACTTCCGCGCAGCTAGCAACTGCGGGTTGCGATCGAGCGCCACGTCCACCGCCTGCGATGGCGACGACGGCAGATTGGGGATCACCGGCGGCTGGTCGAGCATGCCGGGCGGCGTGCCGACGACGGCGATGTAATTCTCGCGGCTGGAGATCAGCTGCGCCTCCACCGACTGAAGCTGCGCGCGGGCGAGCGCGAGTCGCGCCTCCGACTGGGCGACGTCGGTGCGGGTGAGGTCGCCGACCTGAAACCGGTCACGACTGGCGCGCAGATTGACGTCGAGGACGCGAACGTTCTGCTGGTTCAGGCCGACGATCGCCTCGTCGCGCAAAACGTTCATGTACGCGGCGACAACGTTGGTGAAGGTCGTGGCCTCCGTGTTACGGAGCGTTGCGCGGCCGGCCTCGACGCGCGTTTCCGCCGCCTTGACGGCATTCCTGACCGAGCCGCCCTGGTAGATCGGCACCGAAAACTGAAGCTGACCGTTCGCCAGCCGTTCCGGGTTCAGGAAGTTGTTGTTCGCCTGAACGACGTTTTCGGTCGCCTGACTGTTCGCGGACAGCGACGGCAGACCGCCCGAGCGGGCGATCGGAACCGTCTCGTCGGTGGCGCGCTGGGCGGCGCGCTGGCCGGTGATCGTCGGGTTGCTCGCATAGGCCTTTTGCAGCGCGTCGCGCAGCGTTTCGGCCGGGGCGGCGGTGCCCGTGAAGCAGACGAGCGGGATCGTTGCGGCGACCGACAGGCCGACGCGAGCAGTGCGAATGGTCATGAGGTCAGAACCTAAAGGCGGCGGGCTTGGTGAAGCCGGGGAGGATGACGCACTCGGCGTCGAGAAAGGGTTGCACGGCGTGGCCGCCAGCGGTGCGGGCACCGACCGCAAGGCGGGTGACGCCGTTCTGGACAAGACCGGTCGCGATCCGGGCCCCGTCGCGAAGCTGGGCGAGCAGCGCGTCCGGCAGTTCCTCGACCGCGCCGTCGACGAACAGCACGTCGTAGGGTGCACCGGGGGCATGGCCTTCGGTCAGCGGCGCTTCCACGACGGTCGCGGTGTCCCCGAGCGCGGTACGGGCGACGGCGACGAGTTCGGTATCGCTTTCGACCGCCGTCACGACCGCGCCGAGCTCGACCAGCAGCGCCGCGGTGTAGCCGCCGGTCGCGCCGATCAGCAGCACCCGGTCTGCAGGCACGATCTCGACGGCGTTGACGAGCCGCGCGGTGGCGAGCGGCGAATTCTGGTAGCGGGCGCGGCCGAGCGGGATCGCGGTGTCGCGATACGCGAGCGACGCCGCGGTCGAAGGCAGATACGCCTCGCGCGGGATCGTCGCCATCGCCGTGACGACGCGCTGGTCGTCGACCGCGTTCGGCCGTAGCTGGCTGGCGACCATCGCTTGCCGAAGCCGGGCGATGTCCACGGATGCGTGAGTCGTCGTCGTCGTCATACCACCCCCGTCGCACAACCGTATTAGTTGTGCAATACACTTGATTAACCTTGTCGTATCCCGCCCGGGCCGGGCAGCGCAAGCGGGATGGACATCGTGGCTCTTCGGTTCGCCCTTCTTAATCGGGGGATCGCGAAATTTTGGTTAACGCACGCTAACCGCGGCACACGGGTGAACTCAGCGGTTGACGCCCGGCCGTTTCCACCGCATTGCGCCGCCTCCCCGCGTCGAGGCCCGATGGCGGAGTGGTGACGCAGAGGACTGCAAATCCTTGCACCCGGGTTCGATTCCCGGTCGGGCCTCCAGACGGTTGAGACGCCGCCGCATGGCGCGTCGGGTCCACGTTCTTACGGTGCCGGGGCGTATGTCGTTCATGGTCCATCACGTCGGAAGTCAGTGTACTCCCACGCGTTTCACTCCGGCGAAGACGCCGAGGTCACATCAGCCAGCACCATATATGGCGGATTATCAGTCTCCTGATCGCAGCTTCTAGCCCGAATGGAATATGGCCTCCGGTTCAACCCGAGATGTACCCTCGTCGGTGGCATCGTTTCTACCGAGTCGATGTCGGGGGAGAACAACTATGAAAATGTTCAGTGCGATTTCCCTAGCAGCGATCGCGGCTGTTTCTGCGGCGTCGCCGGCGGCATCCACCACCATCGACTTCACAGGGTTTTCCACCGGCGCGACCGCCAGTCCCATCGTGTATCCAGAAGCGACCTTCACCTCTTCGACCCGGCGGTTTTTCGTCGGCGCTGCGGGACTGGCGACTGAAATCTGCCCGTATACAGTCGGCGGCGACTGTTCGGCGTCGATGAGCGTCCTGTTTTCGGCCGCGGTCGACGGCCTGACGTTCGAAACGTCGGGCTATGACGGGGCGTCGAACCTGTTCGTCTCCGGAACCGGTGCGGGTGGCGCGTTCGCTATTTCGTTCAACAACGGCGGCGGTTTCGATACGCTCTTTATCGACCTCACTGCTTTCAGCGGCATCACCAGCCTGTCGCTGAGCACCGACGACCCTGCGGGCGTTGCGTATGACGCGTTCACGTTCCAGGCGAGCGGCGCCGTTCCGGAGCCTGCCTCCTGGGCACTGATGATCGCGGGAGCCGGGGTTGCAGGCGGCGCTCTCCGCCGTCGCCGTTCGGTCAAGACGAGCATTTCATTCGCCTGAATTGCTCGGTTGCGGACTATCTTGCGAGGGCCGTCGATCGTCGGATCGGCGGCCCCTTTTCATTGCCCATTTTGCACCGGAAGCGCCCGCGATAGCGACAGGGCTGCCAGCAGCGGTATGTCGGCGGGCGGCATGGACAACGAGGCAAGGTCGGCCGGCAATCCCCATCGCAGGGCGCTCGCCTCGATCGCACGCGGTTCTCCCGTCCAGCCGCTCACGGCGTAGAGCAGCAACAGCAGATGGCGCCCGCCGTCCGCCGGCACGCTGGCGAACGTCACCGGAGTCGGCGCGGCGACATCGACGGAGATCCCCAATTCCTCTCGCAGCTCCCGGACGAGCGCGGCTTCGGGCGATTCGTCGGGCTCGATCTTGCCGCCGGGAAATTCCCACAGGCCGCCATGCGCCTTTTCGACCGGGCGTTGCTGCATCAGCACTCGACCCGCCGGATCGATCAGCGCAGCAGCGACGACGGGCAGGAGGATGGTGCCTGTCATCTCATGATTCCTTAAAGCCTGTGCCGTAATCGGCCGATCATGCGGACGCTGTTCCAGACCCTATTCGATTCCCGTGTCCGTCGCGACAAGCGCGGTGCCACGTCCGTCGAATATGGCATGATCCTCGCCTTCGTCGTGCTGGTGATGCTGGCGACGCTGAGCCAGGTCGCGGACGTGACCACGCATCTTTGGAACAACGTGTCCGACAAGGTCCAGAAAGCATCCTGAAAACAACCGGTCCGGGCTTAAGACGTTTTTAATGCCCGCCGCCTAGACACCGTGGTGCTGACCCGGTGAACCGCCGGTAGGCCGGGTGACTGAAGCTTCAGATACGGAGACCGGAAATGCAGATGATCCGCAAGATTTTCAAGAACAAGAAGGGCGCCACCGCCATCGAGTATGGCCTGATCGCCGCTCTGATCGCCGTCGCCGCCATTGCCGCGATGCAGGGCCTGGGTGGCCAGCTCAAGAAGACCTTCGAGAACGTTTCGTCGAACATGAAGGCTGGCTGATAGCCACCTTCGACGACGACGAACGAAGTTCGGGCGGCGGGGCAGATGTTCCGCCGCCCGAATTGTTTCTACCGGGAGAATAACGTGATCAAGCTATTTCGAAAGGTGTTCGCAGAGCGCCGCGCCGCGACTGCGATCGAGTACGGCCTGATCGCAGCACTGATCGCCGTCGCCGCGATCGCCGCAATGCAGGGACTGGGCGGCAAGGTCAAAAAGACGTTCGAAAACGTCTCGTCCAACATGAAGGTGTCGTAGGGCCTCTACAGGTGGGTCGTCAGAGCCGGCCCATCTTCAGGAACTTGGCACGACGGGCCTGACGGAGGTCGGCCGACGACAGCGAGGACAGATCCTTCAGCGCCTTTTCCAGCGCGTCGCCGAGCGACGCGATCGCCACCTGAGGCGCACGGTGCGCCCCGCCCAGCGGTTCGGCGACAATCGTGTCGATCACGCCGAGCGCCTTCAGGTCCTGCGCGGTGACCTTCATCGCCTCCGCTGCGTCGGGCGCGCGATCGGATGTGCGCCACAGGATCGAGGCGCAGCCTTCCGGACTGATGACGGAATAGACCGCGTGTTCGAACATGATGACGCGGTTGCCGGCGGCCAGCGCCACCGCGCCGCCCGAGCCGCCTTCCCCGACGATCGCCGCGATCACCGGAACGCCCGCGTTGAGGCACGCCTCCGTCGAGCGGGCGATCGCCTCCGCCTGGCCACGTTCCTCCGCCTGGATGCCGGGGAACGCGCCGGACGTATCGACCAGCGTTACGACCGGCAGGCCGAATCGGTCGGCGAGTTCGACGAGGCGGATCGCCTTGCGATATCCCTCCGGCTTGCCCATGCCGAAATTGTGGCGGAGGCGCGTGGCGGTATCCTCGCCCTTCTCGTGCCCGATCGCGACGACCTTGCGGCCGCGGAAGGTCGCGAAACCGCCGATGATCGCCTGATCGTCCGCGAAGGCGCGGTCGCCGGCGAGCGGCAGGAATTCGTCGAACAGCCCGGCGACATAGTTCTTGAAGTGCGGCCGCTCCGGATGACGCGCGACCTGCGTCTTCTGCCACGGGGTCAGCCGGGCGAAAGTGTCGCGCAGCAGCTTGTCCGATTTGGCCTGCAACCGGCCAACATCGGTCGCGATGTCGACATTGCCGCCGGCCGCGGTGTCGCGCAGTTCGTCGATACGGCTTTGCAGCTCGGCGATCGGCTTCTCGAAGTCCAGAAAACTTGGCATCGGGCCGGCGGTTACGGCCGGCGGAGGTCGAGGTCAACGAGCGGGTGATCGCGGTTGACGAGTTCGACCAGCCGGCTGGCATCGACATGCGTGTAGATTTCGGTCGTCGCGATGTCCGCATGGCCCAGCATCGTCTGGAGCGCGCGCAGGTCTGCGCCCCCCGCCAGCAGGTGAGTCGCGAAGGCGTGACGCAGGACATGCGGGCTGACGCGATCGGGCGGCACGCCGGCCTCCGCCGCCAGCGCCTTGACCAGCTGGTACAGCCGGACGCGCGTCAGATGCTTCGCACCGGAGGGGAAGAGATACGCCTTTTCCGCCGGCACATGATCACGCCAGAGCGCGACAGCGGCGCGCGCGCGATCGGACAGCGGCACCAGCCGCTCCTTGTCGCCCTTGCCGCGGACGATCATGTACGGCCGGTCGGGCCGGATCGCGTTGCGCGGCAGCGACACCAGTTCGGTCGCGCGCAGCCCCGATCCGTAGAGAAGCTCGATCAGTGCCGAGAGTCGCAGATCGTTGGCCGACGGGTGAGCGACCGACAGCCGCTCGGTCAAGGCAGCGAACAGCCGGTCGATGTCGGCATGGCTCAGCGCCTTCGGAAGCGGGCGTGCGGAACCCGGACGGGGCAGCGCCGCACCCGGATCGTCGCGGCGATGGCCCTCGTCCTGAAGGAATGCGTAGAAGCGCCTGAGCGCCGCCGCCTTGCGCGCGACGGTGGCGCGGGCGAGCGACGACCAGCCGCCGGCCAGACGCTGCAACGTCGCCTCGTCTGCGGACGCGAGCCCGCCGCCGGTCGCCTCCGACGCCAGCGCCAGATCGCTGCGATAGGCGGCCAGCGTGTTCGCCGCCGCGCCCGCCTCCGCCGCCAGCATTTCCAGGAAGCGATCGATCAGCGGCCGATCGCTCAGGGGCGTCATGGCCGTGCGATCGCCTCTGCGGCGATCATCCGCGCCTCGCCGTCGAGACCGACCGCTCGCAGTGCCGTGACGATGCGGTACAGTGACTCGGGCGGCACCCCGCGCCACGATCCCGCCTGCATGCCGATCGCCGACAAGAGCAGCACCGTGCCCGCCTGGCCGTCGGCGGCGGCACGGTCGAGCGCGCGCGTCCAGCTGTTCGCGGCACCGATCCGCACGTCGAGCGCCTCGGCCGCGCGTTCGATATCCTCCGCCGAGAGCCGACCCAGACCCGCGAGCCCGGCGAACAACAGCCGCCGCTTCACTTCGCTGCCGCCGTCATAGCCCTGAAGCTGCGCGTAGGTAACGTTCCCGCGATCGGGATCGGCCAGCGCGAGCATCGCCCAGCCGTCGCTGCCCGCCGCCACCGCGCCCGCCCAGCGGCTCGCCGTACGATCGAGCCCCGCCGACAGCAACGACGCCACGATGCGGTTCGCGTCGGCATTGTCGGCGCGCGCAGGCTGACGCACCGCGGCGCGCGCCGTAAGGACGAGCCGGCCATAGGACGGCGTCGCGCCCCAGAGTTGTCGCAGCGCCGCCATCCGCGTCGCCGAATCGACACCGGCATAGGCGGTGCGCAGGTCGGTGGCGGTGGCGGTCGGGCCGGACGGCGCATCGTCGTCCGCCGCGACCGCGCCGTACAGATTCACGAGTGCCGCGTTGGAGAACACCCCCTGCCCCGCCGCGGCCTCCGCCGCATCGACGCGCTGCGCCAGCGGGATACCGGGAGCCAGCGCGCGCCAAGAGGTGGCTTGCGAGCCAACGCCCGTGAACAGCGCATCGGGGATCGTCGCGCCGGTCGCCGCGGCGAGCCCGAAACGCCACGTCGTCAGCCGGTCGACGCCGTCCCACTCGATCGTCACCGCCTGCCGGCCCTGACTGCCCGCCCCGATGACCTTTTCCGCCAGCAACAGGTCGACGCCCGTTGCCAGGCGACGACGGCGCAGGGCGGTGAACTGCGCGCGCGCCTTCGCCCCGTCCCCCGCGAGCGCCGCGCACATCGGCTGCGCGAACGCCCAGCCCCGCTCACCCGTCGCCGCACGACCGGCATCGGCCAGCGGGCAAAGCCCGGCGGGATCGCCCGTCGCCAGCATCGCGTTCATCGCGACCTGATACAGCTTGGGCGTGAAATCGGCGTTGTCGACGCCCTGCACGACCGCGCGCGCCGCGACCGCTTCGCCCATGCGCAGCAGCAGCCACGCGCGCTCGGCGGCGAAATCCGCACCGTTGATGCCGTTCGGCGGCTGCACGCGCGACACCAGTGCGCGACGCAAAGCGATCGACAGCCAGCGGGACGGCAGCGGCGCGGCGGTTCGGCGCATCAGCGCCTCGACGAACCCTCCGTCCGCGCCGGCGAACGCGTCACGTCCGACCTCGGTCGCGAAGCCCACCGAGTTCAGCGAGCGACGCGCGAAGGCCGGCATCTCGTACCGCGCCAGAGTGGCCGGATCGATCGGCGACGGCGTGGCGCTGGGCGTCGCGGTCGGCGTCGCGCTGGGCGTGTCGGAGGGCAGCGGCTGGATGAAGCCCGTGGCAGCGGGCGACGGCGTCGTGCCCGGTGCCGGCTGGGGCACGCGGCCGGGCGCGGCCGGACGGGCCGTGGGCGCGGGGGTCGGAGCAGCGTCGCCGAAGCCGGGCGGCAGGATCGATTCGGGCCGCTCCTGCGCCAGCGCCGCGGCAGCCGCGGCGGCGATTACGGCCGCGGCAAGACCCGCCTTACTGGAGGTTCGCAAGCGAAACCTGCTTCTCGACCTGGGTCATCGGGCGCTCACCATCCCGACCCGCCAGCAGGAACAATCCGCCGATCACCACGACCAGGATGACGACGACGGTGATGACCAGGCGGGACATGGCGAACCTTATACGCTGCGGGCACGAGACGAAATTTACGAACGGGACGAGCGCTTTTGCGCGATCGCCCGTGCGCTGTATAGCGACGACCGCGATGTTGCAAAGCCACTCTCCCTGGGACGGCCGGCCGATCGTGCTCGTCGGGCTGATGGGGGTGGGGAAATCCACCGTCGGCCGGCGGCTCGCCGGGCGGTTGCGTCTTCCCTTCGTCGACGCCGATCATGCGATCGAGGAAGCGGCGGGGATGACCGTGGCCGAAATCTTCGAACAGTTCGGCGAGCCCTATTTCCGCGACGGCGAGCGGCGAGTGATCGCTCGCCTGATGGACGGCAAGGCCAAGGTCATCGCGACCGGCGGTGGCGCCTTCGTCAACGAGGAGACACGCGCGCTGATCCTCGATCAGGCGACCGCGATCTGGCTGACCGCGCATCCCGACGTGCTGGCGGAAAGGGTCGGGCGGCGCGACACGCGTCCGCTGCTGCGTGGCAAGAACCCGCGTCAGGTGCTCGCCGATCTCGCCCGCGTGCGCGACCCGATCTATGCGCAGGCGCATATCCACATCGTCAGCCAGCGCGGTCCGCACGAAGCCACGGTGACGGCGATCCTGCGCGCGATCGGACAGGCGCCGCAACCTGCCCCACCGCAAAACCCACCGGGAGCCGAACAGTGAAGACCGTGACCGTCGAACTCGGCGCGCGCCGCTATCCGATCCTGATCGAGGCGGGGCTGTTGGCGCATGCGGCCGAACACATCGGGCCGCTGGTCCGTGGCCGCACCGTGGCGATCGTCACCGACGAGAATGTCCGCGCGCACCTTGCGACGGTGCAGGCGTCGCTGGCCGGCGCGGGTATTCCGAGCGAGGCGCTGGTGCTGCCGCCCGGAGAGGCGACGAAAAGCTGGGCGACGCTCCAGCAGGTCTGCGACTGGCTGTTGCGGCTGGGCGTCGAGCGCGGCGATCATGTCGTGGCGCTGGGGGGTGGTGTGATCGGCGACCTCGTCGGCTTTGCCTGCGCCATCCTGAAGCGCGGGTGCGGATTCATCCAGGTGCCGACGACGTTGCTGGCGCAGGTCGATTCGTCGGTGGGCGGCAAGACCGCGATCAACACCGCTGCGGGCAAGAACCTGATCGGCGCGTTCCACCAGCCGGCGCTGGTCCTGATCGACCCCGACGTGCTCGACACGCTGGCGCCGCGCGAAGTCCGCGCCGGCTATGCGGAGGTCGTGAAATACGGCCTGATCGACGATGCGGATTTCTTCGACTGGTGCGAGGCGAACGGTCACGCGCTGTTGGCGGGCGACGCGGCGGCGCGGGTCGAGGCGATATCGCACGCGGTGGCGGCAAAAGCGCGGATCGTCGCGGCGGACGAGCACGAGACGAACGGCATCCGCGCGCTCCTGAACCTCGGCCACACCTTCGGCCACGCGCTCGAGGCGGAGGCGGGTTTTGACGGCACCCTGATCCACGGAGAGGGCGTGGCCGCCGGCATTGCGCTCGCCTTCCGCTATTCGGTGGCGCGCGGACTGTGTCCGCCGGCGGATGTGGAGCGGGTGGCGGCGCATTTCCGTGTCGCCGGGCTGCCCGATGGGCTGGCGGCGGCGGGTATCGCCGCATCGGGCGCGCGGCTGGTCGAGCATATGCGCCACGACAAGAAGATGGCGGCGGGCACCCTGCCCTTCCTGCTCGCGCGTGGCATCGGCCAGACCTATCTCGACCGATCGGTGGACCTCGCCGATGTCGAGCGCTTCCTCGACCGCGAACCGCGCTGATGCCGAACGGCGTCGCCAAGCGCGATCTCCCCACCAAGACCTGCCCGGCGTGCGAGCGACCGTTCACGTGGCGCAAGAAATGGGCGCGAGACTGGGATTCGGTCGTGTATTGCTCGGACGCGTGCCGGAAGAAGCGTTTGTAAACAACGAATTGATTGATTGACGACCAGCGATTCTTAACGGATCATTTACAAACTGCCGGGGGACCGTCCGAGTCGAACAGGGAGAATTACGATGAAGACCATCACATTCGCCGCACTTGCCGCTGCCATGACGATCACCGCACCCGCCGCCGCCGCGACCTATGTCGCGACGGGTACCACGGTTGGTGGACCGACTTTCAACCGTCCGCTTGCCGGATCGCCGCCGACGGGACTGTCCGGTGTCGGTACCGCCGTCAGCTACGACGTGTTCGGATTCACGGTCGGAACGTCGGGAAGTTACACGTTGTCCACGGAGACGGGGTTCGACAGCTTCCTCGTGCTGTACTCGGGCATGTTCGACCCGTCGTCGCCCCTGATGAACGCGCTGGGGGCCGACGACGATTCGGCCGCTTCCTTCGGTGACGCGATCCTGACGAGCAGCCTGCTCGCGGGTACGTCCTACTTCGCGGTGGTCACTGCCTTCAGCAACGGCGTCGAAGGAGCCTACACGCTGACGATCGACGGACCGGGGACGATCGCACCGATCGGCGGCGCGGTGCCGGAGCCCGCGACATGGGCAATGATGCTGGCCGGCGTCGGCATGATCGGTGGCGGCATGCGCTATCGCCGCCGTCGAACGACGCTCGCCTATAGCTGAACCGTAGCGGTAGCATGATGGAGGGCTGTCGATCGGGGGATCGGCGGCCCTTTCTGCGTCAGGGCCGCAATGTCCACGCCAGCCACAGCCAGCCGCCGATCATCAGCGCGCCGCCGATCGGGGTGATCGCGCCGAACCAGCGGGGTGCCCCTAGCGCCATTGCGTAGAGGGTGAGCGCGAATACCGCCCCGCCCGCGACGAACAGCCAGCCCGGTCCGCGCGCCTCCAGCCGCAGCGCGACCAGTGCGGCGACGGCGTGCACGAGTTGATACTGGCCGCCGGTGCGCAGCCATTCCTGCGCCTCGCCATGGGCACCATGGGCGCCGAACGCGCCCGCGATGACGGCCAGTGCGCCCGACAGCGCCGCGATCGTTCCCAGCATCAGTCCCTCGCCGGTTGCGTGATGATGCCGCCGATCCCGGCGCGCAGGTCGCCCGCCTCGACCTGCTTGCGCAGCCGTTCACGATCGTTGGCTCGGTAGCCCTGCTCAGCGCGGTCAATCGCGGTGTCGTCGACGCCGATCGCCCCCAGCGCGCGGCGACCCATCGAGATCGCCGATTCCAGCACCTCGCGCACCACATATTCCGCCTTGCTGTGACTAAGCTTGATCAGCGCGCGGCGGTCGTAGGCGCGCACGAAGATCGTCGCATTCGGGAAGGCGGCATGAACCCCTTCGAGAATGTCGGCGTCGATCTGGTCGCCATCGATGCAGAACAACAGCAGTTCCGCCTCCGAAGCGCCCGCCTGACGCAACAGGTCGAGGCGGGTGCCGTCGCCGTAATAGACCTTCGCCCCGAATTCGCTGGCGACGTCGATCATCTCGATATCGGTGTCGACCAGCGTCACCGGCACGCCCTCCGCGATCAGCATCTGCGCGACGGTCTGACCGAAGCGCCCGTACCCGACGATGATCGCGTTCGCGCCGTCGGTCTTCGGACCGTCGCGTTCCTGATCCTTGACGATCGGCTGCTGTCGGAAGCGCTTGGTCGCGCTCATCAGGAACGGGGTGGACGCCATCGAGATCGTTACGATCGCGCCGAACAGGCTCGCCGCCTCGGGCGCGATCAGCAGGCCGTTCTGCGCCTGCGCGAACAGCACGAAGCCGAACTCGCCACCCTGGCTGAGCAGCAGCCCGAGCGCCAGCGCACCGCGCCACGGCATCCGGAACGCCAGGCCGATCAGGAAGATGACGAGCGTCTTCGTCGCGATCAACGCCGCCGCCATCGCGAGCACGAACAGCGGGCGCTCGGCGATCGCGGTGAGGTCCAGCATCATGCCGACCGCGAGGAAGAACAGGCCAAGCAGGATCGAGCGAAACGGCTCCACATCCGCCTCCAGCTCGTGCCGGTAGGGGCTGTCGGCCAGCATCACCCCCGCGATGAACGCACCCAGCGCGGTCGAAAGTCCGAGCACTTCCATGATCGCCGCCGAGCAGATCACCGTAAACAGCGCCGCGAATACGAACATCTCGCGCTCGCCGAGATTGCCGATCAGGCGGAAGAACGGGCGCAGGACGAAGCGGCCCGCCAGCACGAGGCCGACGACCGCGAGTACGGTGTAGACGCCCAGCAGCCAGCCCGGCGGTGCATTGGCATCCGCGGGATTGCGGCTCATCGCAGCGAGGATGGTGATGAGCGGGACGATCGACAGGTCCTGGAACAGCAGGATCGAAAAGGCGCGCTCCCCGAACGGCGTCCGCATCCGGCCCGACGATTGCAGCATCGGCAACACCTGCGCGGTCGACGACAGCGCCAGCGGCAGGCCGAGCGCGAGCGCGGCGGGACCGGAGAAATGCGCGATCCAGACGATGCCGGTGATCGCCAGCCCGCAGGCGACGACCTGAAGCAGGCCGACGCCGAAGATCTCCTGCTTCATCCGCCACAACCGCGTCGGGTTCAGCTCCAGCCCGACGATGAACAGCAGCAGGGTGATGCCGAGCTCGGCGATGCCCATCTTCGACTCGGCATCGCCGACGAGGCCCAGCACATGCGGCCCCACCGCCGCGCCCGCGACGAGATAACCGAGCGTCGCGCCGAGGCCGAGGCGGCGGAACAGCAGCACGCAGAACAATCCCGCACCCAGCAGGATCGCGCCGTCGCGCAGTAACGAAATCTGTTCATGCTCCATCAGGCGTTTTGCCCCGTCGTCATCCGTTCCGCCGCCTGTTCGGCGGCCTCGGCCGCGGCTTCGAACGCGAGCCGGATCGAGGGATGACGCGCGGTATAGCTCAGCGCGGGAGCGAAGACGGCGAGCCCCGGCCATGCCGGTGCGTCACCCTGTCCCGCCGCCAGCCAAGCCGTCAGCGTGTCGCGCGCGTCGGCCAGTTCCTGCGGAGTCTTGCCGAGGATGTGTTCCGCCAGCAGCGACGACGACGCCTGCCCCAGCGCGCAGGCGCGGACGAGCAGCCCGACTTTCGCGACGCGGCCGTCGGGGCCGAGATCGAGATCGACGGTGACGCGGCTGCCGCAGATCGCCGACCGCCTCTCGCTGGTGCCGGCGGGATCGGCCAGTCGCTCGTGATGCGCGATCGAAGAGGCGAGGCGCAGGATTTCGGTGTTGTACAGGTTGGCGGTCATTCGGCGGCTCCCGCACTGTTCTCCGACGAGGAGGACGGCGGCGTGCGCGCGCCGAAGACCGGCTGACCGCGGCGGCGGCGATCCACGAAGTCGGCGATGCCGGCGCTCGTTGCGTTCAGCAACGGATAGGTGCGGCTCTTGGTCATCCATTCCGGTCGGCGCGTCGGTCCGCCGCCGATCGTGTCGAGCACCAAAGCCGCCAGCAGGAAGACGAGGCTGGCGAGGATCAGCCCCTTGAGTGCGCCGAACCCGAACCCCAGCGCCCGGTCGAGCGGCCCAAGGACCGATGTGCGCGTCCGCGATCCGATCGCATTGGCGACGAGCTTGCCGCCGAAATAGGTGACGGCGACGATCAGCACGAACGCCAGCACTGCCGCGCCCGACACGGTGCCGACCACGCCCGTCAGCGCCTGCGCCAGCGTGATGTGGAACAGCTTCAAGGCCGCGACCATTGCCACCCACGCGAACAACGCGAGCACCTCCGCAACGAAGCCGCGCTTCAGGCCGAGCAAGGCGGACCCGACGACCGCAACGAGGACGACGATATCGAGGGAGGTCATGCGGCAGACTCAAAGCGTTCGTATCGCGCGAAGTCGAGACACGATTTGCTGGGCGTGCGCAAGGCCACCTCTGGCGGCGGTGTGCGTGCGACATCGCTCGGCGACGTAATCTGCACCTCGCTTTGGGGTTAGGGACGGAAGCCGTTGACCGTCGATCCAACGCCACAGTGCCCAGTGCGGATTGACGCTCCGGTCGGGAGCACAAGCGAAGTCGGGCAGGCCGTTGTCCCTGCGCGAAGAGCACACCTTATCGAGCTATTCCGGGGTCCGTCCACCGTCGAGCCGATCGGCAAGAGGCGCAAGTCACAGGGGTTTTCAGAGCGTCGCCCCCAAACACGTTCGGCGCGACGCGGAAAGACCGCAATGCCGACGCCGATCGTGAGGGTCGATCGTACTCTACCCACGCCCCAGCATGTGATCCACGAACTGCGCCAGCGTGCGGAAGCCGGACAGACGCAGCGGCCCGTCGTCCTTCGCCATCACCGAGGGCACCAGCGCCCGCTCGAACCCGAGCTTCGCGGCCTCCTTCAGGCGCAAGGGGCCGTGCGCGACGGGCCTGATCTCTCCGGACAACGCGACTTCGCCGAACGCCACTGCGTCGGCGGGCACCGGCCGTTCGCTCATCGCGGAAACGAGCGCGGCGGCGACCGCCATGTCGGCGGCGGGATCCTGCACGCGGTAGCCGCCGGCGATGTTCAGATACACTTCCGCCGACGAGAAGCTGAGCCCGCACCGCGCCTCCAGCACCGCGAGGATCATCGCCAGCCGTCCCGAATCCCAGCCGACCACCGCCCGCCGCGGCGTCGCGCCGCTGGCGAGGCGAACCGTCAGCGCCTGGATCTCGACCAGCACCGGCCGCGTTCCCTCCAGCGCTGGGAACACCGTCGCGCCCGTCATCCCCTCCTCGCGCTGGGTCAGGAACAGCGCGGACGGATTTGCGACCTCCGCAAGTCCCTCGGTCTGCATAGAGAATACGCCGATCTCGTCGGTGCCGCCGAAGCGGTTTTTAATCGCGCGCAGGATACGATACTGGTGCGACCGCTCCCCCTCGAAGGCGAGCACCGTGTCGACCATATGCTCCAGAACGCGCGGGCCGGCGATGCTGCCGTCCTTGGTTACGTGTCCGACCAGTACCAAAGCCGTGCCGCGCTCCTTGGCGAAGCGGATCAGTTCCTGCGCCGAAGCACGTACCTGACTGACGGTGCCGGGCGCGCCCTCGATCAGGTCGCTGTGCATCGTCTGGATCGAGTCGATCACCAGCAGGGTCGGCGGCGCCCCCTGCGACAGCGTCGTCAGGATGTCGCGCGTCGAGGTCGCGGCGGCGAGTTGCACCGGTGCGGAGCCGAGACCCAATCGGCGCGCGCGCAGCCGGACCTGATCCGCGGCTTCCTCGCCCGAAACATAGGCGACGCTATGTCCGGCGAGTGCCATCTTTGCCGCCGCCTGAAGCAACAGCGTCGATTTGCCGATGCCGGGATCGCCGCCGATCAACGTCGCCGATCCCTCGACGAAGCCGCCACCCAGCGCCCGGTCGAACTCGGCTACGCCGCTGGGCAGGCGCGCCGGAAGCGCGACATTGGCGTCGAGCGCGGTCAGCACGATTGACCGCCCGCCACCCTGAAGATTGTGCTTGGCGTGGAACGGCGTGACGACCGCCGGGGCTTCCTCGACCAGCGTGTTCCACTCGGCGCAGTCGGCGCACTGCCCCTGCCACCGGGACGCGACCGAGCCGCAGGCCTGACACACATAGCGTTTCTGGAGCTTCGCCATGCATCGTACATAGCGGAACGGGACGGGAACACAATCGCTCGCCGCCGACATCGACAGGGGCTGCGGATGGTCAATCGCCGCAACCCCCGCTATGGCCCCGCCACCATGCAGCCGAAGGACCTTCGCGTCGCGCTCTTCAGCGGCAATTACAATTACGTGCGCGATGGGGCTAACCAGGCGCTGAACCTGCTGGTGGGACATCTGCTGGCGCAGGGTGTCACGGTGCGCGTCTATTCGCCGACCGTACCGCAGCCCGCTTTTCCCGCCACCGGCGATCTGGTCGACGTGCCGGCGGTGCCGATCCCCGGCGGACGCGGCGAATACCGGATCGCGCGCGGTTTGCCTGCGAAGGTCCGCCGCGATCTGGAAGCGTTCGCCCCCAATGTCGTGCACGTCTCCGCCCCTGACATCCTCGGTCACCGCGCGATCAGTTGGGCGCGCGCCCACGGCATCACCACCGTCGCCTCGCTGCACACCCGATTCGAGACGTATCTGCGCTACTACCATTTATCGGCGCTGGAGCGGCCGTTGGAGCGGCTGCTCGCGCGTTTCTATGGGCGGGTCGATACCGTGCTGGTGCCCGGCGACAGCATGGCGCAGGTGCTGCGCGGCTGGGGCGTGACGACGCCGATCGGCATCTGGTCGCGCGGCGTCAATCACGACCGCTTTTCGCCAGCGCGCCGGGACATGGCGTGGCGTAGGTCGCTCGGCGTGGCCGACGACGAGCTCGCGGTGGGCTTCGTGGGGCGACTGGTGAAGGAAAAGGGGCTCGACGTCTTCGCCGACATCGCGCGCGCGTTGACCGAGCGCAACGTGCGCCACCGCGTGGTGGTGATCGGCGACGGCCCCGCGCGCGACTGGTTCGCAAAGGAAGTGCCGGACGCCGCCTTCGCCGGTTTCCAGCGCGGCGACGCGCTCGGCCGCGCGGTCGCCTCGCTCGATACCTTCTTCAACCCGTCCGTGACGGAGACGTTCGGCAACGTCACGCTGGAGGCGATGGCCGCGGCCGTGCCCGTGGTTGCGGCGCGCGCGACCGGAACGACCGATCTGGTCGAGGAAGGCATTACCGGCTTCCTCGTCTCGCCGCGCGATCCCGCCGCCTATGCCGACGCGATCGCCCGCATCGCCGGCGATCCCGCCCTTCGCCGATCGATGGGCGAAGCGGGGCATGCCAGGGCGGCGGGGTATCGCTGGGAGGCGATCAATCAGGCGGTGCTGGATACGTATCTGGAGCTGAAGGGGTAGCTTGAACGTCTGACCCATGTTCCCGCAGAAGCGGGAACCCGGTGGCCAAGCAGGACAACAGCCGGCTCCGCACCAATGGGCTCCCGCCTGCGCGGGAGCACGATGGCCGCTACTCCCCCGCCCGCCAATCGAAGGTCAGCGGCGCTTCGCGGAAGGCAAAGCGGTCCAGGTGGCTTGCGACCACCTCGCGCATGCGGGCGGTGTCCTCGCCCTCCGGCACGGTCAACAGGATGTCGAGCGTCTCCGGGTCGGCCCGCATCTCCAGCTTCGATCCGTTGGGGAAGTCGATCGTGCCCTCCTCCTCGGTGAAGGAGACGGTCATCTTGTGGCTCCAGTGCTTGGCAAGCTGCTGGAGATAGCGGCTGGCAGATGGCGTCGGCACGCGGGCGACCCAGATCGTCGGTGCGCCGCTCATTTCAGGCGCTCGATCTTCTGGGCGAGTTCGTCGATCAGACCGACCACCTCATGCAACGTCTCTTCCGACACGTCGCCGCGCTTCAACCGGCCGCGCACCGCCTGCCCCAGATTCCACATCGCACGACGGGCCTGTTCGCGATCGGTCCGCTCGCTCTGCTCCCCCATCGCAGTCAGACGCTGCATCAGCGCCGCAACCTCCTCCTCGCGTTCCGCCAGATGTACGCGCCCGTCGTCGGTGGCGGCGAAGCGCTTCTTGGTGCCCTCTGCCTGCTGCTCCCCGATCTGGCCCATCTCGTCCAGCAGCGTCAGCGTCGGATAGACCACGCCCGGGCTGGGAGCATAGGCACCGCCGGTCAGCGCCTCGATCCGGCGAATCAGGTCGTAACCGTGGCTCGGTTCGTCCGCGATCAGCTTCAACAGGATCAGGCGAAGCTCGCTGCCGTCGAACATGCGACGACCGCGTCCCGGTCGTCCTTCTTCCCGGTGCCCCGGCGTCCATTCGAACGAGAAGCTGCCACGAGGGCCGCGACCGCCGTGCATGGCGTGGTGCATCGCGCGCCGCATTCCGTCGCGCATCTCTCGATCGGGGCCGCAGCCCCGCTTGTTCATTCCAAACATCGTTGTTCCTTTTAACTCTACGATGCAGCCAAGATATATCTTCGATGCTCGATCACAAGATGCCTCAAGATATATTTTCAGCGCGTAGCGATCAGCCGATGGATGACGCCGCGATACGAAGCGCCTACATCGGCGGAATGGACCTGTTCGCCGGGATCGAGCCCCCCGCCCCCACCGATGCACCTGCCGCCGATGCCCCGCTCGCGGACCGGCTGCGGCCGCGCGCGCTGGACGAGGTCGTGGGTCAGGAGCATCTGACCGGCCCCGACGGCGCGATCGGGCGGATGGTCGCGGCGGGCAGGCTGTCGTCGATGATCCTTTGGGGTCCACCCGGTACCGGCAAGACGACGATCGCGCGGCTGCTCGCCGACGCGGTGGGGCTGCGGTTCGCCAGCATTTCCGCCGTGTTCTCGGGCGTCGCCGACCTCAAGCGCGTCTTCGCGGAGGCGAAGGATCATGCCCGCGCCGGCAAGCGCACCCTGTTGTTCGTGGACGAGATCCACCGGTTCAACCGCGCGCAGCAGGACGGCTTCCTGCCGTTCGTGGAGGACGGCACCGTCACGCTGGTCGGCGCGACGACGGAGAACCCGTCGTTCGAGCTCAACGCCGCGCTGCTCAGCCGTGCGCAGGTGCTGATCCTGCACCGGCTCGACCGCGTCGCGCTCGGCCAATTGCTGTCGCGGGGCGAGGAACTGGAGGGGCGCTCGCTGCCGCTCGACGATGCTGCGCGCGAGGCGTTGATCGCCAGTGCGGATGGCGACGGTCGCTTCCTGCTCAATCAGGCGGAGACGCTGTTCGCGATCGACTTGCCCGCGCCGCTCGACCCCGCCGGCCTGTCGGCGCTGCTGCAACGCCGGGTCGCGGTGTACGACAAGGATCGCGAGGGACATTACGGGCTGATCTCCGCGCTCCACAAATCCATCCGCGGCTCCGATCCGCAGGCGGCGCTCTACTATCTGGCGCGGATGCTCGTCGCGGGAGAGGAACCGCTGTACGTCCTGCGCCGTCTGACGCGGGCGGCGGTGGAGGATATCGGCCTCGCCGATCCGCAGGCGCTGGTGCAGTGCATCGCCGCCAAGGACACCTACGACTTCCTCGGCTCGCCCGAGGGTGAACTCGCGATCGTGCAGGCGTGCCTCTATCTCGCCACCGCGCCGAAATCGAACGCCGCCTATCTGGCGCAGAAGTCGGCGTGGAAGACGGCGAAGGAAAGCGGGTCGATCAGCCCGCCCAAGTCCATTCTCGGTGCGCCGACGCGGCTGATGCGCGATCTCGGCTACGGCAAGGGTTACGAATACGACCACGACGCCGACGACGCATTCTCGGGCGCGGATTACTGGCCGGAGGAACTCGGGCGGCAACGGTTCTACGAACCGACCGAGCGTGGTTTCGAGAAGCGCATCGCCGAGCGCATGGCGTGGTGGGACGAACGCCGCGCGGATCGGTCCTGATGCGTGCATGGGCCGAGGTGGTCGCGTTCGCGCTGACGCTGCCCGACACCTATCTCGAATCCTTCTACAATGACCTCTGCCCCAAAGTGAATCGCAAGGCCTTCGTCTCGCCGGGCCGCGAGCCGGACAGTTTCCACGTTCCCGCTCCGCATGAGGAGAAAGCGATACTGATGGAAACCGACCCGGACACCTTCTGGCAGACGGCGCACTACGCGTACTGGCCGGGACTGCTGGTCCGCTACGGCAGCACCGATCCGGAACGGGTGAAGCGGGTCATCACCCGCGCGTGGTGGGACCGTGCGTCGCGGACGCAGCGAAAGGCGTTCGGCGATCGTCCCTAAGCATTTCACCCACTTCGCCGCGATCGATTGGTCCGGGGCGAAGGCTCGCCTTCACAAGGGCATCGCCTTGGCGACGTGCGACTCCGGCGATGCCGCGCCCATGTTGGTGCCACCGCCGGAGCGGGCCTGGTCGCGGCAGGCGATCCTCGACTGGCTGCTCGCGCAGGCCGAAGCACCGATGCTGGTCGGCTTCGACTTCAGCTTCTCCGCTCCGTTCGTGGCCCGCGGTGCACACCTGCCGGGGGAGACGACGACCACCGACGCTCGCGCGCTCTGGGCCTACGTCGATGCGGCCAGCAACGACGAGGATCTCGGCGCGGCGTCGTTTCTGGAGGCACGGCGCGGCAGGCATTTCTACCTCGGTGCGGCGGACGGCGCGAAGGCGGATTTCCTGCACTGGCGCACCTGCGAAGTCGCGACGGAGGGCGGTCGGAAGCCATCCACCGTGTACGACGCGATCGGCGCGGCGCAGGTGGCGAAAGCGAGTTTCGCAGGCATGCGCTTGCTGCACGCCCTGGCGGGGCGGGTGCCGGTGTGGCCGTTCGATCCGCTGCCCGACCGTGGCATGGCAGTGGTGGAAATCTACACCGCGATCGCCGCGCGCGCTGCGGGCATGCGCAAGGGCATCAGCAAGTTGCGCGACGCCGTCGCGCTCGACACAGCCCTCGCCGCGGTGGGTAGCCGCCCGCATGCACCGCTCTCCGCGTACGACGATCACTCCACCGACGCGATCCTAGCCGCCGCGTGGCTCCGCGCCTCCGTCGGGCGAGCCGATCTATGGCAACCTGCGGCGATGACGAATGACGTAGCCGCGACTGAGGGCTGGACGTTCGGCGTCCCCTGACGCTAGGGGAGCGATCGGAACGCCGGTTTAGCTCAGCTGGTAGAGCAGCGGTTTTGTAAACCGAAGGTCGCGGGTTCGATTCCTGCAACCGGCACCAGCCGTCCTGTCATTTTCCGCGGTATGGCAGCACGGTTCCAAGGTTCGATGAACCCTCGCCGCGACAACGAATGTTCCGTTTTTCCACCGGCCGGCTCGCCCGGTCAGCGATGGTGTTGTCCCTTCAGCATCAAGGCTGCCGTGCGGCAACGTGCTCGCTTGTCCTGAAAAGAGATTTAATTGGTTAATCATGAGTGAAAATTCATGTTGAGATCACATGAACCTCAGATAAACGATCGCTCAGCACCCGCCCCTTGGCTCGGTGTCATGGGGAAACAATCATGAAGACGATCAAGATGCTGGCGCTTGCCGCTGCCGCGACGATGGCGATCACGGCGCCTGCGATGGCCGCCACGATCACCTACACCTTCACCGGCACCTTCTCGGGTGTGAACGGCGGACCGTTCGCCAACGTCGACGCGACGTTCACCGGCACGGCCGACACCGCCGATGTTCAGGCGTTCGGTCCGGGCACCTTCGTCACTCCGCTCGCATCGCTTCAGGCGGTATCGCCGACCGCCGGCACCTTCAACGTGACCAGCCCGGCGTTCTTCTTCAAGAACAACTTCGGCTACGTCGGCATCCAGTTCAACGCCCTGGACAACTCGTCGTACTTCTCGGGGGATAACGCCCTCCTGATCAACTATGACGGGGCGTCCAACGTCGCCACGACGCCGATCAGCTATTTCAGCGGTATCGACGCCACGTTCGACACCGATCGCGGTTCGGTGACGATCACCAGCGCGGTCAACGGCACGTTCGCCGCATCGGTGGCCGGTGCGGTTCCTGAGCCTGCGACCTGGGCCATGATGATCGGCGGCTTCGGCATGGTCGGTGGTGCGGTGCGCCGTCGTCGTGTCAGCACGAAGATTTCGTTCGCCTGATCCTCTAAGCCTTTCCGATCAGGTCCGAGGAGGCCGCCGACCGCGTATGCAGGTCGGCGGCTTCTTTGCATTTGGGCGAGTCGGTACGCTCGCTGCTGACGTGCGGACATCGCGTGATCCGCAGGCACGGGTTTGGCTTCGCGCAGGTTCATAACCTTGACGATCCGGGGCGTCCGGCCCGGACGTCACCCGCCCGACGAGGCCGGCACCCACCACGTGGGTCGGCAAGATCGCCCTACCTCAAGGTACGTCGGTAGAATTGCAGCGTGAGTGCCATCGCCTGAAGGAACAGCGCCGGATCGTAACGCGGCCCCTCGTCCCGCAGGAATGCGTGCTGCGCATTCATCTCATGCCACTCATAGGCTGCGCCGACCTCCTCCAGCCGGGTGCGGATCGCCTCCCGCCCCGCAAAGGGGACATGCGGGTCCTGCCGTCCCCACACGAACATCGCCTCCGCTTTCAGGTTGGCCATACGTGCGAGGCTGTCGTCGGATCGGCCCTCGCCCAATGTCCCCGAATGAATGTCCGTCGGGTAGAAGCAAGCGGCGGCAGCCACGCGCGGATCGAGCGCGGCCCGGTAGGCGAGATGGCCGCCGAGACACACGCCGAACGTTCCCAAGCGGCCGTTGCAGGCGGCATGCGCGAGCATGGCGGTCGTGGCGGCCTCCGCGTCGGCATCGAACGCAGAAACAGGCTTTGCGAATTTGAGCGCGTTACCCCGGTCCGTGCCGGCCTGATCATACTCCAGAATCGTACCCGCCGGCTCGTACTCGTGGTAGACTTCGGGTACGGCGACGACATACCCGTTCCCCGCGATCATCGCCGCCAACCGGCGGATCGGGGCCGTGACCTGATAGATTTCCGAGAACAGGAGCACGCCCGGAAAGCGGCCCGCGATGGCAGGCCGGAACAGATGCATCCGCATCGGACCGCTGCCTGGCACGTCGACATCCAGTGTCTCGTCGCTGCGCAAGATCATGCGAATATCCTCAAGCCGACCTGATGAAGGGCACTGCCGTCATAGCACCCGCGCTCGCAGCGGTAAGTCACTCTGCGCCGCAGCTCGTCTTCTGGCGTATCGAGAACCTATCGCCTCGCCGAACGTCTAGCCTTGAACTGACACCTGATGCCGAACGGAGTGATGATGGAAATACCGGGGTTGATGGTCGGAATGGCTGGTGTCGTACTGGCGTTTGCCCCGGTCAATTCAGCTTCGGCTGTTCCTCAGGTTTCGTTGGGCACGATTTCGGTCGGCGCCGGACGCGACGCTTCGAACGCTGAGGACGCATCGCCCGATGTGGATGCCGCCGCCGCCGCCGCGCTCGGTGAGAAGGGCTTTACGATCCTCAACGACCCCGGCCACGCTGCCTATGTCGCCGAAGTCGTCGTGACGAGGACAGATGTCGGTGCCGCGTCGGTTCGCGTGCGCAGCGGAAAAGCCGCCGTTGTCGGCGCAGGGCTCAGCGTTCCCATCGGCAGTGGCGGATCACGGATCGTCCCGCTGCAGCGGACGGAATTGACGATCACCATCCGCAAGCGAGGCGGTGCAGCGATCCTCTGGCACGGTGCGGCGATGACCGTTCGTTCGGAGGGGGCGCTGAACGCAAGCGCCGATGGCGTCGCGTCTGCGCTGAGCGAAGCGGCGCTACGCCGCTATCCTGCTGTCTCGAACGAGGTCACCAGCGTACCCTGACCGCTCGCCCCGAAAGCTGATGCAGAACGGGCTTGGGACAGCTATTGATCGATGCAGCCATCAGGAGAGGTCTATGTCGGTCAAGGTCATCGCGTTCGTCAGCGTCAAGCCCGGGCACGAGGATGGGCTCGTGGCCGCGGCGCGCCCCTGCATCACCGCGTCGCGCGCGGAGCCGGGCGTGCTGTACTACGACCTCTGGCGGGAGGTCGACGGCGAGCGGCGCTTCGTCTTCGACGAATTGTACGTCGACGATGCGGCGGTGCAGGCCCACATGGCATCCGACCATTTCAAGGCGTTCGGCATCGCAGCGCGCGACCTCGCCTCGGCGCGGCCGATCATCACCGTGACGCACGCCGTCGAGGTGGCCGACTGACAAGATGCCGCGTGTGCCGGCGCCGACACGACCATGACGACCGAAATTGTGAGGATTGGATGACCTTTTCGATCGACCGACGATCGCTGCTCGCGGGTGCTGCCGTCGGGAGTGTGGCTCTTGGTGCCACCGGTTCCCGCGCGCAGCCGGGCGCAATCCCGGAGATCTACGAGCTTCGGACCTATCGACTGGTCCACGGCCCGATGCGGGAGCGGCTCGACGCTTATCTGAAGAACGCCTTCATCCCGGCCGCGCGCCGCGCCGGCTGTGGACCGGTGGGCGTCTTCACGGTGGCGATCGGTGCCGAAAGCCCGACCGTCCAGGTTCTCATCCCGCATCCGTCGATCGCAGACTTCGTGGCGCTCCCCGATCGGCTGAGTGCCGATCGAGGCTACGCAACGCTTGCCGAGCCGTTCTTCAGCGCGACGCCGGAACGTCCGCCCTATGCCTCGCTGGAGGTGAAGCTGATGCGCGCCTTCCCGCACTTTACCCGCGTCGAGCGGTCTGCCGCCTCACGCGACAACACGTCGCGCCTATTCGAATTGAGAACGTACTTCAGTCATAACGATAGGGCAGGAGCTACGAAGATCGGGATGTTCGACACCGGCGGCGAGATCGAGATATTCCGGCGCAACGGACTCACGCCGGTTTTCTTCGCTCAGGACCTCACCGGGCCTCGTCTGCCGAGCCTCACCTATATGCTGATGTTCCCCGACCTAGCGACGCGGGAGCGAAACTGGCGCGCGTTCGGGTCCGATCCCGCATGGCGCCGGCTCATCGCGACACCGGGGCTCACCGATCCTGACATCACCACGGGCATCGGCAACCAGATCCTCAACCCAGCGCCCTATTCGCAGATCTGACGGGAATACCGGTCAAGCGACAGACGTGCCCGGCCTACGTCGGCAACATCCGGCCTGTGGTCCGATCGAGCCCGCGTGCGGTGTAGATGTCCAGCGCGGTCGCGCCCAGTACGAACAGGATCGCTCCCCAGACGGCCCTATTGCGGGGGTGGGCCTTCGCCGCCGCCCCCAGCGCCGTGAGATCCAGCGCATCACCGGCGACGCGGCCCCAGACGTTGGTAGACAGCGCTGGCGCCGCAAGCAGGCCGGCGCCGGCCACCAGCTCGCGGGCACCAAAGGCGCGGATCAACGGCTCCGAACCCTCCGCCTCCAGCGTCTGGGCGATCCGCTTCGCACCGAACATTTCCGCCACCCCCAGGGCGACGGAGAAGATCCCTAATCCAAGTCCTAACGCTTTGAAGTTCATGACTTAACTCCACATCGTTCCTGTTGGATCAACGGCATTCGGGCGCAGGCGTTCCGACGTCAGGCCTCGGTTCCACTCCCGTTTGCGGAGTCGGAGTCATAGTCCTCGCCATCCTGTCCGCCCCCTGCGCCGGAACCGCTGCCGTGCACTTCGCCCGTCGCTCGATCGACATAGGCCCGATGGCCGTCTTCCGGCGGGATGCCTGCGCGGGCATTGCGCGCGATGGAATTCGCTGCCGTCCCGCCATCATCCGCGCCGACCGCGATTCGATCCGGCAGGTTCTCGCGATAGGTACCGGCTTCCTGGCCAGAATAATGGCCCTCGTCGCCCGCACGATTGTCACGGATTTCGATCGTGTCGTCGGTGGCGGGGCGAGCGATGTCATCCTTGGCGGGAGAGCGATCGGCGGCGTGGTCGTGGCGGTCGGGCATGCTATCCTCCAGGATCTGTACCGCGCTTCAACGCATGGCCGCGCCGAGGGCTGCAACCGTCCGCCATGCTGCTGCGTTGCGGCTGCGGAATGATCCTGAAAGTCGCCAGCTACAACATGCACAAGGGGGTGGGGACCGATCGGCGGCTCAGCCCCGAACGCATTCTCGACGTGTTGCGCGAGATCGATGCGGACGTGATCGCGTTGCAGGAAGCCGACCGACGCTTCGGCACGCGCGACGGCGTCATTCCGCTGCACTTGCTGGCCGAGCATAGCGACTGGCAACCGGTCGCGGTCGGCAAGCGTGCCGCGAGCTTGGGCTGGCATGGCAATGCGCTGCTGGTACGGAAATCGGCGACGATCGTGGGGTGCGACGCGATCCACCTGCCGGCGCTGGAACCACGCGGCGCGGTGTCGGCGGAGGTCGATGTCGAAGGCGGCTCGGTGTGCGTCGTCGGCATGCATCTCGACCTGTCCGGGCTGTGGCGGCGCAAGCAGGCGGCGGCGATCCTGGCGCATGTCGCGCATCGGCCGGAACGTCGCCCGACGGTGATGATGGGCGACCTGAACGACTGGTCGGCAGCGTCAGGGTGCCTGCGCGACTTCGGCCGCGACTTCGCGATGGCGGAAACCGGCCCGTCCTTTCACGCCCGGGCGCCGATCGCCCGGCTCGATCGCATCATGGTGTCGCGAGACCTGACCATCCAAGACTGCGGCGTCCACGCCAGCGCGGCGGCGCGCAAGGCGTCCGATCACCTGCCGATCTGGGCGGTGATCGAGCGCAGCTGATGCGGGAAAAGGAACTCCGCCTCGCGCTCGTCTGCTACGGCGGGATCAGCCTGGCGGTGTATATGCACGGCATCACCAAGGAGGTGTGGCGGCTCGCCCGAGCCAGCCGCGCCTGGCATGACGGCATGCCGCCGGCCCAAGGCACCGACGCGGTGTATCACGCGCTGCTGGAAGAGATCGAGACGCGCGGCGGCATAAGGCTGCGGGTGCTGGCGGACATCGTCGCGGGAGCGAGTGCGGGCGGGATCAACGGCATCTTCCTGGGTCAGGCGATCGCCACCGGCCAGTCGCTCGATCCGCTGACCGACCTTTGGCTGACCTCCGCCGATGTCGAGGCGCTGATCGACCCCGCCGCCGCGCCCGCGCATCGCCTGTCGAAACTGTGGGCGCTGCCGCTCGCGTGGATGGCGGCCGGGCGCAGCGCGGAGGCGCTGGAGGAGCATGCCGATGCGGCGACCCGCGACGAGGTACGCGCGAAGCTGTCGCACTTCGTCCGTTCGCGCTGGTTCGAGCCGCCGTTCGGGGGCGAGACGTTCACCGGATTGCTGCTCGACGCGTTCGACGCCATGGCGGCATCGGAACGCGGGCCGCGATTGTTGCCCGACGGTCAGCCGCTCGACCTGTTCGTCACCGTCACCGATTTCGCCGGCCACCCCGAGCGGTTGCGCCTGAACTCCCCGCCGGAGGTGGTGGAAACCGAGCACCGTCTGGTCGTATCGTTTTCCGACGAGGGCCACGCGACCGACACGTTGGCGGCGATCCCCGAGCTGGCCTTTGCCGCGCGTGCCACGTCCAGCTTCCCCGGCGCGTTTCCGCCGTTTCAGGTCGGCGAACTAGACCGTGTGCTGAAGGCGCGGTCGGCGGCTTGGCCGGGCCGCCGCGCCTTCCTGCGCCGCGTGTTGCCGCGACAGGCCGCCGCCAACGCCGCGGACAAGGCGGTGCTGATCGACGGCTCGGTGCTCGCCAATGCGCCGTTCCAGCCGGCGATCGCCGCCCTTCGACAACGTCCGGCGCGACGGCAGGTCGACCGCCGCTTCGTCTATATCGACCCTTCGCCCGGACCCAAATTCCGGCTCGGAGGACGCGACGGCACGCCCGGCTTCTTCCAGACGATCATCGGCGCGTCGAGCGAACTGCCGCGCCAGCAGCCGATCCGCGACAATCTCGAAGCGCTGGCGGAAAGGTCAGCGCGCATCGAACAGATGCTCGGCCTCGTCGCGGCGATCCGACCGCGCGTGGAGGCGGAGGTGGAGGCGCTGTTCGGGCGCACCCTGTTCCTCAACCGGCCGAGCGCGCGACGATTGGCGGCATGGCGCGCGCGGTCACAGGCGGCGGCGGCAGCGCAGGCGGGCTTCGCCTATGCCGCCTACGGCCACGCCAAACAGGCGGCGGTGATCGACGCGCTGGCGGTGCTGACCCACAGCATCGCGGGCGAACAGGCGCCCGAGCGCCGCCGCCGCATTCGCCAGACGATCGCGGGGGAGGCAGCGTTGCGTGCCGGCGGCGATCCGTCGGACCCACAGGCGATCACCTTCCTGAGAGTATTCGACACCGGCTTCCGCATTCGCCGCCTGCGCCTCCTCGCCCGGCGACTGGGTGAGCTGGAGGAGCGCGACGTCGAGCATCTCGGCGACCTCCGCAAAGCCATTTACCTGTCGCTATCGGCCTATCTCGACCGGCAACGCGCCGACGCCTTCGCCGGCTTGCGCGGTATGGCGCGCGGGTTGCGCGGCGACGCCGGGCCGCTGCTCGATGCGCTCGCCACCACGCTCGATCTGCCCGCGCTGGACGCGGACACCGACGCGCGGCTCGCCGAGGCGCTGACGCCGCTCGACCGCGATGCGCGCCGGACCATGCTGCTCGCCTATCTCGGCTTCCCCTTCTACGACACCGCCACGCTGCCGCTGTTGCAGGGCGAGGGTCTCGACGAGTTCGATACGATCCGCGTCGACCGCATCGCGCCGGAGGATGCGCCGTCGATCCGCACCGGCGGCGCGGAGGCGACGTTGAAGGGTATTCAGTTCAACAGCTTCGGCGCATTCTTCAGCCGCGCATACCGCGAGAACGATTACCTGTGGGGCCGTTTGCATGGCGCGGAACGGATGATCGACATCGTCGTCTCCACCCTCCCCCGCTCCGTCCGCCTCCGCGCCGGCCGCATCGCCGCGATCAAGCGCGCCGCATTCGTGGCGATCCTCGACGAGGAAGAGCCACGCTTGTTGGCGGTGAGCGCGCTGATCGCCTCGTTGCGGCGAGAAGTGGGGTAAGTCTTGTCCGTTCGTCCTGAGCATGGTCGTGGTCGGGCCGCCGGGCATGGCCTTCGACTGCGCTCAGGCTGAACGAGGTAGGAAGGACCCAATCCCCAAACTCCGTTTGTGTTGAGCGAAGTCGAAGTACGGGCCACTCCCATAGTTCAACAAGGACAGGCGGCAGCCCGGTCCCCGCCACCATACTGCGACGAACCGGCACGAAGGCTGGTCAAGCCGTGCCTTCGCCTGTAGCCTTGCGACCCGCATGGGCGAACGGAGACGAGAATGCAGTTCCTGAAGATCCTCTTCTGGTGCCTCCTCGCCTTTCTGGCTGCGCTGTTCACGATCGGGAACTGGACGTCGGTTCCGATCCATCTGCCCGGCGACCTCGTCGCGGAGGTGAACCTGCCGTTCCTGCTGCTCGTCACCTTCCTGATCGGCCTGCTGCCGACGTTCGGGTGGCAGGCGGCGCGACGCTGGCGCTTGAAGCAGCGGCTGACCACGTGCGAGCGGTTGCTTGCCGAAACGCGCGCCGCCCAGATTCCCGCGCAGATGTCCGTGCCGGTGGCCCCGACGATGGCAGTCCAGCCACTCGTTCCCGACGCCAGCTATGCGCCGATCGCACCGGAGCCGAACCTGAAGTGAGCAACCGCATCTACGTCGCGATCGATACGCCCGACCTCGCCCGCGCCAAAGCCATCGCCACCAAGGTCCGCAACCATGTCGGCGGCCTGAAGCTGGGCCTCGAATTCTTCGCCGCCCACGGCCAGCCTGGCGTGCGCGAGATGGCGACGATCGGGCTGCCGATCTTCCTGGACCTGAAGCTCCACGACATCCCCAATACCGTCGCCAAGGCGGTGCAGGCGCTGTCCCCGCTCGAACCGGCGATCCTCACCGTCCACGCCAGCGGCGGTCGCGCGATGCTGGAGGATGCGAAAGCCGCCGCGCCGCTCGGTACGAAGGTCGTCGCGGTGACGATGCTGACCAGCCTCGATGCCAGCGACCTTGCGGCGACCGGCGTCTCCGGCAGCGCCCACGATCAGGTCGTCCGCCTCGCCGCGCTGGCCGCCGAGGCCGGGGTCGACGGTATCGTCTGCTCCGGCGCGGAGGTCGCGGCGGCGAAGGCGGCATGGCCGAAGGGCTATTTCGTCGTTCCGGGCGTCCGTCTCGCGGACGGACCCGTCGGCGACCAGAAGCGCGTCGTCACGCCGCGCGCCGCCGTCGACGGCGGCGCGTCGATCATCGTCGTCGGTCGCCCGATCACGCAGGCCGAGGACCCCGACGCCGCCGCACGGGCCATCGCCGGCACCTTGTGACGCGACCGGTGTGGCTCCGCCGGTGGCCGCGCCGATCCGTGCTGCTCAGCGTGGTGTGGCTGTTCGTCGCCGGCTTTCTGGTGTTTCCGCCGGGTCGATCGGCCGAGAGCCCGTCGTTCCTGCTCACGGATGGCTGGTCGGCGGCAAGTCCCACCCTGTCCGACTGTCTGCCGTTCACGCGGACCAGCGCCGTTGTCATCGACCACCTGCAGCGCGACGGCTTCGTTCGGTCGCTCGCAACCGGTGATCTGGAACTCACTGTCCGCCCGTTCCCGCTGGTCCATTACAAGCGCGTCGATCGCTGCTATACGAGCGCCGACGCCGCCCTGTTCCTGAGTTCGCTCATCGCCCTGACGGCAGCGCTCGCCGCGCTGCTTTGGGGTGGTCGCAGCATCGTCCGGGCGTGGCGCGCGAACCGGATCGGAGACACGACGCCATGCCCGCCAAGATCTGCGGCCTGACCACGGCCGCGACGCTCGATGCCGCGCTCGGCGGCGGCGCGAGCCATGTCGGCTTCGTGTTCTTCGCCCCCTCACCCCGCAATCTCGACTTCGACGCCGCACCCGCACTGACGGCGCGCGTGCCGGATCACGTCGCGAAGGTCGGCGTCTTCGTCGACCCCGATGACGGACTGCTGGAACAGGCGGTCGCCGTCGCGGCGCTGACCGTCCTGCAACTGCACAAGGTCGCCCCCGCCCGCGCCGCTGCGATCCGCGCGCGCTTCGGGCTGGAAACCTGGACCGCGGTGGCGGTGAAGGCGCGCGGCGACCTCGATGTCGCACGGACCTTCACGGGTGCCGCCGACCGGATCCTTTACGACGCCAAGACGCCGCCCGGCGCGGCGTTGCCGGGCGGGATGGGTCTCCGCTTCGACTGGAGCCTGCTCGACGGATTCGCCCACCCTTTACCGTGGGCGCTGTCCGGCGGGCTCGACGCGGGCAATGTCGCGGAGGCGATCGCCCGCACCGGTGCGCCGCTGGTCGACGTCTCATCAGGCGTGGAAACCGCGCCAGGGGTCAAGGATGTGGACAAGATCGCCGCCTTCCTTAAAGCGGCGCGATCATGAACGTCCCCAATTCCTTCCGCACCCAGCCCGACGAGCGCGGCCATTTCGGTCAGTTCGGCGGCCGGTTCGTTGCCGAAACGCTGATGCCGCTCATCCTCGACCTTGACCGCGAGTACCGGGCGGCCAAGGCCGATCCGGCGTTCAAGGCCGAGTTCGAGGATTTGCTCGAACATTATGTTGGCCGGCCCAGTCCGCTCTATCACGCCGAACGCCTGTCGGCGGCGCTGCGCGAGGGCGCGGAGCCCGGCATGGGCGCGCAGGTATGGTTCAAGCGGGACGAGCTGAATCACACCGGCGCGCACAAGATCAACAACTGCATCGGCCAGATCCTGCTGGCGATCCGCATGGGCAAGACGCGGATCATCGCGGAGACGGGTGCGGGCCAGCACGGCGTCGCCACCGCCGCGGTCTGCGCGCGCTTCGGCCTGCCCTGCGTCATCTACATGGGCGCGCGGGATATCGAGCGGCAGCAGCCCAATGTGTTCCGCATGAAGCTGCTCGGTGCGGAGGTCCGCCCGGTCGAAAGCGGCGCGAAAACGCTGTCGGACGCGATGAACGAGGGCCTGCGCGATTGGGTCGCGAACGTCCACGACACGTTCTACATCATCGGCACCGCCGCCGGCCCGCATCCCTATCCGGAAATGGTCCGTGACTTCCAAAGCGTGATCGGTCGCGAGGCGCGCGCGCAGATGCTGGCCCGTACCGGTCGCCTGCCCGACATGCTCGTCGCAGCGATCGGCGGCGGATCGAACGCGATTGGCCTGTTCCACCCGTTCCTCGACGATGCCGAGGTCGCGATGCTCGGCGTGGAGGCGGCGGGCCACGGTCTCGACCGCGAGCATGCCGCTTCGCTCGCGGGCGGTTTCCCCGGCGTGCTACACGGCAACAAGACCTATCTGTTGCAGGACGAGGACGGCCAGATCGCGGAGGGACATTCGATCTCCGCGGGCCTCGACTATCCCGGCATCGGGCCGGAACATGCGTGGCTGCGCGACATCGGCCGCGTCGAGTATGACAGCGCGACCGACCAGGACGCGCT
Source organism: Microvirga sp. SRT01 (assembly GCA_018139225.1). Taxonomy (GTDB): domain Bacteria; phylum Pseudomonadota; class Alphaproteobacteria; order Sphingomonadales; family Sphingomonadaceae; genus Sphingomonas; species Sphingomonas longa. Next base: position 324,444 of record JAGSNX010000001.1, read on the forward strand.
CGATGCGTTCCAGCTGTTGTGCCGGACGGAGGGGATCATCCCCGCACTGGAGCCGGCCCACGCCATCGCCGCGGTCACCCGCCGCGCCAAGACGATGCGCGACGATCAGGTGATCCTCGCCAATCTGTGCGGGCGCGGCGACAAGGACATTTTCACCGTCGCATCGGCGCTGGGTGTGGCGATATGACCACCCGCCTCGCCGCCGCCTTCGCGCAGGATCACGCCGCGCTCGTCTGCTTCGTCACCGCCGGCGACCCGACGCCCGCCGCGACGCCGGCGATCCTCGACGCACTGGTCGCGGGTGGGGCGGACGTGATCGAACTGGGCATGCCCTTCACCGATCCGATGGCGGACGGCCCGGCGATCCAGAACGCCAATATCCGCAGCCTCGCAGCCGGCACGCGCACGACCGACATCCTGTCGATCGCGGCCGGCTTTCGCTCGCGTCACCCGAACGTACCGCTCGTCCTGATGGGTTACGCCAACCCGATGCTCCGCCACGGCAGCGCCGCCTTCGCGCGTGCCGCCGCGGATTCGGGGGTAGACGGCGTGATCTGCGTCGACATTCCGCCCGAGGAGGACGACGCGCTCGGACCGGCATTGCGCGCGGCCGGGATCGCCCCGATCCGACTCGCGACGCCGACCACCGACGCCGCACGCCTGCCCGCCGTCCTCGATGGCGCGGGCGGGTTCCTCTATTACGTGTCCGTCGCCGGCATCACCGGGCTTCAGCAGGCGCAGCAATCCTCGATCGAGGACGCCGTCGCGCGGCTGATGGACGCCACCGACCTGCCCGTGGCGGTCGGCTTCGGCGTCCGCACCCCCGATCAGGCCGCCGCCATCGCCCGCGTGGCGGACGGCGTCGTCGTCGGCTCCGCCATAGTCGAGATCGTCGCCGCCCACGGGGCCGATGCGCCCGGCCCCGTCACCACCTATGTCCGTTCGCTCGCCGATGCCGTCGCGTCGGCCCGCAAGGTAGTCGCAGCATGAGTTGGCTCAACAGCGTCCGCAACGCCCTCGCCTTCGGTCCCCGCAAGGAGCAGGCCGAGGAGAATCTCTGGCACAAGTGCAAGGGGTGCGGCCAGATGGTCTTCACCAAGGAGCTGGAGGAGAACCTCTACGTCTGCCCGCGATGCGAGCATCATGAGCGGATCGGCCCGAAGATCCGCTTCGAGCATATCCTGGACGAGGGCAGCTACGCCGAACTGCCCGCGCCGAAGGTGCCTGAGGACCCGCTGAAGTTTCGCGATTCGAAGAAGTACACCGATCGCATCCGCGCCGCCCGCACCGCCACGGCGGAGCCGGACGCGCTGTTGAATGCGCGCGGCACGATCCTCGGCCACCGCGTCGTCATGGGCGTGCAGAATTTCGCGTTCATGGGCGGGTCGATGGGCCTCGCCGTGGGTGAGGCGTTCGTACGCGGCGTCGAGGCCGCGATCGCCGACAAGTCGCCCTATCTGATCTTTACCGCCGCGGGCGGCGCACGGATGCAGGAGGGCATCCTGTCGCTGATGCAGATGCCGCGCAGCACCGTTGCGATCCAGATGCTGCACGATGCCGGCCTGCCGTATATCGTGGTGCTGACCGACCCGACGACGGGCGGCGTCACCGCCAGCTACGCCATGCTGGGCGACATCCAGATCGCCGAACCCAATGCCCTGATCGGCTTCGCCGGCCAGCGCGTGATCGAGAGCACGATCCGCGAAAAGCTGCCCGAGGGGTTCCAGCGCGCGGAATATCTGCTGGATCACGGCATGCTGGACATGGTCGTCCACCGCAAGGACCTGCGCGAGCGGCTGGCGCAGGTGATCGGCTACCTCTGCGGCCACCGCGCGGCGGCGGCTTAAGGCACAACACGTCCACCCCGGCAAAGGCCGGGGCCCAGTTGCCGAGATCGTCGTGATGACGCCATGCCGCGCATCATCGCTCGATCGCTACAGAACCCCGGCGTTCGCCGGGCTGGATGCTGAAGGCTGAAATCATGCCCGATCACGCAACGTCCACCCACGCCGCCGTTCAGGCGCAACTCGACCGCCTCGCGACGCTCTCGCCGGGTGCCGACATCCTGGGTTTGGAGCGTATTGCGGCGCTGCTGTCACGGCTCGGCGATCCCCACCTGTCGCTACCGCCGGTGTTCCACGTTGCCGGCACCAACGGCAAGGGTTCGACCTGCGCCTTTCTGCGCGCCGCGATCGAGGCGGCCGGGCATTCGGTTCACGTCTTCAGCAGCCCGCACCTCGTGCGCTTCAACGAACGTATCCGCATCGCCGGGCACCTGATCGCGGACGATCACCTTGCGGCATTACTGGCGGAAGTGCTGGACGTCGCGGACGGCATCCGCCCGAGCTTCTTCGAGGTCACGACCGCCGCCGCGTTCCTCGCCTTCGCCCGCACGCCCGCGGCCGCGACGATCGTCGAGGTCGGGTTGGGCGGCCGGCTGGATGCGACCAACGTCGTCGCCGCACCCGCGGTCACCGGCATCGCCGCGCTCGGGATGGATCATGAGGCGTTCCTCGGCACCTCCGCCACCGGTATCGCGGCCGAAAAAGCCGGCATCGCCAAGCCCGGCGTGCCACTCGTGACGATGGATTACGCCCGCCCCCTGCGCGACCGCATCGCGGCGGTAGCGGCGCAGACCGGCGCGCCCGTGATTGCACGCGGACGTGAGTGGAACAGCGACACCGCCCGCTCGACGATGCGGTACAGCGACGACGGCTTCTCCGTCGTCACCAACCGGCCGCAGCTGGTCGGTGCCCACCAGTCGCGCAACCTTGCACTGGCGATCGCCATGCTGCGGCACCAAGGCGCGCTGCACATCCCGGAAGCCGCCTATCGCGCCGCGGCGGACTGGGCGCAGTGGCCGGCACGCATGCAGCGCCTGTCGCCGGGGCCGCTCACCGATCGCCTGCCCCCCGCATCGGAATTGTGGATCGACGGCGCCCACAACCCCTCTGCCGCCGCGCCGGTCGCCCGCGCGCTGCGAACGATCGCGCAGGGTCGGCCGGTGACGCTGGTGCTGGGCATGCTCGCGAACAAGGATGCTGCGGGCGTGCTGCGCCTCCTGTCGTCCTCTATTGCGCGCGTCATTGCGGTGCCGGTTTCCGGCCACGCGCATCACGCCCCCCAATCATTGGCTGATATCGCCGGGCAGTTCGGCCCCGCCGCCACGACTGCGCACTCGCTGGAGCAAGCGCTGGACCTTGTCCGCGACCCCGCCCCCGTCCTGATCGCGGGCTCGCTCTACCTTGCCGGAGAGGCGCTCGCCGCCAACGATGAACCACCCGCCTAGTTGCTATTGACTTGCAATAACGGATCGAAGACGTTGCCGGTATAGCTGCGGAGCAACGCCATGACCGACACCCTCGCCCTCCTGCCCCACACCCTGCCACACTGCCAGAATGCGCGGCTCGCGCTGTTCGCGATCCGCAGGATGGGGGCACACGGCCTGCACGATGCGTGCGCGGCGCACGGCATCTTCACGTCCTTCGGGCAGGATTTCCGTCGTCCGTTGATGCTCTTGCGGGCGCTGATGGCGGACCTCGCTGCTCATGCCGGCGGCACGATCGCCATCGCCCCCTGCTGTTGCGCGCGCATGACCTCCGCAGAGGCGGCGTTGCTGTCGATCCTGCACCGGATCGAGGTGGAGCCGATGCAGGCGCAGTTCCTGATGAGCGACCTGCTCGGCATCCGCCGGGTCGAGGGTCCGCTGATGGCGGCCGCCGCGGTCACCGCCGCCTTCGCCGATGCCGGCCGCCCGATCGCGGCCTGACCCGTCAATCCGCCCGCGCGTCACCCTCTCCGGCGACGCCTGCGCTGCCGATCGACCGATCGACCAGACCGTTGCGGCTCATCCACCAGAACAGCGCGACCCCCGGCAGCGCGAGCGCCGTCGTCAGCAGATAGAAATCGACATAGCCGAACCGCTCGATCAGCGCGCCGGCGGTCGTGCCTGTCACGATCCGGCCGACGATGCTTGCCGCCGCCGAGATCAGCGCGAACTGCGCGGCGGTGAAGCGCAGGTCGCACAGTGCGGAGAAGTACGCGATCACGACGACTCCGCCGAACCCGCTCGCCGCGTTCTCGAACCCGATCGCGCCCGCCATGCCCCAGTTGCTGTGACCTGCCGCCGCCAGCGCCGCGAACGACAGGTTGGACACTGCCATCAGCACGAGCGCGAGCAGCACCGAGCGCTTCATGCCCATCTTCGCATATAGCACGCCGCCGACGAATATCCCGACCAGATAGGCGATGAACCCGACGCCCACGTCGTAGAACGCGATCTCGTCGCCGGTGAAGCCAAGCTCGTCGAACAGCAGCCGCAGCGTCAGGTTCGCCAGCGTGTCGCCCACCTTGTGGATCAGGATGAAGAGCAGCACGAGCACCGCCCCCTCGCGCGCGAAGAACTGCACGAACGGGCCCCAGATCGCCTTCAGCCCCTCGGCGAAGCCGCGCCGCTCGACCGGCTCGCGCCGCCGCGGCGGCTCACCGAGCAGCAGCCCCGCCAGCATCGCCGGCAAGGCGAAGATGGCGCAGGCGAGGTACCCCGCGCTCCACCCGGCCCGCTCCGCCACGACCAGCGCCAGCGCACCTGCACCCGCCGATCCAATCCGCCAGCCATATTGGCTCATGCCCGATCCGACGCCGAGCTGGCGCGGCTCCAGCACTTCGATCCGGTACGCGTCGATGACGATGTCGAATGTCGCGCCGGCCGCGCCCACCAGAATGGCCGCGGTCGCCGCTGCGCCGATGCTGGCCGCCGGATCGACCAGCGCCAGATTGACGACCGCCGCGATCACCAGCACGCCCGCCAGGATCAGCCACGACACGCGTTGACCCAATCGGCCCAATACCGGCAGCCGGACGCCGTCGACCACCCACGCCCATAGCCATTTGAGATTGTAGACGAGGAAGGCGAGGCTGAACGCGGTAACGGTCTTCTTGTCGATCCCGTCCTGCGCCAGCCGCGTGGTCAGCGTCGCGCCGATCATCGCGTACGGAAAGCCCGACGAGATCCCGAGCGCCAGCGCTGCCAGCGGCTGCCGCTCCAGATACGGCGCCACCCCGTCCCGCCAGCCCGTCCGTTCCGTCATTCCCGCCCCTTCGCTCATTCGGGCAACAGCATAGCCGCGGCCCGCGCGAGCGTCACGCCGCTTCCGGCGATCCCGTTGCGAACAGCGTGAAGCCGGGCGGCAGGCGCTTCGGCGGCTTGCCCGCCATCCCCGCCTCGATTGCGCCGATCGCCGCGATCAGATCGCGTTGCCCATAGGGTTTGGACAGACACCCGGCGGCCAGTTCGACCGCCTCGGGCGGGCAAGCACCAGTGACGAACATCACCGCCACGCCGCGCGCACGCGCGGCACGCGCGACCTCTACGCCGGAGCCGTCGGCCAGATTGACGTCGACCAACACCAGATCGATAGCGTCGCCGCCGGACAGCACCGCAACGGCATCCGCGACGCGGTCCACCGTCGCAACAATCTCGAAATCGGCATCGGTCAGCACATGCTCGGCGTCGAACGCGACGAGGGGCTCATCCTCCACGACGAGGAGCCGGACGATCCGCCGTTTTTTCTTGCCGAACAACACGCCCGTCCGCCCGATCGTTACGCCCATGACGCATAACGCACTTCATTCGCAACGGACGCAAAGATTTTTCGCCTAGACGCGCAATCCGCAGTATTCGCCGCCGGATGACCACCGACAAGACCCAAGACGCTGCTCCCGAGAGCGATCGTCCCGAAGGCGACCGGATCGCCAAGCTGCTCGCCCGCGCCGGCATCGCTTCGCGCCGGGAGGTGGAACGGATGATCGAGGAGGGTCGCGTCGCGGTGGACGGCGAGGTGCTCGACACACCCGCCACCGTGCTGACCGATCTGGCCGGCGTCACGGTCGACGGCAAGCCGGTCGCAGCGCCGGAGCCGGCGCGGCTGTTCCTGTATCACAAGCCACCGGGGCTGCTCGTCACCGAGTGGGATCCCGCCGGCCGCCTGACGATCTACGACCGATTGCCCGCCGACCTGCCACGGCTGGTGCCCGTCGGCCGGCTCGATCTGGCGACGGAGGGGCTGTTGCTGCTGACCACGGACGGTGGGCTGAAGCGCACGCTGGAGCTACCCGCGACGGGCGTCGAGCGCACTTATCGCGCCCGCGCTTACGGAGAGATCACGCAGGCGCGGCTGGAGGAGTTGATCGACGGGATCGAGATCGAGGGTATGCGCTACGGCTCGATCGACGCCAATCTGGAGCGGCGAACGGGCGCGAACGTCTGGATCGAACTGACGCTGACCGAGGGCAAGAACCGCGAGGTCCGTCGCGTGCTGGAGTATCTCGGGCTTCAGGTTTCGCGCCTGATCCGCACCCGCTACGGCCCGTTCGTGCTCGGCGAGTTGCAGCCGAACGAGATCGGTGAGGCGCGCGGGGCCGATATCGCCACCTTCCGCCGCTCGCTGGAGGGTTCGAAGCGCGGCAAGGGTCAGGATCAGGCGATCGTCGAGGTCGCTGCACGCGTCGTTGCGCCACCGTCCGCTCCCCCCACGCCTGCGACCAGCCGCTCGGTCGAAACCGAGCGTCCGCGGCCGGAGCCGGTGCGCGTCGACCGCGGCGCGAAGCCGGCTGCCGGGTGGGGCAGCCGCACGCGCCCCAGCCGCCCTGCCGTCGAACCCGATGCCCCACGCACCCGCGGCCGCCCGCCGCTGCGTGACGGCGTCGAGGTGCGCGCGCCGCGTCCTGCTTCGGACGGCGAGCGCAGTGGCCGCTTCGTGCGCGACCGCGGCGACGCCGCGGCGCCACGTACCGGCGGCGGCTACCGCGGCGACGAAGCACGCCCGCCCCGCTCGCGCGCCGAGAGCGATCCGCGCGCCGGCCGTGATCGATCCGACGACAGGCCACGCAACGCGACGGGCAGCCGTCCGTTTGCCTCCCGTTCGGACGCCGCACAACGCCCGACACGATCGCGATCGGACAGCGATCCCCGCGCCGACAAGGAGCGGTCCGGCGACCGGTCGCGCGGCGGCAGCGGCAATCGTCCGTTCGGCTCGCGCGGCGACGGTGACCAGCGGCCGACGCGCTCCCGCACCGACAGCGATCCCCGTGCCTCTCGCGACCGGTCGGACGATCGGCCGCGTGCAGCATCGGGAAGCCGGCCTTTCGCCACCCGTTCCGACGATCAATCGCGCGCTCGCGGGCCTGCGCCCGGCAACCGCTCGTTCGGTGCTCGGACGGACGACCAGTCGCGGTCCCGCGGTCCCTCGAAAGGCCCGGCCGGTGGCCGCGGTCATCCGCCCCGCGCGAGTCAGGACGGCGAAGCGCGCGGCCGCCCGGACAGCGGTAAGCCGCCGGCGCGCAGTGGCGGCGGAGGCAAGGGTCCGGCGGGCGGTCGCGGACATCCGCCCCGAGGTCCGAAGGGGGGCGCCCCCAAGGGCTGCGCACCACGCGGAGGGAAGCGCTGATGCGGGTGATTTCCGGACAATGGCGTGGGCGTCCGCTCGTCGCGCCCAAGGGTGACGCGACCCGCCCGACCGCCGATCGCACGCGGGAGGCGCTGTTCTCGATGCTCACCAGCCGGCTCGGCAGCTTCGAAGGGCTGGCGGTGGCGGACCTGTTCGCCGGCTCCGGCGCGCTCGGAATCGAGGCGCTGTCGCGCGGCGCGGGGTCGTGCCTGTTCGTGGAGCAGGACCGGCCGGCGATCGACGCGCTCAAGGCCAATCTGGAGAAGCTCGGGGTGCGCGCCGACGTGCGGGCGACCTCCGCCCTCGCGCTCGGACCCGCGCCCGCCCCGCTCGATCTCGTGATGATGGACCCACCGTATGGCACCGGGGCGGCGCAGGTGGCACTCGACAAGCTCGGCCGCCTCGGCTGGTTCGGCCCCGCGACATGGATCAGCGTCGAAACCGCCAAGCAGGACGAACTGGACGTACCCGGCTTCACCGTCGACGCTTCCCGCGTTCACGGCAAGGCGAGGGTTACGCTGCTGCGCCGCGACGGGTGACCTAGCTTCTTGCTAGCTCTCCTCGGGAGGGGCTGGGGGAGGGTCTTTCCACCAGCGACACGCCCAAGGCTCCACCCCAGCCCTCCCTGTCAGGGGAGGGAGCAGGGACGCCCCTACCCCTCCACCGCATCCTCGCGCACGCGCAGCATCGACACCGCCGCCAGCGCCATCACCGCGGCGGCGAAGGCCATCGTCCAGATCGGCTCGGTCGGGAAGAAGTGCTTCATGATCGTGCCCATGATCGTCGCGACCAGCAATTGCGGCACGACCACGAATACATTGAACAACCCCATATAGATGCCCAGCTTACGCTGCGGCAGACTGGACGCCAAGATCGCGTAGGGCATAGCCAGGATCGACGCCCACGCGATGCCGATCCCCAACTCCGCCAGCAGCAACATCGCCGGCGTGCGGATCACGAAGAACGACAGGAACGACGCCGCACCGATCGCCAGCGCAGCGGCATGCGTCCGAACCTTGCCGAACCGCCGTGCGACCGGCTGCAACAGGAACGCCGCCACGATCGCCGCCACGAAATTGTACGCGGCGAACATGATCCCGACCCAGTTGCCGCCCTGATTATACGCCTCGCTGGCGGGATCGGCCGACCCATAGACATACTGGGCAACAACGGGCGTCGTATAGATCCACATGATGAACAACGCCGACCAGGTGAAGAACTGCGTCAGCGCCAGCCGCTTCATGATCGGTGGCATGCCGGAGAAATCGCCGACGATGTTGGTCAACAAATTGTCGCGGCTGCCCCTCGCATAGAGCGCCCCCGCTGCGAGCCGCGCGATCCCGTAGAACGCGACCAGTCCGCCGAGCAGGTACAACTCCTTCTCCAGCCGCAGCACCGCGACGATTGACGCCAGCACCAGCCCGGCGGCGATCCAGACCACGCCGCCGATCGTGGAGGCAGGCGGTACCGGCGGCACGTCATGCGCGCCGAGTTCATGCCCCTCGAACGCCGCGAGTTCGGCGGGACTGTATTCGCGCGTGGTCAGCACGGTCCACAACACCGACGCCAGCAGCGCCGCACCACCTAGGTAGAACGACCACAATACCGTTTCCGGAATACCGCCGCCCGGCTGAAAATTGCGCACCCCGAACCGGTCGAGGATATACGGCGTCGCCGACCCGACCACCGCGCCCGCGCCAATGAACGCGGTCTGGAGCGCGTAGCCGGCGGTATGCTGATCCTTGCGCAGCATGTCGCCGACGAAGGCACGGAACGGTTCCATCGCGATGTTGAGCGACGCGTCGAGCATCCACAGCAGCATCGCCGCCGCCAGCAGGCCCGGTGCGTTCGGCATCCCGATCAGCGCCAGCGCCGCCAGCACCGCACCCGCGAAGAAATAGGGTCGCCGGCGCCCGAACCGCCCCCACGTCCGGTCGGAATAATGGCCGATGATCGGCTGCACCAGCAGCCCGGTCAGCGGCGCGGCGATCCACAGCACCGCGAGATTGTCCAGGCTCTCGCCCAGCGACTGGAAGATGCGGCTCATATTCGCGTTCTGGAGCGCGAAGCCGATCTGGATGCCGAAGAAGCCGAACGAGATGTTCCACAGTCCCGCGAATCCCTGCCGCGGCTTTTCGGTCGTCATGCACGATCCTTGCGGGTCACGGAGGAACCTCGGACGACGAGCCGCGTCGGCAGGATCATGCTCGCCGCCGCTTCCCCACGGATACGCGCGAGCAGCAGTTCGACCAGTCGCCGGCCCGCCGCGGCGGCATCCTGCACGACGGTCGTCAGTGGCGGATTGGCGAAACTGGCCGCCGGAATGTCGTCGAAGCCGACGACGGCGATGTCGTGCGGCACCGCCAACCCCGCCTCCGCCAGCACGCGCATCGCGGCGAGCGCGATCAGGTCGCTCGCCGCGACGATGCCGTCGAACGGCAAGCCCCGCGCCAGCAGTTCCCGCGCCGCCCGCGTCCCATCGTCCTCGGTGGAGATCGACGCGATCTGAAGCCGCGGATCAGGGCTCAGGCCCGCCTCCGCCAACGCCTGCGCATAACCCGCATGCCGGTCGTGGAATTCCGGATAATGGTCGGTCGCGTCGCCCAGAAAGGCGATCCGGCGCCGCCCCTGTTCCAGCAGGTGCCGCGACGCCGCCAGCCCGCCCGCGATATTGTCGCACCCCAGCGTCAGCCCCGGCTGTCCCGGCTGCACCGATCCCCAGCGCACGAAGTGCGTCCCGTGGCCGACCAGCGTCACCAAGCGCTGATGATATTGCGCATAGTCACCGTACCCCAGCAGGATCAGTCCGTCGGCGCGGTGGCTGTCCTCGTAATCGGTGTGCCAGTCGCTCGACAGTTGCTGGAACGACACGAGCAAATCATAGCCATGCTCCGCGCATGCGCTCATGATCGACCCCAGCATCGCGAGGAAGAACGGATTTATGAGCGTATCGTCCGGCGACGGATCGCGGAACAGCAGCAGCGCGATCGTCCGTGTCGTGCCGGAGCGCAGGTTCGATGCCGCGCGGTCCACGGTGTAGTTCAGTTGCTTGGCGATCGCCTCGATCCGCTGGCGGGTCGAGGAACTGACGGTCGGACTGCCCCGCAGCGCGCGCGAAACGGTCGGCTGCGACACCCCGGCCAAGTGCGCGATATCAAACGAAGTGGCTTTGCGTTGACCGGACAAACTCAGGGCACCCTCTCCCCACGTCCGCTCTCTCGACGGCGACCGCGCGCGGAAAAGAACAGCGCAGAATGGCCCGGAGGTCAACGTCCTCGACCGGTGCGCACCTCAATTATCACATAATTGATCGTAGCATGACGTGGGTTGTGGCCGCACCGCAACAACGGGTTGCATAAAAGTTGAATACGTATGCCGCAGCCTTTCGCAAATCCGACGCGCAATCCATTGCGGCGCCATGCATTCGCCCACGGCGCGAGAGACGCCACGGGTACCAAGGGGGAGGATTTCGACGATGGCTTCTACACGCTCGTTCTCGTTCGGCGCGACGCTGAACCTGACCGCCAGTGCCGGCGCACTCGGTGCCGCACTGTTGCTGATCGGCACCGGCAGCGCCCAGGCGCAGCAGACCACGGCGGTGCCGGACCCGGCATCCAGTTCCAGCACCGCCGCCAATCCGAACGAAGCCGCCAGCGCGCCCGATCAGCAGGCCGCCAACGCCGCCGTTACCGGTGACGTAACGCCGGCCCAGAACGAAGCCGTCGCACAGGCCGCGGCGCAGACGGTGCAGGATGCGGGTGGGACTCAGGAGGACGCGGAGATCGTCGTCACCGGCTTCCGCCGCAGCCTCGAGAATGCCGTCGCCGAGAAGAAGACGCGCGATCAGGTGATCGAGTCGGTGTCGGCCGAAGACATCGGCAAGCTGCCCGACGCTTCGATCGCCGAGTCGATCGCCCGCCTGCCCGGCGTCACGTCGCAGCGGATCGCCGGCCGTTCGAACTCCATCTCGATCCGCGGCTTCGCCCCCGATTTCTCCACCACGCTGCTCAACGGCCGCGAGCAGACCTCGACGGGTGACAATCGCGCGGTCGAGTATGACCAATATCCCGCCGAAGTCGTCAATCAGGTACTGATCTACAAGACGGCCAATGCCGGCCTGATCGGTCAGGGCCTGTCGGGCACCGTCGATCTGCGCACGATCCGGCCGCTGGAATATGGTCGCCGGGTGTTCTCGGTCGGCGCGCGCGGCACCTATGCCGATGCCGGCAAGCTCAACGCGGGCTCCAAGGATCTTGGCTACCGCGCGACGGCAACGTACGTCGACCAGTTCGCGAACGACACGGTCGGGGTCGCGCTGTCGGCATCGTATCTCGACGAGCCGTACCAAATCCAGGAATTCAACGCCTGGGGCTATGCCACCGGTACACGCGTCGGCGACACGGCGCAGACGTCGGTGATCGGCGGGTCCAAGTCCTACGTCACCTCCACCACGTTGAAGCGTCTCGGCATCTCGGGCACGTTGCAGTGGAAGCCGATTCCGGAACTGGTCACCACGTTCGACGGCTTCTTCTCCGACTTCAAGGACGACCAGATCAAGCGCGGCATCGAGCTGCCGCTGGCGTTCGGCGGCGGATCGGGCACGATCTTCAACCCGACACAGACCAACTCGACCGTGTCGAACGGCCTCATCACCTCGGGCACGTTCGAGAACGTGCAGGGCGTGGTCCGTAACGATGCGTTCGAGCGCAAGGCGAAGCTGTACTCGTTCGGCTACAACGCCAAATACACCGGCGACGATGGCTGGAACGCGCAGATCGACGTCAGCTATTCGCGGACCAACCGCCGCGAGCTGAGCTTCGAAAGCTATAGCGGCACCGGCTATGGTCAGGCACTCGGCGCAACCGACAATATCGGCTTCACCAGTGGCAATTCGGGCACGTTCTTCGATCCCACGCTCGACTATTCCGACCCCAACCTGATCCTCCTGACCGACCCCCTCGGCTGGGGCGGCGCGAACGCGCAGGCGGCGTATCTCAACGATCGTGAGGTCACCGACTCGATCCGCCAGTACCGGACCGAGATCGAGAAGGAGATAGACTCGCCGATTAGCGCGATGCGCTTCGGCCTGAACTACACGCGCCACTCGAAGTCGCTGGTCCCGAACGAGTTCATCCTGCGCCTCGCCAACGGTGCGTTGCAGCAGCGGATTCCGGACAAATACATCAAAGAGTCGACCGACCAGTCGTATCTGGGTCTTGGGCCGATGCTGTCCTACGATCCGCGCGAGTTGCTGGCGGACGGCATCTTCGGCGCCACGCCCAACTTCAATCAGGATGTCGCGACCAAAGCGTTCCGCGTCCGTGAGGACCTGATGACCGCCTATGTCCAGTCGGACCTGCGCGTGCCCGTCGGCACTGCGGAACTGACCGGCAATGCCGGTGTGCAGGTCGTGCATACCGAGCAGAAGTCGTCGGGCCTCGTCTCGAACGGCGTCGGCTTCAACAACGTGACGCGGGGCGACGACTATTTCGACGTGCTGCCCAGCATCAACCTGTCGCTGCGCCTTGCCAACGACATCGTCATCCGCGCAGCGGCGGCCCGCCAGATGCAGCGGCCGAGGATGGACGACATGCGCGTGGCGCTCGGTTATGGCTTCGACGCCAACCAGCAGATCCTGAACGGCAGCGGCGGCAATCCGTACCTCCGCCCGATCCGCTCCAACTCGTACGACGTGACGATCGAGAAGTATTTCGGCAACCGCGGCTATCTGGCGGCGCAGGGTTTCTACAAGGACCTGAAAAGCTTCGTCTACAATCAGGAAACCGCGTTCAACTACAGCGGCTACACCTTGCCGACGACGGCACCTGCCAACACCCCGCTGATCGGTCTCGCCACGATCCCGATCAACGGAGAGGGCGGCAGCATCTACGGCGCGGAGCTGGCCGGCACCTTGCCACTGGGCGAGATCGTCAAGTTCCTCGACGGCTTCGGCGTGACGGGCGGCGGGTCCTACACCAAGACCAAGATCGTCCCGACGCCGGGCGGCAATGCGGAAGATATCCCGGGCTATTCGCGTTGGGTCGCCAATGGCACCGCCTATTTCGAGAAGTGGGGCCTGAACATGCGCGGCAGCGTGCGGTACCGCTCGACCTTCGTCGGCGAACTGTCGGGCTTCGCCGCCAACCGCGTGCGCCGTCGCGCGCTGGACGAGCTGATCGTCGACGCCCAGATCGGCTACGACTTCAGCGGCGGCATGTTCAACGGGCTATCCGTCTATGTTCAGGGCCAGAATTTGACCGACGAGCCGTTCGTCACGCTCAATGGCGGCGTTCGTAATCAAGTCATCGATTATCAAAAGTACGGTCGCCGCTATCTTGCGGGCTTCAGTTACAAGTTCTGAGCCACTATAGCTCCGCGGATCGGGTCCAACCCCCGATGCACCTCCGGACCCGGCGAGCGGCGCAACCGCGCGCCGGGTCTTTTTTGGTTAAGGTCTTTCCATGAAGGCTCTCGCACTTCTCGCCGCCACGCTGCTGGCCACCCCCGTCGCCGCCCAGGACTATCGCCAGCGCCTGCCGCAGGACGAGGTCATCTATTTCGTGCTGCCCGACCGGTTCGAGAATGCCGATCCCGCCAACGATCGCGGCGGCCTGACCGGCGACCGGCTCAAGACCGGGTTCGATCCGGCGGCCAAGGGCTTCTACCACGGCGGCGATCTGAAGGGGCTGACGAAGCGGCTCGGCTACATCCAGTCGCTGGGTGCGACGGCGCTCTGGGTTGGCCCGATCTTCAAGAACAAGCCGGTGCAGGGTCCCAAGGGGCAGGAATCCGCCGGCTACCACGGCTATTGGATCACCGACTTCACACAGGTCGATCCGCACCTCGGCACCAACGCCGACTTCAAGACGCTGGCCGATGCCGCCCACGCTCGCGGGATGAAGGTCTATATGGACATCATCGCCAACCACACCGCCGACGTGATCCAGTATCGCGAATGCGGCGAGGGCAGCGAATGCCCCTATCGCGACCGCGCCACCTATCCCTATCAGCGGCGCGGCGGCGTCGGCGGACCTGCCATCAACGCCGGCTTCGCCGGTGACGCGGTACAGACGCCGGAGAACTTCGCCCGGCTCACCGATCCCACCTACGCCTACACCCCCTATGTTCCCGCCGCCGAGCGGACGGTGAAGGTGCCGGCGTGGCTGAACGACGTCACCCTTTATCACAACCGCGGCAACACGCTGTTCCGCAACGAGAGTTCGGACACGGGCGACTTCTCGGGCCTCGACGACCTGATGACCGAGAACCCGAAGGTGATCGCCGGTATGATCGACATCTTCGGCGGCTGGATCGACCGGTTCGGCGTCGACGGTTTCCGTATCGACACCGCCAAGCACGTGAACGCCGCCTTCTGGCAGAGCTTCGTCCCCGCAATGCAGGCGCGCGCAAGGGCGAACGGCATCCCCAACTTCCACATCTTCGGCGAAGTCACCGCCGGGATGGAGCCGGGCTATCTCGCGCGCTGGACGAAGATCGCCGACTATCCGGCCGTCCTCGACTTCGCGTTCCAGAATGCGGTGATGCAGACGGTGGCGGAGAACAAGCCGACCAGCGTGCTCGCAGCCCTGTTCGAGGGCGACGTGCTGTACGCGAAGGAACAGGCGACTGCGCACATCCTGCCGACCTTCCTCGGCAACCACGATCAGGGGCGGTTCGGTCGCTGGGTCCGGCTCGGCAATCCGCAGGCATCCGACGACGAGGTGCTGAAGCGCACGATGCTGGGCAATGCGATGCTGCTGACGCTGCGCGGAGTGCCGACGATCTATTATGGCGACGAACAGGGGTTCGCCGGCGACGGCAATGATCAGGACGCGCGAGAGGATATGTTCGCCAGCAAGGTCGCGACCTACAACGACAACACGCTGATCGGGTCGAAGGCGACCACCGCAACCGCCAATTTCGACCAGCGCCAGCCGCTCTATCGCCAGATCGCCGAACTGGCGAAGCTGCGCGTCGCCACCCCTGCCCTTACTCGCGGGCGACAGGTAACACGGGCGGGTGGCGACGGCCCCGGCTTCTTCGCCGTGTCGCGCTTCGATCCCGACACCGGCCGCGAAGTGGTGGTGGCGTTCAACACCTCCCCCCAGCCGCTCACGCAGGCGGTGCAGGTGGAGGTCGGCTCCTCCGCCTTTACGACGCTCGCGGGATCCTGCACCGCCAGGGCCAGCGCGCCGGGCAGCCTCGTCCTGACCCTACCCGCATTCGCTTATGCGGTGTGCGCCGCGACGGGGAAGTAACCGGCCCCCGGATACTCGCTCTCGGGGCTCGGGGGTCCTGAACAGGTCCCTATTGACACGCAATGCGATGCGGCTCTCCACGAGAGTCAGGATGGCTGATGCTGGGCCCGACGGATGCATCCGCGCGAACACTCGCCTACTGAGTCTCGGTCATCCGGTATCGCTGACGGTCAGGACCTGTTCCGTGCTTCCGACCGACAACCCGCTAGGTTGGCGTTCGACTCCCGAGCGTAATCAATGTCGACCCATTTTGGCACAGGGTGGGTTGCTCGGCGAAGCTGCAAAGGAACGGGCCCCGTCCTCGATGGAGGATCGCGCATATCGACGAATATACATAGCAAACGTACCGCCTTGAATTCTAACGACCAACTGCAACTCAGGCACTCTTGGCGCTCAGCACCTTCTCGATATACGTAAGTAATGGATGTCATAACGGGACATCTTAACCATGAATGTCCCTTTCCCGATATAGCTATGATCGTCATTGCATCCTGACTTCGATTGGATGTGGGCGAGCTGGCAAATGAATACGCAGAAAGCAGGTGTGTATATCGATCGTCGGTTGCTGGCACTTGCGACGGCTTTGCTGTTCCCCACGACCCCCGCATGGTCGCAACTCCATACGCCGGAACCAAATACGTGCCTGCCTGCGGTATTTTCGCTAAGCGGCGCGGACCGGCCGACCGACCAAAACGGCCGTGTCGTCTCTCCTGACCGGTTTGGCGGCACGACCGTCGTGATGACGCTGGTCCCGCCATCCTGCGACACGACGTGCGCGATGCGGATGATCGACCTCGACAAGATCGCACGCCGACGCGGCGCCGGGCTCACCCATCCGGTCGCGTTCGTCGCGGTGGCTACGGCCGGAGCCGGCGATCGGGCCGCCCTCCGCAGGACGATGGCTACATGGAAGCTCGACCGGGCGCGGTGGACGATGGTGGGCGCATCGCCGCTCGCCACCCGGACTATCATGCGACGTATCGACATCGCGCCCGACGGTGCGACGGAGCCATCTCACGTCGTCTTGTTGTTCGACGCCGCCGGCACCCTGCGCCAGCGCTACGCCGGCAACCCCGTCGATCGTGAGCGACTGATCCGGGAAATCGCCATCGTCGACTCGCTCGTGCCGGTGCCGACGGCCGCCCCGACCCGGTCTTCGACCTGCATCGCGCCCACGCTCTAAGGAACGTTCCTCCATGCTCCCCACCACGCCCCCGCCCCGGTGCCGCGCCGCCCGCCGCGGGTTCCTGTTCGCCACCGCCGCGTCGGCCATGCTCGTGCCCGCGATCGCATCGGCTCAACAATTTCCGGTCGTCGTCGCGCAGGTCCAGGACCCGGCGATGCAGAACCTCGCCATTCCAGAGGGCGCGGACGTCCACGGCATGTGGTCGGGAGTCAAGGATTGGCCGCTGATCGGCATCCATTCCGCGCTGCTGCCCAACGGCAAGGTCGTGACCTATGGCTCGCCCAACGGCACCGCGGCACAGAGCGGACGGGTGTACGATATCTGGGACCCCACGCGCGGCTTCGGCCGCGAAAGCCATCTGACCCTGACCGGGGTGGCGGACGTGGACAGCTTCTGCTCGGCAGCCACCTTTCTCGACGACGGATCGTTGCTGATCGCCGGCGGCATCTTCTCGGAGGGCAACGACCGCGGCAGCGTCCTCGTCGACCAGACCGGATCGTCGCTGCGCGGGCTCGGCCGCAACATGGCCTATGATCGCTACTACGCGACGATGGTCACGTTGAACGATGGCCGCCCGTTGATCGTCGGTGGCTCCTATCCGTATCAGGACGTGAACAACTTCGTCCCCGAAGTGTACAACCCCAATGGCTGGGCCAGCCTGTTCGGCGCTGCCGACACGCTGGTCTTCTCCCGCGCGGAGGGACGCTTCTGGTACCCGCACGTCTGGCAGGCACCGAACGGTCGCGTGTTCGGCATTTCCACCGAGCAATTATGGTGGATGGACCCGCAGGGTAACGGCAGCATCGCGCGCGCCGGCGTGCTGAAGCGGGCGCACACCTACGACCGCATCCCCGCCAACCAGTTGCCGAATGTCGGTCCGACCTCCACCGCCGTCATGTTCGACGTCGGCCGTGTGCTGCAGCTTGGCGGCAATGGGCAACAGAACGGCGACGCCACCTACTCCAGCAGCGCCGCAACGGTGATCGACATCAACGGAGCCGCACCGGTCCAGCGTGAAGCGGCGCCGATGATCCACGGTCGCCAATGGGCGAACGCGATCGTGCTGCCGACCGGCACCGTCATGGTCAATGGCGGCTCGCTCTGGGGGGACGAAGCCGGCTGGAGCGACGCACGACCGGTGGAACTTTGGGACAAGAACACCAATGCGTGGACGCTGGGCGCGGCGGCGGGCGTTTATCGCGGCTATCACTCGTCGTCGTTGTTGCTGACCAACGGCACGGTGCTGACCAGCGGCGGCGGGGTGCCCGGCCCGGTCGTCAACCTCAACTCGGAAATCTACTATCCACCTTATCTGTTCCAGCGCGTGAACGGCCGCATGCAGCTCGCCCCGCGTCCGCAGATCGTCAGCCTCCAGACCACCAAGCTGAACCACGGACAGTCGGCGCAGGTGGAAATGGCGAACGCCAACCCGATCCGGTCCGTATCGCTCGTTCGCCTCGGTCAGGACACGCACAGCTTCGACAGCGGGCAGCGCTACATTCCTGCGACCTATTTCCAAACCGGCGCAGTCCTGACGGTGCAGGCGCCTGCCTCGACCTCCGTCGCACCGCCCGGCTACTATATGCTCGTCGCGGCCGATGCCGACGGCGTCCCCTCGACAGGTGTCATCGTTGCGATCGGCGGCGCGATCACCGCACCGCCGGGCGTTCCCCGCGCCCCCGTCGGGTCGATCTCCAATGCCGCCAATGCCGCGCTGACCGGCGGCGGCACGACGGTCGACGGGCCCAGCTACGAATGGCGCAACTGCGCGGGCGAAGGCGGCACCTGCAACGGTCCGGCGGGATCGACGATGCGCTACGGAGTCGGCGATCTCTGGTCGCTGCGCGCGAACAGCACGTCGATCCTCTGTTCGGTCAACGCGTTCGGCGACCCGGCACCGAACCGCGGCAAGACCTGCCAGATCATGGTACCGCTCAACCCCGGCGTGACCCGCGCACCCGCCGCACAGGTGCCGAACCCGCCCCCGGCGCCGGGCCCCGGTCCGACCCCTCCCCTGCCGGCGGGGTCGTGGAGCGCGTGTGCGCGGGAAGGCCAGACCTGCACGGTGCCGACGAGCACGACGCTGCGCTACGGTGCCAACGGCACCTATGTCGTCCGGACGGTCACCGGCGCAACGGCCTGCAACAACGAGGTCTTCGGCGATCCGCTCGTCGGCGTGGTGAAGGGCTGCGACCGGTTTGTGCCGGAAGCGACGCCGACGCCCACGCCGGGTGGCGGTACGCCGCTGCTCGCCGGGGCATGGACGATGTGCGCCGGTGAGGGCGAACGCTGCGTCGCCCCGGCCGGTGCGACGATCCGGTTCGGCGCCAACGGCCTTTACGCGGTCCTGACCAACACCGGCACGGTGGCGTGCGCCAACGGCGTCTTCGGCGACCCCGTCAAGGGAACGGTGAAGCGGTGTGACGTCGCACCCGCCGCCGTCTGGGCCGCCTGCGGGAACGAGGGCGGTCAATGCGACCTGCCTGCCGGGGCGATGATCCGCTACGGCGCCGGCACCCGTTGGGCGACGCTGGTGGCGAAGGGCGTGACCGCCTGCACGAATGTCGTATTCGGCGATCCGGTGCCCGGCACCGTGAAGGCATGCCAGCGCCTGATCGCCGCCAACTGATGTCGGTCGCACGATATCGCGGCAAGCTCCGCCTTGCCGTCGGGGCTTGGATGCTCGCCGTGCTGACGGGAACGATGCTGGCCGCAACGGCTCCCGGCTGGAGCATGCCTGCCGACACGGCTGCGTCCGCGGCGCGCTTCGGCGGTTTCGTCGACCAGTCGGGCCGGGCGTTCGCCCCGGCACGACTGGCTGGCAAGGCCGTGCTGCTGAACTTCATCTTTGCCGGCTGCGGCACGACGTGTCCCGTGCAGACGGCGGAACTTGCGGCGACACTGAAGGCGATGCCGCCCTCGATACGCCGATCGGTCCGGATCGTGTCGATCACCGTCGATCCGGCGAACGACACGCCCGTAGCGCTGCGACGCTATGCGGAGGCGCGCGGTATCCGGGGTGGTGAGTGGGCGTTCCTGACAGGGAATCCCGCCGGCATGATACGGCTGGCGCGAATCTACAATGCGGTGGGTACGGCCAACGGCAGGGTCGCCGAGTCGATGCACAGTACCGACGTCGTGCTGCTGAACGGCGCCGGTCGCACGATCCGCCGTTATCGCGCGCTGCCGCTCAACAAGGCCCGGGTGATCCAAGACCTTGAAATGCTGACGCAGTTCCCGTCGCTGCAACGGCAATAAACCGCAGGAATCCGCCATTTCCCCTCGCGCGGTTAACGATATCGTCAGCAACCTGGATTAGGAACCGGCTGCCAGTCGCAAGGAAGTCAGCCGATGCCGTTCCGTCCCATTCACCTCGCGACCGCGCTCGCCGCGCTGGTCCAAGCCACCGCGGTGGCGGCGCAGGATTACGACGCCGATCCGCAGGGGTCGGGAGCGATCGTGGGTGCGGTGCGGTGGTTGCAGGGGACGCTGCTGGGCACAGTCGCCACGACGGTTTCGATCATCGCGGTCGCCGTCGTCGGCCTGTTGATGCTCACCGGACGGCTGAACTGGCGCTACGGCGTGACCGTCGTCGTCGGCTGCTTCATCCTGTTCGGCGCCGCCAGCATCGTCGGCGGCATCCAGACCGCCGCGCAAAGCGGCCTCTGAGCGGCCGGCCGGGGAGCGACAGGCGATGGAAGGGGTCGGCAGCGACATGCTGTTCAAGGCGCTGACGCGGCCGCAGATGGTGCTCGGCGTGCCTTACGGTTTCATCATCGGCAACGTCATCGTCGTCGCCGAGCTATTCCTGCTCATCAAGTCGTTCTGGGTCCTCGCAATCGGCATCGCCGCGCATTGTGCCGGGTGGCTGGCCTGCCTGCGCGAGCCGCGCCTGATCGACATCTGGCTGGTCCGCATCCGCCGGACGCCCCGCAACCGCAATTTCGCGATCTGGCATTGCAACTCCTACCGCCCCTGAGCCGCCGCAAGGATGCGGCCGATCGCGAGACGTCGGCGGGCAGTCGCCTGCCATACGTCGCGCAGATCGACGATCATACGATATTGCTGCGCGACGGCCGTCTGATGCAGGTCGTCCGGCTGGACGGATTCCTGTTCGAAACGGCGGACAGCGCCGAACTCGATCACCGCAAGGATCTGCGCGACGCGATGCTGCAGGCGATCGGATCGTCGCGCTTCGCTCTCTATCACCACATCCCTCGCCGTCCCGCACCGTCGTCGCTCGGCGGGCGCTTCGACGACGTGTTCAGCGAATTCGTCGACGATCGGTGGCGGGAAAGGCTGGCATCGCGGCGGCTGTTCGGCAACGAACTCTACGTCGCAATCGTCTGCCGTCCCGCCGCCGCCGGACCGCTGGGAGGAGCCGGCCTGCCGCTGCTCGGCGGGTGGCGGGATCGCCAGCGGGCGAACCGTGCGGCGGAGATGCAGGCCCTGAACGCGGCGCGTGACGCCCTGATCGCGGCGCTGGGGGCGTACGGGCCGCATCTGCTCACCAGCTACGATCGCGACGGCGTGTCGTATTCGGAACCGCTGGAATATCTCGCTGCGCTCTACAACGGCCCTGCCCGTCCGGTCCGCCTGCCGGAGGGCGATGTCGGGGAATATCTACCGTATCGCCGGATCAGCTTCGGCGCCCGGACGGCGGAGCTGTCGGACGCCGCCGGCATGCCGCGCCGGTTCGTCGGCATCGTATCGATCAAGGAATATCCGGGCCGCACCGCGCCCGGCATGCTCGACGACCTGATGCGGCTGCCGTTCGACATGACCGTCTCGCAAAGCTTCGCCTTCGCCGAGCGCGGCAGTGCGCTCAGCCGCATCAACCTGTCGGTACGCCGGATGCGCGCCGCTGACGACGAGGCGATCGGACTGCGTGCCGAACTGGAACAGGCGCGCGATGCGGTGGCCTCGGGTCGTGCGGCGTTCGGCGAACATCACCTGACGATCGCCGTCAACGGCGAGTCCGCGCACGAGGTCGACGCCGGCTGCGCTGAAATACAGGCCGCGCTGTCCGATCTCGGCATCATCGCCGTGCGCGAAGATATCGGGCTGGAGGCGGCGTTCTGGGCACAGATGCCCGGCAACTTCGCGTACATCGCGCGGCGCGGCCTGGTGTCGAGCCGCAACTTCGCCAGCCTGGCGAGCTGGCATAATTTTCCGGTCGGCCGCGCCACCGACAATCACTGGGGCGATGCCGTTGCGATCCTGGAGACGACGGCGGCGGGACCCTATCACTTCAACTTTCACGACGGCGATCTCGGCAACTTCACGATCATCGGTCCCTCGGGATCGGGCAAGACGGTGGTGCTGAACTTCCTGCTGGCGCAGGCACGACGGCACCGCCCGCGCATTGCGTATTTCGACAAGGATCGCGGGTCGGAACTGTTCTTGCGATCGATCGGCGGCCACTACGACGTCCTGCGGCCGGGGCAGCCCGCCGGCCTGAAGCCGCTGGCCTTACCCGACAGTGCCGTCAATCGCCGGTTCCTGCTCGGCTGGCTGACGCGCCTGCTCGCGCCCGACCGGCCGCTGTCCGCCGAGGAGAGCGCGACGCTGCGCGAAGCGATCGAGATCAACATGGCCGCGGCACCGGAATATCGGCGGATGAGCGCCTTCGCCCAATTGCTGCGCGGATCGACGCGGCCCGATGCCGACGATCTCTACACGCGTCTGCAACCGTGGTGGGGACGCGGTCAGCACGCATGGCTGTTCGACAATGCGGACGATGCGGTGTCGATCGACGCGGAGGTCGTCGGCTTCGACATGACTCACATCCTCGACGATCCGATCACGCGGACGCCGGCGATGATGTACCTGTTCCACCGGATCGAGGAGCGGCTGGACGGCACCCCCACGATCATCGTCGTCGACGAGGGTTGGAAGGCGCTGGATGACGATGCCTTCGTGGCGCAGATCCGCGATTGGGAAAAGACGATCCGCAAACGCAACGGCATCGTCGGCTTCGCCACGCAGAGCGCCGAAGACGCGCTGTCCAGCCGCATCGCCTCCGCGATCGTGGAACAGGCCGCCACGCAGATTTTCATGCCCAATCCCAAGGCGCGGGTGGAGGATTATTGCGACGGCTTCGGCCTCAGCCGGCACGAGCATGAACTGGTCCGGTCGATGCCCGCATCGGCGCACGCCTTCCTGATCCGGCATGGACGCCATAGCGTCGTCGCCCGCCTCGATCTGGGCGACGAGCCGGAGATGCTGACGATCCTGTCGGGCCGCGAGACAACCGTACGCCGGCTCGACGCCTTGCGCGCGCAGGTCGGTGACGATCCTGTCGACTGGATGCCGCGCCTGCTGAAGACCGACATGGCGGAGGCATCCGCATGAGCGTCGCAGCCTGCCTGCCCGGTTCCGGCGGGGAATCCCCGATCGGCGACCTGCTGGCGCTGACCGACTGCCGCGCCGCCGCGCTCGGTGCGGGCGGGTACCAGGCGATCGGTGATGGCGGCTGGTTCGCCGCGGTCCTGACCGGGCTTCTGACCGTCGCCGTGGCTTTGCAAGGCTATCGCCTGTTGGTCGGTCGTGTCCCCGATCTCGATGCCGGGCTGTCGATGATCGTGCGGATCGGCATGGCGATCGCGCTCGCGAGCAGCACGGCGGCCTATGGCACGCTCGTCTACCGCGTTGCGACCGAGGGGCCGTTCGAAGTTTCTTCCCGTCTGACCGGGGCGGCGGGCCTCGCCACCGGCGATCTGCCCGGCCGCCTCGACCGCCTCTACACGGCGATCCGCCTCGATCCGGAAACACGCGGACGTCTGGCAAGCGGCGGTAACGCGGTGGCGATGCGGACGCCCGCAATGACGGGCGACGCGGCGCAGCGCACGGCCGCGACCGCGCTCGTCGTCGTATCCGCCGGGCCTTGGATCGCGGTCCGCCTGACGATGGCATTTCTGCTGGCGCTCGGCCCGCTGGCGGCGACGCTGCTGCTGTTCGATGCGACGCTGGGCCTGTTTCGCAACTGGCTGCGCGCCGTTGCTGGCGGTGCGCTGTCGCTGACCGGACTGGCCGTCGCGATCCCGCTGGAGCTGGAGGCGCTGGAACCCATCGTCGCGCGAGCCGGCGTCGGCACGCCGGATTATATCGCGATCGCCGCGGTGCTGGGCGTCTTCGCGCTCCTGTCCGGTGGCATCCTGTTCGCGGCGGCTCGCGTGACCGCCGTCGTACCGCTCGCGCCGAGCCGCTCGCCGACGAAGGCTGGCGACGACCGTGCGCCCGTGGCTGCCGTCATGCCGTTCGGACCACCGCCCACGACGGTGATCGCCGCTCCGGCACAGCATGCGGCCGCGCCTCCTTCGCTCCAGCGCTCGCATGCCGCGTCCGTCACCAACGCGCTCGCTGCGGCGGCGCGGCGCAGCAGCCCGGCCGCCGTCACGATCCACCAGGGCCACACGGGGACCGCATCGCGCCGGATCAGCGTGCCGTCCCGCGCTCCGCTGCCGCCGCTCGCCCTGGCCGGTACCGGGGCCGCTTCCGCACATCGAAGCATGCCGACGCTACGCTCGCCATCCAACAGGAGTTCGCGCCGACGACCGACCGGGCCGAATATTACGAGACGGCGACCGCCTGGGCGCAGGACCGTCAGCGCGACCTGCTCCGCTCTCGCCGGGTCGCCTGGATCGCCGCCGGTGGGATTGCGGTGATCGCCGGCCTCGAAGCGTTGGCGCTGGCGATGCTGCTGCCGCTCAAGCACACCGAAACGGTGGCGATGCTCGTCGATCGCACCACCGGGTATACGCAGGTCATCGATCCCGCCGCGCCGCGCCGCGTCCGTGCGGACCGCGCGTTGCTCAACAGCCTGCTCGCCCAATACGTCGCCGCGCGCGAAGGATTTGACCGCGCCACCACCAACGACGCCTATCGCAGGGTCGCCCTCTGGTCGTTCGGCCCGGCCCGGGCGAGTTATCTGCGCGCGACGGACAGCCGCAACACGGACGTGGTGGCGGCGCGCCCCGGCCCCGGACAGATCGTCGACATCCGGATCAAGAGCGTATCGCTGCTGTCCCCCCGCAACGCGCTGGTCCGGTTCGAGGCGACGACCCGTGGTCGCGACGGGATCGGCACCGGTTCGCGGTCCTGGATCAGCGTCATCGGCTTCCGCTTCGCCGAAGGCGCGATGGCGGTCGAGGATCAGTACCTGAACCCTCTCGGCTTCCAGGTGACCTCCTATCGCCGTGATGCCGAGGCACCCGAACTCCCCGCACAGGGAGACGTGATGTGATGGGGCTGCTACCAATCGCCTTGATGCAGGCGGTGGCGATGGTGGTGCCGACACCGGCTGCCGATCCCCATCTTCAGACCGTAACCTATGACGAGGGTCGCATCGTGCCGCTCCGCATCGCGCCGGGCTTCGTCGCCACCGTCGTCTTTGCCGATGACGAGCGGATCGAGAACGTCGCCATCGGCAATCCCGGCGGCTGGCAGGTGACGCCGAACAAGCGCGGCGACCATCTGTTCGTCCGCGCCCTTCAGGACGGCGGATTGACCAATCTGGAGGTCGTCACCGATCGCCGCCATTACAGTTTCCTGCTGTCTACCAGCAGCGCGGGCGATCCCACCACGGCGTTCGTCCTGCGGTTCGACCATGTACCGGACCGCTCGGGCACCCCGGCTCCGCCGCTGACGTCGGGCCGCTACACGGTATCCGGTGCCCGCGCGATCCGCCCCGCGGCGATCGGCGACGACGGACGGACGACGCGCATCTGCTGGCCCGCCAAAACTGCGATTCCGGCGATCTTCTCGCGCGACGATGCAGGACGGGAACGGCTCGCCGACAGCCGCATGGAGGACGGCTGCTCCGTGATCCAGAGCATCGCCGCCCGCTACCGCTTCGTGGCCGGCGACGCACAGGCGGCGGCGCAGCGGCGGATACCAAAGCCATGAGCGATACCGCGGATCGTCCTGCTCCGCCGGAGGTCGATGCGCGTCCCGTCGTCGGCCTGCCACGCAGCGGGATGTCGACGACGGCGATCGGCGCAGGTGCCGCCTGCGCGACGATGCTGCTGCTCGTGATGCTCAACATCGACCGCCCCACCCTCGATCAGCCATTGCTCGCAACCAGCGGGACATCGAACTTCGGCGTGCCGCCGCGCCGTGCCGAACGATCGGCGACGTCACCCGGGTGGGACGCTGCGGACGAAGCGGCTACGCGTGATCCGATGGCGATACCCCGGTCCCGCTATCTCTTCGTCGGCGACGATCGCGGCGGATACGGGCGCACGGGGTCGTCGCTGTCGACCGCTGGCGGCTATCCGCCTGCTGCCGGCGCCTCGCCAGCCCCCTACACGCCGCCCCCGCCCTATGTCCCCGGACAGCCGTTCGGACCCGCTGCCGCGTCGGGGCCGGGCAGCACCGAACCCGCGACAACATCTCCGCTCGTCATCGACATCGATCGTGATGCAGCAGCGCCCCGTGGCGCGACCGCCAGCGCACCGGGGACGCTCGACGGCCCTGCCGGCACCACGCGCGCGATCCGGGCTGCGTTGATCGCGAACCGTTCAAGCCTGGTGATCGAGGGCACGATCATCACCGCGACATTGGAAACGGCAATCGACTCGACCCGTCCCGGCGCGATCCGTGCGACGGTGGCGGAAGACGTCCGCGGCTTCGATGGCCGGCGCATCCTGATCCCGCGTGGCGCGCGACTGATCGGCGAGTATCGCGCCGACGTGCAAAGCGGCCAGCGTCGCGTCCTTGCCACCTGGACGCGGCTGATCCGGCCGGATGGTGTCGCCGTCCTGATCGCCGCTCCCGCCGCGGACGCGATGGGGGGTGCCGGCATCCCCGGCCGCGTCCAGAGCAACTTCCTGCAACGCTTCGCGTCCGCCGTGCTTCAGTCGGCGCTCAACGTCGGCGTCAATCTGGCATCACGTACCAACGGCAGCACGGTCATCGTCGGACCGATCGGCGGCAACATGGGGCAGGTCCTGCCCACGCCGGAGGCCCGCCGCAGCATCACCGTCGCAGCCGGAAAGCCCGTCGCAGTGTTCGTGGCCCGCGATCTCGACTTCTCCGACGTACCGGGCTGGCGATGACGCTTCACGTCCCGATCGTCATACCCCCGTTGCCGCTGGCGTCACCAACGCCGCCGCCGACTCCCGATTACCTCGACGCGTTCCTGGCACCGCTGCGACCATTGCTCGACCTGCCCGATGTCACCGACCTGTACGTCAATCAGCCGGGAGAGGTCTGGATGGACCGGCTCGGTCGGCCCACCAGCCGTTTCGTCGTGCCCGACCTGACCGACGATGCCCTGTGGTATCTTGCCCGCCAGGTCGCTCGCGTTTCCCATCAGGGGATCAGCCGCGCACACCCGATCCTGTCCGCCACCCTGCCGGCCGGCGAACGCATGCAGGTCGTCGCACCGCCCGCCACCCGCGGCGGCATGGCGATCGCGATCCGCAAACAAGCCTGCGCCGCAATGACACTGGCGGATTATCGACGATCGAGCGCCTTTGCCGCCACGCGCCACAGCAGTGCCCCCGCCGATGCGGCCTTGCGAGGCTTGTACGCGGCGGGCGATTTCGCGGGTTTTCTCGGCGCGGCGGTCAAGGCGCGCAAGACGATCCTGATCGCCGGCGGCACCGCGACGGGCAAGACCACGTTCGCCAACGCCCTGATCCGGGAAATCCCGTCGGACGAACGCCTGATCGCGATCGAAGACACGCCCGAAGTCGTGTTCGATCATCCCAACATGGTCGGCCTGATCGGTGTTCGCGGCACCCAAGGCGAAAGCGCGGCCGGTGCAGAGGCGTTGCTGCAAGCCTCGCTTCGGATGCGCCCCAGCCGCATCCTGCTGGGAGAATTGCGCGGCGCGGAGGCGTTCACCTTCCTGCGGGCCGTCAACACGGGCCATCCCGGTTCGATCACGACCATCCACGCCGACAGCGCAGACCTCGCGGTCGAGCAACTCGCGCTGCTGGTTCTCGAAGCGGGGATCAAGCTCGATCGGGCCGATGTCGCCGCCTATGTCCGCAAGGTCGTCGACGTCTTCGTCCAGCTCGATCGCAGCGGGGGCGTCCACAGCGTACGGTCGGTTGAATGGCCGGCTGGGGCCGGTCGTTAAACGCGGCCGGTGCTGGCAGTGGCTGGAGCCGCCGCTGACGGTTTGGTCGCGAAGGTGGCGGACAGCCCGTGATACAGCTTCTCGCGGCAGACGCCCATGCTTGCCCAGTCGGCGATGAAGGCCGTGGCGAACATCGGCAGCATCAGGCCACGGCTGGCGGTCGTCTCGGACAGGATGATGACCGCGGTCAGCGGCGCGCGAACGACCCCGGTGAAATAGGCGACCATCCCCAGGATCACGACCGCCGCCGCCGGCTCGCCCGGAAACGCGGCGCGCAGCAGGTTGCCGACGCCTGCCCCGACCCCCAGACTCGGCGCGAAGATACCGCCTGGCAGCCCGGCGACCGCCGTCGCGAGGGTCGCGAGCAGCTTGGCCGGCCCGAACCACAGGGGCGCATCCGCCCCGACGATCATCGCCCGCGCCGCGCCATATCCGGTGCCCCAGGTCAGCCCGGTGAACACGCCCAGCACAGCCACGACGCCGCCGCAGCCTCCCGCGAACAGCACCGGCCGCGCCTTGCTCCACCGCGTGATGCCGTGCCGCCCCGTCGCCAGCGTCAGCACCGCGCGCGAGAAGCCACCCCCCGCCAGTCCGCCGACGATCCCCGCCACCGGCACCACGATCAACGCTCCCGCGGTCGGCAGATGCGCGCCGATCGCGCCGAAGTACACGTAATCGCCCGCCAGGCTCTGCGCGACCATGCCGGCGATGACGATCGACGACAGCACCATCAGCGTCATCCGCTGCTCGTACGCGGCGGCGAGTTCCTCGATCGCGAACAGCACCCCCGCCAGCGGCGTGTTGAACGCGGCGGCGACGCCCGCCGCACCGCTGGCGATCACCACCGAGCTTTTCAGCGTCACCCGCATCAGCCGGTGGCTCAAACCCATCACCGCCGCCGCGATCTGCACCGTGGGTCCCTCGCGTCCCACGCTCGCGCCGCACAGCACCGCGCCCAGCGTCAGCAGCGCCTTGCCGACGACGGTACGGACGGCAATCAGCCCGCCGGTCGCCGCCACCGGGTCGCTGCGCGCCGCCATCACCTGCGGAATGCCGGAACCGCGCGCCAGCGGCACCCAGCGCCGCGTGATCCAGACGAGCGCCATGAACCCCAGCGGGGTCGTCAGCAGCGGTACCCAACGATATCGCTTCGCAAATCCGCCGAACATTTCGCCCGCGGCGTCCGACGCCTGCGCGAACAGCACCGCCGCGATCCCGATCGCCACCGCGCCGGCGATGACCGCGATCCGCCGCCGGAAGCGCACCGACGTCGGCCCCCGTGACCGCAGCAGCGCCCGAAAGCGCGACGGCGTCCAGCGTTTCGCGGTGGGGGTGATCGGAGACGGGTCGGGCACGCCCCCGTTTAGGCGTCCACGTCGCCGCGCGTCACCCCCCGCGGATCAATCCTCCATGATCTGGCTGTGTTTGCTGGTGTCCTTCATCCGCCAGTACACGATCAGCGACACCCCGATCATCCCCGCGACATACCAGTAGAAGGCGCGCTCCGCCCCCTCCCCCTTCAGCCACAGTGCGACATATTCCGCGGTGCCGCCGAAGATCGTGTTCGCCAACGCATAGGGCAGCGCCACACCCAGCGCGCGGACATGCGCCGGAAACAGCTCCGCCTTCACCACCGCGTTGATCGACGTATAGCCGCTGACGATCACCAGCGCCGTCATCACCAGCGCCCACGCCGCCAGCGGACTGCGCACCGTCTCCAGCGCGGTGAACAGCGGCACCGTCGCGATCAGCCCGGCGATCCCGAACCCGATCATCAGCGGCTTGCGCCCGATCCGGTCGGACAGCGCCCCCGCCGCCGGCTGCAACAGTGCATACAGCGCCAGCGCCGCCGTCATGATCCCCGTCGCCGTCTCGCGGCTGAAGCCCGACGTATTGACGAGGAACTTCTGCATGTACGTCGTGTACGCATAGAAGGCGAGCGTCCCGCCCGCGGTCAGCAGCAGCACCGTCGCCGCCTCGCGCGGATGCTCCCTGAACAACAGCCAGCCACTGGACTTGGGCTTGTCGCGCGCATTCTCGAACGACTGCGTCTCGGCCAGACCGCGACGGATGCGAAATACCACGATCGCCAGCAGGCCACCGATCGCGAACGGGATGCGCCATCCCCACGCCTCCAGCTCCGCCTCGGACAGCACGCCCTGCAACAGCAACAGCGTACCGAGCGCCAGCAACTGCCCCGCGATCAGCGTCACATACTGGAACGACGAGAAGAACCCCCGCCGCGACTTGCCCGCCATTTCGGACAGGTACACCGCGCTCGCGCCATATTCGCCGCCGACCGACAGGCCCTGCATCAGCCGCGCCAGCACCAGCAGCGCCGGTGCTCCCCAGCCGATCGTCGCATAGCCCGGGCACACCGCGATCAGGAACGCGCCCGCACACATCAACGTCACCGACAGCGTCAGCCCCGCCTTGCGCCCGTGCCGGTCGGCATAGATGCCCATGATCCACGCGCCGATCGGCCGCATCACGAACCCGACCGCGAACACCGCCGCGGTGTTCAGCAGCTGCGCGGTCGGATCGCCCTTCGGGAAGAACACCGGCGCGAAATACAGGCCGAATGCCGAATACACGTACCAGTCGAACCATTCGACCAGATTGCCCGCCGATCCGCCCAGGATCGATTTCAGCCGGCCGCCCTTGTCGCTGTCTCCGGCCGCGCTCACTTCGCGAAGCCGCGCTTGACCAGCAGCGCCTTGATGTCCGGGTCACGACCGCGGAACTGACGATATGCCTCCGCGCGATCCGTCTCGTTACCGGTCGACAGCAGGATCGTCGCGAACTTGTCGGCGGTCGCCTTGTCCCACGGGCTGCCCGCCTCCTCGAACGCCGCGAACGTATCCGCGTCCATCGTCTCCGACCACAAATAGCTGTAATAGCCCGCGGAATAGGCGTCGGACGAGAACAGATGATTGAACTGCGGCAGGCGGTGCCGCATCACCAGCTGCTTCGGCATGCCCAATTCCGCCAGCGTCTCGCGCTCGAACCGGTCGGGGTCGATCACGCCGTTCGCCACCGTATGCAGCTTCATGTCGACGATCGCCGACGACAGGTAGCTGGTCGTCGCATAGCCCTGGTTGAACGTCTTGGACGCCTCGATTTTGTCGAGCAGCGCCTGCGGCATCGCCGCCTTGGTCTGGTAATGCCGCGCATATTTGTCGAGCACGTCGCGCGTCAGCAGCCAATGCTCGTTCACCTGGCTGGGGAACTCCACAAAATCGCGGGGCGTCCCAGCCAGTCCGGGATAGGCTACGTTCTGCAACATCGCGTGGATCGCGTGGCCGAATTCGTGAAACAGCGTCTGCGCATCGTCCAGGCTGATGAGCACCGGCTCACCCGGTGCGGGCTTGGCGAAATTGTTGTTGTTCGACGACAGCACCGTTTGCGCCGGCGGCAGGTTGCGCTGCCCGCGATACGTGTTCGCCCACGCACCCGACCGCTTGCCCGTGCGCGCGAAATCGTCGCGGTAGAACAGGCCGACCTCCTTGCCGGCGCGCGTCACATGCCACACGCGCATGTTCGGCTCGAACACCGGCACCGTGCCCGTGATCTCCTTGAACTCCAGCCCATACAGCCGGTTGGCGGCGTAGAGCGAACCCTGGATGATGTTGTTCAGCTCGAAATACGGCTTCAGCTGCGCCTGATCGAGGTCGTAGCGCGCCTTGCGGACCTTCTCCTGATAATAGGCATAATCCCACGGCTCGATCGTCAGCTTCTGACCTTCCCGATCGGCAATCGCCTGCATGTCGCGGACCTCTTCCGCGACGCGCGCCTTCGCGAACGGCCAGACCCGCATCATCAGCGCCATCGCCGCAGTGGGCGTCTTCGCCATCGTGTCCTGCATCCGCCAGTCGGCATGCGTCTTGAACCCGAGCAGATGCGCGCGGTCGGCACGAAGCTTCAGGATGCGGGCGATCGTCGCGTTCGTGTCGTTCGCGTCGCCATTGTCGCCGCGCATCATGAACGCGCGCCATACCGTCTCGCGCAGGGCACGGTCGCTGGCGAAAGTCAGCACCGGATCGACCGCGGAGCGGGTGTTGACGATCGCCCAGCCCGGCTGCTGTCGCTCCGCCGCCGCGGCCTTGGCCACCGCCTTGACGCTGTCCGGGAGTCCGGCGAGCTGCGCTTCGTCCGTCACGGTGATCGCGGTGCCCTCGTCCGCGAGCAGTTTGTTGGAGAAGTCGCTGAACGCCCCCGCAAGTTGCTGGTTGTACTCGGATAGCTGCGTCTTCTGCGCCGCGTTCAGCTTCGCACCTTGCCGCACGAAGCTGTCATAGGTGCGCGTCACCAGCCGCTGCTGCTGCGCATTCAGCTTCGATCGACCCGCGTAGATCGCCTCGATCCGCGCGAACAGCTTCGGATCGAACGTGATCGCATCCTGCGCTGCCGACAGCTTCGGCGACCATGTCTTCTCCAGCGCCTGATACGCTGGCGTGTTCATGTTGCTGGTCATCACCCCGAACAGCGTGCCGACCCGCTGCAATCGCACACCGGCCAACTGCATGGGCAGGAACGTGTTGGCGAAGGTCGGTGGCTCGGGATTGTCTGCGATCCGGCGATACTCGGCGGCGCGCTCGTCCAGCGCGGCGGCGAACGCGGCCGGGAACAGACCCGGCTTGACCTTATCCCATGGCGGCACTCCGCCGTAAGGCCCGGTCCAGTCGGCGAGCAGTGGATTGCTCTCCGCCGGTCGCACCACGCTGCCCTGAGCGGCAAGCGGGTCGGCAGCGAGAATGGTCACGAGCGCCGTAAGCGACGCGGCGAGCAGCAAATTACGCAATGGAGACTCCCGTTCAATCCCGGACATCATAGCCGGGATGAACGATCCGTCACCCGTTCAATTCGGTTTCGCTGGCAGCACGCGTACCTGTCACTCGGATGGTGGAGCCGGATCCTGCGTCGCCGCGATGGCCGCAGCGGCAATCAGTCGGCGGCCGGTTTCCTCCGCACACGCTGGCGTCATCGCCACGGCAATGGCGTCGGGGCCATCCAGCAGGACCACCCCATATTCCGCGCTTGCGACGCCGGGTTCGGACAGGGGGGTCAGCGAAGCCATGGGTCAGTCCTTCCGGAGGTCGTCTGGGAAAAGATAGGCGGGGTCGAACTCGCCCAAGGTGGCAAGCGCGCGGCGATCGAGGATCTCCACGATGCCGTTGCGGAACACCAGCATACCACGTTCCCGCAACGACCGCAGGACGCGATTGACGTGTACACCGGTCAATCCGCACGCTTCCGCCAGATCGGCTTGCTTGAGCGGCAGCGGGAAGCGTCCGTCCGATGCCAGCCCGACCATCTCCAGCCGGACGTTCAGCTCGCACATCAAATGCGCGACCCTTCCCTCTGCGCCGAGCCGCCCCAGCCGGAAGATCCATTCGCGATGCATCGCCGCGTCGAGCAGGGTCGAGAACCAGAGCATCCGCGTCAGGTTCGGCCGGCCCTCCATGACCTTGGCGAGCGCGGCATGCGGCCACGATGCGACCTTCACCGGCCCCAGCGTCGCGATGTCGTGGTCGAGCATTTCCATCGGAAACCCGTGCAAGTCCACGAAATCGCCCGGAACATGGATGGCGACGAGCTGCCTTAGCCCTTCGCGGTCGTCCATGTACCGACAGATGAATCCTTCCAGCAGCATCGTGCTGACCGTCACGCGCTC
Organism: Microvirga sp. SRT01; assembly: GCA_018139225.1. Taxonomy (GTDB): domain Bacteria; phylum Pseudomonadota; class Alphaproteobacteria; order Sphingomonadales; family Sphingomonadaceae; genus Sphingomonas; species Sphingomonas longa. The sequence continues at coordinate 358,099 of JAGSNX010000001.1, forward strand.
CCCCGCCGTGATCATCAGCGTGCGCGCCGGCAGGCTCCGCACGGTCTGAACCGATCCTTCCAGCGCCGCGATGTCGTCGGCCGTCAATTGGGAACGCCGCCGTCCCATCAGGAACCGGCCCGTAATGGTCTCGGTCCCTGTCACCTCCGCCATGCGTCACTCCGTGCATTCATGTTGATTGGGATCAACGTGACCGACTTTGATGCAACATTGCAAGAGGTTCGGGTGTTCCGGGCGACATGCATCATATCGCCTATGACAACGATCACGTGCTCGCGCGTGCTTTTGTCGACACCGTCGAACACGCGTCCTTCCCCTGCGTCGGAGCGAAGTCCGCGCTGAGCCGCGGACAGATGGACATTCTGGTCGCCCGCAATCTCACTTCCGCTTGGGACGACCTCCGCATCCTGCCTGCTCTCGCCAAGACCGTGGGCAAATATCACGCGGACCGCGCCTTGTTTCGGACGCTGGTGGTCCTGTTCGAGGGGCCGGAAGACCTGTCCGAGGAAGTTTTCGAGCGGCACCTTTGGGCTCGCGCCCAGTCGCTGTCGGATAAGGACGAATGGCTCGGCTATCGTCCCGCGCCCGAGGTGTCGTCGGACCCCGACGATCCGCATTTCTCGCTGAGTTTCGCCGGGGAGGCGTTCTTCGTCGTCGGCCTGCATCCGAACGCAAGCCGCCCTGCCCGCCGTTTCCAGACGCCGGCGATGGTCTTCAACCTGCACGACCAGTTCGAGGTGTTGCGCGCCCAGCAGCGCTACGAGAAACTGCGGGCGGCGATCGTCGCGCGGGACGTCGCCGTTGCCGGGTCGCCGAACCCGATGCTCGCCCGCCACGGCGAGATCAGCGAGGCGAGGCAATATAGCGGTCGAGTAGTCGGTCCGGAGTGGAAATGCCCGTTCAGCCGCACCTCGTCGGGTGTCGACGCCCATGGTTGAGACGATCCCGCCACGCTCGGGCACGGCGTTCACGCTCGATCGCGGACAGACTCTGACGGTGATCGACCCGGAGGGAAAGCAGGTCGCGGACCTGCTGGCGTTCTCGCGCAACGACCTGCGGGAAGTCATCTCGTCCGGCCGCACGCTGGATTACGCCAGCCGCCTGTACCTGACGACGGGCGATCCACTCTATTCCAACCGTAGCAACGTCATGCTGCGGATCGTCGAGGACACGGTCGGCCGCCACGATTTTCTGCTGACACCCTGTTCGAAGGACACGTTCCGGATCATCTACGGCGACACCGACCCGCACCGCGGCTGCTTCGGCAACCTCGCCGCGGCGTTTGCGCCCTACGGTGTCACGGAGGACGACATTCCGGTCGCGTTCAACTGCTTCATGAACGTGCCGATCGACGGCCTCACCGGCAGCTTCACCGTCGAACCACCGCTCAGCGGCCCCGGCGATCACATCCGCTTCACGGCGGAAATGGACCTGATTATCGGACTCACCGCGTGCTCCGCACTGCAATCCAATGGCGGCGCGTTCAAGCCGATCCAGTACCGGATCGATTGACGACGGCCTGTTCCTCGCTCCGGCGAGGAACACTCGTCCTACTCAACGAACACCGGATCGATCACCAGCCCGGCGGCGGACCATTCCGGCACCGCCTCCGGCCGCATCGGCACCATGAAACGCTTGCCGGTCGGTCGCTCGACCTCGATCACGTCGCCCGCCCCGAAATTATCGATCGCAACGACCGTGCCGAGCGGCTCACCTGCGGTCGTGACCGCGGGCAGGCCGAGCAGGTCGGCGTGATAATACTCCCCCTCCCCCAACGGCGGCAGCGCCGACCGGGGAACGGAGAGCGTAGTACCGCGCAACGCCTCTGCGGCGGTACGGTCGCGCACTTCCGAAAAGCGCGCGATCGCGCCGTTGCTACCGGTACGGAGCGATGTCAGCGTCAGCGCGCCGTCGTTGAAGCTCTTGTGCGGGGACAAATCCTCCGCAAACACCTTCAACCGCACTTCGCCCGCAATGCCGTGCGCGCCGACGACCGCGGCGAGCACGACACCAGCGTCATCCTTGGGGTGAGCCATCATCCTCCGCGGGGTCGGCATCGGCGCCCTCCGCCGGATCGGTCGTCGACACGCCCTGGTTAGTCGCGTCTTCGGCGTCGTCCGGCGCGGTGCGCGGGTCTGGGTTCAGATCCGGGGTCATCATGCACTCCTTGAACGGTTAGCCCATGGGAAACGAACGACGACCCCGATCCGCTGCTCAGGCGGCGGTCTCTTCGGTCGCAGCGTCGTCACCGGCTGGCGCGTCGGCGGCCGGCTCCTCGGCGGCGGGAGCGGCGGCGGCGGCCGCAGCGGCCTCCTCCTGCGCCTTCAGCTTCTCGGCACGCTCCTCGGCGCGCTCCGTCGCCTTCTCGCCCGGCTTGCCCTTGTTCGGGTTGGTGCGGGCGGCGCGCTCACGAACGCCGGCGGCGTCCAGGAAGCGGGCGACGCGATCGGTCGGCTGCGCACCGACCGACAGCCAATGCTTCGCACGATCCGCGTCGAGCACGATGCGCTGCTCCGAATCCTTGGCGAGCAACGGGTTGTAGTTCCCGATCTTCTCGATGAACTTGCCGTCCCGCGGGCTACGTGCGTCCGCGACGACGATGCGGTAGTACGGGCGCTTCTTGGAGCCGCCACGCGACAGACGGATGCTAAGTGCCATGATAACTGTTCCTTGCTTTTGATCTTCGCCACGATCGACATCGGGGCATTATGGTTGGTGAAGCGCCTCCGCCGCTGACGGCTTCGGCAGGTTATTTCTTCTTCAGGAAATTCTCGAAGCCGGGCGGGAGCTTCGGCATCTCGCCGGGGCCACCCAGACCGGGCAGTCCGCCCGGCAGACCGCCGCCCGGTCCGCCCGCCTTGGCCATCATCTCGCCCATGTCGGCCCCGCCCAGTGCGTTGCCGAGACCGCCGAGACCGCCCTTGCCGAGCATCGCCATCATTCCCTTCAGGCCGCCCATCTTCTTGATCTTCTTCATGGCGGTGGCCATTTCCTGATGCATCTTCAGGAGCTTGTTGACCTCCTGCACCGTGGTGCCGGAACCCTTGGCGATGCGGATCTTGCGCTTGGCGTTGATGAGCTCAGGCTTCGTCCGCTCTTTAGGCGTCATCGACCCGATCATCGCGTCCATCCGCACCAGCACCTTGTCGCTGCCCGGCGTCGCGGCCATTGCCGCCTGCGCCTTTTTCATGCCGGGCATCATGCCCGCCAGCGCACCGAGACCACCCATCCGCGCCATCTGCGCCAGCTGGGCACGCAGGTCGTTCATGTCGAACTGACCCTTGGCCATCTTCATGGCCATACGCTCGGCGTCTTCGGCCTGGATCGACTCCGCGGCGCGCTCGACCAGCGACACGACATCGCCCATGCCGAGGATGCGGCCGGCGACGCGTTCCGGGTGGAAGGCCTCCAGCGCATCCAGCTTCTCGCCGGTGCCCGCGAACTTGATTGGCTTGCCGGTGACGGCCCGCATTGACAGCGCCGCGCCGCCACGCGCATCGCCGTCCATACGAGTCAGCACGACGCCGGTCAGCGGCACCTGATCGGAGAAGTTCTGTGCAACGTTGACCGCGTCCTGACCGGTCAGCGCATCCACGACGAGCAGGATTTCCTGCGGACGCGCAATGTCGGCGACCGCCTTCATCTCGTCCATCAGCGCCTGATCGACATGCAGACGCCCGGCGGTGTCGAGCATCAGGACGTCATAGCCCTGAAGCTTCGCCGCCTGCATCGCGCGCCGTGCGATCTCCACCGGCTGCTGCCCCGGCACGATTGGCAGCGTCGCGACCTCGACCTGCGTACCGAGCGTCGCCAGCTGTTCCTGCGCATTCGGGCGATTGACGTCAAGCGACGCCATCAGCACCTTCTTGCGCTCGCGGCCGGTGAGACGCTTGGCGATCTTCGCGGTCGTGGTCGTCTTGCCCGAGCCCTGAAGCCCGACCATCATCACGACCGCCGGCGGGGTCACGTCGAGCAGCAACTCGCTCTCGTCCGCACCCAGCATCGCAACCAGCGCGTCGTTGACGATCTTGACGACCTGCTGACCCGGCGTGACCGAGCGCAGCACGTTCTGGCCGATCGCCTGTTCGGTGACGCCATCGACGAACTGGCGCGCGACGGGCAGCGCCACGTCGGCTTCGAGGAGCGCGACGCGCACCTCACGCATGGCCGCCCGCACGTCCGCCTCGGTCAGCGCACCGCGACCGCGCAGGCGATCGAAGACGCCACCAAGCCGGTCGCTCAGACTTTCAAACATGCGTACCCAGCCTCCTCATGCCACCCCAAGCAAAAAGCGCCGGCGGGCGAAACCTCGCCGGCCAGCGCGCATCGGGTGGATGCGTGTATTTCAGTGTCCGACGGATCGGACGTTGGCGGGACCTAGCGGGGTGGGGATGGAAAGGCAAGTGTCGTGGCTCTGCCGTCCCGCGCGGATTATCGTCGCCCGGTCCAGCGATGCAGCGGCATATAGACCTACCAACCCCCACCCGTCTCCTCCAACCAAGCTTTCTCCTCCGCCGTCGTATCCCGTCCCAACGCCGCATTTCGCCCCGGAAACCGCCCAAACCGCTCAAACACCGCATGATGATCGCGCGCGAACGCCAGATTCGTCTCGATCCCCAACGCCTCGAACTTCTCCACGCACAGCCGCTGGAGCGATCCGTCCTCCGCGTGCATCAGCGGCATGTACAGGAACACCCGCTGCTCCGCCGACAGCCGCCGGTCGTAGCCGCGATCGATCGCCTCCAGCGTCAGCGCCGCCGCCAGATCGTCGGCGGCAAACGCGTCCGCACTGCCGCGGTGGATATTGCGCGAGAACTGGTCCAGCAGGATGATCGCCGCCAGCATCGTCTCCGGCTCGTCGCGCCACCCGCCCGCATGCCCGGCCAACACCGTATCGCGCCAGCCGCCGAACCGCTCGGCGATGTCGCGATCACGCTCCGCGTCCTTGGCGAACTGCTGCTCCTGCGAAAGCCCGAACCAATAGTCGAGCACGGCCTGCGCCTGCTCATGGACTTGCGTCGCGCCGGCCACTAGATCGCCCATCATGTCTCTCCCCGAGCCGGAGGTCGTCAGCCTCGGCTGCCGCCTCAACATAGCCGAGAGCGAAACGATCCGAACATTGGTCGCCCACCGCGACACAGTGGTCGTGAACAGCTGTGCTGTGACCAACGAGGCGGTGAAGCAGACCCGCGCCGCGATCCGTCGCGCGCGCCGCGACCGTCCCGGTGCGCAGATCGTCGTGACCGGCTGCGCTGCAACGATCGATCCCGCGAGCTTCGCCGCGATGCCGGAGGTCACGCGCGTCGTCGCCAACGATGTGAAGTTGCGCCCGGAGAGCTGGGGTGGAACGGCCGCCGCGCCGACCGTCTTCGCCGGCCACGCCCGCGCCTTCGTGGAGGTTCAGAACGGCTGCGACCATAGCTGCACCTTCTGCATCATCCCGCAGGGGCGCGGCGCCAGCCGGTCGATTCCGGCCGGCGCCGTCGTGGATCGTATCGCGATGCTGGTCGACGCGGGTCACCGGGAAGTGGTCCTGACCGGTGTCGACCTGACCAGCTATGGTCCCGACCTGCCCGGCGCGCCGACGCTGGGGATGCTGGTCGAGCGTATCCTGCGCCATGTGCCGACACTCCGGCGTCTGCGCCTGTCGTCCCTCGACTCCGTCGAGATCGACCCGCGGCTGTTCGAGATCGTGACAGGCGAGCCGCGTGTGATGCCGCATCTGCACCTCTCGCTACAGGCGGGCAACGACCTGATCCTGAAGCGCATGAAGCGCCGCCATTCCCGCGCACAATCAGTCGCACTGGTCGAGCGGCTCAAATCCAGCCGCCCCGACATTGCGATCGGCGCCGACCTGATCGCCGGCTTCCCGACCGAAGACGACGCGATGTTCGCGGATACGCTGGCACTGATCGCGGATTGCGACATCGTCTACGGCCACATCTTTCCCTATTCGCCACGCACCGGCACCCCCGCAGCGCGCATGCCGCAGGTCGCGCCGGAGGTCCGCCGCGACCGGGCGGCGCGGCTGCGCGCTGCGGCGGCGACCCGCAAGGCGGCGTGGCTCGCGAACGCGGTCGGCACCGTGCAGGACGTCCTTATCGAGCGTCCGGGCGACCGCGGCCACACCGCCCATTTCGCGGAGGTCCGCCTCCCGTCCCCCTCGGAACCCGGCAGCATCCGGCGCGTCGCGATTACCGGCGCTACCGACACCCATCTCATCGGAACGGCAGAATGAGCACTTGGCACGAGAAGCTGTTGGGCGGCTTCAAGCGGACATCGGACCGGCTGGTCGGCAATCTCGCCGGCCTCGGCGGCGCGCGGCTCGACGATGCCACGCTGGATGATATCGAGGAGGCGCTGATCGCGTCCGATCTCGGCCCGCAGACCGCCGGCCAGATCCGCGAGCGCCTCGCGGAGGGCAGTTTCGAGCGAAACATGGAGGAACTCGGCATCCGCCTCGTCGTCGCCGAGGAGGTCGAGAAGACGCTGGCGAAAGTCGCCATCCCGCTGGAGGTGACCGCTTTTCCACGACCGCAGGTGATGCTGGTGATCGGCGTCAACGGATCGGGCAAGACCACCACGATCGCCAAGCTGGCGCATCTGCTGATGGAGCAGGATTACGGCGTCATGCTCGCCGCCGGCGACACCTTCCGCGCGGCCGCGATCGGTCAGTTGCGGACCTGGGCGGACCGCGTCGGCGTGCCGATCGTCACCGGCAAGGAAGGCGGCGACGCGGCGGGCATCGTGTTCGAAGCAGTGAAGCAGGCGACCGCGACCGGGATCGACGTGCTGATCGTCGACACCGCCGGCCGTCTCCAGAACAAGCGCGAACTGATGGACGAACTTGCCAAGATCCGCCGCGTGCTGGGCCGGCTCAACCCCGCCTCCCCGCATGACGTGGTGCTGGTGCTGGACGCGACGACGGGACAGAACGCCCTCAATCAGATCGAGGTGTTCAAGGATGTTGCCGGCGTCACCGGCCTCGTCATGACCAAGCTGGACGGCACCGCGCGCGGCGGCGTGCTGGTCGCGGCGGCGGAAAAATACGGCCTGCCGATCCACGCGATCGGCGTAGGCGAGGGCATGACCGACCTCCGCCCCTTCGATGCGAACGAGGTCAGCCGCATCATCGCCGGTGTCGAAGGAGCGCGGAAGTGAACAATGGTCGGTTCTCGCACTCCGCCATGAACGACAACGGGGCCGGGGCCACGATCGCCAAATCCGAATCCTCGGGCCTGCGGATGGCGATCGACTACGCCCCACTGCTGGTGTTCTTCGCGATCAACTTCTTCGCACCCGCCAACCCGATGATGCGGCTGGTGGGTGCGACGACCGGGTTCCTGAACGACATGGACCGTGTCGGTGCGCTGGTCATCGCGCGCGTGATCTGCGCGACCGCGGCGTTCATCGTCGCAACGATCGCGGCGATGATCGTCTCGCGCGTGAAGCTCGGCCGCGTGTCGCCGATGCTGTGGATTTCGGGCGGGCTGGTCGTGATCTTCGGCGGCCTGACCATCTACTTCCACGACCCGCGCTTCATCCAGATGAAGCCGACGATCGTCTACGCGACCTTCGCGGGCGTGCTGGTGTTCGGGCTGGCGACGGGACGCCCCCTGCTGGAGGGGCTGCTCGGGTCCGCCTACCCCGGACTGTCGGCGCTCGGCTGGCGCAAGCTGACGCGCAACTGGGCCTGCTTCTTCGCGGGCATGGCTTGCCTGAACGAAGCAGTCTGGCGGACGACAAGCTGGGACTTCTGGGTTGGTTTTAAACTCTGGGGCGCGATCCCGCTGACGCTGGCCTTCGCCCTGGCGAACATCCCCATGCTGCTGCGCCACGGTTTACAGACCGACGGCGGCACGGCGGCCAAGGAACTGCCGCCGGAATAAGGCTCCACAGGCAACCTTTGGCGTCCAGCTAGCGCAGAACGGCAACTCCACACCGCTAGCGAACGAACAGCCTTTACACCCGCTGTCCCAAGGAATCTTTGCATCACCCGTTGTTGCGATCGCGGCGAAGCAATCAGCCGAACGCCCGACGCACTCGATACCTTCCCCGGCTCGCAACGTCGCGCCCATACGCTCCGCAAATAGCTTGCCGCGACAGTCGGGGCGGCGCAGCGCCATCGTCCCGGACGCCTCCGTCACCCGCACCTGCTGGTGCCTAATTCGCTTCAGACCTTTGCCTGTCGTGTGTCCCTGCGGAGGCGGGAACCCAGTATCGGGCTCTCGCCTTCGCCGGAGCAGATGCATGCCTGGGTGCCTGCCTTGACAATAAGAGAACCCACGGGCGAAGCGCGCCTACGGTATACCTTGAAACACGTCCCGATTGACGGTGCTCAGGGAGGCGACGCAAAGTCGGTAACTCCCGCCGCCTGTGAACGGCAGTCCGGACTACCGCGACCCGGCGATGTCGTTGCCGATAAGATCGAAGCCGTTCAGATCGCCGGTCGCGGTGGCATACATGATCGCTGCGAAAAGCTTCTCGTACCGCGTCGCGAAAGCCATACCGTCGGACTTACGCGAAGGATCGAACGCCAGTGTCTGGCCCGTGACCCGCAGCGCGCTGCCCGGCTTGAGGCCACAATGCCGCTCCAGCTCTCGGCCATAGTCGCGCAGATCCCGGTAATCCGCACGCTTCGGAAATGCCTCGATCAATCCCAGCTTCGTGACGACGGCCGTCGCTTCAGCAAGCATGCGTGGTCGCGCGAGATCATCGGCATAGGCGTCGTAAGCCGAACCCATAGCCTTGTCATCGAAGGCCACGAACTCGACGCCAGCGGCGTCGCGAATGCAGGAAAACTGCCCGGCCGACACCGCAGCATCACGCCGGATCACGATCAGCGCACCCTCCGATTCAGCTTCCCACGTCACCGACACCGCAGCGCGATCAAGCCCGCACGCGACCAGCTTGCGCGCGATGACCTCGGTCGGCGGCATCGCCGGGATGACGTCGATCATAAAACCTCTCCAGAAAGGCCGGGCCCATCGCCCGAACGCGCCCGGTCAAACCGGGCAGGACACCTTCACGAACGGGTCCACCACGAACGGATTGCTCCCCCCGAACGTCCGCACTCGGAAGTCGAAGCGCGCACCGCCCTGGGTCAGGCTGCCCGCGCCCGCCAGCGGCGAGCCGGCGGCTTTGACAGCAGCCTCCTTCATCATGCGGAACGCACCCCAGACACCGACCCAGCTTTTCACCGCCGGCGCCGCGCCGTCGATTGCGAACTCGACGGAGGCACCACCCGCGCCGGGCCAGTCGAATGTCGCGGGCACGCCGGACTTGCCGTCATAGGTCAACGACTGCCCGTCCGCCTTCAGCGTCACCGATTTCGCGCCCGATAGCGCCACCGGTTCGATCTGGTACACGAGCCGTGGCGCGTTCGGGTCCGCGGCGAAGAACGCGCGCGTGACCCTCTGCGCCGCCTGGAAGGATTGCAGCCCCGTCTCCGTCATGCCGATCTCGCTGGCATTGGGCAGCAACACCCATTCGGGCTTCGTCGTGTCGACATAACCCGCCAGTTCCTGCGTCACGAACTTGGCGAACGCGCCCTGCGGCGCGAAGAAATGGCCGAACTGCTCCAGCGAGATGTCGTTGGCCGATGCCGCGAGCAGCGGAAACGAGCGGCCGAGCACGTTGCGGCAATCCTCCCCGAAATTGCCGCTCAGCGCCGCGCCCATCTGGCTCTTGCGCGCACCGCCGAGCGCGACGTTGGCGTCGCCCGCCACCGCCTTCACCAGCACGCCCGCCGGGGCTGGCATGTTCGCGCCGCTTTGGTCGAGCTGCGCGACCAGTGCCTTCACCTCCAGGCTGGCGGCCGACCCGGTCTCGCCGCCGCCACCGGGCAGCACCGCGACCATGTTCAGCTTGTCCGCCAGCTGTCCCATGCTCGCCAGTGTAGCATCCAGCGGACCCGGCGCGCCGGGCTTGCCGACGAACAGGCGCAAGGGCTCGAACGCGCGCACCACTGCATCGCGTGGATCGTCGCTCGCGCCACCGCCGGCCAGCGCGTTGCTCGCCGCCGTGCCAGCCATCTTGCCGAACTGGCCGCCGGGCAGCTTCGGCATCTTCATCTTCGGCACCGCCGCACCCTTGCCGGCGGTGAGGTCGGTCGCCACAACGATCGCTCGCATCAGCGGCGCGATCGGTGACAGCGGCCCGGCGGCATCGCGCAGCCGCTGGATGTTCTCCGCCAGCGAAGACACCGGCCGTGGCTGCATGCCCGCCATATAGTCGCGCCACCGGGTCAGGAACTCGTCGAAATACAGCCGCTGCAAATCCTGCTTCAGCGTGCTCATCTCCTCCGGGGTCATCCCCGCCCGCGCGCCGGTATCGCCGACGACCCAGCGCTCCTCGTCGAGTAGCTTAGGTCCGCTCGACAGCATCGGCACGAACACCTCGTCGTACCCGGTGCGCGTGAACAGCTGCGGGATGCCCGCCCCCGGCGCGAACGCACCGGCGGGGGTGAAGAACATCTCCGGCTGCGGACCGGCATTCTCGCGCGCGGTCCATGTCTCCCCATCCACCAGCGCGACGCTCTTCAGCCGGCCATAGACGCGTACGGACGCGGGTTGCGAACGCAGGATCGACCGCGCCGCTTCCACCCGTGCCGTGTCCAGCGACACGGGCGCGAACGCCCCGTCGAGCAGCGCGCGCGTGTGGCGCGCGACCTCACCGGCCTGCACCTGCGCATCGGGGTCCTGCGACCGCGCCGCCCATGCCGGCTGCACCCATGCGAGCAGCGCTTCCTCAGCCTTGGGACCGCGCCCACCGAGCACGAGATAGGATTTCAGATCGTCGTAGAGCGCGGCCGGCACAGCCCGATCGGCATCGATCCGGTCCTCCGCCAGCCGCGCGAGCATCGGCGTCATCCGCCGTTGCAGGTCGCGGCCGTAGATCGCGCCGATCTCGCCCTCCAGCCGACCGCCCTGCCCCAGCCCCAGACCGAAGTCGCTCGCGGTGTCCATCTCGTCCCGCGCCTTTGCCAGCACGCCCAGTGCGGCAAGGTCCTGATCGGGCGTCGAGGTGCCGCCGCGCGACGTGCCGGCGGCGTTCGAATATGCCGCGGCGGTGGCATAGACCGTACCGATCAGCGCCTTGTTGCGGACATAGCCCCATGTCCACAGTCCAATAGCCAGCAACAGCGCCACCGCCGTCGCGACCGCGCCGCCGACATACAGCTGCCGCTGCCGCGTCTCCGCGCCCGCGTTGCGATTGGCGAGCCCCGCTTCCGGGAAGACGAGGTCGGAGAACAGCCGCTTGAGAAAGTAGCTGCGCCCGCTGCCGACGCCGTGCGCCGGTGCCATCGCCGCGACGCCCATGTTCAACAGGATGCGGTCGACCGGATTCCCGGTCTGGTTGCCCGAGGTCAGATACACGCCGCGTATTCGCGCCGCCGTATCGAACCGCGAGGTCTGGCCGAGGGCCGCGAGCAGATCGGCGATCGGCTTGCGGAGCGACGCAAGCTGCGACGGAAAGGTCGCGATCTGGCCGCGCAGGGGCAATTGCCCCTCGTTCTGCATGCGATCGACCACCCGCTCCGAGACGCTGGCGACCAGCGCGTCGAAACCGGCTAGCACGGCGGCGCTGTCGCTGCCGTCGCCCGGCGCGGTCGACCCGAACACCTGATCCGACTCCGCGTCGGTCGCGCGGGCGAAATACTCGCGAAATCCGGCAAGCAGATCGGCCTTGGTGACCAGCAGGTAGATCGGCAGCGTCTGGCCCAGCGTCTGCTGGATTTCCGCCAGCCGCGCGCGGACATGCTGCGCGTGGTCCGCCATCTTGCGCGCGTCGGCGAAATCGGGCGCGGGGATCGCCACCAGCACACCGTTCAGCGGCTGGAGCGGGCGATGCGTCTTCAGCAGGTCGAGGAAGCTCTTCCACCCCTCCGCATCGCGCGCCGCATCGATGTCCTGCGTCACGTAGCGGCCGGCGGTATCGATCAACACCGCCTCGTCGGTGAACCACCAATCGCAATCGGGCGTGTTCGGCTGTCCCCGCAGCGCCCGGTACTCGCCCGCGACGGCCGTCGGAAAACCGAGCCCGGAATTGAGCAACGCCGTCGTCTTGCCCGCGCCGGACGGACCGATGATCGCGTACCACGGCAGTTGATAGACATACGATCCGCGCCGCCCGACCTTGGTGCTGCGCAGTATCGCCAGCGCTTCGCCCAGCTTCGCGTCGAGCGCGGCACGATCCGCCTTCGGAGCGGCCAGCGCATCGACCAGCGCGGCGTTCGCGTTCGCCGCCTTGCGCCTCTGCCACCACCAGTAGAGCCCGACGCCGACGATCGGCAGCAGCGCGACGACCAGCGCCACCAATGTCTGACCGAGCGGGCGCCAGCCACCGATTGCGACCAGCGGCCCCACGAAGAACAGCAGCAGCCCGGCGAAGATCGCCCCGACGGCGCGCCAGAACCAGCGGTTCGCGAACAGTGACTTCACGCCCCCCACCCCTCTAGTTCCACGCTACATCGTTGGCGACGCGGATTTCCACGCGCCGGTTCTGCCGCCGCCCATCGGGCGTCGTGTTGCTCGCCAGCGGCTGGGCATCGGCAAGACCCGTGCTGGCGATCCGGCTGGCATCGCCCAGTCCGGCGCGTGCGATCGCCTGACCCACCGCCCGCGCCCGCGCCTCCGACAGTTCGAGGTTGGACGGGAACGCCAGCGACCGGATCTGCTGATCGTCGGTATGGCCGGCGATCTTCAACGGCCCCTTGGTCAGGTTCGCCGCCTGCGCCAGCCGACCGAAGGTAGCGCTCCACGCTCCCGACGGCTCTGCCTGTGCGCTTTCGAACAGACCCTGATTGTTCAGGCGCAGCACGATGTCGTTGCCCTCGCGCAGCACCGCCAGGCGATCGGCCTCCACATCTGGACGCAGGATCGACTGTATCTTTTCGAACGTCGGTGTGGCCGTCTCGGGCGGTGGTGCGGCCGGCGCGACGATCTGTGCGGAGCCGACCGCCTGATCCAGTGCGGTCACCGCCGCTGCGCTCTCGCTCGACAGGCGGAACAGCAGCGCCGAGAAGATCAGCAGCGCCACGACGCCAATCCCCGCCGCGATCGCCCAGAGCGGAATCCGCTGGTGATAGGCGCCGGTTGCCGCCGTCGCCCCGCGCCATTGCGGCGACAGGTCGGCCGGTGGCCGGTCGCGCATACCGCCGATCGCCGCCGCCAGCCGCTGGCGACGTTGTTGCAACAGCGATTGCCCCCGCGGATCGAGCGCCGCGCGCCCCTCGAATCCCAGCGACAGGCACTGGTACAGCAACTCCATCAGTCGCGGTTCGCGCCGCGGGTCCGCTTCCATGCGCTCGGCAAACTGGAACAAACGATCGCCGCCCTGCACGTCGTTGTGATAGGCGGCGAGCAGGCTGTGTTGCGACCACGGGCTGTTTGCGCCCCACGGGGTCGACATCACCGCATCGTCCATGAACGCGCACAGGATGTAATGCGCCAATTGCGCGGTCTTCGGATCGAGGCCCAGCGCCTGCGCCCGCTTTCCGAACGCGTCGAGTTCGCGGATCACCAACTGGCGGAGCGCGCCCAAATCGGGGCCCACCGGCATCTGCCGCAATTGGCTGGCGAGGTGGATCAGGCGACCGGCTGCCGCGACCAGCGGTTCGGGTCCATACAGGTCCGGCTCCGCTTCCGCGAAGTCCAGCCGTGCCGGGGCGCCGACGGAAGAGGGCGACGATGATGATGGCGCGTAGGCAGGCGACGCATAGGCCGATGGCGGCTCGGCCTGCGGCGGCGGCGGCACCGGCGGCACCGCACCCGCCGGCATCATGACCGTGCGGTCCTGCGGCGGCCCTCCGCCCGACGGCGGTGCGGCCGAGGCCCCCGGAAAGGGCTGAGCCGCAGCAGGCTGGCTCGGATAGGGCGACGCCGGGTTCGGGGCGTTGCCACCACCCGCCGGCCGGATGATCGTCCGCTCCGTCGGCGGCGGATCGTTGCGCTTGTCGCTCATCGCGGCCTCCCGGTCTGGACTTGGCTAGCGGCAGTCTGGATCATGACTGGCTTCCCCGGATCGCCCACATCTCCAGATCGAGATCGGGGATCTCGCCTGCGACGTGCAGCGCCACCGCGCCCGATGTCGCAACCGACTGCCATTGTTCGTGGCGGGTGTTGATCGCGAAATAGACGGTGTTCGCGCGGAACGGGATCTGGCGCGGCTCGGCTGGCATCGGGTGGATGTCGGCCCCCGGCAGCTGCCGCATCACCAGATCGCGGATATGCTCCACCGACCCCAGCTTGGCGCGGCGTGGCAGGTTCGCACGCAGCGTCTCCGTGTCGACTGTACCCCTCGCCGCCAGAATGAAGCTGGCCCCCGAAAACAGGGAGCGGTCGGTGATCTGGCCGACGCGGATGCCGTACTGGCGCAGCTCCAGCGGGATCGCGACCGCGCTCTGCTCGAACACCGCCGACAGCGAGCGGCGGAGGTCGGCCATCACCGCATCGAAGCACACGCGCAGGTCGCGATGCTGATACAGCGGCATGAAATTGGGGCGGTTGCCGGCCGCCGTCATCGTCGCGATCTCCGCCGCGAGCACGCTTAGCGCGCCGTAAAAGTCCGCCGGATGCACGCTGGGCAGAGCGGCCAGATGCTTTACCATCGCCTCGCCGCGATTGACCGCGATCAGCATCATGAAATCGGTGATATCGGCGACGCCCTTCGACCCCGGCGTCCCCAGTCGCCCTGCGATCGCCTCGCCGCGCTGGTGGAGCATTCCCTCCAGCTCGGACAGGAAGCCGCTCAGCGTCGGGCTGGCACCGGTCGCGAGCACGGTCGGGATGAAGCCATCGTCAAGCACCACAGAGTCGTCCGATCGCCGCTCGACGATGCGCGCGATCGGAATCGTGGCATAACCGCCCAATCCCTCCCCTTCATGCCGCAACGTCAGTTGCAGCCGTCCGACGTTCAGCGCCACACGCGTCGGCGCACCATAGACGGCATCGGCAGCCTCGAACTCCTCGGCCATGAAGCGCGTTTCCGCCCGGGCCGACGGGTCGAGCGCGACATCGGCGGTGCCGGGCCGGGACAACGGGATACAGAGGTGAACGTTGGTGTCGCGCAGGTCGCGGGACACCTCCAGCGGCATCGGTGCCGCCGCGCCGTCCGGAACATGGAACGGCGTGCCGTCGTCGAACACACCCGTCGCGCGTGCCAGCGCGATCTTGCCCGTCTTCAGCAGGCCGTCGTCGATCCGCAGCGAGGCCAGCCCCCATGCGTGTGATACGAGCGGCGCGACCCTCGCCTCCAGCTGTGCCGATGTAAATCGCTCGAATTGCTGGAAATGCTGCGGACGCAGGAACATGCCTTCCGACCAGACCGGCTTGTTCTCCCAGCTCACTCCACCACCCCCCACAGGTTTTCGCTTCGTCGTATTCTTACCCGGCGCCGTTCAGAAACGCCTCGTACCCCTCGCGAAACGCGACGCTCATGATGCTGTTGACGTTGGAAGTGGCATCTTTGCGCAACGCGTCGAAGACTGCCTGATACACCGTCCACGGATTAACGCCACGACCGATCCGCAGGCCCTTCTTCTCTCCGATCGCCTTTTCCATCACTCGCTGGATCTCGTCAGGCGAAAGTCGTTCGAAAACAGCGCGCAATGCGTGTTGTACGCCGGCCAGCATCGCCAGTTGGTGCTTCTTTACATCCTCGAACGCCGACCGCACCGACTCTTCGGCACCCATGAAGCCGGGCAGCGGATCACCCAGCAGCAACTTGGCGGAATCGAGTGCTGGCAGATGTTTAAGCGGATTGTTACGGCCTAGCCCAAGCTGCGTCCGCTCGACCCGAAACTCGTTCTTGAACGCCGCGCGATCCTGGATCAGATCGGACAAGCCGAGCACCACCTGTTTGTAGAGTATGCCCAGACGATGCATCGCATCGGGCGTCGTCCGCAAATCGGTCGGATCAAGCCCCGCGCCAGCGCAGAACGCCGCCCATCCCTCGCCGTCCGGTGCAGCCGCCGGAGACGTCGTGGAGGGATCGACCTGTGCCGATCCTGCTGAGCTTACTGCCCGCGACGCAGAAGCGAAGGGGTCCGATGGCGTCGACGGCGCGCGAGCCGGCGGCAAGGCGAACGGGTCGGCGGCTGCCGGTTCGATCGCTGCTGGCTCACTCGACGCGCTCGCGAACGGATCGACGTCTGCCCCGAAGCCACTGAACGGATCGATGGCTGCTGCTGCGGGCGCCGCTAGCTTGCCCGGTGTGCTGGTAAACGGATCGGCCGTTGCGCCGAAATCGGCGAACGGATCGCCTGTCGCTCGCTCCGGGTTCGCGAACGGGTCCGGCGTGCGAGCGACCGGATCGACCTGTACATCGAACCCGGCGAACGGATCGCTGTCGGCGGTGGGCGCGAAGGGATCTGCAATACGCTTGACCGGCGACGTTTGCATCGGGGGCATCGCGAACGGATCGGCCGCAGGTAAAGGTGACGGCGCAAAGCCATCCGCGCTCGGCGGGCGACCGGCCGAATGCGACGGGGGTGAAACCGCAAACGGGTCCGCTGCGGCGAAGGGGTCGCCTCTGACCGGCGCAAAAGCCTCCATACCGGCGAACGGATCGTCCGCGCGCGCGGGCGCAGCAGCGGGTGGCGCAGCCCAATCCTCCGGGATCGCGAAGTCGCTGGCCGCGGGTAAGGGAGCCGACGCCAACATCGGCCGGCTGAACGCATCGGACAGCGGCCCACCCCAGGGGTCCGCCGCTGCCACCGCTTGCGACCCCCGTGGCGGCGCGAGGAAGTCGTGCATCGCGCTGCCCAGGAACTCGTGCACCTCAGCAGCCGGCGCTCCCGTCCCCCACGGATCTGTGCCGCCGCCATCGAACCAGCTGTCGGGCTGACTGAATGCCGGCGGCGGCGGCGGCGCGGCCGCCGCGAACTGTTGCTGGAGGTTCGCGGCCAATCCAGCGGCTTCGGTCGTGATCTCGATCGCGTAATCGCCCAGCAACAGCCGATCGTTGACGCGTACGGCCACCGGCATTTGCGGCGCAATCCGCTGGCCGAGGCGATTCAGGCTCACGCCATTGGTGCTGGTGTCCACCACAAACAGGTCGAGGCCGATCACGGAGACGGTGCAGTGCGCGCGCGAGATGTGACCCGACTGGTCGGCCAGCACCCAATCGCACTTCAGCGCGTCGCGGCCAATGCGGATTTCGCCGCTATCGAGCTGGCGTCGGTCGATGAACGTGCCGGGTGGGTCCGCCTGGCGGGAGAGCAGCAAGGTCCACATGAGGTCGCGCGGTTCGTCCCGTAGTTTAGCTTCCGGCGAGGCGGTCGAGCACCGCCGCCTGCGCCTTGCGGCCGACATCGCCGTGCATCAGCGCGACCCCGATGGCAACCAGATCGGCATAGCTTACCCTACCGCGTAGCGCCGGGTCGTGCACCGTGAACAGCAACGCAGTACGCGTCGCGATCCCCGTCAGGTGTGCGGCCGGCGGCACCGGCTGCTGTCCGCGTGGTGCGATCGACGGCCCGGACCAGTGTGCCGCCATCGCCGCCCACCGCGCGGGCGCCGCCACCGCGCAGAACTCCGCTGCGGTAAAGGCACGCTCCGCCGCCTCGTCGGCCGTCGTCTGCACCCAGGCTTCGGCGGTTTCGAGCGCGACCCGCTCGGCAGCCCGATCTGCCATACCGGGGATCAGGCGGACTGCCAGGCATCCCCACCAGACGGATTGCCGACGCGGCAGCATCAGCGCCAGTGCGGCTGCGGCATCGGCCTGATCCGGCAGCGCCGTCAACGTCGCGAGCAACGCTTCCGGTCCCGTCGTCGTCGCCAGTGCGTCGAGCCCACGATCGGACAGGCCGCCATGTTCCTGCAATTCCATGCGCTGGAACCGCAGCGGCAACGTCGTCGGGACGGCCGAACGGCCAATGTCGCCGTCGCCCATCAGTTGATCATCACGATGCTGCCCTTCACGGTCATCATTCCCGACGCGGACAGTTCGGTGATCGCCGCCTTCAGCGTAGCCTGTCCGCCAGCCGATGCCGTCAGCACACCCTCCGCCTCGACGGTGATCTTTGCCGCCTTGATCGTGATGCCATCCGGTGCCAGCTTGATGCTGCTGGTACCGACGACGAGTTCGATCTCCTTCAGCGACTCATGCAGGCTTTTCTGGGTGACAGTGACGGTTTGGGTCTTCTGGACCGTCGTCTGCTGAATACCAGTGACGTCGATCTTGCGATCATTCTCGATCTTCATCGTCTGGTCGCGCTGAATCGTTTCCTTCTGATCGCGTTCGACGGTCAGGGTCTGATCCCGCTTGACCGTTCCGGTTTCATCGTTGTCGACCAGCCGCCGGTAATCGCGACCGGTGTACAGATACACCTCCTCGCCACCCGGCTTATCCTCGAACATCAACTCCTGGGTAACGCCGCCGTTCTTGTCGGTGACCGATCGCCAGCCGGTCTGCGTGACCTTGCTCTGCGGGTCGAACGGGTATTTCGCGGACGGCGTGTAGAGCGTGCCTGAAACAAACGGCATATCGGGGTCGCCGTACAGGAAATCGATCACCACGCGCGTGCCGATGCGCGGGAAGAACTGCGCGCCATGCGTTCCGCTCGCCCAGGCCTGCTGCACCGGTAGCCAGACGATATCCGGCAACGCCGTATATTCGCGGGCATGCGTCACTGCGACGGGGATGCGATTGAGGTCGTCGACCACCGCCTGCCCTTCGACGGACCCCTTCTTTGAGACGACACCGAGCACCGGTCCGGCGGCGCGACGACGTCCATGCGGCAGCGCCGGACGGAACGGTTTGCTGGCGTCCATGGCCGTAAAGCTGTTGGAGTAGATCGCGTCGCCACCTCCCACCAGCATCCAAGGATCGAAGGCGCTGTGACTGACGGAGGTCAGTACGATCCGGGCCGGCAATGGCCGGTCAGGCCATTCTGCCTTGATCCGACCACCTGCGAAGAACAAATGGTCACGCCCGCTGCCCACGATCGTTTCCGCTGCCTGTGCGTAGCCCTCCCCGTGCCGCGCGCCGCGACCGTTGACGTCGCCCGCGGCGACAGCCTCGCCGATCAGGTCTTCGTAACTGTGCGGATACACCCTGCCCCAGTCGCCAACCGCGCTCGCGCTATGGGCGAACGGCGCATCGACCTTGCGTACATCCAGGCCATGAAAGTCGTGCTTGGACGGCCGGGCGCGGTGAGTGTGAGCCAGGGATGTCAGCTTGCTGCTCTCCGAACCCGGAGTCAGCCGGATGTCGTCGCCGTCGGGCACGTCCAGGTACGATCGTGCTGCGTTACCGACATGCATCGTGTGGTGATACGCCCCGGCGGCTTCCGCATAGGTAAAGAAGTAGAAGATGCCGTCCTGCGCCAGCAAGCGCTGGAGAAACTCGAACTCCGTTTCGTCGTAACGAACGGCGTAGGTCTGCTTCGGTGGTGCCGGACTAAGACTGATGTCGGTTGCCAGACCGGGAACGTCGGCCACCATCGCGTCGAAAATCTCGAGTGCGCTCTTGTCCTGAATGAAATGCGTCGCGCGCGCATAGGCGGTCGCATGATAGGCAGGACGCACGCGAACGTGGATCCGGAACTGACCGTGGTCGGTACTGCTGATATCCGTTTCGAAGATGCGTCCGGCGAACCGGCGTTCGGCATCGTCCTCGGTGGTGATGTCCCACTCCGCCAACTGACCGATCCAACGGCGGATGTCCCCAGGCGCCTCCCGACAGACCAACTCCAGCCGATAGTCGAACGGCTCCGAGAGAGCCTCGCGACCCTCGAACCGCAAAAGCGACAGCGACGCGAGGTCGACGCCCGCCATCGCGTGCAGATTGAGCAGATGATCTGCCATAGTGAGTCCGCGAAAAGAAGCGGTGCGCCACCGGGGCGCACCGCTCCAACGGGCTTAGCCCAACTTGGCTGCGACGAGATCGTAGATCAGGTGCGTCGCCGTACCCTTGTTGTCCTCGTCCCGATCGCTGAACGACTGATCGAACTTGCCGATGTTCAGCGTCAGCGACTCATGCGGCATGTCCCCACCACTGGACACCGAGAAACCGGAGACGATGACGTCTTCCAGCTTGATGGTCAGATACGCAACGCTCTCGCCTTCCGAGGTCGCCGCGAAAGATATCTGCCCCTTCTGCACGACCGTACCTTTGAGCAGGCTCTTGAATAGCAGTTCCGACGACTTGTCGGTCACCTTGGAGAGCGAAATTTCGGAAATCGACGCCTTCGTAGCTGTCCGGTTGCCGTTACCGGCGCGGTCCACAGCGAGGCCAGCGCCCCACTGAAACGAGTTGCATTCAATCTGCTCCTTGAATGCCGCGTCCGTCGCGCTGCCCTTGATGCCGTCCAGTTCGAGATAGATCGCCATTTGATCCTCCTTGGTTCGAGATTGCCGGTCGGCGACATGCCGCCGGTCTTTTCACGCACACCGTCTCGCGCTCACCCGATCAGGTGAGATCGATCACATAATCCTGTTCGCCAACACCCCCGGCACTCGCGCCGATATGGATCGCGTTGACCTCGCCACCGTCTGCGCGGAGCGTCAGCACGCGATCGGCGAGATCGGCGAGTAGCCCGCGCTTCAGGATATTCTCGATATTGCGGGCACCGCTCTCCACTTCGGTGCAGCGGGCCACGACCTTGTCGAGGAATGCGTCGTCCCAGTCGAAGGTCGCCCCATAATTGGCGACCACCCGCTTGCGGATCCGCTCCAGGCTGATGACCACGATCTCGCGCAGGATGTTCGGCTGCAACGGGAAGTAGGGCACCACCGTCGTCCGGCCGAGGAACGCCAGCTTGAAATACGACGTCAGGTCGGGCCGCAGTTCCGCCGCCAGCGCTTCCGGCTCGGGCATCGTCTCGGCATTGCGGCACAGCCGCTCGATCGTCTCGGTGCCGAGGTTCGAGGTCATGATGATAAGCGTGTTCTTGAAGTCGATGTCACGGCCCTGACCATCGCGCAGCATGCCCTTGTCGAACACCTGATAGAAGATGTCCTGCACACCCGAATGCGCCTTCTCCATTTCGTCCAGCAGGATGACCGAATAGGGCTTGCGCCGCACCGCTTCGGTCAGCACGCCGCCCTCACCGTAACCGACATAGCCGGGCGCGGCACCGACCAGCGTGGAGACTTTATGCTCCTCCTTGAACTCGGTCATGTTGATCGTCGTGACGTTCTGCTCGCCGCCGTACAGCAACTCCGCCAGCGCCAGCGCCGTCTCCGTCTTGCCGACGCCCGACGTTCCGCAGAACAGGAATACGCCGAGCGGCTTGCGCGGATCGGCCAGACCCGCGCGCGCCGTCTTCACCGTCTGGCCGATAATTTCCAGCGCGTAATCCTGCCCCTTGATCCGCTTCTTCAACTGCTCGGGCACGGTCAGCAGCGACTTGATCTCGTCCGCCACCATGCTGCCGACCGGAATACCGGTCCATCCGGCCAGTACTTCGGCGACAACGGCGCGGTCGACCACGTCGTACACCATCGGCACCTTGCCCTGCACCTCCAGCACCTTCGCCTGCGCATCGCGCAGCAGCTGGATCTTGTCGGCATAGTCGGGCGCATCCGCCGCCAGCCCGTCGATCGCCACGCGCGCGTCGCCGACCGCCTTCACCGCATCGCGCTCTGCGATCCAGCGCGCGGCGGTTTCGTCGCGCTCGACTTCCAGCGCCGCCTTCTTCTCCGCACGCTCGGCCAGCTTCGTCGCGACATCGACGCCCGACCGCCCCTCTCGCTCCAGCATCGACACTTCGGACGCGAGCAGCCCCAGTTGCCGCTCCAGATCCTCGACGGCCGGCGGTGTCGCCGCCTGGCTGATACCGACGCGCGCGCACGCCGTATCCAGCAGCGAAATCGCCTTGTCCGGCAATTGCCGTCCGGTGATGTAGCGGTGCGACAGACCCGATGCCGCCTCCAGCGCCTCGCCGAGGATGCGAACCTTGTGGTGCTTCTCCAGCACCGGAACGAGGCCGCGCAGCATCGCGACCGCCAGCGCCTCCGCCGGCTCCTCGACCTTCACGACCTGGAAACGGCGGGTCAGCGCCGGATCTTTCTCGAAATACTTTTTGTACTCGGCCCAGGTCGTTGCCGCGATCGTCCGCATCTCGCCGCGTGCCAGCGCCGGCTTCAGCAGGTTCGCCGCATCATTCTGGCCCTCCGCACCGCCTGCACCGATCAGCGTGTGCGCTTCGTCGATGAAGACGATGATCGGCGTCTGCGAGGACTTCACCTCGTCAATCACCGACTTCAGCCGGTTCTCGAACTCGCCCTTGATCCCCGCGCCCGCCTGCAACAACCCGAGGTCGAGCGACAGCAACCGCACGTTCTTCAGCGCATCGGGTACATCGCCCTGGACGATCCGCAACGCGAAGCCCTCGACGACCGCAGTCTTACCGACGCCGGCCTCGCCGGTCAGGATCGGGTTGTTCTGGCGACGCCGCGTCAGAATATCGACGATCTGCCGGATCTCCGGATCGCGACCGAATATCGGATCGATCTTCCCGTCGCGCGCCTGCTGCGTCAGGTCGATCGTGTATTTGTTCAGCGCTTCCTGGCCGCGCGCGACTCCGCCCGACGGCGACGGAGCACCGCCGCTGCCAGCCGCCGTTTGCGCCGCCTCCGCCTTGGCCGCTTCTTCGGAGGACGCTGCGATCTGCACCATCGTCGTCCGCAACGTCTCGGTCGGGATGCGCGCGAACTGGCCGCTCGCCTCGCGCGGGATCGCCGACAGATCGTCTGATGTCAGCAGCGCCAGCAGCAGATGACCGGACCGCACGATCCCCGCGCCATGCTCCAGCGACGCGATCAGCCACGCCTCGCGAATCAGCGTCACGACGTTCGGCGCCAGCGCCGGTGCGCGGCCGTTACCCGTCTTGAACCGGTCGATCTGGCGATTAATATCCTGCGTCAGCCGACCTGCATCGACTTCGAAGTGGCTGAGGATGACGGCGATATCGGATGTCTGACGATCGATGAGGCGAAGCAGCCAATGCTCCACCTCGACATTGTAGTTGGTCCGCGACAGCGCGAGGCCGGCCGCACCTTCCAACGTCGTGCGGCAAACCTCATCGAGCTTGCCTACCAAGCTTTTCAGATTGACTTGTGCCAATGTAGATCATCCCCCCCGGCAAGCGCGATCCTACGCCTGCGGCTTTCCCCATGAAATCATTACGCTTCGATCGTCTCGATCGAAAGAATACCCAGGTCTTAACCTTTTCGAATCATCCCCGGCCTATTTCCCCCCGGCCCGGCCCCGCATGCTCGATCCCCGATCAATACTCCAGCGCCATTGCGGCGACAACAGAGATATTGCAGTCAACCACGGATCGCGAGCGGGACGTTGCAATCGACGAGGATGTCCATCGAGGACGGATTCAACGCCATCCATGCCGTTCGACCCAAGATTGCCGGGGCATGCGCCGCACCCAGTTGCAGCGGTGGCACCTCGCTGGCGGAGATGGCGAGCCGCAGAATCGGGCGGTACTCGATACCCGCGGCCAATCGACACACTTCGCGCACCCGCGTAATCGTCGCGTCGTCCGTGCAAAGCGCGATCAGCTCGGCATGGCCGACGGGTCCGACCTCGATGACGTAATGATGCTGCACGTCGAGGACCGCGGCCCCGATCATCGCGGCATCCGGCACATGATCGTCGGCACCGTCATGACCGGGCATTTCCAGCCGTTCGCCGCCCAGCCGGGTAAATCGGCCGAACGCTGGCCCACCGATCCGTGACTGTTCTTCCTTGGGCAGCGCCATCCAGACCGGCTCCGCCTGGATCACGCGCAATGGCCGTTTCAACAGGTGCCGCAACACCGTCTCCACCGATGCGGCGCTTCGGCGCTGATCGCCCAGATGATGCGCAAGCGGCGCAAGCGCCACATCGTCGAGAGCCAGGCGATCGCGCATCGCCGGCGTCGCGAGGCCGGCGAATGCCAGCATCGCACCCGTCGCCGCGTCGCTCCCGCCGCGCCCAGCGCGCTCGTGATCCAGCAACCAGTTGTACTTGCGCGCGATCCGGTAGAAGAACGACAGGGCTCGGTGGTCGAACAGGTTCAGGAACGCCGCCACCGATCGATCGCGCAATCTCCGTCGCTGAAGCTGTATCTCGCTGTAGAACGGCGGCATCGCCGCCGTCGCGCCGACCAGACCCAGGATGTTTGTCGTCACGCGCGGCTGCCGCCCATCGTCGTCGATCGCCGCCAACTCCGTCGCGACGAGGCCCATGCGGTCCGACGCGACGAAATGCAGCGGCTCCTCCTCGATCGGGGCGTCCTCGCCGAGAGGTGCGCCACGACCCTCCCGCCGCGCTGCCTGCTCGATCAGACGCCCCGCCTGAACCAGCGACGTTCGCGTCGCCCGCGATCGCAAACGCGCCAACGCGGTCATGTCAGGTCGCGGGTACCGACGCGCGCGCGCCATGTCTTCCACAGTCCCGGCTCCCGCCGCAACTTGGCAGACGTCCGCGTAAAGCTGTTGAGTGCGCAGGCGGTCGCCAGAAAGTGCTCGATGACGACGCAAAGCAGGAAGGCGCCGGACCCGGACAACCGCTCGTCATCGATCTCCAGCGTCACATCCACGCCCGCCGCGACGGCGCTATGTCCTCGCAACCGCATCCGTGCAACACCAGGCTCCGACGTCACGCCGACCAGTCGGTCGCGAAGGTGCACGCTCTCCGCCGTATCGACGATGTCGTATAGCGCCAGCACCTCCCGCAGCGCCTGAGCGCCCTTCGTGCCGCCGGATAGGCTGAGATGGTTGAGGGCCATTTGACCGACCAGTTTCCACACCGCGGCGCGGCGCCGGGCGGGTCGTCGGGTCGGTGTCGGCTTGGTCAGGGCGGTGGCACCGACGAGTCCGGGAACCTGCTCGTCGACCTCGAGTGCCGGCCGGCCGCCCCCGAACGGCAGGCGCATCGGCAGATCGCGGTTGGTCACCCTCACCCGCGTCAGCGCGACCGTCGAGTCGTCGCCGATCATCCGCCCGTCGAGGTCGGCGATCGACAGGAACACGTCGTCGCCGCCTCCGGGAGCGAAGCTTCCGCGTCGCGCCGTCGCGTGGAAGAAGCGGCCACGCTCGCCGCCGCCGTGAATCGAATGCAACATAGGCGCATCGACCTGTTCGCCCTGCGCATCCTGCAACCGCACCTCGCACACCGAATGCACCTCCAGCGCGTCCTCGCGCCTGGCATCGGGCACGATCCTGTATTCGATCTCCGTCTGATCGATCTGGATCGGCTCCGCCTCCATCTCGAACAGGTTCAGCACGGGCACGGCGAACAGTTCGAAATCCTCCGCCCTGACCACGCGCTCCAACTCGGCCGCCGGTTTGTCGAGGTAGAAGAACAGCTCCAGCCGGCCACCCGCAATGTCGAGCGTCCGAGCCGCCAGCCCGGTGATCTCGACGAACAGATGCTTTTGCGGGAACGCGAAATGCTCCTGCACCACGGCGTACGCGGTCGCCGCGACCTCCGTCTGCGGCAGAAGCAGTTCGTCCCGCTCAAGGCCCATGATCCGCAGGCGCTCGGGCGGCAGCAGCACCGAGCGCGGGTCCGTCGGGCCCGTACCGACGCCGATGCCTAACAGGTTGACCCCAAGTTGCTCGATCAGGATCTGCGCCCGCCGCGCATCGCTCTTGATGAACAGCCGGACGCGATCGAGGCCGAGCGACACCATTTCGAGGTCGGCCACCGTGGTCGTCAGCGCGATCCGAAGGACGCCCTTCGCCTGGGCCACGCCCAGCGCCGGCGCGTCCAGCGGCAACCCGCCGAGCGCCGCCTCCTCGATCCTGAGCGGCAGCAAGGTCGTGTCCCAACACGTGCGGTAGCGGCAGGGCTCGCCCGTCACGGGCTCGGTCGTCAGTACGGTGCCCGCCGGTACGACCACCGGCTTGTCCAGCGCCGGCGCCGGCATCAGGCGCGCCACGAAGAAGGACGGCACCGGCTGGATCAGATGGGGATACAGCGTCAGCAGCAGGGCGTCGGACAATTCCGGGAACTCGTCGTCGATCTTGTGCCGCAGTCGCGCGTTCATGAACGCCACGGACTCGATCAGCCGGCCGATATGGGGGTCTTCGGTCGCATCGCGCGTCAGCCGCAATCGCGACGCGATCTTGGGATAGGCATCCGCGAACGCACCCGCCGAACTCCGCAGGAAGTTCAGTTCGCGCTGATAATAGGGGATGAGATCGTCGATCATGCGCTATCGTGCCAGATTGACGTCGATCGCGCGATCCGATGGCCGCAGTCGCGCATCGTAGACCACCGCCTCCTCGATCATGTCCAGGACCATGACCGCGCTGATCCTGAAGCGAACCCCGGCCGATGTCGGCGCGCCGTCCACCTCCACTTCGACGCGGCGCAGGCGTGGCTCGTGTGTCCGGATGCCCTGTGCGATCATCCGTCGCAGCCGCTCCCGCACCGCTTCGCTGCTGAAGTCTTCGGTGCTGAGATCGGCGAGCCCGAAGCCCACCACCGTGTCCCCCAGTCCGGGTCGCGAGCCCAGCCATCTGGAATAGGGGCGTTTGCCGTTGAGCAAGCCCTCCAGATCGCGTCGCATCCCCAGCTTCACCCGGCGGAAGGCGGCATCGTCGTCGTCCTGCTCCTCGATCGTCTCGTCGGGCGCATCGTCCATCAGGCGATCGAACAGCGACAGCAGCGGCCGCGTCGTGTCGGTCACGCCCCGACCTCCCGCCCGATCTGCGTCGCCAGCCGGAACTCCGACGCGATCTGATCGAGTTGGTAATGGGGCTGGATCGCGATTTCGCAGGCATAGGTGCCGGGCTTGCCGACCACCTCGGTCACGACGACGTTCGCCTGACGCAGTGGATAGCGGACCCGCATCTCCGGACTCGCATCGTCGTTACCCGTGACATAGGCGGACAGCCACGTCTGCAGCAGCCGCTGACACTCGCGCGCATCCGCGTATTTCCCGACCCAGTCGCGGGCGATCACCTTCACGTAATGCGCGAACCGACACACGCACATGATGTAATTCAACATCGCGCTCATCTTCGCGTTCATCCGGGCCGCCTCATTGTCGTAGTCCGGCGGACGATGCAGCGTCGGCAGATTGAGGAACGCCACCGATCCGGTCAGGTGCAATTGGCGCAGACAGATGAACCCGGCGGCGTTCAGCGCGACCTCCTGTTCTTCCGAGATCGCGTTCTCGGTCGCGAACCGGGCGACGGTGCCCGGCCGGTCCGGCCTCAGCATCAGCTTGACCGGCCCATCGACGATGCCGCCCTCGTCCGCCGCGATCGCGCCGCGAACGTCCGCCGGCCAGCGATGCTGGCGCATCGCGCGCGCCGCCACGCGAGCCAGACCGAAGCCGCCGCCGATCCACAACAGGTCGGCGGGACCGGCGACCGCCTCGTCATAGACGAAGCCCAGCCGCGGCATCGACCGCCCGCGATAAGGTTGGCGCATCAGCAGGCGGGGCACCACCGCACCGATGAAGCGGCAGTCATTCTCTCCTCGCAGACGCTCGTATCGCGCCAGTTCCGGTCCGTTCAGGCTGGCGGCGAGATCCTGCCGAAGGTCGATCTCGTCATATCCATCGAGCCCGACCATACGCGGATCGACGCCTAGGATGATCGGACAGAATGCCGCCGCCGCTACCTCGGCCAGACTCGACACGGCGGCGAGATCGTCGACGCGCTCCCGTCCCGATGGCCGATGCCAGAGCGCGTGATCGACGACGAGCATGCCGAACGGCTCGCCGCCCGGCGTCCCGAATTCGCCGCTATAGATCTTCTCGAACAGGCTGGTCTGGTCGAACGCCACCGCGCGTTCCATGTCGCGGGCGATTTCCGCCCAGCGAGCATCCAGGATGCGCAGCTTCAGGCCGCTGTCGCCGGCCATTCCCTCGACCAGCCAGTGCGTGCCGCGCCACAGCGCTTCGATTTTCTGAAATCGCGGGTGGTGCAGGATCGCATCGAGTTGCTCGCCAAGGAGCCGATCGATGGCCGCGATCGCCGCACCGGCCCGGCCGACCTGGCGCCGGCGTGCGACATCCCGCCGGGATCGCTCCGCCCGGTCGGTATCGGACGACCGTGGAACCGGACGATCCGCGACCTCGCCCTGCTCGACGATGTTGTCGAGCAGGGCTTCGGTTCCAAGGCCGTCCAGTTCCATCGATCCGATCCGATCCGGTTGGATCAGCCGGCCTTGCCCGGAATGCGGGCGACGAGCCGCATCGACGTCGTCAGCTCCTCGAACTGCAACCACGGGCGCAGATGCGCGACCGCGGTGTAGCTGCCCGGAGCGCCCGGAACTTCCTTCACTTCGACCTTGGCCTCGCGCAGCGGATACCTGGCCCGCGACTCCTGACCGGCCCCTTCCGACGCGTTGACATATTGGCCGATCCAGCGGTTCAGCCACTGCTCGGTATCGCTCGCCTCCATGAAGGAGCCGATCTTGTCCCGCGCCATCACCTTCAGATAATGGGCGAAACGGCTGGTCGCCATGATGTACGGCAGCCGCGCGGAAATGGCGGCGTTCGCCGTCGCCTCCGGCCGATCGTACTTCTTGGGCTTCTGCATCGTCTGCGCACCGAAGAACACGGAGAAATCGGTGTTTTTGTAGTGGCAGAGCGGCAGGAAGCCGAGGTCGGACAGTTCCTTTTCGCGGCGATCGGTGATGCCGATTTCCGTCGGGCACTTCGCATCGAGGTCGCCGTCGTCCGAATGGAAGACGTGCGTCGGCAGGTTCGTCACCTTGCCGCCGCCCTCTGCACCGCGGATCGCCGTGCACCAGCCATATTGGGCATGCGCGTCGGTCAGGCGCGCGGCGAGTGCGTAGGATGCGTTCATCCACGCATAATCGTCATGCTGCATCGGCTTGGCGTTGCCGTTCGAATCGCGCGGCGCTTCCTCGTAATCGAACGCGTCGACCGCCTTGGTGTCCTTGCCATAGGGCACGCGCGACAGGACCTTCGGCATCGTCAGCGTGACGAAGCGCGCGTCCTCGGTGTTCCGGAAGCTGTTCCACTTGATGTAGTCGGCCGTTTCGAACAGCTGCTTCATGTCCATCGGATTGGCCAGCTCGGTAAAGCTGTCCATGCCGAACACGTTGGCATCCGCCGCAGAGATGAACGGGCAGAAACCCGCCGCCGCGACCGACGAGATGTTGGTCAGCAACTCGACGTCCGACGACGACTTGTTGAAGTAGAAATCGCCGATCAGCGTGGAGAACGGCGCACCGCCCGCCGTACCGAACTGCTCCTCGTACACCTTCTTGTAGAAGTTGCTCTGATCGAAATCGGTCGCCTTCTCCAGGTCGGCGGCCAGTTCCTTCTTCGTCACGTTCAGCAGCTGGACCTTCAGGCCCTCGCCGATCTCGCTATTCTTGACGAGGTAGTTGAGCCCGCGCCAGCTCCCCTCCAGCGTCTTGAACTTCTCGGCGTGCATGATCGCGGCGAGCTGCTCGGAGATCTGGGCGTCGATCTTCGCGATAGCCTCGCGCAGCGTGACCGTCATGTTCTTCTGGAACTGGACGGTGCCGCTCATCGCTTCGTTGGCCAGCGTCCGCATCAGTTCCTCGACGCGGCTCGGCTCGGTCTGCTTAGTGACGCTGATCGCCTGATCGAGCAGGCTCAGGCCCGTCTCCTCGGTCGTGATCGTCTGCGCGCCACCCTGTGTCTGGGTATCGGTATCGGCCATCGTCACTTACTCCTTGGGCGCGTCGGACACGCCGAGCTGCTGCTGCAATTCGGCCAGCGAGCCGTTGTCCTGAAGGATCTTCTCGAGCAGACCCTCGAGCTGCTCGGAGCCGTCGGCCTTCGCCATCAGGTCGCGCAGCGCGTTGCGCGTCTCCATCAGCTTGCGGAGCGGTTCGACCTGCTGGACGATCTGCTCGGGCTCGAAATCCTCCATCGAGCGGAACTTGAGATTGACCTCGAATTCCTTGCCGTTCTTCTCGACGGTGTTGTCCACTTTCAGCTTCACGGCCGGTTCGATGCGGGCCATGACCTGGTCGAACTTGTCCTTCTTCAGGTCGACGAACTTGCGCTCCTTGAGCGCCTTCTTGGCGATCGCCGAGTCCCCCGAGAAATCGCCCAGGACGCCGACCACGAAGGGCAGCTCCTTCAGTTCCTGCGCACCTTCGGTTTCGACATCGTAGGTGATGTGCACACGCGGTTTGCGCACCCGCTTCAGCTTGTCATGTACCGAGTCAGCCATATCCCACCCTCCAAGGCGCGACGTCGCGCCGTATTACGATCCGGGGCGACATGCCCCGGCGATTACGCTCACTCCGGCGGCGGGCGGATGCCCGAACGCCAGTAAAACAGTTCGCGGCTCGATCCGTCGGGGATCAGTTCGATGAGCAGGTCGTCGAAACTCATCCGCGCCCGACGATCGACGTCGCGCAACGCGGAGCCGATCGGCGAAATAGGTTCGTACTTCTCGAAATAATCGGCGGCGGCGTTGACCGCCCGCAGCGCGTCCTCCCGTCGCGTGATCTTGCCGATCGAGAACGGCGCGTTGGCGGCGCCCCCGGCCACGACGACCGCACCGTCGCCGGTGGCGTCCGCGACATGCTCGGGCGGATCCTCGACATCGTTGGCGCTGTCGTCCGGCAAGAGCCGCAACAGCCCCTCCAGCCACTCGCGGATCGACCGCAATTCGTCGCTGACGCGCGATGCCGCTGGAAACCGGGGCTTGGTCCGTTCCGAGATGAAACTCACCGTCCGCCGCCACGCCGCCTCCGCCGACGACAGGTGCACGACCGCGATGCGCAACGGCTTGCCGCCGACCCGCCGAGCCAGCGCCTCGGATGCGGCCATCGCTTCTTCGGCCTGTGCCTGCAGCGATGCGCGCTGTTCCGGCTTCACCGTCTGGGCGGACGCCAGCATCCCCTCGGCCACCACCCGGTCCATGTACCGCAAGGACTCGTCGCCGCCGCCCGCGAGCACGAGGTTGCGCAAGGGACCGATCAGCGTCCCATCCTTGTCGCTACCACCGCCCGAGAGGCCGGAAAGCGGCTGGAATCGAGCTTCGACGCCGTCTTCCTCGTCCTCCGCCGGGTAAAGCCCCTGGTCCCACCATGTTTCGACCAGTTCGGACATGACCATCACGGCCCGGTCGAACCCAGCCAGGCCGTCCCGCCGCGCGCAGGACTCGACCAAGATTGCCATGATCTCAAGGTCTTTGCCGTGTTCTTTCAGGTAATCGACGGCGGTTTCTGCGATCTGGTCCCAGCTCCAATTGTCGCCGTCGCCGAAATCTTCGCCCATCGCCGCCTTTTGCTCGATGCGGAAGATCGCCTTGCGTTGAAACCGGATTTCTCGAAAGAGATCACCAACTTCGCCCTCATCGGCGCGACCGTCGATACCCGGACCATCAGCGATGGGCGCAAGAATATCAGCGTCGATGCCATCGCCGATGATCACTGAATATTTCCTCCCGCCCCGATGACGACTCGATAGGCCCCCGCCTGCGCCGTTGCACGCGCCTTTTTTGCCTCGACAGCAACTTTCTCGCAAGCATCGTTCGTGCTAGCTGGAACGAATAGTCAGGGAGGGTTGGACCGATGGGGATGCCGGCGTCGCGCCAGACGGATATGCATGTCTGCCCCGCCGCGACGGGGCCCGTGCCCCATGTCGGCGGACCGATCACCGGACCGTGCGTCCCTACCGTGTTGATCGGCAAGCTTCCGGCTGCGGTCATGGGCGATCTCTGCACCTGCGTCGGTCCACCGGACTCGATCATCAAGGGCAGCGCCACGGTGCTGACCGGCAAGAAGCCGCAGGTCCGAATCGGCGACTCCTGCGCGCACGGCGGGGCGATCATCCTCGGGCTGCCGACCGTTCTGGTCGGCGGATGACTCCTCACTCATGAACGATCACGCCGAGGCCGCCGCGCTCAGCCATGTCGGCTGCGTCAGGACCGCCAACGAAGACAGCGTGATGACGCACCCCGGCGGCAGTTTCTGGGCCGTGGCGGATGGCATGGGCGGGCATGCGCGCGGCGATTGGGCGTCACAGACCGTCGCGGCGCGCCTCCACGCGGTGTCGCTCACGGGCGGTCTGGACCATGATTGCGAGGCGATCGCCGACGCGCTCGCCGCCGCCAATGCGGAGGTGGTGGAGGCCGGCCGCGTCGCCGTACGGACGATCGGCACCACGGTCGCCGCGCTGTTGCTGGCGGAGGGACGCTGCGCCTGCCTCTGGGTCGGTGACAGCCGCGTCTACCGCCTGCGGGGCGGCATGCTGCGGCAGATGACGCGCGACCACAGCCAGGTCGACCAGCTCGTCGCGGCGGGGATCATCCGCCCGGAGGAGGCGGCGGACCACCCGCTGGCCAATGTCGTGACGCGTGCGATCGGCGGGGAACCTGACCTGGCGCTCGACGTGGTCGAGGATGCGGCGGTGGCGGGCGACGTGTTCCTGTTGTGCTCCGACGGATTGAACAAATGCCTGTCGGATGCGGAGATAGCAGCGCTGCTCGAGGCTGCGCCGGCAGCCGCCTGCGACGCGCTGGTTCGCGCGGTGCTGGCACGCGGTGCGCCGGACAATGTCAGCGTGGTGGTGGTGCGCCTGCCGGGCTGAGCCGGCGCACGGGCGGGTCGGCGATCAGCGCGTTGAGATCGCGCAGGCCCTGTACCAGCGCCAATCCGCGCGGTCCGGCGATATAGCGCGGGGCCCAGAGCGGCTGGAACTTCTCCTTGTACGCCCGCAACCCGCGAAAGCCGTAGAGCTTCTCGCCATGCCGGAACAGCAATCCAGCGATCCGTCCCCAGGCAGGCGCGCTCCTGCGGCCATCGATCCCCGACAACGGCGCGAGGCCCAGCGCGAAGCGGCGATAGGCGTTCGCCTGCCCCCACAGCATCAGGCTGACGAACAGGAAGTCCATGACGCCGGACGGAGCGGCATCGTCGTGCCGCATCAGGTCCACCGACAGTTCGCTGCGATCCGCCGTCGCCCAGACGTTGGCGAACGCGACGATCCGGCCGTTCATGCGTGCCACCGCGCAATCGAACTGCGCCATATAGGCGGGATCGAACCGGCCGAGGCTGAAGCCCTTTTCGCGCTGGCTCTTCGCCGTCAACCAGTGATCCGATACCGGCCCGAGCTGCGGCAGCAGCGTGGTAACCTCCGCCGCCCGGACGATGTCGAACGTCACGCCGTCCCGCACCAACCGCCGGTGCGTCTGGCGAAGCGAGCGCATCGCACTGCCTTCGAGCGTGAAGGCCGCGAGGTCGACGATCGCCTCCTCCCCGTATTTGACGATCTCCAGACCCATCTCGATTGCAATCTCCAGCGTTCCGGCGCCGATCTGGTAGAGCAGCAGCCGACCCTGCGCGGCGTCCGCCATCGCGCGCAGCCGCCACAGCAGGTCGGGCCACGCCGCCCGCGCGCCGACCGGATCGGCCATTGCGATCCAGCTTCGCCCGCGCACCTGATACATCACGAACGCGTCGCCGGCCGTCGAGAACAGGAAGCGCTTGTCGCCGGTCAGCGCCAGCATCGCGTCGGTGCGCTCGGCGATCGCGAGCACGGCGGCGACTTCCTCGTCGGATGCCGTCTCGCCGTCGCGCACGGGGGCGGGCAGGAACAGCCGCAGGAACGCCGCCCCGCCCAGCACCACGCCGATGCCGAGACTGGCGCGCAGGAACCGCGACGCGTCGTCGCCCACCGCGAACTGCCACCACAGGCGCTGGCTGTAATCGACATGCTTGTACGCGAAGAACCCGACCCAGATCGCACCGCCGATCACGATCGCGACGCTCGCCACGAACGCCGGCGACAGCGGACGCGCGACCAGCGCCGTCCGGCGGTAGAATGCCCCGCGCGTCCATTGCAGCAGCGCTGCGATCGTCAAACAGACGACCGCCTCCTCGTAATCGATGCCCTTGAACAGGCTGAACGCCGCACCCGCCACCAGCAGCGCACGCGCCGCGTGGAAGGCACCGTCGAGCCGCCGGTACAGCCCGGGCGCGATCAGCAGCAGGCCGGTGCCAACCAGACTGGCGGCAAGATGCGATCCTTCGACGAACGGCAACGGCACCCATTCGGTCAGGTCGTGCAGCCGGCCCGGCACCGCGGGCAGCGATCCCGACAGCAGCAGCACCGTACCACCGCCGAAACAGGCCGCACTCAGCAGCGGCGGCGCGATCCCGTCCGCCAGCATCCGCGCGCCCGCCATCGCCTTCGCAGGCAGGCGTCGTCGCCCCTCGTGCCACACCAGCGCGACGATGCCGAGCGCCAGCGGCAACAGGTAATACAGGACGCGGTAGGCGATCAGCGCCGCAAACAGGGCGGTGCGGTCCACCGGCACCGCCGCCAGCACCACCGCCTCGAACACGCCGACGCCACCCGGCACATGGCTGATGAGCGCGACGATGATGGCCAGTGCGTAAGCGAGGACGAAGGTGGGAAGCAGATCGGGGGCTGCGCCGGGGATCAGGACGAACAGCGCCGCCGCCGCCGCCGCCAGGTCCAGCGTGGCGATGCCGATCTGCGCCAGCGCCTGCCGGGCGGTCGGCAGGGGTATGCTCCATCCGCGCCAACCCACCTGTCGCGGCCCCGCGGCGCACAGCGCCACGAACGCCGCCGCCGCAATTGCGATACCCGCGCCGATCAGCCGTGCCACCCATTCCGGCACGACCAGCGTCGCGATCGGCAGCGGGCCGGCGTGCACGAGCAACGCCCCCCCCGCCACGGCCAGCACGCCCATCCAGAAGGTCGCTCCCGCGATTGCGACGACGCGCGCCACGTCCGGGCCGTCCAGTCCCGCCGCGGTGTACACGCGGTAGCGGGCCGACCCGCCGGTGATCAGCGCCAGCCCCAGATTGTGGCTAAGCGTATAGCTGGTGAAAGAGCCCAGCGCCGCCGTGCGCCACGGCAGCGGTCGCCCGACGATACGCAGCGCCAGCACGTCGTAGAGCGTCAACGCCAGATAGCTGAGGACGGTCAGCAGCAGCGCCGCCACCACCTGCCCTCGCCCGATCCGATCGAATGCCGCGGCGACATCCGCGAGCCGGATCTCGCGCGTCAGATGGTGCAGCGCGACCAGTCCCAGGCCCACGAGCATGACGACCAGCGCCGACGCCAGCCATGCGCGCCGCTTCGCAACCGCAACGATCCGGGCGAGCCTGTCACGCATCGGGCATATGCTCGACCCGATGCCAAAGCTGCGACCGGCAGATGAAGCCGCCGATCAGGCACCCCTTCACCTTCAACTGATTACGGTCGACCAGCGCGATCGTGGACGAGAAGCGCCGCCCCATGTCGGGGACGTAGATCGTGCCCGACCACGTGCCGTCCTTGTTGGGCTCGTAATCCTGGAGCAGCGCGACGCCGATCAACGGATCGACTCCCTCTTCACGGGCGTCCTGCTTCGCCTGACCATTGGCCCAGCCGATCCAGCCGCACAGCTTGCTGCCGCAATCGCCCGCGCGCACCACGACGCTGCCGTGCGGGTTCATCCACAGGCCGGCCAGCGCATCCGCTGGCCGCTGCGCCACGGCCGGTCCCGCGATTGCAAGCGCCGCCGACGCGACCGCTGTCTTCCACCACATCCCCATCGCTCCCGCTCCGCTTCCGGCCGCCTTTGGACCCGGCGGGGTGGCCGCAGGCTGTGGGCGTTCTGAACTTTTGGTCATGTCAGAACGTCCACTCGACACCGACCGCACCATTCCACTGGTCGGGGCTGCCCGCATCGGCGACGATCGGTGACCGCGCGTAGCGGCCGAGCAGGCGCTGGTACCCGCCGGTCGCGAACAGCCCCAACCCGTGCGTCAGGTCGCCGGTGATCGCGTGCGCCACCAGCAGGCTGGCGTTCCAGTCCTTCCACCCTGCACGATCGGCCCCATCATAGGGGTCCAGCCCGCTGGTCGCAGCGCCGGCGGCGGAGATGTCGTAATAATAGTCGCCGAAGCCGCGCCCGACCCAGTCGGCGCCCGCCGACAGGCTGACATAATCCTTGCGCGACAGCGGCGTCGAATAGCTGACACTGGGGCTGACGACATAGCTGCGATGGGCGTCGTGCACATCCGCCTGATACGACACGCTGGCGCTGACATTGTCGTAGGGGCTGGTGACGACGCCAGTGCGCTGGATGCCGGCCCATGCCCCGACCTCCCACGCCGACCGCAACTCGCCGAGGCCGGATACCCGCGAGTCCTGAATGCGGCTCGTCCGGTCCAGCCGCAGTGCCGCGATCGGTCCCGCCTGCGCCTTCCAACCAACGCCGCCGCTGCCGCGGATCGCGTCCAGCCACAATGCCGTTCCCTGCGATGCGAACGCCAGGCCGTGCACCTGACCCTGTAGCGCGATGCCGGGCACGATGCCGTACTGGTCGGACCCGGTATAGCTGGGCACCACCGCCGGGCCGACGCCGATCGTCAGCCGATCGGCACCCGGATCCACCGGGGGTGGCGGCGTGGCGGGGCTGGCCTCCTGCGCCTGCGCGCTGGCGGAGAGCAGCGCCAGCACGGCGGTAAAGGCAAGGGGGCGGATCATGACGTCCGGGTACGCGCGGCGACCGGTGCGGAAGCTGTCCGCGGGATGACGAAGCGCTCATTTCGGCGCGGATTGTGAAGAACCTACTGTCCCCGCCCCGTCAGGAAATGGCTGCGACTTCGCTCAGCTACCTGTCACCAAGCCCCCCCCGGGGCATTCTGCCGAAGGGAGGGCGAGTTGGCGCGACGCCCCTGGCCGCGCGCCCGCATGACGAAATCGTCACCTCTCGCCCACCGCGTGCCAAACCGGGCGATGGCAGGAGTGCGATCATGACGACACCGCCCCAGCACCGCCTGTTCCGGCACATCTTCGGCGAACAGAGCCGCGCGCTGGAGCCGGAGGAGCGCCGCGTCCTCGATCATATGGAGCTGGCGCTGACCGTCTCGCGCGATGCCGCCGATGTCGCCGACGAACGGTCTTCGTTCGGCGATCGGCTGGCCGACCGGGTGGCGGCGGTGGGCGGATCGTGGAGCTTCATCATCGCCTTCGCGGCGGTGCTGTTCGGGTGGATGCTGCTCAACACCGACGTGCTGGCGCATTGGGGTGATGCGTTCGACCCCTACCCCTACATCTTCCTGAACCTGATGCTGTCGACGCTGGCTGCCGTGCAGGCCCCCGTCATCATGATGAGCCAGAATCGGCAGGCCGCGAAGGACCGCGTCGCCGCCAGCCTCGACTACGAGGTCAATCTGCGGGCCGAACTGGAGATCCTGCGCCTGCACGAGAAACTCGATCGCCTGATCGCGGATCGGGATCGGATCGGTGCGCGGGAAGAGACGCGATGAGGGGCTTGGTCGCGGTCGCCTGGGCGGCGATCGGCAGCGCCGTCGCGGGAAGTGCCGGCATCGCGCTGATCCCCGGCTGGCTGTCCGCGCCACAATTGCGGGGGGCGGTCGGCGGCGCGACCTTCGCGACGCTGGTTGGCGACCGGCAGGGGCGGCTGGTCGTCACCAGCCTGCGTACCGGTGGGCCGGAGGCCGCGGCGGGCCTTCGGGTTGGAGACGTCGTCGCGGCGGTGAACGGCACATCCGCCCCGTCGCTGCGCACGCTTCGGCGCGAAGAAGCGCAACGGGACCCCGTAAGTCTGGTCGTCGACCGCCGGGGTGCCCCGTTGACGCTGACGCTGCTACATCCGGATCAGGGAGGGCGATGATGACCAAGATCCTGCTCGTCGAGGATGACGACACCACCGCAGACTATGTCGCCAACGGTTTGAAGGAACAGGGTTTCGTTGTCGATCGTGCCGCAAACGGCCGCGACGGCCTGTTCCACGCGACCGACGGCGGCTACGACTGCATCGTCCTCGACCGGATGATGCCGGGGATGGACGGCATGGCCGCACTGGCGGCGATGCGCGCGGCGGGCGTGGAGACACCCGTGCTGATCCTGTCGGCGATGAGCACGCCGGAAGACCGCGTCGCCGGCCTGACCTCGGGCAGCGACGATTACCTGACCAAGCCGTTCGTGTTCGCCGAACTGCTCGCCCGCGTGCGGCTGCTCGTGCGGCGCGGCCAGAACGCCGGTACCGCGCCGGAAACGAAGCTGGTGTGCGACGATCTGGAAATGGACCTGCTCGGTCACCGCGTGAAGCGCGCGGGCAAGCCGATCGACCTCCAGCCGCGCGAATACCGCCTCCTCGAATTCATGCTGCGCCACGCCGAACAGGTCGTCACCCGCACGATGTTGCTGGAGGGCGTGTGGGATTACCATTTCGATCCCGGCACCAACGTCACCGACGTGCATATCAGCCGCCTGCGTAAAAAGGTCGACGAGGGGTTCGCACGGCCGTTGCTGCACACCGTGCGCGGGTCCGGCTACAAGCTCGGCGTCGAGCGATAGCCGGGTTGCGCCTGCCCCGGTCGGCGACCGTCCG
This sequence comes from Microvirga sp. SRT01, assembly GCA_018139225.1. Lineage (GTDB taxonomy): Bacteria > Pseudomonadota > Alphaproteobacteria > Sphingomonadales > Sphingomonadaceae > Sphingomonas > Sphingomonas longa. The sequence goes on from JAGSNX010000001.1 coordinate 396,399, forward strand.
GATCGCCGCGCTGGTGTTCGCGCTGCAACTCGCGGGCGCGGCGACGACCCTCGTCACCGTGCGCCAGATCACCCGCAGCCAGATCACCGCCGCGGCGGAGGACATGGCGCGCGGCGTGCGCGGCGACCTGATGACCGCCTATCGCGCAGGCGGGACCGATGCCCTGCGCGCGGCGGTGTCGCAGCGGGTGCAACGTCGGCAGCCGCCGCAGACCGTGCTGATCCTGACCAACGCGGCGGGGCGCTATCTGGCCGGCAATATCGCCGACTGGCCGCCCACCGCCGACCCCGGCAGCGGCGCGACGACGATCGAGCTGTTCCGCATCGACCGCGAGGTGCCGGAGCGGATGCGGGTGCTGACCACCACCCTTCCCGGCGGCGAACGCCTGCTGACCGGGCATGTGATCGAAAGCGAACTCAGGTTCGCGCGCGCGATGGAGGAAGCGATGGCCGTGGCGATGGCGGTCGCGCTGGTGCTGGCGGGCCTCGCGGGATGGATCGCGGCGCGGATCATCGACGCACGGGTCGGGCGCACCGTCACCACGGCGCAGGCGGTGGCGGCGGGCGATCTCGGCCGCCGCGTGGAAAGCGACGGCGGCGACGACGCGTTCGAGGCGCTGGGCCGCGCGGTCAATGCCATGCTCGACCGCATTGCGTTGCTGGTCGGCGAGTTGAAGGTCGCGACGGACGGGCTGGCGCACGATCTCCGCTCACCCCTCACCCGCCTGCGCGCGACGCTGGAGCGCGCGCTCGCCGCCGCCGACACGGAGGCCTCGCGCACCGCGATCGTGCGGGCGATGGACGAAGGCGACCGGTTGCTGTCGATGCTCGACACCGCGCTCCGCATCACCCGCGCCGAGGCAGGCTTGGGGAGGGAGGCGTTCGCGGACACCGACATCGCCGCGCTGCTCCACGGACTGGCGGAAATGTTCGAACCGCTGGCGGAGGATCGCGGCATGACGATGAGTGTCGGGGCCCCAGCCGATCTGCGCGCTCCCGCCAATCGCGAGATGCTGGGTCAGGCACTCGCCAACATCGTCGACAACGCGCTGAAATACGGACGCGGGCAGATCGCGCTGAGCGCGGCGGTCGCCGGCGACCTGATCGCGATCACCGTCACCGATCGCGGGCCGGGCATCCCCCATGATCGCCGCGACGATGCGCTGAAGCGGTTCGGTCGTCTGGATACGGCCCGGGGGGAGAGCGGTGCGGGGCTCGGCTTGTCGCTGGTCGCGGCGGTGGCGCATCTGCATGGCGGCACGCTGACGCTGTCGGATGCCGGACCGGGGCTGGCGGTCACCTTCACGCTACGCCGCGCGTGACCGATCGTTCATGCGCCGGACGCTCGGCGGACGGGCAGCGCACAGCACAGCGGCGGCGATCGAGGAGCCTTGCCGCATGTCCACCCTACCCCGCCGCCGCAACCGGCTCCGCTCCGTCCTGATCGTCGCGGGCGTCGTGCTCGCGGCGCTGCTCGGCTATCTCTACAGCGCGGGCATCTTTGACCGCGATCCGGTGCATATGTTCGACGCGCAGGGCCCGCGCGCGCCGGTGGCGGCGCTCTACTTCTCCGGCGACACGGGGCTGCGCTTCGGCATGGGCGCGGCGACGACGAAGCTGCTGGCGGCGCACGGGATCGAGACGGTCGGGTTCAATTCGTCGACGATGTTCCGGACCCGGCAGACGCTGGCACAAACGAATACGCTGATCGCTGAAGCGGTTCGACAGGCGCTGGCTCGCACCGGCAGCCGGCGGATCGTGCTGATCGGCCAGTCCTACGGCGCCGACGTGCTTCAAACCGGCCTCGCGGCGCTGCCGGCCGACCTGCGGGCGCGGGTGGCCGGCATCATCCTCGTCGTGCCCGGCGATACCGTCTTCCTGCGCGCCGACCCGTCCGGCTTCGTCTATCGCGGCACACCCGACAGCATGGCCGTGACGACCGCGCGGACGCTCGACTGGGCACCCCTCACCTGCATCTACGGAGTCGAAGAGACGGACAGCCTCTGCCCGCTGCTGCACGTCCGCGGCGCGCACGTGATCGGCATGCCGGGCGGCCATTTCCTCAACCGCGACGCCGACGCGCTGGGCGCGCACGTGCTGCGCGCCGTTGCTCGGTCGATTACGCCAGTTCGTCCCTGAGCTGCCCCGCCGAGGAGCGGTCGAGCAACTGCGCCTCCGGCTGGACGACGACGCTGTCGGGCGGCACGTCGCTCAACAGCCAGACATTGCCGCCGATCGTCGACCGCGCGCCGATCGTCACCCGCCCCAGGATCGTCGCGCCGGCGTAGACGACGACATCGTCGCCGACGATCGGGTGGCGGGCATAGCGGCTGCCCCCCTCGCCCTTGCGCCGAGCCGCACCCAGCGCGCTGCGGGCGCCGAGCGTGACGTGCTGGTAGAGGCGGACGCGTGCGCCGATGATCGCGGTCTCGCCGATGACGACGCCGGTGCCGTGATCGATGAAGAACTCCTCGCCGATCGCCGCGCCGGGGTGGATGTCGATCCCGGTCCGCTCGTTGCCGATCTCGGAGATCAGCCGCGCGACGATCGGCGCACCCAGCGCATCGAGCTGATGCGAGATCCGGTGGTGCAGGCTGGCGATCGCGCCGGGATAACTGACGAGGATCTCGTCGACGCTACGCGCCGCCGGATCGCCGAGGAACGCCGCCTCCACGTCGCTGTCGATCAGGCGGCGGATGTCGCCCAGTGTCGCGCCGAACAGCCGCACGATCGTTGCCGGCAAGTCCTTCTCGAACGCGCCGCGCGCCTCCGCCTGCCAATAGCCGAGTTCGTTGCCGATCTCCCGCTCCAGCGCGGTGAACGCCGCCAGCAGCTTGGCGACGACGAAATTGTCCTCGTCGACCGGCTTGCCGCGGAACTGGCCCAAACGCCGCGGATAAAGCGCCGCGGCCAACAGCGCGACGACATCCTCGACGACCGCGCGCGACGGAAAGCTCGCCACATCGCGACCCTCCGGCTGGCGCGCGCGCCACGCCTCCCGCGCCGTCCGCAACCCCGCCGCCGCTTCGCCGATCGCCGTACCCGTCATGCCGTTCCTCCTCGGCAGACACGATACCGAAGTCGATGCGTCGGAATTCGAAACAAATGCTTCGTGCCCGGCAAGTGGTGACACCGATGCGGCCGATGCCTAGTTGGGGGGGATCCAAGGAGAGTAGAATGGCGACGACCTACGACGCGAAACTCGGCCTCTATATCGGCGGCGAGTGGCTCGGCACCGAGGGACGCGAGACGCACGACGTCCTCAACCCCGCCACGGGTGCGGGCCACGCGGCGCTGCCGCTGGCGACCGCCGCCGATCTCGACGCGGCGCTGGAGGCGACGCAGCGCGGCTTCGTGCTGTGGCGTGGCACCGCGCCCGAGAAGCGCGCCGCCGTGCTGCAGAAGACCGCGCAACTGATCCGGGAACGTGCCGACCACCTCGCGCGCATCGCCACGCTGGAACAGGGCAAGATCCTCGCCGAAGCCAAGGGCGAGGCGCTGTTCGCCGCCGCCCTGCTCGATTTCCATGCGGGCGAGGCGCTGCGCATCTATGGCCGCGTCCTGCCGCGTCCGGCCGGCACGCGCAGTCTGGTGCTGCACCAGCCGGTCGGCCCCGTCGCCGCGTTCTGCGCGTGGAACTTCCCGATCATGAACGTCGTCCGCAAGATCGCGCCCGCAATCGCGGCGGGCTGTTCGATCATCATCAAGCCCAGCGAGGAGACGGCGGGTAGCGCGGTCGAAGTGCTGCGCTGCTTCCAGGACGCGGGGCTGCCCGGCGATGTCGCGCAGTGCGTGTTCGGCGTGCCCGACATGGTGTCGCGCCAGCTGCTCGCCTCGCCGATCACGCGCAAGCTCAGCTTCACCGGCTCCGTGCCCGTCGGCAAGCATCTGATGAAGCTGGCCGCCGACACGATGATGAAGACGACGATGGAACTCGGCGGCCACGGCCCCGTGCTGGTGTTCGACGACTGCGATCTCGACAAGACGCTCGACACGCTGGTGGCGCACAAGTTCAGGAACGCCGGACAGGTCTGCATCGCGCCGACCCGCTTCCACGTCCAGGAGGGTGTCTACGACGCCTTCGCCGCAGGCTTCGCGGAGCGTACCCGCGCCTTGAAGATCGGCGACGGGCTCGATGCCGGCACGCAGATGGGGCCGATGGCCAATCCGCGCCGTCCGGAGGCGATCGGCGAACTGGTCGAGGACGCACGGCGGCACGGCGCGAAGCTGCTCGCGGGTGGCGAGCGCGGTGGAGAAGGCGGGTTCTTCTTCCAGCCGACCGTGCTGGCCGACGTGCCGCTCGACGCGCGTGCGATGAACGACGAGCCGTTCGGCCCGATCGCCCTCCTGCGCCCCTTCGCCACGGTCGACGACGCGATCGAGCAAGCCAATCGCCTGCCCTTCGGTCTCGCGGCGTATTGCTTCACCGAGAATGGCCGGCGCCAGAACCTGCTCGGCGACGCGATCGAGGCCGGCATGGTCGCGATCAACAATGTCCGCCTCAGCTGGCCGGATAGCCCGTTCGGCGGCGTGAAGGACTCCGGCCACGGATCGGAGGACGGCCCCGAGGGCGTGATGGCGCACCTCGTCACGAAGACGGTCCATATGATGTGACGGTGCAGCTTTCCGCTCCCTCCCTTTCGGGACGGAGCGGAAACGGATCAGCGCGGCGTTGGCGACCCCGCCAGCGCCGCGAACTCCGTCGTGTCGTGCGCGCAGAACATCCGCACCTCGGCGCCATGTTCGACCGACAGCGCCCGCAACCGCGCCTGATTGGCGACCCGCGCGGCCGCGTCGACCTGCATCAGCCGCTGATAGCCGCGAAGGCCCGACGGGCAGGACCGCCGTTCCGAGCCGACCTCGCCGTGGTGGAAATAGGCGTCGGCGGCATAGAACAGCCAGTGTCCGTCCTCTTGCTGCACGGCGACGCCGGCATGGCCCCAAGTGTGCCCCGCCAGCGGCACCAACAGGATCTCGGGGGGCAGCCCCTCCAGATCGCGCACCGCGTCGAACCCGAACCACCGCTCGCCGCCGCCGAACGGATAGAGCGACCAGTTCGTCGCCTCATCCCACTGCTGCGGCCGATAGCGTTTGCGCGACACGAACGCGCCGCCCCGTTGCGCATCGGCAACTTCCTTCTCGCGTGCGGTGACGTGGATGCGCGCATTGGCGAAATCCTCGATCCCACCGGCATGGTCGAAGTCGAGATGGCTGACGACGATATGCCGTACATCGCCGGGATCGAACCCCAGCGCCCGCACCTGCGCGACCGCCGTCTCCTCCACCTTCAGCTGCGGCCGGTTGAGCGTCAGGAAGAAGTCGGACAGCCGGTCGTGCGGTCGCGCCACGTCCTTCGTCCCGAACCCGGTATCGACCAGCACCAGCCCGGCGTCGCTTTCGATCAGCAGGCAATGGCAGACCAGATGCCCCGCCCCGCCGTCGTTCCGCCCGTCGAACAGCCGACCACCCGGCGGGCAGCACGTGCCGCAATTCAGATGATGGATCTTCATGCCGGGCCTCCCTCGGCAAGCCGTCGCCGGGTACGTTCCGCCAGCGCCGGCTCGCGACGGGCCCAATAGGCCCAGCCGATCGCCCCGCCGGCAACGATCGCACCCAGCACCAATGGCGTCGTCGCCCTTCCGCCGCGGACATTCGCAACGCTCGTCATCTCGTCCTCCGACCTGTCTCGATCATCCCGGCCGAACGCGATGATGCGGTACGCCGATCCCTCCGCGGCACACGTCATTTGACGTAGGTTATTGAGAAACTTGGCGATTGTTCTGCGAGGGCAACAAACCCCGACGGTCGTTAACCGTTACGTCTGCGGCGCGATCGCCATAACCGATAGCGAGGCAGACGATGTATTATCATGACAAACGGCTCCAATATCCCGTGCAGGTAACGGAGCCCGACCCCGCGTTCGCGCGAATGCTGCAACAGGCCATCGGCGGCGTCGAAGGCGAAATCCGCGTGTGCATGCAGTATTTCTTCCAGGCGTGGGGCAACCGCGCGCCGACCACGAAATATCGCGACATGCTGCTGAACACGGCGACCGAAGAAATCGGCCACATCGAGATGCTCGCGACCGCCGTCGCGCTGAACCTGGAGAAGGCACCGGCGAAACTTCAGGAAGAAGGCGTCAAGGACGGCATCGTCGGGGCGGTGATGGGCGGCGAAAACCCACGTCACAAGATCGAGGGGCTGATCCACAAGAACCTGCTGTCGGGCGGTCTGGCGGCGATGCCGATGGATTCGGACGGCGTGCCGTTCAACATGAGCCACATCTACGCCAGCGGCAATGTCGCCGCCGACATGTACTGTAACGTCGCGGCGGAGAGTACCGGGCGCGTGCTGGCGGTGCGCCTGTTCAACGCCGCGCATGACGAGGGCATGAAGAAGATGCTCCACTACATGATCGCACGCGACACGATGCACCAGCAGCAATGGCTGGCGGTGATCGAGGAACTCGGCGCGGAGCCGAACAATCTGCCGATCCCCAACAGCTTTCCGCAGGACATGGAGGATCAACAGAACAACTATAACTTCTATGTGACGTCGCTCGACGGCACCTATCCGGAAGGCCGCTGGACGCAGGGTCCGACGCCGGACGGCAAGGGCGAGTTCACGGTCTTCCGCAACGAACCGCTGGGCGAGGAACCGATCCTGGGGCCAGCCCGCCCCGACAGCGGCGCGCAGGCGCAGCAGATCGGCTGATCGGCCCGACCTGCTCGCTGCGTTTCAAGGCAGACGATGACCCCTGGTACGTAGGGATCAGGCGGACAGAGAAGGGACCGGACTTTCGCAGACGCGAAAGTCCGGTCCTAACGCGCCCGCTCGGCCTCGATCCGCCCGGCAATATCCATCGTCTGCGGCGTGATCCACCCATAGTAATAATTCAGCTGGAACAGCACGAAGAGCGTCGTCGCGACCACCGTCACCCACAGCACGACGCGGCCGAGCCTGAACTCGTGAGGCGCGCTCTCGGCTTGGCCGGGAACGTAGTCACCCCCGGCCTCGTGCGTGGTCCGCACGCCGAATGGCAGCACGAGAAATACGCTGAACGCCCAGAACAGTATGTAGATCGCCAGGGCGGACGTCCAGCGCATCAGATCAGGCCTCGATCACCAGCACATCGACGATCGGCTTCTTGCCCGTCCAGCGCGTGGCGACGCGGCGCACGGCGAGGCGCACGTCTTCGCGCATCCGGTCCATGCCGCGGCGGTTACCCTTGGCGGCGTCGGAAGCGGCCTCAACCGCGTCGGCGATAAACGCCTCGCGCTCGTCCTCGACCGGCACGCCCTGCAGCTTGACCTGCGGCACGCCGAGCAGGCGACCGCCCTGCCCTACCGCAACCGCGACGGAAATCTGCCCGTGCAGCGCGATGCGGCGACGCTCGTTGATCGTCGACCCGTCCGACGGCAGGATCACGTCGCCGTCCAGTACCAGCCGGCCGACCGTCGCATGCCCGACCTTCTTGGCGGCGCCCGGCCGCAGCCGCACGATATCGCCGTCCGCCTGCACGATCGCCTGCGGCACGCCTTCGGAAATACCGAAGCGGGCATGCTCCATCATGTGGCGCATCTCGCCGTGGACGGGGATCAGCACTTCCGGGCGGATCCAGTCGTACATCCGCTTCAGTTCGGGCCGGCCGGGATGGCCGGAGACGTGAACGTGCGCCTGACGCTCCGTCACCATCTCCACGCCCTTGGCGGCGAGCTGGTTCTGGATGCGGCCGATCGCCACCTCGTTGCCGGGAATCTGCTTGGACGAGAAGATCACGGTGTCGCCCGCGTCCAGCTTGATCGTGTGGTCGTTGTTCGCCACTCGCGCCAGCGCCGCACGTGGCTCGCCCTGACCGCCGGTCGCGACGATCAGCACCTTGTTGCGCGGCAGCTTCATCGCCGTCTCGGGATCGACCGTCTCCGGGAAATCCTTGAAGTAGCCGCACGCGCGGCCGACCTTCAGGATGCGGTCGAGCGAGCGGCCGGTGACGCACAGCTTGCGTCCGGTCTCACGCGCAACCTCGCCCAGAGTCACCAGCCGCGCCGCGTTCGACGCGAAGGTCGTGACGAGGATGCGCCCGCGCGCCTTGGCTGCAGTTTCCGCGATCCCCTGACGCACGCTCGCTTCCGAGCCCGAGGCCTCGAAATTGAAGACGTTGGTCGAATCGCACACCAACACGTCGACACCCTTGTCGCCGATCGCCGCGAGCTGCTTGGGATCGAACGGCGTGCCGATCACCGGCGTCGCGTCCAGCTTCCAGTCGCCCGTGTGGAACACGGTGCCCTCCGGCGTCTCGATCAGCAGCGCCGACGATTCCGGGATCGAGTGCGACAGCGGCACGAACGTCACGCCGAAGCCGCCGACGTCGAACCGCCGGCTCGGCTCCATGATCTTCAGCTTGACGCGGTCGGCGATGCCCTCCTCGTCCAGCTTGCCGCGGATCAGCCCTGCGGTGAACTGCGTCGCATAGAGCGGCACGCCGAGGTCTTCCGCCAGATACGGCAGCGCGCCGATATGGTCCTCATGCCCGTGAGTCAGGACGATGCCGACGAGATCGTCGATCCGGTCCTCGATGAATTGCAGGTCCGGCAGGATCACGTCGATGCCGGGATATGCGGGGTCTGCGAAGGTGATGCCGCAATCAACCATCAGCCATTTGCCGCGACAACCGTACAGGTTGACGTTCATGCCGATCTCGCCGGAGCCGCCGAGCGCACAGAAAAGCAGTTCGTTCTTCGGAGTCATTCAATACTTTCAAAAAAGGGAGCGCCGGATGGTCGCCCGGCGCGGGCGTGGTTCAGCGGATATGGGCCTTATCCCACATCATCGCCAGCCCTTGAATGGTCAGATCGGGCTCGATCGCATCGAACACGGTCGTATGTTGCTTGAAAAGGTCGGCCAGACCGCCGGTCGCGATCACCTTCACCGGGCGTCCGACCTCCGCCTTCAGCCGCGCGACGAGGCCCTCGATCATCGCGATATAGCCCCAATAGATGCCGATATGCATCTGGTCGACGGTGTTGCGGCCGATCACGCTGGCAGTCGCCGGCGCCTCGATCGCGATGCGCGGCAGCTTGGCGGCGGCGGTGACCAGCGCATCGAGAGACAGGTTGATGCCGGGCGCGATGATCCCGCCCTTGTACGCGCCGGTATAATCGCTGACGTCGAACGTCGTCGCGGTGCCGAAGTCGATCACGATCAGGTCGCCCGCGTGCAGCGCATGCGCGGCGATCGTGTTGACCGCGCGATCCGCCCCCAGCGACGCGGGTTCGTCGACGTCGATCGCGATGCCCCATTCGACCGGCGCACGGCCGGCGATCAGCGCCTCCGTCCTGAAATACTTCGAACTCAGCACCTGAAGGTTGTGGAGCGCGCGCGGCACAACGGTGGCGACGATCACCCCCTGCACAACGCTGCGGTCATATCCCTCCAGCGCCAGCAACTGGCTGAGCCAGACCGCATATTCATCCGCGGTGCGGCGCGGATCTGTCGCAATGCGCCAGCGGGCACGGACGGTGCCGTCCTCGACCAGCGCGAAGACCACGTTCGTGTTGCCGGCATCGATCGCGAGTAGCATGCCTGTCCTTCAGAGCAGGAAAACGTCGGCCGCGTGGATGACACGCCGCTCGCCCGACGCCAAGCGCAGCGTCAATGCGCAGTCGGGATCGAGGCCGTCGAACAGCCCGTCGATCACCGTGCCGTCCGCCAGCCGCGCCGTCAGCGCCGTGCCGACCGGATGCGCCCGCTCCAGCCACCGCGCGCGCACTGCGGCAATGCCCTCACCCCGCCACCGCTCGACCCAGCGTGCGAACGCCTCCGCCAGTACGTCGAGCAACGCGGCCGGATCGACGTCGACGCCATGCGCCGCCAGACTGGTCGTGGCGCGATCCGGCAGATCGGGATGATGCGCCAGATTGACGCCGATCCCGACGATCACCGCATCGTCCACCCGGTCGAGCAATATCCCGGACAGCTTGGCCCCATCCAGCAGCAGATCATTCGGCCATTTAAGTCTCAGGCCCCCTTGGGAGAGGACGGGCGACGCTTCAAGAAAGACCCTGACCGCCTCCTCCAGCGCTACCCCTGCCACCAACGCCAGCGTCGCCGCCTGGGGATCGCTCCCGCGCAACCGCACCAGCGTCGACGCATAGAAGTTACCCGGAGGCGACATCCACGCCCGACCCTGCCGCCCGCGCCCCGCCGTCTGGCGCTCGGTACGGAGCCAGAACCCCTCCGCCGCGCCCGCTTTCGCCAGCAGGACGAGGTCGGCGTTGGTCGACCCCGTCTCCGCCACCGTCCGCCGCTGCGTCAGAACAGCGCCTGCGCCGCAGCCATCGCCCAGCCACCCAGCAGCGGGATCGCGAAATAACCCAGCGGCGAGATGAACACCGCCGCCACCGCGATCAGACCGCCTTGCAGGACCTCGCCCTCGAAACGGGGGAATGCCGTCACCGGCTCGTCGAAGTACATCGTCTTGACGACGCGCAGGTAGTAATAGGCACCGATCGTCGACGCCGCGATGCCGACCGCCGCCAGCGGGAACAGCCCCGCCGCGACCGCCGCATCGAACACCGCGAACTTGGCGTAGAAGCCGAACAGCGGCGGGATACCGGCCAGCGAGAACATGAACATCGCCATCGCCGCGGCCAGCGCCGGCCGCGTCCGCGACATACCCGACAGGCTGGCGATCGTCTCGACCGGCTGGCCGTCCTCGTCGCGCATCTGCAACACGACGAGAAACGACCCCAGCGTCATCGCGATGTAGATCGTCATGTACGTCATCACGCCGGCCACGCCCGCAGGCGTACCCGCGGCGAGGCCGATCAGCGCGAAGCCGACATTGTTGATCGAGGAATAGGCGAGCAGCCGCTTGATGTTGGTCTGCCCGATCGCCGCGACCGCGCCGAGCACGATCGACGCCAGCGCCGCGAAGATCACGATCTGGCGCCACTGGTCCGTCGCCGGCCCCATTGCCTCGATCGCGACCCGCACCGCGAGGCCCATGGCCGCGACCTTGGGCGCGGAGGCGAAGAATGCCGTCACCGGTGTCGGCGCGCCCTCGTACACGTCGGGCGTCCACATGTGGAACGGCACCGCCGAAATCTTGAACGCGATGCCGGCGAACACGAACACCAGCCCGAACAACAGGCCCATCGAGCGCTGCCCCGCATAGGCCGCGGCGATGCCGTCGAACAATGTCGTGCCCGAGAAGCCATACACGAGGCTGATGCCGTACAACAGGATGCCGCTGGCGAGCGCACCGAGCACGAAATACTTCAGCCCGGCCTCCGCCGAACGCGCGTCGCGCCGCATGAAACTGGCCAGCACGTACGCCGCAAGGCTCTGCAACTCCAGACCGACATACAGCGTCAGCATGTCCGTCGCGGATACCATCATCCCCATGCCCGCCGCCGACAGCAGCATCAGCACCGGATATTCGGGACGCAGATCGTCGCCGCTGGTGCGCTGGAAAAAGCCCGGCGCCATCAGGATGGCGATGGCGGTCGCGATGTAGATCAGGACCTTGGAAAAGGCGGCAAACGCGTCGGCGCGGTACAGTCCGTCGAACGCAGGCCCGCCGTTGCCGGCCGGACCCGTCAGGGCGATACCCGCACCCGCGAGGATCGCGACCGAGGCCCACGACACGAGGCGTGTCGAACCCGGCCCGCCCCAGGCGGATACCAGCATCAGGACGATCGCGCCGACACCCAGCACCAGTTCGGGCAGCGTCATCGCGAGGTTGGCGGCGTAACTCATCAGTGCGCCTCCCCGGGCGTCGTTTCATGCCCGGCGGCCGCAGCCCCGTGCTCGCCGCCGTGTTCCGCCGCGGCCTTTGCAGCGGCGGCCGGATTGCCGGCAGTGGGTTTGGAGTCGCTCGGCGGAGCGGCGCGGTCGATCCGTGCCAGCAGCGTGGCGACGTCGGTCCGCATCGGGGCCATGAAGCTCTCGGGGTAGACACCCATCCACAGCACGACCGCGGCGATCGGGGCGAGCAACCACAGCTCCCGGCTGCTCAGGTCCGGCATCGCGCGCACCTCCTCCGACGGGATCTCGCCATAGGCGACCCGGCGATAGAGGTAGAGCATGTACGCCGCACCGAGGATGATGCCGGTCGTGCACAGCAGCGCAGTCCAGGTCGACACCTGATACGTGCCCATCAACGACAGGAACTCGGCGACGAAGCCGCTGGTGCCCGGCAGACCGATCGACGCCATCGTGAAGAACAGGAACAGGATCGCATAGCGCGGCATGTTGATGCTGAGCCCACCGTAACGCGAAATCTCTCGCGTATGCAGCCGGTCGTAGATCACGCCCACGCACAGGAACAGCGCACCCGATACCAGCCCGTGGCTGAGCATCATGATCATCGCACCCTCGATGCCCTGCCGGTTGAACGCGAACAGGCCGATGGTCACGATCGCCATGTGCGCGACCGACGAATAGGCGATCAGCTTCTTCATGTCCGCCTGCACCAGCGCGACGAGCGAGGTGTAGATGACGGCGATGCTCGACAGCGCGAAGATCAGCCAAGTGAGCTGACCCGACGCCTCCGGGAACATCGGCAGGCTGAAGCGCAGGAAGCCGTAACCGCCGAGCTTCAGCAGCACCCCGGCTAGGATCACCGACCCGGCGGTCGGCGCCTGCACGTGCGCATCGGGCAGCCAAGTATGGACCGGCCACATCGGCATCTTCACCGCGAACGATGCGAAGAACGCCAGCCACAGCCATGTCTGCACATGCGCCGGAAAGTCGAACGCCTGAAGCCGGGGAATGCTCGACGTGCCTGCGGTCTGCACCATGTACAGCATCGCGATCAGCATCAGCAGCGACCCGAGCAGCGTGTACAGGAAGAACTTGTACGACGCATAGATGCGGTTCGCCCCGCCCCAGATGCCGATGATGAGGTACATCGGGATCAGGCCGGCTTCGAAGAACAGGTAGAACAGGAACAGGTCCTGCGCCGCGAACGTGCCGATCATCAGCACCTCGGTCAGCAGGAACGCCGCCATGTATTCCGGCACGCGGTTCGTCACCGAACGCCAGCTCGCGCCGATGCAGATCGGCATCAGGAACACGCTGAGCATGATCAGCAGCAGCGCGAACCCGTCGATGCCCAGGTCCCAGGCGAAGAAGCCGAGGCGCGGCCCCTGCTCCACGAACTGCCATTGCGCGCCGCCGATGTCGAAGCTGGTCCACAGCACGATGCCGAGCGCGAAGTCGATCAGCGTCGCGATGAGCGCCACGGTGCGCGCGGTCTGCGCCGGCAGGAACAGGCATGCAACGGCGGCGATCGCCGGAACCGCGAGCATCAGCGACAGGATGGGAAAGCCTTCCATCACCCGATTAACCCGCGATGGCCCAGGTGACCGCGGCGGTCAGCCCGATCAACATGACGAAGGCATAGGAATAGACATACCCCGATTGTAGCTTGGCCGCCCCACGCGATCCCAGTTGCACCAGCCATGCCGACCCGTTCGGGCCGAAGCGATCGATCGTCTTCTCGTCGCCGCGGTGCCACAACAGGCGGCCGATGGCGAAGGCGGGACGGACGAACAGCAGATTGTACAACTCGTCGAAATACCATTTGTGGAGCAGGAAGCGGTAGAGGACGCTGAACTGGTCCGCGACGATCGCCGGGAACTCCGGCTTGCGAATATAGGCGAACCACGCGGTGAACAGCCCGAGCAGCATCGCGATCGACGCCGACAATTTGATGATCGTCGGCACCTCGTGCATCGCGTGCATCAGATGCTCGCGGAACGCCAGCGCGCCCTTCCAGAAGGTCTCGCCCGCCTCCGGCTCGATGAACGCGCCGTGGAACGCGAAGCCCGCGGCGATCGCGCCGAGCGACAGGACGCCGAGCGGAATGAGGATCGGAACCGGGCTCTCGTGCGGGTGATAGCCACCGGTGCCGACCGGCAGGTCCTGCTGCGAGGCACCGTGCACGGAAGGACGATGGCCACCGTCCTCGGCCTGCGCCGGATTGCCATGCGCTTCATCGGCGTGGTGCGCGTCATGAGCATGATCGTGGCCATGTTCGTCATGATGTCCGTGCGCGTCGTGCAACGCGTGCTGGATATGCTCCGACGCCGCCCAGCGTGGCTGACCCCAGAAGGTCAGGAACATCAGCCGCCACGAATAGAAGCTGGTGATCGCCGCGACGAGCACGCCGACGAACCACACGCCGGCATTGCCCGACGCCCAACCCGCCTCGATGATCGCGTCCTTCGAGTGGAAGCCCGCAAAGCCGATCTGCGGCAGGCCGACAATGCCCGGGATGCCGACGCCGGTGATCGCCAGCGTGCCCATCATCATCGCCCAGAAGGTCAGCGGAATGCTTTTCCGAAGGCCACCATAATAGCGCATGTCCTGTTCGTGGTGCATCGCGTGGATCACCGAACCGGCGCCCAGGAACAACAGAGCCTTGAAGAAGGCGTGCGTGAACAGGTGGAACATCGCCGCGCCGTACGCGCCGACGCCCGCGGCGAAGAACATGTAGCCGAGCTGCGAACAGGTCGAATAGGCGATCACGCGCTTGATGTCGGTCTGCACCACGCCGCACGTCGCCGCGAACAGGCACGTCGCCGCACCCACGAACGTCACGACATGGAGCGCGACCGGAGACACCTCGAACATCGGCGACAGGCGGCACACCATGAACACGCCCGCCGTGACCATCGTCGCCGCGTGGATTAGCGCCGACACCGGGGTCGGACCTTCCATCGCGTCGGGCAGCCATGTGTGCAAGCCGAGCTGCGCCGACTTGCCCATCGCACCGACGAACAGCAGCAGGCACAGCACCGTCATCGTGTCAAAGCGATACCCCAGGAAGCCGATCGTCGATCCGGCCATGCCGGGCGCCGCGGCGAGGATCGCCGGGATCGACACGGTGCCGAAGACGAGGAACGTCCCGAAGATGCCGAGCATGAAGCCGAGATCGCCGACGCGGTTGACCACGAACGCCTTGATCGCAGCCGCATTGGCCGAGGGTTTCCGGAACCAGAAGCCGATCAGCAGGTACGACGCCAGTCCGACGCCCTCCCAACCGAAGAACATCTGGATCAGGTTGTCCGCGGTCACCAGCATCAACATCGCGAAGGTGAACAGCGACAGATACGCGAAGAAGCGCGGCTGGTCGGGGTCCTCCTCCATATAGCCCCAGCTATACAGATGGACGAGCGCCGACACCGACGTGATGACGACGAGCATGACCGCGGTCAGCGCGTCGACTCGAAAGCCCCAGGCGACGTCGACGCCGCCCGACACGATCCACGTCAGCACCGGCGTCACCGTCGCGACGTTCGATCCGGCGATGAAGCCCAGGAAGATCGGCCACGACAGCGCGCACGACGCGAACAGCGCGGTCGTGGTCAGCACCTTGGCCGGGAACGCCCCCAGCGCCTTGTTGCCAAGACCTGCGACGATCGCCGCGAGCAGCGGCAGGAATACGATAGCGAGGATCAACCGTTTACCCCTTCATCCGGTTGACGTCGTCGACCGAGATCGTGCCCCGGCCACGGAAATAGATGACGAGGATCGCAAGACCGATCGCCGCCTCGCCCGCCGCCACGGTCAGCACGAACATGGCGAACACCTGCCCGACCAGATCGTGAAGATAAGCGGAAAAGGCGACGAGGTTCAGGTTCACCGCGAGCAGGATCAGCTCGATCGCCATCAGGATGACGATCAGGTTCTTTCGGTTAACGAAGATGCCGAGCACCCCCATCGTGAACAGGATCGCCGAGACGACGAGGTAATGGACCAACCCGATCACGTGCGCGGCACTCCGCTGTTCCGCTCGTCCTGAGCCTGTCGAAGGATCACAGCGACACCCCCTGCCCCACCGGCGGCTGCATGTTGCGCGTGGAGTCCTGCGGGCGACGGTTCACCTGACGTGCAATGTTCTGCCCACGCACGCCCGACCGCTCGCGGTGGGTCAATACGATCGCACCGATCATCGCGACGAGCAGCACGAAGCCGGCCGCCTCGAAGATGAAGACGTAGCGCGAATACAGCAGGTTACCGATAGCCTGGATGTTCGGCACGACCGGATCGATCGGCGCGACACGACGCGTCAGGTCCAGCGTGCCGGCACTCCACGCGCCGACCGCGATGATGACCTCCGCCGCCAGCGCAACCGCGACGGCCAGACCGATGCCGGCATAGCGCATCACGCCAGCCCGCAGTTCGGCAAAGTCGATGTCGAGCATCATCACGACGAACAGGAACAGCACCGCGACCGCGCCGACATACACGATGACGAGCAGCATCGCGATGAACTCGGCACCGACGAGCACCATCAGCCCGGCGGCGTTGAAGAACGCCAGGATCAGCCACATGACCGAATGCACCGGGTTGCGCGACGAGATCGTCATCGCACCGGACAGGATCACGACGGCGGCGAACAGGTAGAAGGCGATGGCCTGGATCACGCGACGGCCCCCTTGCCCGCGCTGTTAAGGATGAGGCGGCGCATTAACGGTACGGCGCATCGGCGGCAAGGTTCGCCGCGATCGCACTTTCCCAGCGGTCGCCATTATCGAGCAGCTTGGCCTTGTCGTAGATCAGCTCCTCGCGCGTCTCGGTCGAGAATTCGTAATTTGGACCCTCGACGATCGCGTCGACGGGGCATGCCTCCTGGCACAGCCCGCAGTAGATGCACTTCGTCATGTCGATGTCGTAGCGCGTCGTACGGCGCGAACCGTCGTCGCGCGGCTCTGCCTCGATCGTGATCGCCTGCGCCGGGCACACTGCCTCGCACAGCTTGCACGCGATGCACCGCTCCTCGCCGTTCGGATAGCGACGCAGCACATGCTCCCCACGGAACCGCGGGCTGACCGGGTTGCGCTCGTACGGGTAGTTGATCGTCGCCTTGGCCTTGAAGAAATACTTCAGGGTCAGGGCGTGCGCCTTGACGAACTCCCACAGCGTGAACGCCTTGATGGTCTGCGCGATAGACATAATCAGATTCCCACCCGCATGAACATCAGCACGCCGGACACGAGGAACACCCAGAACAGCGACAGCGGCAGGAAGATTTTCCAGCCCAGCCGCATCAGCTGGTCATAGCGGTACCGGGGCACCGTCGCCTTGATCCAGCTGAACACGAAGAAGAAGAACAGGATCTTGGCGAACAGCCAGATGATCCCCGGCACCACGTAGAGCGGCGCCCAGTCGATCGGCGGCAGCCACCCGCCCCAGAACAGCGTCGCGTTCAGCGCGCACATCAGCAGCACGTTGGCGTATTCGCCGAGCCAGAACAGGGCGAAGCTCATCGACGAATATTCGGTCTGGTAGCCCGCAACCAGCTCCGACTCCGCCTCGGTCAGGTCGAACGGCGCACGCTGCGTCTCGGCCAGTGCGGAAATCAGGAACACCACCGCCATCGGAAACAGCAGCGGGTTGAACGCGAAACCGTTGACCGGGATAATCGGCCACACCGCGCGCTGCGCCAGCACGATCGTCGAAAGGTTGAAGCTGCCCGCCCACAGCACGACTGAGATCAGCACGAACCCGATCGCGACTTCGTAGCTGACCATCTGTGCCGCGGCACGCAACGCGGAATAGAACGGGTATTTGGAGTTCGACGCCCAGCCCGATAGGATGATCCCGTACACGCCCAGCGACGACGCCGCGAGCACATACAGCAACCCGACATTGATGTCGGCCAGCACCACGCCCGCCTGGAACGGCACCACCGCCCATACGATCAGCGCCACCGTGAAGGTGATGATCGGCGCCAGCAGGAACAGCCCGCGATTGGCCGCGGCGGGGACGATCGTCTCCTGCAGGAAAACCTTCAGGCCGTCCGCGAACGACTGGAGCAAACCGAACGGCCCGACCACGTTCGGTCCGCGCCGCAGCGCCATCGCCGCCCAGATCTTGCGATCGGCGTAGATGATCATCGCCACCGCCAGCATCAGCGGCAATGCGATGACGAGGATGCCGATGATCGTCGCCAGGAACCACGACCATTCGTAGCTCATGCCGACGGTCGTATTGAAGAAACCCGTCACTCCGCCGCCTCCGCGAAATCCTGTCCGTGGATCAGTTCGGCCGAGCAGCGCTGCATCGTCGGCGACGCGCGGCAGATCGCATTCGTCAGGTAGAAATCCTTGATCGGATAGCCGTCCATCACGCCCGACGCCGTCGCGTCCAGCGCGGGCGCATTCCATTCGAAGCGCGCCAGCCCCTCATGCCGCAAAGCCGGCACCGCCGTGTACATCTCCTCGCGCAAGCCCGCGAGGCTGTCGAACGGCAGTTTCGTGCCGACGACTTCGGAGAGCGCGCGCAGGATCGTCCAGTCCTCTCGCGCGTCGCCCGGCGGGAACACCGCGCGCTCGCCGCGCTGCACGCGCCCTTCAAGATTGACCCATGTGCCAGACTTCTCGGCATAGGTCGCGCCCGGCAGGACCACGTCCGCGGCCGCCGCACCCTTGTCGCCGTGATGCCCGACATAGACCTTGAACCCGCCGAACCGCGAGAAGTCGACTTCGTCCGCACCGAGGAAGAAGGTCAGCTTCGCATCCGCCAGATCGGCGATGCCGCCCTTCTGCGCGTAGCCGAGCATCAGCCCGCCCATCCGCGACGCCGCCATGTGCACGACGTTGAAGCCGTTCCAGCCGTCCCGCACGAGGTTGAGCGTCTCCGCCAGCTTCAGCGCCGCGCCGTGGCCGCCCTTCAGTGCGCCACCGCCGACGATCACCATCGGCTTCTTCGCCTCGCCGAACGCCGTCGTCACCGCGTCGGGCAGGTCGCCCAGCACCGACAGATCGGCCCCCAGCCACTGAACCTTGTAGGTCAGGTCCGTCTCCGGCCCGACCGCGAACACCTTCGCGCCGCGCTTGATCGCCTTGCGGATGCGCGTGTTCACCAGCGGCGCTTCCCAGCGCAGGTTGGTGCCCACCAGCAGGATCGCGTCCGCCTCTTCGGTGCCCGCGATCGTGGTGTTGAAGTTCACCGCCGCCAGGCTGGACGTATCATAGTCCATGCCCGTCTGGCGCCCTTCGAGCAGGGTCGAGCCCATCGAGGCCAGCAGCGCCTTCGCCGCGTACATCGTCTCGCAATCGACCAGATCGCCCGCGACCGCCGCGACGCTCGATCCGGCGTCCACCGCCGCGATCGCCGCGAACGCCTCGTCCCACGTCGCCTCGACCAGCTTGCCGCCCTTGCGCACGAACGGCCGGTCCAGACGCCGGCGGACCAGCCCGTCGACGGCGTGGCGCGTCTTGTCCGACGCCCACTCCTCGTTCACGTCCTCGTTTATCCGCGGGACGCAGCGCAAAACCTGACGACCGCGGCTGTCGAGCCGGATGTTGGTGCCGACCGCGTCCATCACGTCGATCGTCAGCGTCCGCCGCAGCTCCCAAGGGCGCGCCTCATACGCATAGGGCTTCGACGTCAGCGCCCCGACCGGGCACAGATCGACGACGTTGCCGCTCAATTCGCTCGTCACCGCCTCTTCGAGGTAGGACGTGATCTGCATGTTCTCGCCGCGATAGATCGCGCCGATCTCCTCCACGCCGGCAACCTCTTCGGCGAAGCGGATGCAGCGCGTGCACTGGATGCAGCGGGTCATGATCGTCTTGACGATCGGCCCCATATATTTCTCGGTGACCGCGCGCTTGTTCTCCTGGAACCGGCTCTGGCCGCGTCCGTACGCGACCGACTGGTCCTGAAGATCGCACTCGCCGCCCTGATCGCAGATCGGGCAATCCAGCGGGTGGTTGATGAGCAGGAATTCCATGATGCCCTCACGGGCATGCTTCACCATCGGCGTGGTGGTGAAGACCTCCTGATTGTCCGCCGCCGGCAAGGCGCACGACGCCTGCGGCTTGGGCGGCCCCGGCTTCACCTCGACGAGGCACATCCGGCAATTGCCGGCGATCGACAGCCGCTCATGATAGCAGAAGCGCGGGATTTCCTTCCCCGCGGCCTCGCACGCCTGCAACACCGTGGCGCCCTGCGGCACCTCGACTTCGATCCCGTCTACCTTCAGCTTAGGCATGTGTCGTTCCTGTCGCCGGCACGCGCGCCGACACGAAAAGGGCCAGCGCCACCAAGACCGGCGCGGCGATGGCGGCCATAGCGCCGCCCCAATACCACTGCACCGGCAGGAACCACGCCACGATCATGCGGACGAGGTACCCCAACGCAGTGATCGAGGCGACGAACAGCGCGATTTCCAGCAGCAGGTTGCTGATCCGCCTCACTCAGCGGCCTCCTGCATCGGTGCGAGGTCGCCCCCGCGTTCGTTGATCCGCCGCTCCAGTTCGGGGCGGAAATGCTTGATAAGGCCCTGGATCGGCCATGCCGCGGCGTCGCCCAGCGCGCAGATCGAGTGACCCTCGACCTGTTTCGTCACCTGTTGCAGCATGTCGATCTCGCCGATGTCGGCGTCGCCGGTCCGCAACCGCTCCATCATCCGCCACATCCAGCCGGTGCCTTCGCGGCACGGCGTACACTGACCGCAGCTCTCGTGCTTGTAGAAGTACGAGATACGGCTGATCGCGCGGACGATGTCGGTGGACTTGTCCATGACGATGATCGCCGCGGTGCCGAGCCCCGATCCGACCGCCTTCAGGCCGTCGAAATCCATCGGCGCGTCCATGATCTGCGCCGCGGGCACCAGCGGCACCGACGACCCGCCGGGAATCACCGCGAGCAGATTGTCCCAGCCGCCGCGAATGCCGCCGCAATGTTCCTCGATCAACTGCCGGAAGGGGATGCTCATCGCCTCCTCGACCACGCATGGCTTGTTCACATGGCCGCTGATCTGGAACAGCTTGGTGCCACGGTTATTCTCCGCGCCGAAGCTGGAGAACCATTCGGCCCCGCGCCGAAGGATCGTCGGCGCGACCGCGATCGACTCGACGTTGTTGACCGTCGTCGGGCAACCATACAGGCCCGCCCCCGCCGGAAAAGGCGGCTTCAGGCGCGGCTGGCCCTTCTTGCCCTCCAGCGATTCGAGCATCGCCGTCTCTTCGCCGCAGATATACGCGCCCGCGCCGCGATGGACGAACACGTCGAAGTCGTAGCCCGAGCCGCACGCGTTCTTGCCGACCAGCCCGGCTTCGTATGCCTCGGCGACAGCGGCGAACAGCGTCTCGGCCTCGCGGATATATTCGCCGCGGATGTAGATGTACGCCGCCCGCGCACGCATCGCGAAGCCGGCGACCAGCGCCCCCTCGATCAGCTTGTGCGGATCGTGGCGGATGATCTCGCGGTCCTTGCACGAACCGGGTTCGGATTCGTCGGCGTTGATGACGAGGAAGTTCGGGCGGTCCGCCTTCGGCTCCTTGGGCATGAACGACCATTTGGTACCGGTCGGGAAGCCCGCGCCACCGCGTCCGCGCAGGCCCGACGCCTTGACGACGTCGATGATCTTGTCTTGGCCAAGCTCCAGCAGCGCCTTGGTATTGTCCCAGTCGCCACGCGCGCGCGCCGCCTGCAACGTCCACGGCTGGAACCCGTAGACGTTCGTGAAGATGCGGTCCTTGTCGGCGAGCATCAGGCCCACTCCCCCCGGTAATCGTGGTTCGCGTCGACCATCTCCTTCAGGGTGGTCGGCCCGCCCGCCGGGCAGCTCGCACGACGGCCGGTCGTCGATCCCGGCGCGGGCGCCTCGCCGTTGGCCAGCGCCTCCAGCACCGCGACCGTGCGATCGTAGTCGAGGTCTTCGTAATTATCGTCGTTGATCTGGACCATCGGCGCGTTGGCACAGGTTCCCAGACACTCGACCTCGGTCAGCGTAAACAGGCCGTCCGGCGTCGTCCCGCCCTTGACCAGCCCGCGGTTCTTGCACGCCGCCAGCACGTCGTCGCTGCCCGCCAGCATGCACGGCGTCGTGCCGCACACCTGCACGTGATAGCGGCCGACCGGCGCGAGGTTGAACATCGTGTAGAAGGTCGCGACCTCGTACACGCGCATGTACGGCACGCCGATCTGGCGCGCGACGAACTCGATTACCGGCACCGGCAACCAGCCCTGCGTGTGCGTCTCCGCCCCGACCTGACGCTGCGCCAGATCGAGCAGCGGGATCGACGCCGACTGTTCGCGTCCGGCCGGATAGCGGCCGAGCACGATCTTCGCCTTCTCGGCATTCTCGTCATTCCACGCGAACGCGCCCCAGCGCGCGCGGGTCTCGGCCTCGTCAGGGATATGAACGGCGTCGGCCATCAGCGGTCACACTCACCAAAAACGATATCCATCGCGCCCAGAATGGCGGTCGTGTCCGCCAGCATGTGGCCGCGGCTCATGAAGTCCATCGCCTGCAAATGGCTGAACGCGGTCGGGCGGATCTTGCAGCGATACGGCTTGTTCGTGCCGTCCGACACCAGATACACGCCGAACTCGCCCTTCGGGCTTTCGGTCGCGACGTATACTTCGCCCGCGGGCACGTGATAGCCCTCGGTGTAGAGCTTGAAGTGGTGGATCAGCGCCTCCATCGAACGCTTCATCTCGCTGCGCTTCGGCGGCACCACCTTGCGATCGTCGCTGGCGATCGGCCCCTCGGGCATGTCGCGTAGGCACTGCCGCATGATGCGGGCCGACTGGCGGACCTCCTCGACGCGCACCATGAACCGGTCGTAGCAATCGCCGCGCGTGCCGACTGGAATGTCGAACTCCATGCGGTCGTATACTTCGTACGGCTGCGACTTGCGCAGGTCCCACGGAATGCCCGCCGCGCGGATCATCGGCCCGGAAAAGCCCCAGGCGATCGCGTCGTCGCGGCTGACCGTGGCGATGTCGACGTTACGCTGCTTGAAGATGCGGTTGTCCGCAACAAGCGAGATCGCATCCTCGAACAGGCGCGGCAGGCGCGTGTCCAGCCAATCACCGATATCCGCCAGCAGCTTCAGCGGCACGTCCTGATGGACGCCGCCCGGGCGGATGTAGTTATGATGCATCCGCGCGCCCGACGCACGCTCGAAGAAATTGTAGCAGTCCTCGCGGATCTCGAAGAGCCACAGGTTCGGCGTCATCGCGCCGACGTCCATCACATGCGAACCCAGGTTCAGCATGTGGTTGGAGATGCGCGTCAGCTCCGCGAAGAACACCCGCAGATACTGGGCGCGGATCGGCACTTCCAGATCGAGCAGCTTTTCGATCGCCAGCACGAACGTGTGCTCCATGCACATCGGCGAGCAGTAATCGAGCCGATCGAAATACGGGATCGCCTGCGCGTAGGTCTTGTACTCGATCAGCTTCTCGGTGCCGCGGTGGAGCAGCCCGACATGCGGATCGATCCGCGTCACGATCTCACCGTCCAGCTCCATCACCAGCCGCAGCACGCCGTGCGCCGCCGGATGCTGCGGCCCGAAGTTGATCGTGTAGTTGCTGATGGTGACGTCGCCACCCTCGCTGAACCCGTCGCCGCCCGACCGTTCGATCGCGGTCGTGTCCAGCACGTCGTCGATATAGGGGTCGACCGTCGTGGTCGCGGGCGCCAGCCCTGGATCGGCACTCATTCGTTCTGCCCTCCCAGTTTCGAGGGGATCACATCCGGGTCCTTCGGCTTCGGCACGGCGTCCGCTTCGGGAGCGCCCTTGCCGGTATCGGCCGTCGAGTCCGCGGTCGTCTTCGCATAGGGTTCGCTCGACGCCTTGGCGGGCTCACCACCGGGCTTCGCACCCTCCGCCTTCGCGTCCGCCTTCTGCACGGCATCCGCGCTCACCGGCGTCTGCGCACCCTTCGCCTGTGGCTGGGCAGCCTTCTCGTCGCCGGGCAGCACGTACGCCGCGCCTTCCCAAGGGCTCAGGAAGTCGAAATTGCGGAAATCCTGCGCCAGCGACACCGGCTCGTACACCACCCGCTTCTCCTCCTCGGAGTAGCGCAGTTCAGTATAGCCCGTCATCGGAAAGTCCTTGCGCAGCGGATGGCCGCGGAAGCCATAGTCGGTCAGGATGCGACGAAGGTCCTGATTACCCTCGAACAGCACCCCGTACAGATCGTACACCTCGCGCTCCAGCCAGCCCGCGACGGGCCAGATGCCGGTCACGGACGGGATCGCATGATCCTCGTCGGTGGCGACATGCACCTGCACGCGGTGGTTCCGGGTCAGCGACAACAGGTTGTAGACGACGTCGAACCGCTCGGCACGGCTCGGATAGTCGACCCCGGCGATCTCCATCAGCTGCTGGTACTCCAGCCCCGGCGTGTCGCGCAGCGCGGTCAGCGCGGGGACCAGCCCGTCGCGATGGACGTGCAACTGCACCTCGCCGACCAGTTCGACGGCATGCGTCAGCGCGCTGCCGATCGCCTGCGTCGCCAATTCGATCGTCTCGTCGTTCAGCGCGACGGCATAAGCGGGAGCGGGAGCCCTCAACGCTCGATGCTCCCGCTGCGACGGATCTTACGCTGCAACTGCATGATGCCGTACAGCAGGGCTTCCGCGGTCGGCGGACACCCGGGCACGTAGATGTCGACCGGCACGATCCGGTCGCACCCGCGCACGACCGAATAGCTGTAATGATAGTAACCGCCGCCATTGGCGCAGCTACCCATCGAGATGACGTATTTCGGCTCCGACATCTGGTCGTAGACCTTGCGCAACGCCGGTGCCATCTTGTTGCACAGCGTGCCCGCGACGATCATCACGTCCGACTGGCGCGGCGATGCGCGTGGAGCCGCACCGAAGCGCTCCAGATCGTAGCGCGGCATGTTGACGTGGATCATCTCCACCGCGCAGCATGCCAGTCCGAACGTCATCCACCACAGCGAGCCCGTCCGTGCCCACTGGAATAGCTCCTCGGTCGACGTGACGAGAAAACCCTTGTCGGTCAGCTCTCCGTTCAACCCGTCGAAAAACCCCTGATCGGGCTGGATGATCGACGTACCGGGTTCCGGATTGTTGACGAGGCCGATCGGCCCGGAATGCGCGGTCACTCCCACTCGAGTGCTCCCTTCTTCCATGCATAGGCAAGGCCAAGCGCCAATTCGCCGATGAAGATCATCATCGAGATCCAGGCGGTCCAGCCGAGCGAAAAAACGCTTACTGCCCAAGGATATAGGAACGCCGCCTCGAGATCGAAGATGATGAACAGGATGGCGATCAGATAAAAACGCACGTCGAACTGGCTGCGCGGGTCCTCGAATGCGGGAAAGCCGCACTCATACTCGGACAGCTTCTGTTCGTTGGGCTGGTGCGTGCCGGTCAGGCGACCGACCAGCATCGGCAGGAATACGAACGCGCTCGACAGCGCGATCGCGACGCCCAGGAACAGCAGGATAGGAAGATATTGCGACAGGTCGACCAAGGGGCTTCTCGCAAGTGCGAACGGATGGCGTCCGCTTTAGGCCCGCCCGCCGGGACGGGCAAGGCTGGGAGGGTGTGAGAATAACTCGCAAGAGGCATGCGATGCTCGGAAGCACACCTGTGTTGCCCACCCCGCGGATGGAGGAGCTTTAGCCCTGCCTTGACGCGGGCCGGCCCCTCAGCGCAACGCCCCCGCCACCAGCTTGTGCAGCTTGGAATGCAGCCCGTCGTTCGCCGCGAGGAACTCGTTGCGCTCCATCGGCCGGTCGCCACCGCGGAAGTCGGTGACGAAGCCGCCCGCTTCCTTCACCAGCAACAGCCCCGCCGCGACGTCCCACGGCTTCAACCCAGACTCCCAGAACCCGTCATACCGCCCCGCCGCGACCCATGCGAGGTCGAGCGCCGCCGCGCCGAAGCGCCGGATGCCCGCGACTTCCGGAGCCACCGCGCCGAAGATGCGGCTCCACTGCGCGAAGTCGCCATGCCCCAGGAACGGGATGCCCGTCGCGATCAGCGCCTCCGACAGGTCGCGCCGCGCCGACACGCGCAGCCGTTGGTCGGTGTGCCACGCGCCCCGGCCCTTCTCGGCCCAGAAGCTCTCATCGGTCAGCGGCTGATAGACCAGCGCGGTCGTGGTCTCGCGCTTGCCGTTCGGCATCGGCTCCTCGACCGCGATCGAGATGCAGAAGTGCGGGATGCCGTGCAGGAAGTTGGAGGTGCCATCCAGCGGATCGACGATGAAGCGCGGCTTCGACGGATCGCCCGCCACCTCGCCGCGCTCCTCCATCAGGAAGCCCCAGTCGGGCCGGGCATGGCTCAGTTCCTCGTACAGCGTCTGCTCGGCGCGCTGGTCGGCCATCGATACGAAGTCGGCAGGCCCCTTGCGGCTGACCTGCAAATGCTGGACCTCGTTGAAGTCGCGCCGCAGCCGCGGCCCGGCCTTGCGGGCGGCACGCTCGATGACGGTGAAGAGACCGGAATGGGAGGGCATCATACTTCCTTCGCCCCTCTCCCTTTGGGAGAGGGAGGGGCCCATCGCTCTTCAGCGATGGGAGGGTGAGGACAGCAAGGTCCTCGGCATCAGGCCGCGGGCAAAGCCCGCGTCGTCGGTCGCGCCGTGTGCGCCGGCCGGGCGGCGGAGTGTGCGAACAGCTCCGCTGTCCGTCTCACTCCGCGCGCCGCACGTAGGTCTGCTCGTACACGTCGACCACGATCTTCGTCCCCGCGGCGATATGCGGCGGCACCATGATGCGGACGCCGTTGTCGAGGATCGCGGGCTTGTAGCTGGACGAGGCGGTCTGCCCCTTCACCACCGCGTCCGCCTCGACAATGGTCGCCTCGATCGTCGACGGCAGCTCGACGGAGATCGGCCGCTCGTCATACAGTTCGAGGACCACGTCCATCCCGTCCTGAAGGAACGCCGCGGCATCGCCTAGGATACCGGCGTCGAGCGTGATCTGCTCGTAATTGTCCTTGTCCATGAAGGTCAGCGCCTCGCCGTCCTTGAACAGGAACTGGAAGTCCTTCGTATCCAGCCGCACGCGCTCGACGGTCTCGGCCGAACGGAAACGAACGTTGTTCTTGCGCCCGTCGATCAGGTTCTTCAGCTCGACCTGCATATACGCCCCGCCCTTGCCGGGCTGGGTGTGCTGAATCTTCACGGCGCGCCAGATGCCGCCTTCATACTCGATGATGTTGCCGGGACGAATGTCCACGCCGCTGATCTTCATGGGATAGACCTACTGGAAAGAGCCTGGAAGCCGTGCCTCCGTACCCTGCGATCTAGCGAGACGCGCCCGATCCGGCAAGCAGGGGGTAGGGATTGACGTCCTCTCCCTGCCACCAACGCTCGCCCGCCGCCATGCGCTGGACACCGAAATGGAGGTGATAATTGCCCGCGCCGGCGTCGCCAGTATCGCCCACGAAGGCAATCCGCTCCCCGGCCCTGACCCGGCGACCCTCCGCGATGTCCGGCGCGTAGCCCGACAGGTGGGCATAATAATACACCCAGCGTTGGTCGGGCGAGCGGACGTAGAGCGTCGTGCCGCCGAGTTTGCTCTCGAACAGCTTCTCGACCGTACCGTCCGCCGCCGCCAGCACCGGCGTGCCGCCCGGTGCCATGATGTCGGTGCCATGATGACCGCGCGTGCCGCCGCCACGTGCGTCACCGAAGCTGTCGGCGATCGCCGTTCGCGGAACGCCCGCGACCGGCACCACCAGCTTGCCCGGCGGCTTGCGACCGAACGGCAGCACCTGCTCGACCCGCTCGCGAACGGTCCGGCCGCCGCCGGACCCGAACGACAGCATCGACCCGAACGCCAGCGCGCCGATCACGATCAGCGCGAGAATGACCCAACCGACCCGCGACATCCGCCGTTACGCCCGGAATACCGCCTTGGTCCCGGGCTTGACCATTACCGACAGTCGCGCCGCATCCCAATTGGTCAGGCGAATGCAGCCATGACTCTCGGCGCGGCCGATCGTCTCCGGATTGGGCGTACCGTGAATGCCGTAATGATCCTTGGACAGGTCCAGCCACACGACGCCCACCGGCCCGTTCGGCCCGGCCGGCAGCAATTCCTTGTCGTCGCCCTTCTTGGCATCCCAGAACAGCGCCGGATTGTAATGGAATTTCGGATTGTAATCCGCGCCCTTGATCGTCCAATTGCCCAGCGGGAGCGGATCATGCTCCGACCCCATCGTCGCGGTGAATTGCGCGATCAGCTTGTCGTCCTTGTCCATAACGCGCAGCACCCCGTCCGACTTGTCGACGACGATATGGTCCGCTTTCGGCTGGTTCGCGTCGACGTTCAGCATGTTCAGCGTCGTGCGCCATTCGTCCGTCAGCTTCGCGTCATAGGCGCGGCTGGACGGCAGTGCGTTGGGAAACACCACTTTCGTGCCCACCGTCAGCATCGTCTGCGGCGAGTTCAGCGCCATGATGACGGCGGGCGTGGTGTGGAACATCTCCGCCAGCTTCTCCATCGGCGATCGATAGCCAAGCGTCGGCAGCTTCGCCTGAAGCGCGTAATCCTTGGGGAGCGGATCGATGAACGGCCCGGTCAGCGCCGCCTTGCTGAGCGCCAGCGTCACCGTCGGCTTGGCGTTGCGATACGCGGACAGCGCCTGCGCCGTCGCGGCATCGGTTTTGCCCGTCACCGGCAGTCCGCGCGATTCCTGAAAGCCCTTCAGCGCGTTGACCAGCGCGATCCCGCCGCGCCCGTCCAGCACGCCCGGCCCGAAGCCGAGATGATCGAGGATCACCTGCACCCGCAGGATGTCCAGATCGACGGCCGGTTTCGCCGCGGTGGAGGGCGCCTGCGCGCCGGCCTGGACCGCTACGACCCCCCCGAACATCGTTGCCGCCAGAGCGAGTCGCCGAATCGGATGCATCATCAGGTCCCTTTTTACCGTTACGCTGGCAGATCAACTCGCTAGCGCCCTCCGGGGTTGCATCCGGCCAATCGCCGGGTTGACCCTACGGCAACTGCGCCCCGACCGCCGATACTTTCCAAGTTCCCGTCGCGGGTCGAATTACCCGGTGTCCCAAATTGCGACACAAAGAACAGAATTCGTTTTTGATTGATTGACGAAGGATTAATGCAGCGTACATCGGCGGGATCGACACCATTGTTACTAAAGGGATTTATCCACAATGAAGACTGTAGCTATCCTGCTGGCCGGCGCTCTGATGACCGTTGCTGGCTCGGCTTCGGCGGCGACCTTGACGCGTGGCACGCTCGGCCAG
The DNA here is from genome assembly GCA_018139225.1 of Microvirga sp. SRT01. Taxonomy (GTDB): domain Bacteria; phylum Pseudomonadota; class Alphaproteobacteria; order Sphingomonadales; family Sphingomonadaceae; genus Sphingomonas; species Sphingomonas longa. The sequence continues at coordinate 425,407 of JAGSNX010000001.1, forward strand.
GTCGAAACCGGCCGTACGCTGTTCGCTGATTACGACACGCTGACCCCCGCCCCCTCCGCGTTCTCGAACAGCTTCGTGTTCGGCCCGACCGGCGCGTCCGGCCAGGCTGCTCCGATCGACGGCAACATGCCCAGCAACTTCTACGCTGTTCTCGGCGGCGGCTTCACCACCTACACCTTCGCACAGCCGGTTTCGTCCTTCAGCTTCGACGCCGGTTCGCTCGACGCCTACAACTTCCTGACCATCAACTATCTCGGCGGCACGTCGCAGACGTTCGACGGCTCGGGCGTCGTCGGCCAGACGTTCCGCGCGATCTTCACCGCCGACGGCGCAGAGCGCATCGCCGGCGTGACGTTCTCGTCGGACCAGAACTCGTTCGAGATCGACAACATCGCCATCGGCGGCGCGGTGCCTGAGCCCGCCACGTGGGCGATGATGATCGGCGGCTTCGGCATGGTCGGTGGCGCGATGCGCCGTCGCACCAGCAAGCTGGTCGCAGCCTGATCGAGCGCGCCGGCGGCTCGCCGCCGGCCGTTTGAAGAAAGGGGCGTTTCGGTCACGGCCGAAACGCCCCTTTCCTGATTCTACGTCGCGACGACCGGCGCCGAAGCCCTATTATCTGGCGAGCACCTCGCCAAACGCCCGGACCGCCGCAGCCTCGTCTCCACCCCACACCGATCCGGACACCGCGAGGAAATCCGCGCCCGAGGCCACCAACGGCGCGGCATTGGCGGGCGTGATCCCGCCGATCGCGACCGAAGGCAATTCGAATACCGCCGACCACCACGACAGGATCACCGGCTCGGGCCGATGCTGAACCTCCTTGGTCGTCGTCGGATAGAAGGCGCCGAACGCGACATAGTCGGCCCCCGCCTCCCCCGCTTCCATCGCCAGATGCCGGCTGTCGTGGCAGGTCACACCGATCTGTGCGTTCGGCCCGAGCGCATCGCGGGCCTCGCGCGGGTCGCCGTCATCCTGTCCCAGATGCACGCCGTCGGCGCCCAGCCGCTTCGCAAGCGCGATCGAGTCGTTGACGATGAACGCCACCTCGCGGTCGCTGCACAGCCGCTGCAACGGCTCCGCCAGTTTCGCGGCGATATGCTGGTCGACGTCCTTCACCCGGAACTGGAACGCCGCCACCGGCCCCGCATCCAGCGCCCGCGCCAGCCGGTCCGGGAAGTCGCCCCCCACTTCCAGCGGCGACACGAGATAAAGCTGGCACGGCGGCCGGCGCTGGTCGCGCGTGAAGGACACGGCAAAATCGGGGTCGAGCGGGCCGAGAGGATCGTCAGTCATCCGCTGCCCGTACCCGCTCCAGCGCCGCAGCGAAACCATCGGGATCGTCGAGCCGGTGCGCGATCGCATCGATCCGCCGCCGTCCGAGCATGATCGGCTCGCGAAGCCGCACCACGACGTTCGGCCACGCGATCAGCGCGAGGTTCAGCGTAGCGCGCGCCTTCACCTCGGCATCGGTCCAGCCGCCGGGATGTAAGCTGTCGATGGCAGCGATCGGCACCGTCACGCGCTTGATCGCGCCCGCGCGCAACAGCGCAGCGTTGTGCGCGACCACGCTCGGCCGCGATCGCAGCGTGCCGATCGCCCAAACCAGCCATCCGATCGCCGTCACGCTCGCCAGCGACAGCACGGTCGCCACCCGCGGCCACCACACCGCCAGCAAAGCATGGACGACGACCAGCTCCACCAGCGACAGCGTCACCGCCACCCACATCATCGGCGCGATCGCGCGATGACAGGTGAAGGCGACGCCGTCGTCCAATCAGGCGTCCTCGCCCTTATAGATGGCGATGATCTTCTGGAGCATCGCGAGCGCCTCGTCACGCGGCCGCTGGAACGTGTTGCGGCCGATGATCGAGCCGTTGCCGCCGCCCGCCAGGATGTCGCGCGCGTCCTGATACACCGCGTCCGATCCCTTCGCCGCGCCGCCGGAGAACACCACGATCCGCCGCCCCGCGAAGCTCGACTGCACGACGTGCTTCACCCGGTCCGCCTGCTTCGACCAGTCGGTCCCTTCGTAGCTCTTCACCGCATCCTTCTGCTCGATATGGTCGGTCGGTAGCTTCACCTTGATGATATGCGCGCCGAGCAGCGCCGCCATGTGCGCCGCATACGCGCCGACATCCAGCGCCAGTTCGCCCGCCTTGGACAGGTCGCCACCGCGTGGATAGCTCCAGATCACCGTCGCCAGCCCGGCCGCGGAGGCCTCCTCGCGAAGCTCGCGGATCTGCTCCATCGCATCGAAGATCCCGTCGGATCCCGGATAGATGGTGAAGCCGATCGCCGCGCAGCCCAGCCGCAGCGCATCCTCGACGCTGCCCGTCTGCGCCTGCGAGATCGAGGTCGCCCAGCTGTTCGAGCTGTTGAGCTTCAGGATCGTCGGGATGCGTCCCGCAAACGTGTCAGCCCCAGCTTCCAGCATTCCCAGGGGAGCGGCGAATGCCGACAGCCCGGCGTCGATGGCCATCTGGTAATGGTAATGCGGATCGTACGCCGGCGGATTGATCGCGAACGACCGCGCCGGGCCATGCTCGAAACCCTGATCGACCGGCAGGATCACCAGCTTGCCGGTGCCCCCCAGCGCGCCCTGCATCAGGATGCGCGACAGGTTCGCCTTCACAGCCGGGCTCGTGCCCTCGTATTTGTCGAGGATCGTCTTCACTGCTGGTGTCATGATCGTGTCCTAAGCTACGTATTTCAAAGAGTAAGCCAGCGACGCAACGCCTGATCGATTTGTTCCATCCGCGTCGCGGAGGCATGACCGATGACGGTGACGATGCGATGACGCTGGACGGAGGTGATGCGATCGACCTGCACCTCGCACTCGACCGTCAGGCCGGTATGCTCCTGCGGGGAGATCGCAACGCGGAACAGCGCCTCGCCGCCGACGATATCCGTCAGTGGGCACAGCGTAATCGTCGCGTGCGAGTCGTTGAACAGTTCCGCCTGCACGACGACGCTCGGCCGCGCGCCCCCGCCGCCATCCGGCCCGGCGACCAGCACGATGGCACCGCGGATCAGCTCCACGCCGCATCCTCGCGCGCGATACCGTCCCAGAACGCATAGTCGCCCGCCACATCGCGCTTCGATGCGCGCAGCGACTGGCGCCGCGCCTCGCGCCGATAGGCTTCATCGTGCAGGTCGACATAGCGGCGCACCGCTTCCCGCGCGATGTCGCTCTTGCTGCGCCCCTGCGTGCGCGCCACCGCCGCCAGCCTTTCCTCCAGTTCCGAGTCGAGCCTGACGCCAAGCACCACGAGCCTCCGTTTAACGCGTTAAACGATAGCTCCGCGAGCCGTCCGGTTCAAGGGCCGCGCGCAACCGCTCAGGCAGACCGTTCCGATCAGCGGTACAACGCCGCGACTCCCGGCAGGGTCTTCCCCTCCATCCACTCCAGAAACGCACCGCCCGCCGTCGACACGAAGGTGAAATCATCGGCCACGCCTGCATGATTCAGCGCCGCCACCGTATCGCCGCCACCTGCGACCGAAACCAGCGACCCATCCTTGGTCAGCGCCGCCGCGGTCTTCGCCAGCGCGACCGTCGCGGCATCGAACGGCGGCGTCTCGAACGCACCCAGCGGCCCGTTCCACACCAGGGTCCGGCAATTCTTCAGCACGTCGCCCAACGCCTCGACCGCCGCCGGCCCCACGTCGAGGATCATCTCGTCCGCCGCCACCTCGTGCACATTGACCGTGCGAGTTTCGGGATTCGCCCGGAATTCCTTCGCGACGACGACGTCATACGGCAGGTGCACGGTGCAGTTCGCCTTGTCCGCCGCCGTCATGATCTCCTCGCACGTCGCCGCCAGTTCATGCTCGCACAGCGACTTGCCGACATCGACGCCGCGCGCCGCGAGGAAGGTGTTCGCCATCCCGCCGCCGATGATCAGGTGATCGACCCGCGTGACGAGGTGCTTCAGCACGTCGAGCTTGCTCGACACCTTCGCGCCGCCGACGACGGCGGCGACCGGGTGGTCGGGGTTGCCCAGCGCCTTTTCGAGTGCGTCGAGTTCCGCTTCCATCGCCCGCCCGGCATAGGCCGGCAGGACCTTCGCAAGACCCTCGGTCGACGCGTGCGCCCGGTGCGCGGCGGAGAAGGCGTCGTTGACGTAGACATCACCGAGCCGGGCGAACCGCTCGACCACCGCCGGGTCGTTCTTTTCCTCGCCACCGAAAAAGCGCGTATTCTCCAGCACGGCGATGTCGCCGGCCCGCAGCGTCGCGGCCGCTTCGTCGGCACCCTCCCAGTCGATGTAGCGGACATCGCGGCCCAACACCGCCGCATAGGGCCGCACCACCATCGCCAGCGACATATCCGCGCTCGGCACGCCCTTGGGCCGCCCGAAATGCGCCAGTACCAGCACGATCGCCCCGCGATCGGCCAGTTCGGTCACGGTCGCCAGCGTTGCGCGCAACCGCGTGTCGTCGGTCACCTGACCGTCCGCCATCGGTACGTTCAGGTCTTCGCGCACCAGCACGCGCCGGCCCTGAACATCGCCCAGATCGTTCAGCGTTTTGAACGGCTTGCTCATGATTCCTCGATCCTGATGAGATCACCGACAGCGATCCTGCCGCCGGCCAGAACACGCGTGCACGCACCCCCGCGCCAGTCCGGCGTCAGCGCGGCGCGAAGCCCGGGGGCCAGCACTTCCATCCGCTCGCACGGGTCCGTCTCGCGCGTGATTTCCAGCACCACGTCCGCGCCGATCGCCAGCCGGACCCCCGCCGTCTGCGGCAGGTCCAGTCCCTCGACCAGCAGGTTCGCGCGCCGTTCGAACCATGGGATCGTGCGACCGACTTCCGTCATCGCACGATCCCAGTCGCCCGCCTCCATCAACGTCACCTGACGCCGGCCCAGCCCGCCGGGCTTGCGCGCACCCCGGAAATCGCCGGCGATACCGCCGTCGAGCGAGACCTCGGCATGGTCGATGCTTTCCATCGGCCCCTTGGGTCGCCCGTGCCGCGCGATGCCGGCGATCCGGCCACTCACCTCAGATGAACCGCGCCATCGCCGTCGCGGTGTCGACCATGCGGTTGGAGAAGCCCCACTCGTTGTCGTACCAACTGACGACGCGCACCAGCTTGCCGTCGATGACCGCCGTCTCCAGGCTGTCGACCGTCGACGACTGCGGAGTGTGCATCAGGTCGATCGAAACCAGCGGCTCGTCCGAATAGACCAGCACACCCTTCAGCGGCCCCGACTCCGATGCCGCCTTCAGGATCGCGTTGACCTCGTCGCGCGTCGTGTCGCGGGCGGGGGTGAAGGTCAGGTCGACCAGGCTGACGTCCGGCACCGGCACGCGGATCGCGGAGCCGTCCAGCTTGCCCTTCAGCTCCGGCAGCACCTCGCCCACCGCGCGCGCCGCGCCGGTCGTGGTCGGGATCATGCTCATCGCCGCGGCGCGGGCGCGGCGCAGGTCCGGATGGATCTGGTCGAGGATCTTCTGATCGTTGGTATAGGCATGGACCGTGGTCATCAGCCCGCGCTCGATCCCGATCGCATCGTTCAGCACCTTGGCGACGGGGGCGAGGCAGTTGGTCGTGCAGCTGGCGTTCGACACGATCGTGTGCTCGGCGGTCAGCTTGTCGTCGTTGACGCCGAACACGACGGTCAGGTCGACGCCCTTGCCCGGTGCGGAGATCAGCACCTTCTTCGCGCCCGCATCGATATGCTTCTGGCACGACGCCTTGTCGGTGAAGAAGCCGGTGCACTCCAGCACCAGATCGACGCCCAGCTCGGCATGAGGCAGGTTCGCGGGATCGCGCTCGGCGGTCACGCGGATGCGCTTGCCGTCGATGACGATGTCGTCGCCGTCCGCCGACACCTCGCCCGGATAGCGGCCGTGGACGCTGTCGCGGCTGAACAGCCAGGCGTTCGACTTCGCGTCCGCCAGATCGTTGATCGCCACCAGCTCCAGATCGCCTGCGCCGCGCTCCATGATCGCCCGCGCGACGAGGCGACCGATACGCCCGAACCCGTTGATCGCAACCTTCACCGTCATCGCACCTGCTCCTTGGATGGTGGCCGCGCAGCCCGACCATGAACGGGCGGACCGGGGCCTGACGTAATAGCCTGAAACGCGGCTGGAGAACTTGCGGCGAGCCTTTGCGGGTGCAGGCCAGCGGCGTCAACCGCCACGGTGCTTCTCCTCGCTGCGCCGGTCCGCCCGCGACCTCCGGTGAACCGCCTTGCCGCGCCCACGGGGTAAGCCTAATCGACCGGATATGAGTGACAATCCTTCCGATACGGCCGCAGAGCGGATCGATCGCGCGATCGCCCGTATCGAAGCGGCGGTCGCCGCGCGCGCCGCCAGCGGCGACGCCCTGTCCCGCCGCCACGCCGCTCTGAAGGCGCGGATGGCGGAGGCGGTCGCCGCGCTCGACGACGTGATCGCGCGCGGGGCGGTGCGCTGACATGGCCAACGTAACGCTCAACATCGGCGGTCGTCCGCACCAGATCGCCACCCGCGACGGCGGCGAGGCGCGCGTCCAGATGCTCGGCCGCATGATCGACGAACGCTGGGCCGCTGCCGACCGGGCCTCCGGCGGCAGCGCCGAACGCGCGTTCCTGCTCGTCTCGCTGATGCTCGCCGACGCGCTCGACGAGTCGCAGAACCGCCCTCCCGCCGGCGCCGCGGTCAGCGAACCTGCCCTGCTGCGCATCGCCGACCGCCTCGAAGACCTGGCCGACGCGCTGGAACAGTCCCCGAAGATCGGGTGACCCGGTTCTAAGGCCAGACTGCTAATTCAACTCGGAAGGCAAGCCACACCCGCTCCCCGGCGGAAGCGGGGCCCAGCGCCTTCCTGCTGCATCCGACGCCCCGCCTCTCATACCACCCCGGCGAAGGCCGGGGTCCAGGTCCGGCCAACGCAGTGAGTCTCAGGCGCTCAGCAGCAACCGGACCCCGGCCCTCGCCGGGATAGCGCGCGGGTTCGGAAACAATCAACCCACGCAGACCCCATTGCCGCGACCCGACCCACACCCTAAATAGTACGCGGCGGGTTCTGCCCGGTACGAGCTCATATTATCCCTGAGGCTATTCATCATCCATAGGGAACTGTCCCTGCCCGGACCCTGGTCCGACGTATATGGTTCCCACCTGACGTACCGTGCGTCAGTGGATAAACCGGCACACGGCCACGGCGGTCCCGCCACCCCGCCCCGTTCTGAATGAGCGACAAGCGCGCGATCCGCGCCGACCTGCGCGCCCGTCGCGCCGCTGCGCCGCGCACGCCGCTCCCCGTCCCCGCCGCCTTTCGCGAGCGGCTGCAACCCGGCCTGATCGTCGCGAGCTATGTGCCCGTCGGCAGCGAGGTCGACCCCGCGCCCTTCGCCACGGCCGCCACGCAAATCGGATGCGTGCTCGCATTGCCGCATGTCGTCGATCGCGCCACGCCGCTCCGGTTCCTGGCATGGGATGTGGAGGCTGCTTTGGCCGACGGTCCGTTCGGCCTTTCGCAGCCGCCCTCACACGCGCGCGACCTGGCCCCCGACATCATCCTGACGCCGCTGGTCGGCTTCGATCGCCACGGCAATCGCATCGGTCAGGGTGCCGGCCATTACGACCGCGCCTTCGCCGCCTATCCGAACGCGTGGCGCGTGGGGCTGGCGCTGGCCGTGCAGGAGGTGGATAGGCTGGTGCCCGACCCGTGGGACGTTCCGCTCCACGCCATCGCCACCGACACCGAATGGATCGTGACCGCCCCATGACCCCAAGCTGGCGCAAACCCGCAGGCATCTTCGCCATCCTCGCCCTGATCGCGGTCTGGGCGATCGTTGTCGCCAGCCTGTCGCAGACGGTCGGCGGGTGGCATTGGCTGCTGCAACTGGCGTTCTACGTGTCCACCGGGCTCGTCTGGATCGCCCCGCTGAAGCCGCTGCTGCTATGGATGGAAACCGGCCGCTGGCGGTGACGCCGCTTCAGTAGGAGCGGGGTGCGACGAAGTGCCGCACCAGCCTGAACTTCCGAACTTATCTAGCGCTAACCGCTCCAGAATTTTCACCATTCCCATAAGGGAAGTGGCGCGAGTGACGGGGCTCGAACCCGCGACCTCCGGCGTGACAGGCCGGCGCTCTAACCAACTGAGCTACACCCGCTTGGAAGCGAGGCCGGCCAACTAGGCGGGGGGCCCCACCCTGTCAACGACCTTTTTGACGAATTCGCGTCACGCGTCCCGATCGGCGCCTTTCCGGCGCCCGCGACGCTGCTGCACCAGCGTGCCATGCTCGAACAGGAAGCCCGCGATATCCGGCTTGCCCGCAGCCTGCAGCACGGTCTGGATGATGATGAGTAGCGGCACCGCCAGCAGCGCGCCCAGCGTGCCCCACACCCATCCCCAGAAGCTCAGGGAGATCAGGATCAGCAGCGGGCTGATCGTCAGGCGGTGACCGACGACGAACGGCGTAATCGCGTTCGCCTCCACCAGATGCAGCCCGTACATCAGCGCGGGCGGCAGCAGTGCCATCCAGATGTCGGAGAAGGTCATCAGCCCGCCCAGCGCCAGCAGGAACGCGCCGATCACCGGCCCGAAATACGGGATGTAGTTCAGCAGTGCGACGATCCCGCCCCACATCGCCGGATAGGGCATGCCGATGAAGTACAGCGCCAGCCCGGTGACGATCCCCAGCACCACGTTGATCGCGGTGATCGTGCCCAGATAGGCGGACACGTCGTCGACCACGTCCTGAATGACCCGCGCGGTCGCCATCGCCCCGTCGAAGCTGGTCCGCCCGGTGATCGTCTTCTGCCGCATCCGCGTCCAGCCGGACAGGAAGAAGAAGATGATGAGCACCGCGAACAGGAACTGGACGATGACCGCGGGGGCGGATGTCGCCGCAAGCTCCAGAATAGAACTGGGCGGCGCAACGGCGGCGGTTGGGGACCGCTTCACCGGCGTCGACGCGATCTGCCTCAGCGTCTTGTTCACATAGGATTCGAGGTTCGAATACAGGTCGAACAACGGCTGCAAATTGTCCTGGATCCGGTCGAGCCGCGTCGGCAGCAGCCGGAAGAAGTCGGTCGCCGGCACCACGATCGCCGCGATCGCGACGTTGGCGGCGATCAGGAACAGCAGCAGGCAGATGATCGCCGCGATCGGCGACGGCACCCTTCTCCGCTCCAGCCACTCCAGCAGCGGCACCAGCGCCACCGCGATGACGAGCGCGGTGGTCAGCGGCAGGAAGAACTCCGCCCCCTCCTTCAGCGCGAAGGGCAGCGCGAAGGCCAATCCCGCTCCCGCCGTCAGCGTCAACGCGGCGAGCAGCCGGTCACGCCGCATCGCGATGCGCAGCGCATCGTCAGCGCCCACCCCGGCGGGGATGCCCATCATGTCGTCGGGCACCATGTCGGAAGGGTCGAGGTCAGAGAGGTCTTCGCGATCGGCCATCCCGCCACTCTACGCGGTTTCCAGGCCTCCGCCATCGACGATATGACTAGGTCCAGAGGCTTTGGGTTCAGAGGCTTGGGGTGCCGGGGCTCGGGCGGCGCGCCGGATCAGCATCGCCAGCATCCACCCCGCCGCAACGATGACGAACGGCATCGCCGGATAGTGATAGCGCGTCTGCCCCGTGAAGCCGAACGCGGTCAGCGTCGCGAAGGCCGGCATCGCCCCCATCAGCAGCATCGGCGCATCCCGCCCCCGCCACCGCGCCCGCAGTGCCACCGCAAACGCTATCACTGCCAAAGCGAGCATCGCCATATACAGCGCCTGATCGGCCGCCCGCACCAGCGTCAACGTGCGGCCAGCTTGCGGGTAGCTGGCGTCGAGGTTCCAGAACGCGTCACCGTCCTTGGCCCATAGCAGCGCGATCTTGGTCGGGCCGAGCGCCACCCAAGCGGCGGGATGCGCGACGATCCACTCCTTCGCCGCCCTCTTGAACCGCCGGTCCACTTCCACCTGTCGCGCGACGCGCTCACTGTAGGGGATGCCGACGACGCGATCCCATTCCGGCGTCCGCTCCCACGCATACCAGCCGCCAGTCGCATGCGGGTTCGCGCCGTAATACAGCGACACGCCGCCATTGGTGGACACCGGCACGACCGCTTCCAGCGCGCGATAGTTGCGGACCGTCCACGGCAGCACCACCGCCGCCATCGCCACATGCACGATCACCGCCGCCTTCAGCGCGTCGCGCCAGCGATAATCGCGCCAGACGATCGTCATCGCGATCAGCAGCCCGGCCGGGAACATCAGCATCTGCGCCCGCATCAGCGTGGCGACGCCGAACAACAGCCCCGCCGCGACCAGCGCGAGGCGGCGCCGTCGTCCTCCGACCAGCAGCGCAAACGCCGCCATCGTCACCGCCGTCGACGTCGCCTCCGACGTGGTGGTGCCGGTATAGACGATATGCGCGGGATAGATGGCGTAGAGCAGCCCCGCCAGCCGCGCGCCAGTCTCGTCGGTCCCGACCAGCCGTGCACACCGCAGCACCAGCGCCAGGATCGTCGCCGCCGCGATCAGGTTCAGCGCAATCGGCCCCGCCAGCGACGGCCCGCACAGCCACAGGCTCGCCGCCAGCAACGCAGGGTAACCGACGGGCCAGAACGCAGTCGGGTGCCCCGCCTCCTGATACCCCATCCCGCGCGCCATCTCGGCCGCGCGCACCAGATACCATTCGCCGTCCGACGACGGCACCTGCGGAAACGCCAGCACGAACGCCAGTCTCAGTGCGATCGCCAGCACGAACAGTGCCGGCACGACCCAGCGCGCCATCAACAGCCGTTCCAGTCGTGCAGCGATCATCGTCATCGACCGCGACCCAGCCACGGCCGATGGCGATGCGCCACCCCGGAAGGCAGTTAACGAACGCCGCATTCGCCGCTTGCTCGGGCAACACGGTTAACGGTTGCTCACCATGTCCCCCGCCGGGACGAAAAGCGCGCCGCTCAGACGGCGAACAGCGCCTTCAACTCGGACTTCACGATCTTGCCATTGGCGTTGCGCGGCAGCGTGTCGGCCACGAAGCGGATCGCGACGGGCACCTTGAAGCCGGCGAGTCGCGCCCGCACCCACTCCTGCAACTCCGCCTCGCTCGCTTCGCACCCGGGGCAGAGGTGGACCACCGCCGCCGGCTCCTCCCCCAGCGTCCGGTGGGGGATACCGATCAGCGCGCAGTCGGTGACGGCGGGATGCGCGTAGAGGACGTTCTCGACCTCGATCGAATAGATGTTCTCGCCACCGCGGATGACCATGTCCTTGGCGCGGTCGACGATGAACAGGAAGCCGTCCTCGTCCACCCGCGCCAGATCGCCGGTTCGCACCCACCCGTCGACGAAGGTCGCGGCGCTGTCCTCCGGCCGGTTCCAGTACCCGCGCGCGATCATCGGCCCGCGCGCCCATAGCTCCCCGATCGTGCCGACCGGCAGCTCGGTGACCCCGTCCTCTGCGACGATCTTCAGGTCCGCGACGGCGACGGGCGGCCCGGCGCTGTCCGGCCGCATAAGATACTCCTCGCCGCTATGATGCGTCAGCGTCGCGCACGTTTCCGTCATGCCCCAGCCATTGCCGGGCAATGCACCCAGTTCCTCGTGGATGCGCTTCACCAGTTCGGGCGCGGACGGCGCGCCGCCGTAGGCGATCGATTCGAGCGACGACAGGTCGTACCGGCCCCGGTCGGGATGCTCCAGCAACTGCCACGCGATCGTCGGCACCCCGCCGGTGATGTTCACCCGCTCCCGCTCGATGATCTCGAACGCGCGGATCGTGTCCCATTTGCGCATGAAGATCATCGTGCTCCCTGTCGCGATCGCCGGCATCAGCGCCGCCGAACAGGCGGTGACGTGGAACAGCGGGATCACCGTCAGCAGCACTCGGGGGCTCGGCGGCACCGGCATCTCCCCCCGCCGCAACGCGCTGCGTGCCGAGGAATAACCGTTCGACAGCACGTTGCTCATCAGGTTGCGATGCGTGACCAGCGCCCCCTTCGGCGCGCCCGTCGTACCGCTGGTATAGAAGATCGCGGCGTCGTCCTCCGGTACCACGGCGACATCGGGCAGCGGCGCATCCGGCAACCGCGCCCAGTCGTGCGGCGTCCCGATCGCATCCTCCAGCCGATCCGCAATGCCGTCCAGCGCCGTCGAGGCGCGCGCGACCAGCACATGCTCCAGCGCCGGAGCCGCCGCATAACGCTCCGCCAGCCGCGCATGACGTTCGTCGTCTACGATCAGCACCCTCGCCCCGGAATCGGTCAGCCCGTATTCCAGCTCCGCGCCCGTCCACCACGCGTTGAGCGGCACCGCGACCGCGCCCAGCGCGGTGATCGCGAAGAACGCCACCGGCCATTCCGGCAGGTTCCGCATCGCCAGCGCGACGCGGTCGCCCCGCCCGACACCCAGTCCCACCAGATGCGCGGCCAGCGCCGCCACTGCCCGGTGATTGGCCTCGTACGTCACCCGCTCGTCCTCGTGGATCACGAACAGCTGATCGCCCGCCGCGCGCGACGCGCCGATGAACCGCGGCAGCGACGGCGGCGCATTCTTCCAGATGCGCGTCAGCACGCCGCGGATCGCCACTTCGTCCATCTCGAACGGCGCACCCGGCGCGGTCAGCAGCGCCTTCGCCTGCGTCAGGGGCATGGCGGGCCAGTTCGGGTCGACGGAAATGGTCGGCTGACTGGCCATGCAAGGCGTCCTTTATCAATGACTCGAATATCGGGTCCGGCGGTTTAGGATTGATTCACGCGCCGCTCAAGGCGATAGAGCGGGCAACGATTAGAATTCAGGGTATGGCGAAACGATGACACGCCGGCCCATCCACAGGAGACGTGCATGACCTCGCCCATCCGTACCGAGCGCCACGACGACATCCTCGTCATCATCTCGGACAATCCGCCCGTGAACGCGCTGGGTGCGGCGGTACGGACGGGTCTGGAGGGCGCGATCAAGCAGGGCGTGGCCGATGCCTCGATCGCCGCGATGGTCATACGCTGCGACGGCCGCACCTTCTTCGCGGGCGCCGACATCACCGAATTCGGCAAGCCCCCGGTCGAGCCGCTGTTGCCCACGCTCGTCGACATGATTGAGGCGTCGTCCAAGCCCGTCGTCGCCGCGATCCACGGCACTGCCTTCGGCGGCGGGTGCGAGGTCGCGATCGGCTGTCACTACCGGATCGCCGTTCCCTCCGCGAAGCTCGGCACGCCCGAGGTGAAGCTGGGCCTGCTCCCCGGTGCGGGCGGCACGCAGCGGCTGCCGCGCCTCGCCGGCGTCGCACTGGCGCTGGAACTGACCGCCAAGGGCGATCCGATCTCCGCGAAGAAGGCGCTCGACGCCGGCCTGATCGACCGGCTCGCAGGCGAGGACTCGCTGGAGGCGGATGCCATCGCCTTCGCCAACGAGGTCAAGACGAAGCGCCCGATCCCCCGCGCGTCGGAGCGCGAGGTCGCCGCCGACGCCGACGCCGTTGCCAGCTTCAAGAAGGACAATGCCCGCCGCTTCCGCGGCTTCGAGGCGCCCGCCGCCAATATCGCCTGCGTCGAGAAGGCGACCAGTTCCTCCTTTGCCGACGGCATCGCCTTCGAACGGCAGGAATTCATGCGCCTGATGATGGGCGTCCAGTCTGCCGCACAACGCCACATCTTCTTCGCCGAGCGTCAGGCGTCGAAGATCGACGACGTGCCCGCCGACATCCCTCTGCGGCCGATCGCCCGCGTCGGCGTGATCGGGGCCGGTACGATGGGCGGCGGCATTTCGATGAACTTCCTGTCCGCCGGCATCCCGGTGACGATCGTCGAAATGCAGGCCGAGGCGCTCGACCGCGGCACCGGCACGATGCGCAGGAATTACGAGGCGACCGCCGCCAAGGGCCGCATGAAGCCCGAACAGGTCGAAGCTGCGATGGCCGCGCTGAAGCCGACGCTCGACTTCGCCGATCTCGCCGAATGCGACCTCATCATCGAGGCGGTGTACGAGAATATGGACGTGAAGAAGGAGATCTTCACGAAGCTGGACGGCATCGCCAAGCCCGGCGCGATCCTCGCGTCGAACACCTCCTATCTCGACATCGACGAAATCGCCGCCGTCACCGCGCGTCCGCAGGACGTGGTCGGCATGCACTTCTTCTCCCCCGCCAACGTCATGAAGCTGCTGGAGGTCGTGCGCGGCGAAAAGACGGCGGGCGACGTGCTGGCGACCGTCATGGCGCTCGCCAAGAAGATCCGGAAAGTCGCGGTCGTCGCCGGCGTCACGTACGGCTTCATCGGCAATCGCATGCTGATGCCGCGTCAGGTGGAGGCGACCAAGCTGCTGCTCGAAGGCGCGACGCCCGAGCAGATCGACCGCGTCCATGTCGCGTTCGGCATGCCGATGGGGCCGTTCCAGATGGCCGACCTCGCCGGCGTCGACATCGGCTGGCACCGCGACCCGACCCGGATCGAGAACATCCGCGACGCGCTCGCCGCCGAGAACCGCTGGGGTCAGAAGACCAAGGCGGGCTTCTACGACTATGACGAGAAGCGCACGCCATCGAACAGCGCCCGCGTCGCCGAGATCATCGACGACTTCCGCAAGCGCGAGGGCGTCACCCCGCGTGAGATCACGGAGGACGAGATCGTCGCCCGCACGCTCTACACGATGGTCAACGAAGGCGCGCTGATCCTGGAGGAAGGCAAGGCGCAGCGGGCGTCGGACATCGATGTCGTCTGGATCTACGGCTATGGCTGGCCCGTCTACCGCGGCGGTCCGATGTTCTGGGCGCAGTCCGAAGGCTTGGCAAAGGTCGTCGCCGGGCTGGAGCAATACGGCTTCCCCGTCGCCCGGTCGCTGAAGGACGCGGCGTCATCGGGTGGACGGCTGAAGTAGATGCGTTCCTCCCCTGCAAGGGGAGGTGGCAGGCCGCAGGCCTGACGGAGGGGTGATGCGCCAACGAGAGCGCACAACCCCTCCACCAGCTTCGCTGGTCCCCCTCCCCTTGCAGGGGAGGCCCAAGAAAGAGGACATCATGACCGACCTCGACACCTTCCGCACCGACACCCGCGCCTGGCTGGAGGCGAACTGCCCGCCAGAGATGCGCAAGCCCGTGCGCTCGGAAGCGGACGTGTGCTGGGGCGGTCGCCGCTTCGAACCCTCCTGCCCCGAGCAGAAACAGTGGCTCGACACGATGGCCGCGCGCGGCTGGACCGTGCCCGACTGGCCGACGCAATACGGCGGTGGCGGGCTTTCTCCGGCCGAAACCAAGGTCCTGCGCGAGGAGATGAAAGCGATCGGCGCCCGGTCGCCGCTCAACAGCTTCGGCATCTCGATGCTCGGGCCGGCGCTTCTGAAATACGGCACGGAGGAGCAGAAGCTCGATCATCTGCCGAAGATCGCCCGCGGCGAGATCCGCTGGTGCCAGGGCTATTCCGAACCCAACGCCGGCTCCGACCTCGCCAGCCTCGCGACCAGTGCGGAGGATAACGGCGACCATTATATCGTCAACGGCCAAAAGGTCTGGACCAGCTATGCCGACAAGGCCGACTGGATATTCTGCCTCGTCCGCACCGACAAATCGTCGAAGCAAGGCGGCATCAGCTTCGTGCTGTTCGACATGGAGTCGCCCGGCGTCTCCACCAGGCCGATCCTGCTCATCAGCGGCTATTCGCCCTTCTGCGAAACCTTCTTCGACGATGTGAAGGTGCCCAAGATCAACCGCATCCACGACGAGAACAAGGGCTGGGACGTCGCCAAATACCTGCTCGGCCACGAGCGTGAGATGATCTCCGGCATGGGTCTCGGCGAGGGCAAGGATCTGCTCATCGCAGGCGCGCTCGCGACGATCGGCACCGACGAACAGGGTCGGCTAGCCGATCCGCTGCTCCGCGCCCAGATCGCGCAGTTCCAGGTCCGCGCGAAGGCTTTCGCGGCGATGTCGGAGCGCTTCATCGACGAACTCAAGGCCGGCCGCGCCCACCCCGCCCAGCCGTCGATGATGAAATATTACGGGACCGAGCTGAACAAGGATCGTCACGAACTGCAGATGGCGGGCGGCGGCTCCGACGCGCTGGAGTGGGAGAGCGACGCCGGCCGCACCGGTGCCCTGCCCCGCGCATGGCTCCGCACCAAGGCGAACTCGATCGAAGGCGGCACGTCGGAGATCCAGCTCAACATCATCGCCAAGCGGATCCTGGATCTACCTTCCTAACCGAGAATCCCTCTCCCTTTGGGAGAGGGAAGGAGCCGCGCAGCGTGGCGGAAGGGTGAGGGTCACCGACGGCGTTCGCGCCCTGCCCTCACCCCAACCCTCTCCCAGTGGGAGAGGGAGAAGGAGATATCGATGCCCCTCTACCTCACCGAAGACCAGACGACGCTTCAGGACACGATCCGCGACTTCGTCGCCGACGCCGCGCCCGTTTCCCACCTGCGTGCGCTCCGCGATGCCGACGATCCCATCGGCTTCTCCCGCGACCTGTGGAAGCAGTTCGCGGAGATGGGCTTCACCGGCATCCTGATCGGCGAGGATCAGGGCGGCCTCGGCATGGGCCATGTCGAGGCGGGCGTCGTGCTGGAGGAGATCGGCCGCAACCTGTCGCCCTCCCCCTTCCTCACCACCGCCGTCGCCGCGGTCGAGGCGTTGCGCGGCACGGCGCAGGCCGACCGCTGGTTTCCCGGCATCGTTGCGGGCGAGACCGTCGCCGCGCTGGCGATCGACGAAGCCGCCAAGCACCGCGACCACGTCGACCTGAAAGCGGAGCGCTCCGGCAACGGCTTCCGCCTGACCGGCCGCAAGCAGTTCGTGACGCACGCCCACGTCGCCGACATGCTGATCGTCGCCGCCCGCACTGCCGGCAGCGCGAGCGACCGCGACGGCATCACCCTGTTCGCCGTTCCGCGCGACGCCGCGAAGCTCGACATCCGGCCCGAACGCCTCGCCGACTCCAGCATCGCCGCGCACCTCGACTTCGACGGTGTGGAGGTCGATGCCGACGCCGTGATCGGAGAGGTCGACGCCGGCCGCGTGCCGCTCGATCGCCTGCTGCGCGCCGGCCGGACCGGCGCCTCCGCCGAACTGCTCGGCGTCGGCGGCGGCGCGATGGCCATGACGGTCGGCTATCTCAAGCAGCGCAAGCAGTTCGGCGTCACGATCGGCAGCTTCCAGGCGCTCCAGCACCGCGCCGCGCATCTTTACAGCGAAATGGAGGTCGCCCGCGCCGCCGTGCTCCGCGCGCAGCAGCTGCTCGACGCCGGCAGCGACCGGGCCGACGAAGCCGTCTCCGTCGCCAAGGCCATGACGGCGATGGCCACGACACTCAGCGTCAACGAAGGCGTGCAGATGCATGGCGGCATCGGCATGACGGACGAATACGATATCGGCTTCTTCATGAAGCGCGCCCGCGTTCTCGCGGAACTCTGGGGCGACGCCAACTTCCACGCCGACCGGCTGGCGCTCGCCGCGGGCTATTGATCCGGCGCGGCGGGGCGGCGAAGGGAAGCGCATGGACCTGAATACCCCCCACGACGCCACGCCGGACGAACTCGCCGCCGCGCTCGTCCAGTTGCTCGACGTCGAACAGATCGACGTCGACCTGTTCCGCGGCGCGCGCCAGCCCGGCGGCGAGGGGCGCGTCTTCGGCGGCCAGGTGATCGCGCAGGCGCTTCAGGCGGCGCAAAGGTCGACCGACGGCGAGAAAGTGGCCCACTCGCTCCACGCCTATTTCATGCGCCCGGGCGACGAGAACTTCCCGATCGTCTTCCGCATCGTCCGCGACTTCGAAGGCCGCAGCTTCGCCACCCGGCGCGTGATCGCGATGCAGCGCGGGCAGCCGATCCTCAACATGGCCTGCTCGTTCCAGTTGCCGGAGGAAGGGCTATCGCATCAGGACGCGATGCCCGACGTGCCGCCGCCGGAGGGGCTCGCCAGCGAACACGACCTGCGCCACGCGCTCGCCGCCGAGGTGCCGGAGAAATATCATCGCGTCCTGCTGCGCCCACGCCCGATCGAGATGCGGCCGGTATCGGAACGCAGCAGCGTCCGGCCCGAGCCCGGCCCGCCGATCCAGCACGTCTGGTTCCGCCTCGCCGCGCCGATCGGTGACGATCCCGCCATGCACCGCGCGGTGCTGGCCTATGCCTCCGATATGCGGCTGCTCGGCACCGCGATGGTACCGCACGGCGTCGCTTGGCTGACGCCGGGCATGCAGGTCGCCAGCCTCGATCACGCGATCTGGCTGCACGAGCCATTCCGCGCCGATGACTGGCTGTTGTACACGATGGATAGTCCGTGGGCCGGCCACGCCCGTGGCCTCAACCGTGGTCGGATCTTCACGCGCGACGGTCGCCTCGTCGCCAGCACCGCGCAGGAAGGGCTGATGCGCCGGCGGGGATAACCCGCGCGCCAGCCCTGCCGTGGTGCGCTAGGTTCCCAGCATCGCCCGGGCTGTTCGTGTCGCGTCACGCGTCCGCGCGGCCAGCGTCTTGACCTCGCTGGCCACCACCGAAAAGCCCCGCCCGGCATCCCCCGCCCGTGCCGCCTCGATCGTCGCGTTCAGCGCCAGCAGGTTGGTCTGCGCGGCAATGCCCGCAATGACGTCGACCACGTCGCCCAGCCGGTCGAGAACCGATTCCATCTCGCTCCGGCGATCCTCCGCGTCGCGACGGAAACGCTGGCTTTCATCGAGACGGCCGCCGATCTGCTCTTCCATCCGCACCTGCGCGGTGATGTCGGAGGCGAACTTTACGACCTTGTACGGCTTGCCGCCTGCATCGAGGATCGGCGTGTAGATCGCCTGTACCCAGCGTGATGTCCCGTCCGAGGCAAGGCGATGGAACCGTCCTGCCGCGAACTCGCCCGCGCGCAGTCGCGCCCATAATGCGGCATATTCGGCAGAATCGATATGGTCCGCATCGCAGAACATACGGTGCGAACCGCCGATCACGGCGTCCCGACGATAGCGGAACAGCGCCAGGAATGTATCGTTGGCGGCGAGAATATGTCGGTCCATGTCGAACTCGATCACTGCCTGCGATCGGTCGATCGCCGCACAGCGTGCATTCGCCTCGGCATCCGCCACGTGTCGCGCCGTGACGTCGCTCGCCACCTTCAGGACGCCGGTCGCGGCTCCCCGTGCGTCCAGCATCGGTGTGTAGGACGCCTGCAACCACACCGGGCTGCCATCGGCGGCGATGCGTCGATACTCGCCGATATCGTTGCGCCCGCTGCCCAGTCGTTGCCAGAACGCCGCATACGCCGACGAGCGTCCATAATCGGGATCGCACAAAATGCGGTGATGCTGCCCCACCAGCGCTTCCAGACTGTAGCCGACCGTATTCAGGAAGCCCTGGTTCGCCCAGCGGATGTGGCCGTCCAATGCGAACTCGATCAACAATTGCGACCGGTTCATCGCCTTCCAGTGACTCGCCTCCCGGGTGGCTTGGCTGATATCGATCGGCAACGGTTGCATTCTCCGTAGCTAATCGCGTTTCGGTTAAAGTCGGGTAACCCTAAGCGGCTGTCTTTCCATAATCTTGTCGCGTGACGGCGTGGCTGGACGACAGGCCGCCATCCACCGCCAGCGCCTGCCCGTTGACGTAGCTGGCCTCGTCGGACGCCAGAAACAGCGCCGCCCGCGCCAGCTCTTCCGGCTGCGCGCCCCGGCGCAGGGGGTTGAGGCGACCGACCCGGTCGATCTTGCCGGCATCGCGCGCATAATCGAACACAGGCTTGGTCATGCCCGTCTCGGTCAGACCCGGACAGATCGCATTGACGCGCACGTTCGATCCCGACAGCTGCTGCGCCGCCACCTGCGCCAGATTGATGACCCCCGCTTTCGACGCGGAATAGGCCGGCGATCCCGCGCCGGAACGCAGGCCGGCGACGCTGGCGGTCAGCACGATCGCCCCGCCGCCCCGCTCGACGATGCGCGGTGCGGCATGCTTGATCGCCAGGAACGGCCCGATCAGGTTCACACGCAGCACCTCCGCGATCAGCTCCGCGCTCGTGTCGAAGATGTTGGCCATGCCGCCGGATATCCCGGCGTTGGCGAACATCACGTCCAGGCCACCATACTTTTCGCACGCCAGCGCGACCGTGCGGATCACGTCTTCTTCCGACCCAGCATCCATACGGATCGCACGCGCCGCCCCGCCGATCATCGCCGCGGTCTCGTCCGCCCCCTCCGTCAGGTCCGCGACGATCACGCTTGCCCCCTCTTCGGCAAAGGCGATCGCAGCGGCGCGGCCGATGCCCGATCCGCCACCCGTCACTATCACGGACTTGCCCTCGAACCGCATCATGCCACCGCTCCGCCGTCGACTACGATCGTCTGACCGGTCATGAACCGGCTGGCCGGCCCGGCGAGATAGACGATGGCGCCGGCGATATCCTCCGGCTCGCCGATCCGGCGCAGCGGTACCGTGTCGTTCACCGCCTTCAGCCGCGCCGGGTCCTCCCACAACGCCCGCGCGAAGTCGGTCTTCACCAGCCCCGGCGCGACGCAGTTGACGCGCACGCCGTCCGGCCCGAATTCCAGCGCCAGGTTGCGGGCGAGCTGCATGTCCGCCGCCTTGCTGATGCAATAGGCTCCGATCGTCGCCGATCCTTTCAGCCCGCCAATCGACGACACGATGACGATCGATCCCTCGCCCCGCGCCCGCATCGCCGGCGCGACCATCTGGATCAGCCAGTGGTTGGAGACGATGTTGTTGTCGAGCACCTTGCGGAACTGCTCGTCGCTGATCCCCTCCTGCGGCCCGTAATAGGGGTTGGACGCCGCGTTGCAGACCAGCACGTCGACCTGCCCGAACGCGGCGATCGTCGCATCGACCAGCGCCTGCAATCCCGCCTTGTCCGCGATGCTTGCCGCGACGGCGATGGCGCGACCGGGGCCATGTTCGGCCTCGATTTCGGCGACCACGGCGTCGCACGCGTCCTGCTTGCGGCTGGAGATCACGACGCACGCGCCGGCCCGTACCAGTTCCAGCGCGGCGGCCTTGCCGATCCCCCGCGACGAGCCGGTGACGATCGCCACCCGCCCGGCCATGTCGAACAACGCGCTCATGCCCTTACTCCCTGTGCCATGGCGTTCTCGGCAAAGCCCCATGCCGCATCCGCCAGCCCGTAGACGCGCGCCGCCGTCTCCTCCGCCTTCGCGCTCGACGCGTTGCCGTCGATGATCCGCCGCTTGATGCCCTGGACGATGCCGGTCAGCCGGAAGAGGTTGTAGGCGAAATACCAGTCGAGTTGCGGCACCCCGTCACGACCGGTGGCGGCGCAATAGCGGGCCACCACCTCCTCGATCGTCGGGATACCCGTCTCCGGCCCGGTCAGCCCCCTGACGCCCGAACGCCCCTCCGGCTCGGTCACCCAATTCATCAGGAAGTACGAGAAGTCCGCCAGCGGATCGCCCAGCGTCGACAACTCCCAATCCAGCACCGCAATAACGCGCGGTTCGCGGTCTGCGAAAATCATGTTGTCGACGCGGTAATCGCCGTGGACGATGGAGGTTCGCGTCTGCTCCGGCAGCGTCCGCGGCAGCCACTCGATCAGCTTCTCGACACGTGGCATGTGCTCGGTCTCGGCAGCACGATACTGCTTGGTCCAGCGCGCGACCTGCCGCTCGAAATAATTGCCCGGCTTGCCATAGTCGCCGAGCCCCGCCGCCGCGAAGTCGGTCGCATGCAGAGCCGCCAACGTGTCGACCATCGCATCGTAATGCGCCCGCCGGTCCGGGGTCGACAGAGCGGGCATCGCACCGTCCCAGATCGTCCGCCCCTCCACCATCTCCATCACGTAGAAAGCGGAGCCGATGACGGTCGCATCCTCACACAGGCCATACGGCTTCGGCACGGGAAAGCCGGTGGGGTGCAGGCCGGCGATCACCCGGTACTCCCGCTCGACGGCATGAGCCGACGGCAGGATCGGCCCAAACGGCTTGCGCCGCAACACATAGGCGCGATGCGGGGTGTCGAGGCGATAGGTCGGGTTCGACTGTCCCCCGGCGAACTTCGCATAGCTCAACGGCCCGACAAAACCTTCGACATTGGCCGTCATCCACTCCGCCAGCCGGTCGAGATCGATCCGATCCTTCGCCGCGACGTCGACCGTTCCCTCCATCCCGGTCACGCGAACACCACCACGCTGCGCGTCGCTTCACCCCGCCGCAGTTCGTCGAACGCGTCGTTGATCCGCTCCAGCGGCAACCGCTCGGCGATGATCGAGTCCAGATCGAGCAGCCCGCGCAGGTAGAAATCCACCAGTCGCGGAATGTCCACCGGGAACCGGTTGCCGCCCATGAACCCGCCCTGCAACCGCTTGCCCGACAACAAGTCCATCGCCGACAGGCCCACGCTCTCTTCCGGCGGCAGCATACCCAGCACCGTGGCCGTTCCTCCGCGCCGCAGGACCTTGACCGCGGTGGCCGCCGATTGTGGCCGGCCCACCGCCTCGATCGCGTGGTGCACGCCGCCGCGGCTGATCTCCACCACCTCGTCCGCCACCGTTGCCGACAGCGCGTCCAGCGTATGCGTCGCCCCCAATCTCTCCGCGAGCGACCGCTTCTCCGCAACCGGGTCGAGCGCGATGATCTTGCCAGCGCCCGCGATCCGCGCCGCATTGACCGCCGCCAGCCCAATCCCGCCGCATCCGACCACGCACACCGTCTCTCCCGGCGTCACGTCTGCGCAATTGAATACCGCCCCCGCCCCCGTCGTCACCGCACACCCCAGCAGCGCCGCGCGGTCGAGCGGCATGTCGCGATCGATCGCGACACAGGCATGTTCATGCACCAGCATCTGCTCGGCATAGGCGGACAGGTTCAGCATCTGCGCGATCGGCCGATCGCGCAGCATCAGCCGGGCCTCCGCACCCTTCGGCCGCTTCACGGACGCGTCGATGCACAGCGACAGGCGGCCCGTGACGCAAAACTCGCACTGGCCACAGAAGGCGGACAGGCAGGTGACGACGTGATCGCCAACCCTCACCGATCGTACCTCGTCCCCCACCGCCTCGACCACGCCGGCGGCCTCGTGCCCTGGAATGGTGGGGAAGCGATGCGGGTAGAGGCCGTCGACGAAGTGCAGATCGGATCGACACACGCCCACCGCATGCGTGCGGATCAGCACCTCGTGCGCCAGCGGCTTCGCTACCGTGACGTCCTCGATGACCAGCGGCGTCTTCGCCTCGAACAGGACCGCGGCTTTCATGCTGTGTTACTCCGGTTCACTGGACATGTTTCATGCAGATCCATCATCCGCCGATCCGTCACCCCAGCGAAAGCTGGGGTCTCCTTGCGGGGAAGGCTGACCGCTCCTCAAGGAAACCCCAGCTTTCGCTGGGGTGACGGCTAGCGGATCGAAGCGGCTTGATGTCACGGTTTCTGGCCGAGCAGGTACCTCACGCCGCCAACCTCACCGCGGCGCAACCTCGGCCTTCCAGTCGGCATGCTTCCCGAACTCAGCGCGGGCGATCGACCGGTTGTGGACTTCGTCCGGCCCATCCGCAAAGCGCAGCGTCCGCATCGCGGCCCAGTCGTGCGCCAGATCGAAATCGCCGCTGACGCCGCCGCCGCCATGCGCCTGGATCGCGTCGTCCAGGATTTGCAACGCCATCGTCGGCGCCGCGACCTTGATCATCGCGATCTCCAGCTGCGCCGCCTTGTTGCCGGCCTTGTCCATCATGTCGGCGGCCTTCAGGCACAGCAGGCGCGTCATCTCGATATCGATCCGCGCCTTGGCGATCCGCTGTTCCCACACCGAGTGGTCGGCGATGCGCTTGCCGAACGCCACGCGGCTCAGCAGCCGCTTCGCCATCGACTCGATCGCCGTCTCCGCGACGCCGATCGTGCGCATGCAATGATGGATGCGTCCCGGCCCCAGCCGCCCCTGTGCGATCTCGAAGCCGCGCCCCTCGCCCAGCAGCACGTTCTCCACCGGCACGCGCACATCGACCAGCGACACCTCGCCATGCCCATGCGGCGCGTGGTCGTAGCCATAAACGGACAGCATCCGGTCGATCGTCACGCCTGGAGTGTCCATGTCGAGGATCAGCATCGACTGCTGCTGGTGACGCGACCCTTCAAAGCTGGTCTTGCCCATCAGGATCGCCACCTTGCAGCGCGGATCGCCGACCCCCGACGACCACCATTTGCGCCCGTTCACGACATAATGGTCGCCGTCGCGCACCATGGCCGTCTGGATGTTCGTCGCGTCGGACGATGCGACCTGCGGCTCCGTCATCAGGAAGGCGGAGCGGATCTCGCCGTTCATCAGCGGCCGGAGCCAACGTTCCTTCTGATTGGCCGTGCCGTACCGCTCGAACACCTCCATATTGCCCGTGTCTGGCGCGGAGCAGTTGAAGCATTCGCTCGCCCAGCCGATCTTGCCCATCTCCTCGGCACACAGGGCATACTCCAGGTTCGACAGCTGCGTGCCCTGGAACTCGAAGCTGTCATCGACATGCGCCCGCCCGGACCGCGGTGGCATGAAGAAATTCCACAACCCCGCCGCCTTCGCCTTCGCCTTGACCTCCTCGATCACCGGCAGCACTTTCCAGCGCTCACCCTCATGGGCTTGCTGCTGATATTCGGCGTGGCGGGGGCGAATCTCGGCGTCGATGAACGCTTTCACCCGGTCCCGGAACCAGGTTTCGCGCTCGGTCAGCGTGAAGTCCATCGCATGCCTCTCCTAAGGTCGTGTTGTGCTTCGACTTAGGCCATACCGCATCTTCGGTAAAGCGGTCGCGGCCAAGCATTTCCTCTCGTACATGGATCATCACGAAAGGGACTGTTTCTTCCAAACGATGCTGATAGAAGCGATGCGATGGGGGCCAGCGAACAGCCGAACGACGAGGTGGAAGCAGGAACTCGGCGGTTTCGCGCCAAGCGCGACGCGATCCTCGCCGCCGCCGCCGATGCGATCAACGAGCAATCGGCAAAGGGCATGACCTTCGCGGACGTCGCCCGCCGCGTCGGTCTGAACACCACCAGCGTCACCTATTACTTCAAGCGCAAGGAAGACCTTGCCGCCGCCGCATTCGAGAACACGCTCGAACGTCTGTCGGAGATGTTGGCGGACGCGATGCAGGAGGCAACGCCGCAGGCGCGCGTGGCCCGCTTCCTGTCGCTCAACATGACGCGCCTTGCCGCGATCCAGCGCGGCGAGGAAACCGCGTTCGCGGTCCTGTCGGACCTGCGCGCCACCGAGGACCCGATCAAGTCGCGCCTGCTCGCGGGATGGCAACGCGTGTTCCGAGAGACGCGCGCGCTGTGGGGCGAACCGAAGGACCGCGTACACAAGGACCTCGCTGGCGCACGCGCGCACGTCCTGCTGGAAAACACCTTTTGGCTGTCGCTCTGGCTGCAACGCTACGATCTCGACCAGTACGACCGGATCGAGGCGCGACTGATGGACGTGTTCGCGCACGGTATCGCCGGCAAGGATGCGGACTGGCGCCCGGACATCCTCGACCTCGATCATGACGAGCGCGAACCCGGCCGCGCCGCGTTCCTGCTGGCGGCGACGCGGCTGATCAACGAACTCGGCTATCGCGGCGCGTCGGTCCAGCGGATCGCGTCGGAACTGAATGTCACCAAGGGCAGCTTCTACCACCATCTCGATGCCAAGGACGAGCTGGTCGTCGCCTGCTATCGCCGCAGCTTCGACACGATCGCCGCCGCGCAGGCGCAGGCGGACGCGGTCGGGGGTACCCACTGGCACCGCCTGTCGAGCACGATCGCGACGTTGCTCGACGTGCAGTTCTCGCAACGCGCACCGTTGCTGCGCACGACCGCACTCAGCGGCCTGCCGCCGGGGGAGCGGCGCGCGATGGTCGATCGGTCGGATCGGATCGCGCGCCGTTTCGCGGGCATCATCATGGACGGCATCGCGGAGGGGTCCTGTCGCCCGGTCGACGCACTGGTGGCGGCGCAGGCGCTGATGGCGCTTCAGAACGCGGCGTTCGACATGCGCAAATGGGCGACCACGATGCCGCGCCCGACCGCGATCGCGCTCTACGCATCGACCCTGTTGTTCGGACTATTCGACGATCGTCTCGCGCGATAGCGTCGGGTCCATGACCCGCATCACCTATCGCAGCTATCTGCGCCTGCCCGACCTGCTCGACTGCCAGTCGCCCTTGTCGGACGCGCATGACGAACTGCTGTTCATCACGATCCATCAGGCGTCGGAACTGTGGCTGAAGCTGTGCCTGCACGAACTGCACGCCGCGCGCGACCACATCGCGCGCGACGAACTCAGCCCGGCGTTCAAGATGATGGCGCGGGTCGGCCGGATCATGGCGCAGCTCATCCAGTCGTGGGAGGTGCTGGCGACGATGACGCCGGCCGATTACGCGATGATGCGCGGCAAACTCGGCACCAGTTCCGGCTTTCAGTCGGACCAGTATCGCCGCATCGAATTTCTGCTCGGCAACAAGAATTCCGGGATGCTCGCGCCGCACGCGGCCGAACCCGCCGTCCACGCGGTGCTTGCTGCCGACCTCGCCGCCCCCAGCCTGTATGACGAGGCGATCCGGCTACTCGCCCGCCGAGGATTCGCAATCGCCGAAGACCGCTGCGAACGCGACTGGACGAACCCCTATGCGCCGCATCCCGACGTCGAACGTGCGTGGGCCGCCGTATACGCGGATACGGCGCGACACTGGGACCTGTACGAGCTCGCCGAAAAGCTCGTCGATCTCGACTACCGCGTCCAGCTCTGGCGCTTCGGCCATCTGAAGACGGTCGAACGCGTCATCGGCTTCAAGGCCGGCACCGGCGGCACCGCCGGCGTGGCTTATCTCGCCAAGGTTCTGGAAACGCCCTTCTTCCCGGAACTGCTGACCGTCCGGACGGCGCTGTAACCGACGGCCATCGGCAGTTCGCCGATGGCCGCTCGGGATCAGGCGAACCGCACGCCGACGGTCTTGCGGCGGCGCATCGCACCACCGACCATGCCGAAGCCGCCGATCATCATCGCCCAGGTCGCTGGCTCCGGCACGGCGCCGGCACCGAAGCTGGTGACGAGCGCGTTGCCGCCCGTGTAGGTTTCGCCGTTGGCGTACTGGTACAGCCGCTCGGTCTGGAGCCTGGAACCGTCCGCCTGGAAGAACGACGAGTAGCTGACGGAGGTCGTCAGGCCGGTGACCGACACCTGCATCAGCAGATTGCCGAGCGAGGGATCGTACGTGAAGCGGCTGCCGTCGAAGGTCAGCGTGTCCGGCATCGCGCCGGAAACCGAGAAGCTGCCGAAATTCGACAACAGCGCGCCGCGGTTGCTAGCGGCGTTTGTCGACAGCGATCCCGCCGCGTTCGGCGACAGATAGAAGGCGATGTCATAGGTCGCGCTGTCCATCACGCCACCTGACGACTTGAAGAAACTGACGGAGCCGATCGTCGTCGGCGACGTGAATGCCGATGCCGTATAGACCTGCTGATACAGCGAGCCACCGCCGCCATAGCTTTCGCCAGCGAAGCAGCTGACAGGATAACAATTGCCGCTGTCGTAATTGCCGACCGTGACCGTTCCCGCCACGGCAGGAGCCGCCACGGTCGCCAGCGTCATCGCCGCCAGAATTGCTGCACGCTTCATCATGTCAAATCCCCGTCGAACCGTTCGTTGGTGCGGTAAACTCCGCCCTGACACTGTCGCTAGACCGGTTCGACGGCGGACGGATAGCGATGAAGATGGTGAATAAACGACCGTATCCCGTTGGGACGTTAAGGGTATTTTGAAGGTCCGGCCCTTCGTCCGCTTTTTGTCGGGCGACCTGTTCCGACGCGATGTCTGCGGTTAAGCATCGTCCATGCCGCAATTCAGCCACCGCGCCGTTCCGATCGTGCTCGCTGCGGCGGTGATCGACGTGATCGGCTTCGGCATCGTCATGCCGGTCCTGCCCGCTCTCGTAACCGAACTCGGCCATGTCGGGCTGGCGGAGGCGACACGGATCGGCGGCTGGCTGCTCGCGGCGTTCGCCGTCGCACAGTTCTTCGCCGGCCCCGTGCTCGGGCAACTCGGTGACCGATTCGGGCGCAGGCCGGTGCTGGTGCTGTCGATGCTGGCGTTCGGGCTCGACTATCTGCTGATGGCGGTTGCGCCGTCGCTCGGCTGGCTGCTTGTCGGCCGCATCGTCGCCGGCATAGCGGGCGCAACCTACGGTCCCGCGAGCGCGGTGATCGCCGACGTCACGCCGGAGGACAAGCGTGCGGCCTCGTTCGGCCTGCTCGGCGCGGCGTTCGGGATCGGCTTCATGATCGGCCCGGCGCTCGGCGGCCTCGTCGCCGGGTTCGGTCCGCGCGCCCCGTTCCTGCTCGCCGCGGTGCTGGCCTTCGCCAACGCCGCAGCGATGATCGCGTTTCTGCCGGAAACCCTCGCTCCCGAGAACCGCCGCTCCTTCCACCTGCGCGACGCCAACGTCGTGGGCGCATTCCGCCCTCTGTTCGCGGCGGGCAACGCCACTCCGATCCTGATCGCATGGTTCCTGTGGCAGCTCGGCAGCATGGTCTATCCCGCGACCTGGTCGTTCTGGGCGGCAATCCGCTTCGGCTGGAGCCCCGGAGCGATCGGCTGGTCGCTCGCCTGGGTCGGGCTGCTGACGGTATTGGTGCAGGCGACGATGACCGGACCGGCCGTGAAGCGCTTCGGCGAACTCGGTGCGGCGGCGATCGCAATGGCCTGCTCCGCCACCGCCATGCTGGCGCTCGCCTTCGCCACCGCGGGCTGGCAGGTCTATGCCTTCTTTCTCGTCGGCGCGTTCGGAGCGTTCGCCTACCCCGCCCTGTCCGGTCTCGTCAGCCGCATCGTCGGTCCAGACCGGCAGGGCGCATTGCAAGGTGGGCTGTCGAGCATCACCAGCGTGGCGGAGATCATCGGCCCGTTGATCGCGGCACAGGCGCTCGCGACCGGTGCCCTGGCGGGGTTCGACGGCGCGGCGTTCCTCGTCTCCGCTGCGCTGATTGCCGGATCGGGCCTGATCGTACTGGTCGCCGCCCGCCGGCTGCCCAGGGAAGCCGCCGTATGAACAGCCTCGCCGATATCATCGCCGCCATGACGCCGACAGCGGACGGTTGGCGCGCCACGATCCCGGATGCGTGGCTGCAAGGGCGCACGGCGTATGGCGGACTATCGAGCGCGCTCGCACTCCAGGCCGCGCAGCGACGCGCTCCCGATATGCCCCCGCTTCGCTCGGCGCAGGTGGCGTTCGTCGGCCCGTTGGCGGGCGACGTCACGGTCGCGGCCACGCTGCTTCGACGCGGACGCAACGCCGCCTTCGTGCAGGCGGACGTCACCGGCAACGCAGGGCTCGGCCTGCGTGCGACATTCGTGTTCATGCGGCCGATCGAAAGCCGCGTCGATCATCGTCGCGGAGAGGCACCGTGCCCGCCACCTCCCGCGGATGCGGCGCTGCTTCGCGGCATTCCGGCGATCCCGTTCACGCAGCAGTTCGAGATGTTCGACCCGCCTGTGGAAGCAGGCCCCGCAGAGTGGCTGCGCTGGATTCGCCTTGCCGATCGAACCGGGCTCGATCCCACGATCGAGTTGCTCGCCGTCGCCGATGCGCTGCCCCCTGCGGCGTTGAAGCTGCTCGGCGGGCCAGCCCCGGTGAGTTCGATGACGTGGCTGCTCAACCTCCTCGATCCCGTTCCCGCCACGACCGATGGGTGGTGGCTGTTGCGGGCGCGGACGGATCATGCCGCGGCGGGCAATTCCAGTCAGGCGATGACGATCTGGAACGCCGCGGGACAGCCCATCGCCGAACAGATGCAAAGCGTCGCGATCTTCGGCTGACGCTGCGACATCTTGCGACACTCACGCAGCGTAGTGGACATATGCCCGCGACACGGATCCACGATACGGTGACGACGGACGGGCAGCCCGCCCCGTCGACCGGAGCCGCTTCATGGAACCCTTCACCCTGATCCTCGCCGCGCTGCTGGCGCAGACCTCTGCCGACTCGATGCCGCCGGCTCCGCCGCCATCGCCTGCCCGCGCGATGATGCAGGCGGACGCCAATAGCGACGGCATCGTCACTCGCGACGAAGCACTGGCGCAGGCCGACGCGCAGTTCGCGGCGATGGACACCGACCACAACGGCAAGCTCACTGGCGAGGAACGCCGCGCCGGCATGGCCGCGATGCGTGCTGCCCGCACCGGCGGCGACACGCCCCGCCCGCCCCGCGGTGATGGTCCTCGGGATGGCCGCCCTCGCGACGGCGGCTCCCGCGGCGGCGGCTACATGGGTGGCGGCGACATGACCCAAGCCGCTTTCCGCGATCGCGCCGCCCAGCGTTTCGACCGGCTCGACGCGGATCACGACGGCACCGTCTCTCGCGCCGAGATGACCGCTGCCCGTTCCGCAATGCGCGGCGGTGATCGCCCGCCGCCGCCTGCCGACGAATAAGCACAGGCTTTCCGGAGGCTACGGCCATGCTACAGCCCGACATCATGGGAGATCAGCCGCATTTGCTGCTCGTCGATGACGAGCGCTCGATCCGCGAACCGCTGGCGGTGTACCTGACCAAGCAGGGCTTCCGCGTCACGCAGGCCGGCGATGCGGAGGCCGCTCGAACTCGGCTGACCGCCTATGCGATCGACCTCGCGATCATCGACATCATGATGCCGGGGGAGGACGGGCTGTCGCTCTGTCGCCACATCGCCGCGACCAGCGACGTGCCCGTCATCCTGCTGACCGCCAAGGCGGAAGAAACAGATCGCATCGTCGGGCTGGAGATGGGTGCGGACGATTATGTCGTGAAGCCCTTCTCCCCGCGCGAGCTGGCGACTCGGGTCAAGGTCGTGCTGCGTCGGACACAGGCGGGCGCGACCCGGCACCACGCGCCGGAAAGCGGCTCCTACGCCTTTGCCGGCTGGGTCCTGAAATCGGGCGAACGCGCGCTGGTCGATCGCGAGGGCGTGTCGGTGCCGCTGTCCACCGGCGAGTTCAACCTGTTGCTCGCGCTGGTCACGCGGCCGCGTCAGGTGCTGACCCGCGACCAGTTGCTCGACCTGACGCAGGGTCGCGAAGCCGCCGCCTTCGACCGCGCGATCGACAATCAGGTGAGCCGGCTGCGTAAAAAGATCGAGGTGGACGCCAAGAACCCCGACATCATCAAGACCGTGTGGGGCGGCGGCTACACCCTTGCGGCCGAAGTGACGCGGCTATGAGGATGGGGGTGCTCACCCGCCTCTGGCCGCGCCGTCTCGCGACCCAGCTTGGCCTGCTGATCGTGCTGGCGCTATTCGTGGCGCAGGCGATCAACTTCACGCTGCTCCTGCGCGAGCGGCGTCAGTTCGCCCTCGAACAGATTACCGGCCCCGCCGCCACGCGCTTCATCGATGCCAGCGAGCGGCTCGCGGCGGGCAAACCGATCACGGCCGACCGCGGCCGCGTCCGGCTGATGGCCGTCAGCCCGATCAGGCGCGGGATCATGGCGGAGCCGGAGGTGGCCCGCGCACTGCGCGGTGCGTTGAACGATGCCGGTCTGCGCGTCGGGCGGATCGACACCGCGCTCCGCCCCTTGCGCCGCAACGACCCGATGCTTCGCCGCATGCCGCCGCAGCGGGTCGAGCGCATCCTGCGCGACGCCGACGAACTCGTCATCGCCGTTCAGCGCCTCGATGGTCGCTGGCTGATCCAGCGCATGCCGTGGGGACATACCGACAGCGACCTGATCTGGCGGCTCGTCGGCCAGACGGCGATTTTGTTCGTCGTCGTCCTGATCCCGGTCCTGCTCGCCATCCGTCGCATCGCCCGCCCTTTGCGCGACCTGACGCTGGCGGCCGAGCAGTTCGGGCCGGGCGACATGGCCGATCCGGTGCCCGTCCGCGGCCCACAGGATGTCGCGGCGCTGGTCACCGCATTCAACGATCTCCGCTACCGCGTCACCGCGATGCTCGACGAGAAGGACCGCATGCTGGGCGCTATCGGTCACGATCTGCGCACGCCGCTCGCCGCCCTGCGCGTCCGCATCGAGTCCGTCGATGACGATGCCGACCGCAACAAGATGGCCGACACGATCGCCGAGATGAACCGGACGCTGGATGACATCCTGTCGCTCGCCCGTCTCGGCCGGCCCAGCGAACCGCCGACCGAGGTCGATCTGTCCGCGCTCGTGGACGCAGTCGTGGAGGACTTTCGCGACCTCGGCGACGACGTGGAATTCGTCGAGGCCGAACGACTGAAGATGCGGCTCCGCCCCTCGCTCATGCGCCGCGCCGTTCGCAATCTGATCGAGAATGCGGTGAAATACGGACGCACCGCCGTCGTCCGGATCGACCGGCTGCCCGCGGCCGTCGCGATCGTCGTCGCGGACAGCGGCCCCGGCATCCCCGCCGACCGGCTGGAGCATGTCTTCGATCCGTTCACCCGGCTGGAGACATCCCGTAATCGGGAGACGGGCGGCATCGGCCTCGGCCTGGCCCTCGCCCGCGCGATCGTGCGCGAAGCGGGCGGCGACATCGTTCTCACGAACCGCCCCGAAGGCGGCCTCGCCGCGACGATCACCCTGCCGGCTTGAGTCCTCTCAGCAGCGCCAGCCCACCCAGGCTCAGCACGCCCGCCGCGACGAGGTACATACCGACCAGCCCCAGCCCGCCGCGCGCGACCAACCACTCCGCCGCGATCGGCGCGCTCGCCCCACCGATGATGCCGCCCAGATTGAACGTCATCGACACGCCCGTGTAGCGGACGCCCGCCGGAAACAGCCCCGGCAGCCATCCGCCGAGCGGCCCATAGGCGAAGCCCATCACGAACAGCCCCAGCGCCAGCCACAGGAAGATCACCACCAGCGATCCCGCCCCCAGCATCGGCCCCATCGCCAGCCCAACGAGTACGCAGCCCGCGAAACCCAAAGCCAGTACGCGTTCCGGCCGGCGACGGTCGGCCATGACGCTGGCAACGATTACTCCGGCAGCGAGAAACAGGATCGCGGCCAGTTCGACGCCCAGAAACACCTGTCGCGAATAGCCGAGGGTGCGCGTTCCGTATCCGAGTGCAAAGGCCGTCGCGAGATAGAAGATCGCGAAGCATGCGACCACCGCCGCCGTGCCCGCGACGGTCGCGCGCAGATGCCCGCTCAGCAACGTCGCGATCGGTACCTTCGGCAGCGCCTCCGCCGCCGCAGCCTCCTGAAACGCCGGCGTCTCCGTCAGGCGAAGCCGCACCCACAAACCCAGCGCCACCAGCACCGAACTCGCGAGAAACGGCACGCGCCAGCCCCACTCGCGGAACTGCTGGTCGGTCAGGAACACGCCGAGCACCAGGAAGAACCCGTTCGCGGCGATGAACCCCACGGGCGCCCCCAGCGGCGGGAACATGCCCCAAGTATATCGCCGGTGCGGCGGCGCATTCTCCACGGCGAGCAACGCCGCCCCGCCCCATTCGCCGCCCAGACCCAGCCCCTGCCCCAGCCGCGCGATGCACAGCAGCAGCGGCGCGATCCAGCCCGCCTGCGCATAGGTCGGCAGGAACGCGATCGCGACCGTACTGCCGCCCATCAGCAACAGGCTGGCGACCAGCGTCGACTTGCGGCCGACGCGGTCGCCGAAATGGCCGAACGCCACCGCGCCGACCGGGCGCGCGATGAACGCCAGCCCGAATGTGGCATAGGACAGCATCGCCTGCGCCGCGCCGCTCGTCTCCGGAAAGAACAGCGGCCCGAACACCAACGCCGCCGCCGTCGCGTAGATGTAGAAATCGTAGAACTCGACCGCCGTGCCCGTCAGGCTGGCGAGCAGGATGCGGCGGGTGGAGGCGGGTGTCATGCGTCCGACCGTAGCGCGGGCAACCTACGCCGCCAACGCTACGCGAGCATCGACGATCAGTAGCCCAGCGCCTTGGTCAGGTTCAGCAACAGCCAGTACAGCGTTCCCGACAGCAGCATCGCCACTGGCAACGTCATGATCCACGCCAGCGCCATGTTGCGCACCGTGCGCCCCTGCAGGCCAGCACCGTTCGCCACCGAGGCACCCGCCACGCCGGACGACAGGATGTGCGTCGTCGACACCGGCATGCCGAACCGTTCGGCCAGCAGGATCGTGGACGCCGCCATCAGTTCCGCAGACGCGCCCATGCCGTAGGTCAGGTGAGTCTTGCCGATCCGCTCGCCGACCGTCACGACGATCCGCCGCCACCCGACCATCGTCCCCAGCCCCAGCGCCAGCGCGACGGTGATCTTCACCCAGAGCGGGATGTAGCGCGTGCCGCGCTCCAGCTCGGTGTTGTACGCCTTCAACGTCTTGACCTGTGCGTCGGTAAACGTCGCCTGCGCGCCCTTGTCGGCGGTCACCAGCTTGGTCGTGTCCAGCACCAGATACATGTCGTTGCGAAGGTTCGGTACCGCCGCGGCGGGAACCTTGCCGAGCGAGCCATAGCCGCCGATCCGCTCCGCCACATCGTCCGACAACGTCGCCAGCCCACCATAGACGGCGGTGTCCGCCACCTTCTTGGTTCGGAGCGCCGCGGTGACGTGGGCCCGAGCCGCTTCCACCGACGTCATCGGCTGCCCATGCGCGGCATAGGCGGCGGAGGCGGAGGTCGCCGCCTGCACGAACGCCGGCGTCGCGCTTTCCGGCACGGTACGGTTGAGCGCATAGGCGGTCGGGGCGCAGCCGATCAGGATCAGCATGATCAGGCCCATGCCCTTCTGCCCGTCATTGCCGCCATGCGCGAAACTGACCGCCGTGCACGTACCGATCAGCAGTGCGCGGATGCCGACCGGGGGCGGCGCATCGGCCGCCGGCTCCCGGTACAGTTCCGGCTTGCGGAACAGGCGCTTCATCACCAGCAGCAGGACGAACGCGCCCGCAAAGCCGATCAGCGGGCTGATGAGCAGCGCCGACAGCACCTTCGTCACCTGCGCCATGTCGACGCCGGACCCGCCGCCGTCCGACAGCAGCTGGTATGACAGGCCGACGCCCAGGATCGAGCCGATCAACGCGTGGCTCGATGAATTCGGCAACCCGACATACCAGGTCGCCAGATTCCACAGCACCGCCGCCAGCAGCAACGCGAAGATCATCGCGAAGCCGCCAGCCGAACCGAGGTTCAGCACCAGATCGACCGGCAACAGCGTCACGATCGAATAGGCGACCGCCCCCGACGATGCCATGACGCCGAGGAAATTCCACGCGCCCGACCATACCACCGCCAGATGCGCGGGCATCGCGTTGGTGTAGATGACGGTCGCAACGGCGTTGGCGGTGTCGTGGAACCCGTTCACGAACTCGAACCCCAGCGCGATCACCAGCGCCAGCCCGAGGAAGAGGAACACTCCGCCCGCGATCTGCTCGCCGACCTGCTGCGTGTCCGTGAGGATACTGATCCCGGCATAGCCGAGCCCGCCGACCAGCAAGGCGGCGAACAGCCACTTGCCGGCGAACGGGAATCGGTCGTCGAGCCGGGGGCCACGGGCGTGCGAGACGGACTCGCCGCCCGTCAGAACGGTGCTTGCCATGATGCAACGATCCCTGCTCGACTTGGGTGACACTTTGATGACACACAAATCAATGTCGGGCGGCGATCGTCCCTAGCCGGGATAGTGCGCGAACTCCGGCAACGCCTCCAGCCGGCGGGTCCACTCGAGGCGATCCGCGGTCTGGATGTGGGCGGAGGGGGCGAAGGCGGCCGGATCGTCCAGCGTCGCCGACTGCACGTCGACGATCCCCGGCAGCATCGCGGCGTTGCGATAGAACAGCCCGCTACCGCACGTGCCGCAAAACGACCGGCGGCCATGCTCCGAAGAGGCATAAACCACCGGCGTTCCGGTGACCGTCACCTGCTCCTCCGGCCACGCGATCCAGCCGACCATCGGTGCTCCCGCGCTTCGCCGGCAATCCTCGCAGTGGCACAGCGTGTGATGCGCCGGCTCCCCGCTGGCGACATAGCGGATCGCCCCGCAATGACAGCGGCCGCTGGTCGTGCTCGTGTCCATCTCCTTGTCTCCCATATTCGTCAAAGATACGGCGTGAGCGTCAGCGCCACCGGTCGCGCCGGTGCGGAGCCCCGGCTGACGGTCAGTTGTGCTATCGCACCCGTCCGTCCGCCGATCTGGCGGAGTACGTCGCTGCCGTCCGCCGCCGCCACGATGTCACCGACCGCGATACCCGCCGCCGCGGCCGGGCTGCCCGTACCGACCGCCGCGACCTTCCAGCGATCGTCGCCGCCGCGATCCAGCCACAGACCGGACATGCCGTACCGCTCCTGCACCGGCGGCTCGACGCGATGCTCCTTCAGCCACAGGTCGCGGGTGCTGGTGACGGTGGACAAGTTGAAACGGCGCAGCACCCCCAGGCCGATGATGCCGTTCTGGTTAGACCCGATGCCGTCGCTGGCCGCGCGCAGCGTCACCAGCGGCCGCTCCGTCCGCGTCCCCGCGAAGTCGAGCGAACCGGCGCGCACCACCCGGGCGATGCCGGCGGCACCGGCGATCCCGGACGGGCGAGTCGGTGCCCAGGGCCGCGCGTCGTTCCATAGGCCGACGCGCTTGGCGAAGGCGTTGTCGACCGTCACACCACCCGGTGCGCCGGTGTCCAGCAGGAAACGGCCGTCACGACCGTCGATCGCTGCATCGCCGAACAGCCGCCGGGACCCGGCGCGCGGCCCGGTCCCCTCGGCGACGAGCGCATTCTTCATCTGCACATAACCTTCGCGCGGCGGTCGACCGTCCGGATAGGCGCGCCACTCGCCCGCCTCGAAATCCAGGTCGCTGTCGATCGCGGTCAGGAAGCCCGCCGCCACCGCGCCGTGCACGTCGCTGCCCAGTCGGAAAGCACCATTCAACCCGGCGAAAGCCACAGAAGTCTGCCGCGCGCCGCCACCGAACACGACATCTCTCGCCAGATAGACCGGCAGGTATGTGCGCCCGCCGATGCCACGCGCCGCGGTCTGCCCCGTGATCTGCATCTTCAACTGCTCGGCAAAGTCGGCGTTGATGAAACTCAGCACGCCACCCGTATCCAGCAGGAAATCGAACGGCCCCTGACCGCCGATGGTCAGCGCCATGACGACGCGAGAACCCCGCAGTTGCACCTTGCTGACGATCACGCGCGGCTCGGCCGCTCCGGCCTGCGAACCGACAGCCAAACCGCTCATCCCGAACAGCGCCGTCGAAAGGAAATCCCGTCTGTCCACGGCCTTCTCCCGCGCCATGCCGACGCAATCTCGATTATACGGCGGGTCGCGGCGCGCGCAAAGCCTGCGTGGCCGGCTTCGCCTCCGTCGCGCTTGCTCCCGACGCGCGCGTTCCCTACCTGTTCGATCGTGACCGACAGCAATCTCGCCGACCCGCCATATCTCAAGGGCTTGAACCCGCCCCAGCGGGAGGCGGTGCTGACCACCGATGGCCCGGTGCTGATGCTGGCCGGTGCCGGCACGGGCAAGACTGCGGCGCTGACTGCCCGGCTCGCGCACCTGCTCTATACGCGCAAGGCGTGGCCATCCGAGATCCTCGCGGTGACCTTCACCAATCGTGCCGCGCGCGAGATGCGCGAGCGCGTCGGTCGGCTGGTCGGCGAAGCGGTCGAGGGCATGCCGTGGCTCGGCACCTTCCACGCGATCGGCGCGAAGATGCTGCGTCGGCACGCCGAGCTGGTCGGGCTGCAATCCAACTTCACGATCCTCGACACCGACGATCAGCTGCGCCTGCTGAAGCAGCTCATCCTCGCCGCCGACATCGACGAGAAGCGCTTTCCGGCCCGCAGCCTCGCGGGACTGATCGACGAGTGGAAGAACAAGGGGCTGACCCCGCGCGAGATCGATGCGGGCGAGTCCGAACGCTACGCCAACGGTCGCGGCGGTGAACTCTACCAGCAATATCAGGACCGGCTGAAGGCGGTGAACGCCTGCGATTTCGGCGACCTGCTGCTGCACATGCTCGTCGTGCTGAAGACGCATCGCGACGTGCTGGAGCAGTATCAGACCCGCTTCCGCTACATCATGGTCGACGAGTATCAGGACACCAACAGCGTCCAGTATCTGTGGCTTCGCCTGCTCGCGCAGGAGCGCAAGAACATCGCCTGCGTCGGCGACGACGACCAGTCGATCTATTCGTGGCGGGGCGCGCAGGTCGAAAACATTTTGCGCTTCGAAAAGGACTTTCCCGGCGCGAAGGTCATCCGCCTCGAACAGAATTACCGCTCGACACCGCACATCCTCGGCGCGGCGGGCGGCGTTATCGCCAATAATAGCGGCCGGCTCGGCAAGACGCTGTGGACCGAACTCGACGCCGGCGAGAAGGTCCGCGTGTTGGGCATCTGGGACGGCCCGGAGGAGGCGCGCCGCGTAGGAGACGAGATTGAATCAGCGCAGCGCGGCGGGACCTCGCTGGACGACATCGCCATCCTTGTCCGCGCGTCGCACCAGACCCGCGAGTTCGAGGATCGCTTCATCGCGATCGGTATGCCGTACAAGATCGTCGGCGGCTTCCGCTTCTACGAACGCGCGGAAATCCGCGACGCCCTCGCCTATCTGCGCGTCGTCAACCAGCCCGCGGATGATTTGGCATTCGAACGCATCGTCAACGTGCCCAAGCGCGGGCTCGGCGACAAGGCGGTGGCGAAGGTCCACCAGCTCTCGCGCGCGCTGAACGTGCCGCTGACCACCGCCGCCGCCCGTATTCTCGACAGCGACGAACTGACCGCGCAGGCGCGCAAGTCGCTGGGGCGTCTGGTCGGCGACATCGCCCGCTGGCGGGAGATGGCGACCACCCTGCCCCACCCCGAACTCGCGCGCCAATTGCTGGACGAGAGCGGCTACACCGCGATGCTCCAGGCCGAGAAGTCGGCCGAAGCCGCGGGTCGGCTGGAGAACCTGACCGAACTCGTCCGCGCAATGGAGGAATACGACTCGCTCGGCGCATTCCTCGAACATGTGTCGCTGGTCATGGACAACGAGGGCAGCCGCGACGACCCGAAGGTCACGATCATGACCATCCACGCCGCCAAGGGGCTGGAATTCGACACCGTCTTCCTCGCCGGCTGGGAGGAAGGATTGTTCCCGTCCCAGCGCGCGATCGACGAGGGCGGCACCAAGTCGCTGGAGGAGGAACGCCGCCTCGCCTACGTGGCGATCACCCGCGCGCGCCGCCGCGCCTTCATCCTCCACGCCGCCAACCGCCGCATCTACGGCCAGTGGACCTCGTCGATCCCCAGCCGCTTCGTCGGCGAATTGCCGCCCGAGCATGTCGATGCGGAAACCAGCATGTCGGGCGGCGAATCGCTATGGCGCGCCAACTGGTCGGAACATGCCGATCCGTTCGCGGACGTGGCGCGCGGCGCGGGTCGTGGTCCCGGCTGGCAGCGCGCGGCGGGCCAGATGGGCACGTCCAGCTTCACCACCGCCCCGAAGCGCATCGTCGAGGCGCGGTCGAGCGCGGTCAGCCTCGGCAACAAGGGCCGCGACGATCTGTCGATCGGCCTGCGCGTCTTCCACCAGAAATTCGGTTACGGCGCGATCGCCGAGATCGAAGGCAACAAGCTGGAGATCGACTTCGAAGCCGCCGGACGCAAGCGGGTGATGGACAGCTTCGTCACGATCGGCTGAGCGCCCGCGTCAGCCGACCAGTTCACCCAGCGCCTCGCGCAACTCCGTCTCGCCGAAGGGACGTGACAGGAACCGCGTGCCCGGCAATCCGTCGAGCGCTGGCGGCAAGTGCCCCGACGTTACGATCACGTTCACCGCGGGCCAGCGGTCCCGCACGATCGCTGCCAGCGCCAGCCCGTCGACCGAGCCCGCCATGTCGATCCCCGTCAGCACGACCCGGATATTCGCATTCTCGCTCAGGATCGCGACGGCTGCTTCGGCCTCGCCGACGCCGA
Organism: Microvirga sp. SRT01; assembly: GCA_018139225.1. Taxonomy (GTDB): domain Bacteria; phylum Pseudomonadota; class Alphaproteobacteria; order Sphingomonadales; family Sphingomonadaceae; genus Sphingomonas; species Sphingomonas longa. Next base: position 465,137 of record JAGSNX010000001.1, read on the forward strand.
TCGCGCCGAGACCTGCCGCCTCGACCAGATCGATGGCGTCCAGCAACAGCAGCGGCTGATCCTCGACGACCAGCACGGTCGCCATATTTGCCGCACTCACGACCGCCGCCCGCCGGGCAGGTCAGGGATCCAGCAACTGGTGGAGCGGAGCCCGAAAATCCGCTGCAAACCCTTCTGCCGTAAAGTGTTTCTCGACATGGCCCGTTCCTACCAGACCCATGTTGATAAGGCGTGAACCAAACCCCTCGCGTGTCGGTGGCCGTGCCGGCGGTCCGCCTGACTCCCGCCAGTGCAGCACCAGTTCCTCGCCCTCGACCCGCCAGTCCACCGCGATGCGGCCGCCCTCCACCGACAGCGACCCATATTTCATCGCATTCGTCGCCAGCTCGTGCATCAGCATCGCGATCGACAGCACCGCGCGCGGTGCCAGCATCAGCTCCGGCCCGCTGGTGTCGATCCGCTCGCCGTCGCCATCACCCTCCGCGAACTTGGCGTGCACCGCCAACGTGTCGCGGACGATCGTCTCCATCGAAGAATGATCCCAGTTGTCGCGCAGCAGCACGTCCTGTGCGCGGCCCAGCGCGACGATGCGGTCGGTGAACGCCCGCACCAGCGGTCGTTCCTTTACGTTGCGCAGCGATTGCGTCGCGATCGCCTGCACCATTGCCATGCTGTTCTTCAACCGGTGGCTCAGCTCGGACGCGACGACGTCGGCACGCCGTTTCGCCTCGACCCCCGCAGTGGTTTCGGTGCCGGTCAGGATCGCGCCCTCGACCGTGCCATCCGCCGCACGAACAGGACTGCACGAGAAGGTCATCCACGCCTCGTCGCGAAACCCGGCGCGCGTCACCGCCAGCTGGCAATCATGCACCAGCGTGGCGCGGCCCTGCATCGCTTTCTTCGCGAACTGGCCGACATCGCATTCGGCATGCGCGAACGCCTCCGACAGGCGCACGCCTTGGCGGTCGCAGCGAAGGATCGGACGCAGCGCATCGTTGACGATTGCGATCTGCTCCGCGCCCCAGATCAGCGCGGCCGGCAGCTTCGCCTCCAGCACCCAGGTCGCGGCGCATTTCAGGTGCGGCGACCACGCCGCGATCGGACCCAGCGGCGTGCCGGACCAGTCGTGGTCGATAACGGCCGCGACGGCGGGACCGCAGGGGCGATCTCCCTCGATCAGGAACGACAAAGACCCATGACCCTGCAAATGTCGTTTCCTTGCAAACACTTGCCATTGTTTATGGCGTAAACTTGTTCTCCGCTCGATAAACCAGATCAACGTTCCGCGATCTCTTGCTTGCGCGGTTCAGGAACCGTCCGGGTAGCGGCTCGTAGAGCGTGCCGAGCCCGATTCGCGGGCAGGAGGTCCAGTGTCATGCTTTCCCGTGTCATGAGCGTTGCCCTTGCCGGCATGACGCTCGCCGTTGCCAGCCCGGTCCTCGGCCAATCCGGCGCCGACGACGCGCGCTTCGCACAGGCGCAGTCGCGGTTCGATCGCGAATACCAGCTCTATCGGCAGGAGGTGGACGTGTATCAGGCCGCCCGCAGCCGCGGCGGCTATCGCCAGCCTGCGTACCCGCAAGGAAGCGACGGATATCGCCGGGCGCCGGACACGTATGGCGATGACGACGGCGATGACGGCGCGTACGATCCCGCCCGCGATTACCGCACCGGTCCGAACTACCGGGAGCGCGTGTTGTCGAGCGACGACCGTGTCTACGCCGGTTACGACGGCCGTTACTATTGCCGCCGTTCGGACGGCACCACCGGCCTGATCGTCGGCGGTGCGGCTGGCGGCGTGCTCGGCAACGTCATTGACGGCGGTCGCTCGCGCACCGTCGGCACCCTGCTCGGGGCGGCGGCGGGTGCACTGGCCGGTCGTGCGGTCGAACAGAACCAACAGCAGGTCCGCTGCCGCTGATCCGATCCGTGACCCCGGCCGACGCCGGGGTCACGACCGCGCTTAGTCGATCTCGACCCCCATCAGCGCGACGTCGCGATATTTGGGATCGGAGGGCACGAACAACGCACTGGGCGTAAAACGACGCGGCGTCAGGCGCAGCGAGGCGAGGCCCGCGAGCTTGAACGTGCCCATCTTCTCTTCCTTCGGCGGCTTGCCGTCGCGCTCCAGCGTGGTCGCGTCGACGTAGAGCTCGTCGTGGCGCGTGTAGATCATGTGCGGCGCCAGCGTCACCTCACCGCGATTGTAGATCGCGGCGACGCATTGGCGCTTCACGATCGCCTCGAAGATGGTGGCGGGCGACGGCGGCGGACCGGCGTCGGCGGCGGGGCGCTCGATGGTCATCTGTGTACTCACGTCCCTCGTGATGCGCTTTTTGCCGCAGCGCAGCAAGAGCGTACATTCGTATGCAGTCGATCGTCCCACGCCGGTACGACCACGTCTCGTTTTCGGGAACGGGTGGCGGCCTCACCGGTTGCAGCCAGCATGAGCGAAACCGCGGATCGCAGCGACCCCGATTTGTGGGATGAGATAAAGCGGGCGGTCACCGCCGGCGCGAAGGGCGGCGAGCCCGGTAAATGGTCCGCGCGCAAGGCGCAGATGGCGGTCGCCGAATACAAGAAGCGCGGCGGCGGCTACGTCGGCGACAAGGACCCGCACAACAGCCTGCACGAATGGTCCAAGGAGGATTGGGGCACCAAGTCGGGCAAGAAGAGCGGCGACACGCACGAACGCTATCTGCCGAAAGCCGCGCGCGACGCGCTCAGCGACGACGAATACCGCCGCACCACCGCCAAGAAGCGCGCCGACACGAAGAAGGGCCACCAGCACTCCGCTCAGCCTGCCGACGTGGCTGAGAAGACCGCCCCGTACCGCGACCACCGCACGAAGGCGGACCTCTACGCGGAGGCGAAGAAGCGCAACATCGCGGGCCGATCGACGATGACGAAGGAAGAACTGGCCAAGGCGCTGTCCACCTGAGACTGCTCCTCCCCTGCGAGGGGACCGCTGCGAAACAGCTGCGCTGCCTGTCACCCGGGCTGCCACCCCGCCCCTCGCGGGGGTGGCAGGACAGGATTTTACAACGATCCCTTTACAGGAAGGGATATCGCCGGAACTACTTTCCCGACCCCATCAACGCCTGCGCGAAATACGTCGTCTGCAACGCCGCCAGCCGTGCGCCCTGTTCGATATCGGCATCGCCCGAATGGCCGCCCGCGGTGTCCTCGTAGAACAGATACGGCAGCCCGTATTCCTTCATCCGCGCGGCGAACTTGCGCGCATGCTGCGGCCCGACGCGGTCGTCCTTGGTCGTCGTCCAGATATACGGCTCCGGATACTTCACGCCCTTCCTCAACTGCGCATAGGGCGAGATCTTCTCCAGGAACGCCGCCTCGTCCGGGTTCTTCACCGACCCGTATTCGTCCACCCACGACGCGCCTGCCGCGATCTGTTCGTAACGGACCATGTCGAGCAGCGGCACCTGGATCGTCACCGCCTTCCACAGCTCGGGACGCTGCGTCATTTCCACGCCCATCAGCAGCCCGCCGTTGGAGCCGCCATAGATGCCCAGCTTCTCCGCACTGGTCAGCCGCCGCTTGAACAGGTCCTTCGCGATGCCGGCGAAATCGTCGTAGATCACCTGCCGCTTGGTCTTCCGGCCGGCATCGTGCCACGCAGGCCCGAACTCGCCGCCACCTCGGATGTTCGCCAGCACGAAGCTGCCCCCGCGCTCCAGCCACAGCTTGCCCGTCACCCCGGCATAGCTCGGCAGGCGCGGCAACTCGAACCCGCCATACGCCGTCATCAGCGTCGGCGTCGTTCCGGCCAGCGGCACATCCTTGCGATGCACGACGAAGTACGGGATTTCGGTCCCGTCGCTCGACGGCGCCTCGAACTGCTCGACGACCAGCCCGGTCGCATCGAACTGCGCCGGCAGCGTCTTGACGGTCTTCGGCGCGGCCGGACGCGCTGCGTCGATCGTCACCAATTGGGTCGGCGTCAGGAAGCCGGTCACCGACAGATACGCCAGGTCGCCGCGATCGTCCGCGCTCGCCAGGTTGATCGCCATGTTGTCGGGCACCGGCACCTCGGTGCGGGTCCAGCCCGACGCGCCCGGTGCGTAGACCGCCGCCCGGCCACGGACATTGTCCAGATACGTCACGATCAGCCGCGACTTGGTCGTGGTGACGCCGTTCACCGCCTGCCGCGGCGTCGGCGCGAACACCACGCGCGGGTTCAGCACGCCGCGCTCGACCTCGCTCAGCGGCGCAGACGCGATCGCGCCGGTGGGGATGTCGCCCCACGGCTCGCTGGTGGTGAAGATCACCTGTCCGTCGACCATGCCCGTCGGCTGCGCCCGCGCCGGCATGTCGAGCTTGCGCGTGCCGTTCGGCGTCCACACCAGCGTGTCGCCACCGAAGAACGTCGTCCGTCGCTGGATCGTCACCAGCCGGTGGCCGGCCGCATCGGTGATCGTCTGTGCATAGGTGCCGAGCTGGTCGCCCGGCTCGCCGCGGAAGACCTCGGTCGCGGACGCCAGCGGCTGCCCGCGCTTCAACAGCTTGACGACGAACGGATAGCTCGACGCGGTCAGGGTGCCCGCACCCCAGTCGCGGCTGACGAGCAACGTATCCTTGTCGACCCACGTCGCGCCCTGTTTGGACTTTGGCAGGTCGAAGCCGCCTTTGACGAACTGCCCTGCGGCCAGATCGAATTCGCGATAGGAGATCGCGTCTTCGCCGCCCTCCGACAGCGCGACAAGGCACAGGCGCTCGTCCGGCTGAAGGCAGGTCGAGCCCTTCCAGACCCACTCCTTGCCCTCCGCCTTGCCGAGCGCGTCCATGTCGATCAGCGTCGTCCATTGCGGGGTCGCGGTCGCGTAGCTGGCGGGCGTGGTCCAGCGCCAGATGCCGCGCGGATGCTCTGCATCGCGCCAGAAGTTCAGGATACGTCCGCCGGTCTGCTCCGGCATCGGGATGCGATCCTTGGACGATGCGATCGCCAGCGCGTCGGCGTAAAAGCCCTTGTAGCGCGGATCGTTCTGCAATCGCGGGAGGGTGCGGGCATTCTCCGCCTCCACCCACGCCAACGGCTTTGCGCCGTCCTTGTCTTCCAGCCAGATATACGGGTCGTTGGTCATCGTGCCGCTCTGCGCATTCGCACTATCCGTGGCAACCAATCCCATGATCGCCACCGCCGTCATCAACATCGCCCGCATTGTCGCTCCCTTGTCGTCGCGTCGCGCCCTTGTAGCGCGACGCGACGGGGAAGCTACACCCGGCGGCCGGTGAACAACTGGACGAGCCCGACGATCAGCGCGATCACCAGCAGGATGTGAATGAGGCCCGCGCCGATGTGGAGGGAGAAGCCCAGCAACCAGAGGATCACGAGGATGACGACGATGGTCCACAACATGCGCTTGGCTCCTGTACTGCTCCCGAACCCCGTCAACGATGGTTCCCCGCGCGCGTTCCCTGAAGGTTTGCTCGCCGCCGCAAGGCGCTGACGCTTCGTCCGCTGCGCCGCCATTGCGCGACCGGAGCGCTTCTGGTTCTGTAGCGCGATGACCCTCCGCCTGATCGCGTTCGCCGCGCTGCTGACGCCCGCTCCCCTGCTCGCACAGGACCTCACGCCCGCCGAAACGGCAAAGATCGACACGCTGGTCCGCAGCACGCTGGCCGATACCGGCGTACCATCCGCCTCGATCGCGGTCGTGCGCGGCGGCAGGCTTGTCCTGGCCAAAGCTTACGGGAAGGCGTCGGAGGCGATCCCGGTCGCCCGCGCCGACCTGCCGTACCAGATCGCATCGATCTCCAAGCAGTTCACCGCCACGGCGATGCAGTTGCTGGAGGATGACGGCAAGCTGAAGCTGGACGACACCGTCGCCACCTATATCCCCGGCATCACCGGGGGCGATCGCATCACGCTGCGCCAATTGCTCAGCCACACCTCCGGGCTTCAGGATTACTGGCCGCAGGATTACAGCTTCGCGGCGATGGCCACGCCCGTCACGCCGCAGCAGATCGTCGACCGCTGGGCGAAGAAGCCGCTCGACTTCGAACCGGGCACGAAGTGGCAATATTCGAATACCGGCTATGTCGTCGCGGGCATGATTGTGGAGAAGGTCGCGGGCATGCCGCTGATCGACTTCCTGCAAGCACGCGTGTTCCGCCCGCTCGGCATGGCGGCGATGGATCAGGACCTCGCAATCGGACCGCGCTACCCGCAGGGTTACAAGCGGTTCGCGCTCGGGCCCGTGCGCGTCGAAACGCCGGCGGCGCGCGGCTGGCTGTATGCCGCCGGCGAACTGTCGATGTCCGCGGCCGACCTCGCCAAATGGGACATCGCACGCATGAACCGCACGCTCCTGCCCGCCGACGACTGGGCGGAGCAGGAAACGGCGGTGAAGCTGACCGACGGCACCACCAACGGCTATGGTCTCGGCATCGGCAACAACCGGCGGCTCGATCACCGCACGCTGGAACATAGCGGCGAAGCGGTCGGCTTCCTGTCGCAGAACATCGTCTTCCCGGACGACAAGGCGGCGATCGTCGTCCTGACCAATTCGTGGTTCTCCGACGCCTATGGCCGTATCACGCGTGGGCTGGCGGAGATCGTTCTGCCCAAGGCGGCGGCGGCCACGTCGGAGGACGCTGCCGCCCTCACCAAGGCGCGTCGCGTCTACGACCAGTTGCGTCGCGGCGGCCTCGACCGCGCGGCGCTCACGACCGACGCGAACTTCTACTTCACACCGGCGGCGCAGGCGGATTACCGGACCAGCCTCGCGCCGCTGGGGGAACCCACCGGCTTCGTCGCGACCGGCAAGCCCAGCCTGCGCGGCGGCTTCGTGCAGCGCGGCTTCCGCGTGACCTATCCCAAACAGTCGCTGTGGATCAGCACCTTCGCCGAACCCGGTTCGGACGGTCGCTTCGAACAATTCCTTGTAACGCCGGGCGAATGACATGACACGTTTCGACCAGCACCTCGTCGCCGACCGCGGCCAGCCCGCCCACGCGATCGAGCTCATCGCACCCGCGGCGTTCGACGCATGGCTCGGCGCACAGCCGGCGCGCACGCGCGCCATGCTCGCCGCGCATCGTTTCACCGGCAAGCCCGGCACCCACGCGATCGTCCCCGGCGACGGCGAGGCGTGGAGCGTCGTCGCCGTCACCGACGATGTCGGCGGCCCCTGGTCCCTCGCCGCCCTGCCCGCCGCGCTCCCCGGCGGCACGTACCGCGCCTCCGACAGGGGCGGCGAGCTCGGATGGCTGCTCGGCCAGTACCGCTTCGACCGCTATCGCAAGGCGGAGGACGTGGAGCCCCGCATCCTCGTCACCGCAGACGCCGCGACGCTGCCGGAAACGCTGCGGCTGGCGGAGGCGACGGCGTGGGTCCGCGACCTCGTCAACACGCCCGCGTGCGATTGCGGCCCCGCCGACCTCGAAGCTGCTACCGAGGCGCTCGCGAAGCGGCACAATGCGCACGTCGTCGTCCGCCGCGGCGACGAGTTGGAACAGGGTTATCCGATGATCCACGCGGTCGGCAAAGCCGCCGCCCGCGACCGTGCTCCGCGCCTGATCGAGCTCCACTGGGGCGATCCGCAGGCACCCCGCATCGCTTTCGTCGGCAAGGGTGTCTGCTTCGACACCGGTGGCCTCGACATCAAGCCGTCCGCGGGTATGCGCCTGATGAAGAAGGATATGGGCGGGGCGGCGCATGCGCTGGCACTCGCCGACCTCGTCATGGCCGCTCGCCTACCCGTCCGCCTCCACCTGCTGATCCCGGCCGTCGAGAACGCGATCGCCGGCGATGCCTTCCGCCCCGGCGACATTCTGCGTACGCGCGCCGGGCTGACGGTCGAGAACACCAATACGGACGCGGAGGGTCGGCTGGTGCTCGGCGACGCGCTGACCCGCGCGGGCGAGGAGAAGCCCGAACTCGTCCTCGACTTCGCGACGCTGACCGGTGCGGCGCGCGTTGCGCTCGGCCCCGACCTGCCGCCGCTATTCACCGATGACGAGGCGCTCGCTGCCGACCTGATCGCCGCCGGCACGGTTCAATCGGACCCGGTCTGGCGGCTGCCGCTGTGGGACGCCTATGACGAGATGCTGAAGTCGGACGTCGCCGACCTCGTCAACGCGCCCGACGGCGGCTTCGCGGGTGCGATCACCGCGGCGTTGTTCCTCCGCCGCTTCGCACCCGCCGACTCCGCCTGGGCGCATCTCGACGTATTCGCGTGGCGACCGGGAGCGAAGCCCGGCCGACCGAAGGGCGGCGACGCCTACGCCCTGCGCGCCGCCTATGCGGTCCTGAAGAAGCGCTACGCCGCCGGCGCGAGCGGCGTGCCTGAACGCTCGCACACATAACGCGCCATCTCCTCGCGCAGCGGCAGGCCGGCGACAGGGCGCAGCGGCCCGTCATGTGCGTGGTCGACCTCCACCCGGTCACGCCGGTCGCCGACGCCCAGCACGTGGAACAGCCGCTTGCCGCAATCCACCTCGGTCCGCGCATAGGCGACGCGGTCGCCGCGCTCCTGACGGATGATGGCGATGATCGTGCCCGTCACGGTCTTGCGCTCGCGCAGCAGGAAGTAGCGCGAGGCAGTGTCGGACGGTGTCGGAATACGAGTCCCCTTCACCCGCAGATCGGACGGTGCCTGACCCGCCACGTCGGTTTCGACCAGGTTGCGGAGCACCACCGTCCCGTTATCCTGCTCGTTGCCCGGTGCTTCCGCCGTATTGCACGCGCCGAGCGCCGCCAGCACGGCGACCATAGCCAAAATCCGCATCGTGTGATGAGCTCCCTGTCATCGGTGCTAGATGAACTTGTTGTCATCTTTCCCTTGCCCGCGGACAGCCCAACTCGCAAGCGGCGGCTTCGATCCTGATGCGTGTCAGATAGCTCCCGTTGCCCGCACCCGCGCCGGATTGCCGACCACCGTCGCGCCAGCAGGCACGTCGCGCGTGACGACGCTGCCCGCACCGATGATCGCGTCGTCGCCGATCGTGACGCCCGGCAGGATGATCGCGCCGCCCCCGATCCAGACGTTCGCGCCGATCGTCACCGGTCGTCCCAGCTCCAGCATCTGCCGCCGCTGATCCGGATCGCGCGGGTGATCGGCCGTCAGGATCTGCACGCCCGGCCCGATCTGCGTCATCGCACCGACTGCGACCCGCACCACGTCGAGGATGACGCAGCCGAAGTTCAGGAATACGCCGTCACCGACCGCGATATTGTACCCATAGTCGCAGTGGAACGGCGGCCGGATCGTCACGCCGCGCCCGACGCTGGCGAACATCGCCCGCAGCAGCGCCTCGCGCTCCGCCGGATCTGCCAGTGCCGCGTTGTAACGGACCATCCACTCCGCCGCCGCGCGCGCATCCGCCTGCAATTCCGAATCGTCGGCGATGTAGAGGTCGCCCGCCAGCATCCGCTGCTTCTGGCTGCGCGGATCAGCCATCGATCGCCGCCGCCGCCTCGATGATCGGCACGAACTTGGCCGCGGTCAGGCTCGCGCCGCCGACCAGCGCCCCGTCGACGTTCTCGCAACGCAGGATCGCGCCCGCGTTGCTGCCGACGACGGAACCGCCGTACAGGATGCGGATACCGTCCGCCGCATCGCCGACCATATGCCGCAGCTTGGCCCGCGCGATCGCGTGGATCGCCGCGATCTCGTCCAGCGTCGGCGTCCGCCCCGTACCGATCGCCCAGCGGGGTTCGTAGGCCAGCGTGAACCAGTCGCCGGTGGCATTGTCGGGCACGGATTTCTCGATCTGCGCCTGTACCACCCGCTCGGCACGGCCCGCATCGCGTTCGGCCTCCGTCTCGCCGCAGCACAGGATCACGTCCAGCCCGTTGCGGTGCGCCGCCGCCGCCTTCGCCCAGGCATCGTGGCTCGTTTCATGCTGGTCGGCACGTCGTTCCGAATGGCCGGCGATCGTGAAGCGTGCGCCGGCTTCCTTGACCATTGCGGCGGAGACGCAGCCCGTGTGCGCGCCCGAATCGGCCTCGTGCACATCCTCCGCGCCGACCGCCAATGCCGGCACGCGCGCGGCGGCGGCATCGATCAGCGTGAACGGCACCGCGACCGAGACATCGACGCCCGGCGCGGCGGCAGCGGCGGCGGCAATGCCGTCCAGCTCCGCCAGCGACGCCCGCGTCCCGTTCATTTTCCAGTTCCCCGCCACCAGCTTGCGCCGCATCCACCGCTCTCCCTGTTTCAGTTCCCGACGGCCCTAACGGTCCGGCGTCCGCGCACAAGCTTGAAGCCGCCCCGTCACCTGCTAAAGCGGCCGACATTCCTTCAGATCGGTCGTCCATGCTCAGCTTCTTTCGCCGCATCATCAATTCCAGGGTGGGGTTCATCGTCACCTTCGTGGTGCTCGGCGTCATCGCCCTCGCTTTCGCGGCGGGCGACGTCACGAACCTGTCGACCGGTTCGGGCGGATTGACCGGCAACGATGTCGCGAAAGTCGGCGGCAAGGACATCACCGTCGCCGACCTGACCGCCCGCGCCAATGACGAGCTTCAGGTCGCGCGTCAGCAGCAGCCGACTCTCGACATGGCGGGCTTCGTCGCGGCCGGTGGCCTCGACGGCACGTTGCAGCGGCTTATCACCACGACCGCGTTGCAGCAGTTCGGCCACGACCAGGGCATGGTCGTCAGCAAGCGCGCCGTCGATGGCCAGATCGCCAGTATCCCCGCGCTGCAAGGCCCCAATGGCCAGTTCGACGAGACGCTGTACCGGCGCATCCTCGCCGAGCGTAAGCTGACCGACAAGCAGGTGCGGGCCGACATCGTCCGCGACACGCTGGTCGCGCAGTTGACCGGCCCGACGATCGGCGCGGCGCAGGTGCCGCAACAGGTCGCGATCCCCTATGCCAGCCTGTTGCTGGAGAAGCGCGCCGGCCTGATCGGCTTCGTACCGGCCGCGATCGTTCCCGCCGGTCCGGCCCCGACCGATGCCGAGTTGCAGACCTTCTACGGCCGCAACCTCAACCGCTATTCGGTGCCGGAGCGCCGTACGATCCGCTACGCCGTCGTTACGCCCGCGATGGTCGCCGCCCGCGCCAAGCCGACCGACGCGGAGATCGCGCAGGCGTACAACCAGAACAAGGCGCAGTATCAGCCGACCGAGAAGCGCACGATCCGCCAGGTCATCGTCCTCGATCAGGCGGGCGCCACGGCACTCGCCGCCAAGGTCCGTGCCGGCACGCCGATCGCCGCCGCCGCGACGCAGGCAGGGCTGGAGGCCGCGCTGATCGAGGGCACGACCAAGATCGATTATGCGAAGCAGGCGGACGCGGCGATCGCCGATCAGGTCTTCGCCGCGGCCGCGAACGCCGTCGTCGGTCCGGTCAAGGGGCCGCTGGGCTTCGTCGTCGCACGCGTCGAATCGATCCAGCAGGTCCCGGGCCGCACGCTGGCGCAGGCGCGCGACGACATCGTCGTCACCCTGTCCAAGCAGAAGGGCGCGGAGGCGATGTCGACCATCCACGACAAGATGGACGATGCGCTGGTCGCCGACGCGACCTTCGACGAGGTCGTGAAGGATCAGTCGCTCCAGCCGCAGACCACGCCCGCGGTTACGGCACAGGGCGTCGATCCGCTCAACGGAGCGAAGATCGACCCGGCGCTGACCGCCGTCGTCACCGCCGCCTTCACCGCCGCCGACGGCGACCCGCCGCAGCTCGTGCAGACCAACCCGGACGGCAGCTTCGCCGTCGTCGCCGTCGGCGCGATCAGCCCCGCCGCGCCGCGTCCGTTGGCGCAGATCCGGGACCGCGTCGTCGCGGACTTCACCGCCGATCGCCGCCGTCAGGCCGCGCGCCGGCTCGCCGGTCAGGTCCTCGCCAAGGTCAATGGCGGCACCGCCTTGCCGCAGGCGCTCGCCGCCGCCGGTGCTCCTGCGGCCCGCCCGATCAGCGCGACCCGCGCACAACTCGCGCAGGCGCAGGGCGGGGCCGAACCCGCACTCGCGCTGATGTTCAGCATGGCGAAGGGTTCGGCGAAGCTGCTGGAGGCGCCGCAGGGCGCCGGCTGGCTGATCGTGAAGCTCAACCAGGTCGAGCGCGCCGATGCCAGCCGCAACCCGGCCGCCATCGCCGGGGCCCGCGGCGACATCTCGCGCCTGATCGGTCGCGAGCTGGCGGAGCAGTTCGCCCGCGCCGCGCGCAGCGAACTCGGCGTCAAGACCGACAGCAACGCGCTCGCCCGCGTCCGCAAGGACCTGTCCGGCACCGGCAACTGACCGGGTCATGACGGCGGCAATCGACACGCTGGCCGCCGGCCGGCCGGCGATGATCTGGCGGCGGCAGGTGGCGGATACCGAGACCCCGGTCGCCGCCGCGCTGAAGCTGATCGAGCCGGGCCGCGGCGACTTCCTGCTGGAATCGGTCGAGGGCGGCGCGATCCGTGGTCGGCACAGCATCATCGGCCTCGCCCCCGATCTCGTCTTCCGCGCGCACGGGCAGCACGCGGCGATCAACCGCCGCTGGCCGCATGATCGCGACGCCTTCGAACCCTGCCCGCAACCGACACTGACCGCGCTACGTGCGCTCGTTGCCGCGTGCCGCGCGGAGGTCGATCCGGAGCTACCGCGCGCCCTGACCTGTCTCGTGGGCTATTTCGGCTACGAGACGGTGGGGCTGGTCGAAGACTTGGCGCAGCCTTCCGCCGACCCGCTCGGCCTGCCGGACATGATGTTCGTACGGCCCACCGTGCTGCTGGTGTTCGACCGTCTCGCCGACACGCTGTACCTGATTGCCCCCGCCTGGCCCGACCTCGCGCGCGATCCCTCGGCGATCGTCGCCGAGGCGGAGGCGCGGCTCGACGCCGTCGCCGCGCGCCTCGCCGCCACGCACCTGCCCGCCCCCTTCCGCGCCGACGCGCCGGAGCCGTCCTACACCCCCGCCCTCGCGCCCGGCCGCTACGGTGAGATGGTGGCTGCCGCAAAGGAGTATATCGCGGCAGGCGACATTTTTCAGGTCGTGCTGGCGCAGCGTTTCTCCGCACCTTTCACGTTGCCGCCGTTCGAGCTGTACCGCTCGCTGCGCCGGATCAACCCGTCGCCGTTTCTCTACCATCTCGACCTGCCCGGCTTCGCGCTGATCGGGTCCAGCCCGGAAATCCTGGTCCGCGTTCGCGACGGGGAGATCACCGTCCGCCCGATCGCCGGCACCCGCCCGCGCGGCAAGACCGCGGCGGAAGACGAGGCGAACCGCACCTCCCTGCTCGCCGATCCCAAGGAACGCGCCGAACATCTGATGCTGCTCGATCTCGGCCGCAACGACGCCGGCCGCGCCGCATCGCCCGGCAGCGTGCGCGTCACCGACAGCTACACGGTCGAGCTGTACAGCCACGTCATGCACATCGTCTCGAACGTCACCGCCAGATTGGCCGACGATCGCGACGCGCTGGATGCGATGTTCGCCGGCTTCCCCGCCGGCACCGTCAGCGGCGCCCCCAAGGTCCGCGCCTGCCAGATCATCGCTGAACTGGAGCCCGAGCGTCGCGGAGCGTACGCCGGCGGCGTCGGCTATTTCTCGCCCGACGGCTCCCTCGACAGCTGCATCGTCCTGCGAACGGCCGTGGTCAAGGACGGCACGATCCACGTCCAGGCCGGAGCCGGCATCGTCGCGGACTCCATCCCTGAGTACGAGCAACGCGAATGCGAAGCCAAGGCTGGCGCCATCCTCGCAGCAGCGCGAGAAGCGGTGTCGCGAGCCGGCGAAAGCGCGTTCGGACAGTAGTCGGGCGCTTCCCTGTTCGAGGGAATGCCGGCACGGGGCAGGAGCAGGGCAACGTCACCTATGACGTTGCGCCGCTTGAAACGGGGTAACAGCCGCAGCCCCGCTTCGCCGATTACGGAATGGCCCGCTCCGCCGCCTGCCTCGCCCGCTGCTCAGCCGCCCAGCGACGGTTAGCCTGCAACGAGCATCCAGATTGCGCCGCGACCCCGTTCGGCGAACAGGTGTTGGGCAATCCTGACGCCACCCTCTGCGTCTGCTCCCCGTCGGCGGCCCGTGCCGCCCAGCTCGAATTCGGCACCGATACCGGCCCCGTATCGCGCAGCGCCGGCGGAATGCGATACGGCTCACCCGCCCGCGAGCAGACGATCACCTCGTCACCGGTCGATTGCGGACATTGCTGGCCATCGGCCAGTTGGACGCTGCGGATGCGCTGCGGCGGCTGACCCGTCTCGGCCTGCTGCGCGAACCCGGCACCCGGCACGGCCAACAGCATCGCGGCGGCGAACAGGCTGGACTTCATGATCTTACTCCTTCGGACGATACAACGTCGCGGACGCCGCATGGCTCCGCGCTGAACGCCCGACTGGCGCGGGCATGTTGCCGCGATGTTTCGCCGCCCAGAGCGATGTTGCGTGCGGGTCCGCATCGGCTATGGCGGCGGGCATGATCCTCGTAATCGACAATTACGACAGCTTCACCTGGAACCTCGTCCACTATCTGATGGAACTGGGAACCGAAGTGGAGGTCGTGCGCAACGATGCCATCTCGGCGGGACAGGCGCTGTCGTCGGGGGCGGAGGCGTTCCTGATCTCGCCCGGTCCCTGCACGCCGACGCAGGCGGGGGTCAGCCTCGACCTCGTCGCCGCCGCCGCCGATGCTGGCCGGCCTCTGCTCGGCGTCTGTCTCGGCCATCAGGCGATCGGCCAGCATTTCGGCGGCAAGGTGGAACGGGGCGGCCTGATGCACGGCAAGACCTCGCCCGTCCTGCACGACGGCAGCGGCATGTTCGCCGGCCTGCCCTCGCCCTTCACCGCCACCCGCTACCACTCGCTGATCGTCAACGACGTACCCGACGCACTGCTCGTCAACGCCCGCGCGGAGGACGGCACCGTCATGGGCTTCCGCCACGCGACCCTGCCGATCCACGGCGTCCAGTTCCACCCCGAAAGCATCGCCACCGAACACGGCCACGCAATGCTTGCCAACTTCCTGCGCGACGCCGGCATCCAAGTGACCGAACGCGCATGACGACGCTCGCGCTGCTGCCGTCGACCGACAGCCCGCTGTCTCGCGAAACCGCCGCCGCCGCCTTCGCCGACGTGCTCGACGGTCGCGCCAGCGACGAGGCGATCGCCGCCTTCCTGATCGGCCTGACCGAGCGTGGCGAAACCTCGATCGAGATCGCCGAGGCCGCCCGCGCGCTGCGGGCCCGCCTGATCCCGATCGAGGCGCCCGCGGGCGCGATCGACGTCTGCGGCACCGGCGGCGACGGCCACCACACGCTCAACGTCTCCACCGCCGTCGCGCTGATCGTCGCCGCCACCGGCGTGCCCGTCGCCAAGAACGGCAACCGCGCCGCCTCGTCCAAGGCTGGCGCGGCGGACACGCTGGAGGCGCTGGGCCTCGACATGGCCGCGGCCGGAGCGTCGGCGGAGGCGAGCCTGCGCGACATCGGCATCTGCTTCCTGTTCGCCGCCAACCACCACCCGGCGATGCGCCGTATCACGCCGATCCGCCGCGCGATCGGTCGTCGCACGATCTTCAACCTCATGGGACCGCTCGCCAATCCGGCGCACGTCACGCGCCAGTTGATCGGCATTGCCCGCCCCGACTACGCCACGCTTTACGCCGACGTGCTGGAGCAGCTCGGCACCGAAGCGTCCTTCGTCGTCTCGGGCGAAGAAGGACTCGACGAACTGTCCGGCGCCGGCCCCAGCGTCGTCGTATCGGTCGGCAACGCCTCACTCCCCTCCAGCGTCACGCCCGAGGACGCCGGCCTGCCCCGCTCTCCGGTCGAGGCGATCCGCGGTGGCGACGCCGCACACAACGCCCTCGCGCTGCGCCGCCTGCTCGCCGGCGAACACAGCGCCTACCGCGACGCCGTGCTGCTCAACGCGGCCGCCGCGCTGCTGCTGGCGGGCAAGGCCCCTACCCTTAAGGACGGCGCGATGCTCGCCGCCGAGACGATCGATCGCGGCGACGCCAACGCGCTGCTTGATCGCTGGATCGCTTACGCATGACCAGTTACGCCAACATGCTCGACCGGATCCTCGCCACCAAGCGAGAGGAAATCGCGACCCGCAAAGCCGCGACCTCCTATGCCGACCTCGCCGCGCGCACCCCAACCCCGCCCCGCGGCTTCCGCGCCGCGCTCGACGCCAAACCGGGCCACGCGCTGATCGCCGAGGTCAAGAAGGCCAGCCCCAGCAAGGGCCTGATCCGTCCCGATTTCGATCCTCCCGCGCACGCCCGCGCCTATGAGGCCGGAGGCGCGGCCTGCCTGTCGGTGCTGACCGACGAGCAGTATTTCCAGGGCTCCGACGCGTATCTGATCGCAGCCCGTGACGCCGTGTCGCTGCCCGTCCTGCGCAAGGACTTCACCGTCGACCCCTATCAGGTGGTCGAGGCGCGCAGCCTGGGCGCGGACGCGATCCTGCTGATCGTCGCCGCGCTCGATGACGCCACGCTCGCCGAACTCGAAGCCGCCGCGATCGAGCAGGGTCTCGACGTGCTGGTCGAGGTCCACGACGAAGACGAACTGGACCGCGCGCTGAAGCTCCGCTCGCGGCTGATCGGCGTCAACAACCGCGATCTGCGCGACTTCTCGGTCGACACCTCGCGCTCGTGGAAGCTCAAGGCGCTCGCCCCGCCCGACTGCACCTTCGTCGCCGAAAGCGGCCTGACGACGCATGCCGATCTGGAGGCGATCGCCGAGCACGGTGTCCGCTGCTTCCTCGTCGGCGAAGCGCTGATGCGGCACGCCGATGTCGAGGCAGCGACACGGACGCTGCTGAACGGATGACCGGCCTGACGCATCTCGACGAAACCGGCGCGGCGCGCATGGTCGATGTCGGCGACAAGACCGCGACGAAGCGTCAGGCGGTGGCGACCGGTCGCATTGCGATGTCGGCCGAAGCGCTGGCGCTGGTCCGGGACGCGTCCGCGAACAAGGGCGATGTCCTCGCCGTCGCGCGCGTCGCCGGGATCATGGCCGCCAAGCGCACCGCGGAGTTGATCCCGCTCTGCCACCCACTCCCGTTGTCGAAGGTCACGATCGACCTCGACGCGACGGACACCGGCGTCACCGTTACCGCCACCTGCGCCACGACCGGCCAGACCGGCGTCGAAATGGAAGCCCTCACCGCCGCGACGGTCGCGCTGCTGACGGTCTACGACATGGTCAAGGCCGTCGACAAAGCCATGACCATCGACGGCGTCCGCCTGCTGACGAAAACGGGCGGCAAGTCGGGCGACTGGGTGGCAGCGTAAGCCCTTTTAACGCCCCCTCACCTTGGGAGGGGCTGGGGGAGGGTCTCTCCACAAGCGGCACGGCCAAGGCTCCTCCCTCTCAAGTCCTCACCTGTACGGGGATCGTCCGAGAACCATCTTCTATCAGCCCGGAAGGCCGCGCCCAGTTGCGATGTCTGCGGTAATCTACTGCGAACATCACTCAACTGAACCCCGGCCCGCGCCGGGGTGGTGGCTTGGTAACCGGTAGCGCAGCTATGTCGCGATGATTGCTAAAGGGTAGCGACAAGGCGGGAAGGGACGGGCACCAGCCTCTTGCGCCCACCCCTTGCCCGAACCCCCTCCCCCGCCTAAAGCCCCGAACAAGACGGACCCGGCCCAGCCGGGTGGCTCGGCCCGGCGCCTATCCCCGGGACAGCGCGGCGACCCTGCCGCACACTCGGACCTTCCCCCATGACAATAATCGCCACGCTTCGCCGCGACTGGCTGTCGAATCCGCGCGCGGACCTGCTCGCAGGGATCGTCGTCGCGCTTGCCCTGATCCCGGAGGCGATCGGATTTTCCGTCATCGCCGGCGTCGATCCCCGCGTCGGCCTCTACGCGTCGGTTGCGATCGCCACCGTCATCGCCTTCACCGGCGGGCGGCCCGGCATGATCTCCGCCGCCACGGCCGCCGTCGCGGTCGTCGTCGTACCGCTCGTCCGCGACCACGGCGTCGAATACCTCTTCGCCGCGACGATTTTGATGGGTCTGATCCAGATGCTCGCCGGTCTCGCGCGGCTCGATCTGCTGATGCAGTTCGTCTCGCGCTCGGTCATCACCGGCTTCGTCAACGCGCTCGCAATCCTCATCTTCATGGCGCAGCTACCGCAACTGATCGGGCGTGGGTGGGAGACGTACGCGATGGTCGCGGCCGGTCTCGCGATCATCTACCTCCTGCCGCGCCTGACGAAAGCGGTCCCTTCCCCGCTCGTCGCGATCCTCGTGCTGGCGGCGATCGGTATCGGCCTGAACGTGCCGGTCACCACGGTCGGCGACATGGGCGCGCTGCCGCAGGGGCTGCCCAGCCTGCACCTTCCGCAGGTGCCGCTGACGCTCGACACGCTGCGCATCATCCTCCCCTATTCGCTGACGATGGCCGCGGTTGGCCTGCTCGAATCGCTGCTGACCGCGCAGATTGTCGACGACATGACCGACACCGACAGCGACAAGCGTCGCGAGTGCGCCGGTCAGGGCACTGCCAACATCGCCGCCGCGCTCGTCGCCGGCATGGGCGGCTGCGCGATGATCGGGCAGTCGGTCATCAACGTCACGTCCGGCGGCCGCACCCGCCTGTCGACGCTGACCGCGGGCGTGTTCCTGCTGTTCCTGCTCGCGGTGCTCGGTCCGTTCGTCGGCCGCATCCCGATGCCGGCGCTCGTTGCCGTAATGGTCATGGTGTCGATCGGCACGTTCAGCTGGAACTCGATCCCCAATTTGCGCCGCCACCCGCCGACATCCTCGGTCGTCATGCTCGTCACGGTCGCGGTCGTCGTCCTCACCCGCGATCTCGCGCAGGGCGTGCTGGCGGGCGTGCTGCTGTCCGGCATCTTCTTCGCGAATAAGGTCCGTCGCATGTTCGCGGTCGAGCGGACGGAAGACGGCACCGTCGCCACCTACATCGTCACCGGCCAGATCTTCTTCGCCTCGGTCGACCGCTTCACCCGCGCCTTCCGGATGCCGGAGCCCGCCGCCCACGTCCTGATCGACGTCACCGCCGCACATTTCTGGGATATCTCCGCCGTGGGTGCGCTCGACAAGGCGGTCGCGCGCCTGCGCCGCGACGGTGCGGAGGTGACGGTGATCGGTTATAACCGCGCCAGCGCCGATCTCGTCGATCGCTTCGCGCTTTACGACAAAACCGGCGTGGAGATGGGCGTCACCCCGCACTGACGCTGTTCCACGCGCAACCGGCGTGGCAAGGCACGCGCATGACGCTCGTACCAGTCGCCGAAGCCCAGTCCCGCCTGTTCGCGCTCAAACCGCCGGTCGCGACGGAGGACGTGCCGCTCCCGCACGCCGCGGGCCGATGGGCCGCCGCCGACATTCTCGCCGCGCGGACGCAGCCCGTGGCGGACCTTTCGGCGATGGACGGCTACGCGATCCGCTTCGCCGACCTGCCCGGCCCCTGGACGGTGATCGGCGAAAGCGCCGCGGGCCGCCCCTTCGATGGGACAGTCGACGCTTATCAGGCCACGCGCATCTTCACCGGTGCCGCGATGCCCGCCGGTGCCGACACAGTGCTGATCCAGGAAGAGGCCGGCCGCGACGGCGACCGCCTGACGCTGGCCGGTGAAGGCCCCGGTCACCTCGGCCGCAACACCCGCGCGCGCGGACTCGACTTCCACACCGGCACCCGCCTGATCGCGACCGGCGACCGCCTGACTCCGGCGCGTATCGCCGTCGCTGCCACTGGCGGCCTCGCCACCCTGCCCGTGCGCCGACGCATTCGCGTCGCGATCGCCGCGACGGGCGACGAACTCGTCCCTGCCGGAACGATGCCGCTCGGATCGCAACTGCCCGAATCGAACGGCGTCATGCTCGCGGCGATGATCGCGGACCTGCCCGTCGACATCGTCGATCTCGGCATCCTGCCCGACCGGCTCGACGCCTTGCGGGACGCCTTCGCTGCGGTCGAGGCCGACCTGCTCGTGACCACCGGTGGCGCGTCGGTCGGCGACCACGATCTCGTCCGCCCCGCGCTGGAGGCGGCGGGCGGTACGATCGACTTCTGGCGGATCGCGCTACGGCCTGGCAAGCCGATGATGGCCGGCCGCCTTGGCGATGCGGCGGTGCTCGGCCTGCCCGGCAATCCGGTGTCCGCCTTCGTCACCGCGACGTTGTTCGTCCGCCCGCTGATCGCGCATCTCGCCGGCGCACGCGATCCGCTGCCGCAGACTGGCACGGTGTTGCTGGGCGAGGACCTGCCCGCGAACGGCCCGCGCACCGACTATCTGCGGGCGGAAATTCGCGAAGGCCGTGCCTATGCCTCTACGATTCAGGACAGTTCGATGCTGCTGACGCTCGCGCGCTCGACCTGCCTCATCGTCCGGCCGACCGATGCGCCGCCCGCAAAGGCCGGCGACTCGGCGGAAATCTTGGGGATCGCTTGACGACAAGTTTTGCGTTCCATATAGG
This sequence comes from Microvirga sp. SRT01, assembly GCA_018139225.1. Lineage (GTDB taxonomy): Bacteria > Pseudomonadota > Alphaproteobacteria > Sphingomonadales > Sphingomonadaceae > Sphingomonas > Sphingomonas longa. The sequence goes on from JAGSNX010000001.1 coordinate 485,495, forward strand.
TTCCTCGTCTGTTCTGAAGGACAGCCGGGTTCCGACGGAGGGAAACGCGATGCTCACGCGCAAGCAGCACGAGCTGGTCTGCTTCATCAACGATCGCCTCGCCGAGACGGGGGTGTCTCCCTCGTTCGAGGAGATGAAGGATGCACTCGACCTGAAGTCCAAGTCGGGCGTTCACCGCCTGATCTCCGCGCTGGAGGAACGCCAGTTCATCCGCCGCCTCCCCAACCGCGCCCGCGCGCTGGAGGTGTTGCGCATGCCCGAGCGTGCCGACGCCAAGAAGGCACCGAAGACGAAGGCTCCGACGCCTCCACTTCCTCCACTTCGCCAGCCTGCGAACGACGTGGTCGAGATCCCGTTGCACGGACGCATCGCTGCCGGTGTCCCGATCGAGGCGTTCGAAGGCTCCTCGATGCTCGCCGTTCCCGCCGCCTTGCTCGGCGCGGGCGAGCATTACGCGCTCGAAGTCGCCGGTGACTCGATGGTCGAGGCGGGTATTCTCGACGGCGACTATGCTCTCGTCCGCCGCACCGAAACCGCCCGCGACGGCGAAATCGTCGTGGCGCTGATCGAGGACGCCGAAGCGACGCTGAAGTATTTCCGCCGCGAAGGCGCGATGGTCCGCCTGGACCCCGCCAACCGCGCCTACGATCCGCAGCGCTACAGTCCGCAGCAGGTTCGCATCCAGGGCAAGCTGTCCGGCATCCTTCGCCGCTACGACTGAAGCGGCGGGCGCTGTCCTACAGAGGGGAGCTGCGTTATAGCGGAAGAGTGAGCCTTCTGCGCCATTCTGCTCCCCTCCCCTCCCCTCGGGGAGGGGCTGGGGGAGGGCCTCGCCGCAAGCGCGTCATTCAAGATATCGGACGGCCCAAAACACCGCATTGGACTAACCTTAGCCTAACCTTCCAGCGGTCCGATCCCGCAAGGCACTGAAAACGTTCAACGTCGGAAACGACGGAACCCCGCCCCCGAATCCTCTCGCCCAGCCGCCAAAACCCACGGATGCTCATCCCCGGCCCGCCGTACCGTCGCCGTCCACCCCCCGCTCAGCCCGACGGCAACGCCCCCGGTCCGCGCCAGCACATCCCGTTCCAGCCGCAACCACCGCGGCCGACACCCGACCGGCAAGCGCCGCTCGCTCACCACCACATCCGCCCCGACGCACGCCGCGATCAGCGCCCTTACCGGCACCAGATATGCACTCCGCGTCATCACCACCCGCCGCCCGGCAACATCGACCGCACACAGGTCGGCACTGCACGCCGCCCCCGGCAAACCGTCCAGCGTCATCGGCGCACCCTTCACACCGCCATTCTCGCTCAGCACGTTCTGCATATACTCGCCGGCCCGCTCCCTCAGCAGCGCCATCGCCCCATATTCGGTCCGCACCGCCGCATGCCGCCCGTCCCCGCTCACCAGCAGATCGGGCGCCGGCGTCATCGCCGCCCACAAGGAACCGACGGCCAGCGGGGCCAAACCCCAGCGCCGCCACTCCGTCCGCCACAGCGCAAGCCACAGGCCACCGACAACGATCAGCGCATACGCCGCGTCCGGCATGACCGGCCACGCCCGCACCGCCCCCGGCGCCGACGCCACGATCCGCGCCAGCCACAGCAGCGCCCACAAAGCCCGCTCCACCAGCCACCACACCGGCGCACCCAGCCCCGCCACGTCCAGCAGCAACGCCAGGAGCTCCAACGGCATGACCACGAACGTCGTCCACGGGATGGCGACCATATTGGCCAACGCCCCGTACAATCCGGCACGATGGAAGTGATACACCGCGATCGGCATCAACGCGGCCTCGACGACGACGCCCGTCATCAGGAGCAACACCGCACCCCGGCCCCATCGCCGCAGCAGGCCTTTCTCCCGCACCTCGGCAAAGCCACGCATCCACGGATGGTCGTGCAGCGCCACGATTGCGGTGATGGCGGCAAACGACAATTGGAAGCTCGCCCCGGCCAGCGACTCGGGCCACGCGATCAGCACCACGATCGCCCCCGCCGCCACCAGCCGCAGCGTCATCGCTTCCCGCCCGAGCGCCAGCGCCGCCAGCACCAGCAGCGCGGCCACGCACGACCGGATCGTCGGCACCTCCGACCCCGTCAACAGCGTGTACCCGACCGCCGCCCCGGCCCCCACCGCAGCGGCGACGAGCGGCAGCCGCACCCGCAACGCCAGCGCCGGCCAAAGTGCCAGCAGCCGCATCACGATCAGCATCGTCGCACCCACGACAGCAGTGATGTGCAACCCGCTCACCGACAGCAAATGCGCGAGCCCCGCCGCGCGCATAGCCTCGGCATCCTCCTCCGCAATCGACCCGACATCGCCGGTCGCCAGCGCCGCCGCCACACCGCCCGCACTCCCCGCCACCCGCTCGGTGATATGCCGCGTCAGCGTCGCCCGCAGCCCCAGCTCGGCATCACCCGGCGTCACGATCCGCACCGGTGCAAAGCCCCGCCCCGTCGCCCCAACCCCGGCGAACCACGCCGCGCGGGCATAGCTGTACGCCCCCGGCACCGCCGCATCCGGCGGCGGCAGCAGCCTCGCCCGCAACCGGATAACCGCCCGCCGCGTCAGGCCCGCCGGCACATCCGCTTCAGCAAGATTGACCCGCAACCGCCGCGGCAGCGCCGGCGCATCAATCGGCGCCAGCGTCAGCCGCACCAGTTCACGTGCCACCAGCGGCTCGGCCCGCTCGACGCGGGCGTCGAACGCCGCCACCGCCGGCCGCGCCAGCACCGGCGCCGCCACCCGCTCCGCCCGCCACCATATCAGCGCCAGCCCAACCGCCATCGCCAGCGCGCCGACCGCAACCGCCCTGCTCGCCCTACCGCCGCGACCCAATGCCGCCGCCAGGCACGCCGTCGCCGTCAGTGCCAGCAGCACCGCCGTCCACTCGCTTCGCCGAAGCAGTACGAACCACGCCGCCACCCCCGCCCCGAGCATCACGGGCAGCCACAACACCAGCTGGTCGCGCTCGGCCTCCAGCAATGTTTCCAGCCTATGTTGCACAGCCGCAATTTGTCGCCGCGCGGGGTGCGTGCTAGGGGCTGCGGCGGCTGAACTGGCCATTTGATCCACAGTCTGGGAGCACGCGCGCTTGAGCGCAACATCCGTTCCGGGCAGCACGCCCGAACCCACCTCCGTCGTCACGCGGTTCGCCCCTTCGCCGACCGGATTCCTGCATTTGGGCGGTGCGCGCACCGCGCTGTTCAACTGGCTGTTCGCGCGTCACAATGGTGGCCAGTTCCTGCTTCGGATCGAGGATACCGACCGCGCCCGCTCGACGCAGCCGGCGATCGATGCGATTTTAGTAGGCATGCGCTGGCTAGGGCTCGATTGGGACGGCGATGCCGTGTTCCAGTTCGCCCGCTCCGATCGTCATGCCGAGGTCGCGCATGCAATGGTCGCGAACGGCCACGCCTACCGCTGCTGGATGACGCAGGCGGAAATCGCCGCCCAGCGCGAAGCGGCGCAGGCCGCGAAGAAGCCGCTCCGCATCCGCAGCCCGTGGCGCGATCGCACCGACGGCCCGGCGGACCAGCCCTTCGTCGTGCGTTTGCGCGCACCGCAGGAGGGGTCGGTGACGATCGAGGATCAGGTGCAGGGCGCGGTGACGGTGCAGAACGCCGAACTCGACGACCTTGTCCTGCTCCGCTCGGACGGTACGCCGACCTACATGCTTGCGGTCGTGGTCGACGATCACGACATGGGGGTGACCCATGTCATCCGCGGCGACGACCACCTCAACAACGCCTTTCGCCAGTTGCCGATCTACCGGACGAACGGCTGGCCGGAGCCGGTCTATGCGCACATCCCGCTGATCCACGGCTCGGACGGCGCGAAGCTGTCGAAGCGCCATGGTGCGGTCGGGATCGAAGCGTATCGCGACGAACTCGGTATCCTGCCTGAGGCGCTCGACAATTATCTGCTGCGCCTCGGCTGGGGTCACGGCGACGCGGAGATTATCGCGCGGGACGAGGCGGTGAAGTGGTTCGACCTTGCCGCCGTTGGTAAAAGTCCTTCCCGCTTTGACCTGAAGAAGCTCGAACATCTGAATGGCCTCTATATCCGCGAGGCCGACGACGCCCGTCTCGCCAAGCTCGTCGCGGCCCGGATGACCGGGGCCGACGAAGCCCGCCTGACCGCCGCGATGCCGGCGTTGAAGCCCCGCGCCGCCAACCTCAACGAGCTGGCGGACGGCGCGCAGTTCCTCATCGCCACTCGGCCGCTCACGATCGACGAGGCGGCGGCTCCGCTCCTCGCGGGCGACGCACCGGCTATCCTGGCGGAGGTTCATGCGGCGCTTGACGCGCTCGACGGCTGGGATACGGACGGAATCGAAGCTGCGGTACGGCGGGTCGCCGACGCGCGGGGCTTGAAGCTCGGCCAGGTCGCGCAACCCCTTCGCGCCGCGCTGACCGGACGACGCACGTCGCCCGGGATCTTCGATGTCGTCGCGCTGCTCGGGCGCGAGGAAAGCCTGGGTCGCATCGCCGACCGGATGGCCAGCTAAGAATACCAGCTAGAACAAGGATGGTGGAATGACCGACGCCGCGAAGCTCTCCCTCGGCTCCAAGCAGCTCGATTATCCGGTCATGTCCGGGACGATCGGGCCGGATGTGATCGACATCCGCAAGCTGTATGCGCAGACGGACGCCTTCACCTACGATCCGGGGTTCACCTCGACCGCATCGTGCCAGTCGACGCTGACCTATATTGACGGCGATCAGGGCGTGCTGCTCCACCGCGGCTACCCGATCGGCGAATTGGCCGAACAGTCGAGCTTCATGGAGGTGTCGTACCTGCTCCTGAACGGCGAACTGCCGTCCAAGCAGGAGCTGGAAAATTTCTCGACCACGATCACGCGCCACACGATGGTGCATGAACAGCTTGCGACGTTCTTCCGCGGGTTCCGGCGCGATGCGCATCCGATGGCGATCCTGTGCGGCGTCGTCGGGGCGCTGTCGGCCTTTTATCACGACTCCACGGACATCCACGATCCGGCGCAGCGCGTCATCGCCTCGCACCGCCTGATCGCCAAGATGCCGACGATCGCGGCGATGGCGTACAAGTACAGCGTCGGGCAGCCGTTCCTGTATCCGGACAATTCGCTCAGCTACACCGGCAACTTCCTGCGGATGACGTTCGGCGTTCCGGCCGAGCCCTATATCGTGAACCCGGTGATCGAGAAGGCACTGGACCGCATCTTCATCCTGCACGCCGATCACGAGCAGAACGCGTCGACCTCGACCGTCCGTCTCGCGGGATCGTCCGGTGCGAACCCGTTCGCCTGCATCGCGGCGGGCATCGCCTGCCTGTGGGGACCGGCGCATGGCGGCGCGAACGAAGCGGCGCTCAACATGCTGCGGGAGATCGGAACGCCCGATCGCATCCCGGAGTATATCGCCCGCGCGAAGGACAAGAACGATCCGTTCCGCCTGATGGGCTTCGGTCACCGCGTCTACAAGAATTACGACCCCCGCGCGACGGTGATGCAGAAGACGGTACGCGAGGTGTTCGCCGAACTGAAGGTCACAGACCCGCTGTTCGACGTGGCGTTGCAGCTCGAGGAGATCGCGCTGAACGATCCCTATTTCGTCGAAAAGAAGCTGTTCCCGAACGTCGACTTCTACTCGGGCGTCATCCTGTCGGCGATCGGCTTCCCGACGTCGATGTTCACCGTGTTGTTCGCGCTCGCCCGCACCGTTGGCTGGGTCGCGCAATGGAACGAGATGATTACCGATCCCGACCAGAAGATCGGCCGTCCGCGCCAGCTCTATACCGGGCCGACGCAGCGCAGCTACGTTCCCGTCACGGAACGCTGAGCCGATCATGCGGCCCCTGCGCGCGATCCTCCTGATCCTCGGCGTCCTCGCGACGCTCATGGGTTTGCTCTGGATCGGCCAGGGGCTGGGTTACATCCGGTGGCCCGCCTCCAGCTTCATGCTCCAGCAGCGCGTCTGGGCGGACTACGGTGCGGCGCTCGCCGTGGCGGGCTTGCTGATGCTGCTGGTGGCGCGGCGTCTTCCCAGGCGCTGAACGAAAATCCCATCCTCAAGGAGCGGAGGATCTGAGCGACTCACGAGCCGCCTACAACTCCGCCGGCAACGACAGCGTGAACTGCGCACCTTCGCCCGGTACGCTCGCCACGGTCAGGTCGCCGCCCATCGCCCGTGCCAGCCGACGCGCGATGAACAGGCCCAACCCGTTGCCGCCCGGCTCGGTCGGATCGACCCGTTCGAACTTATCGAAGATGCGCGCCTGATCCTCCGGGGCGATCCCTTTGCCCGCATCGATCACGGTCACTTGCGCCCGGTCGCCGACCACCGCCGTTTCGACCCGCACATTGCCGCCACTGTCTGTGTAGCGGACGGCATTGCCGACCAGATTTACCAGGATCTGCAACGCACGCCGGAAATCGCCCAGGGCAGGAACCGTGTCGTCGAAGCGAGGCCGGTCGATCGCCACGCCCGCCATATCTGCCCGCACCGTGAGCAGGCCCGCCGCACGTCGCGCGACATCGGCAAGATCGATCGATTCTATCGTCGGCCGGAACTCCGCCCGCTCGATCGCCTGAAGGTCGACCAGATCGTCCACCAACGACAAGAGATGTCGCCCGGCACTGGCGATGTCGGCGGCATAGTCGGCATAGCCCGGCGTGATCGGCCCGTCCGCCTGCGCATGAATGCTGTCCGCATTCGCCACGATCCGCGCCAGTGGTCCACGCAGTGCGCGGTCCAGCCCCCGCGTGAAGCTGGCCGGCAGCGTCTCTTCGACGTCTACCGCCACAGGCTCCCCACCCTCCGCCACCGTCCCGACCAGCCCGGCAAACTCGCCGAGCGCATCGACCCGCGGTCGCGCCGACAAGACCACCAATCGGCCGTTGGGCTTCAACTCCGCCGCCTGCCCCTTCAGCACGCGCCGACGCGCCAGCGCATCGAGGATCGGCATCGCGCCATCCGCATTCTCCGCGAAGCCGAACAGCGCCGACAGCGGCTTGCCGAGCATCCCCAGAGGATCGAACCCGTAGAGTGTCCCCGCGTCCAGCGACACGAAGGTCAGCCGCAACGTCGCGTCCGTCTCCCACCGCCAGCGGCCGTCGCCGGGCACAGCATCCGGCACGTCGTCGATCGGTGCCCAGGCCGGCGTCTCCCCCCAGCCACTGGCGGCGAGGCGGACCTGCCCGCCCTCCGGCTGCGCGCGCACCCACAGGGCAACATCGCTTTCATCGTCCGCGACGACCACGCGCCGCGCGACGACGATCCCCAGCCGCCGCGCCAGCCGCGCCACCGTTGCGAGCTGCGGGACGGCCAGCATCTGCCCTTCCGCGCCCCCCGCGCGGCGATTGAGCGAGGCGATGGCGGGATCGGCGGACACCAGCAGCCCATCGAGATCGATCACGGCGTGCGCGACGGCCGCGGTCATCCGCCCTGCCCCTTCAACGCACGAATCGCATCCCGATAATCGCGGTGCAGCGTCAGCGACGCCAGCGCCGCGCGGGCGTCGCCAACCGCAACCGCAGCGATGGCGTCGAGATCGTCCGCAAAGGCCTCGATATCGCGCGTCGGATCGGCATCGGCGAGAGCCAGCGCGATCTTGGCGATCGTCGCCCGGTCGAGATCGATCGCGCGACACGCCAGCCACAGCCGATCGCCCGCCGGCTCCAGCGTGACGGTGCGCGCCTGATCCGTCGGCCAGTCGAGCGCCTGCGCCAGCAGCGCCACGAACAGCTGCAGACGTCGATTGCCCAGCGTTTCGACCAGCAGGTCGGGCAGTTCGCTCCGCCGCGGCGCGATCGCCGCCGCCAGTCGCGATGCGATCGCCTCAACCCGGTCGGTCTCGTCATGCGCGCTCAGGCTGCGCTCCGCGGAAGCGACGATCGCGCGATCCACATCCGCGTCGGCATCGCCCCGGATCGCCGCTGCGATCCACCAGACCAGACGCCGATGCAGTTCGACGGGCAGATCGCCGTCGATCCCCGCGCCGCTCTCGTTCGCATCCCGCCGGCGATTATCCGCCGCCAGCAGAGCCGCCGCGGCCACCGCGACGACGCGGTCGGGCGCATTCGCCAGCCGCACCAACAGGCTTGGCGCGTCCGGGCCCGACACCGCCACCGGCAACGCCGCCTCAATCAGGTCGAGACGCACGCGAGCGATCATCTCGCCCATCAAATCGGCATCTTTCAGAACGCCGGCCCGCATCAGGCGCCCGAACACGTCGGACGATCGCGTCAACACCGCCTCTGCCTTTTCGGATTGTTCCTCATCGGCCAGCAGGCGCGCCGCATGACGGCGGATGTCGGCCTCCACCCCTGCAACGACACCTCGCATCGTCGCGGCCAGTGCGGCGCGCGTGCGATCATCCAGCCGCGTTTCATTGCTCAGGAAGAAGTCGGCGATCGCCCCGCCCAGTTCCGCCTCGGCTCGTTCGCCGACCCGCGCAGCCCGCGCCGCGACCGCATCGCGGTCCCAGGCGGGGACGGTGTCCGAGGGCGGGGCTGGCGACATGGCGCGATGTCTAGCGCCAACGTCGTTAATGAGGGCCTAAGCCTGGCGCGCGCTAAGCCTTTTCGCGCAGCGACTCGACCGCCGCGGTCAGCGTCGCCGCCGCATAGGCCGCCGCCAGACCCAGCCCCGCTATCGGCCAGCCGATCACCGCACCCAGCGTGGCGGCGAGCAGATAAGCAGGCGGCCCGCCCCACCAGCGCCGCCGCCGATCGCGCCTGATCGCCCGCTCCGCCAGCCCGCCGAGGAACAGCAGCCCCCCGGCCAGCAACGGCGCGACCGCGCCGCCGCTCCCCACGACCACGCCCGCCACCGCGAACGCCAGGGCGGGTAAGGTCAGGGTGCCGAGCCGGCCCACCTGCGCCAGCCGCTCCTCGTCCCTGAGCGCCGCCAGCACGCGCGCGACGCCCAGCGCCAGCACGCCGACCAGCACCAGCCCCAGCCCCAGCCACCCGGGCCCGAACGCTTCCGTCGCCAGCCCCGTCAGTCCGACCGCTACGCCACCGCCCACGACGGCTTCGGTCGCGATGTGGCGGTCGAGCAGCTTCGGCGTCACCGACCGGGCGATCGGCCCGAGGATCGCGGCGTTGAACCAGTCTCGCCGGTCCGCCACCGTCGCGGCCAGCACCATGCGTCCACGCGACGCGAAGGCGACGGCGCTATGCTCCAGCCCGTGGCCGTCCCGCACATCCTCCAATGCCAGCGGCACATGCACGGCCTGCGCCTGTTCGGCGAGGCGCAGGATGCTGGATTGCAAGGCATAGTCGTTCGGCAGGGCGGCGACCTCCGCGATCCGGCGCGGGTCGATGCGACCGACGCCGCCCCACGCAAGCTGTCCGCCCAACCGCTCGTAATCGGGCCCCGCGGTGTCCGTGGGCAGCACCAGCAACGCGTCGCCGGCCGTGTCGCTCTTGGCGAAACCGTCGATCAGCCCCTGCGTCGTGATGAGCCCGTCGGCGACCATCACGATCGTCGACAGCGGATGCAGCCGCGCCTGTGCCTCCACCGCCGACCGCACCGTGTCGACGACGATGCCGCGCTTGCCGATGCGCCCCAATGCGCCGATGAGTTCGGGCGTCAGCCGGCCGACCGACACGATGATCTGCGCCGCGCCCGCCGCGATCAGCAGCCGCGCCTGATATTCGATCACCGTCCCGCCGCCGAACGGCAGCGTCGCGATCAGCGTTCCCGGGCGATCGAGCGCCTCGAGTTCGGCAAAAAGAAGCCCCGCAAGCATCGTGGGGCTGATAGGGACCGCGCGGCGAGGGTCAACCGCCCTTCTGTTGCTGGTGGCGTGTCCGGTGCGGCAGCGGCGGCAGGTTGCCCCCCGCGAGGCTCAGTGCTTGCGGGAACGCCGTCCCCAAACCTCAAGGACCTCTAAACCACCCCTTCGCCGTCCAGCCGCGCCACGGCACGCTTGAGCTTGGACAGCATCACCGCATCCCCGACGCACCCGTCGGCCGCGGTCGCCGCCAGCGCCATCAGGCGCACCGCGCCGAAACTCGCCGCCAGCCCCTTCAGCCGCGTTGCCCCCGTCCGCCAGCCGTCGACCTCCGTCGCAGATGCCATTTGCGCCAGCGCCTTGACCGCACTCTCGACGAACGCGACGCGCAATTCGGCGATCAGGCCGGGTTCGTCGCCGACTGCCGCTGCCAGGGTCGCATCGATTGCTCCGGGATCATAAGCCATGTCCCCGGTGCTACGCTGCCTTCGTTAACGACCGGTTGCCGCACGAGGCTGGCCGTGGCGTGGAAAAATGCTAAGCAAGGCCAAATCCATCGGCGACCAAGGGGGATACGCTGGGCAATCACGATCTCTGGCCGACCGCCGATACGGCGTCCGATTACCGCCGCTCAGACTATGAGGTCGAGCCGCAGGAGGAGGACGTGCTCGATCTGGTGGAGGCGGACATCGTCGCACCGCGCGCCGGATGGCTGCTGCCGACGCTCGCGATCCTGCTGTCGTTTGCGTGGATCGGCGGGATGCTGGCGCTGACGTGGGACTCCCTGGCGACGCTCCGACCGGTCGAGCTGGTGCAGTTCGTTGCGGCACTCGCCACCGTGCCCGCGCTGATCGGCATCGTCTGGCTCCTCGCGCAGCGGAGCAGCCGGGCGGAGGCACGCCGGTTCGCGTTGACCGCCCGCGCGATGCGCAGCGAGGCGCAGGCGCTGGAGCGTCGCATCCACGCGTTGTCGCAGTCGCTTCACCTGCAACGCGAACAGATCGCCCACCAGCTTTCGACGCTGGCTTCGGTCGGCGACGTGGCGGCGGACCGGCTGGAGTCGGTCGGGCGTGGACTGTCGACGGAGGTCGACGCCGCCCGCGCCCACGCCGCAACCCTCGCCACCGCGGCGGAGCGCGCCCGCGCGACGGTCGGCGAACTGCTCGCCGCCATGCCCGCGGCACAGGCCGATAGCGAAGAAGTCGGCCGCCGCATCGAGCAGGCCGGGCTGGGTGCCGCCGCGCACGTCGCCGCGCTCGATGCGCAGCTTTCCGCACTGACCGACCGCGCCCGCGAAGCCGACACGCTGTCGACCACCGCCGTCGCGTCGCTGGCCGGCCACCTTCAGCGGATCGGCGACAGCGGCCACACGGCCGGGTCGAAGCTGGAACAGGTCGCCGCGGCGATGGCGGAGACGGTGGAGGTGCTCGCCACCCGCGCCGCCGCAACGATGGAACGCTCGCGCGCGGATTTGGCGGATCAGGGTGATTCGATGCTCGGCCTTGTCGATCAGCGTCAGGCCGCGCTCCACGCAGCCGCGCACGACAGCGTCAGCGCACTGGGCGAGCGGGTCGGCGCGATCGACGCCGCGATCGAACTCATCGCCAACCGTCTGCACCAGCAACACGGTGCCAGCGACATACTGGTCGGCGGTCTCCACGACGGCATCGCGGCGGTCGAACAGCGGCTGGACGCGCTGCACGCGACCGGCGTCGACCGGACGCAGCATTTGGCGGCATCGATCAGCGCGCTCGGCGGCTCCGCCGATGCGATGACGGAGGCGTTGAAGACCGGCGACGCGATGGCGATAAAGACGATCGGCACGACCGAGGCGCTGCTGCTCGCGCTCGACGCCGCCGCGCGCGAGATCGACGAGACGCTGCCGGAGGCGCTCAACCGCCTCGACGAGCGCATCGACGGCAGCCGCAAGGTTGTCGGTCAGGCCAAGCCCGAACTGCTCGCGCTGGTCACCGCGGCGGAAAGCACGCACGACGCGATCGAGGCGATCGCCGCCGTCATCCAGGATCAGCGCAAGACGCTCGACCAACTGTCGATGGCACTGCTCGACACGCTGGAGAACGGCCGCGACAAGGCGGACGCGCTTGGTGCGATGGTGGACGAGACGATCGGCCGCACCAACCGCTTCGCCGACGAGGCCGCACCCCGCCTGCTGGAGGCGCTGACCCGCGTTCGCGAAACCGCGCAGATCGCTGCCGATCGCGCGCGCGAGACGCTGGCGCAGGTCATCCCCGAAGCCGCCGCCGCGCTGGAGGACTCGGCCGGCGACGCGATGCGCCGGGCGACGACCAACACCGTCGAGCGTCAGGTCGATGCCCTCGCCGAGGCGACGCGCGGAGCCGTCACCGCCGCGACGGGCGCGACCGAGCGTCTGGCTGCTCACGTGCAGCGCATCGCCGAGCAGACCGCATTGGTCGAGGCGCGGCTGGAGGAGGCGCGCGAGGTGCAGGAACAGGCCGACAGCGCCACGCTGTCGCGCCGCGTCTCGCTGCTGATCGAGGCGCTGAACTCCGCCTCGATCGACATCGCCAAGGTCTTTGGCCGCGACGTATCGGACAGTGCGTGGGCGGCTTATCTGAAGGGGGATCGCGGCGTCTTCACCCGCCGTGCCGTCCGCCTGCTGGAGGGTAGCGAACTCGCCCGCGTCGCGCGCCTGTACGACGACGACGCGGTCTTCCGCGACAACGTCAACCGCTACATCCACGATTTCGAGGCGATGCTGCGCGGCATCCTGACGCAACGCGACGGGTCGCCGCTGGCCGTGACCTTGCTGTCGTCGGACATGGGCAAGCTCTACGTCGCCCTCGCCCAGGCCATCGAGCGGTTGCGCTAACTGATCTCCTCGCTGGGCGGACGGTTGTTCTTCTCAGTCTCGCTTAGAGGATCGCTGCGAAACCGCCGCCGCGCAGAGGTTCATCGTGCCCTCTGAGATCGTGCGGTTGTTGGGGTCGTTAGGCGGATGCGCTTCTGTCCTCGCGCTTGGGCACAATGGTCCCCTAGCGCGGCTGGCGGGTAAGGTCGACTGGACGGCGCTGAGAATGGTGCTGTGAGGTTTGCGGCGGTACCTGCGTTCAGCCTCGTTACTGATGCTGGAGGCATTTGCCGCAAGCGAGTGCACAATCGCGGGAACAAGGGACTGGATTAAGCCGAAAAGGCAGTATGCGGTTCCACCGCTTCGTCGGTCTGTCGCTGAATGATACGCCACCGCATCACAGCACCATCCGCCGGTTCCGTAATCCGCTGGATATGGACGTGGCCGGCGCTGACCCCGGCCAACTTCAACGAGGCGGTTTCTCCCGACGATCTGGTCCGGGGCGATGAACACGGTTGACGTCCACGAGGCTGATGCCAGGCGCCCCGCTGCGGACGGCTCAACGCGCTGGCTATGACCAGACTTCGGGTCACAGCCTCAAAAGACGCAACGTCAGGCGATCTTGCCGACGCTCGCTCCCCCTTTCGACAAGGGGGAGCTTCCCGTCAGAACTGGACGCTCGCCCCCAGCGTGAAGGTGCGGCCCAGCTTGTAGCGGTTGATGTCCACCGTCGCGCCGTCGAACGCCTGGAACTCGCGGTAGCCGGTGCCGGTCAGGTTGCGCGCCTCGGCCTTGATTTCGAACTGCGACCCCAGCACCTTGATCCCCTGACGCGCAACGAGGTCGAGGCGGATGCCCGGCTTCTCGATCAGGTCGGGCAGGCGCGTGCCGCCGCCGCCGCCGATCGGACCGCGGTTTGTGACGCGGTTCGAAGCGTAGTTGAACAGCACCGTGAACTGGCTGAGCGACGCCTTGTCCTCGATCCCGAGTTGCAGGTTCACGAGGTGGTCCGACTGACCCACCAACGCCGCGCCGTCCTGGAACAGGATATTCGCGGGGCGCAGGATCGGGCTGGTGCCGACCGACAGCGGGCTGGCGATCAACTGGTCGCCGGCATCGATGCTCGATTTCGTATAGGTGTAGTTTACGATCGCGACGAGGCGGCGCGTCGCGAAGAAACCGTCACCCAGCGAGTCGAGCGGCACGTATTTCTGCACCTCGACTTCGCCACCGTAGAGCTTGGCGCGCGGAGCGTTGGCAAACCCCGTCTGGAGCGTGTCCGACCCCGCCGGGAAGAAGGCCACCGCCTCGATCGGATCGTCGATCCGCTTGTAGAACCCGGCGAGGCTGAAACGCTGATCTCGGGCGAAGTACCATTCGCCGCGCAACTCGGCGTTGTACAACTGCGAGTCCTTGAGGAATGCGTTGCCGAAGAACAGGCGGTCGCTCTCGAAGTCCTGATATAGCTGTGGCGCGAGTTCGCGAAACTGCGGGCGGGCCAGCGTCTTGGACAGATGCGCCCGAAGCTGCATATCCTCTGCGAAATTCCAGGTGACCGTGACCGCCGGCAACCAATAATCGTTCTTCAGACTGGTACCCGCCGCACCGCCCGACGGTGTGACCCGCTCCGTCGCCTTTTCGTACCGGACACCGGTCGTTGCGCGCAGACCGTCGGTGATCTCGCCCTCGACCTGAGCATAAGCGCCGTGGACGCGCAGCAGCGCATCATAGGCCGCCGCACCCTGCCCCGTCGACGTGTTGCGAAGGTTGATCCCGTAAGCCTGGATGACATAGTCCGAGAGCAGATAGTCAGGCCGCAACTGCGGTGCCGCACCCAGGACCGGGCCGTTGTTCGGTCCCGAATACTGAAAGGTGTAGCGGCTCGAGTCCCGCTGCGTATCGGTATAGGCATAGCCTACCGAGAAGGCGAAGGGCCGGTCGAACGGCACGTTCCAGGTCAGGTTGGCCTGACCTGAATATTGCGTTTCGTCCAGTTCGGAAAAGGCGATCGAGGCCGCCTGAAGACCGGACAGGTTGTTTTGATAGTCGCCGATCGCGGGATTGTACTGATAGGTGAAGCTACGCTCGTACGGACTGTTGCGGCTGGTCTTCGCATAGGCGCCGCGAGCGTCGAGGCTGAATTGATCGGAGAGCTTGAACTCGCCGACGAGCTGCGTGTCGAACAGCTCGCGCTCGAACCAGCTCGTATTCTGAACGAGGAAGGGCTGGATGCCGTCCGCACCCACGCCAATGTTGGCCGTGCTGCCGCGCGACAAACGACCCTGCTTGACGGTGTCGTGAAGGTACAAATTAGTCCAGCGGATCTTGTTCTCGCCGAACTCCGCCCCGAATCCCAGCAGACCATTCACGACGGCGCGGTTGTCGGTCAGGACGGTGCGGAAGTCGCGTGTGAGGATACCGGTGGGATCGTCCGTCGACTGCTGCGTATTGTCGCGCGTGCGCCACGTGTTGCTGATGCCTGCGGCAGCGATCGCGCCGACGCGGACCGTGCCGATGTCGATCGAGCTGCCCAGGCTGAGCTCGCCCGACAGGTTCGCCGGCAACTGGTTGTTGCGCTGAAGCAGCGTCGTCTGCGCGTTGTTCAGGCCGATGATCTGGCTCGACGTCAGCGAAGTGCCGTTCTGCCCGGCCTGATCGATGAAGCCAGGAGTCTTACGCACCCCGGAATCATAGCCCGTCCAGTCACGGCTGCCGCCGTCATAGACATAGCCGAGCTCGGACGTCGTCACGGTGTCCGCGCCGACCGATCCACCCATCTGGAAGAACGTTTCGTCCGGCACGGCCTTGGTCGTGAGATTGATGACGCCGCCGCCGAATTCGGCAGGGTAGTTCACGGAATAACTCTTCTGCACCAGCGCCGACGCGATGACGTTGGTCGGGAAGATGTCGAGCGGCACGACGCGGCGCAGCGGTTCTGGCGACGGCAGCGGCGATCCGTTGAGGAGCGACGAAGAATAGCGGTCACCAAGGCCACGGACGTAGACGAAACCGTTGCCGACCACCGACAGACCCGTGACGCGGCTGAGCGCGCCAGCGATGTCGCCCTCGCCGGTGCGGGCGATATCGGCCGTCGACAGGACGTTGATGACTTCCGGAGTCGCGCGGACAGCATTGGGGATGTTGCGGCCCACGACGACGATGTCGTCGGTGTTGGCACCCCCGGGTGTGGAGACCTCGACCTGGTCCTGCTGCGCCTCCGCGGCGGCGGCAGGATCGGCGGCATCGATGGCCGGCTGACCGGCCTGCGGCGACACGACGCTGCCCGCAGGCGCGCCGGCTTGACCACCGGCCGGCGCGGCCTGCGCGAAAGCGGTAGCGGGCGCGAGCATCGTCGTCGCGAGTAGGAATGCGTGGATCGGATGCTTCATGGCGGCCCCGGCTCTCGAAATATGTGGGATGCAGGCGACCTCCCCCGGCCGCCGCCTCGGACGTGACGGGGCGGCGAACCGATCGCCGCCCCGTCGCTTGATCAGTTCGGCAGGCCGGTGCAGCTGCCGCTGGTCGAGCCGAAGTTCGCGCGGTTGGAATTGCAGGTCCAGCCGCGGAAGCTCGTGTCGTTCGGGCCGCTCACCGCGCCGACGAAGCTCGTCTGCACGAAGAACGACGTGTTGGCCGGATTGAGCGTCGCGGCGTTGAACGGCGTGGCCGTCGTCGCCGCGCCGGCGGGCAGAAAAATGCCCGTCAGCAGGCCGGTGCCGGCCTCGACGTTGTTCGTGCCGGCCGTGAACACGGTACGCTGTTCCGCGATTGTGACCGTCACACCGTTGACCGTGGTTTCGGCATAGGGCGACGCGCCGCCGCAGCTGAACAGCACCGAGTCGAACATCGGCGGGCCGTTATCCTCTAGGCCGGCATTGGCCGGACGGATCGTCGACTTGCCGCTGGCGTCGATGCCCGCGATGATGTTGAGGCATGCCGCCGGGCTGACAACGATACCATTCACGAAGCGCGCATCGGCGCCGCCGCGAATACGGATCGCGGCATTGGTCGCGGTCGAGCTCTGCACGAAGGTGAAGTTCGCCAGGTTGTAACGCTGCCGCGGCAATGCGTCTTCGTTGCCGTTCGAGTCGATTTCGGTGGAGTAGTTATCGGTCTGCGTGTTGGTCGGCTTCTGCACGGCGAGCAGGAACTGGACCTGACCCTGCCAGCCCACATCGGTATCCAGGCCGTCGTCGTCCGACCCGGTCAGTGCCAGATAGCGCAGGTTGGTACGGCCGCCGAAGATCTCGATGCCGTCGTCCGACGAATTGTGAATCTGGATGTGGTCCAGCGTCGTGCCCGAGCCGGTGCCGCCCAGCGTCAGGCCCTGAAGCTCGTTGTTCGGGCTGATGATCGTGCCCGAATAGCGGATCTGGACATAACGCATCGTACCAGAGCTGTCGTTCGCGATGGCACCGCCGTAGAGTGCGGTGTTGGTGCCCTCGACGACGTTCTCGCAGCTTGCGGTGCCACCGGCGACGGCCGCGTTGCAGTTCGAGATCGGCGCGCGGCCGGCCAGAATGACTCCGCCCCACAGGCCCTGGCTCTCGTCGGTGACGCCACCTGTCAGGTTCTGCTGCGCAGTGAAGATGATCGGCTGGCTTTCCGTACCCTCGGCGTTGATGCGCGAGCCGCGGTTGACGATGAGATAGTCGTTATCGGCATTCGTGGTGTTGGCGTACAGCAGTACACCCGGGTCGATCGACAGCACGGCCGACCGGCCACCGGGGGCAGTGCCCGCGCCGCCGACATCGACGCCGACGTTCACCGCGCCGCTGATTTCGTAAGCGACGCCGGCCAGCTTCTGCAGCCGCAGGTCGCTGGTGATGCTGGAGGGGAGACGGCAGCCACGATAATTGCCGACCACGCCGGCATCGTTGGTACCCGCCGGGCACGACGCCGCCGGCGTACCGGGTGCGGGCGTCGGCGTGGCGGTGGGCGCGGGAGTCGGAGCCGGTGTCGTGGGGACGACGATCACGCCTTCGCCGGGCGAAGCGACGCTGTCCGCGCCGTCGCAGGAAGCGAGCAGCATGCAGGCGGTGCCCGCCAAGAGGATGCGGGTCGTGCGCGCGAAATGGGCCATTGGTCTGATTGCTCCCGGTCGATGTCTGGCAGGCGTGTTCGCCTTCGGATCGACCAAGGTCCCCCCTGTCGATCTCATCGCTGCGACTAGGGGAGTTCGATGACGGTAAAATGCCGTTTCGGCGTCGGTTGCGTGACTCGCAGGTTTCGGTTTTGTGACGGCGCCCCAGATCGGGACGGAGCGATCCGCCCCGTCCCACTGATGAATCAATCCAGCGTCAGCACGATCTTGCCCCGATCGTGCCCGGTCTCCTGCCGGTGCTGCGCGGCGGCGACGTCCGCCAGCGGGAAGGTGGCGGCCACTGTCACAGACACGCTGCCCGACTCGATCAGGTCGGCGACTTCGCCGAGCTGCGCGGCATTGGGATCGACCACCCAGCGCGGGACGGCGCGGACCTTGTGGCGGGCGGCCTCGTCCGGATCGGGGCTGTCGAGCGTCGAGACCAACATTCCGCCTTCGCGCAACACGCCCCACGAGCGCGCCCGCGTCTCGCCGCCGATCAGGTCGAAGACGAGGTCGACATCGGACAGCTGCTCTTCGAAAGGCTGGACGCGATAGTCGATCGCCCGATCGGCACCGAGATCCCGGACATAGTCCAGATCACGTTCGGAGCAGGTGGCGTACACCGTCGCACCCCGCGCCTTGGCTAACTGGATCGCAAGATGCCCGACGCCGCCGGCGCCACCGTGGATAAGAACGGACTGCCCGGCCTGGAGTCCGCCATGATCGAACATACCCTGCCACGCAGTAAGGGCGGCGAGCGGTACCGCAGCCGCCTGCACGAAGTCGAGCGACGTCGGCATCGCCACCATCTCCACCGCGCGCACGACGACATATTCCGCCTGCGCGCCGCGATCGAAGCCGAGATAGGCGAAAACGGGATCGCCTTGGCGGAGCATGTAGTGCGCGCGGGTCCCGACCGCCTCGATCGTGCCCGCCAGATCGCGGCCCATCGTGATCGGCAGCGCGTCCTGCTTCAGCCGATCGAACTTGCCCGTCCGCATCTTGCGGTCGACCGGGTTGATGCTGGCCGCGCGCACGCGGACCAGCACCTCGTCGTCGAGCGGCTGCGGGATCGGCACCTGCTCCAGCGTCAGGACCTCAGCGTCTCCGAACCGCGGCAGGCGGACGGCGGTCATCGTGGTCGGCAGCGTCATCGGCGGGACTCCTGAGATACCGCCGAAGAACGAGTTGGACCGTGAGTTCGCTCCGACCTCGAAGCGCCTGCGAATCAAATCCTCCCCGTTTACGGGGAGGTGGCACGCCCAGGGCGTGACGGAGGGGCGGCCACACGCGTTTCCGTCTTCGGCTCTTGCCCGGCTCCACGCGGGCCGATGGAAACTGCTCAACGACCAAAACCAAAAAGCCCGCCGCTTCCTGCTGGAAACGACGGGCCGTATTGGTGGGCGCGACAGGGATTGAACCTGTGACCCCACCCGTGTGAAGGGTGTGCTCTACCGCTGAGCTACGCGCCCGATCCCGCGGTCCTCAGGACCCCGAGAAAAACCGGAGCCGCGCGTCTATCCACCGACGCGCGACCTGTCCAGTGTCAGTTGACCGAATCCTTCAGGATCTTGCCGGCCTTGAACTTGGGCTGGGTGGACGCCTTGATCGTCATCGGCTCGCCGGTGCGCGGATTGCGACCGGTAGAGGCTTTGCGCTTGGAAACCGAGAAGGTGCCGAAACCGACCAGCCGGACCTCGTCGCCCTTTTTCAGGCTCGCCGAGATCGCATCGAATACGGCTTCGACCGCCCGCACCGCATCCGCGCGATTCAGCCCCGATGTATCGGCGACCGTCGCGATCAGCTCCTGCTTGTTCATCCTTTGAAATCCCCCGATTCGACTCGATACTTGACGCCCCGGTGGATCACCGGCGCGGAGGCGTCACTAAGGCGGCGCGACCCGCCGGTGTCAACCACCGCAGCGGCTAAGCTGCGGTGGTTGGACGTTTAACGCAGTCGTGACCGGATGCTATCGCGTCACCTTCAGTGATGACGCTCCACCCCCGCCGGCGCGATCGCCGGCGGCGGCAATGCCGCAAGCTCATCGGCATCGGTCCAGTCGATCGCCTCCAGCGGCTCGGTCAGCGCCAGCTTCAGCACCTCGTCGACATGACTGACCGGGATGATCGTCAGCCCTTCCTTCACATTGGCGGGGATGTCGGCGAGGTCCTTCTCGTTCTCCTGCGGGATCAGCACCGTGGTGATGCCGCCGCGCAGCGCCGCGAGCAGCTTCTCCTTCAGCCCGCCGATCGGCAGCACGCGACCGCGCAGCGTCACCTCGCCGGTCATCGCGACCTCGCGCCGCACCGGCACGCCGGTCAACGTCGAGACCAGCGAGGTGACGAGGCCGATGCCCGCCGACGGACCATCCTTCGGCACCGCGCCCTCGGGCAAATGGACGTGAACGTCCTTGCGGTGGAACACCGAGGGCTTGATGCCATAGCTGGGCGCACGCGCCTTGACGAAGCTCCACGCCGCCTCGACCGATTCCTTCATGACGTCGCCGAGCTTGCCGGTGGTCTTCACCGCCCCCTTGCCGCCGACCGTCACGCTCTCGATCGTCAGCAACTCGCCGCCGACCTCGGTCCATGCCAGCCCGGTGACCGCACCGATCTGATGCTCCGTTTCCGACAGGCCGTAGCGGTACTTCAGCGTGCCTGCGAACTCGTGCAGGTTGTCGCGGTCGATTGTGACGCTCGTCGCCTTGCCCTCGAGAATGCGGCGCAGCGCCTTGCGGCACAGCTTCGCGATCTCGCGCTCCAGCGTACGGACGCCGGCTTCGCGCGTGTAATGCTGGATCAGCGCGCGCAGGCCGTCCTGCGTCAGCGTAAACTCGCCCGGCTTCAGCCCGTGCGCTTCTACCTGCTTGGCGACCAGATGCCGCTCGGCGATCTCGACCTTTTCGTCCTCGGTATAGCCTTCCAGCCGGATGATCTCCATCCGGTCGAGCAGCGGCTGCGGCAGATTCAGCGTGTTCGCGGTGCAGACGAACATCACGTCCGACAGATCGATGTCGATCTCCAGATAATGATCCTGGAACTTGCCGTTCTGCTCGGGGTCGAGCACCTCCAACAGCGCCGACGCGGGATCGCCGCGGAAATCCTGACCCAGCTTGTCGATCTCGTCGAGCAGGAACAGCGGGTTGGCCGCACCGGCCTTTTTCAGGTTGGTGACGATCTTGCCCGGCAGCGAGCCGATATAAGTGCGGCGGTGGCCACGGATCTCGGCCTCGTCCCGCACGCCGCCCAGCGACTGGCGGATGAACTCGCGCCCCGTCGCCTTGGCGATCGACTTGCCGAGCGAGGTCTTGCCGACGCCGGGCGGTCCGACGAGGCACAGGATCGGCCCCTTCAGCTTGTTGGTGCGCGCCTGCACGCCGAGATACTCGACGATCCGGTCCTTCACCTTTTCCAGCGCATAGTGATCCTCGTCGAGGACCGCCTGCGCCGCCGCGATGTCGCGCTTGATCTTCGACTTCTTGCCCCAGGGCAGGCCGAGCAGCACGTCGAGATAGTTGCGCACCACCGTCGCCTCGGCGCTCATCGGCGCCATCGTCTTCAGCTTCTTCAGCTCGGCAGTCGCCTTGGTCCGCGCCTCCTTGGACAGCTTCAGCGTCGCGATCTTCTGGGTCAGTTCGGCGATCTCGTCGCCGTCGCTCTCGTCGTCGCTGTTGCCCAACTCGCGCTGAATCGCCTTCAACTGCTCGTTGAGGTAATATTCGCGCTGGGATTTCTCCATCTGGCGCTTCACGCGGCTCTTGATCTTCTTCTCGACCTGAAGAACGCCGAGTTCGCCTTCCATCAGCGCAAACGCCATCTCCAGCCGCTTTGCCGGATCGATCTCGACCAGCAGCGCCTGCTTGTCGGCCACCTTGACCGCGATGTTCGCGGCGACGGCGTCGGCAAGACGCGCGGCCTCGTCGATCTCTGCCAGCTGCACCGCGGTTTCCGCCGGCAGCTTCTTGTTGAGCTTGGCGTAGTTTTCGAACTGGTCGACGACCGAGCGCATCAGCGCCGACACCTCGGTACCCTCAACCGCGACGTCATCGATCATCGCGACCGTCGCGGCGAGATAGCCGTCAGCTTCCACCAGTTCGCCAAGGCGCGCGCGCTGCTTGCCCTCGACCAGCACGCGGACCGTGCCATCGGGCAGCTTCAGCAGCTGCAGCACGGTGGCGGTGACGCCCATCTCGTACAGGCTGTCGCGCTGCGGATCGTCCTCGGCCGGGTCGAGCTGCGCGACGAGGAAGATCTCCTTGTCGGCAGCCATCGCCGCTTCCAGCGCCGCGACGGATTTGTCGCGACCGACGAACAGCGGGACGATCATGTGCGGGAAGACGACGATATCGCGCAGCGGCAGCACGGGGAAAGTCTGGGTCATGCAAGCTCCGGTCGGGCACCGTACGTGGTGCCCCGTTTCACCGACTATATGGTGATCGTTCCGATTCCATCAATCGTGCCTCTTGCGTCACGGCGTGAACCCGGCAACCATCGTATACCATGATAGCTTCCATTCTCGCACTCGCTGCCGCGCTCCAATCGGCTGCCACTCCCCCCGCCAAGGGCACTCCCCCGATCACGGAGCAGACGCAGAAGTCCGGGGGCATGCGGCCGGCCGAGCAGCTGGCGGTGACGTTCGATTCGGCCGACCTCCAGTTCGAGGTGCTGCCGGAGACGTACAGCCTGAACGGTATCGCCACCCTAGGCTTCACCGCCAAGTCGCCGGTGTCGCGCCTGCTGATCGACCTCGACAAGAACCTGCCGGTCACCGCCGTGTCGATCGACGGCACCGCCTTGAACGCGGGGTCGTGGTCGAACCCCGACGGGCAACTCGTCATCCGCCTGCCCCGCCGCCTCGCCAAGGGGCAGCGTGTGTCCGCGAAGATCACGTACGGCGGCGTGCCGCATGTCGCCGTCAACGCGCCGTGGGACGACGGCGTCGTCTGGTCGAAGACACCGGAGGGCAAGACGTGGTTCGCGACCACCGCGGAGGGTTATGGCTGCGACCTGTTCTGGCCGTGCATGGATTTCCCGGAGGGCGAGCCGACCGTCGTCACGTTGCACATCACCGTCCCAAAGGGGCTGAAGGCGCCATCGAACGGCAAGCTGATCGGCATGGATACGCTGCCGGACGGCCGCACCCGCTGGAACTGGCGGGCCAAGCGCACCAACACCTATGCGATCGCGCTGAACGTCGGGCCGTATGAGGAGATCAGCGGCACCTACAAGAGCCGCTTCGGCAACACGATCCCGATGTATTACTGGTATCTACCGGGCGAGAAGGCGCAGGCCGAGAAGCTGTTTGCGGAGTTCGCGCCGACACTCGACTTCTTCGAGGCGCTGGTCGGCCCCTACCCCTTCGGCGACGAAAAGGTCGGCGTGGTCGAAACCCCGCACAAGGGCATGGAGCACCAGACGATCAACGCCTACGGCAACGGCTATGCCAAGGCGATCGAGGGGTTCGACTGGCTGTTCCAACATGAATTCACGCACGAATGGTTCGCCAACCAACTGACCGCCGCGAATTGGGACGACTACTGGCTGCACGAGGGATACGGCGCGTACATGCAGCCGGCGTACGGCCGCTGGCGCGAGGGCGAGGCGCGCTATGCGGCGATGATGCAGTCGCAGCGCGGCACGATCATGAACAAGGTCCCGATCGTCCGCGGCAAGATCATCTCCGAGGAGGAGGTGTACGAGGCCTCGAAGGGCGGGCCGGGTCAGGACATCTACGTCAAGGGGTCGTGGATGCTCCACACCCTGCGCAACCTGATCGGCGACACGGCCTTCTGGGATGTGACGCGACTGGCGGTCTATGGCCGCGCCGATCCGAAGCCCGGCAATTTCGAACCGCGCTTCGGTTCCACCAAGGAATATGAGGGCTTCGTCCGTCAGGTGACCGGCAAGGATTATGGCTGGTTCTTCGACGTGTATCTGCGTCAGGCGGCGCTGCCCGAGTTGGTCGAGACGCGCAGCGGGAACAAGCTGGCGCTGTCGTGGAAGGTGCCGGACGGCGGCGCGTTCCCGATGCCGGTCGAGGTGCAGGTCGGCGATCGCATCGAGAAGCTGGCGATGACCGGAGGGCGTGGCACGCTGGAAGTGCCGGCCGACGCGCATGTGGTGATCGATCCCTGGGCTCGCGTGTTGAAGCGTTCGACCGCCGTCGAGGAGCTACAGGCATGGAACGCCAGCCGGAAGAAGTGACGAACACCCAACTCGGCATCCGCCGCGCCGCAGAAATGGCGGCGGTGTTCATGATCGGCGACGGGCTGCTGGGCATGCTCCAGCCGAGTCGTCACGTCGATCTCTGGCGATCGGACGTGGCGGCTGTCGATATTCTGGTGAAGCCCTTCGGCGGCAGGCCGGGGCGGCGGCGGGCGTACGGGTTGCTTCAGCTTGTGGCCGGCGTCGCCCTGGCTTCCCGCCTCTCACGCTGAACGACAAAAAAGAGGCCGCCCCGGTCACCCGGGGCGGCCTCGAGATGCTGCGAGGGTGTCGTCGCTCAGGGGCAGGACACGCAGGCGCCGATGACGGCGGCCAGCGGGATGAGAGCGAAGACAAGGGGAAAAAGCTGCTTCATGACGCACCTGATGGTGAGAGGTCTTGCCCGACATAATGCAGGTCAGCGGCAAAGGTTGCGCTGCGGTGAACGACGAACCTACGCCCGATGTACCGATCCGGGACGCCCGCTCAGACGCGGACCGTTGCATCCTCCCGCCCCTCATGTCCGAAAATCCGCAGATAACGGGCGATCTCGTCGGGCGGACCGCTCGCCTTGGCGGGATTGTCCGAGAGCTTCACTGCCGGTCGGCCGTTCGCCGCGACCACCTTCGCCACCAGCGAGATCGGCGCGAGCGCGTCGCCACCGCCGCTGTCGCAGCCGCGAAAGTCGTTGGTCAGGTTCGTACCCCACCCGAAACTGGTCCGCACCCGCCCGTGGAAATGGCGGTAGACGCGCTCGATCGACTCCACATCCATCCCGTCGGAGAAGATGAGCAACTTCTCGCGCGGGTCGCGACCATGCGCGGTCCACCAATCGATGATCGCCTCCCCCGCCGCGATCGGCGGCGCGCTGTCGGGGCGGAAGCCCGTCCAGTCCGCTACCCAATCGGGGGCATCGCGCAGGAACGCCGCGGTCCCGAACGCGTCGGGCAACACCACCAGCAGATTGCCACGGTAATGCCGCTGCCACTCCTCCAGCACCCGATAGGGCGCGCTCGCAATCGCGGCATCGTCATCGGCCAGCGCGGCGAGCACCATCGGCAGCTCGTGCGCGTTGGTCCCGATCGCCTCCAGCCCGGCATCCATCGCCAGCAACACGTTGGAGGTGCCGATGAAGCGCTCGCCCAGCCCCTCCTGCAGCGCCTCGACGCACCAGCGTTGCCACAGAAAACCATGCCGGCGTCGTGTGCCGAAGTCGGACAGGACGAGGTCGGGCAAGGCGGCCAGCCGCTCCACCTTGTCCCACAGCCGCGCCTTGGCCCGCGCGTAGATCACGTCGAGTTCGAACCGCCCCCGTCCCTTCAACGCCGCGCGCGACCGTAGCTCGTTGACGATCGGCAGCGCCGGCACCTCCCACATCGTCGTGTGCGTCCACGGGCCGGCGAAGCGGAGTTCGAACTGGCCGTCGACCGTCCGCAGCTCGTAATCCGGTAACCGGAACTCCGCGAGCCACGCGATGAAGTCGGGCGCGAACATCCGTGCCTCGCCATAGAAGCTGTTGCCGGCCAGCCAGATCAGCTCGCGCTTGTCGAACCGCAACGTGCGGGCGTGATCGAGCTGCGCCCGCAACTCGCCCTCGTCGATGATGTCGGCCAGCCGCACGGACCGTGTGCGGTTGATCAGCGTGAACGTGGCGTCGACGGTCGGATGCGCGTTACGGATCATCTGCAGCATCAGCAGCTTGTAGAAATCCGTATCGAGCAGGCTGCGTACGATGGGATCGAGCCGCCAGCCGTGGTTCCACATCCGCGTGGCAATGTCCGTCACCGGCATGAGGCGCCCTGCCCACTCGTCATCGTAACGCCCCCTTGCATCGGAACGCTACGATCAGCATCGCCGACCGTTCCGTCTCGCCCCGGTCGACACCCTAACCCTATGGGAAACTTCATAAACTATGTTGGACTTTGCGTCGGTGCGGGGAAATCATCCGGCGCGGTCGCGTTCGACGACGAACTGCACCGCATCCGAGAGGTCCCCGATGAGCCAGCCCGCCCCGCCCGATCGCCGTTATCTGCGCATGGTTATCGGCGGTATCATCGCCCTCGTCGCGCTCATCATCGTCATCAGCACCGCACACTATTGGGCGACCTTCAACTAAGCCGCTACTCCGCCGCCATCCGCGCCCGGAACAGCTGACCGCGCTCGATCAGCAGCACCACGACGAGCACGGCCAGTCCGATGCCGAGATACCCGATCGCCAGCGGCATCGTCGTGCCATTATACGCCTGTCCGATGATCGAGCCGACCACGACCGCGCCGATGCTGGTGATGAAGCCCTGCACCGACGACGCGCTGCCGGCGATGTGCCCGACCGGCTCCATCGCCATCGCTCCGAAATTCGATCCGCACAGGCCGATGCACGTCATGCTCAACGCCTGGAACAGGATGTAGCTGACGAGCGACTCGTGCCCGCTGGCGATCACCGCGATGTGGACGATCGACAGCCCGATCAGGGCGAACACGCCCGCTTGCGAGATCAACCGCGTCCCCAGCCGCTCCACCAGCCGGCTGTTGGCGAAGCTCGCACATCCCATCGCGAACGCGCACAGCGCAAACAGCAGGGTAAACCGCTCGCCCGCGCCGAACTCGTCGACGAAGATCTGCTGGGCGGACGACACGAACGCGATGATCCCGCCGAACGTCAGCGATGCGGCGAAGGCGTAGCCGACCGAATAGCGGTCGGTCAGTGTCGTGCGGTACGCGTTGCCGAGCGACGCCAGCGAGATCGCCCGCCGCCGCGCCACCGGCAGCGTCTCCGGCAGGCGCAACGCACTCCACGCCAGCACGAACGCCGCGAATGCGCCGAGCGCGTAGAAGATGAAGCGCCACGGCCCGAACGCGAGCAGGCCCTGACCCAAGGTCGGCGCGAGGATCGGCACGAGAAAGAAGATCATCTGCGCCAGCGACAGCGTCCGCGCCATCTGTCGGCCGGAGAATTTGTCGCGCACGATCGCCACTGCCAGCACGCGGGTCGATGCGGACATCAGCCCCTGCAACATGCGTGCACCCAGCAGCGCTGCGAAGGTCGCCGACCCCGCCGCGAAGATGCTCGCCGCGACGAAGCCTGCCAGCGTGACGATCAGGATAGGCTTGCGCCCGAACCGGTCGGCGAGCGGCCCATAGACCAACTGGCCGGTCCCGAACCCGAGCATATAGGCGGTGACGATCCACTGCCGATGATTGGCGGTCGCGATCGCAAGGTCGTGGCCGATCTGCGACATGGCGGGCAGCATCAGGTCAACGCCCAGCGCATTCACCGCCATCACCGCCGCAACGAAGGCGACGAACTCCTTGGGGTGCATGTCGGTTCTGGGCGGGTCCGCGGCAGGCGTGCCGGTTTCCGGCGATTGTTCGGTCATCCCGGCCGCTTAGCGCGGGATCGACAAGGAGGCCACGAGTTCAGCAGGCCACCTCGCTTGACTTTGTAGACGCGCACGTATTTTATACGTGAAACTTCAATTAAGGTATTTGAGAGGTGGAGGTCACATGTTGATGGCGATAGCGATTGCCAATTTCCTTCTCGCGCAACATCCGACCACGCCCTTGTGGCTCAAGGAACTCGAACCTCTTTGGCGCGCCACGACTTCGGGGCATCGGGTGAGCAACGCAGAAGTATCCGCAGACGGTCAAGCTAATCTGGGGGATTTACATCGCCGGATTCTGCTCTCAGATCAAGGTAGCCGTTCTGATGTACTGACGGAGTCATACATCAGAAAGTCATTTCCTAAATCTGCGTATAAAGGCTCCAAACTGCACATCCAATGTATTCCTTCGCTTTGTGAGATTGCCTCCTTATACAAAGCAGAAAGACGAAGCACCGATCTGTTTATAAAAGATTACAACTCTTTTTTATCAAAAATATGCACCAGCTTAAAGGGAAGATGTACGATCGCGGTCAACGACTCGAATTCAAGCCGATTAGGCTCTATACTATTGTCCTATGTTAGCTATTGATTTCTCTAACTTGAGGTTATTGACTTGAGATATTTAGTAACTTTGGCTATCGCCGTTTCAGCGCCCGCATTGGCTGTGCAACAGCGCGCGCCCTGCTTTGAGTGCAGGACCGGAGATCAACCAGATCTATGCATTGTAGTCGGAGTGCAACCTCAGAGCATCAGGGGCTATAAATATTGTGATACAATCGATGTTCGGAAGCCCGGCGAGCCGATTTTTACCCCTGGCCAAGCAAATCCCCGCCGATACTGGTGCGTGAAAACCTCCCAGTGCGATACTAGGCGACTAAGCGCGACAACCGGAGTTGCCGACGAGCTTTGCCATTACGAAAACTCCTCGCCCAAAGTCGGATGATCTTTGTGAAGGTTGCAACGGTAGGGTTATGCACCTTGATTATATTGCAAGTTATGCTTCACAGGCAAGGCCCAACCACCGAGAAACCGCTTTCTTCCGAGCCGATTACAGTGTTACGTGGAGATTTCGATGTCAGTCCGCGACATTCGACCCCACCCACTACCCCCTTACCCTTATCCGGGCAAGGGCACTACGGAGCCATCCCAGTCGAGAATCAAGGCAATCTACTTGAGGGAATACTTCCAAAAAAGGCAGTGTCTGACTTTCCAAACGACCCGAGTTTGCTCCATCGCAATTTCAGAGCTCAGCAACGAGATCTAAATTGGGCGCCTCAGGCAGAAAAAACGCTTAAACTTTACTCGGTCAAAACGCCCTATCTCGACAAATCGATAGAGACTCGCGTAATCTGCGCTACAACTATTTGCGAGTTTGCAGGAGTAATCGATAGCACAGCATCCATCTCAAATATGAATGTTGCTTTGAGCTACCTCCAATCTGCTGAGTCGATCCGCTTTGCAGAAACTAACGGGTTTGATCCACACGGCTACTCTGTAGCCTTTGGATCATCGCCATCTCGACCATCGTCAGTCACATTCGTTCGCTATTTCGTGAAGAAGTAAAACATGATTGATCCCAATAGATTGTCGGGTCGATCACAGCGATGATGAGATGATGAAAGCGCATTTGCTGTTAAACGTCGTTCCAGTCTGAAGGCGAGCATCATTTGCTTGATATGCTAGTCACCGCCCGAACAGCTTCTCCACGTCGCTCATCTGCAACTTCACCCAGGTCGGTCGGCCATGATTGCACTGGCCGGAATGCGGCGTGGCCTCCATCTCCCTCAGAAGCGCGTTCATCTCCATCACCGACAGTACCCGTCCTGCCCGAACCGATCCGTGGCAGGCCATCGTCCCCGCCACCGCATCGAGTCGTTCGCGCAGCGACAGCGCTTCGTCGAATGCGGCGAGTTCGTCGGCGAGATCGGTGACCAGTCCGCGAGGATCGGATTGGCCCAGCAGCGCCGGCGTCGCGCGGACCAGCATCGCGCGAGTGCCGAACCGCTCCAGCTCCAGCCCGAACTCCGCCAATTCATCCGCCCGCGCCTCCAGCCGATCGCAGGCGGGCTCGTCCAGCTCCACCACCTCCGGCAGCAGCAGCGCCTGCGCCGCGACCCGACCGCCGGCCAGCGCCGCGCGCATGCGTTCCAGTACCAGCCGCTCATGCGCGGCATGCTGATCGACGATGACGAGGCCGTCCTCCGCCTCCGCGACGACATAGGTCCGCGCCACCTGTCCCCGCGCCACCCCCAGCGGGTGTGCGATCGTCGCGGGGGGCGCAGCGTGCGCGGGTTCGGCCCGTGCCTGGGGCGGCGGGGCGTTGAAGTAGCCGGGGCGGCGATCGAACAGGGTCGTCGCGACGGGCGCAGGCTCCGACCAGTGCGGCACCGCCGCGACCGGTTCCGGCTGCCACCGCGTCAGCGCGTCCGCGGCCGGGCGCTGCACGCTGCGATGACCGGCATCGTCCAGCGCGCGGCGCAAACCCGACACGATCAACCCCCGCACCAGCGCCGGATCGCGGAACCGCACCTCCGTCTTCGCCGGGTGCACGTTCACGTCGACCTGCTCGCCCGGCAGGTCGAGGAACAGCGCGACGACGGCATGGCGGTCGCGCGGCATCATCTCCGCATAGGCCCCGCGGATCGCCCCGATCAGCAGCCGGTCCTTCACCGGACGGCCGTTGACGAACAGATACTGGTGGTCGGCCACCCCGCGATGGAAGGTCGGCAGACCGGCGACACCGCCCAGCACCACCTCCTCGCGCACCCAGTCGATCGCGACGGCGTTCTCCGCCAGCGCCCGGTCGGTCAGCGCCGCGACCCGCGCCGGCCGGTCCTGCCCCGGCGGCACCGACAGCACGCGCCGGCCGTCATGCTCCACCGACACCCCGACATCGGGCCGCGCCATCGCCAGCCGCCGCACCGCATCGAGGCAGGCGGCATACTCGCTGCGCGGACTGCGCAGGAACTTGCGCCGGGCGGGCACGCGCGCGAACAGGTCCTCGACCAGGATGCGCGTACCGGGCGGCAGCGCAGCCGGCCCCTCGTCGACCACCTCCCCGTTGTCGACCACGCGTCGCCAGCCGTCCGCACCCGCCGGCCGGCTCTCCAGCGTCAGCCGCGCGACGCTCGCGATCGAGGGCAATGCCTCGCCGCGAAAGCCCAGCGTCGACACCGCCTCGATCGCCTCGTCCGGCAGCTTCGACGTGCAATGCCGCTCCAGCGCCAGCGCCATGTCGTCCGGGTTCATGCCGCAGCCGTCGTCCGCGACCTCGATCCGGGTCAGCCCGCCTTCGGAAAGGTTGATGGCGATCCGAGTCGCCCCCGCGTCGATCGCGTTCTCGACCAGTTCCTTCAACGCGCTGGCGGGCCTTTCCACCACTTCACCGGCAGCGATACGATTGACCAGATGCGTGGGGAGACGCCGTATTGACATGGGGCCGGCACTTAGACCAAGCGCAGGCATCCCGCGACCCCGCACGATGTGAGAAACCGCCGCTTACTTTTGTCGGGGCGGGTTTCGGGGGATGCCGACGCGATTGCCCGACGACCCGAAACTTTCCGACCCCAGCGGCCGGCCTGACACGGAACCCTTCATGAATCCCTTCCGCTTCTTCAAGTTCATGTCGCAGGATATGGCCATCGACCTCGGCACCGCGAACACGGTGGTGTATGTCCGCGGCCGCGGCATCGTGCTGAACGAGCCGTCGGTGGTCGCGGTGGAGACGCTGAACGGCGTCCGTCGCGTCAAGGCGGTCGGCGACGACGCCAAGCTGATGATGGGCAAGACCCCCGGCACGATCGAGGCGATCCGCCCCCTGCGCGATGGCGTCATTGCCGACATCGATGTCGCCGAGGAGATGATCAAGCACTTCATCCGCAAGGTGCACGGCCCCCGGAAGTTTGCGCGCTGGCCGGAGATCGTGATCTGCGTGCCGTCGGGATCGACCAAGGTCGAACGCCGCGCGATCCGCGACGCCGCCTCGAATGCCGGTGCCAGCCAGGTGTTCTTGATCGAGGAGCCGATGGCCGCCGCGATCGGTGCCGACATGCCGGTGACGGAGCCGATCGGATCGATGGTCGTCGATATCGGCGGCGGCACGACCGAAGTCGCGGTGCTGTCGCTGCGCGGGCTCGCCTACACCACGTCGGTCCGCGTCGGCGGCGACAAGATGGATGAAGCGATCGTCAGCTACGTTCGCCGCAACCACAATCTGCTGATCGGCGAGGCCACGGCCGAGCGTATCAAGCAGGAGGTCGGCTGCGCGAAGCCGCCCGCCGACGGCATCGGGGCGGTCATCTACATCAAGGGGCGCGATCTGGTGAACGGCGTGCCCAAGGAGATCCAGATCAATCAGGGCCAGATCGCCGAGGCATTGTCGGAGCCGGTGGCGACGATCGTCGAGGGCGTCCGCGTTGCGCTGGAGAATACTGCGCCCGAACTCGCCGCCGACATCGTCGATCAGGGCATCGTCCTGACCGGCGGCGGTGCGCTGTTGCAGGGTCTGGACGAGGTGCTGCGCGACGAAACCGGCCTGCCGGTGATGGTCGCCGAAGACCCGCTGACCTGCGTCGCGCTCGGCACCGGTCGCGCGCTGGAGGATCCGATGTTCCGCGGCGTCCTCCAGAACGGCTGACCTCCAGGGAAGGAGGCCGGCGCATGGCGCCCGTCCACGACCGCAGGGCCGGATTTTCAAGGCGGCGGCAATACAGCATGTTCATCGGCTACGTTCTGGCCGTGGCCGGAGCGGTGGTGGGTGGCGTGTTGCTGGTCGCCAGCCGCTTCGACCCGCCACTGTTCGCCGGCATGCGCATGGCCGCGGCGGGCGTGACCGCGCCGGTGTCCTCCGGGCTGTCGGCGATCGGCCGCGGTCTTGCGGTGGTCCCGGAGACGATCAACGGCTGGATCTTCGCCCATCAGGAGAATGCCGCGATGAAGCGCGAGCTGGCGGTCACCCGGCCACTGCTGTCTCGCGCCCGCGTCATCGCCTATGACAACCGCCGGCTGCGGACGCTGCTCGCCCTGCGCGATCGCGACGAACAGGTCGTCGTCACCAGCCGGCTCGTCAGTTCCTCCGCGTCCAGCGGGCGGCGGTTCGCGCTGCTGAACGCCGGGCGGTTGAACGGTGTTCTGCCGGGCATGCCGGTGCGTGGGCCGGAGGGGCTGATCGGTCGCATCACGGAGACGGGGCTCAACGCCGCCCGCGTGCTGCTGCTGTCCGACCCCGACAGCATCGTCCCCGTTCGCCGCACGCGCGACGGCCTGCCCGCGATCGTCGCCGGGCGCGGCGACGGCGCGGTCGATCTGCGCTCCGTCAACGCCACCAACGTGCGCTTCTCCCCCGGCGACCTGTTCGTGACCAGCGGCACCGGCGGGCTCTACGCACCCGGCATCCCCGTCGCGCGCGTCGTCAAGGGCGGGTCCGACACCGTCATCGCCCGCACCTTCGCGCAACCCGACAGCTTCGACTTCGCCCTCGTCAGTCGTGTGTTCGTGCCGTTGCCACCTCCGCCGCCCACACCGGCCGCCGCGCCTTGAGCACGATCGAGTACAACCCCTTCGCGCCACCGCTGGCACCGGGGCGCGCGCGTGCCCTGCCGTGGATGACGGTGATGGCCGGATCGCTGACGACGGCGGTGCCGGTGATCGCGACCTTCCCGATCCTGCCGCCACTGGGGCTGCTGATGCTCGTCACGTGGCGGCTGCTGGCGCGGTTCGCCTTGCGTCCGTGGGCCGCGGCGCCGCTCGGCGCGTTCGACGACCTGCTCAGCGGACAGCCGCTGGGGTCGGCGGTGCTGCTTTGGTCGCTCGTCTTCCTCGGCGTCGACCTGATCGAGCGACGACTGGTCTATCGTGACTTCTGGCAGGACTGGCTGATCGCGTCGGCGGCGATTATTCTGTGCCTCGCCGGCGGGCGCATCCTGGCGGTGCCGATGGGCGCGCAGGTCGACGGCGCGATGGCAGCGCAGGGCGTCGCGACGATCCTGCTGTTCCCGGTCGCCGCGCGGCTGGTGGCGTGGATCGATCGCAAACGCGGCATGAACTCCGGCCTGCCGACCGGGGACACCGCATGAGGCGCAACCCGAAGATCGTCACCGAAGCGATGCAGTCCTACAGCTTTTCGCGTCGCGCTTGGCTGCTCGGCGCTGCGCAGGCCGGCGTCGGCGTGATGCTGGCGGGACGGATGGCCTGGCTCTCCGTCGCCCAGAACGAACATTACAGCATCCTGTCGGAAAAGAACCGCGTCGACTCGACCCTGATTCCGCCTCGCCGCGGCTGGATCGTCGATCGCAACGGCGTGCCGATCGCCAACAACCGCACCGACTTCCGCGTCGACATCATTCCCGACCGACTGCGCGACGAGGACCGCGTGCTGGTGCTGCTCCAGCAGCTGCTCCGCCTGACGCCGGAGGACATGGCCCGCGTGAGGATCGATCTCGATCGCGCCGCGGGGTTCCAGCCCGTGCAGGTCGCCGAGCGGCTGGACTGGGATCGATTCGCGGCCGTCAGCGTGCGTCTGCCCGAACTGCCCGGCGTCCAGCCCAGCCGTGCCTTCGCCCGCCACTATCCGGCGGGTGCCGCCGTGGCGCATCTGACCGGCTATGTCGGCGTACCCAACGCCGAACAGTTCAAGGCTACGCGAGACGGCTTGCTCGTGACGCCGGGCTTTAAACTCGGTAAGGACGGCCTTGAAAAGGCTTTGGAAAGTCGCCTGCGCGGCAAGCCCGGTGCGAAGCGGGTGGAAGTCACGGCCCGCGGCAAACTGGTTGCCGAACTCGCGACCAAGCCCGACGTACCCGGCAAGACCGCCAAGCTGACAATAGACGCCGGGCTTCAGGAATATGCCGCACGTCGACTCGGCACCAATTCCGGCTCTGCGGTGGTGATCGATTGCCGCACGGGCGAGATGCTGTGCATGGTGTCGGTGCCCGCTTATGATCCCAACAGCTTCTCGGACGGGATCAGCCATTTGGAATGGCAGATGCTGTCGGAAGATGACCACGTTCCCCTGATGAACAAGGTCACGCAGGGCCTCTATCCACCTGGATCGACCGTGAAGCCGATGAACGCGCTGGCGCTGCTCGATGCCGGGGTGGCCGCCGATCAGCGGATCAATTGCACCGGCGCGATGCGCGTCGGCACGGGCGTATTTCACTGCCACAAGCGCGGCGGCCATGGCCCGCTCGACATGAAGGGCGCGGTCGCCCAGTCCTGCGACATCTACTTCTACGAGATGGTCCGGCGGCTCGGCTACGACCGGATTGCCCCGGTCGCGCGCACCGTCGGGCTGGGGGAAAAATTCGAACTGCCCTTCACCACGCAACGCTTCGGCACCGTGCCCGATTCGGCGTGGAAGCTACGAAAATACAAGGACGAATGGCGCGTCGCGGACTCGCTAAACGCGTCGATTGGCCAAGGCTACGTCCTCGCGAACCCCCTCCAGCTCGCGGTGATGGCAGCGCGCCTCGCGTCCGGTCGCGCGCTCCAGCCGAGCATCCTCGCCGATCGGGTCCACCGCGACGCGCCCGCCCTGCCGTACCAGTCGGAACATCTGCAACTGGTGCGGGAAGCGATGTGGGGCGTCGTCAATGGCGGCGGCACCGGCGGCGCGGCACGGCTGCTGATCCCCGGCGTCCAGATCGCTGCCAAGACGGGTACTGCGCAGGTCCGGCGCATTACGATGGCCGAGCGCCGGTCGGGCGTGCTCAAGAACGGACAACTTCCGTTCAAGCTGCGCGACCACGCGCTGTTCGTCTGCTTCGCGCCCGCCGACAATCCGCGCTATGCCGCTGGCGTGGTGCTCGAACATAACGGCCACACCGTGCGCAACCTGGATACGCCGCTGATCGGCCGCGACATCATGACTTATCTGCTCGATCGCGAGCGCGCGCTCGCCAGCCTCGCCGAGGTCGAACCGACGTGGGGTGGCGACATCGCCACGCGCATGGCGGCGACCGAGGCGGCGTACCGCGCCGCCCGCAACCCGCCTCCCGCCGCCGCCGCGACCAAGACCGACGCGGTCGTCCCCAGCGACGCGCCCGCGGTGGAGCGCGCGACCGACCTCGCCAACCAGACCCAGGCTGCGCTCGCGACCAACACGGTCGCCGAGGAAGGCTCCACCGAAGGCACGGAGCGCGACGAATGAGCGGCCGCACCGTCCCGGAGGGCCTCGCCCGCCTGCCCTGGAAGGTCATCCTGCTGGTGATCGCGATCGGCGTGTTCGGACAGGTCGTGCTGTACTCGGCCGCCGGTGGCTCGTTCAGCCCCTGGGCCAAGTCACAAGGGTTGCGGTTCTTCGTCCTGCTCGCCGGCGCCGTCGCGATCTCGCGCGTGCCGGAGCGCGCGTGGAAGGCTGGCGCGTTGCCCGCCTATGCACTGATCCTGATCGCGCTGGTGCTGGTCGAACTGCTCGGCGCGATCAAGGGCGGCAGCCAGCGCTGGCTGGATCTGGGTTTCATCCGCCTGCAACCGTCGGAGTTCATGAAGCCGGCGATCGTCCTCGCCTGCGCCAAATTCTACGACATGCTGCCCGCGGGCGAAACCCGCCGCTTCTCCGCGATCTGGCCCGCAGCGCTGCTGATCGGCCTGCCCGCCGCGTTCGTCATGAAGCAGCCCGATCTCGGCACCGGCCTGATGATCTGCGCGGGCGGTGCGACGGTGATGTTCCTCGCCGGCATCCCGCTCCGCCTGTTCGTCGGCGGCGCCCTCGCCGCGGCGGTGGCGATCCCGCTGGCGATCAATTTCGTCCTGCACGATTACCAGCGCAATCGCATCCTGATCTTCCTCGATCCGGAAAGCGATCCGCTTGGGACCGGCTATCACATCAGCCAGTCGAAGATCGCGATCGGGTCGGGCGGTATCTGGGGCAAGGGATTCCTCAACGGAACTCAGAGCCACCTCGACTATCTCCCTGAAGGTCATACGGATTTCGTCTTCGCGACGATGGCGGAGGAGTGGGGTTTGGTAGGTGGCTGCCTGCT
This sequence comes from Microvirga sp. SRT01, assembly GCA_018139225.1. Lineage (GTDB taxonomy): Bacteria > Pseudomonadota > Alphaproteobacteria > Sphingomonadales > Sphingomonadaceae > Sphingomonas > Sphingomonas longa. The sequence goes on from JAGSNX010000001.1 coordinate 521,710, forward strand.
GATCCTCGCCTTCCTGCTGGTCATCCGCTGGGGCATTGACGTCGCACAGGCCGCGGAGGGGCGCTTCGCCCGGCTGGCTGCCGCCGGGCTGGCGACGACGATCTTCTTCTACGTCGCCATCAACCTCATGATGGTGATGGGCCTCGCCCCCGTCGTCGGCATTCCCCTGCCGCTGGTAAGCTTCGGCAGCTCGGCGCAGCTGACGGTGCTGCTCAGCCTCGGCATCCTGATGTCGATCGATCGCCAGAATCGCCGCCGCCCGCGTTGGTGAGATTTGGCGCAAACGCAAAAAGGGGGTTGCGCCCCTCGCCCACGCTGCTAACAGCGCGCTTCCCGACGCGGGGCGGCACACTCAGCCACCCGATGAACGGTACGGACGCATAGCTCAGTTGGTAGAGCAGCTGACTCTTAATCAGCGGGTCCTTGGTTCGAGCCCAAGTGCGTCCACCAGATTTTCCAGGGGCTTCGCGGTGACGCGAGGCCCTTTTGGTTTGTGGCTTCCCCGACTATCATCACCTTGGGCGATCACGCCCGCAACAGCGGAACCCTACATGGCAGGCTTCAAGGCCCCCGATTTCAACGAGCGTAACGCCGCCGCGCGCGACGCCAGGCAGCGCGCGCTGGAGCAACTGCGAGCGAAACCCGCGCTTGACCCCGAGGTCGTTGCCGAGCGTGCGGCCAAGCAGGCTGCGAAGGAGGCTGCGGAGGCCGAGAAGCGGGCCGCCAAGGCCGCCGCGATCGCCGCCGCCAAGGCGGAACGCGAAGCCGCTGCCGCCGCCAAGGCTGCCGCGGAGGCCGAAGCCGCCGCCGCCAAGAACCCGGCGCGGCTGCTCCCCACCGAGGCCGAGCTGAAGGCCGCTCGCGATGCGCGCTATGCCGCGCGTAAGGCCCGCAAGCGTTGACCCCACGCGAGTTGCTGGGCGTGGCGGAGGTGCCGGGCGGTCCGCCGCTCCGGCTGTTCCGCCGCGGTGGCGACTTCATGATCGTGCTCGAGCGCAACGAGCTGATGAGCACGCGGATGAACGGGTCGGAGATCGCGCTGGGCACGATGACGTGCCAGCGTCTGGGCGACCGCCCTGCCCCGCGGCTGCTGATCGGCGGCTATGGCATGGGGTTCACGCTCAGGGCAGTGCTGGGGCTGCTGAAAGCCGATACCAGAGTCGTGGTGGCCGAGCTGGTGCCCGGTATCGTCGAATGGGCCCGCGGACCAATGGCGGCGCTGACCGATGGCTGCCTCGACGATCCTCGTGTCGATCTCCGCCTGACCGATGTCGGCGCGGTGCTCGATGCGCCGGACGATCGCTTCGATGCGATCCTGCTCGATGTCGATAACGGCCCCGACGGGCTGACCCGGCCAGCGAACGACGGGCTCTACACGGCCCGCGGACTTACCCGCGCCCGCATGGCGCTGCGGCCGGGCGGCATCCTCGCCATCTGGTCCGCCGCGCCCGACGCCGCCTTCGCGCGGCGGCTGTCGCAGGCCGGATTCGAGGTCGACGAGGTCCGCACCAAGGCGCGCGACAATGGCAAGGGACCGACCCACGTGATCTGGTTCGCGACCCGGCACTAGGTCACTCGGCGAGCGGCCCCAGCCAGCGTTCGTAGGGCCGCCACGACTCCAGCGCCGCCACGCTGATCGGCTGGCGCACCTGTTCGGCGCTGGGCGTCCGGATCGCCCGCTCGGTGCGATGGAAGTCGAGGCACGCCGGCTCGAACGGCAGGCCGAGATAATCGAGCAGGCGGCGCACCGTCGTCTCCGTATCGGTCACCAGATCCTGCAATTCGACCGGGTGGACGGCGCCCGGCAGCAGATCGTCCCAGAGCGTCATCATCCGCACATAGCCGCGCCGGTAGGCTGCGATATCCTTCAGTGAATTCGCGAAGGTGAACCCGCGCGAGAAGAGCTGTTTATAGATAGACAATCCACCACCCAGCGCGTCGCGGCGCATGTCGATGATCTTCGCGTGCGGCAGGATCGTCTTAATGAGGCCGACATGGCGGAAGTTCGCGGGGGCCTTGTCGATGAACAAGCGCCGCCCCGTCCGGCGATGGCTTCGCGTGCGGCGCAGATATTCGCGTCCCAGCGCTTCGAGTCCCTTGGCGTCGGTCGCTGCGAGCGTCTGCTGATACGATATGCCCCTGCCTTGCGGCGACAGCGCGATGTGCCGGACGATCGCCTCCAGGTCGCCGAGTTCGCGCGTCGCCTCGATCGCGGAGTGACTGGCGAGGATTTGCTCCACCAACGTGGAGCCGGACCGCGGCAGGCCAACGATGAAGATCGGGCCCGGCTCGGCGCATCCGGCGGCGGCGCTGCGCTCGAAGAACGCGGGCGTCAGAGAGCGACGCGTCGCTTCGATCTCCGCGTCGATCGCGCGAGCGTCATGCGGCTGTTCGGCGCGTTTGTCATGGTTCGCGGCCTGATATTGCGCGAACGCCGCGGCGTGATCGCCCGCAATCTCGCGCGCCCGCGCCAAGGCGAACGAGAGCGGCGTGCGGTCCGCCGCCGACAGGTCGTCTCGCGCCAGCCAGCCTTCCATCGCCACGACCTCGTCTTCGGTGAAGCGAAACATCTTGATGTCGGACAGCGCCCAAGACCCCCGCCCGACTTCCCTGCCGGTAGAGATCGCACGGCGATAGCTGCCGATCGCCGCATCGGTGTCGCCCAGCGTCCGCTGCGCGTTGCCCAGCGCCAGCAGCGCTTTCGCGTCGTCCGGATCGGCATCGACGATCGCCTGCAACCCGTCGCGCGCGCCCACATGATCGCCACCCTGCTCCATCAGGTGCACCGAGATCGTGCGATACGCGGCGACGTCGGGCCGCGCGCTGCGTCGCACCGCGACGATCGCCTGCGCATCGGCTATGGCGAGCCGATCGAGCACCTCGACCAAGGCGGACCAGATGTCGTGGCGATCGGGCGCCTGTTCCGCCGCGGCGATCAGAAGTTTGCACGCCGACGCGTCCTGCCCGGCCTGAACGCCGATCCGCGCCATCATCAACAGCGCCGGCACGTTGCCGGCATCGTCCTGAAGTATGTCGGTCAGTGTCGAATGGGCACCGCGGACGTCGCCTGTTGTCAGGAACCGTTGCGCCGCCTCGAGCCGGGCCGATGCTACTGCGGTTTGCCGGGGGTTTGAAGGTCGCGAGCGGGTCGTCTGGGTCATCGGCCAGACAGTAACTCCCTTTAGTGCCAAGTTTCCAGCCGTCGCGTAGGCAGCCGCCCCTACCCCACCGCCCGATGGTTGAACCGGACACGATGTCCGTTTATGGGCGACACCAAGCCCTTTCAGCCGAGCGCATCATGACCCAGGACGATTCCGCCGACCCCGCCTCGGCCCAGCACGACGATCATGGCCGGCACGATGCAGAGCCCGGCGCGGACACAGCCCCGCCGGCCAAGCGCAAGCTCAGTGGCCGGGCAAAGGCGATCCTGCTGATCGTCGTGCTCGGGCTGATCGTCGCCGGCATCCTGTGGTTCATCGATTACCGGGCGCACGGCCAGTATCTTCAGGAAACCAACGACGCGACGATCCGCGCCGACGCCGTCACCGTCTCTCCCAAGACGGCCGGCTATGTCGCGGAAGTGCTGGTCACGGACAATCAGGATGTCGCCGCCGGTCAGCCGCTCGTCCGCATCGATCCACGCGACTACCGTGCCCAGATGGCGCAGGCCGACGCGCAGGTCGCCGTCGCCCAAGCGCAAGCGGACAGCGCCCGCGCCCAGATTCGCGAGCAATATGCCACGATCGAACAAACCCGTGCGCAGCTGGCCGCCGCACGGGCGCAGGCGGCGTTCGATGCCTCCGAAGTGGCGCGCTACACGCCCCTCGCCGCGTCCGGCGCGGAAACCCGGGAAAAGCTCGCCCAGCTTCGTGCCACCGCCACCCGCTCCGCCCAGGAGGCCCGCGCGCAGGCGGCGGGGCTGCTGACCCAGCAACGCCGCATCGCCAGCTTCACGTCGCAGGTTCGCCAGGGCGAGGCGCAGGGCCGCGCCGCGCAGGCCCAGAGAGAGGCCGCCAACGTCGACGTTCAGGCGACGCTGCTGCGCGCGCCGATCGCCGGCCGCGTCGGCGACAAGACCGTAACCGTCGGCCAATATGCGCAAGCGGGAACCCGGCTGATGTCGCTCGTCCCGCTCGACAAGCTCTACATCGTCGCGAACTTCAAGGAGACGCAATTGGCCCTGATGCGCGTCGGTCAACCTGCGACGATCAAGGTCGACGCTCTCGACGGCGTCGAACTCCACGGCCGCGTCGTCAGCCAGTCGCCGGGCACCGGTGCGCAGTTCTCGCTGCTCCCACCCGAGAACGCGACGGGCAACTTCACCAAGATTACGCAGCGCGTGCCGGTCCGCATCGCGCTGGAAGCGACGGCGGACGCCCGCCGCCTGCTCGTGCCGGGCCTGTCGGTCACGGTTACCGTCGACACGATCTCGGCCAAGGGCGATCTCGACCGCATCCGCGACCAGCAGAAGCAGTTGCAGGACCGGCAGGCGCGCTGATCATGGCCAGCGTCGCCCTCGACCGTCAGCCCGCAAGAAGCCAGCCGGAAAAAGCCGACGCCGCCGCATGGCTGGCGGTGGCGGCGGGAACGATCGGCGCGCTGATGGCGACGCTCGACATTTCGATCGTCAACTCGTCGCTGCCGACCATCCAGGGTGAAATCGGCGCGAGCGGTACGGAGGGGACGTGGATCGCTACCGCCTATCTGGTGGCGGAGATCGTCATCATCCCGATGTCGGCATGGCTGACCAGGCTGTTGGGGCTTCGTACCTTCCTGCTGATCGCGGCGGGGCTGTTCACGGCCTTTTCGGTGCTGTGCGGCATTTCCACATCGCTGCCGATGATGATCATCGGTCGCGTCGGTCAGGGGTTCACCGGCGGCGCGATGATCCCGACCGCGCAGACGATCATCGCCCAACGCCTGCCCCGGTCGCAACAGCCGATCGGCATCGCCCTGTTCGGCGTCACCGCGATCATGGGGCCGGTGCTCGGGCCACTGATCGGCGGCTGGCTGACGGAGAATGTCAGCTGGCACTACGCCTTCTTCCTCAACGTGCCGATCTGCGCGATCCTCGTCGTACTGCTGCTCGTCGGACTGCCGCATGACAAATTGCGGCTGGACCTGATCGGGGAGGCGGACTGGTTTGGCATCGCCGGCCTTGCGCTCGGTCTTGGCGGGCTGACCGTGTTTCTGGAGGACGGCCAGCGCGAACAATGGTTCTCGTCCGAACTCATCCGCTGGATGGCGTTCGTCTCCGTCACCGGTTTCGCCCTGTTGTTCTGGGGGCAGCTCACCGCGCGAAGACCGATCATCAAGCTCAAGCTGCTGCTCGACCGCCAATTCGGATCGGTCGCATTGATGGGCATCGTGCTCGGGATGGTGCTCTACGGCACCTCCTACGCGATCCCCCAATTCCTGTCGGCGATCGCCAATTACAATGCGCTGCAATCGGGCAAGGTGGTGCTGCTGTCCGGCCTTCCCAGTCTGGTGATGATGGCGATCGTCCCGATCCTGCTGAAGCGCGTGGATATCCGGCTAGCGGTGGCCGCCGGCCTATTCATCATGGGCGGATCGGCGCTGCTCGACTCGAACCTGTCGCTGGCGTCGTCCGGGCCCGACTTCACCGTCTCGCAGCTGCTGCGCGGTGTCGGCCAGATCCTCGGCATGCTGTTCCTCAGTCAGGCAGTGGTGCGCTCGGTCCCACCCGAGGATGCCGGCGACGCGTCGGGCCTGTTCAACGCCGTCCGCAATCTCGGGGGCAGCTTTGCGCTGGCCGGCATCTCCATCTTGCAGGACCAGCGTATGTGGTTCCACTCGCGCCGGCTGGAGGAGACGCTGAACGCCAATTCCCCCTTGGTGCAGGACTATGTCGCGGGGCTGTCGCAGCAACTCGGCGGCACGCCGACCGCGATGCGACTGATCGGGCAGCAGATCCAGGGGCAGGCGCTGGTCATGACGTACAACGACATCTTCTGGATCATGGGCATGGGAACGCTCGTCGTCCTGCCCCTCGTCCTGTTCCTCCGCCCGCTCCCGAAGGACGCCGCGCCCGCGGCGATGCACTGATGACGACACGCGCCGCCCTGATCCTGTTGCTCGCCTCGCTCTCCGCCTGCACGGTCGGACCGAACTACGCCGGCCCGCCGAGTGTCGCGTCCGACGCCGCGACTCGCGGCACTTTCGTGCGCGCGAGCGATGCAGCGCTTACCCCCGCCCCCGGTCCGGCGCGCTGGTGGGAGGCCCTCGGCGACACGACGCTGACGGCGCTGGTCGACGACGCGTTGGCGCGCAGCCCGACGATCGATCAGGCGCAGGCCCGCATCCGCGAGGCGCGCGCGCAATTGACGCAACGGCGCAGCGCGCAGCTTCCCGGCGTCAGCGCCAACGGCACCTATCTCCGGGCCGAAGTGCCGGGCGTCGACCTCGGCGGCGACGAAAGTGGCGGTGGCAGCGGTGGTTCGACCAGCCTCGCCTTCTACAATGCCGGCCTCAACGCCTCGTGGGAGGTCGACCTGTTCGGCGGTGCGCGCCGCGGCGTCGAACAGTCGGAACGCACGATCGAGGCGCGCTTCGCCGACCTCGCCGACGCGCAGGTCAGCCTCGCCGCTCAGGTTGCGCAGGGCTACGTCTCGCTCCGGGACGTGCAGGCGCGCATCCGTCTCAACGCCCGCTCGACCGCGTTGCAGGAGCGACAGGTCGCGCTGACGCGGCAGCGTTATGCCGCCGGCACCGCCTCCGCGCTCGATGTGGAGCGGCTCCAGACCGCGCTCTCGAATACGCAGGCGCAGGCGGTCCCGCTCGGCTCCCAGCGCGACGAATATCTCAACCAGCTGGCGGTCCTGACCGGCCGTACCCCGGGTGCGCTCGACGCGACGCTCGGCACCGTCGTGCCGGTGCCGCTGCCCCCTGCGAACGTTCCGATCGGCGACCCCGCCAGCCTGATCGCCAACCGCCCCGACGTGCGCTCGGCGGAGCGGCAACTTGCGGCGAGTACCGCCGCCATCGGCGTCAACCGCGCCAAGCAACTGCCCGGCATCCGCTTCCTCGGCCTGCTCGGGCTCGGCGGCACCAGTCCCGGCGACATCTTCGATCTCGGCAACCTCACCGCGCTCGCCGCACCGTCGCTCAGCTGGTCCTTCCTCGACTTCGGGCGCGCCGCCGCCGCGACCCGCGTGTCGGAGGCGCAGCGCGATCAGGCGGAGGCGAAGTACAAACAGGCGGTCCTCACCGCGCTTCAGGATGCGGAGACCTCGCTGTCGCGCTTCGGCAACCTGCGCCTGCAACTCGCCAGCCTGATCCGCGCCCAACAATCCGCCGCCCGCGCTGTCGCGCTCAACGATCAGCGAGTGCGGGCCGGTACCAGCACGACGATCGATCAACTGGACATCGAGCGGCAGCGTCTGTCGGCGGAGATCGCCGTGGCGCAGGCGACCGCGCGACTGACCAACAGCTACGTCGCGGTTCAGAACGCGCTGGGGCTGGGCTGGACGGTACCGCCGGCGTCCTGATCGTCGCTCAGGCTAGCCTCTTGGCCGCAGGCCGTGGAGCAGCACCGGCATCGCCTCCGCCACCATCGCCTCGGCAGCCTCGCGCGAATGCTGCGGCAGCAACAAACCGCCCAGCATGCGCAGCGCCAGCATCGCCTGACGCGCGGTGACGCGGGGATCGAGGCTACCGTCCGCGTGCCCACGATCCACGAACGGCGACAGGATACCCTCCAGCCGCAAGGCAAGGGCTTCCAGCGCGATGCGGGTCTCGCCCTCCATCGGCAGATCGGCCGCCAGCCGGTCGAACAGCGCGCTCGCCTGAACGCCGGCCAGCGCCATCGCCATCATCGTGCGATCGAGTGGGACGGAGACGTCCAGCCCCGCGGCGATACGATCGAGTTCGGCATGGAACACCGCGATCAGCAGCGCGACGCGGTCCTTGAAGTTGCGGTACAATGTCCCGCGCCCGACCCCCGCCAGCGCGGCGACCTCCTCCAGCGGAACGAGGTAGCCCTTGGCACGGAAACAGTCGGACGCCGCCGCGATCAGGGCGTCGCGGCGCGCCTGCGCGTCACGCCGCATCGCGACCGGTTCGGAACGGCGGGAACGTCATCCCGTCCTGATGCCGCCCCGCCCCGGTCCGCGCAAGCCGATCAGTCCTTCTTGCCCTTCAGCAGGTCGTTGAGCTTGCCCGCGATAATGCCCAGCGGATCGAGCAGCGACGGCGTCGGCCCGCTGCCCTTCGCCTTGTCGGCTGCCTTCGCAGCATCCTCGGCCGCCTTGGCAGCGTCCTTCGCGGCCTTGTCCTGCGCCTTCGCGGCATCGCCCGCGGCCTTGTCGGCGGCCGCCTGAGCATCCTTGGCCGCCTTCTCGGCCTCCCTGTTGGCCTTGTCGGACGCGGCGTCCGCGGCTTTCGCCGCGTCCTTGGCGGCCTTGTCGGCAGCCTTGTCGGCAGCATCCTTGGCCGCATCGCGGGCGACCTTGTCGGCGTCCGCCTTCATCGCATCCTCGGACGCCTTGGCGGCATCCCTGGCAGCCTTGTCGGCGTCCTTTGCCGCCTTGTCCGCAGCCCTGGCCGCGTCCTTGGCAGCCTTGTCGGCGGCATCGCGCGCCGCCCGTTCGGCATCCTTGCCAAGCTGGGCCGCCGCATCCGCCGCCGCCTTGGCCGCGTCCTTCGTCGACTTGTCGGCTGCCGCGGCGGCCGCCGCCGCGCTGGCGCGCGTCGCGTCCTCGGCCGCGCGCGCCGCGACCGCCGCCGCCTGCGCCGCCGCAGCCTGAGCGACAGGATCACCCACTGCCGCCGCTGCATCCTGCGCGGCCTTGGCAGCGTCGCGGGCAGCCTGGTCCGCCATCGCCTGCGCGGCGACCTGGTTCGCTTCCTGAGCGGCGCGCTGCGCTTCCGCCGCGGCGGCTGCGTCCGCCGCACGCTGCGCCGCCTCGGACGCCTGCGCCGCGGCTTCGGACGCCGACCGCGCGGCATCCTGCGCCGAACTGTCGGTCATCATCTGTGCAGCCTGCGCGGCAGCTTGCGCGGCGGCGGCGGCGGCGGCCTGCGCCTCCACCTGCGCCGCCGCTCTCGCGAGCCGCTCCGCCTCGGCCGCTTCGGCAGCCGCCGCCGCGCTCGCGGCAGCCTTCGCGGCATCCTCGGCCGATTGCCGCGCAGCCTGATCGGCTTGAACACGGGCCGCAGCGGCAGCGGCGGTCTCCTGCGCGATCCGATCCGCGTCCGCTTTCGCCTGTGCTGCTGCCGCGGCGGCGGCGTCCGACTGACCGGCGGTGGTCACCGCCTGATCCTGCGACGTTTTCGCCTCCATCATAACCGCCGCCACCTCGACGGTTTTGACGGCCGCGGTCGAGGCTTCGGTCGCAACCCGCGTGGCGCTCGCCACGTCGGCCACGGCCGCGGCGATGCCGCCGCCGATCGTGCCGGCGACCAGACCACCCGTCGTATCCGCCAGTGAGACGGGTGCTTCGTACACCGCCGTCGTCACCGCCACCGGCTCGGCAGCTTCGGGAGGAGCGGTCGCTGCGGCATCCGGCGCAGCGACCGCTGGGACCGTCGGAGACTCGCCCGCCGCGCCCGGAGCCTCGACGACTCGCGTCACCCCGTTGCTCTCCACCTGCATGCGCGCGCGATCACCCGCTCCGACCAGCGCGACCGCGCCCGGCAGGATCAGGTCGTGCGCGCGGCCATCCGCGGTGGCGACATCGACCGCACCTTCCAGCACCTGCACGGACGCGCCCTTCGCGTCGACACCGACGGAGAAGGTCGTGCCCTTCACGACGGCGGCGAGGTACGGCGTCTTCACCTCGAAATGCGGCGTCATCTTCTTCTTGATCATGAAGACGATGTTGCCGAAATCCTCCCATACCCGCGTCACGCCGGTGGCCGGCTCGACTTCGGGCAGGCGAAGCTGGGACGACGGGGAGACCATCATATATTCGGTGCCGCGGATCAGCACGACGCGCCCGCCCTTACCCGTCGTCACGGTGTCGCCCGGGGTCACCGCCAGACCACGCGTCGCGATCTTGCCGATACCGGCGCGCGAGACCTGAACCGGCCCCGACATCTCGCTGATCGTCCAGCCGCCGGGTCCCGCCAGCGCCGCCGTGGAACAACTGATGGCCAGCAGGGCCAGGACTCGTTTGTGCATCACCGTCTCCCGGTGGCTGTCATCGGACAGTCACCCATGCCCCCTCTCGCGCGGCCAAGGTGTCGGTCGCGTTGCGAGACGGAGTTAACGCAGCGTTAGGTCCAAGTTGCGGGAGATAACCTTTTGCAAAGGCTTCAGAGGCTAGGTCGGGCTCCACACAGCTGGACGACCCGATGCCGCGCCTTCGACGATTTCTTGCCACCCTGCTCATCGGTGCCGGAGGCACGCTGGGGTCCCACTGGGCAGACGCTCAGGTCCGGCTGGACCGCGCCGATCCCAGCATCACCGAACAGGCACTACCGCAAGCGACCAAGCCTGGCGAGACGCTGACCGCGGACCCGGCGGTGGAAGCACCCGCCGCCGTTGTCGAGAATTTGGCCGGTGCCACGGGTGTCGTCGCCGCGATCACGGTGACGGGCCGCACGCAACTTCCCTCGTCGGCGTTCGCCGCCGTCCTCACCGACTATGTCGGTCGCCAGCTCGGCCGCGACGAACTCGCCCGGCTCGCCGGCGCGGTTGCCGGCGTGGCGCGCCGCAGCGGCTATCCGTTCGCCAGCGCCTCGATCGAGCCACAGGCGATGCGCAGCGGCATCCTGCGAGTCACGCTGGACGATGGCCGTGTCGATGCGGTGCGCGTGATCGGTGCGATCAATCCGGTCGCCGATCGGCTACTGACGCGGGCGCTGGTCACGGGGCGTGGCGTGCGGCGGTCCGAACTCGAACGCGCGATCCTGCTGGTCAGCGACATCGCCGGCGTGACGGTGAAGAGCAACCGCTACACGCGCCAGGACGGCTTCGGCATCCTGCTCGTCACAATCGCGCAGGATCGCGCCAGCGCCTATGTCCAGGTCGACAATCGCGGCAGTCGCGAGGTCGGCCCGATCCGGTCGACGATGCTCGCCAGCCTGCGCGGATTGGCCGGTCCGGGAGACGAGTTGTCGCTGATCGCGGCGCAAACGCCGTTGAACCCGTCGGAATTCGCCTTCCTGCGCGCCCGCTACGCCGCCCCCGTGGCGAATGACGGATCGATTCTGTCGGTATCCGGCTCCTATGGTCGTTCCAATCCCGGTGCCTCGCTCGCCCGCCTGGATGTCGTCGGCAAAAGCGTCGACCTTTCCGCCGCCTATGCTCGCCCCCTGATCCGCAGCCGCGCACGCAGCCTGTGGAGCACGCTGGAGTTCAGGGCGATCCAGATCCGGCAGACGCTGGCAGGCGTGCTGCTGCGCGACGACCGGCTGGCGACGCTGACCGGCTCGCTCAACGGTGCGGCTCGCGTCGGCGGCGGCGTGCTGCGTGCAGAGGCATCGGTAGTCGGCGGACTGCCGCTATCGGGTGTCAGTCACGAGGGGGATGCGCGGATCTCCCGGCGCGACGGTGACGCGCGGTTCGCAACGATCGGTTACACGATCGACTGGACGCATACGCTGTCCGGCCCGATCAGCCTCGTTCTCGCCTCCTCTGGTCAGCTAGCCTCCCGCCCCCTGCTCGCCACGGCAGAAATCGGTGCGGGTGGCCCATCCTTCGGTCGCGCCTATGATTATGCGGAACGTACCGGCGACAACGGTATCCTCGGCTCGGCAGAAGTCCGCGGCGACCTTGGCCGGATCGCGCCGGGCGTCGTCGAGCGGGCGCAGCTTTATGCGTTCGTCGATGGCGGCACCGTCGGTAACTGGCGCAACGGTGTCGGCGGCGGGTCGCTCGTGTCGAGCGGCGCGGGCATCCGCGCAGGCCTGTTCGCGCGCCTCGACGGGATGATCGAGGTGGCGGTACCCTTGAACGCCGACCGGTTTGACACGCGCAATCGCCGCCCGCGCCTGTCGTTCCGTCTGTCGCGCAGCTTCTGATCGACTCGCCCATGTTCGCTCGCTCACCTTTTGCGTTGTTTCGGCGGGCCCGCGCCTCCTCATGGGCGATCCTCGGCATTGCGCTGGCGATCGGAGTCGGGGTCGGTGCGACCCGCCTGGGCGATACCGCCGACCATATGCTCGACACGCTCCGCTTCGAGGCGGCGACCCGCAGCGCCAGCGGCGGAGTCGCGATCGTGGAAATGGACGCCGCCAGTGTAGCAGCGATTCAGCGTTACCCCTGGTCCCGCGCCCATTATGCCCGCGTCGTCGATGCCATGCGCCGGGCGGGCGCCGCCTCGGTCGTGTTCGACGTCGATTTCTCGTCCGGTTCGGACACCGCCGGCGACACGGCCTTCGCGGCGGCTCTCGCGCGCGCCGACGGGCTGGTGACGCTCCCGACCTTTGGACAACAGGCCGGCGCGGGCAGCACGCGGACCATCGATGCGCTGCCGATTCCTGCCCTGCGTCAGCATGTCGCCCTCGCCTCCGTCAGCATCGCCCCCGACAGCGATGGCGTCGTCCGCGCGATGCCGCTGGCGACGATGACCGCCGGCGTCCCCCGCCCCTCGCTCTCGGCTTATATCGCCGGCCGGCCGGGGACTGCCGACCGGACCTTCCCAATCGACATGGCGATCGATCCCGACACGATCCCGCGCCTCAGCTTCGTCGCGGTCGAGCGTGGCCGGTTCGATGCCGCCGCCGTACGCGGCCGCAACGTCCTGATCGGCGCGACCGCGATCGAGATGGGCGATCGGTATGCGGTCCCCGTCTGGGGCGTCCTGCCCGGCGTCGTGGTTCAGGCTTTGGCGGCAGAGACGCTTCTGGCCGGCGTACCGGCGGTCGGCGATGGTCTGACCCCCACGCTGCTCGCGCTGTTGCTGGCGACCTGGGTGCTCGCCCTCCGGTCGATGCGCGCCGTTCTCGGTGGTGGCATCGCGGCCGGTACCGTCATCATCACTGCGGTCCTAATCGCGCAGCACGGTTTCAGCACGCTGTATCCCCTGGCGGGGGCACTCGCGATCCTGCTGGTCGCCACGCTCGGCGCGGCGGTGCGGCACGTCGCCGGCCGCTTCCAGGCTCAGCGCACCACCGACGAGGCGACCGGGCTGCCCAATCGCCACGCGCTGCCCGTCACCACGGACGGGGCGTTCGTCGTCGCGCGGCTGGTCAACATCGACAGCCTTGCCGCCGTCCTCGACCGCCAGTCGCTCGCCGACGCCGTCGTCCGCACCGCGGAGCGACTGCGCCTGATGAGCGCGAACGCCACCGTCTACCGCCTCGACCGCCACCATCTCGGCTTCGTCATAGCCGATGGAGCCGAGCCGGAGGGGCAGCTTCAGGGTTTGCGCTCGATCCTGCTGCAACCGGTCGAGGTGGGCGGGCGGCGGATCGACGTCGGCGTGGCGATCGGGCTGGCGGAGGTCGGCGAGGTCGAGCGGCAGGTCGCCGACGGCATGCTCGCCGCCGACGCCGCCCAGCGCGAGGGTGTGTTCTGGCGTCGCGCCGCCACCAATCTCGACCAGATCGAGCGGCAGGTGTCGCTGATGGGCGAACTCGATGACGCCCTCGCCGCCGGTCAGATCGAGGTTTTCTACCAGCCCAAATTGTCGCTCGCGCAGGGTCGTCCCACCAGCGTCGAGGCGCTGGTGCGCTGGCGTCATCCCGAACGCGGCTTCGTCGGCCCCGACCTGTTCATCCCCCTCGCCGAGCAGACCGATCGAATCGCGCCGCTGACGCTGTATGTCGTGGAGCGAGTCCTGACCGACATCGCGAACTGGCGCGGGCTGGGCCCCGATCTCGCCGCCGCGATCAACATCTCCGCCAAGCTGCTCTCGGCACCCGCCTTCAACGCGGCGATCGAACGGCTGCTGGAGCGATCCGCGATCCCGACGTCACTGCTGATCTTCGAGGTCACCGAATCGGCGGCGATGTCCGATCCCGACAAGGCGGTCGCGGCGCTGCGGCGCTACCGAGAACTGGGCATTGCCGTGTCGATGGATGACTACGGCACTGGCCAGTCGACCCTCACCTACCTACGACAACTGCCGCTCAACGAACTCAAGATCGATCGCAGCTTCGTGCAATTCGCGCATCAGAACCGCAACGACGCGGTGCTGGTCCGCTCCACGATCGACTTGGCCCACGATCTCGGTCTGAAGGTCGTGGCGGAGGGGGTGGAGGACGCCGAATGCCTGGAATTCCTGCGCGCCGCCGGCTGCGACATGATCCAGGGCTATCACATCAGCCGGCCTCTCCCGCTCGACGCGCTGCTGACCTTCATCGCCACGCCGGTCGCCGCCGCCGCGTAGATCGGTCAGCGTGTCGCCAGCGCCCGGCGCATCGCGGGGATGGTCATCGTTCCCATCCGGTCGACCAGCCCGAGCGACAGCGCGTCGTCGACGGTCCACCGGCCCGATCGCCGGTCCAACGCCACCACGACGGGCGTGCGCCCGGAGGCGTTCGGGGACGATGTGTCATAGACGAACCCGATGCGCGGCATCGGTCCCGGCACGACGCCGACCGCGGCCAGCCCATCGCAGGACACCGTTTCGGTATTGCCGATCCCGATCGTCTCCACCGTCACCGCCCCACGCCCCGGCGTGGTCAGGGTGACGCGGCAGCGGTAGGGGGAGTTGAAGGGGGACTGACCCGGCGGCGGCTCATACCGGATCGACCGCACGACCAGCGGCGGCAAACCTCGCAGTTTCAGCGTTACGGCCGGGTGGACGGCGCGCCCGCGCGACACGGCTGCGACAAGCGACGTCGCGTCCGACATCAGTCCACAGACGGCCATCAAAATGACCACCCTCATCGCTTCGTCAACGCGGCATAAGCATCGGCCATCTTCGTATCATACGCATTGTCGGCGTATTTGGGTCCATTGTAGATCCTAGCGAACGTTGCCCATTCGCGCTTTTGAAGCGCCGTCTTCAGGCGCCCGTCCGCCCCGATGAAGGACACGAACGCTGCAAGGTGGCGACGTTCCCCCTCCAGCATGGCATCGACGAACGATGCGACGTTCGTAAATCCGCACGCCTTGAAATTGTCGCCCATGATCTGGAACTTGCCCCAGGATGCCGACCGCAGCGCGGCATCCTCGTCCAGCATCGCCGCCCGGATCAGCTTCGGATACTGCGCAGCGAACTTGCCGTAGCCGCCCGCCGATTTCGCCGAGATATCCGTATGGCTGCGGTCGAACGCACCTTGGGTGAGGCGTGAGAAATAATGTCGTTCGAACAAGATCGTGGGCCGCCCGACATTGTCCCAACTCGACGATTTCGTTTCGGTGTCCGCCACCGCCCGGATCGCAGCGGCATCCGCCCCCAGCGTCTTGGCCGCCGCCTCGTAATCCTGCGCGGTCAGCCCGTCATCGATATGCGCCCAGCAGAAGGGCGTGAACACCCGGTGCCGCGGTCCCGCGATGACCGCCTTGTCCAGCGCCTTGAACGTATAGCCACTCGGCGAAATCACGCCGTCCGGCTTGGCAAGCGCCGCACCGTTCGCCTGAAACGCACGGATCGCACGGTCCAGCTCCGCGTCGAACGGGCCCTGCTCCGGAGGGGGCGACAGCGGCTGCACCCAGCGGGCGTGCCGGCGTAGCAACCGCCGGACCAGCGCTACGTCGTCTGCAAGGTTCGCGCTGCCGGTGCCGACACTGGCCGTAATCCTGTCCATGACCTTGTCTCCCCCGACCGAGTCATACCACGGATACGACAAAGGGGAGTAGCGGCATCCCGCTACTCCCCTCCTCGGCGCATCGAATAACTAAGCTCTTACAAACCCAGCCAAGCCTGCGTACCCGGACGTAACTTCTCGGCCGCCGCCTTGCGCACGCCGATCAGCTGGATCGTCTGCTGCGCCGGCTTGCGCGCCGGCTCCGGCAGATACTTGTCGGCATAGGCCTGGATCTTGCCCGGCATCGCCGGATCGTTCGATCCGCCACCCAGCCCGGCGACATAGCCGCCGCGTTGGCTCTGCTCGACGAAGGTGTCGACCAGTTCGCGGTTCGCGATCGCCCAGTCGAATGCCAGATCGGGGTGACGGCCCGCGACCGACCGCAACAGGCTAGCCTTCTGCGGCGGCGTCAGCGCGTCCGTCTTGATCAGGTCCAGCGCGCGCTGACCGATCGCCGGATCGCGCGCCGCACCCAGCAACGAGACGTAGCGGTTCTTCACCACCGGCGACCGCTCCGCCTGCATCAGCTTCAGCAACTGATCCCACTCCGCCGACGTGGCGTTGATGGCATAGGTCGACAGGATGGGCTGGCGGATCGATGCCGGGATCGCCGTCGGGTTCGTCGCAAGCTGCGCGACATAGCTGCGGGCGCGGGCGACGACCATCGGATCGCCATTGGAGCCCAACCGCCCGACCAGCGTCTCGCGCAGGTTGTTCGCCAGCGGCTCCTCGCCCGACCGCGCCTCGAAACCGATCCGCGCCAGCACCGGCGACAGCATCGCGTTGGTTTTGGTACGCAGCGGCTGCTCCAGCGGAGTCTGGTCGAACAGACCGGTCAGCGTGCCCAGCTTCGACGCCACGACCGACCATTCCAGCGGATCGGAGCCGGCATTCACCCGGTCCTGCACCGCGAAATAGCGGGTCAGGTCCTGATAGCCACCGAGCGCCAGTCCAAAATCGTCGCCGAGCGTGCCGACCCGGTCCTCCAGCGTCAGCTTCGCATAGTCGCGCACGATCGCGGAATGCCCGGCCTCGTCGTACAGGACGCGCGTGTAGCTGCCCTTGCCGCGGTTGAGCACCACGGTGCCGCAACCCTTGACCTTCACCGGCGTCACCTGTGCGCCCGATACGACGGCGCTGGTGCTGCCGCCGCCGACCGTCGCGACGACCAGCGGTACGTGCCACGTCTGCGCGGTCTTCGACGGCGCGTCGAGGCCATAGCGCCCCTGCGACAGCGACACCGTCGTCACGCCCCCGGCGCAGCGCGCGCCGGCCATCGTCACCAGCGGCACGCCGCCCTGCAACGTGAAGTCGTGCGCGATCTTCGTCACGTCCCGGCCCGCCGCGGCCGACAACTCGGTCCAGAGCTGATCGGTAACGGTGTTGCCGTATTTGTATTTCGCCATGTAACGGCGGATGCCGTCACGGAACTTCACCTCGCCCAGCGTCGACTCCATCATGCCGATGACGGCCTGGCCCTTGGAGTAGGTGATGCCGTCGAACGCCTGACCGATCTCGTCGACGGTCTGGACGTGGCGGATGATCGGGTGGGTCGCCGCCGTCGCGTCGAGCTGCATCGCGCCCTCGCGCTCATAGGCGACGGCGACCGCATCGGCCTTCCACGTCGGGTTCAGAACGCTGGTGGCCTTGCCCTCCATCCAGCTCGCGAAGCCCTCGTTCAGCCACAGGTCGTCCCACCAGCCCATCGTGACGAGATCGCCGAACCACTGGTGCGCCATTTCGTGCGCAACGACGCTATGGACCTGCTGACGACCGCTCTCCGCGGTGCGGGCCGCGTCGAACAACAGGGTCGGCTCGAAATAGAAGATCGCCCCCCAATTCTCCATCGCGCCGAAAAACTGGCTGGACCCCGGACCAGCGATCATGTCCATCTTCGGCAGCGGATAGGGCTGGCCGAAATAGTCGTTGTAATAGGCGAGCAGCCGCTTCGCCGCGCCCAGCGCGTAATCGCCCTGATCGACCACCCCCTTGCGGGTGATGACGCCGATCTCGACCGGCCCGCCCTTCACCGTCTTGCGATCGACATCGCCCATGCCGAGGAACAGCAGATAGCTGGACATCAGCGGCGTCTCGCCGAACTTGTACAGTTGCGACCCGTCCGCCTGTTTCGCCACGTTGCTGGCGGGCATGTTGGAATAGGCCAGCTGCCCCGCGGGCGCGGTGGTCGTCAGGCGGAACCGCGCCTTGAACGACGGCTCATCCCACATCGGTGCGAACTTGCGCGCGTCCGGGGCCTCGAACTGGGTCGCTAGCATGCGCGCCGGCGTGCCGTCCGCATTGCTGTAATCGATCGCGAAGAAGCCCGATGCCGACTGGCTGATCTTGCCCGTCCACTGGAACGCCACCGCGTGGCGACCCACCGTCGCCGGTGCCGCCAGCGTCAGGGTCAGCGTCTGCGCGTCCTTGTCCATTGCGATCTTCGCGGGCTTGCCGTCGAACGTCGCGCTGGTCACGTCGAGATCGGCGGCGTTCAGCACGATCGTGCGGGTCGCTTCCCGCACGTCGACCGTCACCGTCTCCGCCCCCGAAAAGGTCAGCGTCTTGGCATCCGGCCGCACGCTGATATCGTACAGCACGGGCACGACGTTGCGTGGCAATTGCCCGGAAGACGTAGCGGCGGCGAGCGCCGGCGCGGACACAGACAGCGACAGCAGGGCTGCGACGGCGAGCTTCATGAAACAGAATCCCCTATTCGGTGTATGGTGCGTGTCATACGCCATCCGGAGCGGGTTTCAACGGGTGGTCGCTGGACAGCATCGTCTCGTCCCGCCAAGGTTCGCCGCATGACGCTTCCCGCCCTGTTCGATCGCCTCCGCCTGCCGGTCATCGGCTCGCCGCTGTTCCTGATTTCCGGCCCGGAACTCGTGATCGCGCAGTGCAAGGCGGGCATCGTCGGCTCGTTCCCGGCCCTCAACGCGCGCCCCTCTGCGATGCTCGACGAATGGCTGCACCGGATCACCGAGGAACTCTCCGCGTACAACCGCGCCAATCCCGATGCCCCCGCCGCGCCGTTCGCCGTGAACCAGATCGTCCACCGCTCGAACGACCGGTTGGAGGCCGATCTCATCACCTGCGCCAAATGGCAGGTGCCGATCGTCATCACGTCACTGGGCGCGCGCGAAGACCTGAACGCCGCCGTTCACGGTTGGGGCGGCATCACGCTCCACGACGTCATCGACGACACCTTCGCCCGCAAGGCGGTCGCGAAGGGCGCGGACGGCCTGATCGCGGTCGCTGCTGGTGCCGGCGGGCATGCCGGCCGCCAATCGCCGTTCGCACTCATCCAGGAAATCCGGCAGTGGTTCGACGGACCGTTGGCGCTGTCCGGGTCGATCGCCAGCGGCGGCGCGGTTTTGGCGGCGCAAGCGATGGGTGCGGACCTAGCTTATATCGGTTCCGCCTTCATCGCCACCGACGAAGCCAACGCCGACGCGGCCTACAAACAGGGTATCGTCGACGGGCGCGCCAAGGACATCGTCTATTCCAGCCTCTTCACCGGCGTTCACGGCAACTATCTGCGCGGCTCGATCGAGGCGGCCGGCCTCGACCCGGACGCCCTGCCGGAGGGCGACTACAAGACGATGAACTTCGGCCAGAGCAACGGCGGCGAAGGCAGCAAGGCCAAGGCGTGGCGCGACATATGGGGGTCAGGCCAAGGCATCGGCGTCATCGACGCAGTCGAACCGGTCGCAGCGCGCGTTGCCCGGATGCAGGCGGAGTACGACACCGCAAGGGCGCGCATCGGCGCCTGACGGCTGGAACCCCTGCCCGACCCCGTTCCCCTCCTTATTTTCGCCTTCAGGGGATTGATGCGGATCGCTCTCCCCTCAACGGCATGCCTCCTTTCTACTCCCTCCCCTTCAGGGGAGCGTTGGGGTGGGGCCTCTCCACCGGTGACCCACCACCGAAATCCGCCTTACTGCCGTCAGCCGATCTAAAACGACGCAGCCAACCGCCGCTGCAACGAATGCACGCCACACGCCGCCGTCGGCACGTCACCCGCCAGCGTCCGGTCCATCGCCGCAGCGCGGCGGTGCAGCGCCGCACTTGCCGCAATCAGGCGCCCTGCCCGCGGCGGCAACGTCGCCGCGACGTCCGCATCATGAGCGGGAGCATCGCCCAGCCGGCGAGACGGATCGGCGGCGGCCCGCGGGGTGAGTTCGCCCGCCTCGACCGCGCGTTGCGTCATCAGCCATGCGATGACGTGCATCAGCCGTGTCGTCACCTTCAGCGACTCGCACGAAAACGTCACGCGGGCGAACGGATCGAGCGACTCCCGCTCCTCCCGGCCGGCCTCGTCGAAATACGCGCGCACTTCGTCGGCCAGCAACATCGCGTCGGTGTAGAGCGCATCGACGAAGCGGCGATCGAGCCGCGAATCAGGCGTGGTGCGGGTCATGACGGATAATTTACACGAGCGGCGTGACGCGACCATGCCCTACGCGCGCGCCGTGCGTCCCGAAGTCGCGCGTTAAGCAATAATGTCGGGGACCAGTTGGTCTTCCAGCATCGCAATCTCATCGCGCAGCCGCAGCTTGCGCTTCTTGAAGCGTGCGAGCTGGAGCTGGTCGGGCACCGGGACGATCGCCAGCGCAGCGATCGCGGCGTCCAGGTCGCGATGGTCCTGCCGCAGCACGTCCAGCCTGGCGATCAGTTGCGTATCGTCCACTTGCGTCCCCAACCCCGTCCGATTGGCTCTCTGTAACGGAAAAGCGGCCCGTGGAAACGGCCGACGGACGATCGCGCACGGAACATCGCAATCGGTTTCGATCGCATGGCGACAAAACCACGCGTGCGTGGTTTACTCCATTCCCCGTTAGCAAAGGAGACCCTGCCCATGCAGTCGACCGCGCATCAGACAGCCCTCGAGGGCAAGCATGCCACGCTTGATCGGCGCATCGCCGAAGAAGAGCACCGGCCGCTTCCCGATGCTGTGACGTTGGCCGCACTCAAGAAGCAGAAACTCAAGCTCAAGGAAGAGATCGCCGGGCTGTAGAGCCGGTGATCGCAAGCCCTGCCTCGCCCGCTTCAGCGGCGGGGTAGCGGCTTGGCATAGAAGGGCGTCGTCGTGCCGCCGCCGATCGGTTTCCGCGCCAGTTGCGGGTCGATCGCCTGGTCCAGGGCGATGCCCAGCCGCCCCTCGGCGCACCACGCCACCTTGCCGGTGACCGCGCCGACACCGCGCATGTCCAGCCATACCGGTGTGCTCGCGGCGACCCGCGCCGGATGCTCCGCCATCAGGCCCCCGGCCGACAGGTTGCGGATGCGAACGTCAAATACGGTCGGATCGTCGCCGATCTTCAGGCGGGCGCTGAGCAACAGGCTGTCGCGATGCCGCTGCCGGGAGCCCGACCCGCTATCGGCATCCCCGCTACTGCCATGATGCGCGTCCGGCTCCGCTCCGTTCCACTCGCGTGAGATGCCGTCCATATTCACATGCGCCCGTATGACCTGACCGAGCGTCCGCGTACCCGGCAGAACGTCGCCAAATCCTTAAAATGAGCGCCCGCGATCCCTGAAGCGTCCCGCTTCGGGACAGCTTAATCCTCGCGGGAAACCTTCTCGTTACGCTCGTGCCGCTCCTGCGCCTCGACCGTCATCGTCGCGATCGGCCGCGCCTCCAGCCGACCCAGGCTGATCGGCTCGCCGGTAACCTCGCAATACCCGTATTCGCCCTCGTCGATCCGCCGGATCGCCGCATCGATCTTGCTGATCAACTTGCGCTGCCGGTCCCGCGTCCGCAACTCAATCGACCAGTCGGTCTCGCTCGATGCACGATCGGTCAGGTCCGCCTCGCGCAGCGAGTCGACCTGAAGCTGCGAGAGAGTCCCCTGCGCCTCCAGCAGGATCGATTCTTTCCAGCACAGCAATTTGTCACGGAAGTATGCCTGCTGACGCAGGCTCATGAACGGCTCGTCGGCCGTGGGTCTGTAGCCGTCGGCATCGTTCGCCGCGCCCAGACCGGAGGGAAGCTCATCCACGCGATTCAACACGGTCGCCATGCCCCACTCTCCTTCGACCCATCGTGCGCGGCATGTTTGCTCGCGGCATCGGGTCGCCCCCAAATATCGATGCGCCTATAGTAGCGGATCGAACGCCTCACAAGCGGACGGTGAAGAAACCGGGTCCGTGTTTTCAAACTGATGTGGCGGGAAAACCACGCTCTAGCGGCGCTGCGTAGGTGCCACAGTGGTTACGAGGTCTGCGCTGTATCATTGTGGCACGTTAACCCCGCGAAGCATGATCCATGCGGTCGTTCCGGAGCAAAACTCCGCCAAATCGTGGTTAACGCGATTGCGCTTAAGAGTTTGTTGGCCCCCTTACTCGCACAGCGGATAGGTGCCGCCGAATCCCGGGTGTCCGGGCTTTGGTTGCGACGCAAACGGGAAAGCGACCGATCTTATGTCTGTGCGGATGGCTCTTGCAAAACTCTGCGCTTGCGCCTGCGGCGGAGCCGTGATCGGCGGCGGCGCTGTTCATGTCGCCGAGCGTCCGCAACGCGTCGCCTATTCCAAGCAGAAGATGGTCAAGCGAGTCGCCCATCGCCAGGTCGCCAGCAAGCCGCGCGTCCGCCGCGTCACGACCCGCACGACCACGACCTGCGCGCCCGCGGTCGTCACCGTCTCCACCCAATCGCCGCCCGTTCCGATCCCCGAACCGATGGGCAGCCCGTTCATCGGCGGCGGTGGCGGCTTCGCGCCGGCGGTGATCGGTGGCGGCTTCGGTGGCAGTCCCGGCTTCGGCGGCGGATTTGGCGGCGGCTTCGGCTTTGGTGGCGGCGGTGGCGGCGGTTCGGTGGTCATCTCGTCCACCAGCTCCGGCGGCAACGTCATCTCCAGCTCCAGTTCGGGCAATGTCTCGAGTTCGACCGGCGGCGTCTCCAGCTCGTCGGGCAACGTGTCGACCTCGTCGGGCAGCGTGTCGAGCTCCGGCGACGTTTCTACCTCGAGCGGGAATGTCTCCACCTCGTCGGGCGTGTCGACATCCTCGGGTGTTTCCACATCGAGCGGCAACGTGTCGACCTCATCCGGTGTCTCCACGTCGTCCGGGGTTTCGACCTCGTCGGGCGTGTCCACGTCGTCGGGGGTTTCCACCTCCTCCGGCATCTCCAGCGCCAGCTCGGCGTCCAGCGCCAGTTCGGCGTCGAGTGCGAGTTCGGCCTCCAGCGCCAGTTCCGCCTCGGGCAGCAGCGGCTATCCGGGCAAACCCGGCCATCCGTCGTCGAGCGGCGGCTGGTCGTCGAGCGGCGGGTGGAGTTCCAGCGGCGGCTGGTCGTCCAACGGGTCGTCCGCGAGCAGCGCCTCCTCGGCCTCGAGCGCGTCCAGCGCATCGTCGGCGTCGAGCGCCTCTTCCGCCTCGTCGGCCTCGTCCGCCAGCAGCGCATCGGGCAGCACCGGCTCCAGCGGCGGCCCGCCCACACCTGTTCCGGCCCCCCCGATGGTCCTCCTGTTCGGTGCAGCGGCCGTCGCGCTCGTCGCACGTCACCGCCGCGCCAAGCCGCAGGCCGCCTGATCCGCTGACATAGAAAAAGGGCTCCCGCGCACGACGGGAGCCCTTTTTGAGTGTGGTACCGTCGCGCCGAGCGGCTACGCCGACCGCAGCGCCTGCTCGATATCGGGCACGGCATGCCCGGTCAGGTCCTTTGCCAGTTCGCCTGTCAGACGGTCGCTGACCGCTTTGTGGTAATGCTTGCGCAGTTCGCCCAGCGTCTTCGGCGGCGCGACGATGATCAGCGATTCAAACTCGTTCGCGAGCGCCCGGCGCTTGAGCATGTCGGCGGTTTCCGCGGCGAAGCGGTCTTCCTCCTGCTGATGATAGTCGGTCTCGCCCATCGACCCACGCGACGGGGCGAACTGCGCGCCACCGCCAGATGCGTGGTTGCTGCCACCCTGCGCCACCGCGGGGGCACCCGCACCGGTCTGCGTCGAGCGCGCACCGCCAGCGGCATCCGTCTTCTGGTCGCGATCGGCGGGGTTCACATGCTCCTGCGCATGTTCGACCTGCAAGTTCGGGAATTCGGCATCGCCCTCGTTGCGGAAGAACAGCGCCTTGCGACCGTCGGCCACGAGCACGAACGCGTTGTGGGGAACCTGCATCGTCTCATCTCCTGATTATCGTGCCTCTGGAGGGTGTAACGCCGGCCGCGGCGAGAGGGTTGCCGGTCCCTTGCCCAAGTACGTTCGCCCGCGCAGTCGGACGCCCGTCTTGCGTGGCTTCCCCGCGCCCGGCATAGCCCCGCGCCATGCACGACATCCGCGCCATTCGGGACGATCCCGCCGCTTTCGACGCCGCCCTTGCTCGTCGGGCCTTGCCTGCGCAGGCGGAGTGGCTGGTCGCGCTGGACGAGCGCCGTCGCCGCACCACCGCCGCCGCGCAGGACGCGCAGACCCGCCGCAACGACCTGTCGAAGCAGATCGGCCAAGCCAAGGCGCAGAAGGACGAGGTCCGCGCCACGGCGCTAATGGCGGAGGTCGCCGACCTCAAAGCGCGCTTGCCGCAACTGGAAGAGGAAGAACGCGCGATCGGCGCGGAGCTGGACGCCGCGCTCGCCGCCATCCCTAACCGCGCCGCCGCCGACGTCCCGGAGGGCAAGGACGAGGACGATAACCGACTGGTGTCCGAATGGGGCACCCCGCGCGCGTTCGACTTCGACGTTCGCGAGCATGACGCGATCGGTCCCGCGTTGGGCATGGATTTCGAGGCCGGGATTGCCATCGCGGGTGCCCGCTTCACGCTGTTGCGCGGCGGCATCGCCCGCCTGAACCGCGCGCTCGGCCAGTTCATGCTCGACCGCCTCGTCGCTGAGCACGGGTATGAAGAGGTTGCGCCGCCCGTGCTCGTGCGCAGCGAGGCCCTGTTCGGCACCGGCCAGCTGCCGAAGTTCGCGGAGGACCTGTTCAGGACAACCGACGACCGGTGGCTGATCCCGACCGCCGAGGTTTCGCTGACCAACCTCGTTCGCGAGCGCGTGCTGGTCGAAGGCGAACTGCCGCTGCGCCTTGCCGCGCTGACGCCATGCTTCCGCTCGGAAGCGGGCGCCGCGGGGCGCGATACGCGCGGGCTGATCCGCCAGCACCAGTTCGACAAGGTCGAGATGGTGTCGATCGTGACGCCCGACGCGTCCGATGCCGAACACGAGCGCATGACCCGCGCCGCCGAGGGAGCGCTGGAAGCGCTGGAGCTACCCTATCGCCGAATGCTGTTGTGCAGCGGCGACATGGGGTTCTCGGCTGCGCGCACCTATGATCTGGAGGTCTGGCTGCCCGGTCAGGCGCGGTATCGCGAGATTTCCAGCTGCTCGACCTGCACCGACTTTCAGGCGCGCCGGATGAACGCCCGCTATCGCCCGGAAGGCGGCAAGCCGCAGTTCGTGCACACGCTCAACGGCTCCGGGCTCGCGGTCGGGCGCACGCTGGTCGCGGTGATCGAAAATTACCAGCAGGCGGACGGTTCGGTCGCGGTCCCGGCGGTGTTGCAGCCCTATCTGGGCGGTCTGACGGTGTTGGAGCCGGCGCGCTGATGCGCATCCTCCTGACCAACGACGACGGGTATCATGCCCCCGGCCTGAAGGTGCTGGAGCGGATCGCCGCCGCCTTCTCGGACGACGTCTGGATCGTCGCGCCCGCCGACGAGCAGTCGGGCGCCGGCCATTCTCTGACGTTGACCAAGCCGCTCAGGGTACGTCGTCATGGCGAGAAGCGCTTCGCGGTCGCGGGAACGCCGACCGACGCGGTGATGATGGCGGTGGCGAAGATCATGGCCGATACGCCGCCCGACCTGATCCTCTCGGGCGTCAATCGCGGCGCCAATCTGGGCGAGGACGTGACCTATTCAGGCACCGTTTCCGCCGCGATGGAGGGCGCGCTGGCCGGGATCCGATCGATCGCGCTGAGTCAGGTCTATAGCCGCGACGGGCTGGGCGATTCAGTGCCGTTCGGGGTGGCGGAGGCGTGGGGCGAACGCGTGCTGCGGCCCCTGATCGACGCGCCGATGACGCCGCGCACGCTGGTCAACGTCAACTTTCCGGCCGTGCCGGTCGACGCGGTGAAGGGCATCCGCGTCGCCCCGCAGGGCCTGCGCGATTACGGACGGCTGAAGATCGTCACCAACACCGATCCGCGCGGCTATGATTATCATTGGTTCGCGCTGGGCGTGACGGAGCATCGCCCCGGCAGCGACGATGATCTGGCGGCGGTGGCGGACGGCCATATCTCCGTCACCCCGCTGCATCTGGACATGACGCACGCAGCGTCGCTCGCGATGCTCGAACGGGCGTATCGCTGAGCGATGCGGACGCGGGCGCTCCTGCTGATCGCGGTCGGTCTCGCCGGCTGCATCCCGCAGGTCGAGCCGCCTGCCTCCTACAGGACGCCGCCATTCGGAGGGCCTGCCGAACGACCTGCGGAACCGGTCGCCGGCCCGGTGCCCGACGAACCGCCGCAAGATACATTGGGCGCGGCGGAGGAGCCGGATCGCCGCGTCGGCACCGTTGCGCTGCCAGCCGCCAGTTCGAAGCCGGCCTGGGAAGCGCGCCCGGTCGCGGCGGATGCAGTGGAGGTCGAGGCATCGACCTACACCGTGCGGTCCGGCGACACGCTGCGCCGGATCGCCGACCGCACCGGCGCGGGGCTGGACGCGATCGCGCGCGCCAACGGTATCACCTCGCCCTACACGGTGCGGATCGGGCAACGGCTCGACATCCCGGCGGGGCGCTATCACCTCGTCCGGTCGGGTGAGACGGGCATCGCGATCGCCCGCGCCTACGGTGTGGAATGGTCGCGGATCGTCTCCGCCAACGTGCTGACGGAGCCGTACACGCTCAGCGCCGGGCGGCGGATCGTGATCCCCGGCACCGCCGCCGGCCAATCGCGCGCGTCCGAACGCGCGGCGGCGTTCAGGCTCGACGTCGACGACATCCTGACCGGCGGCGAGCCGGCGCTCGCCCAGAACCAGGCACCCGCACGGCCGGTGTCGCGCCCCACGCGCAAGCTGCCGCCGACCACCCCGGTCGCGCCACCGGTCCGGCTGGCGGGCGGCGGCTTCGGCTGGCCGGTGGACGGCCGCGTCGTCAAACGCTTCGGCCCCGGTGCCAGCGGCGAACGCAGCGACGGGATCAAGATCGCCGTGCCGCTGTCGACGCCCATCCGTGCGACCGCCGACGGCGTCGTCGCCTATGCCGGAGACGGCATCAAGGCGCTGGGCGGCCTCGTCATCATCAAGCATGGCGGCGGCTGGACCAGCGTCTACGGCCATGCTTCGAAGCTGCTGGTCAGCCGCGGCCAGAGCGTGAAACGCGGCCAGACGATCGCGCTGTCGGGCGACACCGGCTTCGCGGCCGACCGGCCGGAGGTGCATTTCGAACTGCGCAAGGGCCGCACGCCCGTCAATCCGCAAGGGCAATTGCCGCAGACCTGACGGGATCCGCGGGACGTGACGCCGCGCCCGCGAGTTGCTAACCGCCGGCCATGTCCTACCAGTCCGACCTGCTCACCGTCCTCGGCAACCGCGGCTACATCCACCAGCAGACCGACGCCGTGGCGTTCGATGCGCTGGCGGCGAAGCAGATCGTCCCCGGCTATATCGGCTTCGATCCGACCGCGCCGTCGTTGCACGTCGGCAGCCTGGTGCAGATCATGCTGTTGCGCCGGCTTCAGCAGACCGGCCATAAGCCGATCGTGCTGATGGGCGGCGGCACCGGGAAGATCGGCGATCCGAGTTTCAAGGACGAGGCGCGCAAGCTGCTGGGCGAGGACGGGATCAAGGCCAATGTCGCGTCGATCCGGCGCATCTTCGAACGCTTCCTGACCTTTGGCGACGGGCCGACCGACGCGGTGATGCTCGACAATGCGGACTGGCTCGACGCGCTGGAATACATCCCTTTCCTGCGCGATGTTGGCCAGCATTTTTCCGTCAACCGGATGCTGTCGTTCGATTCCGTCAAGCTGCGGCTGGATCGCGAGCAGTCGCTGTCGTTCCTCGAATTCAACTACATGATCTTGCAGGCGTACGACTTCCTGGAACTGTCGCGCCGTGCCGGCTGCCGGTTGCAGATGGGCGGCAGCGATCAGTGGGGGAACATTGTCAACGGCATAGAACTGGCGCGGCGGATGGACGGCACCGACGTGTTCGGCTTGACGACCCCACTCATCACGACCGCCGACGGCGGCAAGATGGGCAAGACGATGTCGGGTGCGGTGTGGCTGCACGAGGATCAGTTGCCGCACTTCGACTACTGGCAGTTCTGGCGCAACGCCGACGATCGCGATGTCGGCCGCTTCCTGCGCCTGTTTACCGACCTGCCGCTCGACGAGATCCGCCGGCTGGAAGCGCTGCCCGGCGCGGAGATCAACGAGGCGAAGAAGGTGCTCGCCAACGAGGCGACGGCGATGTGCCGCGGCCGTGCCGCCGCCGAGGAGGCTGCCGAGACTGCGCGCCGGACGTTCGAGGAGGGTTCAGGTGGTGCCGCACTGCCGACCTTGACGGTGAGCGGATCGATCGGCGTGCTCGACGCGCTGCTCGGGCTCGGACTCGTGAAGTCGAAGGGCGAAGCGAAGCGCCTGATCGCGGGCGGCGGTGCGCGCGTCGACGGCGAGGCGATCGGCGACGAAGCGGCGTCGATCGCCGTTACGGCACCCCGCCGGCTGTCAGCGGGTAAAAAGCATCACGGAATGCTGGTTCCGGGTAATGCAGATTAACGTCCGGTAAGGATTCGCACCGGTATACGAAGTCTGCGTCGCGACAGCCGACGCGACGAGGATCGAGAATGAACAGCGCCGGCCTTCGCACCAGCATAGACGATCGCAGCGAACCCCGCATCGACGTCATCCACCGCACCCGTCTGGCGTGTACGGATGGGGTCGAGCGGCTGGCGACGGTCGTCAACGTCTCCGCCCGCGGACTGATGGTCCGGGTCGACGGCGAATATGGCGAAGGCGACCGCGTCCAGATCACGCTGCCGCGGGTCGGAAAGGTCGCCGCCGAGGTCCGCTGGTCGCTGGGTGGTCGCATCGGCTGCCGGTTGGAAAGGATGATCGGCATGTCCGACTATCATCAGCTGTTACAGGCGATCCGCCGCGCCTGAACACGAAACAAGCCGCCGATCTTGCGACCGGCGGCTTCCCCCGACGGACATCGGGAAGGCTGGGTAGGACGGCAGGATCACTCCCGGCCCGACCCTCTGGATACCTGCATGATCTTCTAATGACGGCAGGTCAATACGGGTCCGTCACGGCTTTGTAACAATTCGGGACGCCGGGTCAGCGACTTAGCCACGCCGGACCAGCAGCACACCGGCGATGACCAGCGCGACACCACCGATCCTCGCCACGCTGACGGGCTCGACCTTCAAGCCCAACAGCCCGAAATGGTCGAGCAGGATCGCCGTGACGAGTTGCCCTGCGACCGCGATCGTCAACGTCGAGGCCAGGCCCAGCCGCGGCGCGGCATAGGCCAGGGCGGCGACGAAGCACGCACCATACAGCCCGCCGGCCCACGCCCAGCCGGGCGCCCCCTTCAGGGCGGAGAGCGGTGTGCGGTCCAGCGCGGCCCATCCCGCAGCGAGCACCATCGTACCGACCGCGAACGACACCAGCGAAGCGAGCCAGAGCGACCCGGATATCTTCGCGAGCGCGGCGTTGGTCGGCGGCTGCACGGCGACGCCAACACCGGCGAGCAGGACGATCAGGATGGGGATCAGGGCAGCCATGACCGCGATCGTTGGCCGCAAGGGCCGAACCCGTCAATGCTGCTAGCCCGACCGCAGCCGCGCCACCCCCGCATCGCGTTCGAACAGGTACAGCGCAATCCGCGCCGCCTGCCCCCGCTCGCCCTCCAGACCGCCATCGCGATCGACCAGCAGCCGCGCATCGTCCTGCGCGCATTGCAGCAAGTCCGGCAGCAGATCGGGCGGTGCTAGGCGGAAGCCCTGCTCGCCCGACTGACGCGTTCCCAGCATCTCGCCGCCGCCACGCAGCCGTAGATCCTCCTCAGCGATGCGGAAGCCGTCGTTCGTCTCCCGCATCAGCGCCAGTCGCGCGCGCGACGTCTCGGACAGCGACGATCCCCGCACCAGCAGGCAGCGCGACAGACCGCCGCCGCGCCCCACGCGTCCGCGCAACTGATGGAGCTGCGCCAGCCCGAAACGGTCGGCATGCTCGATCACGATCAGCGTCGCGTTCGGCACGTCGACGCCGACCTCGATCACCGTCGTCGCGACCAGCACGCCCAGCGCCCCCGCCGAGAACGCCGCCATGACGTCGTCCTTCTCCGTGGGCTTCATTCGGCCGTGAACGACGCCGACCTTGCCCGGGAAGCGCCGCCCGAGTTCCTCCGCCCGGGCCTCGGCTGCAGCGAGATCCGACTTCTCGCTCTCCTCGACCAGCGGACACACCCAATAGGCTTGCCCGCCTTCCGAAAGGTGGCGACCCAGCGCATTCACCATCTCGTCCAGCCGATCCTCCGATATGACGCGCGTCTCGATCGGCTGCCGGCCCGGCGGCATCTCGTCGAGCCGGCTGACGTCCATCTCGCCATATTGCGCCAGCGTCAGCGTGCGCGGGATCGGCGTCGCGGTCATCGCCAGCAGGTGCGGAGGGCGCGCGCCCTTGGCTTGCAGCATCAGCCGCTCGGCGACACCGAACCGGTGCTGCTCGTCCACCACCACCAGCGCCAGATCGCGATAGCCGACCGCCTCCTGAAAGATCGCGTGCGTACCCACGAGGATATCGATCGATCCGTCAGCCAGCCCCATCAGCGTCGCCTCCCGCACCCGCCCCTTGTCGCGCCCGGTCAGCACCGCGACTTCCAGCGGCAGCCCGGCGAGCGTGCGCCGCAGCGTCTCGTAATGCTGCCGCGCAAGGATCTCGGTCGGGGCGAGCATCGCCGCCTGCGCCCCCGCCTCCACCGCCACCAGCATCGCCATCGCCGCGACCAGCGTCTTGCCCGACCCGACATCGCCCTGAAGCAGCCGCAGCATCGGTGCCTCCTGCGCCAGATCGCCCTCAATCTCCCGCACCGTCCGCGCCTGCGCGCCCGTCAAGCTGTACGGCAGCTTCAACAGGTCGCGCAGCCGGCCGTCGCCGGCCAGCGCCCGCCCCCGCCGCTTGCGCGTGTCGGCGCGCACCAGCGTCATCGCCAGCTGGTTGGCGAACACCTCGTCATAGGCCAGCCGCGCCCGCGCCGTCGCGTCGGCGGGATCGGCGTGGATGCGGACCAGCGCCTCGCGCCAGTCGGGCCAGTCACGCTTCGCCTTCAGCCCCGGCTCGATCCATTCGGGGAGCGCCGGTGCGCGCTCTATCGCCTGATCGACGAAGCCCGACAGTCGCCGCGACGTGATGCCTTCGGACAGGGGATAGATCGGCTCGCGCGCCCGCAGGACCTCACCCGGATCGGCCAGCTCGGGGTGTACGATCTGGAGATCCTGGCCGTATTGGTCGAGCCGCCCCGACACCAGCTTCGGCTCGCCGAGCGGCAGCAGCTTCTTCGCCCAGCCGGGATGTCCGCCGAAATAAGTCAGGCTGACGGCGTTCCCCGCCGCATCGAACGCGTTGACCCGTGTCGGTCCACGCCCGTTCGATTCGCGATAGCTGCGCGGCGTCAGCACGATCGAGATGATCCGCCCGGCGTCCGCGGCATCCAGCTCCTCGCGCGGAACCCGGTCGACCCAGCCGGTCGGCAGGTGAAAGGCGACATCGACGACGCGCACCAGCCCGAGCCGATCGAGCGGCTTGGCGAGCGCCGGCCCGACGCCCTTCAGCGACGTGACCTCTGCGAACAGCGGATTGAGGATAACGGGGCGCATGACTAGATACGCTCCTATACCCCAGCCGACGTGCGCCGCCAGCGCCCGCCGGCTTATCGCCGTTGGGAGCCTTATGGATCACGAAACCCGTATCAAGCGTCTGCGATTCCGCAGTTGGCACCGCGGTACGAAGGAGGCCGACCTGATGATCGGCGGTTTCTTCGACGCGCATCACGCCGGCTGGACTGCCGACGAGCTCGACTGGTTCGAGACGCTGCTGGAGGAACAGGATGTCGACATCATGGCGTGGGCGATCGGGTCGCTCCCCTGTCCGCCGCAATGGGACGGCCCGATGATGCATGCGATGCGCCAGCTCGGCTACGTCCCCATCGCCAAATGACTTAGCCCCTCCCGCATCGGGAGGGGGGAGATACCATGCCCGACCTGAAGACGATCCTGACCGCCAAGACCCCGCTGGCCCTGTCCGGCGTTCCCGACGGGTTTCGCCCATCGCTGCTTGCCGATCTGGCAAGGGCGGCGAAGACGCGGCTGGTGTTCGTCGCCGCCGACGATCAGGCGATGCGCGCGATCGCCGCAACCGCACCCTATTTCGCACCCGATCTGGAGGTGGTGCAGTTCCCCGCCTGGGACTGCCTGCCCTATGATCGCGCCTCCCCCACGCTGCGCATCATGGCCGAACGCATCGCCGCACTGCACCGGTTGCAGGCCAAGCCGAAGACGCCCCAACTGGTGCTGACCACGGTCAACGCCGCCACCCAGCGGGCGCTGACGCCATTCCGCATCCGCCAGCTGGTCGCGACGCTCGCGCCGGGCGAGCGGATCGGCCGCGACGATCTTGCCACGCTCCTGCAAGCCAATGGCTATGTCCGGACGGAAACCGTTCACGATCAAGGAGATTATGCTGTTCGAGGCGGCATCGTCGACCTGTTCCCGAGCGGGGAGGAACAGGCGTTGCGCCTCGACTTCTTCGGCGATGAGATCGAGAGCGTCCGCACCTTCGACCCGCTGGACCAGCGCACCACCGGCCGCATCGACGGCTTCACGCTCCTGCCCGCGTCCGAGGCGCTGCTGGAGGAAGAGTCGATCAAGCGCTTCCGGACGCGCTATCGCGAGAGGTTCGGCGCCACCGCGACCGGCGATCCGCTGTATCAGGCGGTGTCGGACGGTCGCCGTCTCGCCGGCATGGAGCACTGGCTGCCCCTGTTCGAGGACAAGCTGGTAACGCTGTTCGATCATCTCGACGCCGAGGCCGTGATCGTCCGCGACGGCGTCACGGGTGCCGCAGGCGAAAGCCGGTTCGAGGCGATCGCCGACTATTACGAGAACCGTAAACGCGCGGAGGCGGCGCAGCCGGGCAGCTATCGCCCCCTGCCCGCCAAGGCCCTATACCTCGATGCCGACGAGTGGCGCGCCGCGCTGGATACGGCGACCACGCACGTCACGACCCCCTATCACGAGCCAGAGTCGAAAACCGTCCTCGACTTCGAGGTCGACGGCCCCCGTGACTTCGCCCCGGAGCGCGCCGCGCAGACCAACGTCTACGAAGCGGTGGTCGAGCATCTGGAGAAACTGCGCAAGGACGGTCGTAGGCCGGTGCTCGCCAGCTATTCGATCGGCGCGCGAGAACGCCTCGGCAACCTGTTGAAAGATCACGGGTTGAAGGGCGGAAAAACGGCAGAGACGTGGCAGGAGGCGCTGGGCGTCGCCGATACCGCCAAGAGCTTCGGCGTCGCGCTGGTCGTGCTGCCGCTCGACCACGGCTTCACAGCCCCCGGTGTTGCCGTATTGACCGAGCAGGACATGCTCGGCGACCGGCTGGTCCGCCGGACCAAGCGCAAGAAGTCCGCCGATGCGTTTCTCGCCGAGCTCGCGACGCTGTCGCCGGGCGACCTCGTCGTTCACGCCGATCACGGCATCGGCCGCTATGTCGGGCTGACCTCCGTCCCGGTCGGCAAGAGCCCGCACGATTGCGTCGCGCTGGAATATGCCGGGGGCGACAAGCTGTATGTCCCGGTCGAGAACCTCGAAGTCCTGAGCCGCTACGGATCGGGCGAGGAAAGCGCCAGCCTCGACCGACTGGGCGGCGAGGCGTGGCAGCGTCGCAAGTCGAAGATGAAGGAGCGCATCCGCGAGATCGCGGGCGACCTGATCCGGACCGCCGCCGAGCGCGCGCTGCATCAGGGCG
Source organism: Microvirga sp. SRT01 (assembly GCA_018139225.1). Classification (GTDB taxonomy): domain Bacteria; phylum Pseudomonadota; class Alphaproteobacteria; order Sphingomonadales; family Sphingomonadaceae; genus Sphingomonas; species Sphingomonas longa. The sequence goes on from JAGSNX010000001.1 coordinate 555,339, forward strand.
ACGTCATGGAGCCGGACGCCGCGGGCTACCCCAGCTTCGTCGACCGCTTCCCCTATTCGGAAACCGACGATCAGGACCGCGCGATCGACGACGTGCTGAACGATCTTGCCGCGGGCAAGCCGATGGATCGGCTGATCGTCGGCGACGTCGGATTCGGCAAGACCGAGGTGGCTTTGCGCGCCGCCTTCGTCGCGGCGATGGCCGGCAAGCAGGTCGCGGTGGTGTGCCCGACGACGCTGCTCGCGCGTCAGCATTTCAACAACTTCAGCGCCCGGTTCGATGGCTTTCCGATGAAGATGGGGCGCCTGTCGCGCCTCGTCACCGCGGGCGAGGCGAAGGCGACGCGCGACGGATTGGAGGCGGGCACGATCGATGTCGTCATCGGTACGCACGCGCTGCTGGCGAAGAACATCGACTTCAAGCGGCTGGGGCTGGTCATCGTCGACGAGGAGCAGCGGTTCGGCGTCACGCACAAGGAGAAGCTGAAGGCGTTGCGGGCGGACGTCCATATGCTGACGCTGACCGCGACGCCCATCCCGCGTACGCTCCAGATGGCGATGTCGGGCCTGCGCGAACTCTCGGTGATCCAGACGCCGCCGGTCGATCGCCTCGCGGTACGGACCTATGTCATGCCGTGGGACCCGGTCGTGCTGCGCGAGGCGTTGCTGCGCGAGCATTATCGGGGTGGACAGAGTTTTATCGTGACGCCGCGACTTGCCGACCTGCCGGACCTCGAAGATTACTTGAGGAAGGAGGTGCCCGAAATCCGCTATGTCGTGGCGCATGGCCAAATGAGTGCGACCGATGTCGAAGAGCGGATGAGCGCCTTCTACGACAAGAAGTTCGAGGTGCTGGTATCGACCACGATCATCGAGAGCGGCATCGACATCGCCTCCGCCAACACCCTGATCGTCAACCGCGCCGACCGCTTCGGCCTTGCCCAGCTCTACCAGCTACGCGGGCGCGTCGGCCGCGCGAAGACGCGCGCCTACGCCTATCTCGTGACTCCGCCGGAGCGGCAGATGACCGACGCCGCGGAGAAGCGGCTGAAGGTGCTCTCCGATCTCGACTCGCTGGGGGCCGGGTTCCAGCTGGCCAGTCACGACCTCGATATCCGGGGGGCCGGCAATTTGTTGGGTGACGAACAATCCGGTCATATCAAGGAGGTTGGCTACGAACTCTACCAGTCGATGCTGGAAGAGGCGATCATGGATGCGAAGGCCGGCGGCCTGCGCGATCGCCCGCGCGACTTCAGTCCGCAGATCACCGTGGATGCGCCGATCCTGATCCCGGAGGATTATGTCCCCGATCTCGACCTGCGGATGGGCCTCTATCGCCGCCTGAACGAGCTGGAGGCTTCGCAGGAGATCGAGGCGTTCGCGGCGGAGCTGATCGACCGTTTCGGGCCGTTGCCCGACGCGACGGACAATCTGATCCGCGTCATCGAGATCAAGCTCAATGCGCGCAAGGCCTGCATCGCCAAGATGGACGTCGGCGCGAAGGGCGTACTCGTCAGCTTCCACGACAATAAACCCGCGAATATCGATGCCTTGCTGGCCTATGTCGACAGGCTGAAGGATGTCGCGAAGCTGCGCCCGGACGGCAAGCTTGTCCTCAACCGGGCGTGGCCCGACGCCAAGGCTCGACTGCATGGCGCGCTGCAATTGTCGAAGGGGTTGGCGAAAACGGCAGGGTGAGAGGCGGAAGATATCCGACCTCGCAGTGCCTAATTACAAGCGATCAAACGCGTCGCCCCTGCTGCGTCATGCCGGACTCGTCCGGGCATGATGGAGAGGGTGACAACATGAGTCCAACCGCCTGCCAGGATATAGCGCCGCCGCGACTGCCCGGGGTGGCCCCCTACCGATCAGCTACTATGGTCGCTCAGGATCAGCCATTTGCCACCGCGCTTCTCGAACACCAGCGTCGTCATGCCGGTCTCGATCTTGTCGCCGGTCAGCGTCCAACGCGCGATGTACAGCCGGTGCGTCGGATCGAGCGCCTTCTCCACCAGCGGCTTGAAACTCAGTGTCCCGCGCAGCTTGCCGGTCGCGCCATAGTTCTTTCGGTACCGGGCCGCGATCGCTGCCTTGCCCCGCGCAAGGCCGTCGCCGTCACCGGTCACGAACACCGCATCGTCGGCATACACCGCCAGGAAGCGATCGAGATCGTTGGTGTTCCACCCCGCCGCGCTTTCCGCCATCGCCTTCCCGACACCGTCTTCTGCGGGAGCCTGCGCCACGATCGCGGCGGGAGCCAGCACGAGCATCATCGACGAACCGATCATTGTCCCTCCACCATCCGCACCAGCGCAGCCTCGTCCAGCGGGCCGGCGCGCAGGAAGCCCTGATACCAGCCGCATCCTTCCGCTGCCAGCAAGGCCAGTTGCTGCGGCGTCTCGACCCCTTCGGCAATCACCGCGAGGCCCAACGCCCGGGCGATCTCGATCACGCCTCGCACGACGACGCGGTCGCGAGGATTGCCGGCAATATCGCGCGCCAACGCCTTGTCGATCTTCAGATAATCGAGCGGCAGCGCCTTGAGATAAGCCAGACTGGAATAGCCCGTACCGAAATCGTCGATCGCCACCCGGCACCCCGCCCCGCGCAGTTCGGCGAGCAGCGCCGCCGCGGCATCCAGTTCGCGGATCATGCCGGTCTCGGTCACCTCGACCGTTAAACGTCCGCGCGGAAAGCCACTGGCGTCGACGCGGTCGAGGAACAGCCGCGCGAAGCCGGCGCGGGTCACGTCGGCGGCAGTGAGGTTGACCGACAATCGCAGGGCACCCAGGGACCGCGGCCACGCCGCCGCCCGCGCCAGCGCCAGTTCCTGGATGTGATCGGACAAGGCGATGCCGAGGTCCGCACGGTCGGCGGCGGCGAACAACTCCTCCGCGCCCAGCGACCCCAGCCGCGGATGCGACCAGCGCGCCAGCGCCTCGACCCCGACGATGCGGCCCGTGGCGATCTCCACCTGCGGCTGGAACACCACCGCGATTTCCCCGGCCGCGACCGCATGATGCAGGTCGATCGCGAGTTCGTCGGGCGGCGCCGCCCCCTCCCGCGCGGCGACCCGCACGGTCGCGCCGTCGCTCGCGCGGGCGTGTTCCAGCGCGTCGATCGCGCGGCGAACCAGCGCGGCGGTATCGTCGCCGGCCTCCGGCTGTGCCAGTCCCAACCGTGCGCCCGCCATCACCGGCACGTCGCCGATCGCATAGGGCCGCGCGAGCGCCTGCGCGATCCGGGCGACGGCGGCGGCCGCCTCGCCCTGGTGCACTGCCACCAGGAAACGCGCCGCTGACAGGGTCGTGACGGACGCCCCCGTCGCGGCAGAAATACGTTCGGCCGCCTGCACCAGCGCCGCATCGCCCGCGCCGCGACCATGCGCGGCGTTGAGCAAGTCGATCCGCGAAAGAGCGACCGCGATCACCGCCTTGTCGCGTTGCGCAGGGAAAGCGTTCGGTATCTCGGCCGCTTCGCCTAGCGGCGTGCGCCGCTCGTGCAGTCGGGCCATGGCAGCGAACCGGCGGGCGGCCGTCACGGATGCGTCATCGCACGGCTCGGTGAGGAAATGGCTCGCTCCCGCCGCGGCATAGGGCAGCGGGTCTTCGCCAGCCGCGAGCAGGACCAGCAGCGGTCCTCCATCGGCGGCGAGCGCGACGACCTCCGTCAGAGCCGCGTCGGGCCGACCACGCGCATCCACTAGTGGCACGGCCCCGCCCTGCTCTTCGCCCCCGTTCATTGCCCGATCCTAGGGGAAAGCCGCACGTCGTGGGAAGAGCATGTTCGGCATCGCGGTGAAAGGTTGCGCTCCCGCGGAGAAAAGTCGGGCTTGCCGCCGCCCCTCCCGCATCCTAGCTCCTGTCGTGATGAGTTGCGCCACCACCAACCCGATGATCGACCCGCACGGCCGGACGATCCGCTATCTGCGCATCTCCGTCACCGATCGCTGCGACCTGCGCTGCCGGTATTGCATGTCGGAGAAGATGACGTTCCTGCCGCGATCGGCACTGCTGAGTCTGGAAGAGATCGCGATCATCGCCGAACGCTTCATCGCGCGCGGCGTCACGAAGATCCGCTTGTCGGGCGGCGAGCCGCTGGTCCGCCGCGATGTCGGCGAGCTTGTGCGACGGCTCGGCCGACTGGTCGGCTCCGGCCTCGACGAGCTGACGATGACTACCAACGGCACGCGCCTCGCGGAACATGCCAGCGAGATGGTCGACGCCGGGATCCGCCGCGTCAACGTCAGCCTCGATAGCCTCGACCCCGACACCTTCCGCTTCATCACCCGGCACGGCGACGTGACGCAGGTTATCGCCGGCATCCGCGCCGCTCGCGATGCCGGACTACGGGTCAAGATCAACGCCGTGGCGCTCAAGGGTCTCAACGAACACCAGCTTGCGCCGATGCTGCGCTGGTGCGTCGAGGAAGGGCTGGACCTGTCGCTGATCGAGACGATGCCGCTCGGGGCGATCGACGAGGATCGCACGGACCGTTTCCTGCCGCTCACTTCGGTGTTCGACGCACTGTCCGCGGAGTTCCCGATCGTCCGTGACTCGCACCGCACCGGCGGACCAGCGCGCTATTGGCGGGTCGAGGGTACCGACACGCGTCTCGGCCTGATCTCGCCGCTGACCGCCAATTTCTGCGACGGCTGCAACCGCGTACGGCTGACGACCGAGGGCAAACTGTACCTCTGCCTCGGTCACGACGATCAGGTCGATCTGAAAGCGGCGTTGCGCGACGGCGGCCTTGGGGCGCTGGACGAGGCGATCGACATCGGCCTCGGCCGCAAGCCCGCGCGCCACGACTTTCGGATCGAGGCCGGCTCTGCCCCGGCGGTCGCCCGGCATATGAGCGTCACCGGCGGATGAGCCAGCCGCCGCGGCGGGCGCTTGTCGCCTCCCCCACCACTCCGGCGCAGACCGCCGCGGCGGAACTGGCGGATGCGCAGGATTGGGTGGATGTCGAGGATGCAGACCTGATCGTCGCGCTCGGTGGCGACGGTTTCATGCTCCAGACGCTGCATCGCATGCTGGAGCGTCGCAAGGCGCCCGTACCGGTGTTCGGGATGAACCTGGGCACCGTCGGCTTCCTGATGAACGAGTGGCGCCGGCATGGGCTGGAGGGGCGACTGGAACAGGCGCGTCCGTTTAAGGTCACGCCGCTGCAATGCACCGTCACCGGCAGCGACGGGCGCATCCACTCCATGCCCGCGATCAACGAAGTGTCGCTGCTCCGCGAAACGCGCCAGACCGCCAAGCTGGAGGTGATAGTCAACGATCGCATCGTCCTGCCCGAGCTCGCCTGCGACGGTATCCTCGTCGCCACGCCCGCAGGATCGACCGCATACAATTTTTCCGCGCAGGGCCCGATCCTGCCGCTGGGATCGAACCTGCTGGCGCTGACGCCGATCAGCCCTTTCCGCCCCCGTCGCTGGCGCGGCGCGATCCTGCCCGACAAGGCGCGGATCGCCATCCGCGTGCTCGATTCCGGCAAGCGCCCGGTGTCGGCCGTCGCCGACCAGCGCGAGATTCGCGACGTGGCGGAGGTGACGATCTGCGTCGACCGGGCGCGGGAACTGACGCTGATGTTCGATCCCGAACACGCTCTCGATGACCGCATCACGATGGAACAGTTCATCGCCTGACTACCCTGTTACGGCGGTCGTGAACGGATTGTCGCAATATGGTCACGCAAGGGGTTGCGCCGCCGTTTCGACCGTTTATAGGACCGCGGCACGGCATTCCCTGATAGCTCAGCGGTAGAGCTCTCGACTGTTAATCGAGCGGCCGTAGGTTCGAATCCTACTCAGGGAGCCAGCCCCACGATCGTCGGAAGATCGCCTCCGCGCGATGTGGTGGCTGCTCGGTGGAACCGCTACTGGCGGATTCTGTCGCGCTTTCTTCAAGCCGCGGACTGGATCAGGTGGCCTACAGTTCCACGCTGCGATGTCGGCTCGCCCGAGGCACCGCGCAGACGCCATCCTTCTGACCGACAAACATCCGGTCGCCCCGGTGGACGGCGGGACGCTCGTCCCGTTAATTGCGCCCAGGCACCCCGGTGCGGCGACGTGCCAGCGCGTTTTCGGCGTTGACCCCGTTCTCATTGTCGATCGTCGCCCACTCCCGGCGGGTGTGGCATACGTTCTTCGACAGGAAGCTCCCCAGCGCCTGCTCACGGCGGCACACCTTCTTGTCGGGATCGGGCGTGGCGGAGGGCGTCTCCTTGCTCGCAGGCGCGTCCTGAGCGCCTGACGAGGCTGCCACCAGCAGCGCGGCGGCCGAGGCGATCATGATCGTCATCTTCGTCATGCGATGTTCCTATTCAACGAGCGAATTCTTGGCGACCCACGGCGACCGTCGTCCGGGCGTAAACACACGAAAAAGGGGCCCCGGCGAATATCGCCGAGGCCCCTTTTTCTTCGTCATACCGGCTTAGAAGCCGAACTTGACGCCGGCGCGGAACTGACGGCCGAAGATGCCCTCACCCGCCTGCACCGGGTTGTAGAGATACGCACCATAGGTCGCCGGATCGAGCGGCGGCAGGTCGTTGAGCAGGTTCAGGACGTTGAAGTAGAAGCTGAACTTGTCCGTGACCTTGACCGTGCCGACGAGGTCGACGGTGATGTATCCGTCGACATTCTCCGGCAGGTAATCGACCGCCAGGCCGCCGTCGCCGCGCACGCCACCCTGATCCTCCGCCGACAGGTTATACCCGGCGACGTAGTTCACCGTGCCGCTGAGGCTGAACTGGTCCTGGATGTCGAGCGTCTGCGTGACGTTGGCGCGCCAGCGGGGCGTGCCCGAACCCGCCGTCAGGTTGTAGTTGCCGAGCGTGCCGACATACTTCTCCTTGCGGCCACCCGGAAACGTCGTGCTCAGGTCGAACAGGATGCTGCCTTCGCCCGAGATCGTGTAGCGGAGGCCGTCGGTCAGGTCGAAACGCGCCGTGCCGCCGATATCCAGGCCCTGCGAGTGGATCGTGTTGGCATTGACCAGCTGCGACCGCACCAGACCGACGCGCGGCGTGGCGTTTTCGAACCCGACGCCAACCGCGTCCGGAATGACCTCGAAGCCGTCAGGGATGGTCTCGCCTGCGTAATAGGCGGCCAGTGCGTCGCCCGCCGTCAGCGTCGTGATCGCACCCGTCTTCTTGATGTCGAAGAAGTCGACCGTCAGGGCGACGTTGCGGATCGGCTCGAACACGATACCGGCGGTGAAGCTACGCGACTTTTCCGGGTTCAGGTTCTGGCTGGCGAGCGTCGTCTGACCGTAGCTGCCGGACCGGATGTAGGTCGGACAGTCGGCGAACGTGGCGACAGTGCAGCCATATTGCGCCAGGTACGTGTCGTTGAACAACGTCGCATTGTTCGTGACATAACCGGTCGTCGGCAGAGCGTTGGCCTCACCGAAGCTTGGGATGCGGAAGCCGCGCGACCACGTTCCCCGCACCGCCAGCTGGCGGAACGGCGTGAACTTGGCGCCGATCTTGGGCGAAAAGTTGCTCTGGCCCGACGAATAATGATCGTAACGGCCCGAGGCGTTCACCAGGAACTGCTCGACGATCGGCAGCTGCAACTCGCCGAAGGCCGAGCTGACCGTGCGGTTGCCGCTGGTGCCGAACGCATTGATCGTGAAATACCGCTGCGTCGGACCGTTGATGTCCGGGTTCGCCGACGGCGCGTCAATTGCCTCGTAGAACACCGATCCCCCGAATGCGAGCTGAGCCGCGCCACCCGGAAGCTGGAACAGCTCCTTCGAAACCGACGCCTGCAACTGGTACAGGTCCGAGCTCGAGTCCGCGATGTTGGTCGGGGTCAGGTAATCGCGCGTCGCCTGCGAATTCTGCGACGGGTCGAGGAAGTTGTAGCTGCCGTCCGCGATCACATCAAGCAGATGCTGGATATAGACATAGCCTGCCTGCGTGCGACGCAGGTCGGTGTGCATCGCGGTCGCATCGACGCGGTAGTTCCAGCCACCGTCGATCGTGCCCTGCACACCAGCTGCCGCACGATAGACGCGGTTGCGCGTGGCGTTGTACGTCACCGAGTTCGGCAGCGTACCGAGCAGCAGCGCCGTCTGACCGGCCGCCGCGAAGGGGTTGTTTGGGTTGAGCGTGCCGTTGGTGGCGCCGCAATTCACCGTACCACGCGGGCAGACATAGACCGGCAGCGTCAGGGGAGCCGAGCCAGGAGCATATTGCGCCGCCGCCGACGAAGTCGAGAATTGCGGGAAGAGGATGCCCGCCGGCGCGTTGCCGCGAATGACCGACGGATCGCCGCTGTAGTTGGACGAGGACTGCTGGAAATTGACCTGGAAATAGGCCTCTGCATTGTCGCCGACCTTGCCGGTGAACCGCGCAGACGCACCGAAACGTTCGATATTCGGCGACACGACGCCGTACTGGTTCACCAGATCCTGCTGACAGACGACGTTGGCGATCGCACCGTTGTTGGTCTGCGCACGATCGGCATCCGTGGTGTTGTAAGGGGTGCCGTTCAGGCAGCCCGGCGTCAGCAGCTGATACCGCGATCCGGGGACGGCCGTCGTACCCGTCGCCGGACGCACGAAGAAGTTCGCGCCGGCGATGACGCCGTTGTTCGGCAGCAAGCCGTCGGAGCCGAGGCCGTTGGCGATGTTGTTCGGACCACCCGTGCCGACGCCGCGCTGGTCGGCGGAGTTGAAGGGATAGGGCAGGTCGCGATTGTAGACCGCCTCGCTGCGGAAGAAGAAGCCGCTGATGTAGGCGTTGTAGCCCTTCTCATCCAGGTCGCCGGTGCCGGCGGTCAGCGTCAGGCGCTGGTTGGCGGCGACGCCGTCCTGGCTGATGCCCGCTTCCGCACGACCGCTGATACCGTTGAACTTGCGCTTGGTGATGACGTTGACGACGCCCGCGATCGCGTCCGCGCCGTAGCTGGACGATGCGCCGTCGCGCAGGACCTCGATGCGGTCGACGATGTCGTCCGGGATCGTGTTGAGGTCAACGAAGTTGCGCGTCGCGTCGTCGGCCAGCGGGTAATAGGCCGCGCGCAGACCGTCGAACAGCACGAGGGTCGAGTTGGTCGACAGACCACGCAGCGACACCGCCGACGCACCGCCGGCGAACGCGCCGTTCGCGGTGAAGGAATTGGTCAGCGCCGGGCCGTTGTTCGATGCCAGCGACTGGATCGCGCCCTGCACCGTGTTGATGCCGCGCGCGTCCAGATTGGCCGCGGTGATCGTCGTGACCGGCGACGGCGTCGCCGAGTCGGTCTGACGCAACAGCGAACCGGTGACGACGATCTCGTCGTTGCCGTCCGTAGCCGCACCCGTCGCATCGGTCGCGTTCTGGACCTGCGTCGTGGGTTCGGCCGAACGCGCCTCGGCGTTGGCCGCGTCCTGAGCGGGAGCCGGCGCGTTCTGCGCTGTCGCCGGGGCGCTCATGGCGAGCAGAACGGCCAGCGTCGAGACGCTACCGCCGAGTGCGCGCCACTTGGTCGCTGAGCTAATCATGGTGTTACTCCCCTTACGCGGCCACCTCGGGCGGTCCGCTCACGTGTCTGCAATCATCGCCGGGGGCTGCCCGGAACGGACGCTGCATAAGCCGCTATGTGGCTGAGTAAACGTGACGAATTTGGTAAATTGGTTTTCGCCGGAACCGTTGCAACAAGGTCACAGTTTATGACCTATTCGGACCTTTCCCGACACATACGACAAGGCTGGCTGCGCGCGAATATCATCGCCGCGGCCTGCCCGACCTGCCGTAATATGCCGGTCAGATCCGCACCACCGACCGGCGTTCGACGCGGTACCGCATTTCCGCAGCGAAGCTGCGCGCGGCGGCCTGCTGGTAGACGCCGGCGTCGCCATCGCGGCTCAGTCGCTCCAGTTCCGCGAAAGCACGTGCACCGTGGCGCTTGCTGGCGAACAGCTCGGTGGCGGTGTCGGCGACGACCTTGCCCCCGCTCGGCCATGTCGACAGACAGGCAAGGCCAGCGACGACCTCCCGGAGTTGATCGGGTGCGATGTCGGTACGCTTCAACAGCGAACCGCGCCGATACGCCTCGGGATAGTCCCGCTCGAACCGCGCGATCGTCTCCGCCTCGACCGACGCGCTGACAGTGTAGGGCGACACACAGCCCGGCGTCGTGTCGGCCGCGGCCCGCGCGACCGCCGCCGCGGGTGACGTCATGCGGCCATCGACCCAGTCGAACTGCACGATCTGCCGCGACACCGGGTCAGGCATCGCAACGCTCGGCGCTCCGGCCTGCAACCGCAGCGTCGCGCCGTCGGCACAGGTGCCGAACGGCGCGGACACCTGCAATGCCCCCGTCGTTGGCTGAGTCACGATGACGTATCGCGCCGGACACTCGCCAGCCGCCGCGCCGCGAACCAGATGATAGCGTGTCGTGCGGCCGCGCACGGTGCCGACGACGCGGACCTGATCGACCAGCGTCGCGCCGAACGGCCGCGCCACGACCTCCTTGCCGATCCGGATCGATTGCGGGTCCGCCACCGTGGCCTTGCTGGCGGACGCCTTCGCCGGCGCCCCGCCGGTTTGAGCCTCTGCGCTGCCGGCAATCGCCAGCACGGCGGTCAGGACGAGCAACCTCATTGGCGAATTCCCCTGCTTCTGCCGCTATAGACCGGCCAAACGCCTGGAAGTTCCGGGCAATGACTGCCGGGCTATTCGAGGCCGACCGACAGTCGTGCCGCCGCCGCATTGACCCCATCGATCACGCCGTCGATGCCGCCATAATTACCGCCGGAGCCGTTTCCGTTGACCGACGCGTCGAGCGCCTGCCCCATCGCTGCGATCTGCTGATCAGCCGATCCGCCCGACAGGCCGGCGACATGCACCACCGCGGCGCGCGTGAAATCCTCCAGCGCGCGGTGCAGTTCACCCGATTGCGCCGGCGTCGCCCCGAACCGATCCGACAGCATGTCCGTCAGCCCCTTGAGGCCATACACGTCGCCGCCCCGCGCCAGCTCGGCCATGTCCGGCCGAAACCCGTCCGACACGCCCGCCTGCGCCGTCCACGCTTCTGCCGGTGCGGAGGTCGGAGCCACAGCTCCTACCCATGCGAGCACGCGGTGCCCGACCTGCCCCAGCGCCGCGCGTGTCGCGTCGGCGGCAGTCTCAACGGAGGACGTGCCCGGCTGAGCAGCGGGCGACAGGGATGAAATGCGATCGATCGGTGTCATGGCTATTGCTCCAACGTGCTACCGATATGCGAGCAAGGCGGACGCGGCGCCATAGTCGCTCCGACTAGTCAGCATCGGCGGCCCTCTAAGCGTTTCGATTAGCCGTCTAGTCGATTTGCTGAGCGCGCCCGCCGTCGGAAGTCGCCATAAAGGGTCGGCAAGGCGGCGATCGGCGTCGCCCTTCGACCCCCCGGACCGGGCTTACTCGCCGGGATGATAGATGGGAGAATGACAATGTTCGGTATCAATCTCAACGCTGTGTCTCTGATTTCGACCGTTGCTCTCGGTCCCGTTGGCGGCCTTGGCATGCAACTCGCGACGCAGGTTTTCGCCAATATGGGCCAGCAGATACTCCAGGGCATGGGAGAGAGGATGAACCTCGGCCAGTCGGCTATCGATCTAGCTCTGGATTCGTTCACCAGTTCGAGCGGCGGGGTTCGGGCATCCGGCGACTTTTCGGGATCGATCGGCGAGTTCGGCAGTTATCTGGGCGGTAGTCCTGCGCAGATCGGCGAGCAGGAGCGGAATACTTTGGATTTCGTGAACAACACGATCAGGCAGGCTGGAGAGAGCAGCGAATTCAGTGAGGCCCGATCTTCGGGCAAGGGGGGTGGTTGGTTGATGGCGATGGCCAAGGCTCTGGGCGCACAGCTCGACCAGTTGGGCGACGAAATGTCTCGCACTGCCGGTCAAATCACCAAAGACACACCAAGCCTTTCGGCAGAGTTCGGCGTCATGACGCAGCAATTTAGCATGCTAATGAACGCCGCAACGAACAGCATCAAAACAGCCGGTGAAGCAATGGCGAAGGCGGCGGGCCGAAATTAATCGCAGATTCAGCCGAAGCGTCGTAAAAGGCCCGTTCAAGTCGAACGGGCCTTTTCAATCTGGGAGATACTTCATGATGATGCGTTGGATGTATTCTTCGATCTTAGCCGGGTTGGCTGGCACGTTTGGTGCCAGCCCAGCGGCAGCGCAGTGGGACCCCGGCCTTGTCGCGCAGGGTCAGGTATTGAGCGGAACGGCACGTGGCTACGCGGAGCGTGGTGGCTGGAGGGATAGGGATGCGCGACGCTCATCTCCGCAAAGCGATGCCAAGATATGCGCGTCCATTCCCCAGTACAGAAGCCGGTGGGGTAGAAAACATCCCAAGGTGTTGGAACTGACACGCCTGTGCCGCAAAGCAGGCTACTGACCCAGCGATTGCTCTGCGGACAGTGACAGAAGGAGCCAAGGCAATGCCTCGTTATGTCATTCTGGGAGTATTATTGCTTAATTCAGCCCCCGCCGCTGCGCAAGATGTGCTTGGCCCGGTAAACCCGGTCGATTACATGCCCGCGATCACGATGGGTTCGGCGATCGAGGCTGATGCCCGGAGCTCCTCGCGCCGCCGCACAGCTCGCTTGCGGGGCGTATCCGATGCGCAGACCTGTCGCGAGTTGCCGATTTACAGGTCGAAGCTGGGGGCCAAGGACTCGCGGATCGTCCGTCTGACCAGAGCGTGCAGGCAGGCGGGATATCGCTGATCGCCGGCAGTTGGACGAACGCGTCCGGAGAAAGGCTCATGCATCATTTAGCGTATTTGGGAGCGCTGGTTTTGATAGCAGCCCCCGCCGCTGCGCAGGACGTGCTCGGCCCCGTCAATCCTGTCGATTACATGCCGGCGATCACGATGGGCGCCGCAGCCGAAGCCTCGGCCCGGTCGTCCGGTCGGGAAGCGCGAAGCCGCCGTGGATCGGCTGCGAACACGCGCCGTACCTGCGCGAAACTTCCGACCTATCGCGCACATTATGGCCGATCCAATCGCCAGGTCATCCAGTTGACCCAGCTTTGTCGAAAGGCGGGCTACTGAACCGTTCTGCGTCGGTCGAGACGTGTCTAAGGCTCGAGAGGTAAGGAGTTGAAATGACACCGCCCCCCTACGCAATCGCGCGTTGCATGTTCGCTGTCGCCGCCGCTGCCGCGATTTGGCCCGTTGCCTCCGGCGCGCAGATGACACCGATCGATCCCGCCGCCTGGTCGACGCCGAACGTCATGGTCGAAGGGCTGCGGAACGGTGATCGAGGTCGGACCCGTTCTGCCCGGGACCGTGAAGCCTCCGCGATCCGGACATGCAGGAGCCTGCCTGCTTTTCGCAGGAAGCTCGGTGCTTCCGATCCGAAGATTATCAAGCTGACCCAGCTTTGTCGCAAGGCCGGATACCGATGAGTGCGGCGCGTTCCGCCGCACCCCGGTACCCGACGATGCTGGCGCTCGCGGCTACGGCTCTGCTGGCCGGATTCGGCACGCATGCCAAGGCGCAGGATTTGTACACCAGCCCACTCGATCACACCGGCGTGATGGCGCTCGGCTCGGCAGCGGACGCACAGGCCGAGCAGGTCGCTCGGCAGGACCGGTCGAAGCGGCGAACGACCGCGCGACAGCCCAGCACGCGTCGCGCCTGTTCCGTAATACCGTCGTTTCGCGCCAGATTCGGTGCTTCCGATCCGCGAATCGTCCGACTGGCACGGCTCTGCCGTCGGGCTGGTTACCGGTGACGTCAGGATGGTCAGCCGAAACCTGGGTGATCGAGCTCGTTATGTCGATGTCGGAGGAAGCCTGATGAAGCCCAATCCCCTTTCCGCCCTGATCGCCTTCATGGCCTCCGGAGTCGCCGTGGTTCCAGTCGGTGCGCAGTGGGACCCCGGCCTCGTCGCGCAGGGTCAGGTCCTGAGCGGCACGGCGCGCGGGTTTGCGGAACGCGGAGGTGTGCGAGATCGGGCCTCGCGTCGCACCTCCGCAAGCGACGCGAGGATATGCGCGTCTCTCCCTCAGTACCGGGCGCGCTGGGGCGCCAAGCACCCCAAGGTGCTGGGACTCGCGCGTCTCTGCCGGAAGGCGGGGTATTGACGGTGTCCCGGTCGGCGCAGCTTGACGGTCATGATATCGAACGTCGCCGACCGCATCGGCTTAGGCGCTGGAGCAATTGCATGTTCAAGGTTCGTGGCATCCCGGTTGTCGCCATCGTCACCGCACTCTGGTGTGCGCCGGTGGCGGCACAACTCGATCCGGCCATGATCGCACAGGGGCAGGTGCTGAGCGGCACGGCGCGCGGCTATGCCGAGCGCGGCGGCGTGCGCGACGACGGCGGTCGGGGCTCGCCCGACAAGACCGCCCGGATTTGCGGACAGGTGCCGAAGGTGCGCGCACGGCTTGGCGCGAAGAACCCGCGATATCTGGAACTGGCGCGGTTGTGCAGGAAAGCCGGCTATCCCTGAGCGCTTGACCCTGACGGTCGCCGGCCTTGCTCAATCCGCAGGGTAGAACAGCATTCCCGCCAGCGCGGCGAGTTCGCGCATGCCGTCCAGCTCCAGCTTGCGCGTCACGTTCGACAGATGCACGCGCACGGTGTTCTCCGAAATCAGCAGCAGCGTCGCGATGTCGGCGTTCGCGCGGCCCCACCCCAGAAAACGGATGCAGGTCAGCTCCATCGGCGTCAGCTTCAACAGCGCGTCGCGGTGGCGCGCGGGGACCCGCGCCGCCTCCACGATATGCTCGCCGAGCGTGACCGGGGCCGCCGCGCCGGGCTGCGCATCCGCCTTGCGCAGCAGCTCCGCGATCGCCGCGAGCCGCTCGGCATCGTCGGTCACTTGCTCAGGCCCTTCAGGATGCCGATCACGACATCGGGCCGACTGCGGATGTCGCGCGCGACGATCTCCACATACGATCCCGCCAGCATGAACAGCACGAGCGTCGCGGCGAACGCCTTGATCGACAGCGACAGGGTGAAGACGTTCAATTGCTGCGCGAAGCGGTTCATCAGGCCGAGCGCCATGTCGATCAGGAACAGCACCGTCAGCACCGGTGCCGCGAACAGCGTGGCGAGCACCGTCAGCCGTCCGAACTCACCGATGAACAGGTTCAGCCCGCGCGCATCCAGCACCGGCATCGTCGAGGCGATCGGCCACAGCGCGTAGCTTTCCATCAGCACGCCGATCAGCAGCGTCAGTCCGCCCGAGGCCATGAACACCACGCCCGCCAGCCGCCCCAGAAAGGCACCGTTGAGGGATGTCTGATGCCCCGACAGCGGGTCGACGATCTGCGCCAGCGTCGCGCCGACCTTGGTATCGATGATCTGCCCCGCCGCCTCCAGCGCCCAGAGCACCGACCCGAAGAAGAACCCGACGACGAGGCCGACGAACACTTCCTTGGCGAAGATCTGGAGCCACTGACCGGGGCCGAGCGCGAGGATGTCGATCGCGGGCTGGAGGATGAACGACACGAGGCCAAGCGCGATGAACACCGAATTGCGGACCAGCGCCGGCACCGTCTCGCTGGAGAAGATCGGCAGCAGCAGGAACGCCGTCGCGATCCGCGCGGTCGCCACGCCGAGCAACAGCGTCTGGTCGGCCCAGCCGTTCACCTGGCGACGCCGTTCATATCACCCGATCACTGTGACGTGATGACCGCGAACTCCGTGAACACGCGGTCCCCGAAGCGATACAGCGCACCCGCGAGCAGCGAGGCGGTGACGAACAGCGTCAGCACGATCGCAAAGAACTTGATCGTGTATTGCAGCGTCTGTTCCTGGATCTGCGTCGCCGCCTGCACGACGGCGACCAGCAGTCCGGCGACCGACGCGACGATGATCGGCGGCGCGGACAGGATCAGCACCAGCCACAATGCCTCGTTGGTCAGCGTGACGAAATCGCCGTTCATCGCGCGTGCTTCCTGTCAGACCGGTTCCGTTCAGACATAGGATAGCACCAGCCCGTGCGACAGCTTCACCCAGCCATCGACCAGCACGAACAGCAACAGCTTGAACGGCAACGATATCGTGGTGGGGGACAGCATCATCATGCCCATCGCCAGCAGGATGTTGGAGATGACGAGGTCGATGACGAGGAACGGCAGGAAGATCAGGAAGCCGATCTGGAAGGCGAGGCTGAGTTCGCGCACCACGAACGACGGCACGACGACGATGAAGTCGCGGTCCGTCATGGTCGAGGCGACTTCCGGATTGCCGACGCGCTGCGCGGTGCGCAGAAAAAAGCCGCGCTCGGTCGGCGAACTGTGCTTGATGAGGAACGCGCGCAGCGGCTCCTTGCCGGCGTCGACCGCGGTCAGCATCGTGCCCGTCGATCCGGCGATGGCGCTGCCCGCCGCCACCGACTGGTTCTGCTGGATCTGCGCCTGCATCTGCTGGCCGACCGGGTACATGACGTACATCGTCAGGATCAGCGAGAGGCCGTTCAGGACGATGTTCGGCGGCACCTGCTGGAGGCCCAGCGCATTACGCAACAGGCTCAGTACCACGACGATCTTCGTGAACGAGGTCACCATCACCGCAAAGAACGGGGCGATGGCGAGCGCGACGACGACGACCAGCGCGGAGCCGGGCGTGAAGGTGGAAAGGTCCACGCCTCAGTCGCCGGACGAGAGCGGCACGTCGGTGACGAGCACGCCGAACCCGTCGCCGATCGCGACCAGCTCGCCCTGCGCGACCACCGTGCTGCCCGCGAGCACCCGCACCGCGAGCGTGCCGCCGGGTGACGGCAGCGGCAGGACGGTGCCCGGTGCCAGCGTCGCCAGCGTTTCGGTGCTGATCCCGTCGCCCGGCAGCTCGATGAGGGTCGGGATCGACACGCCGGTCAGGTCGACGGACGGCCCAGCCCCCCCGGTAACCGGCGAGGGTATCGGCTCGTCGCGCCGCTCCTCGATGGAGTTCAGCGAATGGTCGGCAGCATGTTCGTGCACGATGTACGCTCTCCCGGCGACGTCGATTCGTCCCACAGCCATATCGTTTCGTCCCGGCAACGCCAATCGCGCGCTCAGGGGCGATGTCCCCAACAGGATCAGATCGCCCCGCGCCAGAGCCTGCAATCGCTTGACCGGCAGCGATGGCCCGGCCCACCGCAAGCGCCAGCGCAGGTGAAGCGATGGCATCGCCTGCGCCTCGAGTTCGCCGACTTCCAGCGGCTCGACGTCCAGGTCGCTGGGCAGCGCAACGATCAGGCGGCTATGCGCCTGCCCGCCATGGCCACCGTCGCGGTGCGCGTCGATGCGCAGGAAAAGATTTTCGCGCGGCGCCTCCCGGATCAATCCGGATGGAAAAAGCTCGGTGCCGAGCACCCGCTCCAGCGTGGCGACCACGGGCTCGATCCGCAGCAGCGCCGCCGCCGCGCTGGCCGCATCGGGCTCTCCGCCCGCAGTCGTCATCGGCGCCAGATCGCCATCCAGCAGCAGCGGCGACACCAGCACGGCGCGGCCCCGCCCGTCGAAGCGGATCCACGCCCCCGCCGCACGGCGATCCCGCTCGGTGGCGAGGCGCGCGCGGGTGCGCAGGCGATCGACGACGCGGCGGTTCAGGCTGGCGATCAACAGGCTCTGCAGCTTCGCCTCGCCGGGATCGAGCCGCCGCAGCGTATCGCGGATCGGGCTGTGCCGGTCGCTCACGAACGGGTCTCGCTTTCGGCGTCGACGCGCCGCACTGCCGTCTTGCCCCAATTCTTGAGCAGGCTGACGCCGCCGCTCGCGACGCCGATCAGCATCAACTCGCCCTCCGCCTCGACCAGGATCAGCCGTTCGCGCTGACCGACCGCCAGTGCGCGCACGAAGCGCAGTTCGCGATCCGGCTCACCCAGGCGACGACCCATCCCGCGGTCCTGCCAGTGGCGCATCAGCCGGATCGCGCCGTATGCGAGCCCGAGCACGATCGCGAGCGCGATCACCATGCCGAACAGCCCCGAAATCGCGGTGCCGAGCGTCGAGTCCATCAAGCATTCTCCGAAAGGTCGACGGGCCGGTCACCGGCCTCGCCGTCGCGGACGCGTTGCGCCCACAGGATGATCTGCGCGATCGCGTCGAACATGTCGCGCGGGATCACGTCGTCGACGCCGCAATCCTCATACAGCTTCCGCGCGACGGGAACGTGTCGAATGATCGGCACGCCCGCCTCTTCCGCGGCTTCGCGCATCGCTTTCGCCAGCGGTCCCTCCCCCTTGGCGCTCATGGTCGGCACGGGGCAGGTTTCGCGGTCGTAATCGATGGCGATGGCGATATGCGTTGGATTCACGACCAGCACATTCGCCGAACGCGCCGCGCCGACGGAATTCTGGCTGGACCATTCCTCATGCAGTTGCCGGCGCTGCTGCTTGATCTGGGGATTACCCTCGTTTTCCTTCGACTCGTCGCGGATGTCGCGCAGGCTCATCCGCAGCTTCTTCGTGTAGCTATGCTTCTGCCAACCGAAGTCGAGCACGGCGACCAGCAGGAACACGCCGAACGTCCACAACAAAGCGTCGCGGACCAACTCGCCCGTGAACGCCAGCGCCGCCGCCGCCGCGGGACGCCCGTCGACCTCCGTCTCGCCGACCAGCAGCGGCCCGGTCTTGCCGAGGATGTCGCCGAGCGAGCCGCGCAGCACCAGCCAGATCACGAACACGATCAGCGCCGCCTTGGCGATCGTCTTCAAAAGCTCGATGACGTTGTCGAGGCTGAACATGCGTTTGATGCCCTCGACCGGGTTCATCTTGTCGAACGACGGCGTCATCTTCTCCATCGTGAAGACGCCGCCGGCCTGGAGGAACTCAGCCAGCACCCCCGCCAGCGCGGCCGGAACCAGCGCGACGGCGGTGATCACCAGCAATGCGACGATAGACGCGTGGCCGAGCGACGCCAGCGCGATAGGGAACGGATCGCCCCGCCCGATCATCGTAAACCCGGCATCGAACAGCCCGACGATATAGTCGCCGGCGAACCGCACGCCGAATGCCATCACCACGAACCAGACGAACAGCACGGCGGTCGCGGTGACGTCCTTCGACTTGGCGACGTCGCCCCGCTTGCGCGCGTCCGCCAGCTTCTTGGGCGTCGGCTGTTCGGTCTTGTCGCCACTGTCGTTCTGCTGAGCCACGACATCCTCCCGAACCTTGCGGCGACGCATTCCGTAACGTCGCGGCGACTGGCCGTTTGCGATGCCGGCGGGATCATCCGCCGACCCGTCGTGGGTAGACCGGCAATTGCATCGCCAACCACCATTGCGGGTCAGGCTGGTTTATTTGCGGGACAAAATGTTCACAATGCGGGTAACAACCGTCATCTGGCTGGCCTAGCCTAATCATGCGTCAAGATTCGACAGGCCGCGACAGGATTGTTTCACGACGACCCTGCGGCGGTTCCGGACCCAGAAACGGAGAATCCCATGCCCGCCACGACCCGATCGGCCACCCGGTCGCCGCCGATACTAGGCTGCTATGTGGTCGGGGCGATGCTCTTCGCCGCCCCCGCCTTTGCCCAAAGCTGCGATACGGCGGCGCTCGGAGCGCGCTTCACCGAGGCCGCCGCGCTGTGCGCCGATCAAGGCGCGCCGGTCTCGCGCAAGGCTGCATCGGCTCCGTTGCCGGCCAGCGTTCCTGCAGCGCCGGTCACGGCACCGGCTGTGGCCACCGCGGCGAGCGCGGCGGTCCGGCCCGGCATCGCGGCACGGGAGCCCGTTTCGATCCAGATGACCGGCTATCGCCGCCGCCTGGCCAAGGCGGTTGCGACGGTCGAGGCGCGCCGCGGTCCGGTGGACTCCCGGTTGCTGAACGCGGTCGGCCAGCGCTACCGAATCGATCCGCGTCTGCTGGCGTCGATCGTCCATGCCGAGTCGGCCGGTCGGCCGACCGCGGTGTCGAACAAGGGTGCGCTTGGGCTGATGCAGGTGATGCCGGGCACCGCACGTGGCCTGGGCGTCCGCGATCCCCAGCAATTGCTCGGCAACCCCGCGCTCGCGCTCAGTACCGGTGCGGTCTACCTCAAGCAGTTGCAGCGACAGTTCGGCAACAACGTCCCGCTCGTGCTGGCGGCGTACAATGCCGGGCCGGGTGCGGTGATCCGAGCCGGTCGCCGCGTACCCCGCTACCGTGAGACGCAGGGCTACGTTGCCAAGATCATGGGCAGCTACACCACCCGCGCCGCCGCCGCGCGTCGCTGATCCGGTTCGGGGGGCAAGCGGGCATGAGCGTCGAACGATATCTGGCATCGCAGGACACCGTGCCGCGCACGGGACTGTTCGCGCGCATCGCCGACCTCGCGCTGCCGATGGGCGCGGTGTCGATCATCGCGCTGATGATCCTGCCGTTGCCGACGTTGCTGGTCGACCTGCTGGTCGGCATCAACATCACGTTCGGCGTGATGCTGCTGATGACGACCCTGTATATCCGCGGGCCGCTCGATTTCTCCAGTTTCCCGTCGATCCTTCTCGTGTCGACGCTGTTCCGGCTGTCGCTGTCCGTGGCGACGACGCGGATGATCCTGATCGACGGCCACGCCGGCAACATCATCCAGACGTTCGGACAGATGGTGGTGGGCGGCAACATCGTCGTCGGGCTCGTGGTGTTCCTCATCATCACGGTCGTGCAATTTATCGTCATCGCCAAAGGCGCCGAGCGTGTGGCCGAGGTCGCCGCCCGGTTTAGCCTCGATTCGATGCCGGGCAAGCAATTGTCGATCGACAGCGATCTCCGTTCCGGCCTGATCGACAAGGACGATGCGCGCCGCCGCCGCCGCACGCTGGAACAGGAGTCGAAGCTGCACGGCAGCCTCGACGGTGCGATGAAGTTCGTGAAGGGCGACGCGATCGCCTCGATCGTCATCGTCGTCGTCAACCTGATCGGCGGTCTCGCGGTCGGCGTCATGCAGCAGGGCATGGCGCTGGGCGACGCCACGCATAAATACTCGATTCTGACGATCGGCGAGGGCCTCGTCGCCCAGATACCCGCACTGCTCGGCGCAATGGCGGCGGGCCTGATGGTCACGCGCGCGACCGATGACGAGGACGACGCGAATCTGGGTCAGGTCATGCACCGCCAGTTGGTCGCCAATCCGCGCGTGCTGCTGTTCGTGGGCGCGACCGCGTTCCTGATGGCGCTGGTCCCGGGCTTTCCGACGTTGGTGTTTCTGTTCCTGGGCTTCTCGCTGATCCTCGGCGGGGCACTGCTCCATCCCAAATTGCAGCCGCATCTGATGCGCCACATCGCGCCGTTGCGGTCGCAGGTGATGCGCGGGCGCGAGCCGGAGCGGCTGGCGACGATGCACACCGCGCCCGCCCTGCCCCGGCCCGTCGTCCCGCTGCTGCTGGAACTGCGGGGCGCGCGCCCGACCCAGTCGGAGGAGGTCGCTCTGTCGCAGCGGCTCGGCGCCTCGCTCGATGCTCTCCAGCATCGCTCGGGCGTGCCGCTGCCGCGGCTGGCGATCCACTTTCTCGATCCCGAAGCACCGCCGTCGTGGCGATTGCTGGCATTCGAACTCGGCGTCGCGGGCGGGCCGATGGACGATCTCGGCGACGTGGCCGATACCGTTCCCGATCAGGTCCGCCGGCTGCTGCCGCGCTTCCTCGGCGTGCAGGAGGCGGTGACGCTGCTCAACCGCGTCGGCGAAACCTATCCGGAGGTCGTGAAGGAAGCGGTGCGGGCGATCCCGTCTGCGCGGATCGCCGAAATCCTGCGCCGGCTGGCCGAGGAAGAGGTCAGCATCCGCAACATGCGCGACGTGCTGGAGGGGATGACGGAGGCCGCCGGGCAGGAACGCGACATGGCGCGGATCGCAGATCTGACGCGCATCGCGCTGAAGCGGTACCTGATGGACCAGATCGCACGCGACGGCACGGTGCGCGCGCTGGTGGTGAAGCCGGAGCTGGAAACCCGGCTGCGCGATTCGATCCGGCTGGTGGACGGCGTCGAGCGAGTCGCCCTGCCGCCGGACGTCGCGCGTGAGTTGGTGTCGACCATTCTGGCGACGGCCGAGGCGACGCAGGCCGATGCGCTGGTCACCAGTTACGAGGTACGCCGCGCGACCCGCAAGCTGATCGAGCCGGATATCTGGAACCTGCCGGTCCTCGCTTTCAACGAATTGACCCCTACCACGCGGATCGAGATCATCGGCCAGATCGGCCTGCCGGCGGTGACGCTGGCGGACCCGAGCGCCGGTGCGGTCGCGACCACAGAATCGGAGTGACGATGCAGATCAGGACGACCCGCACGATGCCGCTGGCCGCGGCCTTGCTCGCCACGGTTGGCGGCTTCGGCCTGCTGGCGGGCGCGCCCGGCGCGGCGCCGGCGGCGGTATTGCAGGCGGTGCCGCCGCGCACGCCCGCCCCGAATCCGGCGACCGTGCCCAACGGCGTGACGATCACCGCGCGCGAGCAGCCGATCGCCCAGTTCCTGCGCGACCTGTTCGGTCGCGTCGGCCGCCCGGTCGTGCCCAGCCCGAAGCTGACCGGGACCGTGAACGGCGTCTTCACCGGATCGATCGACAAGATCTACCGGGACATCGCCCGCGCGTTCAACCTCGTCAGCTACGACGACGGGGCGGCGCTCTACGTCTATGCGGGCAGCGAGGTGTCGGTGCAGACGCTGAACGTCGGCAGCGACGGCGCACAGCGGATCCAGCGTCAGGCGCGGGCGCAACGGCTGATCGACGGGCGCAACACGCTGCGCGCGGCCGGAGACGGTACGCTGGTCATCAGCGGCACGCCGCGCTTCATCGAACAGGTCACGGCGCTCAGCCAAGGTGCGAACTCCGCGCCCCTTCCCGGCCCGGGTTTCGGCGGCAGCGGCGGCGGTTTGTCGACCAGTTTTACGCCCCCGCCTCCGCAGCCGCTGGAATTCCGGGTCTTCTATCTGCGCTATGCCCGCGCGGAGGATACGGTGATGAACGCCGGTGGTCGCGAGGCGCGGATACCCGGCATCGCCACGATCCTGCAGAACCTCGTCCTCGATCAGCGGCCGGGCGGCAGCGCGTTGGGCCAGACCACGACGCAGTTCGGGGCGCGTCTCGTCCGCCAGAGCCAGCCGCGGCTGCGCGGTCTCGGCCTCGACTCGGTCGCACCCGATTCCAGTCAGGCGTCGTTGCTGGCGCAGAGCGACATTCTCGGGCTGGGCGCGAACGCGGGCGGCGGCGCTATCGGCGGTGGCGGCGACGTGGTCGCCCCGCTGACCAGCGATATCGTCCGGATCGAGCCGAACCCGGCGCTGAACGCGATCATCGTCCGCGACGTGCCGGAACGGATGGCCGCCTATGACTCGCTGATCCGCGCGCTCGACGTGGAGCCGCAGATCGTCGAGGTCGAGGCGACGATCATCGACATCAACATCGACAAGCTGCGTGAACTCGGCATCAACTGGCGGCTGTCGACGGGCGGGTTCGGGGCGCTGTTCGGCAATGGCGATGCCACGTCGGACGGCCGGTTGCTGCCGATACCCGGATCGCGGCGCGGCAACGTCGACAACATCTCCCCATCCGGGAACGGCGGCACAATCTCGACGATCATCGGCAGCCAGCGCGAGTTCCTCGCCCGCATCCGCGCGCTGGAGCAGAAAACCGCCGCGCGCGTGATCGCCCGGCCGCAGTTGATGACCCTGTCCAACAGCGAGGCGGTGTTCGATCGCACGCGCACCTTCTACGTTCGCGTCGCCGGGCGGGCGGAGGTCGACCTGTTCAACGTCACTGCCGGCACCGTCCTGCGCGTCAACCCGCACGTCTTCCGCGATCACGACCAGACGCGCATCCGGTTGATGGTCAATATCGAGGACGGCACTTTGACGGGGCAGTCGATCGAGAACCTGCCGATCGTCGAGCGCGCGACCGTCGCGACGCAGGGCATGGTGCTGGACGGCGAGAGCCTGTTGCTGGGCGGGATGACGATCGATTCCGATCTGGACATCGAAACCAAGATTCCGCTGCTCGGTGACATTCCGGTGCTCGGCAACCTGTTCAAGACTCGCAGCCGGAATCGCAACCGGACGGAGCGGCTGTTCCTGATCACGCCGCGCACGGTGACGCTCGGATCGCGCCTGTCGCCGTCCGCCGCCAGCATCGCCGGCGCCCCGATGCCCGCGCCGGGCGCTGTGCCGCCGATGCCCTCCGTTCCCGTCCGAAACACGGGAGTGCCCCGATGAGCGAGGGCGGCAACGTCCTGCGCGTGCTCGGCGGCCGGCTATCGGGCACGCAGAAGCAATTGCCGGACGACGGCCGCATCTCGATCGGTCACCAGTTCTGGCAGGACGTCGTGATCCGCGATGCCGCGGTGAAGGGGCATGCCGTCGATCTCGTCGTCAGCGACGGCGGCGCCGCGCAGGTGACCGTGCTGGAGGGGTCGATCGAACTGCTCGGCTCGACCGTCGACGCCGGCCAAACCGCCCTACTGCCGCCCTACGTCCCCTTCACCATCGGTGCCATCCCCCTGGCCTGGGGCGATCCCGAAAGCCCGCGCTGGAGCGAGGCAGGCGGACTCGCGCTGGCGAAGCCGTCGCCGCCGCCCCTGCCGCCCTCGGCAAGGGAACACGCGGTGACATGGGCACGCGGGGTCGGCGGACAGATCGATGCCGGAATCACGCGCAAGGTCATCGGGGCCGGACTGGCGCTGCTGCTGGTCGTGGCCCTGCTCGTCGGCCTGATGCCGGCGATCGACGCGCTGGGCCTGCGCGGCAGTCCGGCTGAGCGGGTGCAGCGAGCGCTGACCGCGCGCGGTCTGACCGATCTGCAGGTGGTCCGGGATGGCGATGCGGGCGGTGTCGTCGTGCGGGGGCTGGTTCGATCCGATGCCGACCGACAGAAGGTGGAAAGCGTGTTGCGCGACACCTATTCACCGGGCCGTGTCGAGGTGCAGACGACCGAGGAACTGGCGCAGGCGAGCGTCGATGTCGCCCAAATGCGCGGCTTCACCGCCAATGCCCGATCGTTGGGCCGCGGCGTGGTTGAGCTGCACACGACACCGCTGTCGGCGGAACAAAGACCGCAGTTGTTCCGTGCCGTGAACACCGACGTTCGCGGCATCAAGCGACTCGTGATCCGGGACGATCTGCCCGCAATCGACGACCAGCCGCTGAAAACGATCAGCGACGCCACCAAGAAAGTGTCGACCGTCGTCGTCGGGGACCCTTCTTTCGTTCAGACCGTTGATGGTGGTCGGTACTTTACGGGTGCTTTGATGCCCAGCGGGCATCGGCTCGTCCGATTTGAGGGGGATACTGTCGTATTCGAGAAGAACGGCAAGCTCACCCGGGTTAGTTTCTGAACGAACGAAGGCCCCGCATTCGGCGGGTATGACGCAAACGGACACAGGAGAAGGCACATGACTTCCACCCCCGTCACGAGCAGCCTGGGCATGATGGCAGCCTCCCCGCTCACCAGCAACCGCTCCAGCAAGGGCGGCGACACCGGCCAGTGGTTCGAGGCGCTTGCCAGCGCCTGGGGCCAGACGCTGGACCAGCAGGCCGGCCGGATCGAGCAGATGTCGAACCAGATTTCCGACGGCGGCGACAATCCGTCGCAGATCACCAAGTTGACCGCCGAATCGATGCGGATGTCGTTCATGGCGAACAGTTCGTCCACGTCGATCGACAGCGTCGGCAAGGCGCTGGAGACGATGGCGCGCAAGGGCTGATCCGCTAGCGAGAGGGAGACGACATCATGTCGATCGAAGCAATCGCGGCCACCGGGGCGGGTATGGCCCCGCCGCCGACCGAGACGGTGCAGGCGCCTCCCAGCGCCTCCATTTCCGATATCTCGGGATTTCAGGATGCCCTGACCACTGGCAACATGAACGGAGCTGCCGCGGTCGGTGGGCCGGATGCTATGTCTCCGGCACTGAAGGCGGTATTCGGACAACTCGAGAGCGTGAATGGCGAAGCGAAGTCTATCGCCGATTACGCAAAGGTTGCCGAAGCCAAGGGCACGGAAATGACTCCGGGCGAGGTCGTCAACCTGACGATGCGCAGCCACGAATTCATGTTCCATTGTCAATTGACGTCCAACATCGCCAATCGGACCTCCGACGGGCTTCAGCAGTTGTTCCGCCAACAGTCCTGAGGGGGAACACATGACAATGCACGCGAACATGAGGCGGACGCTCGCCATCATCGCCTGCGTGCTGCTCGCGGCCTGCGGCCAGACCGAGCTCTACAGCAAGCTCAGCGAGTCGCAGGCCAATGAGATGATCGCCGTGCTGCAAACGGCTGGCATCGACGCCTCCAAGACGGAGGTTGCCGAAAAGGGATGGACGCTTTCGACTGCGCAGGGCGACTTCGCGCAAGCCGTCAAAATCCTGCACACTCAGGGCTATCCGCGCGAGGAATTTGCCTCGCTCGGCACTGTCTTCAAGAAGGAAGGTTTCGTGTCCTCCCCCACGGAGGAGCGGGCGCGCTTGCAATGGGGCCTCAGCCAGGAACTGTCGCGGACCGTGTCGGAGATCGACGGCGTGGTACAGGCCCGCGTTCATGTCGCGCTGGCCGATGACGACCGGCTGGGTGACCGTAAGCGCCCCGCTTCGGCCGCGGTGTTCATCAAGTATCGGCCGGGCGCGAATATGGACGCGCAGGTCGGCAAGGTGAAGGCAATGGTCGTGAACGCGGTCGAGGGCCTGAGCTACGAGAAGGTATCCGTGTCGACCTTCCCGGCGCAGCCGCTACCCATTGCAGCGCGGGCACCGGCCGACAACATGGTCCGGGGCAGCATCGCGGCGCTGGCGGTGCCGATCGTGCTGCTGGTCGCGGCGTTCTTCGGTTATCCCGGTTTCCGCCGCTGGCAACAGCGTCGCCGCATCGCCGCTGCACTGCCCCCGGTTGAACGATGACGGCGGTCGCTGAACGCGCCCGGCTGGGAGCGATCGGTACCGATCTGATCGGCGTCGATGGCGGCCCCGCCGAGCGCAGGGTTGCGCGCTTCGTTGCCAGCCTGAGCGGCAATCCCATCACCATCACGCATTTTTGCGATCTGGGTAAGACGCCGGTCTGGCGACGTTGGCCGCGGGCGGCTCAACGGCGGCTGGCGCAGCGCGTGGCGCTCGCTTCGATCGCCGACGCGGTGGCCGGGTCGATCGACGGCGAATGGCTGGGAGCGTTGGCGGACGTTGCGGGCGAGGATGCACTCGACTGGGCCGCGTCCCAGGCGGAACGCGTCGTAGCAGGCGACATGACCACGCTGGCGCCCAAGGATCTGGAAGCACGCGGCTTCTCGCTGCTAGCGTCGACGAGAAGCGACGACAGAACGGCGAAATGGATCGCGGCAGCGATGAAGGTGGGGGCATGAGCTATATCCTGCTCCGCGCCGATGCCATCGCGACCACGCTGGCCGAGGACCCCGTGGTTCCGGCCGCCGATGTCGGGGCGCTGACCGACGCGATGGCGTTGCTGGATGCGGCGGCCAAGGTTCGTGCCGATACGGATGCCGCCGTTGCGCGGGCCATGGAAGCCGGTCGAGCCGAAGGCTACGCTGCCGGGCGAGAGGAGGGTCGCGCCGCCGTCGCTGCGGACATCGACGCCGAACGCTTCGCGCTGGCGCTGCGCGACAGGGAGGTGCTGGCCGAGCGGCAGGGGGCGATCGCTCACCTCGCGCTCGAAGTCGTTCGCCGAATCGCCAGTTCACTGGGTCCCGAAGAAACGATGGCAGCCATCGTCGCGCGCGCAACGGCAGACGTCGCACCCGATACGGCGCTCACTGTTCGCGTCGCGCCGGCAGTGCTGGATGCCGTGGCGGAGCGGCTGGGTAATCGTGCCGGCCTGACGGTCGAGGCCGATCCTGCTCTCGATCCGCTCGATTGCGTGATCGAGACCGCGCTGAGCCGGGTTCAGGCCGGGCTCGATACGCAGCTCGCGCTGATCGAGCGGCATTGGTCGTCGCAGTGACGGACGGTTCGCATTCGGTCGTCGAACGGCTGCTTGCCGGACTTGATCGGGTCGACACCGTCGAGCGCCGGGGACGGCTGGTTGAGATCCGCGGCACGACGATCAAGGTCACCGGCATCGCCGCGCGGATCGGTGCACAGTGCGAGATCGTCGAACCGTTGACCGGACAGGTCGTTGCGGCGGAAGTGATCGGCATCGACGGCGATGCCGCGATCCTGACGCCGCTGTCGGACGTACGCGGCCTGTCGCCGGATGCCGAGGTGCTGGTGCGCGAGAGCGACGGCAATGTCCGTTACGGCGAGGCGCTGCTGGGACGCGTGCTCGACGGTCAGGGCCGGCCGATCGACGGCAAGGGGCCGCTGCCCGACGGGCTCGCGGCGACACCCCTGCACGCGCCGGCACCGCTGCCGATGGACCGCGCGCTGATCGATACGCCGGTCGCAACTGGAGTACGGGCGATCGACACGCTGCTGACGCTCGGCACGGGCCAGCGGATTGGCGTGTTCGCGGCGGCGGGCGGAGGCAAGTCGACGCTGCTCGGCATGCTGGCGCGCTTTGCCGATGCGGACGTGATCGTCATCGCGCTGATCGGCGAACGTGGTCGCGAAGTACGTGAGTTCATCGTCGACAGCCTTGGCGAGGAAGGGCTGGCGCGCACCGTCATCGTCTGCGCCACCAGCGATCGCGCCGCGATGGAACGCGTCCGCGCCGCGCATCACGCGACCGCGATCGCCGAGGGGTTCCGCAGCGAGGGCAAGCGCGTGCTGTTGCTGATGGATTCGGTAACGCGCTTTGCCCGTGCCCTGCGCGAGATCGGGCTTGCAGCCGGCGAACCGGCGGTGAGGCGCGGGTTCCCGCCGTCCGTCTTCGCCGAACTGCCGCGCCTGTTCGAGCGCGCAGGCAACGACGATCGCGGCTCGATTACCGGCGTCTACACCGTGTTGCTGGAGGATGAGGACGAGGGCGATCCGGTCGGCGAGGAAGTACGGTCGATCCTCGACGGACACATCGTGCTGTCGCGCAAGCTGGGTGCGGCGGGGCATTACCCGGCGATCGATGTGCTCGCGAGCCTCAGCCGATTATTCCCCCGGCTGGCGACAAAGGAGCATCGCACCGCCGCCGGTCGCCTCCGCGAGTTGATGGCCAAATATGTGGAAATCGAGTTCCTGGTACAGGTTGGCGAGTACAAGCCGGGCAGCGATCCCCTCGCCGATCGGGCACTGGCGGCGCGGTCGGAAATCGAGACGCTGCTGAAGCAGGATGCGCTGGCGCACGAGCCGTTCGATACCGCGATCATGCGGCTGCGCGCGGTGGCGGGATGAGCATTCGCGACGACCTCGCGCTTGCGCATAAGCTGGTCGGGCTGCGGGCGATGCGGATGCGCGTCGCTGCCAGCCGGCTGACGGAGGCTACCCGATTGCGAGAGCGGGCGGAAGCGGAGCGGGCCGCCGCCGATGCGACGTCCGCGCAAGAGGCCGAGTTGCACGAGGCCGCGCGCGAGGACCTCGCCGCCGATCCCGCCGAGGCGGAACTGCGGCTTGCGGTGCTGGACGCCGCGCGTTTCCGCACCGCCGTTGCGGGACAGGCGCTGACCGATGCGCGTCGCGTCGAGGACGAGGAGCGCGGGGCGGAGGCGGAACGGCGGCGTCAGGTACTGCTCGCCAACCTGCGCCACGATGCGCTCGCCGAACACGCCCGGACGCTCGCACGCCGCCATCGTCGCCGCGCCGAGGCGCGTGCGGCCAACGAGTAGGAGGACCCATGACCTCGATCGACAGCAGTCGCTCCGCATCGCAGCCCCAGCGCACGTCTCGGACGGCATCTCCCCACCAGCCCCAGCAGCAGCCGGCCGATGCGAAGGCGATGGGCGAGGCGCTGGCGAGTGCGCGCCGCCAGATGCCGCCGGTACCGGCCCGGCCGGGCGGTATGCCGCAGCGCGCGCCGACGAGCGCCGCGACGGCGGCACAGCGAGACGGGACGGCGGGGGAGATGGCAGCAGCACTGTCGGCGGCACGCGGTCGCGACGGCGACGCCGCGCTCGCGGACCGCTTCCGGCTCGATCGCGAGGGTGGCGACGGCAGCGCCGGCTTCGGTCAGGCGCAGACCGCCGCGCCCCCTGCCCCGCTGCCGATGCCGCAGATGCCCAGCGCGATGATCGATCCCAGCGGCTTCGCGCAGATGCTCGCCGACCTGTGGACGCGCGAGAACGGCAAGGGGCACAAGGAGGTGCAGGTGCGCTTCGGCGACAGCGCGTGGCCCGCCACAGGCGCGCGCCTCGTCCGCAATGCCGCGGGAACACTGGATGTCGCGCTGCTGGTGGACTCCGCCGCAACCGGTTTCGGCGACCGTCTGCCCGGTTTGGAACGGCATCTGGCAGATGCGGGCGTCGCGGTCGGGTCGCTGGCGATGGAAGCCGACGGGTGACCCGCCCTCCCTACTGAACGGACGCCCCGTCCTTCGCGTTCGCGGCGATGAGCGCAAGAACCTTTTGCGGCACCCGCTTGGCTCCGCGCGCACCGGCGGGGGGCCAGGCACCGTCCAGCGCCAGGCGACGAACCGTCCGGGGATCGGGCGCGGGGTCGGGCCAGCCGAGCGTCGGCAGCCGCGCCTTCAGACGTTGCTGCGCCTCGCGATCCTCTTGGCTGTCGGTCAGCATCGGTGTCGAGGCGGAGGTCCCGAGGTTGGCACCCCCGACATCGATCGCGAACGGGTCGGCCCCCTTCGCCAGCAGCAATTCGGCGATCCGGAACCGCTCCATGTCGAGCGCGATGTGCAGCGGCCGCTTGCCGCTGCCGCTCATCGCGTCGGGATCGGCGTGGAAGTCGAGCAGCATCGTCACCGCGCCGACCGAATTGCGTGCGATGGCGTCGCGCATCGGGCCGAGCGGCGCGGCAAGGGGCGTCGCGCTGGCCCCAAGTAATAGTAAGCGGTGCGCAAGTGCCGGATCGTTCGCGTTGAGCGCGAGCCGCAACGGGTAACCTTCGCCGTTCAGCCCGTCGGCGGGCGCGCCGGCGCGGCGCAGGAAGTCGATCGCCTCGGGCTTGCAGCTCGCGACTGCCAGCGTCAGCATGTCGCGACGATCGTCGATCCCAGCCTTCGCAAGCGCCGGGTCAGCGTTCAGCAGCCGCCCGGCCGTATCGAGATCGCCGGCCAGGAGCGCCTCTCCTAGGTCGCGAGCCGATTGACCCAGTCCGGCCCTTTGCAGCATCGCCGCGTCCGGCAGCGCCGTGTCGGCGGGAAAGCATCTCGCGTTAGCAGTCATGCCACAACCACTCAGCAGGCCGGCGAGCAGGAGGGGAGCAAGGATCGTTCGCACATGACGTACACTCGGCCCGGCGAGGCGCCCGGTCAACAGGCGATGCGCCGGCGTCAGCGCAGCGCCGCCGTGCCCGCCAGCACCCAGTCCATGCTGTGGCGGTCGATCACGTTCAGCCCTTCGAACCAGTTCACGCCGTCCGGTCGCACGTCTGGCAGTTCGTGCTGCGTCCCGTACGCCTCGGGCAAATCCGCAATCGCGACACCCGCTGCCCCGCCCCAGCCGCCGCTCACGACGGTGCCGAGAATGCCGCCGACAACACGATCGCCACCCTCCTGAAGGGCGGTCAGTATCTCATTCGGCACGCGATAATTATCGACGGACGCGCTTCCGCGCCCGGCCGCGGTGGCGATCGTCGTCGCATCCGCGATCGTGTCGCCGTGTAGGCCGGCGGCGTTGAATGTATCGGCCGGACTGCCCGACGCGATGCCGGCGGTGCTTGCCAGTCCGCCGCCGAGCGAGTGGCCGGTCATGACGAAGCTGGCGTCGGAGCGAGCCGCCGCTCGCCCGATCTCCAGCGCGCGGGCGTAATGTTCGGAATCAAGGCCGATGCCCTGCTGCGCGTTCGACAGCCAGTCGGCGCCACTCTGGCTGCCACGAAACGCGATGACAAAGTCTTCGCCGGGCATGTCCGAGGCGTATACCCGTGCGCGAAAGGCGTCGGTGCCCGGATCGAGCTGGTCGGGATCGAGGCCGAGGCGTTCCAGCTCTGCCGACGTTGCGACGCGGTAGCCCGCAGGCGGCGAGGCCGTATCGTTATAGACGTCGGCGGCAAGCTGCGCATGCGCATGCACGCTGGCGGGATCGGACCGCAAGGTCGCTGTCGTCGCCGCACCGACGCTGCCGGTGGTACCGCCCGGCGTGGAGGGCAGCGCGCCCCACTCGGCGCGATACGCCCGAAGCCCGGCATCGGCGGTCTGGTGCACGGACGGTGGCACGATCGATGGAGCGCTCGATGGAGCGCTCGTACCTGCGGATGTAATCGCCACCATCGAACGGCTCCTCGCCATTATTCCGTTTGACGATCGTGGGACGACGGAAGCGATCTGCCTATACTCGTTTCGACTAGGACGCTGCTGAGAGCGCCCTTGCATTCGTCCCCGGTTCCCTCACCCGATTGCGGTCTTCGCCCGTCGGGCGCACAGCAGGATATGCCTCCAAGCCGATCCGACCTCGCCGATTTCACCTACTTCCTGGCGATCGCCCGGCATCGCAGCTTTCGCCTTGCCGGATTGGAACTCGGCGTCAGCGCCTCTGCGCTGAGCCACGCGCTGAAAGGGCTGGAAGGGAGGCTTGGCGTCCGCCTGCTCAACCGCACCAACCGCAGCGTGACGCTGACCGCGGCCGGCGAGGAATTGCAGGCCGCGATCACCACCCCGTTCGAAGCGATCGGTGCGGCCGTCGAGGCCCTCAATCGTTATCGTGACGGACCATCGGGCCGCGTCCGCATCAACGTGGTCGTGGATGCAGCGCCGCTGCTGCTGGCGCCCGTAATGCCGAAATTCGCCGAGCAATACCCGGATATCGAAGTGGAGATCGCCGCCAACAACCACATGGTCGACGTGATCGATGGAGGCTTCGATGCCGGCATCCGCTATGGCGGCACCGTGCCCGAGGACATGGTGGCGCAGCGGCTGTCCGCCGATCTCCGCTGGGTGGTCGCCGCCTCGCCGGCCTATCTGGAACGGCACGGCGAGCCGCAGACGCCCGACGACCTCCAGAACCATCAGTGCATTGGAGTCCGGATCGGTGACGGCAGCATCTATCGCTGGGATTTCGAAGGTCCGGCAGGTGAATTCACGGTGCGCGTGCCGAGCAAGATCACCGTCGACGAAACCCGCGCGATGCTGTCGCTGGGGCTTGCCGGGATGGGCGTGATGTACGGGCTGGAACCGGTGTTTGCACCGTATGTGGCCACCGGCGAACTGCGGATCGTCCTTCAGGACTGGGCAACGTTCGGACCCGGCTATCACGCCTACTATTCCAGCCGCCGACAACTTCCGACCGGACTGCGCCTGCTGATCGACCTGATCCGGCAGATGCAACCGCTCGGACTGTGATGCCGCGCGTCTACGGTGATACTTGGCTGGGGCGGCAGCAATCTCAGCCAACCACAGAACCACCTAACCTGTTGAATTGCTGACACACAGAATAGGTCTGTATGCCTCATTGCTACAACGCGTTGGCAAAGTCCGTAATGGCGGTTTGCGATCGGCGACAGAGACATATTGCCGTGAGGCAGGAAAATCCTGAGCTGTCCCGTTGGGCTGTCGATGACGTGGCTGCCTGTGAGTGGACGCTCGGCGTATCCTCATCTTGCGAATCGCTCTCCCGTCTTCAGGGACCCTAACTCTTCATCAAAAACGTCGATCAGCTTAACCCCGTACGGATTAGCCATACGCCACGGCGACCGGCTTGTGATCCTCGCTGCCATCATTCCTAGTTAGTCGCAACCGACAGTACGCGACCGATAAAGCTCGCCAACCGCGCTTCTACCCCACTTCGATGAGCCTATTATGCTGCAGGATCGGCGATCAGATAATGTGCTTGAAGCGGAACCTCTGAAAGCGTTTGCGCTAGACTGGCGGCACTCGCTCTGCCGCCCCCACGGGTCCAAGATCTACCTCATCGAGACTTATTCGACCTCACCAAGCGTCAGCCTCTGCCCTGCGGAGGCAAACGCGAGACCCTGGATGCGCTTCACTGCGCCACGATACGGCCGCGCCGCGCGCAGGATGAGGCCGCTCTGCCCGAGCAGGACTGACGATCCCCTGATGGTAGGAGGAATTAGTGCCGTCCGATACCCGCGCATCTGCCAAAGCAGCAGGTTTTGAAGACAGCGGAAAGCCTCGACTCCGCGCAACATGACGTCGACGCGGACCGGGTGGAGCTCCTGCGGCGATTGCACCGACAGCAACAGCACATCAAGGAGCGTCGTGCGGGCCAGCCTATTAATTTCAGCCAGCGCTGGCGCGATCGGGTCGGCAGGATTTGCGGCGCCGACCATGATCAGGCCTGCCGCAGGCAGGTGCAGGCAGCCATGCGGCAGTCCAGGCTTGATGCCGGTCCGAAAACAACCGGCGCCGGCAGATGCGGCAGCATGCCCACCATCTCCCGGAAGATCGGTGAGCCGAGATGTAGTGTGTCGATTAGCGTCGTCATGAAGGCGTCCGTCGGCGATCTCGGCGATCTCGGCGAGCACAGGCTCGCCAGAGTTTTCGCGTGTTCGGGATTGAAATCAGGGCAAGCGATCACAGCGCCAGCGACGCCAGCGCTTGGCTTGGACACGTATCCAGCTTGGCGTGGAGCGCAGCTCGAGGGACCGCTGCGGTCGCAAACTGCGCCTGCGGTCAGGCTATGCTGAAGGTGGGCATGCGCAGCGTCGCCTCTGCTCGCTGGATGCCGCCGGCAAGATCGGCCAGCTTATCGTCGATGTGGACGATCTCGCAGTCCTCGACCATGAAGTAGCCGCGCACGTCGCCTGTCGGCAGGATCGCCGCTTGCCGGCCGTTCGGCCGCGAGCCAGAGCCTGCACCGCGGGTAGACATAGCAGCACGCCTCGCGCGGCGCGATGACATGAAGGTTGGTCAGCGTGTCGCGCCCCTGGTGCTGTTCGAATGTGAGGTAGAGAATGTTGCTGTCCGAGGCGGCCGCCGCCCCGGCAAGGTAGACAATGAGATCCCGGTTAGGGGCTGCGCTCCCACTGCCGATAAGGCCCTTGCGCACACGCGGCCGTTGCCGATGGCAAGGACGGCATCGATATACGCCTGAACGGTGGTGGAAGTATCGGTTACTGCTGCTTTCTCAGTGGTTTCATCCCCCGAACCGGGGACACCTGACCTCCTCCCCCCGCTTCTGTCCTCGTCTCTTCTCGTTCTTCTCCGCTCCTCCTTGGCCCTGCGTCTTCTCGTCACAGCACGAGTGAGGCTGCCGCTTCGCGGTCGAGTGCGCGGCCCCCAGCTGCCGTTGCGGGCAGGATCTGGTGGAGCGGCCAGGCGGGAAAGCCATCGGCGGGGCAGATGCCAGCTGCCTCGCAGGCTGCTAGATCGGCAATGGTTTCGATGTCGAGCGTGATCGTCTTCATGGGGTAATCCGATAAGAACAGGGTATGGACAGCTGTCCATGCGCCGAGAGAAGGATATCGGTCCGAGCGCGGCCAGAAGTCGCTGGTCGGACAAGGGGCAGACGCAGTGCCCGTCGGCACAGAAGCAGCGAGGAGGCGTGCGGCGAGCTTTGCGGGTGACGGCTGATTTCAGTGGTTCGCTTGCCCAGCGACGATCGCGGCGATCTAACTGGCAGCATCGGCCCGCACCATCAGGTCTTGGACAGCCGTCTAGGGACGCTGTGCGCAAAGCCCGATGCCGCGTCCGGTGAGCGATGCCCACAGCTCGCGCTTGGGTGCTGCCAGCCAGAGCACCCCCTTCAAGCGGCAGGGCCGCATGGCGCGGACGATCTCCACGCCGCCGAGATGCCGCATGGCGAGATCGACCGTCACAGCCTCATCGTCGCGGATGCGGGCGACGACGATGTCCCCGCCGTGTTCGTCGACGCGCCGGAACATCTCCGCTGCTCCCAGCGTCATCGGTGAGCGTGCGGCGAGCACAAGCATGTGACGCTCCTA
Source organism: Microvirga sp. SRT01 (assembly GCA_018139225.1). GTDB lineage: Bacteria > Pseudomonadota > Alphaproteobacteria > Sphingomonadales > Sphingomonadaceae > Sphingomonas > Sphingomonas longa. The sequence continues at coordinate 591,107 of JAGSNX010000001.1, forward strand.
GTAGCGAACCCGGACATCTGTCCGGATCCACGTATCGGGATAGGCGGCGTGTCCGCGATCGGCGCGGTGACGTAGCGCAGCAGCGCGGCGAGGCCGCGGTCAGTCGGTGCAAGGATCTGGAGCAAGGAGGAACGTTCTGAGTGAGATGACCCTGGACGCGTGTCCAGGAGAAACCCTGCCGATCTTTTCATCGATCTTCCCGGCTGCGCCCTCTCTCGCTCGTACCCTCTTGTACCCTGCTCGCCGCACGCTGATGTTTGGTCGGCCGGCTTCGGACTTGACCATGAGCCACACGCTAGTCGCCGAGGATCTCGCCCAGCCTTTCCAGCTGAGCCAGCGTCGCATCCGGCGTCGTCTGGAACACGGCGCTTGCACCGATGAACCAGGCGATCAGCCGCGGCACCCGCGCATCACCCGGATTGCAGCGCGACGTCAGCAGGGCCTTGATCTGCAGACGCCGCTGGAAGATGTGGCTGGTGACAGTGTTGACACCGTCGATCCGGGTGGTGACCAGCGCCGCCACGCGCATCATCAGCATGGGCAGGGTGCCCGGCTCCTCGAACAGGGTACGACAGCGCTCCTGCATCTCGCCGATGTGAAGACGCGGCGGATCATCAGGGCGCAGCAGGGAGGCTTCGAACCTGTCGAAGATGTGGTCGACGAGCAGTCGTTCGCGCTCGCTCTCGGGCAGCAGGTTGGCGACCATTGATTTGCTGAGACCAGTCCTCGTTGCAGATCGCGCACGGTGAGCCCGGCCCGGCCGCGGTCGACCATCAGCAGCGCAGCCTCCTCAAGGCATCTCTAGGTCTGTTCGGCTCTGTTCGCCATCTTGGCTATGAGGATTAGCCGCCGCTTTACAGGACGCGAATGGCGTCAGAGTCCCAGAGGAAAATAACTTCATCTCAGCCGCAGCGCGGGTAAAACCCAATGACGTCAGCGAAGCAGGTCGGGAGGATGAACTGCCGATCTGACGCATGCTCCGGGATTCAGCGCTGCAATTGGGAACCGTTCACGCGGCCCTCGCCTCCCGCCACCTGCCGGAAGCACCTCGAAGCCCCAGCTGCGCGGGCCAGGCGGTGTCAGCAAGCCAGCTGGCCCAACCGGCGGCAACGATTGCGCGAGCGCCGGGTTTGGTCAGGTCGCCGAAGGCTCCAAACGTGCATCCATGCGGCTGCCGCACGAACCACAGGCAGTGGATATATTGCTTGTTACTGCGCGCGGCGAGAGCCGGCACGTGCTGGACGAGATTGGTCGCGAGTGACAACAGATGAAGACATCCGCCGGATTTTTCGAATGGAACGAGGTCCGGAAGATCAACCAGCGTATGGTCGTGCAGGTGAACGCCTGACCGCTTCCCGCAATCCAGCGAGGTTGATCTTAAAACATTAGATATGTCTCCCGCGAACGCCACTCCCAAGAGCTTATGAACAACCGCGGGTCCGAGGCTTGTAATACGCACATGGCGCCGCGATGATTTCCCCGACCCTTCTGTCATAAGAGGAGCGATGCGGAGAGATTATGCGCAGTCAGTCGCTTCTCGTCGTCCTTGGATCAGGCTTACTCCTGGCAGCCGCTGCTGCGCCTGCGTAGAACATATCCCAGTCATTGCCTGTGGATCCCTTCCTGCCCCCCTCCCCCCCGGTCCCAATCCATAGCCATATCCGCCCGGTACGCTGAAGGCAGGAAGCCTCCCGGCCTTCAACCCGTCAGCCGAGGACATCAAAAGCGGAGCGGAGGTCAACAGCATATACGAACCAGCCAGCGGGAGTCATCGCGCTGGTGGGCGGCGGTGAGGTCGTGGTGAAGACGGCGCACGGCGAAGTTCGTGTCCCGCTAACGGCATTTGGTAAAAGCGAGCGGGGTCTGCTGCTGGAGATCAGTGCTTGGAATCTGGAGCGGCTCGCGGCTGAGGGCTGAGGATGCGGACACGGTACGAGCGTAGGCCGTCGGTAGTGATCTCCTTCAGTAAGCCGTGACGCTACAGCGCTTTCTTTATGAAGGTCAGCGCCGCCGCGTTTTCACGCCGCTGGGTGACGTAGCTCTCCATCACCTTACCTTCGTGATCTACGGCTCGCCAGAGTAAGACCGTCTCGCCAATCAGCTTCACGTGCATCTCGTCCAAGTGCCAGCGCCAGTCACAGAAGTCACGCATGTGGCTGAAGCGCTTCCTGCGCACCTCACCTGCAATCAGCGGCCCAGACCTGATGCATCACAGCCGCACGGTCTAATGGCACATGTCGGTCCCGCGCTCGAACAGCAGGGTCTCCACGTTGCGCAGGCTGAGCGGGAGGCGGACGTACATTAGCACCACCAGCCGGATCACCTCCGGCGAGGAGTTGAAGCGGCGGAACGAACTGGCTGAATTGGGCGGGCGCGGCATGCACCGATCTTAAAAATACCGCATCACCGACGGACGCAGCTGGACTGACGGAGCCGCCGACCCCGTCGCCGTTATGTTACGACTGCGGTTCCTCTTCAAAACGGCGGATCGTCAGGTGACTGCCTCCTGTCGGTGTCCGCGATGATGAAGATCCGCTCCCCGCTCCGGTTATTGCCGACGCGTGCTCAGCCGACGGGGTTCGATGCCCTCGAGTCGATTTCGTTGATAATTGCGCAGGCGGGTGGTGCCGTCGGCACTACCTCGCCGGCGGTCAGGGCTAGCAGGTGGCTTGCCTTGTTGAAGGCTGGCCAAGCCGGGAGGCCGGACCCATTGGGGTCACCCGTCTTGACGAAGTTCGCCCAATAATCCGCCAGCGACACGGACCCCAGCCGCTGCGTCCCGAAAATATACGGTAGTTCGGCCGAGTGGCGAGTCATGCCGCCGCCCGGCGCGCCATCGAATTCGTAGCTCCAGACGCGTGCGCCTCTGGTCGCCAAACGGGTCGCGAGTTGCAGAGCGGGGCAGCGGAACGTCGCGTCGGTGGCGATCTGCTGGTCGCGGGTGCCGCGGCGCGGATCGGCTGCGGGGTCCGGTCGGTCAAGGCGGTAGTGCGCGCGCGCTGCCGCTTCGTGTTCGCCGTAGGACAGGGCGATGAATGCGTCGCGGCGGGTCGTGCCGCCGGGGAGGTCCAGTTCGAAGGCGTTGGTGCCGATCAGCACGTCACGAGACGGGGCAGCGGCGATCAGCGTGCTAGGTTCGGCGGGGAGGACGGTACCGTCGACGGGTCGCGCGCAGCCAGCGATAATCGTTGTCCGTCAGCTTGGCGTCATGCAATTGCTGCCCGGCAGCGACGATCGCGGCAGGCGCGGCGGACCGCAGCGCCGTGACATCGCCGTTCGTGCCGAGCAGCCGATCGAACTGATCGCCTATCCGCAACGCCTGTTCGCGGCTGCGCGTCGGCAGGCCGAACTCCGGCGTCCCGCTCTCCAGAATCGCGCGGTGGAACAGCCCCCGCGCCGCCGGGACGGCGAGCAGCAGCCCCACATCCTGTGCGCCGGCACTCTCGCCCGCGATCGTCACGCGATCGGGATCGCCGCCGAAGCGTGCGACGTTGTCGCGCACCCAGCGCAGCGCCGCGACCTGATCGAGCAGCCCGAGATTGCCACTGCCGGGCAAGCCGCGGTGCATCAGGAAGCCGAGCGCGCCGAGCCGGTAGCGCACCGCGACGACGACGATGCCCTTGGCGACGATCGGGGAGGCCGCCATCTCGCCCGGTGAGCCCGCGATGTTGCTGCCGCCGTGGATCCACACCAGCACCGGGCGACGGCCGCTGACGGAGCCGGTGCCGACATCGAGGGTCAGGCAATCCTCCGACTGGAAGACGAAGTCGTGGTGGTTCCACCCGAAATCCGCCTGCGGGCAGGCGGGTGCGGGCGCCGTCGCCGTGCGGACGCCGCGCCATGGCGGCGGCGGCGCAGGCGGTGTCCACCGCCGCTCGGCGAGCGGCGGTGCGGCGAAGGGGATGCCGCGAAACACAAGCCGGCTACCGCTAGCGTCGCCCTGCACCGTTCCCGCCGTCGTCCGCACCGTTTGCGCCGCGGCGGGTACCGAAGCGACCGCGCAGACGATTGCCAGCAGCCGGCCGATCACCGGACCGAAACCACCGCGTCGGGCACGTTCCAGCCGCGCAACGTCAGGCCGGGCGTCGCGGTGACGATCGCCGGATAGCGCACGGTCAGCGTCTTCGCCTCGCCCGGCAGCAGCGACACGTAATTGTCGCTGTAATAGGCCGGCAGGATACGCTTGCCCGCGCCATCGACCAGCGTCAGCTTCGCGTTCAGCGCCGGGATGGCGGTGTCGTTCGACAGCGTGACGGTCATCGCGCGATCCTCGCCCTCCGTCCTCGGCGCGGTGGCCCTCGCCGTCAGAGCGACCGGCGCGAGCGCGGTGAGGTTGCGGTAAGCGGCGGTATCCTTGCCCCGCCAATAGAAGTTCTCCGACACCGGGTTACCGTCCGCATCGCTCAGCGTCAGGCTGACCAGCACCATCGGATGGCCCGCGAACAGCCGGTCGAGCGGCACCGCCGCCAGCGGGGTGGCGCGGTTGGACAGGGCGTCGACGCGGTCGGTGCGGGTGAACAGCTCGCTATTGTCAAGCCCGACGACGCGGACTTTGGCGGTCAGCCCGCGTCGGTCGTCACGCGTGGTGTTCAGCACCACCAGTTCGTTGCCGGGCAGGTTCAGCTGCACATGCAGCGGCTCCACCGCCTTCTTCGCCCCGTAATAAGCGGCGTGGGTGTCGTAATCCCACGAATAGATCTGCCATGCGTTCGACGGCCAGGCGGGGTGGGTCATCCACAGCAACCGCCCGGAATTCTTGGTCCAGAGGTGCCCCTGATACCCCTCGTACATCGCCTTGTGCGTTTCGAGGTTCATCATCTGCGCCTTGCGCTCGAAATCGGCGAAGTCTGTGCCCGCGCCGAACATCGTGTCCAGCGTCTGCATGAACGTCCTGGTGTCGCCGTTCCCGCCGAAATGCCAGTCGTGATAGGCGAGTACGTCGCCCAGCGGCCATCGGTCGGCGGCGGGGACGTAGGACGCGATCGATTCCTCCGTCGAGAAAGAGGGCGTGCCCGTCTCGACCGAGAAGCCCGTCGCGAGATCGGTGAAATAGCCGACCGGCGGGCGGTAGTTGTACGGCCCGGAGCCTTGGAGGTTGACCGAATTGGAGCTGCCGGTGAACCAGCGCGTGCCGTCCAGTTCGAACACCGCCTTGTCCAGCCCCTCGTTCAGGGTCGGGTAGGGCACGCCTTCGTTGCGGCCGAACCACAGGATGATCGACGGGTGGTTGCGGTATCGGCTGATCGTGTCGCGCGCATTGGCGAGGAACAGGCCGGGATCATCCGGCTCGATCTGGAAATTCTGCGTCGACTGCCAGAAGTCGTTCAGGACCATCATGCCGTTCTCGTCGGCAAGATCGTAGAACTCCTCCTCCGAGTTGTTGCCCATCCAGTTGCGGATGATGTTCATATGCGCCTCCTTCTGGAGGCGGAAGAACGGCTTCAGCCAGTCGTAGCTGACGCGTTTCATCGCGTCGTCCATGCCCCAGTTGCCGCCGCGTGCGGCGATCTTCACGCCGTTGACGCGGATCGCCAGATGCGGCTCCGGCAGCGTATCGGTGATCGCCGTCACGCCCTTTGCCGTCTCGCCGGCGGGGGTCAGCGATTCCGACCAGCCGGTCGGGCTTTCCTTGATCGCGGCGTGGCGCACGTCGATCAGCTTCGTGCCCGCCAGCGCGCCGTCGGTGGTCTGCACGTTGACCCGGCGCAACGCGCCCTTCGCGTCGAACAGCGACAGGTCGTAGCTGACCTCGCGGATGCCGAAGCGATCCTGCTTGCTGTCGGACAGGCCGGCGGCGTCGCTGACCTGATACGACACGTCGTACAGATGCGGCTCGCCGTAACCGTTCGGCCACCACAGCCGGGGATTGGCGACAGTCAGTTGCCGGAACTCGGCGGGCGTGAACGCCACCTCGCTACGGCCGGTGGGTGCGGTCACGGTCTTGTCGACGGTCACCCCCTCGAACGCGACGCGGACGGTGACGGGCCTGGCCGCACCGTCGTTCTGGATCGGCACGGTGACGTACACGTCGGCACGATCGGTGCGGGGCAAGGGCAGGTCGGTGACGACATGCGGGTCGAGGATGCGGATGTCGCCGTGCGCGACGAGCTCGACCGGCCGCCACAGGCCTGTATTACGATCGCGGATGCCGGGTATCCAGTCCCACCCCTCCGTCGCGACGAAGGTCGGGCCGTCGATCGCCAGTTGGCCACCGTTTTCGCCGACGCCGCCCTTGACCGATTGCTCATGCGGGATGCCGGGATGCGGCGGCGGCGAGACGCGGACCGCGATCACGTTCTCCCCGGCGACCGGGGTGTAGTCGAACTGGCCGCGGATGAACGCGCCGCGCGTGTCGCCCAGCCGCCGGCCGTTCGCCCACATCTCCGCCGCGTAGTTGACGCCGCCGAACACGATCGTCAGCCGCTTGCCCGCCGCCTCTGCGGGGACGGTGAAGCTGGTGCGGTACCAGTAATCCTGCCGCGCCAGAGTCTCCGGGATCCTGAGGTTGTTCAGTCCGTAATAGGGGTCCGGATACACGCCGCGATCGACCAGCGTCTGAAGCACGGTGCCGGGCACCGTCGCAGCGCGCCAGTTGTTGCCACGAACGCCCGGTCGCGAGAGTGTCGCGCCGTCGCCTTTCACGTCCGGCGCGGCGGCGAGTTGCCACCCGTTGATCTGCCAATGGCCGGGCGCGGTCGGCTGCATTGCGGGCGCGGTCGACACCGGCTTGGCGACGGGCGCGGTGTAGGCGTCGCCCTTGCTCTGCGGCAGCGTCCACGCATCCTGTTGCTGGGTCAGACCGATATTCGCCTGCTTCTGGAACGGCCAGCCGACACCGACCTGCCATAGCTGGACGACCGCGAAGTCGGGACGCGCGCGGACCGTTGCGGCAACCTCTGTCGGCAACAGTGCAGTGTCGTGGACGGTCGCGCCGACCAGCGTGCCGCCAAAATGCGTAGCGCCGGGCTCCGCGGGCGCGACCGCCAGCGTCGGTGAGACGGCGGTGGAAGAGGCACGTGTCCCGCCGACGCGGCGACCGTCGACGTACAGCGACAGGGTCGTACCATCGGACACCGCCGCGACATGCGTCCAACGTCCGGCGGCGAGCGCCGGCCCCCGCAACGATGCCGCCCCGTCGCGCGCGACGATGCGACCACCCGCGATCGTCAGCATCCGCGCGCCGTCGCCACTGCCGATCGCGATCAGCGTAACGGTGCCGGTCTGAACCGCATCGGCGCGGACCCATGTGGCGATGCTGTACGGCGCGCCTGCCGCGACGAGGCGTTCGGCGCCCTGCAACGGACGCGCGATGCCGATACCCCCGGCGAGGAAGCTGGCGTTGTAGGGGCCGCCGTTGGTCGGCACCGCCGCCAGCCCGGACCCGGCGGCCAGCGCGGCAACGAAGGCCGTGATTCCGTGACGAGCGCGCATGTTCCAGACGGTCATTTCATTCCTCGGCTTCATGTTCGGGTGGTGGGGTGTTGCGCTAGCCCGCACGCACGCGGTCGAGAAAGCGAGCATGCGGTTCGGCGTGGGTCAGCGTGCCCGCGATCGCCGCCTTCATCCGCGCGAAGGTGTCGGCCAGTTCGTCATGGTTGAACTGGTCGGCCAGCGGTGAATGGCGGGTGGGGAGGTCGTCGAACCCGGCATACATGCTGAGCCAACTCGGGTCCTGAAACGTATCCCACTCGTTTCGCACGAACTCGCCGCCCGCGCGCCACGCGTCCAGCTTGATCTGGAGATTGTCCGGCGGGGTCAGCGCGCGCATCCGGTCCCAGAACGGTTCACCTGCGCGCCGGTTCGACCAGTAATGCAGGAACAGGAAATCGCGCAGCCGCTCGAACTCCAGCGTCGATTGCCGATTGTAGGTGGCGGCGAGCCGTGGGTCCATCGCCCGGTCGGGGAACAGCGCGACGAGCCGCTCGAGGCCCGACTGGATCAGCGTGATGCTGGTCGATTCCAGCGGTTCTAGAAAGCCCGAAGCCAGCCCCAGCCCAACGACGTTGTGATCCCAGAAGCGCGCGCGGTGGCCGGTGGTGAAGCGCAGCTTGTTGGGGTTCGCCAGCGGCTCCCCCTCCAGCGAGGCGACCAGCATGTCCTCCGCCTGCTGGTCGTCCAGATGGTCGCTGCAATAGACGTGGCCGTTGCCAACGCGCTGGCGCAGCGGGATGTGCCATTGCCACCCGGCGGTGCGCGCGGTGGCGGTGGTCAGCGGCTTGTGCGTCGCCACCGCCGCCTTGCACGGGATCGCAACGGCGCGGTCGCAGGGCAGCCAGCGGCTCCAGTCGACATAAGGCACGCCCAGCCCCTCGCCGAGCAGCAGGCTGCGGAACCCCGAACAGTCGATCCACAGGTCGCCCTCGATGCGGCGACCATCCACCAGCGTCACCGCCGCGACGCGGCCGTCGCCGTGGTCGCGCACGACTTCGACGATCCGGGCATCGATATGCGTCACGCCGTTGGCCAGTGCGAGGCGGCGGAGCAGGGCGGCGAATTTCGATGCGTCGAAATGCACCGCGAAGTTGAACACGCCGAGATCGTTCTGCGGTCGGTCGTTGGGTGGCAGGAACAGCCCATGCTCCGCCAGTTGCGTGGCAAGGCAATATTTGCCGAGCGGCGTCGGGTCGCCCGCCGCCCGCTGCTTCAGCCAATAATGGTGAAATGCCACGCCGCGCGCGGGCACGCCGTACAGGCCGAATGGGTGGAAGAACGCGTGGCCCCGCTCGCGCCAGTCGGCGAAGCGGATGCCGTATTTGATCGTGCCCTCGGTTTCGCGCAGCACGTCCGGCTCGCCGAGTTCGACGGCGGCGAAGAAGTCGCGGATCGCGGGCACGGTCGCCTCACCGACGCCGACGGTGCCGATGGCGCTGCTGTCCACGACGGTGATCGCCAGTCGCAGGTGCGCCAGTTTGCGGGCGAGATAGGTTGCGGCCATCCACCCGGCGGTGCCGCCGCCGACGATGACGATCGAGCGCACAGCCGGGCGTGCCGGGTCGGCCTCGGGGTAAGCGGCGGTGGAGTCCATGCGCGTCGCTCCGTCGATCAGAAGGGAGGGCGGATGGTGCGCCACTCCGTCTCCCAAAAAAAGCGCCGCATCGACGGTGAGACGATGCGGCGCAGGTGGGAGGGTCAGGGCGATCAGAACTTGACGCGGACACCGCCGATGAAGCGGCGCTCGTAGATGTTCTCGAACAACACCTGATCGCTGTACGTCAGGTAATAGCGCTCGGTCTCACCCGTCAGGTTCGAAGCCTGGCCGTACAGCGTGACATTCGGCAGGATGTCGTAGCTGACTGACGCGTCCAGATAGCTGGTCGGCTTCTGGTACTGCGCCAGCCCGCCGATCCCGCCGTAATCCGACGAGACCAGACGCTTCGAGCGGTAGTTGTAGGCGACGCGCGCCTGGAAGCCGTACTGCTCGTACCACAGGGCGGCGTTCGCCTGATGCTTCGAATTGTCCTGGAACGGCTGCTTGTTGCCGGCCAGATCGGTGCGGCCCGCATCGCCGAGCGAAAGCGTGTAGTTGGCATCGACGCCGAAGCCGCCGAAGAAGCCGTTGACGCCGTAATCGGCCAGCGACTGACGGGCGGAAACTTCCGCACCCTTCAGCGTGCCACCTTCACCCTGACCGATCGTGTTGATGACGACCGGACCGCGGATCACGCCGTCATTGTCCGGAATATCGTTCCGGATGTCGGTGCCGTTGGTGATGAAACTGTCGACCTTGATATAGAACACGCCCGCCGCGATCAGGCTCGACCGGCCGGTGTAATATTCCAGGCTCGCTTCGGCATTGTCGGCGCGCCACGGATCGAGTTGTGGGTTGCCGTTGGAATTGCCGCCCTGCGCGCGGAAGATCGGCGGATTGACCGACGTGTCGATCGCGTAGTTGACGTTGAGACCACCGCCCCACTGGTCGAGGTTCAACAGCGTCATCGTCTTCGAATAGGCACCGCGCAGGCGCAGCTTGTCGGTGATGTCGAACGCGATGTTGAACGCCGGCAGGAAGTCGGTGAAGTCACGCTTCGTATAGGCGTCCCCGATGTCCTGACCCGAAAGGCCGTAAGGCTGCGGCGCGCCGACGATGTTCTGACGGACGGTGAAGCGCGTATTGACGACGCGCAGGCCACCATTGGCGCGGAACGGCAGGCCAAGCAGCTCGCCCTCCCCGCTGACCTCGGCATAGCCGGAGATTTGCTTAAGATCGATGCCGAACGAGTTCGCCGGATTGATGTTGTTGATGCTGCCCGGATAGAAGCTGTTCTGGAACGACTCGGAATCGTCCATCGCCTTCGGATCGAGGACGTAGAGCGGCGGGGTGCCGGCGGCGGGCAGCGAATACTGCTTGATGATGCCGGCGAACTTCGGATCGTTGGCGAGGCGCGTGTAGCCGGCCGTGTAAGGCACGCCTTGCGCATCACGCACGCTGCACGACGGATCGTTCAGGTTGACGTCGAACGCCTTCCACTTGACGAGGCAGCCGCCCGCAGGATTGGCGGGGTTGTCGGTGTTGCCCGCGTAGAAGGGCGACACCCGCTCGAACGTAAACTGCTCGACGCTACGCTTCCCGTAACGGCCACCGAACTTCACGGTCATCTGCTCGTTCGGCTTCCACTCCGCATCCGCGCGGAACGCATAGATATCGCCGTTTTGGTAGACGTTGTTCTCCGACGAGATCGTCTTCAGGCCATAGCGCGAGACGTCCTGCGTCTGGGTCAGGAATGCCTGCGGGAAGGTGAAGACGGGCGCGCCGCTGGAATAGTCCACGGTCGCCTGCTGGCTGTACGGTGCGTAGCCGGTCGGATTGAACTGCACGTCGCCGCCGATCGAGGCGGGATAGTTGCCGACGCCGTTATACGCCCACTGCGTACCGTTGGTCAGGTTGAACTGCGCGTAGGACTGGTCGGACTTGCGGCTGGCCTTGCCATAGATGCCGCGAACGGTGGCCTTGAAGTTGCTGCCGTTGTCCCAATCGAGCTGCAGATTGTAGTTCTGCGACTCCGACTTCACCCGGAAGGTTTCCGAGTAGCTGTCGAACGCGGGCATGTCGTACTGGAAGGTCTGCACCGTGTTCAGGTTGAACCCGTTTACCACCGCACCCGTGTCACGCGAATTGGTCGGCAGGAACGGTGAGGTTTGCCAGCTGATGTCCTGGAACTGGAAACCGGCGGTGCGGTCATACTGCGTCTGACGAGTGTAGAAGCCGTCCGCGGTCAGCTTCAGCGCATCGTTGATCTGGAACTGGAGCGAGGCATTGGCACCGAACCGCTCGCGGCTGGTGATGCGGTTCCAGGCAGTGTGCGACTGCGGCGTGATGAAGGCGTCGTTCGCGTCGCCGTCGCCGTTCACGTCGTAGCCGACGATCGTGCCGGCACCGTTGCGCACCGGCGTGCCGCGGCTGACCTCGACACCGTTGACGAAGTTGCCAATCGCGAAGTCGCCCTGATTGGTGGCGCTGCCACCCTCGTTGCGCAGGGCGACGCCGTAATCCTGGATTCCGCGGAAGCTGTTCGACAGGTCGAGGTCGCTATAGGCGGCCGAGACGAGCAGGCCGACGCGGCCGGCATTGTACGATATCAGGCCGTTGAACGACGGATTCCACTTTTCGGTGCGGTCGCCATACTGACCCTCCGCTGCCGCCGACATCGTCAGGCCGCTCTTCAGGTCGAAGGGGCGACGCGTCAGGAGGTCGATCGTACCGGTCAGGCCCGCCTGCTGGAGCGAGGCGGTCGGCGACTTGAAGACGGTCGCGCCGGAGAAGAGCTGCGACGGGATGTCGGTGAAGTTCGGCTGCACGGACGTAACCGAGTTCGCGCCGAGGAACTGCTCGCCGTTCATCAGCGTCGTGACCTGCGGCAGACCGCGGATGTTCACCGCGCCGCCTTCGCCCGCCTCGCGGCGGATCTGCACGCCCGGAATACGCTGGAGTGAGTCGGAGATCGTCACGTCCGGCAGCTTGCCGATGTCTTGCGCGCTGATCGCTTCGACAACGCTGTCAGCATTGCGCTTAACTTCGATCGACCGCGCCTGGGAAGCCCGGATGCCGGTGACGACGATGTCGGTTTCTTCGGCCGACTGGTCGGGGGCCGCAACCGGGTCCTGACTGGTTGCCGGCGCGTCGGGCGTGTTGCCCGTCGGTATCGTCGTCTGTGCGCCTGCGGCCGTCGCGGCCAGCACGGCAAGGCCGAGCACCACCGGCGACGCGGCCGACAGCAGCACCTCGCGCAGACACAGCTTCTTGGAACTACCCGTCATCATCATCCTCCCACATCGACGTCGTTAATGCCACCGGCACACGCCGCTCTCATAAGCAATTTGGTTTATTCATTCGGAGCTAAGCATTGTCAAGCGCACTGGAAGTGTTTCGTAAAGGGTGCGAAATCTTCGGCATGCTTGCCGGCCCGGCGATCTGGGCTGCCTCCCCGGCATGAGCTGAAATCCGCGCAGGGCAACACGTGATGTGTCTAGGTGTATGATCCCGTGGTTGATGGTGCGATCCTTCTGCTGGAATGGAAGGAGGCCGTGTGGGACAAGTTCGTCATGGGAGCGCCACGATCACGCCCGCCGTCTGAGCAGCAATACGGCCGTCGCAAGCTTCGCTCGCGACGCTGAGCCGTGAGTTGGGGATCAACCCAAGACAGTCGCGAAGTGGCGCAAGATGGCAACGGCCGGTATCTGAAGACCGGTCAAAGGCCGCTCGCTCAACAACCCTGACGCAAGCGGAGGAGACAATGGTTGTGGCGTTCCGCCGACACACGCTGCGGCCGTTGGACGACTGCCTCTACGCGTTGAAGCCACCGATCTCGCACCTGACCCGGTCAGCTGCATCGTTGCCTCCAGCGGCACGGCGTCTCCCGCCTGCCGGACATCGAAGGCGACAAGGCCCTCTTGAGCGAAGTCGAAGGGAGCATTCAGTTTGCCGAGCAGCCCCGTTCCCTCACCGCCCTGATCGCGTCAGATGCGCTTCGACATGATCTGCTAGGCGGACGGCATTGAGCATCGGCTCACGAAACCGGACCACCTGTGGACCATGGCCCGGTTGAGCAAATGAGCCGCACCATAAAGAAGGCAACCGTCGAACGCTTCCACTACGGGGAGCCACGGCAAGTTGCGGACGCACCTCGGCGACTTGATGGCCGCCTATAATTTAACCCGCTGGCTAAAGACGCTCAGCAGCCTCACACCCTACGATTACATCGCCAAGATCTGGACGTCAGCGCCAGACCGGCTCATCGTCCACCCGATCCACCAGATGACGGGACAAAACACCTAGTGACTGATTATGCGGCAGCGGGCGATGACGTACCTTCCGATATTCCGCGTTTGGAAAAGCCTTTTTGGCAAGTTGATCTTGCCGCTCGGGTGAACGACCTGCTGCGCCCTACTCCCGACTCCACAGCACATCTGCACGTCGTGAAATAGACACTTGGTTGACACTAGCATTGCCACTTGGACGTGAAAGACGGAGCCGCTGACCGCGGCTCCATTGACTGATTGGATGTTTTCTGAGGCCAATCATCTGACGGGAGGCGTCGTCTTCTTGGCATCGTGCCTCCAAGACGTGATGACACACAAGCGGTCACTCCGCGCCTTAATCCAGCCTCCCACAACGAGACGTCCGTTGCATCCGAGGCGAGCGGCCGCTCTGAAGCGAGCCACGGCTTACGATCGTCTGGTCGCGCAAGCCGTCAATGGAGCTCGGCCCCACCTGACGAAGGTCGCGATCATACGGGCACTCCTCTACGCCTCAATGTGCCCGAAACCAGCTACGTGTGGGCGTAGAGCAGCCATTGCCGCAGCAGCATTGTCACCTCTCCCGGCCTCTCCATCGGTGAGAGGTGGCCGCAGTGATGCAACTCATGGAACTTCGCAGGGGGAATGCGGTCGGCCAGTTCGCGCGCATCGGCGGGCAAGCAAATCCGGTCCCGATCGCCAACTGCGACGAGTGTTGGCACGTGAACCGCGGCGATGGCGGGTTCGATATCGGGCCGGGCCAACAGCGCGCGCTGCTGACGCTCGAACACATCGGCACCGACTCGTTCCGCCATCGCCTGTACCGGCCCGCTGATGATCGATGTCAGCATCGGGTCGGAGTGCGGCGCGGTCGCCAGCATGCCCTGCTCCCCTACCGTTCGTGGCCGCATCTGCATCGTCGCGCGGGTGCCGAATAATGCGATACGATCGATCCGGTCCGCCGCCTGACGCACCATTTCGAGCGCGACGTAACCGCCCAGACTAACCCCGGCGACGGCAAAGCGCGGCGGCGCATAGGCCAGCACGCGAGCCGCCATGCCGGCCAGTGTATCGTCCACTGTCAGATCACCCAATTCAGGATGCGCGACGTCGCCGAGATCGACGACCTGTCGCGCCCACAGTTGCCCGTCGCACCCCATCGCGGGAAGCAGAACCAGCGGCATCGGCTTGTGGATCATGATGTGGGTTCCTCACGGGTTGGACGGAAGGCGAACGGCGCCGCGACGAGGACGATAACGACGCGGGCGAGGTGGTGGACGATGACGACGCCGGGTTCGAGCGCGAGGCTGAGCGCGACCATGCTCATCTCCGCCAACCCGCCCGGCGAATAGGCGAGCGCCAGCAGCGCTGGGTCGAGGCCGGTGGCACGGCCGAGGATCAGCGCGAAGGCGAAGGTGAGCGCGAGGAGGATCAGCGTCGATCCCGCTGCCAGCGCGAGTATGCGGACGAACGCGCGCAATGTCAGGCCGCCGAACCGGCAGCCGATCGTCGCCCCCAGCCCGACCTGCGCCGCGGCGAGCAGCCAGCCGGGCACGCGGAAATCGGTGATGCCGGTCGCGTGCAGAGTCGCACTGACCGCGAGCGGTCCCATCAGATGCCAGGCCGGCAGGCGCAGCGCGCGGCCGATCAGCAGGCCGACGATCATGCTGCCGCCGCCCCAGAGCAGCAGGGACACGTCGGGCCACGCCGATGCCGCGGTCACCGGGGTCGCCGGCACCGCGGCGGGGGCGTGGACGTGACGGATCACGAACGGCAGGGTGAACACGACGAGGAATATCCGCGCGGCGTGTATCAGCCCGACGGTGCGCTCGTCCGCACCACGCTCCCCACCCATCAGCACCATCTCCGCGATCCCCCCGGGCATGCCCGCGAAGTAGGCGGTGGCGGGGTCGAAGCCGGCGACGCGCCGGAACCATGCGACGCAGGCCAACGCGGCGATCCCGAGAAAGACCGGCAACATCGCCAGCGGCAGCCACCATTCGCGCGCCGTTTGCCACAGGCCGGGATGAAAGGAGCAGCCCAGCACCACCCCGATCACCGCCGCCATCGGCCGGCGTGTCGCCGCGCCGGCCGCGACCGGCAGCCCGGCGATGCTGGCGAGCGCACAGGCCGCCATCGATCCCAGCACCCAGGGGAGTGGCGCGCGGATCGCCACGAACGCGGCGCCGCCCGCCGCACCCACGGCGACCGCCGCCGCGAAGCGTAGGACGATGCGCGCGGCATCGCCGTCCGGGACGAAGCGCCTGCTCATCCGGCCCCCCTCGCCTTTCTCCTCCTCACCCGATGAAGGGGAAGGCGAGGACCAGCATGCCGACCACCGTCATAACCGTGCATACGAGAATGGCCGGCACCAGCGTGAACCGCTGGTGATCCGCCAGATCGACGCCGGCGAGGCTGACGAGCAGGTAGGTCGACGGAACCAGCGGGCTGAGCAGATGGACCGGCTGCCCCATCAGCGAGGCGCGCGCGATCGCCATCGGCTCCACCCCGTAATGCGTCCCCGCCTCCGCCAGGATCGGCAGCATCCCGAAATAGAAAGCGTCGTTCGAGATGAAGAAGGTGAACGGCAGGCTGAGCAGCGCGGTGATCGGCGCCATGTACGGCCCCAGCGCGGGCGGGATGAAGCCGACGACCTCCTTGCTCATCGCCTCCACCATGCCGGTGCCGGCCAGGATGCCGGTGAAGATGCCCGCCGCGAAGATCAGCGATACGACCGACAGCACGTTGCCGGCATGCGCGGCGATCCGCTCCTTCTGTTCGGCGACCTGCGGATAGTTGACGATCATCGCCACCGCGAAGGCGAGCATCATCAGCACCGACAGCGGCAGGATACCCGATACCAGCCCGGCGAGCAGAAGCACCGTCAGCGCGGCGTTGAACCAGCGCAGCTTCGGCCGGCGCGCCTCCGGGAACTGCGACACGGCCATGCCGCTGAATGCGGTCGGCTCGTTCGACTTCACGTGGCCGATGCGCGCGCGCTCCTTGCGGCCGAACCAGATTGCCAGCCCGACGAGGAAGGCGAGCCCCGCGAGCATGCCGGGGATCAGCGGCAGGAACAGTGTTGCCGGATCCAGCTTCAGCGCGCTTGCCGCGCGTGCGGTGGGCCCGCCCCAGGGGGTCAGGTTCATGATGCCGCTGGTCGCCATCAACAGGCAGCACAGATACAGTCGGTTCATGTCGTACCGCTTGTACAGCGGCAACAGCGCGGCGATCGTGATGATGTACGTGGTCGACCCGTCGCCATCCAGGCTGACCATCGCGCACAAGGCAACGGTGCCGATCAGGATCTTCAGCGGGTCGCCGTGGACGAGGCGCAGCAGCCGGTTGACCAGTGGATCGAACAGGCCGGTATCGGTCATGATCGAAAAGAACAGGATCGCGAACAGCAGCATGACGCCGGTCGGCGCGAGATTCTTGATCCCCTCGATCATCATCTCGCCGACGCCGCCCGCAAAGCCGGCGATCAGTGCGAAGATGGTGGGGACGACGATCAGCGCAACGAGGGGTGTCATGCGCTTGGTCATGATAAGGGTCATGAAGGTGGCGACCATCAGGAAGCCGTACAGGGCAAGGCTCATGCGATGCTTCCTCGATAGGTGGTGGAGCCGGACGGCATCAGAAGGTCACCGCGACGCGCGCACTGACGGTTTCGCCGTCGTCGGGGCCGATGAAGGCGCCGCTACGATTGTCGGTGTTCCAGTGGATCGCGTTGACCTGAATGCGGGTGAAGCTGTTGAGATACCAGTTGACGCCGACCGTCGCCGCCCAGCCCTCTCCGCCGGTCAGCAGGTCGGTATAATCGAGGTTCTCGTAGCGCGCGGTCAGCTCGATCGCGCCCGGCCCGCCCTCGAACAGGGGGTCGAGCACGCGCGGCTGTCCGAAGCTGCCGAGGCGCGGATTGTACGGCGGCAGGTCGCCAGTGATGAACCAGCCACCCGACAGGCTCCACGCCTTGCTGACGAAATCCGGTCGGCCACCGTCGAGCCGTGCGTTGCGTCGCCCGGCCTCTCCCATGATCCAGACCGGTCCGGCATAGCCGCCCAGTTCCGCGCCATAGCCGGTGGTGCCGGTGCCGCCGGTCAGCGGCCCGCTCGACACGCGCAGCGCGCCGTTGAAGCGACCGCCGATCACCGTGTTGCGGGTCAGCGTCGTCGCCGCGCTCGACAGCGACTCGTCGAAGCCCCACAGGCCGAGGTGGAGCACGCCGCGATCGGTCTTGATCGGGTTCCAGTGGACGCGCCCGAGCAGCGTGCGGCTGTCGCTGACCGCCTGATTGCCGTCGACACGGTCGCCGGTGATGGTGAGCGACGCGTGCCCGGTCTTCCAGAACAGGCGCGGCATGATGCCGAGACCGTAGAAGCCGCGTTGCGGGATGATCGCGGTGGAGACGGTGCTGCGTTCCATGAACGGCGTCGAGTCCGACCCCGTCGACCCTTCGAACGCGCGATCGTTGAACAGGTGGCCGGCGCGCACGTCATAATCGAGGCCGGGCGCTATGCGGTTGCGCCAGCCGATGAAGGCGGTGACGACATCGACCTCGTTCTCCGAAAAGTCGCTCTCGAACTGATAGAAGAAGTGCGTGCCGACGCCGCCTTCCAGTCCCAGCCGCAGTGCGCGCATGCCGGTGGTGGTGATGTTGCGGTCGTCATATCTCGACCCGAAGCTGGAGCTGACATCGGTCAGGATGCGGCCACGCGGCTTGAACGTGTAGACGCCGTCGGCCGAGTGGAACACCGGCAGGCCCGCGCCCCACTCGGTGGTGACGCCGGCATCGTTCGCCTCCCGCGCCCGGCCGACGTCGCGCTCGGCCGGTCCGGGCGGAACGAGTTGCGGCGCGAACGGCGCAGTGACCTGAGGGCGACGGGTCTGCTGCGCGACCTGCACCGGCGCGGGGGCGCTGGCGGAGGTGGTTGCCACCGTACCTGGGGTGGCGGGCGCCGGCATGGCCGCGATCTGTTGCGCGCCCTCCAGCCGGTCGAGACGCGCCTTCAATGCCGCGATCTCCGCGGCCTGCGCGCGGACGAGGGTCGCCAGTTCGTCCGCGCTCGGCGTCTGGGCCAGCGCCGGGGTGGCGACGACGAGCGCGATCAGCGCGCAACCGGTTCGCAACAGGGTCATCGTATGTCGGCTCCTTCGACGAGGATGGCGTTCCAGTCGGCGAGGAAGCGCCGACGCTTGATCGAATCGAGGTTCACGAGCAGCTGCGGTCCGACGCGGATCGGCCGGGCCCGGTCAGGCCCCAGTCGCGGCGCGCGAACGTCGGCGCGGACCGGCAACAGCCATTGCCGCGCGAGCAGCGGCTGACCGGTGCGGGACAGCAGGAAATCGAGGAACAGCTTCGCCGCGGCAGGACGGCGGGCGTTGCGCGCGATGAACGCGACGCGCGACGCCACGAGCACGTAGTCGCGCGGAAACACGACCCCGATCCGCGGGTCCTTGCGCGCGCGGGTCAGCGCATAGGGACCGACGACGTTGTACGCGATCGCGGCGCGCCCGGTGGCGACGGCATCCAGCATTGGTTCGGTCGTGCGCGACAGCAACGGTCGCGTCGTCGCCATCGCCCGCAACAGCGACCCTGTGTCGCGCGTGATCGCGTAATCCTCCGTCAGGTACAGATACCCGACGTTGGACCGCGCCGGATCGTAGGTTGCGACGCGGCCATTCAGAGCGGACCGGCGATCCCGCAACAGCCGCTCGAACGCCTCATGCGTGCGCGGCACGCTGGCCGACGGAATCAGGCGCTTGTTGTAGACGAAAGCGACAGGCTCCGACGTGACGCCGTAGCCCATGTTCTTCCACACCGCGGCCGGCGGCAGCGCCGGCTTCTCGGGGCTTTGATAGCTTTGCGCATAGCCGTCGTTGATCAGCTTGGCCTGAAGATCCATCGCGGACGACCAAACCAGATCGGCAGTCGGCCGGTGTGCGCGCGTTTCCGCCACCACCCGGCGATAGATGTCGCTCGATTCGAGTTCACGGTACTGGACGATCACGCCGGGATAGGTGCGGCGGAACGCCGCGATCACCGCCGTCATCGCCGCAGCATCGGCATTGCCGTAGACGCGGACGCCGCGCTCGGCGCGCGCCTCCGCGATCAGCGCGTCGTAGGATCGTGGATAGCCGGCGGGCCGCTGCGCCGATGCGGGCACGGCGAGGCAGAATACCAGCATTAGCAAGAACAGGGGACGCATCGTTCAGGCTCCTCTCGCTTCCCGGCTCTGCGTTCGGGTAAGTCGACAAGGATGGGCTACACGGGCAAGCTGTCATCAACCTTTCACGGGCGATACTGACAGTGAGGATCTTGATCGTCGAGGATGATGCGCCGCTGGCCCGCAGCATCGTCGCGCTGTTGCGCACCGCCGGCCATGCGATCGATCACGTCGCGACCGGCGCGGACGCGCTGATGGTCACCGCCGACGACGTCTACGCGCTGGTGATCCTCGACGTCGGCCTGCCCGATATCGACGGATTCGCCGTGCTCCAGACGCTGCGGCGGCGCGGGCAGCGCGTGCCCGTGCTGATGCTGACCGCGCGCGACGCACTGGACGACCGTGTCCGCGGTCTCGATCTCGGCGCCGACGATTACCTCCGCAAACCGTTTGCGCCGGAGGAGCTGGAGGCTCGCATCCGCGCGCTCGGCCGTCGTCGCGGTGGCGATCCGACGCCGGAGCTGGCGGTGGGAACGCTCGCACTCAACCGCTCTACCGGCGAAGCGCGGGTAGGCGACCGGCTGCTCGACCTGCGCCGTCGCGAGTGGACGGTGCTCGATGCGCTGGCCACCCGCGCTGGGCAGATCGTGACGCGGGAAACGTTGCAGGCGGAGGTCTTCGGCTATGACGAGCCGGTCGGCCCCAATGCGCTGGAGGTGAACATCACCCGGCTGCGCGGCAAGCTGGCCCCGGACGGCCCGACGATCCGGACGGTTCGTGGCGTCGGGTATCTGCTCGATGCGACCTGAGCCGCGCCACCGCGCGCTGGCGCTGCGGACGCGGCTGTTCACCGCGATGCTGGTGCCGCTGCTGGCGATCGCGGTGCTGCTGGGGCTGGCCGGTGCGACGCTGATCGCCGACGTGGTCCGCCGCACCAACGACCGCGTGCTCGGCGGCGCGCTGGGGGCCATCGCGGAGACGGTGGAGGTGGAACGGGGCGAGGTGACGTTGGACCTGCCCGCCGCCGCGTTCGGGATGCTGGAGAACAGCGAGCGCGACAACGTCTATTACCGCGTCGCGGTCGGCGAGCGGCTGTTGACCGGCTATGCCGACCTGCCCGCGCCGGCCGTCGGCACGGTCGAGATCGACACGCCCGGTTTTCGGTTCGCGACCTATCGGGGCCAGAAAATCCGCATCGCCGAGGTCCGCCGCGCGCTGCCGCGGATCGACAAGCCGGTGATCGTGCAGGTTGCCGAGACGCTCGACGGGCGTGCCTCGCTCCAGCGACGGTTGATGATCGCGCTGCTGGTGGGCGAGATCGTGCTGGTCGGCATGGCGATGCTGCTGATCCGGCCGGCGCTGGCCTGGAGCCTGCGTCCCCTCGCCCGGCTACGCAGCGCGGTGGAGGCGCGCGACACCCGCGCGACGCCCGACCTCTCCCCGTTGCAAGCCGGTCTTCTGCCGGCCGAGCTGCGCCCGCTGTCCGATGCCTTCGATCATCTGCTCGCACGGCTCGATACCGCCACCGCCGGGGTTCGCCGCTTCACCGCCGACGCATCGCACCAGATGCGCACGCCGCTCGCGGTGCTGAAGGTGCAGGTCGCGCTGGCCCGGCGCGGCGACGTGCGGGCGCTGGGCGAGATCGCCGACGCCGCCGACCGGCTGGAGCGGCTGGTGACCCAGCTTCTCGCTCTGGCGCGAGCGGAAGAGGCGGGCACATCGCCGCCGGTGGAACGCGTCGACCTGCGCGAGGTCGCCATCGCCGCCATCAACCGCCGCATCCACGATGCGATCGAGGCCGGGGTGGAGGTGCAGCTGGACGCGCCCGACGCGGATGTCATCATCGCCGGCCATCGTACCCTGCTCTTTGAAATCGTGTCGAACCTTCTCGACAACGCGATCCGCTACATCGGTACGGGCTCGTCGATCACCGTCACCATTGTCGGTGGCGATGCATCCGCGTCGATCGCCGTGGCCGACGATGGTCCCGGTATCGGCGACGGGGACTTGCGACGGCTGGGCGAAAGATTCTTGCGCCTCAGCACGAGCGCTGGGCGGGAGGGCAGCGGCCTGGGTCTGGCGATCGTGCGATCGGCGGCGCAACGCTTGGGCGCACAGCTCCAGTTCACCAATACAAAGCCGGGGCTCCGCGTGACGCTACGCTTTGCAGATCTAGCTGATCCAGCGGCGCAGGTGCCCATTCCTCCTACACAATAAAAGGTGGCTCAGACCCGGGCAGCCGGGGCGCGATATCCGCCTTCCAACTTCCGCCGTTCGCTCATCTACCTACCCGCACGCCATTTCGCCCGAGGCAAAACACGCCTCAGGCAAAGCCATCTGCCGATTGGCAGCGGTTGCCCTCAACGGTGAGCATGTTGTCTCCATTTGGCTGAGAGCATCGCCTGCAGCATATCCACATAGCTCCAGCCATCAGCCCGAGCGGCTATGGCGGAGAGGCAGTCCTGATCGTCGCGACCGGGACGGCCTGGCCCGGTCATGTTGGGCTTCATGTTCAAGTCAAATAGCTTGAACGATCCATGGCGGTCGGCACGGCAGTCGATCCGGATTGCTGCGCGGGCGTCGACGAGCGCGCCTGCGGCGACACAGCTTTCCATCATGCTGACGATCGTCGGCTCGCGCAGTCGCTCCTCATCGATCGCCGCGCTGTTGGCGGTCACCAGAACATCGCCGTTGTAGGGGGCGACACCGTTGCGCTGATCGAACCGATGGACGGGTCGTAACGCCCAGTGGGATTGCACGTGCGATCCGTCCGGACGCGGAGAGGCAGGCGGCATGACGGTTACGGTCATCTCGTCACCGTCGAGATATTCCTCGACCATCAGCATGTCGCCGAAAGTTGCGGCTTCGATCAACGCTGCTGCGGCACGACGCAGCTGGCCGATATTCGCGACAAGCGTAACACCCTGGCTGCCGCGACCACGCACCGGCTTTATCATCAGCGGGAAGTCCATGCCACGGGCAGCACACTCCTGCTCGACGTCTTTCAAAGCGCAGACGCGCTCTCGCGCCGTGCCAGACAGCAGGAACGATCGTGCCATTGGCAGACCCGCCTCTGCCAGCATCTGGTTGGTTTCGAATTTATCATCGTAGGCGTGCATGGCCGCTGGAAGCTGGCCAACGATGTCGACATCCTCAAGAACCGCCTCAAGAGGATGCCCGACGAACAACACCGTGTTAGCCCATAGCGTCGACGCGCCAGCATCGGTCGCTGCGCGGATGCCGTTGATGGTGTCGGGAAACACCCAATCGAGAGCCTTACGGACGTCAGGAAACTGCTCCGGAGTAACGACGTTCACGCCCGCCATTCGCAGTGCATGCGCTATATCCGCGCCCCCATCCGAATAGCCGCCTGGCTTCGCCTCTTTGCGGAGCCCGTCGATCAGCGGTGGTAGCAGCGCCTGATGCAGAACGGCAACCGGTTCTGGAGTCATGGACGGTCTCTTGTTCGAGAGTCGCTAGCGCACCGAGCGGCTTAGCGATAGCTTGCGGCAGCAGCAGAGCCTTCTGAAACTGCGCCTTGGACCGGATGCGATGGCGATAGGATGATCGCCGAAGCTCGACAAACTGCCCTCTAAGCGGGTGGAGCGCGAGCAATGATGGCCTGAGCTAGACGGAGGCGGGCCTTCCATGTCTTCACCGATGGATGGCCGGCAGCCAAACCGGCGAGCCGCCCTTCGATCTGAACCACTTCTCGCCGGGCTTCTTCAAGCTCGTCAGCGGTTGGGGCAGGCTGGATGTTGGCGCGTGCACGCGCGCCGGTGCGTCCGTTGCTCTTAGTCATGGCTTTGCGATGATCCCAGATGGATGATCCGGTCAAGAAAGGACGACTATGACGACGCTTGCGGGGGGCGTATGGCCGCTGAGACTCGACTGCGGACGTTCGCGCGGTGCGTCGCGTCGCCCGGAGCCAGCTATTCATTCCCGTTCGCTCGCCACGGCCATCGACATCAAGGCCATCGGCACGCCCCGTAAGGCAGCAGCGTCATCTGTTCGGCGCCAGCATTACCTGAGCCCCGCCCTAACAAAGCCGATCCCCGATGATCCCACCGATTCATCAACGGTTCGTGAATGCCGGCCGGCTAGTCGGTCTTGCGAGGGGGTAAGCGCCGAGTGGCGCCTGAACGGCGTGGTACCCGGTCAGAGTACTAGAGCGGTACCAGAAGGCCGTGGTTGGTACTTCCTCCTTAGGCGCTACCATGGCGGGCATGAAGATAAACGAGATAGACGAAAGCATGCTGGCCGCGATCCTGCGCCTGACAACGGGTGAGCGGGAGTGCTTGAAGCGGTGTCTGGAGCATCAGACTGCCAAGGAGATGGCGTTAGATTTGGGCGTCTCTCCTCACGCTGTCGAAAAGCGTCTCAAGATGGCGCGTGCCAAACTGGGCATGTCGTCATCGCTTGAGGCGGCAAAGCTGGTGGCAGCAGCCGATGCGTCCAACCGCCTGGTACCCCAATCGTCCGCCCTTTCCGGAACCAACGCGATCGTCGAGGGGGTTCACGCCGCGCACCCGCCGATCACGCGGGGCAAGCGGCGCCCCTCCATCTACGTAATTTCAGGAGCGATCTTTATGATCTTAGTCGCGGCAGCCGCTCTCTTCGCCTGGCTCCAGCCCTCTGGCAATGGCGACCAACGGGCATTTCCGCCCACCGCTGCCGATGCGCCGGCATTAGCAGCAACCGCAGCGCAAATACCCGATACCGAAGCTGTGCTGCGGCAGCTGGTCGCCGGTCTCGCGAGCGGTTCGCCCGATTACAGAAGACTCTCGCCTAGGTTCGCTGAGGTCGTTCGCAGCGACCTTCCCATGACACACCCCATGTTCAAGGCCCTCGGCGAGCTAAAATCCGTGACGTTTCGCTCACGCGGCATGAAGAACGATGACATCTACAACCTCGTCTTCACCAACGGCGAGGTTTTGATGTCGGTTGAGCTCGACGCCCAAGGCAGAATGGCGGGCGGCATACTGCAACCAGGCAACCGCACTCCTTCTTCGGCGACGCCATTACCTGGCACTGAGGCTGCAGTAAGGCGCCTTGTCGCTGGCCTGGCAAGCGGCTCCCCCGACTATGACAAGCTTGCGCCAAAATTCGGCGATATAGTCCGCAGAGATATGCCGATGTCACAGCCCATGTTCAAATCTATGGGCGAGTTGAAGTCGATCACTTATCGCGGGAAGGGCAGAATGGGAGACGATGTCTACAATCTGGTCTTTGCCAACGGTGAAATATCGATGTCCGCTGTGCTCGACGAGAATGGACGAATGGCCGGAGGGTTCATTGCTCCGCCGAACACGCCTCTTCCATGATCCTGCGACAGTAGCGAAGCGGAGAGCTTTCTCCATCATAAACAACCGCTCACCCGTTGGGAGTGAAGTCAGATATCACAACTGTCCCGGGGCTTAACGGGTCACCTGAGTAGGAAATTGCCAAGTGAGCCCTGCCCCGGCTTGGGCCGGGGTAATTGTCCAATTTCCTGTGAAGCGACGACCAAGAAGATGACATACAGCGCCACTGGTGGCTTGTGTGAGAACGGTCGTCCTTTCAGCCGACATTCCGTTGTCCCGAGAATGAGGCGGCGGTACGGCTCAGACGGTCGGCTCACCGGTAAGATATGGATCGACCGGCACCTCTGCCGGGATTGTCAGTCGCGTAACCGGCCTCGCCGCGGCGGTGGCGAGCCATTCATCGCCGCCTTCCCTGCGGCGGGTGGAGCCGTCGCCGCGGACAGCCACGCGCCCGTAGATCGGCCGCTCCCGATCCGATGGCGAGCCAGCAAAGATCGCCGAGATATTGCCGTAGGTCGACGGGTCGCGACCGTCGAGGCTCAGCCGGTCGTTGAGGTAGCACGCTGTGGCCCATGCCGCCTCGGGGCTGGGCGTCATCGCGATCAGGCGCTTGCACCAGTACATCCGCAGATTGTTGTGCATCCAGCCGTCGAGGAGGAACTGCTTCTGGCAGGCGTTCCAGGTCTGATCGCGCGTTTCGCCATGGACAAGCGCGTCCAGCGTCTCCAGCTCGGGTCGCGGATCGCCGGCGTGCCGGCCGAGCGTCTCGACCGCCCATCCTGCGATGCGGTCGTAGCGTTCCGGCGCGGCGAGCGCCCGCGCCTGGTAGTGGAACCACTCGCGCCAGCCGAGGAGCTCGTCGGCGAACTTGGCCTTGTGCTTGCTGCCAGCCTCGGCAGCCGTGACCGCGGCCATTATCTCGCGGGGGCCCAAGACGCCGAAGTGCAGATAGGGCGATAGGCCGCTCGCGCCGTCCGCCCGCGTGGCATCGTTGCGCGCCGACGCGTAGCCGGGCAGCACCTCCGTTACCAACCGCCGAAGCCGGGCTTCCGCCGCGGGTCGGCCAGCCGGGTGCATGTCGCTGACGGGCAAACTGTGATCGATCGCGAGAGCGGCCACCAGTGCGTCGAGATCGCACGTGTCCAACGCGTCTGGCGAGAAGGGCAGAGGGCCAGCGTAGGCGGACACGTCCGGCACCGCCTCATCCGCCTCCATCCAGTTGGCGCGCTCGGGCTCGTGACGGCGCAGGAAGCTTGAGCGGCCACGAATATCGTCGCTGAGTAGGGCCGGCGGCACCAGGCAGGCAGAGTTCACCGCATAGACCGGCACCGCGGTTCGCGCGGCGACCCGGTCGGACTGCCAGCGAGCAACGAAGGTCGGCTGATCCTCCAGCACGATCGCCGCCGCCTCGGCGCCGAGGCGGTGCACAAGGCCCTTCTCCCGATGCCCGGCCCGGTCGACATGATGGACGCAGGCGAAGCCGCGATCGCGGCACCCAGTACCAAGATCCCGGCTCGCTCCCAGGATGAAGTGATGCAGCCGGTCGGAGGCATACGGATAATCCTCGCGTACGCCGTGGTAGACCAGCACGGGCAGCGACAGCGCATTGCCGAGCCGGATGCTTGCGTCGATCACCGGATTGTCGCGGGCTCGCAACGCCTGCTGCAACCAGCACAGCACGAAGCGACCGCTCGCGTTCGGCACCCGATCATTCAACGCCTGCACGCGCGGTGCCCCCCGCCAATCGCTGAGGCCAACAGGCAGAGCGGCAGTCACCATCCCGTGCTGCCTCGCCCGCGCTTGTCCAGCCGGCGCACCGGTTCGATCACGCGCCGGCAAAGCGGACGGTCGCCGCGGTGCCGGACCGTGACCCGTCTCATCGCCGCTCTCCCGGGTTGTCGCGCCAGATGCGTTCGGCCAGCAGCGTCGCGAAGCCAAGCCAGGCGACGAACGGGATCGCCGCGGCGGCAGCCGGACGGTCCACCTTGGCGGCCGTCGCGAGATAGGCTGCACTGCTGGCAACCATCGCCCCCGATGCCACCGCGCTGGCCCCCAGTCGCTTTTCGCGGAAGAACAACTGCGTCCAGCCGCCGACCATAGCGGTATTGAGCAGCCACAGGCCGACCGCAGCGTTGCGCGCCGTTCCGGATGGCTGACGAAGCAGGCGATACCCTCCAACCGCGAGGCCAGTCTCCAGCATCGGCCAAGCCGCGCCGAACACCGCATCGGGCGGGGTGTAGCCGGGTTTGTCCAAGCGGCGATACCAGCGGCGGATGCCGGGATGCGACGGATCGGGTGCGTTGCGCCGGCCGACGATCGCGCTCGCACCGAGCACCACAGCGACGGCGCCGAGCGCCAGTAGTGGCGACAAGCCCGCCGCCGCTGGTGACCTCGGTGCGATCAGCGATCCTCCAGAGGTTGGCGTGTCATAGCGCGAGAGATCGACGTCCCTGGAGCGGCCACCGAACAACTTGCCGGCGACGCTGCGCACAACCGGGCGGCTCGCCACGCGCAGCGCGCCGTGGAGCAACCCGATGCCGAGGCGGCTGTGAGGATTCGCCAGTCGCGGCGCAAGCCTGGGGACGCTCTGGGCATCCTCGACCATCGGGCGCATCGCCTGCTCGTAGGCCTTGAACGCCGCCCGCATGTCGGTGGAGCGGATGAGTTCCTGCGCCAGAACGTAGGCGCCGGTGACAGCCAGCGTCGTGCCGTAACCGGCGATCGGCGTCGCGCACCATGCCGCATCGCCGGTCAGCACCACCCGCCCTCCCGACCAGCGGGGCATCCTCACCTGCCGGAGCACATCGAGGTAGAAGTCGTCGGTCGTCTCCAGCGCATCCAGAACGCGGTCGGTCTGCCAACCCGCATCGGCGAAGCGGGTGCGCAGCCACGCCTTCTGCCGGTCGCCGTCCCAATCCTGCTCTCCGCCGGGCGGCTGCTGCACCGACAGCATGGCGCGCGCGGTGCCGTGCCGGTCGGGGCGAAGCGACACACTGCGACCGCCAGGCGCATTGTACCAGCGCCACAGCCGATCGTCGTCCGCCTGCCTCGGAATGGTGAAGTAGGCGATCGTCAGGTTCATCCAGCGGGGCGCGTTCTCGCCCGGGAAGACCATTTCCCGCGATGTCGACCCCACGCCCTCGGCGACGATGACCACGTCGAATCGTTCGGTGGTCCCGCTCGCAAAGGTGACCGTAGCGCCGTCATCGTCCTGCTCGACGCCGGCGATGCTGTCGCCGAAACGGTAGGTCGCGTGCTCGCCGGCCGGCTCGTAGAGCAGCCGGGCCAAATCGCCGCGCAGGATCTCCATCTCCGCGGTCGGCCCATCGGCATCCGTATCGGCGGTCAGGAACTGCGCCGCCACACTGCCGTCCTCCTCGACCCAGGCGGTCCCCTCTTCGCCGGTGCCCTGCTCCAGCGCCGCCTGTTCCAGCCCCATGCGACGCAACACCTCGCGACCAACCCCGCGCACGTCGATGTTCTGGCCGCCGTCGCGGAACCCGGGCGTTCGTTCGACCACGGTGACGTCGAGGCCGGCGCGGCCCAACCACCAAGCGGCGGTGTTGCCGGCGACGCTCGCGCCGGTGATCAGGATGCGGTGGGACATTGGCATGCTACTCCTCGGCTGCCCAACGAACGGAAGCAGATAAGTCGCCAGCCGAGTCAATTTCCGCCGGATCGTAAGCGGAACATGATGCGCGACACGTTCAAGACGACCGTGAGCCTGGTGCCGACGATTGCAGATTGAAGCGTTCGGCTGGCTGGACCCAGAAGCAGACGTTGGTGGCCGCTCCGCGCGATACGCCCAGCAGTCATTGGTTCAGCTCGGATTAGCCTGAGCAGCTGACCTATGTTGCCAGACCGGGGCTACGGCATTGCGGTTAAGCTTCACCTTCGCCACGCATACCGCGTGACTGGTCACCCGATCCTTCTCGACGTTCAGGCGCTCGGCAAGTCGGTACCGGGGCCCCGGCGATTGTTCCGGTCGCTCGATCTTCAGGTCCGTGCGGGCGAACTGGTAGCGATCATCGGCGAGTCGGGCGTGGGCAAGTCGACGCTGCTCAATATCCTTGCCGGGCTCGACGACGCCGATGACGGCCAGGTCGCGATCGACGGCACGATACTCGGTTCGCTTGACGAGGCTGCGCGGACGCGCCTGCGACGCGAGCGCATCGGCTTCGTGTTCCAGGCCTTTCACATCCTCCCCTATCTCACGCTGCGTCAGAACGTCGCGCTACCACTCGCGCTGATATCGCCGGACGCCGACGCGGCGGAAACGCGTGCGACGGCGATGTTGACGGCAGTCGGCCTCGGCGATCGCGGCGACGGCTACGCGCGCGACCTCTCGGGCGGGGAGCTCCAGCGGGTCGCCATCGCCCGCGCGCTAGTGCATCGACCGTCGCTGATCCTGGCAGACGAGCCAACCGGCAATCTCGATCCCGACACCGCGTCGCGCGTACTGGCGCTGTTCGCCAATGCCGTCCGCGACAACGGCGCGGCCGGCGTGATGGTCACGCACTCGGATGCGAGCGCGGCGATCGCCGACCGGGTGCTGACGCTCGGCGCGGACGGGCTGGTGGAGCGTCGTGGCCGCTGAGCCCGGCCTTCTGTCTGGTCGGCTCGCGCTCGGCTGGCTGATCGGCGGCGAATGGCGGTTCCACCCCGCCCGCTTTCTCACCACTGCAATTGCGATCGCCGTAGGCGTCGCGCTCGGCTTCGCGGTCCACCTCGTCAACGGATCTGCGCTCGCCTCCTTTGATGGCGCAGTACGGGGGGTGAACGGAGCGGCCGAACTTTCCGTCACCGCGACCAGCCCGTTGGGGATCGATGAACGGCTCTACCCGCAAGTCTTGCAAGGTGCCGGCGTGGCCGACGCGAGCCCGGTCGTGCGGCTCGATGCACGGATCGGCGGCAATCGGCTGACGCTGCTCGGGCTGGACGTCATCCGCGCGGCCGCAGTGACGCCGTCGCTGGTCGGCATCCCGCCGCAAGGGCCGGCTTCCAGCAGCGACGGCGTCTTCGATGAGTCCTCACTGTTCCTGTCCCGCACGGCGTTGGAGCGGTCCCGCCTAGCGATCGGTGACCGGGTTACCGTGACAGCAAACGGGCGCAACGTTCCTCTGCGCGTCGTCGGCACGCTCCCCGCTGCGGAGGCGGACGCTGCGATCGGCGTGATCGATATCGCCGCAGCACAGTGGCGCTTCGAGCGGATTGGCAGGATCGACCGCATCGATCTTTCCCTATCCAACCGCCGGACAGCGGAAGAGGCGCTTGCCCAGCTCCTACCCGCCGATGCGATCCTGTCGACGGCGCAGGCGCGGGGCGCGCAAGGATCGGCGCTGTCGCGGGCGTACCGCGTCAACCTCGACATGCTGGCGCTGGTGGCGCTGTTGACCGGCGGGTTCCTGGTCTACTCGGCGCAGTCGTTGTCGGTGGCGCGGCGACAGCGCGCATTTGCGCTGCTGCGAACGCTGGGCATGCCGCGCCGCGCGGTGGTCGCTGCGGTGGTTGTCGAGGGGGTCGTGATCGGGATCGTCGGCGGGGCCACAGGACTCGCCGCGGGGTACGGCCTGGCGTGGTCGGCGCTGCACTGGTTCGGCGGCGACCTGGGTGCCGGCTATTTCGGCGGCACCGCCGCGCGGATAGTCTTCCAGCCTGCAGCCGCAGCGGGGTTCTTCGCGCTGGGGTTGATCGCCGCGGTCCTCGGCAGTGCGGTACCCGCACGTGCCGCCGCGCGGGCGGCACCGGCGGCAGCGCTGAAGAACGCCGGTGACGTGCTCGACCCGCGCCGCGCCGTGGCGTGGTGGCCTGCGGCCGTGCTGCTGGCGGCGGGCGGGGGCGCGGCGTTGCTGCCCGCAACCGGGGGGCTCCCCTTGTTCGGCTTTCTGGGCATGGCGCTGATGCTGGCGGGCGGCGTCGCTGGCGTACCCTGGTTTGCGCGATCGCTGCTGGCCCCGCTTGCGCGGCGCCGCGGGGGGAGCGTGCCTGCCATGCTTGCCATCCGGCATCTGCACGGCGCGCCCGGCGAAGCGGCGACCGCATTGTGCGGCATCGTGGCGTCGACGGCGCTGATGATCGCGATGGCGACGATGGTGACCAGCTTCCGCGGCGCTGTCGATACGTGGCTGGGGCAGGTGCTCGGTGCGGACCTGTATCTGCGCGCCAATGCCGGCGCCAGCTTCGACCCGGCCACGCGAGCGCATCTTGCCGCCACGCCGGGGGTAGATCGCCTGGCGTTCAGCCGACAATTGCCTCTGACGATCGCCGCTGATCGTCCGCCGATCAGCCTGATCGCCCGGCCTGAACGCGGAGGCCGCGATCCCCTGCTCGTCCTCGTCGAGCGTACCTCAAGCCTGCCCGCATCTGCGCTGCCGGTCTGGGTGTCGGAGCCGGCACAGCGGCTCTACGGGTGGGATCCAGGTGAGACGATCATCCTGCCGATCGCCGGCCGGACGCGGTTCACCGTCGCCGGAGTGTGGCGCGACTATGGTCGACAGGCCGGCGCGGTGCTGGTCGACGAGGCGGACTATCAGCGGCTGACCGGCGACACCGGCCGCGACGAGGTGTCGGCGACGCTCCAACCCGGCAGCGACGCGACCGCCGTCGGCAAGGCGATGACGGCACGCCTTCCCGGAGCGCTGCGGGGCCAGGTGGACGTGACGCAGCCCGCCGTGCTCAGGCGGCTCGCGCTGACCCTGTTCGACCGTAGCTTTGCCGTGACCTACCTGCTGGAGGCGGTGGCGATCCTCGTCGGGTTGGCTGGTGTCGCCGCAACGATGTCCGCACAGACGATCGCGCGCGAACGGGAGTTCGGCATGCTCCGGCACCTGGGGCTCACGCGCGGGCAGCTCGGCGCGATGCTCGCGACCGAGGGGGCGGTGGTCGGGCTGACCGGCGCGCTCGCAGGCATCGGGCTTGGGCTGGTGCTGGCGCAGGTCCTGATCCACGTCATCAACCCGCAGTCGTTCAACTGGACCATGACGACGCGGGTGCCGCTCGGGACACTGTTCGGCGTAGCCGCCGCGCTGACCGGCGCATCCGCCGCAACTGCGGTGCTCGCTGGTCGCCGTGCGACGGCAACGGGCGCTGTCCAGTCAGTACGGGAGGATTGGTGATGCGGAATGCGCTCTCCGGGTGGTTGGCGCTGGTCGCGGTCGCGGCGCCCGCCGCCGTACCCTACCCCGTCGTCCGGCCCGGCATCACTCTCGCCTTTCCGGCGGATCACGGCGCGCACCCGGGGTTCCGCACCGAATGGTGGTACGTCACCGGCTGGCTCCGGACGGCGGCGGGCGAAGACCTCGGCTTCCAGGTCACGTTCTTCCGGACGCGCCCTCCCGTCGACGCCGCGAACCCGAGCCGCTTCACTGCACGGCAGGTGGTGTTTGCGCACGCCGCACTGTCCGATCCCGCTACCGGTCGCCTGCTACACGGCGAGCGCGCCGCACGCGTGGGTTTCGGCCTGGCGAGGGCACGCACGGGTGACGCCGATATCGGCATCCGTGACTGGCGCCTGCGCCGCACGCCTGACAACCGATGGACTACCCAAATCTTCGCCAACGACTTTGCGCTGGCGCTCGATTTCCGACCAACGCAGCCGCCAATGCCGCAGGGCCTTGCTGGATACAGCCGCAAAGGGCCCCGGCCGGAGCAGGCGAGCTATTACTACTCCATCCCTCACCTGCGCGTTGCTGGCCGTGTCCGACGTGGCGATCGCATCGTCCCGGTGACCGGCGAGGCCTGGCTCGATCGCGAATGGTCGTCCGACTATCTGGCTCCCCAAGCTGAAGGGTGGGACTGGACGGGGCTCAATTTCGATGATGGCTCTGCGCTGATGGCGTTCCGCATCCGTCGCAAAGGTGGTGGCACGCTGTGGGCCGGCGGTGCGCTCCGCCGCCCTGACGGCATCACCACCCCGCTGGGTCCCCGCGACGTTGCATTCCGGCCGCTGGCGACATGGCGGAGTGGCGCGACCGGCGCAGTTTATCCCGTATCACAGGAGGTAAGTATCCGCGTCGATGGCCGGATCGCGCGGTGGCGCCTGACCCCGATGTTTGCGGCTCAGGAGCTTGACGCGCGCCGCGGAGGCCTTCCGGTTTACTGGGAAGGTGCGGTCCGGACACCAGGCGGTCGCGGCTATCTCGAACTCACCGGCTATAATCAGGCGCTCAGGATGTGACGATATGATCGACAAGTCCCTCCCCGAGTTCCCTGCTGCCGCATCCGCGCGGCAGGACAACGGGGATGATCTCACCTTCTACGCTCCGCCTCGGGCACCAGACTTCGGTGCTCCTACGGCTGTTGTCGCGCCGATAATGAAGCTCGTGCACCAGCATGTTTAAGACGGCGCACAACCAGAAGGCGATTGCTTTCGCAACCGCCTTCTTCCCGGTTCAAGCCACTGTCAGGTCGCAATGTTCGAGGTCACCGGCTTGGCCGTCACATCGAAACGATCGGCATCCATGACCTTGACCCAGGCCTTGATGAAGTCCCTGACAAACTTCTCCTCGTTGCCGTTCTCGGCGTAAACCTCCGCCGTTGCGCGCAGCTGCGAGTTCGAGCCGAACACCAGGTCCGTGCGAGTGGCGCGCCACTTCTCGCCCTTCCCGCCGCGGTCGTGTCCGATGAACTCCTCGTCGCTCGACGGATCAACGAGCTCCCAAAAAGTCTCGTTGTCGAGGAGGTTGACGAAGAAGTCGTTGGTAAGCTGCCCCTTCCGCTCAGTCAGGACGCCCTCGGGCTTGTCGCCGTGGTTGGCGCCCAGCACGCGCAGACCACCGAGCAGAACCGTCATCTCCGGAGCCGACAGGCCAAG
This sequence comes from Microvirga sp. SRT01, assembly GCA_018139225.1. Classification (GTDB taxonomy): domain Bacteria; phylum Pseudomonadota; class Alphaproteobacteria; order Sphingomonadales; family Sphingomonadaceae; genus Sphingomonas; species Sphingomonas longa. The sequence goes on from JAGSNX010000001.1 coordinate 624,622, forward strand.
CAGCGAAGCCTTGTCGAGCAGCAGCTCCTCCGTCTTCACGGTCTGCCGCGTCCGCAGGTAGTTGCGGAAGCCATCTGCCTGCGGCTCCATCCATGCGAAGCTCTCGACGTCGGTCCAGTCCTGGGTCGCATCGCCGCGGCCACCGGTGAACGGCACCTTCACGTCGAACCCGGCATCCGTCGCTGCCTTCTCGATCGCCACCGAGCCCGCAAGCACGATCGCGTCAGCAAGCGATATCGAACCGCGGAGCTCGTTGAGCTTGGCAAGCACCGATGCAAGCTCGGCTGGTTCGTTGATCGCCCAGCTCTTCTGGGGCGCCAGCGCGATGCGCGCGCCGTTGGCGCCGCCGCGGTGGTCGGACTTCCGGTAGGTCGAGGCCGATGCCCACGCAGTCTTGACGAGCTGCCCAACGCTGAGACCGGAGGTCAGCACCTTCTGTGCGAACGCAGCAATCTCATCGTCGCCTGGAGCCGTTCCCTCGGGCACCGGATCTTGCCAGATGAGCGTTTCCTCCGGAACCTCTGGGCCAAGGTATCGTACCTTCGGCCCCATGTCGCGGTGGGTCAGCTTGAACCATGCACGTGCAAAGGCATCGTCGAGAGCCGACTGATCGTCGCGAAATCGCTCGGAGATCGCGCGGAACTCGGGATCCAGCTTCAGCGCCATATCGGCGGTCGTCATGATCGTCGGCACGCGCTTGCTGGGGTCCCGCGCGTCGGGGGCCATGTCCTCCCACTCGGGGTTGACGGGCGTCCACTGCTTGGCACCCGCCGGGCTGGACGTCAGCTCGTAGTCGTACTTGAACAGCAGGCGGAAATAGTCGCCGGTCCACTTCGTCGGATTGTTCGACCACGATCCCTCGATACCCGAGGTGGTGATATGGCCCTTGCCGATCTCTTCGCTGTCGGTGAGCCAGCCGAGCCCCTGCATGTGCACGGACTCAGCGGCAGGCTCCTTGCCGAAATTCTCAGCCGGCTTGGCTCCATGCGTCTTGCCGAAAGCGTGACCGCCGGCCGTGAGCGCGACGGTTTCCTCCGAGTTCATCGCCATGCGCGAGAAGGTGGCGCGCATGTCTCGCGCCGAGCCGAGTGGATCAGGATTGCCGCCGGGACCTTCCGGATTCACGTAGATCAGACCCATCGAGTCCGCAGCCAGCGGTCCTTCCAGCTCTAGCTGCTCGTCAGGACGGATGCGGGTCTTGTGTTCCGCGTGTCCGATCCACTGCTCCTCGGCACCCCAGTACGTGTCACCCTCCGACTGGAAGACGTCCTTGCGCCCACCGGCGAAGCCGAAGGTCGGTCCGCCCATGCTCTCGATGGCGACGTTCCCGGCGAGGATGAACAGGTCCGCCCAGCTGATATGCTTCCCGTACTTCTGCTTGATCGGCCACAGCAGGCGCCGTGCCTTGTCCAGATTGCCGTTGTCCGGCCAGCTGTTGAGAGGTTCGAAGCGTTGTTGGCCCGACGAGGAGCCGCCACGTCCATCGGTAACCCGGTAAGTACCCGCGGCATGCCACGCCATGCGGATCATGAAAGGGCCGTAGTGCCCGTAGTCCGCCGGCCACCAGGGCTTGCTATCGGTCATCAGGGCGGTGAGGTCGGCTTTCAGCGCCGCGTAATCGAGTGCCTTGAACGCTTCCGCATAGTCGTAGTCCTCGCCCATTGGGTTCGGAGAGACACCATGCTGATGCAGTATCTCGACCGGCAGAACGTCTGGCCACCAATCCTTGTTGGTGCGACCAAGGAGCGAGCGAACGGTACCAGCGCCGCCGCCATTCCGGCCCTCCGGGCACCGGGGATCTTCGTCAGCCATGTTCTCACTCCTCTATATGATTGCGCCACCGTAGTAGGGACGATTGATTTATCCAATGGATTGAAGCGATTTCTGCTATCACTTTAAACGATGAAGCCTACGCCATCGCTCCGACAGTTGTCGTATCTGCTTTCGCTCTATGAGCATGGCAATTTTGGACGCGCAGCTACCGCTTCGTTCGTCTCCCAGTCCGCACTGTCGGCCAGCATCGCGGAACTCGAGCGAGTGCTCGATGTGATCCTTGTCGACCGCTCCAAGCGCCATGTCCGCTTCACCCCGATTGGAGAGGAGATAGTGGTACGGGCGCGACAGATGGTGTGCGCTGCCGAAGACCTCCACCTCGTTGCGCAGCGCTCGCACGAGCCGCTTGTGGGATCGTTACGGCTGGCGGTGATCCCTACGATTGCGCCCTTCCTGCTGTCCGGCATATTGTCGGCACTCGCGTGCGATTGGGCGCAGTTGCAGCTGTATGTGCGCGAGATGCTGACAAGCGTCGCGTGCGAAGCGATGGGTCGCGGCGAAATCGACTGCGTATTGCTCGCCCTTCCGGTCGAATGCGGAGAGGTGGAGAGCGTCGACATCGCGGCCGATCGGCTTGTCCTCGTAGCCGCCGAGGGACACGACAGCTTCGCATCACCGGCATGTGAAGCGGACGACGATCGCCTGCTCCTGCTCGAGGATGGTCACTGCCTCAAGGAGCATGCTCTCGCGGCTTGCAATCGCACAGAGAGGGAGGCCGAAAGCCGGCTGGTCGCCTCTACGCTGCACACGCTCGTCGAACTGGTAAACGCGGGCCTTGGCTACACACTGATCCCACAAATGGCCATTGAGGCCGGAATCCTTGACGGCACTCGTGTTGAACCTCGTCGACCGCAGGGCCTTGAGGCAGTGCGTCAGATCGCCCTCGCCTGGCGCAGCGGTCATCCCCGTACGAGCGAGTTCCGACTGCTTGGCGCAACCATTCGGCGAGCGGTCGGCAGAGATGCACCTGAACCCGACTAACTCATGCGCCCTTCTGACGACCACCCTCGTTGGGGGATCGCGCCACCGCAATCTTTCGAGCGCAGCTACGAATTATCCGCCGTCGCGCCGCCGAATGACCTGCCGATCGGGTTACTGCAGCCTGGCACGTCTCGTCAGCGCGTCGGCGGCGGCGCGTTGACCCCTGACTGCGTTTCGCCGGTAGCCTGCTCCACCACGTGGGTCGTCATCATCGCAAAGCCTGCGCCGAAGAGCGGCAGGATGGTAAGGATCGCCCAAACCATGGAGCTGCGCCGGGATGTCAGCCGCTTGGAACGGTGCAACCACATGCCAAGCGCGGCGAGGAAGATCGATCCTGCGACGCATGCGAGCAGGACGCCGAGGATCGGACTGCCAGTATTCTCACCCATCACGCGCTCTCCTAATCAGGAACGCAACGACGGCGGGGCTATTGGTGTTCATGAAACCGAGCACAAACCGCTCCGCTGATAACCGAGTTTACCGTTAGCTCTCTGAATTCGACGGATGACGCCAGTTGAGGTCCGAGTGCACACAAATGAGCGTCGTCGACCGCGTCGGATCGGCTTGCAGAATACGTGATCAGTGCAGCCCGACTGGCTGCACTGATCAGTAGTTCGGCCACACCGCCGGGGAGAAGACGCCACCATCGACCAGCAGCGTCTGTCCGGATACGAAAGAAGATTCTGGTCCTGCGAACCAGACAACGGCCGCCGCAACGTCCTCGACCGTGCCGACGCGCCGAAGCGGCGTGATTGGCGACCAACGTCCTGCGTAATCGTCAACCTCCGCGCGGGTGCGATCGGTTTCGATCGCGCCGGGTGCGACGCAGTTGACGCGAATGCCATGCGGGCCAAGCTCAAGCGCGGCTACCTTGGTCAACTGCTCGATGCCGCCTTTGGACGCGATGTAATCGACAAGCCGGGAGAAACAGCACCGTGATCCGGGCGCACCACTGCGCCGTCGGGCTGAAAAAGGGATCAGGAAGCCGAGGGGCTCGGCAGATCCCGAGGCGGCTTCACGACCAAGCTGCACGCCCGCTGCGATGGTCAGGGCCGACCACCATGCTTCGTCCTGACGCCGGGAAATACCGCTGGCGCGATCTCGTGAGCGCCTGTTGAACAAACTCAAGAACTGGCGTCAAGTCGCAACCCGCTACGACGAAACCACGAAATCCGATCTCGGCTTCGTCGCGCTCGCCTCAGTTACGCTGTGGCTGCCCTTTGTCCACGTGGCCTAGTCGCGTTGGCGATCTCGTCTGGTACTTGCAACGTTCGACCATCAGGTCCGGGATTGTTGACGATCGATAAGCTTCTGCAAACGGCCGCCCAAAAAGATATTGGGCGTCATTTGCTAAGTGGACGGGCTCAATCCGAGTGATGGGCCTTGCTCGAAATCCGTGCCGACGCGAACGCTGTGAAACCGCGGACGATCCCAAGTAGGCGAAAGGTGTGGAAAAAACGGACGGATGAAAAAGGGCGCTCACCGCCGCCCAGTTCTGCGACGGCGCTCCACACATCGCCCCATATCGCTCTGGCGATCCGGGAACCGTCGAACAGGTACTTCGCGTAGAGCGCACCGTCGCCGAACGCATAGCCGGCCAGCAGCTGGCGGAGCGTCTCGGCGGATCGCCGGCCATGATGATGCGCGACGACGAAATACGGATCGTATCGCACCGGTATGTCGTGGCGCAGGGCGCGAATTACGAAATCCGTGTCCTCCGCGGCGCGAAATCGCCCGCCCGCGCCGAACCGCTCATCGAAAGACCCGATGCGCGCCACCACATCGCGCGTGAAGGCAAGGTTCGCACCCATGACGAAGCCGTTCGGAAAGCGATTGCGCGGCGCTCCCATGGCGTAGTCTTCCAGTTTGATCGTCACGGCCAGGTCGTCAGGATCGCCGAGCAGGATGCGACCGCCGATGACCACCGGCGATGGAGCTTGGTCAAAGCGCGCGACCAGCATCGCGAAGAAACCCGCGTCGAGCACGCAGTCGTCGTCCGTCATCGCGACGATATCTCCGCGCACTCGTGACAGTCCGGCATTACGCGCGCGTGCCAGTCCTGGTCGGGGTTCGTCGACGACCGTGACCGGAAAGCACTGCCGGGAACGCCACGCCGCCAGACGCGTGAGCGTGTCGTCGGACGATCCGTTGTCCACGACGACCACCTCGAAGGCATCGAACCCGGCCGCCGCCCGCGTGATCGAGGTCAGCAAGCGGTCGAGCGATGCGCCGCGATCGCGCGTGCAGACGAGGAGGCTGACCTGGATCATCGCACCCGTTGCAATAGCTGTGGCGATCCTCTGGTCCACGCCTCGATATAGGAGGAGAGCTTCCCGTATTCGTTGTCGAGCGCGATGTGCGGGATATCGAGGAGGACCGCCAGGATGTGGGCATGCAGGCGGTCGGTGACGATCCGACGCCCCCTCGACAGGGTCGCCAGCCCGCGCTCCACGCGGGCGGTGGCCAACGCGAAACAATAGTCGGCGAGCGGTTGTCCCGATCGGGCGAGCGGCAGCACTCCGTCGTCAAGCCAGTCGACGATCACCCGGTCATCGCAGTCGCCCATGATCGCGGCATCGTGGATCACGCGCTCGTCGTCCGTCCGCATCAGCATCAGCAGGTCGCAATGCGGTTCCGCTCGCGGCTGTCGGCCCAGCGCAAAGGCGCTGTCCGGGGCAAGATCGGACGGGCAGCCCCAGTGACGCCGGGCGGTCGACAGGCTGGGGCGGTCACGAAGATAAAGATGGAAGGCGGGGTGCGCGGCGACCGCCTCCGCGAATGTCTCCATGCCCCCCGGAGCACGGAAGTGAACCGACTGAGGCAATTGCACGATGCTGCGATCGCGAACGTCGCGCAGTACGCGCTCGCGGAAACGTTGGTGATGGGGCCAGATGTCGCCGAGATTGCCGCCGCCGTGCAGGAACAGCACCCCCGCGGGGCTCGCCGCCCGAAACGCGCCCAGATCGAACCCGTCCCAAGTTGCGACATAATCGGGATCGCGGCCGGTAACCGATCGCAGCATCCGGATCTCGCCGAGCCAGATCGCACTGTCACCGACGTTGGCATGGTCGGGGAAGTCGATCAGCGCATAGCGATCGCCCGGGCCAACATGACGGCGATACAGGGCCAGCAAGGCGGCCTGCTGCTTCACGACGACATCGTTCCCGCTCATGCTGCCGAGGCGGTGGCGGAACCGACCTCCCGGTAGAGGTGCTCGCAGCGGTCGAGCCACCGGTCGCGAGTGAACAGCCGTTCCACCCGGTTTCGTGGCACGGTTCGCGGTATCGCCACGGCGTCGGCGATGACGTCGGCTAGCGCTTCCCACTCGTCGGGAGGCGCGAAACGTCCGGCTTCGCCCACGACCTCCCGCGCTGCGCCACGATCGAACGCGGCGACGGGCAAGCCGCAGGCCATCGCCTCGATCGCCACGAGACCGAAGGGTTCATCCCAGCGCGGCGTGAAGAGGAACACCGCCGCCCGACCGAGTTCGGCGGCCAGTGCCTCCCCCTGCACATGGCCGCCGTAGACGATCGTCGGCCCGAGCAACGGTTCGACTTCCGCAGCCCAGTAATCGCGGTCCTCGATCGAACCGAACATGATGAGCGGCACGCCAGCGCGCAACGCCGCCTTCGCGGCGAGGTGCGTGCCCTTGTTCGGGGTGATCCGGCCGCACCAGATCGCGCCGCCGCCGCCGTCGCCATAGGGCCATGCCGCAGGATCGATCCCGTTATGCAGCACCGACACCTGCGGCGGCGCACCGTCCGGAAACCAGGCCCGCAACTGGGTGTGCGACGTCACGGTCAGCCGGTGGGTCGACGTCGGGCTGGCCTTCACGAACCAGTGCAGCGCGTCATAGGGCGGGACGTGCAGCGAGGTGACGGTCGGAACGCGTGCGGTGCGGGCCGGCTCGATCGGGAAACGATGCAGGCTGTTGTTGTGAACGACGTCGAAGCCGCCACGCGCTATCCGGTCGCACGCGGCGGCGTAGCCGGCGTCGACATGCGCGATCAGCGGTGCCGACCCGCGATGCTCCGCCCAGGGAAAGGTGCGCTCGTAATGTTCGGCCAGGACCGGATCGAGCGTGAAGCGCGGATCGCTGTCGCCCGACGCGAACAGCACGACCTCGTGTCCGCGGGCCATGAGGCCGTCGGCGAGATACCAGCTGTGCGACTCCATGCCGCCCATGAATGGTTGCGCGATGCGCTGGCGGACATGGGCGAGCAGCGCGATTTTCACGCGGCGACACGCTCCGACGACGCCGGTCGCGCCTCCAGCACGCGGATGACGCTGGCGGTGTTGGCATAGGGTTGATGGCTCTGCTGCCCCGTCAGCGCGAGGTCGTCGGCATCGGGTCGACGCAGAATTTGGATGGGGCGACCCTCGGCATCGTCGATAAGACCCATCAGGCGGAAGGCGTAGAGCCAATGCCCCATCGTCCGGTAGCCCCAGCGCGCCTCGAACAGTTCGGCGTTGCGGACGACGCTGTCGAGGTGATGGACCGGGGGCATATGGTGGGGGTGATACTGGTGGTGCGACAGTCCGCCCTTGATCCAGGCGATCGGCACGCCTGCCGTGTCGAGCACCTTGCCGAAGTCGGTATCCTCGCCCCCATATCCGCAATACCCCTCATGAAAGCCGCCGACGGCCATGAACGTCGCGCGGGTCATCGCGAAGTTGAGCGACCAGAAGCAACGGTAGTCGTTGCAGAGTTCGATGCCATCGGCGGGCGGGCCGCGCCGGTCGGAATGACGGATGGCGACGGCGTCGAAATCCTCGCTGCGCCAGTCGCCGGTGTTGGCACCGCCGGGCAGGTACAGGACTTCGCCCATTAGTAGTCCGTCGAGTTCCTGGAGGCGGCGCGCATAATCGGCGATCAGCGACGGGGCCGGAATGCAATCCATGTCCAAAAAGACGAGCTGATCGCCGATCGCCGCACGCGCGGCGGCATTGCGCGCCGCAGCCAGCGGCAGGTCCGTGCCTGCGATCATCAGTTGGCGGATCGGGAACGTGGCCGTCGGCAGGTCGTAGGCGACGTCCTGCATCACGGCGACGATCAGCTCGACCGGGGCAAGGGTCTGGCGGGTCAGGCCGATGACGAGATTGCGGAGGTGATCGGGCCGGCCGCCGGCCAGCGTAACGACGGAAACGGTCATGGGCAGGCTCCGGTCAGATCGATGGAAGTTGGTCAGTTGCAACCGGACCGGCGACGGGACGCACGGTCGGCCACAATCGCGCTGCCAGCTCCTCCAGCCAGCGAGCGACGTCGGCGGCGGGCGCGTCGGCGATCATCGCCTGCTGACGAGCGGGTCGATGCATCGCCAAAGCCTCGTCGATCGCATGCCCCCACGCACCGGCAGACGACGGCAGATACGGTCGGACGCGGGCGACGCCCGCTGCGGCCAGTGCCTGCGCCTTGCGATGCTGCTCGTCGAAATAGCGCCATTCCGGCACCGCCAGCCAGGGGCGTGCCGCGGCGAGGATCTGCTGACAGGTGGTGTTGCCGGTGGAGGCGATCACGAGGTCCGCCGCCGCGACATAGTCGGTGGCATCGTCCACCCAGCCGCGATGTTCGATGTTGGCGGGCTCCGTCGCATGCCAGTCGCGGACGACCGGACCGATCGTGATCCAGCGCGCGGCGGGACGGCTGCGTGCGCCGACGCCGAGTGGTGCCTGTGCGAAGCCGCTACCGCCACCGCCGGCCATGACCAGGATCATCTCCTCATCCGCGGCGACGCCGATCCGCTGGCGTGCAAGCTCCCGCTCCGGGATGCGAGTGTCGACCCCCAGTCCACCCGCGAAACAGGTCCGCGACAGCATCGCGCCGTCCCATTCGGGCTGCGCCAGATCGGCGTGAAAAGGGGCTAGCAACCCCGCGGCACCGTCATAGGCGGCCCGGTGGCCGGCATCGCTCCGATCGCCGTGTTGCAGGACCTTGACATGCGGCACGCTGCAAATGCGAGCGAGTTGAGCGACTTCGGCCGAAACGTCGCAAATCATCAGGGCAGGATCGGCGTCCGCAAACCACTGCGTCATCGCCGCCATTGCTGTCCGAATACCGGGCCACCCCAAAGGCGCGCAGTGGAGGGTGGAAGGGGTCGGTACCCAGTCGGCGGTTGCGACTTCGTCGCCACATGGCTCGAAAAGAGAGGGGATGCGAACGACGTTTACTTGCGGCGGCAGCGTCGGAAAGATGTCGTCCCGTGCGGAGAAGATCGTCAGCGGCCGTTCGACGGGCAGCGCATGGGCGATCGCGGCGCAGCGTTCGGCGTGACCACGCCCTTGATGATGCACGAAATAGCCGAAGGGACGGGTCATGCCGCGATCTTCGCGTCGATCGTGATACCCAGCCGTTCCAGTCCCTCCAGTACGCCCGCCGCATGGTGTCGCTCGGCACGATAGAGGCCGCACCGAGGCGTCAGCGTCGCGAGTTCGTGACCGGCATTGCCGACCACGATCGCCGCGCCGCACCGTTCCAGCATGTCCAGATCGTTGCCGCTGTCGCCGGCCGCGACGCAATCTGCCAACGTTAGTCCGACGCTGTGCGCATAGGCATCGATCGCAGCTGCCTTGCCGCCGCCGGGGGCCAAGATGTCGATCAGTCGCCCGTGCGAAAAGATCACATGCGCGGACAGACCGGCCGAGCGAAGCGTATCCCTGATCGCCTCAGCGTCTTCCGCTGTGCCGAAGAAGCTGAGCTTGTGCGGGCCTGCGGTCGCGGCGGGTTGTGGTGTGATGTCGAGCGGAGCGAGCACCGCACGGACGGCGGACAGATTCCAGTCGATGTCCAATGTGGCGGCATAATCCGGGCAGGATCGCCAATCACCGCTCGCATCGCGGCGTATGATCCGGGTGCCGACATCGGTGATGAACGCGTCCGGGTCTGGAAGCCGCCACTGGGCCAGCACCCGGCGGGCGTCCGCAAATGAGCGACCCGTCGCCACGACGAAAGGCATGTCGTCAGACCGTCGCCACTGCGCAAAGGCCTCGGCCCCGCGGAGACAGCCGGTCAGCGTGTTGTCGATGTCGCATGCGAGTAGCGAGGGTGGACGGTGCATTCGCCTGCTCAACCCGGCATAAACGGCGATCGCGCGCTCGGCATATCGCGTCCAGTTGTACAGGCTATGATTCGCGCGGGCCGCGGCGTGGAACCGGGCGTGAAGCGCGGCGTCGCCGATCACGGTGCGGCAGGCCTCCGAAATCGCCATCGGATCGCGCGGATCGATCACGATGCCGTGGCCGATCGCAGCGACTATCTCGGCCGGCCCGCCATGCGCCGTCACCACGACGGGCACGCCCGCTTCCGCTGCCTCGATCAGGGTTAATCCGAACGGCTCATGGAACGCGGGATTGACGAATACGCCGCCTTGCGCAGCTCGCCGATACAGGCCGGCGACATCGGCGGCATCGTGACGCGGGGGTAATGCGACACGCCGGCGCAGCAACGGTGTGTCGCACAGGTCGCGAAGCTCCCGGCGCACGGTATCTTCTTCAGGCGAAGGGCGGCCATCGTCCTGACCGGCCAGGATCACGAGATTGGCCTGTTCCCGCAGACGAGGGTCGGCAGCATAGGCGCGCACCAGTCCCGCCAGGTTCTTCTTGGCGACCGGCCGTGCGATCGCGAGAATGATCGGCAGAGTGGGCCGGTCGAATACCTCGTTCAGGCGATCGTCGAGCGTCGACGCGGCGGGGTCGCACTGGCGCTGCGGCACACCGGGTGCGATACAATGGACGGAGCCGCCCGCTTCGACGCCATAGGCACGCACCTGCCGATCGGCCTCGTCGCGCGTCGACACGATCAACGCGTCCGCTTCAGCGATCGCCTTGGACTCGGCAACGATCCGAGCATTCAACGTGCCGTCGTCGAGCCCCTGATCCCGCTTGTCGATGGCTAGCGCATGCGGCGTGTAGACGAACGGAATGCCGAAGCGGCGTCGAGCCTCCATCGCGACCTGAGCCGCGTCCGCGAAATGCGCGTGGATGACGTCGGGCAGTGCCGGAAGCGTTGCCAAGTAGCGGCAAAAGGCACGCATGAACTCCGGAAGTTCCGCCCCGAGAGCTTCCTTTTCAAGGTAGCGGTCGCTTACCGTCGCGATCCGCCGGATTGCAACGCGGTCGCTGACATATTCACGATCGAGGGCGTGGTTCGCCGGCAGATGCGCCTCGGTGAATTTCCGGGTCACGATGATCACGTGCGAAGCTGGCGACGACCCCGCCTGGGCTTTTGCGGCTTCCATCACATAGGCTAGGTGCCCGCCAGAGTCAGCTGTAATGCCAAAATCGAGCGGCGGCGCTTTCAGGCAGCCGCCAAGCGCCATGTGCAATATGAACAAGCTACCCCCGCAACGTTAGCGAGCCGAAACGATCCACGTTAGACAAGTTTCCAGTCGAACCTCATCGTTTTTGATCCATGTGAATTTCGGTCGATCGGAATGGACCTGTTTGCCGACACGTTCGCAAGGCCTCCGCCGGAACGTATCAAGAACAAGATTGCAGGAGCGCTTCACCAGCTTCGATTGTGCGGCAACGATCCAATGCCGGACATTCGCGAGCTCTTTGTTGCTTCCGAAGATCCGCCGTCCGTTCACCTCGTCCCGATGCCTGCCGTGTTGGCCAGGCGCGGGGCCGCGCTGGGTTGGATGCTTGTCACGGCGACCCGAACCTCATGCTGCGCGGTGCATCATCATGACGACGATCGCTTTACCCAACGGCACCATGGTCCCCGCACTAGGCCAAGGCACATGGAATATGGCGGAGGACGCTTATCGCCATGCCGATGAAATCACGGCGTTGCGCACTGAAATCAATTTCGGAATGACGGTGATAGACAGCGCAAAAATGTATGTGGACAGCGAGTGCGAGCGGCTCGTTGGGCACGCGATCGCCAGGCGCCGGCAGGACGTGTTCCTCGTCAGCAAAGCCTATCCCCAGAACGCCTCACGTGCGCGATTGCCGAATGCATGCGAAGCGAGCCTGCGTCGCCTCAGCACCGATCGGCTCGACTCTATCTGCTGCACTGGCGCGGAGCGGTTCCGCTAGCCGACACCATCAAGGCGATGCAGGGGCTGGTCGACGCGAGCAAGATCCTGCGCTGGGGCGTCAGCAACCTCGATACCGACGTTGCGAAATTGTGGAAGGCATCGGATCATGTGCAAGGTTGTCGCCTACTACCGGGTCTCTACGGATGCCCAAGGGCGATCTGGACTAGGCCTGGAGGAGCAGCCGGGGGCGGTAGGCACGCTGTGCCGCAGCCAAGGGTGGCATATCGCAGCCGAGTTCACCGCGGTCGAGAGCGGCAAGCGCGACGACCGCCCGCAACTGGAGGCCGCTAAGCACCGCGCGAAGGTCACTGGGGCGGTCCTGGTGGTTGCCAAGCTAGACCGCCTCTCGCGCAACGTCGCGTTCCTGGCGTCCCTTCAGGATAGCGGAACGCGCTTCCTAGCTGCTGACATGCCGGAGGCGAACGAACTCACCGTCCACATTATGGCTGCCGTGGCGCAAGCAGAGCGCAAAGCCATCGGCTTGCGGACCCGAGAGGCGTTGGCGGCTGCGAAGGCGCGTGGGGCTAAGCTAGGAAACCCTAATGGCGCTACGTCATTGCGACGCGCCGCAAAAGGCAACGGAGCGGCGGTGGCTGCAATCCAGTCCGCAGCGGAAGATCGTGCAGCAGACATTGCGCCAATCCTCCCAGACATTCGAGGGTCGGGAGTCGTTTCGCTGCCAGCCATAGCGAAAGAGCTGAACGCGCGTGGAATCGTGACTCCGCGTGGCGGAACTTGGCATCCATCGTCAGTTCGCAACCTCTTTGCGCGTCTAAGTTGAACGCCTCCACGTCACTCCCAGCCGGAAAAGCTCGTCTGCCTGCCCTGCATTTATCGATCTCCAATCAGGTCGTCGCTATTGCGGTAACGGTACCAGACCGTAAGCTGGCATCGAAATCGGAGAACAGTCTTGGCCACAGTTATCAGCTTGTTCAACCACAAGGGCGGCGTGAGCAAGACCACTACTGCCTTCAATCTAGGCTGGATGCTCGGGCGGCTCGGCAAGAATGTGCTGATGGTGGACTGTGACCCCCAATGTAATCTCACAGGCATGGTTCTTGGCCTGGAGGACATGGAGACTGCTGAGTCGATCCAAGGATCGAAGGACGGAAGGCCGCTCAATATCCGAGAGGGCCTTGCTCCAGCATTCGAGTCGCGCCCTGCGCTGATACAGGCCGTGGAATGCGTCCAAGTACCCGGCAATGAGCGGCTGTGGCTTTTGCCTGGTCATATCGGAATGGCAGAATATGAGGTCACCCTCGGCATCGCTCAGGAGCTGTCCGGCTCTTTAGTGACCCTCAGGAACCTCCCGGGATCGCTTCGGTACCTCATCGATCGCACTGCGCTCGAATATGACATCGACATTGTGCTGGTAGACATGAGTCCCAGCCTTGGATCAATCAATCAGAACCTGTTAGCTACAAGCGATCTTTTTCTGGTGCCGATGCACCCTGACTATTTCTCCACGATGGCGATTAACTCACTGACCACTGTCTTGCCGAAGTGGAAAGCGTGGGCGGATGCTGCCTCTTCCATCCCGACCTTGCAGCAAGCTGAGTACCCTTTCCCCAACACCACGCCTCGTTTTCTTGGCTATGTCGTGCAGAAGTACCGGCCCCGCGCAGGCGTACCCTCACAAGCCTTTCAGACATGGATCGACCAACTGGAACACGCAGTCGCCGGCACCTTCATCCCAGCCATGCAAGCTAATGGACTGATGCTGGATCCGGCCATTTACGAAGCAGGCGGCTATGATCCTGCACAGCCGATCTTGCAGATGCCCGACTTCAACTCACTCATCGCAAGCTCACAAGAACACCAAGTTCCAATCTTTGAGCTGACCCCGGTCCAGCTTCAGCAAGCAGGCCGCGTCTTGGCGACATCCCAGGCCTCCCAGCAGCAGTTTGGCGAGTTATTTCAAGTCACGGCCAAACGGACAATCAGGGTGATCGATGCAATCGGCGCTCGATGAGTTTGATGACAGCATATCGCGGGTCAGACATCTTCATGGTCTTCACTCAGCTCTCTCAGCCACCCTTACGACAGCAGTCGACGTAAGCGACATCCTGCGCGCCGAGGTTGTAATGGTTGTCAGCGCCTTGGATCGTTATGTCCACACTCTAGCGCGCCTCGGCATGCTGGAGAGCTACGCCGGAGCCCGCCCGAAAACTGATGCCTTTAACCGCTTTCCTGTTCCGCTCTCCGTAACACCGCTGTTGCGACTTTCTGCAACGGCGGCTTCAACGCTCGATTCCGAGATACGGACGAAGCACAGCCACTTGTCCTTCCAGCATCCCGACAAGATTGCTGAAGCCGTTCGGCTCTTCTCTGCCGTTAGCCTGTTGGAAGCGGTGGGAGCAGAAATGGACATGACTGCGGCTGATGTGAAAGCGACCCTTGGCTTGATCGTTGATCGGCGGAACAAGATTGCGCACGAAGCAGACGTGGACCCCTCCTTTCCAAGACAACTTTGGCCAATCAACCGTGCGATGGTCGAGGGGATGATCGACATAGTCGAATCGGTAGGCCACGGAATCCACGCGGCTTGCGTTTAATCGCAACCTCAAAAACCTGCCCCACGATCCTGCCCCACAGAAGGCAAAAAGAAGGCGGTAAGTCCTTCTAAAATCAGGGTTTTAGAGATTTGGCTGGGGCGGCAGGATTCGAACCTGCGCATGGCGGCACCAAAAGCCGCTGCCTTACCGCTTGGCGACGCCCCAGTGGAGCGCGGCCTTATAGCGACGCTCGCGACAGAAGGAAGCCTGTTCAGCCCAGGCGATGCAGCCAGTTGTGCGGATCGGGCGCGGTGCCGCGCTGGATGGCGTTGAGTGCCTGATGCAGGCGCTGCGTGATCTGGCCGGTGCCGCCGCCGCCGATCGCAAAGTCGCCCTCGGCATCCTTGACGTTGCCGACCGGGGTGACGACCGCCGCGGTGCCGCAGGCGAACGCCTCGACCAAACGGCCGCTCTGCGCATCGGCCCGCCACTGGTCGATCGCATAGGGTTCCTCGCGCACCGTCAGCCCGTCGGCACGGGCGAGCGTGATCAGCGAATCGCGGGTGATGCCCGGCAGGATCGTGCCGGTCAGCGGCGGCGTCACCAGCGTCCCGTCGTCGAGGACGAAGAACAGGTTCATGCCGCCCAGCTCCTCCACCCAGCGGCGATCGATCGCGTCGAGGAACACGACCTGATCGCACCCCTCCGCGATCGCCGCCTTTTGCGCGATCAGGCTGGCGGCGTAGTTGCCGCCGCACTTGGCGGCGCCGGTCCCGCCGGCGGCAGCGCGGGTATGCTCGCGGCTGACCCAGACGGTGATCGGGCGCATGCCGCCCTTCCAATAGGCACCGACCGAGGAGGCGATGACCATGTACAGGTATTCGGCCGCCGGCTTGACGCCAAGGAATACTTCGGACGCGAACATGAAGGGGCGAAGGTACAAGGCCCCCTCGCCGCCGGGTATCCAGTCGCGGTCGGCATCGACCAGCCGCTCGATCGACTCGATGAACAGGTTTTCCGGCAGTTCCGGCATCGCCAACCGGCGCGCGCTGTCCTGAAAGCGGCGGGCATTCGCGTCGGGGCGGAACAGCGCGGTGCCGCCATCCTCCAGCCGGTATGCCTTCAGGCCCTCGAAAATCTCCTGCGCATAATGAAGCACTGACGACGCCGGATCGATCTGCAACGGCGCGCGGGCGGTGACGTGCGGATCGTGCCAGCCATCGGCGTCGGAAAAGCGGATGACCGCCATGTGATCGGTGAAGACGCGGCCGAACCCAGGATCGATCATCCGCTCCGCCCGATCGGTGCTGGCGACCGGCGAGGCATTGGGGTCGAACCGGAAGGAACTGGGCATCGGCGTCTTTCTGGCATTTTTTGGTGTTGCGGTCGCCTAAGACGGATGTCTAAACGGGTCAACATGGCTGCCGCTGCACCTTCTGCCCCCGCCCTGTTCCTCCGCGAGCCCGAGCTCCGCAGAGGTATGGAATTGCTGTACTTCGGTCACGCACACCTCACGAAATCGGCTGATCGCGTTCTGGCGGCGGAGGGTCTCGGACGGGCTCACCACCGCGCGTTGTACTTCGTTGCCCGAAAGCCTGACCTGACGGTCAGCGAATTGCTGTCGCTGCTGGCGATCACCAAACAGTCGCTCGGACGCGTGCTGACCGAACTCGCCGAGCGCGGGCTGGTCGAAACGCGGGCGGGCGATCGCGACCGGCGGCAGCGGCTGTTGCGGCTGACGCCCGCCGGGGTAGCGATGGAAAGCGACCTGTTCGAGGGGGTGCGGCAGTTGATGTCCGCCGCCTATGCGAGCGCGGGTCAAGCCGCGGTGGCGGGGTATTGGGCGGTGCTGGAAGGCCTGATTCCCGAGGAGGAACGTGGGCAGGTTCAGGGGCTGCGCGACTGACCTAGCGCGCCGCCGCCGCCATGGCGGCGTTGCGCTCTGCCGAGGCGGCGAGCGTCGCCCTCAACAGCCGCTTCAAAGCGTCGTCCCGGTCGAGAACGTTCAGCCCCTCGCGAGTCGAGCCACCGGGGCTGGCCACCCGATCGGCCAGAGTCGCAGGCGTCTCGTCGCTGGCGGCGAGCATGTCGGCGGCGCCGGCCAACGTCGCACGGGCGAGGCGGAGCGCCTGATCCGCGGGTAAGCCGAGCGCCGCGCCCGCCTCCGCCAGCGCCTCGGCGAAGCGGAACACGAAGCCGGGGCCACAGCCCGCCAACGCCGTCACCGCGTCATAGTCGGCAGCGTCCGCGATCCACTCCACCAGGCCGAGCGGTGCGGCCAGCGCCTCGGCCAGCGCATGCACGGCGGAGTCTGTGCTACTCGTGTGGAGCGCAGTCACACCGCGCCCGATCGCCACCGGCAGGTTGGGCATGGCGCGAACGATCGCGGCCGACGGGATACGTCCGGCGAGTGCCGCCTCCTCGACGCCTGCGAGGATCGACACCAGCACCGCCGGCGACAATCCTGACAGCGCCGGCGCGACGATCTCCAGTTGCTGCGGCTTGACCGCCAGCACCAGCACGTCGGGTCGTTCGTCGAGCGGAATAGCGGTTAGGTGACGGACTCCGTCCGGTACCGGGCGCATCGTGCGGGTAACGACCGTGACCTGTCGCGGATCGAGCCCGGCGGCGATCCAGCGGGTCAGCATCGCGCCGCCCATGTTGCCGCAGCCGATCATCCACAGCGGACCGTCCAGAACGAGCGGCGCGCTCATGCCTCGCCGTGCGTTTCGACCAGTGCCGCGGCCAAAGCCTCGCGCGGGCTCTTGCCGCCCCACAGGACGAACTGGAACACGGGATAGAAGCGCTCGCATTCCTCGATCGCCGACTCGACCAGCAGCTCGGCGCCCGACAGGCTCAGCATCGGCTCTTCCTCGCCGTCGACCAGCGCGGCGTGGCGGTACAGCAGGATACCGCTAGACGACCACAATTCGAAATGCCCGATCCAGAGCTGTTCGTTGACGAGGCCGATCGCCTCGTACAGCGCCGGCCGGCGATCGTCGGTGGCCTTGATGTCTGGAAAAGCCAGGAATTGCAGGACGCTGTCATCGTCGCGCCAGAGGGCGCGCAGTTCGTAGGTCGTCCAGCTGCCCTTGATCGACGCGACGATCTCGTCGTCGTGTCGCTCGAATTCCCAATTATGGGCGGCGTAATACGCCTCGAGCATATCGATCGGGGCAGACGGTTCGTTGTCGTCGTGGTCGGTCTGGTCGAGCATCCTGCTCCTTATGCCGCATCACGGCGCGCGATGCGAGACGCCCGTGCTGGGCGCGGAAGGTTAGGCTAAGGTTAGTCCAATGCAGCGTTCGGCGAGGGCGCGGCCGACGCCGATTTCGCCTCCAGCGCGTCGAGCCGGGCGCGCAGGGCGTCCGCCTCGTCGCGCGCCGCCGCGGCCATCGCCTTCACCGCGTCGAACTCGTCGCGGCTGACGAAATCGAGCCCGCCGATCCACTCGCGTGCGCGCGACCGGGCGCTCGACTCGGCTTCCCGCCCCATGCCGGCGATCGTACCCGCCGCGCCGTTGAACAGCTTGGCGACATCGTCGAGGAGGCGGTTTTCGGATTGCATCGTCGTTCCTTGAAAGTTCCGTCTACAGCATCTGGGATGTACGGGCCGTCGGCACAAGGGTTTCCGCATCGGGGTTGAGGCGGTGGATGCTCCACGTCAGCACGCCCGCGAAGCTGATCCACACCAGATACGGCACCATCAACCACGCCGCCGCGCTGCGGATCCGCCCGAACGCGACAGTGGTCGCAATGCCCAGCACCAGCATGCCCGCGATCACCACGGCGGCGAGCAACACCTGATGCGCGCCGAAGAAAAGCGGCGTCCAGCCGAGCGACAGCCCGAAGGCGAGCACGAACAGCAGGATCGCGAAGCCGCGCCCGCGTGCCCCGCGCGCGTTGAGGATCATCGCCAGCGCCAGCCCGAGCAGGATGTAGAGCGTGGTCCACACGATCGGGAAGACGATGTCGGGCGGGTTCACCGACGGCTTGTTCAGCGCCAAATACCACGCATTTTCACTCCCAGCCGGGACCGCGCGCCCGGACAGGAAGCCCAGCAGCAGGATCAGCGGCACGGTGAACACCGCCCAGCGCAGGAACGACGCCCTCAACTGGCCCTTCGATGCGATCCCGCCCACGCGCGCTCCTGTCCGTCGTTTCGCAGGTGATGCCCGACATGCGGGGTGGCGTAAAGCTGGCCTACGGATTCCGTTTCAACGGCGAAAGTGGGAGCCGTTCTTGCAGACGCATCGATCCCCGACCGCCATACCGGGACGAGCGCGACATGACGGAGCGTGAGTGTTCGGGCGTACCGCCACGCCTGAACGCGCTAGGTCCGCACCGCGCCGATCAGGAATTCGACGTTCCCCTCCGGCCCCGTGATCGGGCTGGTCGTCGTCGCCGCGACTTGCCAGCCCGCGCTGTCCAGCCATGCCGCGACCTCCGCGCAGACGCGGGCGTGGATGACGGGATCGCGGACGACGCCGCCCTTGCCGACCTCGCCCCGCCCCGCCTCGAACTGCGGCTTGATCAGCGCGAGCAGGCGTGCACCCGGTTTCGCGAAGGACAGCGGCCGCTCCAGCACCTTGGCCAGCCCGATGAAGCTGGCGTCGCAGACCACCAGATCGACCGGCTCCGGAATATGCGCGTCGGTCAGGATCCGCGCGCTGGTCTGTTCGTGCACGACGACCCGCGCGTCCTGCCGCAGCTTCCACGCGAGCTGGTTCGTTCCACTGTCGACGGCATAGACCTTCGCCGCCCCGCGGGTCAGCAGCACGTCGGTGAAGCCGCCCGTGGAGGAGCCGACGTCGATCGCCACCGCTCCGGTCACGTCCCAGCCAAGCTCGTCGAGCCCGTGCGCCAGCTTGATGCCGCCGCGCGACACCCACGGATGATCGCGCCCGCGCACGTCGAGCACGACGTCGTCGGCCAGCTGCTGCCCCGGCTTGTCGAGCTTGCGATCGCCGACGAACACCAGCCCGGCCATGATCAGCGCAGCCGCTCGCGTCCTCGATTCGGCAAGCCCGCGATCGACGAGCATCTGGTCTGCGCGCAGTTTCGGCATGCGTCCCTATCGCGCTGCCAACGTCCTGCCGCAACCCGGCGTCGCACCGGCGCAGCAGACCCGAATCGCTATTGTCTACCAAGCTAGTAGGAATAGCTTCGTGAGCGGGGGGCGTGGCCCGACGGCGTGCCCTAGAGCGCCGAAAGCCCACGCCCCTTCGATTGAATAGAAGGAGAGGCGTCATGGGATCGTTCGCTCCATTCGAGGGCGTACAGCCGACCATCTTGACCGTGCCGGGCCTTGGCGGCTCCGGCCCGTCGCATTGGCAAAGTCTGTGGGAGCGCGAGCGGCACGACGCGATCCGCGCCGAGCTCGGGATGTGGAACACGCCGCATCGCAACAGCTGGGTGACGAAGCTGGATCAGGCGATATCGACCGCGCAGGCACCGGTGATCCTCGTCGCGCATTCGCTCGGCTGCATCGCCGTGGCGTGGTGGGCATCGCTCAGCCCGCAACCCTATGGGTGGCCGGTGGCGGGGGCGCTGCTGGTGGCCCCGGCCGATGTCGACCGCGCCGATGCGCCGCCGGAGATCAGCGGGTTCGCACCCGCCCCGCGCGGCGCGCTGCCGTTCCCGTCGATCGTGGTCGCATCGACCGACGATCCGTGGATCACGTCGCAGCGAGCCCACAGCCTGGCGGCGGAATGGGGCAGCCATTTCGAGGAGGTCGGCGCGCTGGGCCACATCAACGCGGCGAGCGGCCTTGGTGCGTGGCATGACGGGCAGGACCTGCTGGAACGCGTGATCGCCGCCAGCGGCGACGGGCGGGGGCATCAACGCACACCGGGCGACGCGCGGCGGGTGCTGGCGACGCCTGCCGAAGCGGTGCGGCGGGGTGCGCGGGGTTAGATGGGGTAGGACGCCGGGAACACCCTTGGATGACGAAAGATAAAAAACGCCGCGCTTCCCTCACCATTCGAGGCGGTTTCTCCGTAGTTCCGCGCGGGCGGGAAACAGTCACTGGCCTCCAGACTTCACGAGGGGAACGATCGCTCCGCCGGTCATCGCGGGCGAAGCGAAGCAATCCAAGCCGCGAGAGCCGACGTGGGCCGCTTCGCTCCGCTCGCGACCACGTCAGCGCGTGGAGAATCGGATGACCTCAGGCCGCGCCGGCGTTCCATTGGCACCGACGAAGTTCCTGAACCGACCGTAGTTGATGCCGACGGCATACGCCTTGCCCGCCAATGCCGTGCAGCGGAGGGAAAAGGTCCGGCCGTCTGCGGACACCTGCGGCCGGGGATCACAATCGGGATATCCCGCTACGTCCGTCGATGTGAAGGAGTAGCTGTCACGCTGCATTGGCCGATCGAACGTCACCGATATTGTCACGGGACCAGCAGGTACGACAGTTCCGTCGGCGGGACGGCTGCGGCTGATCTTCGGAACTTCGCGGCTGACGCGATGATGATAGGCGACGAACACGCCTTTACCGTCTGGCCCGGCGGCGACCATGAAGGTGCCTTCGAGTGTGAAGCCCATGTCTGCAGGACGAATGAACCGGTAGTCCTGCAACTGTTCGAGCGTCTTGCCCCCTCGCTCGTCCTCGATTTCACCCGCAATCTCGCACAATGTCGACGCGCATGTTGCGCGAAGCCTGCTCAACCCGGCGATCGATCCATAGCGGTTGAGCAACGCCGCTTCGGTCGTGGTGACCCAACCCGTGTCTCGCCTCTCGCGGCGGAGCTTACCGTACAGGGCCTCGACGCCGGGAAACGACTTCATCTCGATAGAGCCCAACAGAGGATCGGGCGCGATCGGCGCGGTTTGCTGCGGCAGGAGCAAGTAGGCGAACACCCCCGCTGCAATCAGGATAGACATGGCGATCAGCACCTTCGGCCAGCGGCCCGCCGCACGGTGCGACGGGTCCGTGGCGACGGGCTGACCGACGGGCGGCGCGGCGGCCATCCCGATTTCCTCGTCCCGATTTTCTTGGGAGGCGCTCGCCGCCGCCAGCTTGCGGGCGAGTTCGCGGCTGCTGCCAACGCCGGTCTTGCGCCGCGCCTCGCGCAGGCGTTCGTTGACCGCATTCTCGGTCAGGCCGAGTTCGACCGCGGCGGTCTTGGCCGTGTGTCCCTCCGCCAGCAGGGCGAGCACGCGACGCTCGATGCCCGTCAGCGGCAGGTCCACCGCCGCGGCCCCGGACATCGAAGGGTCAGCCATCGACCGGCTCGCCGTCTCGCTCCACGGCCCGCTCCTTCTCAGCGCGGGAGGCGGCGGTCGCGGCCTTCATCCGGCGCCAGAGGTGGACGTTGACGCCGACCAGCAGCACCAGCAGCAGGCCGGTGAGGACGACGACCGCCGTCCACCCCTTCAAGCCCGCGCCCCCTCCGGCACTGTCGCGCTGTTGTGGCGCAGTGTCGTCAGCACGGTCGTGACGATGCCGTCCGCGTCCAGGCCGGCGGCGGCGTACTGCACCTCCGGCTTGTCCTGATCCTGGAACGTATCGGGCAGGCGCATCGTGCGCAGCTTGAGCCCGCCGTCGATCAGCCCCTCGTCACTCGCCAGCGTCAGCACGTGCGCGCCGAGCCCGCCGACCGCGCCCTCCTCGATCGTCACCGCGACCTCGTGCGTGGTCAGCAGGCGGCGGATCAGCGCCTCGTCGAGCGGCTTGGCGAAGCGCAGATCGGCGACCGTCGTCGACAGCCCCTTGGCCTCCAGCTGCTCGGCGGCTTTCAGCGCCTCCTCCAGCCGGGTCCCGAGCGACAGGATCGCGACGGTCTTGCCCTCGCGCACGACGCGCCCCTTGCCGATCTCCAGCCGCTGCGGCTGTTCCGGCAGGTCGATGCCGATACCCGCGCCGCGCGGATAGCGGACCGCGATCGGGCCGCTGTCATGCAGCGCGCAGGTGTGCGTCATGTGCAGCAGCTCCGCCTCGTCCGCCGCTGCCATCACGACGAAATTGGGCAGCGTCGCGAGATAGGTGACGTCGAACGATCCGGCGTGTGTCGCGCCGTCCGCACCGACCAGCCCGGCGCGGTCGATCGCAAAGCGCACCGGCAGGTTCTGGATCGCCACGTCGTGGACGACCTGGTCGTAGGCGCGCTGGAGGAAGGTCGAATAGATCGCGCAGAACGGGCGCATCCCCTGCGCCGCGAGACCGGCGGCGAAGGTCACCGCGTGCTGCTCGGCGATGCCGACATCGAAGCAGCGGTCGGGGAAAGCCTGTGCGAACTTGTCGAGGCCGGTGCCCGACGGCATCGCCGCGGTGATCGCGCAGATCGTCGGGTCGCGCTCGGCTTCCTTGGCCAGCTGCTGGCCGAACACGTTCTGATACTGCGGCGGTCCCGGCGGGGCCTTGGCCTGAGCGCCGGTGATAACGTCGAACTTCTGGACGCCGTGATATTTGTCCGCCGCCGCCTCGGCCGGGCCATAGCCCTTGCCCTTCTTCGTCACGACATGAACGAGGATCGGCCCCTCCTCGGCGTCGCGAACATTCTCCAGCACCGGGATCAGATGGTCGAGATTATGGCCGTCGATCGGGCCGACATAATAGAAGCCCAGTTCCTCGAACAACGTGCCGCCCATCGTCATGCCGCGGGCGAACTCGTCGGTCTTGCGTGCAGCGGTGTGGAACGGCCGCGGCAGCTTGCGAGCGAACTTCTTCATGAGTTCGCGCAGGCCGAGGAACTCGCGACTCGATACGATCCGCGACAGGTACGCGGATAGCCCCCCGACCGGCGGCGCGATCGACATGTCGTTGTCGTTCAGGATGACGACCAGCCGGTTGCCCGCCTGCTCGGCATTGTTCATCGCCTCGTACGCCATGCCCGCCGACATCGCACCGTCGCCGATCACCGCGATACCCTTGCCGGGCGTGCCCGCCAGCTTGTTCGCGATCGCGAAGCCCAGCGCGGCAGAGATCGAGGTCGACGAGTGCGCCGCGCCGAACGGGTCGTATTCGCTTTCCGAGCGCTTGGTGAAGCCGCTCAGGCCGCCACCCTGCCGGAGCGTGCGGATGCGGTCGCGGCGACCGGTCAGGATCTTGTGCGGATAGCATTGGTGACCGACGTCCCACACCAGCCGGTCGCGCGGCGTGTCGAAGACATAATGGATCGCCGTCGTCAGCTCGACCACGCCGAGTCCCGATCCGAGATGCCCGCCGGTCATGCCGACCGCGGCGATCGTCTCGGTGCGGAGTTCGTCGGCAAGCTGGCGAAGCTGTTCCGGCTTCAGGGTGCGGAGGTCGGCCGGGGTCGAAACGGTGTCGAGCAACGGGGTTGCGGGGGTATCAGACATGGCGGCGGTTTATCCCACCCCGGCGGTGGTGTCGATTGCAACCGGTGATGGGCGAATTCTTGTCCCGTTCTGCAACCGGCGTGCACGTGGCCGCTACGGGTTGGGTGCTTCAGTTCACCCGGCAATCAGCGCATCGGCCGCGAACCTCGATCACCGGGCGGACCGGCTGGAACCCTGCCGCGCTCGCCGCCGCGCGGACACCGCCGGTAACGCTGTCATTGTCGAGGTGAGTCGTCTGGCCGCACTGATCGCAGACGAGGAAGATGCAGTCGTGCAGGCAGTCGGGATGCGCGTTCGCGACATAGGCGTTCGCGCTTTCGACTCTGCGCGCGAGGTTCGATCCGACGAACAGGTCGAGGATGCGATACACGCTGTTGGCCGCGACGCGCCGCCCCTCCCGCTTCGAGACGGCATCGGCGATGTCGTAGGCGGACGCGGGCTTGGCGAACCCCGCCAGCGCCTCGAACACGCTGGCGCGCATCGCGGTCCATTGCTCGCCGGATTTTTCCAGCGTCGCCTGCGCCGCGGTGAAGAGGGCGTCGCCCTCCGGCTCATGATGATCGTGCGCGTGCGCCATACGTCATGAGATAAGGTGACGTGCCCCCGCGGGCAAGCGCCGCCTTAGCTGGCCGCCTTAACTGGTCGCGCGGCGGTTCAGGTCGTGACCGAACGCCAGCAGACCAACGCCGACGATCGTCCACAGCGCTTCGCCGCCGGAGCCGTCGTGCGGCAGGTTCATCGCCCCCGCCATGACGCCCAGTCCGAATGCGCCCATCGCGGCCGGCATCGCGTAGCCGTGGATCAGGATGCCGCGACCCAGCGCCACCGCGCCCATCACGATCGCCAGCGTCAGCCCGATCTCGTGAAAGATGGGGTCGAGCAGCATGCCCCCCGCCGCCGATGCCAGCGCGAGGAGCACCGACGTCGCGAGACAATGCACGACGCACAAACCCGACAACCCGATCGCGAAGCGATCGAGACTCGAAAGCCAGTTGGGACGGTGCAGGACGAAACTCACGACCGCCATGTAGCCAAGCCGAAGCAAGGTTACAACATCACATCGTGCAATTTCGCCTGCCTATTCTGGCGTCGGAGCGGTTCAGCCCTGCTCGATGGTCAGGTGCACCATCGTTTGCGTGAGCAGGACGTAGGCGATTTCCCCGAACGTCATCGGTCCGGTGATCGTCCCCGTTCGCTGCCCCTCCAGATCGGCATAGGCGTAGTTCAGAACGCAATTGCAGCTGAACGTCGGGGCCGTCTCCATGCCGGCCACCGCCGCCTCGAACTGGGTCGGATAGTGGCCGATCGGCTTGGCGAAGCGATAGGCCATGCCGGCGAAGACCGGTGCAAAGAATTCGACCCGGCCCTCATCGTCGATGATCCGGGCGATCGCCACGTTGATCGCCGCGCCGTTATAGTCGGCGACCAACGGCAGGCGCGTGTCGATCCCGCGATCGGCGATGAAGTCGACGAGCCGCATCCGCTCCCCGTCGACACGCACCCATTCGGTGGAGAAACCGGGCTCGTCGAACGTCAGCGTCTCGCCATCGCCCTGCTCGAACAGGTTGACGATATCGACCTTGGCGAACACCGTGTCGGGCAGCGCGACGTGCATCACGGCGGCGGCCGAGTCCGATACTCGACCGGTACGACCGTCGAAGACCTTGGCGGTGTCGATGCCGACACGGTCGAGTGCGACGCCCGTCACCCATCCGACGACGGGCCGGTCGAACAGCCCCTTCCACTCCGTACCTTCGATCGCGAAGCGGCTGTGCACCGGCGATTGCGACGGCAGCAGGATCACGCTGAAACCATTGTCCGCGCCGTCGGCGGCGAAGTGCGGCAGCGAGTCGGCGTCATAGATCGCCTGATGCGCGATGCTGGCGGACACCGGCAGGCGCGCAACGAAGATGCGCTCCGCGTCGTGGATGCCGCCATGCTCGGCGGTCATGAAATAGGGGATCGTGCCACCGATCCAGTCGCCGCGGGGAAGTTCGCGCAACAGCCGCTCGTCGCCGGCCAGGAGCAGCATAGCCCCGGCTTCGATCATGCCGGCGACTTCGGCGACGCCGTGCAGCGATCGGTGGAAGGTCATGGCGTTCATCGTGCGGCTCCCGCAAAGATCGACTCGTAATCGGGTGCAGCAAACCGCAGGTTCGCGACGAAGAACTGCCGGAGTTCGGCCACGAGCGCCTGCAAAGACGACGCGTCGCGCTCGTAGGCGCCGCGGATGCGGATCATCATGATCCTCAGCGCCAGACAACGATATTCGAATTTCCGCTCACCCGATACGAGTGTCCGCCATCGCGGATCACTCTCCGGTGCAATCGCCACGTCGCCTTGTTGTACCACGATGTTCCCCATCAAGTCCGATGCCGGGATTAAACCGATTTGGGCTAAATATTCCTTTACTGGGTGGATGCGGAAACCTGTGACACTTGGCCGACGAGATAAGCTGCGGTAAACGCGCCCATGCTTCAGGTCAGCGCCGCATTCATCTCGTCCACCCGCCCGCGCGCGGTGGCGCGCTGGCTGTACGCGGTCGCCGCGCTGATCGTGGCGATGGTGATCGTCGGCGGCATCACGCGGCTGACCGAGTCGGGGCTGTCGATCACGCAGTGGAAACCGATCAGCGGCATCGTGCCGCCGCTGAACGATGCGCAGTGGCAGGCGGAGTTCGCCAATTACCGCCGCATTCCCGAATACACCGCGTTCAATCAGGACATGACGCTCGCCGGGTTCAAGGCGATCTTCTTCTGGGAATATCTGCACCGCCTGCTTGGCCGCGTCATCGGCATGGCGTTCGCGCTGCCGCTGATCTGGTTCGCGGTGCGGCGGCGCATCCCCGCCGGCTATGGCTGGCGACTGACGGCGCTGCTGGCGCTCGGTGGGCTTCAGGGCGCGATCGGCTGGTGGATGGTTGCCTCGGGCCTGTCGGTGAGGACCGATGTAAGCCACATCCGGCTGGCGGTTCACCTGACGACGGCGCTCGTGATCCTGGCGGGCATCGTCTGGACCGCGCTCGACCTGATGGCGTTGCACGGCAACCGCATGGCGGCGCCCGCCCGCCTCGCGCCGGTGGCGACACTGGCGCTGGCGGCGTTGTTCGCGCAGATCGTCTATGGCGCCTTCACCGCCGGCCTCGACGCCGGTTACGCTTTCGCGAGCTGGCCGCTGATGGGCGATTCGCTGTTCCCCGCTGGCGTGCCGATGCTGTCGCCGGGGTGGAGCAACGCGGTCGACAACCCCATCGTCGTGCAGTTCATCCACCGCTGGTTCGCCTTCGCCGCCGCCGCCGCGCTCGTCGCGCTGGCATGGCGGGCGAATCGCGTCGGCGCACGCGGGGCGGCCGGGATGGTCGTGGTGCTGGTCGGGCTCCAGATCGCGCTCGGCATCTCCACGCTGCTCAGTGGCGTGCAGATCGGCATCGCGGTCGCGCATCAGGCGAATGCGGCGCTGCTGCTGATCGCCAGCGTCGCCGCGGCGCATGCGATCGGCCGGCGGCGGACCTGACCGTCAGAACACCTCTGGTATTCTGATACCCGTCAGCAATGTGGCGGATTGCTTGACTTCCGGGCGACTTTCCACGAATGGATCCCGGTCCGCGCCGCTCCTTCTGGAAGCGGCGCGCTCTCGTTTGAAAGGTCTACGCCCATGAAGGCGCTCATGAAGACCACCAAGTCGGCCAAGCCGCATGAGGTGGAGAAGAAGTGGCACATCGTCGACGCCACCGACCTGGTTGTCGGTCGCGCCGCGGTGGTGATCGCCAACGTCCTGCGCGGCAAGCACAAGACGTCGTTCACCCCGCACGTCGATTGCGGTGACAACGTCATCGTCATCAACGCCGACAAGGTTCGCTTCACCGGTAACAAGGCCGGCAAGAAAATCTATTACAAGCACACCGGCTATGCCGGCGGCATCAAGGGCGTGACCGCCGCCAAGGTGCTCGAGGGCCGCTTTCCGGAGCGCGTTCTCGAGAAGGCCGTGGAGCGCATGATCCCGCGCGGCCCGCTGGGTCGCGAGCAGATGCGCAACCTGCGTATCTTCAAGGGCGAAGCGCACCCGCACGAGGCGCAGAACCCCGAGGTCCTCGATATCGCCGGCATGAGCCGCAAGAACAAGGTGGGCGCATAATGACCGACAACCGCCAGTCCCTCGCCGATCTGGCCGCGCTGACGCAGACGCCGGCCCCCGCTCCGCAGTCGGGCGACACGTCCGCGCAGCAGGCCGAAGACTATATGTCGGGTGCGGTCGAGGCGCCCCGCGCGCCGACGATGCCGCTGCGTGAGCAGATCATCGACAAGCAGGGCCGCGCCTATGCCACCGGTCGCCGCAAGGATGCGGTCGCCCGCGTCTGGGTGAAGCCGGGTTCGGGCAAGATCACGATCAACGGTCGCGATCAGGAAGTGTATTTCGCGCGTCCGACGCTGCGTCTGGTCATCAACCAGGTGTTCGGCATCACCGAGCGCGAGGGCCAGTACGATGTGGTCTGCACCGTCAAGGGTGGTGGCCTCTCGGGTCAGGCCGGCGCGGTCAAGCACGGCATCAGCCAGGCGCTGACCAAGTACGAGCCGATCCTGCGCGCGCCGGTGAAGGCCGCGGGCTTCCTGACCCGCGACAGCCGCACGGTCGAGCGTAAGAAGTACGGCAAGGCGAAGGCCCGTCGTAGCTTCCAGTTCTCGAAGCGCTGATCCTTTCGCTTCCCGCGAACGATGGAGGGCGGTCCCGCGGGGCCGCCCTTTTTCGTTGCGGTTCCTGTGGGCGGAGGGGATTCGCTTGCCGAATGGCTGGCGCGATTTCATTCCTTCCGCTCCTGCGTCGATTTGAGAACGCGTTCGTCATGCCGGGCTGGTTTCGGCATGACGGCAGGGGTAAGACGGCGGCTTAGCGTCCAGAACGGACCGGCACGCAGGCTGCCGCGCACCCGCCGCAACCCTCTGGCGATCGCGGAGAACTGTCGCTAGAGGCGCGGCCAATAACCCCCGACGATATCGAGACCGCCATGACAGCGCGCCGCTTCACCACGCTGCTGCTTCCCGTGCTCGCCGCCCTGCCCGGCTGTGCGGCGCAAGTCGCGCGCACTGGCGCGGCCCCGATCGATGTCGGCATCCTCGCGATCAACGACTTCCACGGCAATCTCCAGCCGCCGCATCTGGCGATCACCGCCCCCGACGGGACGACGCCGGTCCCGGCCGGCGGCGCGGCGTATCTCGCGTCCGCCATCGCCAGCCTGCGGCGCGCGCATCCCAACTCGATCACCGTGTCGGCCGGCGATATGACCGGGGCGAGCCCGCTACCCTCGTCGATCTTCCTCGACGAGCCGACGATCACGACGATGAACGCGATGGGCGTCGATCTGAATGCTGTGGGCAATCATGAGTTCGACCGCGGCACGACGGAACTGCTTCGGCTCCAGAATGGCGGCTGCGCCCGCAACGCCACCCCCCTGCCCTGTCGATTGGAGAAATTCGGGGGCGCACGCTTCCAGTATCTGGCCGGCAACACCATCATGGAAAACGGGGCGAGCCTGCTCCCCGCCACCGCCATACGGACCTTCGGCCAAGGATCACGGCGGGTCACGATCGGCTTCATCGGCCTGACCACACGTACGACGAACACGTTGGTCAGCCCTACCGCAATTCGCGGCATCCACTTCGCCGACGAAGCCGACACGGCCAACCGTCTCGTCCCGGCTTTGCGGGAAGCGGGGGCGGACACGATCGTACTGCTGGTCCACGAGGGCGGATATCCGCAGCCGGAGACCGATCCCAATGGATGTGCAGGGTTGAGCGGCCCCATCGTCGACATCGCGAAGCGGCTCGACCCGGCGATCCAGGTCGTCGTCTCGGGGCACACGCATAAGGCGTATATCTGTCCCAACATCGCCAGCCGCCCCCTGCTGCTGACCAGCGCGGGCAAGTTCGGGTCGATCGTCACCGATATGACCCTGCGATTCGATCCACGCAGCAAGCGCCTCATCGACAGCAGCGCCCGTAACGTCATCGTTCAGGGCGAGGCGTTCGAGGTGGACGGACGAGCGGTCGGGCTGTCCGACGCCGTGCCACGCTTCGCGGCAGACCCGGTTGTGGGCAAGATCGTGGATCGCTACGTGACCGCATCCGGACCATTGGCGGAGCGCGTGGTCGGCCACATGACCCGTGCGCCTGCACCGAAGGATGGGCCACCACGCGGTTACGAGACGGAACTCGGCAACCTCGTCGCCGACGCTCAGTTGGCCGTCATGAGCGTGCCGGAGAATGGCGGCGCGCAGGTGGCGTTCATGAACCCCGGGGGCATCCGGACGGACCTGAAGATCGGTGATGGTGGTGCGGTCACCTTCGCCGACGCCTATGCGGTGCAGCCGTTCGGCAACGTGCTGATGGTCCGCGAATTTACGGGCGCCCAGCTACGCGCAGTGCTGGAACAGCAGTTCGACATGGGGGGCAAGACGCTGGTCCTCAGCGTGGCTGGCATGACCTACGCCTTCGATCGCTCCCGCCCCGCAGGGCAGCGGATCATCGACGTTGTCGTTCAAGGTTGTCCGCTCATCGACGCGGAACGCTATCGTGTGTCGGTCAGCAACTTCCTCGCCGTCGGCGGCGACGGGTTTACCAGTTTCGTGGTCGGTCGGGACATCCCCGGACAGGGCATCACCGATGTCGATGCGCTGTCGGATTATCTCGGTCGCAGCATTGTGACGCCACCGCGGGTAAACCGCATCGCCGACCGTACGCCTCCCGGCTGGACGGGTCCGTCGACGCGCTGACGCCGCCGATCACCCCTTGCCCCGCCCCGCCCTTGCCGCGATGAGCGACGGCAAAGGGGAGCCCGACCGATGTCCGTCATGTCCGACCGCTGGATTCGCGAGCGCGCGCTCGCCGATGCGATGATCGAGCCGTTCGTGGAGTCGCAGCGTCGCGACGGTTGCGTCAGCTACGGCCTGTCGTCCTACGGCTATGACGCGCGGGTCGCGGACGAGTTCAAGATCTTCACGAACGTCGATAGCGCGATCGTCGACCCCAAGAACTTCGCCGCCAACAGCTTCGTCGATCGCAAGACTGACGTATGCATCATTCCGCCGAACAGCTTCGCGCTGGCGCGGACGGTTGAATATTTCCGCGTGCCACGCGACGTGCTGGTGATCTGCCTCGGCAAGTCCACCTATGCGCGGTGCGGAATCATCGTGAACGTGACTCCGCTGGAGCCGGGCTGGGAAGGCCATGTCACGCTGGAATTCTCCAACACCACGCCCCTGCCCGCCAAGGTTTATGCCAACGAGGGCGCATGCCAGTTCCTGTTCCTGCAAGGGAACGAGCCCTGCGAGACGAGCTACGCCGACCGCGCAGGTAAATATATGGGCCAGCGCGGCGTGACCCTGCCGCGGCTGTAGTCCGCGCTATTTTGGATCGAGCGGGACGATCACCTCGTCGGGATGAGCGACGTTCAGTTCCTTGCGGACCATTTCGTCGACCATGTCCGGGTTGGCGTGATCGGGATTGAGCAACGCCACGCGGTTGCGCAGCACCTCGCGGCGCTTGTCGAGCACCGCAAAGTCCTTCTCCCGCTTGGCGAGCTGCCGCTTATAGTCGCCATACGCGAGTACCCCGTTCGGCCCCAGGATCGCGTAAGCCCCGAAGAAGGCCAGCACCGTCAACGCCAGCGCCGGCACGGCGGCGCGGCGCAGCGTCTTCCGAAAGGTGGATTCCCGCGTCTTCATCGCGCCCCCATCAGGATGTCACGACCGGCATAACGCGCGGCATCGCCCAATTCTTCCTCAATGCGGATCAACTGGTTGTACTTCGCCAGACGGTCGCTGCGCGACAGGCTGCCGGTCTTGATCTGGCCGCAGTTGGTCGCGACCGCGAGGTCGGCGATCGTGTAATCCTCGGTCTCGCCCGAACGGTGGCTCATCACCGCCGTGTAGCGCGCACGCTGCGCCATCGACACCGCCTCCAGCGTTTCGGTCAGCGTGCCGATCTGGTTGACCTTCACCAGGATCGAGTTGGCGTAACCGCCGTCGATGCCCTGCTTCAGGCGCTTGGGGTTGGTCACGAACAGGTCGTCGCCGACCAGCTGCACCGTGTTGCCCACTGCCTCGGTCAGCGCCTTCCAGCCCTCCCAATCGTCCTCGCTCATGCCATCCTCGATCGACAGGATCGGATAGCGACGCGTCAGGTCTGCCAGATACTCCGCCATCTCGTGGCTGCCGAGCACCTTGCCCTCACCGCTGATGTCGTACCGGCCGTTCTTGTAGAACTCGGTCGCCGCGCAGTCGAGCGCCAGCATCACGTCGTCGCCGGGGGTGTAGCCCGCCGTCTCGATCGCCCGCATGATGAAGTCCAGCGCCTCGGTGGTGCTGGCGATGTTCGGGGCAAAGCCGCCCTCGTCACCGACGCTGGTGGCCAGTCCCTTGTCGTGCAGCGCCTTCTTCAGCGCGTGGAAGATTTCGGAGCCGCAACGGACGGCCTCCAGAATATTCGGCGCGCCGACCGGCATCACCATGAACTCCTGGAAATCGATTGGGTTGTCGGCATGCTCGCCGCCGTTGATGATATTCATCATCGGCACCGGCAGCAGATGCGCCGAGACACCACCGACATATTTGTATAGCGGCAGACCGCGCGCCTCCGCCGCCGCCTTGGCCACCGCGAGGCTGACGCCGAGGATCGCGTTCGCGCCCAGCCGGCCCTTGTTCTCGGTGCCGTCCAGCTCGATCATCGCGCGGTCCAGATCGGCCTGATCCTCCGCGTCCATGCCCAGCACGGTGTCGGCGATCTCGTCGTTCACCGCCTCGATCGCGTCGTCCACGCCCTTGCCGCCCCAGCGGCTCTTGTCGCCGTCGCGCTTCTCGACCGCCTCATGCTTGCCGGTGGACGCACCCGACGGCACGGCCGCGCGGCCGAAGCTGCCATCCTCCAGCAGCACATCGACTTCCACGGTGGGATTGCCCCGGCTGTCGAGGATCTGGCGGGCGTGGATGTCGATGATGGCGGTCACTGGGCGCTCCTGGCAGCGTATCGTTCGCGCGGTGCTGTAGAGCCGTGCCGCGACGTGGGCAATCGCCACGCCGTGCATGCCCGGTTTGCCAGCAGGGAACCGGTGGGGATAGGTTTTGTTGAAGCGTGGTAACGGAGGAACACACATGGCCGACGACGACCTCAAGCCGATCAGCGACGGCGACATCGTAACCCCGCCCGCCAGCACGGCCTTTCAGCCAGCGGAACCGCTGAAGGACGCAGGCGTGGAATTCGCGCCCGCTTCGGACGACACGGGCACCACCACCAGCAAGACCGAAACCGCCAAGCAGGCGATCCGCGATACGACCGGCAAGGTCGGCCAGCAGGCCACCGAAAAGCTGCGCGCGTACGCCGATGACGGCAAGGCGCGTGCCGGTTCGGCGCTCGACCAGCTGTCGCAGTTGCTGATCGATGCAGCCGGTCAGGTCGACGACAAGCTCGGTGCGCAATACGGCCAGTATGCTCGGACAGCCGCCGATCAGGTGCAGGGCTTCGCCGAGACGGTGAAGAACAAGGATGTCGACGACCTGCTGGAGGATGCGCGTGGCTTCGTGCGCGCCAGCCCCGGGGTGGCAATCGGCGCGGCCGCCGCTCTGGGCTTCGTCGTCGCACGACTGTTCCAGTCCGGCCTCGACGATCGGGCCTGATCCGTCATGTTCGGGGAACAACCGGGGGTGACGACGCTGGTCGGGCGGCTGGTCGATGAAAGCCGGACGCTCGTCTCGGCCGAAGTCGCCTTGTACAAGGCGAAGGCGGGCGAGCGGGTCAGCGCTTACAAATCCGCGATCGTGTTCTTCGCGATCGCGGGGGTGCTGGGGTTGGCGGCGCTGGTCGCGCTGCTGGTCGGCCTCATCATGGCGTTGGCGACCGTACTTCACCCGATCTGGGCGACGTTGATCGTCGTTGGCGTCGTGTTGCTGCTCGCCGCCGTTCTCGGGATCGTCGGCAAGGGCCGCCTCGCGGGACCGGAGCGCAGCGTATGAGCAATCCCAAACTCGACCTGCTCGCCGCCAAGGCGGAAGCCGCGCTTGCCCGCGAGCGTCTGTCCGGCACCGTGGCACAGCTTCAGGCGAAGCTCGACCCCAAGGCCCTGGCCGAAGAGGCGAAGGACGCCGGGCTGTCCGCCGTCCGTGCCGGCGCGGAGGGTGCCCGTCGCAATCCGGGCATCATCGCCGGGGCCGCCGCCGCCACGGGCCTGCTGCTCGTCAGCGGCCCGATCGCACGGTTCTTCCACCGTCGCCGCGTCCGCAAGCCCGTCCCCGCGCAACCCATCGCCCATTCCGAAGCCCATTCCATCGAGGTAACTGAGCCATGACCGATCAGCCCAACGACACGCATTCGACCTTCGAGGACGCCCGCGCCGCCGCCGCACAGACGCTGCACGATGCGCGGGACAAGGCATCGGAGGCGCTCGCCACGTCGAAACAGACGACCAAGCAGGCGGTCCACCGTGCCGCGAGCGAGATCGAGACCAATCCGCTCGCCATTCTCGCCGGTGGCCTCGCGGTCGGTGCGCTCGTCGGCGCCTTGGTGCCGCGCAGCGCACGGGAAAAGGAACTGCTCGCCCCCGTCGGCAAGCGTATCTCCGACACCGCGCGTCAAGCGTTCGCCGCCGCCAAGGAAGCCGGCCGCAGCGAACTGGATCAGGCCGGCCTGACGCCGGGCGCGGCCAAGGATCGCGGCAAGGACCTGCTCGATGGCGTCAAGAGGGCGCTGGTCAGCGCGGGCAGCGCCGCCGCGCAGTCCGCGAAGAAGCCGGACGCATCGGCGCAGTCGCCCGAAACCGTCTGATGCCGCTACGGCGGGGGTTCATTCCCCCGCCGCCAGCCGCTAAGGGATGCGGCCATGAGCAAGCTCCATCTCGTCTTCGGCGGCCGGGTCACCAACCCGCAGACTCTCGACTTCGCCGATCCTGCCAATCTCGACGTGGTCGGCATCTTCCCCGATTATGCCAGCGCCGAAAAGGCCTGGCGCGCCGCCGCGCAGCGCACGGTCGACGACGCCGAGATGCGGTTCGTGGTCGTGCACCTGCACCGTCTGCTGGAGCCGGATGCCGTCAAGCCTGCCGGCTGATCGTCGAGGGAGCCGCGTATCGGAAAACGGCGCGGACTCGGATCGACGTCGGATTCGTCAGCATACACAGCCCGTCACCGTCACGGTCGCTCCCGACTGGTTGCAGAACCACAGCTCAAATAGTCGGCCGGTGAGGTTGGAGGTCAAGCGGGGGCTAGGATGAGCGACCCTGCCGCCGCAGGATCGGGTCAGGCTCCGCGATACCGCCAGATCAGCAATGGCCGCGTCAGCAGCAGCCCTGCGACGAACCCGCCGATGTGCGCACCGATCGCCACTGCCACGCCACCCATGCCGGCGAGGTCGATCAGCAACTGGATGCCGATCCACGCCGCCGCCAACCACGCCGCATGCACGAGGTTCGCCGATACCGGCCCCATCCGCCGCGCGCGTCGCTCGCCGTATAAAAGCGCATACGCCGCGATGATCGCGGAGATCGCACCCGACGCGCCGATCATCGGCATGGGCGACGCAGGGTCGAAGGCCCACTGCCCTGCCGCCGCGAGATATGCGCCGACCCCGTACAGCACCAGTACTGCCAGTGGACCCAGCGCCCGCTCGACCTGTTGACCGCAGAACACGAGCATCACGAGGTTCAGCGCGACATGCGCCCAGCCGCCGTGGATCAGCGTCGCGGTCAGCGGCGTCAACCAGTCCGGCACCAGGAAAACATGATCGACCGGCACCGCCCCGCCGATCCGGCCGGGGATGAACCCCGCCTCAATCGCCGCGACGGGAATGTCGCCGGTCAGAATCAACAATACCGACACGACCAGCGTGACCACGGTCAGCACCGCGGTCACCCGCCACTCGCGCCAGTCGTTCATGACGTCAGATGAACGCGATCTTGGAGACGACATAATAGCGATCGCCTGCCGGCACCGACACCTCGACCTCCTCGTCGACCTTGCGCCCAATCAGCGCCCGGCCCAGCGGCGAGTTGTAGGAGATACGGCCGCGCTTCGCGTCCGCCTCGGTCTGGCCGACGATCTGGTACACGACCGGCTTGTCGTCGTCGTCGAGCAGAGTCACCGTCGCGCCGAACACCACCTTGTCACCCGACAGGTCGCGCGGATCGATGATCTGCGCGCGCGACAGCTTGTCCTCGATATCGGCGATCGACGCCTCGATCTGGCCCTGACGCTCCTTGGCGGCATGATATTCGGCATTTTCCGACAGATCGCCGTGCGCGCGGGCTTCCTCGATCGCGTCGACGATGGACGGGCGCTCCTCTTTCAGACGCCGCAAATCCGCGGTGAGGGTTTCGTAGCCCTCCTGCAGCATCGGCATCTTCTCGACGGTCGCCATGATCTCGTTCCCCAATTCCTATTCCCGGGACGACCCGTCAGGATCGCCCGCACACGTCACGTCGTTATGTCCGGGATCAGTCGTGCGACTGCGAATAATAGGACTGAAGGGGCCTGACTTCAAGGACACCCCCGCCCGCATCCCGTTGCGACGCCAGGATCGCCCGCGCCGCTTCCACGCTGGCCGGGGCCGTCGTGAAATACGGGATGCGCCCGGCCAGTGCCGCCTGACGGATAGGCTTGGAATCCTTTAGCGATTGCCAGCCTTCGGTGGTGTTGAAGATCAGGTCGATGCCACCATCCGCGATGCGGTCGACGATATGCGGCCGCCCTTGCGCGACCTTGTTGACCCGTTCGACCGGCAGGCCGGCGCGCGTCAGGAAATCCGCGGTGCCATCCGT
The DNA here is from genome assembly GCA_018139225.1 of Microvirga sp. SRT01. GTDB lineage: Bacteria > Pseudomonadota > Alphaproteobacteria > Sphingomonadales > Sphingomonadaceae > Sphingomonas > Sphingomonas longa. The sequence goes on from JAGSNX010000001.1 coordinate 661,066, forward strand.
TGCGACGATCGTGAAGCCCGCCTCCACCAGCGCCTCGACACCGGGGACGATGTGCGGCTTGTCGCCCGGCTTGACGCTGACGAACACCGCGCCTTTCGTCGGCAGGACGGTCCCGGCACCCAGCTGCGCCTTCGCGAAGGCCGTCGTGAAATCGCCCGCGATACCCATGACTTCACCGGTCGATCGCATCTCCGGTGACAGGACCGGATCGACGCCGGGAAAGCGCGAGAACGGAAATACCGCTTCCTTCACCGCGACATGCGCGATGTTGCGATCGATCGTCGGCAGGTCGCGCAACTTCTCGCCGGCCATCACCCGCGCTGCGATCTTGGCGATCGGGGTGCCGATCGCCTTCGCCACGAACGGCACCGTCCGCGAGGCGCGCGGATTCACCTCGATGAGGTAGACCTTGCCGTCCTTCACCGCGAATTGGATGTTCATCAGCCCGACGACCGACAGCGCGCGCGCCAGCGCCTCTGTCTGCCGCTCGATCTCCTCGACGATCTCGCTGGGCAGGCTGTACGGCGGGATCGAGCAGGCACTGTCGCCCGAATGGACGCCGGCCTCCTCGATATGCTGTAACACGCCGGCGACCACGACATCGTCACCATCGCAGATCGCGTCGACATCCACCTCGATCGCGTCACGCAGGTACTGGTCGATCAAAACCGGTGCGTCACCAGACACTTGCACGGCGGTCTGGATGTAATCGTCGAGCTGCGCCGGCCCCTCGACGATCTCCATCGCCCGCCCGCCTAGCACGAAGCTGGGCCGCATCAGCACCGGATAGCCGACGCGTGCGGCGACGTTGATCGCCTCGTCCCGGCTGCGCGCGATGCCGTTCGACGGCTGCAACAGCTTCAACCGGTTGACCAAAGCCGCGAACTGCTCGCGGTCCTCCGCCAGATCGATCGCCGCCGGCGACGTACCAAGGATCGGGATACCGGCAGCCTCGAGCGCCCGCGCGAGGTTCAGCGGCGTCTGCCCTCCGAACTGCACGATCACGCCGACCAGCTCGCCGCGCGATTTCTCGACGTCGAGGATCGCCAGCACATCTTCCGCGGTCAGCGGCTCGAAATACAGGCGGTCGGACGTGTCGTAGTCCGTGCTGACCGTTTCCGGGTTGCAGTTGACCATGATCGTCTCGAACCCGGCATCCGCCAGCGCAAAGCACGCGTGGCAGCAGCAGTAATCGAACTCGATCCCCTGCCCGATCCGGTTCGGCCCACCGCCGAGGATCACGATCTTGCGGCGGTCGCTCGGCTGGCTCTCATCCTCCGGCTCTCCGAACGTCGGCGCTTCGTAGGTCGAGTACATATACGGCGTCTTCGCGTCGAACTCGGCGGCGCAGGTGTCGATGCGCTTGAACACCGGGCGAACGCCCAGCTTCAACCGATGCGCCCGCACCTCGTCCTCGGTGACGCCGCCGGTCATCGCCTTCACGACCTCATGGATCAGCCCCGATCCGCGCGCGATGCCGCGGTTCATGCCGCGCAGATTGGCGGACTGCAGCGCCAGCCACGCCAGCCGCTTGTCGGCGAAACCCATCGCCTTCAGCCGGCGCATGCCCGGCGCGTCGATCGGCAGGCCGTTCGCCATGACCTCAGCCTCGGCCGCGACGATCTCCGCGATCCGCTCCAGGAACCACGGGTCGTATTTGGCGATCGCGTGAACCTCGGTGACGGTGAAGCCCTCGCGTAGGGCCTGCGCCGCGACCAGCAGCCGGTCCGGCGTCGCGGTCGCCAGTGCCGCCTCGATCTGAGCACGCGGTGCGCCGACCAGATGCGCGACCTCGTTGAAGCCGGACAGTCCAGTCTCCAGCCCGCGCAAGGCCTTCTGCATCGACTCGTGGATATTGCGGCCGATCGCCATGACTTCGCCGACGCTCTTCATCGCCGTACCGAGCAGCGGTTCGGAGCCCTTGAACTTCTCGAACGCGAAGCGCGGGATCTTGGTGACGACGTAGTCGATCGTCGGTTCGAAGCTGGCCGGCGTCGCACCGGTGATGTCGTTCTCGATCTCGTCGAGCGTATAGCCGACCGCCAGCTTCGCCGCGACCTTGGCGATCGGGAAACCGGTAGCCTTCGATGCGAGCGCCGACGACCGCGACACGCGCGGGTTCATCTCGATGACGATCAGGCGACCGTCCTTCGGATTGACCGCGAACTGTACGTTCGAACCGCCTGTTTCCACTCCGATTTCGCGCAACACCGCGATCGATGCGTTGCGCATGATCTGGTATTCCTTGTCGGTCAGCGTCAGCGCCGGCGCGACGGTGATCGAGTCCCCGGTGTGGACGCCCATCGGATCGACATTCTCGATCGAGCAGATGATGATCGCGTTGTCCTTCCGGTCGCGCACCACCTCCATCTCATACTCTTTCCAACCGAGCAGCGACTCCTCGATCAGCACTTCGGTCGTCGGCGACAGGTCGAGCCCGTTGCGGACGATCTGGATGAACTCGGCACGGTTGTACGCGATGCCGCCGCCGGAGCCGCCCATCGTGAAGCTCGGCCGGATGATCGCCGGCAGCCCGACCTTCTCCAGCCCCTCCAGCGCGTCCGCCTCGGTGTGCGCGATTGCCGAGCGCGCGCTTTCCAGCCCGATCCGGTCCATCGCGTCACGGAACTTCAGCCGATCCTCCGCCATGTCGATCGCGTCGGCATCGGCCCCGATCATCTGCACGCCGAACTTCTCCAGCGTACCGTCTCGGAACAGCGCCAGCGCCGTATTCAGCGCGGTCTGCCCGCCCATCGTCGGCAGGACGGCGTCGGGCCGCTCCTTCTCGATGATCTTCGCCACCACCGCGGGCGTGATCGGCTCCACATAGGTGGCGTCGGCCAGCTCGGGGTCGGTCATGATCGTGGCGGGGTTGGAGTTGACGAGGACGATGCGATAGCCCTCCTCCTTCAACGCCTTGATCGCCTGCGTGCCCGAATAATCGAACTCGCACGCCTGCCCGATAATGATCGGCCCCGCGCCGATAACGAGGATGGAGGAGATGTCGGTGCGTTTGGGCATTACTTATCTTCCGAAAGCTGTTCGTTGCCGATAAAGCCGAGCTTCTTCGGGGCCATACTCACGCGGAGACGCTTGAGCACGCAGTCTATTCTTTTGTACTTTGCGTTAGGCGAAGGGCGAAATCGTATCGCTTCGCCTCCGAGATGAACGAGCCACTGGCGTGGGGCTTTACACGCATCGCTCATGATATTGAGCTGAGACTGGTTCAAGTCCACGCGGGATTTAGCGATCGCTCCTTGGATCGCCAAGGCAAACAAGAAGCTCATGCTGCCTTTACCAGCGACCCTACAAACCGCTTAAACAGATAGAAACTGTCCTGCGGCCCCGGCGACGCTTCCGGGTGATACTGCACGCTGAACGCCCGCCCGCCGTCCAGTTCTAGCCCGGCGTTCGATCCGTCGAACAGCGACACGTGCGTCTCCGTCACACCGGCGGGCAGCGAGTCCCGCTCGACCGAGAAGCCGTGGTTCATACTGGTGATCTCGACCGCGCCATCGCTCAGCCGCTTGACCGGGTGGTTCGCCCCGCGATGTCCCTGGAACATCTTGGTCGTGGTCGCCCCGACCGCCAGACCCAGCAGCTGGTGACCGAGGCAAATGCCGAACAGCCGCAGCTTCGTATCGAGCAACTGCCGGATCACCGGCACTGCATATTCGCCGGTAGCGGCCGGGTCGCCGGGGCCGTTCGACAGGAAGATACCCTCCGGCTTCAGCGCCATGATCTCGTCGAAACTGGCGGTCGCAGGGACCACCGACACCTTCGCTCCCGCATGAACAAGGTTGCGGAAGATGTTGTGCTTGCTGCCGTAATCGATCGCGACGACGTGCGGGCGCGACTCCTCGCCGACCGCGTCGTCATAACCGAAGCCCAGCCGCCATACGCCACCGCCCCACCCGCCCTGCGTCTCACGCGAGACGGCCTTGGCGAGGTCCATCCCTTCCAGCCCCGGCCATGCGCGGGCGATGCCCAGCAGCGCTTCCAGATCGAACTCGCCCGCCACCGAATGCGCGATGACGCCGTTCGGGGCGCCGCCGGTGCGGATGCGGCGGGTCAGCGCGCGCGTGTCGATTCCGGCTAGGCCGATGCGGGCATGCCGCGCCATCCAGCCGTCCAGCCGCTCCATGCTGCGGAAGTTCGATGGCGCGGTCGGGTCCTCGCGCACGATCATGCCCAGCGCGTGCGGGCCTTCCGCCTCGACGTCGTCGGGGTTCGCGCCGACATTGCCGATATGGGGAAAGGTGAAGGCGATCATCTGACCCGCGAAGGACGGGTCGGTCATGATCTCCTGATAGCCGGTCATCGCGGTGTGGAAGCACACTTCGCCCACCGCATGCCCCTCCGCGCCGAAGCCGCGGCCCCACAGCACGTCGCCACTGGCGAGGACGAGGCAACCGGTGGCGCTGTCTGGTTTAGCGGGCATGACGAAAGGCGTGGGCTCGGCCATGATGCGGCGGGCACTCCGTTGGTTGATCTACGATGTCGCTAAGCCCCGCCCGCTAAACTCGCCCATCCCTCCCGTCAATCTGCTATGGCCGCGCCACCATGATTCGAGACGACATCAAGCAAGCCCAGATCGCCGCCATGAAGGCCGGCGACAAGGAATCCCGCGCCGCGATCGGCCTGATCCAGGCCGCGATCAAAAACCGCGACATCGAGGCCCGCGCGCCGCAGAGTCGGGAGGGCAAGGCCCCCGATGACGACGACGCCCTCGTCGTCGAGGTGCTGCAGAAGATGGTCAAGCAACGCCGCGAATCGATCGCGATGTACGAGACCGGCAACCGCCCCGAACTCGCCGCGGCCGAAGCGGCGGAGGTCGCGGTGATCGAACGCTTCCTGCCCGCGCGGATGAGCGACGCGGAGACGACGGCCGCGATCGAGGCGATCAAGACCGATCTCGGCGCGACCGGCATGAAGGACATGGGCCGCGTGATGGCCGAACTGAAGGCACGTCACGCCGTGACCCTAGACATGGCGAAGGCCAGCGGGCTGGTGAAGGCAGCGTTGGCGTAGGCTCTTTCTTAACTCCCCTCCCGCTTGCGGTAGGGGTTGGGGGACGGCCGGAGCCACCAACTCCATGACAGCGCCCCGAAACCAAGCCCGCATCCTCCGCAACAATCCCACGGAAGCCGAAGTGCGACTCTGGCGTGCGTTGAGCGCGCGGAAGGTCGCACGCGTGCGCTTCAACCGGCAAGTGCCGGTCGGAGCTTACATCTGCGACTTCGTGGCTCGATCGATCGGCTTGGTGATCGAGGTCGACGGCGGGCAGCATGACTCGGCCGAGGACGCTCGACGCACCGAAGTGTTGGCAGCGCGGGGCTTTCGCGTAATCCGGTTCTGGAACAACGACGTGCTCTCCAATCTGGAAGGGGTGGTCGCAGAGATCGAGCGGGTGCTCGCGGAACGCCCCTCCCCCAACCCCTCCCGCCCTGCAGGAGGGGAGCAAGAAGTTCATCAAACTCCCCTCCCGCTCGCGGGAGGGGCCGGGGGAGGGTTCGGTGCCACCAACTCGGCCGCATCACGCGAATAGTTTGCCAACCCCTTCCCCCTGCGCCATGAGTGAATAGAATCGCGCGCATGAGCCTGTCGCCCGCCTTCCTCGACGAACTGCGTGCGCGCACGTCGCTGTCGGCGTTGATCGGCAAGACGACCAAGCTGCAAAAGGCCGGCCGCGAGATGCGTGGCTGCTGCCCGTTCCACAACGAGAAGACGCCCAGCTTCTACGTCAACGACGACAAGGGCTTCTACCACTGCTTCGGCTGCTCCGCGCATGGCGATGCGATCCGGTGGATGACCGACCAGCGCGGCCTGCCCTTCATCGACGCGGTCAAGGAACTGGCGCAGGCGGCCGGGCTGGAGATGCCCGCGCAAGACCGCCAGTCCGCGGAGAAGGCGGAGCGCGCCAAGGGCCTGCACGAGGTCATGGCCGACGCCGCCATCTGGTTCACGGAGCAACTCAACGGCCTGTCCGGCAACGACGCGCGCGCGTTGCTCGACCGGCGCGGCATCTCGCCAGAGACGGCGCGCACGTTCGGCATGGGCTTCGCGCCCGATTCGCGCGGGCGGCTGAAGACCGCGCTGAAGGATTACGGCGATCCGCTGCTGGTCGAGGCCGGCATGCTGATCCAGGTCGAGGGCAAGGAGCCGTACGACCGTTTTCGTGGTCGCCTGATGATCCCGATCCGCGACGCGCGCGGCCGGACGATCGCGTTCGGCGGGCGCATTCTGGATCAGGGCGAGCCGAAATACCTCAATTCGCCCGACACGCCGCTCTTCGACAAGGGCCGCACGCTCTACAATCTCGATCGCGCCGCCCCCGCCGCGCGCAAGGCCGGCCGCGTGCTGGTGGTCGAGGGGTATATGGACGTGATCGCCCTGTCGCAGGCGGGCATCCACGAGGCCGTCGCCCCGCTCGGCACCGCGCTGACCGAGGCGCAGCTCGAACGGCTGTGGCGGATGGTCGACGTGCCGATCCTGTGTTTCGACGGCGACGCCGCCGGACAGAAGGCTGCGTTGCGCGCCGCGCACCGCGCGCTGCCGATGCTCGCGCCCGGCCGCAGCCTGTCGTTCGTGACCCTGCCGCAGGGTCAGGATCCGGACGACCTCGTCAAGCAGGGCGGCCCAGCCGCGGTGGAAGCGCTGCTCGCCAAGCCGGAGCCGCTGGTCGAGCGACTGTGGCAGAGCGAGGTCGCCGCCGAACCGCTCGACACGCCGGAGCAGCGCGCCGGCCTGAAGCGCCGCCTGTCGGACCTCGCCAACAGCATCGCCGATCCCGCGGTGAAGTCCGAATATCTCGCCGAATTCCGCCGCCGCGCCGATGCGCAGGTCACACCGCAGCGCAAGCCGTTCGTACCGTTCCAGCGTGGCAAGCAGCCGTGGCGGCCCGGCCCGCTGCCCGTCACGCAGGATGCGAAGGCCGTGCGCGCCGCCGGGATCGACCGGGTGCTGGCCAAGGCGGTGCTCGCCGGTCTGATCCGCCATCCCGCGGAGATCGCACGCCATATGGAGGTGCTCGGCAGCCTGAAACTGGCCGACGGCGCGCTCGGCCGGCTGTTCGAGGCGGTGGTCGACGTCGCGCTGGAGGACCGCCAGCTTGATAGCGCGCGCCTCGTCACCATATTGGCACGATCCGGTTTCGAGGGGATCGCCAGCGATCTCCTCCGCGCCGACACGATGCCCTATTCGTTCACACGCAAGGCGGCCGATACAGTTCGCGTGCGCGAAGACCTGGACGAGGCGATCGCCATCCTGATCGCCCGGCCGGAGGTCGATGCACTGCTGGCCGAGGCGACCTCGGCGATGCAGGCGCGCTTCACCGACGAGGCGTTCGAGCGACAAGTGGCATTGGTTAGAGAGAAACAGGCGTTGGAATTGCGGCTTGCAAACCTATGTCAGGCGCACGAAGACGCCCGGTTATCGGGACCCGAGGGTAATTAATGGCGAAGTCGAACGGCAGCGGTGGTGATGATGGCGGCGTCGAGGTGACCGACGCGCCGCTCATCGATCTCAATGACGCCAACATCAAGAAGCTGATCGCCCGCGCCAAGAAGCGCGGCTACATCACCTACGACCAGCTCAACGAGGCGCTGCCGCAGGACCAGATGTCCTCCGACCAGCTCGAGGACGTGATGTCCGCGCTCAACGAAATGGGCGTGAACATCGTCGAGAACGAGGAAGCGGGCGAGGACGGCGAAACCGAGGAGCGCGCGGACGACGGCGACGAGCCGGAGGCCGCCGAGGGCGAGTCCACCGACACCGCGCTTCCCGAAAAGAAGAAAGAGACGATCGATCGCACCGACGATCCGGTCCGCATGTACCTGCGCGAGATGGGAGCCGTGGAGCTTCTGTCGCGCGAGGGCGAGATCGCGATCGCCAAGCGGATCGAGGCCGGCCGGGACACGATGATCCTGGGCCTGTGCGAATCGCCTATCACCTTCAACGCGATCATCGACTGGTCGACCGCGCTCAACGAAGGCACGATGCAGCTGCGCGAGATCCTCGATCTCGACGCGATGCTGTCCAAGGGTCCGTCGGCCGAGCAGGTCGAGGGGGCCGAGGACGAAGGCGACGAGATCAGCGAGAAGACTGCCGGCGCGTCCTTCAAGGAAGAGGAGGACGTCAAGGAAGAGGCGTCCGCCGACGACGAGGACGACCTGACCGAGCGTCGCACGCCGCGTCCGTCCGACGACGAGGAGGAGGACAATACCCTCAGCCTCGCGCAGATGGAGGAGCAGCTCAAGCCGATCGCGCTGGAGCGGTTCGCCAACATCACCGCGCTCTACAAGAAGTTCTCGAAGCTTCAGCAGGCCCGGCTCGACTCGATGTCGGCCGGTGGCGACATGTCGGCGGCCGACGAACGCAAGTACCAGAAGCTGCGCGAGGAACTGACCGCCGAGGTCGAGAGCGTCCAGTTTCACAACGCCAAGATCGAATATCTCGTCGATCAGCTCTATGCCTTCAACCGGCGCCTGACCGCGCTCGGTGGCCAGATGCTGCGTCTGGCGGAGCGCCACAAGGTGCCGCGCAAGGACTTCCTCGACCGCTATGTCGGGCACGAGCTGGACGACACGTGGCTCCAGTCGCTCGGCAAGATGGACAAGAAATGGTCCGCCTTCGTCGCGAACGAGAGCGAGTCGGTCGATCGTATCCGCAACGAGATCGGCGAGATCGCGCAGGCGACCGGCATGGCGCTCACCGAGTTCCGCCGGATCGTCAACATGGTCCAGAAGGGCGAGCGTGAGGCGCGTATCGCCAAGAAGGAGATGGTCGAGGCGAACCTGCGTCTCGTGATCTCGATCGCGAAGAAGTATACGAACCGCGGCCTTCAGTTCCTGGATTTGATCCAGGAGGGCAACATCGGCCTGATGAAGGCGGTCGATAAGTTCGAATATCGCCGCGGCTACAAGTTCAGCACGTACGCGACGTGGTGGATCCGTCAGGCGATCACCCGCTCGATCGCGGATCAGGCGCGGACCATCCGCATCCCGGTCCACATGATCGAGACGATCAACAAGCTGGTCCGCACCAGCCGCCAATTCCTCCACGAGCAGGGCCGCGAGCCCACGCCCGAGGAGATGGCGGAGCGCCTCTCGATGCCGCTCGAGAAGGTCCGCAAGGTGATGAAGATCGCCAAGGAGCCGATCTCGCTCGAAACGCCGATCGGCGACGAGGAGGATTCGCACCTCGGCGACTTCATCGAGGACAAGAACGCGGTCATCCCGGTCGATGCGGCGATCCAGGCGAACCTGAAGGAAACGGTCACCCGCGTCCTCGCCTCTCTGACGCCGCGCGAGGAGCGCGTGCTGCGCATGCGCTTCGGTATCGGCATGAACACCGACCACACGCTCGAAGAGGTCGGCCAGCAGTTCTCGGTGACGCGCGAACGCATCCGCCAGATCGAGGCGAAGGCGCTGCGCAAGCTCAAGCACCCGAGCCGCAGCCGCAAGATGCGCAGCTTCCTCGACCAGTAACCCCTTCTTTTCCCTCTCCCCTTGGGAGAGGGAGGGAGGAGCGCAGCGCCTGAAGGGTGAGGACGAGTACCCTCGCCCTTCAGGCGCGGCACAGCGCGCGGCGAGATCAGTATACTACGCCGTCGTCGCCCCCCAGCCGTTCGGGCTGAGCTTGTCGAAGCCACCTGACCGCAAGCCTCGACGCTCGTGGCCAGAGCCGCTCGACAGCCTCAAGGCGAACGGAAGGTCGGGAGCGCAGAGCCCCCCCTACCGAAGCGGCAACCGTCGCCCCTCCGCCAGCGACCGCCACGCCCACTCCACCGGCGCGATCCGGAATCGCGCGACCCACCAGTTTGCCGCCACCAGCAGCACCGCGTTCACCGCCAGCGCGGTCGCCATCATCGCGGCCCACCCCTGCTCCCCGTACAGTCCCAGCGCGAATGGCGGGTACAGCAACCACAGGCACACGGCGGACTGCGCGACGTACAGCGTCAATGCCGTCCGCCCCGCCGCCGCAAAGGGCCGCAGCAGCCACGCACCGAGGGCGCTGCCAAGCAACAGATTCAGCAGCCCGATATGCCCCAGCGTCGTCGCCAGCCGCGCCACCTCGTACAGCATATCGACCGCCGGCCCGGCATCCCGCCCGGCCAGTTCCGCCGTCACGCCCGCGATCCGCACCGGCAGCCCGACGGCGTATCCCACCATCACCAGCACCGAGTAGAAGCCCCGCGACCGGCCGCCCTGCAACACACCCCACCGGAACAGCGCCGCACCGATCAGCATCGTGCCCGCCGCCTCCAGCACCGTCTCGATCTCGCCCGCGCGCAGCAGTACCACCTCGATCCGCCACAGCGCGCCCGCCCACCCGGCGAAGTCGCTCGTCCGCGCCGCATCCTCCAGCACGATGTCGCGTGCGTGATCGATCGCCACTATAGCCGTGCCCGGATCGATCAGCGCCACGCCGTTCGCGATCAACTCCGTCACCGTCAGCCACAGCCCGATCGCCAGCATCTGTCCCGGCTCAAGCCGTCGGAACCAGACGACGATCAGCGCCGCCAGCGCATAGCTGTGCAGGATATCCCCCGGCCACAGCAGCACCAGCATGTGCACGATGCCGAACGCCAGCAGCACCAGATTGCGCCGGACGTAGCGGCGTACCGCCAAACTTTCGCCCACCTGCCCCGCCGTCCGATCGGTCAGGATCACCATGCCCGCCCCGAACAGCATCTCCAGCAGTGCGCGGGCGGTTCCCTCCGCCAGCACGTCGCGCACCGCCCAAACGCTGCGGTCCGCGATCGTCCAGCCGAAATGCCGCGGCTCGACCCAGGATGCCCAGATCGATCCGCCCATCTCGTTGATGTTCATGAACAGGATGCCGAGGATCGCGACCCCGCGCAGCACGTCCAGCGACAGCAGCCGCGGCGCGCCATCGGGCTCGCTTCCCGCTATCGATGGCCCCGCCGTCATCGCAGGGTCGCTACCCCGCGCGTGCCTCCACCGCAACGCCGCGGAACGGTAGGCGCCGCCCCTCGGCCAGCGACCGCCACAGCCACTCGACCGGCGCGATCGTATAGTGGCGCAGGTAGACGTTCGCGACCCACAGCAGCAGCGCGTCGGTCGCCAGCGCCGTCAGCATCAACCCCGCCCATCCCTGCGTCGCGAACAGCCCCAGCGCGAACGGAGGATAGAGCAGCCACAAGCACAGCAACGTCTGCGTGATATACAGCGTCAGGGCCGTCCGCCCCGCCGCCGCGAACGGCTTCAGCAACCGTCGTCCCGCCGCGGTTGTCAGCAGCCAGCACACCAGCCCGACATGGCCCAGCGTCATCGCGATCCGGCCATATTCGTCGCCCGCCCACAACAGCGTCACACTGTCGTCCAGCCGACTGGTCCGCCACGCCGCAATCACCCGGATGCTCAACCCGATCGCGGACCAGCCGATCGCCATCCGCCGATAGAAGGCGGCACTGCGCAGCCCCTGCAAGATCCCGAGACGGAACAGCGCCGCCCCGATCAGCATCACGCTGGCCGCCTCCCACAGGACATTCACCACCGTCATCGGCCGGGACGCGCGGCGCACATATTCACCGATCATCGCCCCGCGCCAAGCGTCGAACCCCTGCGAACGTGCGCGCAGTTCGGTGGCGCTGTCGCGAACAGTCTTGGCGACGAAGCCGTGCCACATCTCCAGACCGGCGATCGCCTTCTTCTCGTCCGTGGTCGGCGCGATTCCCTGCGCGCGGTGCACCTTGGCGGACGCGACCAGCACATTCTCCCGCACCGCCGTCCGCATGTTCGGCAGCTCGCGTGCCGCGGACCACGTCGCGAAACTCAGCCCCAGCACGATCAGTGCCCAGACCGGCAGCCGCCGCAACGGGAACACGATCAGCGCCGCGAGCGCATAGGTGTGGAGCACATCGCCGGGCCAGAGCAGCACGAACACGTGCACCATCCCGAACCCGAACAGCACGACGTTGCGCCAGTAATAGCGCCCGATCATCCGCCATCGACCAATCCGGTCAGCCAACCTGCCGGTCAGGATCACCATCCCCGCCCCGAACAGCATCTCCAGCAGCGCCCGCGCGGTGCCGGTCGCGAACACCTGCCGCAGCCACCAGAATAGCTGATCGAACGGCGTCCACCCGATCAGGTCCGGCCGCGGCCCGTGCGACGCGGCCATCGTCCCGCCCATAGAATTGATGTTCATGAACAGGATGCCGAGGATCGCGATCCCCCGCAGGATATCCAGTGTCGCGATGCGCGGCGCGCCGTCCGGCTCCTCGCGCGCGGCCGACTCTCCGACGACCGCGTCGGTCGCCACTATCCCCGTCGTCATGCCCCCGCTCCCCCGAACGAAGGCGTCATCATGCGCCGCGTCGGGGCAAAAGAAAAGGCGGCGGTCCCGTCTGGAACCGCCGCCCGATCTGAAAGCCGGAAAAGGCTCGCGTGGCTTATTCGGCCGCTGCGGTGCCCTTGGCCGGACGCGTGTCGCGACGCTCGGCGATACGCGCCGACTTACCGGTGCGGCCACGCAGGTAGTAGAGCTTGGCGCGACGCACCGCACCCTTGCGCACGACGTCGATCGAATCGATGTTCGGCGAGTACAGCGGGAAGACGCGCTCGACGCCCTCGCCGAAGCTGATCTTGCGGACCGTGAACGACGATCCCATGCCCTTGTTCGAACGCGCAATGCACACGCCCTCGTACGCCTGGACGCGGGTACGCTCGCCCTCGACCACGCGCACGCCGACGCGCAGCGTGTCGCCGGCGCGGAATTCGGGGATCGCGCGCTTTTCGGTCAGCTTCGCGATCTGCTCGGCTTCGATCTGCTGGATGATGTTCATGTTCAATCGTCCTGTCGTCGCCGCGCGCCAGAGGGCGACTGGACCCGAGCACCCTCATGGCGCTCCCAAAGGTCCGGCCGCCGTAGCCGTGTATCGGTCTCGGCCTGTGACTTGCGCCACGCCGCGATCCGCGCATGATCCCCCGATCGCAGCACTTCGGGGATCGTGCGCCCTTCCCATTCATAGGGGCGGGTATAATGCGGGTATTCGAGGAGGCCGCTTTCGAAGCTTTCCTCGTCCCCACTGGAAGCCGCGCCCATTACGCCGGGAATCAGCCGAACGCAAGCGTCCAGCAGCACCAGCGCCCCCATCTCGCCGCCCGACAGCACATAGTCGCCGATCGACACTTCCTCGATCGCGCGCGCCTGGAACAGCCGTTCGTCGAAACCCTCGAACCGACCGCACAGGATCGTCGCGCCCGGCCCCGACGCCAGCGCCCGCACGCGATCCTGCGTCAGCGGCGCGCCCCGCGGCGTCATCGCCAGCACGGGCCGGTCGTCGGCGACGCTGTCCAGCGCCGCTGCCACGACATCCGCGCGCAGCACCATCCCCGCGCCGCCCCCCGCCGGCGTATCGTCGACGGAGCGATGCCGATCGGTCGCAAAATCCCTGATCTGGACCGCCTCCAGCGACCAGCGTTCCTCGCGCAGCGCCCGCCCGGCGATGCTCGCCCCCAGCGGTCCGGGAAACATTTCCGGGTACAGCGTCAGCACGGTCGCCGCGAACGTCATGCGACTCCTGCCCTGATGTTCAGAAAACGCCTGCGGTTGAACGGCCTCGCAGGAAAGTCGTTACTCATCCGTTCCTCCATCTATAGGGGGCACTAGGGCAAGGGCGAAGAACGAGGCAAGCCGCATGGACGACTGCATCATCGTGGGAGCCGGCCCCGCCGGCCTGACCGCCGCCATCTATCTCGCGCGCTTCCACCTCAGCATCCGCCTGTTCGACTCCGGCGACAGCCGCGCCGCCTGGATCCCGCGCACCCACAATCATGCCGGCTATCCGGACGGAATCGCGGGCCGCGACCTGCTCGGCCTGATGCTGTGCCAGGCCGAACGGTACGGCGCAGTGCGTGAAGAGGCGGTCGTCACCGCGATCGAACCGGCCGATAACGGCTTCGTCGTCCACCTCGGCGACCGCATCGCGAAGGCGCGCACCGTCCTGCTCGCCACCGGCGTCGTCAACAATCGCCCGAAAATGGACCCCGCCCTGCACGACGACGCCCTGAGTCGCGGACTGCTCCGCTATTGCCCGATCTGCGACGGGTACGAGGTGACCGACCGCCGCGTCGGCATCATCGGCAAGGGCAGCCACGGCATGAAGGAGGCGCTGTTCCTGCGCGGCTACACACGCGACGTGACGCTCGTCAGCCCCGAACCCGATCTCGACCTCGATCCCGCCTGCGAAGCGGCCCTCGACGCCGCCGGCATCGTGCGCGTGCAAGGCCCCTGCGGCGGCTTCGCGATCGAAGGCGACCAGCTAGCCTTTGACACCGCCGAAGGCCGCATGCGCTTCGACAGCGTCTACCCCGCGCTCGGGTCCGTGATCCGCTCCGACCTCGCCGTCGCCGCGGGTGCCCGCGCCACCGCCGAAGGCTGCCTCGAAGTCGACGATCACCAGCGCACCACCCTCCCCGGCCTTTTCGCCGCCGGCGACGTGGTGAAGGGGCTCGACCAGATCAGCCACGCGATGGGCGAAGCCGGCGTCGCCGCCACGACGATCCGCAACCTCTTGGACGAACAGCGGCCGTTGCGGCGGTGAGGGTCAATCGCCGGATACTTCGCCCTCCTCGTCGAGCAGCTTGGCCTTGACGCGTTTCCGACGGACAGTTTGCACGATGTCTTCTATCTCGAATAACAACTCGCGTCCCTGATCGGTTTTACCGTTATCCACGTTCGGGTCACCTAAGAACAACGCTTTAGCACGTTCAGCGGTACCTATCAGGGTCGCGTATCGCTCCTCACCGAGCTTTTTTCGAGCGATGCCAGAACTTTCGGTGAGCTGCCTGAAGACCGTGTCGATATTGCGCTCCGGCAATTTACCCGAACCATCTATGAACGTCGGAGCGTCCAAGATCATCGCCCCAAAAAGATCATATATTTCACCCAGAGATGCGGGGATGTACAAATTGGAAGTTGCGTAAGGGTTCTTGCCTGCCTCGTTCGTCGGACACGTCGCCTCTTCAGTCCCTCGCGTCACGCTGCGCCTCCAACTCGGCGAGCCTGACGGGATCATCGGCTGCGAGCGCCTCTTCCAGATACAAGCTATACGGTATGTCGCGCACCAACTCCCGTGCCTCGTCACTATAGTCTTCGGAGATGATCGCGAACGCATCCACCAGTTCCCTGAGGAATCCCTTTTCCATCTCCTCGAGATGGCAGGCGAGGGATTCCATCATGTTCACAGCATTATCGGGATTGAGCTCTTCCTCGTCGCTCAATTCCAGGAATACGTAGAACTCCGCGATAATGCTTGCAACCTGCCTGGCAATCATCGCTTCACGACCTTCACATGAATGTTGGTGACGTTCATCTTTTTGAACAGCTTCAAAGCCTTAGTCTTCTGGGCAGCAGTTGGAACTTCCCATAATCCGATCAAATGATGTTCTGCCAATACCCCCGATTGTCGCAGGAGCTGAGCCCGCGCGTTGGGGGCATCAACCACTTTCATTTTTCGGTCGATCACATAATCGCCACGGACCCCGTCGAACTTCACCGGCCGTTTCGAACCATCCACCATCGTCCGCATCAACGTCGGCGCCGGACCGGGACGCGCGCCGGTCGCCGCGTCGTTATAGGCTTTCCAAGGTTTCTTGGACTTCGTGGTTTCCTTGACCCAGCCGATCTGCGGAGGGTCGAAAGTCCGCCGCGGCCTTGCCACGCGAAGTCGGCGCAATGCTGCAACTCTGGAGAGCGTTGCTCCCGGCGCTGCCGCCAGTGCGACATTTCCAGCAACCGATCCGGTAAAACGACCGACGTCGCGCGCCGAGGCATTGGCCACCGCGCTTGCGGCGCGCGAAACCTGGATCCGAGCAGGCGTATCCTCCGCGGAGATCGCGGCATCGATCATGCTGGCCACCCCGCCTGCGGCGTCGCGGACGGTGGTCGCCGGATTGGTCGTGACCGCAGATCGGATACCCTCCACTGCTCCTTCCCCGACGTCTGAGAGTCCTTCGCCGACGCCGCCGAAGAACTCAGTGATGGGGTTCGACTGATCGGTAGGTTGCGTTCTGGCAATGTAGCCAGGCTTCGTCCTCGACGCACCAAGTCTGGCTGATCTCCGGCCTCCTGCCGACAATCCGGCTCGCGCTGCCTCCACCTTTGCGATGTCGCGTTCTGCGAGGTCATACGCTCTTGCAAGGCGCGCGTGCGGTTGCCCCGGCTTGGCGCGCCACTCCTCGCTGCACCGGCCACGTCACCACCCCCGCCGTGGCGGCTTCCAGCGCCCGCAAAGGTGAACCGACCGTCCGTGGGATCGTGCCACGGGTTGAATTTGAGTTCGAGATCGCAAGTACCGGGCGCCGGAAGCAACTTGCCCGTCCGCAGCCACCCCGAAAAAGCGCCGGACCGGCTCCCGCCAGATATCCCCGTCATGCCAAACTCCCCCTGCCCCAAAAGAACAGATAGAGAACAAACGCAGGAAAGTCAAGTTCGCGACTCAGCGCCTGCACCAGACCGGTGACTGGTCTGCTGTTCGATCAATTGACTTGCGAGAAGGTGGTGCCCCTGGCCGGACTCGAACCAGCATGCCTTGCGGCAACCGATTTTGAGTCGGTCGCGTCTACCAATTTCGCCACAGGGGCAGCGGCGGGCTGGCTAGACCAGCACCCGCCGCTGCGCAACCCGTTATGCGGTGGTCAGGCGAACACATCGTCCGAGGTGTCGGCATCCTTCGGGTCCTCGCCGTATCGATTGGTCCCGCCAGTGCCCTCCATGCAGAACAAGGCCAGCAGCGCCAGCGAGCCGAGGACGGGAACAAGGCTCACCCAGATCCACCACCCCGATCGATCGGTGTCATGCAATCGCCGGATCGACACCATCACGCTCGGGACCATGAACGCGAGGATGACCAGCGACCCGATGATGCCCTCACCTCTCGCTTCGCCAAGGGAACGATCGACGAAGCCGGTCGCGCAGATCACCGCCACCTCGAACAGCGTGAACATCCAGAATTCTCTTCGCCGCGAACGCCCCCGGAAGTCGCCAATCCGTTTCAGCGGCAGGAACATCCACTTCATCGTTCTTCCCCCTCGTCATGCCCGCGCCCCCTGCGCGAGCGAACCATCAAATCGATCATCACGCCCGCGGCGGCTGCCGTCGGTAGCTCAGCGCCTCCGCGATATGGATGCGCGCCACCTCCCCGCTCCCGGCCAGATCGGCGATCGTGCGCGCCACGCGCAGGATGCGGGTGTAGCCGCGCGCGGTCAGCCGCATCGTCTCCGCCGCCTGCCCCAGCAGCTTGCGGCCGGGGGCATCCGGCGTCGCCACCGCGTCGAGCAGCGCACCGTCCGCCTCCGCATTCGTGCGGACGCGCTGCTCCCGGTATCGCTCCGTCTGGATCGCCCGCGCCGCCGCCACGCGCGCTGCAATCTCTAAGGACCCTTCCGTCGGCGCTGGCAGGATTAAATCGGCGGCACTCACCGCCGCGACATCGACGTGCAGGTCGATTCGGTCGAGCAGCGGCCCCGACACCTTCGCCTGGTAATCCGCCGCGCACCGCGGAGCCCGAGCGCACGCCAGCCCGGCGTCGCCTAGGTGCCCGCACCGGCACGGGTTCATCGCCGCGATCAACTGCACCCGCGCCGGAAACGTTACATGCGCATTCGCCCGCGCCACGCTGACGGTGCCGGTCTCCAATGGTTGCCGAAGCGAGTCGAGCACCGCCCGCTGGAACTCCGGCAGTTCGTCGAGGAACAGCACGCCGAGATGCGCGAGGCTTACCTCGCCCGGCTTGACCTTCAACCCGCCCCCGGTCAGCGCCGCCATCGATGCCGAGTGATGCGGGCTGCGAAACGGTCGCGCCCGCGTCAGCCTGCCGCCCGTCAGCGTCCCTGCCACCGACTGCACCATCGACACTTCCAGCGCCTCGGCCGCATCCAGCGGCGGCAGGATACCCGGCAGGCACGCCGCCATCAGCGACTTGCCCGCGCCCGGTGGCCCGCACATCAGCAGATTGTGGCCGCCCGCCGCCGCAATCTCCAGCGCGCGCTTGGCGGTTTCCTGACCCTTCACCTGGTTCAGGTCCGGACCGGTCCGCGCCTCCTCGACCTCCCCGGCGGGCGGTGCCGCCAACAGACCGCGCCCGTTGAAATGGTTGAGCAATGCCAGCAGGTCGGGCGCGGCGACCACCTCCACCGAGGCCGCCCACGCCGCCTCCGCCCCTTGCGCGGCCGGACACACCAGCCCCTTGTCCTCGCTGCTCGCGTGCAACGCCGCCAGCAGCACGCCCGGCGAGGGCGCGATCCGGCCGTCCAGCCCCAATTCTCCGACGACGACGTAATCCGCCAGCATCTCGACATCGACGATGCCCATAGCGCCCAGCAACGCGAGCGCGATCGGCAGGTCGAAATGCGACCCTTCCTTCGGCAGGTCGGCTGGGCTCAGGTTCACGGCGATGCGCTTCGGCGGCAGCGCCAGCCCCATCGCCGCGATCGCCCCGCGCACCCGCTCGCGGCTCTCGCCCACGGCCTTGTCGCCCAGCCCGACGAGGTTGAACGCGGGAAGCCCGGCGATCAGCTGGACCTGCACCTCCACCGGCCGCGCCTCCAACCCCAGATACGCCACCGTCCGCACGATCGCCGCCACATCATCCCCCACCAAACTCACTTTCATCCATAGCAGCCTATTTTGAACAAGCGAGCGCGAGCGCCGTCTTGCAAACACAACACACCGGTTCCAGATGCGGTGCGTGATCCCCGCCCCGCCCGCTCGCCGCCCCGCGATTCGAATCGCGCAACTCGTGCTGGGTGGCCTGCTGATCGTTGCGGCACCGCTGCTGGCGCCGGTGCCGGGTCCGGCCGGTATCTTCCTGTTCGCGGGCGGGCTGGTGCTGATCCTCCGCAATTCGGCGGCGGCGCGTCAGCGGTTCGCGCGCGCCAAGCGCAAATGGCCGCGGACCGGGCGCATTATCGACCGCGCGATGCGCCGTGAAAGCGCGCTCCGCCGCCTCGCCAGAGAACGCCAGAACGAGCGCCAGAAGACGCGTCGCGACGGTCCGCAATGATCGGCCGCGCGTTGACTTCGACCGGTCGCTCGCTTATGCGACCGCCAACAAGGCCGTCCGCGTGGCGGCCCTTTCTGTTTGAACGATACCCAAGGGAATGAACGATGAAGCGGACCTTCCAGCCGAGCAACCTGGTTCGGGCACGCCGGCACGGCTTCCGGTCGCGGATGGCGACGGTGGGCGGCCGCTCGGTGATCCGCGCTCGCCGCGCCCGCGGCCGCAAGAAGCTGTCGGCGTAACCGTAATATCACGCCGTCGGGATTTCCTGGCGGCGAACACTGGCCGTCGCGCACCGATGCCGGGCTTCGTCCTGCTGGTGCGGGACCGCCGCGATGACGACCCGGCGATGCGGGTCGGATTCACCGTCACCAAGAAGATCGGCAACGCGGTCGTCCGGAATCGGATGAAGCGCCGCTTGCGGTCGCTTGCGCGTGAGCTGCTGCCGGTGGACGGCATTCGCGGTGCGGATCACGTGCTGATCGGCCGCAACGGCGGCATCGAGCGCGATTACACTGCGCTCCGCATCGAACTCGCGAAAGCCCTGAAGAAGGTCGCGCGGTGAGCCTCGCGTCGCGCGCCCTCATCCTCGTCGCGCGGGCGTGGCAGGTCGGACCCTCGGCGGTGCTGCCGCCGTCCTGCCGCTACGACCCTTCCTGTTCGGCCTATGCAATCACCGCCCTTCGCCGCTATGGCGCGGTCAAAGGGGGCTGGCTGGCGACGAAGCGCATCGCGCGCTGCCATCCGTGGGGCGGTTACGGCCCCGATCCCGTGCCATGACGCGTGACCACCCTCTACTTGGCCGACCTCGACCGGGGCGACCTCTTTTACCGGGGCTGACGACTTGAAGAACGATCGCCAGAATTTCGTGCTGTTCGCGGTGATCGCGGCGCTGATCCTGTTCGGATGGCCGCTGATCCAGAACCGGTTCTTCCCGACCGCCAACCCGCCCGCGACCAAGATGGTCGACGGCAAGCAGGTCGCGCTGCCGCCCAAGCCCGGTGCCGATCCGACGGCCGACAGCCCCGCCGCCGTCCGCGACCGCCGCGTGGTACTCGCGGAAAGCCCGCGCGTGCAGATCGAAACGCCGACGCTGCGCGGATCGATCAACCTGCGCGGCGCGCGGATCGATGACCTCGTGCTCGTCGGCTACAAGGAAACGGTCGCCAGGAACTCCGACCCGATCCGCCTCCTGTCCCCGGCCGGCGCTCCGCAGGCGTATTTCGCCGGCTTCGGCTGGCGCGCCGAGGGCCTGACGCCGCCCGCCGCCGACGCCGTCTGGACCGCCTCCTCGCAAAAGCTCGCGCCCGGCCAGCCGGTGATGCTGACCACAACCAACGCCACAGGCCAGCGCTTCGGCATCCAACTGGCGGTCGACGACGGGTATATGTTCACCGTCCGCCAGACCGTTCAGAACGCCGGCCAGCGCCCGGTGCCGGTCGCCGCGTACGGTTATGTGAATCGCAGCGGCGTGTCGAAGGACCCCGATAGCTGGACGATCCACACCGGCCCGATGTCGGTCGCGAACGGTGCCGCCAACTACAAGCCCGACTTCAAGGACGTCGATGCCGGCCCCCAGCGCTTCACGACGCAGGGCGGATGGCTCGGCTTCACTGACAAATACTGGCTGACCGCGTTGATCCCGGATCAGGCCGCGACCTTCGACGGCCAGTTCCGCGCAGGTGCGAACAGCGCCTACCAGGCCGATTTCGCGGTTCAGCCGCGCGTCGTTGCGCCAGGCCGAAGCCTGACCCAGACCTCGCGCTTCTTCGCGGGTGCCAAGGAAGTGCGCCTGCTCGACCGCTACACCGACGATCAGGGCGTGGCGAAGCTCGATTACGCGATCGACTGGGGCTGGTTCCGCATCGTCGAGAAGCCGATCTTCTATTATCTCGACTGGATCTTCCGCCACGTCTTCAACTTCGGCATCGCGATCATCCTGCTGACGCTGACGATCCGCCTGCTGCTTTTCCCGATCGCCCAGCGCCAGTTCGCCTCGATGGCGGCGATGCGTGCGATCCAGCCCAAGATGAAGGCGCTGCAGGAGCGGTACAAGGACGACAAGGTCCGCATGCAGCAGGAGGTCATGGCCCTCTACAAGCAGGAAAAGGTCAACCCGCTTGCCGGGTGTCTGCCGACGCTGATCCAGATCCCGATCTTCTATGCGCTGTACAAGGTGCTGATGCTGACGATCGAAATGCGGCATCAGCCGTTCGTCGGCTGGATCAAGGATCTGTCCGCACCCGATCCGGCGACGATCATCAACCTGTTCGGCCTGATCCCCTTCACCCCGCCGCATTTCCTGGCGATCGGCGTCGTGCCCGTCCTGCTCGGCATCAGCATGTACTTCCAGTTCAAGCTGAACCCGCAGGCGATGGACGAGACGCAGAAGCAGGTCTTCGCCTTCCTGCCCTGGGTGCTGATGTTCGTGATGGCGCCGTTCGCGGTCGGCCTTCAGGTCTACTGGATCACCACCAACTGCGTCTCGATTTTGCAGCAGCGCCTGCTCTACGCCCGCCATCCGGGCCTGAAAGAGCCGGTGAAGAAGTGAGCTTCACCGACGAACAGCTGGAGATCGCACGCAAGGCATTCGCCGGGCCGGTCGCGTTCCTGAAGTCCGCGCCCAAGCTGGAGCATCTGCCAGATCCGCTGGTACCGGAGGTCGCGTTCGCCGGCCGTTCGAACGTCGGCAAGTCGTCGCTGCTCAACGCGCTGACCAACCGCAACGGCCTCGCGCGCACGTCGAACACACCGGGCCGCACGCAGGAACTGAACTTCTTCGATGTCGGCAACCCGCTGGCGTTCCGGCTGGTCGACATGCCCGGCTACGGCTTCGCCAAGGCGCCCAAGGACATGGTCCGCCAGTGGCGCTATCTGGTGAACGACTTCCTGCGCGGCCGCGACGTGCTGAAGCGCGCTTTGGTGCTGATCGACTCGCGTCACGGCATCAAGGAAGTCGACCGCGAAATCCTCGCGATGCTCGACAAGGCCGCCGTCAGCTACCGCATCGTCCTGACCAAGGCCGACAAGGTCAAGGCCACCGATCTCGCCGCCGTCACCGCCGCGACGGCCGAGGAAGCCCGCAAGCGCCCCGCCGCGCACCCGGACATCATCACCACCTCCAGCGAAGGCGGCATGGGCATCCCCGAACTCCGCGCAGCGGTGCTGGAAGCGATCGGTTGATGGCTCTCCCTCTGAGAGAGAACGCCGCGCGGTCGGTAGAGAACCTCTCCCCTCCCTCTTAGGGAGGGGTTGGGGGTGGGTAGAATGCTCGCGATACGGATACAGTCGAGCGGGGCCTCACCGTATCGTCCGGCTCCCACCCACCCCCGACCCCTCCCTTGCAGGGAGGGGAGAGCATA
Source organism: Microvirga sp. SRT01 (assembly GCA_018139225.1). GTDB lineage: Bacteria > Pseudomonadota > Alphaproteobacteria > Sphingomonadales > Sphingomonadaceae > Sphingomonas > Sphingomonas longa. Next base: position 683,458 of record JAGSNX010000001.1, read on the forward strand.
GGCCCACCCGCCAAATTAGCCCAACCCGCGCGCCGCAGCGATCCGCTCCCGCAGCGCCTCCGACCGGCTCGGCAGAGGCGCACCGTCTCGCCCGAACACGAACGTCGGCGCCGTCACGAACGCCGGCACCCGCGACGCCAGTTGCGCGCACAGCGCCCCATCCCGGTGCGGCGCGCTCGCCGCCGATGATGTTCCCGTAACCGCGGTCAGCGCGTTCGTGCGATAGCTCATGCGTGGCTCTCTCCAGGGCGTCCTGCCCCGACGATCCTCATAGCGTCGCCACCGCTGCCACCAGGTGCACGAACGCGGTTAAGCAATCTTGCCGGTGCGGAACGGCCGCTCTACCGTTCCGCAAAAAGGGGAAGACATGACATTCTCGATCCGGGCGACGGCCGCCCTTCTGCTGGCCTGCGCATCTCCCGCGTTCGCGCAGGACACCGTCACCCTCGCCTCCGTCCGCGCGCACGAGCGTTTTCTGACCAGCGACGCCATGCGCGGCCGAGGCAGCGCCACGCCCGACGAAGCCCTCGCCGCCGCCTATGTCGCGGCGCAGTTCGAAGCGGCAGGGTTGGTGCCCGTGCCCGGCACGGCCGGCTACATCCAGTCCGCACCCGTGATCCGCCGCCGCGTGACAGGCCCGTCCGTCCTGAACATTGGCGGTGCCCCGATCGCCGGGGCCGGTCTCGCCAGCGGTGCCGGCCCGGCGGTCAGCGGTACCTTGTTCGTCACCGGCAAAACCAATGCCAGGATCCCGACCGGCGCAGCCGTGCTGTTCACCGGCCCCGCCGCCAAGCGCCGCACGGTCTTTAGCGCGGCATCGAAAGCCGGGGCGACGATGCTGATAACGGTGGCCGACCGCCCGGCAGAGGATACCCCGCCGCATGACAGCGTGCGCCTTGCGGACACTCCGCAACGCCCGCGCATGGCGATCGTGACCGTCCCCGCCGCCGCGGTCGCGACGCTGAAATCGGGTTCGGCGGTCACGCTCGCCACGCCGGTCGTGGAGGAACGGGCCGCGACCACCAACGCCATCGGCTTCCTGCCCGGCACCGACCCGGCAGCCAAGCTGCTGCTGCTGACTGCGCACCTCGATCATCTCGGTGTCCAGCCGGACGGCATCCGCGCCGGCGCGAACGACAATGCGTCCGGCACCGTCGCCGTCATCGAGCTGGCGAAGGCCCTCGCGAGCGGCCCGAAGCTGAAACGCGGCGTGATGTTCGTGGCCTATGGCGGCGAGGAAGCGGGCCTGCTCGGCTCGCGCTATTTCGGCGAGCATCCGCCCGTCCCGCTCGACACGATCGCCGCCAATGTCGAATTCGAGATGATCGGTGCGCAGGACCCGAAACTGCCCAATGGCGCATTGATGATGACCGGCATGGAACGCTCCGATCTCGGCACGACGATGACCGCGCAGGGTGCGAAGCTCGCCGCCGATCCCTATCCGGACCAGCATTTCTTCGAACGCTCGGACAACTACTCGCTCGCGCTCAAGGGGATCGTCGCGCACACCCTCTCGGGCTGGGCGACCATCCCCAGCTACCACACCAAGGACGATAACTTCGCCAGTATCGACCTGGGCTTCATGACCGGCGCGATCCGTTCGCTCGTCACGCCGCTGCGCACGCTCGCGAACAGCGATGCACAGCCCGCGTGGAAGCCGAACGGCCGGCCAAAGGAGTAGGGCCGGCCGAAGGAGTAAAGCGGACCGGAGGAGATTGCCCGATCCGCCGTCACCCCCTACCCCGTCGCGCATGAAGCTCATCATCGGCAACAAGGCCTATTCCTCCTGGTCGCTGCGCGGCTGGCTCGCGGCGAAGCAGTCCGGGCTGCCCTTCGAAGAAGTCGTCGTGCCTCTGTACGACGACGACTGGGACCGCCGCCGCGCCGGCGACGAGTTCGCGCCCTCGTCGGGCAAGGTGCCGATCCTGTGGGACGGCGAGGCGGTGGTGTGGGACAGCCTCGCGATCATCGACTATCTCGCCGACAAGGTCGGCCGCGACGCGTTCTGGCCGGCCGACGATGCCGCCCGCGCGATGGCGCGATCTATGGCGGCGGAGATGCACTCCAGCTTCCCCAATCTGCGCCGCCAGCACCCGATGAACATCCGTCAGGTGTTCCCGCCGCAGCGTCCGACCGACGAGGTGCTGGTCGAACTGCAACGGGTTATGGAATTGTGGGCGCAGGCGCGCGCCCGCTTCGGCGGTGACGGCGAGTTCCTGTTTGGTGACTTCGGTGCGGCGGACATCATGTTCGCCCCCGTCGCGACGCGCATCGTCACCTATCAGCTGCCGATCGCGCGCTTCGCCACCGGCTATATGCAGGCGCTGCTGAACCACCCCTTCATGCAGGACTGGATCGCCTCCGCGCAGGAAGAGGATTGGATCATCCAGAAGTTCGAGCAGCCCGCGACATGATCGATCCCGTCGCGCTCGCCGCGGCGTTGCTGCGCGCCGACAGCGTCACGCCCGCGCGCGGCGCGGTGTTCGATGTACTGGAGGCGGCGCTCACCCCGCTTGGTTTCGCGATCGACCGGTTCGTGGCGGGAGAGGCCCCGGACGGACCGGTCGAGAACATGCTCGCGACCCGGCCCGGCACGGGTCCGCACCTCGCCTTTGCCGGCCACCTCGACGTGGTCCCACCGGGAGAGGGCTGGCAGGGCTCGCCCTGGTCCGGCGAGATTCGCGGGGAGCTTCTGTACGGGCGCGGCGCGGTCGACATGAAGGGCGCGATCGCCGCTTTCGCCGCCGCCGCCGCGCAAGCCGCAGGGCCGCCGCTGACGCTCATCATCACCGGTGACGAGGAGGGTCCCGCCACCTTCGGCACGCTCGCGTTGATCGATCGCATGGCCGCCCGCGGGATCGCGCCCGACCTGTGCATCGTCGGCGAGCCGACCTCCGCCGCCCGATTCGGCGACACGATCAAGATCGGCCGGCGCGGATCGGTCAACATCCACATCGACGTCGCCGGCAAGCAGGGCCATGTCGCCTACCCGCACCTCGCCGACAACCCCATCACGCGGCTCGTGGCGATCCTGGCGGATGTCGACGCGCTTGTGCTGGATCACGGCAATGTCTGGTTCCAGCCGTCGAACATCGAGGTCACCGACCTGACCTGCGGCAACCCTGCGCACAACGTCATCCCGGCCCATGCCGGCGCGCGGTTATCGATCCGCTTCAACGACGAACACAGCGGCGCGGCGCTGATCGACCGTATCGCGGAGATTGCCACCCGCCACGGCGGCACCGCTCAGGGCCGCGTCTCGGGCGAGGCGTTCCTGACCCAGCCCGGCCCGCTGTCAGCCACCGTCTCCGCGGCGATCGTGGCGCGGCTCGGCATCGTTCCCGAACTATCGACCACCGGAGGTACCTCCGACGCCCGCTTCCTGTCGCGGCTCTGCCCGACGGTGGAGTTCGGCCTGCTCAACGCCACGATGCACAAGGTCGACGAAGCCGTCGCGATCGCGGACCTGCTGGCCCTGACCGACATCTACGCCGACGTGATCCGGCGAGTCGGCGACGCTTAAAGGCGTCAGCGGATCTTCTCCGCGGGTCCGCATCCCCACAATCCGCAAAAGTCTAACCCGGCTCCCGCCCCCGCCGCAGGATGATGTACAAGGCCCCCTGCCCGCCATGCCGCGGGTGCGCGCCCCGCACCGCCGCAATCGCGTCGCAATGCCGCGAAGACCCCAGCCAGTCCGAAACCGCCGCCCGGATCGCACCGCGTGCGTGCGGGCGCTCGCTCTCCGGCCGCGGTGGTTTGCCCGTCACCAGCAACAGCACCCGGTCGCCGCGCCGGATCGCCCGCTCCAGCCCCTGATCGAGCAGCGCATGCGCCGACGCCAGCGTATGCCCGTGCAGGTCGATCGAGCTGTCCGGCGAGACGATCCCCCGCCCCAGCTTGCGATCCCAGGAGGCGTCGAGCGTATTCTGCGCGACCCGCGCTGCCGATGCGGGCTTCACCACCACCGGAGCGACAGGACGCCGCACCTCCTTCACCCGCTGCGGAAACTCGACCTGCTTCGCCGCCTCGGGCGCGACCGCCGCTACCGGCCGCACCACGCGCATCGGGCGGACGGTCGCCATCACCTTCCCCCAGGCGCTGGCCTCGTCAGGGTGTAGGCGACGCACCGAGGATCCCGTCGAGCCGCCCCGTCGGTGACGAAGCCACCGGAGCCGCATAAGGCACAGCCGGCACCCGCCCGGCGTTCAGCCGCGCGACGGTACCGACCGGCAGCAGCAGGAACGCGGTGCCGCGCCCGGACATGCCGCCCGCCGTCGTCTCCGCGCCCGCACCAGCGCCCCAGAACGTATCGAAGCGGTTGCTGCCCTTGATCGCGCCGCCGGTATCCTGCGCGACCCACAGCCCGCTCGCGTCCGCCCGATCGAGCGACAGGAACACCGGCGCACCCAGCGGCACGAACTTCGGATCGGTCGCCGCACTAACCTGCCCGGTCACAGCATAGCCCATCGCCCCCTGCGGCGGGCCGTCCAGCTCGCGGAAGAACACGAAGCTCTTATTCTCGCGCATCAGTGCGCGGCCCTGCTCCGGATTCGCGCGCAGCCACGCGACGATGCCCTGCATCGACGCCTGCCCCGGCTGCAACAGCCCGCGCTGCCGCATCAGCGATCCGATGCCCGTATAGGCACGCCCGTTTTGCGTGTCGTATCCGATCCGCAGGATGTTCCCGTCCGGCAGCCGCAGCCGTCCCGACCCCTGGATTTGCAGGAAGAACATCTCCACCGGGTCCGCCGCCCAGGCGATCACGGGTGCCGACTTGGCGAGCGCACCGTCCTCGATCTGCGTGCGGTCGTAATAGGGCACCAGCGCGCTGCCCTCGACCCGCCCTCGCACCTTCTTGCCCTTGAGATCGTCGGAGAACTTGCCGAGATCGACATCGATCAGGTCGGTCGGGCGACCATAGACCGGCACTTCATACCCCGACCGCCGCTCCAGCGACCCGCGGATTTCCGGTTCGTAATAGCCGGTCGCGAACGCCTTGCCGTCACCGACCTGCACCGCCTCGAAATATTGCGCGAAGAACGCCCGAGCATCGCCGCCCGCGGCTGCGGCAGCACAGGCCGCCTGCCAGTCCGCACCGCGCGTCAGCCCGGAGGTGTCGACGCGTCGCATCAGCCCGGGGCAGGAGCGCGCGAACGCCACCCGCGCCGCCTCCGCCTGCGCCGGCGTCAACGGCAATGACGCGATCGGCGGTCCCGCGATCACGCCCGCCGCGACCGCCGTCGCCGCCCCGGCGACCGGCGTCACCGGCACCGCCACGATCGGCACGGCGCCGATGATACGGCCGTCCGACGGCCGCACGTTGACGGGCACGTCGGGGCGCGACGGCTTGTGCGCGACCTTGCCAGCGGTTGGCGGCGGAGCCGGCATGCCCGGCACGTTCGATACGGTGGTCGGCGGCACGATGCGCCCGCCGCAGGCCGCCAGCGCGAACGCCAGCGGCAAAGCCAGATGAACCTTCATCCGGCGGCGGTTATCAGGCTTCGTCGGTATCGACGAGCTTCCAATTCGGGTCGCCACTCTTCAGGCGACGCGCGAACGTCCAAACGTCGTGCGTCTCGATCGCGTCCGTCAGCGATCCGGCGATCACCTGACCCTCGGCATCGCGCGTGACCGCAGCGATGTCGGCGTCGAAGCGCACCGTAATGCGCGCCTCGCCCGCCTGCACCGCCGCGTCGGCGATCGCCGCCTGCTCGATGCGGATCAGGCGATTGTCGAGCGTCTCACCGCTCTCGCGGCGCTGCGCGATCGCTTCGTTGAACGCACCCAGCACCGGCTCGTCGACCAGTTCGGCCAGCGCCGCCTCGTCGTTGCGCCAGAATGCTTCCAGGATCATCCGGTATGCGCCCTGTGCTCCGCCCAGGAACTGCGCCACGTCGAATCCGCTTTCGGCGCCGACGATCTGGCGAAGGCCCGGCTCCGCACCACTATCGATGTTGCGGTTAGCCGGCTCCCGCACCTCGGGTGTCGCATCGATGGTCCGCGGCGCGGACGCGAGCGCGCTCCGCTCCTCGGCGGCACGCGCCAGCGGCTGCTGCTCCGCCCCCGTACGCTTCCCGAGCATGGCATACAGCCGCAAGCCTAAAAAGGCGGCGATCATCGCGAACACAATTACGTAGAGCACCATGCCTCCGATCCAGTGTGCCAACATAGGCCGCACCGCGCGTATTTCCAACCCGGCCCGTGAAACGCTTCCCGTTGAACCTGACGGGGTGCGCTGCTAGGCGACCGACCCGATGGGTCGAACGCGCGAGCGCGTCGCTTCGCTCCGCCACCTAAACGAAGGAAGACCAGATGGCACAGGACAACGGCCCCGATTTCGGCGATTTCGGCGCGCAGGATGCGAACCAGCCGCTCGCGAACGGAGCCGACACCGCCCCCGCCGCCGGCATGATCTCTCAATACGTCAAGGACCTGTCGTTCGAGAACCCGACCGCGCCCGCCATCTATCAGGTGCAGACGCCGCCGCAGATCGACGTGCAGTTCAACATCGCCGCCAACCAGGTCGCCGACGACGTGCACGAGGTCGTGCTGAAGATCGACGTCCGCGCCGAGACCGAGGGTCAGGTCGCCTTCATCGTCGACCTCGCTTTCGCCGGCCTGTTCGGCTTCCGCAACGTGCCGACCGAGCAGATCCAGCCCTTCCTGCTGGGCGAGGCTCCGCGCCTCCTCTTCCCGTTCGCCCGCCGCGTCCTCGCCGACGCCGTCCGCGACGGCGGCTTCCCGCCGCTGCTGCTGGAGCCGATCGACTTCGGCCAGCTCTACCTGCAACAGGCGCAGCAGCAGGGCCAGTCGCCCGTCGCCGGCGTCGCCTGACCTCTGACCGGTTGAGGGTGGGATGAGCGTGGGCCGAGGTCCCCCTCACCCGGCTGCCTCCCCCCTCCCGTTCGTCTCGAGTATCTGTCGAGCGTGGTCGAGGCGGCGTATCGCGAGACATACCCCGTGGGCCAAGTCTTTCGATATGGTCTCTCGCCTCTGCTCGATCCCTACTCGAGACGAACGGCGTGGAGTGGTTGCGAGGCGGGTGGATAGGGGCAGCACCCCGCGAACTGCTGGTGCCGAGCGCAATCGAAGCACAGGCCCCAAAATGCCGATCTTCGACTTCGCACCGCGCGAACGGTAAGGCGGATCGCCCGCCGCCCCTCCGAACGGACCACCCCATGCCACTCCAGCCGCTGACATGAACATCGCCAAGGCGCTCGGCTCGGTCGGCGGGCTCACGCTCGTCAGCCGCGTGCTCGGCGTCGCCCGCGACATGCTGTTCGCGCGCTTCGTCGGTGCGAACTTCGCGTCGGACGCGTTCCAGATCGCGTTCCGCCTGCCCAATATGTTCCGCGCGCTGTTTGCGGAGGGCGCATTCTCCGCCGCCTTCATCCCGATGTTCAACCGCAAGGTCGCCGACAAGGACGGCAACGGCCTGCCCACCGGCGTCGCCTTCGCAGAGGACGCGCTGTCGGTGCTGCTTCCGGTGCTGATCGTCATGACCATCGTCATGGAGGTCGCCGCGTGGCCGATGACGTGGCTGTTGTCGGGTGGTTTCCACGACGCCACGCCGGAACAGTTCGCGTTCGTCGTCTCGCTCGCGCGCATCACCTTCCCGTATCTTCTGCTCATCAGCCTCGTCTCGCTACTCGGCGGCATCCTGAATTCGCTGCACAAATTTTGGGTCAACGCCGCCGCGCCGATCCTGCTGAACCTGACGCTGATCGCCTCGCTGCTGCTGTTCCACACCCACGAACCGCTGTTCACCGCGCGTAATCAGGCGATCGCCGTCACCGTCTCGGGCGTGCTGCAACTGCTCTGGCTGATGGACGCGTGCCGCCGCTCCGGCGTGCGACTGCGGATCAAGCGCCCGACGCTCAACCCGGACGTGAAGAAGCTGTTGTCGTTGATCTGGCCCGCCGCCGCCGGGTCTGGCGCGGTGCAGATCAACCTCGTCGTCTCCACCGCGCTGACCGCCGCGCTGCTGCCGGCCGGCTCGGTCAGCTACATCTATTACGCCGATCGTCTGAACCAGTTGCCGCTCGGCCTGATCGGTATCGGTCTCGGCACCGTCCTCCTTCCCACCATCTCGCGCCATCTCGGTCGCGGCGAAGAGGCGGAGGCGATGGCGACGCAGAACCGCGGCATGGAACTCGCGCTGTTCCTGACGCTGCCCGCCACCGTCGCGCTGATCGTGTGCGGGACGCCGATCACGGCCGCGCTGTTCCAGCACGGTCGCTTCACCGCGCTCGACAGCCTGCTGACCGCGCAGGCGCTCGCCGCCTTCTCGATCGGTCTGCCCTCCTACATCCTCGTGAAGGTACTGACGCCCGGCTATTACGCGCGGTCCGATACGCGCACGCCGGTGCGCTATGCGACGCTGTCGATGGCGGTGAATCTCGGCCTCAATCTCGCGTTCATCGTGCCGCTGAAGCATGTCGGCCCACCCCTCGCGACCGCGATCGCCAGCACCGTCAACGTCGTGCTGCTCTATCGCACGCTGGCGAAGCGCGGCCACTTCGTTCCCGACGCGCAACTGCGCCGCCGGGCGCCGCGCCTGCTGATCGCCGCGGTGATGATGGGCGCGGCGATGTGGTTCCTGAACGCGCAGTTCCAGCCCTATGTCACCGGCACCAACTGGGAACGCTGGGGCGCGCTGGCGGTGCTGGTCGCCACCGGCGGCCTCGTCTATGCCGCCGCCACCATCCTGACCGGCGCGGTCCGCAAGAGCGACCTCGCGCGTCTGGTCCGCCGATCCACCTGAAGGAATTCCCGTTGCGCGTCGTCTCCGGCATCCAGCCCACCGGCAACCTCCATCTCGGCAATTATCTCGGTGCGATCCGCCAGTGGGTCGATATGCAGCATCAGGCAGAGTCGCTGTTCTTCCTCGCCGATCTGCACGCGCTGACCGTCGCCATCGATCCGAAGGAACTCGCGTCGAACACGGTCGAGATGGCCGCGACCCTGCTCGCCTGCGGGATCGATCCCACGAAGGCGATCCTGTTCAATCAGGCGCGCGTGCCGGCTCATGCCGAACTCTGCTGGCTGCTGCAGGGGACCGCCCGCATGGGCTGGCTCAACCGCATGACGCAGTGGAAGGACAAGGCGGGCAAGAACCGCGAAGGGGCCAGCGTCGGCCTGTTCACCTATCCCGTCCTGCAAGCCGCCGACGTGCTCCTGTATCAGGCGACGCACGTCCCGGTCGGCGACGACCAGAAGCAGCATCTGGAACTCGCCCGCGACATCGCCACCAAATTCAATCAGGATTTCGGCGTCGAGCTGTTTACCCTGCCAGACCCGTTCATCTCCGCCGCCGCGCCCCGCATCATGTCCCTGCGCGACGGTACCGCCAAGATGTCCAAGTCCGATCCGTCGGAGGCGTCCCGCATCGCCCTCGTCGACAGCGACGACGCCATCGCCCAGAAGCTGCGCAAGGCGAAGTCCGATGCCGGCGAACTTCCCGCCACCGCCGCCGAACTCGCCGACCGCCCGGAGGCGCGAAACCTCGTCACGATCTACGCCGCCCTTGCAGGCACCGGCGTCGACGCGGTCCTGACCGAATTCGCCGGCAAGGGCTTCGGCACCTTCAAACCCGCGCTCGCGGACCTCGCGATCGGCGTTCTCGCCCCGATCCGCGAACGGATCGTCAATCTGCTGGATGACCGCACCGCCGTCGCGAAGGTGCTGGAAGACGGCGCCGACCGCGCCCGAACACTGGCAGCTCCGACGCTGCTCGCGGCCCAGCAAGCGATGGGCTTGCAAATCTGACCCGCAGCGCACGGCGCATGGCGGGTGCCGACTGTCCTACACACCCCGAATCCTGCATAGACGGCAGGAGACATCAGCCCCGCCGCGCGCTCGCCGAACCAAGCACGTTGGACTAACCTTAGCCTAACCTTCCGATCGCTCGATCAGGCCAACCCACTCGAACTCAACCATAATATCCGCGGAACCACGAAGCGAATCGGTCCAGCCCCTCGTCCAGCATCACCTTCGGCCGATACCCCGTCAGCGCATGCAGCTTCGACACATCGGCGAAGGTCGCCGTCACGTCCCCCTTCTGCATCGGCCGCATCACCTTCTCCGCCGTCCGCCCCAGCGCCCGTTCCAGCGACTCGATCATCGCCATCAGCCCCACCGGGTGACTGTCCCCGATATTCAGCACCCGGTGCCGCGCCGCCCCATCGCCTTCCGGCGGGTGATCCAGCGCTCCGACGATGCCATCGACGATATCGTCGATATAGGTGAAGTCCCGCGCCATCCGCCCCTCGCCGAACACCTCGATCGGCTCGCCGGCCATGATCTTCTGCGAAAACGAGAAATACGCCATGTCCGGCCGTCCCCACGGCCCGTACACCGTAAAGAAACGCAGCCCCGTCTGCGGCAGGCCGTACAGCGCCGCATAGGACTGGCTCATCAACTCGCAGGCCCGCTTGGTCGCGGCATAGAGCGACACCGGCGCATCGACCGGATCGTCCTCGCGGAACCCCTGCCCGCCCATCGGCCGGTCGCCATAGACGCTGCTCGACGACGCATAGACCAGATGCCCGACGGCGGGCGCATGCCGGCATGCCTCCATCACCGACAGATGCCCCGCCAGGTTCGACCGCTCATAGGCGAAGGGGTTCTCGATCGAATAGCGGACCCCGGCCTGCGCCGCGAGGTGGACGACCCGCATCACCCCCTCCCGCCGCACCAGCGCCGCCACCGCCGCGGCATCCGCGATGTCCATCCGCTCGAACGTGAAGCCCGATAGCCCGTCGAACGTCGCCAGCCGCGCCGCCTTGAGCGTCGGATCGTAATAGTCGTTGACGATATCGATCCCGACGACCCGCTCGCCCCGCGCCAGCAGGCGATGCGCGGTCGCATGCCCCACGAAACCCGCGGCTCCCGTCACCAGCACTGTCATGATCGTCTCTCCGCCGCCGCTTCGCAAAGCTGCTTACCGGCCGAGAGTTACCGAAACCAGCCGGCCCTCAAGCTTCCAGCTCGCGAAGTAACACGCGCACCGCCGCATCGACATCGCGGTCGCTGTCGCGCAGTTCCTCGATCCGCCGCACCGCGTGGATGACGGTCGAATGATCGCGACCACCGAACTTGCGCCCGATCTCCGGCAGCGAGCGGGTCGTCAGCCGCTTCGACAGATACATCGCGATCTGTCGCGGCCGGGCCACAGCCCGCGCTCGCCGCGCCGAGATCAGGTCGAGCGGCTTCAGGTCGAAATGCTGGCTGACCAGCTTCTGGATCTCGTCGATCGTCACCCGCCGCTGTGCCCCGCGGAGCGAATCGCCCAGCGTCTGCACCGCGAAGTCCAGGTCCAGCGTCTCGCCGGTCAGCGACGCATAGGCGACGACGCGCATCAGCGCGCCCTCCAGCTCGCGGATGCTCGAATGGATGCGCGCCGCCAGCAGGTCGAGCACGTCGGCCGGAACCTTGGCGTCGGGCAGGTCCGCGACCTTCCGCGTCAGGATCGCACGACGAAGCGGCAAGTCCGCCGCCTTGATATCGGCAACCAGCCCCGCCCCGAGTCGCCCGATGATGCGCGGCTCGACACCGTCCAGATGCTGGGGCGCGCGATCGGCGGCGATCACCAGCCGTTTACCGGCACCGACAATCTCGTTGATGGTGTGGAAGAACTCTTCCTGCGTCGCGTCCTTGCCGGCGATGAACTGGAGGTCGTCGATCAGCAGCAGGTCGGCCGACCGCAGCCGCGCCTTGAACGCGAAGGTGTCGCGCACCCGCATCGCCGCCACGAAGTCGAACATGAACCGCTCGGCGGACATGCACAGCACGTTCGCGTCGGGGTTCGCCGCCAGGAACGCATGCGCGATCGCATGCATCAGGTGCGTTTTCCCCTGACCGGTGCCCCCATGCAGGAACAAGGGCGAGAAGCGCGGCCGCCCCGGCTCGGCGACGGTGCGGGCGGCGTTGAAGGCGACGCGGTTGGACTGATCCACCACGAACCGGTCGAACGTGTAACGCGATTCGAGCACCGGGCGCTCGAAGATCATGCCGGCATCCGGTGCCGCCGCGACCTGCACCGGCGCACGCTCCGGCGCCGGCGACTCGATCGTCAGCACCTCGGCCACCGCACCCAGCCGCCGGGTTTCGACCTCGACGCTGCGCACGTGCGGCAGATGCTGCCGGAACTCCAGCGCCAGCCGGTCCGCATAATGGCTGCGGACCCAGTTCGTCATGAATGCGGACGGCAGCGCCAGCCGGACCGTGTCCGCCTCGTCCGCCGCCACCAGCTCGATCGGCTTCAGCCACTGGTCGAACAGTCGGGCGCCTGCCGATTCCCGCAGGCTGGCACGCACGCGCGCCCAGGCTTTCGCCTGCTCGCCCGCCATGTCTGCCTGCCGATCGTTCACGCGCGCACTCTCCCGCCGGCAAAGGCACGATGCCCCGCCGTTTCTCATCTTCCAGCGACAAAAAGCCCCCGAGGTCATTCCCTGGAATGACCGGCTTTGGTTCGACTGATTCTGACGCCGCGGTGGTCACCGGCGGCGTGGGATCGATTATGAAGACCGGGGGGTGACGATCAAGTCACGAAAAAGAAACATACGGGATTGACTCACGCAAACGCGTCAGAATTCGCACAAGCCACTGTAAAATATGAGCTTTTGGAGATTTGACAGCGGCTTCGGGTCACGAATCGCGGCGAATCCTAGGGTTATCGCCAGACCCGTTCCGGTTCCTTCGGGATCAAGGTTTCAGCCACGAAAAAGCCCGCCGGGATCGCTCCCGGCGGGCTTAATTCAGTCGATCGACCGCGTCGGCATCGCGCCGCCGCGCGTCACCTCACGCGAGGCCGGACAACGCCTTGGTCAGGCGCGAGAACTTGCGGCTGGCGGTATTCTTATGGAGTACGCCCTTGGCGACGCCGCGCTGCAGCTCAGGCTGCACCGCTGCCAGTGCTTCGGTCGCCGCGGCCTTGTCGCCCGACGCCAGTGCCGCTTCGACCTTCTTCACGAAGGTACGGATGCGGCCGACGCGTGCACCGTTCACTTCGGCGCGACGGTCGTTGCGACGGATACGCTTCTTGGCTTGCGGCGTGTTCGCCATGCTGGGTCGTTCCTTAGGTGGTCATCATTGGAAAAGAGGCGCCGGGAACACCCTACGCCTCTCGAAGGCGACGCCCTTAGCGTTTGCCGCCGCGTGGGTCAACTATGTCCGCTGGCATTTGGGGCACCAGAAGGTGGATCGCCCCGCCTCCGTCCGGCGCTTCACCGGCCCACCGCACGCACAGGCTTCACCCTCCCGGCCATAGACCAGGAACTGCTTCGAAAAATAGCCGAGTTCGCCGTCCGGCGCGGCGAAATCGCGCAAGGTCGATCCGCCCGCAGCGATGGCCGACTCGAGCACCGCACGGATCGCGGTCACCAGCCGCTCCAGGCGATATTCGGAAATCCGTCCCGCCGCCCGCGACGGCGCGATCCGCGCCATGTGCAGCGCCTCGCATACATAGATGTTGCCGAGTCCCGCCACGATGCGCTGGTCGAGCAGCATCGCCTTTATCGGCGCAGCCCGCCCCGCCAGCGCGAGCGCCAGATAACGCGCCGTCAACTCCGGCCCGAGCGGTTCCGGCCCCATGGCCGCAAACGGCGGATACTCCGCCACCGCGTCCGTCCGTACCAGGTCCAGAAAGCCGAACCGCCGCGGATCGTTCAACGCCAGCCGCCGCCCGGCGTCCGTCTCGATCACCAGATGATCGTGCGCCAGCAACTCCCCCGGATCGACCCGCCAACGCCCCGACATGCCGAGGTGGAAGATCATCGTGTCGCCACGATCCGTATCGATCATCCCGTACTTCGCCCGCCGCCCCAGCGAGGTCACCGTCGCCCCCTGCATCCGCTGCCGCAGATCGAGCGGGATCGCCTTGCGCAGGTCCGCACGCCGCGGCTCGACCAGCGCCAAACGCTGTCCGGACAGCACGGGAGTCAGCCCCCGAACGGTAGTTTCCACTTCGGGTAATTCTGGCACGCCAGTCAGCTAGGTTGCGTTTGCCCGGGCCACAAGCGCCCGCTAGGGCAATCGCATGACCGACACCGTTTCCTTCGGCTACGAAGACGTCGCCCCGACCGAGAAGACCGCCCGCGTCGGCGGCGTCTTCACCAGCGTCGCCTCCAGCTACGACTTGATGAACGACGCGATGTCGGGCGGCATGCATCGGCTGTGGAAGGATCGCTTCGTTCGCCGCGTGAAGCCGCGCGGGCACGAGCAGATCCTGGACATGGCCGGCGGCACCGGCGACATCGCCTTCCGCATGGCCGTGTCCGGCGCCGCGATCACCGTCGCCGACATCAATCCGGCGATGCTCGAAGTCGGGATGGAGCGCGCGCAGAAGCGTGGCATAGACGGCTTGGTCTGGACCGAGGCGAACGCCGAGTCGCTTACCTTTCCCGACCGCTTCTTCGACGCCTACACGATCGCGTTCGGCATCCGGAACGTCACCGACATTCCTGCCGCCCTGAAGGAGGCGCACCGCGTCCTGCGCCGTGGCGGGCGCTTCTTCTGCCTCGAATTCTCGACTGTGACGTGGCCGGGCTTCGCGGACGTGTACGATGCCTATTCGCACAAGCTGGTGCCGAAGCTCGGCCAGCTCCTCGCGCGCGACGCCGACAGCTATCGCTACCTGATCGAATCGATTCGTCGCTTTCCGGACATGCCGAAGTTTCAGCAGATGATCGGTGACGCCGGCTTCGTGAATACCAGCGTCGAACCGATCATGGGCGGCCTCGTCGCGATCCACTCCGGCTGGCGGATCTGACCGCTTCGTGACATCGCCCATCGTTCATATCTGGCGCCTCGCGTCGTGGGGCCGCACGCTCGCCCGTCACGGCGCCCTCCTGGGCATCGAGCGTGACCCGAACACCCCCGCGCCGGTCCGCCGGCTAGCGCGTATCGTCCGGTTCGGCGCGCGCATGCCTGCGCAGCCGCGCTATGCCGACGCGTTCCAGGCGATCGGTCCCGCCGCGATCAAGCTGGGCCAGACGCTCGCCACCCGCCCCGACCTTGTCGGGGAGGACGCGACCCGCGACCTGTTGCGGCTTCAGGACCAATTGCCGTCCGTTCCGTACGACATCATCCGCGAGGCGATGCGCGCCGGCCTCGGCCGCGATCCCGACACGTTGTTTTCTCGCATCGAGGAGACGCCGGTCGGCGCCGCCTCGATCGCGCAGGTCCACCGCGCCGTCACCACGGACGGTCGTCAGGTCGCGGTCAAGGTGCTGCGTCCCGGAGTCGAAGAGGAATTCGCCCGCGCGATCGACACCTATCAATGGGCCGCCGCACAGCTCGAGGGCATGAGCATCGAGGCACGCCGCCTCCGCCCCCGCCTGACGATCGAAAATTTTCGGCGCTGGACGCTGCGCGAACTGAACTTTCGACGCGAGGCGGCCTCCGCCTCGGAACTCGCCGAGTCGATGACGGCCGAACCGGATTTCGTCATTCCTGCGGTCGATTGGGCGCGTTCGACGGCCAAGGTGCTGACCATCGAGTGGATCGACGGCATCAAGCTGTCCGATCGCGCCGCGCTGATCGCCGCCGGCTATGACCTGCCCAAACTCGCGCAGACCTTGGTCCGCGCTTTTCTGCGTCAGGCGATCGCAGAGGGATTCTTCCACGCCGACATGCATCAGGGCAATCTGTTCGCCCTGCCCGGCAACAAGATCGCCGCGATCGATTTCGGCATCATGGGCCGGATCGACCGGCGGGCGCGGGTGTGGCTGGCGGAGATCCTCTACGGCCTCATCACCGGCAACTACAAACGGGTCGCGGAAATCCATTTCGAGGCGGGCTATGTCCCCAGCCACCACAATGTCGCCGAGTTCGCGACGGCGTTGCGCGCCGTGGGGGAACCTATGCGCGGCCTGCCCGTCAAGGACATGTCGATCGGCATGATGCTGGACGGCCTGTTCTCGATCACCCGCGACTTCGACATGGTCACGCAGCCGCATCTCCTGCTGCTCCAGAAGACGATGGTGATGGTGGAGGGCGTGGCGACCGGCCTCGATCCGGACATCAACCTCTGGCACACCGCCGCCCCGTTCGTGACGGAGTGGATTCGCACCGAACTGGGGCCGGAGGCGGCGCTGGCCGACCGGCTGATCCTCGATTTCAAGACGCTCGCGGGCCTGCCCGATCTCGTCCGCCGGATCGAGGCGCGCTATCCCGCGCCCGGCGGCGAGCCTCCCGCTCCGCCCCTCAAGGAAATCGAGGTCGTCCGCATCGGGGGCTGGCGCTACGCGCTCGTCGCGGCGCTTTCCGCGGCGGCGGGTGTCGGCGCGGCGCTGGCGGTCCTGCACTGACGGACCAATCCGGCAGCAGCGTCAGCCGCCGTGCGCGTGGATGATCGGATCGAACGCCTCGGGATCGGCACGAAGCCGTGCGAACTCGCTTTCGTCGATGTCGAAGCGTCGCTGATGTCCGCCGAGATCGCCGGTGTCATATTCCAGGACGAACCCGCCTCCCTCGCGCCAGGCATGCCACGCCGGGCCCCAGACATTATCGACATCGTTCTTGGGCCGTTTGGGCGTCGGTACGATCTTGTCTCCAAAGACCAGCTTCATGCCCATCTCCCTGGCATATCGCGCCATCGTCAGCGCACCCGATACGATATGCGGATCGCAAAGCTCGACGTCTTGGCCATGATGCCCCGTGCCCGGACCCTGACATGCGTCACCGCCCGTTCCGACGCGGAATTGCCCGACCCCGGCAGGTACGTCCAGGTCTGGCCATTGTCGGCAGAGAAGTCGACGTCGTCCCCGGCATCGCTCGCGTCGGTATAGCGCAGGCTCATCGCCGACGCCGGCGATCCTTCCATCAACGTGATCGCAGCGCCCGTCCATCCGTCGCCGCTGCCCAGCGCGATCGCGCTGCCCTCCGGCGTCGGCACGACGAACTCGACCGGCCCGCCGTCCAGCGGCACGATGTCGGGATTGGTGAAGCTGACGGACACCGATCCGCGGCTGCCGGGGATCGCCTTCGGGTACGTCGAGCCGTTGACCGGATCCCAGATCGTCGTCGTGCTCATCGCCATCGTCGCGTTCTGCGGCGTCACGCTCAGCGTCACATCGATCACCGATCGGCCGCTGCCCACATCCGAATCGCCCAGACAGATGCCGAGCAGGCCGATGCCGCCGTTGCACATGTTCCAGTCCCAATCGATCGTGATCCGGTCTTTGTAGACGCCGACCGGCGGCAGCGTCGCCTCGTCCGGTCGCACGAAGAATGGCAGGTCCGCAGTGCTGCCGCCGAGCAGGCCCAGTACGTTCAGTAAATTGTTCTGGAGGTAGTTGATCGTCGTCCCCTGCGCGAAAGCATAGGTGCCGCCCGCATCCGCCGACGCCTTGTACGCGACGCTGCCGCCGCCGGTCCGCAACAGCTTGAACCCGTTCGTGCTGCGGAACGTGGCGCGGATGTAGTTGCCGTTCAGAAGTACCAGCAGCGCGGTCCCGCATTGCAAGCCCGCCCGGCTTTGCAGCGCCGGCACAGCCTTCGCCTTCACCGCGCCGGGCGAATAGGTGCCGAGCGACGTGGCGACCGTCGACGTCAGCGTACACGCCGCGGCGGGTACCGCGATCAGTGTCGCGGCCAGACCAGTAAGGACGACTAAGATGCGGGAGAACAAGGCTGAATCCGTCAGACTGTTGGCGATCCACGGTTCATCACGGCCGCGCGCCTAACGAAAGGTAACTGCCCCGGAGCGGCAACATTCCCGCGCCGGACCCAACCCGCCCCCGGCGCTGTTCAGCCGTCGCCGCAGTCGCTAGACCGAGGCGAAACAAGGGGGATCAATGTCGACCACTTCCCGGCTCCTGCTCGCCGCCGCCATCATCGCCACGCCCGCCACTGCGCAGGTCGCCTCCCCGGTGACCGCGCGCGATCCCGGCCCCGCCGCGCCCGTCCAGTACGACGTCGCCTTCCCCAACGCCGTCCATCACGAGGCGCGGATCACCGCGACGTGGCGCAACGTGCCCACAGGCCCCCTGCGCGTGCAGATGGCACGCTCCTCCCCCGGCCGCTACGCGATCCATGAATTCGCCAAGAACGTCTACGACGTGACCGCCGTCGACGGCACCGGCCGTGCGCTGACGCTGACCCGCACCGACCCCTATGGCTGGAGCGTTTCCGGACACGACGGCACCGTCGCGGTTACCTACACACTCTATGGCGATCACGGCGACGGCACCTATGCGCAGATCGACATGACGCACGCGCACCTGAATATGCCGGCGACCTTCCTGTGGGCGACCGGCTTCGATGCGCAGCCGATCCGCGTTCGCTTCCGCCCCGCCGACCCCAGCTGGAAGATCGCGACGCAACTCCCCGCCGCAAGTGGTGAAGCAACCACCTTCTGGGCGCCCAATCTCCAGTATTTCATGGATAGCCCAACCGAACTCAGCAATTTCACTCTTCGCGAGTGGCAGGACGCTGGTCGCACCTATCGTCTCGCCATGCACCACGACGGCACCGACGCCGATGTCGACCGGTTCGCCGCGAAGGCGAAGAAGGTCGTGCATGCCCAGATTGCGACGTTCGGCGCGCCGCCCGCCTACGACTTTGGCACCTACACCTTCATCGCCGACTACCTGCCCTACATCACCGGCGACGGGATGGAGCATCGCAACTCGACGATCATATCCGACAAGCGCTCGCTCTACGCCGCCAACGACGCGCAGTTGAACACGCTCAGCCACGAGTTCTTCCACTCCTGGAACGTCGAGCGTATCCGCCCCGCCGAACTGGAGCCGTTCGACTTCACCCGGGCCAACCCGACGCCGTCCCTGTGGGTCGCGGAGGGCTTCACGCAATATTATGGGCCGCTCGCGATCCGCCGCGCGGGGGAGATGTCGGTGGACGCTTATCTGGCGACCCTCGGCGGTACGCTCAATGCCGTCCTCAACAGCCCCGCCCGCGCACACGGCGGCCCGAAGGAGATGAGCCTGCGCGCGCCTTTCGTCGATGCGGCGAAGGCGATCGATGCGGTCAATCCCAACATCTTCGTGTCCTACTATATCTATGGCGCAACCCTCGCCGCCGCTCTCGATCTGGAATTGCGCGGCAGGTACTCCGGTCAGTCCCTCGACACCTATATGCGCTTGCTGTGGAAGCGGCATGGCGCGCCCGAAAAGCCCTACACGATCGCCGATCTGCGCACCGCGCTGGCGACGCTGACGGGCGACCAAGCGTTCGCCGACCGGTTCTTCGCCAAGTCGGTCGAGGGTAGCGACCTGCCAGATTTTGCCGCCCTCCTCGCGCAAGCCGGACTGACGTGGCAAGCCGCCAATCCCGGCGGCGCATGGGTCGGCGCGGCCGACGTGACCGCCGATGGCCCCGCCGTGACGCTCAGTCAGTCGCCGGCGGCGGGAACCGCACTCTACGCGGCCGGTGTGGAGCGCGGCGACCGCATCATCGCGCTGGGCCGCACGACAGTAACGAGCGCGCAGGACTGGCAGTCGGCTCTGGGCCGGCTGGAGCCCGGCACGCCGCTGGATATCCGATACGTCCAGCGCGGCAAGGAACGCGCTGCCACGCTCACCCCCAACACCGATTCCACGAAGCAGCTTGTCCGCAGCGAGACTGTCGGCAAACCCATCACGGCCAAGCAACGCGCCTTCCGCACGGCTTGGCTAGGCGCGGAGTAGCCAGTTCCAGAGCGAACTTGAGCGCTGATGGCACCACGCCCGGCGAAACCGCGGCAAGCGCTTAAACCAGCCCTTGCATACTCGCGGTGAGGCGCCTCACCATCAGCGCTGCGGCTGGACTCCGGGGGGCATACCGCCCGGGCCGGCGGGGCCGCCGGGCGCGCCGCCGCCCATCATCATCTGTTGCTGCTGCATTCGCTGGATCACTTCCTGCGGCAGGAAGTCGAGCAGTTCGATGTCGAAGACCAGCGTCGAGTTCGCGGGGATCGCAGGGCTCGGCGACTTGTCGCCATAGCCGAGCGCCGCAGGGAGCCACACGCGATACTTCGCGCCCTTGGGCATCAGCTTCAGCGCTTCGGAGAAGCCGGGGACGACGCCGGACACGGGCATCGGCGTGGGCTGCTGCGACTTGTCGAAGGTGGAGCCGTCGAGCAGCTTGCCCTCGTAATTGATGAGCGCGACATCGGTGTCGGTGGGCTTGGCACCGGCGCCGGGCTTCAACACCTTGTACTGAAGACCGGAGGCGGTCGTGACCACGCCCCTTGCGCGCGCATTGCGGGTCATCACGTCATCACCCTGACGCGCCAGTGCGAAGGCGCTGACCAGTGCCAGCGCAAGCCCGATCCACAGATAGATCAGATAGCTACGCTTGACGGGGCGGAGGGGAACAGCGGTGACGGTCGACATGGAAACACCTGGAGTTGGGGGCACCCTAGTCGGCGCCGTCACCGATAATCAGTCTCGAAGTGGAGGAAGTGGAGGCCCTGCGAGGGGTTTCTCCACTTCGCCCGAAGCGCTTTTACCGGGCGCCGTCGCGCTCAGCGCGCTTGCGATCCATCTTGCGCGCACGACGGACGGCCGCGGCACGCTCGCGTGCACGCTTCTCCGACGGCTTCTCGTAATGACGGCGCAGCTTCATCTCGCGATACACGCCCTCGCGCTGCAGCTTCTTCTTGAGCGCGCGCAGGGCCTGGTCGACATTGTTATCGCGAACGATGATCTGCATAAAACCAATAAGCTCCAACGAATAAAGCGGCCGCGAACCTTGGTTCGCGCCGTGTGACGGCGGCGCTTAGCAGCGCCGTTCCAAAAAAGCAACTCGAACCGCCCCCATGCACGCCGTGCCGCGGCTGTGCCTGCTGCCCTGTGCGGCGCTTCTCGTGTAGCCGCACCCGCCTCGGCCGTGGACTCCTCTTGGCCGGGGCCCCGATCCGCCGCTAAGGACGGCGGCATGAACGGCGTCCCCCTTGTCCTGTACAACAGCCTGTCGCGTGCGATCGAAACGTTCGTGCCGATCGATCCCACTGATGTCCGCGTCTATTCGTGCGGGCCGACCGTCTACAACTACGCGCATATCGGCAATCTGCGCGCCTACGTCTTCACCGACACGCTGGGGCGCGTCTTGCGGTGGAAGGGGTGGCCGCTCACCCACATCATCAACATCACCGATGTCGGGCATCTGACCTCGGACGCCGATGCCGGTGACGACAAGATGGAGGCTGCGGCGAAGGCGGCGGGGCAGGACATCTGGGCGATCGCCGCGCATTACACGGCGACGTTCAAGCAAAACCTTCGGGACCTCAACATCGTCGATCCGTCGCGCTTTCCGCTGGCAACGGATCATGTCGCAGGCATGATCGACTGGGGATCGGCCATCGAGGCGAAGCACTGCTACCGCCTGCCCGACGGCCTGTATTTCGATACCGCGAGCGTGCCGGATTACGGCAGCCTCGCGCGGCAGGTCCATGACGAGGGCGAGAGCCGGATCGATCCGGTCGCCGGCAAGCGCAACGCGGCGGACTTCGCGATCTGGCGTACGTCCACGCCGGGCGAGAACCGGCAGATGGAGTGGGACTCGCCCTGGGGCCGCGGCGCGCCGGGCTGGCACCTCGAATGTTCGGTGATGAGCCGCCAGTATCTCGGGCCGAAATTCGACATTCACACCGGCGGCATCGACCACCGCGAGATCCACCACCCCAACGAGATCGCGCAGAATCAGGCGATGAGCGGCACCGCCGACACCGGCGCGAATTACTGGCTGCACAACAACTTCCTGGTCGAGCGGGCGGGGAAGATGTCCAAGTCGGCCGGCGGATTCAAACGGCTGCAATCATTGGTCGATCGCGGCTTCCACCCGCTGTCGTACCGGCTGATGTGCCTCCAGGCGCATTACCGGTCAGAGATGGAGTTCTCGTGGGAGGGCCTCGCCGCCGCGCAGACCCGGCTGAAGCGGCTCGTCCAGAGCGTCGAGGCTTTGCGGGCGCGACCGGCGGCACCCTCCGCCGGATCGGCAGCGGCCTATGTCGAGCGGCTCGATGTGGCGGTGTCGGACGACCTGTCGACGCCGCGCGCGCTGATCGCGCTGGACGAGTTGCTGGCCGACAAGAAGGTTTCGGCAGGCGATCGGCTGGCGGCGCTGGCCGAGTTCGACGCCGTGCTGGGCCTCGGGCTGGCGACCCTGACGCGCGCCGATCTGCGCACGCGGCCGGCGGACGCGACGATCGATGCGGACGGGATCGAGGCGAAGCTGGTGGAGCGGCGCGAAGCGCGCGCGGCGAAGGACTTCGCCCGGTCCGACGCGATCCGGGACGAACTGGCGGCGGTGGGTGTCGAGGTGATGGACGGCGACCCGATCGGCTGGGACTGGCGGCCCCTACTTTAGGGGCTGGTCGCGCGTCGCCAGCAGGGGCGGCGTCCAGTTGCGTCCGGCATCCTTCGGGATGCGTGCGGCCTCGGCATCGATCGCGGCGGCGCGGTCCTTGCTCGACGCGTGCGTGCGGCTGCGGAACAGGCCGCCGTCGATATCGCCGCCATGCTCTCGCCAGAAGCGCGCAGCGTTGCGCGGATCGTACCCGGCATTGTGGAGGAGCGCGACGGATAGCTGGTCCGCTTCGTCCTCGGTCCGCCGGAACAGCCGGCCATTGCGCCCGAACTCCGACAGCACGCCCCATTTGACGCCCGCCGCCTCCAGCCGGTTCCGGTGGTGGAGGACGTTATGCGACAGCTCGTGCGCAACGACGGCGGCGACCTCCGCATCGGTGTAGCGTTCGAGGAAACGGACACCGATCCGCACCGTCGTGCCGTCCGCCTCCGCCGTCATCTTGGGACCGAGGATCAGTTCGAAATCGGTACGGCAGCCGGGGCTGGCCGGAACGGTCACGCCGCGATCGGCGAGCGTCAGCGCCAGCGGCCGGTCGGCAGGGCGCGCGGCCAGCACCTTCAGCGTCGCCTCCCGCGTGGCGGAGGTGGGTGGTGTCGCGGACTTCGGCACGGGCGCACCGTCGATCGCGACGAGGCCGTCGTTGGCGCGCACGCCGGCGGTGGCGGCGGCGCTGCCGGGTACGACCGCCTCCACCGATACGGGGGCAGCGAAGCGGAAGGTGGCGCGCGCGGCGGGCTGCTCCTCGACCGGATACTGGTCTAGTGTGTGGATCACCAGCCCCGGCGCGGGTGCTCGCCGGTCGCACAAGCCGACGTTGGCGACCGAGAGCCGGTGGCCGATCGTGGCGAGGCGCAGGTCGGCGGCACGCAACGTCTCTAGGTCGGGAGCCTGAAGGGCAAGCAGGAGGAGCGCGATCATCGCCGCCGCGATAGCCGTCCCCTGACGTAACGGGAAGCGTCGGCGCGATTGACACACCCTCCCCCGCGCCTACACCCGGCCGCGTCAACGAGGGAGGCACTGTGAGGGCGGTAATCCTGGCCGGCGGGCTCGGCAGCAGGATCGGCGAAGAGACGTCGGTCCGCCCCAAGCCGATGGTCGAGATCGGCGGCATGCCGATCCTGTGGCACATCATGAAGATCTACGCGGCGGGCGGGATCAACGACTTCGTGATCTGCCTCGGCTACAAGGGATATGTCATCAAGGAGTTCTTCGCGAACTACTTCCTGCATACCGCCGACGTGACGATCGACCTCGAAACGAACGCGATCGACGTGCATCACGCGCGCAGCGAGCCGTGGCGGATCACGTTGGTCGAAACCGGCGCGACGACGATGACCGGCGGCCGGCTGGCGGCGATCCGGTCGTATCTGACCGAGGGCGAGCCGTTCTGCTTTACCTATGGCGACGGGGTCGCCGACATCGACGTCGCGGAACTGGTGGCATTCCACCGCAGCCACGGCCGACGGGCGACGATCACCGCCGTCGCGCCGCCGGGGAGGTTCGGCGCGCTGGAGTTCGACGGCGATCTCGTCACCAGCTTTCGCGAGAAGCCGGCTGGCGACGGCGGTCTCATTAACGGCGGGTTCTTCGTCGCCGATCCGTCGGTGCTGGACCTGGTCGAGGGGCCGGACACCTTGTGGGAGCAGGAACCGCTCAACGTGCTGGCGGCGGGCGGCGAACTGGTCGCGTTCCGGCATGACGGGTTCTGGCAGCCGATGGATACATTGCGCGACAAGCAGCATCTCGAAGAATTGTGGAGCAGCGGCCGGCCACCGTGGAAAAGATGGTGATGGACTGGACAGGTCGCCGCGTCTTCGTGACGGGGCATACCGGCTTCAAAGGCGGCTGGCTGGCGCTATGGTTGCACCGATTGGGGGCGGAGGTCACCGGCTTCGCGCTGCCGCCGCCCACCACGCCCAGCCTGTTCGACGCGGCGCGGGTAGGCGATGTCGTGCGCCATATAGAGGGCGACATCCGCGATCTGCCGACCCTGCAAGCTGCGATGTCGGAGGCGCGGCCGGACGTCGTCTTCCACCTCGCCGCGCAACCGCTCGTGCGGCTGTCCTATGACGAGCCTGTCGAAACCTATGCCACGAACGTGATGGGCACCGTCCACACGCTGGAAGCGGCACGACGTGCGGGCAGCGTCACGGCGTTCGTCTGCATCACGACCGACAAATGCTACGAGAACCGCGAGTGGGTGTGGCCGTACCGCGAGAGCGATCCGATGGGCGGCCACGACCCGTACAGCAGCAGCAAGGGTGCGGCGGAGCTGGTCGTCGCCGCCTATCGCCGGTCGTTCTTCGAGCGAGACGGCATCGGCCTAGCCTCGGTGCGCGCGGGCAACGTCATCGGCGGTGGCGACTGGGCCGCGGACCGGCTCGTTCCGGATCTGGTCCGCGCGTTCGAGATGGGGGTCGCGCCGGCGATCCGTGCGCCCGACGCGGTGCGGCCGTGGCAGCATGTGCTGGAGGCGCTCGGCGGCTATCTGATGATCGCGGAGCGCTTGCTGGCAAAGGACGCGGGCTTCCCGGACGCGTGGAACTTCGGGCCGGCGGACGACGATGCCCGGCCGGTGTCGTGGATCGTGGATCGGATGCGCGCCGCTTGGGGCGGAGACGCCGCCGCGCCGGTCGCATTTGGCGGCGCCGTCCCGCACGAAGCCGGGCTGCTGCGGCTCGACTGTTCGAAGGCGCGGGCGATGCTCGGCTGGCGGCCGGCGCTGCCGCTGGGCGAGGCGCTCGAATGGATCGTCGACTGGCACCGGCGCACCGCCGCCGGCGAGGACGCGCGTGCAGTGACGCTGGAGCAACTGGCGGACTATTCGGCGCGGTCGGGGATCGGCATCACGCCGGCCTGACCGCCTGCCCCTCCCCCGTCAGGATGTGCAGGTCGTGCCGAAATCGCCGGCGCGACCGCCAGCGTTGTCCGCGGATGTCGTCCCAAACCTCTCGGAGGGTCAGGCAGGCGAGCGCGACGGGGATGGACATGTTCAGCATCGGCCGAACGAAGGGTCCGAGCATGATGGCGTAATCGACCGGTTGCACCCGGCCGCCGAAGAAGGTCTCGCGGACAAGCGGCGGCATGGAATAAAGCGGCCAGTCGAGCGGGATGCAGATCAGGTAGCAGGCGACGATCGCGCATTTGCGTGCCGGTCCACGCCACGGCTCCATGAACACGAACAGGATCGGCAGCATCGCGGCGTAGCCACCGGCCTCGCTCGTCACCAGGGCGAAACACAGGCCGAGCGCCGTCAGCCGGAACATCGGCACCGCTTCGGGCCGCAGCCATGCCGCCGCGGCGGCGGCGACGATGAAGCCTTGAACGATCAGGGTCAGCGCCGGCAGCACCACGAGCAACGCATCGACGTTCGCCGCGCCGATCAGCGACGCGACGGGCAGGTCGCCGGCCTGCAACAGCGTCATCGTCGATGCGTAGGTGAAGGCGTACCAGAGGTTGGGCAGCGCATCCGCCTGCCCCTCCGCGAAGCCGGTGATGTTCGTCACGATCTCCCACGGCGTCCCCCGGCCGAGCATCGCGAAGCTCACGAGGTACACGATCACCACGGCGAACACCGCGCCCTCGAACCAGCGCCAGCGGCGGCGCAGCAATTGCGGGAAAAGCGTCGCGATCAAATACGGCTTGAGGTTGATCGCGCACGCGACTGCCACCCACCGCCAGCGCGCTGACCTCAGCAACGGTCCATAGGCGAGGATCAGCCCGGTGAACGCCAGCAGGATGAGGTTGCCGCGTTCGAGCGCCGCCGTCATCGGCAGCCCGGCGGACAAGGCGACGGCGCGCGGCCACGCCGTCCTGCGATCGATCCGGACGAAGGTCCGGGCGATCAGCACGACGTTCAGCACGAAGATCGCGTGGATCGCAACCGCGCCGAGCCAGTCGCAGCCCCGCGCCGCATAGCCGCCCTCACCGCCCCCGCCCTGCATGTAGCAAAAGGGCAGCCCCATCAGCTTCAACAGGACGAAGGTCAGCGGCGGGTAGACCGAGCCCCAGCTGTCATAGGTGCCCGGATCGCGCGCCCAGCCGGCGGTGCTGAACCAGTCCATCCACACCTCGCCTGCTTCGTGGAAGTAGGGCTGCGGCAGATAGCCGTGCGTCCACACGTGGATCATCGCTCGCGCCAGACCCGCGAGGATGACGATCGCCAGCAACGGCTCCAGCCAGTGACCGATCGGCCTGACCCGCGCCGGCTTCATCCGGCGGCGGCGTCCCGGAACACCCAGTGTTTCAGGACGAAGTAGTTGATGAACGAGGTCAGGACGAGCGCAAGGAACCCCGCCAGATAGTCGGACTGCACCAGCCGGTCCGCCCCCGCGAGCGTGACGAGGCTGATCAGGTAATTGACCATGTAGGAGGTCGCGAATCGCAATTTGGCCGGCCCGGCGGCTCGAAAGACGTGGCGCGAATAGGTGACGTAATTGAACGCCACGCCGATCGCATGCGCCACGACTTGCGCTATGTACAGGTTCAGACCGAGCCACACGAACAGCGCGAACAGCCCGAAACCGAACGCCGCATTCAGGATGCCCGCCTGATAATAGCGCCATATCTGCGCCAGCCGCGACCATTCGATGAGGTGAATCACCTCCGCGGCTCGACAGGAAGGCGTGGCTCCGCCGGAAAGTTGACCCGCTCCCGCTCGACCACCAGCGGCGTGCCGCGCGTGCGCTCGGACACCAGCCGCGCCTGATCGCCGATCAACCCGAGGAATCCGAACAACAGCGCGAATTGCAGCTGCACCACCGCCGCAACCAGCCACCAGCCACCCGCGCCGCCCACCAGCCACGCGATCGGCGCGGCGACCAGCGACATGGCCGCCAGCATCCCGCACAGCGCCGCAACCGGAAAGGTCAGGCGGATCAGGTTCTTGGACGAACTCGCCAGCCCCGACAGCGCGAAGTCGAGCAACGTCAGGAAGTTGTTCTTCGACACGCCCCGCAGCCGGCCCGGCCTCGGATATCGGACGATGTCGACCGGATAGCCGGTCTCCACCAGCATGCCGCGGAAGAACGGCTCCGGCTCGCGCAGCGAGGCGATCGCGTCCACCACCTTGCGGTCGTAAAGGCCGAAGCCGGTCGCGTCGGGGATGATCCGGTACTCCCCGACTTTGCCAGCGAACCAGTAGAAGATACGGCGGAGCGAGCCGAACACGAAGGTCGATCGCCCCTGCTCGCGCACGCCCAGCACGATATCGAACCCGGCGCGCCACTGCTCCACGAAGCGGCCGAGCAACTCCGGTGGGTCCTGAAAATCGGCGCACATGCCGACGACGGCCCGGCCGCGCGCCTGGAAGATGCCGTGCGTCGGGGAACGCATCTGCCCGAAATTGCGCGTGTTGACGATCAGGCGGACGCGCGGATCGGCTGCGCACAGGCCGCGGACGATCTCGGCCGTGCGATCGGTCGAGGCGTTGTCGATGAAGATGATTTCGAAACTGGCCCGCGCCCGTTCCAGCTCCGCGACGACCGCCGCGGCGATTTGCGCGGCGTTGTCTTCCTCGTTGTAGCACGGGATGACGACGGAAATACCCGGTCTATCGGTCGTCACGGTCGCTCCCTCCCAACCGGCGGTCGCCAGCCATAGAATTCGATGCCCAGCCCCACGAGCAGGATCAGCACGCCGATCGCCGCCGGGCCGGTGTTGTACTGCCGTGCGGGGTCGACGAACGCCGGTTCGAGCACGCGCACCATCGCGAAGGATGGCTGCCCGGCTGCGATCTCGCCAAGCCGCTTCTGCGTAGCCACTTGATACGCCGCGACGATCTGCCGGGCGAAGGCGGCGTCGCCTAGCGCCGCTTCGATCTGGACGATGCCGCCACGCATCGTGCGAGTGACGACATGGTCGTCCAGCCAGCGCTGCGCAGTCAGTTCGTCCGCGAGGTCCAGTCGTGTGATCAGCCTAAGCCGTCTCAGAACGCGTTGGCGGACCTCGATGCTGCGGGCGATCCGCAGCACCGCCTGCACGACAGGACGATCGCGCGTGTCGGGAAATGAGCGCGCAGGCCGATCCGCGGGATCGGCCACCAGCAACGTGACCGCTGCCCGGTGCCGCTCCGGATAAAACGCCAGCATCGCACAGATTGCCAGCGCCACGCCGAACAGAGCCCGCCGCAAGTTCGGGGATCGCAGCGCGCGTGTTCGGCGAAGCGAACCGATCAGGGTCGGGGGCGGCGTCACCGGACATGCTCCCACTCGGGCACCATCGCCTCCGCGGTATCGGCGATCTGGTCGCCCAGCGGCACGGCCGTGATGCCGTGGCGGGTTAACAGGGCCTCGTACGCGCGGCGGTCGCCGCTATATTCGTCGACCCGGTCCGACCCGATCGGTGCGCGCGTGATCTCACCGCCGAGCACATCCGCCACCGCCGCGCCGACCTGTGCGAGTTCGAGCGGCTCGCCGCCGGTGTCGAAGGCGTGAACGCCCGGTTCCGCGAGCAACAGCAGGACGACGAGCGACATCAGCTCCCGGATCGCGACATAGCCGCGGACGACGCGGTGCGGCGCGCGGACGGTGATCGGACGATCGGCGAGCGCATCGAGGATGAACGCCGCCATCGCATAAGCCTGATGCTTGTTCATGTACGGGCCGGTGACGTTGAAGATGCGAGCAACTACGGCGGTGCCACCGGTCGCGCGCGCCCAGGCAGCAAAGTCGCGTTCGTCGCGGCACTTCAGCAGACCGTAGAGGCGCATGTCCGCCCCCGCGCCCGGGTCGTCGGCAAAACGCGCGGCGCCGGACGACGCGACGAACACCCCCGTCGCGCCGATCGGTCCAAGCGCCTCCAGCACCAAGCCGCTAAGCGCCTCGTTCGCCGCCGCATAGTCGCCTGCGGCGATGTCGGCGACCCGGTCCTTGGTCAGGAACGCGAGATGCAGGACCAGCGTCGGAGCGGGCGGCAAACTTCCGATCTCGGCTAGCGGCCGTTGATCGATCGTCGTGCCGTCGCGCAGCGTCAGCGTGCGGGCCGACGCGCCGAGCGCGTGGACGCGATCGGCGAAGCTCTCGCCCAGCGCGAACCGAAGCAATTCCAGCGTCGCCAGCCCCAGCCAGCCGCCAGCCCCCGTCACGACGATGCGCCGGCCACTCGCGGAGAGCGCATCGGCGGCGGCGGGCGTCAGCCGCTGGCGGGCGCGGACCCCCGCCCGCCAGTCGCTCATATCGCCATCATCTCCGCCAGTTCTTCGCGTGGCAAGAACGGAGCCATGTCCTCCAGCGGCGACGTGACCATCGTGCCGTCGTCCAACCGGCGCGAGGACAGCCGCGGCGCGAAGCCCTGACGCTTGTCGATCATGACTTCGCACAGATGCGGCCCCTCGCCGGCCAGCGCTGCGCGGATCGCGGAGGGCAGGTCGGTGTGGTTGTCGACGCCGGATGCCGGAATGCCGAAACCGCCCGACAGCCGCTGGAAGTTGGGGAAGGTCACGCCGCTGTCGGGGCCGCAGCCGACGATGTTGGTCGGGAAGTAGCTCTGCTGTGCCTGACGGATAGAATGATAGCCGTCGTTGTTCAGGAGGAAGATCTTGATCGGCATCTGCGCGCCGACGATCGTCTGCAATTCCTGAAGGTTCATCATGATGCTACCGTCGCCGGCCAGACAGACGACGCGCTTAGCCCCCGACGCGTAGAACGCGCCGATCGCAGCAGGCAGATCGTACCCCATCGAGGCGCAGCCGGAATTGGTGTAGAGGCGCTGTCCCTTCTTGAGCACCGCCGCCTGGAAGATCGTGACGCACGCCGTGCCATCACCGGTCACGACGATGTCGCCCTCCTCCAGTTCCGCGAACAGCGCTTCGCCGAAGACGTACGGGTTGATCGGCGATTCCTGCGTGCGGTACTCCTCGAGCACGACGGGGTAGCGCTCGGTCCGCGTCCGGCTGCGTGCGAGGAAGCCGGCGCGGGCGGCCCGATTGTCGGTGGCCGGCGCCGTCGCGGTTGCGGCCGCGGCGAAGAAGTCGCGCAGATCGGCGTGGATCGGGCGATCGATCGACAGCGTCGGCTTGGCGAGCTCCGCCGCATCGACCTCGACCATCGCCACCTTCGCATCGCGGGCGAAGCTCTGCCAGTTGAAGCTGACCTGGCGGATGTTGAGGCGCGATCCGAGGATCAGGACGTAATCGGCCGTCTGAATCGCGAAATTGCCACCGCGGTTGCCCAGCGATCCGGGCCGCCCGACGTAGAGCGGATGATCGTCGGGCACGGTGTCGTGCGCGTTCCAGCCGGTGACGACGGGCACGCCGATCCGCTCCACGAACTTCAGGAATGGCGCGTGTTGCCCCGACAGCCGCACGCCCGCACCGGCGAGCACCACCGGCCGCTCGGCGGCGTACAGCTCGTCCAGCATCGCCGACACTTCGGCGTCAAGCGCGTGTCCGGTAAGCAGCCCCTGCTCGGCGGCGGTATTCGTCGCCTCGCCGTGGTGATCGTCGGCGGCGGGGTCGTAGCCCTCCAGCAAGGCCGGATCGACCAGCGCGCCCTGCACGTCGCCGGGAATGTCGATCCAGACCGGGCCGGGCCGGCCGCGCACAGCGAGGTGCAGCGCCTTCTCCACGACCTTGCGGACGTCGGTCGGCTGATCCAGCACCACGGCGTATTTGGTGATGCCGGCCGCCATGCGGACAATGTCGACCTCCTGATCGCCCAGCTGACGCAGGCGCGGGTCGATGAACGGTGCGTAGGTCTCGCGCTTCACCTGCCCGGACACGACCACCATCGGGATCGAATCGACATAGGCGCCGTAGACGCCGTTCAGCGCGTTGACGCCGCCGGGACCGGTGGTGACATTGACCAGCGCCGGCCGCCCCAGCAACCGGCCATAGCTTTCCGCCGCGATCGCGGAGGCCTGCTCATGATGCAGGAACAGGCAGCGCAGACCGGGATGCAGGCCGAACGCGTCGTTCAGGTGCATCGAGCCGCCGCCGGTCAGGACGAAGGCATCGGTGATGCCGAAATCGGCCAGCGCGTTG
This sequence comes from Microvirga sp. SRT01, assembly GCA_018139225.1. GTDB lineage: Bacteria > Pseudomonadota > Alphaproteobacteria > Sphingomonadales > Sphingomonadaceae > Sphingomonas > Sphingomonas longa. The sequence continues at coordinate 714,749 of JAGSNX010000001.1, forward strand.
GCGATATAGTCGGCAACCCGGATCATGCCGCGCTCGCGACCCGCGCACCCGCGACGAAGCGGCGGATCATGTCGACCTGGAACGCGATGTGATCCTCGGTCAGGCCGGGATAGAGGCCGATCCAGAAGGTGTGATGGGTGACGAGGTCGGCGTTGGTCAGCTCCCCGACCACGCGATACTCACGGTGGCGCATATAGGGCTGGCGTAACAGGTTGCCGCCGAACAACAGGCGTGTGCCGATCCGGTTCGCATCCAGCCACTGGGTCAGCTCGTCACGCAGCAGACCCGATTCCGGCCGTATCGTGATCGGATAACCGAACCAGGACGGGTCGCTGTTCGGCGTCGCCTCTGGTAGGATCAGCACGTCTTCCAGCGGCTTCAGCGCCTCCGTCAGCAGGGCGAAGTTGCGGCGACGCGCGGCGACGAACTCGTCCACGCGATCGAGTTGCGCGACCCCGACCGCCGCCTGCATGTCGGTGATCTTCAGATTATAGCCGGCGTGGCTGTACGTGTATTTGTGGTCGTAGCCGGTTGGCAGGCTGCCCAGCTTGCGCGCGAACCGCTTGCCGCAGGTATTGTCCATGCCCGGCGCGCACCAGCAGTCGCGACCCCAATCGCGCATCGATTCGATGACGCGCTTCAGCCGCGGCTTGTCGGTGAACACCGCCCCGCCCTCGCCCATCGTGATGTGGTGGGCGGGATAGAAGCTCAGCGTGCCGATATCGCCGAACGTGCCGACATGCTGGCCGTTATACGTGGCACCCAGCGCGTCGCACGTGTCCTCTACCACGAACAGACCGTACTTCTCCGCCACCCGCATCACCTCAGCGATGTCGAACGGGTTGCCCAGCGTATGCGCGATCATGATCGCGCGCGTCCTGTCGGACACCGCCGCCTCGATCATCTCGGGCTTCACATTGTAGGTCGGGATGTCGACATCGACGAACACCGGCACCAGCCCGTATTGCAGCGACGGATTGACCGTCGTCGGGAAACCGGTGGCGACGGTGATGACCTCGTCGCCCGGCTTCAGTGCTTCACCGCGCAGATAATGCGAAGTCAGCGTCGACAGCGCCAGCAGGTTCGCGGACGAGCCGGAATTGGTCGTCAGCGCATGCTTCACGCCCAGCCGCGCCGCCAGCTTGCGCTCGAACTCGTCGTTGAAGCGACCGGTAGTCAGCCAAAAATCGAGCGAGCTGTCGACCAGCGACCGCATGTCCGCCTCGCCGTAGACCTTACCCGACACCGGCACCGGGCTCTGACCTGCGACGAACGGCTTTGGCGCGTGGAAGGACCGGGCATATTGCCCGACCAGATCGAGGATCAGCCCGCGGAGCTGCGGCTCGTCGCAATCCTGCGCCATCTTCATCAAGGTATCGGGATCGGTGGCGAGATCGCTGGCGGCGGGCAGGGTCATGACGGCTCCGGTATGCGGATGATGCCGTCTCCTATGCGAAATAGATGGTTAACGCGACGTTCACGCCAAGGTGTCTCGCATCGCATTGTCGAACGGTACGAACGCCTCGCGCGCCGCGATCTTCCTCGCGAGGTCTGGATTGGCGATGAACGCCCGGCCCCAGGTGACGGCGTCGAGCAGTCCGGACTCCACCTCCGCCTCCGCCTCTTCGATCGACAGCGACGCACCGCCGATCAGCACGCCTTTCCATAGCGGCCTGATCTTGCGCACCGCGGGGCCGGACGTATCGGCATAGACCGACCCCGCGCCGCTCACGTCCAGCGCGACGAGGCCCAGCCTGCGCAGTTCCGGCAGCAAATAGGCGAGCATGGCGTCGATGTCGGGCCACTCGTAGAGCCCGCCCATCGTCCGCGACGGGCTGATCCGCGCGATCACCTTGTCCGCAGGTACGGCGGCGAGCACCGCCTCCACCAGTTCCAGCACGAAGCGGCAGCGGTTCTCGACCGAGCCGCCATAGCGGTCGGTGCGATCGTTGACGCGCGCATCGAGGAACTGGTCGGCGAGATAACCGTGCCCCGTGTGCAGTTCGACCGCATCGAACCCGACATCGATCGCGCGACGCGCGGCATCGGCGAAATAGCCGTAGATCGTCGGCATCTCGTCCGCGTCGAGCGCGCGGGGTACGCCATAAGGTTTGTCGTTCTGCCGGTTGACGCCCTCCGCGGCGCGATCGGTGCTGCTGACCGGGGCGTCGCCGGTGAAGTCGGAATGGCTGATCCGGCCCATATGCCAAAGCTGACAGGCGATCTTCGCCCCGCCCTCATGCACGCCATCGACGACCTTGCGCCAGCTTTCGGCATGCGCGTCGGTGGCGATATAGGGCGCGTCCTTCCAGCCGTCGCCGCTCCGATGGATGATCGTGCCCTCGGTCAGGATCAGGCCGACGCCGCCATCCGCGCGGCGCTTGTAATAGTCGCGCATCGCGTCGGTCGCATGCCGGCCCTCGCCCGCGAAGCTGCGGCTCATCGCCGACATGACGGTGCGGTTGCGCAAGGTGATGAAGCCGGGCCGCTCCAGCGGGTCGAGAAGACGGGTCATCGGGCAGGCTCCAGCCGGTAACGATCGAAGAACGGATGCGACAGATAGGCGTGCAGCGTCGCGCGCCAGTCGCGTTGCAAATTGCGCCCCTCCGCCTCCAGCCGCGCGCAACTGAGTACGGCGCGATCGGGGCGACGGCCGAGCTCGTTGCCCGATACGGCCGTGGCGGCGACGGTGACGACTTCCAGCCGGTCCGACCAGCCGAGCGCGCGGACGATCTCCGCCGCGATCTGCGCGAAGGTCGCCTCGCCGCGGCACGCCATCTGGTAGCTGCCCGATGCGCCCGCCGCGACCAGCGCCAGCGTGTTGAAGGCGAGATCGTTGGTCCAGGTCGGCTGCCAGGCGCGATCGCCCACCTCGAACCGCGTCTCGCCCCGGTCGATCGCCGCACGCATGACGGGGATGATGCGGCCGACGAAGTTCTTGTCCGCCTCCTCGCCCCCGAAAAAGCCGGCCATGCGCAGGATCGTCGCGTCGGGGATCGCGGCCGTGACCTCCCGCTCCGCTTCCAGCTTCAGTTCGCCGTAAAACGACAGCGGACGCGGCGGCTCGTCCTCCGGGATGGGGTTGGCCGCGCCGTCGTAGGTCAGGAAGGATTGCGGATACACGAACCGCGCGCCCACTCGCTTCGCCAGCGCGACGGCGTTGCGAGTGCCGGTCACGATCGTCTCCCGCGCCGCCTCCGGTTCGCGCGCGCAGCCCTCGACATCGACGCGCGCGGCGCAGTGGATGATCCAGCCGCTCGCGATCCGGTCGGCCCAGCGATCGAGCGCGGCGGGATCGCGGACATCGAGCTCGTCCCGGCCCGGCGCATGTACCGTCAGTGCCGGGAAGCGTCCCGCCTCGAGCGCCAACGCACGGCCGAGCATCCCCCGGCCGCCGGTTACCAGTACAGCGATCGTCATGCGGTCTCCGCGAAGCCGGTTTCGTAGGGGCGCAGCACGTCCATCGCCTGCTGCCACGCAAGCTCGGACGATGCGGCCACCAGCCCGATATTGCCGTCGTCGATCCGGTAGGGCGTTCCGTCCCAGCGGGTCACGAGTCCGCCCGCCTCCGTCAGGAACAGCGCGCCGGCGGCGTGGTCCCAAGGCAGCGTGCGCTGGAACAACGCGATGTCGTAAGTCCCGTCGACGAGCCTCGGATAATGTTCGGCGGCGCAGAACGGGATCGGCTGGACATCGTACACCGGCCCGGCGCGGGCGATCACCTTGTTGCTCGCGGCATCGGTCATGAAGCGCGTCGCCAACGTCGCCACCCGGCGTTCGCGCGTGTCGCTGGACGCGCGGATCGGTGTGCCGTCCACGAACGCGCCGCCACCCGCGATCGCGTGGCAGACCCGGCCCGAGACGGGATCGTACAGCCAGCCGGCAACGGTCGATCCATCCTCGACCAGCGCGACGATGATGCCGAACGGCTCGCGACCGGCGGCGAAGTTGGCAGTGCCGTCGATTGGATCGATGATCCAGATGCGGCCGCGGCCGAGATCGTTCATCAGCGAAGGATCGGCGGCGCAGGCCTCCTCGCCGACGATGCGCACGCCGGGATCGATCGTCGCCAATCCCTCGAACAGCCGGACTTCGGCTTCGCGGTCGGCGACGGTGACGAGCTCGCCGCGTGACTTCTCGACGATCTCATCGGCGGCGAGGTTGCGGAACCGGGGCATGACGACGGTTTCGCCGACGCGCGCCAGCAACGCCGCCACCGGCTGATGAAGGTCATGCATCAGGACTGATCCCCTTCGGCTGTGCCGATGCGGGCACGCTGCGTCGGTGTCCGGTCGCCTCAGGCGGCCCGGACGAACGGCATAACCGCGGGGGCATCGGCACGCACGCGCTTTTCCATCATCGCGATGCGCGCCTGATCCTCGGACGCGATCCGCTGATAATGGTCGCGCTTGTTTCGGAGCCATTCCAGCTCGAACTCGACGGCATTGGCAATGCCGGCCTCGATCGACGCCAGCGCCGCGGCTTCGCCCTCGAAGATGACCTTCCGCGTTTCGAACCGGTCGAGGCGGATCGCCTGGATCTCGCGCAGCGCCGGCACTGCGTCGGCGGACACCGATCCGCCGACCACCAGCTCCAGATCATGCTCGCAACAGGCATGCGCGACAATCAGTACGGCATCGGTGATCGAGCGATCGTTGATCGCGGTCCGCGCCATGCCGCGGGACAGCGTGAAGTCGACGCGGCCGAACACGACGCCGGTGCCGCTCGCCTTGGCGATAGGCAGCATCGCATCGAGGTTTTGCAGCGTCGTTTCGGTTTCGAGATTGAACAGGAAGCGCGTGTCGTCGGCATCGCCATAGACCTTCGTGCGCGCCTCGACGAACTTGCTCAACGCATAGGGCGTCTCGACCATCGGTGCGATGATGTAGTCGATGCCGTACAGCCGCGACGCGAGCAGGTCGGACACCGCTTCGCACCCGCCGATCTTCAGCGCGACGTCGACATCGGCACGGCGGGCCAGTTCCAGCAGGCGCAGCAATTCGTCGGGACGCGTCCCCTCCGCCTCGAACTCCGCCTTCACGGCGACGACACCATACTGGTCACGACCGCGCTTCAGGCAATCGAGCATCTTGCGTTCAGACTGGTTCATCGTCGTTCCCCGTTCCCGGCTGCGATCCATCGCCGAACCCCCGCTCTGGCGAACGCGACCGGCCAATCATGAAGTAAGTCGTAAGCTCCGAGTCGCTACCGAATGGTTAATGCGCGTTTGCATTTGGCAGCACGGCCGAAACCGGCGAATGATCTGCCGGATAATCATGGTTCGGGGAGGCGAAGATCACGCGCATGTCGATGAAACTGGTCCTGCCCGCCCCTGCCCGCCCCCTGCTGGAGCCGCATCTGCCGGCCGGCGCGACGACCTCGTGGTTTGCCACCGTCGAAGAGGCCAAGGCTGGCATCGCGGACTCCGAAATCGCCTGGGTCGACCTGCAACCCAGCCACCTCGTCGCCGAAGTGCTCGCGGCAGGCGGTCCGTCGCTGCGCTGGGTGTCGACGATCTATGCCGGGCTCGACGCATTTCCGCTGCCGATGCTGCGCGAGCGCGGCGTGACGGTGACGAACGGCAGCGGCATCAACGCGGTCACCGTCGCGGAATATGCCGTGATGATGGTGCTCGCCGCGGCGAAACGCTTCGATACGGTCGTCCGGCTGTACGACGCGCGCGAATGGCCCTGGGACGCGCCCGGCAAGCTGGAACTGGACGGCAGCCGGGCGCTGGTCGTCGGCTATGGCACGATCGGGCGGCTGATCGGCACGCGGCTGGCGGCGTTCGGGGTGGAGGTGACGGGGGTCACCCGCTCGGGTCGCGACGGCACGCTGGCCGCCGACGCGTGGAAGCCGCGGGTCGGCGAATACGACTGGATCGTCCTCGCCGCGCCGTCCACCGGATCGACGCGCGCCCTGATCGGCGAGGCGGAGTTGGCGGCGATGAAGCCGGGTGCGTGGATCGTGAATATCGCGCGCGGCGACATGATCGATCAGGATGCATTGATCGCTGCCTTGACCGGGGGATCGATCGCCGGCGCGATGCTCGACCCGACCGACCCGGAACCGCTGCCCAAGGATCATCCGCTCTGGTCCACGCCCAATACGCTGGTGACGATGCACCTGTCCGGGCGCAGCCAGACGACGATGTTCCAGCGCGGCGCGGCGCTGTTCTGCGACAATCTGCGCGCCTATCTGGCCGGCGGGCCGATGCGCAACGTCGTCGATCTCGACGCAGGCTATTGAGGAAACGGAAGCTATTTCCGGGCGTTTGGCGATCATGGACAGGATATCGGGGATGATCGCGCAACCGCTCGTCGTGGAGCACGACACGGATATGGCCGGCATGGTCGCCGGCGACATCACGGTGCGGTCGGGCAGATTGTTACGGCTCGGCGGCATGGTTCGCGGCGATATCATCCTGGAGCCAGGCGCGCGGCTGGAGATGTCGGGCATCGTGTCGGGCCGCGTCATCCGCCGCTGAGCTTCGGTTAACTATCGCGCGGCCAAGCCACGCTTTCGGGCGGCTGCGGAAAGGGTCCAAACGATTTGCGCAGGCGGCACCGATGGCGCATGGGCGAGTGACATCGTCATCGTGCAAGGACTCGTTATGGCCGCCAACTGGGCCCCCGAAAGCTGGAACGCCGCCGACGCGCGCCAGATGCCCGACTATCCGGATGCCGCCGCGCTGAAGTCCGCCACCGACACGCTCGCCACCTATCCACCACTCGTCTTTGCCGGCGAAGCGCGCAGTCTGACCGCCGAGCTGGCGGAGGTTTCGGCCGGGCGCGGCTTCCTGCTTCAGGGCGGCGATTGTGCGGAGAGCTTCGCCGAGCATAGCGCGAACAACATCCGCGATACGTTCCGCGTCATCCTGCAGATGGCGGTCGTGCTGACCTGGGCTTCGAAGCTGCCGGTCGTGAAGGTCGGCCGCATGGCGGGCCAGTTCGCCAAGCCCCGCTCGACCGCGACCGAGACGATCGACGGCGTCGAACTGCCCAGCTACCGCGGCGACAACATCAACGACATTGCTTTCACGCCCGAAGCGCGCATCCCCGACCCGCAGCGCCTGATCCGCGCTTATGCGCAGGGCGCGGCGACGCTGAACCTGCTGCGCGCCTTCGCGCAGGGCGGCTACGCGAACCTGCATCAGGTGCATCGCTGGACGCACGATTTCATGGGCCGCAGCCCGTGGGCCAAGAAATACACCGAAACCGCCGACCGCATCGGTGAGGCGCTGGAGTTCATGGCGGCTTGCGGGATCGACCCGGAAACGGTGCCGCAACTGGCGCAGACGCATTTCTACACCAGCCACGAAGCGCTGCTGCTGCCGTTCGAGCAGGCGATGACGCGGCAGGATTCGTTGACCGGCGACTGGTACGACACCTCCGCCCACTTCCTGTGGATCGGCGACCGCACCCGGTTCGAGGGCTCGGCGCATGTCGAGTTCCTGCGCGGCATCGGCAACCCGATCGGCATCAAGTGCGGCCCCTCGTTGGAGCCCGACGATCTGTTGCGGATGCTGGACACGCTCAACCCGGGCCGCGTGCCCGGCCGCATGACGCTCATCACCCGATACGGGTACGACAAGATCGAGGCCGGGCTGCCGCGCCTCGTCCGCGCCGTCACCCGCGAGGGACATCCGGTGGTCTGGAGCTGCGATCCGATGCACGGCAACACCGTGAAGGCGGTGACCGGCTACAAGACTCGCCCGTTCGACCGCATCCTCGCCGAAGTGCGCGGATTCTTCGCCGTCCACCGCGCCGAAGGCACCCATGCCGGCGGCATCCATGCCGAGATGACGGGCCAGAACGTCACCGAATGCACCGGCGGTGCCGTCGACGTGACCGAGCAATCGCTGGCCGACCGCTACCACACTCACTGCGACCCGCGCCTGAATGCAGGCCAGAGCCTGGAGCTGGCGTTCCTGCTGGCGGAAATGCTCAACGCGGAAATGGCGGAGCGCCGGAAGGTAGCTGCCTGAGCTGATGGGGGCGGCGCCGGCGAGCGGGGTACCTGGGAAATGCGTGGGACCCGCGTGATCGCGCTTGACGTCCGCCGTCCCCTTCCATAAACGCGCCGCTCCACCGGACGGCCCCTTCGTCTAGCGGTTAGGACGTCGCCCTCTCACGGCGAAAACACGAGTTCGATTCTCGTAGGGGTCACCAGCGGCGGCTTTCCGCGCGCTCCGGCCTGTTCAAAACACGCGGCAATGCGCCGGCTTGCCGATCCTATTTCGACAGAAACAGGATCAGGCCGATGATCGCCACCCAAAAGCCCGCGCCGAGCAGCAATGCGCCGCCCAACCCGAAATATAACGGATAGCCGCGCTCCTTCGGCGGCGGATCGGTGTTCACTGCCCTCTCCTCCCCCGGCGCGGCGCTTGGGCGATCCTAGTCTCGCCGCGCAACATGTGTAAACAATCCGTTACTAACCAAATTGTCCCATAGCGGGCTGCCGGAAAGAGCGTATCGGACACTGTGGTTGCGTCGCCTACCGCGTCGCCGCGATAGGATCATGCAGAATGTCGCGCTTTCTCAAATATCCCGATCTCGACGCCGCACGCGCGCTCGATGCCGTCGACCCGCTGGCATCGATGCGCGCTCGGTTCGCGCTGCCCGAGGGCGTGACCTATCTCGACGGCAATTCGCTCGGTGCGCTGCCGCGAACCACGGCTGCGCGGCTGAAGGAGGTCGTGGAGCGTGAATGGGGCCGCGACCTGATCGGCAGCTGGAACAGCGCCGACTGGATCGGCGCGGCGCGGCGGGTCGGCGGCCGGATTGCACCGCTGATCGGGGCGGAGGCGAACGAAGTTCTGGTGACCGATTCGACCTCGGTCAACCTCTACAAGCTGCTGGTCGCGGCGGTGAAGGCGTCGCCCGGACGGACCACGATCCTGTCGGAGCCCGGTAATTTTCCGACCGACCTGTATGTCGCCGACGGCGCGGCGTGGAGCGTCGGGGCGCAGGTGCGGACGCTGCCGGTCGAGGATATCGTCGCGGCGATCGACGACGATGTCGCGGTCGTGATGCTGACCCACGTCCACTACAAGACCAGCGCGATGCTCGACATGGCCGGGATCACCGCCGCCGCACAGGCGAAGGGCGCGCTGGTGCTGTGGGACCTGAGCCACAGCGTCGGTGCGGTGCCGATCGACCTGAACGGCTGCAACGCCGATCTCGCGGTGGGGTGCGGATACAAGTATCTGAACGGTGGACCAGGCGCCCCGGCCTTCCTGTACGTGGCCGAACGGCATCAGGCGCGGCTGCGATCGCCACTGTCGGGCTGGATGGGCCACGCTGCGCCTTTCGCCTTCGACGACGGCTATGCGCCGGCCACCGATATCGCCCGCTTCCTGTGCGGCACGCCGCCGATATTGGGCTTGGCCGCGCTGGAAGAAGGTGTGAAGCTGTTCGAGGAGGTCGCGTTCGACGCTCTGGTCGCGAAGTCGCGGTCGTTGTCCTCGCTGTTCGTGACCCTGATGGACGAATTGTGCGGAGAGTATGGGTTCACGCTGGCGAGCCCGCGCGATCCGGCGGCGCGTGGCAGCCACGTGTCCTACGGACATCCGGAGGCATATGCGATCTGTCAGGCATTGATCGCGCGCGCCGTGGTCGGCGACTTCCGGGCGCCCGACATACTCCGGCTCGGCTTCACACCGCTGTACACCAGCCACGAGGAGGTCTGGCGCGCGGTCGATACGCTGGCGGCAGTGATGCGCGAGCGCGCGTGGGACCGCGCGGAGTATCGCGAGCGGGCGGCGGTGACCTGAGCGTGGTACGCGACGTGTCGGTAGCGTCTTCAGCCGCACTGGCCGTCTGGGCCATCTGCCTGATCGCAACCGTCGGCGTCATCGTGCGCCCGTTCCGACTCCCGGAGGCGGTATGGGCGGTCGCCGGCGCGGCGGTGCTGGTCGGCACGGGGCTGATCTCCCCGACGCTCGCCCTTGCCGCAGTGATGAAGGGCGCAGACGTCTACCTGTTCCTGATCGGCATGATGCTGCTGTCGGAAACCGCCCGGCAGGCGGGGCTGTTCGACTGGGTCGCCGTGCAGGCCGTACGACACGCCAACGGTTCTTCGACGCGGCTGTTCGCTTTGGTGTTCGCGGTCGGTGTACTGGTCACGACCTTCCTGTCCAACGATGCCACTGCGGTGGTGCTGACCCCCGCCGTCTATGCGGCAGCGCGGCGGGCCAAAGCGGACCCGCTGCCGATGCTGTTCGCCTGTGCGCTCGTCGCCAACGCCGCCAGCTTCGTGCTCCCGATCTCCAACCCCGCCAATCTGGTGCTGTACGGCGGCCATATGCCCCCGCTCGGCGTATGGCTGGCATCGTTCGCGCTACCCTCGGCGCTGGCGATCTTGGCAACCTTCCTGGCATTGCGCTGGATCGAGCGGGAGCGGCTGGCGATGCCTTGTGAAAGCAACGTCGAGCCGCTTCTCCTGTCGCGCGGCGGTGCGCTCGCGCTGGCTGGCATTGTCGCGACGGCGGCGGTGCTGGTGACGGCGTCGGCGCTGGACCGGGAGTTGGGCCTGCCCACATGCCTCGCCGGGATCGTAACGACCGCGCTGGTGTGCGTCGGCAGTCGGCGGTCGCCGCTTCCGATCGCTCGCGACGTATCGTGGTCGGTGCTGCCGCTCGTCGCAGGGCTGTTCGTGCTGGTCGAGGGGCTGGATCGCACCGGCGTGGTCGCGGCGCTGGCCGGCCATCTCCGCACCTATTCCGCCGCGTCGCCCACCGAAGCAGCCGCGGTATCCGGCGCGGTTCTCGCGTTTGCATCCAACCTGACCAACAACCTGCCCGCCGGCCTGATCGCCGCCAGCACGATCGCGCAGGCGCAGCCGCCGCGGATCGTCGTCGACGCGCTGTTGATCGGCGTCGACCTCGGTCCGAACCTGTCGATCACCGGTTCGCTCGCCACGATCCTGTGGCTCGCGGCGATCCGGCGCGAGGGGGAGGATGTCGGCTTCCTGCGCTTCCTGAAGGTCGGGTTGGTGGCGATGCCACCGGCCCTGTTCCTCGCGATCGGGGCGCGGCTGATGCTCGGTTAGCGTCCCACTGCGTAATAGGTGAAGCCGGCCTCCTCGACCATGTCGCGCGGATAGACGTTGCGCAGGTCGACGATCACCGGCTCGGTCAGCAGCGACTTGACGCGGCGGAGATCGAGCGCGCGGAATGCGTCCCACTCGGTCACGATCGCCAGCGCGTCCGCACCCTCCATCGTCTGGTACGCGCCCTCGCAATAGACGACGGTGTCGAGCACCTGCTTCGCCTGCTCCATCCCCTCGGGATCATAGGCGCGCACGGTCGCACCTGCGTCCTGCAATGTCTGGATCACCGCGATTGCCGGGCTGTCGCGCATGTCGTCGGTGTTGGGCTTGAACGTCAGGCCGAGCACCGCAACCGTCTTGCCGCGCACGTCGCCGCCCATTGCCGCGATGACCTTGCGGCCCATCGCGCGCTTGCGATGGTCGTTGACCGCCGCGACCGTCTCGACGATCCGCTGCGGCGCCTCGAAATCGTCGGCGGTCTTCAGCAGCGCCAATGTATCCTTGGGGAAGCACGATCCGCCATAGCCCGGACCCGCATGCAGGAACTTGTCGCCGATCCGCTTGTCCAACCCGATGCCGCGCGCCACGTCCTGTACGTCGGCGCCGACCTTCTCGCACAGGTCGGCGATCTCGTTGATGAAGGTGATCTTGGTCGCCAGGAACGCGTTGCCGGCATATTTGGTCAGTTCCGCCGCGCGCCGGCTCATCTCCACGATTGGCGACTTGTTCAGGTACAACGGCCGATAGACCTGCCGCAGCACCGCCAGCGCGCGCGGATCGTCCGAGCCGATGACGATGCGGTCGGGCCGCTTGAAGTCGTCGATCGCCGCGCCCTCGCGCAGGAACTCCGGGTTAGAGGTGACGGCGAAATCCGCCTCCGGGTTCGCTTCGCGAATGATCCGCTCGACCTCGTCGCCGGTACCAACGGGCACGGTGGACTTGTCGACGATGACGGTGAAGCCGGTCAGCGAGCGGCCGATCTCCTCCGCCGCCGCATAGACGTAGGACAGGTCGGCATGGCCATCGCCGCGGCGCGACGGCGTGCCGACCGCGATGAACACCGCCTCCGCATCCCGCACGCCCTCCGGCAGGTCGGTGGTGAAGCGCAGGCGCCCCGCGGCGACGTTGCGCGCGACCAGTTCCTCCAGACCCGGCTCGAAAATCGGCATCACACCCTGCAATAGCAGGTCGATCTTGCCCTGATCCTTGTCGACGCAGCAAACGTCATGGCCGAAATCGGCGAAACAGGCACCGGAGACGAGGCCCACATAGCCGGAACCGATCATCGTGATGCGCATGAAAACCCCTTGTGCATTCGCGCACTACGACCCTCCGGGATGTCGCACGCGGTCGTCGTTACCGACGCGCTCCTACCCAGCGCCAGTCGCGAACGCCAGCCTGCCGAACCGCCGGCCTTCGTCGAATGACACGATGCCGACACGAATTCGGCTCGCCCCGCCGACAGCTTTGCTTCATCCTCACGGGCTAGAGCCGCCACTCCAATAATCCGTTGACGGGACCCCGTGCCGATTTTCGATCATCCTTTCGCCGCGCTGTTCGTCCTCGCCCCCCTCACCTTCGCCGTGGCGACGCTGGTCGGCAGCGCACTCGCCCGCGCGGGCTTTCCGTTGCAGGATGCGAGTCGGCGGATCGGGCATATCGACGGTTTGCGCGGCTATCTCGCATTGGCGGTGTTGATCCATCACTTCGTGATCTGGACCAACGTCACACGGCTGGACCGGCCCTGGGGCGCGCCGGTCGAAAACGTGCTGAACCAGCTGGGTCCCGGCGCTGTGGCGCTGTTCTTCATGACCACGGGATTCGTCTTCTACCCGCGTGTACTGACCGGCTGGCGCGGCAATCGCTGGGTGGCCGTCTATATCGGTCGCGTGTTCCGCATCGTGCCGCTGGTGGCGGTGTCGGTTGCGATCATCGCGGCGATCGTCCACTGGCGCACCGGCGCAATGCCGGGCGTGCGCGACGTCAGGGCAGCAGCGCTGTGGATATCGAGCTGGTCGCAGCCGGCGTTGCTTGGCGACCCGCTGGCTTCGCGGCTCAACGCTCATGTGCTGTGGTCGTTGTGGTACGAGTGGTTCTTCTACCTGCTCGTGCTCCCCGCCTGCGCCTTCGGCATGGACATCGTCCGCGGGCGATTGCCGAGCTGGATCGTGCCGGCGGCGCTGCTGGTCGTGACATTGGCGGCCCGGGCATTTCACCTGCCCCGCAACGTGCAAGTCTATGTACCCCTGTTCGCGGTCGGCATGCTCGCGTTCGAGGTAAGCCGGCACGAGCGATTCGCCGCCCGGCTTCGCGGTGCTGGTGCGGCGGTTCTGTCCGTCGCCGTCCTCGCCGCCGCCATGCTGCTGTTCCACGAACCGTTCGGCATCGTGCCGATGGCCGGTTTCGCGCTGTTCTTCACGGCGGTGGCATGCGGCAATCCAATCGGCGGCATGCTCGCGACCCGCGGCGCGCTGGTCCTCGGCGAGTGCTCCTACGGGCTGTATCTCCTGCACGGGATCGTGCTGGCGCTGACCTTTGTCGAGGGGCGCGGCGCGATCGATGCGCTGCCGGTCGCATGGCTCGGCATACTGCTGCCGCTGCTCGCCATCGTCGCGGTGCTCGTGACGGCCACGACGTATCTTGCGATCGAGCGCCCCGGCATCCGCGCGGGCAAGCGGCTGGCGGGCTGGTGGACGGGTCGCCGCCGCCCCGCCGTCAGCGCTCCGGAACTGGAAGTCGCGCCCTGATACGAGCTTATCGCCGTCGTAACGAACGACTGCTAGCGGCAGTCGTTCGGTTGACAGGGTTTCGCTGCACCGCGCAATAGGCGTGGGAGCTGGCAGGTATGCCGTGTCGCGTGAGGGAGCAAACGCTTGAAGATCGCCATTTTCGGCCTCGGCTATGTAGGATGCACCGCCGCTGCGTGCATCGGATCGCAGGGACACCGCGTCGTCGGCGTCGATGTCAGCGCCGCCAAGGTCGACGCGATCGGCAACGGACGCTCCCCGATTGCCGAGCCGAAAGTGGACGAGATGCTGAAGGCGATCCATGCCGACGGTCGCCTTTCCGCAACCGTATCGATCGGTGCGGAACTGGACGACACGGACATCGCGATCGTCTGCGTCGGCACGCCCAGCGGCCCCGACGGCTCGCACAACATGAGCTATATCGCGCAGGTGACGCGCCAGATCGCCGCCGCGGTGAAGCCCGATCGCACGTCACCGCTGACCGTCGCCTATCGCTCGACGATGCGGCCGGGTTCGATCGACCAGATCATCGTCCCGATCTTCCGCTCGTTCCTCGGCGACGCGGCCGACCGGGTGGTGGATCTGGTCTACAATCCCGAGTTCCTGCGCGAAGCCACCGCTGTGGACGATTATTTCCATCCACCGAAAATCGTGCTCGGCACCCGCGACGGCGGCCCATGCGCAGCGATGGATGCGCTTCACGCCGGTATCGAAGCGCCGGTCTTCCACGTTCCCTTCCGTGAAGCGGAGATCACCAAGTTCGTCGACAATAGCTGGCACGCGGTGAAGGTCGCGTTCGCCAACGAGGTCGGCCGCGTCTGCCAGTCGCTCGATATCTCGGCGCGTCAGGTCCACCAGATCTTCGTGTCGGACACGAAGCTGAACATCTCGCCTTATTACACGCGGCCGGGCGGCGCGTTCGGCGGATCGTGCCTGCCGAAAGACGTTCGCGCCTTGCAGCACATCGCTGCCGATGTCGGCGCCAACACGCACCTGGTCGATTCGCTGATCCGCACCAACGAGGCGCACAAGCATTACCAGTTCACGCGCTTGATCCGCGACCTGTCGCCCGGCGCCCGCGTGCTGATCGTCGGACTCGCGTTCAAGGCGGACACCGACGACCTGCGCGAAAGCCCGGCGGTGGACATCGCGCGCAAGCTGCTCGACGCCGGATATCAGGTGCAGGTCTACGATCCCGCACTGACGCCGGAACAGTTGGTCGGTCAGAATCTCGGCTACGCCTATGCCTATCTGCCGACCATCGACACGCTGCTGGTCGATCGGGCCGCAGCCGAATCGGGAGAGTACGACCTGATCGTCTCCACCAACCGACTGATCGACTCGCTGTCACTCAGCAGCGGCGCACCCGTCGTGGACGTGAGTGCGATCCCGTGAACCACGACTTCCCCACGCACATCGAGGGGCAGCCGCTCGCCGGCAAGCGCATCCTCATCATCGTCGAGAATCTGCCGCTGCCGTTCGACCGCCGTGTCTGGCAGGAGGCGCGGACGCTGAAGGCGGCAGGCGCGACGGTGTCCGTCATCTGCCCGACCGGAAAGGGATACGAGGCGCGGTACGAGTTGCTCGATGGCGTACACATCCATCGCCACCCGCTGCCGCCCGACGGCCACGGGCCGATCGGCTTCCTGCGCGAATACAGCGCAGCGCTGTTCTGGGAAACGGTAATCGCGTGGAAGATATTCTTCACGCGCGGGATCGACGCGATCCAGGGTTGCAATCCGCCCGACCTGATCTTCCTCGTCGCGCTGCCGTTCAAGCTGTTCGGTGTACGCTTCGTGTTCGACCACCACGACATCAATCCGGAACTGTACGAGGCGAAATTCGGCAAACGCGGCTTCTTCTGGAAGCTGATGGTGCTGTTCGAGAAGCTGACGTTCAGGACCGCGCGCGTGTCGATCGCGACCAACAACAGCTATCGCCAGATCGCGCTGGAACGCGGCGGCATGAAGGCGGAGGACGTGTTCGTCGTTCGATCCGGTCCCGACCTGTCCAAACTGAAGCAGGTTGCCCCGGTCGATCGCTGGAAGAACGGTCGCCGTTATCTCGTCGGCTATGTCGGCGTGATGGGCGAGCAGGAGGGCATCGATCTGCTCATCGACTCGGTCCAGCATCTCGTCGGCCCGATGGGACGGCAGGACATCCAGTTCTGCCTCGTCGGCGGCGGCACCAGCCTCGCCGGGCTTCAGGCGGATGTCGCTGCGCGCGGCCTCTCGGATTACATCACCTTCACCGGCCGCGCGCCGGACCAGACATTGTTCGAGGTGCTGTCGACCGCCGACATCGGGGTGAACCCGGATCGGGTGAACCCGATGAACGACAAGTCCACGATGAACAAGATCATGGAATACATGGCCTTAGGCAAGCCGATGGTCCAGTTCAACGTTACTGAGGGGCGTTTCAGTGCACAGGACGCGTCGCTCTACGCGAAGGCGAACGATCCCGTCGATCTGGCGGAGAAGATCGCCGGTCTGCTCGACGATCCGGACGCACGTGCGGCGATGGGTGACTTCGGTCGCACCCGCGTCGAGCGCGAACTGAGCTGGACGCATCAGGTCGACCCGCTGATCGCCTTGCCGCTCCGGATCGTCGGGAGCCTGATTGTCGCACACGACGAGGCCCTTGCCCTGGATCCTGATCCACGCACGGATCAGGCCGAAGGGGAAGTTCAGCATGCGAGATCCCGTCACCGATCGGACGACGTTGTTCGTCACCGTCGCGCCGTCCACGTCCTGAAGGACGATCCCATTCCACGCCGACACGACCATCGTGTTGTCGCGAACGGTCAGCCGCCGGAAACGACCGCCAAGTGGATTGCGGAAGAAGATTCCCTGCATGTAGCCGGTGCCGACGTTCCCCGTGACGGTGATGTCGTCCGTGCGCTGAGCCCCGGGCGTGCTCCACCCCTGAACGCAGTCGGGGTGGTCACCGTCGACCAGCAGCGCTCCGTTCGACGCGTAGATCGGCATGATCGGCCGGAAATTCCGGCAGACGTTGTTCTGGATCATGACTTGGCTGGCCATCGTCACGTTGACGCCGTCGGAGCGTACGCCGTCGAACACGTTCTGGTCGACACGGACGCTTGTGCTGCGACTAATCGTCAGACCGATGCGCGGACCGGTCACCCGCATTCCCGTCACGCGCACGTTCCGCGCGGAATCGACCGCTACGCCATAAGCCTGCGAAGAAGGCCCGACGATCCTGCCTCCCCTGATCTCGACCCCGGACGTATTGCGGATCGTCAATTGCGTGAACGTGGCGCGGCTGGAGTCTACGATCAGCGTAGGCGTGAAACGCCGTCTCGGCATCGTGACTTTACCGTAGTCGCCCGGCATCAACGTCAACGTCTCGCCATTTTGCAGCGCAGCAAAAGCGTCTGCAAGCGTTGCGGGTGTCGCAGTGCGCGCCTCGGCAGGCGTTGTTGATATCAGACCGGCCGCTATGGACGCACACGCCCCCATGAACCGGTGCGTCACTATGCGCACACGTCACTCCCTTGATCTACATTTTGTATAACAGGGGCTCTGACATGGGTTTCGGTACAGGCGCAAACTTAGTCACCCGAGTTTCGGAACGTCTCGTCGCCTTTGTCGTGCGGCATCGGAAACGACCCTATGGTGCGTTTTAACCTCTCCGAATGGATCACCCGTCTATTCCCTCCGAACCCGCCTGCCGCCGCCGATTGCTTCCCGCATCGCACAATGTTAGCAGCCGGCAACCAGATGAAGGGGTCTATTTTCGTGAGCGACGACATCCTCTCCCGTGTTCAGTCGATCATGGCCGACACCTTCGACGACGACGACCTGACGGTCACCGCCGATACGACTGCCGCCGACGTGGAGGACTGGGACTCGCTCAGCCACATCCGCCTCGTTGTCGCCATTGAGCGCGAGTTCGGCATCAAATTCTCGAATGCCGAGATCGAGGGGTTGCAGAATGTCGGCGACCTTGTTCGTGCGATCGAAGCGAAGCAGGGCGCCTGAGGGACGGTCGCCGTGCTGTCAGACCTGGCGTGGCTGCCCCCCGCCCCCGCATCGATCCGTGACGATTTCAAAGCGTTGAAGGCTGCCGCCACTACACCGGACGCCGCCTTCTCAGATGCACTGACCCGTGTGTCGCTGCACCGGCTCGACGAAGGACAGCTTGCGAAGCTGGCCGGCATCGTCGGCCGCGTTGCGGGTGATCTGTCGCCGTTCTCGCGCGTGAAGCTGGGGCTGCTCGGTGACGGCACGCTGTCGTTGCTGGCTTCGGCGATCGTCGGTTCCGGCGTGCGTCACGGCTTGCTGATCGACGTGGTCGAGGGGGGTTACGGCAGTGCGGTGCAGGACGCCGCCGATCCGTCGAGCGCGCTGCGTGCGGCCGGTTTGGACATGGCGCTGCTCGCGCTCGATCATCGCCTCGCCGGGCTGGACCGCGCGATGCCGACCGCGGCGGACGCGGCGGCGCAGGTCGACGCGGCGTTCGGACGGATCCGGATGATCGTCGACGGAATGCGCGCGGATCTGAAAGGCCCGGTCCTCGTCCAGACGCTGTCGACCCCCGTCGAGCCGCTGTTCGGCAGTTTCGATCGCGTCGAGCCCGGCTCGGTTTTTGCGATGGTCGAAGCCCTCAACCGCCGGCTGGCGGAATGGGCGCGCGAGGGGGGGATCGTCCTCGTCGACACTGCGCGGCTTGCCGCGTCGGTCGGGCATGAGCGTTGGGACGATCCGCGCCACTGGCATGCATCGAAGCTCGGCTTCTCGCCGGACATGATCCCCGTCTACGCTGACGTCGTCGCGCGCACGATCGGCGCGATCCGCGGCAAGGCGAAGAAGGCGCTGGTCCTCGATCTCGACAACACATTGTGGGGCGGGATCATCGGCGACGACGGTCTGGACGGTATTGCGCTTGGTCAGGGTAATGCCACGGGCGAGGCGTTTCTGGCGATCCAGCGGCTCGCGCTCGAATTGCGCGCCCGCGGCGTCGTGCTGGCGGTGTGTTCCAAGAACGAGGATGATGCCGCCCGTCTTCCCTTCCGCGAGCATCCCGACATGCTGTTGCGCGAGGAGCATATCGCCGTCTTCCAGGCGAACTGGACCGACAAGGCATCGAACCTGAAGGCGATCGCCGAGACGCTGAACATCGGCGTCGACGCACTCGTGTTCCTCGACGACAATCCCGCCGAACGCGCGCAGGTCCGCCGCGAACTGCCGCTGGTCGGCGTGCCCGAGCTGCCTGCCGATCCCGCGCTGTATCCGCGCATGCTGGCGGCAGCGGGCTATTTCGACACGGTCGCGCTGTCCGAGGAGGATCGGCTGCGCGCCGACCAGTACCAGGCGAACGCGCAGCGCGCGCAGATGCAGGCTGGGGCGTCCGACATGGATTCCTACCTCGCATCGCTGGCCATGACCTGCACGATCCGTCCGGTCGACTCCATCAGCCGCCCGCGGGTCGCGCAACTCATCAACAAGTCCAACCAGTTCAACCTCACGACACGTCGCTACACCGAAGCCGAAGTCGCTGCCGCCGAGGCGGACCCGCAGCGTCATGCGGTACAAATCCGCCTCGTCGACCGGTTCGGAGACAACGGCATCATCTCCGTCCTGATCGCCGACAAGGGCGATGCGGACTGGACGATCGACACGTGGCTGATGAGTTGCCGCGTGCTCGGCCGCCGTGTGCAGGAGGCGGCACTCGCCCACCTCGTCGCAGCGGCAGGCACGGAGGGCGCAGAGCGCCTCATCGGCCATTTTGTGCCGTCACCGAAGAACCGCATGGTCGAGGATCATTACGCGAAGCTGGGCTTCACCGCCGATGGCGATCTTCCGGACGGCGGCACGCGCTGGGTGCTCGATCTCGCCGACTATACACCGCCGGTCCTGCCGATGCAGGTCGATGATCTTTTCCGCACCGAGGAGCGCCAGGCCGCATGACCGACAGCCCCTATGCCCATTACCCGAACATCGCCCGGCTGGTCGACGCGGTGGTCGATGTCTGGCCCGATCACGGCACCTATCTGGAGAAGAGCTTCGGCGCGCGCACCGACTCGCTGCTCGACACCAGCGACAAGATGGCGGCGGCGGTGCTGGAACTGGCGGCGGACGACGTGCGCGGCACGGCGGAGGATTATCGCTGGCTTTGCGACCGGATTCGCGAGGAGGAACTGAACTTCGCACGCACCGACGCCTATCGCTTCTCGACCTTTGAGGAGACGAACGCGCACGTCTATTCCGACGACGAGTTCATGAAGCGGTACATGAACGGCCTGCTGTTCAGCCATGTCCTGTGGTTCATGCACGCATCGTCGCTGCACTTCTTCGCGCAACGCCTCGCCGCGCGGGTGAAGGCCGGTGGCAAGGTACTGGAGGTCGGCTCGGGCCACGGGCTGCTGCTGTTCCTGTGCCTGCGCGACCTGAAGATGCGCGAAGCCGTTGCATGGGATCTGTCGCCCGTGTCGCTGGAGCATACCAAGGCCGCCCTCGCGCGGCTGGGTGCCGAGGGGCGCGCGCGCTTCGCGGTGCAGGACATGCATCAGGCGGAGGCGACTGGCGAGCAGTTCGACCTCGTCATTCTCAGCCACCTGCTCGAACATCTCGACGATCCCATTCCGGCATTGACGACCGTCAAGAAGCTGCTGAGCAAGGACGGCGTGCTGTTCGTCAACGTGCCGCTCAACGCGCCGATGCCGGATCACCTGCAATTGCTGCGCGATCCGTCGGAAGCCGAGAAGATGCTGGTCGATGGCGGCTTCCGCGTGCTGGAGATCGCGAGCCACACGACGCAGGCGATGCCGCTGGGCAAGGCGTTGAAGCGCAAGGCCGCGGTCACCTGCTCGATCATCGCCGAACCGGCCTGAGAGACCTGCCGAATGACGCGCAAGACAGCCGTATCCATCGTCGATGTTCGGGTTCGATAGCGCGGCATGCTGTTCAACTCGCTTGTCTTTATCTTCTTGTTCCTGCCGGTGGTCGTCGCCGGCTATTGGGCGCTCGCGGCAACGGGGCGGCATCGTCCGCGCCTGATCTGGCTCGCCGCCGCCAGCCTGTTCTTCTACGGCTACTGGGCGCCGCGCTACATCCTGCTGCTCGTCTTCTCGATGACGGTCAATTACCTGCTCGCGGCGGCGATACAGCGCCTGCCGGAGGGCGCCGGGCGGCGACGGAATCTGCTGATCGGCGGCATCGTCTTCAACCTCGCGCTGTTGTTCTACTTCAAATATTTCAATTTCTTCATCGACAATCTGAACGCGGTCACGGGCGCCGGCATCACGATCGCCCGGATCGTCCTGCCGCTCGCCATCTCGTTCTTCACTTTCCAGAAGATCGCGCTGCTGTTCGACGTGTACCGCAAGAAAGTACGGCTCGGGCCGGTGACGGAATACGTCACCTTCGTGCTGTTCTTCCCGCAGCTGATCGCCGGACCGATCGTCCATTATTCGGAACTCGCGCCGCAGCTGGCGGATCGGCCGCGGCTGTCGGCGGCGTCGCGCAACATCCTGATCGGCCTCATCATTTTCGCGATCGGCCTGTTCAAAAAGACCGTGCTGGCCGACACCGCCGCGCTCTACGCCAGCCCCATCTTCGACGCCGCACGCGACGGTTCCGCGCCGGGCTTCGTCGCGGCCTGGACGGCGGCGTTCAGCTACACGCTCCAGATCTACTTCGACTTTTCCGGCTATTCCGACATGGCGATCGGGCTGGCGCGCATGTTCGGCGTGCTGCTGCCGCTCAACTTCCACAGCCCGCTACGCTCCGGAAACATGGCCGAGCTTTGGCGGCGCTGGCACATGACGCTATCGCGCTTCGTGCAGAGCTACATCTTCCAGCCGCTGTCGATGCCGCTCGCGCGCTACGCGTCCCAACGCTTCACCGCGCCCTACGCATTCCTGGCGGTATCCACGCTCGCCCCGACCTTCCTGTCGATGGTCATCATCGGCGTCTGGCACGGCGCGGGATGGAATTTTGTGATCTTCGGCGCGATGCACGGCATCTATGTCGCCACGTACAATGCGTGGGATTTCTACTGGAAGAAGAAGCGCAAGAAGAACCCGCAGCGTCCGTGGTCGAAGGCGGCCGCGCACATCGTCACGATCCTGTGCTTCGTCGCTGCCACCGTGCCGTTTCGCGCCGTGGACGTCCATGTCACCGGCCGCTTCTTCGGCGCGATGCTCGGGCTGAACGACGGTAGCATCCCGTGGTCGGCGCTGGTCCCGCTGGGTGCGGCAGGCGCGGTGGCGTCGCTCACGATCGGCTGGCTGATCGTCGCGCTGCTCCCGAACACGCAGCACTTCATGACCCGCATCGAGCCTGCACTGGAATGGGCGAAGTGGCGCAAGGTTGCCCCCGCCGTGATCCCGGCGGAGTGGAAGCCGACGATCGGCTGGGCGATCGTGTCGGGCGTGTTCCTGTTCGTCGGCGTCGCGTTCATCATGCGCGGCACCACCGAATTCATCTACTTCAACTTCTGATGGAGGAGGCACCCATCATGACCGACCTCCCCTTCGCACGCCGGCCGTGGCCGCTGTTCGCGACGATCGCCGTGACCTTCGCCGCGCTGTTCTTCGCGGTGCTCGCGCTGCCGCACGATCCGTATATCCGCTTCCAGCAGCTGTCGAAGACGATCCAGTTCCGCAGCCAGTGGGTCTACGAACGCATCGCGCTGGATCGCACGCCGATCGACATCGCGGTGGTCGGCAATTCCCGCCTCGGTGCCGGGGTCAGCGCGCCGCTGGTGCAGGCGCAGCTTCGCCGCCTGACGGGGTCCGACCTTCACGTCGCCAACCTGACGATGCCGCAGGAGGGGCGGAACGTGCACTACGCGATCGTCAAGCGACTGATCGCGGACCGGCCCGAGTTGAAGCTGATCGTCCTGTCGGTAATCGAACAGATGCCGCGCGAGGGTCATCCGGCGTTCCGCGATCTCGCCGATGCCGAGGATGTGCTCGGCGCTCCGCTGCTGCTCAACCGCGACTACGCCAATGACGTCGGCGTCCTGCCCTTCCGACAGATATCGCTGTTCGCTCAGTCGCTGTTCCCGCGCGCGTTCGGTGACGCGACGGCGCTCGACCCGGCGCGCTATCCCGGCACGGAATATGACTCGACCCAAACCTTCCGCTTGCCGGACGGCAAGATCGTCGACCGTGATGGTATACAGCTGGAGGGAACGCTGGCAGCGACCGCGGCGGCACGCGTTCGACAGATTACCCGACCCTTGCTGGGTGCGCGCGGCGCGGACTATGAATTCGCGGTCGAGCGCGACTATACGCGTCGCATCGCCGCGTTGGCGAAGGCCCACGGTGTGTCCATCATGTTCCTGTACCTGCCGATCTACAAGGATCACGAGCCGGTCAGCGATCAGGGTTTCTACGATGCGATCGGCCCTACCGTCAGTCCGCAGTTCATCGCAGACGATTATCGGCTCTATTCCGATTATGGCCATCTCAACGTCTACGGTTCGCGGCTCGTCGCGCCGTGGCTGGCCGATCGTATCGCCGATCTCGCGCACCAGCGCCGGATCAAGCCAGTATCGGATCAGTAATGCGTCCCAGCCCCCCACCCTTCCCGATGGAAATCCCGGCACTCACCTCACTGCGGTACTGCGCCGCAATCTGGGTCGTCTTCTATCATTTCTCCCATTTCACCAACGCTGTCGCGCTGCAGGAATTTCCGCTCGTCGCCTCCGGCTATCTGGGCGTCGACTTCTTCTTCATCCTGTCCGGTTTCGTGCTGACCCACGTGTACCAGCCGCAGATCGCCGCGGGTCATTTCGATTACTGGGCTTTCGTATCGAGGCGCTTCGCGCGCATCTATCCGATGCACGCGGTGACGCTGGCGGCGTTCCTGCTGATCGGCATGATGACGCGATCCGGAGGATTATACGTCAGCGAGTGGGTGTCGGGCGTCTCGTTCGCCGGCGTCGAAAATGCCGTACTTTTCCGCGCGCTCATTGCCAACCTAACGCTGATCCATGCATGGGGCTCGACTCCTCAGTTGTTTTTCAATCAGCCATCATGGTCAATCAGTGCGGAGTGGTTCGCGTACCTGATGTTCCCGGTGCTGATCCTGATCCGGCGGCTGCCGCCGCAGGCGGAGGGCGGCAAGCTAATCGCGGTCGCCGGCGTGTTTCTGCTATTCGCTGCCGGCATTGCGGTGGCTCTGAACATCGAACTCACGCGCCTGACTTGGAACGCTGGCATCCTACGCATCTTCCCCGAGTTCCTGATCGGCATGTCGCTGCATCGTTTCGGCGATACGCGGAGTGCCGGCCCACGCGGAGCCATTGCCGGATTGCTGCTGTCGGCGATTTGCGTGCTGATGGCGCTGCTCGCCGGAGCGGCGCTGCCCCGTCTTACAGTGCTGCTGGCCACCGTCGCGGTGCTCGGCCTCGCAGGTATCGTGTTCTTCGCTGCCGATGCCAACCGCCACGGTAAACTCTATACGCTCGGAGCGCAGCTGCCGGTGTATCTGGGTGAAATCAGCTATTCGGTGTACATGGTACATCTGGGGGTGGGCATCATGCTATACGATGCGCTGTTGCCGCGCTGGCGGCCAACGGACGTGCCGACCGCAGTGGCGACCGTCCTCGCCGGCCTCGTTGCAGCGACGATCGTGTCGATGCTGACCTATCGCTTCATCGAGGTGCCGGGCCGGCGCTGGCTCGTCGGCCGCGCTCGCACGTTGCAGGCGCCGGCTGTGGAGGCGCGCGATGACGCTTGATCCGCCACTCCACCATGTCGGCATCGTCCAGCCCGACGAGGAAACCGTCACCGCGCTGATGCAGGTCCTGAACCTGACCGAGGATTACCGCGGTTATGTCCCGCAGTTCCACGCGTTGTGCATCTTCACACGGACGACGAACGGTGGCTCGCCGATCGAGTTCGTCGTGCCCGACGGTGGCCCGCTGGTGAAGTTCAACAAGGGCGCCGGCGGCATCCACCATCTGGCATTCGCAGTGCCCGACATCGCCGCGACCCAGGCGGAATTTGCCGCGCAGGGCATCCGCATGATCGAACCGGAGGCCGTGAAGGGCGCCGGAAATTTCCTCTGCAACTTTCTCGCGCCGACCGCTACACGCGGGATCATCACCGAATATGTCCAGTTGCTGGACTGACGACGCGCGGCGGATCGCACCGCCATGCACTAAGAACGACCAATCCGGGACTGACTGAATGGCTCGCAATTACGACAGCAGGAAGCGCACGCTGGTCACCGGCGGAGCCGGCTTCGTCGGCTCCCACCTGATCGACCGTCTGCTGGAGCGCGGTAACGAGGTGCTGTGCGTGGATAATCTGTTCACCGGCGCGCGGCGCAACATCGCCCACCTGCACAATCATCCCCGGCTGGAATTTCTGCGCCACGACGTGACGTTCCCGCTCTATGTCGAGGTCGACGAGATCTACAATCTCGCCTGCCCCGCCTCGCCCATCCACTATCAGCATGATCCGGTGCAGACGACCAAGACCAGCGTCATCGGCGCGATCAACATGCTCGGCCTCGCCAAGCGGCTGAAGGTGCCGATCCTCCAAGCCTCCACCAGCGAAGTGTATGGGGACCCCGCAATCCATCCGCAGGAAGAGAGCTATTGGGGGAACGTCAACCCGATCGGCGTCCGCTCCTGCTACGACGAGGGCAAGCGCTGCGCCGAGACGCTGTTCTTCGACTATCACCGCCAGCATGGGCTGGAGGTGAAGGTCGCGCGCATCTTCAACACCTATGGCCCGCGCATGCATCCGAACGACGGCCGCGTCGTCTCCAACTTCGTCGTGCAGGCGCTCGCGGGGCAGCCGATCACCATTTACGGCAACGGTGCACAGACTCGCTCCTTCTGCTACGTGTCCGATCTGGTCGACGGCCTGATGAAGCTGATGGACAGCCCGGCGGAGGTGACCGGCCCGATCAACATCGGCAACCCCGTCGAGTTCACGATCCGCGAGCTGGCCGAAGAGGTCATCCGTCTGACCGGATCGTCGTCGGAGCTGATCGAGATGCCGCTGCCGCAGGACGATCCCAAGCAGCGCCAGCCTAACATCACGCAGGCGCGCGCGAAGCTCGGCTGGGAGCCTACCGTGCCGCTGGCGCAAGGCTTGCCGCCCACGATCGAGTACTTCGCCGGACTGACCGATCGTGGCTGAGCCGCAGCACCCGGCATCGGGAGGATCGGAGTTGCGCGTGACCGTGGTCGTGCCGCATTACAATGATCTCCCGGCGCTCGGGCGCTGCCTCAATGCCTTGCAGGCGCAGACCCTGTCCGCAGACGCGTTCGAGATCGTCGTCGCCGACAACGCGTCGCCGCAGGGCGAGGCGGCGGTGGCGGCCGTGATCGCGGGCCGTGCCCGTCTCCTGACCGTTTCCGAGCGCGGAGCCGGGCCCGCGCGCAATGCAGGCGTCGGTGCAGCGCAGGCGCCGATCATCGCGTTCACCGACTCGGACTGCGTACCGGAGCCCGGCTGGCTCAAAGCCGGCTTATCCGCGCTCGAACGATATGACATCGTCGGCGGCCAGATGGAGGTTCTGGTCGATCCCTCGCGTCCCAAGACGGGCGCGGAAGCGTTCGAGCAGGTCTTCGCGTTTCGCAATGATCGTTACATTCGCGACAAGGGGTTCTCCGTAAGCGCCAATCTGTTCTGTTCTCGCAAGGTATTTACCATCGTTGGCGGGTTTGGCGTGGGCCTGTCGGAGGATGTCGACTGGTGCCACCGCGCCACAAGCCTCGGTTTCATGATCGGTTTCGCCGAAGCCGCCGTGGTCGGACACCCCGCTCGCGTCGATTGGCCGGAGCTGCTGATCAAATGGCGGCGGATCAATTACGAAGGCTATCATCTTGCTCTAAAGGAGGGCCGGCGGCTCCGTTGGATGCTGTCTACGTACCTGCTTCCTGCATCGGTGTTGGCTCATCTGCCACACGTTATGGCATCTCGCTCGCTTGGTGGTCGGCGGGAACGCATGTCCGCGATCATGACGCTGACGCGATTACGCGCCTGGCGGCTGATCGACGCGCACCGCCTGTTCTTCGGCTTGCGACGCTGACACGATGACAGTCGCCGTTTGCATCGTCGGCTTCCGCAACGCCGAGGATATCGCCCACTGCCTTACGGCACTGGGGCGATCGACTTATGCCGATTACGAGGTCGTTATCTGTGAGAATGGCGGCACGGCCGCATTCTCCGAACTGGTCGACATCTTGCCGACCGCACTTCCCGGCGGCCAGCCGGTCCAGACGATCCTCGCCGCCGGCAATCTCGGCTTTGCCGGCGGCGTCAACGTCTGCATGAACGCCCGCCCGCTGGCTTCGGCATGGTGGATTCTCAACCCGGACGCCCAGCCGGATCCGGATGCGCTGTCGGAACTCGTCGCGCGATTGGCGGAAGGTGATGCGGATGCGGTCGCCGGCACGCTCTATCTGCCCGGCCAGATTGTTCAGGCGCATGGCGGGCACTGGCGACGCTGGTTGGGACGACCCGTGTCGATGGGCCGCAACGACCCCCTTGGCGAAGCACCGGCTCGCGACGCGATCGAGCCCCGGCTTACCTATCTGCTCGGCGCCTCGATGCTGATCGGTCCACGCTTCGTCGAGCGCGCGGGCCTCATGCGCGAAGATTACTTCTTGTATGGTGAGGAGATCGAGTGGTGCCTGCGCGCGCTCGCCCGCGGTGCCAGGCTCGGCTTCGCGCCCGCGGCGCGCGTGCTTCATACACAGGGCAGCACGACCGGTTCGGCCGATGGCATCCGCAATCGGCCGCGGTTGCCGATCTACCTCGACGAGCGCAACAAGCTCAACATCGTCCGCGACGTCGATCCGTGGCGACTCCCCGTCGCGATCCCGGCGACCTTGGTGCTGCTGACAGCCCGGTTCGCCCGACGCGGCGCCTGGCCGCAGTGGCGTTGGGCGCTGTCAGGCTGGTGGTCCGGCGTGCTTGGTCGTCGAGGTGTCCCGGCTTGGCTCTCACAGGAGTGAAGTGTCGGCCGAAGTATTCGCAGTCTTGCCAGTCTTCCACGCCGAAGCCGCTGCCGCGTCTATCCTGACAAACCGAGCAGCGCGCAATCGCTCGCGTGACGGACGGCCCCAGCGCATCGCGACTCAGAGCAATACGAGCATCCGAAGATCCTCGATCGCAGTGTCACTGATCTCATACTGACCGTACAACGCAACTTCCCGATGACGCCGAACAAAACCGTCAGAGATCGATATCACCGCCCCCGCTACTCAACTTCCGCGACACGGCGCCGAGTGGCCAGCACGTCGAAGAAATGACCATCCGTGCTGCCATCCGAACCAATGAATTCGGCCTACCCGGCAAACTGCGAAGCCTAACAAGGATATCCGCGGTAATCGACTGCCCACTGTATCGCTGTGACCGCCTTTGCAACGCGAAGGCTCGGTAACAGTATCAAAGCAACTTGCAGCGACTTTCCTTGCGCACGACTAGGCCACGCTGCCAGCGAATGATGTTTGTGATCGCCCCCGCCCCCCGTCCACCAGATAGATAACCTACGGGTTTGAAGCTTTTTGCCAGGCTTCCGAACGAACGACGGAAGCTGAGAACATACCTTCCGCCTCCGGTCGCGCCCTGACGACTGATGCGCTCGAGATTTGCAGCAGGGAGTTCGAAGCCCCACCATCCGCAGGCTCGCACAATAACAATGGCCTCTACCTTCCAGCGCAAAGTCCTTCTTACCATCACTTGCCGACACGGTCCCAACGGCATCCGCCACGAGCCCGCTCGTCGAACGTTCGCCGACACCTCTCCAAACGAAAACGGCCGCCTTCCGAAGAAGGCGGCCACTCTCATAACGAGCCCGGCGGACCGGGATCGTCAATCGCTTCAGGCGAAGCTGACGCTCACGCGCTTGCGACGGCGCAGGGCGCCACCGACGGCACCGACGCCAACCATCATCATAGCCCACGTGGCAGGCTCAGGAACCGCACCGATGTTGAAGTTGCCGGCATAGGTTGCCGGCGTGCCGAACGAACGGCCCGTCACGGTCAGCGTGTACGTGCCCGGCGTCACGTTCAGCGGCGTAACACCCCAGAGCTCGGTGAGCGCGAGCGGCTCGCCGACCAGCTTGGTGAAGCTGAACGTACCGCCATTGCCGGTCAGCGTTGCGCTGGTGAAGTCGATGTCGGTCAGCCCGTTGTTCGACGACGCTGCGTTGCTGAAGTCGGCTGCGAGAACGCCGCGCGAGGTGACGATGAACGTGAAGACGTTCGTGAACGTGCCGACGAGACCGCCGTTGTTACCGAACGTGCCCGAACCGGTCGCGCCGCTGAAGAAGTTGTAAGGCGTTCCCGGCCCAGTCGCAGCCTGAGCCTGCGCTGCCGTCGGAGCCACCATTGATACGGTAGCGGCGAGCGTCACCGCCGCCAGAGATGCAAACTTGGTCATGGATCTTTCCCTTTTACTGCGAACCGGGGTCGGGAACATCCCGAGGAACCTTCAAAACCCCACTAGGTCCGCAACGCGACAATACGCAAAACGGTTGCGCATCGCAACATGCTCAACGTGGAATTAATGCTTGTTAGGAATGGCGGATTTACGGGGGGTTGTTCAATTTTGAGACAGAATCAATTGATCGACAGTCTTCGTGCCGCCTGCGCCATCCACAGATAGGTGGGCACGCCTTCCTCGATAAACCGGAACTGACCCGCCGGGTCCGCCTCGATTCGCTCGATCAGATTCGCCTCGGCGGCGTGCTGCATGACAGCATCCTGCACCTGCGCGTCGGATTCCAATGGAGCCAGAACATCACCCCCGAAGCGGCCCCCACGCTGGAGCGCGGCGAGCGCCATCAGCGCCAGCGCATCCCAAGCCGCTTCGTTCTGCGCGATTGCGATACGGCTGCGTTCGGAGATGCGGTTGACGATCTCGTCGCACGACCGCCGGATCGCCAGCCGCGCGTCCTGCGGCTCGACGACCAAGCTGTCGCGGTCGATCGCGGCCAGCCCCGCGTGCTGGCCCAACAAGCCCGCCAGATAGGGCGACCCCGCCGCCAGCGACGTGATGATCTCCACCGCTTCGTCGGCATAGGTCAGCCCGCTCGCGCGCTCCCCGTTGCGGATCAGCGTACCGACCTCTTCGCGCGTCATGCTGGTCACCGGCAGACCGACGATGTTGCGGCGGATGGAGGGGATATGCTCCAGCAATTCGGTCAGGTTCGCGGCGACGCCCGCGATGACGAGTTGGACCCGCACCGACCGGTCCGACAGCGTCTTGATGAGCTCTGCGACCTGACGACGAAAGTCGCCCGCCGGGCTGCGATCGAACTCGTCGAGGATGATCAGCAGGCGCGTGCCCTGCAACCGCGCGAACTGATCGCTGACCTGCCGCGGCGTGACTTCTCCGGCTGGCAGCAGATCGGCAAGCGTCGCGCCTTTCTCGATCGCATCGGACGTCGGCTTGTAATCGGCATGAAACAGCAGCGGAACGTCCGCCGCGACCGACCGGAACAGGTCGCCGAAGCTCGTCTCCTCGCCGCACGACGCATACCGCACCAGATAGCGTGCCTCCGTCGCCTGACGCGCCAGGACGTGCAGCATCGATGTCTTGCCGATGCCGCGATCGCCATACAGCACGACGTGCAGCTTCTGATCCTCGATCGCGCGGATCAGCGTGGTCAGCAGCGCCGCGCGACCGGCGAACATGTGCGGGTCGACGACCGGCTGCGACGGGGTGAACGCATCGCGCAGCCGGACGCGAGCGCCGGAGGCACCCGATCCCCGGCGCGAGTCGAGCTGGTCGACCGCCGACGCGCGGAACCGCGGCAGCGCGCTGCCGGCCGGGTCCTCGCGCACGCCGGTCGCCTGCGGTGGACGCGGACGAACCGGACGCGGCACCGCCGCGGTCGTCCCGGCATCGCGCCCCGTCAATTTTTCCCACCAACTCACTTCATCACTCCTCGATGTCGGCCAGTATCCCGCCGGTCCGTCCGAGGATCAGCGCGCGAAGGGCTTCAGCACGAACCACGTGTAGACGGGCACCGCCGCGATCACGAGCACGGCCAGGATATGCTGATCGTGATTGCCCAGATAATTGCCCAGCGCGCATCCGATCGCCGGCGGCAGATACTCGATCATTCGATCGCTCGGCTCTTCGGCGGTGGACCGCTGCAGAAACAGCACGATCAAACCCGCAAACAGCGCGATCGTCACCCAGTCGTAGATCGTTTCCACGTACAACCCCTTAGTTTCCGCCCGCCCGCTACTTAGGGGCGCAGGCACGCACAGGCAATCGACGCCGGCGGTCCCATGCCCCGTCGCGGCATGCTTGATGCAGCCTTATTCCGGAGAGTTTACCAATTCCCCCATAGCGATCCATGCCGCCGCTGCCAGCAGCGACCGTAACCGCCACGACGGAACCAGCAGGGTCTGCGCGTTGGGAGGGTCCGAACTACCTCACAGGAGCCCGCCCAGCCCCCCGCTGGTGTCGAAATGCGGCGTCACCCCCGCGACCGGCGAGAACGGCACCCGCACCACCGGCAGTCCCACGGCATCGAACGACGTCCGCCGGTGCGCCGCCACGCTCCAGTCGATCGCCCCGGAAACAGCAGCAACGGCCCGAAACCACTCTTCAGCACGTTCAGTCCGTCGTCCAGTTGCTGCGGAGGCCGCGCCGCATGGAAGAGCGGCGACGTATCGGCGAAATGTAACTCGCCGCCCACGGCGCCCGAACCGGGAAAGGCGCCGAGCGCTTCGCGGTGTCGTTGAACCACACGCTCGCCGCGCCCGCCGCGAAGTCGAGCGAGAACAGGACCCAAGTCCACACTCCCGCCGTCAGGCCCTGCCCGGCCGCCGTCGACAGGTTCACGCCCAGTGTCGGACTGGCGGCGTTGCTGTTGCCTACGAACGACAGTCGCCCGTCATTCGCCACGCGCACTGCGAAGCTCGTCTGCCCGACGGGTCCCCTGGACAGGTTGATGAGGAACGGCACAGTCGCCAGCGAATCGATCCGCACCAGCATCGCCCCCGCGATCTGCTGCCCGTTGGGGAAGCCGTGGCTCTCGCGCCCGTACAGGCTCACCCCCCTTCCCCTAACCGTGAAGCGCGACGCCGCCACGCCCGCCGCCGTATCGACATACAGGCCCACCGTCGTCCGCAGCGTTCCGGCGGCGTTGCTCGGCCACGCATGCAAGGTCTGCATCCCCGATGTCAGCACACCCGTCCTCGTCCGCGTGATCGTACCGTCGGCGGCGATCGCCAGCGTCGCGAGCGGCACGAGCCCCACCTGGTCCATCGTCAGCGTCATGCTCGTCGCTACGCCCGTATGCGGCAGCCGACCGATCACGGCACCCGCCGCGACGTCCACCGTCGTCAGCAGTTCGTGGGGCGGGGCGAAGGGAGGGCCCGTTCCCTCGCTCGCCATCGTCGAATCGCCGACCATCCGCGCCATCAGCGCATAACCGCGGGCGGAGAAATGCTTGATGTCGACCGCCTGCCACGACCCGACGCCGACCGCGCCCAGCTTGCGATGCACGGTCAGCGCCGTGCTGTTCCATGCCACCTGCCCCCTCCGGCGACAGGTCGGACGGTGCACCCGCGATCACGATCGGTGCCGCGTCGCGGTAGACGGGATCGCGACCGGACCGCCTCCGCGCAGCGAAACCGGCACCGCCCCGTTGGTACCGCTCTGGATCGCGTCATAGCCCGTCGCCGCCGTCGGATCGGGATGATCGCGGGCATAGCGCTGGAAGTTCAGGATGTGGCGATCGTGCGAGGCCGTCATCGCGCGGCGATGATGGACGTGCGACGCCCCCTCGATCATGCCGTCGCTCCGGTTGTGCTCGGCGGGCGCGGGGATGTGGAACCAGTCGCGCCCGCCGCCGATCCGCGCCGCCGCCGCCCCCCAGTTCGACGCTCACCTGCGCCGGCCAGTTGCGCGACCATCCGGCCACGCCGCTATTGTAGTTGTTGAGCCCCCGCCGGAGAAGAACTGCGGCCCCTACATTTCCGCCGCGAACGCACCACCCGCCAGCATCGCCACACGGCCGGCGATGCTCGCCATGTTCTCGCCCGCCACGCCGCCGTTGCAGACGCCGGTTCGCGTCCTGTCGCTCGGTGCGCCCAGATGACAGGCGACGCCGGCCGGCGCACCTCCCCCCGCCGCCGCCATCGCGCGTAGCGCCTGCGAATAGCCCGACCTGCCCGGCGCACCGACACCGAAGGTCGTGCTATCGCCCCACAGGTTCCACGCCCGCCCCATCGCGAACGGCGGCCGCGTGACGGCTGGCGGCGCCAGCACCGTGCCTCAACCGCCGCCACGCGAGCGCAACGTCGCCCAGTCCAGCCCTAAACCGAACATCAGTACAGCGCCCAGATATCGGTCGCCGTCCGGCCCGTCGCCACGCGCACGCAGCGCAGCGGAGTATACCCCTGCTGCAACGGCACGCCGGCCCGCACGCCCCTCGGCATCGACCAGATTGGCGGTCCCCGCCACCCGGGCCAGCAGCGCCTTGCAGGTTCCGCCGGGCAGATCGACCTCTGCCTTAACCACCGGCACGAAGCGCACGGACGGCGCGGAGGGGTTGTTAACGAAACTGGCGAAAGAGTCGGGCATTAAAAGATTCCTCTTAGATTCCTGTTTTGTTCTCAGTATCTCTTTCCAGCAATGTAAGCCGGCATCATCGTCTGTGATAGCTTGGCAAGCCGACGACCTTCTGCGAACGAGGTTTTCGACTGTATCGGGGGTAAAGTGGCAGAAGCACGCGAATCTCTAGCCATTTCGACGATGCGTCATGTGCCGCAACTCGACGGGCTACGCGCCGTAGCCATCGTGATCGTCTTCATCGGTCACTTGAAACTCGTGAGCGCATTCCCTGCGGGGTTCGGCGTTACGATATTCTTTTTCCTGAGCGGTTTCCTGATCACGACGCTACTGCGTATCGAACAGACCAATACCGGCAAAATTAGTCTTAGAGGATTCTATTGGCGACGTATTCTGCGCATCAATCCGCCGCTGTGGATATCGATGGCATTCGTCGCAGCGTTGTGCTTGAGCGGGCTTATCGATCAGCCGTTAGATCCGTTCGTTGTGTTCGGGCAGGCTTTCTTCTTCGTGAACTACCTGCCCTCGATGGGCCAGGGCGACGGACTACCCATCCCGCTGTGGTCGCTCGCTGTCGAAGAACACTTCTACCTTTTGTTTCCGCTCTGCTTCGGATTGGCGATGCAATCCATGCCTGCACGGAAATTGGCGCTTTGGTGCGCAGCGGCATGTTGCGCAGTTTTGGCGATACGCTTGTTCAATATCTACGCAATCGGCGAAGTCGAACGTAATTACTATTGGACCCACACGCGCATCGACTCGATCTTGTACGGGTGTATTCTAGCTTTGTGGAACAACCCGCTGGTCGAGCGATCCGCATGGAAGCCGCGCCCGTGGCATGTCGCCGGGGCGATGCTTTTGGTCTTGCTAACTTTTGCAGTCCGTGCGCCGGGCTTTCGCGAAGGTCTAAGATACTCGCTGCAAGGAATGGCTTTGTTCGTCCTGTTCTCGTGGACAGTACAGCACAAAGGCTGGCTGTCGCGCATTCTGCTACTACAGGTCGTGCAGCGGGTGGGCCTCTACTCCTACACCCTGTATCTCGTGCATTACGGGATCATTCTCGCGGTCTACAAAAATTTGCCTGGTTTGCCCGTAATTGCACAGGTCGCTCTGGCGGCAGCCTTGTCGATGATAATCGGCGCGTTGATGTACCGGCTGGTCGAACGCCCACTTGGGCGTTGGCGGCGGCGTCTCAACAGGGCCGAGGCAACCGATCGGGCAGGCGAGCCGATCTTCACCGAAGAAACCCGAGCCTCCTAGCTATTCCCTGGTTCGCTGCTCATCTGCAACGCGTGGTCCCCTCACCCTTCGGCTCCGCCTGAACCGCGTTGCCGCATACGCGGTTCTGACCGCCGGTCACGCGCACCCAGGCCTTGATCGGAGGGTGCGGGAACGCACCCAACACCGATCCCTTCACGGTGTTGACTGTGTTGCCGCTGACGTCCGCCTGCTGCACGTTTTTCAGAACGATCCCATTGAACGCCGACAATGTCAGGATGTTATCCTTGACTGTCACGCGTTCGAACGGGCGCTGCTCGGGTCCGTTATGGGGATTTGCGATGAAGAAACCCTGCATGAAGCCGGAGGCGGTGTTACCGACGATGATCAGGTCGGATGTGACCGGATACCCTTGGGCTGACCACGCCTGAACACAGTCGGGATGATCGCCATCGCGGACGAGTTTGCCGTCGGCGGCATAGACGGCTTCGATCGGCCGGAAATCACGGCATTGATTGCGCTCGATGCGGACACGCTGCGACATGGCGACGTTGACCCCATCGGATCGCGTGCCCGCGAAGTCATTGCCGATCACGTCGATATCCTGGCTGCGGCTGATCGCGACGGCGATGCGCGCACCGCCGATGGCCATGTTTGACAGCCTGATACGTTGCGCGAAATCCACGATCACCGCAAAGTTCTGATCCGTTGGACTCCGGACGACCCCGCCTGTGATCTCGACGCCTTTTACGTTACGAAGTGTCAACCCTGTGAACCGCGCTCGTCGTGCGTCGATCTTCAGGCTTGGCGAAAAGGTTCGAGCCGGCATGGCGACGGTGCCATAATCCCCCTCGGCCAATGTGATCGTCTCGCCACCCTTGGCACTGGCCAACACAGGCACCAGGCTCGCTGGCGTCACCGGACGCCGGTCGATGGTGGCCGCAACGCCGATACCGGTAACCAGCGCGGAAAGCGTTAGGCCGAGCCCCATTCCCCGCACGATCACGCCGCGCCCAAAACTGGAGCGCGACCGGCCACGCCGGACATCTTGCCAATGCCCTTTCTAGCGGCGGTCGTCGTCGCGGGTGACAACGCCCGTTCGCGAAAGACCGCTGCGACGATCAAGCCGAGCATAATGAACATCAGGGGATGATTCTCGGTCTGGCTGAATACGGATTTGCTGATGAGGAAGTTGATCATGGCGATACAAGCCGCGCCCATGAATGCCAGTTCCGGATCACGCGTCATGATCGCCGTCTTGCCGGAATGCCAGATGCCCAACACCACCATCGCGTAATAGACGATGAACCCGACGACCCCGAACTCCAGCGCCACGGCGAGGTAATAGGTGTCGATTGTGAGCATGTCGGCCCCCGGAGCGATGTACCCCAGGGTCTGGGCGCCCTCGCCGATGCCGTGACCGATCGGGTTCTTCGCCACCATTCGCAGGCCTGCTTCATACTGGTACCGGCGCGCGTCGGTGCTGTTCTGCTGCGCGCCGCCACCCCACACCAGCACTTCCAGCCGGCGCCACGCGAACGACAGGACGATGAAGGCCATGAAAATCGCCGGATAGCCCAGCGTGATGAGCGGCCCGAACAGGCTGTCCTTCTGCCGATACCACCGCATCGACGCCCAGAAGAACAGGTAGATCAGGATCGACATGAAGAACCCGATCACCGCCAGCCGCGAATCGGTACGCAGCACGACGTAGAATATCATCGGCAACGTCGCGAACGCCGCCACGCGTACCCACAGCCGGCGTGCCGTGACCATGATGTGCAGGATGAAGGGGACCGACATGCCCAGAAACTCGCCCAGGCCCAGGCTGATGCCGAACTTGCTCTGCACGCGGTAGACGCCCGTCGCCGCGCGCGACACGCCGCTCAGGATGTAGAGGATTTGCGGATCCTCGATCTTCAGGAACGATGGGATGCGGCCGGCCCAGGGCAGCCGGCTGTACCGCGCCTCGTAAACGCCGATGACACTGACGTAGATCGCGATGAACCACAGATAATAGGCGAACCGCCTGATCCGCCCCGGCTGTACGAAGACATAGGCCGCGACGACGAACACCGCCGCCCACGAATATAGCGCCAGCACGTAACGATTGATCGAGAACACGATGTTGCTGGAAAGTGCGATCGACAATCCGGCGATGACCATGAACGCGACGAGCAGCTTCCACAGCCACGGGGTCGCGGAACAGATTTCGGCGATGCGTGCGCGAAATGCCGCCGAGCAGGATACGCAGACCAGCAAGATGATCGTCAGCGGCACCCCGGTCAGGCGGGTCATCGTCACCCACGGCAAGCCGGGCACCGCGAAGGCGATATAGTCTGGCCAGCACAGCAGGCCGAAGACGAACACCGTCAGCATCGGCGGCAGCCATCGCTCCGGCACCCGCGCCATGTCCGGCAAGACCCACAGGGTGATCCCGGTCAGGATGACCAGCGGCGCGGTAAGCTGCACCAGCAGATATCGCCCGAACAGCGCGAACGCGAAGCCATACAGGAGCGCGAAGACCGTCAGCGCCAGGAAGCACAGCCAGCGATAGCGGCGCAGGAAATGGCGGTGTGCGTAGCGGCCGATGGCGGGGGCCGGCCGCTCGTCCCGCGGCGTCGGCCGGAACCGGTCCGGCACGAACCGCGCCAGCCGTCCGATGCCCAGCCGGCTCGGCAGGGAGGTCAAGGTGTTCATGCGTGCGTCCCTCTTGCCCTCGACCGTGCCCCCGGCATCATCGCCATCAGCCTCGCTATCGTACCGCGTTCACGCCAGGCAATAGCACCCAGCAGGACGGCGGTGGCCGCCGCCGCCGGCAGAGCCGTCGCGGCCGTCATCCTGTCCACGCACCATGCGGTCGCCATGATCGCCGTGCACCCCAGCGTCAGCGCGGCGACCCGGCCTGCATCCAGCATCCGCGGCAGGCCGAGCGCACGATTGGTGATCGCCACGGCGATACCGACGCCGACCAGTTCTCCCGCGGCGAACCCCAGCGTCAGGCCGAACAATCCGCCGGCCAGCCACACGCCCGCCGCCGCGGCGGGAAAGGCGATCAGCCTTGCGAGATTGGCGGCGAGCACCGCGCCGCTCTTCCCGGCTGCCAGCGCCGCGGTGGTTGGCCAGATGCGGATGAATCGGCAGACCTGCAACGCGCCGATCGCGGCGATGACTATCACCGGCTGCGCGAAGACATGACCGAACAGCAGCGGCACGGCGATCGGCGCGACCACGGCGAACCCCGCCGCCATCGCCAGCGACAGCAGCAGCGCGGCACTCGCCATGTCGTCGATCGCCCGCATCAGGCCATCGCGCGTCGCGCCCGCCGCCGCGACCAGCGGCAATTGCATGGTATGGAAATAGCGCATCAGCATCATGCTGGGATAATAGATCAGCAGCAGCACCGCGGAATATTTGCCGAGGTCGCTGACCCCCAATCGCCGCCCGACCAGCAACCGGTCGCCCTGGCTCGTCAGGAACAGCAGCAGGCCATTCACCATCAGCGGTGCCGCGAAGGTCGCCAGACGCTTCGCATGTTCCGGGGCATAGCCGATCCGATAGGGACGCTCGGCGGTCAGTTGCGAAACGGCGACCATCGCCACCGCGCGCACCGTCAGCCCGACCAGCGCGGCGATGTAGCTCCGGGTGATCCAGGCGGCCAGGATCGTCGCGGCCAGGCTCGTCACCTCGGCGACCATCATCGCCAGCCCCTCGCGGCCGAAGTCGTTGTGCCGCTGGACACGCCGCAGATCGAAGTTGAAGAAGCCGGTGATGATCGGCGCGATCGCCAGCCCCATCAACCCTGCCGCCAGGATAGGCTCACGGTAGAACCCCGCGATCGGGCGGGCGAGCACCAGCAACAGCCCGGCGATGACGAACCCGCGCACCACCGACAGCAACTGCACCAGCGCCTGCGCGCGTGGCTCATCGCCCTGTCGGTCCTGGATCAGAAACCGGTCGCTGCCGCTCTCGCTGACCGAATCGAAAAACTGCGCCGTCAGGATCAGCGTCACGGACAGGCCCAACTGCTCCGGCCCGAGCAACCGGGCGAGCAGGGTATAGCGCGCCAGCGCACAGGCCTGCGCGACGCCGTTTCCCACCAGCAGCAGTCGCCCGCCCTTGCGCGGCGGCAGAACCGTCTCTTGTATCGACACACCGCCCCACTCAGGTCTTCGTGATCGCCTTATACGACGTAACCGCCTTGCGGAATGGTCAACGCGCGCGGCTCGTCGTCCATTCCGGGACGCCGGACACTTTGAGCGCTCAATCCCGCGGCTCGACCTTGGCCGGGTTGCCGCGCGCGACGCTACGATCGGGCATGTCGGTTCGGACCAATGCTCCCGGCTCGATCACACAGTCGGCCCCCACGGTGATGCCCGGAAGCACGATCGCGCGCGGCCCGACGATCGTCCGATCGCCGATATAGGTATCCAGATACAGTCCGCGTGTCCGATCGTGAGTCAGGATCACGGCCTCCTCGCCGATATGGCATTCCGCGCCGATATGGATCCCCGTCGGCCATGTGCGATCGATCAGCGCCGTCGGCGCGATCCGTGCGGACCGGTCGATCGTCATGCCCCATATCCGGGTTTGGACCACGCGCTGCCACCGCTCCCGCCAGCCGGCGCGCCCTTCCCGCTTCACCGACGCCGGTGCGTGATCGGAAACGTTGTCGGCGGGCGTGACCGTCATGTAAGGCTCTTGGCTTTCAGGCAGCTATCAGGTGGACGGTGGCAGTACGCTCGCTCAACAGACTTGCCAACCTGCGCCGCCGGCTGATCGCGGGCCGGCGCTGGTGGCTCAACCGCTTCCGCAATCTGGCGATCGACGATACGGCCAGCATCTCGCTGTCGAGCCGTATGCTGACCGGCATCCCGGGCGGGATCTCGATCGGCGCAGAAACGCTCGTCGCGTTCAAAACGTTGCTGTTCACCCGCGATCCCGTGGCCGGAACCGAACTCCCCATTCGCATCGGCCGCCGCTGCTTCATCGGCGGCGGCGCCACGATCCTGCCGGGCGTGACGATCGGGGATGAGTGTATCGTCGGGGCCGGTGCGGTCGTCATGGCGGACATGCCCTCGCACTCCGTGGTCGGTGGCAATCCAGCGCGGGTCCTGCGCACCGGCGTTGAGGTTCTCGCGCTCGGCCGGCTCGCGAGCGCGGAGGCCGCAGTGGCGGCGGGTCTGACGCTCACGCCCGATTTCTATGGCAACAGAAAGCCTCGATAGCACAGGGTTAGCGGCATCTTAACCACGGACGGCGACAAGGGCGACGCAAGTCACCCGAGGATGTCCCGCCCGTGCGCCTGTTCTTTCCCCCCGCCTCGCCACGTTCCGATCTGGCCTCCCTTCTCGGCCAGTCCCGCGCCGCCTTCGTCGGCATCGCGCTGCTGAGTGCGGTATTGAACGTCCTGCTGCTCGGCGGGTCGATCTACATGATGCTGGTCTACGATATGGTCCTGCCCGGCCGCAGCGTACCGACCCTGGCCGGCCTGTTCGCGATGGTGACCGCGGTCTACGTGTTTCAGGCGC
The DNA here is from genome assembly GCA_018139225.1 of Microvirga sp. SRT01. Taxonomy (GTDB): domain Bacteria; phylum Pseudomonadota; class Alphaproteobacteria; order Sphingomonadales; family Sphingomonadaceae; genus Sphingomonas; species Sphingomonas longa. The sequence continues at coordinate 754,828 of JAGSNX010000001.1, forward strand.
TGCTCGACCACATCCGGTCGAAGCTGCTGCTGAACGTCTCCACCAGTGTCGACGTCAGCCTGTCGCGCCGCGTTCACCGGCTGATCGGCGAGATCGCCCGCACCCGCGGCGGCGACGCGCTCCAGCCGATGCGCGACCTCGACACGGTGCGCGGCTTCCTGTCGGGCGGCGGGCCGACCGCGATCATCGACCTGCCGTGGATGTTCTTCTTCATCGCCGTGCTGTTCATCCTGCACCCGCTGATCGGTGCGACGGTGCTGGTGGGCGGCCTCGTCCTCGTGACGCTGACCGTCCTGACAGACCGCCTGTCCGCCGCCCCGATGGAGCGGGTCACTGCCACCGCATCGCAGCGCCACCTCGCCGCAGAGGGATCGCGCCGTCACGCCGAAGTGCTGCGCGCGCTGGGCATGGAGGGCCGCGTCGGCGAGGGTTTCGCGCAGATCAGCCGTCAGCACCTCGCCGCCAACGACCGGCTCAGCAGCGTCGCGGGAACGCTGGGCGGCATCAGCAAGGTGTTCCGCCTGCTCCTGCAATCGACGGTGCTGACGGTCGGTGCGCTGCTCGTCATGGACGGCCGCGCCAGCGGCGGCGTGATCTTCGCCAGTTCGATCCTGTCGTCGCGCGCGCTCGCCCCGGTCGAGATGGCCATCGCCAACTGGCGCGGCTTCATCGCTGCACGGGGGAGCTGGCGCCGCCTCAAGGCGCTGATGAACGCCCTCCCGCGCGAAGCACCGCACCACACCCTCCCCGCGCCCGTCGCCTCCCTGTCGGTCGAGGGACTGTCGGTCTGTCCGCCGGGCACGGATCGCATGACGGTGCGCGACGTGAGCTTCCGGGCCGAAGCCGGCGAGGCGATCGCCGTGCTCGGACCCAGCGGCTGCGGCAAATCGACGCTCGTCCGCGCGCTCGTCGGCGTCACCCAGCCCGCGGCCGGCGCGGTGCGGCTGGACGGTGCGACGCTCGACCAATGGTGTGCCGACGATCTCGGTCGCCACATCGGCTATCTGCCGCAGAACGTCGAATTGCTGGGCGGCACCGTCGCCGCCAACATCTCCCGCTTCGAACCGGAGGCTTCGTCGGACGCGATCGTCACGGCCGCGACGCTCGCGGGAGTCCACCAGCTCGTGCTGCAACTGCCGGACGGGTATAACAGCCCGGTCGGTCAGGACGGCAGTGCGCTCTCCGCCGGCCAGCGTCAGCGCATCGCGCTGGCACGCGCGCTCTACGGCGACCCGTTCCTGATCGTGCTGGACGAACCCAACTCCAATCTGGACGAAGCGGGCGAGAAGGCGCTGGCCGACGCGGTACGTGCCGCCACCGCGCGCGGCGCGATCGTCGTGCTGGTCGCGCACCGCGCCTCGATCCTCGATGCCGTCCACAAGGTGCTGTTAATGCAGGACGGCGAAGTGCGTGCGTTCGGACCGAGGGAGGCGATCGTACCCGACCGTCGTCGTCCGCTGCGAATGCCCGAACGCATCGGCCAGACCGCGCCGGCGCTGGCGGTCGACGCCTGACACCACTCGCGCGAACGAAGAAGGGCCACCGTCCGATACTCCGGACGGTGGCCCACTTACGCTGTACAGTTACGCTGACTGGTACGCTTTACTGGGTACGCGGTACTGAACTGTGGATCAGAGAACGAAGTCGCCCGCGCTGAGCGAGGTCACGCCGACGACGTGGATCTTGACGTCGGCGACACCGTCGCCGTTGGTGTCGCCCAGGATATAGCTGTCCCGGCCGACTACTTCATAGCGGAGCTCGCCGGCGACACGGTGGAACTCGCTGGTGCCGATGAATTTGAAGGCGTCGTCCGCCGTGGTGCGGGTATTGGCGTCGACGGCACCCAGGTGAATCTTGTCCCTCTGCGCGGACGAGAAATTGAAGATGTGATCGACCGACTGGTTGACGCCGGCAGCGAAATCGGCCGAGCGATAGACGAATGTCTCCTGACCGTTGCCGGCATAGATCGTGTCCGATCCGGCGCCGCCTTCATAAGTATTGCTGCCTGTGCCGCCACGCAGGATGTCGTTCCCGGCGCCGCCATAGAGCAGGTCGTTACCGTCATCGCCCCAAAGGATGTCGTCGCCGGCGTCGCCGCGCAGCGTGTCGTTGCCCAGGCCGCCATGCAGCTCGTCGTGACCGCCGCCGCCCATCAGGATGTCGTTGCCACCCTCGCCGTACAGGACGTTGTCGCCGTCCGACCCGCTCATCGTGTTGGCCAGCTCGTTACCGTGCACGGTCAGTCCACTGGCGGCGAGCCGCACGTTCTCGACATTGGAGCCCATCGTATAGTCGATCGAAGTGACGACGGTGTCGGTACCGCCATTGGCACTCTCGACCACGACGTCGTTGACGGTCTTGACGACATAGGTGTCGTCGCCCGTACCGCCGATCATCGTCGTCTTGCCGGCGGCATTGCCGGTGAAGGTGTCGTTGCCCGCTCCCCCGGTGAGGCGATAATCGCCGATCGCGCCCGCCGTCATGCGATCCGCACCCGCCGTTCCGTTCATGACGGTTTCCGTGAAGATCAGGTTCGCGCGTCCATTGGTGCCCGGCACATCGACGTAGCCGCGCAGGCCGACCCGATCGAAGATCACATCGTCGAGCCGGTTGGCGAGGTTCGGCAAATTGGCATTCGTCTTCAACCACGCCGTCACCGAAGCCGCAGCGGCTGCCGTGGCGGTGTTCATGATGACGTTTCCGACCTTCGTCACCTGCGAATTGTTGTAGACGTAATCGGACGCGACGTTGTTCGTGACGCGCGCATTGGTCGTCGCGAGGACGCCGATCCAGCTCGGCTGCCCGTCGACCGCGACGACGGTGTTGTCCGAAATGGTGACATCCTTGCCGCCGTCGATGTAGATGCCGTTATACGCCGCGCCGATGACGGTGTTGCCGGAGATGGTGACGCGCTCGAACGGCAACGTGCCGTACGGGTCGCGCATGAAGATGCCCTGGACGATATCGCCGGTGCCCCGGTCGAAGACGTTGCCGGTGATCGTGACGTCCGTCGTCGTCGTCTTCGTGTTCGTCGTCCAGACCTGGATCGCATCCGGGTGAATGTCGCCTGTGTGATCGAAGTTGGTGAAGTAATTGTCCTTGATCGTCAGGTTCGACGTACCACCGCCCGCGATGCCGTTGTCGCGAATGCCCGTGAAGCTGTTGCCGGAAAACGTGACCCGGTTGCTGTCGATGTGGCTTAGCGCGTCCGACAGCTGCTCGAACTTCGAATTGGTAACGGTGACGTTGGTGCTGTTGCGCACCAGCAGCGCGCGAACATCATCCGCTGCGTTGTCGTTCAGCGTGCCGTGAACATACAGCTTGTCCAGCGTGATGTTGCTGGAATTCAGGACCTGATAGCCCATGTCGGCTTTCTTGACGCTGGCATCGAGTTCCACGCCCGACAGCGTCAGCCCCTTGCTGTTGTTGATCTTCAGGTCGGCGAACACGGCCGGCTTGTTGGCGTTCAGCGACGCGATCGTGACATTGCCGTTGATCTGGATGTTGTTCAGATTGACCGAAGCATAGACACCGGGCTGCAGATAGACGGTGTCGCCCGACTTGGCCGCCTTCAGGATATTGAGCAGGCCAGCGGTGTCCTTGACGATGTAGCTCGCGCCGGTCGTCAGGTCATCGGTCGAGAACCCTGCATCGAACTTCGAGAACGCACTGGTAGCACTGACAGCCATGTATCTAACTCCGGGTGGGATCGTGAACCGGAAGCGATCGAGGGAAATCGCCGCCTTCCTTGCACCGGTATTAGGCATTGAAACCTTTCACCGTCGCTGCCGCGTTCGGTTAAGCCCGGAGTCACCTTGAAATCACGGCAAAAAGCCTGGAAATCCGTGCCTCCCGGCTCAACTATGGTGAATGCTCCGGTAATCCGGGACCCCATGATCGTTACCGAGGCGGTAAGGTTCGATCCTCCGAAACCGACCGTTCGAGCCCGCAACGCAAAAACCCCGCCAGCGTCCAGCTGGCGGGGCTCCGACGACCCGAAGACTATCGCGCGCGGTCAGACGATCCGCGTCGCTCCCGCGAGCGCTTTCGCGCGCTCGGTGCCGACCAGCGCGACGCGGCCGTTGTTCGGCGTCCCCTTCATCATCGCCGCGACGAAGGCGTTCAGACGAGCCCAATCCGCCTGCTCACCCTCACGCACCATCGACACCCGGACGAGAACACCGTCCGCGACATAGCCGTCCATCGCCGCCGCCAGACGGTCGCGCCGCTGCTCGCCGGCGGTCGTCGGCAGATACTCGCCCAGCCGCGTCCAGTAGAGCATGTCCTCCACGCGCCCGCCGGCCCTTGCGGTCAGCTCGACGCTGGGGACGGTGATCCCCGGCGCCAGCGCCACCGGGTCGAAGCGATGTTCCGTGATCGCGAAACCGACGGCCTGATAACACACCTCCGGCCGATGCAACTGCAACAGGTCGCTCTGCGAGTCGCCGTGGGCGATCAGCAGCATGATCGGCGCTCCACCATCCGTATTGCGGTACGTCCGCGCGACGGTCTCGTTGTACAGCGTGTCGGCGAGGCTGCCCGGAACCTTGGGCAGGACGATGTCGCCACCGCCCTCTGCCGCCCAGCCCGCGAACTTTGTGGGCACCATCGTCGTGATCTTGCGACCACCCGCCAGCGACAGAAGCCGCCGCGGCCGCAGCGTCTCCGCTCCTGCCAGAGCGGCGACGCAGCCCAGCCCGAACACCACGTCCCGCCGCCTCATGCCACGACCTCCGCCCGCGCGACGCGTCGACGCGCGAGCAGCTTCTGAAGCGCAGCATCCAGCGCGAACACCAGCAGCAGCGCGAGCACGAACAGCATCATGCCCGCGGTCACGTGCAGGAACCCCTGCGCCACGGCGTCACCGTAATAATAGGTCAGCAGCACCAGCACCGTCACGCGCACCATGTTCACGACGATCGCGATCGGCAGGATGAACGCCACCAGCAACAGGGCGTAGCGCCACGATGCCCGGTGCATGAGGTAGATGTACAGGAGCGTGATCGCGGTCAGGCCGATGATCGAATTCATCCCCGAACAGGCATCCTCGACCAACAATTGATACTGCGCGACCGTCATCGTCACGCCCTCGCGGGAGATCGGATAGCCGAGCCCGTGCAGGGCGTTGGTGACGACGTACGAGATGAACATCCGCAGCGGCGACGTGATCTTGTCGATCAGCCAACCCGGCGGCGGAACAAGGAAGGCGAGGTAGAACAGCGGAAACCAGTTCGCCGCCATCGCCCGCCACCCGACCAGCAACAACGCCGCCGCCAGCAGCGCCGCATAGACCGCCAGCGTCTCCAGACTGATGAAGTCGTAGGCGCGGCCGAACACGTACAGCAACAACGCCGGCACCATGATCGCCGCCACCTGCCAGGTCGGGCCAGGACGGCTCAACGCGCCGATGTCCTGCCGCTGCGTCGCCAGCAGCCAGATGCCGGTGGCGAGCACGATCGGGCCGTGCGCCCCGATCTCCATCGTCCAGACCTGCTGGCCCAGCGTCACGATCGTCGGGATCGCCATGATGGCGAACCCGACGATCAACGGCCAGTGATCGAGCCAGCGACGATACCGGTCGCCGGAGAAAGGAAGCGCGGAGGTCGCCAAATCTTCGTGTCCTGTGTTGTGCCGGTCGAAGCCGTCAGGCCATCGTCAGCACGGAGCCGATGATGATCGAGCCATCGGCGGCCAGTTCTTCGGACAACACCTTCACATCGGACACGAACGACTTGTTCCGTCCGACGACCAGCAGCGAATACCCGACCACCGTGGCGATGCGCCGCGAATCCGCTGACGCGTTCGACGGCGGCGTGTCGACGATCGTCACGTCGAACTCGCGCAGACAGGTATCGATCAGCTCGTTGAACCGTGGCGAGGACAAGAGATCCTGCGGCCGGTCGGAGCGTCCGCCGGCATACATGACCGACAGGTTCGGCATCGCATCGAACTGGATCGCATCGCCGAACTTTACCGTTTCGCTCGCCAGGCACTGCGCCAGACCCGGCACTTCGCGAGACGGGCGGATCAGCGTATGGACGGCCGGACGGCGCAGATCGGCGTCGATCAGCAACGTCTTCAACCCGCCCTCGGCGAGGGCGACCGCCAGATTCGCCGCGAGCGACGTACACCCCACATCGGGCGTCGGGCTGCACAATGCCAGCGAACGGCGACCGACGGCCAGATGCTGCGCCATGACGTGCGTGCGCAACGCGCCGATGGATTCCGCCCGCTCGCTGCCCGGATCGTTGAGGACCACGAGGTCCTCTCCGGGCGTGAACGTCACCTCCGTGGAGGTGGCGGACTTCGCCAGCGTGTCGGCGGGCTTTTCAGTGGTGACTACGGTGCTCATGCCATCTCCGGAGAACGAAGGCGAAGGCGCTGCATCAGCGACGGCTTGGACGTCTTGTCCTGCTCGCCCTGACCGCCGACCACGATGATGACCGGCGCACCGGTCGCGGCGAGATCCTCGACACCGCGAACGCGGCGGCTCAGCATCTCGGTGATGATCGCCGACAGCACGCCGAGCGCCAGCCCGAACAGGAACGAACCCACCAGGATCAACGGCACGTTCGGGAAGCTCGGGCTTTCCGGCGTCACCGCGCTGCCCAGCAACGTCAGGCCGGAGTCATTCGACTCCGCCTGCTGACGCAGGTCGGCGGCGCGTGCTGCCGTCTTCACATACTGGTCTCGCAATACGGCGACATCGGCACCGAGACGACGAGCCTCCTCGACCTTGTTGCGCTGCCCGATCACCTTGCTCGTCTGTGCGGCGACCTGACCGGCGATCGACGGCCCCGTGTTGATCGTCGGCGCGGCCGTCCGCTCCTGCGCGACGGTTTGTGCCAGCGCGGTACGCTGACGCTTCATGTCCTGGATCGTCGGGTGGTTCGGCCCCAGGGCCTGCGACTCCGACACGATCCGTGCGTCAAGCTGCGCCAGCGCCGCAGCGTTGGCGGACGGCGGCGGTGCGGCGGCCGGGGTGACCAGCGGTACCGTACCCGCCGAGCTGGCCAGCGCCTTCAGACGATTGCTCTCGGTGTCGGTGTTGTCATCCTGGATGACGACGTTGTTCGCCTTCTCGAACGCGGTCTTGCGCGCCTCGGCGGTGGTCAACTGACCACGCAGCTTGACCAGCTGCGTGTCGAACCAGTTGGCGGTGCCGCCCGCGGACTCGCGCTTGAACGCGACGCTCTGGTCGACATAGGCGGCGCGGACCGCATCGGCGACCGCGGCGGCGCTCTGCGGATCGTTACCAGTGTAGGTGATCTCGAGGATATTGCTCCCCTCGACCGGGGTCACCTTCGTGTTGGTCGAGATGATCTGGCCCAGCCAGCGCCGGAAATCCATGCTCCGGTCCGGCACCGCCGCGTTGTAGCTGGCGAGCAGCTGCGGCGAGTTGGTCCAGCCCAGGCTGTCGACCACCGCGCCGGTGACGCGGTCGTCGCGGATCAGTTCGGCCTGCGTCGACATGTAGGTACGCGCGAAGTTGCTGGCGATCACCTGACCCGTAACCGGATCGGGCTTCAACAATTCCAGCATGACGCGCGACTTGGCTTCGTAGCGGGTCGGCAGCAGCTGGATCGTCAGCAGCGCGGCGAGGAAGCACCCCGCCGTCGCGGCAAGGATGATCCAGCGGCGCGCCCACAGGATGCGACAGAATTGCAGGAAACTCATGGACTGGAACTCCGATGCTTCGACGCCACCTGTGGGTGGAAGATATTAGAACAGACGCTCGCCGACCACGACGACATCGCCCGGGGTGATCGGGGCGTTCAGGTCGACCTTCTTCATCTCTTGCCCGTCGCGGAAGACCTTCACGCGCTTCTCAGAGCCCGACGGCGTCAGTCCGCCGCCACGCGCCAGCGCCTTGCGCAGGCTCATGTCGGTGTCGACCTTGTAGACGCCGGGTGCCGCCACCTGACCGTAGATGTAGAAGGTCTCGGCCGACGCCAGGAACAGCTTGTCGCCCGGATTGACGTAGGGATCTTCCTTCTCGCCGCCGGTCGCCAGCGCGACGATCGGCAGTTTCAGTTCTTCGCCGGTCGCGCGCCGCAGCGTCAGGTCGTCCGCCGCGCTGGGCTTGGCACCGCCGACGCGCGCCAGGATTTCCGAAACGCGATAGGCGCGATCGATTGGCACCAGTCCGGGACTGCCCACTTCGCCCAGCACCGTCACGTACCGGCTGGAATAGGACGCGATCTCGACGCTGATAACCGGCTTCTCGTAATAACCGCCCGCCTTCAACGCCTTCACGATGTCAGCGGAGAGTTGCAGCGTGGTCTTGCCGGTTGCGGTCAGCGACCCGATCAGCGGCAGTGCCACCGTACCGTCCGTCTGCACGCGAACGCGGGCCTTGTAATCCTCACGCCCGACGACATTGACTTCGATCACATCGCCCGTGCCGAGGATGTAGCCGGTGTCGCCGGTCGGCTTGGCCGCGGGCGCCGTCGCGGCGGTGGGCGGAGTCGACGCGGTCGGTCGGACCGGCGCGGACTGCGCCGTCGCGACTGCCGGCATCGAGAGCGCCAGGATGGCTGCGGTGCCGGCCGAGCCGGCCAACGTGTTCCAGAATTGCGTCAACATCGAACGCCCTGTTCCTCTTATGGAATAGTATCAAAAGGTCGTCGCGATCCCCGTCACGACCCGTGTGCTCTTGTAGTCGAAGACCGTTCCGTTCGCCTGCCGCGACTCGCGCGTCGCCGCCAGCGTCAGGTTGATCTTGCGCAACAGACGATATCGACCGCCGATCGTGACGCTACGGGTCTTGTCATTAACAAGCGATGGACCCAGCACCAGAAAGCCGCCGCGATAATTGCGGTCGCGGGCGAAGAGATTCAGGTTCAGGCCCGCCCGGTCGGACAGAGCGTAATCGGCATTGAAGGAATAGAATTCCTCGACCGAATAATTCGCGTCGACGCGGTTCGACGGTTGTACCGCGCGCGACAGATCGAACGTCCACAACAGGCTCGTCCCGACCTTCTGCATGATCTGGCCGCGATAGGTGATGCCGGAGAAGTCGTTGACGCTCCGCTGCGAGTCCGTGGACGTGTAGCTGACCTCGACCAGTCCCGACAGGCGCGATCCGATCGACCGTTCGAACCGGACGCCGCCACCCTTGCTCTTGAACCCGTCGCTACCCGCCAGACCGACCAGCGTCGAGCGGTTCGGGAAGGAGGTCGTCGAATAGCTGCCGAACAAGGTCAGCAGGCCGAAGGTCGGTCGCGAATAGGCGAGGCCCGCCTGCGCGGATGTGGAATTATAGTCGGAGATGCGACGGACGCCGGCGCTGTTGTCGACCCACGTCTGCTGAACGGACGCCGTCGGCTTGATCCCGATCGCGCCGCCGCACGAGGCGCTCAGCCCGATCGTTTTGATGTCTTCCTGATTGCGGACGCGCGAGGAGATGTTGCCACCCGGATCGGTGATGAAGAACAGGTCCCCCAGGTCGCTCTGGCGTCGTGCATAGTTGGCGGTGAAGGCGCCGTTGCAACGCGACAGCTGAAACCCCGCCGCCCCGTCCAGGCTGACCCGCTCGCTGTTGAGGCGCGTGTTGTTCTGGTAGAAGTCATATCCGACCAGACCGACCAGCGACAGCGACTGGCGGCCGAGCGGCAACAGCGCGTCGATCGTCAGCGAGGGTGTGTAGCGCATGTCATCCTTGGACAGGCCACGCCGTTCGCGCAGTTCGGCGCTGGTACGCGAAACGTTCGAATCGTACGTGGCCGTGGCGCGCACGCCGGCGGTGAAATGCCGCTCCGGCGCCGCCGTCTGCGCATGGGCCGCCGTAGCGCCCAACATGGCGCTCACGATAATGGTCGTCCGGCCCGTCTTCATCATTCGCCCGCCCCCGGCTGTCTGTCGTCGTCCGCCTCCGCCCTCCCGAGGCGAAGCGCGGGGCGCGGGCCCGTCGCCGGACCCGCACCATCTTCGTTACTTGGTGGCCGCCGGAGCCGCGCCGCCCTTGGGCGCTCCGGCTGTGCCGGGTGCACCGGCCGGCGGGCCGTAATCGGCGTTGTACTTGACCGTGGAAGCGCCCTGCGCCGCGATCTGCTGCATCTGGCTGCGGACCATCTCCGCCGTCTTGCGCTGGCGCAGCATCTGCTGCGCAACCGCGACGGCACGATCGCCGGTGAACGGATCAGTGCGCGCTTCGCGGACCTGATTGATCAGGACACCGCCCTGATTCGGAACGACGAAGACTTCGCCGGCCGGCAGGGCGGAGATCTTCTTCACCATCTCCGGATCGCTGGTCGCGCCGTCGATCGCGCCGACCGCGCGCTGATGCGGCACACCGCGCTGGGTCAGCAAATTCTCGACCTGATCGAGCGTCTTCAGCGGCTGCATCTCGCGCAACACCGCCTGCGGAACGCCCGGCGCGACGACCTGATCGACAACGAACAGCTTGCGCTGGGCGAAGCTGTCCGGGTGATCGGACACGTAACGCTCGGCTTCCTGCTTGCTCGGCTGCGGCACCGCGGCGGCCAGCTTGCGCTCCAGTGCGGAGATCGCGACCAGCTCGTCGGCCTTGGCCTTCTGCATCGCGAATTCGGGCGCCTGATCCAGCTTCTGGTCGGCCGCCGCCTTCGCGAGGAGCTTGCGATTGACGATCGACTGAAGCGCGCGCCGCTCCAGTTCCTTCTGCGCTCCGGGATTGGGAGCCTTCGCGCCGCCCAGTTCCATGCGCAGCTCGTTGGCCGTGATCTCCTGACCGTCGACGGTCGCGACCACCTGGCCGGTCGGCGTTCCGCCGCCACCGCCGCATGCCGACAGCATCGCGGCCAAACCGGCCACGGCGATCAACCCTCCAGAACGCATGCTTTGTCCCTCCACCCCAATATCGATCGCCGCGACTAGCGCAGATAGCCGCACAAGAGAAGCGGGCGGGCGCCATTAACGCTCTTTGTCCTGTCGGGCGTGGCGCAGCGGCCACGACTGTCCCGTATTCGCACGATAATCGTCGCTTGCGTCACGTCGTGCCTATCGGCGGAGCGACATCGTGTCGAACGAACCGCTGGTTATCAGCTTCTTAAACATGGTTGCGTAGGGATTTCGGCAACGCCCTCCCCCTCGCGAGCCAACCCGATGAACCCTTCCGCCGCCCCCGGCTCCAGCCTTCGCGCGATGCTCGGCCGGTCGCGCCGCGCCGGTGCCGCCGTCGCCGCGCTGACGTTCGGCCTCACCCTGCTCCCGGTCGCCGCCGCCTTGTACCTGATGATGCTGTTCGACGTCGCGCTCGCCAGCCGCAGCGGTGCGACGATCGGCGGCATAGTCGCGATGATGCTGGGCGGGATCGGCCTGGCGGTCGGTATGGCGCGACTGCGGACCCGGCTGCTCGCCCGCATCGGCGCGAACCTCTTCGTCCGGGCCGAGGAGCAGCTGGCGCGCGCGATGACCCAGGCCGCGGACCCCCGCACCGCCCGCCGCGCGATCACCGCACTGAACCAGCTCCAGACCATCCGGGCCTTCATCGCCGGTCGGGGTGTCGTCGCCTTCCTCGATCTCGCCGTCCTGCCCGTCGCGCTGCCGGTGCTGCTGTGCCTCGGCGTCTGGCTGGCGGTCGCGTGGCTGATCGCGGCGAGCGTCATGACGGCGCTGCTCGTCCGCGCCACGACCGCAGCGCGGACCGCGCACGCCGCGCGCGAGGACGCTGCGACCGAATCGGTGCTCGACGTCGGCGACCCCGTCCTGCTGCGCGCGCTCGGCATGCACGATCATGCCGCCGCCGCCCGCCGCCGCGCCGGTCAGCGTACCGCCGCACTCGCCCAGCGCGTCGACCTCGCCGCAGGCCGTCGTCACATCACGGGTGCGATGCTCGCGCTGCTCGGCTGGGTCGTCGCGATCGCAGTCGGCAGCGTCATGGCGATCTACGATGCGGCCAGCGTCGGGGCGATCGCCGCCGCCGCGTTCGTCACGCAACGCTCGCTCGTCGCCCTCGCCGGGGCGATGACGACGGTCGATTCACTTGCCGAGACGCGTGCCACATGGCGCCACGTCGATTCGCTGCTGGCTGCCCTGCCGCATCCCGCAGCCCGCCTGCCGCTCCCCGCGCCGACCCGGTCGCTGACGGTCGACACGCTGTCGCTCGTCGTACAGGAGACGCGCCGGGTGATCCTGCGCGAGATCGGCTTCGACCTGTCCGCCGGCGACGTGCTCGTCGTCGCCGGACCGATGGCGGCCGGCAAGTCGGCGTTGCTGCGGGCGCTGGTCGGCGGCTGGACGCCCACAGTCGGCAAGATCCGCCTCGACGGCGGCACGCTCGACCAATGGGAGGCCAGCGCCCTCGCCCACCACATCGGCTACCTCCCGCAATCGGCCGAGCTGTACGAGGGCACCGTCGCGCAGAACATCGCCGCATTCGATCCCGCCGCCGACCCCGCCGCCGTGCTCGCCGCCGCCCGCGCCGCCGGCATCCACGACATGATCGTCCGTCTGCCGCGCGGCTACGACACAATCGTCGGCCCGTTCGACGGCGACCTCTCCGCCGGCGAGCGTCAGCGGATCGCACTCGCCCGCGCCCTGCACGGCGATCCGTTCGTCGTCGTCCTGGACGATCCCGCTGCCCACGCGGATGCGGAAAGCCACGCCGCCCTCGCCGCCGCAATCCGCGGCGTCCGTGCGCGCGGCGGTATCGTCGTCGCGGTCGGCCATGCCGCCGCTATGATCGACGAGGCCAATCTGCTGCTGCTGCTGCGCGCCGGCCGGATGCAGGATTTTGGCCCCAAGGACGAGGTGCGCCGCCGCCTTGCCGAGGCCCGCGCCGCCAATCGTCAGCGTCAGCAGACCCCCGAACTCGCCACGGCGAAGGAGTAAACGCCCGTGTCCTATCAATACCCAGTCCCTTTCGTCGCCGAGCGCGAACTGTCGCTGTTCGACGATCCGCAGGCCGATGTCGGCCGCACCGTGCGCTTCGGCATGGCGGCGGTGGGCGTCCTCGCCGCCGGCCTCGTCGCCGCGGCTGCCTTCGTGCCGATCACCGGCGCCGTGATGGGCTATGGCGAAGTCTCCGTCGCGTCGAAGGTCAAGAAGATCGCGCATCCGACCGGCGGCGTCATCGCGCAGGTGTTCGTCCACGACGGCGACCGGGTGAAGCGCGGCCAGCCATTGATGCGCCTCGACACGACCGTTGCCGGCGTCAGCGCCAGCACTTCGGCGCAGACCTATGACCAGTTGCTCGCCGCCCGTGCGCGGCTGACCGCGGAGCGCGACGGCCTGTCGTCGATCGTCTATCCCGCCGAACTCACCGCCAGCACCGCGGCCGACGCGCAAGCGGCGATGGTCGAGGAAACCCGCCTCTTCCGCCTCCGCCAACAGGCGCGCGCCGGTCAGCAGGCGCAATTTGTGGAGCGCGTGCGTCAGGCGAACGAACAGATCGCCGGGCTGCAGGCGCAGGTCGCTGCCTCCCACCGCCAGTCGGCGCTGATCGAGCCGGAGCGCGAGGGCGTCCGCGCCCTGTACGCCAAGAACCTCGTGACCGTCGCGCGTATGAACCAGCTCGAGCGTACCGCGGTCGAACTCGACGGCGGCGCCGCCTCGCTCCGCGCCCAGATCGCCCAGATCAGGGCGCACATCGCCGAACTGCGTCAGGCGTCGATCCAGCTCAGCCAGGACGCCCGCAGTCAGGCCGCGACCGAGCTGGCCGATGTCGTCACCAAGCTGGGCGACCAGCAGGTGCGCCACGTGTCCGCCAGCGATACGTTCGATCGTTCGATCCTGCGCGCGCCGAGCGACGGCGTGGTCAGCGACCTCGGCTACAGCACGATCGGCGGCGTCGTTCCGGCGGCGCAGACGATCGTCTCGATCGTCCCCGACGCCGACCGCATGGTCATCGAGGCGAAGGTCAGCCCCGCGGACATCGACCAGCTCCATATCGGCCAGCACGCGACGCTGCGTTTCACCGCGTTCAACCAGCAGACGACGCCGCAACTCGACGGCGTGCTACGCCGCGTCGCCGCCGAGCGCACCACCGACGAACGCACCGGCAGCGCCTTCTACAAGGTCGAACTCGCGATCGCGCCGGGCCAGTTGCAGCGCCTCGGCAGCCTCAAGCTCGTCCCCGGCATGCCCGTCGACGCGTTCGTCCAGACCGGCGACCGCTCACTCCTGTCCTACATCACCAAACCCCTTCGCGATCAGCTCAGCCGCGCCTTCCGCGAGAACTGATCCGCTTCGACCGGACCCGCGACGGCCGTCGGACCCCGGTTCGGCGGCCGTTTGCGCGACGTATGTTCGCCGGGACTCAAACACCGTTGAACGATACGCTCCAGACCCCGGAACAAGTCGGTGCCGCCCCCTTCCGACATGGAGCGATCACGTGTCCCTGCGAAAGCGAGGACCCAGTCCTGGGCTCCCGCCTTCGCGGGAGCACATGGAATGCCGGGAAAGCCCCGCCCCAAACGAACGCGATCGGTATCGAACAGTCAGGGGTGAGATGCGGTGAGATGAAGTCTGCCAAAAAACCCCACGACCCAGGTGCCGGCGCAACAAGACGGGCGTTGCCCCGTTCGGACCCCGCTCTGCCGACATTCGACACCATGACGCCGGACGCAAACCGCGACACCGCTCCGGCCGGCTTCGGCAAGCCTAGGCCGAGCGGCAGGGGTGGATGACCATCAAGCCAGATGCCCCAGCCCCCTGCCCAAGCGGATGCGCATCCCCGTGCTACACGCAGAGATCATGTGTCCCCGCGAAGGCGGGGACCCAGTACTGGGCTCCCGCCTCCGCGGGAGCACACAGGATGCCGGGCAAGCCCCGGCCCCAATCGAACGCGATCAGTATCGAACAGGTCAGGCGCGAGAACTGGTGAGATGAAGCCTGCGGGGAAAACCCGACGAGTCAGAATTCCAGCACGGCAGGAGGGGTATCACCCACTTGGAACCGCACGAAACACGCAGCAGCGATCACCGCAAGGATCGAGCACGCCGGATAACGGGATCGACCATCCCCTTCCGCTCAGAACGCGTTCCGATGCACCACGACCTTGGCCGTCGACAACAGGATGCCAATGTCCCGCCAGAGCGTCCAGCGCTCGAAGTATTCGAGGTCCGACTGCAACCGGTTGATCAGGTCGTCCCGCTTCAACGTCGCACCGCGGTGGCCCCGCACCTGCGCCAGTCCGGTGATGCCGGGCTTCAGCGCATGCCGGTGCCAGTACCGCTGATCGACATCCCAGAATAATTCCAGCCCGGCGAGCGAGCCCAATGCGTGCGGGCGCGGTCCGACCAGGCTCATGTCGCTGCGCAGGACGTTGATCAACTGCGGCAGTTCGTCGAGGCTGGTCGCGCGGATGATCCTGCCGACCCGCGTGATCCGCGCGTCGTTGCGCGCCGTCGACGCATCGCCATTCGCGTCGCACGTCTCGGTGCGCATCGACCGAAATTTGTACAGCTCGAACAGACGGTTGCCACGCCCCAGCCGTTGCTGCTTGAAAAGCACCGGCCCGGAACTGTCGAGCTTGATCGCCAGGGCGATCGCCAGCAGCACCGGCGTCAGCACGACGATCGCCGGCACCGTCAGCACCAGATCCATCGTCCGCTTCATGAAACGGTCGCGCAGGTTCATCACGCCGGTCGACACCTGCATCGTCGGATGACCGTGGAACCGTCCGAGCCGCGTCGCACCCATCTGATCGAATTCCGGCGCCATCACGTGCGCCGGTACATCCGTGCCCTTCAGCAGATGCGCCCACTGGGCGCGATCTTCGAGGCGGCAGCAGACGAAGACATAATCCGCGCCGCGGACGATCGAGCCCAGCCGGTTCAGCATCATCGGATCGCGCGGGTCCGGCCGCAGTCCGAACGCATCGGCATCGATCACATGCGCGCCGGGGATCGGATCGATCTCGCAACGGTCGAGGATCACCAGCTCGCTGCGCATCGTCGCAAGCCTGCTCCGCACGCGTCGGTGCAGCAGCCACCGCCCGCCGATCAGGAACATCAGGCTCAGCGCGGATCCGCTGCCGAACACCAGCCGCGACACGACCGAACTCGTCTGAAGGAAAAACGCCACGAACAGGACGAGCGCCAGCGCCTCGAACAGGGCCATGATTGCACGCTGCAACCCGGTGCGCCAGTCGATCAGTGCCTGATTGCCGTACGAACCGTTGTTGAACGCAAAGAACAGGAAGATCGGCGCGGTCATCGTCGCCAGCAGAAAACCGTTGGTGTAGGGGGTCGTGGCGCGGAGCATGCCGCCGATCTCGAAGCCGAGGAAAATTGACATGATATCGGATACCGCCAGCGCTGCATAATAGCGGTAGCGGCGTGCCTGGCGCGACATCATCGACATCGGCGTTTCCGCACTGTCGATGGGCGTCCCTTCTATAGCACGCGACGCGGCGTTCATCGTCTACATACCCCTGCCCACGGCCCACATGGCGAGTCCGGGATGTCCCTGTACGCTCATCCGGGCCTGTCATCGCGGCTCGAATTGGTCATAGCATTAGCAGATCGTGCCAAAGCTGAACAGCGCACACCCCTGCTTATTTTGCAGCGCAGCACGACGCTGCCCCGGCTCGTCGTTGTTATGCGGTCATGCCAGATAGAACCAGGCGGCCGCCGCAGCGATGTATCCGGCCCCGAGTGCCAGATACCCGCCGGCAACCGACAAACGCTGGATCGCTGCCTCGACCCGGTCCGCCCCGGTGTCGGGCGACGGCAGACGGAGGTCGGCCCGCATGCGCCGTTCGATCTCCGCCTGAAGGTCGGCGATCTGTCCGCCGGCATCATATTCGACCGGAACGGCATCGGCCGGTCCCGTGGCGGGCATTGCTCGCGGATCGGGCGCTTGACGCGGTGCCATCATCATCGGTGCCTTCGTAAGGGAAGGCCACGATGACGTGTCAGGGTTGAGCAATCGTTAAGCCGGTACCGTTCCCGCCCTAGGGCAGCGAGAGGACGTCAACCGGCGGCCGGTTCCTGAGGCGTGATCGCCGCAACGAACGGCGCCGGTCCCTCGACCGGTGCGGGCGATTCGACGCAAAGGTTGCGGATCGGCCGGACACCCGCGGGGCTCGTCGCCGTGTGGACGGCGTTGCGAACCGGGGGCACCGTCATCACCGTCCCTGCGGTCAGCACGGCCGGGCAGACGCACAGCATCAGCTTGCCCGCCAGACCGGTGCCAGCCGATTGGGCCGCCGCTTGCGTCGCCAGCGTCGCCGCCATGTCGCCCGCCGCGATCGGCGTGGCGCCGGCCCACAATGCACCGGCGGCGACGACCTGCGGGGCAAGTCCCCGCGCGGTGATGCGCCCGTTGCGCCGATGCCGCAGCCCGGCTCCGAGCAGGCCGAAGCCCAGGATCAGCATCAGCCATACCGACGGTTCCGGCACGGTGCCGACCGGGGGCGTCCCCGGCGGACCGACGGTCGGTTCCGGCGTTGGCGCGACGGTGGGTTCGGGAGTCGGCGCGTCCGTCGGTCCCGGCGTTGGTGCAACGGTCGGCGTCGCGGTCGGGGCCATGGTCGGCTCCGGGGTCGGCACCGCGGTGGGCTCCGGCGTCGGCGTGGGTGTCGGCGGGACGATCACGCCACCACCGCCCCCGCCGGGAGCACCGATCGGGGTGAAGCCGGCCGGCACGATCGGAGTCGCGGTCGCGCCACCCGGCGACCCCAGTCCGACGATCGGCTCATCCGGAATGGGCGACGCGAAGCTCACCAGCGGTACGATCGGCGCGCTGATGATGCCGTTGCCGGGCCCGATAATCGGATCGCAAATGAATTCCCGCGGCGGCATCGATGCACGCACCAGACGTGGCTGTTCGACCGCCCGCTTGGCCGGGCGCGCCACGGCCTTGGGCTTGGGCGCCGTCGCGTGATGGACCGCCCGCTTGGCGGCAGGCACGGTCGCGACCGCCGTCGCCATCAGGGCGGGCGGGCATACGCACAAAGCAGCCTTGGACAAAAGCGACAGGGCCAACCCACATCCTCCCAAACTCGACCATGCGCCGAGCCCTAATATATGTCAAAATCATTCGCTTCACGTTGCAACGCGCCATGGTGCAAAACGACGCAGGAAACTGGTTAGAATCCCGTTCACCAGCCCTGTTCGCAACGTTTTCAACGGTCCGGTTCCATTCGGGATGCGACGGGAAGCCATTCCGTCGGTCGCAACCACGGAACCGCCATGCCGCTGCTGCCGCTCATCGTCGCCCTGCATGCATCCTTCACGTCCGTCCTGCCGCTGGAGCAGCGGATGGCGATCGACGTGCTCGCCGAGCTCAACCGCGCCCGGACCGATCCGGTCCGCTATGCCGAGTCGCTGCGGGCGTATCGCGGCTACTATCGCGACCGGGTGATCGTCAGCCCCGCCACCGCCAACCGCTATCTCACGGTCGAGGGGGTCGCCCCCGTCGATGAGGCTATCGAGTTCGTCGTCCGCCACAACCGCCGCGCGCCGCTCTCCCCCGCCGTCGCGCTCGCTGCCGCCGCCAACGATCACCAGGTCGAACAGCAACGCGACGGCGCCGTGGGGCATGACGGTCCGGACGGCAGCACACCCGGCGACCGCGTCCGGCGGCGCGGCGGCGGCCAGTATGTCGGCGAGGTCATCGCCTACGGCTCCGAAGACGCCGCCGATGTGGTGCGACAACTGGTCGTCGACGACGGCGTAGCCGATCGCGGGCACCGCACGCTGATCTTCGACGGCAGCATCCGCTACGCCGGCGTCTCGTGCGGCGCGCACCCCGTGTACCGCTACATGTGCGTCATTACCGTCGCGCGAACGAAAGACGGCCGCCCCCTATCCGGCTGAGGACGTTTCCCCGGAGCGCCGGATAGTCTAAGCGGCGCGCGAACGCAGCCATCCGGGGGTATGCCGCACCGATGACCGATCCCGTCCAGTTGATCCGCCCGCGTCGCCACGGCGATGCGCGGGGTTGGTTCATGGAAGTGTACAACGAGCGCACCTTCGCGGAAGCCGGCATCGCCTGTCGCTTCGTGCAGGACAACCACTCGCTGTCGGTGCCCGCGTTCACGCTTCGGGGCCTGCACTTCCAGACCCCGCCGCATGCGCAGGACAAGCTGGTGCGCTGCCTGCGCGGGCGCATCTTCGACGTCGCGGTGGACCTGCGCGCAGGCTCGCCGACCTATGGCCGGTGGGTGGGGGCCGAGCTGTCGGCGGAGAACGGCCACCAGCTGTTCGTGCCCGTCGGCTTCGCGCACGGCTTCGTGACGCTGGAGCCCGATACCGAGGTCGCGTATAAATGCTCCGACCTGTACGCGCCCGAGTGCGACGGCGGCATTGCGTGGGACAGCTGCGGCATCGACTGGCCGCTGCCCGCCGGCACGACGCCGGAGCTGTCGGCCAAGGACGCGGCCCAGCCCGCGCTCGCCGCCTTCGACAGCCCCTTTTTCTATGACGGCCGCCCGCTGGCGCCGCTTTCCTGAGGTCACTTCCATGCGCGTACTCGTCACCGGCGGGGCCGGCTTCATCGGCTCGGCGCTCGTCCGGCACCTCATCGCGGACAGCGAGCACGAGGTGCTGAACTTCGACAAGCTCACCTATGCCGGCACGCTGACGACCGTCGAGGCGGTGTCCGACAGCCCGCGCTACCGCTTCGTGCAGGGCGATATCGGCGATGCCGAACTGGTCGCGAAGACACTCGCCGGGTTCCGCCCCGACGTCATCACGCATCTGGCCGCCGAGAGCCATGTCGACCGCTCGATCGACGGGCCGGGCGCGTTCATCCAGACCAACATCGTCGGCACCTTCACGCTGCTCGACGCCGCGCGCACCTACTGGTCGGGCCTGGACGAGGACGCGCGCGCACGTTTCCGCTTCCACCACATCTCCACCGACGAGGTCTACGGATCGCTAGGTGACGAGGGGCTGTTCACCGAGGACACGCCCTACGACCCGCGCTCGCCCTATTCGGCGTCGAAGGCAGGCTCCGACCATCTCGTCAGCGCCTGGGGCCACACCTACGGCCTGCCGGTGGTGGTGACCAACTGCTCGAACAATTACGGGCCGTATCACTTCCCCGAGAAGCTCATCCCGCTGATGATCGTCAAGGCGCTCGCGGGCGAGACGCTGCCCGTCTACGGCCGCGGCGCGAACGTGCGCGACTGGCTCTACGTCGAGGATCACGTCCGCGCGCTGCGCGCCGTGTTCGAGCGCGGCGCACCGGGGCGCAGCTACAATGTCGGCGGCAACAACGAGAAGACGAACCTGTCGGTGGTCGAGACGATCTGCACCATCCTCGACGATCTTCGCCCGCGCGCCGACGGCGAGAGCTACACCAAGCAGATCGGCTTCGTCGCCGACCGTCCCGGCCACGACGCGCGCTATGCGATCGACGCATCCCGCATCCGCCACGAACTCGGCTGGGAGCCTGCCGAGACGTTCGAGACCGGCATCGCCAAGACGGTGCGCTGGTACCTCGACAACGAGGCGTGGTGGCGCGCCATCGTCGACGAGCGGCAGGCCGACCAGCGTCGCGGCCTCGCCGCCTGATGCGCTATATCCTCGTCACCGGGGGCGGCGGCCAGCTCGGCACCGCGCTCGCCAAACATGTCTGGCCCGACGGCTACCATGTCGTCACCAGCGATGCGGCCGATCTCGACCTGACCGACACCGCCGCCATCGTCGCAAGGGTCGCGGCCGGCCATGATGGCCAGCCCTTCGCCGCGGTGATCAACGGCGCCGCCTACACCGCGGTCGACAAGGCGGAGGACGACCTCGTCACCGCCTGGGCGGTCAACGCGCTGGCGCCCGCCGCTTTCGCTGCGGCGTGCAGGGCGGCGGATATCCCGCTGGTGCAGGTGTCGACCGACTATGTCTTTCCCGGCGACAAGGACGGCGCTTGGGAGGTCAACGATGCGGTCGCACCCCTCAACGTCTACGGGGCCTCCAAGCTGGGCGGCGAGCTGGCGGTCCGCACCGGCACCCCGCGCCACGTCATCGTCCGCACCGCGTGGGTCGTCAGCGCGACCGGGCATAACTTCATCAAGACGATGCTGCGCGTCGGGGCGGACCGCCCCACCCTGTCGGTCGTCGCCGACCAGCATGGCAGCCCGACCTCGGCGACCGATCTCGCCGCGGCACTCGCGACGATCGCGGTGCGGTTGGTCGAGCGCACGGACGCGCCCGTCGGCACCTTCCACTTCTCCAACGCCGGCGCGACCAGCTGGGCGGGCTTCGCCGAGGAGATCTTCCGGCAGGCGGCCCTGCGCGGTGGCCCCGCCCCCGCCGTCCAGCCGATCGCGACCGCGGACTATCCGACGCCTGCGCGCCGGCCGATGAATTCGCTGCTCGGCCACAGCGCCATCGAGCGCGCCTACGGCATCCGCCCGCGCGACTGGCAGGCGGCGCTCTCCGACATCCTCGACGAACTCCTGGGAGTACCCGCATGAAGGGCATCATCCTCGCCGGCGGCTCCGGCACCCGGCTCCACCCGGCGACGCTGGCGATCAACAAGCAGCTGCTGCCGGTCTACGACAAGCCGATGATCTACTATCCGCTGTCGGTGCTGATGCTCGCCGGCATCCGCGACGTGCTGATCATCTCCAGCCCCGAATTCCTGCCCAACTACCGCCAGCTGTTCGGCGACGGCTCGCTACTCGGCCTGACCATCCAGTATGCCGAGCAACCCCGGCCCGAGGGGCTCGCGCAGGCCTTCACGATCGGTGCGGACTTCATCGGCGACGACAACGTCGCGCTGGTGCTGGGCGACAACATCTTCTTCGGCGCGCACCTCACCGACCTGCTCGCCAGCGCCGTCGCACGCAAGGACGGCGCGACCGTCTTCGCCTACCGCGTCGACGATCCGGAGCGCTACGGCGTCGTCGAACTCGAAGGTGGCCGCGCGATCAGCCTCGAGGAGAAGCCCGCCGCGCCCAAGTCGAACTACGCGGTCACCGGCCTGTATTTCTACGACAACCGCGTCGTACAGTTCGCCCGCGACCTCAAGCCCTCAGCCCGCGGCGAGCTCGAGATCACCGACCTCAACCGCCTGTACATGCAGGCCGGCGACCTGTTCGTCGAACAGATGGGCCGCGGCTATGCCTGGCTCGACACCGGCACCCACGACTCGCTCCTCGAAGCCTCCGAATTCGTCCGCACCATCCAGCACCGCCAGGGCATCCAGGTCGCCTGCCTCGAGGAAATCGCCTTCCAGCAAGGCTTCATCTCCGCCGATCAGGCACGGGCCAGAGGCGAAGTGTTCAAAAAGACCGCATACGGCAAAGCCATCATCAACGCCGTGAACGAGGGCCGCTGACCCCTCACCGGCTCATCGCCCGAATTAATCATCACGTCCGTCATCCCAGCGGAAGCTGGGAGGACGGGTTGAGGTGGTCGCCAGCCATCGCGAAAGCGCGCCCACCTACTCTCCCAAGCCCATTGGCAACCCCGCCCCCATCCCCGCCACCACCGCGTCGATCCGCCGCAACGTCGCCCGAAACGCCTCCAGTTCCCCTGCCCCGAACGCCGCGAAGATCGATCGCTCCACCTCCAGCGCCTTGGGCGCGACATCGGCATAGAGCGCGCGTCCCGCCGCCGACAGCACCAGCAGATGCGACCGTTTGTCGTCCGGATTCGCCGCCCGCTCCAGCAGACCCCGCCCGGTCAGCGCGATCGCCGCGCGGCTGACGGTGACTTTGTCCATACGCGTCCGCGCACCGATCGCCTGCTGGCTGATCCCGTCATGCTCGGCGACCACCGCGATGATCCGCCACTCCGGAATGCGCAGGTCGAACAGCGCGATATAGATCTGCGCCACCGTCTCGCTGACGAGGTTCGACGTATAGGACAGCCGGAACGGCAGGAATTCGTCGAGGCGCAGCGTCGGTTGGTCCATTGCCGAGATCGTAGCATTTGACACCGGTTCCGCAATCCGGCAGCTTGGTATCAATTGATACCGGATTTGGAGCGGACGATGGCGACCTTGGCACCCGAGAACACTTCCCACGAGACCACCGCGACGGATAACCCGCTGGGTCTCGACGGTTTCGAGTTCTGCGAATTCACTTCGCCTGACCCCGACGCACTCGCCGCTCAGTTCGAGGCGATGGGCTTCGTCGCCGCGCACCGGCATCCGTCCAAGGACGTGGTCCGCTACAAGCAGGGCCGGATCAACTTGCTGCTCAACCGCGAATCGGCCGGCCAGTCCGCCGACTTCCGCGCCGCGCACGGCCCGTCCGCCAGCGGCATGGCGTTCCGCGTCGCGGACCCTCAATCGGCCTATGCCCACGCGATCGAGGAAGGCGCGCAGGCCGTCGACGCCGCGCGCGGTACGCTGGGCGACGAGGCCTGCGTGATCGAGGGCATCGGCGGATCGTATCTGTACCTCGTCAAGGCCGGCGCGGACCTCTACGCGAACTGGACGCCGGTCGAGGGTGCCGCCGAAGCGGAGGCCGCGAACAACGTCGGTCTCGACATGCTCGACCACCTGACCCACAATGTCCGTCGCGGCGAAATGCGGACATGGTCCAGCTTCTACGGCCGCCTCTTCGGCTTTCAGGAGCAGAAGTATTTCGACATCAAGGGCAAGGCGACCGGCCTGTTCTCTCAGGCGATGATCGCCCCGGACGGAGCGATCCGCATCCCGCTCAACGAGTCGCAGGACGACAATAGCCAGATCGAGGAGTTCCTCCGCGAATATCAGGGTGAGGGCATCCAGCACCTCGCGCTGACGACCGAGAACATCTTCGACACCGTCGAAAAGCTCCGCGCCCGCGGCGTGCGGTTGCAGGATACGATCGAGACCTATTACGAACTGGTCGACAAGCGCGTCCCCGGCCACGGCGAGGACCTCGACCGCCTGAAGCGCAACCGCATCCTGATCGACGGCAATGTCGGCGACGAGGGCATCCTGCTCCAGATCTTCACCGAGAACATGGTCGGCCCGATTTTCTTCGAGATCATCCAGCGCAAGGGCAATCAGGGTTTCGGCAACGGCAATTTTCAGGCGCTGTTCGAAAGCATCGAACTGGATCAGATCAGGCGCGGCGTCATCACGGTGGATGCATAGCATCCACCGATGCGCGCACGCAGGTGCGCGAGCGCGCCCGGCCAGCGCAGCGGAGCCGGCGCACAAGGCGCGGCTTCGCCGCGACTGACGCGCCGGCGGGTAGTGGGGAGTGCGCCGCCCAGACCCTCACCCCGCGCTCGCTCACGCGAGCTAACCCCTCTCCCAAGGGGAGAGGGGAAGAAAGTCTTTCCCTCTCCCCTTGGGAGAGGGAGGGAGGAGCGAAGCGACGGAAGGGTGAGGACGACACTCCCCCATCGGAGGAACCAAAAGATGCCAGACTACATCCCCGGCTTCGCCAACCACATCTCCACCGAGGCCATCCCCGGCGCGCTCCCGATCGGCCGCAACTCGCCCCAGCGCCCGGCCTTCGGCCTCTACGCCGAACAGCTCAGCGGCACGGCCTTCACCGCACCCCGCCACGAAAACCGGCGGAGTTGGCTGTACCGCCTCCGCCCCACCGCCGAGCATCCGGCCTACACCCCCTACCGGGGCGCACCGCGCCTCGCCCCCGGCACGACCGCAGCACCGCTCGCGCCGAACCGCCTGCGCTGGGACCCGATCGTCGATGCGGCCCCCGGCACCGACCTGATCGACGGCATGACCACGATGCTCGCCAACCGCGATCCCGCCGATCTGGAGGGGGTCGCGCTCCACCTCTATGCCGCAGACCGCGACATGACCGACCGCGTGTTCATGAACGCAGACGGGGAGATGCTGTTCGTGCCGCAGCAGGGCCGCCTCGACCTCCTCACCGAATTGGGCCGGATCGAGATCGCGCCAGGCCAGATCGCGCTGATCCCGCGCGGCGTCCGGTTCCGCGCGCTGCTGCCGGACGGGGCAGCCCGCGGTTATGTTTGCGAGAACCACGGCGCGCTGTTCCGCCTCCCCGACCTCGGCCCGATCGGCGCCAACGGCCTCGCCAACCCGCGTGATTTCGAGACGCCGGTCGCGTGGTTCGAGGATCGCGGCGAACCCGTCGAGGTGATCCAGAAGTTCATGGGCTCGCTGTGGACGACGACGCTCGACCACAGCCCGCTCGATGTCGTCGCTTGGCACGGCAACCTCGCACCGTGGCGCTACGACCTGTCGCGCTTCAACACGATCAACACCGTGTCGTTCGACCACCCGGATCCGTCGATCTTCACCGTCCTGACCAGCCCCAGCGACGTACCCGGCCGCGCGAACGCCGACTTCGTCGTCTTCCCGCCGCGCTGGATGGTCGCGGAGGACACGTTCCGCCCGCCCTGGTTCCACCGCAACGTCATGTCGGAGGCGATGGGCCTCATCACCGGCGCGTACGATGCCAAGGCGGAAGGGTTCCAGCCCGGCGGCCTGTCGCTTCACAACCTGATGGCCGGCCACGGTCCCGATCTCGCCAGTTGGCAGGGCGCATCCGCCGCCGACCTCAAGCCGCACAAGATCGACGGCACGATGGCGTTCATGCTGGAGAGTTGCTGGCCCTACAAACCCACGACCTTCGCGCTGGAGCATTCGCAGCTCGACTATGACGCGGTCTGGTCCGACTTCCCAAAGGCGAAGCTGCCGTGATCTTGCACGGCTACTGGCGATCCAGCGCCGCCTACCGCGTGCGAATCGCGCTCGCCCTGAAGGGGCTCGCCTACGAACAGGTTAACCACGACCTGCGCACCGGCGCCCAAAGCGCGCCGGACTACGCCGCGCTCAACCCGCAGCATCTGGTGCCCGCACTGGACGTCGACGGCCTGATCCTGACGCAGAGCCTCGCGATCATCGAGTGGCTGGACGAACGTCACCCAACGCCCGCGCTGCTGCCCCCCGATCCGGACGGCCGCGCGATTGTGCGGGCGATGGCGACGACGATCGGCGCGGACATCCACCCCCTCCACAACCTCCGCGTCCTCAAGCGCCTGCGGTCCGACTTCGCGGCGGACGAAGCCGCCGTGAGTGCGTGGATCGCCGAGTGGATGACCGCCGGTTTCGCCGCGCTGGAACCGAAGATCACGCGTCACAGCCGCGGCTACGCCTATGGCGACACGCCGACGATCGCGGACTGCTTCCTCGTCCCCCAACTCTACGCCGCTGCCCGGTTCGGCGTGGACACGACGCGCTACCCCGCATTGTCCGCCGCCGGAGCCAAAGCTGCCGCTCTCCCGCCGTTCGCAGAAGCACATCCCTACGCCCAGCCCGACGCCGACTGACCAATCCCTCTCCCAGCGGGAGAGGGAGGGAGGAGCGAAGCGACGGAAGGGTAAGGACGATCCCGCCATCGGCATCCCGCACCGACGCTCGCCTCTATCCCGAGCGCAGAAGCATCACTCCCGCGCCCGAAACAGCATCGGCCGCAGCACCAGCGCGTTCAGGTCGATGACGACATGCACCAGCATCGCCAACCATAAATGCCCGATCGCCAGATACAGCATCGTCAGGAACGCCCCGACCAACCCGGTCGCGAGCATGCCGGCCCAACCCTGATGGCGATGCGACGCGCCGAACGCGACCAGCCCGACCGCGAATCCCGCCAGCCCCGATCCCGTCACGATCGCCACTAGCAGCGGCAGCGTCAGCCGAAAGAACAGCTCCTCGCCGATACCCGCCGCCAGAGACAGTGCCACCGCCCCCGGCCATTCGCTTGGCCCGCGCATCGCCGCCGGCGAGCGATAGCGAATACCCGCCGGCGTGCGTCCTATCCTCCGCAGGACCAGCAGCGCGACAAGCCCCAGCAGCAACCCGCCGCACAGGCACGACAACAGCCATTCCACATCGCCCGGAGCAGCCTCCCCCGGCAGGCCCAACCGCCACGCCGCCACCTGCAACTCGAACGGCATCGTCACGATCGCATCGCCGTGCCCCATCAGCAGCAACGCCATGACGCTGGTCCAGCCGAAATAGATCGCCGTCCCCGCCGCCCAACCGAACACCGCCCGCTTCCGCGACGTACGCCCGATCAGGTCCGCCAGTTTCGCCGAGAAACCGCGTCCATTCCAGATATTCCAGACGACAAGCCCCAGTATCGCCGCCAGCAGGACCGCCGCCGGCATTTAGCCGAGCCGGTGCTCGCCCTTGACCCAGCGCACCGTGCCGGACGACGCGCGCATCACGACGCTCTCGGTCGTCATCTTGCCCGGCCGCCGCTTCACGCCCGCCAGCAGCGACCCGTCCGTCACGCCCGTCGCCGCGAAGATGCAGTCGCCGCGCGCCAGCTCGGTCAGGTCGTATTGCTTGTCGAGGTCGGTGACGCCCCACTTCGCCGCGCGCGCCCGCTCGTCGTCGTTGCGGAACAGCAGCCGCCCCTTGAACTGCCCGCCGACGCAGCGCAGCGCCGCGCACGCCAGCACGCCCTCCGGCGCGCCGCCCGATCCCATATACACGTCGATCGTCGTCTCCGGGTCGCTCGTCGCGATCACCCCCGCCACGTCGCCGTCGCCGATCAGCATCACGCCACATCCGACCGCGCGCAGTTCCGCGATCATGTCAGCGTGGCGCGGGCGATCGAGCACGCACACGATGATCTCGCGCGGCGACACGCCCTTCGCCTTCGCGACCGCGGTGACGTTCTCGGTCGGCGAACGATCAAGGTCGATGATCCCCGCCGGATAGCCCGGCCCCACTGCGATCTTGTCCATGTACACGTCGGGCGCATTGAGCAGCCCGCCCTTCTCGGCAATCGCCAGCACCGCAAGGCTGTTCGGCCCCGCGGTCGCGCAGATCGTCGTTCCCTCCAGCGGGTCGAGCGCGATGTCGATGGCGGGGCCGGTGCCGGTGCCGACCTTCTCGCCGATGAACAGCATCGGCGCCTCGTCGCGCTCGCCCTCGCCGATCACGACGGTGCCGTCCATGTCGAGTTCGTTGAGCGCGGCGCGCATCGCCTCCACCGCCGCAGCATCCGCCGCCTTCTCGTCGCCGCGCCCGGTCAGCGTCGACGCCGCCACCGCCGCCGCCTCCGTCACGCGCACCATTTCCAGCACGAGGACTCGATCGAGGACGTTGCTGCTATCGGTCATGACGGTCTCCGGAGGCGCGTTGAACACGTTAAACGCGGAATACGCCTTAGCCGGTCCGGGAGCAACAGCACATATTCCGCCCCTCCCTCTTAGGGAGGGGCTGGGGGTGGGTAGAGGCCAGGCCTACGGCTCCCTCAAAGCCAGGTCCGACCCTATCACGCGGACAACACCCACCCCCGACCCCTCCCTAAGAGGGAGAGGAGAAGCAACCTCAATCCCGCAGCAGCTCGTTGATGCTCGTCTTCGACCGCGTCTGCGCATCCACCCGCTTGACGATCACCGCACAGTACAGCCCCGGCTTCCCGTCGCCGCCGCCCAGCGTCCCCGGCACCACCACCGCATAGGGGGGCACCGCGCCCTTCATCACTTCGCCCGTCTCGCGATCGACGATCTTGGTCGACGCGCCGAGATACACGCCCATCGACAGCACCGCCCCTTCGCCGACGCGCACGCCCTCCGCCACTTCCGCGCGCGCACCGATGAACGCGCCATCGCCGATGATGACCGGATCGGCCTGCAACGGCTCCAGCACGCCGCCGATGCCGGCACCGCCCGACAGGTGCACGTTCTTCCCGATCTGCGCACAGCTACCGACCGTCGCCCAGGTGTCGACCATCGTGCCCTCGCCGACATGCGCGCCGATGTTGACGAAGCTCGGCATCAAAATCGCACCCTTGCCGACGAACGCGCCACGCCGCACCACGCTGCCCGGCACCGCGCGGAACCCGGCGGCGCGGAACGCGTCCTCGCCCCAGCCGGCGAACTTCGACGGCACCTTGTCGAACCCCGGCAACTCGCCCGCGCCGTCGCCCATCACGACATTGTCGTTCAGCCGGAACGACAGCAGCACCGCCTTCTTCAGCCACTGGTTGACGCGCCAGCCGCCCTGCCCGTCCGGCTCCGCCACGCGCGCCTCGCCCCGGTCGAGCAGCGCCAGCGCCGTCTCCACGGCATCCCGCACCTCACCCTTCGTGTCGAAACCCAACGAGGCGCGGTCGTCCCAGGCGGCGTCGATCGTCTGCGAAAGGTCGGTCATGCGGTCTCCAGAATGGATTCGAGCCACGGCGCCAGCTCGTGGATGTGATAGTCGATATAGCTGCGGTCGATGTCCGGATGCTGTTCCGATCCGTTGTCGACCCACACCGTCGTCATCCCGATCGCCTTGGCGGGCTTCAGGTTGCGCGCCATGTCTTCGACGAACAGCGACCCATGCGGGTCGAGGCCGAACGTGTCGCACAGCCCGGCATAGGCGGCGGGGTTCGGCTTCGGCACCAGCCCCATCGCGCGGATGTCGTGCACCGCCTCGAAACTGTCCCCCAAGCCCAGCCGCTCCAGCACCCTCAGCGCATAGGGCGTGTCGCCGTTGGTGAAGACCAGCTTTCTTCCCGGCAGCCGCGCGATCGCCGCCGCCAGCGGCGCATCATGCTCCAGCACGTCCATCTCGATGTCGTGGACATGATCCAGGAACGCGTGCGGATCGACGTCATGCTCCGCCATCAGCCCGGCCAGCGTCGTGCCGTGATCGATGAAATACTGCTTCTGCACCCGCCGCGCCGCGACCGGGTCCAGCCCCAACAGGTCGCCGACGAACTGCGTCATCCGCACGTCGATCTTTGCGAACAGATCGCACCGCGCCGGGTACAGCGTGTTATCGAGATCGAAGATCCAGTTGCGGATCGAAGAGAGCGGCCCACCCATCGCCGCCGCCTCTACGGTCGCCCGCGCCGGGCGGCAATGGGGAGCGCCGAACCTTCCACTCCGTCATGCCGGGCTCGTCCCGACATCGACGGCTCCACGAGCCAGTATTCGGATGGCTCGACCACCGGTGGATGCCCGGACAAGCCCGGCATGACCGACGTTCGACGGCCAGCCCCGCGCCCATCATTCGCGGCGTCAAAACAACCACTCCCGCCGCCGTCACATTTGGTTAACGCCTGCATGGCATTCCGGCCGCCAGCGTTTTACGAAGGACGAGTATGCGTAGCGGCAAGCCCACCCTCCTGACGGCGGCCGCCATGACGGTGCCCCTGTGGCTCGCCGCCTGTGGCGGAGGCGGAGGCGGTGTCGCCAGCACCCCCACGCCGCCGATCGCCACGCCAGCGCCGACGCCCGCTCCAACTCCAGCGCCGACTCCGGCTCCTACCCCGGCACCCACGCCCGCTCCGTCTCCTGCACCGACGCCGCCCACCAACCCGGATGGTACCGAATATCGCGCCACCGTCGGCGCGGTGTCGATGAACGCGCTCGCCGCCTATCAGCGTGCGGCGACGGGGGCCGGTATCGGCATCGCCGTCATCGACACCGGCATCGACCTGCAAAGCGCGGAGTTCGGCGACCGCCTGTCGCCGGCATCGACCGACGTCGCCGGCAACGCCTCTCTCGACGATGTCGACGGCCACGGCACCGCCGTTGCCTTCACGGCCGCCGGTCGGCGCAACGGCACCGGCACCCACGGCGTCGCCTTCGATGCGACCGTCATCGCCCTTCGCGCCGATCGCCCGGGTTCCTGCACCGGCACCACCGACGCCAACGGCGACGACCCCTGCCGCTTCGATTCGGACGCGCTCGCCCGCGGCATCGACACCGCGCGCACGGCCGGCGCCCGCGTCATCAACATCTCGCTCGGCAGTTCGGCGATGCCGCAGACCGTGCAGCAGGCGCTGGCGCGCGCGACCCAGGCGGGCATCGTCGTCGTGCTGTCCGCGGGCAACGACGGTGCCGCCGATCCCGACGGCTTCGCCGCCATCGCCGACACGGCATCCGTATCCCGCAATCAGGTCATCATCGCCGGCTGGGTCGATGCCGCCGACCGGATCGACGACGACAGCAACCGCGCCGGCGCCAACCCGACGCATTATCTGGCGGCTGTCGGTACCCGCGTCCAGGCACCGGACCAGAACGGCACCGTCCAGCTCTGGTCGGGCAGTTCCTTCGCCGCACCGCAGATCGCCGGCGCGGTGGCGTTGCTGGCGCAGGCATTCCCCAACCTCACCGGCGCGCAAATCGTCGACCTGCTGCTCACCACCGCGCGCGATGCCGGCGCGGCGGGCACCGACTCCACCTATGGCCGCGGCGTCCTCGACCTGACCCGCGCGTTCCAGCCGGTCGGCACGACCTCGATCGCCGGAACACGGCTCGCGACCGGCGGTACCGCTTCACTGTCCGCGCCGATGGGCGACGCCGCGATCACGCCGATGGGCGCGGTGATCCTCGACGGCTATGGCCGGGCCTTCGCCGCCGAACTCGCGCAGACGATCCAGCGCACCGGGCCGCTGCGCCCGCTCGGCGGCTCGCTGCTGTCGTCCGGTCGCCACGTCGCCTTCGCCACGGGCCAGACCGCGGTGTCGCTGACGCTCAGCCCGACCCGAAACGGCGGCGTCGCGACCGATCGACTCGCCCTGTCGCAGGGCGATGCCACCACCGCCCGCGCCATCGCCGGCACCGTCACGCAGCGGCTCGGCAAGGACCTGTCGTTCGGCATCGGTCTGTCGCAAGGATCGGCGGGCCTGTCCGCGCAACTCGCCGGCAGCGCGGAGCCCGCCTTCATGATCGCCTCCGCCGACGGGCTGGGGTTCGAGGGTGGAGCACGCTCCGCCACCGCCGTGCGCCAGCGGTTGGGCGGGTTCGGCGTGACGGCGGCGATCGAGAACGGCCGCGTCCTGTCCCGCCGGGACGCGCTTCTCCCCGCGCTCAGTGGCTGGCAGCGTTCGGGCTTCGACCGCGCGTCGCTCGCTCTCGACCGGACGCTTGGGCCGGTGACGGCGCGCCTGACCGGCTCCCGCCTGACCGAGGACGCGACGATCCTCGGCGCGCGGTTCGACCCCAGCTTCGGCGGCGCGACCGCGACCAGCTGGTTCCTCGATGCCGGCGCGCGCCTGAACGCCGGCGACTGGACGCTCGGCGGCAGCCTGCGTCGCGGCTGGACCTGCGCGGCGCTGCACGGCGGCCTCGGCGGCGGCGGCGTTCTGCGTACCAGCGCCTTCGCCGCGGATATCGGCAAGACCGGCCTGTTCGGCGGCGACAGCGTCGGCCTGCGCATCGCCCAGCCGCTCCGCGTCGCGTCCGGCGGCATCGACCTCGCCCTGCCGACCTTCTACGATTACGCGACCAGCGCCGTCACCGCCTGGACCATGCAGCGCATGACACTCGCTCCCTCGGGCCGCGAAGTCGATATCGAGGCGCGCTACTCCCGCGCCTTCGCGGGTGGCGACCTACAGGCGAACCTCTACTGGCGTCGCGACCCCGGTAACATCGCGGCGCTTCCCGACGACCGGGGCGTCGCACTCCGCTACGCGCTGGGCTTCTGATCCCGAAGCCGCTCTCGACGCACCCGATCTAAACCCGCGCAAACCAAAACCTCACTGGCGCGTGTCGGCTCCCGCCCCCATCTCCAACATCATGACCCAGTTATCCTTTCTCGATCTCGTTCCCGTCGTCGAAGGCGGCACCGTATCGGATGCGCTCGCCCGCGCCGCCGATCTGGCCGCGCATGCGGAGGCGACCGGCTTCACGCGCTACTGGGTCGCGGAGCATCACGGCATGACCGGCATCGCGTCGGCCGCGACCTCGGTCGTGATCGCGCATGTCGCCGCCGCCACAAAATCTATCCGCGTCGGCGCGGGCGGCATCATGCTCCCCAACCACTCGCCGCTCGTGATCGCGGAGCAGTTCGGCACCCTCGACGCGCTCTATCCGGGTCGCGTCGATCTCGGCCTCGGCCGCGCGCCCGGCAGCGACCAGCGCGTCGCCCGCGCGATCCGCCGCTCCCTCGACAGCGATCCCAACGCGTTCCCGCAGGATGTGCTGGAGCTACAAAGCTATTTCGCGAATGACGGCCAGACCGGCATCGTCGCGACGCCCGGCGCGGGCGCCGATGTGAAATTGTGGATCCTCGGCTCCAGCCTCTACGGCGCGCAGGTCGCCGCCGCACTCGGCCTGCCTTACGCCTTCGCCTCGCACTTCGCGCCCGACGCGCTGGATCAGGCGCTCGCCGTCTACCGCCGCGACTTCCGCCCCTCCGCGCATCTTGCCAAGCCCTATGCGATGGCCGGCTTCAACATCTTCGCCGCCGATACGGAGGAGGAGGCGCAACTGATCGCGACTTCGCAACAGCAATCCTTCGTCCGCCTGCGCACCGGCAACCCCGGCCAGCTTCCGCCCCCCGTCGCCGGCTATCGCGGCAGCCTGGGTCCGCAGGGTGCGGCGATGCTCGACAACGTGCTCAGCTGCTCGGCGATCGGCACCCCCGCCACCGTCGCCCGCGGCCTCGCCGCCTTCGTCGAGCGGACCGGCGTCGACGAAGTGATGGTCACCAGCGCCATCTACGACCAGACCGCCCGCAAGCGCAGCCTGACCCTCACCGCCGAAGCCGCGCGCGAAGTAAGACTGGCGGCCTGACCTTCTAAGCCCCCTCCCCTGCAAGGGGAGGGTTGGGGTGGGATATAACCTTGGCGATGCCTCTGGCAGCGCACCTGCCGAAGCGGAACCCTCAGCCTACCGTACCTGCCGCCGGCAAGCGCAACCGCACCATCAACCCGCCAAGGTCCTCGCTCTCCTCCAGCGACACCGTGCCCTCATAGATCTCCGCGACATCGCGAACGATCGCCATGCCCAGCCCGGTACCCGGCTTGCCGGTATCCAGCCGCACGCCGCGATCGAAGATGCGAACCCGCTCCTCCTCCGGGATACCCCGGCCGTCGTCCTCGATCAGGAACTCGACGAACCCCGCCTGCGCCCCGACCGTCACGAACACGCTCCCCCCGCCATATTTCGCGGCGTTCTCGATCAGGTTGCCCAGCATCTCGTCCAGATCCTGCCGTTCGACATGCACTGACAAGTCGCGCGGGCCGGTCACGTCGATGCGGACGTGCCGGTACAGCCGCGCCACCGCCCGCTCCACGGATTCGAGGCTGGGCCAGACATCCGCCCGGCTGTGCGCCGACCCGCGCCGCCCCACCGCCCGCGCCCGCGCCAGATGATGATCCACCTGCCGCCGCATCGTCCGCGCCTCGCGCACCACCGTCTCCGCCAGATCGTCGGCATTGGCGGTCGCGGCGTTCATGATGACGGTCAGCGGCGTCTTGAGCGCATGCGCGAGGTTCCCCGCATGCCGCCGCGCCTCCTCCGCCTGCTTCTCGTTATGCTCGACGAGCGCGTTCAGCTCCTCGACCATCGGCGCGACCTCGATCGGCATCTCGCCCTCGACGCGGCTGGCGTGACCACCCCGCATCCGCGCGATCTCCAGCCGCACGCGCCGCAGCGGCAGCAGCCCGTAGAAGGTCTGGAGTGCCGCCAGCACCAGCAGCCCGAGCGCCAGCAACGCAAACGACCGCACCAGCGTCCGCCGCAGTGTCGTGATCTGCGCATCCAGCCCGTCGCGCGCCTGCGCCACCTGAAACCGCCAGCGCACCGGCGATCCCGGCAGTTGCACGTCGCGCTCGACCACGCGCAGCCGCTCCGTCCCGAACTGCCGGCTGTCATAGGAATGCACGCTGCGATCGGTATGCGCCGAGCCGTACGCCAGCCTTCGGTCCCACAGCGATCGTGACGGGAACGACTCGCGCCCCTTCGCCGACACCTGCCAGTACAGCCCCGATCCCGGCTCCAGGAACCGCTGGTCCGCCGCCTCGCGGGTGAAGCTGACCTCGCCGGCATCGTCGATCTCGGCCGACACGATCATCGCCGTCATCACATATTCGAGCTGGTCATCGAAATTGCGCGTCACCGCCGACACCAGCACCCGGTCGAGCGCGAAGCCCCCGCCCGCCAGCAGCAGCGTGATCCACGCCGCCGCGATCAGGATCATCCGCCGCGACAGCGACCCGGTGCCCTTGGACACGGCGGATGATGGTTCGGTCGTCACGCCGCGTCACTCCACCCCGGCGCGCGCCGGGGTCCGGTCGCACCGGTCACGACGCGACGCGGCTCCGCCCCGCCAGCCGTGCTGCGCCGGGTCGGGGAGCAAGAAAGCGGCACCGCGCCGACATCACGCGTCGGGATCTTCCAGACTATAGCCCAGCCCACGGATCGTGGTGATGACGTCCTGGCCCAGCTTCTTGCGGATACGCGTCACGAACACTTCGATCGTGTTCGAATCACGGTCGAAATCCTGATCGTAGATATGCTCGATCAACTCGGTCCGGCTGACGACCTTGCCCTTGTGATGGAGCAGGTAGCTCAGCAGCTTGTATTCCTGCGCGGTCAGCTTCACCGGCTCGCCGGCGCGCGTGACCTTGCCCGACCGCGTGTCGAGCCGCACGTCGCCCGCCGTCAGTTCGGAAGAGGCATTGCCCGATGCGCGCCGGATCAGCGCCCGCAACCGCGCGATCAGTTCCTCGGTCTGGAACGGCTTGGCGACGTAATCGTCCGCGCCCGCGTCCAGTCCCGCCACCTTGTCGGACCAGCTGTCACGCGCGGTCAGCACCAGCACGGGCGTCGTCCTGCCCTCCTTGCGCCAGCGATCGAGCACGGTCAGCCCGTCGATCTCCGGCAGCCCCAGGTCGAGCACGATCGCATCGTAACTCTCGGTCTGCCCCAGGAACAGCCCCTCCTCGCCATCGACCGCCAGGTCGATCGCATAGCCCGCGCCCTCCAGCGTGTTCTTCAGCTGCTGGCCGAGATTGGGTTCGTCCTCGACGATCAGAACGCGCATCGTGTGTCAGCTCCCCTAAACGGATATGACCTGCGCTAGCACGGGTGCCGGACGCGGGCAAAAGCGCTTAGGCAACCCCCGCTGTCCCAAGGGTGAACGGACCCCCCATCTTCTCCCCTCCCTGTAAGGGAGGGGTCGGGGGTGGGTGGAGGCCGGGCGAGACGGTCGCGCCACCACGCGCCCTAATAAGTCGGGAACGTAGGTCCACACCCCAACAAAGCGCCCAGCGGGTGTCGACCCACCCCACCCCTCCCTGCAAGGGAGGGGAGCAGCAGCCCCCTACTTCCCCGTCCGGCCGATCACCTGACCCGAACGCCCATCGACATCCACCCAGATCACCCGCCCGTCGCGCAGGAACTTCAGGGTGTACACGCTGCTGCCACCGTCGAACTCGAATCCCAGATACTGTGCACCCGGCATCGTCGGCACCACGCGCCGCTCGATCTCGCGCAGCGGCATCAGCTTGCCCGTGCGGCGGCCGTCGAACGCCTTCATCTGGTCGCCGCGCTGACCCCCCGGCACGGCGGCGGGGGCCAGCGCAGGAACGGGCGAAGCCGCCGCAAGAGGCGCCGCCAACACGAGAATCATCAGGGCGACGGGCATCTTCATGTGGCAACCCCTATTCGCCCCGCATTGAACACGTTGTGAATGGCAGGACAAGCTTCGGGTTGCGTACCCCCGCCCCGACCCCCTAGTCGGCGGCGCATGGCCGCACCCATCCTCTCCTTCGAAGACCTCGGCATCGTTCAGGGCTCCGGCTGGCTCTTCCGCCACCTCGACATCCATATCGGCCAGCGCGACCGGCTCGCGCTGATCGGCCGCAACGGCGCGGGCAAGTCGACGCTGCTGCGCCTGATCGCCGGTAGCATCGACGCCGACGAGGGGCGGCGCACGGTCGTCCCCGGCACCCGCGTGGTGATGCTGGAACAGGACCCCGACGTGTCCCGCTTCGCTACCCTGCGCGATTACGTCTCGGCCGGCGACGATGCGCCGCTGGGGCATGAGGCGGAGGCGATCGCAGACCAGCTCGGCATCGATCTCGACCGGGAGGCGAAGTCCGCATCGGGCGGCGAGCGTCGCCGCGCCGCCATCGTCCGAGCGCTGGCGCTGGAACCCGACGTGCTGCTGCTCGACGAGCCAACCAACCATCTCGACGTCGCCGCGATCGAATGGCTCGAACAATGGCTCGGCCGCTACACCGGCGCGTTCGTCGTCATCAGCCACGACCGCACCTTCCTGACCCGCCTGACGCGCCAGACGCTGTGGCTGGAACGCGGCAGCGTCCGCCGTGCGGAGATCGGCTTCGGCGGGTTCGAGGCGTGGACCGAGCAGGTCTTCGCGGAGGAACAGCGCAACGCCGAGCGCCTCGATGCCAAGCTCAAGATCGAGGAGCATTGGCTCTTGCGCGGCGTCACCGGCCGCCGCCGCCGCAATCAGGGCCGCCTGGCGAAGCTCAAGGAGATGCGCGCCACCCGCGCCGCGATGATCGGGCCGCAGGGGACCGCCGCGCTCGCGGTCGGCACCGACGACGTGAAGACGAAGGTTGTGATCGACGTCAGCCACGTCTCGAAATCGTTCGGCGACCGCGTCATCATCCGTGACCTCAACCTGCGCGTTACCCGCGGCGACCGCATCGGCATCGTCGGCGCCAACGGCGCGGGCAAGTCGACGTTGCTCAAGCTCCTGACCGGCGAGATCGAGCCCGACAGCGGCAGCGTGAAGCTGGCAAAGACCCTCGACGGCATCGTCATCGATCAGCAGCGGTCGCTGATGGCCCCGGAAAAGACCGTTCGCGACGTGCTGGCGGACGGTGGCGAGTGGATCGACGTGCTCGGCGTGCGCAAGCACGTCCACGGCTATCTCAAGGAATTCCTGTTCGATCCCAGCCTGATCGACGCGAAGGTGGGCACGCTGTCGGGCGGCGAACGCTCGCGGCTCCTGTTGGCCCGCGAATTCGCGCGGCCGTCGAACCTTTTGGTGCTCGACGAACCGACCAACGACCTCGATCTCGAAACCCTCGACCTGTTGCAGGAGGTGATCGGCGATTACGACGGCACCGTCCTGATCGTCAGCCACGACCGCGACTTCCTTGACCGCACCGTCACCGTCACGCTCGGGCTGGACGGCAGCGGCACCGTCGATGTCGTCGCCGGCGGCTACGAGGATTGGGAAAAGCGACGCCGCCCCCGCGCCGATGCGAAGAAGCCCAAGGCCGCCGCCGCTCCCCCGCCACCGTCCGCACCGTCGAAGAAACTCACCTACAAGGACCAGCGCGACTACGATCTGCTCCCCACCCGCATCGAGGAGCTCGACCGCCAGATCTCCCGCGACGAGGCGCTGCTCGCCGATCCCGATATGTATACCAGGAACCACGCCCGCTTCGCCGCCTTGACCGCCGCCGTCGACAAGGCCCGCGCGGAGAAGGACGCGGCCGAAATGCGCTGGCTGGAACTGGCCGAAATGGTCGAGGGCCTGGGCTGATCCTGATCGACGGGAGAGCTTGGCTAATCCTGCTCCCCTCCCCTCGGGGAGGGGTTGGGGGAGGGCGTCTCCCCGCGCGCGACATCATCCGCAGAATCCCGCTGACGCCCCGGCCCGACCCAGCCCCGGATCGTCGCAACGACCCTCGCCGGGCCCCGAAAAACGTGCATTTCCAGCAACAATTCGGCCGGTCGGTCATTGGATAGTTACGGCCGCACCGGTCGCAACGTCACCGACCAGCATGGGTCGGGACACCGTGCAGGAGATGATGATGACCTACCTTTTGGGGACCGGGTTGATGCTCGGCCTCGCCTCCGCAACGATACCCGCAGCAACCATCGACCACTCGATCACGATCGATCATCGCACCGGACCGATCGACGCCCGCTATCGCGGCACCGTCGCGGTCGAACATAAGCAGGTGGGCTCGATCGCGCCTCCCGGTCGCGCCTCGACGCTGCGCTGCATGTGGTCCGCCAACATGATCGTCGACCGGCACGCGACCGCCGCCACCGGCACCACGATGATGCGCAACATCGTCCGCGACAACGTCGTCTCCGGCAGCCGGCCGGGCTGGTGCGATAAGCACCGTGGCAGCATCGCGAAGGAAGTTGCTGCAAAGGTGAAGGATATGGACTCCCATGTCGTCGCCGTCGCGCAGGAAGATCACGATGTTCTGCGCGCCGAACTCGACCGGGCGCATGGCGAGACCCGCACCGGATGAAGCCCCATTCCTTGATCGCCGGTGCCGCCCTCGCGGCGGCATCGGCCCTGCCCGCCCATGCGCAGACCGGCCTGTCCGCCGGCGTCGAAGCCGCCACGGACGAAGCCCGTCGCGGCCTGAGCTGGAGCGAAAATCGCGGCGTCCTTTCCGCCGATGCCGCCGCCAGCCTGGGCCCGGTCGACGCGTCCGCCCGTGTCGTGACGACGCGCGGTTCGTCCCGCCACGGCGATGCCGATGCGGTCGCCGACATCGGCCTCGGCACGGGCTGGAACCTCGGCGCGATCCGCGTTCGCGCCGGCGGTACCGCCCACCTGTTTGCCGGCGCACGCGGCAAGATGGATTACGGGGAGGTCGGCGCCTCCGCCAGCTTCACCTTCGGTCCGCTGCAACTCACCGGCGGGGCCGACTACGCCCCCTCGCAGGACGCGATCGGCGGCGACAATCTGTTCGTCTACGCCGCGGCCAACGCCGGCATCCCGGCCACGCCGTTTACGCTGGTCGCCGTTATCGGCCATTCGACCGGCGACGTGAACGATCCCGTCCGCGCCCAGCGGCTCCGCCCCGGCGGCGATTACAGCAACTGGCGGCTCGGGGTCGAACACCGCACCGGACCGCTGACACTGGCGCTCGATTACGTCGGCACCGACGTGAACAGGCGTGACGCTTTCGGCCCGTTCGCGGACGCGCGCCACGCCGGCGACCGCATCGTCGGCCGGGTCCGCTTCGGCCTCTGAAAGGTCCGCTGTCCTACACGGGCACCCTCGTGTAGGACAGCGGATGACGCTCTTTGAACCCGCCGGCTACCTGATCGCGAAACGGCGCATTGGACTAACCTTAGCCTAACCTTCCGCGTCGGTGTATTACAGGCCCCGCCCCTCGCGCCCTGCAAGATCAACGACATACTGCCAGGCTACCCGGCCCGACCGGCTCCCCCGCCGGGTCGCCCACTGCACCGCATCGGCGGCGTCGAATGGCAGCCCGTGCGCCTCGGCATAGCCACGCACGATCGCCAGATACCCGTCCTGATCGAGCACGTGGAAGCCCAGGCTCAACCCGAACCGGTCCGCCAGTGCGAGATGATCGTCGACCGCATCGCGCGCGTTGATCGCACTCTCCTGCTCGGCGATATCGCGTGGTTGCAGGTGGCGGCGATTGGCCGTCACGGCGAGGCGGACATTGCCCGGCCGCGGCTCCGCCCCGCCCTCCAGCATCGAACGCAGCGCCCGCGCCTCGCCCGGCTGATCGACGCCCAGATCGTCGATGAACACCACGAACGCGCGCTCCACGGACCCCAGCCGGGCGAACAACGCCGGCAATCCCGCCATCTCGCCCGCCGACACCAGCGCCAGCGCGCCGCCCTCCGCCTGCACCGCTGCGACCGCGCTCTTCACCAGCGCCGACTTGCCGGTACCGCGCGCACCCCACAGCAGCACGTCCTGCGCCGCGAATCCCTTCGCCAGCCGCCGCAGATTGCCAAGCAGCGAAACCTTCTGCCGCTCGATGCCCAGCAGCCGGTCCAGCGGCAAAGGTGCGAACCCCCGCGCCGCGACCAGCACCCCGCCCTCCCAGCGATAGGCGGGATGCGCCAGCGGGTCGGCGGGCTCCCCCGGCGGCGGTGAAAGGCGCTCCAGCGCCGCGGCGATCCGTTCCAGCGGGTCCATCCCGCCGCTCTGGCGACTGGCCCGGTTTGGCGCAAGGCTCAGCCGAGCTGCCGGCGATGGTCCGCGATCACGGCATCCCCCGGCGCCAGTACCACCGCCTTGTCGAGCAGTTGGCGCGCCGCATCGATCCGCCCCGCCGCCGCCAGCGCGACGCCGTACGCATCGGCCGCCCCCGCATGCATCGGCTGGGCCACGTACGCCGCCCGCCCGTAACGCACCGCGACGTCGCCATCGCCATCGCCGGCATAGGCCAGCGCCAGATCGCACAGCAGCGCGACCTCCCCCGATCCGACCCGGCGTCGAACGCCCTCCAGCGTCTCGATCGCCGCATCCCACTGCCCGGCCGCGACCTGAAGATGCCCCAGCAGCCGCTGCCCCGCGACGCTCTGCGGGTTTTGCGCCAGATACAACGAAAGTGTCGCCGCCGCCGCTTCCGCCTGCCCACTCCGGCTACGGGCATCGATCAGCCGCAGCATCGCCGGCTCGTCGAACTGCAGGTCCGCGGCCCGCGCATAGGCGGCATCCGGCCGCTGCCCGACCAGCGCCAGCACGTCGCCATACGCGGTCTGCGCCGCCGGCGTCCCTGCGCCGTCTTCGACCAACGCCCGCGCCTGCCCCAGCGCCCGACTCAGATCGCCGCTACCGATCAGCCCCCGAATCACGCCGACCGCATAGGTCGGATCGCCCGGAGCCGCCGCCGCTCCGGCCTGCAACGTCGCCAGCGCATCGTCGGTCGCGAACGCCGCCGAGCCGCCGCGCCCCACCGCCGCCGCCCGGTCGAGGAACATCGCCGCCGACACCCGGTCGCCGGTGGCCTCGAACGCCCGCGCCGTCAGCGTCAGTGCATAGGCATCCGCATCGCCCCGCACCGCCAGCGGCCGCAGCACCGCCAGCGCCCCTTGCGCATCGCCCGATCGCAACAGCGCCGCCGCCAGCAACCGTCGCGCCGTCAGGTTCATCGGCTGGTTCTCGCTCAGCGCCCGCCACGATGCCGCCGCCCGCTCCCACTGTCCGCCGGCATAGTCGATCGCCCCGCGCAACAACTGCGCACCCGGCAAGCCCGACACCGCGCCGTTCCGCTCCAGCAACGATCCCGCCAGTTCCAGCTTCCCCGCCCGTGCCGCCAGCACGGCGTACAGGTACAGCACCCGCGCATCGCCCGGCCGCGCCTCCGCCGCCCGTCGCAGCGACGCCAGCATGTCCGCGTTCCGCCCTGCCTCACCCAGCGTCGCGGCATAATCGATCAGGGTCGGCATCGCATAGGCGTCGCGCCGCAACGCCGCCTCGAACCAGGGCAGCGCCGCGACCAGCCCATACCGCGCTCGGACGACCTCGCCCTCCAGTGCCAGCGCGTGCGGATCACGCGGCATCAGCCGCGCCGCCGCGCCCGCCGCCTCGCTCGCACCGCCCAGATCGCCGCCGGCGAAGCGCAACCGCCCCAGGTCCAGCCACGCGCGGCCATTGCCCGGATGCTGCGCCACCAGCGTCTCCAGCGCGGTCTTCGCCGCCACGGGCTGACCCTGCACCGCCAGCGCCCGTGCCCGGATGCGCTCGGCGAAATCGAAATAGCGCGACTCCGCCTTCGCCGCTTCCGCCAACGCACCGTTCGCATCACCCTGCAACAGCCGCGCCTCGGCCCGCAGCTGATGCAGCCGCGCCGCCGGAAAGCCCACCGCCTCCGCCCGCGTCAAGGCTGCTTCCGCCGCCAGCCCGTCGCCCAGTTCCAGATAGGCGCGCGCCAGCACCGCCTGTGCCGCCCCGTATTGCGGCGCCGCCGCCGCCGCTGCCAGCGCGTTCGAACGTGCGGCGCTGTAATTGCCCGCCTCCAGCGTCACGAGCGCATTGCCCAGCAGGAGCCGCGCATCGACCGGCGCCGGCCGCAGCAACAGCTTGGCCGTGCCGCCAAGCACCAGCAGCGCGCACACCGCCAGCACCGCGATCGACCGCACCCGCGGAGATACGCCAAGTCCTCGGCGACGCCGTCGCTGCCGCATCATCGGATAGAGCATCGCCGCATCAGCCATGAAGGTGGTAGCTTTTCAAAAGGTCGTACAAGGTCGGCCGGCTGACGCCCAGCAAGCGCGACGCGCCGGAGATATTCCCCTCGGCCTGCGCCAGCGCCCGCCCGATCGCCCGCCGGTCCGCGGCCTCGCGGGCGGTGCGCAGGTTCAGCTCCACCACGCCGTTGCTGTCCCCCAGATCAAGGTCGGCGGCTGTGACCAGCTTGCCGTCGGCCATGATGACCGCCCGCTTCACCCGATTCTCCAGCTCGCGGACGTTGCCCGGCCAGCGCCATGCATCGACCGCCGCCCGCGCATCCGCCGCCAGTCCGGTGACGGCGGGGTTCAGCGCCTTGGCGTACCGCCCGACGAAATGCTTCGCGAGCAGCGCCGCATCGCCC
Organism: Microvirga sp. SRT01; assembly: GCA_018139225.1. Lineage (GTDB taxonomy): Bacteria > Pseudomonadota > Alphaproteobacteria > Sphingomonadales > Sphingomonadaceae > Sphingomonas > Sphingomonas longa. Next base: position 797,690 of record JAGSNX010000001.1, read on the forward strand.
GTCCGCTCCGCCAGCGCCGGGATTTTCACCACGATCTCCGCCAGCCGGTAATACAGGTCTTCGCGAAACCGCCCCTCGGCGACCATCGCATCGACATCCTGATGCGTCGCGCAGACGACGCGCGTATCGACCGGGATCGCCTTGCGCCCGCCGATCCGCTCCACCACACGTTCCTGCAGGAACCGCAACAGCTTCACTTGCAACGGCAGCGGCACGTCGCCGATCTCGTCGAGGAACAGCGTGCCGCCCGCGGCCTGCTCGATCTTGCCCTCGGTCGTCTTCACCGCGCCCGTGAACGCGCCCTTTTCATACCCGAACAGTTCCGCTTCCAGCAGCGTCTCCGGGATCGCGGCGCAATTGATCGCGACGAAACTGCCCTTCCGCCGCGGGCCCGCCTCGTGGATACCCCGCGCCAGCAATTCCTTGCCCGTCCCGCTCGCACCCAGCAGCATCACCGATACGTCGGCCGGCGCAACCCGCTCCAACTGGCGCGCGACGCGGCCCATCTCGGGCGATGCGTAGAGCAGCCCGCCGAACGCACCCGGCACGACCTTCGCCTGCAACCGCCGGTTCTCCGCCTCCAGCGCATGGACGTGAAAGGCGCGCGACACGATCAGGCCGAGCGCATCGATATCGATCGGCTTCTGATAGAAATCCCATGCTCCGTCGCCGATCGCCGCCAGCGCACTTTCCCGCGCGCCGTGCCCCGATGCGACGATCACCTTCGTCGTCGGCGCCATCGCCAGCATGGCGTGCAGCGTCGCAAAACCTTCGGCGGTGCCGTCCGGATCGGGCGGTAAGCCCAGGTCGAGCGTCACGACCGCCGGCTCGTGCAATCGCAGCGCGTCCAGCGCCGCGGCCCGGTCTCCGACCACGACGACCTCATACGCCTCGTACGTCCAGCGCAATTGCCGCGCCAGACCGGCATCGTCCTCGACGACCAGCAACACCGGACGACTCATGCCGCAACCTCCAATGCAGGGGCGACGGGCAGCACGATCCGGAACCGCGTGCCCTCCCCGACACGGCTCTCCACCGTCAGTTGTCCGCCCATTCCCACCACCAATTGTCGCGCCTCATAGGCGCCGATTCCGAACCCGCCCGGCTTGGTCGACACGAACGGCCGGAACAGCTCGTCACGCACGAAGTCGGCGGACATGCCGCTCCCCCGGTCTGCGACGACGATCGCCACGTCGTCTTCCGTCCGCTCGATTGCGATCGTCACCGGCCGATCGGTCGCGCTCGCTTCGACCGCATTCTGGATCAGATGGCTCAGCACCTGCTCCAGCCGCAACGGCTGCGCGAGCACGAGCGGCGCGGTCGCGAGATCCGACGTGACGGGATGCTGTGCACGCCGCGCCGCGACGACGCGGCCGATCAAAGTCGCCACATCGACGGGCTGCGTTGGCTCCGGCCGCGCGCCATCATGCTGGCCCAGTCGCGACAGCAACGTCGCCATGCGGCCAGACGAATCCTTCAGCGTCGCGACCATGTCGGACCGGAACTCGGCATTGTCCGCGTGCCGCTCGGCGTTGCGTGCCACCAGCGTCAACTGGCTCGCGACGTTCTTGATGTCATGCAGCAGGAACGCGAACCGGCGATTGAACTCGTCGAACCGTCGCGCCTCGTCCAGTGCGGTGCGCAGCCGATCCTCCGCCAGAAAGCTCGCCGCCTGACGCCCCGCCACGCGGAGCAGATCGAAATCCTCCCAGTCCAGCGCCCGCTCCACCGGCGGCCTCGCCAGCACGATCGCGCCGACCAGCGCCTCGGCATGCAGCAACGGCAGCACGAACCACGCATCGGCGTTGGTCGTCAGCCATTCGGGCACGCCGGCCGCGACGACATCCATGACGTCGTCGACCACCACCAGCCGACCCGTGTCGCGAAGGTAGCGGGTCATCGTCTCGCCCCCCTCGCCGCTCGCCTCCGCCCAGTTCCAGTCGCCGCCCGGCACCAGCCCGCCGTCCTGCGCCCTCAGCAACAGTCCTGCGGGCGCATCGACCAGATCGGCCAGCGCCTTGATCGTTCGCGTCGCCAGCGGCGCGGTACCCTCGCCGGACGCGCCGAGCGTCGCCGTCACCCGCTGCCACTCGACGCGGTAGTCGTACCGGTGCGTAAACAGATGCTTGGCGACCTTCACGCGGAACCACGCGCGCAGCCAGGGTGTCGACATCAGCGTCAGCAGCGCCGTCGTCGCCCCGATCACGATCGCGGTCTGGACGATGCGGGCATGATCCGGAGCCAGCAGGCCGGCGACATGCGCCCCGAACGCGGTCAGGCCGGCATAGAGCACCAGTGCGATGCCGCCGATCGCCCGAACCGCGACGCTGCGCGACAGCGTCGGCTCCCCCGCGCCAAGGCGATTGGTGGAAAGCAGCATCGCCACCCCGACCATCGCCAGCCCGCGCGCCAGGAACAATCCCGGACCCATCGCGGCATCCGCCATCTCGCCCAGCGCGACGATCAGGTCGCTCGTCCACATCGCGGACAGCGCGATGACGATCACGCGGGCGCTGCCTGTCTTCGGGCTGCGCGGATCGCGCACGATCTGGTGCAGCAGGACCAGCGCGCCGGCCGCGCCCATCATCGCGAACACCGACCGCGCATCGCCCAGCGCGCGCGCTGCCTCCGGGACGTCGACTGCGGCACCGGCAATCGCGACCAGCGCCGTCCCGGCCATCACCGCCGCGACGATCACGTACAGCGCGGCCAGCGATCCGTGGCCGCTGCCCGACCGGCGGACCGATACCGCCATCATGCCCAGCCACGCCAGGTTGCGAATCGCCGCCGCCAGGTCTGGGCCGACCTCGTGCGCGTCGATCCCCGCGACCGTCAGCGCCCACAGGCTTGTCAGCAACAGCGTGCCCGCCATCATCCGTTGCAGCGCGCCGCCACGCCGCCACGTTGCCAGCGCCGCCATGCCGAACAGCAAGGCAGCCAGCGCATAGGTCCACAGAACCAGCGCGCCGGCGATGGTATTGGTCATGGTCGTACGTTCATCGGAACGATGGGAATCACCGCGCGCCCGACGGCCACAGCACGACCTTCAGCGTCTGGAGCAGGATCAGCAGGTCGAGGAAAGGCGAGTAATTCTTCGCGTAATACAGGTCGTATTCCAGCTTGTGGCGGGCGTCGTCGACCGATGCGCCGTACGGGTAGTTGATCTGCGCCCAGCCGGTGATGCCCGGCTTCACCATGTGCCGTTCGGCATAGTATGGGACCTGCTGCTCCAGGTCGGCGACGAATTGCGGTCGCTCCGGTCGCGGTCCGACGAAGCTCATCTCGCCCTTCAGCACGGTCCACGTCTGCGGCAGCTCGTCGATCCGCAACTTCCGGATCAGCCGGCCCACGCGCGTGATGCGCGGGTCCCGCTCCGCTGCCCACACCGCCTGCCCGGCGATTTCCGCATCCTGCCGCATCGATCGCAGCTTCAGGATCTCGAACGACTGGTTGTACAGCCCGACGCGGTGCTGCCGGTAGAAAGCCGGTCCCCGCGACTCCAGCTTGATCGCGATCGCGGTCACGATGACGATCGGCAGCGTCAGGATCAGCAGCATCAGGCTGGCGACGATGTCGAACGCGCGCTTGGCCGCACTCGACAGCGCCCGCCCGGATGCGAACCCGTCGGAAAAGATCAGCCAGCTCGGATTGACGCTGTTCAGGTCGATCCGGCCCGTCTCCCGTTCCAGGAAGGTGGAGATATCGCTGACGGCCACGCCGGTCGTCTTCACCCGCAATAAATCCTGCAAAGGCAGCGCGTTGCGCCGTTCCTCCAGCGCCAGCACGACCTCGCTCGCGCGACAGTCGACGACGTGTCCGGCCAGATTGGCGATGGCGCCCCGCTCGACCGCATCGGGCATGACGACCTTCGGCTCGTTCATCGCGACATAGCCTGCAACGACGAAATTGGCACCGGGCTTGGCCGCCAAGGCGCTGATCCGTGCCGCGCGTGCACCCGCGCCGAGGACAACGATCCGCCGCTTGAATGTCTCGCCGCCCAGTATCCCGCCCAGCAGAGCGCGGGTACCGACCAGCAGCACGGCCGCGATCACCATCGCGTACAGCAGGTTGGACCGCCACAGCGTCAGGCCGGGCACCAGAAAGTACAGCAGCGACAGGAACAGCACGCCCAGCCCGATCGCGACCGCCAGCCGCGCCGCCGCGAACCGCAGCGAGACGAACGATCCGACGCCATAGGCGCCGACCGCCACCAGCGACACCTGCAACGCCGCCGCGAAGCTGATCAGCTGCGGCAGGCGATTGGTGGCCGCGTCGACCGCCATGTCGATCTGGTGCGCGCGGACGATCCACGCGATCTCCGCCGACGCCATCAACAGCACGGCATCGACCAGCCCCAGCAGCAGGACGACGTGCGGCACGTAATGCTTGAACAGCCGGATCATGGCCAGAACTACTCCGCCGGGCAGGTGTGAAAGTGCCCGACCGCGACGTTTCGCAGCTTTTCCTCAACAAAGGCTGAAACCCGCATCTCGCTTGCGCGCTTGGGTGTCGTGCCGGTCCGCGCTACAGGCCGGCGCTTGCAGGAGGAAACATGAGCAGAACTATCGTCCCGGTGATCCTTTCGGGTGGCTCCGGTACACGCCTCTGGCCGATGTCGCGGCCGGAGCGGCCGAAGCAGTTCCTCGCACTGACCGCCGACGAGACGATGCTGCAACTGACTGCGAAGCGCGCTGTCGGTGCGCAGTTCGCGCCGCCGATCGTGGTGGCGAACGCCGCGCATGCGGAGGAGGTCGAGACGCAATTGGCCGCGATCGGCAGCAGCCCGGCCGCAATCATCCTGGAGCCGGCCGGCCGCAATACCGCGCCCGCGATCGCACTGGCAGCGCTGACCGCGAGCAGTGGGGAGGATGCGCTGCTGGTGATGCCGTCCGACCACGTCATCGCCGATGTGGAAGCTTTCCATGCCGCGATCGCCCGCGCTCTGCCGCTTGTGGATGACGGCTGGCTGGTGACCTTCGGCATCGCTCCCGACGCGCCGGAGACCGGCTATGGCTGGATTCAGGTCGGCGATCCGGTCGTGGACGGCGTTCACCGCGTCGTGCGCTTCGTGGAAAAGCCGCCGCTCGACCGGGCGGAGGCGATGCTGGCGTCGGGCGATCACGCCTGGAACGGCGGTATCTTCCTGTTCCGCGCGGACCGCTATCTGGCGGCGCTCCAGATCTATGCGCCGGACATCGTCTCATCGACGAAGGCGGCTATGGATGCGGCGCGGCACGACGGCGTGCGGGTCTACCCCGACGCGGAGGCGTTCGCCGCGTCGCCATCGGAGTCGATCGATTATGCCGTCATGGAAAAGGCGGAGCGCGTCGCGGTCGCGCCGGTGTCGATGGGGTGGAGCGACGTCGGCAGCTGGGACGCGCTGCACGCGGTCAGCGGGCGCGACGCCGATGAGAACAGCCATCGGGGCGAGGTGCTGGCGATCGATACCCGCAATTGCCTTGTCCAGAGCGACGGCGCCCGCGTGTCGCTGGTCGGCGTCAGCGACCTGATCGTGGTCGCCAGCGGCAACGACATCCTGATCATGCCCCGCGGCCGTAGCCAGGAGGTCAAGAAGCTGATTGAGGCGATGAAGCGCGGCTGAGGGTCAGTCGCGAGCGAATATCTCGGCGAACGGAAGGCTGAGCTTCAAGGCAGGCAAGTCGACATCGTGCGGCTGCGCGAAAAGGTCATCGCGCCACGATGTCGGCCCCAGTCGCTGAAATACGCGGCTGAGCTCATTATGCGGGTCGACCAGTACGATCGTATCGACGGTGGGGAGGCGGCGATACTCCGCCAGCTTTTCGCCTTCATCGATCTTGACCGTGGATGTTGACAGAACTTCCACGATAACGACCGGATCAGTGTAAAACCGCTGCTCTTCTCGCTCGAATGAAGCAGGGTCGCCGCAGAATACGCTGACATCCGGGTAGCGCAAATTCGATTCCGTGACCGCGACCGCCATGTCCGAATTATAGGCCCGGCAACCGGTACCCCGTAACTTGTTCGCCAAGTAGACGAGAATGTTTGTGGCCACGCGTGAGTGAGCCGGCGTGCCGCCGGTCATCATCCGGATTACGCCGTCAACCAGCTCGTACTTGCGACCGTCAGGAAACTCGATGTCCAAGAACTGACCGACCGTGATCGGCTGGTATAGAGGATCGTGGCGCATGGACACTGCATATCACGGCCAGCGAAACGGACAAAGGGCCGGGGGATCGCTCCCCCGGCCCTTCGTTTCGAAACGGACAGCGATTCCGATTCCATATCGGGCGGAGCCATCGGCTCCGCCCGACCGAAATCAGAAGTCCATGCCGCCCATGCCGCCCATGCCGCCGCCGCCGGGCATGCTCGGAGCCTTGTCCTCCGGCAGTTCCGACACGGTCGCTTCCGTGGTGATCAGCAGGCCGGCCACCGAAGCGGCGTTCTGCAGCGCGGTGCGGACGACCTTGGTCGGGTCGATCACGCCGGCGGTCACCAGGTTTTCATACGTGTCGGTCGACGCGTTGAAACCGAACGACGTGTCGTTCTGGTCGAGCAGCTTGCCCGACACGACGGCACCGTCATGACCGGCGTTCTGCGCGATCTGGCGAACCAGAGCAGTCAGCGACTTGCGGACAATGTCGATACCGCGGGTCTGGTCCTCGTTGACGCCCTTCAGGCCGTCGAGCGACTTGGTCGCGTACAGCAGCGCCGTACCGCCACCGGGGACAATGCCTTCTTCGACGGCTGCACGGGTCGCGTGCAGTGCGTCGTCGACGCGGTCCTTGCGCTCCTTCACCTCGACCTCGGTCGAACCACCGACCTTGATCACGGCAACGCCGCCGGCGAGCTTGGCGAGACGCTCCTGGAGCTTCTCACGGTCGTAGTCGCTGGTGGTGTTCTCGATCTGCGCACGGATCGCCTCGGTACGTGCCTTGATCGAGTCGGCTTCACCCGCACCGTCGATGATGGTGGTGTTGTCCTTGTCGATCGTGACGCGCTTGGCGGTGCCGAGCATGCCGACGGTCACGTTCTCGAGCTTGATGCCGAGGTCTTCCGAGATCATCTCGCCCTTGGTCAGGATCGCGATGTCTTCCAGCATCGCCTTGCGACGATCACCGAAGCCCGGAGCCTTGACCGCTGCGACCTTCAGGCCACCGCGCAGCTTGTTGACGACGAGCGTGGCCAGAGCCTCGCCCTCGATGTCCTCGGCGATGATCAGCAGCGGGCGACCCGACTGGACGACGGCTTCCAGGATCGGGAGCATCGCCTGCAGGTTCGACAGCTTCTTCTCGTGGATCAGGATGTACGGATCGTTCAGCTCGACCGTCATCTTCTCCGGGTTGGTGATGAAGTACGGCGACAGGTAGCCGCGGTCGAACTGCATGCCCTCGACGACGTCGAGCTCGAAATCGAGACCCTTCGCTTCCTCGACGGTGATCACGCCTTCCTTGCCGACCTTCTCCATCGCTTCCGCGATCTTCTCGCCGACTTCACGGTCGCCGTTGGCCGAGATGATGCCGACCTGGGCGATCTCGCTGGTGCCGGCGACGGGCTTGGAGCGCGCCTTGATGTCCTCGACGACCTTCAGGACGGCGATGTCGATGCCGCGCTTCAGATCCATCGGGTTCATGCCGGCCGCGACCGACTTCATGCCCTCGCGGACGATCGCCTGGGCCAGAACGGTCGCGGTGGTCGTGCCGTCACCGGCGATGTCGTTGGTCTTCGAGGCCACTTCGCGCACCATCTGCGCGCCCATGTTCTCGAACTTGTCCTTCAGCTCGATCTCCTTGGCGACGGTGACGCCGTCCTTGGTGATGCGGGGAGCGCCGAAGCTCTTGTCGATCACGACGTTGCGGCCCTTCGGACCCAACGTCACCTTCACCGCGTCGGCGAGGATATCGACGCCGCGCAAGATGCGCTCACGCGCGTCGCGGCCGAATTTTACGTCTTTGGCTGCCATGGTGGCTACCCTTTCAAACTATCGAAGTGGAGGAAGTGGAGGCGATCGGACGGATCAGGCGACAATACCCAGAATGTCCGATTCCTTCATGATGAGCAGGTCTTCGCCGTTCACCTTGACCTCGGTGCCCGACCACTTGCCGAACAAAATGCGGTCGCCCGCCTTCACGTCGAGCGGGGTGATCGTGCCATTGTCGGCGCGCGTGCCGGTGCCGGCGGCGACGACCTCGCCCTCCTGCGGCTTTTCCTTGGCGGTGTCGGGAATGATGATCCCGCCGGCCGTCTTCTCTTCAGCCTCGACGCGGCGGACGAGAACGCGGTCGTGCAACGGACGAAAGTTCATCGCTGAGCCCTCTTTTCAGTGTGTGTGACAGATTTCTGGCACTCACCGGGGGCGAGTGCCAACGCCGGGGATATGTGCCCGACATGATGAGTCGTCAACGGGGGAGTTGGAACTATTTCCGGTGGACCGGTGCCGGAGTCAGACCGAACCCGTCGCGCGCCGCCCACCGCCACAGCAGCAGCCCGGCGACCGCCGCCAACCCGCTCGCCAGCCCGATCCAGATGCCGACGCCGCGCAGGTCCGTGTAGAAGCCGAGCAGGATCGCGACGCCGAACCCGACGATCCAATACCCGCCCGCCGCCACCAGCATCGGCACGCGCGTATCCTGAAGTCCGCGCAACGCGCCCGCCGCGACGACCTGCGCCCCGTCGAACAGCTGGAACAGCGCCGCGATCGCGAGGAAGCGGATCGCCAGCGGCACCACCGCCGCGTTCTCCGGTGCATGCAGGTCGAGATAGGCGGACACCACCAGCCGTGGCGCGATCCACAATCCGACCGTGGTCAGTGCCATGAAACCGATGCCCAGCACCAGCGCCGCCGCCCCCGCCCGTCCGATCCAGACCCGGTCGAGCGCGCCATAGGCCATGCCGACGCGGATCGTCGCGGCCTGCGCGATCCCCAGTGGCACCTGAAACGACACCGCCGCGATCTGGAGCGCGACCGCATGCGCGGCAACGTCAACGACGCCGATCAGCCCCATCAGGAATGCCGCGCCGCCGAACAGAGCGCCCTCGAACGTCATCGTCAGGGCGACCGGCACGCCGATCCGCACGATCTCCGCCATCCGCGACCATTCCGTCCGCCACCAGCGGCCGAACAGCCGATAGCGGCGCAACTTCGGATCGAACGTCAGGATGGCCGCGTAAGCACCGGCCATCGCGCATGTCGTGACGACGCTGGCGATCGCCGATCCTTCCAGCCCCAGTGCGGGAAAGCCGGCATGACCGAACACCAGCAACCAGTTGCCGAGGATACCCAGCCCTAGCGCCATCGCCGTGACCGCCATCGCCCAGCCCGGCCGCCCCAATGCGGAGGCGGCGTTGCGCATCACCACGGACACGGTGAACGGGACCATCGCGAACAGCAGGATGTCGAGGAACGCGCCTGCACGAACCGCGACCGCAGGGTCCTGATGCGCCAGCCGGAACAGCGTTTCCCCGTTCGCCAGCAACAGCATGAACGGCACGCTCGCCGCGACCGCCAGCCATATCGCCATCCGGAACGTCCGCCGTACCTCCCGCACCGCATGGCGGCGGCGACCGAGTTCCGCCGCCATGACCGGGGCCGCCGCCCCGACCAGACCCAAAAGCGCGAACGAGATGATGCTGTAGAGGTAAACGCCCAGCGTCGCCGCCGCGAACTCCACCGTGCCAAGCCGCGCGACGAAGATCACGTCGACGGCGTAGACGCCCATCTGCAACAGGTTGGCCGCCACCAGCGGCGCGGCGAGCCCCAGCGTCGCGCGCATCTCCCCCGCCCACGTCGCGGGGGCGGCAGTCGTGGGGCGGGTGACGGGCGCGTGCATGATGGCGGCTGTAGGGCGATGGGCCGTCCAACGCCATGCCGCCCGGCCCCGCGGTGTCCAAGGAGCCGTCCCGTGAAGGCCGGCCGGCTGCTATGTTTGTCGTCATGCCGAGCGTGTCCCGCCATTTACCGTGGCGATGAACCCTCCAATGTCTCGTCGTGCGGAGACGTGAATGCCGGAACGAGCCCGGCCCAACAGCGTGAGGTTCTGCCGGCTCGGACCTCGCTTGCCGCGTGATCCCGAATCCGTTGCCAGCCTCTTGCGCATCCTCTAGCCGTATTAGTCATGACAGACACCACCGCGCCGCAGCCGTCCTTTTCCGATGGCCGCCCTTCGTTCACCGACGGTCAGCCACGCCGGCGGCGCGGCGGCTGGCGGCTGGTGCGCGGCGCGTGGAAGCTGCTGGTGGCGGTCAAGGACCTGCTGGTCCTGATCCTGGTGCTGTTGTTCTTCGCAGTCCTGTTCGCGGCGCTGACCGCCCGGCCGGGTACGAAGGCGATCGGCAGCGGTGCGTTGCTGCTCGACCTCGACGGATCGGTCGTGGAGCAGCCAGAGGAGCCGGCGGCGTTCGCGGCCCTGTCCGGTCAGGCGACCACCCGCCAGTTCCGCCTGCGCGACGTGCTGCGCGCGATCGACACAGCCCGTACCGACACGCGGGTGAAGGCCGTCGTGCTCGACCTCGACCAGTTTTCAGGTGCCTATCCTGCCGCGCTCGGCGAGATGGCGGATGCGCTCGTGCGCGTGCGCCAGTCGGGCAAGCCGGTACTGGCTTATGCGACCGCCTATACCGACGGCAGCTACCGTCTGGCGGCGGCCGCGAGCGAAGTGTGGGTCGATCCGATGGGCGGCGCACTGTTCCAGGGCGCAGGCGGAACCCAGCTCTATTACAAGGGCCTGATCGACAAACTCGGCGTCAACACGCATGTCTACCGGGTTGGGCGCTACAAATCGTTCGTCGAGCCTTACACCCGCGCCGACCAGAGCCCCGACGCTCGCGCCGCTTCGCAGGCGCTGTACGGATCGCTGATGGAGCAATGGGTGCAGGGCGTGACGCGTGTCCGGCCCAAGGCGCAGGTTGCGCGCTTCCTTGCGGACCCGCAGGCGGCGGTCCTCGCGACCGGTGGCGATGTCGCGAAGGCGAACGTGGCGATGGGCCTTGTCGACCGGCTCGGCGACCGGATCGCGTTCAACAAGCGCGTCGCGGCGTTGGTCGGCGGTGACAGCACCAAACCCGCGATCGGCTTCGCCAATATCGGGTACGACGCGTGGGTTGCGGCCAACCCGATGTCGACGACGGGTGATGCGATCGGCATCCTGACCGTCGCGGGTAACATCGTCGACGGCGAGGGCGGCCCCGGTACGGCGGCGGGCGACACGATCGCCAAGGCGATGCTCGACGGACTCGCCACGAACAAACTGAAGGCGGTCGTGCTGCGCGTCGACTCGCCCGGCGGGTCGGCGCTGGCGTCGGAGCGCATCCGACTGGCGGTGCTGGAGGCGAAGAAGCGCGGCCTTCCAATCGTGGTATCGATGGGCGGTCTGGCGGCATCCGGCGGCTATTGGGTCTCGACTGCGGGCGACACGATTTTCGCCGAGCCGAACACGATCACGGGGTCGATCGGCATCTTCGGCATCATCCCGACCTTCGAGGCGACGCTGGCGAAGATCGGCGTCACCACCGACGGCGTCCGCACCACACCGCTGTCCGGGCAGCCGGACGTATTTGCCGGCACGACGCCGATGCTCGACACGATCCTTCAGGCCGGCATCGAGCATGGCTATCGCGAGTTCATCGGTCGCGTCGCGAGCGCGCGTCGCATGACGCCGGCTCGCGTCGACGAGATCGGTCAGGGTCGCGTCTGGGACGGCGGCACCGCTCGCCAGCTCGGGCTGGTCGACCGCTTCGGCGGCCTGGGCGATGCGGTGGCCGAAGCCGCCCGCCGTGCGAAGCTCGACCCCGCGAAGGTCCACACCGTGTATCTGGAGAAGCAGCCGAGCTGGGCGGCGCAGCTGGCGCAGGCGTGGAACGACAGCGAGCGCGACGACGAGACCGGCGGCGGCGACGCCTTCGCGCGCATCGCCCTGCAACAGCGGGCGATCGTCGGGCAGGTGCTCGGCGACATGAAGCGGCTGGCGAGCGGCGGCTCGATCCAGGCCCGCTGCCTGGAGTGCGGCGGCCTCGGCCCTAGCACGGGTGCGGTCAGCGATGCCAAGCTGTTCGATCTGGTGCTGGCGCGGTTCGGCCTGTGATCGCGATTCGCGCGGCGACGGCGGCGGACGCGGGCGCGATCGCCGCGATCTATGCGCCGCACGTGCTGGTCGGCACCGCCTCGTTCGAGGAGGAAGCGCCCGACGGCCGGACGATGGCGCGGCGGATCGCGGCCAGCGACGGCTTGTATCCTTGGCTCGTCGCGACGCAGGGGCCGGAAGGGACCGGCATTCTCGCCTATGCTTATGCCACCGCGTTCCATCCGCGGGCGGCCTATCGCTGGGCGGTGGAGACGACGATCTACGTCGCCGACGCGGCGCAGCGGCAGGGCGCGGGAAGGCTGCTGTACGAAGCCTTGGTCGATACGCTCGCGGCGCAGGGCTTCACGCAGGCGATCGCCCGCATCGCCCTCCCCAACACAGCCTCGATCGGCCTGCACGAGGCGACGGGCTTTCGCCGCGCGGGCGTGCAGCGCGAGGTCGGGTACAAACACGGGCAGTGGATGGACGTGGGCCTCTGGCAGCGCGAACTCGCCCAGCCCACCAAGCCTCCAGCCGAGCCGCGGCCGTTCGCGGATGTCGGCGTGGTGCGGGTCTAACCGCCGCCGTGCGTCCGCGAAGGCGGGAGCCCGGTATATCTTCGATCAGCCGCAGTCCGCTGGGCTACGGGGTTCCCGCCTGCGCGGAAACAAACACGAAGAGGTCACGGCGCTAAATCGATAGATCCGTCGTGTCCGCTCCCACCTCGACCACCAGCTTCCCGATCGCACCGCGAGCGGCCATCTTTGCGATCGCGTCTCCGCCACGCGCCAAGGGAAACGTCTCGGTCACGCGGGGCGAAATGCGGCCCTCTCCCCACAGCTGGAACAGCGTCGCGACATGCGCCGCATTGGCGGCCGGATCGCGCGCGGCGAACGCGCCCCAGAACACGCCGCACACGTCGCAGCTCTTCAGCAGCGTCAGGTTCAGCGGCAATTTAGGGATGCCCGCGGGGAAGCCGACGACCAGATACCGCCCCTCCCACGCGATCGACCGCAACGCCGGTTCGGCATAGTCGCCGCCGACCGGATCGTAGATCACGTCCGCGCCATCCTTGCCCACTGCCGCCTTGAACTGCTCCGCCAATGCCTTCGACTGATCCTTGTCGAACGGCGCGCGCGGATAGATCAGCACCTCGTCGGCACCGGCCGTCCGCGCGGCCTCCGCCTTCTCCTCCGACGAAACCGCCGCGACGACCCGTGCCCCGAACGCTTTGCCCAGTTCGATCGCCGCCAGCCCGACGCCGCCCGCGGCCCCCAGCACCAGCAGGGTCTGACCCGCTTGCAACCGGCCCCGATCGAGCAAGGCATGGATCGTCGTTGCATAGGTGAGCAGCAGCGCCGACCCCTCCGCGAAGCTCCGTCCCTCGGGCAAGCGATACAGGCGCGCGACATCGACGACCGCCTTCTCCGCCAGCCCGCCATTGCCGATCATCGCCAGCGCGCGATCGCCGACCTGCCAGTCGCCAGCGGCATCGCCCACCCCTGAGATCGTACCAGCGATTTCGCCGCCGGGCGCGAAGGGGCGCTGAGGTTTGAACTGGTACTTGTCCTCGATCACCAGAACGTCGGGATAGTTGATCGCGCAGGCGCGGATATCGATCACGACCTGCCCCGGACCCGCCACTGGATCGGGCGCCTCGGCCAGTTCCAGAGTTTCAGGTCCGCCCGGCGCCCGCGACAGCAATGCCTTCATAACCGCGTTTTCCCTCTACCCAGGGGCGCGTGCTCGCCGCAGCGCCTTCGAAATTCGAAATCTGGGTATCTCTTGCCAGTGTCAGGCCGATCTCGTCCAGCCCCTCCATCAGGCAGCGGCGACGGAACGGGTCGAGGTCGAAGGAAAAGCGATCCTGATACGGCGTGGTGACGGTCATCGTCTCCAGATCGACGGTCACGTCCTGATCGACGGCGGTCTCCAGCAGGCGATCGATCGCCTCTTGCGGCAGCACCACCGGCACGATGCCGTTCTTGACCGCGTTGCCCGAAAAGATGTCCGAGAAACTGGGCGCGATCACGGCTGTAACGCCCATGTCGGCCAAGGCCCACGCCGCATGCTCGCGGCTGGACCCGCAGCCGAAATTGTCGCCGGCGATCAGGATCGGGGCGCCGGCATAACGCGGATCATCGAACAGATTGCCCGGCTGCGCGCGCACCGTCTCGAACGCGCCACGGCCGAGCCCGACGCGCGAGATGGTCTTCAACCAGTGCGCCGGGATGATGACGTCGGTGTCGACGTTCTTCGCACCCCAAGGATAGGCGCGCCCCGAAACGCTGGTGACCGCCTGCATCAGCGGTCGCGCTGCGCCGCTGCGGGGCGAGCGATGCTGGCACCATAGGCGGCGAAGCCGCTGACCAGCGTGCCGACGACCAATAATACGAGAACCTTCTTCATGACATCACTCCCCCGAAATCATTGTTATCACGCGGCATCAGGTCGCGCACGTCCGCCAATCGCCCCGTGACCGCCGCCGCCGCCGCCATCGCCGGCGACAACAGATGGGTGCGCGCACCCGGCCCCTGCCGCCCGACGAAATTGCGGTTGGAGGTCGAGGCGCAGCGTTCGCCCGGCGGCACCTTGTCCGGGTTCATCGCCAGGCACATCGAACAGCCCGGCTCCCGCCACTCGAACCCCGCGCCGACGAAGATCCGGTCGAGGCCCTCGGCCTCCGCCTGACGCTTGACCAGACCGGACCCCGGCACAACCATCGCGCGGACGCCGTCCGCGACGCGGCGCCCCTGCGCGACGGCGGCGGCGGCGCGCAGATCCTCGATCCGGCTGTTGGTGCAGCTGCCGATGAAGACGTGCTGGACGCCGACGTCCTGCATCGCCGTACCGGGTGCGAGACCCATATAATGGAGCGACTTGCGCGCCGCATCGCGCTTGGCCGGGTCGGCGAAGCTGTCCGGATCGGGGACGATCCCGGTGATCGCGACGACATCCTCGGGACTGGTGCCCCAAGTCAGCGACGGTGCGATATTGGTCGCGTCCAGTGTCACGGTTCGGTCATACGCTGCGCCCGGATCGGACGGCAGCGTCCGCCACCACGCGACCGCCTTGTCCCAATCCGCACCCTCGGGCGCCATCGGCCGCCCCTTCAGATAGGCGAAGGTCGTCTCGTCCGGCGCGACGAGGCCGGCGCGCGCGCCACCCTCGATCGACATATTGGCCATCGTCAGCCTGCCCTCGATCGACATCGCACGCACGACCTCGCCGGTATATTCGACGACATAGCCGGTGCCGCCCGCCGCGCCGATGCGGCCGATGATGGCGAGGATCACGTCCTTGGGACTGACGCCGAAGCCAAGCGAGCCGTCGACGCGGATTTCCATCGTCTTCGATTGTTGCAGCAGCAGCGTCTGCGTGGCGAGCACATGCTCCACCTCCGACGTGCCGATCCCGAACGCCAGCGCACCGAGCGCCCCGTGCGCGGAGGTGTGACTGTCGCCGCACACCAGCGTCGTACCGGGCAGCGTAAAGCCCATTTCGGGCCCGACGACGTGGACGATCCCCTGCTCCGCCGCGGTCGCGTCGATATAGTCGATGCCGAATTCCGCGGTGTTGCGGCGCAAGGCGTCCAGTTGCTGCGCGCTTTCGGGATCGGCGATCGGCAACAGACGCCCATCCGGCCCGATGCGCGGCGTCGTCGGCAGATTATGGTCTGGCACCGCCAGCGTCAGTTCCGGCCGGCGCACGCGGCGACCAGCGACGCGAAGCCCCTCGAACGCCTGCGGGCTGGTGACCTCGTGAACGAGGTGACGGTCGATATAAATCAGACACGTGCCGTCGTCGCGCCGTTCGACGACATGCGCGGCCCAGATCTTCTCGTACAAAGTGAGCGGACGGCTGGCCATGATCGCGCGGCGTTAACGCAAACCGGCCGGGTCGCCAAGGCCGATGCAGTTTAGTTGTCCCTCGTCACCATCAACAGCAACTTTCATGAAGAAGCGTCGTTGCCGCCGACATATCCCTCCATCAGGCGACCGACCCGATGACCACGATGGCAGTCGCCCATCCCTCCGGCCGCGAGGGTGGCGGACGCAAGGACGGACAGGATCGTAACGGTCGCGCGCTGGACGCGATGAACCTGTTCCTGGCCGACGTTCGCGACGGGCTGGGTCCTTACCTCGCCATCTATCTCGTCGCGGTGCGCGGACCGACGCATGGCTGGAACGAAGCGACGGCCGGGCTGGTCATGACGATCGCCGGGATCGCCGGCCTGCTCGCGACCACCCCTGCGGGTGCGCTGATCGACCGCGTCCACGCGAAACGCGCCGTGCTGGTGACGGCGGCGGTGCTGGTGACGCTGGCGTCGGTGTCGCTGCCGTTCGTCGGCGGCTTCGCAGCCGTCACGGCGACGCAGTCGCTGGCGGCCGCCGCGGCGGCGGTCTTCGCGCCCGGCATCGCGGCCGTGTCGCTCGGCATCGTCGGTCCCCGCGCCTTCACCCGGCGCGTCGGCCGTAACGAAGCTTTCAATCACGCCGGCAATGCCGTCGCCGCCGCGCTGGCTGGTCTGCTGGCGTGGAAGTTCGGGCCGGTCGTCGTGTTCTGGCTGATGGGCGGACTCGCGGCGCTCAGCATCGCGGCGATCCTGCGGCTCGACGGCACCGCGATCGACCACGCCGCCGCCCGTGGGTGCGGGGATGACGAGGTTCAGGACGACGCGCGGCCGCCGCAGTCGCTCCGCCAGTTGCTGATCGGCACACCCGCGCTGGGCATCTTCGCGATCACGTGTTTCCTGTTCCACCTGTCGAACGCGGCGATGCTGCCCTCGGTCGGACAGTTGCTGGCCCGCGAAGTCGGCAGCGCGCAGGCGACGTCGCTGGTCGCGGCCTGCATCGTCGGCGCGCAATTGGTGATGGTGCCGGTCGCGATCCTGATGGGGAAGTTCGCCGACCGTTGGGGACATCGACCCGTGCTGCTCGTCGGGCTGGCGGTGCTGGCGCTGCGCGGCGTGCTCTACACGCTGTCAAATGCGCCGGGGTGGCTGTTGTTCGTGCAGTTGCTGGACGGCGTCGGTGCCGGTATTTTCGGCGCATTGCTGCCCGTCATAGTTGCGGCGATCACCCGCGGGACCGGGCGGTTCAACGTCGCACAGGGCGCGGTTGCGACCGTGCAGGGCCTCGGCGGCGCGTTCAGCACTACGCTGGCGGGTGCGGTGATCGTGTGGGGCGGATACTCCGCCGCCTTCCTGACGCTGGCGGTGATCGCCGCCGGGGGCCTCGCGCTGGTAGCGCTGAAGATGCCGGAGACGAGCGAAGGGTTAGGGCCTCAGCCGGTGCGGTGATCCTCGGTCACCGTACCGCACGCATGCAGCTCCGCCTCGTGCCCGGCTTCTCGCCAGCTTTCGGCCAGGGCCGCGGCCTCCCATTCGCGCGCAGCGGGGTGATCGAGCAGGCGCTCCACCCACGCCTGCCCCGCAGCACCGACATCGATGCCATAGGTGCGGACGCGGTAGGCAACCGGCGCGTAGAACGCGTCCGCGGCGGTGAACGCCGGCCCTGCCAGCCACGGCCCGCTGAACCGCGACAGCCCCTCGGCCCAGAGCTCGACAATGCGTGCCACATCCCGCGTCAGCGCCGCCGATCCCGGTATCGCCGCGACGCGGACGCCGACGTTCATCGTCCGCTCGTTGCGCAACGCCGAGAACCCGCCGTGCATCTCCGCCACCGCGCTCATCGCCCACGCGCGGGCAGCTTCGTCACGCGGCCAGACGCCCTCGTGCCGCTCCGCCAGATACAGGACGATACCAAGCGAGTCCCACACCGTCCGCTCGCCGTCGATCAGCACCGGCACCCGACCGGTCGGCGAAAAGGCGCGGAACGCCGCGTAGTTCTCCGGTGCCCCGAACTGCTCGATCCGATCCGCGAACGGAATGTCGAGAGCACGCATCAGCAGCCACGGGCGCAGCGACCAGCTCGAATAATTCCGGTTCGCGGTAACGAGCGTGTAGCTCACGCCGTGTACGCTGCCGTAGTCTTCGTCCGTACCTCGTCGGCGGTGACGCCCGGCGCACACTCGATCAAGCGGAACGGATTATCGTGGTCCGGACGCTGGAACACCGCGAGATCGGTGACGATCATGTCGACGACGTTCTTCCCCGTCAGCGGCAGCGTGCAGGCCGGGATGAACTTCGGATCGCCGTTCTTCGACGTATGCTCCATCACGACGATGATCTTCTTCACGCCCGCGACGAGGTCCATCGCCCCGCCCATGCCCTTGATCATCTTACCGGGGATCATCCAGTTGGCGATGTCGCCGTCCTGGCTGACCTCCATCGCGCCCAGCACGGTCAGGTCGATATGGCCGCCGCGGATCATCGCGAAGCTGTCGGCGCTGCTGAAATAGACCGACGACGGCAATTCGCTGATCGTCTGCTTGCCGGCGTTGATGAGGTCCGGGTCCTCCTCGCCCTCGTACGGAAACGGACCGATGCCGAGCATCCCGTTCTCCGACTGGAGCGTCACCGTCATGCCGGGCGGAATGTTGTTCGCGACCAGCGTGGGGATGCCGATCCCGAGATTGACGTAGAACCCGTCCTCCAACTCCTGCGCAGCGCGGGCAGCCATCTGGTCGCGGGTCCAGCCCTTCACGTCCTCGGACATCAGTTCAGCTTCCCTTCCTGGATGGTTTCGATCTCGCCGAACTGCTCGCGCAACTGCCGCCCCAGCCCGTCGACGATTGCCTGTAGCGCGGCATCCTCGCCGATCGCCCACGTGCCGGCATAGGCACGCGCGGCGTGGCGGATCGTGTCCGCCATCAGATATCCGAACACGGTCGGGTCCTCCAGCAGATGCGCGGCGATCCACACGCTCGCGCCGCCATTGTTCGTGATCCAGATGCGCGCCACCTCCGCGGCGTCGGCGGTCAGCACATCGCCCTCGTCCAGCGAGATTTCGCCGGCATGCGCGGGCGTACTCACGCTGCCTCGCGCGGGCGGGTCAGGCGGAACTCGATCTTCTTGTCGTAGGGTGCGCCGACGATCATCCGCTTCACATAGATGCCCGGCAGGTGGATCGCATCGGGATCAAGCGAGCCGACCGGCACCACCTCCTCGACCTCCGCGACGCAGATGCGGCCGGCGGTGGCCATCGGGTGATTGAAGTTGCGCGCGGTCTTGCGGAAGATGAGGTTGCCCGTCTCGTCCGCCTTCCACCCCTTGATGATCGACAGGTCGGCGCGGATGCCGCGTTCCAGGATGTAATCCTGGCCGTCGAACGTCTTGACCTCCTTGCCCTCGGCGACCTGCGTGCCGACGCCGGTCTTGGTGTAGAAGCCCGGGATGCCCGCGCCGCCCGCGCGACACCGCTCCGCCAGCGTCCCTTGCGGGCAGAATTCCACCTCCAGCTCGCCGCTCAGATACTGGCGCTCGAACTCCTTGTTCTCGCCGACATAACTGGAGATCATCTTCTTCACCTGCCGCGATCGCAGCAGCTTGCCGAGACCCTCATTGTCGATCCCGGCATTGTTGCTGGCGATCGTCAGGTCCTTCACGCCCGACGCCTGGATCGCGTCGATCAGCCGTTCGGGGATACCGCACAGGCCGAACCCGCCGGCGCAGATCGTCATGCCGTCGTGGAGCAATCCCTCCAGCGCCGCGCCCGCATCCGGATAAAGCTTCCGCATCCCGCAATCCTCCTGATCCTGGGCGGGAGCGATAGGCGGCACCCCCGCCGCTGGTCAACGCGGGATGGCGCATTGACTTTGGCCCGCAAACCGTTAGTGGCACCCCCGCATCCGGCAGGTTCGCCCGCCGGATTCCGTCCTAGACAGCAGGTGCCGGGGATTTGCCCGGCTTAATGCCCTGCCGAGACGGGGATAGGTTTTTTCCTGCCGCTTTTCCATGCGGCCGGTCCCCCATTCCCTCGTCGACTGGACAAGCCGGTGCGCGTCGCGTGCCGGTGGTAACCGGACATGGCCCTCGGGGCATGTCCAAACGTGGAGAATGGCATGGATCGGACTGAAAAGGCCGCGGCCGTCGCCGAGTTGAACCGTAACTTTGCCGAAGTCGGCGTGGTCGTCGTGACCCGCAACCTCGGCATGACCGTCGCACAGTCCACTGTGTTGCGGAACAAGATGCGGGACGCCGGCGCGACCTACAAGGTCTCGAAGAACAAGCTTGCCAGGATCGCGCTCGACGGGACCGACTATGGATCGATCGGCGATATGCTGACCGGCCCCGTCGCTCTCGCTTCCTCGATCGACCCGGTCGCCGCAGCCAAGGTTGCGGTCGACTTCGCGAAGACGAACGACAAGTTCGAAATCGTGGGCGGTGCGATGGGCTCGACGCCCCTCGACCTCGCGGGCGTTCAGGCACTCGCCACGCTGCCGTCGCTGGACGAACTGCGTGCCAAGATCGTCGGCCTCATCGTGGCACCCGCCACGAAGCTGGCAACGATCACGCAGGCTCCCGCGGCACAGATCGCACGCGTGCTGTCCGCCTATGCGGAGAAGGAGGCGGCGTAAGCCGTCGACGCATTTCCTGGTTTCAATCGTACTTTGGGGGCCGATGCCCCCGCATGGAGAATACACATGGCAGACCTGAACGCGCTTGTTGAGAGCCTGAGCGAACTGACCGTCCTGGAAGCAGCCGAGCTGTCGAAGCTGCTCGAAGAGAAGTGGGGCGTTTCGGCCGCAGCAGCGGTCGCAGCACCGGCAGCAGCCGGCGGCGCAGCCGCACCGGCCGCTGAAGAGCAGACCGAGTTCGACGTGATCCTGACCGGCGACGGTGGCAAGAAGATCAACGTCATCAAGGAAGTCCGCGCGATCACCGGCCTGGGCCTGACCGAAGCGAAGGCTCTCGTCGAGGGCGCGCCGAAGGCCGTCAAGGAAGGCGTGAACAAGGACGAGGCCGCGAAGCTGAAGGCTCAGCTCGAGGCCGCCGGCGCGACCGTCGACGTCAAGTAAGCCGCACAGCGGGGTGGCGTACTGCCGCCCCGTTCGAGGCCGGCCGGCGGCACACAACGCTGTCAGACGACATGGGCTTCGCCCATGTCGACCACCGGCC
The DNA here is from genome assembly GCA_018139225.1 of Microvirga sp. SRT01. Taxonomy (GTDB): domain Bacteria; phylum Pseudomonadota; class Alphaproteobacteria; order Sphingomonadales; family Sphingomonadaceae; genus Sphingomonas; species Sphingomonas longa. Next base: position 818,750 of record JAGSNX010000001.1, read on the forward strand.
CAGCGACTGACAAAAGGGGCGGCTCCGCAAGGGGCCGCCCCTTTTCGTTGTAGCGATCGGACGTTCTGACACCCACTGCGCAAACCAAATCGTCCGCCGGGCTGTCGTGCAGCCGGACTACCCCCTCAACCCAGAATGCCGGCTTCCGTCGAGATGACGGTGGATCATCACCCCCTTCACTCGCAAAACTGCCTAACGTACGCAGCAATGGCCCGGACAAGCCCTTCCTTCCTACCGGCACCGCTGCTATCGCCGCCCCAAACCCATCGTACAGTCCCCGCGCCCGCGGCTTCGCCGCCTTCGCTCCGCGCCGGGACGACAGGCAAAGGACGCTTATGACCGCCATCGGCCAGGACACGCTGAACACCCGCTCCACGCTCACCGCCGGCGGCAAGTCCTATGATTATTACAGCCTGTCCAAGGCCGCGGAGCAGCTCGGCGACATCAGCCGCCTGCCCTTCTCGATGCGCGTGCTGCTGGAGAACCTGCTGCGTTTCGAAGACGGCGTGACCGTCACCCGCGACGACATCCAGGCGATCGTGGACTGGCAGCAGGAGCGTCGCAGCGATCGCGAGATCCAGTATCGCCCGGCGCGCGTGCTGATGCAGGATTTCACGGGCGTGCCCTGCGTCGTTGATCTCGCCGCCATGCGCGACGCGATGACCGCGCTTGGCGGCAATCCGGAAAAGATCAATCCGCTGGTCCCCGTCCACCTCGTCATCGACCACTCGGTGATGGTCGACGAGTTCGGCACACCGCAGGCGTTCGGCGAGAACGTCGATCTCGAATATCAGCGCAACGGCGAGCGCTACGAGTTCCTGAAGTGGGGATCGAAGGCGCTCGACAATTTTAAGGTCGTCCCCCCGGGCACCGGCATCTGCCATCAGGTGAACCTGGAATACATCGGCCAGGCGATCTGGTCCTCGCAGGAGGTCGGCGACCACGCGAAAGACAGCGCGATGATCGCCTATCCCGATACGCTGGTCGGCACCGACAGCCACACCACGATGATCAACGGTCTGGGCGTCCTCGGCTGGGGCGTCGGCGGGATCGAAGCGGAGGCGGCGATGCTCGGCCAGCCCGTGTCGATGCTGATCCCCGAAGTCGTCGGTTTCAAGCTGACCGGCGAACTCGGCGAAGGCATCACCGCCACCGACCTCGTCCTGACCGTCACGCAGTTGCTCCGCGCCAAGGGTGTGGTCGGGCGCTTCGTGGAGTTCTACGGCCCCGGACTGTCGACGATGACGCTGGCGGACCGTGCAACGATCGCCAACATGGCCCCCGAGTACGGCGCGACCTGCGGCTTCTTCCCGATCGACGAGAAGACCATGGAGTATATGCGCCTGACCGCACGCTCCGAGGACAACATCGCGCTGGTGGAGGCCTATGCGAAGGCGAACGGCTTCTGGCGCGACGCGGATGCGCCGGACCCCGTCTTCACCGACACGCTGGAGTTGGACATGGGCACTGTCGTGCCGTCGCTCGCCGGCCCCAAGCGCCCGCAGGACAAGGTCGCGCTGACCAAGGTCGACGAAGTGTTCAACGGTGACCTGTTCAAGATCTACCACAAGGAACAGCCGCAGCGCGTGGCGGTGGCGGATCGCGACCACGACATCGGCGACGGCGACGTCGTGATCGCCGCGATCACCAGCTGCACCAACACCTCCAACCCCTCCGTCCTCGTCGCCGCCGGCCTCGTCGCGCGCAAGGCGCGCGCGCTGGGGCTGAAGCCGAAGCCGTGGGTCAAGACCTCGCTCGCCCCCGGATCGCAGGTCGTCACCGATTACCTGAACAAGGCGGGCCTTACCGAGGACCTCGACGCGATGGGGTTCAACCTCGTCGGCTATGGCTGCACGACCTGCATCGGCAATTCCGGCCCGCTCGCCGCACCGATCTCCGCCGCCATCAACGAGAATGATCTGGTCGCCGCCTCGGTTTTGTCGGGCAACCGCAACTTTGAGGGCCGCGTATCGCCGGACGTCCGCGCGAACTTCCTCGCCTCGCCGCCGCTGGTCGTCGCCTATGCCCTGAAGGGCACCGTCACGCAGGATATGCGCGAGACGCCGATCGGTCAGGGCACGGACGGCAATGACGTGTATCTGAAGGATATCTGGCCGACGAACGCCGAAGTCTCGTCGCTGATGACCGCCAATATCGACGACGAGATGTTCCGCTCCCGCTACGGCAACGTCTATGCCGGCGACGAGAAATGGTCGTCGATCGACGTCACCGGGTCGGACACCTATCAGTGGCGCGCCGGCTCCACCTATGTCGCCAACCCGCCCTATTTCGAGGGCATGTCGATGACGCCCGCTCCCACGGCGGACATCATCGAGGCGAAGCCGCTGGCGATCCTGGGCGACTCGATCACCACCGACCACATCAGCCCGGCCGGCAGCATCAAGGCGGACAGCCCGGCGGGCAAGTACCTTCAGGAGCATCAGGTCAGCCGCGCCGACTTCAACAGCTACGGCGCGCGCCGCGGCAACCACGAAGTCATGATGCGCGGCACCTTCGCCAACATCCGCATCCGCAACGAAATGGTGCCGGGCGTCGAGGGCGGCATGTCGAAGTATAACGGCGAGATCATGCCGATCTACGACGCGGCCATGCGCTACAAGGCGGACGGCACGCCGCTCGTCGTCATTGCGGGCAAGGAATACGGCACCGGTTCGTCGCGCGACTGGGCGGCAAAGGGCACCAACCTGCTCGGCGTGCGCGCGGTGATCGCGGAAAGCTTCGAGCGTATCCACCGCTCCAACCTCGTCGGCATGGGCGTGCTGCCGCTCCAGTTCGCCGAGGGACTGGATCGCCAGACGCTGAAGCTGGACGGGACGGAGACGTTCACGATCCACAACGTCGCCGGCCTGCGCCCGCGTCAGGACGTGGAGGTCACGCTGACCCGGGCGGACGGGAGCAGCGAGACGTTCATGACCCGCTGCCGGATCGATACGGTCAACGAGCTGGAGTATTTCTTGAACGGCGGCATCCTGCAGTACGTGCTGAGAAAGCTGGCGGCGTAAGGATTTGGCGGGGTCGAGGACTCGGGCCTTCGACCCCGCTCAGGCCGAATGGGCGGGGAGACTGGCGCCCTTGCCCTCTACTCGTCGTCACCCGCCACTGCCCATCCGTCACCCTAGCGAAAGCTGGGGTCCTTCCCAGGCCAGCGGTCCAGCGCCATCACTCAAGATCCCAGCTTTCGCGAGGTGACGGACGGGGGTGATGACGCACAGTTGATCAGGCCTGAGCGCCACCCTCACCCAAAACCCGGCCCGCCACCGCATCCAGCTTGGCCGCAAGTCCAGCATCCCGCGCGCCCGGCGCGGTGATGATCGCGGCATCCAGCACTGTATCGATCGGGGACGCGGGCCGCTCCTCCGGCAGCCCCTCCAGCAAGCGACTCACCGTCTCTCGCGCCAGAACTCCGTTCGCACCGACTTGCGAGAGTACGGCAGCGACATCGACCGCGGCCTCCCCCTCGCGCCACGCGTCGTAATCCGTCACCATCGCAACCAGCGCGTACGGCAGCTCGGCCTCGCGCGCGAGCTTCGCCTCCGGCATCGCAGTCATGCCGATCACGTCCGCGCCCCAGCTTCGGTACAAACGGCTTTCCACGCGCGTCGAGAATGCGGGGCCTTCCATCGCCAAATAGGTGCCGCCCGCGTCGACGCACGCGCCGACATCCCGTGCGGCCTTCGCCACTATTGTGGACAGGCGCGGACAGACCGGCTCCGCCATCGGCACGTGCGCCACCAGCCCCGTTCCGAAGAAACTGTTCGCGCGCGACGTGGTGCGGTCGATGAACTGGTCGACGATCGTGAAGCTGCCCGGCGGCCGATCCTCACGCAGCGACCCGACCGACGAGATCGCGAGCAGGTCGGTGACGCCCAAGCGCTTCAACGCATCAATGTTGGCGCGGGCATTGATCTCGCCCGGCGCGATGCGGTGGCCGCGACCGTGGCGGGGCAGGAACGCGACTCGGGCATGGCCGATCCGCCCCGTCAGGATCGCATCGGACGGTTCACCCCAGGGGCTGTCGACCCGCTGCCACTGCGCATCCTGCAAGCCGTCGATCGCGTAGAGCCCCGATCCACCGAGGATACCGATCGTCCAGCCGCTCATCAGACGGTGAAGCTCTCACCGCAGCCGCACGCGCCCTTGGCGTTCGGGTTCTGGAACACGAAGCCGGCGGTGAAGTCGTCTTCCACCCAGTCCATCGTCGATCCGATCAGGTACAGGATCGATCCGCCGTCGACGAACAGCGTCCCACCGGGCGTGTCGATCCGCTCGTCGAACGGCTTCGCCTCCGTCACGTAATCGACCGAATAGGCGAGGCCGGAGCAGCCGCGCTTGGGCGTCGACAGCTTGACGCCGATTGCGTCCGCCGGTGCGCGGCCCATCAGGTCGGCGATCCGCGCCTCGGCGGATGGCGTCAGGTTCAACGCGGCGGGCCGCGCGCGCAGCGTGGTGGCCATTACAGCATCCCCAGTTCGAGCTTGGCGTCGTCGGACATCTTCTGCGGGTCCCAGGGCGGGTCCCAGACGAGGTTGACGTCGGCGATCGAGATGCCCGGCACGGCTGCAACGCGCATCTCCACTTCGGCCGGCATCGATTCCGCGACCGGACAATGCGGCGTCGTCAGCGTCATCGTCACCGTCGCCTCGCCATTCTCGGTCACGTCGACGCCGTAGATCAGGCCCAGGTCATAGATGTTCACGGGAATTTCGGGGTCGAAGATGTCCTTCAACGCGTCGATCACGGCTTCGTACAGCGCACCGCCCGGCTCGCCAGCCGCATCACCCTGCGGCTTCTGCGCGAGGAACCCGGACAAATAGTCGCGCTCGCGCGGCGCTGACACTGTCGACCCTAGCGCGGCGTCATCGACCCGCGCCTTGGGCGGCGGTGCGACGCCGTCTACCTGTTCGACCTGATAGTCGCTCATCCGAAAATCCTCGTCACTCGCTCGACGCCCTTCACCAGCGCATCCACGTCGGCAGGGCCATTATAGACGCCGAAGCTGGCCCGCGCCGTCGCCTCCACGCCCAGCGCCTCCATCAGCGGTTGCGCGCAATGGTGACCGGCGCGGATCGCCACCCGGCTCTCGTCCAAGATGGTGCCGATGTCGTGCGGATGCACCCCCTCGACCGTGAAACTGACGATGCCGGCGGAGTCCGCCGGCCCGAGCAGCCGCACGCTGTTGAGGCTGCCCAGCCCATCGCGCGCCTGCGCAACCAGCGCGGTTTCATGAGCGTGGATTGCCGGCAGACCGATCGCGTCGACGTAGTCGATCGCCGCGTGCAGCCCGAGCGCGCCAACGATGTGCGGCGTCCCCGCCTCGAACCGGCCCGGCGGCGCGGCATAGGTCGTCTTTGCGAACGTCACGCGGTCGATCATCGATCCGCCGCCCTGCCAAGGCGGCATCGCCTCGAGCAGTTCCGGCCGCCCCCACAGCACGCCGATGCCGGTCGGGCCGTAAAGCTTGTGCGCGGAAAACACGTAGAAATCGCAGCCGAGCGCGGTCACGTCGACCGGCATCCGCGGCACCGACTGGCATCCGTCGATCAGGATCTTCGCCCCGACGCCGTGCGCGAGCGACACCGCCCGCTCCACGTCCAGCACGGAGCCGAGGACGTTGGAGACATGCGCCAGCGCGACGAGCTTGTGTCGCTCGGTCAGCATCGCCGCCATCGCGTCGAGATCGATACGACCGTCGCTGGTCAGCGGCGCGACGTCGATCGCCGCGCCCACGCGCTCCGCCGCCATCTGCCACGGCACGATGTTGCTGTGATGCTCCAGCATCGACAGCATGATCCGATCGCCGGCCTTGAGCTGCTGCGCGGCCCAGCATTGCGCGACAAGGTTGATCCCCTCCGTCGCGCCGCGGACGAACACACATTCGTCCGGGGAGCCGGCACCGATGAACGTAGCGACGCGGCGGCGTGCGGCCTCGTACGCAACGGTCATGTCTGCCGACCGCTGGTACACGCCGCGATGCACGGTCGCGTAGGTCTCGCCATAGGCACGCGTGATCGCTTCGACCACGACCTGCGGCTTCTGGGCCGTGGCCGCGGTGTCGAGATAGGCCCAACCTGCCGGGATGGCGGGGAAATCGGCGAGCGTGTCGAGCGGGGCCGCACTGCTCATGCCGCAGTCTCCAACGCGAAGTGGAGGAAGTGGAGGCGCTGGGCGCTTCTTCTCCCCTCCCTTTGAGGGAGGGGGCGGGGGTGGGTGGAGCCTTGGCGACATACGGCGGTCGCGCGCTGACGGAGCCGTATCGCCAGCACGCTACCCACCCCCGACCCCTCCCTTATAGGGAGGGGAGAAGCAGGGGCACTCTCCCCAGGAGGGAGAAGCGTAACAGCAGTCCCGCTCACAACGCACGCTCCAGCCAGGCATCGGCATCCGCCACGAATGCATCCCGCACCACCGCATCGCCGATCCGGTCCAACGCATCGACTACGAACGCATGCGTCAGCAACGCCTGCGCCCGCGCCGGAGAGATGCCGCGGCTCTGCATGTAGAACAGCGCCCGCGCATCCAGTTCGCCGACCGTCGCACCGTGCGCGCACTTCACGTCGTCGGCGAAGATCTCCAGCTCTGGCTTCAAATTCACTGTGGCGGTGCGTTGCAGCAACAAGCCCCGCAGCGACTGCTCGCCGTCGGTCTTCTGCGCATGCCGTGCGACCTCGACGGCGGCGGCGAGGCTGGCGGCGGAACGGTCGGCCGCAACCGCACGCCAGACCTGCTTGCTCTGCCCGTTGGGTTCGGCATGATGGATACGGACGAAGCATTCCTGCCGCTGCTCGCCAGCGGTCAGCAGCGCGCCGCCGTAATCGGCATAGGCCCCTTCGCCCGCGACGATCCGCGCGTCGATGCGCGTGCCCGCCACACCGGCGCCGAGAAATACCGTGATCAGGCTGGCCCCTGTCCCGAGCGTGGCTTCCTCCCTCAACGAGGTGAAGCCTGCCTCCTGCACCAGCCGCACCGACCGCATCAGCCGTGCGGCGCTACCCAGTGTCGTGCGCGTGAACCGGTTGGCCCAGCCGCTGCCGATATAGGTTTCGACGACCTGTGCGACGGCGTTGTCGCCCAGCACGATCTCGGCCGGCAGATGGTTGGCCGCGCCGGTCGCGACATGGACGATCTGCACCGGATCGGCGGCGGCATCGGCGTCCAGATGCAGCGCCCAGCCGGGGCCGGACGTGCGCGCGGCGAGGGCATGGTCGTCAGCATCGACCTGCCGAAGCACGACGCGGCCGAGATTGCTGACCGCCTGATCCACGACGCCGTCGACCACGACGATCCGCGCGCCGGGCAGGTCGAGGAACCAGCCATCCGTTTCGACGCCCGCAATCTGCGGCAGCGCCGCGGCGGCGGCGATTCCGGCCGTATCCGCCCAGCGCCACGCTTCCTCGCGGGTGGAGGGGAGTTCCATGACGCTCATGCCGGCAACCTCGATGCTCGTGGCGACCGGATCACGCGGTCACCTGCGAATAGCCCGCCCGCTCCAGCTCATGCGCCAGTTCCGGCCCACCCGTGCGGGTGATCACGCCGCCATCGAGCACGTGGACGAAGTCAGGCTTCACGTAATCGAGCAGCCGCTGATAGTGCGTGATCAGCAACACCGCCTTGTCGGGCGCGCGCATGATGCGGTTGATACCGTCGCCGACGATCCGCAGCGCGTCGATGTCGAGGCCGGAATCCGTCTCGTCGAGGATCGCGAACTTCGGATCGACGATCCCCATCTGCACCATCTCGTTGCGCTTCTTCTCGCCACCCGAGAAACCGACATTGACCGGGCGCTTGAGCATCTCCGCATCCATGTCGAGCTTGCGCGCTTCCTCGCGCGCCAGCTTCAGGAATTCCGCGCCCGACAGCGGCTTCTCGTCGCGCTGCCCACGCTGCGCGTTCAGCGCCTCGCGCAGGAACTGCACGTTCGACACGCCGGGGATCTCGACCGGATACTGGAAGCCGAGGAACAGGCCGGCAACGGCGCGCTCATGCGGTGCGAGTTCGAGCAGGTCGATCCATTCGCACTCCCCCGCTCGTCCTGAGCTTGTCGAAGGGCCGGACGCGAGCGCGCCCTCTGTGGCGTGTGCTTCGACAGGCTCGGCACGAACGGAGGAGAGGAAACGCACGCTGCCCGCCGTCACCTCGTAACCGGGACGACCGCCGAGCACGTAGCCGAGCGTCGACTTGCCCGCGCCGTTCGGCCCCATGATCGCATGGACCTCGCCCGCGTTCACGGTCAGCGAAAGACCCTTGAGGATTTCCTTGCCGTCGATCTCGGCGTGGAGGTTTTCGATGTTCAGCATTGTCATCTCTCTAGCCCCTCCCCTTCAGGGGAGGGGTTGGGGTGGGGCGTTCGCCGGTCGGGCAACGCTCGTAGTTCATCCAGAAGCCGTGCCAGCACGCCCTCGATATTCTGCATGACGTCGGTGTTCGTGAACCGCACCGTTCGGAAGCCGAGTACGGCCAGCGCAGCATCGCGACGCTCGTAACTGGCGGCATCGCTGTGCGTATGCCCATCAACCTCGACGATCATCCCTTTCTGCGGGCACAGAAAGTCTACGATGACCATGCCGATCGTCGCCTGCCGCCGAAACTTGAAACCGCCGAGTTGCGATTGCGACAGACGCGACCATAGCCGCTTCTCCGGCTCCGTCGGATTATGGCGCATAGCGGAGGCGTGACCGTGCATACGGTCGATCGTGCTCGCGGAGAGGCCCCACCCCCTGCCCCTCCCCTGAAGGGGAGGGGAGTCAAGGCGACGATCGTCGTCGCGGGGTGTCATCCCACAGATCCTTCAAGGCTGATCCCCAGCAACTTCTGCGCCTCGACCGCGAACTCCATCGGCAGTTGCTGCAGCACCTCGCGTGCGAAGCCGTTGACGATCAGCGCGACCGCCGCTTCCTGATCCAGACCGCGCGACATGGCGTAGAACAACTGGTCCTCGCTGATCTTCGACGTCGTCGCCTCATGCTCGATCTGCGCGGAGGGGTTGCGGACCTCGATATACGGGATCGTGTGCGCGCCGCACTGGTCGCCCAGCAACAGGCTGTCGCACTGGGTGAAGTTGCGGACGTTCTCCGCCGTCGGGCCGACGCGGACGAGGCCGCGATAGGTGTTGTCCGAACGCCCTGCCGAAATCCCCTTCGACACGATGGTCGAGCGGGTATTCTTGCCGAGATGGATCATCTTGGTGCCGGTATCCGCCTGCTGACGGTTGTTGGTCACCGCCACCGAGTAGAACTCGCCGACCGATCCGTCGCCCGACAGCACGCAGGACGGATATTTCCACGTCACCGCGCTGCCGGTTTCGACCTGCGTCCACGACACCTTGCTGTTCTTGCCCTGACACAATGCGCGCTTGGTGACGAAATTGTAGATGCCGCCAAGGCCGTTCTCGTCGCCCGGATACCAGTTCTGGACGGTCGAATATTTGATCTCGGCATCGTCCAGCGCGACCAGCTCGACCACCGCGGCGTGCAACTGGTTCTCGTCGCGCATCGGCGCGGTGCAGCCCTCCAGGTAGCTGACATAGCTGCCCTTGTCGGCGACGATCAGCGTGCGTTCGAACTGGCCGGTATTCTCCGCGTTGATGCGAAAATAGGTGGACAGCTCCATCGGGCAGCGGACGCCCTCCGGAATGTAGACGAACGTGCCGTCGCTGAAGACCGCGCTGTTGAGCGTTGCGAAGAAATTGTCGCGCTGCGGCACGACCTTGCCCAGCCATTTGCGGACGAGATCGGGATATTCGCGGATCGCCTCGCTGATCGAGCGGAAGATGACGCCCGCCGCCTCCAGCTCCTTGCGGAACGTGGTCGCCACCGACACGCTGTCGAACACCGCGTCGACCGCCACACGCCGCGGCGGCTCCGCGCCCTCGACGTTCGCGAGCAGCTTCTGCTCCTCGATCGGAATGCCGAGCTTTTCATAGGTGCGGCGGATTTCGGGATCGAGTTCGTCCAGCGACGCGATCGTCGCCTTCGCCTTCGGTTCGGCGTAGTAGAACGCGTCCTGATAATCGATCGGCGGGACGTTGAGCTTCGCCCAGTCCGGCGCCTCCATCGTCAGCCACAGGCGGAACGCTTTCAGCCGCCAATCGAGCATCCATTCGGGCTCGTTCTTTTTGGCGCTAATGTAGCGAACCGTATCCTCCGACAGCCCCTTGGGCGCGAAGTCCTGTTCGATGTCGGTGGCGAAACCCCACTCGTACTTCTTCGATACGGCCGCATAGGCCTCGGCGTTCTTCATCACGCTTGCTCCAACACCGACAGGCTGGCGAGCGAAACACCCGCCAGCGCGCCGCGCACCGCGCCGTTGACGACGCTCCAGTGCGGCTTGACCCGACAACTTCCGTCGATCGCGCAATCGTCCCGCGTCCCGGAGACGCAGGACGTCAGCGCGATCGGCCCTTCGACCGCCTCGATCACATCCGCCAGGCTGATCGCCGAGGGCGGGCGCGACAGGCGGAACCCGCCACCCGTACCGCGCGCACTTTCCAGCAGGCCCGCCGCGGCAAGGCGGCTGACCAGCTTCTGCGCGGTCGGCAGCGGTACGCCCGTCTCCTCCGCGAGCAGGGTCGCGTTCAGCCGACCCACGCCGCCGCAGTGGCGCGCGGCGGCGGCCATCAGGACGACCGCATAATCGGCTAGAGAAGAGAGGCGCATCGTTCCAATCGGATCGTTTCCGTCCGATTGCAGATGGTGCAGTGCAACGCCGCGATCAACCGCTATCTTTGCAAACGACTCGCAGGGGTGCGATGAGCGTGGCCATGTCCTGGTACCACCCTGCCCTGTTCGCGCTCGATGCGGAGCGCGCCCACGCCCTGACGCTCAGGATGCTGTCGCTCTGGGGCGGCGCGGGAACGCCGCTGGCACGGGACGGGGCAAGCTATCCGCGGCTGGCGACGAGCGTCGCGGGCGTGACCTTCGCCAACCCGGTCGGGCTGGCCGCGGGCGTCGACAAGAACGGCGAAGCGATCTCTGGCTTCTTCGGGCTGGGCTTCGGATCGGTGGAGATCGGTACGCTGACGCCGCGCCCGCAGGCGGGAAATGCGAAGCCGCGTCTGTTCCGCTTGCCGGAGGATCGCGCGGTGGTGAACCGCTACGGCTTCAACAACCACGGTTTCAACGCCGGCCTCGCCAATGCGCGCTCGGCGAAGCGGCGCGGTACGCTCGGCATCAACGTCGGCGCGAACAAGGATTCGGAGGACCGGATCGCCGATTATTCTAAAGGCGTAGCCGCCGCCGCGCCGCTGGCCGATTACGTGACGATCAACATCAGCTCGCCCAACACGCCCGGCCTGCGCGACCTGCAATCCGGACAGGCGCTGCGCGACCTGCTGGCGGCATCCGTCGCGGCGAAGGGCACGACGCCGCTGTTCCTGAAGGTCGCCCCCGACCTCGACCCCGCCGGCGTCGACGACATCGCCCGCGCGGTGATCGAGGCGAAGGTCGATGCCCTGATCGTCGGCAATACCACCATAACGCGACCGGGCCTGCGCTCCTCTAACGGCGCGGAGACGGGCGGCCTGTCGGGTGCGCCGCTCGCACCGCTGGCACGTGCACGGCTGGCGGATTTCCGCACGGCGACAGGCGGCGCGGTGCCGCTGGTCGCGGTCGGCGGCATCGGTTCGGCAGAGGAGGCCTATGCCCGTATCCGCGCCGGGGCGAGCCTCGTGCAAGTCTACACCGCGCTGGTCTATGAGGGGCCGGGGTTAGCGGCGCGGATGCTCGCGGGACTGGACGCACTGCTGGCGCGCGACGGGTTTGCGAACGTGGCGGATGCCGTGGGGGCCTAGCGCGGGATCAACGCGCACGCATCTCCCCTCCCCTTCGGGGGTCGCGGATGGGGCGGTGCCGCAAACCAATCGCTGGTGGAGAGGCCCCACCCAGCCCTACCCTGAAGGGGAGAGAGCCGAAGAATAGACCTGGAACCTTCAGGTTCCAGCATCTCCGACCCGTGCTCCCGCGGATGCCCCCGCGCGGGGGCACCACACAGCCCCTCACCGCACCGGCGCGTCCTCGATCATCACCCTGCCTTCGCGCCGCGGATCGTAACCGCCGTCGAGCATCCCATTCCGCACGATCACACCGTGCACGCCAGAATCCTCCCCCTGCCCCGCCCGCACGTCGACGCCGCGCGCCAGCAACCCGGCGCGCACCGCGGAGGAGAACCGGTCCGCCTCCCCCTGAAAACTCCCGCCGCGCGCGATCAGGTTGGGCAGCGCGATCGCCTGCTGCATCGGCAGTTTCCAGTCGATCGCCGCGACCAGCGACTTGCCGACATAGGCGAGGATGGCATTGCCCCCCGCCGACCCGATCGCGCCCGCGAACCGCCGGTCGGCGTCGAGCAGGATCAGCGGCGTCATCGACGATCGCGGTCGCTTCCCCGCCGCGACGGCATTCGCGGCCGGACGCCCGGCGGCATCGCGCGGCGAAAACGCGAAGTCGGTCATCTGGTTGTTGAGGAAGAACCCGTCGACCATCCGCCCCGACCCGAAGATCGATTCGACCGTCGTCGTCATCGACACGACATTGCCCTGCGCATCGCCGACGATGAAGTGCGACGTACCGACCGGCTCCACCTGCCGGTCGTTCGCCGCGACCGGCGCTCCCGGGGGCGTGCCGGCTTCGGGCGGCGGCCCGGCAGTCGCGCCGATCAGGCGCGCACGGCTGGCGACATAGGTGGGATCGATCAGCCCCGTGACGGGCACCTGCACGAAAGCAGGATCGCCGAAATAGCGGTCGCGATCGGCGTACATCAGCCGGCTAGCGGCGGCGAACAGGTACCACGCCTGCGCATCGTCGGGACCGCGTTCGGCGATGTCGGTCCGCTCCAGCAGCATCAGCAATTGCAGCATGCCCACCCCGCTGGCGGGCGGCGGCGGCACGCACACGGCATACACGCGGTACCGCCCGCACACCGCCTCGCGTTCGCTAGGCGTATACCGGGCGAGGTCGGCGAGCGTCATCGTACCCGCCAGCGGCCCAGCTTGGACGCGCGCTACGATCCGTCGCGCCGTCTCGCCTGCATACAGCGCGTCGGTCCCCTGCGCCGCCAGCCGCCCGAGGAACGTCGCATAGGCGGGGTTGCGCAACCGGTCGCCCGGTCCGACCAGCCCTCCGCCGGGCTTGGCGAAATAGGCCAGCACGTCGGGCGCGTTCGACTCCGGAAACGCGCCGCTCGCCAGGAACTTGCCCAGTCGCGGCGATACCACGAAGCCCTCGCGCGCGGTCCGCTCCGCATCCGTGAACAGCGTCCTCCACGGCAGCGCGCCATGCCGCTGCTGGACGAGCGCGAGCATCTTCACCGCCCCCGGCACGCCCGTCGCACGCCCGCTCAGCACCGCATCGCGGAACGGCAGCGGCTTACCGTTGTCATCGAGGAACATGTCCGGCGTCGCACCCGCCGGTGCCGTCTCGCGCCCGTCATAGACGACGACCTTGCGCGAGGCGGCGTCGTAATAGCTCATGAAGCCGCCGCCGCCGACGCCGGAGCTTTGTGGCTCCACCAGCGACAGCATCGCCTGCACCGCCACCGACGCGTCCGCCGCGCTGCCACCGCGCCGCAGGACAGCCATGCCGGCCTCCGTCGCCAGCGGGTTGGCGGCGATCACGAAGATCTTCGCCTTCGCGATCGGAGCGGCAGGCTGTGCGGCGGTGGCCGCCATTTGACGGTCGGCCGCGCAACCGGACAGGACCAGCGCGGCAGCGACCGCGATCGAACGCAATATCGATGTCATCGGACTGTCCTTAGGTGATCCGATCGCCGATGCGAATGCCCCTGTTAGCGCGGCGAGCGCCGGGATAGATGACGTCCCAAAGCCCCTCCCCTGACGAGGAGCGGATACCGCGCAGGAAAGGATGGCGATGAGCCGCACGCTGGAACACTTCCCCAACCTCGTGACGATGTTCTTCACGCGGGCGCGGGAGAAGGGCGATGCGCCGTTCCTGTGGGCCAAGAAAGGCGGCAAGTGGACCTCGACCAGCTGGGCGGAAGCGGCGCGTCAGGTCGCCAGCCTCGCCGCGGGACTGAACGCGATCGGGCTGAACCGCGGCGATCGCGTGATGCTGGTCAGCGAAAACCGACCCGAATGGTGCATCGCCGATCTCGCGATCATGGCCGCCGGCTGCATCACCGTGCCGACCTACACCACCAACACCGAACGCGATCACCTCCACATCCTCGAAAACAGCGGCGCGTGCGGCATCATCGTGTCGACCGCAAAGCTGGCCAAGGTGCTGCTCCCCGCCGTGCTCCGCTCCAATCAGGGGCAGACCGTGATCGGGATGGAGGAGATGCGCGCACCGGCCGGCTCGATCGACTTCCACCTCTGGCACGACCTGATCGCGAAGCATCCCGCCGATGTCGCGAAGGCAGAGGCGGCGGCGGACTTCCAGCGCGGCGACCTGGCCTGCATCATCTACACCAGCGGCACCGGCGGCGCGCCGCGCGGGGTGATGCAGCATCACGGCGCCATCCTGCACAACGCCAAGGGCTGCGCGACCGTGATCTCGGAGGATTTCGGCTGGGGGGACGAGGTGTTCCTGTCCTTCCTGCCGCTGTCGCACGCCTATGAGCATACCGGCGGCCAGCATTTCCCGATCGGCCTCGGTGGGCAGATCTATTACGCCGAAAGCCTCGACAAGCTCGCCGCCAATATCGAGGAGGTGCGCCCGACGATCATGTTCGTCGTGCCCCGCCTGTTCGAGGTGCTGCGCACGCGGATCGGCAAGGCGATCGAGAAACAGGGCGGCATGTCGTCCTATCTGCTCAGCAAAGCGCTCGACATCGGTGCGAAGGAGAGCGAGGGGCGCATGCGGCTGCTCGATCGGCCCGCGCAGTTGCTGGTGCGGACCTTGTTCAAGCCGAAGATTGCGAAGAAGTTCGGTGGGCGGATGAAGGCGATGGTGTCCGGCGGTGCGCCTTTGACGCCGGAGGTCGGGCTGTTCTTCCAGTCGCTCGGCGTCACGTTTCTACAAGGATACGGCCAGACCGAAGCCGCACCCGTCATCTCCTGCAACCGCCCCTCGGCCGGCATCCGCATGGACTCGGTCGGCCCCGCGTTGATCGACACCGAGGTGCGGATCGCGGAGGACGGCGAAATTCTGGTGCGCGGCGAACTGGTGATGCACGGTTACTGGCGAAACGAGGCGGAAACGGCCCGCGTCCTGAAGGACGGGTGGCTCCACACCGGCGATATCGGCGAGATCGACGATCGCGGCCGGATCAGGATCACCGATCGCAAGAAGGACCTCATCATCAACGACAAGGGCGACAATATCGCCCCCCAGAAGGTCGAGGGCATGCTGACTCTCCAGCCCGAGATCGGTCAGGCGATGATCGCCGGCGACCGGCGGCCCTACATGGTCGCGCTGATCGTGCCAGACCCCGACTGGACGCAGGAATGGTGCGCCAAGGGCGGCGGCACCTGCGACTTCCAGCGCTTGGCGGAAAACCCGGAATACCGCGCCGCGCTGATGGCGGCGGTAGAGCGGGTGAACAAGGACCTGTCGGTCACCGAACGCGTCCGCCGCTTCATCCTGGCGGACGGTCCCTTCACCATCGAGAACGAACAACTGACGCCCAGCATGAAGACGCGGCGACATGTACTGAAGCAGGTATACGGGGAACGGCTGGACGCGTTGTACAAGGGGTAGGCTGGCGCGTCGTGCAGTGCTGGCTTACTCAAAAACCATCCCACTTCGGCCTGCCGCGGCGAAGGCCGGGGCTCGGTTTCGGTGAGGCCAATGAGTGCCACCACGTGAGCGGCAGATAGGCCTCCCCCCAGGGGGAGGTAGCTGTGGGACGCACCGGGCGACAATGATAGGTGCTCCCGCGAAGGCGGGAGCCCAGTCACTGGGTCACCCCCTTCGCGGGGAAACATCAATCCGCCGTGCGGCTGGGTGCAACAGACACCGGAGGCGTTGGAGCAGCAACCACCCCGCCCCCCTTCGGCACCACCGCCAGCGTCCAATCCCGGTCCGGCCTCAGGTACCGCGCCGCGACCGATTGCAGGTCGGCCGGCGTCGCCTGCACCAGATCGGCCAACACCGTCCGCACCGCCGATATCCGCCGCGGATCATACGCGCCGCCACCCATCTGCGAGAGCCAGAACTGGCTCGACGTGGACGCCCGCATCAATTGCTGCTTCATCGGACCGACGATCCGTTCTAGCTCGTCCGCGGCGATCGGCGTTTTCACCAGATCGGCCGCGATCTCGCGCGACAGGCGGAAGAACAGGTCGACCTTGTCCGGCTCCACCTGCCCGATCGCCATGATCCGGCCGCCGGTCAGCCTGCCGACCGGCCATTGGCTCTGCACCGATGGGCTGTAGCTCGCGCCCGCCGTCTGCCGCAGCCGTTCGAACAACCGGTCGCCGAACACCTGCGCCAGAATGTCGAGTTGCCGGCTGGTGCGGACCTCCGCGATTCCGCCCCCCGTCGGCCACGCGATCACCGCCGCCGCCTGCGTCGCCGGGCCGTCATGCGTCAGCGTCACGGGCGTCGCGACATGCGCGGGGAAGCGTACCGGCGGTTTCTCCAGCGGCACCGGCTGGCGCGGCTTCATCGCGCCGAAACTCGCCTGCGCCGCGGCGATCACCTCGTCGACCTTCACGTCGCCGAACACCGACAGCTCGATCGCCCCCGACTTCATCAACGGCTTCCACAGCTTGCGGAACTTGCGCCGCGTCAGGGCATCGATCTGCTCCGGCGTCGGCGTCGCCCAGCGCGGGTCGCCGTCGCGCAACAACCCCTCCAGATCGCGCTGGAGCACCCCCGTGGGCGACGAACTCGCGGTCGCCTGCGCCGCCAGCGCTCCGGCCTTTGCACGCAGGATCGGCGCGCGGTCCCACCGCGGATATTCCAGCTTCGCCGCCATCAGCCGCAATTCGTCCTTGTAGTCGGCGGGCGAGGTCATCGCCGCCAGCAGGAATGCATCCTCATCGATCCCGAAGTCGAGGCCGATCCGCCGGCCCGCCGACAATTGCTCCAGATCGCCCTGATCCAGCTTGCCGACGCCCATCGCAACCAGCGCGAGGTCGGCCGCCCAGGCGTTGCTCGGCCGGTCGGTCGGCAGCGCGGCATAGCCGCTGCCGAACCGCGTGCGGACATAGACGCGGCCCGTCTCACCAGTGTTGGCGAAGATCAGCAGCCGCACGCCGTTGGCGAAATCGACCTGCTCCAGCCCCAGCTTCTCGATCGTCCGGCGCGACACGATCGCGGACGGCGCACCCAGCTTGGGCAGATCGTCGAAGGTCACCGCCGCCTGCACGCGCCGCTTGCCGATCAGGCCCGACACGTCCGCCTTCAACGCCGCGTCCAGCCGCGCGGTCGATCCGCCATCGGCGGTCGGCGTCGTCACGATCGCACGCGTGGCGTCGCCCTGAAAGATGCGGCGGGTCGACGCCAGCACGGTTTCGGGCGTGAACATCGTCTTGGCACGCGCATCCTTGAAGATCGCGTAGCTCGTCTCCGGCGACGTCGTCGTCTCGCGGATGTCGAGCGCGGACGCCATGTCGTCCGCCTGCTTCGCCCCCGCCTCGACCCGCGACGTCTCGACGATCGTCCGCATGACGGTATCGTAGTCGGCGAGTTCGCGGTCGATCTCGACCTGCGTCGGCGCGGTCGCCATCGCGTCGGCGATCACCGCGCGCACGTCCTTCAGCGCCGCTTCCCATTGTCCGGTGACGGGTACGATCTGGGTCGAGGTGACGTTGGCGGAGCGTGACTCGTCGTCGACCGACACCTGCGCCTGAAGAAAGCTGCCGCCGAAGCGCGCGCGCTGCTCCAGCCGCCGGCTGACGAGCCGCGCGGCAACGGTGTCGACCATCCGCTTCTGGTTGAACAGAATCGTGTCGTCCTGATATTTCCACGGCCGCAGCACTGCCGTCGCGACGATCGCGGGCATCCCCGGCTCGACCAGCGACGAGGTCGCCGGCTTCGTCGGATCGGGCTTGCCGAAATCGGGCGCCGGCACATCCGGGCCGATCGGCTGCCAGCCCGCGAAGTTCTTGACGATCAGGCGCGCGAACAGCGCCGGGTCCATGTCGCCCGAGACGATGACGACGGCGCGGCTCGGCCGGTACCAGCGGTCGTGGAACGCCTTCACCGTCGCGCCGGTCGCCGCGCCCAGCGTCTTCTCGGTGCCGATCGGGGAGCGTTCCGCCAGCGGTTGGCCCGCATAGAAGGTTTCGCGCAGCGCGTCGGCGAACTTCACCTGCGGCCCCGGCTGCTCGCGCCGCTCCGCCAGCACCACCGGCCGCTCGGCGGCGACGGAGGCGTCGCTCAGCACCGGCGCGGCCATCATGCCCGACAGAATGTGAAGCGACTCGTCCAGCCCCTGCTCGGTCGCGGCGGGCAGATCGAGCTTGTACAGCGTCTGCGTCGGCGTCGTCGTCGCGTTCGAATCCGATCCGAACGTCGCGCCCAGCCGCTGCCACACCCGCTTCGCTTCGCCGTCCGGCACATAGGCCGAACTGCGGAACGATAGATGCTCGATGAAATGCGCGAAGCCGCGCTCGCTGTCGGTTTCGTAGAGCGAGCCGACATCCATCGCCACGCGCACCGCGACCTGCCCCGGCGGCACCCCGTTCTTCCGAACTGCGTAGCGCAAGCCGTTGGGCAAGGTGCCGAACGACCAGGCCGGGTCCGGCGCGATGTCGCTGCCCTTGTAGAGCCACGCCGCAGTATCGACAGGCACCGCGGGGGTCGAAGGGTTGACCGCTGCGGGCGCCGCGGTGGGTGCCTTCTGCTGAGCCGAAAGGGGAGCCGTCAGGAATGCGACGGCCAGAGCGGAGACGCGGAACACGCGCGTGGGGAACGCCATGCCGGGTCCTTTAGCGATCGACGGTCCGCCCGCCAAACAACTAATCCTTCATTGCTCCCCACGAGCGGGGAGGATTTAAGACGCGCGCCGCTTGATCCCCCGCCCCGCGCGCGCCACATGCCGCGCATGTTGATCGAGACCGAAGCCACGCCCAACCCGGCGACGCTCAAGTTCCTGCCCGGCCGCATCGTCATGGATGCTGGCACGCGCGATTTCGCCACCCCCGAAGAAGCGGAGGTGAGCCCGCTGGCTGACGCCCTGTTCGGCCTCGGCGACGTGTCCGGCGTGTTCTTCGGCCGTGACTTCGTGTCGGTGACGCTTGCGCCCGGCGCCGACTGGCGCGACGCGAAGCCCGACGTACTCGGCCTGCTGCTCGATCATTTCTCGGCCGCGATGCCGCTGTTCCGTCAGGGCAGTGCCGGCTTCTCCGTGCCCCCCGCCGACACCGACTTCGCCGAAGACCCCGCCGATGCGGAGATCGTCGCACAGATCCGCGAACTAATCGAAACGCGCGTGCGCCCGGCGGTGGCGAACGACGGCGGCGACATCGTCTATCGCGGCTTCGACAAGGGCAAGGTCTTCCTGCAATTGCAGGGTGCCTGTTCCGGCTGCCCCTCGTCCAGCGCCACGCTGAAGCAGGGCATCGAGCAGCTGCTGCGCCATTATGTCCCCGAAGTCACCGAAGTGAGGGCGATCTGATGCCGGCGATCGACGACACGGCGCTCGACCAGCTCTTCCGCGAGGCGCGGACGTTCAATCACTACACCGACGAACCCGTGCCCGAGTCCGATCTTCACGCGATCTGGGACCTGATGAAGATGGGGCCGACCTCGGCGAATCAGCTTCCCGCGCGCCTCGTCTGGTGCGTCAGCGCGGAGGCGAAGGAGAAGCTCGCCGCCGCCGCCAGCGACACCAACGCCGACAAGATCCGCAAGGCACCGGTCAGCGTCATCGTCGGCATGGACAGCGAATTCCACGAGCATCTGCCCGAGCTGTTCCCGCACGCCGATGCGAAAAGCTGGTTCGATGGCAATGCCGAACTGCGTCAGGCCTCGGCGTTCCGCAACTCGTCGCTGCAGGGCGGCTATCTGATCCTCGCGGCCCGCGCGCTCGGGCTCGATGTCGGGCCGATGTCGGGCTTCGACGGCGGTGCCGTCGACAAGGCGTTCTTCCACGATACGCCGGCGGTGAAGACCAACTTCATCGCCACGCTCGGCCACGGCGACCGTTCCACGCTGCACGACCGCTCGCCACGCCCGGTGTTCGAGCGCTTCAACCGGATCGCGTGAGCGGCGAATCCGCGGCGCGTACGCTCGTCATCGAGACCGCCACCGCCGCCTGCTCCGTCGCGCTGATTGAGGATGGCCGCGTCGTCGCCGCGCGCCATGAAGTGGTCGGACGTGGCCATGCCGAACGGCTGGTGCCGATGATCGCCGAACTGCCGGACGGTGGCCGCGCGGCGCGCATCCTCGTCGATGTCGGCCCCGGCAGTTTTACCGGCGTCCGCGTCGGCATCGCCGCGGCGCGTGGCCTTGGACTTGGCTGGGATGCGACGGTGCGCGGCTTCTCCTCGCTCGCGATCGTCGCTGCCGCCGCATTGAAAGCCCAGCCGCGTCAACGGATTGCGGCGGTGCTGGAGGCGGGGCATGGTGAGGTCTTCATGCAGAGCTTCGCCGCCGACTTGACCCCGCTCGACGCGCCCGTGTCGCTGCCCCCGCTGGATGCGGCGGCGGTGCTCGGCGAAACGTTCGCGATCGGCAGCGGCACGTATCGCCTGCCCGATCACGTCACCGCCCGTGCCGATGCGCTGCCCGATGCGTCGGACCTGCTCCTGCTGCCGCCCGCGCTGGCCGACCTTGACCCCCGCCCGCTCTACGGCCGCGCCCCCGACGCCAAGCTGCCGACGAAGAAGGTCGTCGGGTAATGGCGACGCGCATCCTCTCGCTTCGCCACGGAGACGCGCGCGATGTCGCGACCGTCGATGCGCTGATGACCGCCGCCTTCGACCCCCGCTATGGCGAGGCATGGACGCGCAGCCAGTGCCTCGGCGTGCTGGCGATGCCCGGCGTTGTGCTGACGCTCGCCAGCTATGACGACGAACCCGCGGGCTTCGCGATGGTGCGTGCGGTCGCCGACGAGGCCGAATTGCTGCTGCTCGCGGTCGCGCCGAACCACCGGCACCGCGGCGTCGGCGGCACATTGCTGCGGTCGGTCGTCGCGGAAGCGCAGGGCCGCGGCGTCGTGACGATGCATCTGGAGGTGCGCGCAAACAACGACGCCGTCCGCCTCTACACCGCGAACGGCTTCGCGAAAGTGGGCGAGCGGCGCGGCTATTATCGGGGCGCGGACGGGCGACACCACGACGCCCATACCTATTCGCGCCCGCTTTAGCTTATTGCGAGTCGCTATCCCTTTTCGCAACAAGCGATAGGGTCTACATGACGGCCTCGTCCGAGAGGTTCTAAAAGTCATGGCGCGCAAGATCGATCTGGAAGCTCTCTGCAACGAGAAGGGCCTGCGCATCACCGAACAGCGGCGCATCATCGCGCGCGTCCTGTCGGAGGCGGAGGACCATCCGGACGTCGAAAAGGTGTACGAGCGCGCCTCCGCGATCGACAAGGGCATCTCGATCGCGACCGTCTATCGCACCGTGCGCCTGTTCGAGGAGGCCGGCATCCTCGACCGCCACGATTTCGGCGACGGCCGCGCTCGCTACGAACCCTCGCCCGAAGCGCATCACGATCACCTGATCGACGTTGAAACCGGCCGCGTGCTGGAGTTCGTCGATCCCGAACTGGAACTGCTGCAAAAGGCGATCGCCGAGCGCATGGGCTTCCGGTTGGTCGACCACCGCATGGAATTGTACGGCGTCAGCCTCGACAGGAAGGTCTGACCCGATCCCTGAACGAGCGAGGGAAGCGGGCGAGCGAATGAGCGGCGAGAACACATGAACACCCTCCGCCTCGCGCTCCGCCTCATTGCCCTCATCGCCGCACTGCTCGTCGCCCTCCCGCTGCACGGTATGTGGCGACTGTTCCGCGCCCGCTCGCCGTGGCCGCGCCGCTTTCTCGGCTGGTGCGCGCGCATCGTCGGCGCGAGGGCGCATGTCGTCGGCACCCCACTCGAACGCGACGCGGTGATCCTCGCCAACCACCTGAGCTGGATTGATATCCTCCTGCTCGCCGGCGCCACCGGCACAGCATTTGTGGCCAAGGGCGAACTCGAATCCGTGCCCTTGATAGGCTGGCTGTCCTCGCTCAACCACACCGTCTTCGTGGCACGCGGCCAGCGAATGGCCGTCGCAGAACAGGTCGAGCAACTCCGCCGAGCGCTCGCCGCGCCCTGGCCGGTGACGATCTTTCCGGAGGGGACGACGGGCGACGGCACCACGCTGCTGCCGTTCAAGCCCGCGCTGCTGGCCGCGCTCGATCCCCCGCCGCCGGGCCTGCGCGTCCAGCCGGTGCGGATCGATTACGGCGACGCCACATCCGACTGCGTGTGGGGCGACGAGTCCGGACAGGTGCACGCGCTCCGCGTCCTGCGCCGCCGCGGCAGCTTCATCGCGACGCTGAACTTCGCCGAACCCTTCGCCCCGGACGGCGGCCGCAAAATCGTCGCCGCCGAAGCGAGACGCCGGATCGAAGCCCTCTAGATCCTCTCTGGCACGGGGAGGTGGTGCGCCGCAGGCGTGACGGAGGGGCAGCCACGAGCCATCCCGCCCGCGGCCGCCCCTCCACCGCTTTGCGGTCCCCCTCCCCGTTTCGGGGAGGACCTGTTATGGGCCGCCGCATGAAGACCCCGCCCAAGACCTTCCACGTCAAGTCGTTCGGTTGCCAGATGAACGTCTATGACGGCGAGCGCATGGCCGAGTTGATGACCGCGCAGGGCATGACCGCCGCCGCCGATGCGAACGACGCCGACCTCGTCGTGCTCAACACCTGCCACATCCGCGAAAAGGCGACCGAGAAGGTCTATTCCGACATCGGCCGCATCCGCAAAACCGCCGGCAAGAGCGGCGGCGATCCGATGATCGCCATCGCCGGCTGCGTCGCGCAGGCGGAGGGCGAGGAGATCGTCCGCCGCGCCAAGGTCGATGTCGTGGTCGGTCCGCAGGCGTATCACAATTTGCCCGCCCTCGTGGCGCAGGCGGCGGCCGGCACCGCCGCGCTCGACACCGATATGCCGCTGGCATCCAAGTTCGGCCACCTGCCGGCGCGCCGCCGCGTCGGCCCGTCCGCCTTTCTGACGGTGCAGGAGGGATGCGACAAGTTCTGCACCTATTGCGTCGTTCCGTACACGCGCGGGGCGGAGGTCAGCCGGCCGTTCGCGGCGATCGTCGACGAGGCGAAGGCGCTGGTCGATGCCGGCGCGCGGGAGATCACGCTGCTCGGGCAGAACGTCAACGCCTGGGTCGATGCGGACGGCCGCGGCCTGCACGACCTGATCCGCACGCTCGACCGCATCCCCGGCCTCGCGCGTATCCGCTACACGACCAGCCATCCCAACGACATGGCGCAGGGTCTGATCGACGCGCACGGCGATGTCGAAAGCCTGATGCCGTTCCTGCATCTGCCGGTGCAGTCGGGATCGACCCGCATCCTGAAGGCGATGAACCGCAGCCACGGCCGCGACGATTATCTGCGCCTGCTCGACCGCGTCCGCGCGGTGCGCCCCGACATCGCGCTGTCGGGCGACTTCATCGTCGGCTTCCCGGGAGAGACGGAGGCGGACTTCGCCGACACGCTGAGCCTTGTCGATGCGGTCGGCTATGCGCAGGCGTTCAGCTTTAAATACAGCCCGCGTCCCGGCACCCCCGCCGCGACGATGACCGACGAGATCGCGGCGGACGTGATGGACGAACGCCTCCAGCGGCTTCAGGCGTCGCTCGGCCGCGACCAGCGCGCCTTCAACGAGGCGAGCGTCGGCCGCACCTGCCACGTGCTGGTCGAACGCGTCGGCAAGCTGCCCGGCCAGTGGCTCGGCAAGTCGCCCTGGCTGCAATCGGTCCATTTGATCGGCGATCACGCGATCGGCGACATGGTCACGGTCGAGCTCACCGGCGCGACCCAATCGTCGCTGTCCGGCTGCGTCCCGCACGCGCAGCCGCGTGAAATGTTAAACGTTCTTCATAATGTATTAACCGTGTAACAGACCGCGCCCACAGGCTTCCCAGACGATAAAACGGGGAGAAATCAATGCGATCCTTCATGTCCGCGGCTCTGTTCGCGGTCGCCGCCCTGCCTGGTGGCGCGGCGTCGGCCGACACGATCGAGGTCGTGTCCGGCCAGCAGCGTTCGTTCCAGCTCGCGGCCTTCGGACCGACCGGCCAGAGCTTCGTCGCGATCGACAGCAACCTGACCTCGTTCGGGTTCCAGTTCAACGCGCTCAACCCCGGCTCCGCCAACCTGCCCTTCACCTTCACCCTGCGGGAGGGAGCTGGCTTCGGCGGCGCGGTCGTGTCCACGTTCGACTTCACGCTGCCGACGTCGATCGATAGCCGCACGCCCACCTGGTTCGACTTCGACGTGACGGGCACCGATGTCACGATCGGCAATACCTACACCGCCATCCTGTCGAGCGGCTCGGCGCGCAACGGCGTCGTGATGGGACCCGACATCAACATCTTTACCGGCCAGGAACTGTCGGGCGACGCCTATCTGCCCGGCCGCGCCTTCTTCACCACGCCGGTTTATCCGAACTGCGCGATCACCGGCCATTGCGACCTCAACTTCCGCGTCACTGGCGTCACCTCCGTTGGCGCGGTGCCGGAACCCGCAAGCTGGGCGCTGATGATCGCCGGCTCCGGCCTCGCCGGCGGCGCGCTGCGCCGTCGCCGCGCCCCCGCATTCGCCTGAACCCCACCACCACCGACTGTAAAGGAACTCTCATGCGCTACACGATCGCTCTCGTCCTCGCCGCCCTGCCGTCCGTCGCCGGCGCGCAGGTGTTTCCGGTGCCCAACACGACCTTCGCGCTGAACAGCACGACCTACACGCAGGATTTCAATACACTCGCCGCCACCGGCGCGACGGGCACCGCCCTGCCGACCGGCTTCCAGGTCGCCGAAACCGGCAGCAACGCCAACACCAGCTACGGCGTCGGCACCGGCAGCAGCAACACCGGCAACAGCTACAGCTTCGGCAGCACGGGTAGCAGCGACCGCGCGCTGGGCAGCGTCGGCAGCGGCAGCATCACGCAGGTGCTGTTCGGCGGCGTCTTCACCAACGCGCTGGGTGCGACGATCACCGACCTCGCCTTCGGCTACACCGGTGAGCAGTGGCGCCTGTCCAACTCGCGCGACGACGGCCTGACGTTCCAGTATCTGATCGGCGCGACTGGCATCACCGGCAATGGCTGGACGACCATCACCGGCCTGAACTTCGCACCGCTGTTCGACAACGGCACGGCGACCGGCTCGGCGCTCAACGGCAACCTCGCCGTGAACCAGCGCGATCTGGCGGCGACGCTCAGCGGCCTGACGCTGCTCGACGGCCAGGCGTTCGGGTTCCGCTGGGTCGACGTCAATTCGACCAGCAGCGATCAGGGCCTCGCCGTCGACGACCTGTCGATCACCGCGACGACGCTGGCGGGCGCGGTGCCGGAGCCGGCGACGTGGGCGATGATGATCGGCGGCGTCGGGATGGCCGGTGGCGCGCTGCGCCGCCGTCGCCGCGCCGCGGTCTCCTTCGCCTGATCGTTTTCGGGCTCACGCCCAGCACGGGACCCGTCCGGCCACGCCGGGCGGGTCCTTTGCGTTAACCCCGATCAGGACAGGCGATCTTGCCGCTGTCCTAACCGCTCCCCATCTGCCAGTCTTGCCCAGCATGCCGAATCTCCCCTGCCCCGCCAGTCCGTTGCGCGTTCTGCGCCCGGGCGGTTCGCGGCGAAGTGTAGGCAGCCTCTCCATCGCCTCCACTTCCTCCACTTCGCGTCTCGAAAGGACCGCATGAGCCGTAAGCCAGTCCCCGCCCAATCGGGTGAGCGTGCCCGTGTCGAGGTGATGTTCGATCGCCCCCAGGCGCTGGCGCAACTGTTCGGACAATATGACCAGAACCTCGTCGCGCTGGAAAACCGGCTGGGCGTCTACATCACCGCGCGCGGCAACCGCGTCGGGCTGGAGGGGACTGCCGAACAGGTCGCCATCGCCCGCGACGTGTTGCAGGACCTGTATCAGCGGATCGCCCGCGGCGAGCAGATCGACACCGGCCTCGTCGACGCGTCGATCGCGATGGTCGCCGAACCGACGCTGGCCGGCATCGTGTCGGCCGAGCGCACCGGTGGGCCCGGCATCATGATCCGCACGCGCAAGAAGACGATCGTGCCGCGCACCCCGGCACAGGCGCATTACATGCGCGATCTCGTCGGCAACGACATGATCTTCGCGCTCGGGCCGGCGGGCACCGGCAAGACCTATCTGGCGGTCGCGCAGGCGGTGGCGCAGCTCATCACGGGCTCCGTTCAACGGCTGATCCTGTCGCGCCCGGCGGTGGAGGCAGGCGAGCGGCTCGGCTTCCTGCCCGGCGACATGAAGGAAAAGGTCGATCCCTATCTGCGTCCACTCTACGACGCGCTCTACGACTGCCTCCCTGCCGAACAGGTCGAACGCCGCATCGCATCGGGGGAGATCGAGATCGCACCGATCGCCTTCATGCGCGGACGTACGCTCGGCGACGCGTTCGTGATCCTCGACGAGGCGCAGAACACCACCCCCGCACAGATGAAGATGTTCCTGACCCGCTTCGGCCAGAACAGCCGGATGGTGATCTGCGGCGATCCCAATCAGGTCGATATCCCCGGCGGGCCTGCCGCCAGCGGCCTCGGCGATGCCGTCCGCCGGCTCGAAGGCCTCGAAGGGATCGCCATGAGCCGCTTCACCGCCGCCGACGTCGTCCGCCACCCCATCGTCGGCCGCATCGTCGAGGCGTATGAGGGGGCCGGTTGACGGTCGGGATATCCCGTCTTAACTTGAGGATATCCAAGGAGGACGCATGGGCGCGCTGTACGTGAAGGATGACGATGCGCGGGTTATGGCCGAGAAGCTCGCCGATCGCCGCGGCCTGACCAAGGTGGCTGCGGTCAAACTCGCGTTGGCGAACGAACTGGCGCGGGACGAGCCGAAGCAATCCTTGCACGATATCGTCGCGGAACTGCGCCGCACGTCGAAGTTGCGAATCGACCCAGACGTTGTGATCGACAAGGCGTTCTACGACTCGCTGAACGATGAGGACGACGATTGACCATCTTCGTCGATGCTTCGGCGATCGTCGCCATCGTTCGGGGCGAGCCCGGATCGGATGACATCGAGTCGACGCTCGGCGCGCACGTGGACCGGCGCACCAGCGGGGTGGCGATGTGGGAAGCGGCACGCGCCCTTGGCCGGGAGAGCGATGAGGGTACGGAGGGCGGCTTGTTCGAAGTTACACGCTTCTGCACCGCTCTGGGGATCACGACCGTGCCGATCGGTTCTGCGGAGACGGCAGAAGCCGTGATTGCGCATCGGCGTTACGGCAAAGGCCATCATCCCGCCCGCCTGAACATGGGCGATTGCTTCGCCTACGCCTGCGCCCGGACGAACAACGCGCGCCTGCTCTACAAAGGCGATGATTTCTCCCATACGGACCTCGCATGATCCAGATCGAACTCTCCCGCGAAGATCCCTGGCCCGAGGGCGAGTGGGAGGCGATCGCGCGGCGCGCGGCGGAGGCGGCGATCGGGCGGACGCCGAAGGGGCCGCTGCTGACGACGGAGGCGCTGGTGGAGATCAGCGTCCGGCTGACCACCGATGACGAAGTGCACGCGCTCAACAAGCAGTATCGCGGCAAGGACAAGCCGACCAACGTCCTGTCCTTCCCGATGGTGCAGCCCGATCTGCTCGATACCGTCAGCCAGAACTCCGACGATGGCGAGCTGCTGCTCGGCGATATCGTGCTCGCCTACGGCGTTTGCGCGGCGGAGGCGGCGGAGCGCGGCATATCGACCGCGGATCACGCCACGCATTTGCTGGTTCATGGCACGCTGCACCTGCTAGGCTATGACCACATGACCGACGACGAGGCGGAATCGATGGAGGAGATCGAGCGACAGGCGCTCGCCTCCCTCGGCATCGCCGACCCCTATCTGATACGCGAGGACTGACTTGGCCGACGATCGAAGTAGCACCGCCGATAGCGACAGTATCTGGCGGGGTTTGAAATCGTTCATCTTCGGACAGGACACCGAGGAACGGCTGCGCGATCAGCTCGAAGACGCGATCGATCGTCACGAGGACGATCCCGCTCCCGATGCCAAGGGCGACCTTTCGCCGCTGGAACGGCAGATGGTCCGCAACCTGCTGCATTTCGGCGAGCGCGATGCCGGCGATGTCGGCGTGCCCCGCGCCGACATCGTCGCGGTCGAGGAGAAGACCAGCTTCGATAACCTCGTCCAGATCTTCGCGGAGGCCGGGCACAGCCGCCTGCCCGTCTATCGCGAAAAGCTGGATACGATCGTCGGCATGATCCACGTCAAGGACGTGTTCCGCATTCTCGCAACCGGCGCACCGCACCCCGCCGACCTGTCGGGCCTGATCCGCGAGCCGCTCTACGTCCCCATGTCGCGCGGGACGCTCGACGTCCTGGCCGACATGCGTCAGCGCCGCGTCC
Organism: Microvirga sp. SRT01; assembly: GCA_018139225.1. Taxonomy (GTDB): domain Bacteria; phylum Pseudomonadota; class Alphaproteobacteria; order Sphingomonadales; family Sphingomonadaceae; genus Sphingomonas; species Sphingomonas longa. The sequence continues at coordinate 847,228 of JAGSNX010000001.1, forward strand.
ATCTGGCGATCGTGCTCGACGAATATTCGGGCACCGAGGGCCTGATAACGATCGAGGATCTGATCGAGGAGATCGTCGGCGAGATCGAGGACGAGCACGACGAGGCGCCAGAGGCGCTCCTGATCCCGCTCGACGGAGGCGCATGGGATGCCGACGCGCGGGTCGAGTTGGAGGATGTCGGCACCGCCGTCGATCCGCGGCTGGCGGAGACCGAGGACGATGTCGACACGCTCGGCGGCCTCGCCGCAGTGCTCGCCGGGCGCGTGCCGCAGGTCGGCGAATGCGTCGATCACCCGTCGGGTTGGAAGCTGGAGGTGACCGATTCCGACGAGCGCCGCGTCAACCGCCTGCGCCTGCACCCGCCCGTCGAGCCCGAGCCAGCCGAGGCTGACTGATCGCTTTTCCCACTATAGATCGCCGAGCCACTGGAGCAGATCAGTGACGAGAGCGACGAGGAGTTCCTCGGTACCGATCGCCACACGCACGAGCAGCGCTGGACCGCGTCACGCACCGATCTGGTGTTCGGCTCCAACTCCCAGCTGCGCGCGCTGTCGGAAGTCTATGCGGCGTCCGATGCAGGCGAGATGTTCGTGTCGCACTTCGTCAAGGCGTGGACGAAGGTGATGAACGCCGATCGGTACGACCTGACGGTGTAATCATCCCAAATCGTCCCCGCTCGCGGGGAGGTGGCGCGCCGAAGGCGTGACGGAGGGGCAGCCACGGGCGACAGCGCCCGTGGCTGCCCCTTCCCACATTTGGCACGAAGAAGAGGACCGAGTCCGGCCGTTGCGGCAAACGACCACACCTCCTAGGTTCACACCATGCTCAAACACGTCCTGCGCGTCCTCGCGATCGTCGTCGTCATCGTCATCGGAGTGGTGGTGTATCTCGCCTGGCCCGATACCGCGAAGCTGTCGGTCGCGCAGGTCGCCGGCGCGCGGCCCGACATCACCGCCCCGCGCGTCCAGACGCTGCCGACCGTCGGGGTCGCCGACGTCGTCGGCTGGCAGGGCAACCGCAAGCCGGTCGCGGCGCAGGGCCTCCAGGTCGCCGCCTTCGCCAGCGGCCTCGACCACCCCCGCTGGCTCTATCGCCTGCCCAATGGCGACGTGCTGGTCGCCGAGACCAATTCGCCCAAGCGCGAGGGTGGTGGCATCCAGGGCTGGGTGATGGGGCTGCTGATGAGCAAGGCCGGCGCCGGTGTGCCCTCGGCGAACCGCATCACCCTGCTGCGCGATGCCGATGGCGACGGCGTGGCAGAGGTGAAGACCGCTTTCATGACGGGGTTGAACTCGCCGTTCGGCATGGCGCTGATGGATGGCCAACTCTACATCGGCAATACTGACGCGCTGGTCCGCGTGCCATACAAGGACGGCCAGACCACGATCACTGCCACGCCGGAGACGATCGTCAAGCTCAATCCCGGCGGCAATCACTGGGCGCGCAACGTCATCGCGGCGGCGGACGGCAAGACGCTCTACGTCTCGGTCGGCTCCGCCAGCAACATCGCCGAAGGCGGCATGGCTGCGGAAAAATACCGCGCCAACATCCTTCAGGTCTGGCCGGACAAGCAGTGGCGCGTGTTCGGCGCGGGCATCCGCAACGCCAACGGCATGGCGATCAACCCCGTCACCAAGCAGCTCTGGACCGTCGTCAACGAGCGCGACATGCTCGGCTCCGACCTCGCGCCCGATTACCTGACGCAGGTGGAATTCGGCGACCATTTCGGCTGGCCCTGGTATTATTGGGGCGGCTATCCGGATACCCGCGTCGAACCGAAGAACCCCTCGCTTCAGGAATATAGCAAGCGCCCGGACTATGCGCTGGGGCCGCACGTCGCGGCGCTCGGCCTGACCTTCTCCACCGACACCAAGCTGGGCGATCGCTGGGCCTCTGGGGCGTTCGTCGGCGAGCATGGCTCGTGGAACCGCAAGCCGGTGTCGGGGTACAAGGTCGTGTACGTCCCGTTCGCCGCCAACGGCTACCCCGCGCCGGGCGCGAAGCCGGTCGAAGTGCTGACCGGCTTCCTCGACAAGGACGGCAAGGCGCAGGGCCGCCCGGTCGGCGTCATCACCGACAAGGCGGGCGCGCTGCTGGTGGCGGACGATGTCGGCAACCGCATCTGGCGGGTCAGCGCACCGACTGCGACCGCGGCGCGCTGACGGGGCTGGCGTGCGTGGCGATCGATCGCCACGCCGCCTCCGCTACTTCAACAGCTTGGGTGCTTCCTTCTCGATCGCCGCCTTCACCTGACTGGCGAACAGCCCTAGGAACGCGGGCAGGTCGACCACCGCGTGCACCTTGTCGGCGAACACCGTCGCCGTGGAGGCGATCGTCTGGCCCATTGCGGATACGGTGAAATGCATCGTGTCGCCCTCCCAACGGTGCTGGACCAGTCCGCCTCCGGGGATCTTCTCGGTGATCCGCTGAATGCCGCCGTCGAGCCGCTGGCGCACCGCCTCCTTGCCGAGCGAATGGGGAATATCGAGTGCGATCGGGGTGCCCATCACTTAATCCTTGGCAAACAGCATGGCGTCGTCCGCGAACGCCTTGAACTCCAGTGCGTTGCCGCTGGGGTCGCGAAAGAACATCGTCGATTGCTCGCCCGCCTGGCCCGCGAACCGTGTGTAGGGCGCGATCCCGAAGCGCACGCCCGCCGCCTTCACCCGGTCGGCCAGCGCGCGCCAGTCGGTGGGGGTCAGCACGACGCCGAAATGCGGCACCGGCACCGCGTGCCCGTCGACCGCATTCTCGACCGCGACCGGCTGCGCCGCGGGATCGAGATGCGCGACGATTTGGTGACCGAACAGGTCGAAGTCGATCCAGTGATCGCTCGACCGCCCTTCGGTACAGCCGAGGACACCGGCATAGAAGGCGCGCGCGGCGGCGAGATCGTGGACCGGAAAGGCGAGGTGGAACGGGCGTAGTGTCATGGCCGCGTGATACACCAGCCGATCGCGCGCGTCAGCCCCGCACGACGCGCACCCCGCAACCCCTTGTTAGGCAGGCGGTGCCGGGCCAAGTGGCGCGCGTGACCTTCCTCCGATCCCCTGCCGTCCTGTCGCTGCTGCTCGGCGCTGCCGCCGCCTGCGGGTTCGCGCCGCTCGAACTATGGCCGCTCGCGCTCGCCTGCTTCGCGGCATGGCTGGTGCTGGTGCACGGGGCACCGACATTCCGGGCGGCGCTGTGGCGTGGCTGGCTGTTCGGGCTCGGGCATTTCACCGTCAACAACAACTGGTTCCAGCACGCGTTCGACTTTCAGGACGCGATGCCGCCGGTACTGGGCTATTTCGCCGCGGTCGGACTGGCCTTGTATCTGGCCGTCTATCCGATGGTGGCCGCGGGCATCGCATGGCGATTCCGGCGCGAGCGACCGGACGCTGCGTTCGTCCTGATCTTCGCGGCGGCGTGGATCGCGACGGAATATCTGCGCGCAGTTCTGTTCACTGGCTATGCGTGGGACCCGCTTGCGGTGATGTGGGTGCCGGTGCAGGCGGTCGCGAGCGTGTCGGCGTGGGTCGGCACCTACGCACTGTCGGGGCTGACGATCGCCTTCGCGGGCGCGTTGGCGCTGCTGGTGCGACGCCGCTCGTGGTGGGGCGTGGTCGCGCTGGCGGTGCCGCTCGCGCTGCAACCCCTCTCCTATCGCGAGACACCGTCAACGGCAGGCCCGCGCGTGCGCGTCGTGCAGCCCAACATCGGCCAGCAGGATCGCAACGAGAATGATGGCGAGCGCGTGTTCCGCGCCCTCGCCACCCTGTCGGGCGAGCCCGGCGCTGCCCCGCGCCTGATCGTCTGGCCCGAAGGCGTGCTGCGCGACCTGATCGAGGACGATTATCCTTCGTGGATCTACACCAACGATCCGGCGCAGCTTCGGCGACGGATCGCGGCGTTGCTGGGGCCGCGCGACGTGCTGATGACCGGCGGCATCGCGCTATCCTTCGACGATCGGGACCGCATCGCCACCGCGGCAAATTCGGTATTCGCGATCGACAGCGATGCGCGCCTGATCGGCCGCTACGACAAGGCGCATTTGGTGCCGTATGGCGAGTATCTGCCGCTGCCGTGGCTGCTCCGTCCACTGGGGCTGGCGCGCCTGGTGCCGGGAGACATCGACTTCACGCCCGGCCCCGGGCCGCGCGCGATGGACTGGCCCGGCTTCGGCCCGGTCGGCGTGCAGGTCTGTTACGAGATCATCTTTTCCGGCGAAGTCGTCGACAAGTCGAAGCGGCCGAAACTGCTGTTCAACCCGTCGACCGACGCGTGGTTCGGGAAATGGGGCCCGCCGCAGCATCTGGCGCAGGCACGGATGCGCGCGATCGAGGAGGGTCTGCCGATCGTCCGCTCGACCCCGACCGGTATCTCCGCCGTCATCGCGGCGGATGGCGCACTGCTGGCGACGGTTCCGCATGAACGGGCGGGCGCGATCGAGGTGGCAGTTCCTGCCGCCCTGCCGCCGACGCTGTTTTCCCGGATCGGGAACGTCATGGCCGCGATCGTTGCCGTGATGCTGGGCGTGGCCGCGATTGCCATCCGTCGCAGGGGGCGGTAGGGACCGTCATATAAAGCTATCTTTATATCGTTATGAGGCACTCGATGCGCAGCTCGTTCATCTTCACGTCCGAATCGGTTTCCGAGGGTCACCCCGACAAGGTTGCAGACCAGATCAGCGATTCGATCGTCGACCTGTTCCTGTCGAAGGACCCCGAGGCGCGCGTCGCGTGCGAAACGCTGACCACCACGCAGCTCGTCGTGCTGGCGGGTGAAATCCGCGGCAAGGGCATCATGGACGCCGACGGCAACTGGGCCGAGGGCGTGCAGGACGAGATCGAGAAGACCGTCCGCGATACCGTCAAGCGGATCGGCTACGAGCAGTCGGGCTTCCATTGGCAGACCTTCCGCTTCGAGAACAACCTCCACCCGCAGTCCGCGCACATCGCGATGGGCGTGGACGAAAGCGGCAACAAGGACGAGGGTGCCGGTGATCAGGGCATCATGTTCGGCTACGCCACCGACGAGACTCCGGGCCTGATGCCCGCGACGCTCTATTACAGCCACAAGATCCTCGAGAAGATGGCCGCCGATCGCCACTCGGGTGCCGCGCCCTTCCTGGAGCCGGACGCCAAGAGCCAGGTGACGCTGCAGTACGAGAACGAGCTGCCCGTCCGCGCCACCGCGCTGGTCGTCTCGACGCAGCATAGCGCCGACCTGTCGAACGACGCCGGTCAGGCGAAGCTGCGCGACTACGTCAAGGGCGTGTTCGCCGAGATCCTGCCCGAGGGCTGGCTGCCGGCCGAAGACAAGATCTACGTCAACCCGACCGGCCTGTTCGAGATTGGCGGTCCCGACGGCGACGCCGGGGTCACCGGTCGCAAGATCATCGTCGACACGTACGGCGGCGCGGCGCCGCACGGCGGCGGTGCGTTCAGCGGCAAGGACCCGACGAAGGTCGATCGTTCGGCCGCCTATGTCGCGCGCTATCTCGCGAAGAACGTCGTTGCCGCCGGGCTCGCGCGCCGCTGCACGATCCAGCTCAGCTACGCGATCGGCATCGCCGAGCCGCTTTCGGTCTATGTCGACCTGCATGGCACCGGCACCGTCGAGGAAGCCGCGCTGGAAACCGCGCTGCCCAAGCTCGTTCGCCTGACGCCGAAGGGCATCCGCGAGCATCTGAAGCTGAACGCCCCGATCTATTCGAAGACGGCGGCCTATGGCCACTTCGGTCGCGATCCCGAGGGCGACCTGTTCACGTGGGAAAAGACCGACCTCGTCGACGCGCTCAAGGCGGCGGTCGCCGCCTAAGTCATCGAACGCTGCGTCGGCCCTAGACACGATCAAGGGCCTTCCCGGCAGCGGGGAGGCCCTTTTTCTTGCCATCCGACCACCCGCATGGCTGTCTCCTTCGGCCGATCGAACGCCCCTCGACAACGACACAGCCACCGGTCTTCCGACCGGTGGCTGTGTCGTTGGTTCGCCCGCTCCACGAAACGGCTGTCCTACACGGTCCGACCGCTATATCTTAGGCGATCGATACCGCTCCTTGAACCGTCCGCCATGACTCGCACGTGCCGATTCAAGCGGCGCAGAAAAGCCGCATTGGACTAACCTTAGCCTAACCTTCCGACCTCAGGCCGCCACCGCCAGCTTGCGGGCACCCGGCAACAGCGCGTCCTCATACTCGCTTTCCGCCAGCGCGATCAGGGCGCGGTCGTCGTGTTTCCACGGATGGAAGCCCGGCAGGAAATAGCTGAACCAGACGCCGGCGACCTTGCGGGCCATGCCGGGGCGGCCGAACGCGTACCAGAACAGCCGCCACCAGACCTTCGGTCCGGTCAGGCCATCCTGCCGCAGCAATTCCAGCATGCCCTTGCGACGGCCCTGGAAGAAACGCTGCGTCGTGAGCAGCATGACGATCGACTTGACCTTCCACCGCTTGAACCGGGTCCAGTCCTTCGTCGCGTGCATCCAGGTGTCGTAGGCGACGCCCTTGTGCTCGATCTCCTCCGCCGCGTGCCAGCGCCACAGGCCGGCCGCCTGCGCGTCGCCGCCCCTCAGATGCGCGGGGTTGGCGATCAGCTCGTGCGCCAGCATCGCGGTGAAATGCTCCAGCGCCATCGTCGCCGCCAGATTGGCGATCAGCGGCCGCCCCTTGGTCAGCGCCAGCGCCTCGTCGACATGCCGCTCCAGCAGCGACACGTCATAGCCCTGATCGACGACATGGCGGTTGAACGCGACATGCTCGCGGCTGTGGATCACCTCCTGCTTCACGAAGGACTGGATCTCGCCCGCCAGCTTCGGCGAGGCACCCTCGCGAAACGCGCGCACACTCTCGACGAAGAACGCCTCACCCTTGGGGAAGGTCACGGACAGCGCGTTGTAGAACGCGGTCGCGATCGGATCGTCGTTCAACCAATAGCGCTTCATCACATGGCCGCGCCCGAACCGCACGTCGCGCGGCGTGATCGTCAGGTCCGCGGGCGTGATCGCCGCGCGCAAGTTTGCCTTTGCCACGAAACTCTCCAAAGATGGGGTTCGACCTCTACTTACATGAATGTAAATAAAGCACCCTCCCGATCATGTCAATCGCCCCCTTCCCGCGCCGGCGGTTGAGCCCCGACGAATCGCGCAGCGTCGCGCTGGATGCCGCACGTGCGCTGCTGATCGAAACCGGCCCACAGTCGGTGACGCTGAAGGCAGTTGCGGGGCGTGTCGGTCGCACGCACGCCAATCTGTTGCACCATTTCGGGTCCGCCGCAGGACTTCAGAAGGCGCTGGCGGAGCGCATGGCGGCGGACATTACCGCAACGATTGGCGAGGCGGTGCTTGCCGCCCGCGCCCGCCAGCGCGACCCGCGCGCGATCGTCGACCTGACCTTCGACGCGTTCGACAAGGAGGGGGCGGGCGCACTGGCAAGCTGGATGATCCTGTCGGGCAACCGGGACGCGCTCGACCCGATCCTGATCGCGATCCACCGGCTCGTCGATCAACTGGGTCAGGCGACCGGCATCGGCACCCGCCCGATCGCGGAGGAGACGCTGCAACTGGTGCTGCTGGCGCTCGGCGATGCGCTGCTCGGCCAGCCGATGGCGGACGCGCTGGGCCTGCCGCGTACCCGTGCCCGGGAATTGGCGCTGGCGGCCTTGCTCGGCTCCGAAGCCGCACGGGATGACGAAAGCGTGCAACCCGCGTAAGGGCGGCGGATGCATTTTCTCGATCAGGCCAAGATCTTCGTCCGTTCCGGCGCGGGTGGTCCCGGCGCCGTCAGCTTCCGGCGCGAAAAGTTCATCGAATATGGTGGTCCCGACGGCGGCAACGGCGGCAAGGGCGGCGACATCGTGTTCGAGGCCGTCGCCGGCCTGAACACGCTCATCGATTTCCGTTACACCCAGCATTTCCGGGCTCCTCGCGGTAGTGGCGGCAGCGGCAGCAATCGCACGGGTGGCGGCGGCGACGATCTCGTCATCAAGGTCCCGGTCGGTACGCAGGTGCTGTCCGAGGACCGCGAGGAGGTGCTGCTCGACTTCACCAAGGTCGGTCAGCGCGAGGTGTTCTTCCGCGGTGGCGACGGCGGCCGCGGCAACGCCAGCTACAAGACATCGACCAATCGCACCCCGCGCCAGCACGGCACCGGCTGGCCCTCGCAGGAAGCGTATGTCTGGCTGCGGCTGAAGCTGCTGGCCGATGTCGGTCTCGTCGGGCTGCCCAATGCGGGCAAGTCGACCTTCATCAACGCCGTGACCAACGCGCAGGCGAAAGTCGCGGAATACGCCTTCACCACGACACGCCCTCAATTGGGCGTAGTCCGCCACAAGCAGCGCGAGTTCGTCGTCGCGGACATTCCCGGCCTGATCGAAGGCGCGGCGGACGGGGCGGGCATCGGCGACCGTTTCCTGGGGCATATCGAGCGGTGCCGCGTGCTGCTGCACCTCGTCGACGCCAACGACACCGATGTCGCCGAAAGCTACCGCATCGTCCGCGAGGAGCTGGAAGCTTACGGGGCGGGGCTGGCCGAAAAGCCGGTCGTCATCGGACTGAACAAGATCGACATGCTCGACGACGAACTGATCGACGTGATGTCGAAGGAACTGGCGGACGCCAGCGGCGCGGACGTCATCCCGCTGTCGGGCGCCAGCGGCGTCGGGGTCGACTGGGTGCTCGATCAGTTGCTCGAAGCCGTCGGTCCCGCCGCCGACTCGCCGGTGTCGGACGACGGCGAGGAAGACGCGGTGGAGTGGTCGCCGATCTGATCGATCAGGCGGCCAGCCGGAATTCCTGTTCCGGCTGCGCCACGATCACCGGTGCCGCGGCGACGACCTTGCCGCGCTTGCGGGTCGGAAAGATCAGGCGCGAGGCGAGGACGATCACGCCGAGCGCTGCGTAGGTCGAGAGCACCGCCAGCGGCGCCCAGATCAGCGGTGCCGCGAAGGCGAGGCGCAACCACAGCGGGTTGAAGCCGAAGTCCTCGGCGATGCAGCCGCACACGCCGAACAGGTTCTTCCACTCGGTGTCGGGCAGGGCGGCGGGGAGATCGGTCATCGGTCTGGCTCCTGTCGGTGTGTTACCGGACGCTTCGCAGGAGCCGTGCCAATTTGCAGGACTGGCGGAAAAGCGGGCCTTTGCTTCTCGCGCCCCTCCATCTCGCTCCATCTCAGCGCCAAGTGTCCGCAACTTGCGCCGCGCGATTGGCGCATTTCGCCAAGGCCTTTCGGGCGATTGGCGGATCGTCGGGCGGGCGATAAGACGGGTACATGCCGCTCTTCCCGCCCACCACGTGCCAGCGCCTGATCATCAAGGTCGGCTCGGCGCTGCTCGTCGATCCAGACGGCTCAGTGCGGCGCGACTGGCTGGCGACGTTGGTCGCCGATGTCGCCGAGCGTGAAGCTGCCGGGCAGCAGGTCGCGATCGTCTCGTCCGGCGCGATCGCGCTCGGGGCACGGCGGCTGGGGTTGAGCAAGGGTGGTCGCGCCAGCCTGGAGGATGCGCAGGCCGCCGCCGCCACTGGGCAAATCGCGCTGGCACAGGTCTGGGCGGATTTGCTCGGCAATCACGGGCTGACCGCCGCGCAGATGCTGGTGACGCTCGGCGATCTGGAGGACCGTCGCCGTTACCTGAATGCTGCGGCGACGCTCGGACGGCTGCTCGGGCTGAACGTGGTGCCCGTCGTCAACGAGAATGACAGCGTCGCGACCGAGGAAATCCGGTTCGGCGACAATGACCGGCTCGCCGCCCGCGTCGCGCAGGCTGCGGCGGCGCAGGGCGTCGTGCTGCTGTCGGATGTCGACGGGCTCTACGACGCTAACCCACAGTCGAATCCGGCCGCCCGTCACGTGCCCCGCGTCGAGCGGATCGAGGATGTCGCGGGTATGGCCGATGCCGGTTCCGGCTCCGGCATGGGATCGGGCGGCATGATATCGAAGATCGCCGCGGCCCGCATCGCCACCGCTGCCGGTATTCCGCTCGCGATCGCGTCGGGCCGGGTCGATCGCCCGCTGTCGGGCGAGCGCCGCCACACGCTGTTCGCTGCCGAGCGGAGCGCGTCCGCCCGCAAGGCCTGGCTGGCGGGTGGCCTGACCGCGGCCGGCACGATCCGCATCGACGCCGGGGCCGGCACGGCACTAGCGGGCGGCGGCAGCCTGCTGGCGGCGGGTGCGGTCGCGGTGGAGGGCGCGTTCGCGCGCGGTGACCTCGTCACGATCGCCGGGCCGGCGGGTCCGCTGGCGCGCGGGCTGTCGGAGTACGACGCCGCCGATGCGCGCCGGCTGCTCGGTCGTCGCAGCGAGGATCATGCGGCGATCCTGGGCTATGCACCGCGGGCGGCGCTGGTGCATCGCAGCCATCTGGCGATGTTGTGAAACGAGTGCCGGCCTTGAGGCAGTCTGCCGGGTGGTGGCCGGAGATCAGTGCGCCCTTAACGTTTCGTCCGAAGCGAGTTAGGATCGCGGCATCGGACGGGGGTGAGCTGGGATGGCGGCTGAACGCCGCGTCAGGAGTCGGCCAGGTCCAGCATCGGGGCCGCACCCTGTGATCCTCGCCATCACCGGCGGTACGGGGTTCGTGGGCGGCACCCTGATCCGCCACGCGCTGGAGGCCGGTCATCACGTCCGCGCGCTCACCCGGCGGCCACAGCCTGACCGAGCCGGCGTGACGTGGGTCGACGGCACGCTGTCCGATCCTGTCGACCTGACCGCCGGAGCCGATGCGGTCGTGCACGTCGCCGGTGTGGTCAACGTGCCGACCCGCGAAGCGTTCGCCGCCGGCAACATTGACGGTACGCGCGCCATACTCGCCGCCAGCACGCATGTCGGACGCTTCGTCCACGTCTCCTCGTTGGCCGCACGCGAGCCACAGCTATCCAACTACGGATGGTCCAAAGCCGAGGCGGAGAAGCTGGTCGAAGGGAGCCCCCTGCCCTGGACGATCGTCCGCCCGCCCGGCATCTATGGCCCGGGCGACCTCGACCAGCTCGACCTGTATAAACTCGCCCGCCACCGGCTCGCGCTGCTGCCGCCGCGCGGGCGTGTGTCGTTGATCGCGGTCGACGACCTCGCGCGGCTGTTGCTGACGCTTGCCACCCACGAGGCTCCAAGAGCGATCTACGAGGCGGACGACGGCACCGCCGGCTGGACGCATGCCGATTATGCGCGCGCGATCGGCGATGCGGTCGGCCGGCGCGTGCTGCCGATCCACCTTCCCCGCGCCGCGCTGGCGCTGGCCGCACGCGCCGACCGGCTGCTGCGCGGCCATGAAGCGCGGCTGACCGCGGACCGTGTCGGTTATCTCTGCCACCCCGACTGGACGATCGATCCGGCGAAGCGGCCGCCCGCCGCGCTGTGGACACCGTCCATCCCGACGCCGCAGGGGCTGGCCGACACCGCACGGTGGTATCGGGCGCACGCCCTGCTATAGCCGCAAGTCCGCCGTATTCTTCCGGCAAGGAACCGTAATGAGCGACCGCCAGAGCATCTTCGACACCGTCACCGCACAGATCGAACCCTTCAACAAAAAGGGCGTGGCGTTGACCGATGCCACCACGTTTCAGGGCGATCTGGAGTGGGACAGCCTGACCGTGATGGATTTCGTCGCGGCGATCGAGGACGAGTTCGACATCATCATCACGATGAACATGCAGGCCGAGATCGAGACCATCGGCCAGCTGGTCGATGCGGTCCAGAAGCTGCGCGCATGACCGAGACAGGATTTCAGTCCGAGACGCTCGATCTCGATCCGCCGGCGATCGCGCCACAGCGCGACCTGATGTCGAAGTTCGATGGCCTGATCGCGGAGCGCAAGGCGCTGATCGACACGGGGGTTACCGATCCGTTCGCGATCGTCATGGAACAGGTCAAGTCGCCGACTGAGGCGGTGATCGCCGGCCGCGACACGATCCTGCTCGGCACGTACAATTACATGGGCATGACGTTCGATCCCGACGTCGTGGCCGCTGGCAAGACCGCGCTGGATCGGTTCGGATCGGGCACCAACGGCAGCCGCATGCTCAACGGCACGTTCCAAGACCATGTCGATGTCGAACAGGCGCTGCGCGACTTCTACGACATGTCCGGCGCGATCGTGTTCTCGACCGGGTACATGGCCAATCTCGGCATGATCTCCACGCTCGCGACCAAGGGCGAGTATGTGATCCTCGACGCGGACAGCCACGCATCGATCTACGACGGCTGTGCGCAGGGTAATGCGGAGATCGTCCGCTTCCGCCATAATTCGGTCGAGGATTTGGACAAGCGCCTCGGCCGCCTGCCGAAGGAGCCCGCCAAGCTGGTGGTGCTGGAGGGCGTGTACTCGATGCTCGGCGACATCGCGCCGCTGCGCGAGATGGTCGCCGTCGCCCGCAAGCACGACGCGATGGTGCTGGTCGACGAAGCACATTCGATGGGCTTTTTCGGTCCGAACGGTCGCGGTGTGTATGAGGATCAGGGGCTGGACGTCGATTTCATCGTCGGCACCTTCTCCAAATCGGTCGGCACGGTCGGCGGCTTCTGCGTGTCGAACCACCCGAAGTTCGAGGCGATCCGCCTCGCCTGCCGCCCGTACATCTTCACCGCCAGCCTGCCGCCGTCGGTGGTGGCGACCGCCGCCACGTCGATCCGCAAGCTGGCGGTCGCGCACGAGAAGCGTGCACGGCTGTGGGAAAACGCCCGCGCACTTCACGGCGGGCTGAAGGCGATGGGCTTCACGCTGGGCACCGAAACACCCGAAAGCGCGATCGTCGCGGTGATCCTGGAGGACCAGCAACAGGCGGTGGGTATCTGGCAGGCGCTGCTCGACGGTGGACTGTACGTCAACGTCGCGCGTCCGCCGGCGACGCCCGCCGGTACGTTCCTGCTGCGCTGCTCGATCTGCGCGGAGCATACGGCCGAACAGATCGCAACGGTTCTGACGATGTTCCGCGCCGCGGGACGAGCCGTGGGGGTTATCGGCTGATCTACGTCGCCCGCTTTGCAGGCGGAGGCGATGGATGTATGTCAGCGAAGTGGAGCGTGAACACGACGATGGCGTGACGCGGGGCGGCGTCACGCGGTGGCAGACCGTCTCGCTCGGGGCGATGGCGCTGCTGGCCGCTGCGGTGCTGATCGCGCTCGTCCTCACGCTTCGAGGTGCGGATCGGGAGCGTGACCGGGCGCTCCAATTGCAGACGCATAGCTACGACGTCATGATCCTCGCCCGCACGCTGTCGGGGACGATCGCGCGGGCGGAGGCGTCGCTGGGGCGCTACGTGATCTCCGGCGACAAGTCCCAGGGGCAAATCTACTGGGACGAATGGTTGCTCGCCGGGTCACAGATCGACCGGCTCGACCGGCTGACCTACGACAATCCGGGTCAGGGCCCGGCGATCGAGCAGTTGCGCAAAGCCTATGAAGCGCGTGGCAAGGAACTGTCGGTCACCGCGCTGTCGACCAGTTACGGTCGCAACAGTCAGGCCTATGCGCGCTACTATCAGGCCAGAAAGGCACCGGCCCTCAACGAGATCAACCACGACCTGAATGCGATCATCGGGCGGGAGCGCTCGCTGCTGCAACAGCGCGTCGCCACCGCCACCGACACGGTCGAACGCTCCAGCCGCATCGCCGGCGTGCTCGCGATCTTCGGCCTGTTGATCGTTCTCGGCGCGGTCCTGCTCGGCTGGCTGTCGTTGCGCGCGGTGGGTGAGCGGGCGCTGGCCCGTGCCGACGCGGACGCCGCGCGCGAGCATGCCGATGCGCTGGCGGAGGCGGTGGCGCGGACCAGTGCCGAGTTGCGCCAACAGGAAGCGAAGCTGCGCCAAGTCCAGAAGATGGAGGCGGTGGGGCAGCTCACCGGGGGAATCGCGCACGATTTCAACAACATGCTGGCGGTCGTGATCGGCGGCATCGAGCTGGCGCAGCGCACGGTCCGCGCCGATCCGACTGCCGCCGCACGCCATCTGGACAGCGCAGCAGAAGGCGCCGACCGCGCCGCGGCCCTGACGCGCCGGCTGCTGGCGTTCAGCCGCGAGGAAGCGCTGAAGCCGGAACCGATCGCGGCCGCCGAACTGGTCGAGGACATGACGGACCTGCTCGATCGTACGCTGGGCGACGGCGTCACGCTGGTCACGCGCAACGATGCGGGGGATTGGCGGGTGCGGGCCGACCGGGTCCAGCTCGAAAACGTCATCGTCAACCTGGCCGTCAATGCACGCGACGCCGTCGACGGCCGCGGCACCATTGCGATCGTCACCGGCGCGGTGTCGCTGGCCGCCGAGCAGGTCGGTGCTTGCGCGGCGGGCGACTACGTTACGGTCGCAGTCCGCGACAATGGGTGTGGCATGACCGCAGAGGTTGCGGACCGGGTGTTCGAGCCGTTCTTCACCACCAAGGAAGCCGGCAAAGGCACCGGGCTCGGCCTGTCGCAGATCTTCGCGTTCGTGCGCAGCCAGTCGGGCGAGATCACGATCGACACCGCTCCCGGCGAGGGCACCGCCGTCACGCTGTATCTGCCACGGGACACGACCGTCGTGACCAAAGCGCCCGCCCGCGCCGCGGCGATGCCGGCCAACGTCGACCGCGAGGGATACGACATCCTCGTCGTCGAGGACGATCCACGCGTTTTGGCGGCAACGATGGGGGCGCTGGAGGAACTCGGCCACCGCACGGTGTCGTGCAGCGACCCGCTTGCCGCCCCGGAACTGCTCGCGCGCAACCCCCATGTCGAGTTGGTGATCTCCGATGTCCTCATGCCGCGCCAGACCGGACCGGAAATGGTGGCAGGCTTCGCGCAGGCGTTCCCGCACGTCGCGGTCCTGTTCGTCACCGGCTTCGCGGGAGAGGCCAATGCAGCCGAGTTCGGCGAGCATCACGTCCTGCGCAAGCCGTTCACGCTCGCCGGGCTGGAACGCGCCATCGCCGCGTCGATGCTGCGGAGCGCCCCGCCGCCGGAACAGATCGCCGCAGAGTGACCCGCTTCTAACCGAAGCCAGCCAGATACCCGGATTTTCCCCCCTGACAGGCTGGCGCTGCTGCGCCTATACCCGCGCCATCTTGCTGACCGAGCCTCCCCTCCGATGAAATCGATCGATCGCTACATGGCGCGCCTGATCGCGGTGCCGCTGTTCGCGACGCTGACGATCGCGTCGATGCTGCTGGTCCTCGATCGCATCGGCCGGCTGTTCGACTTCGTCGCGACCCAGGGTGGGCCGATCGGCGTCGTCTGGCGGATGCTCGCGAACCTGCTGCCGGAGTATCTGGGCCTCGGCATTCCGATCGGCCTGATGCTCGGCATCCTGCTCGCGTTCCGGCGGCTGTCCTCCACGTCGGAGCTCGACGTAATGCGCGGTGTCGGGATGAGCTACACCCGGCTGCTGCGCGTGCCGTACATGTTCGCGATCCTGCTGGCCGCGATTAATCTGGCGATCGTCGGCTATGTCCAGCCGATCGCTCGTTATTATTACGAAGGATTGCGGTTCGAACTGCGCACCGGCGCGCTGGGCGCATCGATCAAGGTCGGCGAGTTCACCCATCTCGGCGACCGCATGACGATGCGCATCGAGGAGAGCCGCGACAAGGGGCGCGATCTGAGCGGCATCTTCGTCCACGTCCAAACGCCGAAGAACGACTGGATCGGCGTGACCGCGGAGCATGGCCGCTTCATGGCGACCGACGATCCGAACGTCATCATCTTCCGGCTGACCAACGGCACGCTCGTCCACAACCGGCCCGAGTTCAAGGTGCCGCGGGTGCTGACCTTCTCCGCCCACGATCTGCCGATCAACCTGCCGAAGTTCGAGAATTTCCGGCAGCGCGGCGGCCGCAACCTGGAATTCACGCTGCCCGAACTGGCCAAGTTGGGGAAGGCTACGACCAATCAGGGATTGCGCGCGTCGAGCCGGGCCGAATTCCACTTTCGGCTCGTCGAGGTCGCGACGATGTTCCTGCTGCCATTGCTCGCGCTGGCGCTAGCGATCCCGCCGAAACGGTCGTCGTCTTCGCTCGGGGTATTCCTGTCGATCGTGATGATCGTAACCTATCACAAGGTGAACCAATATGCGTCGGACATCGGCGCGCTGGGCCGGGTCGATCCGGTGATCGCCCTTTGGGGACCGTTCCTCGTGTTCGCGGGGCTGGTATTCTGGATGTACTACCAGATCGCCTATGTCCCCGGCGGGCAGCCGATCGGCGCACTGGAACGCGGTTTCGGCAAGCTCGGCAAGGCGATCTTGCGCCGACTGCCCGGTCGCCGGCGTGAGGAGATGCCGGCGTGAAGGCGATGAGTTTTTTCCCGTCACGCACTGTGTCCTTGTACATGGCGCGTCTGTTCCTCGTCCGCACCTTCGCGATCATGGCGGCGATCGTCCTGATCCTGCAAGCGCTCGACCTGCTGTCGGAAACCGGCAACATCTTGGAGGTGCCGGGCAACGGGCAGGCGCAGGTGTGGACCTATGTCTCGCTGCGCGCGCCGCAGATCATCGCCTTCGTTCTGCCCTTCTCGGTGCTGCTCGGTACGATCCTGACGCTGGCGACCATGAACCAGAACAGCGAGATCATCGCGCTGAAAGCCGCCGGGCTGTCCGCGCATCAGGTGCTGGCCCCGCTACTGCTCGCCAGCTTCGGCGTCGCCATCATCTCGTTCGCCTTCAACGACCGTATCGCCAGCCGCGCCACCGCGACGCTCAACCAGTGGCAGAAGGTCAATTACGGGCCGATGCCGATCGATCGCGGCGACCGATCGAACGTGTGGGTGCGCGACGGCGACGACTTGATCGAGGTCGAACAGACGCAGGGGCGCGGTGCGAATACCGTATTGCGCAACGTCACGCTGTACGATCGCGCCGGCGGCAATCTGGCGGCGATCGTCCGCGCGCCGATCGGCCGGTTCCAGGCCGGTGGCGGCTGGCGGATCGGCCCGGCGCTCCGCTTCGACGTGGCGTCGGGGCAGCAGGTCCGTATCCCTTCGATCGTCGTCGGTCGCGACGCCCGCCCGGATCAGTTCACGCTGGCGACGGTCGATCCCGATGGGCTGTCGCTGGGGGCGTTGAAGGCCGCGATCAAGGATTTGTCCGGCGCCGGTAGACCTACCAAGGCGCTGGAGGGATCGCTCTGGCATAAATTGTCGGGGCCGTTGTCGGCGGTGCTGATGCCGCTGCTCGGCGGCGTCGCGGCGTTCGGCGTAGCGCGATCGGGCAAGCTGTTCGTGCGCGCCGTGATCGGCATGGCGCTGGGCTTCACCTATTTCATCGCCGACAAGTTCGCGCTGGCGATGGGCAACCTCGGTGCCTATCCGCCGTTCCTGGCGGCCTGGGCACCTTTCCTGCTGTTCCTGCTGATCGGCGAAGCGGTCTTGTTCCGCACCGAGGAATAGGTGTTAACCACGACGTCCTAGATCGATGGATCCCGTCCGTCTGCCGGAGCCCGCACCATGCGCCTGTCGTCGATCTCCAGCCTGTCAATCGTTGCGCCGTCCCCGTCGCTGCCGCGTTCCGCCGGAGCTTTCGCGCTACCGCACGATAAGCCTGCGGCGTCTGGTACAAAGGCGTCCGCACCTCGGACCGTCGATGCCTCGGCACCGCCGATGCCGTCCGACAAACTGCGCGACGCGCTCACGGCGTTCGAGAAGGAAGCGAGGATGACACCCGCCGAGCGCGCGCGCCGCGACATCCTGGAGGACATGGAACTCACCGAGGACGCCTTGAAAGCCATGCCGGCCGAGAAGCGGAATGTGCTCGAAGACGCTATCGTGAAGGAAGTCGCCAAGAGGCTGGTGTTGGCCAGAACCTTGGCGACAAGCCACGCGGGCTAGCAGCCGGTCAGCGACGCCCCATTGTCGATCGCCCGATCTTCCACACCAGTCCCGGCAAGCCCGGATAGCTGGCCTCGTGGTAAGGCGATTCCGCTTCCAGAATCGCCGTCAGCCGGCGGTGCGCCTCGCCCAGCGCATGGTAGGGCACGCTCGGCAGGAGGTGATGCAGCGCGTGATAGCGGAGGCCGACCGGTGCCCAGAGGGCCGGCAGCAGCGACGGCGGCGGCACGTTGACGGTGTCGAGATACTGGGCGGTGACGCTCATCGGCTCGCCCTCATTCTCCCACAGATGCGCGACCAGGGTACGCACCTGATTGATCACAGCGACCGCCGAGGCGATCAGCATTGCGATGCCGAACGCGCGCAGCGGGATGACGCCCGTTGCGACCATCGCCACCAGCGCGATCGCCCAAATGCTCGCCGCCGCCTCGATCCGGTTCCAGTAAATAGCGGCGGCACCTTCCGGCGCGCGACGGCGGAACTGCGGATTGATCGCCAACGCCGAATAACGCTCGACGATCGCCCGACGCAGCGACGGGACCACCACCGACAGCGGCGACAGGATCGCATACCGGAACAGCAGCGCTACCGGCGCCAGCGCCGATACGACGATGAACAGTGGCAGCGTCCACGGTTTCATCAAAGCCAGCGGCAGATACTCAGGGTCCTCGACCGTGCCATAGCGCGTCTTGGCGTGATGCAGATTATGCACGCCTTCATACATGAAGGACGGGATCAGCATCGGGATGCCGACCAGCAGGTTCCAGCCCAGCCGGAAATGCGGCACGCTGCCATGCTTCATGTGGCTGACTTCGTGGATGAAGCTCATCGCCCGGTACAGGCCCAGCATGGCGACGATCCCCGCCAGTACGACCACCGCCGTGGACGATGCCGTCACCGCCACGGCCAGCGCGCCGTAACCCACCATTGCAGATGCGACCAGGTCCGCCCAATAAATGGCGGGCTTCGGCTGCGACAATTCACGCGTCAGGTCGGCCGCGGCGCGCAGCATCGCCTTGTCGTCGGCGATCCTCGTCGTGCCCGCAACAGGCGCCGTTGCGGCGCGATCCAGGGTCATGCTCGTCATCAGGGTATCCATCACACCGAAATAGTGGCGACAGCATGACCTTTACAGGTCGCGCGCACCGAAAGCGCTGACGGAAACTTCACTCGCCATGATCGGATGCGCCGGTTAAACGATCGAACATGAGTGATATCGTCATCCGCCCGATCGACAGCAAGCGGGATCGCAAGGCATTCGTGGACCTGCCGTTCCGCCTCTACGCGAACGATCCGCACTGGGTGCCGCCGCTGAAGAACGAGGCGCTGGGCCTCATCACGCCGGCGAAGAACGGCTGGTTCAGCCACGCCAAGGCGCAGCTTTTCCTCGCCGAACACAGTGGCCAGATCGTCGGCCGCATCTCCGCGCACATCGACACGCTGGCGCTGACGATGGACCCTGCTCAGGGGTTCGGACCTGGCGTCGGACAATGGGGGCTGATGGAGGCGGAGGATGATAGCGTGTTCCGGGCGTTGCTCGCCAGTGCGGAACAATGGCTGCGCGATCAGGGTATGACGCGGGCGCTGGGCCCGATCTCGATGTCGATCTGGGAAGAGCCGGGTCTGTTGATCGAGGGCTATGATCACGATCCGACGATCATGATGGGCCATGCCAAGCCCGAATATCGCGGCTGGATCGAGGCGGCGGGCTATGCACCCGTCAAGCAGTTGCTGACCTACGACCTCGACATCACGAAAGAATTTCCTCCGATCGTCCAGCGGATCATCAAGTCGGGCGAGAAGAACGAGCGCATCCGCATCCGCGAGGTGGACAAGTCGAAGTTCGACGAGGAAGCCGCGACGATCCTGGCGATCCTGAACGACGCATGGTCCGACAATTGGGGTTTCGTGCCGCTGACGCCGCCCGAGATCAAGGATGTCGGCGTCAAGTTGAAGCCGATCGTGTTCAACGACCTGATCCGCATCGCCGAACTGGACGGACGACCGGTAGCGTTCATGATTACGCTTCCCGATCTGAACGAGGCGATCAAGCCGCTCAACGGATCGCTGCTGCCGTTCGGCTGGGCGAAGCTGCTGCTGTGGTTGCGCAAACCGCAGGTCCGCACGATGCGCGTGCCGCTGATGGGTGTGGTGAAGGAGTTGCAGGCGTCGCGGATGGCGAGCCAGCTGGCTTTCATGATGATCGAGTACATCCGCCGCGCCTCGATCAAGCATTACGGCGCGAGCCGAGGCGAGATCGGCTGGATCCTCGACGACAATCAGGGGATGCGGTCGATCGCGACGACAATCAACTGCGAAATCAACAAGGTGTATCAGGTCTACGAACGGACGCTGTAGCGGCCGCCCCGCGTCCGGGGTTGCCGCCACTGCGTTTCAGCAGGACGATCAGATCGCGGGGTCGAGGCCCAGGCGGTTCCAGGCCTGACGGCTGCGGCAGACCTTCCGCACGGAGCCGCGGGCGGTGACATCGTCGAGGAAACAGTAGGTCGTTCCCTTCGTCACGGGACGCTCGGGCGCACGCAGTGCCGTGTGCAGCATCTGCTGGTTCATCGTGGCACCCCAGGTCGATGCGGCGGGGAAGGGCTGTGCGGTCATCGTGGCGGCGGCGGAGGCGAGAATGGCGATCAGCATGGCGGTGGTTCCCTCTTGCGAGCCGGTCCATTCCGGCTTCATGAGGTACACTGCATTAGCCGTGCCAAACACGAATCCACGCAATTCCGCCGTTGTTGCGTGCTGCGGACTTCCAGGCGCCGCCGATCTACGATGTTTCTCACCAACTGTTGGCGCAAAACGTCTGTAGACCTAAAAGAGTGCGGCGATCCCCGCATAGAGCCGTACGTCAGGCGCGTCGTGGTTCAACCCGCCGACCGCTTCCGCAAAGAAGGCCCGGCGCGGGGCGACCGTCCACAAGCAACCCAATCCCGCCACCGCCTGCGTCGTCGCGCCGGAGGGATCGTCGTCACGCATCACCTGCGCCTCGATCGTCGTGGAGAAGGCGTCGCTGATCTCGATCGCCACTGCGGCAACCATGCTGCCCTGAAAATGTCGTCCATGACCATCCTCATCGACGGCCGCGTCGAGTTCACCGGTCGTGCCGATGTTGATTGTGTCCGTCAGGTCGTAGGTGACGGGTAGAACCACGCCCGCGGCCCAGTCCCCCGCCCCGACTGGCGAACGACCGACCGGAAGCGTGACCGAGGGCTGGATGCCGAAGGACAGGCCCTTCCCGTCAGGATTGCGCAGGTTCTGGCGAACGCCCAGCGTCACGTCGCCGACCCTCGCCTGCTTCTCGACCATGCCCGTTGCACGGTCGCGAGTGCGGACATGACCATAAGGCGTCCATTCGAGCTGCACCTCGGTCGACGGGCCGACGCCGGCGCGAACGAGTACGTCGCCCGCCAACACCGTGTCGATCCGCTGATTTGCGTTGCGCTCCAGTTGCCAGTCGCCCAGCGTCGCCTCGACATGGACGCGACCCGGCTCCGTCGTGCAGGCGGAGCTTTCGAGCGAGGGACTGTTCGGACAAAAGCGCGGCTCGTCCTGCGCCCAAGCCACCGCGGGAGCCATCATCAGCGCGGCAGCGGCCAGCCGCTTCATCGCAACGTCACGAAGGTCGGCGCGTGATCGCTCGCCTTTTCCCGCCCACGATACGCCTTGTCGACGCCAGCCCCGACCAGTCGATCCGCGGCCTGCGGACTGAGCAGCAGGTGATCGATCCGGAACCCCGCATCGCGTTGCCACGCACCCGCCTGATAATCCCAGAATGTCCACACGCCACCCTTTGGCTCGCGGGTGCGCAGCGCGTCGGTCCAGCCCTGCGCCAACAACTTGCGGTATGCGGCGCGGCTCTCCGGCTGCATCAACGCATCCTCCTGCATCGCGCGCACCGAATATGTATCGTCGTCGTTGGGGATGACGTTGTAATCGCCCGCCAGCACCGCCGGGCGCTCCTCCGCAAGGATCGCCGCCGCGCGCTGGGCGAGTCGCTCCATCCAGCGCAGCTTGTAATCGAACTTCGGACCGGGTCGGGGGTTGCCGTTAGGAAGGTACAGCGACGCGACGATCACGTCGTGAACCTCGCATTCCAGATAGCGGCTATGCTCGTCCTCCGGCTCGCCCTCCAGCCCGCGCTGCCGCTCGACCGGCGTCGTTCCCTTGGCAAGCACGGCGACACCGTTCCACGCCTTCTGGCCGTGCCAAAGCGCACCGTAGCCGGCGTCCTCGATCTCCTTCAGCGGGAACGTCTCGTCGCTAGATTTGAGTTCCTGAACGCAGACAATGTCGGGCTGGTCTTCGGTCAAATACTCGACGACGCGGGGCAGCCGAGCCTTGATGCCGTTGACGTTGTAGGTGACGATCTTCAAGTGCATCAGATCGCGAAGCTGGTGCCGCAGCCGCAGCCCGATGCCGCCTGCGGGTTCTCGACCCGAAACGCCGCGCCTCCGAGCGACTCCACGTAATCGACCGAACAACCGCGCACGAGATCGATACTGATTTCGTCCACGACCAGCCGCACGCCGTCCGTCTCCGCAACGGTGTCGTTGACGTCTGGCGCGTCAGCAAGGCCGAACTTGTACTGGAACCCCGAACAGCCGCCGCCATCGACGGACAGGCGCAGCACAGCCGGCTTATCCTGGCGTTGTGCGATCGCCGCCACCCGCGCCGCGGCTGCGGGGGTCAGTGCGATATCGACGGGAGCAACGTCGACGATAGTGGGGTCAGAAGCGAGAGTGGCCATGCGCGACAGATAGGCTTCGGTCGACGCGGCGGCAACCGGTCAGTCTTGAGCGGCAGGTCCGTCGACCGACACCGGAATCTGGTGAACGCTGCGATCCTGCGACGCGAGCAGATAGTCGGCGGTGGTCAGGAAGGGGATCGGGTTCACGGCGTGGCCGTCGATGCGAACCTCGTAATGGAGGTGCGGGCCGGTCGAACGGCCGGTCGAGCCCATCAGCGCGATCAACTGACCGCGCTGGACGCGGGTGCCGTCGCTGACGAGGATCTTCGACAAATGGCCGTAGCGGGTCGCGATGCCCTTGCCGTGATTGATTTCGACCATGTTGCCGTAGCCGCCGAGCCGCTCGGCGTGGGCGATGATGCCATCGGCGGTGGCGTAGATCGGCGTGCCGACCGGACCGGGAATGTCGACGCCGGCATGCATCGCCGCCGAGCCGCGGAACGGGTCCGAGCGGATACCGAAATTGCTGGTGAACTGAAGCTTCGTGACGGGCTGCACCGAGGGGATCGCAATCGCGCCCTGTCCGCCGTTCGTCGCCGTATCGAGCTTCTTCCAGGTCTGGAACAGCGTGCGGAACTGCTGGTCGGCCTTCAGGTCGGCGGTCGTCTCCGCGCTGTTGGCCGGGATATACTCGCCACCAACGGCGGGTGCCTGTGCGACCGTCTTGGCCTGCGCGGCGATCGGAGAAGCCAGGATCATCGCGGCGGCAGCGGCGGCGACAGAGAAGCGAATGTTGGTCATCAAGCCCCAAAAATCAGCGCCGTCCCGCATCGCCGCGGGCGGCTCGTCCATCTCAATCCTGATCCGCAGCCCCACCGCGCTTCAGTCTTGAGCGTGTGTGGCCGGATTGGTCAGACAGATGCAAGAGGCGCGTAGAAGTCCCGCGTCAGACCGGCAGAGGCGCGCGCCGAGTCGTTGAACGGCGGCTTAAGCGGACCGCGGAAATGCTTCCGGACCAGCATTTGCCACTGTGGCGCGGGCAGAATTCCAGCATTCGCGCAGAGATAGCCGAACCATTTCGCGCCGAATCCGACGTGCCTGATCTCGTCGGTGTAGATGCGATGCAGGATGCGGCCGCTCTTCGCATCGCCCGCCGCGTCGAACCGCGCGACCGTCTCCGGCGTGACGTCCAGCCCGCGCGCCTCCAGCACCATCGGCACCACCGCCAGCCGGGCTGCGGCATCGTGCGCCGTCTCCGCCGCCGCTTCCCACAGCCCAGCATGCGCCGGCAGATCGCCGTAGAACGAGCCAAACTGCTTCAGCCGCCGGTCGAGCATCGCGAAATGCATCGCCTCGTCCGCCCCCACCGAAAGCCAATCGTCGACGAAGCTGCGCGGGAACTGACCGCCGAACCGTCCCGCGACGTCGAATGCCAGATCGATCGCCGAGAACTCGATATGCGCCAGAGCGTGGAGCAGTGCGAGCCGGCCCCGCTCCGATCCTCCCCGCCCCCGCTTGGGCATGCGATGGGGTGGCAACAGCTCGGGCAGTGCAGGCCGCGCCGGGGCCTCGGGCATCGCCGTGTCGAACCGATGATCGAGCGCCCCGCGCCGCCATGCGCGCGCCACCGACCGCGCCGTACGAACTTTCTCGAGCGGCTCCGCGGCGAGGAGCACATCGCGGCAGGCGTCGGCAACGCTGTTCATTACAGCGCGCGGGCGGCCTCCAAGACCGCCTCGACATGACCGGGTACGCGCACCTTGCGCCAGTCGCGCACCAGCGAGCCATCGGCGGCGAACAGGAACGTCGCCCGCTCGATGCCCATATACGTCTTGCCGTATAGCTTCTTCTCACCCCACACGCCGAATGCCTCGCAGACGCTGCCGTCCTCGTCGCTGGCGAGTTCGACCGCCAGCGCGTGCTTGGCGCTAAACTTCACGTGGCTGGCGGGGCTATCCTTCGACACACCGATGACGCGCACTCCTGCCGCCGCGAAGTCGGGTGCGGCGGCGGTGAAATCCTGCGCCTCGCGCGTGCAGCCGGACGTGTCGTCCTTGGGGTAGAAGTACACGACCAGCGGCGCGCCCACCGCCGCGAGATCGATCGGGCCGTCTGGTCCGATGACGGTCACCGCGGGTATCCTGTCCATCATGCCACTCCGTTCCACAATCGCCCGACCTCCTGCCGGGCATGATCGAGGCTGGCAACCACCGCCTCCCAATCGGGCAACCGCAGCGCCGCCGCGACCAGCGCCCGCGTCGCCTCTGCCGGGGGCTCGGCATCGGGCGCTACGAGGCGCATCGTTACCAGCAGGCGCGCGAGCAGGTCGTAGGACGCGCGCGTCTCCGGCGGCACCAGCCCTTTCTCCGCGAGCGCGTCGATCGCCCGGCCGAGATGCGGGTCGAACGCGGTCCGGTGCGTAAGCTGCAGAACGTGGACGGCGAACTCCAGATCGACCAGCCCTCCGGGCAGCAGCTTCGCGTCGAGGGGGCCCTTGGCGGGTTTATGCTTCGCCATTTCGGCCCGCATCGATCGCGCCTCGTCGGCCACATCGCGAACCGGCCGATCACCCGCAAGAACGTTGGCAATGATCGCGGACACCCCCGCGCGTGCCTCGGATGAACCGAACACGACCCGCGCCCGCGCAAGCGCCATATGCTCCCACGTCCACGCCTCCTCGCGCTGATAGCGTGCGAAGCTGTCGACGGTCACGACCAACGGCCCCTGCGCGCCCGATGGCCGCAGGCGCGTATCGACATCGTAGAGTGGCCCCGCCGCCGTCGCGACCGACAGCGCTGCCGTCACGCGGCTGGCCAGCCGCGTGTAATAGAGCGTCGCGCCCAGCGGCTTGGCACCGTCGGACTCCGCCGCGAAGTCGCCGGTGAACAGATAAACGAGGTCGAGGTCCGACGCATGCGTCAGCGCCTGGCCACCGAGGCGGCCCAATGCGAGAATGACGAACTCGCTGTCCGGGAGGCAGCCGTGCGCGTGACGGAACTCCGCCAGCGCCGCCTCGGCCAGCACCGCCACCGCCGCCTCCGCCACCCGCGCATAGCCGGCGGCGACAGCGAGCGGATCGGACGCGCCGAGCACGATCTGCGCGCCCAGTGCGAACCGCGCCTCACCGACGACGCGACGGACATGATCCAGTCGCGCCTGATAGTCGGCGACGTCGCCGCCACGCATCCGATCTGCCAACCGGTCGGCGGTGCCGACCTCTTCCAGCGCAGAGGCGTCGATCAGGCCGTCGATCAGCGCCGGTTGCCGCGCGAGCTCGTCGGCCAGCGGGGCGGCATGCGCGAGGATCATCGCGAGTTGTTCCGCCAGCCCGGGCCGCGCCTCCAGCAGACGGAAGACGTTGATTGCGCTCGGCATCCTCTCCAGCACGCCATCGAGCCGGGTCAGCGCGCGCATCGGCTCGGGCGCGCGGCCCAACGCCTCGACCAGCACCGGCAGCACCGCCTCCAGCGCGTCGCGCGCCGCCGCGCTGCGCAATGCCGCATAGGTGCCGGCGCGCCATGTACCGATTCGCTGTGCCGCCGTGCCGGGCTCGGCGAACCCCGCCGCCGCCAGTTCGTCGGCAAGCATCACGGGGTCGCGCGACACGCCTGCCCGCTTGTCGTCATCGAGCGCGTCGTAGACCCGCCCCACCCGTTCGGTCGGCTCTCGCAGCAACGCGATCAGCGCCTCGCCGTTTTCCAGCCCGTGCAGTCCCGCCACCGCGTCGAGTGCGGCACCGGTCGGCAGCGCGTGAGTCTGGCGATCGTCGATCATCTGCACACGGTGTTCGATCGTCCGCAGCAGCGTGTACGCGTCCGCCAACCCCCTGGCGTCGTCCACGTCGATCCACCCCGCGATGGCGAGTTCCTCCAGCGCGTCGCGGGTAGCGGGCGCCCGCAACGCGCGATCGCGGCCGCCGTGGATCAGTTGGTGGATCTGGGCATAGAATTCGACCTCCCGAATGCCGCCGCGCCCGCGCTTGAGGTCGTAGCCGGGTCCGAGCCGCTGACCCTGCGCGTGGTGGTCGCGAATGCGGCGCGAGAGGTCGCGGATTTCGCCGACCGCCCCGAAATCGAGCGTCCGCCGCCACACGAACGGCCGCACCGCATCGAGGAAGCGCTGCCCCAAGGCGAGGTCCCCGGCCGCCGCGCGTGCACGGATGAAGGCGGCGCGCTCCCACGCCAGCGCCTGACTTTCGTAATAGGCGATAGCTCCGTTCACCGGCAGCGCGATCGGCGTCGCTTCCGGCGAGGGCCGCAGGCGCAGGTCGACGCGCAGGACATAGCCGTCGCCATCGCGCGCCTGCAGCAGTTCGACCGCCCGCTTGGCGATGCGGACCGCGGCCTCTTCCGGCTCCTCGCGGGCGCGGCGTGGCAGGGTTTGCGGGTCGAAGATCAGGATCGGATCGATGTCCGACGAATAGTTCAGCTCACGCGAGCCTTGTTTGCCCAGCGCAATCGCCGCAAAGCCGCGTGGCTCTTCGCCGGGATAGCGTTCGCCGATCGCCGCGCGGATCGCCTCGTCCAGCGCGCGATCGGCGAAGTCGGTCAGGGCGGAGGTGACCTGCGTCAGGTCGAGCCAGCCGGCGAGGTCCCCCAGCGCGACGCTCAGTGCAATAGCCCGTCGCTCCAGCCGCAACCGGCGCGCCGTTGGCATGTCTTCATCGGACTGCGCCGGAAGGGACAGCAAACCCGCTGCAGCCGCTTCGACGATCGCGGGCTCGCGCCGCATCAACAGAGATAGAAAAGGGGAGAAACGCTCTGCCCGCGCCATCGCTTCGATCAGCGCACTGCGATCGCCCGAGGGCGTCATGTGCTTGAACCGCAACGAAACACGATCTGTCTCGTTGAGCATTTTATGAATTGGGCATCCATCCTGACGATCGACGACGGCGACGGCCAGATCGTCCGGGCCCCGCGGGCGACGGATGCCATCGGCATGGCGATGCGCGATGCATACGGCAATCTGGGCAGCCTACCGGACGACATGCGGCGCCTTCTCCAGCGGCTCGATCAATCCAGCGCTAAAACCGCCTGAAACCGGAGCCAGCAGCGGTTCAGCGCCCCCGGCTGAGATGTTCGACATCACCCATGATCGAATCCAGCGCCGTGATGCTGGTGTCCGTCTCGTGCTCGCTCCGAGCGGGCAGCGATCCATCGCTCAACAACGTCTCCAGCGCGACCCGACCACGTGCGACGCGGCTCTTGATCGTACCGACGGCAACCTGGCAGATCTCCGCTGCTTCCTCGTAGGCAAACCCGCCGGCACCGACCAGAATCAACGCCTCGCGCTGCGGCTGCGGCAGGTGCATCAGCGCGCGCTGCATATCGCCGAGCTCGACGTGTCGTTCCTGACTGGCCGGTGCCGCCAGAATGCGGTCTGCGACCAGATCGTCCCACTCACCCTTGAAACGCGCGCGACGCATCTGCGACAGATACAGGTTACGCAGGATGATGAAGGTCCACGCACGCATATTGGTGCCGGCCTGAAACCGCTTGCGCGCCGCCCACGCCTTCAGGAGCGTTTCCTGCACGAGGTCGTCCGCCAGATCGCGACTGCCGGACAGGGACCGGCCGAACGCACGCAGATGCGGGATCACCTGACCCAGCTGCTGCTTGAACTCGGGATCTGAGAGCGAGACGTGTTCTACGACGGGAGCTTCCTGCTCCTCATCATCCTCGTCACGCAGCATCGGCTGGGTCATTCATGTCCGATCGCAATAGCCGGCGCAGCCTGCGCCCTTATCCGAAGATAGGCGACGACCCGGTCCTTTGCCAGTCGCGCCATCCGAAAACCACCAGTTCCTAGTCGGTTCGTCTAGCGGAAGACGATCACCGCGAAGATCACGATGACCAGGACCAGCGAGATCGGGAGGATGTACCGGGTCATGTGCGGGGTCGCTCCCGCGCGCGCTTCCTCGGTCGTTACGTGGATGGGTTCGTTCGGGTCAGCCATGACGCGTCAATGCTCCAAATTCGTTTTGGGTCCGTAATGCCCGCGAGATTGCTGACGCAAATCCCGCGGGCGACAGCGTCATTCGGACGGGACGGTCGTCTGGTCGAAGAACAGCGCCTGGCTGATCGCCGCCTTCACCGTTGACCGCTGGAACGGCTTGGTGATGAGGAACGTCGGCTCAGGCCGCTCGCCGGTCAGCAGCCGCTCCGGGAAGGCGGTAATGAAGATCACGGGCACCTCGAACTCGGCCAGGATGTCCTTGACCGCGTCGATGCCCGAACTGTCGTCGGCAAGCTGGATGTCGGCAAGGACGAGGCCCGGACGATCCTCCATGGCCAGTCCGACCGCCTCGTCGCGGGTCACGGCAATGCCAGTGACTTCATGCCCGAGGTCGCGCACGATCGTCTCGATATCCATCGCGATGATCGGCTCGTCCTCGATGATCAGCACGCGGGCGCGGGTCTGCTGTTCGATCTCGGCCAGCGCCTCGGCGACCAAGGACTCGACCTCTTCCGGCTCGACATCGATCAGATAGGCAGCGTCTTCGGGTGTAAAGCCTTCCATCGCCGTCAGCAGCAGCGCTTGACGCGACAGCGGCGTCATACGGGCCAGCCGCGCACGCGTCACCGCCTCAGCACCGTCCGCCTCTCCCGTTGCGTCCATGTCGTCGTAGTTGGCCGACGCCCAGATGCCCTGGAACATGCGGTACAGGCCGAGGCGCGGTTCGACGTCCTTGGGAAACTGATCCGGCGCGGCGACGATCGCCTCCAGCGTCGCACGGACATACTTGTCTCCGTGATTCTGGCTGCCCGTCAGGGCGCGGCCATAGCGGCGGAGGAAGGGTAGATGCGGTGCGAGTTGCTGTCCGAGCGACATGAGGCGAAGTGACTCCCTGGCGTTATTTGGCGACCGCGCACGCCTTTCGTGGCGCAAAGGCTGGCCGCAGAGGCTGATCCACGTACAAATGCAATTCGACATGCCCCGGTTGCACGGAAATCGCACCCCCGGAATTTTCGTGCTCGCTGGGAACAAACGAAATGCTGTTTGGTTTCCTCGCGCAATCGGGTCGCCGTCAAATCGTGGCTACAGTCACATCGGCAAGCTCGGGTTCGCTATTGTCGGCACGTCGGCGAATATGGGTAAAGCACCCGCTCGGCGTTGCCTCAGGGGGATACGGTCGGTTGGGTCAGGACAGTACATCGAAGATGCCGGCACGCAAGCGAACCTCTCCGCCGTCCAGAACGCAAGGGTCCGACGCGGCTCTCGACCAGCCCGTGGGTTCGGCCTTGCGGTCGGTATATCAGAGGACGGTCGAGGAGCAGGTCCCCGACGACCTGCTTGACCTGCTCGGCAAGCTGAACTGACGGACCCGCTCAATGGCTGATGACGCCGCTATCCGGGCAGATGTCCGGACCGGCGCGGGCGCCGACGGATCGGCGCAGACGGAGCCCTCTCCCACGCTGCCGCGCCTGTCGCTGTCGCGCTTGCCGACCGGCGCGAAGCTGTTGCTGGTCCTTAGTGCCGCCCTTCTGCCGCTTGCCCTGATCGCGATCTTCGCGACGCTCCAGACGACGCGGCTGACCGACTCCGAAGCCCGCTCTCGCCTTCGCATCGCCGCCACCGAAAGCGCGCGTTCGATCGCGATCGAGCTGGTCGGGGACATGACGGCGCTGCGGGTGGCAGTCAACGCCCTCGACATCGACCCCGCCGACGCACCGAGTTGCGCGCGCGCGCAGGGGGTGTTCGCCCAGCAGGCTTCCGTGGGTGCGCGGTTCGAGATCGCCGACCGTATGGGTCATGTCCTCTGCGGCGAGCGGCTGCCCCGCTCTACTGCCGTCGCGACTGACGCCGGCCCGACCGCGAGCATCGTGCCCAACCGCGGCCTCGTCCTTGCCATCAGCGCGCCCCGCAAGGACGTCGTCGCCCGCGCCTTCTTCCCGCAGGATTTCCTGCGCGAGCTCGGCCAGCCTACCAGCCGCGCCACGACCTTCGCCAGCGCCCTGATCCTCGACGACGACGCACTCGATCTGGAGCCGCTGCCGGACGGTGGGCCGCTCCAGCGAATGGAGACGATGCGGACCGAACTCGGCATTGCCGGCCTTGCGCTGCGTACCAGCGTCCGCAGCGCGCCGCTGACCTCGTCGATGGTCGTTGCAATGCTGTTGCCGTTGCTGATGTGGGCCGCCGCCGCCTGGATCGGCTGGTTCGTGGTCGACCGCCTGTTGCTACGGCCTTTGCGCGACCTCCGCCGCGAGATCGCATCGTTCAAGCCCGGTGAGGAAGTGCCGGTACCGCCACCCAGCCGGTTGCCGGCGCAGGAGATCCGCGAACTCGGCGAAACCTTCCGCACGATCAGCCGAACGGTGGCCGAGCACGAAGCCGGACTGGAGGAGGGTCTGCGCCGACAGACCAAGCTGACGCGCGAAGTCCATCACCGCGTAAAGAACAACCTTCAGGTCATCGCCAGCCTGATTGCGTTCCACGCGCGGGGAGCCGCCAGCGCCGATGCGACCGCAGCCTATGCGGCGATCCAGCGCCGCGTCGATGCGCTGGCCGTGGTGCACCGTCACCACTTCGCCGAGCTGGAAGAGCATCGCGGGCTGAATCTTCGCACGATGATCGGCGAGCTGGCCTCCAACCTGCGTGCTACGTCGGAGGCGGGTTCGGGCGTCGCGATCAAGCTCGACGTCGATCCGTACCTCGTCAACCAGGACGTCGCCGTGGCGGTCGCGTTCCTCTTCACCGAGATCGTCGAGCTTGCATTCGCCTGCGACACGGCGGCCCAGATCCGGGTTTCCGTCAAGGCCTCCGAACAGGAGGACCGAGCGACCCTGCGCGTCGTGTCGCGAGCGCTGCTCGACGGCGATACGCTGCGTGAACTGGCCCGCAGCCGTTACGGTCGTATTCTCGAAGGCCTTTCCCGGCAGCTTCGCTCGCCCCTGCATCACGATCCGCTGGTTGGCGCGTACGAAATCGCAATCGCGGTTATCGGGCGCGAATAAAAAATCGAGGGCAGCGCGCGGCGGCAAGGAACCTCACGATCAAGTGAGTGTTATGTAATTCGGATCGCGACCTTATGCCCCCCCCGCTACCGCGATCCACGACATAGGCCCGAAGGCGCTCACCCTCCCCCCCCCCCCGGTGACGTCTTCGGGCCTTTAACTTTTTAGCCGCCTCGCATTTTGTCTACCGCATGTCCTTGCGACAGTGGAACGATATCTGCCGCGACGCATTGCCCTCACGGCATTCAAGCCCTTTGGGAGGTACATCATGCGTAAACTGGTCGGTCTGGCTTTGATCGCCGGCAGCCTGCTCGTCTCGGCGTGCAACACGGTCGAGGGTATGGGCAAGGACGTCGGCTCGGCCGGCGACACGGTCGCCAAGACGGCGAGCGACGCCAAGTAAGCCAAGCGCTTGAAGGCGGGCCGCGTGACATTCGTCACGCGGCCCGTTTTCGTATCTGCGAATAATGGACGGTCGCTCGACGACCTGCAGCTTCGTTGCGGACGCCCGACGAGCAACGGAAGACGAGAAGCCGAACGCCCCTACCTACGCCTTATTCAGTAATCGCCTCGGCCTCACGCGCTCGGCGGCGTTCGGTGAACCAGATGCCGATCAGCGCCATCTCGTACAGGATGCACAGCGGGATCGCGAGCAACAGCTGCGATCCAACGTCGGGCGGCGTCAGCACCGCGGCGATGGCGAACGCGCCGACGATCGCATAACGGCGCGCCGACACCAGTTGCTGCCGCGTGACGATCCCGGCGCGCTCCAGCAGCATCAGCAATACCGGCAGCAGGAATGCGATGCCGAAGCCGAACAGGAACTGCATGACGAAGGACAGGTAGTTGCCAATACCCGGCAACGCCTCCTGATTGACGCCCCCGACATTGCCCTGGAAGCTCAGCAGGAAGTGCAATGCCATCGGAATGGCGATGTAATAGGCCATCGCAGCGCCGCCGAGGAACAGCACCGGCGTCGCCAGCAGGAATGGCAGCAGCGCGCGCTTTTCCTTGCGATACAGCCCCGGCGCGACGAACTGCCACAGCTGGTTCGCGATCACCGGGAACGAGATCATCATCGCCGCGAAAAACGCGACCTTCACCTTGACGAAGAACGCTTCGAAGATTTCGGTGTAGATCACCGTCTTCTGCCCGGCCGATAGCAAGGGCTGGACGAGAAACCCGAAGATCGCCTCCGCGAAATAATAGCTGATGCCGAACGCCACCAGTACGGCCGCGATGCAGTAGAGCAGGCGACGGCGCAGTTCGATCAGGTGATCGAGCAGCGGCGCGCGGCTTTCGTCGATCTCGCTCGTGGCGTCACTCACCGTGTCGGTCACGATGGGGCTCCTTCGGCACGCGGCGGCGTCCCCGGCTCAGCCGGCATCACGTGCGGCTTTTCGACCATGACAGGCTCCGTGGTCTTGTCCTGCGTAGGTGCGCCCGGTTCGTGCATCGGCCCAGACGCATCGTGTACCGGCTCCGAGACGTCGGGTTCCGTCGGCGTCACGGGATGCTCCCGCATGATCCGCTCGTTCTCCGCCGCCCATTTCTTCTCCATCTCCTCCAGCTCCGCCTCGCGGACCATGGAGTCGAAGCCGGAGCGGAACTGACGCGCGACGCCGCGCGCCTTCCCGACCCAATAACCCAGCACGCGCAGGGCCTTTGGCAGATCCTTCGGACCGATGACGACCAGCGCCACGAAGGCGACCAGCATCAGCTCGGTCGGCGCGATATCGAACATGCTGTTCCGGGTTCAGCGAGCGGTGAGCGTCAACGCAGGATCAACGATCGTCGCGCAGCGTGTCGCGGGTGGCATTGCCGTCACGGTCGAACGCCGGCTCCGCCTGCTTCTGCGATTCGATGCGCTTGGCCGGCTTGGTGTCGTCGTCCTGCTCGGCCATGCCCTTCTTGAAGTTCTTCACGCCCTTGGCGACATCGCCCATCAGGCTGGAGAAACGCCCGCCGCCGAGCAGCAGGATGGCGACGACGGCAAGGACGAGCAGGTGAATCGGGCTGAAGCTGCCCATGATGCTTACTCCTGATAATGCAGTCCCATCTAGTCGGAGTCGGTGGCCTTTTCCAGCCGCTGCGTGTCCTCTCCGAACGCGACTTCGAACGCCGTTTCGACGGGGTCCAGCAAACCTGCCGCGCGCAGGTCCTCGATACCCGGCAAGTCGCGACGACTCGCCAGTCCGAAATGCGCGAGGAAGCCCGGCGTGGTCGCATAGGTCAGTGGCCGGCCCGGCACCTCGCGCCGGCCGGCTGGACGAATCCAGCCCGCCTCCATCAGCACGTCGAGCGTACCCTTGGCGATCTGGACGCCGCGGATCGCCTCGATCTCGGCGCGGCTGACGGGTTCGTGATAGGCGATGATCGCCAGCGTCTCGACCGCGGCGCGCGACAGCCGCCGCGTCTCCTCCCGCGTGCGCCGAAGCAGCGGGGCGAGATCGGCCGCGGTCTGGAAATGCCACCGCTCGCCCCGCCGGACGAGCTCCACCCCGCGACCGGCATAGTCCTGCGCCAACGTCGCGAGCGCTGGACGGGGATCGCCGCCGACATGCGCTGCGAGGGCGTCAACCGTCAGCGGCTCCGCGGCGGCGAACAGCACCGCCTCCACCGCGCGCACCAGATCCCCGGGGGGCGTCAAGACCGCGCGCGCCGCAGCATCAACGGCGCGAACGGTTCGCGTTGATAAAGTTCGACACGCCCCTGCCGCGCCAGCTCCAGCGCCGCGAGAAAGCTCGACGCCAGTGCCGATCGCCGCAAGCGGCCCGCGGAGGGCGGGAGGAACCGCTCGATCGCCGTCCAGTCCACCGGCGTCGCCAACATCGCCGCGACACGCTCCAGCGCCGCTTCCAGCGTCATCACGTCTCGCGACGCCACCACGTGCAGCGCCGGCCGCGTCCGCGCGCTGACCCGGCCATAGGCGGCGATCAGGTCGAAGATTTCCGCCTGCCAGCCGGTGCGGCGAATCGTCGTCAGCCCCTCCCCCGCCGCGCCGCGCAGGAACACGTCGCGGCCCAGCCGGTCGCGCGCCATCAGCCGAGCACCCGCCTCGCGCATCGCGTCCAGCCGCTCCAGCCGCAGTTGGAGCCGCAACGCGAGATCGTCGGGATCGGGGTCCTGCTCCGGCTCGCGGGGCAGCAGGAGCGCGGACTTCAGGTACGCCAGCTTCGCCGCCATCACGAGGTAATCGGCAGCCCGCTCCAGCCGCTCCGCCTGTTCCTCGATAAAGGCGAGATACTGCTCGACCAGCGACAGGATGGAGATCGCGCGCAGATCGACTTTCTGCGACCGCGCGAGCGCCAGCAACAGGTCCAGCGGCCCCTCCCACCCGTCGAGGTCCAGTGTCAGCGCATCATTGTCCACGGGGCCGGGATATCAGAAGGCGGCAGCGTTGCCACGCCGGGTGAAAAGCGTTGCGGACCAACCCGTTCGTGCTGAACAAAGTCAAAGCACCTCGCGCGACATGGCCTCCGGCGGCGCTCAGGCCTAACCGGAGGCACCGGGCGTTACACCAACGCCAGCAGCGCATCCCGCTTCGCGACCAGCTTCGCCATATCGCCCGACCCCGGCCGTACGCTCGCCATCGCCCGGTCCAGACGTTCCCGCGAGCGTGGTGCAATTTCGCCGAGCAGGCCGGCGATCTCGACCATTTCGTCCATCCGCGCCCAGCAATCGAGCACGAGGTCGCATCCCGCGGCGATCGCCCCGGCGGCCTTTTGTCCCGCCGTGCCCGACAGCGCCTTCATATCGATATCGTCGGTCATCAACAGGCCGTCGAAGCCGATGCGCCCACGGATGATGTCCTCGATCACGACCGGTGACAGCGTCGCCGGACGTTCCGCATCCCACGCCTCGAACACGATGTGGCTGGTCATGCCCATCGGCGCGGTGGCCAGCGTGCGGAACGGCGCCAGATCGACCTCGAGTTCGGCGTCGCTGGCGGTGACGGTCGGCAGCAGATGGTGCGAATCGACCAGCGCGCGACCGTGGCCGGGCATGTGCTTTACCACGCCGACGATGCCCGCCGCCGCGAGCCCCTCCAGCATCGCGCGGCCCAGCGCCGCGACGCGCATCGGCTCGCGACCGTACGCGCGGCAGGCGATCGCCTCCGTCGTGTCCGGCTGAGCGACGTCGAGCAGCGGCGCACAGTCGACGGTGATGCCGACCTCCGCCAGCATCAGCCCCAGCGCCTCGCCATTGGCACGCATCGCCTGGATCGCCGACATCGGCGCGATCTCGTAGAGCGCATCGAATGCCGGTCCGGCGGGAAATACCGGCCATTCCGGCGGTTGCATGCGGGCGACGCGACCGCCCTCCTGGTCGATCAGGATCGCCAGATCGTCCCGCCCCGCCAGATCGCGCAACGAGTCCGTCAGCGCGCGCAGTTGTTCGCGATCGACGATATTGCGTTTGAACAGGATGTACCCGGCAGGCTCGACCGCGGCGAAGAACGCGCGTTCGTCGGGGGTCAGGACGGGCCCGGACAGGCCGAAGATGACGGGCTTCATGCGCCGCGGTTTAGGCCGTCGGCGGGGCCGCGGCTAGTCGGTGTGGCGGCGGTTGCGATCGGCTTTCAGGCACGTCATTCCGCGAACGCTGGGATTTCCGGGGTCGCGCGCGCGCGCCCTATCACCAAGCGACCCCAGCTTCCGCTGGGGTGACGACTGGAACTGGGGGAACAGAAGAAAGCCCGCAGAAACAGGTCGCCCCTCAACTCGCGACGAAGCAGCTTTCCCCGGCCACGCGCAGACGGCCGCAGATGTCCGCCGCCTGGTTCGCGCTGCCCGCATTCACGCGCAGGCGGTACAGCGTCTTGCCGCCCGTCGCGACCGGCTGCACCGACTTGCCCAAAGGTGCGATGTACGCGAACCGCTTGGAGAAGCGATCCCACGCGCCGTTCGCCGCCGCCTCGGACGGGAACGCGCCGAGCTGCACCAGCGAGCCGCCGCCGCCATTTCCCTGCGCCACCGGCCGCGAACCCGTCAGCGGCGCCGCGGCCTTGAGCGGGCCTGCGGTCTGCGTCGGCACCTTGGCGATTGTGCTGCGGCCCGGCGTCGCGCTGGGCTTCGGCTTGGGCGTGGCGGCGGGGACGACCTGCGCCGCCACCGGCGCCTCCGGCACGGCCTTCAGGTCGATCGCGCCGGTGCCCGCAGCTTTGCCGGCGCTGGTCGCGATCGCGCTGTCGCCTTCGCCCTCGACCTTCAGGCCACCGGGTTCGGTCGGGCGGACCTTGTAGTCGCCTTCCTGCGCGGCGATCAGCTGGCCGTCGCCGCTCTTGCGACTATGCGTCAGGTGCCAGATGCCGAACCCGATCGCCGCGACGACGATCAATCCCGCCAGCGCCAGCGCGATGACGCGCCCCAGCCCCGAACCCTCCGGCTCGTCCGGCTCGACCGTCTCCAGCCACGGGAGGCGATCCTCGTCTCGGATGTCGAGATTGTCGGCCATCAATTCATCTCCGTCACGGCCTCGACACCCATGACGCGCAAGCCGTTGCGGACGATCTGCCCGATTCCCGACGCCAGGAAAAGCCGCGCGCGCGTGGCCTCCGCATCGTCTGCGATCAGGAAACGGCGGTCCGGATGGTCGTTACCGACATTCCACGCGGCGTGAAAGGCAGCGGCCAAGTCATACAGATAAAACGCGATCCTGTGCGGTTCACGGGTCGCAGCCGCCGTCTCGATCGTACGCGGGAACTGCGCCGCCAGCTTCACCAGTGCCAGCTCATCCGTATCAAGACGGGACAGATCGGCCTCACCCCCGGTAATTCCCGCCTCCGCCGCCCGCCGGTGGAGCGATGCAATCCGGGCATGTGCATATTGGACGTAGAACACCGGATTGTCCTTCGATGCTTCCACGACCTTGGCGAAGTCGAAATCCATCTGCGCATCGGCGCGCCTCGTCAGCATCGTGAAGCGGACGACATCCTTGCCGACCTCCCGCACCACGTCAGCCAGCGTCACGAAGTTACCGGCCCGCTTCGACATCTTGACCGGCTCACCGCCGCGAAGCAGCCGCACCATCTGGATCAGCTTCACGTCGAAACGCGTCTTGCCGCCGGTCAGGGCAGCAACCGCGGCGACGATGCGCTTGACGGTGCCGGCATGATCCGCCCCCCAGATGTCGATCAGCTGATCGGCCGACTGCGCCTTCTGATAATGATAGGCGAGGTCGGCACCGAAGTAGGTCCATTGCCCGTTCGACTTCCGGATCGGGCGATCCTGATCGTCGCCGAACGCGGTCGAGCGGAACAGCGGCAGCACCACCGGCTCCCAATCGTCCGGCGTCTCCCCTTTCGGAGCTTCCAACACGCCGTCATAGACGAGGTCGCGGGCGCGCAGGTCGGCCTCCGCCGCCTCCGGCTTGCCCGCCGCCTGAAGCTCTGCCTCCGACGAGAACAGGTCGTGGTGGATGCCGAGCAGCGCCAGATCGTCCTTGATGAGGACCAGCATTTCCGCGACCGCGCGGGTACGGAACGGCTCCAGCCACTCCGGCTCGGGCGCGTCGCGGTACCGGTCGCCGAACTCGGCGGCGAGTGCCTGCCCCACCGGCACCAGATAGTCGCCGGGGTACAAGCCCTCCGGAATCGTCACGTCCTCACCCAGCGCCTCGCGGTAGCGGAGGTGGACGGAGCGGGCGAGCACGTCGACCTGCCCGCCGGCATCGTTGACGTAATATTCGCGGATCACTGTCGACCCGGCGAACTCCAGCAGGCTGGCCAGCGCATCGCCGACCACCGCGCCCCGGCAATGCCCCATATGCATCGGCCCGGTCGGGTTGGCGGAGACATATTCGATATTGACGGTGACGCCCTGCCCACTGGTCGAGCGGCCGTAATCGTCGCCGCCCGCGTGGATCGCGGCCAGTTCGTCGCGCCAGCTGTCGTCCGTCAGCACCATGTTGATGAAGCCGGGCCCGGCGACGTCGACGCGCGACACCTCGGGCAGCTTCTCCAGTTCGCCCGCCAGCGCTTCGGCCAGCACGCGCGGCTTGGCACCCGCCGGCTTGGCGAGGACCATCGCGGCGTTGGTCGCCAGATCGCCGTGCGTGGCATCGCGCGGCGGTTCGACCGTCACGTTGCGGCGGTCGAGCCCGCCGGGCAGCGTGCCGTTCGCGATCAGGGCATCGAGCGCCGCGTCGATATGTGCGGCGAACCGGGTGTAGAGCGTCATGTCAGTCCGTTTCGCGAAAGCGTCGGCGTGTACCCGCAAAGCCGCGGCGGCTCAAACGCGATTGCATCGACGACAATCGCGGGCTCCGGGCTTTGCAGTTGCAGCCATGCTGCACCGCAATATGATCGGTGCCGGAAGTGGAGAGGACCTGATCCGGCGCGACGCTATTCTCATGCGGAGTCCACGATCATGCGCAAGACCACCATCCTCGCCGCCCTCGCCGCCGCACTGACCAGCACCATCGGTATGGCCCAGGGTCCTGATACTGCCGAGCAGCGGACGTTCGTCCATGACGGCCATACCTACACCTACACGACCTCCGCGTTCGGCAAGTCGACGGTGCTTAAGGGCCGTCGCCTGCCCGGTGGAGAGACGTTTCGCCTCCAGGTTCGCGACGGCCGGGTGACGGGCCGCTCGGGCGAAACCCCGGTTGCCTTCTCCGTCCGCGACGCCAAGGGTGCGGCCGGCGGCGTTTCCACCCACGCGCTGTAAGCGGCTGCGACGGCGCGGTGGCAACGGCCACCGCGCCGTTCAGAACCCCTCGGGCAAGTCGATCGGCCCGATCAACTCGCGGTAGCGGGTGATCGCATATCGGTCGGTCATGCCGGCGATGAAGTCGGCGATGTGCCGGCTTCGCGCCGGCTCCTCCGCCGGCAAATCGTCGCGCCACCCCGGGGGCAACAGATCGCCGTCGGCACGGTAGGCCGCGATCAGGCCGCTGACCACGCCGTGCGCTGCGGACGCCGCCTCCAGCTGACGGGGATGGTGGTACAGGTTGGCGTACATGAAGCGCTTCAGGTCGCGCTCCTCCTCGCGCATCGTTGCAGAGAACCCGACCAGCGCCGCCCCAGCCGCGCGGACATCGTCCACCGACCCCACGCCGCTGGCCGCAATCCGCGACCGCGTCTCCGCGATCAGGTCGGTCACCATCGTCCCGATCTGGCTGCGCACCAGTTCACGCGCCAGCCGCGTGGGCGAGACGCCGGGGTAACGCGCGGTCACCGCCGCCCAGCCCCGCGCCACCAGCGGCACCGCCATCAACTGCTCGATCGTCAACAACCCGGCCCGCAGCCCATCGTCGATGTCGTGATTGTCGTACGCGATGTCGTCCGCGATCGCCGC
The DNA here is from genome assembly GCA_018139225.1 of Microvirga sp. SRT01. Lineage (GTDB taxonomy): Bacteria > Pseudomonadota > Alphaproteobacteria > Sphingomonadales > Sphingomonadaceae > Sphingomonas > Sphingomonas longa. The sequence continues at coordinate 886,953 of JAGSNX010000001.1, forward strand.
GACCTGCGCCTCCAGAGAGGCATGACTGGTCAGGTCCAGCGGGAACGCCGCGTCCGCCGCCGCCAGCGCCCAACCCGGATGACGCACCGGCCCATTATGCTTCGCCAGCCCCTCCAGCGTCTCCCAGGTCAGGTTCAGCCCGTTCCACAGCGGATAGGGCCGCTCGATCTCCGTCAGCACGCGGAGCGTGTGGCCATTATGATCGAACCCCCCGACATCGTGGGTCGCGGCCTTCAGCGCATCCTCGCCGGCATGACCGAAGGGCGGGTGGCCGATGTCATGCGCCAGGCATAACGCCTCGGTCAGGTCCTCGTTCAGCCCCAGCGCGCGCGCCACCGCGCGCCCGATCTGCGCGACCTCGATACTGTGCGTCAGGCGAACGCGGAAATGGTCGCCGTCCGGCGCCATGAACACCTGCGTCTTGTGCCGCAGCCGGCGGAAGCTGATCGAGTGGATCACGCGGTCCCGGTCGCGCTGGAACGCGTCGCGCGGCCCACGCGTGGTCCCGCTATGTTCCTCGTGAAGACGACCCCGGCTGCTCCCCGGGTTCGAAGCCCAGGGAGCATGCGCGCTCACTTGCCGCCGAGCCTCGTCACCGGCTGGCCGGCATCGCTGGTGAAGGGAAAGGCGGACACGCCCTGCTTGGAGAGCTGGTTCACGAACGCACGCGCCTCCGAATCGGTCTTGAACGGCCCGGTCAGTACGCGGTTGGTGGCGCGCAGTGGGGTCGAGTAGCCGGCACGGGCGGCGAGCGCCGGCGACTTCGCCTTCACGCCGCTCCACGCCTTCGTCAGATCGCTCTCGTTCGCCCCGCCGGCAACCTGCACCCAGATGCGCGAGGGATTGGAGCGCGACGCCTTCTTGTCGGCCGCCGCCTTGTCGGCGAGCTCCTTCTTCTCCGCATCGGCCTTCTTGTCGGCCAGCGCCTTGCGGGCCGCGGCCCGCTTCTCGGCCGGTGTCAGCGGCTTGTCCGCCTCCTCCGCCGCCGCCTTGCGCGCGGCGCCACGCCGCTGTGCGGGCGTCAACTTCGCGTCGGCGACCTCCACCGGCTCCGCTGCCGCGTCCGCCGCGGCCTTGCGCGCCGCGGCACGCCGCTGGGCTGGCGTCATCTTCGCCAAAGCTCGGGCGGCTTCCCGCTCGTCGGTCGCGGCCTGGCGATCGGCCGCGCGCTTCTGTGCCGGGGTCAGCTTCACGTCGGCGACCTCGGTCTCTTCCGCCTCGGCTGCGGCCTTGCGCTTGGCGGCGCGGCGCTGCGCCGGCGTCATCTTCGCCAGCGCCAGTTCCTCGGCGCGCTTGTCGGCCGCGGCCTGACGCGCAGCAGCGCGCTTCTGCGCGGGCGTCAGCGGCTTGGCGTCGTCGGCATCCGCATCGCCGGTGAGCTTCGCAGCGACGGTCCGGCGAACCGCGGTATCACGCGCTTCCTTCGCCGCGGCCTCGGCGACGACGCGGCGACCGTCGGTGGAACGCGGCGCGCTGGCGACCGACGCCGGCACCATCGGACGCACCGGCGCGGTCGTGGCGGGGATCGCCTGCGTCACGCCCAGCTCCGTTGCCGGGATCGACAGGCTGGCGACGATGCGCGCCAACACCGAATCCGCGCGCTGCGTCGCCGCCGCCGTCTGCACCGGCGCGACCGGCTCCGTCGACGGCGGCGGAACGGCGGCGGTCTGAACCGGCTGCGGGAGCGATTGCGGGGTAACCTGCGCGACCTGCACCGGCGTCGTCCGGGTTGCTGGCTGTGAAACAACCGGCTGGGCCGTGGCCGGCCACGCCGGCGTGAAGGTCGATGTCGGCGGGCGAACCGTCGTCGCAGCGACTCGCACGTCGCTCTCGCGCATCGCGGTTGCGGCGGGCTGCACCGTTGCTGACGACGGGACAGGAGCAGTCGGCCCTGCGACGCTCACGCGTGGCTGCGCGGCAAAGCCGGGGCGGGCGCTGCCGGTATTGGCCGTCAAGACCGTCGGCGCCGTCGAGGTCGCAGAGGCGGTCGTGGCGGATAGCGGCTGACGCCCCGGCCGCTCGCGCCGGGTCGAGCGGCGATCCGAAGACTGCGGCGTCACCGCTGCCACCTGCACCGGCGTGACTGTTTCGGGCGGCAAGGCAGCGAGCGCGGGCGTCAGTCGGGCATCGGCGATCCGCTCCGGGGTCGCGGCGATCTCGCCGAAATGCACCGCGAACGCACGGTCGGCGGCCGGCAGCGTCGGCAAACGCTGGAAGAACAGCCCCAGCCCCTGCGCAACCCCGGCCGGCATCATCGTCGTCGCGATCTTCTCCGCGCCCGGCGTGTCGCCGCCCATCGCCAGCACGAACGCGCGTGCCCGCCACGCCGCGCGATCCTGCTTGCGCACCAACGGATCGAGTTGCGCCAGCGCCTCCGCCTGCTTGCCCGCGATACCCAGCGACAGGGCGTAGCGGCGGATCGTCTCGTCATCCGACGCGGTCGCCAGCGCCAGGCGGTAATCCGCCTGCGCCCGCCGCTGCTCGCCGATCAGGTCATAGGCCAACCCACGATCGGCGGCGAAGCGGCTCGCGCTCCATCCGCTCGCCTCGGCCTGCTGGTAGAACCGCAAGGCCTCGCCCGGCCGCTCGGAGCGTACGAGGATAGACCCCATGCCCGCCTTGACCCGTCCGTTGCGCGGATCGATACGGTCCGCGCGCGCGAACAACGCCGCCGCGCCGCTGAGATCGCCGAGCTTGATCGACAATTCCCCTGCGGTCGCAAGGGCAGTCAGGTCGCGGGGATTGGCGGCCAGCGCACGCATCTGGGTCGCGAGCAGGTCGGCGTCGCCGGGCGCCAGCGATTGCACCACCGCCTGGGCGGAGGCGATGGCGGGAACACTCGCGGCGGCAAACGCCCCGGCGAGGAGAACGGATCGGAATGTGCGGGCCATGATATGGAATTACCCTGAACCCGAGTGCGGGTGAACCGGCAATGTCTGATTTCTCCTCGCGCGCCGAAACGGGGCCGGGAAACGGCGAGTGGGCGAACGTCGGACGGTCGAGGGGCCGGCAACGACCCTCACCGGCGCCCGCGCCTGCCTGCGTGTCCAGCGAACGCCCGGAATCGAAGCAACGCCGCGGTCAGGCGCCCGCGCCTCCCATAACCCTGTCGCGGGTGATGCCGACGTCCGCTGGGATGACGATGATGTTGGTCGGCGCCACAGAAACAGCCGATGGTCGCAACTTAGTGCGAACTCATGAGGGTATGCGGCTCTCGGCGACCCTCAAAGCGAGATGCCGCCGCGCCGAATCCGAGAAAAAGAAGCGCGCTCATCGTAAAACGCAGGCGGACCGCCATTGCTTCCAGATTGAACAAACGTCCGTCAGCGGCGACCAAGCCGCAGACCGAACGAACCCTCGACCACGGAAAACCGCGGGCCAAAGCCCGCGGCTCCTATCCTACTGGTTGTTCTGCCGATGCAGGAACCGCGGGATGTCCAGCGCTTCCGGGTCGGCCGCGGCACCACCCTTGTCGTCGTCGCGCGCCGCACCGCGCGCGGCGTTCGACATGCGCTCGAACAGCGTGCCTCCCAGCTTCACCCGCGGGGCAGCGGCGGCCGGAGCCGGAGCGGCTTCGCTGCCGGGTGCGAGCCACTGGCGACGCTGCCCACCCTCGTCCGCAGCCGGGGTTGGCGTAGCGGGCTTCGGTGCTGCGGGAGCAGCAGCCTGCACCGGTGCCGCCGCGGGAGCCGGAGCGGGCGTCGGTGCCGGCGGGGTCATCATCGTGTCGGCGCCCAGCACCAGTTCGTCGTCCGCGGTGCCGTCCGACGCCGCCGGGGCGAGCGTCGACAGCTCCATCGGCTCTTCCGCCTTCGGGGCCGCAGGCGCTGCAGCAGGCTCGGCAGCGGTGGTCGGACGGAACGACGGCGTCTCGTCGGGCTTGCGCGTCATGCCGAAGCTGAACGAGCGGGTCGGCTCCGGCGCGGACGCCGCGGCCGATGCGGGACGTGCCTCCGCCTCGATGCCCGTCGCGACGACGGACACGCGAATGCGACCTTCCAGATCGGGGTTGAACGCCGATCCCCAGATGATGTTGGCGTCGGGATCGACCAGATCGCGGATGTGGTTGGCGGCCTCGTCGACCTCCAGCAGGCGCATGTCGTCGCCGCCGGTGATCGAGATGATGACACCCTTCGCGCCCTGCATCGACACGCCGTCGAGCAGCGGGTTGGCGATCGCCTTCTGCGCCGCCTCCAGCGCGCGGTTGTCGCCGGCCGCTTCGCCGGTGCCCATCATCGCCTTGCCCATTTCCTGCATCACCGAACGCACGTCGGCGAAGTCGAGGTTGATGAGGCCGGGCATGACCATCAGGTCGGTGATGCCGCGCACGCCCTGCTGCAGCACCTCGTCCGCCATGCTGAACGCCTCCTTGAAGGTGGTGTTCGCGTTGGCGATCAGGAACAGGTTCTGGTTGGGGATGACGATCAGCGTATCGACGTACTTCTGCAACTCCTCGATACCGCCATCGGCGGCCTTGGAGCGGCGGCTGCCCTCGAATGCGAACGGCTTGGTCACGACGCCGACGGTCAGGATGCCCATGTCGCGCGCCGCCTTGGCGATGACCGGGGCCGCACCGGTGCCGGTGCCGCCGCCCATCCCGGCGGCGATGAACACCATGTGGCAACCCTCAAGCTGCTTGGCGAGCGTGTCGATCGTCTCCTCGGCCGCCGCACGACCGATCTCCGGCCGGGCGCCCGCGCCCAGCCCCTGCGTGATCTTCGTGCCGAGCTGCACCCGGTTCGGCGCAGTCGATTGCTTCAGCGCCTGCGCGTCGGTGTTGGCGACCAGGAAGTCCACGCCCTGCACGTCGGCGCGCATCATGTTCGCGATCGCGTTACCGCCCGCGCCGCCGACGCCGATCACCGCGATGCGGGGCGTCAGTTCGTCCACTTCCGGTGCCAGGAATTCGATGCTCATCGCCAATACTCTCCGCGTCCCCGACCCCAAACCCTGGCCGGACCCCTGAATTAACCCTTTTACCCACCCGCTCGCGCGCCGCCACCTTAAAAGCGCCGCCAAACCATTGTCGGTTCAATAATTCGCGCGCGCCGCCTGGATGAGTTTCCGGAAGATGTTCATGCCCGCCGGTCGGTGCACCGTCTGGCCGCTCGGCGCGACGCTGCGCAGGTCGATCGGATCGGTCGCCGCATAGAAGGCCAGCCCCGCTAGCGTCGCGAACGCCGGCCCGCCATGCGCCTCCGGCAAGCCGGTCAGCCCACGCGGTCGACCGAGGCGTACCGACCGGCCCAGCGCCTGCTGCGCGTAGTCGGCGATTCCCTTCAGCTCCGCGCCGCCGCCGGTCAGCACGACCTGACGGCCGACCGGCCCTTCGAACTTCAGTTGCGCCAGCGCCTTGCGAACCTCCGCCATCTGATGCTCCAGCCGCTGCCGGATGACGCCGATCAGCTGCGCCTTGGTGATCTGCGTCCCCTCTGCGCCGTCGCCCAGTCCGTCCTCGGCCGCGATCGGCACGATCGGGATCATGTCGTGATTGTCGCGCGGCGACGCATTGGCGCTGCCGTGGAAGCACTTCATCCGCTCCGCCTGCGCGCGGCGAGTGCCGAACGCGCTGGCGATGTCGTCGGTGATGTCCGCCGCCCCCATCGGGATCGAGCACAGCCCGACAAGCATCCCCCCGGCGAACAGCGACACGTTGGTGATCCCCGCGCCCATCTCGACCAGCGCGACGCCCAGCTCGCGCTCTTCTTCGGACAGGCACGCCAGCCCGGTCGCGACCGGCGACGCGATGATCGACTTCACCTCCAGATGCGCGGACCGCACGCACAGGTCGAGATTCCGCACCGGCGAGCCATCCGCGGCGACGACGTGGATGTGCACGCCGAGCCGGTCGGCGTGCAGCCCCAGCGGCTTCTTCACGCCGGTCAGCCCGTCCAGCGTATAGAGGGCGGGCTGCGCGTGCAGCACCATCCGCCCCTGCGGGTCGATCGACTGACGCCCCGCGGCCAGCAGCGCGTCAATATCGCCCTGCTCCACACGGTGCCCACCCAGCTCGAACTCGACTTCGGCGACGTCGCTGACGAGACCGCCGGCGGAGAAGCCGATCCACACATTCTCGATGTTCAGGCCCGCGATCCGCTCCGCCTGCTCCACCGCCTCGCGCACCGCGACTTCGGTGGCGGCCATGTCGGCGATGTAGCCGCGCTTGACGCCGCGGCTCTCGCGCTGGCCGGTGCCCAGCACGATCAGTTCGCCGCCATCGCCCTTCTTGGCGATCATCGCCGAGACCTTGGACGATCCGATATCGAGTGCGGTGATGAGACCGTCCGGTGCTGCTTTCGCCATATTACCCCTCGACCGCCCCCGCGGTGATTGCCTGCGTGTCCGCGCCGTCCGTGATGGCCGGTTCGGGCCCGCCCTGCACCGCGGGTTCCGCTAAAGCATGATTCTGATTCAAACCGGGCTTTCGTGCAACCAACTTCGCAGGATCGCGCATATCGAACCGCAACCAGCCCCGCCCGAGCAGCGGCCGCGCCCCGTCCAGTTCCGCGAACCGGATCAACGCGCGCCCCGCGTCATCCTCCGGCAGCGCCAGCGTTTCGCCGCTTTCGAACGTCAGGTCCCAGCGGCGGTTACCGATCCACGTCGCTGCCTTGATCCGCGGTTTCAGCGCGGGCGCGGCGGCGAGGAGCGTCTGATACCCCGTCATCTGCCGATCCGCGCCCGGCCCGATCACCAACGGCAGGTCGGGGATCGCGTCCGGCCGCACCGGCTCCAGCAGCACGCCGTCCTTGTCGATCAGCGTCAGGTCGCCGCGGTCCTGCCACACCGCCGCCGGCGCACGCTCGACGATATCGACCAGCAGCGTGTCGGGCAGCCGCCGCGACACATGCGCGTCCGCGATCCAGCCATAGCGCAACAGGTTCTGCCGCACCGATTCCAGGTCGACGAGCGGCATCGCCCGGCTCTGCTGGTCCAGCGCGACGGCATAGACCGACATCCGGTCCATCCGCTTCAGGCCCGTGATCTCGATCTGCTCGACACGAAAGCCGGCCTGCCCCGCCGTCTCGGCTAGCGCCGCACCGACCATGCCGGGCACGCCGATATACGTCGCCGCGACAACCGCGGCGATGCCCGCGGCGCCGGTGATCGTCCACGTCACCGCCTTCTTCAGCGTCGCCTCGCTGATCGGCAGTTTCTGGACGAGCCGCGCGAACAACGGCGTCTTCTTCACCGGCTGACGCTTGCGCGGGGCCGGGCGCTTCGGCGGCGCGCCGCGCTTGATCGTGCGGCTCATTGTGGCCCGTCCCTGACGGACCCGTCCTTCAGGGCTTCGTCGACGATCGCCTGCACCAGATCGGCATAGTCCATGCCGACATGGCGACCCTGTTCCGGCACCAGGCTGAGCGGCGTCATCCCCGGTTGCGTATTGACCTCCAGCAGGAACAGCCCGTCGACACCGCGCTCGTCGTCCCAGCGGAAATCTGATCGGCTCGCGCCCTTGCAGCCGAGCAGGCGATGCGCCTCCAAGGCCAGCGACTTGCAGGCATCGGCGATCTCGTCCGGGATCTGCGCCGGACAGACATGCTCGGTCAAGCCGTCCGTGTATTTCGCGTCGAAGTCGTACCAGCCGTTCTTCGGCTTCAACTCGGTCACGCCCAGCGCCCGGTCGCCCAGCACCGCCGTCGTCAGCTCGCGCCCGCGAATGTACGGCTCGGCCAGCAGTTCGTCGAACGCCTGCCACGGGCCGGTCGCGTGCGGGGAGATCGGATCGCCGTAATTCCCGTCCGCGGTGACGATCGCGACGCCGACTGATGATCCCTCGTTAACCGGCTTCAGGACATAGGGACGCGGCAACGGATCGCGCTCGTACAGGTCGGCGGACTTGACGATACGACCGCCGGGCATCGGCACGCCGTGCGGGACCAATGCCTGCTTCGTCAGCACCTTGTCGATCGCGATGACGGACGTGGCGAGGCCGCTATGCGTATAGCGCAGCCCCATCAGGTCCATCATGCCCTGTACTGTGCCGTCCTCGCCCGGCGAGCCGTGGAGCGCGTTGAACACCAGATCGGGCTTCGCCTCCGCCAGTCGCGCGGCGACGTCGCGATCCATGTCGATCCGCGTCACCCGGTGCCCGCGCGACTCCAGAGCATCGGCCACGCCAGCACCGGATTGCAGCGACACCGGCCGCTCCGCGGACCAACCGCCCATCAGGACTGCGATGTGCATTACAGAAATCCTCCCCGGCACGGGGGGGTGGCAGCCGCAGGCTGACGGAGGGGTAGCCGCAGGCCGTCCCGCTCGTGGCTGCCCCTCCACCGCTGCGCGGTCCCCCTCCCCGTTCCGGGGAGGATTTGAAGAATATCAATCATCCCGCCACTCCCACGCGCTGGATTTCCCATTCCAGCGTCACGCCGGACTGCGCCTTCACCCGCTCGCGCACCTCTTCGCCCAGTGCCTCGATCTGCGCACTCGACGCAGAACCGAGATTCAGCAGGAAATTACAGTGCTTCTCCGATACCTGCGCATCGCCACGCGTCAGCCCACGACAGCCCGCCGCATCGATCAGCGCCCAGGCCTTGTGCCCCGTCGGATTCTTGAACGTCGATCCGCCGGTCCGCGAACGCAGCGGCTGCGACGCCTCGCGCTCGGCCGCGATCCGGTCCATCTCCGCGCCGATCGCCGCGGGTTCGGCCGGGTGACCACGCAATGTCGCGCTCACCACCACCGCACCCTCCGGCAGGTCGCTGTGCCGATAGGTATAGCCAAGCTCCGCTGGCGCCAGCGTCCGCCGCTCGCCGGACCGCAGCACGACCTCGCACTTGACCAGCACGTCGGCGACCTCCCGACCGTACGCACCACCGTTCATCCGCACGAACCCACCCACCGTTCCGGGGATCGATCGCAGGAACTCGATCCCGCCGATCCCCGCATCCCGCGCGGTCGACGATGCCAGGATACCGCTCGTCCCGCCACCGCAGCGCAACGTCGTCGCATCCAGCTGCTCGACCTTCGCGAACGGCTTGCCCAGCCGCACCGTCACGCCGGGCATACCCCCGTCGCGCACGATCAGGTTCGATCCCAGCCCCAGCGGCCAGACCGGCACCACCGGATCGAGCGCTGCCAGGAAGTCCGACAGGTCGTCGGCGTCGGCGGGCTCGAACAGCCACTCCGCCGCACCGCCGGTCTTGAACCACACCAGCGGTGCCAGCGCCGCGTCGCGGGTCAAGCGCCCACGCACCGCCGGCATTACGGGCTGAAGGGCGTCCGCCGTCACCACGGCCCCACGCCCCACAACCGCGTCCACGCCTGCCACGCCGCCAGATTGGCCTCGATCGCGCGCTTCGACGCCTCCTGCGCCTGCGCCAGCGCTTCGCCGGTGCCGACCGCATTCTTGCCGATGGTCAGCGCCTGCTGCTGCGCGTCGAGCATCTGCTTCTGCGCGTCGAGCGATGCCTTGATCCAGTCGTTCATCCCGCAACCCCATTACGGGCCTCGATCGCATCGGCCAGACCGGCGGCCCATTTGGTGATGTCGCCGGCACCCAGGCACACGATCATGTCGTCCGGCCGCAACGTCGCGGCGAGTTCGTCCGCCAGCGCGTCGGCGTCGGCCACCGTCGCGGCATGACGATGCCCGCGCCGCTTCAGCCCTTCGACCAGCGCATCGGCGTCGACACCGGGGATCGGCTGCTCGCCCGCGGCATAGACTGGCGTCACCAGCACCCGGTCGGCATCGTTGAACGCCGTCTGGAAGTCTTCCATTAAATTGCCAAGCCGCGAAAAACGATGCGGCTGCACCACCGCGATCACCCGCCCCTGCGCACCCTCGCGCGCCGCCGCCAGCACGGCGCGGATTTCCACGGGATGATGACCGTAATCGTCGATGATCGTCGATCCGCGGACCTCGCCCACCTTGGTAAAACGCCGCTTGACCCCGCCGAACGCGGCAAACCCCTGCTGGATCACCGCATCGGGAATGCCCATTTCCAGCGCCACGCCGATCGCGGCGAGCGCGTTCTGGACGTTGTGGCGACCGGGCATCGGCATCTCGATACCCTCGATCGAGCGGGTCTTGCCGTCCCGCTCGCGCACGATGCACTCGAACCGGTTGCCGCCCGGGACCGGCGTGACGTTGACGCCGCGCACGTCCGCCTGCGCCGAAAAGCCGTACGTCACCACCCGCCGGTCGCGCACGCGCGGCAAAACATTCTGCACCTCCGGGTGGTCGAGGCACAGCAGCGCCGCGCCATAGAAGGGCACGTTCTCCACGAACTCGACGAAAGCATCCTTCACCGCGTCGAACGACCCGTAATGGTCCAGATGCTCGGGATCGATGTTGGTGACGACCGCGATCGTGCCGTCCAGCCGCAGGAAGCTGCCGTCGCTCTCGTCGGCCTCCACGACCATCCAGTCGCTCGCGCCCAGTCGTGCGTTCGATCCGTAGCTGTTGATGATGCCGCCGTTGATGACGGTCGGATCGATCCCGCCCGCATCCAGCAGCGCCGCGACCATGCTGGTCGTCGTCGTCTTGCCATGCGTTCCCGCCACCGCGACGGTCGACTTCAGGCGCATCAGTTCGGCGAGCATCTCCGCACGCCGCACCACCGGCACGCGTCGTTCCAGCGCCGCCTCGACCTCCGGGTTCGACCGCACGATCGCGGTCGACACGACGACGACCGCCGCATCGCCGATATTCTCGGCGGCATGGCCGATCGCGACCGGGATGCCCTTGTCGCGCAGGCCCTGCACGACATAGCCCTCCGCCACGTCGCTGCCCTGCACGGCATAGCCGAGGTTCTTCATCACCTCCGCAATGCCCGACATGCCGATCCCGCCGATCCCGACGAAATGGATCGTGCCGATGTCGGTGGCGACGCCCCGCATCAAATCCTCCCCGGTACGGGGAGGTGGCGCGCCAAAGGCGGGACGGAGGGGCAGCCCCAAGCGGCATCGCCTGTGGCTGCCCCTCCACCAGCTACGCTGGTTACCCTCCCCGTGCCGGGGAGGAATGGTACGATCTGTTTCACGCGAACGCCTCCTTGCGCTGCGGCTTGCCGACCGGCAGCCGCGATACCGGCGCATCCAGGCTCTCGACCAGATCGGCGAGATCGCTCACCGCATTCGGCCGGCCGACGCTCTTCGCGCGCCCTGCCGCATTTTCCATGCCCGCCGGGTCCAGCCCCAGCTTCTGCATCTGCTTCGCCAGTTCCACCGCGGTGAAGTCCGATTGCACGATCGTCCGCGCCCCCCCGGCCTGCGACATCTCGCGCGCGTTCGCGGTCTGATGATCGTCGGTCGCCGACGGCAGCGGCACCAGGATCGCCGGCCGTCCCGCCGCCGTCAGTTCCGCGATCGTCGATGCTCCCGCGCGCCCGATGACCAGATGCGCCCATGCCAGCTGCTCGGGCATGTCGGGCAGGTACGTCGCCAGTTCGGCCGGGATGTGATGCTCGGCATATTTCGCGCGCGCGGCGTCGATGTCCTCGATCCGCGCCTGATGCGTCACCTGCAATCGCCGCCGGAACGCCGCCGGCAACATCGCCAGCCCATCCGGCACCACCTTCGACAGGATGCTCGCGCCCTGACTGCCGCCGGTCACCAGCACGCGAAAGATGCCGTCATCCTCCAGCAGCGGATAGGGTTTGGCCCGCAGCGCCAGCACCGCCTCCCGCACCGGATTGCCGACGAGGTGGACCTTGCCCGCGAGTTTTTCCGACAGCCGCTCGGTCGTCGCATAGCTCGTGGCGATCGCATCGACGCGGCGCGCCACCAGCCGGTTGACGCGGCCCAGCACCGCATTCTGCTCGTGAACCGCCGTCGGGATACCGCTCGCGAATGCCGCCAGCAGTGCGGGCATCGCGGGATATCCGCCGAAACCGATCACCGCCGCGGGTTTGAACGTCCGGTACAACTCGCGCGCCATCGCGCGTCCGCGCCACATCTCGCGCGCCGCCGATGCCCAGCCCAGCGGCCGCTTCACCTGAAATCGCCCAGCCGGCAGGACATGCGTCTGCACGCCGTCGAACAGCCCCGGGAAGCGCACCCCACGCTGATCGCTGACCAGCGCCACGCGGTGGCCGCGCTTCATCAATTCCGCCGCCAGCGCCGCGGCCGGGACCATGTGGCCGCCCGTCCCGCCCGCTGCCAGCACGTAATGCTTGTTCATTCCCCGCTCCAGCGGACCACGTAAGGCGACCGCGTCAGGAACGGATTGCGCCGGGTGAACGCCAGGAGCAAGCCCATGCCGATCGACAGCGCGATCATCGACGACCCGCCATAACTGATGAACGGCAGCGTCATGCCCTTCGACGGCGCGAGGCCGGTATTGACCGCCATGCTGACCAGCGCCTGCGCGCCGAACTGCACCGCCAGCCCCGATGCGGCGAGCAGCTTGAACTCGTCCTGCTCGTCCAGCAGCTTGACGAACACGCGCACCACGATCGCCAGAAACACGATCGCAACGACGGCACAGGCGATCAGCCCGAACTCCTCGCCTATAACGGAGAAGATATAGTCGGTGTGCGCTTCCGGCAGCCCGAACTTCGCCGATCCGCCGCCGGGGCCGGTGCCGGTCCAGCCTCCCGCGGTCAGCGTGCGGTGCGCCGCATCGACCTGGAAATGGTCGGCCGCGCCCTCACCCTCGACGTTCGGGAACAGGAACGCGTCGATCCGCTGCCGAGCGGTGCCGTAGAACATGTACGCGGCAGCGAGCCCGACCGGCACCATCGCCACCAGCCCCGCCAGATACCGCATCGGCGTACCCGCGATCATCAGCAGCGCCATCCACACCGTGCAGAAGATCACCGTCTGACCGAAATCCGGCTGCAACATCAGCAGGAACGCAACCAATGCCGTCATCCCGCCGGTGATGAGTACGGTCGGCAGCTCGTCGTCCTTCGCCTTCAGCGACAACAGCCACGCGACGGTCACGATGAACATCGGCTTCAGGAACTCGGACGGCTGGAACTCGGCGATGCCGACCCCGATCCAACGCCGCGCGCCGTTATGCTCCGCCCCGATCAGCGGCGCGAGCGCCAGCAGCAGCCCGAACACGCCCGCGCCCGCTACCGCCAACCTTCGCGCCAGCACGGCGGGCAGCATCGACACGAAGAACAGCACCGGCAGCGACACGCCGACCCACATCAACTGCCGCCAGAAGTAATACAGCGGCGCGAACTTCTTGTGCTCGCCCGAATAGCGTACCGCCGAGGCCGGGCTAGCCGCCGCCACCGCCACCAGCCCGATCGCGATCAGCAGCAGTGTCAGCAGCAGCAGCATGCGATCGATATCCCAGAACCACGTGCCGAGCGGCGACCGGTCGCCACGCCCGCCGCGCTTCTTCACCTGCGCCATCAGGCGCGCGCCCTTGGTCGGGTTGGCGCGGATATCGCTCATGCCAAGTCTCCCACCGCCGCGCGGAACGCCCGCCCCCGCGCCTCGTAATCGCTGAACTGGTCGAAGCTGGCGCAGGCCGGCGACAGCAACACCGTATCACCCGGTTGCGCGGCGGCAGCGGCGTGGCGAACGGCGGCATCCAGCGTGCCCGCCTGCTCCACCACCGGAACGCGACCCTTCAGCACCTCGGCGAACCGCGGCCCAGCCTCGCCGATCGTGTAAGCGGCGGCGACCCTGTCGAAATACGGCGCACATGCGTCGAGGTCGTCGCCCTTCGGCCGCCCCCCGACGATCCAGTGCACCCGCCCGAACGCGCCCAGCGCCGGCGCGGTACTCTCCGGGTTGGTCGCCTTGCTGTCGTCGACATAGGCGACCCCGTTCACCGTCGCGACCAGCTCCATCCGGTGCGGCAGCCCCGCGAAGCTCGCCAGCCCGCGATCGATATCGGCCTCGGCAATCCCCAACGCCTTGGCCACCGCGATCGCCGCCAGCGCGTTCTGCGCATTGTGCGGCCCCTGCAACGACGGCCAGCTACGCTGATCCATGCACGCGCCCGGTGCGATCTTGGTCAGATGCTCGCCCCGCGCCGACAGCCCGCGCGCGATCTGCGCCGACGCCGCATCGCCGATGCCGATCACTGCCTCATGCTCCGGCGACTGCATCGCGAACAGCCGCGCCTTCGACGCCGCATACGCCTCGAACCCGTCATAGCGGTCGAGGTGATCGGGCGTCACGTTCAGCAGCACCGCCACCTCGCAATCGAGGCTCCGCGTCAGGTCGATCTGGTAGCTCGACAGCTCCAGCACATACACGCCACCCGCCGCCAACGGCTCCTGCGCGAGGATCGGCAGGCCGATATTACCACCCATCAGGCTCGGGATACCCGCCGTCTGGCAAAGATGATGGATCAGCGCCGTCGTCGTGGACTTGCCGTTCGTGCCGGTGATCCCGACAACCTTGTGAGGCGGCAGTTCGGAACGCGCCTGTGCGAACAGTTCGATATCGCCGATAACCGGCACCTCCGCCGCTTTCGCCTGCGCTGCGAGCGGATGCGTGTTCAGCGGCACCCCCGGGGACACGACCACCGCGTCGAACCCGGTCAGGTCGTCGAGCGGGGCAAGACGCAAATCCTCCCCGGCACGGGGAGGGGAACCAGCGAGGCTGGTGGAGGGGTGGCCACGGGCGACGCCGCTCGCGTCTACCCCTCCGTCAGCCTCCGGCTGCCACCTCCCCGTGCCGGGGAGGATCGCGTCCCGCCGCGCTTCATCCGCATCCCAAGCGACAACGCTCGCCCCACTCGCGAGCAGCGCCCGCACCGTCGCCGAGCCGGAACGCGCCAGCCCCAGCACCGCGTACCGCTTCCCCGCCCAGGCGCGCGAGACGATCACCGCAGCTTCAACGTCGACAGACCGGCGAGCGCCAGCACGAAGGCGATGATCCAGAACCGGATCACCACCGTCGGCTCGCTCCAGCCGAGTTGTTCGAAATGATGGTGGATCGGCGCCATCCGGAACACGCGCTTGCCGGTGCGCTTGTAGAAGAACACCTGGATGATGACGCTCATCGCCTCGACCACGAACAGCCCACCGATGATCCCCAGCACCAGTTCGTGATGCGCGACGACCGCGATCGTGCCCAGCGCGCCGCCCAGCGCCAGCGAACCCGTGTCGCCCATGAACACCGCCGCCGGTGGCGCATTGAACCACAGGAACGCAAGGCCCGCGCCGACCACCGCGCCGCAGAAGATCGCGAGTTCGCCTGCGCGCGGAACGTGCTGGATACCCAGATAATCGGCGAACTTGGCGTTCCCGGCCAGATACACGATGACCATGAACGCGACAGACGCGATGATAACTGGCATCGTCGCCAGCCCGTCCAGCCCGTCGGTCAGGTTCACGGCATTGCCGAACGCGACGATCGTGAACGCCGCGAACAGCGGGTAGAAGTACCACAATTCGATATACATGCGGTTCGTGAACGGCAGGTACAGGCCGGTCCCGTTCTGCCCCATGATGATCCACGACGCGATGCCCGCGATCCCGAATTCCAGCAGCAGCCGCACGCGGCCGGGCACGCCTGCCGTCGTTGCCTTTCGCACCTTGTCGTAATCGTCGAGGAACCCGATCGCGCCGAACCCCAGCGTCACGAACAGGCAAGCCCAGACGAACGGGTTGGACAGGTCCATCCAGATCAGGATCGACAGCGCCATGCTGGTCAGGATCATCAGCCCGCCCATCGTCGGGGTGCCCCGCTTGGCGAGGTGGGTCTGCGGACCGTCGGCGCGGATCGGCTGCCCCTTACCCTGCCGCACGCGCAGCCAGCCGATGAAGCGCGGCCCGATGATCAGGCCGATGAACAATGCCGTCGCCACCGCCGCACCAGTCCGGAACGACTGATAGCGAATGAGGTTGAGGAGCCCCGAGAAACCCAGATGCTCCGCGATCCAGTACAACATTACGCGCCCTTCAGCCCCGCGATGACGCGGGCGAGGCCCACCCCGTTCGATCCCTTGACCAGCACCGCGTCGCCCGGCGCGATCATCTCGCGTGCGGCGGCCAGCGCTGCGCTCGCGTCGGCGCAATGGACGATAGCAATTCGGCCCTCAAGCCTTTCCGCAAGCGGGCGCATCGCTTCGCCGACCAGAACGGCCGCTTCGACGCGCGCCGCCAGCATCGGCTCCGCCAGCCCGGCGTGGTAATCGGCCGACGCGTGGCCGAGTTCGCGCATCTCGCCCAATACCGCGACATGCCGCCCGGCTTCCTCGCCCAACACCGCGAGCGTCGCGCGCATCGATGCCGGGTTGGCGTTGTAGGCCTCGTCAATCACCAGCGCCTCGCCTCCACCGGGCAGCGTCGCCGTAAACCGCGCGCCCCGCCCGGCCAGCCCGCCCAGCTCCGCCAGCGCCAGCCCGGCCAGCCCCAGATCGCCACCGACCGCATCGACCGCCGCCAGCACCGCCAGCGCATTCGACACCCAGTGCGCGCCCGGCTGCGACAGCGTGAAGCTCAATTCCTTCTCGCCGATGCGCGCGGTCACGAAGCTGCCGCCGGTCGGTAACCGCATCGCCTCGACCGCGCGGACATCGGCGGCCTTGTCCGTCCCGAACGTCACGGTGCGCGCTGCATGAGGCTGGGCCGCCGCGATCAGCCGGTCGCGGTGCGGGCTGTCATAGGGGACGATCGCCGTCCCGCCCGGCTCCAGCCCGGCGAAGATTTCGCCTTTCGCATCCGCGATCGCGCTCTCGTCGCGGAAGAATTCGGTGTGCGCCGGCGCAATGGCGGTGACGATCGCGACATGCGGCCGGACGAGCGTGGTCAAATGCGCCAGCTCGCCGGCGTGGTTCATGCCCATCTCCAGCACCGCCGCGCGAGTCGCCGCCGGCATCCGCGACAGGCTAAGCGGAACGCCCGTATGGTTGTTGTAGCTGAGCACAGACCGGTGTGCCTGACCCCGCCAGATGCGATCGAGACAAGCGTACAGCGCCTCCTTCGCGCTGGTCTTGCCGACCGATCCGGTGACGCCGATGATCCGCGCCTCGGTCCGCGCGCGGCTGGCGCGGGCGAGGTCTTCCAGCGCGGCGAAGCTGTCCGCGACGCGAACGTGCGGATACCCGCAGTCGTCGCTGACGATCGCCCCCGCGGCACCCTGCGCGAACGCCTGATCGAGGAAGCGATGACCATCCGTCGCCTCGCCCTTCAGCGCGACGAACAGGTCGCCCGGCCCAACCTCGCGGCTGTCGAACGCGACCCCGGACACCGCGAAGTCGACTGAGGCAGCACCTCGCGTCGCCGTGGCGATGTCGCCAGACGTCCAGAGCGCCGTCACCGCCCCGCCCCGTAACGAAGACCGAGCTTCGGCCGAGCCTGCCCCAAGACATTCCCCACGTTAGCATCAACGCGGGGGCCCGTTTCTATGTAGCGCGCCGCGACAACAGTTCGTTGCACAGCTAGCAGCGAAACCGGCTTGCCACCACTCGACACACTAGCATCGTTCACCCGGCACACTCCCGCGCCACGGCGACATCGTCGAACGGCAGCACCAGATCGCCGACGATCTGCCCCTGCTCGTGCCCCTTGCCCGCGATCAGCACGATATCCTCCGCCCCGGCTTCGCGAATTGCGGCGGCGATGGCGGCGCGGCGGTCGCCGATCTCGATCGCGCCGCGCGCACCCGCCAACACTTCGCGCCGGATCGCCGCCGGATCTTCAGTTCGGGGATTGTCGTCGGTCACGATGACGCGGTCCGCCTGCTGCACGGCGACCTGCCCCATCGTCTCGCGCTTGCCCGGATCGCGGTCGCCGCCCGCGCCGAACACCACGATCAGGCGTCCGCCGGCATGCGGCTTCAGCGCGGCGATGGCCGCCTCGATCGCGTCGGGCGTGTGCGCGTAATCGACATAGATCGGCGCGCCGCTCTTCGCGATCGCCGCCCGTTCCAGCCGGCCGCGCACCGGCTGCAACCGCGCCAGATCGGAGAGCGTCCGCGCCACGTCGCCGCCGGTTGCGATCACCAGCCCGGCCGCGACCAGCGCGTTCGCCGCCTGATACGCGCCGATCAGCGGTAGCCGCACCTGATAGGTCGAACCGTCCGCCTCGATCGTCAGCCCCTGCCCCAGCAACGTCGGATCGCGCCCCACCAGCCGCAACGTCGTGCCGCGCGTGCCGACCGTGACGAGCCTGTTGCCTCGTTCCCGCGCCAGATCGACGACGCGCGCCGCCTCGGCATCGTCGGCCCACACCACCGCCGTTCCCTCCGGTGCCAGCACCTCGGAGAACAACCGCATCTTCGCGGTCAGATAGGCAGCCATGTCGCCATGATAGTCGAGATGATCGCGGCTCAGGTTCGTGAACGCCGCCGCCGTCACTGACAGCCCCTCGGTCCGATACTGCGTCAGCCCGTGGCTCGACGCCTCGAACGCCAGATGCGTCACGCCCTCTCGTGCCAGCCCCGCGACGTTCGACAGGAACGTCACCACGTCCGGCGTAGTCAGTCCGGTCGTCACCCGCTCGTCCGCGGTCGTCACGCCAAGCGTACCGATCGAGGCAGCATGATGCCCCGCCATTCGCCACAACTGCCGCGTCATCTCGACAGTGGAAGTCTTGCCGTTGGTCCCCGTGACCGCCACCGCGCACGAGGGAAACGGCCCGAAGAACCGTGCCGCCGCCCGCGCGAACGCCGCACGCGGCTCATCGTCGGCGATGTGCACCGCGCCCTCGACCACCGCCTCCGGTCTCGCGATGACCGCGATCGCCCCGGCGCGCACCGCATCGGCGATATAATCTTCGCCGTTCACCCGCGCGCCGCGGAACGCCCCGAACACCGTGCCCGGCGCGACCTTGCGGTGGTCGATCGCGAAGCCGGTGACGACCGCGTCCTCGTTGCCGCCTTCGCCGATCAGGCTGCCCAGCTTCATCGCGCGCTCACCCGCATCGCACTCACTGCCCGGTCGGCATGCGGCGGCTGGGGTCGTCCCACAGCGTCGGCACGATGTCGGACACGTCGATGTCGCGGTTCTCGTCGGGCATCACGCCCAGGATCGCACCCACGCGGCTGATCGTGCGGCCAACGGCCGGTGCGGCGTTGTAGGCAGCGGTCTTCCACCCGCCAGTCTCCTTCGTCCCCAGCGGCGAATCGAGCATCGCCAGCACGACATAGCGCGGGGCATCCATCGGGAAAGCCGTCGCGAAGGTGGCGACGTTGCGCGACCGATCGTAACCGCCTGCCACGGCCGCTTCCGCCGTACCGGTCTTGCCGCCGACGCGGTAGCCCGGCGCTTCGCCCCGGCGACCGGTGCCCCGCTGCACGATCAGGCGCAGCATCTGGCGCATCCGTGCGCTCGTCTGCTCGCTGATGACGCGGCGGCCGACCGGCGCGTGGCTGGGGTCGATCTTCAATAACGTCGCCGGTCGCCAGATGCCGCCATTGACCAGCGCGGCATAGGCGCTGGCGAGGTGAAGCGGCGTCACCGCGATGCCATGACCATAGGCCGTCGTCATCGTCGTCGTCCGCGCCCAGTATTTCGGCCAGAGCGGGCGGCCCTTCTCGCGCAGTTCGATATCGGGCTTGGTGTCGAATCCCAGCTTGCGGAACATCGTCTGCATGCGCTCCGGCCCAACTTCGTCGGCGACGCGCGCGGTGGCGATGTTGGACGAATAAATCAGCGTCTCGGCCATGTTCAGCCAGCGCTTGGGATCGCCGCGCTCGTCATGGATCGTGTAGCGGCCGACCTTCAGCGGATGCGTCGCGTCGAAGCGGCGCTGGAACGACGTGACCACGCCCGTGTCCATCGCGGTCGCCATCGTGATCGGCTTGAACGTCGATCCCAGCTCGAACACGCTTTGCGTCGTGATGTTGCGCAGCTGCTCGCTGCCCGCCATGCCGACGCGGTTCGGGTTGAACGTCGGCAACGACACCATCGCGATGACCTCGCCGGTCGCCACATCGAGGACGATCCCGCCCGCTCCGCGCGCGGAGAAGGTCGTCATCGATCGGCCGAGTTCGCTCTCCATCGCCGCCTGCACGCGCGTGTCGATCGACAGCGCGACCGGCTTGCCCGCGGTGGCGGGATTGGTCAGCCGCTCGTCCAGCACGCGCTCCATGCCGCTCATGCCGTGGCCGTCCGTCGACAGGAAACCGAGCGCGTGGGCCGCCATCGTCGACTGCGGGTAGAGGCGCTGGGTCTCGCGCGCGAACACGATCGCGGGCTCACCCAGCGCATTCACCTGCTCCACCAGCGCCGGGGAAGCCCGCTGCTGGAGATAGGTGAAATTCACATCCTTGGTCAGCTGTCCATAGAACCACGCCTGATCCCCGCGGTCCGGCATCAGCGCGGCGAGGCGCGACGCGAGCTCCATCTTGTCGCCCATCAACTTGCGTGGGTGGACGCCGATCGTCCAGGCGTCGATCGTCCGCGCCAGCGGCGACCCGTTGCGGTCGACGATATCGCCCCGCGCCGCCAGCGTCGCCACGGCCGTGCGTGCTTCGCTACCCGCGAACGCCGCCAGCATGCTCAGCCGCCCGATCACGACCAGCACCGCCACGCCGAACAGCAGCAGCAGCATCATCAGCCGCGTGTGCGACGTCGCGACCAGCGCGTGGCGCTGCTTCGGCGTGTTACGCTGTTGCACGGGACGGGCGACCAACGTGGTCACCGCTTGCGCGCTTCCGCCCGGGCGGAGGAGAGGATGTCGCTGAACGTGCTGTCGGACAGCAGCTTGCGATCGAGCATCGCCACGGCCTGCGGCCGGACCTTCGCGACGGCCGCGGCGGCGCGGACGACACTGGCCTCGACGGCGCGCGCCGGTGCAGCCTGCGGCGTGGCGACGACGGCAGCAACGCGGACGGCGGCGGGCGTGCGGAGCGCTGGGGCGTTGGCGGCGACCAGCGTCATCGCAGCCTGCGGCTGCGTCACCTGCACCGGCTGCGGCTGATTCAGCGGCTGCTGAACGCCCGACGGCACGAGCAGCGCGGCGGTCTGCATGCGGCCGTCCTTCATCGCCGGCATCATCGGCTGAGTCACGTCCAGCGCGGCGAGCGCACCCTCATCGCTGACGAACTGGCGGGCGACCGGCGCGGACAGCGCGAGCGTGTCGCCGTTCCACTTCTCCAGCTGCGCCAGGTTCGCGCGCGTGTCGAACTCCGTCTCCAGCGCGCGGATGTCGCGCTGCGCGGACAGGATGCGACCGTTCAGCTGCTCCAGCTTCTTGCGCTCGGTGGCGACCTGCAGCGACACGAGATAGAAGCCGAGCACGACCACGACGGCCCCGCCGAACCACCCGATCCCCTTCAGTCGATACGCCGCCGTCATATTGTCGCCTCCTGTCGCCCGTTCGCCGCACTGGCGGGGGACGCCCCCCACGCCGGGGCCTCCGTCCGCGTCGCCATCCGCAATGTCGCGGAGCGCGCACGCGGGTTGCGTGCCAGCTCCGCCTCGCCGGCGCGCACCGCGCGACCGACCTTCTGAAAACTCGGGGCCGCCGCGGCACTGGCCTGCGGCAGATGACGCGAACCTGAAGGCGCACCGCCCGACCGGTCGCGCAGGAAGCGCTTGACCATCCGGTCCTCCAGACTGTGGAACGTCACGATCGCCAGCCGCCCGCCCGGCTTCAGCACGCGCTCCGCCGCCGCCAGCCCTTCGGCCAGTTCGTCCAGCTCGCGGTTGATGTGGATGCGGATCGCCTGAAAGGTCCGCGTCGCCGGGTCCTTCTTGTCGTGCGGCCGGTAGCCCAGCGCCTTGCGCACCACCGTCGCCAGTTCTCCCGTCCGGGTCAGCGGCCGTGCCGCGACGATCGCGCGCGCGACCCGGCGCGACTTGGGCTCGTCGCCATATTGGTAGAGCACGTCGGCAATCGCCTCTTCGTCCGCCTCGTTGACGAAGTCCGCCGCGCTCATCCCGGCCTGTGCCATCCGCATGTCGAGCGGTCCGTCCGACTGGAACGAGAAGCCCCGCTCCGCCTGATCGAGCTGCATCGACGACACGCCAATATCCAGCGTCACGCCGTCGACCGGCGACTCGATCGCCGATTCCATCGCGGAGAAATCGGCCTGCACCAGCGTCAGGCCATCGATCGCCCCCTCGACCACCGCCGCCTGTCCCGCCAGGATTGCATCCGGGTCGCGATCGAACGCGATCACCCGTACGCCTTTCGCCAGCAGCGCGCGCGTGTAGCCGCCCGCTCCGAAAGTCCCGTCGATCATCGTCTCGCCCGGAGCCGGAGCGAGCGCGGCGACGACCTCGTCGAGCAGCACGGGAACATGAGGCGCCGAGTCGCTCACAGCGTCAGCCCCTTCTGCATCATATGGAAACGCGCCGCCGCCTTGACGTTGTCGGCGATGTCCGGTTCCGCGATCAGCGTCGCCGGGTCCCAGATCTCGATATAGTCGAGCACGCCGTAGAAGAACGCATGCTCGCCGATCGACGCGTAGAAGCGTGGAAACGCTGGCATGATGAACCGGCCGGAACCGTCGAACGGCACCGCTTCGCCCGCTGCCGCGCGACGCTTGATGTTGTAGTCGAACTCGCCGCCCGGCCCGGTATGCTCCGCCTCGCGCCGGTCGAGCTGCTCGGCCAGGATGTCGAGATAGCCCTGATCGTAGGCGACCAGGCATTTGCTCTTCTGGTGCGGGCCCACGATTACCGTGCCGCCGGTCTTCCCGTCCGCCTTGGGCGCATTCGCTGCCAGTGTGGTCCGAAGTGAGGAAGGTATGGCGACCCGGCCCTTGTCATCGACAAGTCCGATCCCTTCGCCCTGATACCGACCCCTGACCAACACGCCGCTCCGCACCTGGCGCGCACGCTTCACCGCCCCGGAACCCGACCTTCGCCGCGTCCCGGCCGCACATTGCGACCGATGAAACCATGCCCCTGTGTGGAACGGGGTGTATCAAGGGTTAACCCGGTCGGCAACGGGATTTTCGGGGAAATCAGGGGAAACGATGCCGGGTTTGGGTGTAACTTTCAGCCATACTGGGGACGCACCGCGGGAAAGCGTTGCTTGCGGGGGAGATGACATGCGTCCGCGCGACGGCATCACCCGCCCGGGGCATCACCCCCCGGCAGCATCGCCGTGGATCCGCGCGGGACGTGAAGCAGAGTCGGGCGTGCTCGTGACGGGTCTGCCGCACGGTGCTCCGCAATGATCGTCATGATGCCGGAACCCCGGCGTCGGTCGGCGCTGGCTCCGAAATATAACAGCCCGGCGTGTCTCCACGCCGGGCTGTGTCGCGATCGGCATGCCGCCGTCCGGCGGACTGTCCGTCACTGGATCGGCGATTCGTTATATTCACTGTTGAGTTCTGCCGCCGCCGTGTTCTCATCACTCGCCCGGCGCGCAACCGTGTTCGCGCACATCGCCTTGGTTTCGGCGTCCGGTATCTCGATCGCCGCGCCCGTCTTGTCGTAATCGGGGTTCTTGCCGAGATAGCCGATGCAGAACATCAACACCTCGTTGATCGAGGGGCGGGTGACGATCTTGACGATCGCCTGCGCCACGTCGCGCACGGCCTCGTCCGATGGCACGCTGCCGCCGCCACCCGGGACGACCACGCCCGGTTCGGTTGCTGCGCCGGTCGACGCCGCCCCCTGACCACCGCCAAGCGCCAGCGTCTGACCCAGACGGGCATCCAGCTTGTCCAGCGTCGCCTGTCTGGTAGCCAGAACCGACTTTGCGCGTTGGCATGCGGTCCACGCATCGAGCGGCGGCTTCGCATCATTGTCTGCGGGTGCGACGGTGACCTTTTCGCAATCCCCCTTCTCCAGCGCGATCGCGTAGCCGATGGATGAGTCTCCCACCGCATCGGCGGCCTCCTGCCGGTCCTTGCGGCTGGCGACGACCAGATCGATCAGGGCAGCGTTGGGGACCGCCGCACTCGTGCCGCCTGCCGAGATCACCGTGGACGGCGGCCGGATCGTGCGCGTCAGTTGCTCGATGGCCAGCACCGTGACCATCGTCTGCTGGTCCCTCGCCGCCTGCACGACAAGAGTCGCCTTGCTGATCCCGTTGGACAGATAGCGTTCGCACGTCCGGTACAGCGACTCGCGCAGCAGGTTGATCGTCTGGGTGCGCTCGATCGTCGCCCCGCTTAGCGACAGCCCCGCCGCCAATTGCCCCGACTGCGTCTTGACGTCCGCCTCGCCCGCGATGGACGCGCTGATCGCGGCGAAAGTATCGGGTGCGGCTTCGGCACACATCCGCAAGTCGCCTCCGCCGCGCGGCACGAAGAAGGAACTGCGCTGATAGGCATCGACCGTCAGGACATGCGGATTTGACGGGTCGATCGGTCGGCTATGATAGATGGTGCCAAGCTCCGCGCACCCTCCGGTCATCGACAACAACGCTACGGCATAGATTTTCTTCATCATACCATCCCCCCGTTCGACGTCGAACGGCGCGATGATCGTCCAAATTGCGACGGGTTCACTCGGGGATCGGTCGGATACGGATGTTCCGGTGGGACGACGACCGACCCTCATCCTTTCGGATCAGGTACTTGCTTCAAACCGCAGACGAAATAATCCGGAGGTCACATCCGATCCGGCGCAACCGCTCCGGTATCAGCGACTCACGTCTGCCCCATCCTGCACGTTCGCGCCCGGCGCTGCGCCCATTTGCGCCAGCGGTTCGCCTTCGACGGGGATCGGTGCGGCATCGTTGCCGGCGGCCATCGACGCGACGAGGTTCGCCTGCGCCGTGCCGGCCACGGGGCGTTCGCGAGTCGCGGAGCCGATGATCGCGCTGGCCAGCGCGATCAACAGCACCACCGCGGCCAGGCCGATCACACCGACCTTCACACGCTGCACCGTCTGGGATGGTTCGGAAACGCCATTCATCGGTATACCCGACTTAGGCGATTTGCGACGAATTCTCAAGCTACCGCTCGATCCAGCCCCTTTTCGGCACGCCACGCCGGGTCGTGCAAGGTCGAAAGATAGCGAAACCCGGTGTCGCACAGGATCGTCGCGACGCGTTTTCCCGGTCCCAGATCGCGACCCAGCCGCACCGCACCCGCGACGTTGATCCCGCTCGACAGGCCCAGGCACAAGCCCTCCTCGTCGAGCAGCCGCCGGACCCACTCATATCCTTCTGCATCCGAAACCCGGTACTGCGTGTCGATCGGCGCGCCTTCCAGATTGGCGGTGATCCGCCCTTGGCCGATGCCCTCCGCGACCGACGATCCTTCGGACTTCAGCTCGCCATGCGCGTAATAATCGTACAGCGCTGCACCGTAGGGATCCGTCAGCGCGATCGTCACGCCCTCGTCATGCGCCTTCAGGCCCAGCCCGACGCCCGCCAGCGTGCCCCCCGTCCCGACCGCGCAGGTGAAGCCGTCGACCCGCCCCTCCAGCTGCGTCCAGATCTCCTCCGCGGTGCCGACGATGTGCGCCCGCCGATTGGCGATATTGTCGAACTGATTCGCCCAAACCGCACCCGGCGTCTCCTCGGCGATCCGGCGCGACGTGTGGACGAAGTGACAGGGCGACGAATAGGGCGCGGCCGGCACCAGCACCAATTCGGCGCCGAGCGCGCGCAGCGTGTCCATCTTCTCCCTGCTTTGCGTCTCCGGCATGACGATGATCGTCCGGTACCCCTTGGCATTGGCAACCAGCGCCAGGCCGATCCCGGTGTTGCCCGCCGTGCCCTCCACGATCGTCCCGCCGGGTTGCAGTGCACCACGCTGTTCCGCATCCTCGACGATGAACAGGGCGGCGCGGTCCTTTACCGACGCACCCGGATTGGTGAACTCGCATTTGCCGAAGATATCGCACCCACTCGCCTCGCTTGGCCCCTTCAGCCGGACGAGCGGGGTATTGCCGATGAGAGACAGCGTGTCGGGAACGATGGCGGTGGGAAAGGTCATGATCGTCCACATAGGCGCTGCACCCCCGCGACCCAAGCGACCGCCGCTTCGTTGCAGCCAAGCTGCACTGATGGTAGAAGGTGAATGGAGGAGGTAGACATGGGCGTCCAGTTGAACATCAAGAGTGCCGAGGCCCGACATTTGGCGGAGAAAGTTGCCAGCACGACAGGCGTGTCGATTACGGAAGCCGTAACCGATGCGCTGCGTCGCCGCCTTCAGGAAGTGGAGCGGGAAGTCGCCACCGCCGACGACGCGCTTCTACGGCGAGCAGCCGATTTCCACGCGATGATGGCGGGCAGCCGCGCATGCTGGCCGGCGGCGATGCTGGACGTCGATCACGGCGACCTGCTGTATGGTGAAGATGGGCTGCCGCGATGATAGTCGACACGTCGGTGCTCATCGCGTTGCTGCGGGAAGAGCCTGAAGCTGAACGGTTCGTCTCGATCATGATCCGCGAACCCGGCAACCTGAGGATCGCCGCTGCCAATTACTTGGAGGCCGCGATCGTGACAGACTCCAATGGCTCGGAACTCCTCAGCGCCCGATTGGGAGAGTTGATGGACTTCTTCCATATCGATGTGATCCCGGTTTCGCGTTATCACGCCGATATCGCCCGGAAAGCCTACCGAACCTACGGCCGCGGCCACCACCCTGCCCGCCTCAACTTCGGCGATTGCTTTGCTTATGCGCTCAGCAAAACGTCGGGCGAACCGCTGCTGTTCAAGGGCGACGACTTCGCCGCTACGGACATCGTCGCCGCCGCTTGAATCGCGCGGCACCCGCTGTCCAACCTCCGATCGTTCTGGTATTGTTCTGCAATGCCCGGCGACTCGCCCCTGTCCTTGCAATCGCCAGCCTCCGCCACGGCCGTTCCGGGCAAAGTGGAGGACACACCCGCCGACGCCTCCACTTCCTCCACTTCGGTTGGCGTCACCGGCGCGCCGAACCTCCCGCCCCGCCCGCTGCGCTGGCTGTTCCTCGACCTCAATTCCTACTTCGCCAGCGTCGAACAGCAGTTGCAGCCGTCGCTCCGCGGCCGCCCCGTCATCGTCGCGCCGGTCGGCACCGACACCACCGTCGCCATCGCTGCTTCGATCGAGGCCAAGCGCTACGGCATCGCGACCGGCACGCCGGTATGGCGCGCGCGCGAACTGTGTCCGGATGTCGTCGTCACGCCTGCCCGGCACGAACGCTATGTGGAATTCCACGACGCGATCATCGCGGAGGTCGGTCGGCACATACCAGTCACCAAGGTGTGTTCGATCGACGAAGTCGCCTGCCGCCTGCTCGACAACGAAAACGCCCGCGCCGATGCGGAGGCGCTGGCCGCGCGGATCAAGGCCGGCATCCGCACGGTCGTCGGTGAGCGGATGACGTCGTCGATCGGCATCGCCCCCAACCGCCTGCTCGCGAAACTGGCGTCCGACCTGATGAAGCCGGACGGCCTCGTCGTCTTCGAACAACAGGACCTACCGCACGCGCTCTACCGGCTGCGATTGCGCGACATCAGCGGCATCGGGGAGAAGATGGAACGGCGGCTGGCCCGCGATGGCGTCAACGATATTCGCCAGCTCTGCGAGCGGCGTCCGCGCGACGCCGGCCACGCCTGGGGTGGCACGGACGGCGACCGGCTCTGGTATCTGCTCCACGGCGTCGACCTGCCGGAAAAGCCGTCGCAGCCGCGCACCGTAGGTCACAGCCACGTGCTCTCTCCCCGCCACCGCGACATCGAGGGTGCTCGGCTGACTGCCCGCCGTCTGGCGTTGAAGGCTGCCAGTCGCCTTCGCCGCAAGGGCTATCGCGCCCGCGAGCTTGTGCTGCATGGCCGCTTCGAGGATCTACGCGCGGACGGGAAGCGCGACAAATGGGCGGGGCACACCCGGCTTCCTGCGACGCAGGACAGCTTCGTGGTGCTCGATCACCTCGACCGGCTGCTGATGCCGCGCCTCCTCGCCGCCGGCCGTGCCCGCCCGGGCGGATTCCGGCTCCGGATGGTCGGCGTGACATTGTCGGGAATCGAACCGATCGCGGCGGAGCAGGGGTCGCTATGGGCGCATCTCGATGCCGACGATCCGCTCGCGCGGGAGACGCGGACGCTGGCGCTCAGTTGCGCGATGGACCGCATCAATCAGCGCTGGGGCCGCAATGCCGTCAGTGTCGGGCCGCTGGGCGGCGGACGGCTCGACCGGGTTGGCACGAAGATCGCGTTCGGGCGCATCCCGGAAATTGCCGAGTTCCACGAATGAGTCGGATTGTCTGACATATCTTGACGGTTGCGTTACCATCGGCAAAGCGGGCCGGGCTATGAAGAACCCCATCCTTCTCGCCGCCCCCCTCCTCGTTCTCGCCGCCTGCAATTCGCAGCCGAAGCAGCCCGAGGTGCTGGATTCCAATCCCGATCCGATGGCCAACCGCCTCGCCAACGCCGCCCCCGTCGAACTGCCCCCTGCGATCCGTGCCGACAAGACGCTGCGCTGCGGCGATGGTTCGCTCGTCGGCGTCACCTTCTTCCAGGGTGACAAGCTGGTCAGCGTCCGCGTTCCCTCCACAGCCACCCCCGTGCGCCTCACCGCGCCCGAGGCGGGGCAGCCCTACACCGCCGACGGCGGCTGGAAGCTGACCGGCGACGAGAAGTCCGTCAACGTCACGCCGGCCGGCAAGGCCGCACTGACCTGCCACGACTGATCAACCGATCGTGTAGAACATCTGGGGCCGGCGGCGCGATCCGCCGGCCCTTTTTCATACCAGCCGCGCCGACCTATCCCGCGTGAAAGCAAGCCGTTATGATGCGACCCGAACAAGGATACGCATCATGCTCGACACTTCCGCCGCCCAGGTTCCGACGCTCAGCCTCGCCGACCAGGCCTCCGATCCCGACGCGTTCGCGCAGGCGTTCGGCACGTCCTTCCAGCGGTTCGGCTTCGCGATCGTTGCCGATCACGGCATCCCGCAGGACCTGATCGCCCGCGCCTGGGCTGAAACGGAGGCGCTGTTCGCCCTGCCCGACGCGGAGAAGCGCCAGTACCACGTCACGGGCGGAGGCGGCGCGCGCGGCTACACGCCCTTCAAGACGGAAATCGCCAAGGACGCCAAGCACGTCGATCTGAAGGAATTCTGGCACGTCGGCCGCGAACTGCCCGCCGGTCACCGCTTCGCCGACACGATGTCGCCGAACATCTGGCCCACCCGGCCGGAAGGTTTCCGCGATACGTTCGTCGAACTGTTCGCCGCGTTCGATGCCGCCGGCGATCGGCTGCTGTCGGCGATCGCCCGCTATCTGAAGCTCGCGCCCGACTGGTTCGACCCCGCGGTGAAGGACGGCAACTCCGTCCTGCGCCTGCTCCACTATCCGCCGATTCCCGCCGATGCGGAGGGCGTCCGTGCCGGCGCGCACGAGGACATCAATCTCATCACGCTGCTGCTCGGTGCGGAGGAAGCCGGCCTCGAACTGCTCGACCGCAGCCAGGGAGAGGACGGGGGCCGCTGGCTGTCGATCAAGCCGCCGGAGGGTGCGATGGTCGTCAACGTCGGCGACATGCTGCAACGCCTGACCAACCACGTCCTGCCGTCGACCACTCACCGGGTCGTCAATCCGCCGCCCGAGCGCCGCGGCCATTCACGCTATTCGATGCCCTTCTTCTTGCACCCGGCGCCCGATTTCCTGATCGAGACACTGCCCGGCACGATCACGCCCGAGAACCCGAACCGCTATCCGGAGCCGATCACCGCGCACGACTACCTGTATCAACGGCTGGTGGAGATCGGCCTTATCAAACCCTAGTCGCGACCCGATCACCCCGGCTATCGTCCGGGTGATCGACGTCGTCAGCCAGCCTCGAAACCCCGTTCCAGGAACCGCGTCGCTACAGCGCAGTGCAGAGCGACGCCCTTGGCCATCACCGCCTCGTCGATGGTCATGCGCGTGTTGTGCAGCGGTGGGTTCGTCGCCGGATCGCTCCCGACCGGCGCCGCGCCGATGAACGCGAACGCACCCGGGACGGCTTGCAGCACATAGGAGAAATCCTCCGCGCCCATGATCGGGTGGATCATCGGTTCGAATCCATCCTCGCCGAGTTGCTCGACCGCAGACTCTCGCATCAACACTGCTGCACGCACATCGTTGACCGTCACCGGATACCCCGTGTCGATCCACGCCTCGCCCACAGCACCGTGCGCCGCCGCGATGTTCTCGACGATCCGCACGAACGCCGCATGACACTGCACCCGCGTCGCTTCCGAAAGAGTGCGCAGCGTGCCGAGCAGCGTCGCTTCACCGGGGATGACGTTGTGCGCCGTCCCTGCCGTGATCTTCGTGATCGACAGCACCGCGGGATCGCTGACCGACACCTGCCGCCCGATATAGACCTGCAACGCCGTCACGATCTCGCATGCTACCGGTATCGGATCGAGCCCACCCTGCGGCATCGCCGCGTGGCCGCCGCGACCGACGATCCGTGCGTGCAGCGTGTCGGCCGACGCCATCACCGTTCCCGTCCGAGTCGTGACGACGCCCGACGCGTGGTTGGGCGAGATGTGCAGCGCGAATGCCGCGTCCGGCGCAGGGTCCGCGAGCAGCCCATCCTCGATCATGAACCGCGCGCCGTGGTGCCCCTCCTCGCCCGGCTGGAACATGAACACGACTGTACCCGGCAGCACATCGCGTCGCGCGCACAGCGCCTTCGCCGCACCGACCAGCATCGCGGTATGCGAATCATGCCCGCACGCATGCATCGCCCCCGGCACACCGCTCGCGAAGTCGAGCCCGGTCTCCTCCTGCATCGGCAACGCATCCATGTCGCCACGCAGCAGCACGGTCCGGCCGTTGCCGCCCGTCCGGTCGATACCGCCGCCCCGCAGGATTGCCACGAAACCGGTCGTGGATGTTCCCTCACGAAACTCCAGCGGCAGGCCCGCCAGCGCCGCCTTGATCCGCGCGCTGGTCCGCGGACACTGAAGCCCGATCTCGGGATCGGCGTGAATCGCGCGCCGCAACGTTACGACCTCGTCGAACACGCTGTCCGCCGCACCGCGCCAGTCGGCGGCCATCTCGTCCAGGCTCATCACGCTTTCCTCATCCACGGAACAGTCCGCCCAATACGCCACGCAGCAGCCCGCCGACGATCCCGCCGGACGACGCCGACGACCGCCGCTTGGTCGTGCCGAACACCTGCTTGCCGATCTCGTTCGCAACCTGTCGCCCGATCGACGAGCTTGCCGCCCGCGTCGCGCTGGTCGCCATCTTAGACCACGGGCTGTTAGCCGATTCCCGCGCCGCGTCCCGTTCCTGCCGATCGGCTTCACGCTGGGCTGCGATCCGCGCGCGCTCTGCATCCTTCGCCGCCCTGGCATCGTCCTTCGCGCGCAACGCCGCGGCCTTCTCGTCGGCATCGGCAGAGCGCGCGGCTGCAGCAGACGCCGCCGCCTCCTGCGTCTTGGCCGACAGCAATTCCTCGGCCGACTCGCGGTCGATCAACTCGTCGTATTTGTCGCCGACCCAATCCGTCTCGATCAGGACCTTGCGCTCGTCCGGCGTGACCGGTCCGACCCGGCTGGCGGGAGGCTTGATGAGCGTCCGCTCCACCGGCGACGGCGAACCGTCCGCCTGCAACAGCGATACCAGCGCCTCGCCCACCTTCAGTTCGGTGATCGCGGTCGCGACATCGACGCCCGGGTTGGCGCGGAACGTCTCCGCCGCCGCGCGCACCGCCGCCTGATCGCGAGGGGTGAACGCGCGCAACGCATGCTGCACCCGATTGCCGAGCTGCCCCGCCACCTTGTCCGGAATATCCAGCGGGTTCTGTGTGATGAAATAAATGCCGACCCCCTTCGACCGGATCAGCCGCACGACCTGCTCGATCTTTTCCAGCAGAGCGTCGGGCGCCTCGTCGAATAGCAGGTGCGCCTCGTCGAAGAAGAACGCCATCACCGGTTTGTCGGGGTCACCGATTTCCGGCAATTGCTCGAACAGCTCGCTCAGCAACCACAGCAGGAACGTCGAATACAGCTTCGGACTCGCCATCAGCTTGTCCGCCGCCAGAATGTTGACGACGCCGCGACCGGTGTCGTCCAGCCGGATCATGTCAGCCAGTTCCAGCGCCGGCTCACCGAAGAAATGCTCCGCACCCTGCGACCGCAATTGCAACAGCGCGCGCTGGATCGTGCCGACCGACTGTTTCGACACGTTGCCATACGTCGTGGTCAGTTCCGCCGCCCGCTCCGCGCAATGCGCCAGCATTGCCTGAAGGTCGTCCAGATCGAGCAGCAGCAGGCCCTCCTGGTCCGCGACATGGAAGGCGATCGTCAGCACCCCCTCCTGCACCGCGTTCAGGTCCATCAGGCGCGCCAGCAGCAGCGGCCCCATCTCGCTGACGGTGGTCCGAACCGGGTGGCCCTGCTCGCCGAACAGGTCCCAGAATTGCACGGGATTGTCGCGGTACTTCCAGTCGGTGTCGCCGATCTCCGCCGCCCGCGCCGCAAAGGTCGCGTGGGTCTTGGCAGTGGGCGAGCCGGCCATCGCCAGCCCCGATAGGTCCCCCTTCACATCGGCGACGAAGGTCGGCACGCCAACGGCGGAGAAGCCCTCGACGATCCCCTGCAACGTCACCGTCTTGCCCGTGCCCGTGGCGCCGGCGATCAGGCCGTGTCGGTTCGCCCGGCGCAGATCGATCGCCTGCGGCGTGCCCCCGCCGCCGATATTCTGGCCGAGCCCGATGAAGATGCCGTCCGCCATATACCGTCTCCTGACCGCGTCAGCGTAGCGCGCTCCCGCCCCATAAGGGAAGGGCCGCCGCCCCCAGTCGGGAGCGACGGCCCTTCGTCTTGCTTAAGTCGAGGATCAGCCCTTGATCTTGATCGGGATAAACCGCGCCGGGTTGCGGCCGCGCATTGCCAGCACCAGCACCTGCGGGCGACCTGCCGCCTTGGCCGCGGCCACCGCCCGCGCCAGATCCGCGGCGGTACGGACCGGCGTGCCGTTAACCGACTGGATCACGTCGCCACGCTGCAACTTGCCCGCGGCATCGCTGGTCGGGGATACGGCACCGATCACCACGCCCTGCACCGTCGCCGCGACGCCGACCGCTCGCGCGATGCCCGGCGTCAGCGGCTGGACGGACAAGCCCAGCGTGCCGCCCTCGGCCGGTGTCACCGCACCGTCATCGTCGCTGTCGCCATCCGTACCGAAGCCGCCAGAATCCTCACCGCCATTCAGCGTCGCGGTTAGCTGCTCTGCCGACGGACGCGGCGCGGCCGTCACCGACAGGGTCACCGGCTTGCCATCGCGCAGCACGTCCAGTCGCGCGGTGCTGCCCGGCTTCACGTTCGACACGAGGTAGGACAGCGTCTGGTCCGGCGTGACCGCCTGCCCGTTGACCTTCACGACGACGTCGCCGGCACGCAGCCCGGCCTTGGCCGCCGGGCCGCTGGGCTCGACGCCGGCGATCAGCTCGCCCTGGTTCTTCGGAATACCGAGCGCCGCGGACGTGTCCTCGTCGATCGTCCCCCCTTGCAGGGTGACGCCGAGATAACCGCGGCTGATCGTGCCGCCCTTCATGAACGTCTCGATGATCGGCTTCGCGGTCGCCGCAGGAATGGCGAAGCCGATGCCGATGTTGCCGCCCGACTGGCTGAAGATCTGGCTGTTAACGCCAATCACGTTACCGTTCAGGTCGAACATCGGTCCGCCGGAATTGCCCTGGTTGATCGAAGCGTCGGTCTGGATGAAGCGGTCGTATGCGCCGCCCTGACCCGTCACGCGGTTGATCGCCGATACGATACCGGCCGTCACCGTGCCGCCGAGACCGAACGGCTCGCCGATCGCGACGACCCAGTCACCAACACGCGCCTTCGCCGAATCTCCCCAGCGGACGAACGGAAGGTTGCTGGCCTCGATCTTCAGCAACGCCAAATCAGAGTCGCGGTCCTGACCGATGACCTTCGCAACGTATTCCTTGTTGTCGGACAGCGTCACGCTAATGGAATTGACCGTCGCCCCGCGCGCACCCGGCGCGATCACGTGCGCGTTGGTCACGACATAGCCGTCCGGCGAGATCAGGAAGCCCGATCCCAGCGACGCGCCCTGCCGCGGCCGCGACGGCGCACCGCCGCCCTGCCCGCCGAACAAACCCTCGAACGGCGTACCGGAGAAGGGATTGGCCTGTGCCGGCTGGTTGATCGTCTGCTTGGTCGAGATGTTGACGACCGCCGGCTGCAACTTGGCGACCATGTCCGCGAAGCTCATCGGCGCGCCGGCCTTCGGCACGGCGGCCTGGATCGTACCCGGCTCGTTCTGCGCGACCTGCGCACCGCTCGGGTTCAAGGCGAGGGTAGCGGTCGCGCCGCCGAGCAGCAGGGCACTGGTAATGGCGTAGGCGTATCGCACTAGGATATTGTCCTCTCGTCTTCGATCGTACCCGGATCGATTGCGGGATAGCGGCTGAACGGTCGTTGAATATGAACCAGTCCCGCAGCATCCATTCAGTCTAACGCCTTTTACGTGGTTCCGAATGCCACCGCTTCAAGAGCCGAATGCAGCCGCGATGCGAAGATCGAGGTGGTCCGGCAATCCTGGATCAGGATTTCGCCGGGCCGTAGTGCTTCGCTCAATGCAACGCGCCGGATCGCATGCTTACCGCCCCGGTGCCATGAACTCGCGCAGATAGGAGTTGTTGGGCGACAGGATGATCGACGTCGCACCCTTTTCGTCGGTCGAACCGTCCGCCCCGAACGTCCGCCGATACGACTGCATCGCCCGGTAGAAATCGTAGAAGCCGGCATCCTTGCCGAAACTCTCGGCGTAGATGCGCGATGCCTCGGCATCAGCATCGGCCTGCACGATCCGCGCCTGACGCTGCCCCTCGGCGGCGATCGTGACCGCCTCCTGCTGACGGGCGGTCTGCATCCGGCGCAGCGCCGATTCCAGCGGCGTCCCTTCAGGCAATTCGGCCTGCTTGATACGCACGTCGACGATCTCGACGCCGTACTGGCGCGCGCGACGATCGAGCCCACGCTGAATCGAGTCCATCACCTCGCCGCGTTCCGGCGTCAGCAGCGTCGCGAACCGTACCTTGCCCAGCTCGTTGCGCAGCGTCGATCCGAACTGCGGGCGTAGCTGGTTGGCGACGCCTTCCTCGCTTCCGGCCGTCGCCAGCATCAGCCGCGGGTCGACGACGCGAAACCGCGCAAACGCATCGACGTTCAGCCGCAACTGGTCGGTCGACAGCACCTGCGTATTCTCGAGATCAAGGTCCAGCACGCGCTTGTCGACCCACGTGATGCGGTCGAGGAACGGCACCCGCGCGATCAGGCCGGCACCGGACGATCCGATCGGCTGGTTGGCCTGATACTTGTTCACGACGCGGATCGGCTGGGCGAGGCGATACACCACCGCCTGCTGCGTCTCGGGCACGATCGCGAAGGTCGCCGCGGCCAGAATCACCAGCACCAACGCCGCGATGCCGATCGTGACGGGATTCTTCCAGAGGCCGCTCACTGTCCCGCTCCCGTCGTCGCTGCGGGCTGAGCCGGCGCCGGAGCCGGCGCGGCCACGACCGCTGCTGGTGCCGGCGCACGCGTTGCGCCGGGCACCTGCAGATACGGCACGGTTCCACCCGGCTCCACGATCGTCTTGTTCGACTTCGCCAGCACGTCCTCCATCGTCTCGTAATACATGCGGCGACGCGTCACCTCGGGGGCCAGCTTGTACTGCGCATAGACCCGGTCGAACGCTGCCGCTTCGCCCTGGGCGCGTGCCACGACCTGCTGCGCATAGGCGCGGCTGCGGTTGACCGCAGCCACCGCCTCCTGCTGCGCCGCCGTCACCTTGTTGAAGTCGTCGACGATCTGCTGGGGTGCGCTCGCGCGATTGATCGACACGCTCTGGATGCGCACGCCCGCACGGTAGCTGTTGAGGATCGACTGCGTCAGTTCGCTGACCTCGGATTCGATCGTCGTGCGGCCGCGGCCCAGCGCCTGATCCAGCGTCGTGTTCGCGATCACCGCGCGCATGGCGCTCTCCGCCGCGGCGCGCACCGTCTCTTCCGGCTCGCGCAGCTCGAACACGTATTCGCTCGGATTGGCGATGTTCCAGCGCACCGAATAGGTCAGGTCGACGATGTTCTGATCCTTGGTCAGCGCCAGGTTGACGCCATCGCCACGCGGAAAATTCTCCGTGCGAAAGCCTTGCACGTTGACTGTCTGCACGCGCGCGATCGGAGCCGGCGGCGTAATCTGCACACCCGGCTGCAAGGTCCCGGCATAGCGGCCGAAATACGTCACGACGCCGCGCTCCTGCGGCGCGATCTGGTGGATCGAGGTGAACACCAGCCAGATCGCCACCAGAATGGCCGCACCGATCGCCCACAGCATCCGCGCGTTCGGCCCGGTCGGCAGGCCGGAAAACCCGCCGCCACCGCTACCGCCACCACCCGCGTTGCGGGCCTTCTTCAGGAACTCGTCGAGCGCCGTCGGCCGCGGACCGTTGCCATTGCTGCCCGCAGGCTTCTTGCCGCCCGGCGGCAGCGACCACGGATTGCGCGGTCCCCCGCCGCTATTCTCCCCGCCGCCCCAGGGGCCCTTCGGAGTTTCGACGGCGAGGACAGTGGGGCGCTTGCGCCAGCGCGGCAGGATGCTCATCCGTCCTCTATAGGAAGACGTTCGGACGAAAAACAGTGGCAAGCGTCCTCCCCGGCCCTATCTCCCGCGTCACATGACCACTTATGATACGGCAGAGGCGGCGGTGACCGCGATCGCGGGCGACCGCGCCACCCTGAGGATGGACGGCACGCGCGCCGGCGTCGTGCTCGATGCGACTGGCCTGTCCGCCCCCGAACGTGACGATATGGAGGCCGCGCTGCGTACCGCGCTGACCGGCCGCGCAGGGGTGACGGAGGTCCGCATCGTCGCCACCGCCGAACGCTCCGCCCGCGCACTGATCGCCGTCGCCAGCGGCAAGGGCGGCGTCGGCAAGTCGACCATCGCCGCCAACCTCGCCATTGCGCTGTCGCGCGCCGGTCGCCGCGTCGGCATGGTCGACGCCGACATCTACGGCCCTTCGCAACCGCGCCTGCTCGGCGTCGAGGGCACCCGCCCGGAAGCGCTCGACAAGCAACTCATCCCCGTCCTCACGCCCTACGGGGTTCCCCTGCTGTCGATGGGCCAGCTCGTCGAACCCGGCCGCGCGATCGCGTGGCGCGGGCCGATGGCGGCGGGCGCGCTCGGCCAGCTGGTGGAGGGCGCGTGGGGCCGCGCCGATACGCTCGTCCTCGACCTGCCACCCGGCACCGGTGACGTGCAGTTGACGATGGTCCAGAAATACCGCCCCGCCGGCGCAGTGATTGTGTCGACGCCGCAGGACCTGTCGCTGATCGACGCCACTCGCGCGATCGACCTGTTTCAGAAGGCAGGCATCCCGATCATTGGCCTGATCGAAAACATGGCCGGCTATATCTGCCCGCATTGCCATGAGATTTCTGATCCGTTCGGCCTAGGTGGCGCAGAGGCGGCGGCCGCCGATCTCGGCATCCCGTTCCTCGGCCGCATTCCCTTGACCGGATCGATCCGCGCCGCGTCCGACGCAGGTAAGCCCCCCGCAGCGGACCCGGGCGACGCAGTGTTCGCCCCGATCGCCGCGATCGTCGACGCCTGGCTCCGACTGCCGCCCCCGGCGCAACCGGCGGTCGCCGCACCGCGTTGAGCGGACGACACAGGAGTCTCGCCATGCCCCTCACCGCCGACGCCGATATCAAGGACCTGCTGGAGTCCGCCCGCACGATCGCGCTGGTCGGCGCCTCGGACCGGCCGAACCGTCCCTCCTACGGCGTCATGGCCGCGCTCCAGCGCCACGGCTACCGCGTGATACCCGTCAACCCGCAGATCACCGGCGAGCACATCCACGGCGAGTTCGTCTTCCGCGAGCTTGCCCAGCTGGGCGATCCGATCGACATCGTCGACATCTTCCGCAATTCGGACGCCGCGGGAGAGGCCGTGGATCAGGCGATTGCGATCGGCGCGAAGGCAGTGTGGATGCAGCTCGGCGTCGTAAATCAAGCCGCCGCCGCCCGCGCCGAAGCCGCCGGTCTGAAGGTGGTGATGGACCGCTGCCCGGCGATCGACATTCCCCGCCTCGGCGTAGCGCCGGTCGCCTGACGCTTTACCGCGGCGTTCCTAGCGGGCAGGCTTGCCGCTCCCGACCGGAGCGCCCCCGATGAGTTTCGCCGCGATCATCCTCTCGCTTCAGGCCGGTACGCCCGGCGCCGCGCCCGAGCGCTTCTCGATCCTCGCGCCCGTGCAAACCGAGCCCTGCAAGCGCCAGCCTCCGCCGACGCCCGAGGAGGTCGTCGTCTGCGCCACCGTCATCCCGACGCAACGGCTGCCGCTGCCCTCGGAGCGTGGGCCGCCCGATCGACCGACGCCGATCAACCCCTATCTGCGTCCCGATGTCGCGATGAACGCCACCGCCGCCCCCTGCGCCACGGTGCAGGGCGGATGTCAGGTCGGCGTCGACATGATCGGCGGCGGTGTCGCGGCGGTCCGGCTGCTCGGCAAACTCATCGACCCGAACAGCTGCTGCGACGAACCCGGTCAGGCGACCAACCCCGTGGCCCTCGTCCGCGACATTGCCGGCAGCCTGAAGGGCAAGAAGAAAGTCGACAAATCCAACCGCGTCGCCATCCCGCTCGACGATCCGCCTGCGCCGCGGGTCGGCGCGACGGTTCCAGCGACGCCCTAATGCTTCTGACTCCCTCCCCTGCAAGGGGAGGGCTGGGGTGGGGTGGAACCTTGGATCCGCCCCCTCGGAGAAGCTCTCCCAAGATGGGGTAGACCCGGGGCTGTACGTCTTCCCGCGAACGCCGGATCCCGTGGACCAAGCAGCACTACGAGCAGCCGACGACAACACTGGCCTCTTGCCTGCGCGGAAGAACAGTACGCACCTCCCTCACGACCTCACCCCAGAATATGCATCCACAGCGGCGACCCCGCCACGCTCGGCGAACCACGCAACCGCTCCAGCGCCTGCGCCACGCTTCGCTCCGGTCCTTCATGCGTGACGATCGCGACCAGCACATGCCCGTCCGCAGTCGCGCCACGCTGGATCAGGCTCTCGATCGACACGCCGGCATCGCGCATCGCTGCCGCGATCTCCGCCAGCACGCCGACCCGGTCCTCGACCAGGAAGCGTAGATACGCACGCCCGCGCCGCTCGCCCGCATCCGCGACCTCGGCGGCGACCAGCGACGCCGCCGGCATCGCGAACGGCGGGCCATATTCGCCCCGCGCGATATCGATCAGGTCCGCGACGACCGCGCTCGCGGTCGGCCCCTCGCCCGCTCCCGCGCCCTGCAACAGCAGCCGGCCGACGAAATTGCCCTCCGCCACGACCGCGTTGGTCGATCCGGTGACATGCGCCAGCGGGTGGTCGATCGGCACCAGATGCGGATGCACGCGCTGGAACAGCCCCGCCTTGCCCGCTTCCGCCAGCCCGACCAGCCGCACGCGATATCCCAGCGCCGCCGCCTCCGCGATATCCGCGCCCAGCACGTGCCGGATACCGGTTGCCGCGACATGCTCGAACGCCGGCTGAGTCCCGAACGCCAGACTGGCGAGGATCGACAGTTTGTGCGCGGCGTCGATGCCGTCGATATCGAACGTCGGGTCCGCCTCTGCGAAGCCCAGCGCCTGCGCCTCCGCCAGCACCTCGGCGAAGTCGCGACCTTCCGCTTCCATCTTCGAAAGGATGAAATTGCAGGTGCCGTTGAGAATGCCGTAGACGCGGCCGATCTCGTTCGCCGCCGCGCCCTCGCGCAGGCCCTTGATGACCGGGATACCGCCCGCCACTGCCGCCTCGAACTTCAGCGCCGCGCCCGCCGCCTCCGCCGCCTGCGCCAGCTCCAGCCCGTGATGCGCCAGCATCGCCTTGTTGGCGGTGACGATGTGCCGCCCCTTCGCCAGCGTGGCCCGCGCCAGCGTCAGCGCCGGCCCGTCCGATCCACCGATCAGCTCGACCACCACGTCGACATCCGCCTGCTGCGCCAGCGCGCTCGTGTCGTCGATCCACTGGAAGCGCGACAGGTCGATGCCACGGTCCTTCGTGCGGTCGCGGGCGGACACCGCAACGACCTCGATCGGCCGCCCCGCGCGCCGCGTGATCAGCTCGCGATTGGCGTCCAGCAGCTTGACGACCCCGCCGCCCACCGTCCCCAGCCCGGCCAATGCCACCCGCAACGCGTCCGCCATGTCGTTCCCCCTTGAACCGCCGCCGCGCCTAGAGCGTCGCGGGGAGCGTGTCGAGAAGCGCGCATGGCGTACCCCCCATTCCCCCCCTGCAATGGGAGGTGGCAGCCCGCAGGGCTGACGGAGGGGTGACACGGCCAGCGTTGACACCCCTCCGGCGGTGCGCGCCACCTCCCCATTGCAGGGGAGGAACATCTGAAACCCTACGAACGCAAAGGGACACCACACCGGATTTGACGGTCCTACACGCACGCGACATGATATTCCCAGGTCCAGGTCACTCGGCGGTCACGTCGCACTTAACCCCAGCCGTAGACGCCATACGAACGCGAAGGTCACTCTCCTGCCCCACTCCGCCCGATCCGAAGACCGCGTCTACGCCGCCGCTACTCCATGCGAGGTGCAGACACCCTGCGGTCGCCTCCACTTCCTCCACTTCGGCCTGAGCCGACACCGCGCGAACACCTCCACTTCCTCCACTTCGCCCTCGATCCCGACAGGACAGGCATGACCGACACCGCCGTCACCGGCTCCGCACCAGCCACTCAGATGCGCGAACTCACCGTCCGCGGCATCGCGCTGGGCGGCATCATCACGCTGCTGTTCACCGCCGCAAACGTGTATCTGGGCCTGAAGGTCGGGCTGACCTTCGCCACCTCGATCCCCGCCGCGGTGATCTCAATGGCGATCCTGCGCTATCTGCCCGGCGCGACGATCCTGGAGAACAACATCGTCCAGACCGTCGCCTCGGCGGCGGGCACGCTGGCGGCGATCATCTTCGTCCTGCCCGGCCTCGTCATGATCGGCTGGTGGCAGGGTTTCCCCTATCTGACGACCGCGGCGATCACCGCGTTCGGCGGCATTCTCGGCGTCATGTTCTCCGTGCCGCTACGCCGCGCCCTCGTCCTCGATACGCCGCTCCCCTATCCGGAGGGCCGCGCCGCCGCGGAGGTGCTGAAGGTCGGTGCGGGAAGCCGTGAAGGCGCCGCCGAAAGCGCCCGCGGCCTGTGGGTGATCGTCTGGAGCGCGCTCGTCTCGGCCGGTTTCGCGATCCTGACCCAGACGCGCCTCGCCGCCGCCGAAGCCGCCCTGTGGTTTCGCGCCGGTAGCGGCGCGACCGGGATCGCCGGCGGGCTGTCGTTCGCGCTGATCGGCGCTGGTCACCTCGTGGGACTGTCGGTCGGCCTCGCCATGTTCGTCGGCATCATCGTCGGCTGGTGGATCGTGCTGCCGATCCTGACCGCCGCGTCGCCAATGCCCGCCGCCGATGTCGCGACCTGGGCCGGCACCGTGTTCCGCAGCGACGTGCGGTTCTTCGGTGCGGGCGTGATCGGCGTCGCCGCGATCTGGACTTTGGCGAAGATCATCGGCCCGGTCGTGGGCGGTGTCCGCTCCGCGCTTGCCGCGTCGAAGGCGAAGCGCGGCGGTGTAATCGTCGACGTGACGGAGCGCGACCTGCCGATCGGCCTCGTCTTTATCGTGTCGCTGGGGATGCTGGTGCCGATCGGCATCCTGCTCTGGACCGTCATCGCCGGTGGGCCGCTGGCCGGGTCTGCGGTGCCGCTGATCGCCGGCGCGCTGGTGTTCGTGCTGGTCATCGGCCTCGTGATCGCGGCCGTCTGCGGCTACATGGCCGGCCTGATCGGCGCCTCGAACAGCCCGGTGTCCGGCATCGGCATCCTGTCGGTCCTCGCCGCCAGCCTGATGCTCGTCGGCCTGTTCGGGCGCGGCACGCCGCCCGAAACCACACAGGCGCTGGTCGCCTATGCGCTGATCGTCACCGGCATCGTGTTCGGCGTCGCGACCATCTCCAACGACAATCTTCAGGATCTGAAGACCGGCCAGCTCGTCGGCGCGACCCCGTGGAAACAGCAGGTGGCGCTGATCTTCGGCGTCATCTTCGGCTCGATCGTCGTGCCGCCGGTCCTCAACCTGCTCGGCAGCACGCTGGGCTTCGTCGGCGCACCGGGAGCCGGCCCCAATGCGCTGGCCGCGCCCCAGGCGGCGCTGATCTCCGCGCTCGCGAAGGGCGTGCTGGGCGGCGATCTCAACTGGGCGATGATCGGCTGGGGCGCATTGGCGGGCGCGATCATGGTCGTCGTGGACGAACTGCTCGGCCGCGCCGGCCGCCTGCGCCTGCCCCCGCTCGGCATCGGCCTTGGTGTCTACCTGCCGATGACGGTGACGTTGCCGGTCGTGCTCGGCGCGGTGATCGGTTCCGTCTACGATCGCTGGGCGAAGCGCCAGAGCGACCCGGAGGCGGCCGAGCGGTTCGGCGTGCTGGCCGCGACGGGCATGATCGTCGGCGAAAGCCTGTGGGGCGTGGCCTTCGCCGGCCTCGTCTATGCGACCAACTCGGACGCACCGCTGGCACTCGTCGGGTCGGCATGGGAACCCGTCGCGCTCATCGGCGGCACGATCCTGTTCCTCGCGCTCGTCGCCCTCCTCTACCGCTACGCGCGGAGGGTGGCGGCGGCCTGAGCCGTCATCGTTCGCAGCGTTTGCCGGTGTCCTTGCACAGCCGCGCCGCGACGGTCTTCTTCAGGTCCATCTCGCCCAGCGTCTGCATCGCCTGCGCGATTGCCGCAGGTGTCGCCTGGCGCAGGCGCTGGGTCGCCGGCATCTCGGCATTGCGGACCAGCACACGCAGGTCGGCGAGCGACAGCTTCGCGGCATAGGCCCGGCCCAGCGCGACGATCAGTTTCTCGCGCCCCCGTGCCCCCTCCTCATGCCCGATCGCGAACAGCCGCGTCCGCTCCGCCGCCGACAGATCGGGCGTCTCGCCGGCCAACTCGTTGAGATCGCTTTCGACCAACATCGGAATCATCGTCGCGAGCGTCCCGGTTTCCGCCAGCCGCCGCCCCAGCGTCTCCGCCTCCGACAAGGCAGCGCCGGGGGCCGCAACCTGCAACAGCAACGCCAGCAGCATCACATCCGCTCCAGCAGATCCCCGATCGCCACGAACGCGAACCCGATTGAACTGTCCGCGATCCCGTACGGCAGGAACAGCGCGTCGCCATGCCGGATCGCCCCGCACGAATACACGACGTTGGGCACGTAACCCTCGCGGTCCTGATCCTTCGCCGCCAGCAGCGGCTCCGACGTGCGACCGATCACCTTCGACGGATCGTCCTTGTCCAGCAGCACCGCACCGATCGAATACTTCCGCATCGCCCCGACACCGTGGGTCAGCAGCAGCCAGCCCTCGTCCAGCTCGATCGGCGGACCGCAATTGCCGATCTGCACCAGTTCCCACGGATATTCCGGCACAAGGATCTTCGCGCCGTCCTCCCAGTGAGTCAGGTCGTCCGACTTCAGCAGGAACAGGTTCTCGCCGTCCGACCGGCCAATCATCATATACTGGCCGTCGACCTTGCGCGGGAACAGCGCCATGCCCTTGTTGCGCGCAGCACCGCCCGTCATCGGCACCAGGTCGAACGCGCGGAAGTCACGCGTCCGCATCAGCTCCGACTGGATCTGCGAGCCGTTATAGGCGGTGTAAGTCCCGATCCATTCGAACGTGCCGTCTTCATGCTGGAACCGCACGATGCGCAGGTCTTCCAACCCCTTCGACTGCGCCGCCGTGATCGGGAAGATCACCGTGCCCGACAGCGTGGAGTCGCGGTGGCGATACACCGTCACCGGACCCTCCGGCATCTCCTCGCGGTCGCTGCCAACCGCGTCGGTGGCCGTCGCGAACGGCGGCTCGGGCGCGAGTTGCAGTTCATGCTGGTCGGTGATGATCCCTTCGCGAAACGCCACCGAGGAGATGTGCCCCTCGCCCACTGCGCGCATCGACATCAGGATGCGCAGGCTGCCCGGCGGCATGCCCGACTGGTCGAAATGCGGTACCGCACTGGGGTTCATCAGCGCCGCGGCGGCATAGCTATACTCGTGACAGAAATAGGCGCCGATCAGCTGCCGCTTCTCGTCGCCGATCTCGCTGCCGTCGAGGCCGAGCATTTCCTCGATCTCGTCGTATCGCGTCATGAACACACGCCGCGTCTGCCAGTGTCGCGCCTCGAAATCCTTGAGGACGACCTCCAGCTCTTCACGCGCCTGTGCACCGTCCATTTGCAGAACTTCGGCGACGAGCCGCTCGGTTCGGCTGGGTGCAGCGCCGTTCCCGCCGCTCCAGGCGATGTGGAAGGGCCTCACCACCACGCGGGACGGATCGGCGTGCAGGCGCATTTCGTGAGTGAACAGGTTCATGCGATTCCGGACCCTCGCTCCCGGCAGACGATGGTCACCACGCTGCCGGTCCTCGAAGGCCCGGTACTCACGCGGCGGCGAGCGTCGTCCCTGCCACGTCGGCCCGTGGCTGCGATAGCCCCCAAATCGCACAACTCGCCAGTTGCAGCGCCAGGATCGACTCCGCGCCCTGGTTGCGATTGAGGCCGGTCGGCATCAGTCCGTCGAAACACCCCCCGTCCGCCGCCGTCGCCAGCGGCAGATCGAGATCGTTCAACCCCATGAACCAGCCATAGGCGCGCTCGGCCTCCGCCACCCAACGGCGATCGCCCGTAGCCTCGAATGCGGAGACACACGCCTCGACGGTCGCCTGAGCCTCCAGCGGCTGCTGATCGAACTGCAACGGCTCGGCATAGGGTCGAAAGAAGCTCTCGGTGCCCACCGCGCGAAAGCGTCCTTCGGGAGACGTCTGCTTGCCGCAGATCCACTCGAGCGTCGACAGGCCGCACTGGACAAGGTCGTCGCGACCGAGTGCCCGGCCGGCTCGGATCAGCGCCTCCGGAAGGCGGGCATTGTCGTAGGCCAGCACGAT
Source organism: Microvirga sp. SRT01 (assembly GCA_018139225.1). Classification (GTDB taxonomy): domain Bacteria; phylum Pseudomonadota; class Alphaproteobacteria; order Sphingomonadales; family Sphingomonadaceae; genus Sphingomonas; species Sphingomonas longa. Next base: position 931,680 of record JAGSNX010000001.1, read on the forward strand.
TTCGAACCACTGCCATTCCGGCCGCCGCGCCTCTTCGAGCAGGCTCAGCAGCGACGCCGCATGCTGCGTCAGGATTTCCAGCGACAACACATGGCCCGGCTTCGCGTCGAGGATCGCCGCCGCGCCCAGCATCGCAAACGCCTGCGCCCGCAACGAGCCCAGCTCCAGCGCCAGACTCGCGGTCGAGTCGAACATCGCCCCGGCCCAATCCCGGTGCTTGGCTTCGCGGGCGTCCCGCGCGACCATCCCGAGCGCCCACAACGTCCGACCGTTCGAATCCTCCGACCCGACATCCTCGCACCATCCGCGATCGAACCGCATGAAATTGCGGAAGCGGCGCTTGTCCGGGTTCCAAGCGTACTGGATGAACGAGGCGTAGATCGTCGTCCACTTGTCGCGGAGTACCGGGTCGAGATCGGGCATGCCGCTGACCAGGATCAGCGCACGGGCGTTGTCGTCGATGCAATAGCCGTGGCGACGGTCGGGCACCGAGTAGATCGAGTGCTGCAACATGCCCGTCGAATCGCTCATCCGTTCGACGGCGGCGAAATCGGGGGCGATGGCGCGAAAGGAAGGCAGCGACTTTACGATGCGCTCCGGCTTGTGAGCGACAGCGCGGACCGTCTCGGCCAGGATCGCTTCCGCGAGGCGCGGCCAGATCATCGTCCGGCCCCGCGCATAGGCCCGCTCCGCCAGCCGCTTGCGATCACGCTCGTTCGACAGCAGGCGATCCATTTCACGCGCGAACGCCGCGACGTCCTTGAAATCCACCAGCACGCCGTGCCCGTCCGCCAATATCTCGGTCGCATGGACATAGGGAGTGGAGATCACCGCCTTGCCGACGCCGACCGCATAGGACAACGTACCGCTCGTGATCTGCGCCGGGTTCAGATATGGCGTCGCGTAGATGTCCGCCGCCTCCAGGTAGCTGATCAGCTCGTCATGTTCGACGAAGCCGTCAACGAACGCGACGTTGTCGCTGACGCCCTTTTCCGCCGCCAGCGCCTTCAACCGATCGCGATACTTCTCGCCCTCGTGCGCCACGAGGTTCGGGTGCGTCGCGCCGAGCACGACGTACAGCAGGTTCGGATGCTTCTCCGCGACCGCCGGCAGCGCCTCGATGATCGTCTCGATGCCTTTGCTCGGCGCGAGTAGGCCGAACGTCAGCACGACCGGCCGCCCCTCCCAACCGAACCGTCCCTTGCGCGACGCGGGATCGATCAGGTCGCGGTCGGGCACGCCGTGCGGGATCATTGTGATCTGGCGCGGATTGGCGCCGTACACGCGCTTCAGGATATCACGCCCACGCTCCGCCATCACGATCACGCGCGATGCACGACGCAACAGGCCCTCCATCACGCGCCGCTCGTCGGGGCTGGGTTTCTCCAGCACGGTGTGCAGCGTCACGATCAGCGGCAGGGTGGTCCGGTCCAGCAGCGCGAGGATATGCTCCCCCGCCGGGCCGCCATAGATGCCGTATTCATGCTGGAGCCAGATCGCCTGCGCGCCGCTCGATTCGATCACCCGCGCCGTATCGATATAGGCGGACAGTTCGTTCTGCGGGATCGCCCCCGTCACCGCGTCGGGATAATCGTAGTGGCCGGGATGATCGTCCATCGCGTAGACGTCGAGGGCGATGTCGGGAAAACGATCGCGAACAGCGGTGTAGACGTCGGTCGTGAACGTCGCCAATCCACATTGCCGCGGCAGAAAGTTGCCGATCATGACGAGATGATCGATCGTGGCCGCGGCTGCTTCTACCATCGTATTTCCCTCGCTAGGTGCATCGGCGACTCCCGGTCTGCCTGCTACAACTGGCATAAACCATTCATCGGAGGGAAAGTTTCGTGGAAGTCGCTGCAGCGCAACAATAATATGCTGCGCTGCATGACACGCCCGTCATCGAACAGAGTCATCCACGGCCGCGGTAAGGTGCAACCCCCTGATCCGGGAGCCACAAATCGGCCGGCGGCGCGGACGACTGCCAGAACACGTCGATCGGGATACCGCCGCGCGGATACCAATAGCCACCGATCCGCAGCCAAACGGGCTTCATTTCGTCGAACAGCCGCTCGCCGATTCCCACCGTGCAATCCTCGTGGAACGCGGCATGATTGCGGAAACTGCCCAGGAACAGCTTCAGCGATTTCGACTCCACGATCGTCTCGCCGGGCACGTAATCGATCACCAGATGCGCGAAGTCGGGCTGTCCCGTCACCGGGCACAGGCTGGTGAACTCGGGGGCCGCGAACCGCACCAGATAGGTACGGCCGGGCCGCGGATTGGGAACATAGTCGAGCACCGCCGCTTCGGGGGATGCGGGCAGCGCGCTGGTCTGGCCGAGATGCATGGGGGTCATGTCCCCGCACATAGGAAGATGATGCCCGCATGAAAACGCTCGTGCCGATTCTCGGCGATCAATTGTCGCCGACTATGGCCTCGCTTCGCGGCCAGAACCCGGCCGACACGGTCGTTCTGATGGTCGAGGTCGCGGAGGAGACGACCTACGTCCGCCATCATAAACAGAAGCTCGCCTACATCCTGTCGGCGATGCGCCACCACGCCGATGCACTGCACGACGCCGGCTGGACGGTCGATTACACGGCGCTCGACGCCCCCGACAACGCCGGCAGCTTCACCGGCGAGCTCGCCCGCGCGATCCAGCGTCACGATCCCGACCGCATCGCCGTCACCGAAGCCGGCGAGTGGCGCGTCCGCGCGATGATCGACGGGTGGGAGACGATCTTCGGCATCCCCGTCGATATCCACCCCGACGACCGCTTCGTCGCCACGCATGCGGAGTTCGACGCCTGGGCGGAGAACCGCCGCGAACTGACGATGGAGTTCTTCTACCGCGACATGCGCCGCAAGACGGGCCTGCTGATGGAAAGCGACAAACCCAACGCCAAACCGGTCGGCGGCCGCTGGAACTTCGACAAGGACAATCGCAAGCCGGCCAAGGCCGACCTGCTCATGCCCCGCCCCCTCGCCTTCGCGCCCGACGCGATCACGCGAGACGTGATCGCGATGATCGCCGAACGTTTCCCCGATCATCCCGGCTCGCTCGACGGATTCGACTGGGCCGTCACCGCCGCCGATGCCGAGCGTCAGGCGGATATGTTCTTCCGCCACGCCCTCCCACAGTTCGGCGATTACGAGGATGCGATGCTGACCGGCGAGCGCCACCTCTGGCACTCGATCCTGTCGCCCTACATCAATTCCGGCCTGCTCGACCCGATCGATCTGTGCCGCCGGGCGGAGGCGGAATATCATGCCGGCCGCGCACCGCTGAATTCCGTCGAGGGCTATGTCCGCCAGATCATCGGCTGGCGCGAATATATGCGCGGAATCTATTGGCGCGAGGGGCCGGACTATGTCGATCGCAACCACCTCGATCACCGCCGCCCGCTGCCCGCATGGTACTGGACCGGCGAGACCGAGATGCACTGCCTGCGCGAGTCGATCGGTCAGACGCTTGCCACCGCACACGCCCACCACATCCAGCGGCTGATGGTCACCGGCAATTTCGCGCTGCTGATCGGCGCCGATCCGAAGGCGGTCCACCTCTGGTATCTGGAGGTCTATGTCGACGCGTACGAATGGGTCGAATTGCCGAACACGCTGGGTATGAGCCAGTTCGGCGACGGCGGCCTCGTGGGGTCGAAACCCTATGTCTCGTCGGGTGCGTATATCGACCGGATGTCCGATTATTGCCGCCACTGTCGTTACGACGTGAAGCAGCGGGTCGGACCGGATGCGTGTCCGTTCAACGCCTTGTACTGGGACTTCCTGGCACGGCACCGGGAAACGCTCGGCCGCAATCCGCGCCTCGCGATGCCGTACCGCACCTGGGACAAACAGCCGGCCGATGCACAGGCCGCGACCCGCGATCAAGCCGCTGCGTTCCTCGATACGCTCGACGCCAGCGGTCCGCCCTACTGATCGTCCGCCACCCTTCGACAAACCCCTCGGCCATCCGCTAGAGGCGCGCATATGGACTCCCTCGTCACGACCGAATGGCTCGCATCATCGCTGGGCCAGGGCGACCTGCGCATCGCCGATGCCACCCTGCTCGACCCTTCGCTGGGACGCGACGCCCGCGCGGAGTTCGAGGCCGGTCACATCCCCGGCGCAGTGTTCCTGGACCTTGCCGAACTTCGCGACACCGACTCGCCGCTCCCGAACACCCTGCCCGGACCCGCCAAGGTCGCTAGCCGCCTCGGCAAGCTCGGCCTCGGCGATGGCACCCGCATCGTCCTCTACGACGATGCCCCGTGGAAGAGCGCGGCCCGCGCGTGGTGGCTGATCCGCGGGTACGGCATCGGCAGCGTCGCGATCCTCGACGGCGGCCTCGCCAAATGGCGCGCCGAGGGTCGCGCGCTGGAGGCGGGACCGCATGATGCGAAACCCCGCCACGCGACGCCGCAATGGAACGAGGCGCGGCTGCGCACCCTCGCCCAGATGAAGGGCAATCTCGCCACCGGTGCGGAACAGGTGATCGACGCGCGCAGCGCCACCCGCTTCACCGGCGAAGAACCCGATCCGCACGGCGCCGCGCCCGGCCATATACCCGGCGCGCTTAGCCTTCCCTATCCGCGCCTGTTCGAGGCGGACGGCACGTGGAAGCGCGGTGCGGCATTGTCCGCGGCGTTCGAGGCGGCGGGGGTCGATTTGAACGCACCGATGGCGATGACCTGCGGCTCCGGCGTGACCGCCGCCGTGCTGGCATTCGGCGCGCATCTGCTCGGTCGCGAGGCATCGCTCTACGACGGCAGCTGGACCGAATGGGGCAGCGACTCCTCCACTCTCAAGGCGACGGGCGAAGCATGAACGATCGCGACGATACGAAGCCCGCGACGAAGGTCGTCACCGCGGGCCGCCGCAAGGAATGGACCTCGGGGATCGTCAACCCGCCGGTGTGGCGGGCATCCACGATCCTGTACGACGATGTCGCCCATCTGCGCGCTGCGGCCGGTCGCGATACCCATCATCGCCTGTTCTACGGACGGCGCGGTACACCGACGCAGTGGTCGCTGGCCGACGCGCTGACCGAGCTGGAGCCGGGCGCGGAAGGCACCTTCCTCTATCCGTCCGGCGTCGCTGCGGTCGCCGCTGCGCTGCTCGCGGTCCTGTCGCCGGGCGACGAGCTGCTGCTGGTCGACAGCGCCTATGACCCCACGCGCGGTTTCGCCACCGGCCTGCTCCGGCGCTTCGGGATCACCACCAGCTTCTACGATCCGATGATCGGCACTGGCATCGCCGACCTGATCGGCCCGAACACGCGCGCGATCTTCATGGAAAGTCCGGGCAGCCTGACTTTCGAGGTGCAGGATATTCCCGCGATCGTCGCCGTCGCCAAGGCGCACGGCATCGCGACCCTGCTCGACAATACCTGGGCGACGCCACTGTTCTTCCCGGCCATCGCCCGCGGCATCGACTATACGATCCTCGCCTGCACCAAATATGTTGTCGGTCATTCGGACGCGATGCTCGGCTCCGTCACCGCCGGTCCCGGCCGCTTCGCCGCCCTGCGCGACACCAGCTTCCAGCTTGGCCAGCATGTCGCCCCCGACGATGCCTTCCTCGGCAGTCGCGGACTCCGCACGATGGCCGTCCGCCTGCGCCAGCATCAGGAGAGCGCGCTTGCGATTGCAGGCTGGCTCGACACGCGGCCGGAAGTGTCGGCGGTATACCACCCCGCGTTGCCGAACTGCCCCGGCCATGAGAATTTCGTGCGGGATTTCGCCGGTTCCAGCGGCCTGTTCTCGTTCGCCTTCGCGGGCGGGGACGACGCCGCACGCACCGCCTTCATCGATACGCTCGACCTGTTCGGTATCGGCTACAGCTGGGGCGGCTATGAGAGCCTCGCGATCCCGATCGATCCTCAGCGCCACCGCAGCGTCACGACGCGCGCCGACACCGGCTTGCTGGTGCGCATTCAGGTCGGGCTGGAAGACACAAGCGACCTGATTGCCGATCTGGAGCGCGGATTTGCGGCGTGGGGGGCCGCAGCCACAGTCTAGGCTGTTGCGGGTTCGCAACATATGATCGTTTTAACTTGGCATCGTGCACGATTGTTCTTGTGCGTTGCAACAGCGGCTGGCAGTCAGCGGGTCCCGGCGAGTAGATCGCAAGACGGCCTTTCGACAGGCCGGACACACGCGGCGTTCCCGGGAAGCAGGCGGAGCAATCGGTTTCATCCCAAAAGGGGAATACGATGCGCTTCTCGCACCTTCTCGTTGGCGGTCTTTCGCTCGTCGCCGCTTCGCCCGCTCTGGCGCAAGACGACACCGCCCCGCCACCGCCCGTTACGATCAGCGGCTCCGCCGCCATCGTATCCGACTACCGTTTCCGCGGCGTCTCGCAGTCCGACGAGGATGTCGCGGTGCAGGCTGGCGTCACCATCTCGCATGAGAGCGGCCTGTATGGCGGCTTCTGGGGATCGAATCTCGCCGGTTGGGGCACGTTCGGCGGCGCGAACCTCGAACTCGACATCATCGGCGGCTACAAGTTCAAGCCCACCGAGGACGTGACGCTCGACGTCGGCGTCACCTATTATATGTATCCGGGCGGCGCCGATAAGACCGACTTCTTCGAACCCTATGCCAAGGTGTCCGGCTCGCTTGGGCCGGCGTCGCTGACCGCTGGCGTCGCCTATGCTCCCGCGCAGGAAGCGCTCGGCCGCTGGTACTTCACCGGTGCCGATGCAGCCGCCGGCGTCTACAATGATCCGGGCGACAAGGAGGACAATCTGTATCTCTGGGTCGATGCCGCGACCGCCCTGCCCAGCACGCCGTTCACGCTGAAAGGCCATGTCGGCTTTTCGGACGGCAATCGCGGGCTCGGTCCCAACGCCACCTCGGTCGCGCCGACCGGCAAGTATTTCGACTGGATGGTCGGGGTCGACACGACGTTCAAGAACCTGACGCTGGGCGTTTCCTATGTCGGCACCGACATCTCCGCGCGCGACGCCGAATATCTCCGCCCCAGCTTCAGCAACGGCCAGGACGGCAGCGGCAACATCGCCGACGGCACCTTCCTGTTCTCGCTCACCGCGGCATTCTAAAGCGGAAAACGTGGGCTGAATCTCCCCTCCCCTTCAGGGAGGGGAGCATCCGCGTGTACCTCGCTCGTGGAAGGACCCACCCGGCCCTTACTTGAAACGAAGGTAAGCCTGGGCCGAACCCACGCCATCAGGCCCGGAACGAAAAGGGGCGGCCTCCTCACGGAAGCCGCCCCCTTGACGCGTTACACCGGCGAAAGCCGGCGTCTTATTCAGTCGTGAGGCATCGGTGCGAGCCGTTCGTGCCGAGGTTGTCGAAGCACAGGTGGGACCCATGCCCTTCGACAGGCTCGGGGCGAACGGACATCAAGTCATCATGTCCAGCGCGGCAGCCCCGCCCCGTCGGACCAGACCGCGCGTCGATCCTACTGCGCCGTCGCTTTCGCGTCCGCGCCATCCGCGGCGGGGGCAGCGACGATGTCGCGCGTCGTCGTGCCCTTGTTGACGACATTCGTCTGGGGATCGCCGACCGACGAGCGGATACCGTTCTCCGCCGTGTCGCCACCAGCCTCCTCGACCACCGCCGACTCGGCGGCGCTACGCGGAGCCGTGCCGCCGAACAGCGCGTCCAGCGTCTGCGCCTGCGTCGATACATCCTGCGGGCGGGCGGCCCCCGGCTGCGGCGGCACCAGTGCGTAATCGGGCGGGATCACCAGCGGAGCCTGACGCGCGACTGCGAACTCGTCCGGCCGCGCCCGGTCGAGCGACTTGCCCGCGCAACCCGACAGGATCGAAGCGGCCCCGGCGACGAGGATGACGGACTTACGCATGGGAACTCTCCGTAGAAGGCTGGCGCTTGTCGCGAACCAGGAACGCGCGGATCAGCAGCGTCGCGACGCCCACCGTAATCGCCACGTCGGCGACATTGAAGACCAAAAAGGGACGCCAGTCGCCGATGTGCAGATCGGCATAGTCGACGACGCAGCGGGGCGAACGAAACAGGCGATCGGCAATGTTTCCCAGTGCCCCGCCCAGCACCGCACCCAGCGCCAATTGGTCGATCCGGTTCGTCTCGCGCAGCATCCACACAAACACGCCGATCGAGATCGCGCCGGTCAGCGCGACCAGCACCCACGGCCACCACGCCTCGTCGCCGTGCAACAGCCCGAGCGACACGCCGCAATTGGCGACGTAGCGCAGGTCGAAGAACGACGTGATCGTACGATAGGCGGACAGGTAGTTCAGCCCCAGCGGACCCGTCACCCAGTATTTCACGACCTGATCGACGATCAGGACCGCAACCGCCAGTCCCAGCGCGGCGCGTGGCAGCGTGCGAGTCACGCCACCACCCCGGCGCAGCGGTCGCACAGCGACCCGTCGTCTGTGACCTCCGGCAGATGCCGCCAACAACGGCCGCATTTCCGATAATCGGTCCGTGCCACCGTCACGTCGTCGGCCTCGCGCACCGCGGCGACGATGAAGATCTCCGCCAGTTCGTCCACTGGCAACGGCGTCGACGACACCGTCACCTCCGCCTCCAGGCTGGAGCGGACCGTTTTCTCGCGGCGCAGCGGCTCGATCGCCTCGGTCACGGCGACGCGCAGCGCGCGTACCGCCTGCCACCGCGTCCCGAGCGGCGAGTCGCCGGGCACGTCCGGCAATTCCGGCCACTCGAGCAGATGCACCGAGCCGTCCGCGCTGGGGAAGCGCGCCTGCCACACTTCCTCGGCGGTGAAGCACAGCACCGGCGCAGCATAGCGGACCAGCGCGTGGAACAGCGTGTCGAGCACCGTCCGGTAACTGCGCCGCTTCACGCTGTCGTGCGCGTCGCAATACAGGCTGTCCTTGCGCACGTCGAAGAAGAACGCCGACAGGTCCTCGTTCGCGAAGTCGGTCAGCAGGCGGATGTAGCGGTTGAACTCATAACCCGTCGCGGCCTCGCGCAACTCCGTATCCAGCATTCCCAGCCGGTGCAGGATATACTGCTCCAGTTCGGGCATCTCGGCGACATCGACCGTTTCCGTTTCCGAATAACCGTCGAGCGCGCCGAGCAGATAGCGGAACGTGTTGCGCAGCTTGCGATAGGCATCGGAGGCCGTCGCCAGCACTTCCTTGCCGATGCGGACGTCGTCGAAATAGTCGGTCGACGCGACCCACATCCGCAGGATATCCGCGCCGCTTTCGCCGATGATCTTCAGCGGATCGACGACGTTGCCCAGTGACTTGGACATCTTGCGGCCCTTGTCGTCCAGGGCGAAGCCGTGGGTCAGCACGGCGTCGTACGGCGCGCGCCCGCGCGTGCCGCAGCTTTCCAGCAACGACGACTGGAACCAGCCGCGATGCTGGTCGGACCCTTCGAGATACAAATTCGCGCGCACGTCCGCGCCGTACCGCGCCTCGATCGTGAAGACGTGCGTGCAGCCCGAATCGAACCACACGTCCAGGATGTCGCGCTGCGGCTCGTAATCGGCGAGCACATGCGCATCGCCCAGCAGCATCTGATGATCCGCGGTGAACCACGCATCCGCCCCGCCCTCGCGAAACGCCGCGACGATGCGCGCGTTGACGGCAGGGTCGTTCAGATACTCGCCGGTCTGGCGGTGGACGTACAGCGCGATCGGCACGCCCCAGGCGCGCTGGCGGCTGATGACCCAGTCGGGCCGCCCCTCGACCATCGCCCGGATGCGGTTCTCGGCGCGCGCCGGCACCCACTGCGTCGCCGCGATCGCGTCCAGCGCGACCTCGCGTAGCGTCGCGCCGTTGCTGGCGGTGTCCGCCGCCTCGTCGCGCTCTGCATTGCGATCCATCGGGATGAACCATTGCGGCGTCGCGCGCTGGATCACCTTCGCCTTGGACCGCCACGAATGCGGATAGCTGTGCCTGAAATCGTCGGAGGCCGCGATCAGCGCGCCGGCTTCGCGCAGGTCCGAACAGATCGGCCCGTCCGCCGCGACGAACTTCTTGTTGATGACGGAGCCCTGCCCGCCCAGCCACGCCCAATCCGCGCGGTACATGCCGGCGCCGTCGACCGCGAAGACGGGATCGATGCCGTGCCGCTTGCACAGCAGGAAATCGTCCTCGCCGTGGTCCGGCGACATATGCACCAGACCCGTACCGGCATCGATCGTGACGAAGTCGCCTTCGAGGAACGGCCGCGGCTTCGCGAAGAACCCGCCCAGATGGTGCATCGGGTGACGCGCCGTCGCGCCCTCCAGCACCGGCCCCTTGGCCAGCGCCTCGAACGATTCCATGCCGATGCCGGTGCGCTTCGTAAAGGCCGGCAACAGCGGCTCCGCGACCAGATAGCGTTTGCCCTGATGGCCGAACACCAGATAATCGATCGCCGAACCATAGGCCAACGCCTGATTGACCGGGATGGTCCACGGCGTCGTCGTCCAGATCACCGCGATCGCCCCGACCAGCGGCGGATATTCCGGTGCCTCGACGATCTCGAACCCGACATCGATCTGGGTCGAGACGACATCCTCGTATTCGACCTCGGCCTCGGCCAGCGCGGTCTTCTCGACCGGCGACCACATCACCGGCTTGGCCCCGCGATACAGCTGACCCGATTCGGCGAACTTCAACAGCTCGCCGACGATCGCCGCCTCCGCGTCGTAATTCATCGTCAGATAGGGATCGGCCCAGTCGCCCATCACGCCCAGCCGCTCGAACTCGGCGCGCTGCACGCCTACCCACTTCTCGGCATAGGCGCGGCACTCGGCACGGAACTGGTCGACCGGCACGTCGTCCTTGTTCAGCTTCTTCGCGCGATACGCTTCCTCGACCTTCCACTCGATCGGCAGGCCGTGGCAGTCCCAGCCGGGTACGTACGGCGCATCCTTGCCGAGTAGGGTCTGGCTGCGGACGATGATGTCCTTCAGCACCTTGTTCATGGCGTGGCCCATGTGAATGTCGCCATTCGCATAGGGCGGGCCATCGTGCAGGATGAAGCGCTCGCGCCCCTCCCGCTCGCGTCGCAGCCGGTCGTACAGGCCGATGCGCGCCCAGCGATCGAGGATCGCCGGCTCCTTGGCGGCAAGGCCCGCCTTCATCGGAAAGTCGGTCTTCGGCAGGAAGACGGTATCGCGATAGTCCCTGGCGGAGTCGCGCGGAGTGTTGGGTGCGTCGGTCATGCGTTCCGCGCGCCTAGAACCTCCCGTGCCCGCGCGCAATCGGCGTCCATCTGCGCGATGAGCGCGTCCATGCCGTCGAACATCGCTTCCGGTCGCAGATATTCGATCAGTTCGACCTCAAGCGCCTGTCCGTACAGGTCTTCCGAGAAGTCGAAGAAGAACGGTTCCAGCAATTCCTTCAACGGAACGAATTGCGGCCGGATGCCCAGATTCGCCGCGCCGTCCAGCATCCGCCCGTCCGCCAGCCGTCCACGCACCGCATAGATGCCGTAGGCCGGGCGAATATACTTCCCCATCGACAGGTTCGCGGTCGGATAGCCGATCGTCCGCCCCACCTTGTCGCCGTGCTCGACCACGCCCTCGATCGCGAACGGCCGCGTCAGCAGGCGTGCCGCCGCCCGCGCCTCGCCCAGCCTCAGATGTGCGCGGATGCGGCTCGACGACACCGGTTCGCCGTCCAGCGACACCGCCGCGACGGCCGCGGCCTCGAACCCGTAATCACGGCCCAGTTCGGCGAGCAGGCCGACATTGCCGCCCTTCGACTTGCCGAAGGTGAAATCCTCGCCGGTCACGACGCCGCCGACCTTCAGATCCTCGACCAGACACCGGCGGACGAAATCCTGCGCGGTCAGCCCGGCCAGCACGCCGTCGAAATGAAAGACGACCATCGCATCCGCGCCCGCCGCCGCGAACAGCCGCTCGCGCTGGTCGAGCGTCGTCAGCCGGAACGGCGCGGCGTCGGGCATGAAATGGCGCACCGGATGCGGATCGAACGTCGCCACGAGCGCGGGGCGGCCAGCCTCCCGCGCACGCCGTACCGCCTCCCCCACCACCGCTTGGTGACCGAGATGGAAGCCATCGAAATTACCGAGCGCGACGATCCCGCCGGCGAGATGGGGCGGAATGGCCGAGCCGCCGTCGAGCCGCTGCATGCGCGGCGCTATACGGGCCGTGCCGCGCCGGGGATAGGGGTTTCGGGAGCGGCCAGTCGCGACCGGCGGAAGCTTATCCCGCTATCACTGGACCAGCGTCACGAAGCTGTACGCCGGCCGATCGCCCTCCGCCGGATGATCCTCGCGGGCGATCTCGCGCCAGCCTTCGAACGCCGACACCACCGCGTCGCCCATCGGCGAGCAATGCACCTCCGTCAATTCGATCCGTTCCGGCGTGAACAGCGCGAAGATCTCCGCTCCACCGATCACCGCCGCATCATCGCCTGCCAGCGCCAGCGCATCCTCAGCGCTGCGCGCGACCTCCGTGCCGGCCGCGGCCCAGTTCCGATCGCGGGTCAGCACGATGTGGCGACGGCCCGGCAGCGGCGCGGGAAAGCTGTCGAAGGTCTTGCGGCCCATGATCATCGCACGGCCCAGCGTCTGCGCCTTGAACCGCTTCAAGTCGGCGGGCAGGTGCCACGGCAGCCGCCCCTCGACCCCGATCACCCCGTTATCGGCCCGCGCGAGATGGAAGGTCACCATCAGATCGCCACCGGCGCCCTGATGTGCGCCTGCGCGACGTAATCGTGGAGCACGAAGTCCTCCAGGTCATACCCGTCGATTGCATCGGGCTTGCGCACGATCTCCAGACGGGGCAGCGGTCCCGGTGTCCGCACCAGTTGCTCGCGCGCCTGATCGAGGTGGTTGAGGTAGAGGTGGCAATCGCCCCCCGTCCAGATGAACTCCCCGACCTCCAGCCCGCATTGCTGCGCCAGCATGTGCGTCAGCAGAGCATAGCTGGCGATGTTGAACGGCACGCCGAGGAAGATGTCCGCCGACCGCTGGTAGAGCTGCAACGACAGCCGGCCGTTCGCGACGTGCGTCTGGAACAGGCAGTGGCAGGGTGCGAGCGCCATAGAGTGCAGTTCGCCGGGGTTCCAGGCGGAGACGATCTGGCGGCGCGACGCCGGTTGCTCGCGGATCTGGCGGACGAGGTCGGCGATCTGGTCGATATGCCGCCCCTCCGCCGACACCCAGTCGCGCCATTGCTTGCCGTACACGGGGCCGAGATCGCCGTTTGCGTCCGCCCATTCATCCCAGATGCTGACCCGGCGATCGTTGAGCCACTGGACGTTGGTGTCGCCGCGCAGGAACCAGAGCAGTTCGACGATGATCGAGCGCAGGTGCAGCTTCTTGGTCGTCAGCACCGGAAAGCCGGCGGCGAGGTCGAATCGCATCTGGTGGCCGAACACCGACAGGGTGCCGGTGCCGGTGCGGTCCATCTGCCGCGATCCGTGGTTCAGGACGTGGTCCATCAAATCGAGATATTGCCGCATCCCCGCTGCCTAGAACCGCGCGAGCACTTCGCCAAGTAGCGCACATCCGATCGGTTACGGACCTATCTGGAGCAGCCGAACACGACGGTGCGCGTCAGGCTCGATCGATGCCCAGCCGCGAGGACCACCATCATGACCAACTGGTTTCCACCCTTGAAGACGCCTTGCACCTCTTCGCAAACCTGCGCGACCAAGCAAATGAGATGGCAGCAGTCGCGTTTTTATCTCCGGAACGGAGGCTTCTCGGCCTCCGACATCTCGCCGGCCTGGGCAGCAGCGTGACCATACCGGTGCGGGCGATCGCTCGCGATGCGCTGGCGATGGACGCAACATTGGCGATCCTTGCGCATAATCATCCGGCCGGCGACAGCACGCCCAGCGCCGACGACCTGCACGCTACGCAGTTGCTGGCGCGTGGGCTGGCGGCGGTGGGAGTGACGCTACTCGATCATCTGGTGATCGCGCATAGCGGCACCACGAGCTTTGCGGCGCTCGGCTATCTCTGAGCGGTCGGAGCCGCTGCCGGGGAAAGTTGACAGCGCTTGATCGTCTCCGGATCAGGGCGCGGCCCCTGCGGTCGGAACGAAGCGAGATAACCACCCGCAGAGGGCAGGTTCTCCATCGTCACCTGACGATACCCGACCGCGGCGAACTCGCAGGCGAGGAGCGCTGGCGGCGTCCCGTGATTCTGGGTCGCGCGGTTGGCGTCGACCACCACCACCAGCCCGTCCGGCTTCAGCGACGGGCGCAGTCGCCACAGAAACTCGTAGGGCTGCTCGATCTCGTGATACATATGCACCAGCAGCACGCGGTCGAAGCTGTTCTCCGGCAGCTTCGGATCGGCGGGGGTACCCAGTCGGACGCTGACATTGTCCAACCGCTCGCGCGCGACTCGCTCGGCCAGCTCGTCGCGGACGGAGGCGAAGATATCCTCCGCCAGGACGCGCCCGTCCTCGCCGACCCGCGCTGCAAGCCGGATCGTGTAATAGCCTTCGCCGGCGCCGATATCCGCCACCGTCATGCCCGGCCGGATCGATGCCCGGTCCATCACCTGCGACGCCTCACGCAGGCGGTCGCGCGCCTCTTCGTTCGACCAGCGGCTGGAGACGATATGGGCGACAGGCCGATCCGCGGCGGGGAACGGCCCCGGCTGCTCCGGCTCGCGCTTGATCAGCGGCTTGGAGCCGTCACAGGCCCCCAGCAGCGTCAGCGCGAGGAGAGCGGCGGCGCGGATCAAACCCACAGCGAGACCCCTCGCGGCATCAATCGACGTCCTCCACGTCGGCGACTTCGCCGGTGACGCGCTGCGACAGGGCCGCCGCCATGAACGCGTCGAGATCGCCGTCGAGCACATCGCCCGGCGCGGTCGAGGTGACGCCGGTGCGCAGGTCCTTCACCATCTGATAGGGCTGCAGGACATAGCTGCGGATCTGGTGCCCCCAGCCGATATCGGACTTGGTCGCGTTTTCCGCATTGGCCGCCTGTTCGCGAATCGCGAGTTCGCGCTCATAGAGCCGGGCGCGAAGCTGGTTGTAGGCTTCGGCCTTGTTCTTGTGCTGCGAACGCTGGTTCTGACACTGCACGACGATGCCGGTCGGGATGTGCGTGATGCGCACCGCCGAATCGGTGGTGTTGATGTGCTGACCACCGGCACCCGACGCGCGGTAAGTGTCGATGCGCAGGTCCGATTCATTGTATTCGACCTCGATATTGTCGTCGACGACCGGATAGACCCAGACGCTGGCGAACGAGGTATGCCGCCGCGCGGCCGAGTCGTAGGGGCTGATGCGGACGAGGCGGTGGACGCCGCTTTCGGTCTTCGCGTAACCATACGCGTTCTCGCCCTTCAGCAGCAGCGTGGCGGACTTGATGCCCGCCTGCTCGCCCGAATGCTGATCGACCAGCTCCACCTTCAGTCCGTGCCGCTCCGCCCAGCGCGTGTACATGCGGCTGAGCATGCCGGCCCAGTCCTGACTTTCGGTGCCGCCAGCACCCGCGTTCACCTCGATATAGGTGTCGTTGGCATCGGCCTCGCCCGCCAGCAGCGCCTTCACCTTGTCGCGGTCGGCGCGCGCGGCCAGCTCGGCGAGCGCGGCGACGCCCTCGTCCGCCAGTTCCTGATCGCCCTCGGCATCCGCCAGCTCGATCAGTTCGACGGTGCCGGACAGCTCGCTCTCGATCGCGCGGGTCGCGCCGATCGCCTCGTCCAGCCGGCGACGCTCGCGCATCACCTCCTGCGCGGCCTTGGGATCATTCCAGAGCGCCTGGTCCTCGACACGCGCGTTCAGCTCGTCGAGCCGGCGAAGTGCGCGGTCCCAATCGAGGAACCGGCGCAGCAAAGCCAGCGCGTCGTTGATGCTGTCGACATGGGCCTGCGCTTCGGCGCGCATTGATACTCTCCAGTGGGTCGGGAACGCGCCGAACCGGGGCATTCGCGATATAGGAACTGCGGCTAGTAGATTCCGCCTTCCCTTTGCAAGAAATCGCTGTCGCGGGGTGCCTGCGTCGCCGTGGCGGTGGGGGCGACGGTCGGTGCAACATCGGAGCGGCGGGCGCGGCGGCGAGGTTCGGTTTCGGGCTTGAACGCCTCCCAGATCACAGATGCCTTGGGATCGGTGTCGGTCGGGAAGGTGCCGAACACCGGCTTGCCGCTGCCGCGATCGATGCGGACCATGCGGATGCCAGCGGGGGCGCGGAACGGCAGCTTCTCCAGTCCTTCGTACGCTTTCGTCGCGAATTGCTTGAAGATCGGCGCGGCGAACGTACCGCCCTGCACCGCCCCGCCCAGGTTTCGGGGCGTGTCGTAGCCGATATACAGGCCGCCAACGAACTGCGGGGTGCCGCCGATGAACCAGACGTCGGTCGGGCCGGTGGTGGTGCCAGTCTTACCGAACATCGGCCGATCCAGGTCGCGCAGCACGGTGGCGGTGCCGCGCTGGATCACGCCCTCGGTGATGTGGACCATCTGGTACGCGGTCAATGGGTCGATCACCTGCTTCTGGCGCATCGCCGGGCGCGGCATCGCGCGGCCGTTCCATTCGGGCGTATTGCAGCCATCGCAGGGACGCCAGTTGTCAGGGAAGATCACCTTGCCGTGGCGGTCCTGCACGAAGTCGATCAGGCTGGGCGGTCCGCCGCGACCCTGATTGGCGAGGATCGAGAAGGCATTGACCATCCGCTGCACCGTCGTCTCGCCGGCACCGAGCGCGAAGGACAGATAGGGCGAGTAGTTCCCGATCCCCATCCGCTTCATCAGCGACACGATGCGCGGCATGCCCGTCTGCGCGGCGGCGCGGACGGTCATCAGGTTGCGCGATTGTTCGATGCCCCAGCGCATCGTGTGCGGCCCGGCGCCGCGCATGTTGCCGAAGTTACGGAAGCATTTCTGCCCCAGCCGCGCACCTTGATAGACGCAGAACGGGCCGTCGACGATGATCGAGGCGGGCGTCATTCCGTTCTCCAGCGCCGCGGAATACACGATCGGCTTGATCGTCGATCCCGGCTGCCGCATCGCCTGCGTCGCCCGGTTGAACGCCTGCAAGCGAGCATCGAAGCCGCCCTGCATCGCCAGCACGCGCCCGGTGCCCGGTTCCTCGACGACGAACCCGCCGGACACGCGTGGTACGGAGCGGATCGCCCAGTCGTTGCCGGACGGTGCGACCGCGAGGATGTCGCCGGCCTCGATCGCGCCGAACGCGTTGCCGCCGCCGCCGCGGACCGGCATCTGCGCGGCCCAGCGCGGCATCGTGCCGGTCGTGCCGTCGGAGAAGCCGATCGACCAGCCGCCGTCATCTCGTGCGATGGCGATGCCGGCGCGCCAGTCCTTGTAGTCGAGGCCGATGTTGGTGTTCAGCAGCGACTGGAGCCAGTTGTCGCCGTCGATGTCGACATGGCGCAGCGGGCCGGACCAGCCACGACCGCCCTCGAACCGCATCAGACCGTCGCGGAGCGCCTCCTGCGCCAGATCCTGAAGCCGCGTGTCGAGCGATGAGCGGACCCAAAGGCCGCCGGAATAGACGCTGTACGGTCCATCCTTTGCCGACTCGCCGAACTTGTCGATCAGCAGGCGGCGCACCTCTTCAACGAAGTACCCGCCCTGTGCCTCGAACTTGGGGGTGCGGCGCAGGATGGTGCCGAGCGGCTCGGCGTTGGCCGCCGAATATTGCGCCTGGGTGATGAAGCCGTTGCGGAGCATCTCCCGCAGCACATAGTTGCGGCGGTCCATCGCGCGTTCGGGATGCCGGACGGGGTCGTAGTTGGACGGACCCTTGGGCAGGATCGCCAGATAGGCCATCTGGCCGAGGCTGAGATCGGCCAGTTCCTTGTCGAAATAGGCGTGGCTCGCCGCCTCGACGCCGAACGCGTTGCGGCCCAGCGCAATCTGGTTGAGATAGAGTTCCAGGATCTGCGGCTTGGTCAGCGTATCCTCGATCTTCCACGCCAAAATCGCCTCGCGCAGCTTGCGCGTAGGCGAGTATTCGGCGCCGATCAGCAGGTTCTTGGCGACCTGCTGCGTGATCGTGGAGCCGCCCTTGGCGCGGCGGCCGGTCCCGAACTTCTGCGCATAGTCGATGACGGCGCCGGCGAGACCGGGATAGTCGACGCCGTGATGTTCGAAGAAGGTACGGTCCTCGGCGGCGAGGAAGGCGCGGACCAGCATCGGCGGGTATTCGCCGTAGGACAGTTCGACACGACGCTCGCGGGCATAGGACTGGACGGGCACGCCGTCCGCACCGCGCACGTTGGTCGGCAGGGGCGGCTCGTAGGTTCGCAGCTGGTCGACCGAGGGCAGGTCGCGGATGACGAGCAGCCACAGCAGGAACGCCCCGACCGCGGCGATCAGTACGAGCCCGGCGAGGAGCTTGACCCACCAGCGTCCCCACAGGCGCGCGACGCGGCCACCGGGGGGACGGTCGTCGGGCAGATCGGAGGTGCTGGGAGAAACGGACGCCATACTGTGGCGCGGCTTATACCAGCTTGGAGCCGGCTCGCCAGCGGTGTGATTCGACTGGCACCGCCGATGGCCCAAGTGGCTGTAATCATTCGGACCGGTGTCGGAAGGTTAGGCTAAGGTTAGTCCAATGCGGCGTTTCGGCAGCGGGCGCGGTACAGACGGTTCAAAGAGCAAACCCGCCTTCTACGCCTCCCTCGCAGTGTAGGACAGCGCACCCGTCAGCGTCCGACCATCCGGCGTGCGAAATGGACCTCGACGGCGCGACGGACGCTTTCGGCGATGGCTTCGCGGCCGTCATCGGAATCGAGGAAGGCGGCATCCCTGGGGTTGGAGATATAGCCCGTCTCGAACAGGATCGACGGCAGGTCGGGCGCCTTAAGGACCATCAGCGACGCCATGCGGTGGAAGTTGGTCTTGGTCGGGATCAGCGGCTTGGCCTCGCGCCCCAGCAGACGAGCGAACGTCGCCGAGTTGTTCATCGTCTCGCGCTGAGTCAGGTCGATCAGGATCGAGGACACGTCGGCGCCGGCATCGCCGAGGTTCACGCCGGCGATCACGTCCGCCTTGTTCTCGCGCGCGGCGAGGCGTGCGGCTTCCTTGTCGGAGGCGACTTCGGACAGGGTGTAGACGGACGCGCCGGTGGCGTCGCCGCTGCCGACGCTGTCGCAGTGGATCGAGATGAACAGGCTCGCCTTCAAACGCCGGGCGATGCCATAGCGTTCGCGCAGGACGAGGTACTTGTCGCTGTCGCGGGTCAGCGCGACGCGGACCCGGCCGCCGTCCAGCAGTTCCTTGCGGATGGCGCGCGCGATCTTCAGCGTCACGTCCTTCTCGCGCAGCTTGGTGACCGGATTGATCGCGCCGGGATCGACACCGCCATGCCCGGCGTCGATCACGACCAGCGGGCGGGTGTCGTCGCCCGCGACGCGAGGGAGCGGCGGGGCCTTGCGCGCGGGCGGAACGGGAACGGTGACCTTGTATTTCGGCCTGGAGCCGAACGACAGGAAGTCGAGAGGTCCCGCAATACTGGCGGCGATAAAGCGACCGTCGTCGACCGGCCTCAAGGTCAAGGTCAGCTCGCGACCGCTGGAGTCGAAGCCACCGTCCGACACGATCACCGGGCGTACCAGATCGAACACCAGCCGCCGACCACCATCCTCGCGGTGGACCGCGCCGACCGGGCCGGCGGGCGCGATCGACAGGCCCCTCGGTGCATTCCCGACATCGACCGCGATCTGACGCGGCTCGTCCAGCAAGGTCGCCGCCGCATCGGTGGCGGGCGCGTCGAACCGGATGACGATGTGCGTACGATCGATCGCTACCGAGGTGACCGTC
This sequence comes from Microvirga sp. SRT01, assembly GCA_018139225.1. Taxonomy (GTDB): domain Bacteria; phylum Pseudomonadota; class Alphaproteobacteria; order Sphingomonadales; family Sphingomonadaceae; genus Sphingomonas; species Sphingomonas longa. The sequence goes on from JAGSNX010000001.1 coordinate 951,377, forward strand.
GCGGCGAATACCGGCGTCGCGATCGCCGCCGATGTCAGCGCGAGCGCGAAGGCCGCGCATCGCATGCGCCGCCCGCCGCCCCTGCCGTCGCCCCCGAACATCCTGCTCGCCCCTGCTCGCGGTCCAAGGGCACTGGAGCGCCCGCGGGGACCGAATATCGTTACGCCTACCATAAATCCGCTGTAACGACCTATGGTTAACGCAATCTTAGCCTTTACCGATCTATGCCGAGCATCGCGGAAAAGCGCCGGTTGCGACGAACGGTTGGCAATGCTAGCTATGGATTGCATCCGTGCGTCGGTCCAGACCGGTGCCGGTTCCGCGCGTCCGCCCGGTTGGCGGACATATTCCAGGTTGACGCTCGCATGACGCATTTCCCCCGCACGCCAGACCGCCCGGCCTTCGCCGGCGGGAGCGGCGTGGCGCGGGAGCCGAACGGCCCACCGCCCCGGCGGCGTTCGCGAGCAGACGCATTCCTTGCAACATCGGCGACGCCGGCACCCTGCCGCGTCGCGACCAATCGTCGCGCGTTCCCCCCCGAGGGTGGCGGACGCGCGTGGAGAGCCATCAATGACCACGCGTATGCTGATCGACGCACGCCACCGGGAAGAAACCCGCGTGGCGGTCGTCCAGGGTAACCGGATCGAGGAATTCGATTTCGAGTCCGCCGAGCGCAAGCAGCTCAAGGGCAACATCTATCTCGCCAAGGTAACCCGCGTCGAGCCGTCGCTCCAGGCGGCGTTCATCGATTACGGTGGCAACCGTCACGGTTTCCTCGCCTTTTCGGAAATCCACCCGGATTACTACCAGATCCCCAAGGAGGATCGCGACGCGTTGCTGCGCGAAGAGGCGGAGCATGCGGCCGAGGAAGCCGCGCTGCGTGCCGAGCAGGACGACGACGACGATCATCATGACGATCATGACCATCGCGACCACGGCCATGACGAAGACGATCACGACCATGACGATCACGACGATCATGAGGAGGGCGAAGGCGAGGCCGGCGGCGAGACCGACGGCACGTCGAAGAAGCCGCGCGGGCAGAACGACGATCAGGTGGAGGCGCTGCGCCAGCGTCGCATGAACCTGCGCCGCCGCTACAAGATTCAGGACGTGATCCGCCGCCGTCAGGTGCTGCTGGTGCAGGTCGTGAAGGAAGAGCGCGGCAACAAGGGTGCGGCACTGACGACGTACCTGTCGCTCGCCGGCCGTTACTGCGTGCTGATGCCGAACACGTCGCATGGCGGCGGCATTTCGCGGAAGATTTCGAACGCCGCCGATCGCAAGCGGCTGAAGACGATCATGGCCGATCTGGCGCTGCCGTCGTCGATGGGCTGCATCGTCCGCACCGCCGGGCTTCAGCGCACGCGCACCGAGATCAAGCGCGACTTCGACTATCTGGCACGTCTGTGGGACGAGATCCGGGACAAGACGCTGACGTCGTCGGCCCCTGCGCTGGTCTATGGCGACAGCGACCTGATCAAGCGTGCGATTCGCGACATCTACAACGCCGGCGTCGATGAGGTCGTGGTCGAGGGCGAGGAAGGCTATCGCCATGCCAAGGACTTCATGCGCCTGCTGATGCCGAGCCACGCGAAGAAGGTGAAGCAGTACGCCGACGCCGTGCCGCTGTTCCAGCGCGCACACGTCGAAGACCAGCTCGCGGCGATGTACAACCCGGTCGTGCAGTTGAAGTCGGGCGGCTATCTCGTCATCAACCCGACCGAGGCTCTGGTGTCGATCGACATCAACTCGGGCCGCTCGACGCGCGAGCATAATATCGAACAGACCGCGACCGCGACCAATCTGGAAGCGGCGCAGGAGATCGCACGCCAGTTGCGCCTGCGCGACATGGCCGGCCTCGTCGTCATCGACTTCATCGACATGGACAACGGGTCGAACGTCCGGAAGGTCGAGAAGGCGATGAAGGAGGCGCTGAAGAACGATCGCGCCCGCATCCAGGTCGGCCGCATCTCCAGCTTCGGCCTGATGGAAATGAGCCGCCAGCGGCTGCGTACCGGCGTGCTCGAAGCGTCGACGCGCCAGTGCCCGCATTGCGAGGGCACGGGTCTGGTCCGCACGGCGTCGTCGGCCGGCCTTTCGGCGCTGCGCCTGATCGAGGACGAGGCGGCACGCGGTCGCGGCTCGCTGCTGACGCTGCGCGCGTCGCAGGAGGCGACGATCTACGTGCTGAACCGCAAGCGCGGAGACATTGCCGAGATCGAGGATCGCTACGGCGTACAGGTCGAGATCATCCCCGACCGCGAGGAAGAAGGTGCGCGCATGTCGGTCGAGGCCTCCGGCCCGCCGCCTGCGCATGCTCCGAAGATCGATGAGCTGATCATCGAGGAGGAAGAGGACGAGGTCTTCGACGAGGTCGAGATCGAGGAGGACGACGAGGAAGAGGTCGTCGAGGCCCGCGCGCCCCGTCAGCCACGCGAGGCACGTGGTGACGACGAGAGCGAGGGTGAGCGCGGCAAGCGTCGTCGTCGCCGTCGCGGTCGTCGGGGCCGGGCGAAGGATGGCGAGGGCTCGGAGGCTGGTGATGCGACCGAGGCGTCGGATGACGGCGTCGAGCAGGTCGAGAGCGACGATGCCGTCGAGACGGTAGACACCGTCGGGGCGGAGGACATCGACGCCGGCGACGAGCAGGCCGAGTTCGCGGGCGAGCAGCCGGCGGGCGAAGGCGGACGTCGCCGTCGTGGGCGTCGCGGTCGTCGCGGTGGCCGTCGTCAGGAGGGCGGTGCCGAGGGTGCCGTCGAGGCGAACGTCGAGGTCGAGGAAGCCGCCGATGCGGGCGACTCCGGCCCGGTCACGAGCGCGCTGGCGTTGGCACCGGTCGAGCCGGTAGTGGTCGAAGCGGCTCCTGTCGTCGCCGAGGAGGCAGCGCCGAAGACGCGCCGTCGTCCGCGGGCGCGGGCTGCGGCTCCGGTCGAGGCGGCTGCCCCGGCCGCCGAGGCTGCGCCGGTCGAGGCCGCTGCTCCCGTCGCGAACGACGAGGCCACGCCGAAGCCGAAGCGGACCCGCAAGAAGAAGGCGGACGTGGACGCTCCGGTCGAGGCGGCCCCGACTCCCGAGCCGGCTCCCGAACCCGTCGCGGAGGAGGCTCCGGCCAAGCCCAAGCGGACACGCCGGAAGAAGGCCGATGCCGATGCCGACGCTCCGGCCGCGGAAGCGCCCGCTCCTGTCGTGACGGAGGCGGACGCCGAGCCCGATCAGGTCCCGGCCGAGCCGCTCGCCGGCGAAACCGACGACGCCCCCGCCGGCCCGCCGCGGCGCGGCTGGTGGCAGCGGACCTTCGGCGCGTGACCTTGGGCCGCCCCGCACTCGCAGGAGTGCGGGGCGGTTCTGGTTTGGGGCTCTGACGGGCGGTCGTGCTGCCCTTCACCCGCCGTTCAGCCGCCCCGGCCCATCGCGGCGTGCCGTTGATCCCGCCGGCCATTTAGCGGATACCCCTTACCGATGACGCGCTTCGCTGCCCTGACGAGCCTCGCGATGGCTGCGCTGTTGTGGACGCAGCCGGCGGCGGCGCAATCGATCCTGCGCGATGCGGAAACGGAAAGCCTGTTCGCGGACATGTCCGCGCCGCTGATCTCCGCAGCGGGTCTGCGACCGCAGGACGTGAAGATCGTGCTGATCAACGACAGCTCGATCAACGCGTTCGTCGCGGGCGGGCAGATCGTCTATGTGCATTCCGGCCTGATCCAGGCGGCGAGCAACGCCAATCAGGTGCAGGGCGTGATCGCGCACGAACTGGGCCATATCGCCGACGGCCATGTCCTGTCGGGCGAGGCGGCGATGAAGCCGGCGATGAAGATTTCGATCCTGTCGATGGTGCTGGCGCTGGCGGCGATCGCCGCCGGATCGGGCGAGGCGGGCGCCGGCATCATGGGCATGGGGCAGCAGGCGGCGATGGGCAACTACCTCGCCTTCAGTCGCGTGCAGGAAGCGACCGCAGACGCCTCCGCCGTGCGCTACCTCGACACCGCGGGCATCACCGGCAAGGGGATGCTGAGCTTTTTCAAGACGATGCAGCAGGACGAATATCGCTACGGCCTGTCGAACATCGATCCGTTCATGCAGAGCCATCCGCTATCGGGCACGCGCATCCAGACGCTGACCGGCGACGTGCAGAAGTCGGCCGCGTACGACAAGGCGCCCGACGCGGCGTTGCAGGAGCGGTTCCGGCGGGTGCGCGCGAAGCTGGCCGGTTACGTCATGGACGCGCCACGGACGCTGACCGAATATCCCGAGACGGACCAGACGATCTACGCACAATACGCCCGCGCCTATGCCTATCATAAATCGGGCTATCCCGAGAAAGCGGACGCGGAGGCGAATGCGCTGGTCAGGCGCGAGCCGAACAACCCGTATTTCCAGGAGATCAAGGGCCAGATCCTGCTGGAGGCGGGGAAGCCGCGCGCCGCGCTCGTGCCGCTCCGGCTGGCAACGCAGGAGTCCGGGAGCAATCCGCTGATCTCGACGACGCTGGGCCACGCGTTGATCGCGACCGACGACAAGGCGAACCTGCCCGAGGCGATCAAGGTTCTGCGCGTGGCGGTGCAACGCGACGACGAGAATCCCTGGGGCTGGATGCAGCTCGGCACCGCTTACGAGCGCACCGGCGACGAGCCGCGCGCCGCGCTCGCCACCGCCGAGCGCGCGAGCATGATGGGCGATCAGCGCACCGCCATCGCCTCCGCCAAATATGCGATGGCCAACATCCCGTCGAACACGCCCGACTGGATTCGCGCGCAGGACATCGCGATGACCTCCAGCGACGCGTTCGCGGGTGAAAAGAAGAAGAAACGCCGGTGAAAGCTCCGATATTGTTCGCAACCGCCGTCGCCGGCGGGCTGGTGGGGGCTGCCGCCACCTACTTGATCCCCCGCGGTGACAGCGACGTGCGCGGATATCTGATGGCGCATCCGGAGGTGATCCCGGAGGCGATGCGTCGCTTGCAGGAGCGGGAGGCAGGCAAGTCCGTCGCCGCGAACCGCGACGCGATCACGACGCCGTTCGCGGGGGCCTGGGCGGGCAATCCGAAGGCGGATGTCACGCTGGTCGAATATTACGATTATAATTGCGGCTATTGTCGCGCCAGCCTGCCCGCGATCCGGCAGTTGCTGGCCGATGATTCGAACCTGCGCATCGTGTTCCGGGAGCTGCCGGTACTGGCGGACAGCAGCCGCGATGCCGCCCGGATCAGCCTGGTCGCGGCGGCGCAGGACAAGTTCTCGAAGTTCCACGACGCGCTGTACGCGGGCGGGCCGGTGTCGACCGACACGATCGCCGCCGCCGCGCGGACCGCTGGCGTCGATACGAGCGATCTGTCGACGATCGCGCCCAGGGTGGATGCGGAGATCGCGAGCAACCTCGATACCGCGGCGAAGCTGGGGATCACCGGCACACCGAGCTGGGTGATCGGCGACCGGGTGATGTCGGGCGCCTTCCCGATCGAGGACCTGAAACGCGCGATCGCCGAGGCGCGCGCGGGGTAACGGCCGGCGGAGGATCATGGACGGATGAACCGCTGGCGGGTGACGGCGTGACGTTGGGCCACCGGTCCGTTTGCCGTGAGCTTGTCGAAGAGCTTGATTTCCAATTGTGCTTCAAATCGCTCCGGTGGCTCGCCACGGCTCCACCCCACCCCGGCCCGCTCCTAAAAGCGGGGAGTTAGACGTTTGCGCCGTCCCCTCCCGCCGCTAAGACGCCGCCAACTACCCAACAGGGGGACAGACTTGGCGAACGATCCGATCCTGTCGATCCGTGGCGTGTCGAAGACCTACGCCAACGGACCGACCGCGCTGGAGGCGGTGGACCTCGATATCCAGAGGGGCGAGATCTTCGCGCTGCTGGGGCCGAACGGCGCGGGCAAGACGACGCTGATCTCGATCGTGTGCGGGATCGTCGTGCCGTCGACCGGCAGCATCACGGTCGACGGTCACGACGCGCTGAACGACTATAAGCAGGCGCGCCGCCGCGTCGGGCTGGTGCCGCAGGAGCTGTCGACCGATGCGTTCGAGAGCGTGCTGGCGACGGTCACCTTCTCGCGCCGGCTGTTCGGGCGATCGGGGCACAGCGCCTATATCGAGGAACTGCTGCGCGACCTGTCGCTGTGGGATAAACGGCACGCCAAGATCATGACGCTGTCGGGCGGGATGAAGCGGCGCGTGCTGATCGCCAAGGCGCTGGCGCATGAACCCGACCTGCTGTTCCTCGACGAACCGTCGGCGGGCGTCGACGTGGCGCTGCGCCGGGACATGTGGAAGCTGGTCCATCGCCTGCGCGACCGCGGCGTCACGATCATCCTGACGACGCATTACATCGAGGAGGCCGAGGAGATGGCCGACCGCGTCGGCGTGATCGCCAAGGGCAAGCTGCTGCTGGTCGACGACAAGGCGGCGCTGATGAAGAAGCTGGGCAAGCGCGAATTGGACCTGACCCTGGTCGAGCCGATGACCGCCATACCCGCGGAACTGGAGGAATGGGCGCCGACGCTGGAGAATGAGGGCCACACCTTGCGCTACGTGTTCGATGCGACGGGGGAGCGGACGGGAATACCGTCGTTCCTGCGGCGGATGCAGGAGCTGGGCATCGCGTTCAAGGATCTGGAAACGTCGAAGTCGAGCCTGGAGGATATCTTCGTCGGGCTGGTGGAGGAGAAGCGATGAGCTCCGCCACGCCCCTGGTCCCACGAAAGCGGGAGCCCAGTAAACACGCAGTACAAAGGCGGATGAGTTCGGAGACACTGGGCTCCCGCCTTCGCGGGGGCACAATCCTCGTCGGTCGGAAGGCTCACGGTCGCCCTCGCCCCACCCTGAACCGAGGAACGATCGCATGAACCTGCATGGCATATGGGCGATCTATCGCTTTGAGATGGCGCGGTTCGGGCGGACGATCTGGACCAGCCTGATGGTGCCCGTCATCACCACGTCGCTGTATTTCATCGTGTTCGGTTCGGCGATCGGATCGCAGATGCGGGAGGTGTCGGGTGTGCCGTACGGCGCGTTCATCGTCCCCGGACTGATGCTGCTCGCGATCTTTTCGGAGAGCATCCTGAACGCGTCGCTCGGCATCTACATGCCGAAGTTCACGGGCACGATCTATGAGTTGCTATCGGCGCCACTCTCCCCGCTGGAGACGGTGCTGGGCTATGTCGGGGCGGCGACGACCAAGTCGGTGGTGATCGGCCTCGTCATCTTCGCGACGGCGCATCTGTTCGTCGACCTGCCGATCGCGCACCCGTTCGCGATGATCGCCTATCTGGTGCTGGTGGCGGCGACATTCTGCATGTTCGGATTCGCGATCGGTATCTGGGCGAAGGGGTTCGAGCAGTTGCAGGTTATCCCGCTGCTGGTCGTGACGCCCCTCACCTTCCTCGGCGGTGCGTTCTATTCGGTGACGATCCTGCCGGAACCGTGGCGGTCGATCACGCTGTTCAATCCGGTCGTGTACCTGATCAACGGCTTCCGCTGGACGTTCTTCGGGACGAGCGACGTCGGTGTCGGGATCAGCCTGGCGGTGACGGCGGGGTTCTTCGCGGCGTGCCTGACGTGGATCGGGTGGATATTCCGGACCGGGTGGCGGCTGAAGAGCTGAAGCTCAGCGCCCGTTCGGCCTCAGCCTAGTCGACGGCCACGCCACGGAAGTCTGTCCTCCGTGATCGGTGCTTCGACGGCGCTCAGCACGAACGGGTTCAGTAATCCTTCGACACCCGCACGTTGGCGCTCTGGCGGCCCAGCGTGGAGATGCTCGACAACAGCGACAGCCAGCGCGTGACCTGAAACTCGACCTGCGTTGCGGAATAGCCCTGACCGTCGGTGACGATCTCCGCATACAGGCGACGCGTCACGAACTTGCCCGCGGCGACCGACGTGCCCTGTCCGGTCTGCGGATCGGCGGGCAGGATACGCAGCCGGTCCAACCCCGCGGCGCGGCGCAGCGCGTTGATGGGGTTGAGGCCGGTGCCGCCATTCTGCAACGCCGACACCGCCGCTGCGAGTTGCAGCGCCTCTGGTGCGGACAGGTTGGTGATCGAGGTACCGAACAGCAGCCGCGACAGCAATTCGTCTTCCGGCAGCGCGGGCACGCTGGTGAAGCTGATTTCCGGTTTCAGCGCAGTGCCGGCGACGCGGATACTCGCGTTCAGGCCGGTGCTGTCGGCGTTCGCCTGAATATCCAGCGCCGGGTTGGCGGGGGTTTCGCCGCCGAAGCGGATGACGCCGCGCTCCAGCTCGAAATCGCGTCCCGCAAACTCCACGTCGCCGCGGATCAGGTTCGCGCGGCCCGTGATCGCGGGATTGGTCGGCTGGCCGCCGATGCGGATGTTTGCGGACCATTCGCTGGTCAGGCCGAGGCCGCTGACCATCACGCCACCCGATGCCTTTGCGCCGAGATCGAGCGTCCACGGCGCGGGTGGCCGGTCATCCTCGACATCGCCGCCCGGCACGTTGATTTCGCGCACGTTCAGCTTCGGCGCGGCCGTGGCGGCGGTCGCCTGACCCAGACGATAGCGCGCACGGTTGAGGACGACGTCGCCCGATATCGTGCCGCCGGTACCCGTCGACAGGAAGCGTAGTGGCCCGGTGACGGTCGCGCCGATATCGTCGCGCGCGATCATCACGGCGTTCTGCGCGTTCAGCCGGATGTCGAGGCCGATCCCGGTCGGCGCGGCGAAGTCGAACTGGCCGCTACCCTCCACCCGGCCGCCCTTGCCCGCATCGGCGGAGAAGCGTTCGATGGCGAGGCGGGAGCCGGCGAAGCGGCCGCTCGCCTGAACCCCGGTCAGCAGCGTGCCGGTGGTGGCGCTTTCGATCCGTGCGCCACTGGCGTTGAGCGCGCCGCGGATCAGCGGCTGCGCGAGGCTTCCGGTCACGTCCGCGCCGATCGACACCGGGCCGGACAGGTCGAACAGCTCCACACCGGTCAGCCGCCACAACGCGTCCGCCGGCCCGGCATAGCGTAACTGCGCGAACAGCTTCGCATCGGCGAGGCGGCGGATCAGGCTACCTTGTCCGAGCGGCGACAATTGCGCCTGCGCCCGGCCGATCGTCTTGCCGCCGGAGGCCAGCACCGCGCGCAGGCCGGCGCGGTCCGCGCGCAGCACGCCAGCAACGCCGATGTCGATCGGGGCGGAGGTGAGCACCAGCCCGGAGCGGGTGACGCCGCGCAGCGTCATGTCCACGCGCCCGGTCGGCGGGCCGTTCGTGGCGGCGGAATAGTCGAGCGTCCCCGACGCGGTGCCGCCGAGGCCCAGCCCCGCGAAGCCGATGTCGAGGATCGCGAGCGGCATCCGCTCCACGCTCGCCTCCACCGCCAGCCCGCCGGGGCCGGAGCGGCCGGACAGCTTCGCTTCGCCACCCGCAAAGGACAGGCGGGTCGGGGCAAGCCGCCAGCCGTCGCCGTCGCGGGTCACGATCGCAGGCGTGATGAGCTGGATCGGGCGGCGATCGAGCGTACCCTGCCCCGCGACGGTGTAGCCGTCGGCGCGGACCTGCGTCACGGTGCGCAGGTCGAAGGCGCGACCGCGCGACCCGGCGATCGCGGCACGCACTTCGCCCAGGCCGTCGACCAGCTTCGCAGTCCCGCCGAACCGCGCGAGCGAGAGACCGCCATAGCGCAGCCCCTGGCCGCTGGCGGTCGCGTCGATCGTCTGGCCGGCGGGATCGAGCAGGGTCACAAGGTCGAGCTTGCCCTGTCGCAGGGTCACACCCTCGAACGCGGCATTGCGCGCCGCGAGATGCGCCTCGATCCGCTGGACGATGCCGACCGGGCGGAACAGCAACTCGCCGTCTAGCCCCCCGCCCGCGACCGCGAGCCGTCCGTCGAAGCCGCCGGTGACGATCGCAAGATCGCCCCGCGCGCGGGTGCCGGCGACATCCAGCGCGGCGATCGACACCGTCGCACCCGGACCGCGCGGCAGCAGGATCGCGCCGGTGGAGGTGAACGGGCCGAGGCGGGAACGGCCGGCCGCCCGGAATGCGAAGCCTTGCGGCGTGGGATCGAGGTGCGCGATCACGTCTCGCAGGCCCAGCGCCTTGTTCGGGCGGGCGAGCTTCAGGTCGATCGTCGGCTTTTCGATGCGGCCGTCCAGCACCAGTGTCAGCGGGCCGTAGGTCGCCTGCGTGCCTGCACCTTCGAAGTGGAAGGTGCCGTCGCGGCGGCGATAGCCGTTGCCGGACAGCGTCAGTTGCGGGGAGACGAGGCGTGCGCCGTTGAAGTGGAGGATACCGTCCGCGGTCCGCTCCAGCCCGGTATCGATGCGCGGCAGCCCGCCCGTCAGCGAGCGGAAGAACGCATTGTCGAGCCGCCGCACCTGCGCCTGCCCCCGCCCGACGATGCGCGTGCCGCGCCCATTCGGTCCGGGCACGACCTGAAGCCGCGAGGTGACGTCGACGATGCCGATGCCCGGGATCAGGTAACGGCCCAGCCGACCGTTCAGCCCCACCTCGAACCGGCCGGTGCGCAGGTCGAGCGACAGATCGATCAGCCCCGCCAGCTTGTCCGAGCGCAGTTTCAGCGCGGTGCCGGTCAGCGTCGGTGGCGCGAGCACCAGCACGCCGTCGACCGACAGGTTGCGCAGGATGCCGCCCGCGACATCGCCGACGCCGGTGACGCGCGCGGCGGCGACCCGGACCGGCAGGCGGGCGGGCGTTGTCGACAGGCGCCCGGCGCCCGCCGCACGGAACGTCTCGAACCCGGTATTGTCGAACGACAGCCGGTTCGCTGCGAGCCGCCAGTCGTAGCGCGCGGTGGCGAACGGGCCGTCGAGGATCGCCCGCAGTGCGATCCCCTGCCCGCCCATGTTGCCGAACAGCGCCGCCGGCCGCAGCAGGCGCGCGGCGATGCGGACGTTGCGGTACGCGTTCGCGCCGAGATCGATCGTGCCGGTCGTGTCGATCGCCAGCGCCGCCGAACGCAGGTTCAGCGCCCCGTCGAGCCGGCGGTTCGCGAAGGTCGCCGATCCAATGACCGCGACGCGCGGGCTGGTCAGCCGCTGCGCCTTGCCGGTCAGCAGCGATGCCGGCGTGATCGCGCCCGACAACGTGTAGCGGCCGGAGGTAGCCGCCAGCGCGAGGTCGGCGACACGGGTACCGCGCGCGGTCGCGACCGCGGTGCCGCGCCACTGCGCCCAGCGGCCGTCGCCGGTGACGGTCAGCGCCACCGGCCCGGCGACGCCCGCCGCCTTCGCCAGCGCGCCGCCGGAAGCGCCCGCTGCGCGCACGTCGATATCGAACCTGTCGCGGTCCGGCTGGGCATCGATCGATAGCGCCAGCCGGTCGCTGCCCGCGACCGCGGCGTCGATCTTCACCAGCGCGCGGCCGGAACGGATGTCCGCTTGCGCGACGACGCGCGCCTCACGCTCGCGGCCTAGGACCGGCCGGGCGAGCGTCAGCCGGCCGATGTCGAGCCGCCCGATCAGGATGTCGAAATCGGGCAGGATCGGCGACGCCTTGCCGCTCTTGCGGGTTTGCGGGACGTGTTCGAGCACCGCCTGCGGCACCACCAGCCGGTCGATCGCGAGCTCGTTCGACAGCCACCGTGCCGGCCGCCAGTCCAGCTCGACCTGCGGTGCGCGGAAGACGAGGCCCTTCAGGTCGTAGACGCGCAGGTCGGTCAGCCGCGTCTCACCGTAGAGCGATCCCTCGATCCGCCCGACCGAGAAGCGCAGGCCGCTGCTCGGGCGTATCTTGCCGATCCGCTCGGCGACCAGTCCGTGACCCCAGGGCGTGTCGACCAGCACCAGCACCGCCGCCGCCAGCGCCATCAGGCCGGCGATAATGCCGACGATCCAGCGCACGGCCCTCGTCAAAACGCCTGTCCCAGCGACACATAGACCGCGATTTTCGAGTCGCCCCGCTGCGGGTTGAGCGGCGTGCCGACGTCGATGCGGATCGGCCCGAAGTTCGAATAGTATCGCACGCCCAGGCCCGCGCCGTAGCGGAAGTCGGTGAAGCGCGGCAGCGCGGCGGTGTAGATGTTGCCGGCGTCGAGGAAGGGCACGACGCCGAAATTGCCGAACGCCTTCACCCGCGCCTCGATCGAGAATTCGGTCAGGCTGCGGCCGCCGATCGGGTCGTTATTCGGGTCGCGCGGGCCGATCGACTGGAAACCATAGCCGCGCACCGACGCGCCGCCGCCGGCGTAGAAGCGCCGCGAGGGCGCGACCGCGTCGCGCGGCGAACCGGCGATCGTGCCGAGCCGGGTCCGCCCCGCCAGCACGACGCCGGGCATGACCGTGCGGTACACGCTGGCGTCGAGTTGGGTGCGCGCATAGCCGAACACCGATCCCTGCAACGATGCCTCCGGACTGATCCGCCCGCCGATGCGGAAGCCGGTCGTCGGGTTCAGCAGATCGTCCGACCCGTCGTAGATCAGGCTGGTCGGCAACGCACCGATGAAGAAGGTTCGGCGGCGCGGATCCCCCGTGGCGAGGATCACGTCACGCTCGTCCGAGGCGATCAGTTCGGCGCCGATCGACCACGTCCACGTCTTTTGGAAGAAGATGTTGGTCTGCCGCTCCAGCGTGCCGGACAGCGAGAAGGTCTTCGCGTCGTACGCGTTGCGCGACTGGTGCGCCGCCGCGACCTGGAACGTCAGCACGCGGTCGCGCGCCTCGAAATTGTTGCGGCGATAGACGACCGAGCCGAGTTGTTCCTGTGTGCCGAGTACGCTGCGCAGCGTCAGGCCGCCCTCGGGAGGAAACAGGTTGCGGTGGGTCCAGCTGAGTTCCGCACGCGCGCCCTCGCCGGTGCCGTAGCCGAGTTCGCCCGCGACGGTGCGCGGGGGCGCGCGGTCCAGCTTCACGCCGATGTCGACGGTGCCGGGCTCCTTGCCCTCGACCGGGGTCAGCGCGACGGCGGAGACGAGCCCGGTCTGGATCAGGGCGCGGCGGAGATCGTCGAGGCGGCGCTGGTCGAAGGGATCGCCGCGGTCGAAGCGCGCGATCTCCGCCACGTGATCCGGCCCGAACACGCGATTGCCGGGCAGTGCGACGATGTCGCCGAAGCGCCGCTCACCACCGGGCGCGACGCTCAGGTCCAGCGTCGCGGTCCGCGCGGCGCGGTCGACGACGATCGCCGGATCGCCGACCCTGGCGAAAGGAAACCCCTCTGCGCCGACGGCGGTCGCGAGCCGCGCCTGTCCCGCGACGATCGTGTCCGCGTTGACGGGATCGCCAGCCTTGACGCCGAACGCATCGGTCAACGAAGCGGACTTGTCCCCGGCCGCGGCAACGCCGTCCAGCGTCACGCCGGCGAAGCGGTACAGGCCACCAGGCGTTGCCTCCAGCACCACCAGCGGCTTCGCGCCCGCCTCCACCCGCGTCGTGACGGCGACATCGTAATAGCCCTCCGCGCGGAGCAGCGTCGCCAGAAGCTCGGCATCCTCGCGCGCGCGGCGGTCGAGTTGCGCGGCGTTGGCGGGATCGCCATCGCCGGCGTTCAGCGTCGAGAACTCGTCGAAGCGCTGTTTCAGCAGCGGCGATCCGACGCCGTCGATGCCATCGACCCGCCAGCCGTACCGGCGCTCGGCGACCACGTCGGTGGCGGCGGTGGCCGGTCCGGTCGTAGCGGGTTCCGCCGACAGGTCGGGCCATGCGACACCGATGTCGGGCAACGGCGCAAGCGGCGAATTCGGATCGGGCGCATCGGTCTGCACGCCCTGTTGGGCGCGCACATGGCCCGCGAGGCAAAGGGAACAGGCGGCGACCGCCCAGCGGCCGGACCACAGGACGCGGAGCAGCATGGCCGCCCTCTAGCGGCGCACGCGCCTGTGTGCGAGCCTTGTGGTTGGTTCGATTGCATTACCTTCCGCAGTCAAGGTAATGCGGGCATCCGGCAGATGCCGTTAGGCTGCCGCCACCTTGACCTTGCCGCAGCGGGCGGTGCGTACGATCGACACAAACCGATCGGCGTTGGCGATCAGCCGGCTCTTGTCGAAGCACGCCGACGCTCCCAGCGCAATCGCCTGCTTGGCGATCTCCGCGTCCTGGACGATGGCCGACGACAGGATGACGACGGGCATCGGCCGCCGCCGCATCAGCGTGGCGAGCAGCGACAGTCCGTCGAGGCCCGGCATCGCGAGATCGAGCGTCAGCACGTCCGGCTCCAGCCGCGACACCGCTGCCATGGCCTCTTCCGGGCGCTCGATGACGCCGACGACCTCCATATCGCGCTGCTTCGTCAGCAGCGTTTCGATCATCGCACAGATCGTGAGCGAATCGTCGACAATCAGCACCCGCCGACGGCGCATCGCTCTAGCTCCCAACGCCAACACATTTGCGGTCCTAGCCGCTAAATGGTTGTCGCCGCACTAAGAAATCGCCGTTCGTTCAATGAACGGTGCCGACCGCCTGTTCGGAGCGCATCACGGCGATCAGACGTTCGATCTGACGCCACCGGCAAAAATGGATGTGGTTGCCCAGATCGCGACTGCGTGCGGCCCGCAGGGCAGCCTCGGCCCCCGCTTCCTCGCCGAACGACGACAACAGATCGGCCGCCGCGGCCACTTCGGCGGCATTCGCCAGGTACGGAAAGGTAAGCATCGCCAACCCCCTAACAAAGTCCGTGCCGAATTGGCCAGAGCGCCGGACTCAGCCCGTCGCGTTGGTAAACCGCCCCTCGCCGGACCGTTCCGAGTGTCCCGATCCGGCACGCTGGCGTCCCGCAACGGGACGTGCGACGACGATCGGCATGACGATTCCTCCTCCCTCTCCCCGCTCCGGAGCACGCGCCGGCAGCACGGCCGGCGGCTTCCTCGTCGCGCTCGGCGCGATGATCGGTACCGCTATCGGCTTCTTCGTCGGCGAGGCGACGCCGGGCTTCCTCATCGGGCTGGCGGTGGGTGCGGTCGGCGCCGCGTTGGTGTGGTGGCGCGGGCGCGGGTAAGACCCCGAGCCTATGATCGCCGAATCAAATCCCCGCCTGCCCTGGGCGGTCATCGTCGCAGGCGCGACCGCCGTCGCCGTCTACATCATCGCCGACCCGCTGAGCGGCGCGGCGGCGGCACTGGTCGGCGGGATCGCGGCGATGCTGGTCGCGATCAGCGGCCACCGCGAGGTTGCGGTGGCACCGCCGGCCCCGCCGCCGGACCTGATCGCCAGCCCCTCCGTCGGTGCGATGCTGGACGCGGTGGCGGAACCGCTGCTGCTACTGAGATCGGGCCGCGTCGTCCGTGCCAACCTCGCCGCGCGCACGCTGCTGGGCGAGCATATCGTCGGCGAGGATGCGCGCGTCGCCGTCCGCCATCCCGCCGCCGCCGCCGCGCTGGCGTCTCAGCGCGATCAGACGGTGGAGTTGGTCGGCGTCGGCGCACAGGACGCGCGCTGGCAGATGCGGCTGGCGGCGGCCGCAGACGGGATGCGTGTCGTGCATCTGTCGGACCGCAGCGAGAATGCCGCGACGGAGCGGATGCGCGTCGATTTCGTCGCCAATGCCAGCCACGAACTGCGAACGCCGCTGGCGTCGATCCTCGGCTATGTCGAAACGCTCGACGACGAGGCGGGCGACGACCCCGCGATCCGCCACCGCTTCCTGCGGATCATGATGGACGAGGCGCGGCGGATGCAGCGACTGGTCGAGGACCTGCTGTCGCTGTCGCGGATCGAGGCCGAACGCTATCGCCTGCCGGACCAGCCGGTGGCGCTCGGCGAACTGGTGGACGAGGTCTGCGCCGAACTGAAGCGATCGGGCGCGCCGCGTGCCGCCGACGTCTCCTGCATCGCCGTCTCGGGCATCCCCGACATCGTCGGCGACCGCGCGCAACTATCGCAGATGCTGCACAACCTCGTCGGCAATGCGATGAAATATGGGCGGCCGGGGACGCCGGTCGAGGTGCGGCTGGAACCGGACGCGGGCGGGGGCGCGCGACTGTCGGTCGTCGATCAGGGCGACGGTATCGCGCCCGAGCACCTGCCGCGCCTGACCGAACGCTTCTACCGCGTCGATGCCGGGCGCAGCCGTTCGCTGGGCGGCACCGGGCTGGGCCTCGCGATCGTCAAGCATGTCGTGGAGCGGCATCGCGGACGGCTCGACATCTCCAGCCGGGTCGGCGTCGGCACGACGATGGCCGTGACGCTGCCCGCCGCGCCGGCCGCCCTGTCATCACCACGTAACAACGATGTCACAGAGGGCCGTGCGTGACGAACAGGGCGGCGCGGCGCGCGCTACATCTCGCGCTGGCGATTTTGCCCCTGTTGGCGGGTGCCTGCCGCGATCAGGCGAATGGCGGCGGCGGCGGTGCCCGGGACCAGATCAGTGCCGTCGGCTCCTCCACCGTCTACCCCTTCACCACTATGGTCGCGGAACGCTACGTCGCCGCGAACCCGGACGCGAAGGCGCCGGTGATCGAATCGACCGGCACCGGCGCGGGCATGAAGCTGTTCTGCGCGGGCATCGGTGCGGCCCATCCCGATATCGAGGATGCATCGCGCCGGATGAAGGCGAGCGAGTATAAGGATTGCGCGAAGAACGGCGCGCGCGACATCCTCGAAATTCAGGTCGGGATCGACGGCATCGCCTTCGCAGAGGCCAAGAACGGCCCCAAGATGCAGCTCACGCCAACCGACATCTACCGCGCGATCGCCGCCAATCCGGGCGGCAAGCCCAACACGGCGGCGACGTGGCGCGACGTCAACCCGGCGCTGCCCGCGGTTCCGATCCAGGTGTACGGCCCGCCCGCGACCAGCGGCACCCGCGACGCGCTGGCCGAACTCATCATGACCAAGGGCTGCGAGGCGTTCGACGCGTCCGCCAAGCCACTGGCGAAGTCCGATCCCGACGCGCACAAGGCGCTCTGCACCCGCGTCCGCGAGGACGGGGCGTATGTCGATGCGGGCGAGAACGACAACCTCATCGTCCAGAAGCTGCAGTCGAACCCCGCCGCACTGGGGGTGTTCGGCTATAGCTATCTCGAAGAAAATCGCGACGCGGTGAACGGGGTCGCGATCGATGGCATCACGCCCAGCTATGCCGCCATCGCCGACGGACGTTATCCGGGGTCGCGGCCCTTGTACCTGTACGTCAAGAAGGCGCATCTGAGCGCGATTCCGGGTCTGGCCGACCTGCTGACGTTGTACACCACCCTCTGGGGTCCGGATGGCCCGCTGGTACGCCGCGGCCTGATCGCCGCGCCGGATTCGGTGCGCGCCAACGCCGCGCGGGTGATCGCGGAGCGCATCCCGCTCGACCCGGCGGAGCTGCACTGATGCCTGCGACCGCGCTGCTGTTCATCCTCGTCGGGCTGTCGCTGATCGGCTGGCTGACCGCGCGTGCCCGCGCGGCACGGTTCAAGGTCGCGGGCCAGCGGTTCAGTTCGCTGCCCGGTCATTTCGGCTGGTACGTCGCGCTGTGGACGATCGTGCCGCCGCTGATCTTCCTCGCGATCTGGTCGACGGTCGCGCCCGCGCTCGTCACCGACGCCGTGTTGTCGACGCCCGCCGCCGCGCAACTGCCGCCGCCCGGCTTCGACCGCGCGGCGATCCTGTCGGAAGCGCGGGAGCTTGGCGCGGGGCGCGCGTACGGTGCGTTCCACGGCCTCGCCCGCCTGCTCGCGCCCGCCTATGCCGCGGCGCAGGACCGCTACGACTGGATCGCCACCGCCGCCGCGCTGCTGCTGGCGTTCGCCGGCGGCGCGTTCGCGTGGACCCGGTCGAAGCCGGGCTTCGCGGCGCGCACCCGCGTCGAACGGATCGTGATGGGCGCGCTGCTCGCGGCGTCGCTGATCGCGATCCTGACGACGATCGGCATCGTGCTGTCGCTGGTGTGGGAGGCGGGCCGCTTCTTCCAGGTCGTGCCCGTCCACGAATTCCTGTTCGGCACCCATTGGAGCCCGCAGGTGATCGACGCGCGCGATCCGGGCGCGTCGCTGGGCGCGGTGCCGCTGTTCTGGGGCACGTTCTTCATCGGCGCGGTGATCGCGATGATCGTCGCGATCCCGTTCGGGCTGATGAGCGCGATCTACCTGACCCAATACGCTGCGCCGCGCACCCGCCGCTGGATGAAGCCGATCCTGGAAGTGCTCGCGGGCGTGCCGACCGTCGTCTACGGATATTTCGCGGCGCTGACCGTCGCGCCGGCGGTGCGCGATCTGGCGGTGGCGATGGGGATCAGCTGGGCCTCGTCCGAAAGCGCGCTCGCCGCCGGGCTGGTGATGGGCGTGATGATCATCCCGTTCGTGTCGTCGATGGCCGACGACAGCCTCGCCGCCGTACCCAGTTCGATGCGCGACGGCAGTCTGGCGATGGGTGCGACCAGTTCGGAGACGATCCGCAAGGTCATGCTGCCCGCCGCCCTGCCCGGCGTCGTCGGTGGCGTCCTGCTGGCGATCAGCCGCGCGGTGGGGGAGACGATGATCGTGGTCATGGCCGCATCCGGCGTCGCCACGCTGACGCTCAACCCGTTCGCCAGCACCACCACCGTCACGCGGCAGATCGTCGACCTGCTGACCGGCGAGGCGGAGTTCGACAGCCCCAAGACGCTCGCCGCCTTCGCGCTCGGCCTGACGCTGTTCGTCGTCACGCTGCTGCTCAACATCGTCGCGCTGACCGTCGTGAAGAAATATCGGGAGGCGTATGAGTAAGTCTCTGGTCGCCCAGCTTCCAACCGGCCCCGCCGAGCCGGCGCAGCGCGTCCCGACCGACTGGACGACGGGCGCGATGCAGGGCCGCATCCGCCGCCGCTATGCCGCGGAGCGTCGTTTCCGGCTGATGGGCCTTGCCGCGGTGACGCTGTCGGCGGGGTTCCTCGCCTTCCTGCTCGCGACGATGCTGTGGCAGGGGATCGGCGGCTTCACCGAGACGCGCGTGACGGTGCCGGTGGATCTCGGCGCGGCGAAGCTGGCGGTGACGCCGGCCCAGCTCGACGGGCGCGGCGCCGATCTGGCGCTGGCGGGGGCGGGCCTCGAAGGGATCGTCGATACCTCTGCCTCGCGCGCTTACGGCAAGGACGGCGACAACCTGCTGTCCGGCGGCGCGTGGCTGACGGTGCGGGAGGCGATCAAGGCCGATCCCTCGCTGCTGACACGCCGTGCGACGTTCGACCTGCCCGTCGCCAGCCCGATCGACGTCGCCTATAAGGGCAAGGGAGCGCCCGAGGCGGAGGCGATGGTCGCCCGGCTGACGCCGCGTGGGGTGCTGTCGCGGTCGCTCAACACCGGCTTCCTCGACAGCGCCGACTCGACCGATCCGACGCGCGTCGGCATCTGGGGTGCGTTCAAGGGGTCGCTGCTGACGATGCTCGTCACGCTGCTGCTCGCCTTCCCGATCGGTGTGCTGTCGGCCCTGTATCTCGAGGAATATGCGCCGCGGAACCGCTGGACCGACATCATCGAGGTGTCGATCAACAATCTCGCGGCGGTGCCCTCGATCATCTTCGGCCTGTTGGGGCTGGCGGTCTTTCTCGGCACGTTCGGGCTGCCGCGTTCCGCGCCGATCGTCGGCGGACTGACGCTGGCGCTGATGACGATGCCCGTCATCGTCATCGCCGGGCGCAATGCGATCAAGGCGGTACCGCCGTCGATCCGCGATGCCGCGCTGGGCGTCGGCGCCTCCCCGATCCAAGTCGTGTTCCACCACGTCCTGCCGCTCGCCCTGCCCGGCATCCTGACGGGTACGATCATCGGCATGGCGCGCGCGCTGGGCGAGACCGCGCCGCTGCTGCTGATCGGCATGCGCGCGTTCATCGCCGCGCCGCCGCGTGGGCTGACCGATCCGGCCACCGTGCTGCCGGTACAGATCTTCCTCTGGTCCGATCAGGTGGATCGCGGCTTCGTGGAGAAGACCTCCGCGGCGATCATCGCATTGCTGGTGTTCCTGCTCGCGATGAACGGCCTCGCCATCTATCTCCGCAACCGTTTCGAGACCCGCTGGTGATGAGCAACACGCCTCCCAAGATGACCGCCAGCCACGTGACCGTGCATTACGGCACGAAACGCGCGATCGACGACGTGTCGATCGACATCGACCAGGACGAGGTCGTCGCCTTCATCGGCCCGTCCGGCTGCGGCAAGTCCACGTTCCTGCGCACGCTCAACCGCATGAACGACACCGTCGCGTCGGCGCGGGTGGAGGGCGATATCCGGCTCGACGGGCACGACATCTACGCGCCCGACATGGACGTGGTGCAGTTGCGCGCGCGGGTCGGCATGGTCTTCCAGAAGCCGAACCCGTTCCCGAAATCGATCTACGAGAACGTCGCGTACGGACCGCGCATCCACGGGCTGGCGCAGTCGAAGTCGGACATGGACGGCATCGTCGAACGCTCGCTGACCCGCGCCGGGCTGTGGGCGGAGGTGAAGGACCGGCTGTCGGACAGCGGCACCGCGCTGTCGGGTGGCCAGCAGCAGCGGCTGTGCATCGCCCGCGCGATCGCCGTCGACCCCGAAGTGATCCTGATGGACGAGCCGTGCAGCGCGCTCGACCCGATCGCGACCGCCAAGATCGAGGAGCTGATCCACGAGCTGCGCGGCCGTTACGCGATCGCGATCGTCACGCACAACATGCAGCAGGCGGCGCGCGTGTCGCAGCGGACGGCGTTCTTCCACCTCGGCACGCTGGTCGAGTTCGGGCGCACCTCCGACATCTTCACCAATCCGCGCCAGGAGCGCACAAAGGACTATATCACCGGCCGTTACGGCTGAGTGGGGAACCGCCATGAACGACCATACCGTCAAGGCTTTCGACAACGATATCGGGCAGTTGCGCGGCCTCATCAGCCAGATGGGCGGGCTGGCCGAGGACGCCATCGAAAAGGCTATGCGCGCGCTCCAGCGCAGCGACCTCGACCTCGCCGTCGAGGTGCGCAGCGGCGACAAGGCGATCGACACGATCGAGGCGGAGGTCGAACGCATGGCCGTCCGCATCATCGCGTTGCGCGCGCCAATGGCGAACGACCTGCGCGAGGTCGTCGCGGCGCTGAAGATCGCGGGCGTGGTCGAGCGGATCGGCGATTACGCGAAGAACATCGCCAAGCGCGTGCCGCTGATCGAGAGCGATCACCGGATCGAGCCGATTTCGATCCTGCCGGCGATGGGTCGAATGGCGTCGGAGATGGTGCGCGACGCGCTCGACGCGTTTGCCGCGCGCGATGCGGAGGGCGCGGTGCGGGTGTGCGAAAGCGACACCGCGCTCGACGATTTCTACGACAGCATCTTCCGGACGCTCGTGACCCACATGGTCGAGAATCCGAAGACGATCAGCCAGGTCGCGCACCTGCTGTTCGTCGCGAAGAACCTGGAGCGCATCGGCGATCATGCGACGAACGTCGCAGAGATGGTCTATTTCGCCGCCACCGGCACCCAGATGGTCGAACGCGAACGCGGCGGCAGAGAGGTCTGAACGACATGGCACGGGTCAAGATGCTGTTGGTCGAGGATGATGCCGCGCTGGCGGAGCTCCTGACATTCCATTTCCGGCGCGAGGATTTCGAGGTCGTGCATACGCCCGACGGCGAGGAGGCGCTGCTGCTCGCACGCGAGGCCGCGCCCGACATCGTGCTGCTCGACTGGATGGTCGAGGGGCTGTCGGGGATCGAGGTGTGCCGCCGCCTGCGCCGTGCCCCCGAGACGCAGAACGTGCCGATCATCATGCTCACCGCCCGCGGTGAGGAGGAGGACCGGGTCCGCGGGCTGGAAACGGGGGCGGACGATTATGTGACCAAGCCGTTCTCCCCGCGCGAGCTTGTCGCGCGCGTCGGGGCGGTGCTGCGCCGCGTCCGCCCCGCACTGGCGGGCGAGGCGCTGACCTATGCCGACATCGAGATGGACACGGTCGGCCACAAGGTGAAGCGCGGCGGCGAGATGGTGCCGCTCGGCCCTACGGAATTCCGGTTGCTCAAGCATTTCCTGGAACATCCGGGCTGGGTGTTCTCGCGCGAGCGGTTGCTCGATGCGGTGTGGGGGCACGACAGCGATATCGAGAGCCGCACCGTCGACGTGCATATCCGCCGGCTGCGCAAGGCGATCAATATCGGCGACCGGCCGGATATTATCCGCACCGTCCGATCGGCCGGTTATTCGCTTGATTCAGAAGGCTAAAGGTAACGGCGTAGACACGGCTGTTGGAATCGGTTGCGAAACGAAGGAGCGAACTCGAAGTTGGGGCGTTGGGTCGCCTGCGTGTTTCGAAAATTCGCGCTTCAGATTTCAGGAGACTCCTATGAAGTTCATCCTCTTGGCCGCCACGGCCCTGATCGCTGCTCCGGTCATCGCCCAGACCTCGGGCTCCACCGGCACCAGCTCGCCGACGACCTCCGGCGCAGCGACGACCACGGCGCCGGCTGACCAGACCGCACCGGCGGATCAGGCCGCTCCCGCCGCCGCCGATCCCGCGATGACGCAGCAGACGCCGGACACCGGTGCCGCGACCGATCCGGCCGCCGCAGCCGCACCGGCTCCCGCCCCCGCGCAGACCACTTCGGCTCCGTCGGGCATGAGCACGGGCGGCGATCCCGTCGGCGGCTACGCACCGCAGACGCCACCGACCGCTTCGGGTGCGCCCGGCGCACCGGTGGTGTTCCAGCCTTCGGCTAGCCCGGCACAGGCATTCCCGGCTCCGGCGCCGCTGGAAAGCTACCCGGTCTGCAAGAAGGGCCAGTACGACAAGTGCCGTCAGCGCGGCGGCAAGTAAGGTCGCATCCTGATCGATCAGGGCGTCCCGCGATCAGCGGGGCGCCCTTTTTCGTGGGCGAACGTCATTGTCCGCGGCACGGGCCGTCGCTACGCTGCTTCCAGGGGGAAGCGACGATGTATAGCGAAGCCGAGATCGACGACGCGGTCACCGCGGGCGTGCTGTCAGCCGCGTCGGCGGAGTCTTTTCGAGGGTTCGTCGCCCTGCGTCGCGCCACGCCGGCCGCGGACGAGGAGCAGTTCCGGCTGATCACCGGCTTCAACGACATCTTCGTCGCAATCGCCATCGTGCTGTTGCTGGTCGCGATGTGGCAGGTCGGCGATGCGCTCTGGTCGCCGCTGTCGGCGCTGGCGATCGCCGCCACCTCTTGGGGGCTGGCGGAGTATTTCACCCGCGTTCGCCGCATGGCGCTGCCCAGCATCCTGCTGCTGTTGGCCTTTGCGGGCGGTGTGGCAGGGTTCGTCGGCATGGCGCTTTTCATAGGGCTGGAGGCCATCGGCGCCGTCGACGCTCAGCCTCAGGTCGTCTTGGAAGGTGCTCCCCGCGCCGTTTCCTATGAACGGTTGCAGGCGGGACTCGGCGCGATCACCGCAGCCCTGACGGTCGGCGCGACGTGGCTGCACTGGCGGCGGTTCCACGTGCCGATCACGATCGCGGCGGGCGCGGCGGCCGTGGTCGCCGTCGCGGTGTCGATCGTCGTCGCCATCATGCCTTCGGTCATGAGCGTGGCTTGGGCGGCATTGCTCGTCGGCGGGCTTGGGGTGTTCGCCTTCGCCATGCGCTGGGACCTGTCCGACCGAGAGCGGCGGACGCGGCGCGCGGACGTCGCGTTCTGGCTTCACCTCGCCGCCGCACCGATGATCGCCCACTCGCTGTTCAACCTGCTCGGCGTGTTCGAGGGTGACATGGGCGTCGGCACCGCTGCGGTCGTGCTGATCCTGTACGTGGCGTTCGCGGTCGTAGCGCTGGCGACGGACCGGCGCGCACTGCTCGTGTCCGGCCTCGCCTATGTGCTGTACGCAATGGCGGCGATCATCCGCCAGTCGGGCGCGGTCGAGTTGAGCGCGGCGCTTACGGCACTGGTCATCGGCTCCGCGCTGCTGAGCCTGTCGGCCTTCTGGCAGACGATGCGGCAGCCGATCGTGGCAGGCCTGGGCGCCTGGGGCCAGCGGCTGCCGCCCGCTATTCCTCGACCAGCTTCATGAGGCGGCGCTCGACCGGGGCCAGCACGGGGCCGAGGTCGTGGCCCCGCTTCAGCACCGCGCCGGCCTCCCCCACCAGCGCCCACATGCCCTGACGCTGACGTAGCGCCGGACGTTTCTCGACCCGGATCTCGGGCCGCTCGGCGGTGCGCCGGAAGGCGGAGAACACCGCCGCCTCCCGCCCAAGCTCGATCGCATAATCGCGCCAGTGGCCGGCCGCGACCATCCGCCCGTACAGGTCGAGGATGCGCGTGAGTTCGGCACGGTCGAACCCGACCTGCGCGTCCTTTCGCGAGGGAAACGGCACGACGCCCATCAGGCCGCGACCATCATGCGCGATCACGCTCGCGATGCGCATCCTGCTCCTCCAGCAGCGAATCGAGTCGGCGTCGAAGCTGCTCGACCTCGCAGCGCAGGATTTCCATCTTCTGAGTCTGCGGATCGAAATTTTCGGAACAGGGTGTACCGTATGGCACGAACCGGCCGCGCGGCTCGACGCCGCCTTCGACGGTGGTGGGGCGTGCCGGGATACCGACCATCACCGCGCCTTCGGGCACGTCGCGCGTCACCACCGCATTGGCCCCGACCCGCGAGCGGCGGCCGAGCGTGATCGGCCCCAGCACCTGCGCGCCCGATCCGATGATCGCGCCGTCCATCACCGTCGGGTGACGCTTGCCACCGACACCGTTGTCCGGACTGGTCCCGCCCAGCGTCACGCACTGGTAGATCGTGACATCGTCGCCGATGTGCGCGGTTTCGCCGATCACCACGAAACCGTGGTCGATGAAGAAGTTGCGGCCGATCGTCGCGCCCGGATGGATGTCGATCGCGGTCCAGGCCCGCGTCCAGTGGTTGACCGCACGGGCGAGGAAGAACAGCCGTGCGCGAAACAGCCGGTTCGCGATGCGGTGCCCGGCGAGCGCCCAGACGCCCGGATACAGCAGCACCTCCGCGCGGCTGCGCGGGGCCGGATCGCGGGCGCGGATCGAATCGATATAGGTGCGAAGGCCCATTCCAGTCCCCTGCGCGGCCCTCCGCGCGCTCCAAGAAACACGCGGTCCTCCGCGCGTCCAGCGCGCGATTTAGGTGCTCGCCGCGCCGAAATCCAGACGCGGCCGACAATCGGGGGCTGATCGCGGCGTCCGGCACGACTCGGCTGAAAGCCTATCTTTGTTGTGGATATTGCCGCGTCCGGCCACGTTCATGGTCACGAAAGGACATCCATGCCCGATTTCGCCGCGTTCGATTATTCCTCCATCCTGCCCTTCATCGCGATCGGTTTCGCCGCGCAGGTGGTCGACGGCGCGCTCGGCATGGCGTTCGGCGTGATCTCCAACACCGCCCTGCTGTGGATCGGCGTCCCGCCCGCCGCGGCCTCTGCGGGCGTGCATACCGTCGAGACGTTCACGACCGCCGTGTCGGGGGTCAGCCATGTCCTGCATCGCAACGTGAACTGGAAGCTGTTCTTTCGCCTCGTCATCCCCGGCATCATCGGCGGCGTGCTCGGCGCATACCTGTTGTCGAACATCTCCGCGGCGGCGGCCAAGCCGTTCATCCTCGCCTATCTGTCTGGGATCGGCATCTATCTGCTCGTCCGCGCCTTCCGTTATCCGCCGCAGCACAAGGAGCCCAAGGTCGTCGAGCCGCTCGGGTTGATCGGCGGCTTCCTCGATGCGGCGGGCGGCGGCGGCTGGGGGCCCGTGGTGACGTCGAACCTGCTGGTGCAGGGCGCGACTCCGCGGACGACGATCGGCACCGTCAACACGGTAGAGTTCTTCCTGACGCTGACGATCTCGATCACGTTCCTCACGCAACTCGGCTGGGCGGCGTTCACGGTGGCGACGATCGGCTTGCTGATCGGCGGCGTCATCGCCGCACCGTTCGGAGCGATCCTGGCGAAGCGCGTGCCGGCCAAGACGTTGCTGGCGCTGGTCGGCGTGATCCTCATCATCACCAGCCTCTTCGGCTTATGGCGGGCACTGCACTGATCCCCCCTGCCCTTTGAATGTCGCGGCGGGCTGGGCTAACGGCGGGCATGGCCGCAACCTACCTGCCGACCCTCAAGCAGCTGCAATATCTGGTCGCGCTGCGCGATCACGGGCATTTCGGGCGCGCCGCCGATGCCAGTTTCGTGACGCAGTCGACCCTGTCCGCCGGCCTGCGCGATCTGGAAACGCTGATCGGCGTGACGCTGGTCGAACGCACCCGCCGCGTCGTGCGCTTCACGCCCGTGGGTGAGCGCATCGTCGACAAGGCGCGGCGCGTCCTGCGCGAGGCCGAGGAACTGGGCGACCTTGCCCGGGCCGCCGGCCGGCCGCTGACCGGCGAGATGCGGATGAGCGTCATCCCCACGATCGCGCCGTTCATGCTGCCACGCATCCTGCCCCGCCTGCGCCGTGACTATCCCGACCTCAAGCTGTTCCTGCGCGAGGAGCCGAGCGGGCCGGCGTGCGAGGGCCTGCACAACGGGCGCACCGATTGCGTGCTGCTGGCGCTGCCCTTCGCATGCGGAGAGGTGGCGTCCGAACCGCTGTTCGACGACCGGCTCTATGTCGCGTTCCAGCAGGGCGAGGGCGAGCCCCCCGCTTCCATTCCCGCCGCCGCCATCGACGAGACGCGGCTGTTGCTGCTGGAGGACGGGCATTGCCTGAAGGATCATGCGCTGTCCGCGTGCAACCGTCCCGAGTTGCGGGCGGAGGCGACGATGATGGGCACGTCGCTGCACACGATCGTGCAGATGGTCGACAACGGGCTCGGCGTGACGATGCTGCCCGAGATGGCCGTGAACGCGGGCATTCTCGACCATACCAGCGTCACCGCGCGGCCGCTGGATGCCGCGAACGCCGTCCGCCACATAGCTTTGGTGTGGCGGCGTGCGTCGCCGCGCGAGAGCGATTTCCGCCTGCTCGCCGGCGTATTGAAGGATCATTCTTGAAGCATTTCATGGCGCTTGCCGCCCTTTGCTCGCTCGCCGGCTGCGTTGCGGCGATCCCTGTCGTCGCACCGCCGCCGATCGTGCTCGCGCCCGAACAGCGGACCTTGGCGGCGGAGATCGCCGCGCGTCCCGATCTGTCGATCTTCGCGGCACAACTCGCGGCGAGCGGCGATGCGGGCCTTGCCGCGGCACCGCCGATGACGGTGTTCGCGACCCTGGACGACGCCTATGCGCGGCTGGCGCCGGGGGTCGTGCCCGCGATGCTGACGGTGGAGAACCGGCCGCTGCTGACGAAGGTCGTGGCGTACCATATCGTACCCGGCGCTCTCGATCCGGTGGAATTGCGGCGGCGCGTTGCCGCCGGAAACGGCCGCGCGACGCTCGTCACGCTGGCGGGCGATCCGCTGGTCGTGACGCTGACCGGCACGACGCTGACGCTGACCGATGTCGATGGCGATGTCGGCTATGTCGGTGAGGACGTGCGGCGGCCGAACGGAATCCTGTATCCGGTGAACGGCTTCCTCGCCCCCGCCGTGGAGTAGCCGCGACCGAACGATCGATCCTGTATCGGTTTCGCTTCGTCGTGGGTTTGTGACATTTCGGCTTCACATTCGTTCTGTGAGTTCCGAGTATATTGCAGAGCAACACGGGAGTGATCGAATGTTTCATGCCGGGACCAAGAATGTCCGCGTCATCCTCGCCGCCGGGACCGCGCTGATCGCGACACCGGTCGTTGCGGGACCCCCTGCAACCGCTACGGCGGTGGCGCCGCAGGCTGCCGTCGGCCGTACGCCGATGACCGCGCCTGCCCAGACGGCCCAGGCTTCCCAGACGGCGCCGCAAGCCGCGCCCGCAGGCCAGGCCGCGCCTGCCGGCCAAGCCGCACCGGCGGGTCAGGCCACTCCGGCGCAGGCTGCTCCTGCGGCACCCGCCGCCGCGCCAGCACCGGCCGCCACCACCACGATCGCGGCAGCGCTGCCGACCCTGCCGAACCACGCGACGCTATTGAAGCTGGTGACCGCCGCGAAGCTGGAGGCGCAGCTCGCCGGTCCGGGTCCGTTCACGGTCTTCGCCCCCGATGACGGAGCGTTCGCGCGCCTGCCTGCGGGCACGCTCGATGCGTTCCTTGCCCCGGCCAATGCGCCCACGTTGGCGACGATCCTGAAGAACCACATCGTCGCGGGCTCGATGGACGAGGCGCAGATCCGCGCTGCGATCACTGCCGCCGGTGGCCGGGCGACGATCCCGACGCTCTCCGGGCAGCCGTTGATCGCGACGATCGATCAGGGTTCGGTGCTGCTGACCGACGCCGTCGGCAACAAGAGCTACATCGACAAGCCCGATCTGCGCCAGACCAACGGCGTGATCCACTCGACCAACGGCATCAGCCTGCCCAAGATCGGCTAGGCCGTTCCTCTCCCCTCCCCTCAAGGGAGGGGGGGGGGCCCACCCCAGTCATCCCCGGCACGCGAGGCGGTGGAGGGAAAGCCACGAGCGGCTTCGCTTGCGTCTGCCCAGTCACGCCTGCGGCGCGCCACCTCCCCGTGCCGGGGAGGACTGCATGTCTCCCTGAAGGAAGATGCCGGGCTCACGCCCCCCAGCGCGCCGCCGCTGTATCGTCGGCGGCGCGCGGTTCGACCCAGGTACTCGCGGCACCGCGCGTTTCGCGTTTCCAGAACGGGGCGTCGGTTTTCAGCCGGTCGATCAGATAGGCACAGGCCTCCAGCGCCGCACCGCGATGGGCCGCAGCCGCGGCCACGAACACGATCCGCTCGCCCGGATGCATCGCACCGACGCGGTGGACGATCGTCGCTGCGGTCAGCGACCAGCGCGCGGTCGCTTCCTCCGCCAGGCGGTGCAGCGCCGCCTCGGTCGCGCCCGGATAATGTTCCAGTTCCAGCGTACCGACGCCGTCGTCGGCGCGGACCAGTCCGGTGAAGGTCGCCACGGCACCCACCCCGTCTTCGACCCGCGTCATCTCGGCGGCGATGTCGATCGGATCGGGCGAGACGAGGATGCGGATCATCAACCGCCCGTCACTGGCGGGAAGATCGCGATCTCCCTCGCCCCTGCGATCGGCGCATCCAGCGCCACGAACGCCTGATCCACCGCGCACCTCAGCCGGCCGCGATCGGCGAAGGCACGGGCATGCCCGTCGCTGCGGCCGGCGAGCCAGTCGATCAGACCGGCGACCGTTGCGACCTCCGCCGGCGGGGTCACGTCCTCTTGGCCGATACCGACAGCTTCACGGACCCAGGCGAAATACAGCACACGCATCACGCTCAATCCATGTGCTTCAGGCCGACGCGCAGATAGTCCCAGCCGGTGATCGCCGTCAGCGCCGCCGCACCCCACAGGCTGGCGAGCCCGACGACCTTGATCCACTCCGCCTGTGGCAACGCGCCGCCCAGGATCAGCGCGCCGAGCGACACGAGTTGCAGCGTCGTCTTCCATTTGGCGAGCCGCGACACCGGCATCGACACGTGCAGCGGCGCGAGGAACTCCCGCAGGCCGGACACCGCGATCTCGCGCAGCAGGATGATCAGCGCGGCGACGATGCTGAACCCCTCGATATCGCGAGTCGCCACCAGCATCAGGATGACGGCGGCGACCATGATCTTGTCGGCGATCGGATCGAGGAACACGCCGAGCCGCGACACCGCGCCGTTGCTGCGCGCCAGATATCCGTCGAAATAATCGGTGATGCCCATCAGGCAGTATAGCGCAAAGGCGAGCGCATAGCCGGCCGGCCAGTGCGGCCACCACAGCAGCCCGACCAGCAGCGGCACCGCGACGATCCGCGACAGGGTCAGCAGGTTGGGCAGTGTCAGCATCGGGGGCGACTCCTAACCCCCTATGGCGGAACCGCAACCGGATTGAGCATGGCGCGGGCTCGCGCGCTCGGCTAAGTGCCGTTCGTTCGTAAACGACCGAGGCCGGCGTCCGTCATGATAAATGCCTTGGGGCTGTTGAAGCAGCGCCGCTTCCTGCCTCTGTTCACCACCCAGTTTCTCGGCGCCTTCAACGACAATCTGTTCAAGACGTCGATGGTGTTGTTCGCAACCTACGCGATCTTCGACGATGCCAAGCACGAAGCCAATTTCAACGCCCTGGCAACCGGCATCGCCATTTTTCCCTTCTTCCTGCTCTCCGCGCTGGCCGGCCAGCTGGCTGATAGTCACGACAAGGCGCGGATCATCCGGCTGGTGAAGTCGGCGGAGATCGGGATCATGGCGGTGGGAGCCGCGGGACTCGTGGTCGCGCGGGCGGGGCACATCAATCTCGGCGTCGGGTTGATGCTGTTCGCGGTGCTGTTGCTCGGTACGCACTCGACCTTCTTCGGGCCGATAAAATACGCGATCCTGCCGCAACACCTCGCCCCCTGCGACGTGCTGGGGGGCACGGGGCTGGTCGAGGCGGGCACCTATCTGGCAATCCTGCTCGGCACCGTCGTCGCCGGCTGGATCTCGATCGACGGTGCGGCGGTGCTGGTGCTGGTGATCGCCATCATCGGTTGGTTCGCCGGGCGTCACGTCCCGCCGGCTCCGCGTGAAGGACCGCCGCTGAAGCTGAACTACAACCCGTTCACCGCGTCGTGGCGCCTGATTTCCGCGACGATGCATATCCCGCGGCTGTTCCTGGCGATCTGCGCGATCAGCTTCTTCTGGACGATCGGATCGGTCCTCATCATCGTCTTCCCGCCGCTGGTGAAGAACGTGCTGACCGCCGACGAACGTGTCGCGAGTGCGGTAATCGCGGTGTTTTCGGTTGGCGTCGCGATCGGCTCCGTCGTCATCAACTCGATGCTGAAAGGTCGGATTTCGGCCCGCTATTCGCCCGTATCGGTGATCGCGATGGGCGCGTTGGTCTGCGTCTTCTCGTTCCTGTCGCGCAACTGGACCCCCGCGCCGGCGGGGCAACTCTACGGCTGGGCGGGCTTCGTGGCGCAGCCGGGCGCGATCCCGATCCTGGTGACGCTGCTGCTGATCGCCGTCACAGGCGGCATGTTCGTGGTGCCGCTCTACGCGTTCCTGACGACGACGGTGGAGAAGGATCAGACCGCGCGGACGGTGGCGGCGAACAATGTCGTCAATGCCGGGGCGATGACGATCGGCGCGGTCGCGGTGCTGTTCATCACCGGGCTTGGCGTCACGCCGGAGGACATGCTGTTCCTGGTGGCGGGCATGTGCCTCGTGTCCGCATGGATCGCGCAGAAGCTCCACCGCGCCTGCGACTGAGCCCCCGTCAGATCAGGAACGTGTAGAAACAGGTGAAGAACGCAGCGAAGCTGAGCAGGAACAGCTTCCAGTCGTGATCCTCGCTGCGGACGGCCGCTACGGCAGGCACGCGCGGCAGCGTCTGGCGGAAGGGATGCCTTGCGGCTTCGTTGGTCAGGACAAGGCGTCGTTTCATGGCGCATGTGTTAACGCGCCGTTTACGAATTGGACCAGCGACAAAAATGGTTAACCGCCACCCGTCCGGCGATGGGACGGATAGCGGTTAACGCGCCCGCCCTCCCCGACCCGGAGAGGCGATCGGGAATGTCAGCGCGAGGCGACCTGCAAGCCCGGCTTCCGCAGCCACTGCGCCATCGCGTCGCCGGCGTTGCGGCGAACGAAACAGGCACCGCCGCGTGCACGATATTTCGTGCAGAGCGCCACGGCCTGCGTGCGATCGAACCCGCCGATCGACAGGCGATAGAAGTCGCTGCCGCCGGTCTTGAACATCATCCCCTGAGGCGTGTGCCCGGCGAGTGCGGAAAAGCGCCGCGTCATCCGTCCCCACGCGTCGCGCGCAACGCCGGGCGCACCGAACGCGCCGAGCTGGACCTGCCAGTCGCCCGAACGGACCGCCGGCTGCGCCGCTGCACTCTGGCGCAGGATCGCAGCGAAGGACACCTTGGCGGGCGCCTTGTCGGCGGCGATCAGGATCGACGGCGGCATCGGCAGCGGCTGCACGACTTCCTTGCGAGGACCGAATACGACAGGCGCGAGCAGCGGCGTGGGCAGCGGCTCCGCGGCAGGGACGATCGCGACGACCTTCTCGACCGGCTCCGCCTCGGCGACAGAAGCCGCTTCGGGCGCAGCGGCCGTCATCGTCGGCGCGGCGGACAGCGCCAGCGTCACCGGCTGGCCGCTATCGGCGACCGGATGCACGCCGAGCAACGTCGCGACCTGATCGGACGCGGCGGCGGGCTGCGCGAAGCTGGCCCATTCCTGCATGCGGTGGTCGACATCGGCGGGCGACAGATCGGCGGACGCCGCGGCCCGCGCCATCGTCCAGTCGCCGGCCAGCGCCAGCGCCAGGGCGAGGTTCTGCCGCACGGTCGCGGTCGCCCCCGGCAGGCGCGCAGCCTGCGTCAGCAACGCGACGCCGCCCGCCGGATCACCGGCCAGCGCCATCGCCAGCCCGCGATCGGCCAATGCGATCTGGTTCGCGTGATCGATCAGCGTCGTGCGCGCCGTTGCGAAATCGCCTGTCGCGATCTGCATCAGCGCCAGGTTCAGCGCGGTCGCGCCGTCGTCCGGCACCAGCGACAGCGCGTCGGCATAGGCTGCGCGTGCCGACTGGAAGCGACCCGCCTGAAGATAGCTCTTCGCCAGCAGCACGCGGTAATTGGCGACCGACGGTGCGGCGGCGACCGCCGCCTCCGCCTCGCCGATCGCGAGCGCGGGGCGATGCTTGTCGAGCGCCTTGCCCGCCTTGCGAGCGTGATCGGCGGGGCTGCCCTTGGCGGCGTCGCCACCGATGGCGCTGCCCGCCATCACCGTGCCGATCGCCAGCGCCGAGAGGCCGAGCGAGAACAGCGTGCGCGTCTTCATGTCATCGACTCCGGATCAGGCGGTACGGCGGGCCTTGGGTGCGGGCAGCTGTTCGATCAGCGCCTCCACCTCGGGCATCGTGTTCAGGAAGGCGTCGAGCGCGTCGGCGACCAGCGCCTGCGCCGAGCGGTTCGCGACCGCACTCGCCAGCCGCAGCCGCAGGTGTCGATCGGTGTCGAGGCGCAGCGTGAAGGCGGCCTTGCCGCGCTTCGTCTGGGCGGCGCTGTCGCGCCCGATCCGGGCGGCGGTGGCGATCGATACCGGCCGCGCCTCGACCCGCTCGCGCAGCACGGCGCGTTCGGTCAGCACCGGCGGCGCCTCGACGGGCAACGACACGGGCGCTTCCGCGACGGGTACGATGGACGGTTCGGGCGCCGTTACAGCCGCGACGACAGGCTCCCCGCCCATGTCGTTCCAGCCGAGATCGTCGGCGCTAACCGCCATCGTCTGCGGCGTGTGGGACATGGCGAAGGCCTGGCTGCGCATCGCGGGCCGGGCCTGCCCCTTGCGGGCGAGCAGTTGCGATGAAAGCGAGGCGAGCGGCTTCATGCCCCTTACCCCACCACGCGACGGCCGAAGCCCGACGCGGCCGGGCGCTGGCCGAAGCCGACGGTGCCCGGAACCGCGAATACGGTTCGGCGGAAATTCTTCTCGAGGCGATCGGAGACATAGGTCCACAGCGCCTCGACCTCCGCCGCCGATTTGCCGTTCGGGTCGGTTTCCATGACCGTGCGGCCGTCGATCATCGACGCGGCGAAGTCGGTACGCTGGTGGATCGTGATCGGTGCGACCGTGCCGTGCTGCGACAGCGCGACCGCGGCCTCCGACGTGATCCGCGCCTTGGGCGTGGCGGCGTTGACGACGAACACCAGCGGCTTGCCGGCGCGGTCGCAGATGTCGACGGTGGCGCCGACCGCGCGCAGATCGTGCGGGCTGGGACGCGTCGGCACCAGCACCAGTTCGGCGACCTGGATGACGCTCTGGATCGCCACGGTGATCGCCGGCGGTGTGTCGATCATCGCCAGCTTGAAGCCCTGCTGGCGCAGCACCTCCAGATCGGCGGCGAGCCGTGCCACGGTGGTTTGCGCGAAGGCGGGAAACTCCGACTCCCGCTCGTTCCACCATTCGGACAGCGATCCCTGCGGATCGATATCGATCAGCACGACGGGTCCTGCGCCGGCGCGTTGCGCCTGCACGGCGAGATGGCCGGACAAGGTGGTCTTGCCCGATCCGCCTTTTTGCGATGCCAACGCGAGAACGCGCATAGTTCCCCGACACTCCTGTAAGTCGATCGGGGAAGTGACACGCGCGTCCCTAATAACTCGTTAAATCTCTCGCTTTAGAAATACCCCGGACGAACAACGCCGGTGAACGCGATCTTGACCAAAGACCACGGTACACCGGGCTCGAGGAACGGACGATGACGAAGCTGCTGCCATCACTGGTGTCCGCATTGGTGCTGTCGATAACCGCCGCGCCCGCGGCGGCGGATGTGAAGACCGGTGTCGATGCGTGGGGCCGCGGCGAATATTCGCGTGCGGTGCAGGAGTGGCGGACACCGGCGGTGCAGGGAGACCCCGACGCGCAGTTCAATCTGGCGCAGGCGTACAAGCTGGGCCGCGGCGTGCCAGTCGATCCGGCGCAGGCGGAAAGCTGGTTCCGCAAGGCCGCCGATCAAGGCCATCAACAGGCACAGGACAATTACGGTCTCGCGCTGTTCCAGGGGGGCCACAAGGAACAGGCCGCGCCGTGGCTGTTCAAGTCCGCCGACCGCGGCGAGGCGCGCGCGCAGTTGGTGCTCGGCACGATGCTGTTCAACGGCGACGGTGTGCCGCGGGATTACCCCCGCGCTTACGCGCTGATGACGCGCGCATCGCAGGCGGGATTGCAGTCGGCCGGCACGACCCTGGCGCAGATGGACCAGTATATCTCCGCCGAGGATCGCGAGCGCGGGCTGACGCTGGCGCAGGAATATGCGGTGGGCTCGGTGACGCCTGACCTGCCGGGCGCGGCAACGACCACGCCGGTGAAAGCCGTGAAATCGGCGTCTGTGGTGAAGCCCGTCGCGATTCCGGCCTCCGTGCTGCGTGAGCCGGTCCTGCGCGCCGAGCCGAAGACGGTCGCCAGACCGCGGGCAAAGACCGGAGCATGGCGGGTGCAACTCGGCGCCTTCCGCGATCGCGGCAATGCGGAGGGATTGTGGAGGCAGGTTCGCGGCAAGCTCGGCGGCGCGGAACCGGCCTATGTAGCGGGCGGCGGGGTCACCCGGTTGCAGGCGACCGGCTTTATGAACAAGGCGGAGGCTCAGCGCGCATGCAAAGCCGTAGCGGCATCGTGCGTGGTGGTGGCGCCGTAGAGTTCTCGACGGGCTCGTTGCGGCATCCGCCGTTCCGCAGATGGGATTTCAGCTGACACCGCAAAGCCATCTTCTCCCCTCCCCTTCAGGCGAGGGGCTGGGGGTGGGGCGATGCCGCGAGTACATCGCCTGAGGGGAGGCCCCACCCCAACCCTGCCCTGAAGGGGAGGGAGTAGAAAATTTGGCTACACCCCGACCCAATCCGCTCGCGCGATGCCCTGTGCATAGAGCAGCGCCGTCAGGTCGGCATTCTCGACCCGCGCGCCGGCCGCCGCCGCGACGATCGGCTTGGCGCGAAACGCCACGCCCAGCCCCGCTGCGCGGATCATCGGCAGGTCGTTGGCTCCGTCGCCGACCGCCAGCGTCTCCCCGTGCGAGAGATCGAGGCGTGCGGTTTCCGCCGCCAGCGTCGCCTCCTTCGTCCCGGCATCGACGATCGGCTTCGCAACGGTGCCGGTGAGCTTGCCGTCCGCGACCAGCAGCACGTTGGCGATCGCGCGGTGGAAACCGATCTCCGCGGCCACCGGCTCGGCGAAGCGCGTGAAGCCGCCGGACACCAGCACGCAGGTCGCGCCCCGCGCCCGCATCGTCTGCACCAGCGGCTTCGCGCCCGGCATGATCCGCACGCGTTCGGCCAGACACCGGGTGATCACCGCCTCGTCCAGCCCCGCGAGCAGCGCGACGCGGGCGTCCAGCGCCCCCGCGAAGTCCAGTTCGCCGCGCATCGCCGCCTCGGTCACGGCCGAAACTTGCGCCTTGATCCCGGCATAGTCCGCCAGTTCGTCGATGCATTCGACGGTAATCATCGTCGAATCCATGTCGGCGATCAGCAACCGCTTCTCGCGCGCGGTCGCCGGCTGCACGATCGCATCGACGCCGGGCAGCAGCCCTTCGAGCACCGCCCTGCCCGCCTCCGGCTCGGCGGAGAAGACCAGATCGGCGGCGACGCCCTCGTCCAGCCATGTCGAAGCCCCCGGCGCGCAGCAGGCGTCACGCAGCGCGTCCAGCGCCACCGATACGTCTCCCGCCCGGAGCGTCTCTGCTGCTATCAGCGTCGCCATGAACATCGTCGATCTCCCACCGGCGGCTGAGCGGCCAAGGCTGGCGCTCATTGCAGGGCCGACCGCCAGCGGCAAGTCCGCCGCCGCGATCGCGCTGGCGGAACACGCCGATGGCGTGGTCGTCAACGCCGACGCGAGTCAGGTCTACGCCGACCTGCGCATCCTCAGCGCGCGCCCGTCGGAGGAGGACGAAGCACGCGTGCCGCACCAACTGTTCGGCTATATCGATGGCGCAGAGAGCTGCTCCGCCGCGCGCTGGGCGGGCGATGCCGCTGCCGCGATCGACGCGATCCACGCGCAGGGCAAGCTGCCGGTGCTGGCGGGCGGCACCGGCCTGTATATTCGCACGCTGCTCGACGGCATCGCGCCGGTGCCCGACATCGATCCGGCGATCCGTGCCGACGTCCGCGCCCTGCCCGTCGCCATCGCCCACGACCGGCTGGCGACGCTCGATCCGGCCGCCGCCGCCCGCCTTGCACCCGCCGATACCACCCGAGTCGCGCGCGCGCTGGAGGTGGTGCTGTCGACCGGCCGCACGCTGGCCTCGTGGCAGGCGGAACGCAGCGGCGGTATCGGCGGGCGCGTCATGCTCCAGCCGCTGATCCTGCTGCCCGACCGGGCCGCCTTGATCGACCGCTGCGATGAGCGGCTGGCGGCGATGTTCGCCGGCGGCGCTATCGAGGAAGTCGCCAGCTTGTTGAGACGCAACGATATTCCCCCCGACGCCCCGGTCCGTCGCGCGATCGGCGTGCCGGAGATCGCGGCGATGCTGGCGGGCGATGCGAGCCGGGAAGAGGCGCTCGCGGGCGCGCGGCTGGCGACGCGCCGTTATGCCAAGCGCCAATACACGTGGTTCCGGCACCAGCCACCCGCAGACTGGCCGCGATCAGAAAGTTTCCCCAAAGAGACTTTAAATGAAATATTCTGTCTTTCGGGTTGACGCGCAGGAAAGCGTCCTTTAGCGGGACGGCCATTCCAACAGGTGGAGACGTGACGTGACCGAGCAAAGCGGAGCAGACATCCTCGTCGAGGCGCTGTGCGATCTCGGCGTGGAGGTCGTGTTCGGCTATCCGGGCGGTGCCGTGCTGCCGATCTACGATGCGCTCTTCCGGTCGGGCCGGATCAAGCACATCCTCGTCCGGCACGAACAGGCAGCGACGCATGCGGCGGAGGGCTATGCCCGCTCCACCGGCAAGCCCGGCGTCGTCCTCGTCACCTCCGGCCCCGGCGCGACCAATGCCGTCACCGGCATCACCGATGCGCTGATGGACTCGATCCCGATGGTCGTCATCACGGGTCAGGTCCCGACCGCGCTGATCGGCACCGACGCGTTCCAGGAAGCGGATACGGTCGGCATCACGCGCCACTGTTCCAAGCACAATTATCTGGTGAAGGACCCGGCCAAGCTCGGCGCGATCATCCACGAGGCGTTCCACATCGCCACCAAGGGTCGCCCCGGTCCGGTCGTCGTCGACATCCCCAAGGACGTTCAGGTCGCAACCGCCGCCTACACGAAGCCGGGCGCGATCCAGCACAAGACCTATCGCCCGCAAGTGAAGGCGGACCGTGCCGCGATCGAGCAGGTCGTCGACATGCTCGCCGCGGCGGAGCGGCCCGTTCTGTATACCGGCGGCGGCATCATCAATTCGGGCCCGGCGGCATCGCAGATGCTGGCGGAGCTGGCGCGGCTGACCGGTGCGCCCGTGACCTCGACGTTGATGGGCCTCGGCTGCTTCCCGGCGTCCTCGCCGCAGTTCCTCGGCATGCTCGGCATGCACGGCACGTACGAGGCGAACATGGCGATGAACCAGGCCGATCTGGTCGTCGCGATCGGCGCGCGGTTCGACGATCGGGTCACCGGCCGGCTGGACGCGTTCAGCCCGAACAGCCGCAAGGTTCACATCGATATCGATCGCTCGTCGATCAACAAGACGGTGCGGATCGACCTGCCGATCGTCGCCGATGCCGGCCATGCGATGGAAGACATGGTCCGCATCTGGAAAAGCCGCCAGCATCCGAAGCCGGACACGCGCGAGTGGTGGAGCAGGATCGCCGAATGGCGTGCGGTCGCGTGCCTGTCGTTCCCGGAGGTCGGCAACGACATCATGCCGCAACGCGCGATCCGCGCCTTGTGGGAGGCGACCCACGCCCGCCAGCCGATCATCACGACCGAAGTCGGCCAGCACCAGATGTGGGCCGCGCAGCATTTCGGGTTCGAGCTGCCCAACAAGTGGCTCACGTCCGGCGGTCTCGGCACGATGGGCTATGGCCTGCCCGCCGCGATCGGCGCGCAACTCGGCAATCCGAACGCGCTGGTCATCGACATCGCCGGCGAAGCATCGATCCAGATGAATATCCAGGAACTGGCGACGGCGACTCAGTATCGCCTGCCGGTCAAGATCTTCATCCTGAACAACCAGTATATGGGCATGGTCCGCCAGTGGCAGGAACTGACCTATTCCTCACGCTATGCGGAGAGCTATTCGGAATCGCTCCCCGACTTCGTGAAGCTCGGCGAGGCGTACGGGTGGAAGGGTATTCGCATCGAGACTCGCGATCAGCTCGACGCGGGCATCGCCGACATGCTTGCCTATGACGGGCCGGTGATCGTCGACTGCATGGTGTCGCAGCTGACGAACTGCTTCCCGATGATCCCGTCGGGCGCGGCGCATACCGACATGATCCTCCAGGCGAACGAGGTATCGGGCACGATGGACGACGAGGCCAAGGCCCTCGTCTGACCCTCTCCCCTCCTTGTCAGGGAGGGTGCGGGGGTGGGTAGCATGCTCGCGACCCAGCACAGCCGACGCCCAGCTCTCCGTACATCGCCCAGACGCCACCCACCCCCAGCCCCTCCCTTGCAAGGGAGGGGAGTTGAGGACCCGGAATGCACATCAAGACCGAAGCCGCCGAACGCCACACGCTGGCCGTGATCGTCGACAACGAGCCGGGCATCCTCGCCCGGATCGCCGGGCTGTTCACCGCGCGCGGCTATAATATCGAGAGCCTGACGGTGTCCGAGATCACCGAGGACAAGGCGGTCAGCCGCATCACGATCGTCACCAGCGCATCGCCGCCGGTGATGGAGCAGATCATGGCGCAGCTCGACCGGCTCGTCCCCGTCCACCGCGTCACCGACCTGACCGTCGCGGGCGAACACGTCGAACGCGAACTCGCGCTCGTGAAGGTGGCCGGCATCGGCGACAAGCGGATCGAGGCGATGCGCCTCGCCGAGGTGTATCGCGGTCGTGTGGTCGATGCGACCACGTCCAGCTTCGTGTTCGAAGTCACCGGCGGCCGCGACAAGATCGACAAGTTCGTCGAACTGATGGCGGAGGTCGGGCTGGTCGAAGTCGCCCGCACCGGCATCGTCGCCATCTCCCGCGGTCGCGAGGCCGCCTGATCCTTACCACTCAACCAACCTCCGTCGCCCCGGCAAACGCCGGGGCCTCCCGGAGAGGGAGCACACCCTCACCGCGAGATGCCGGCGTCCGCCGGCATGACGGCCTTCGAAAAGGGACCTGAACCAATGCGTGTCTATTACGATCGCGACGCCGACCTGAACCTCGTCACCGACAAGAAGATCGCCATCGTCGGCTACGGCTCGCAGGGGCATGCCCATGCGCAGAACCTGCGCGACTCCGGCGTCAAGGACGTGGCGATCGCCCTGCGCGAGGGTTCGGCGACCGCGAAGAAGGCGCAGGACGCGGGCTTCAAGGTGCTGTCCAACCGCGAGGCGGCAGAGTGGGCCGACATCGTCATGATCCTCGCCCCCGACGAGCATCAGGCGGCGATCTGGGACACCGACCTGAAGGGGCACATGAAACCCGGCGCCGCGCTCGCCTTCGCTCATGGTCTGAACGTGCATTTCGGCCTGATCGAGCCGCCCGCGGATATCGACGTCATCATGATCGCGCCCAAGGGACCGGGTCACACCGTGCGCAGCGAATACGTCAAGGGCGGCGGCGTGCCGTGTCTGATCGCGGTGCATCAGGACGCCAGCGGCAACGCGCATGACGTCGCGCTCGCCTATGCGTCGGGCGTCGGCGGCGGTCGTTCGGGCATCATCGAAACGAACTTCAAGGAAGAGTGCGAGACCGACCTGTTCGGCGAGCAGGCCGTGCTGTGCGGCGGCATCACCCACCTGATCCAGGCCGGGTTCGAGACGCTGGTCGAGGCCGGCTATGCGCCCGAAATGGCGTATTTCGAGTGCCTGCACGAGACGAAGCTGATCGTCGACCTTCTGTACGAGGGCGGTATCGCCAACATGCGCTACTCGATCTCGAACACCGCCGAATATGGCGACATCGTCACCGGGCCGCGGATCATCACGGACGAGACCAAGGCGGAAATGAAGCGTGTGCTGGCCGACATCCAGTCGGGCCGCTTCGTCCAGAAGTTCGTCCTCGACAACCGCGCCGGTCAGCCCGAACTGAAGGCGTCGCGCAAGCAGGCCGCCGCGCACCCGATCGAGAAGGTCGGCAGCGAGTTGCGCGCGATGATGCCGTGGATCGGCGCGAACAAGCTGGTCGACAAGGCGAAGAACTAAACCCCCGATCCTCATCGCAGCCGCTCCCCATGGCGACGGGGCGGCTGCGATCAGCGGCGGGGGTCGTGGCGATTGCTATCGTCCGAAGACGGGTCGCGTTTCAGATTGCGAACAACCAGGTTCTGGCCTCGGCTTCGTCCAGAAATATCTGGCAGTTATCCGGAGACGTCAGACGCTTGATCTGAAGTCGCTGGATCGCGGAATCCGACGAGACGATGGCGAAGCGTTTTGCCAACATGCTGTACATCGGCATGAATTCACCCAGTTCGCGCGTCAGCTTCTTTTCCTGAACGGGAAAGTTTCGCGCGACGACGAGGATGCGGCTTTGTCCCGGCCTCGCGCCGTCGTCGATCGCGTTCTGCACGATCTCTCCCGCCCGCACCTTGAATGCATCGATCGTGGCATGGGTCCAGAAACCGTTGAATTCGACCCGGACGAAGCGGTTCGGCATGTCGTGATCGAAGCGGAACGGGTGTTAATCCATCGATCCCTTGTCATCGAACCGCAATCTTCGGTCAATGTCAGGTCGACGCGCGATGACGGCGATGCCCGCTTCACGGATTGACATTCCGAAAGGATGGTCTCGATGTCAAACACTTGCAGAACATTCGACCATCAACGATGAATTCGACCGATCAGCGTCGGATGTTCGATCACCCCCCCCTGCATGAAACCGATCGTTGCCGCTTTGGTCGTTTGACAAGGGCCGCATCGGCCCGCACCTCCTGTGCCATCAACAGGAGGATTATCCATGCGTTTCGCGCTTCCCGTCGCGGCTCTGTTCGCCGTCGCCGCCCCCGTCATCGCTCAGGGCCTGCCCGGCACCGCCAACACGGCGCTGGTCAAGGCCGGCACCTATCAGGTCGATCCCAATCACACGCAGGTGACGTGGACCGTCAATCATATGGGCTTTTCCATGTTGTCGGGTCAGTTCGGTGCCGGCTCCGGTTCGATTACGATCGATCCCGCCAAGCCCGCGGCGACGAAGGTCGATGTGACCTTCCCCGTCGACCAGCTGTCGACCACCGCGGCTCGGTTCACGGAGCATCTGAAGTCGAAGGATTTCTTCGACGTCGCCAACAATCCGACCGCGCGCTTCGTCTCGACCGGCGTGACGCCGACCGCGAACGGCGCGACGGTGACCGGCAACCTGACGCTGAAGGGCGTGACCAAGCCGGTGACGTTGCAGGCGAAGTTCGTCGGGGCGGGCGATAACCCGATGAGCAAGAAGCTGAACTTCGGCTTTCACGCGACCGGCACGATCAACCGCAGCGATTTCGGCCTCGGCTATGCCGTGCCGGCGGTGGCCGACAAGGTCGACCTGACGATCAACGCGGCCTTCTCGGCCTCGTAACGACCGACGGGCGGCGTCCTCGACGCCGCCCGCTCTCAGGCCGTACGCCGGGTCGCGATCAGGCCGGTGAAGGTCGCGCGGACGCTGTCGCTGGCACCCGCCAGCAGCCGCGCGACCTTGCCGTCGAACGTGTCCGCCTCGTCCGTCGGCAGGCGATAGGCCATCGACCAATTGCCGAACTCGCGCGTCGTGATCGTGCGATCCGATAATATGACGACCGCATGATGACGGGGATCGGCCTTGATCCGCGCGAAGGTCGCGGCGACGGGTTCCTCGTCCCCCTCCAGCACTTGCAGAAATCGCGTCCCGTCCGTGTAGAGCAGTCCGGTCACGCCGGCCGCGTCGTTGTTGCGGCGGGAAATCATCAGGATGTTGCCGACGCTGACCTCCGGAACGCTCGGCGGGCGGGAACTGACGTAAAGAAGTTGGCGCACGCGGAGTTTCCCTGATGTTGCAGGCGTTCGGACGGGCTCCTAACGCGCCGCTGTCCGGACATCGCTGACCTGCATCAGCCGGGCGGACTTTACCATACTGGACAATCGGTCGTCGCCGCGCCACAGGATGCGTCATGCCGGCCAACCGCCTCGATCCGCGACTTATCCGCCCCTAGGGGCGCGACCACGGCCAGCGCACCTGGGGGACGATAGCGGCCACTCTCCCCTTCTCGCCGAAAGGCTCCGCCATGTTGCGCAATCCCTCCGAAAAATATCGCCCCTTTCCGCCGATCGCCCTGCCCGATCGGCAATGGCCGTCGCGTACGATCACGCAGGCACCCCGCTGGCTGTCGACCGACCTGCGCGACGGCAATCAGGCGCTGATCGATCCGATGGACGCGGAAAAGAAGACGCGACTGTTCGACCTGCTGGTGAAGGTAGGATTGAAGGAGATCGAGGTCGGTTTCCCCAGCGCGGGCGCGACCGAGTTCGACTTCATCTCCGGATTGGTCCGCGACGACCGCATTCCCGACGATGTTCACATCCAGGTGCTGACCCAATCGCGCCGCGACCTGATCGAAACGAGCTTCAAAAGCCTCGACGGCGCGAAGCAGGCGATCGTCCACCTCTACAACGCGGTCAGCCCGGCGTGGCGCAAGATCGTGTTCGGCATGACCCGCGACGAGGTGAAGGCGATCGCCG
The DNA here is from genome assembly GCA_018139225.1 of Microvirga sp. SRT01. Classification (GTDB taxonomy): domain Bacteria; phylum Pseudomonadota; class Alphaproteobacteria; order Sphingomonadales; family Sphingomonadaceae; genus Sphingomonas; species Sphingomonas longa. The sequence continues at coordinate 994,419 of JAGSNX010000001.1, forward strand.
TCGCCGGCGCGAAGGTGCTGCGCGACGAGGCGGCGAAGCGGCCCGATACCGCGTGGCAGTTCGAATATTCGCCGGAGACGTTCTCCACCGCCGAACTCGATTTCTCGGTCGAGGTTTGCGAGGCGGTGATGGACGTGCTGCAACCGACGCCGGATCGCCCGATCATCTTCAACCTGCCCGCGACCGTCGAATGCGCGACGCCGAACGTCTATGCCGACCAGATCGAATGGTTCGGCCGCAACATCCGCAACCGCGACTCGGTGGTGATCTCACTCCACACCCACAACGATCGCGGCACCGGCGTCGCCGCGGCGGAACTGGGGATGATGGCCGGCGCCGACCGGGTGGAGGGTTGCCTGCTCGGCAATGGCGAACGTACCGGCAATTGCGATCTCGTGACCGTCGCGCTGAACATGTACACGCAGGGGATCGATCCCAAGCTGGACCTGTCGGACATCGACGCGGTCGTGAACACGATCAACTATTGCACCAACCTGCCCGTCCATCCGCGCACGCCCTATGCCGGCGACCTGGTGTTCACGGCGTTTTCCGGGTCGCATCAGGACGCGATCAAGAAGGGCTTCGCGGCGCAGGCGGCGCGCAACGACGGACTGTGGGAAGTCCCCTATCTGCCGATCGATCCCGCCGATCTCGGCCGCAGCTACGAAGCGGTCATCCGCGTCAACTCGCAATCGGGCAAGGGCGGCGTCGCCTGGGTGATCGAGCAGGACAAGGGCCTGAAGCTGCCCAAGCGCTTGCAGGCGGATTTCAGCCGCCATGTTCAGGCGCTGGCGGACGAGACGAGTCGCGAACTGGGCGCGGCCGACATCTGGGGCCGGTTCGAAGCGACCTATCTGCCGCGCAACGACGACCGCTTCGTGCTGCGCGATTACGAGGAGAGCGGCATGGCCGGCCAGCGCCTGTTCGTGGGACGGGTCGCGGTCGATGGCGAGGAGCGATCGATCTCCGGCCGCGGCAACGGCCTGATCTCCGGCGTGATCGCCGCGCTGGGCGATACGACGGGACCGACGCTCGACGTGGTCGATTATTCCGAACACGCGATCGGCCACGGCGCCGATGCGCAGGCCGCTGCCTATGTCGAGTGCCGGACGGACGACGGCCGCACCGTGTTCGGCGTCGGCCTGGACACCGACATTGCCACCGCCAGCGTGCGCGCGGTGCTCAGCGCCGCCAACCGCGTCTAGAGCGGAGCCCGGTGAGGCAGACACGAAAACGCCGCCGGTCTTCCGACCGGCGGCGTCCTTCGTACTGCTACAGCAGATCAGGCGTAACGGACGCTGACCTTCTGGCGACGACGCATCGCGCCACCGACCATGCCGAAGCCACCGATCATCATCGCCCACGTCGCAGGCTCCGGCACCGCACCAGCGCCCGACGGCGTGTAGGTGAAGGTGACTGTGCCGCTGTTCCAGATGCCGTCGATCGCCGCCGAATCATCGAACCCTTCGAAGAATTCGAGGCGCAGGATGCCGTCCGCGCCAACGGTGAAGTCGAGGCCGAGATCGGTCAGGCTGGCCGAGTCAGCATAGCTGGCGGTGCCCGAGAAGTTGTCGGCGAAGCCCGGATTCAGGAACACGCCTTCGGACAGGTCCGAGCTGGTGAATCCCAGCGTCGCTTCCGAAAGCCAGCTTGGTGAGAATGCGGTCAACGACACGTTGTAGGCTACGTCGGTGATACGCGAATTCGCGCCGATATTGACCGTGAAGACGTCGTTGAGAGCGTCGCCAAGTTCGCCGAAGCTCTGGGCGCCGGCAACATTGAACACATAAGTATCGGCGGATGCCGCAGCCGGAAGCGCCACTGCAGCGAATGCGGAAGCAACGATAGCAGTCTTGATAAAGGTCTTCATGGGTCCAACCCCCGTTGGCAGCGACCCCGCGGAAACTCCCGCGGACCCGCGCTGACGATCGTCCTCACCTTATGATGAAGTACGATCCAGATGCGGCGGCGCACGATATGTCGCTGCGCCTCCGACATGATTTGTGAACAACCTGTTAACGAAAAACAAGCGCTAAATCAGAACATTGCAAATTAGCTTGACATTCGATTGTAACGTTGCGGCCGATGCGGCCACAGCTGGAATAATGCATCGCAGCATGAATTGCGCCGGAACAAATTCAGCCGGCACGCGTGCCGACGGCGATCAGCCGTTTCTGCGTCGCCGTATTTCGCACCCGATCACGGCGTCGGGATAGATGTCGGTTTTCGACGTCCGGACGCGGACCGCCTGCACACGTTCGTCGCTCAGGCAGAGCGACGCGACGGCATCGCACAGCGTCTCCTGAAGCGCGAATCGGCGCTCCGCAGCAAGCGCACGGATGCCGGTGCGAACGAAGTCGTAATCCAGCACCTCGGCGATCGAGTCGGCAGTGGGCGGCCGGTCATAGCCGACCGTCATCTCCACCGTCACCAGCACCCGCTGTGGCTCGACCTCGTGCGGGTGGATGCCCAGGCGGATCATCACCGCCAGTCCTTCGAGGATGGTCGTGTACTCAGCCATCGGCACCCTCGAACATCACGTCGCCGTCGCGCTTCAGGAATCGTTGGCCGCAGTCGACGAACAGGTTCTGCCCCGTGACGCTGCGCGCGCCGATCAGGTACACGACAGCGTCCGCGACAGCCTCCGCGCCGACGGGGCGCTGGAGCAGGTTGGCGCGCGCGACCCGCTCGAACGCCGCATCGCTCTGGTCGCCGCTCTTCAGCGTCAGGCCGGGCGACACGGCGTTGACCCGGACGCGCGGCGCGAACGCCTGCGCCATCATCTCGGTCGCCCCCGCCAGCGCGATCTTGGCGCAGCTATACGAGAAGAAGTCGGGGTTCGGATTCGCCAGCTTCTGATCGAGCAGATTGACCACCGCACCCTCGGCCAGATCGTCCTGCGCCGCCAGTGCGGAGGCGAGCAGCGACGGCGCGGTGCAGTTGATCGCGTACAGCCGTGCCGCCAGACTCGTGTCGATCCCGTCCGGTCGATCGAACTCGAACGCGGAGGCGCTGTTGACGAGGCCGTGGATGGCGCCGCCCGCCGCATCCCGCGCGCGCGCGAACAGCGCCGGCACCGCCGCGGCATCGGCGAGATCGCCCTGCACCGTCACGCCGCCGATCTCGACCGCCAGCCGCTCCGCATCGTCGCGCGAGCCGCCATAGTGGATCACGACCCGGTGCCCCGCCCCGGCCAGCCCCCGCGCGATCGCCGCGCCGAGTCGCTTCGCACCACCGGTCACCAGGATCGTCTGCGCGCCGATCACCCCTTCTGCCCCATCAGCGCGAGCACTTCCTTGCGGCTGCGATCGTCGTCGCGGAACACGCCCATCATGCGGCTGGTGACCATCGCGACTCCCGGCGTGCGGACGCCGCGCGCCGTCATGCAGGCGTGGCTCGCCTCGATCACCACCGCGACGCCGAGCGGCTTCAGGTGGTTCCAGATACAGTCGGCGACCTCCGCCGTCAGCCGCTCCTGCACCTGCAACCGGCGCGCGAAGCCATGCAGCACGCGCGCCAGCTTCGAAATGCCGACGACGTGATCGCGCGGCAGATAGGCGATGTGCGCGCGGCCGATGATCGGGGCCATGTGATGTTCGCAATGCGACTGGAACGGGATGTCCTTCAGCAGCACGATCTCGTCGTAACCGCCGACCTCCTCGAAAATCCGCGACAGATGCACCGACGGGTCCTCGCCGTAGCCGGCGCAATATTCCCGCCACGCCCGCGCGACGCGGCGTGGCGTATCGACCAGCCCCTCGCGACCCGGGTCGTCCCCGGCCCAGGCGATCAGCGTCCGGACCGCCTCCGCAACATGCGGGGGAACGACGATCTTCCCGTCACGTCCGATCAGGTCGCCGTCCTCGGGACTGGCTTCGCTCATGATATCCTCCTCGCAACCAAGACCGCCATCCGGCGGTTGGCGCACGATCAAAACAGGAGACGAGCGATGGCCGATCTGAAGAAGGGCGACAAGGTGACCTGGAATTCGCACGGCGGCACCGCCCACGGCACCGTCGAGAAGAAGCAGACCACCGACACCAAGATCAAGGGTCATCAGGTCCGTGCATCGAAGGACGACCCGCAATTTATCGTAGAGAGTGACAACGGCGGCAAGGCGGCGCACAAGGCGGGCACGCTCAAGAAGGCGTAAGTCCGGTCAAGCGGGCTTTGAGGATCAACAGGAAGGACGATCATGGCCACTGCCAAGCAGGAAGCCGGCGCCAAGAAGGCCGCCACCAAGCAGACCAATTCGGGCACCGGCATCCACGCCCCGGTGCAGCCCTCGCCGGAGCTCGGCGCGGTGGTCGGCAACGACAAGCTGCCCCGCAGCGAAGTCATCAGCAAGGTCTGGGCCTACATCAAGTCCAACGACCTGCAGAACCCCGAGAACAAGCGTGAGATCCTGGCCGACGAAAACCTGAAGAAGGTATTCGGCAAGGACAAGGTCACGATGTTCGAGATGAACAAGTACATCTCGGCGCACGTCAAGGCCTGAAGCAGATCGGCCGGGGGTGACGATCATCCCCGGCCACGCTTGCACGCCTCTCCGCCCCGCTGCTAATGATAGCGGTAACGATGTGACGGGGAGAGAATGATGCGGTGGCTCATCGCGCTGGTGGGATGTGCCGTACTGTCAGCGTCCGGCCCGGCCCGGACGATTTCCCCCGCATACACGTCGTGGACGACGAGCTGGGGTTCGGCGCAAATGCCCGCAGAGGGCGACAACGCCCTGCCCGCCGGTTTCGATCGCGATATCACGCTCCGACAGGTCGTTCGGCTCTCCGCCGGTGGATCACGCGTCCGTGTGCGCCTGTCCAACCGCTTCGGCACGCAACCGCTGGCGATCGCCGCCGGTCATCTGGCCCTTGCCGCCCAGCCCGGCACGTCGCGCGTCGGCAGCGGCGCGGGGCTGACCTTTGCCGGGCGCGGCGACGCGGTGATCCCGGCCGGGGCCGAACTCTATTCCGACCCGGTGAGACTCGACGTCACGGGCGGCAGCGATCTTGCGATCAGCCTCTATCTACCGGACAAACCGGTCTCGCAGACCGGCCATCCCGGCTCCCGTGCGACCAGCTTCCTGACCACGGGCAACCACGTCGCCGATCCCGAACTGCGCGACGCCAGGACCGTCATCCACTGGTACGCGATCGCCGATGTCGAGGTGACGGGGGATGCAACGGACAAGGCGGCCGGCGGCACGATCGTCGCGATCGGCGACTCGATCACCGACGGCTATGGCGTGAAGCCGGAACGCAATACGCGCTGGCCCGATATCCTCGCCGCCCGCCTGCGTGCGACACCGACGATGCGCGGCATCGGCGTCGTCAACGCCGGCATCGGCGGCAATCGCGTGCTGCTCGACGGGCTCGGACCCAATCTGCTGGCGCGGTTCGACCGCGACGTCCTGTCCCGGACCGGCGTACGCTGGGCGATCGTGCTGGAGGGGGTCAACGATCTCGGCGTCCTGACCCGCGACGCGCCCGCGACACCGGCGCAGCATGCGGAGATCGTGGCCCAAATCACCGCAGGCTATCGCCAGATGGCGGCGCGTGCCCATGCGCGGGGGATCGCGCTGATCGGCGGCACGATCACGCCGTTCGGCGACAACGACTATTACCACCCCACAGCAGTGACCGAAGCCGACCGGCTGGCGATCAACGCCTTCATCCGCACCTCCGGCGTTTTCGACCACGTCGTCGACTTCGACGCGCTGCTCCGCGACCCGGCGAGGCCCGACCGGCTGGCGGCGCGCTACGATTCGGGCGATCACCTTCATCCGTCGGAGGCCGGATACCGCGCGATGGGCGAGGCGGTGCCACTGGCCCTGTTCGCCACGAAACCGGGCGATCCGCGACCGGCGATCGCACTGACCTTCGACGACATTCCGTCCCACGGCCCGCTGCCACCGGGCGAGACGCGCCTCTCCGTCATCCACCGGATCACCGCGGCGCTGGCGGCGGAAAAGGCGCCCGCCTTCGGCTTCCTCAACACCGGCATCGGTATCGCCGAGCCCACCGCCGCCGCCGCGACCGCGGCATGGCGCACCGCCGGGCACCCGCTGGGCAATCACGGCTGGTCGCACCTCAGCCTCGACAGGGTCGGCGCGACAGCCTTCACCGCGGACCTGATCCGCAACGAACCGGCTTTGGCGACATCACGCGGCGACGGGCGCTGGTTCCGCTATCCCTTCCTCGACGAAGGCCGCGACGCCGCCACGCGCGACGCGGTCCGCGCCACGCTCGCGGAGCGCGGTTACCGGATCGCCGCCGTGACGATGAGCTTCGCCGACTATGACTGGAACGCGCCCTATGTCGCCTGCCTCGCAAGGCGCGACGCCGCCGCGATCACCCGGCTGGAAACCGCCTATCTGGCCGATGCCCGCACCGCCGCGCTGTCGGCGCGCGATGCGGCACAGGCGCGCACCGATCGCGACGTGCCGCAAGCGGTGCTGATGCACGTCGGCGCGTTCGGCGCGCGCATGCTGCCGCGCGTGCTCGCCCAGTACCGCCGACTCGGCTTCCGCTTCGTGTCGCTTCCGGACGCGGAAAGCGACCCCTTCTACGCCGCCGCCACCGATCCGCGCCTGCCGGGGCCGTCGCCGTCCCTGCCCTATGCACGTCTCGTGGGTCCGCCCAAGGGGTTGTGCGGGTAGTCGCAGACGTGTCGCGACGGAGTCGCCCAAGATCGCTAATCCGGTCCTACCCCACTCCCCTTCAGGGAAGGGGTTGAGGGTGGCGCGCTGCCGCAAGCATATCGCCATTGGAGAGGCCCCATCTCCAGCCGCCCGTGGGGGATCCTTACGGAATAGCTCAGTTGCCTGACACCACCCCGGCGAAGGCCGGGGTCCAGTTGGGTAACGCTCTCGGTCGATGCAGACGGCGAGACTGGACCCCGGCCTTCGCCGGGGTGGCAGAAGAAGTTCGGAAACCCTCTCTTGAAGGCCGGAAGCCGAGTCAGATTTTCTTGCCCCCCCCCCCCCGCCTCAGCGACTCCGCGGCCGCTTCCGCGGCGCGGCGTCGGACTGGCGGCGGATCAGGGTATAATCCAGCGTCCGGTGACGCTCGGTCATATCGCCCGCCTTCTGTCGACGGATCGTCGTTACCAACAACTCGACCGCCGCGCGCGACATGTCGGCGATCGGCTGGTGGATGGTCGTCAGTTCGGGCCAGATCGCCGTCGACAGCGTCGTGTCGTCGAACCCGCAGACGGTCAGATCGCTCGGCACGTCCAGCCCTCGGCGGTGCGCGACCGCGACGGTCGCCGCCGCCATGTCGTCGTTCGACGCGAAGATCGCGGAGGGCGGATCGTCCAGTTCCAGCAACTGCTCCGCCGCATCCAGGCCCGAGCGATAGGTGAACAGCCCGTGCGCGATCAGCGCCTGGTCGACGGCGATCCCCGCCTCTTCCAGCGCCGCCGAATAGCCCTCCAGCCGGCGGGCGCTGGCGGACAGATTGGGGTTGCCGGTGATGAAGCCGATGCGGCTGTGCCCCAGTTGCATGATGTGCCGCATCATCGTCAGCGCCGCCTCGCGGTCGTCGATGCGAATCGCGAGCAGATCGTCGGGCGCACGCCCCGTCGCGACCGTGACGGTCGGGATGTTCGCCGCCGCCAGCAGTTCCAGCACGGCATCCGCCTCGCACAATGGCGGTGGCAGCACGACGCCGTCGATCCCCCCTTCGATCAGGTGACGGGTGACCTCCAGCTCATGCTCGCCCAGCTCGCATTTCTCGACCACGATCTGCACGTCGTTGCGGCTTGCCTGATCGAGGCTGCCGAGCAGGAATTCGCTGAGAAAACCGGCGCTGGGATTGCTGTACAGCAGGCCGATGCGGGTCTGCCCCGCGCCCGCCAGACTGCGCGCCGCCGGGTTCGGCGCGTAATTCAGCGCGGAGATCGCGGCGTTCACCACCTCCCGCGTGGTCGGGCGCACGTTGCTCTCGCCGTTGATGACGCGCGACACCGTCATCGGGGAGACGCCGGCCCGCTTCGCGACGTCGCTGATCGTCGGGGCGGAGCCCGCGCGGCGGGAGGGTTTCGGCTTCATCATGTCGCTGCTTTCCCGAAACCGGGGGTTAGCGCAATCTCCGCCGCGACGATTCCATCGCGAATCCGACGCCGGCGTCCCTTGCCCTCCGCCGATCCGCCGAATATGGTAGCGCTACCCAATCCGCTTCGGCGGTTGACAGACCTCATCAGAAGGTCGCCAGAGGAAGGATCGTCCAAGGCCATGCGTACCCGCCCGCTTCTTTTCGCCGCCGCCGCGACGCTGTTCGCCGGGGGCATCGCCGTCGCGCAAACCGCCGGCCGATCGGGTCAGGAACCCCGCAGCCCGGAGGGTCGCCGCTATCTGTCGCAGCCGCTGGTGCGCGAGATCTATACCGCCGATCCGTCCGCGCACGTCTTCGACGGCAAGATCTACGTCTATAACAGCCACGACATCGACGGGCCGACGCCCGAGGACGATCTCGGCGCGCATTTCGAGATGCGCGACTACCGCGTGCTGAAGATGGACGGGATCGGGAAGCCGGTGACGGTCGGCCCCGTCGCGCTCGACGTGAAGCAGGTGCCGTGGGCCGACAGGCAGATGTGGGCCCCGGACGCGGCGCGCAAGAACGGCACCTACTTCCTGTATTTCCCCGCCAAGGATCGGCAGGGCGCGTTCCGCATTGGCGTTGCGACCTCGAAGTCGCCGATGGGGCCGTTCAAGGCCAACCCGCAGCCGATCAAGGGCAGCTTCTCGATCGATCCGGCCGTCTTCACCGATGACGACGGCAAGGCGTACATGTATTTCGGCGGCATCTGGGGCGGCCAGCTTCAGCGTAACACGACCGGCACCTACGACCCGAACGGATCGAAGACCGACCTTCAGGCCGACGACAAGCCGGCCCTCACGGCCAAGGTCGCGGCGATGACCCCGGGTATGACGGAATTCGCGGAAAAGCCGCGCGACGTCGTGATCCTGGACGAGGCAGGCAAGCCCTTGCTCGGCGGCGACCACGACCGTCGCTTCTTCGAAGCGTCGTGGATGCACAAGTACAAGGGCAAGTACTATTTCTCCTACTCGACCGGCGACACGCACTTCCTGAATTACGCGATCGGCGACAATCCCTACGGCCCCTTCACCTACAAGGGCCATGTCATGCTGCCGGTGCAGGGCTGGACGACGCATCACTCGATCGTCGAGTGGAACAAGCGCTGGTGGCTGTTCTACGCCGACACGCAACTGTCGAACCAGACGCGCCTCCGCAACGTCAAGGTCACGGAATTGTTCTACAATCCCGACGGGACGATCCGGACCATCGATCCGTTCGTGAAGTGAGGGGCTGATGTTCCTCGGCATCGATATCGGTACGTCGGGCGTCAAGGCGGTGGTGCTCGACACCGCCGGCGCGGTCGTGGCGCAGGGCACTGCGGCGCTGACGGTGCAGCGCCCGCAGCCCCTGTGGTCCGAACAGGACCCCGCCGCATGGTGGGATGCGACCATCGCCGCGGTGCAGGCGATCGACCCGGCAGTGCGCCGCTCGGTGCGCGGCATTGGCCTTGCCGGCCAGATGCACGGCGCGACCCTGCTCGGTTCGGACGACCGGCCCTTGCGGCCCGCGATCCTGTGGAACGACGGGCGCTCCTTCGCCGAGTGCGCGGAGCTGGAGGCGGCGGAGCCCGCCTTCCACGGTGTCGCCGGTAACCTGGTGATGCCGGGCTTCACCGCCCCCAAGCTGGAATGGGTCCGCAAGCACGAGCCGGAGCTGTTCGCGCAGCTCCGCACCGTGCTGTTGCCGAAGGATTATGTCCGCCTGCTGATGACCGGCGACAAGGCGTCCGACCTTTCCGACTCGGCTGGGACCTTGTGGCTCGACGTGGCGGAGCGGCGCTGGAGCGACACGCTGCTCGCGGCCACCGGGCTGACGGTCGACCACATGCCGCGGCTGGTCGAGGGGACGGAGGTCACCGGACATCTGCTGCCGGAGATCGCCGAGCTCTGGGGCATGCCACAGGTACCGGTCGCGGGTGGCGGCAGCGACAACGCCGCGGGCGCGGTCGGCGTCGGCGTGGTCGCGGACGGCGATGCGCTGCTGTCGCTCGGCACGTCGGGCGTCATCTTCGTCGCCAACGACGGTTTTCGCCCCAATGTCGCCGGGGCCGTCCACGCCTTCTGTCATGCGCTGCCCGGCCTGTGGCACCAGATGGCGGTTCACCTCAGCGCCGCCTCGTGCATCGACTGGGTCGCGCGGATCACCGGCGCGGCCGGCGCCGCCGACCTGTTCGCCCGCGCCGAAGCCGCAGGCCCCGCCAGCGGTCCGGAGTTGTTCCTGCCTTACCTGTCGGGGGAGCGGACGCCGCACAACAACGCGCAGGTCCGCGGCGCGTTTCTGCGCCTCGACAACGACACCGGCCCGGAACGGCTGGCGCAGGCGGTGCTGGAGGGCGTCGCCTTCGCGCTCGCCGACGGTGTGCGCGTCCTGCGCGAGGCGGGCACGACCGTCGATCGCCTGTCGGTGATCGGCGGCGGCGCACGCTCCGCCTATTGGGGCCGCACGCTGGCCGCCGCGATGGACGTGCCGCTGGTGTATCTGAAAGGTGGCGAGGTCGGTCCCGCGCTCGGAGCGGCGCGTTTCGCCCAGCTTGCAGTCGACGGCGGCGTGCCCGCCCAGGTCTGCGTCGCCCCGCCCGTATCCCACGTCATCGAGCCCGACCGCGACCTGGTCGACCGGCTCGCCCCCAAATACGACGCGTTTCGCGACGCCTATCCCCGCATGAGGACCTTCTGATGGCCGACTTCTTCGCCGACATTCCCCAGATCGCGTTCGAGGGTCCTGAAACGACCAACGAACTCGCCTATCGCTTCTACGACAAGAACCGCGTCGTCCTCGGCAAGACGATGGAGGAGCATCTGCGCTTCGCCGCCTGCTTCTGGCACACCTTCTGCTGGCCCGGCAGCGACGTGTTCGGCGGCGGCACCTTCGACCGTCCCTGGCACCGCGGCGCGAACGACAGCGCGGCAGCGGCGCAGAAGCGCGAAGTCGCCTTCGACTTCTTCTCGAAGCTCGACGTGCCCTATTATTGCTTCCACGATGTTGACGTCATGGCCGACGCCCACGGCGTGGCGGAGCATCGCCGCTTCTTCGCGGAGGCCGTCGACCATCTCGAAAAGCTGCAGGGCTCGTCGGGCCGCAAGCTGCTCTGGGGCACCGCCAACCTGTTCAGCCACCCGCGCTTCGCCGCCGGTGGCGCGACCAACCCCGACCCCGAGGTCTTCGCGTTCGGCGCGATGCAGGTCCGCGACGCGCTCGAGGCGACACATCGTCTCGGTGGCCAGAATTACGTGCTGTGGGGCGGTCGCGAGGGCTATGAGACGCTGCACAACACCGATCTCAAGCGCGAGCTCGACAATCTCGGCCGTTTCCTGACGCTGGTCGTGGAGCACAAGCACAAGATCGGCTTCACCGGCACGATCCTGATCGAGCCGAAGCCGCACGAGCCGACCAAGCACCAGTACGACTTCGACACCGCGACGGTGTACGGCTTCCTCAAGCGCTACGGGCTGGAGAACGAGGTCCGCGTCAATATCGAGGCAAACCACGCGACGCTCGCGGGCCACACGTTCGAGCATGAGATCGCGACCGCCTCCGCGCTCGGCATCTTCGGATCGATCGACGCCAATCGCGGCGATCACCAGAATGGCTGGGACACCGACCAATTCCCGAACTCGGTCGAGGAACTGACGCTGGCGATGCTGGAGATCCTGCGCGCGGGCGGCTTCACCACCGGCGGCTTCAACTTCGACGCGAAGGTTCGCCGCCAGTCAATGGACGCGACCGACCTGTTCTACGGCCATATCGGCGGTATCGACGTCGTCGCGAAGGGCCTGCTGAACGCCGCCGCCCTGATCGAGGACGGTCGCCTCGACGCGATCAAGGCCGAGCGCTACGCCGGCTGGACTGGCCCGCTCGGGGAGCAGATCGGCGATCTCGACCTTGCCGCCATCGCCGACCTCGCCGAAACGCAGGGGCTCGATCCCAAGCCGCGTTCGGGCCGGCAGGAGCGGATCGAGAACATCATCAACCGCTTCATCTGATCGGGCGGGCGGGCGGCGACACGGCACCTGCCCCCCTTCCCCCTCCGTCACCTCACTTGAGCGCCGGGGTCTTCCTGAAGGGTGCGTATCGCGCCTCTCGGAGATCCCGGTGTTCGCCGGGATGACGGACTGGGGTTTGGCCCGGGAATACGGTCAGCCTGCGCCCGACCGCGCCGTCCCGCCACCACCCTCCTCCTGCCGTCACTTCAGCGAAAGCTGGGGTTTGCCCATGGAACGTTCCTTCGCGCGCCTCACGGAGACCCCAGCGTACGCTGGATGACGAAGGTGAAGAGCGCCTCCCTCCCCGATCATGCCAGCGACGAGCCGCGCTCGTCACGATCCGGTGATTGTCACGGGTCCAGCCGGTGTTATCGTGCGTTAGGAACATGATAACAGCGTCATGTCGCCGTCCGGCGGCATCAGAGGAACCAGGACCCTCATGGATCAGACAATCGAACCGGCTGCGAGCGGGAATATCTCCCGTCGCGGCATCCTCGTCGGCGGTGCGGCGACCGTCGCGGTGACGGCCGTGCCCGCTGCCGATGCGCAGGGCGTACCCGCCGCCCCGCAACCGACGATGATGCCGGTGGTGCTGGAGGTGAACGGCCAGCGCCGGGAGCTGAACCTCGACACCCGCACCACCCTGCTCGACGCGCTGCGCGAGCATCTGCACCTGACCGGCACCAAGAAGGGCTGCGACCACGGCCAGTGCGGTGCCTGCACGGTCATGGTCGACGGCAAGCGCATCAACAGCTGCCTCAGCCTCGCGGTCATGCATCAGGGTGACAAGGTCACCACGATCGAGGGGCTCGGCACGCCCGACAAGCTGCACCCGATGCAGGCGGCGTTCGTGAAGTATGACGGATACCAGTGCGGATATTGCACACCCGGCCAGATCTGCTCCGCGGTCGCGGTGCTCGACGAGATCAAGGCGGGCATCCCCAGTCACGCTTCGCAGGACATCACCGGCAAGTTCCAGGTGACCGACGCCGAGATCCGCGAGCGGATGAGCGGCAACATCTGCCGCTGCGGTGCCTATTCCAACATCGTCGAGGCGATGAACGAGGTCGCCGAAACCAACGGGGCGAGGACACGCGCATGAAGCCCTTCTCCTACGAACGCGCCACGACGCCCGCCGAGGCCGCCGCCGCCGCGGTCCGCCACCCCGGTGCCAAGTTCATCGCCGGCGGCACGAACCTGCTCGACCTGATGAAGCTGGAGATCGAGACGCCGCAGCATCTGGTCGATGTCGGCACGCTGAAGCTCGACCGGATCGAGAAGACGGCGAACGGCGGCCTGCGCATCGGCGCGCTGGTCACCAACACCGATCTCGCCGCCGACCAGCGCGTCCGCCGCGATTACGGCGTCCTCAGCCGTGCGATTGTCGCGGGTGCATCGGGCCAGCTTCGCAACAAGGCGACGACCGCGGGTAATTTGCTCCAGCGTACGCGCTGCCCGTATTTCTACGACACCAATCAGGCGTGCAACAAGCGCAAGCCCGGCTCCGGCTGCGCGGCGATCGGCGGGTTCAGCCGCCAACTGGCGGTAATGGGCGTCAGCGACGCGTGCATCGCCACCTATCCGGGCGACATGGCCGTGGCGATGCGCGTGCTCGACGCGTCGGTGGAGACCGTGAACTCCACCGGCCAGTCGCGGGTGATCCCGATCGCCGACTTCCACCGCCTGCCCGGCAACACCCCGCACATCGAAACGGCGCTGGCTCCGGGCGAACTCATCACCGCGGTAACCCTCCCGAAACCGATCGGCGGCACGCACATCTATCGCAAGGTCCGCGACCGTGCCTCCTACGCCTTCGCGCTCGTATCGGTCGCGGCGGTGATCCAGAAGGACGGTAGCGGCCGGGTCGCGGTGGGCGGCGTCGCGCACAAACCTTGGCGTGTCGAGGCGGCGGAAGCCGCCATGCCGCAGGGGTCGAAGGCCGTCGCGGCTCGCCTGATGGCCGGTGCGCAGCCGACCAGGGACAACCAGTTCAAGGTGCCGCTGGTGGAGCGAACGCTTGCCGCCGCCCTGGCCGAAGTGAGGGCCACAGCATGAAGTTCGATGCACCCACGGGCAATAACCCGATCGACCGGATGACGGTGATCGGCAAGCCGACCGACCGGATCGACGGCAAGTACAAGACCACGGGCACCGCGCCCTATGCGTTTGAGCATAACGACGACGCGCCGAACGCCGCCTATGGCTATGTCGTCGGTGCGGCGATCGCCAAGGGTCGGATCGCGTCGATCGACCTCGCCGCCGCCAAGGCCGCGCCGGGCGTGCTGGCGATCGTCACGGCCGACACTGCCGGCAAGCTCGCCAAGGGCAACTTCAATACCGCGAAGCTGCTCGGCGGGCCGGAGGTCGATCATTATCATCAGGCGATCGCAGTCGTCGTTGCAGATACGTTCGAACAGGCACGCGCCGCCGCGAACCTGATCCGCGTCGATTACGCCCGCGCCAAGGGCCGCTACGATCTGGCGGAGGCGCTGAAGACGGCTCCGCTGAAGGGCGACAGCAGCGGCGAGGGCAGCGCCGCGCCGCCGATCGACAAGGTCGGCGACTTCGCGGGCGCGTTCGCCAGCGCACCGGTGAAGCTGGACGCGACCTACACCACGCCCGATCACAGCCATGTGATGATGGAACCGCACGCGACGATCGCGTCGTGGGAAGGCGACCAGCTCACGCTGTGGACGGCCAACCAGATGATCGACTGGGGCAAGGGCGATGTCGCGAAGACGCTCGGCATTCCCAAGGAAAAGGTGCGTCTGATCGCCCCCTATGTCGGTGGCGGTTTCGGCGGCAAACTGTTCGTCCGGTCGGATGCGATCATGGCGGCGCTCGGCGCGCGCGCGGCGAAGCGGCCTGTGAAGGTCGCGCTGACGCGACCGATGAGCATCAACAACACCACCCACCGCCCCGCGACCGTCCAGCGCATCCGCATCGGCGCTGATCGGACCGGCAAGATTACCGCGATCGCGCACGAAAGCGGCTCGGGCGATCTCCCCGGCGGCGGACCGGAGACGGCGGTGTCGCAGACCAAGCTCCTTTATGCGGGCGCCAATCGCCTGACGTCGATGCGGCTCGCGGTGCTCGACCTGCCGGAGGGGAACGCGATGCGCGCGCCCGGCGAGGCTCCCGGCCTGATGGCGCTGGAAGTGGCGATGGACGAGATGGCGGAGAAGCTGGGCATGGACCCGGTCGAATTCCGCGTCGTCAACGATACGCAGGTCGATCCGGAAAAGCCCGATCGCAAGTTCTCGCAGCGTCAGTTGGTCAAGTGCCTGCGTGACGGTGCGGAGCGCTTCGGCTGGAGCGCGCGCAACGCCAAGCCCGGCTCCGTCCGCGACGGTCAGTGGCTGATCGGCATGGGCGTCGCGGCGGCGTTCCGCAACAACCTGCTGATGAAGTCCGCCGCGCGCGTCCGCCTCGATCAGGCGGGTGTCGTCACGGTCGAGACCGACATGACCGACATCGGAACGGGTACCTACACGATCATCGCCCAGACCGCGGCGGAGATGCTGGGCGTGCCGGTCGAGGGCGTCGTCGTGAAGCTCGGCGACTCGTCCTTCCCCGTGTCCGCCGGCTCCGGTGGCCAATGGGGCGGCAACAGCTCGACCGCGGGCGTCTACGCCGCCTGCATGAAGATGCGCGAGCAGGTGGCGCAGCGTCTCGGCTTCAACGCTACCGATGTCGAGTTCGTCGGCGGTCAGGTCCGCTCCGGCAACCGCACCGTCGCGCTGGCCGAGGCAGCGAAGGCCGGTGCGCTGAGCGCCGAGGACGTCATGGAATATGGCGACGAGCTACAGAAGCAGCAGCAGCAATCGACCTTCGGCGGCCATTTCGTCGAGGTCGCGGTCAATGCCTATACCGGCGAAACGCGCATCCGCCGCATGCTCGCGGTGTGTGCGGCGGGCCGAATCCTCAACCCCAAGGCCGCACGGAATCAGGTGATCGGCGGCATGACGATGGGCGCGGGCGCAGCGCTGATGGAGGACCTCGCGGTCGACAAGCGCTTCGGCTTCTTCGTCAACCACGACCTCGCTGGCTACGAGGTGCCCGTCCACGCCGACATCCCGCATCAGGAGGTGATCTTCCTCGACGAGGCCGACCCCATGTCCTCGCCGATGAAGGCCAAGGGCGTCGGCGAACTCGGCATCTGCGGCGTCGGTGCCGCGGTCGCGAATGCGGTCTACAACGCCACCGGCGTCCGTGTGCGCGAATACCCGATCACGCTCGACAAGTATCTGGATCGCCTGCCGCAAGTGGCATGAGATGCCCGCTAGCGAACGGCTCCACGGCCGTTCGCTAGCCCCGCGTCACTCCCACTCGATCGTCCCCGGCGGCTTCGACGTATAGTCGTACACGACCCGGTTCACGCCCTTCACCTCGTTGATGATCCGCGTCGCCACGCGCGGCAGGAAGTCGCCGGGGAACTGGAACACCTGCGCCGTCATCCCGTCGGTCGACGTCACCGCCCGCAGTGCCAGCACGCTGTCATAGGTCCGCGCGTCGCCCATCACGCCGACCGTCTTCACCGGCAGCAGCACCGCGAACGCCTGCCAGATGGCGTCGTACAGCCCCGCCGCACGGATCTCCTCCAGATAGATCGCGTCGGCCTTGCGCAGGATGTCGCACCGCTCGCGCGTGACTTCGCCGGGAATACGGATCGCGAGGCCGGGTCCGGGGAATGGGTGCCGCCCGACGAACACGTCCGGCAGGCCCAGTTCGCGCCCGAGCACGCGGACCTCGTCCTTGAACAGCTCGCGCAGCGGCTCGACCAGCTTCATGTTCATGCGCTCGGGCAGGCCGCCGACATTGTGGTGGCTCTTGATCGTCACCGACGGGCCGCCGGTGAAGCTGACGCTCTCGATCACGTCCGGATACAGCGTTCCCTGCGCCAGGAAGCCGGCCCCGCCGATCTTGTTCGCCTCCGCCTCGAACACGTCGATGAACGTCTTGCCGATGAACTTGCGCTTCGCCTCAGGGTCGGTGACCCCGGCGAGCCCGTCCATGAACAGGTCCTGCGCCTCCACATGCACCAGCGGGATGTTGTAATGATTGCGGAACAGCCCGACGACCTGCTCGGCCTCTCCTGCCCGCAGAATGCCGCCGTCGACGAATACGCACGTCAGTTGCTCGCCGATCGCCTCGTGGATCAGCAGCGCCGCGACCGACGAGTCGACCCCGCCCGACAGGCCGCAGATGACCTTGCCGTCGCCGACCTGCTCGCGGATTTCGGCAATCTTGGCAGCCCGGAACTCCGCCATCGTCCAGTCGCCCGCCAGCCCGCAGATATGCCGCGCGAAGTTCGCGATCAGCTTGCCCCCGTCCGGCGTGTGCACGACTTCGGGGTGGAACTGCATGCCGTAGATGCGGCGCTCGTCGTCCGCGGTGATCGCGAAGGGCGCGCCCCTGGACGACGCGACCGGCCGGAACCCCGGTGCCAGCGCCGCGACATGATCGCCGTGGCTCATCCACACCTGATGCCGCTCGCCTGCGGTCCACAGCCCGTCGAACAGTCCGCAGCCGTCATCGACGGACACGAACGCCTCACCGAATTCCCCACTGTTGCCCTTCTCGACCCGCCCACCAAGCTGCGCATTCAGCGCCTGCTGCCCGTAGCAGATACCGAGCAGCGGCACGCCGGCGTCGAGGATCGGCTGCGGGATGCGCGGGCTGTCGGCATCGACGACGGAGGCCGGACCGCCGGACAGGATCACGCCTTTCGGCTTCAGACGCTCATACGCCGCTTCGGCGGACTGGAAGGGGGCGATCTCGCTATACACCCCTGCCTCGCGCACGCGGCGGGCGATGAGCTGGGTGACCTGGCTGCCGAAGTCGACGATGAGGATGGTGTCGGGATGCTCCATGCCGAGCCGATAGCGGTCCGCGCCCGATAACGAAAGAGGCCGCGCTCCCGGTAGGGAACGCGGCCTCTTTTCTGACCGATCCGTCGCCAATCAGGCGGCGGCGTCGAAATCCTCGTCCGACTGGACCGGACCCGAGTCCTGTCCCTTCGCCGAGACGTCGCGGTCGACGAACTCGATGATTGCCATCGGCGATGCGTCCGACAGGCGCGGGCCGGCCTTGATGACGCGGGTGTAGCCACCGTTGCGATCGGCGTAGCGCGTCGCGATGACATCGAACAGCTTCACGAGCTGGGCGTCGTCGAGCAGACGGGCGTGCGCCAGACGACGGTTGGACAGGCCACCCTTCTTCGCGAGCGTCACCAGCTTCTCGACGTACGGGCGGAGCTCCTTCGCCTTGGCGACGGTCGTGGTGATCTGCTCGTGCTTGATGAGCGCCGCCGCCATGTTGCGGAAGAGCGCGATACGATGGGCCGAGGTACGCTGTAGCTTACGGCCGCCGACGCGATGACGCATGATGATTCCTTCGTTCGATAAGGGGCCGTGTCACGGTACCCCAGAGCAGGTGGTGTGGAACGGGCCACCACCGAAAACCCTGATAATCCGGTCGGAAGGTTAGGCTAAGGTTAGTCCTACGCTGCACCATTCCGAAGGCCGGGAGAACCGCGCCGAGGCCGCGGTTTGGCGTCGAACGAGTCGGACGAACCGACCCGCCGGCCGGGCTTATGCCGTCGCGCGGATAGCCAGTGCTATCCGCGGGCGGCTCAGCCCATGATTTCCTGCTCGAGCTTCTTCGCCATCTCTTCGATGTTCTCGGGCGGCCAGCCAGGGATTTCCATGCCCAAGCGCAACCCCATCGACGACAGCACTTCCTTGATTTCGTTCAAGGACTTGCGGCCGAAGTTCGGGGTGCGGAGCATTTCCGCCTCGGTCTTGCCGACGAGATCGCCGATATAGATGATGTTGTCGTTCTTCAGGCAGTTCGCCGAACGCACCGACAGCTCCAACTCGTCCACCTTCTTGAGCAGGTAGCGGTTGATCTGCTGCGTGTCGCCCGCGGGCTCCGCACCACCGGCGGTCGGCGCGGCGGCCTGACCGATCGGGGCCGAACGCGTGACCGACGAGTCGTCGAAGTGGACGAACAGCGCCAGCTGGTCCTGGAGGATGCGACCGGCATAGCCCACCGCGTCTTCCGGGGTGACGGTGCCGTCGGTCTCGATCGTCAGCGTCAGCTTGTCGTAGTCCAGATCCTGCCCGACGCGGGTCGGGTCGACCTTGTACGACACCTGACGTACCGGCGAGTACAGCGCATCGACCGGGATCAGGCCGATCGGTGCATCGGCCGGACGGTTGGCGGTCGCGGGAACGTAACCCTTACCGACATCGGCGGTCAGCTCCATGTTGAGCGTCGCACCCTCGTCGAGGTGGCAGATCACGAGGTCCTTGTTCATGACCTCGATGTCGCCCGATACCGCGATGTCGCCCGCCTTCACCTCGGCCGGACCGGTGGCGGACAGCTGGAGGCGCTTCGGCCCCTCGCCCTGCATGCGCAGCGCGATCTGCTTCACGTTCAGGACGATGTCGGTGACATCCTCGCGGACGCCGGCGAGCGACGAGAATTCGTGCAGGACGTTCTCGATCTTGATCGACGTCACCGCCGCACCCTGGAGCGAGGAGAGCAGAACTCTACGCAGCGCATTGCCGAGCGTCAGGCCGAAGCCACGCTCCAGCGGCTCGGCGACGAAGGTCGCCTTGCGCTTGCCGTCACCGCCCTTTTTCTCCAGGCCGTTCGGCTTCTTGAGTTCCTGCCAGTTCTTTGCGTTGACAGCCACGGGGTTCCCCTGGGTTGGAGGCGGTTGGGGGACCGCCTCAAGTAACGAAGACGCCGGCTCGTCAGCCGGCGCCCGATCATTCAGACGCGGCGACGCTTCGACGGACGCACACCATTGTGCGGAATCGAGGTGACGTCACGGATCGAGGAGATCTGAAAGCCAACGGCCTGAAGCGCGCGCAGCGCCGACTCGCGGCCCGAGCCGGGGCCCTTGACCTCGACTTCCAGCGTGCGGACGCCGTGCTCGGCGGCCTTCTTGCCGGCGTCTTCGGCCGCGACCTGCGCGGCGTACGGCGTCGACTTGCGCGAGCCCTTGAAGCCCATCGCGCCGGCGGACGACCACGAGATGGCGTTGCCCTGCGCGTCGGTGATGGTGATCATGGTGTTGTTGAAGCTGGCGTTCACATGGGCGACGCCGGCGGTGATGTTCTTGCGTTCGCGACGGCGAATACGCTGCGGTTCACGTGCCATTGAATGTAATCCTGACCTGGATCGTCTGATGCGAAAGCCGGGAGGTTCGGTACCTCGCACCGGCTTTTGGCGGAGAAGATGTCAAAAACGGACCCGGGGGCCGTTTTACTTCTTCTTGCCTGCGATCGGCTTCGCCTTGCCCTTGCGGGTGCGCGCATTCGTGTGCGTGCGCTGGCCGCGGACCGGAAGGCCCTTACGGTGGCGCAGGCCACGATAGCAGGCGAGATCCATCAGGCGCTTGATGTTCATCGCAGTTTCGCGGCGCAGATCGCCCTCGACCATGTGGTCGGCATCGATCGCTTCGCGGATCTGGAGAACCTCCTGGTCCGTCAGGTCCTGCACGCGGCGCTCGGCGGCGATTTCCAGCTTGTCCGTGATCTGCTTGGCCTTGGCCGGGCCGATCCCGTGGATGTAGGTCAGCGCGATCACCACGCGCTTGTTGGTCGGGATGTTAACACCCGCGATACGTGCCATGTGTATGTTCTCCTAGCTCCACGGCACCCGGCATGGCAGCACGGGCGCCATCTCGACGCGTTGGTCCCGGTCCACTGGTTCTACGATGATGCCGGAGCATCGACGCAAGATGGCGGCGAGCGCAAACGAGCGCCGCCGGCAAACCGGTGTATCGGGGTTGGGTCAGTTAGGACGCGCGCAACGCCGAGTCAAGCCGCGGGTTCCACCACCCTGCCGGCTTTGGCGCGCAGCTGGACCCACCGTCTCAGCGCGACGACGAACCAGATCAACTCGACCGCCCCGAACGGCCATGCCCCCTGAAGGAAGCCATATGCCGACCCCATTAGGCACCCGATCGCGAACAGGAACGTCCAGAACGGCGCACGATCCTCCAGAACGTAGCACACCAGCATGAAGGTGACGGCGAAAAGGCCGAAGGCGGTCAGCGCATCCATGACCCGTCATGTGGGACATGCCGGCCGGAATGACCAGCCGTCAGCCCGGCAGCACCAGCCGTGCCACCAGTCCGGGCGCGTTATCCGCCAGTTCGAACCGCCCGCCGTGCAGCCGCGCCACCGTGTCGATCAGCGCGAGGCCGAGCCCTGCTCCCGGCGTCGACCGCGCGCTGTCGAGGCGACCGAACCGCTTCATGGCCTGCGCCCGGTCGCGCGCGGCGATGCCGGGACCGCGATCCTCGACCTGGATCGCCACGCCGTCGGGCCGGCAGCAGAGACGCAGGACAATCTCCCGCTCCGCCCCGGTCTGCTTCGGCACCCCGTGCTTCAGCGCGTTGTCGACGAGGTTCGCCAACGCCTGACTGACGAGCTCCCGGTGCAGCGACAGCGGCGCGGGGCGATCGTCGATCGCCACGACGAAGCGGATGCCCGCATCCTCCGCCACCGGCTCGTAGAGTTCGGCGACCTCTTCGACCAGTTCGGCGGGCTCGACCAGCGTGAACCGGTCGCGCGACACCGACTCGGACCGGCTGATCTCGATGACCATCGTCAGCATCCGCATCACGAGATCGGTTTCCGCGAGCAGACCGCCCAACGCCGAGTCGCGCTGCGCCGGATCGGACACGAGCACCGCCTGCTCGGTCTTGGTGCGCAACCGCGCCAGCGGCGAGCGGAGGTCGTGCGCCAGGCTGTCGGTGACGATCCGCAATTCCGCCATCAGCCCTTCGATCCGCCCGAGCATTGCGTTCAGTCGCGCCGCCAACCGGTCGAACGCGTCGGCGCCCTTGGCCTCCATGGGAACGCGGCGGGACAGATTGCCCTCCGCCGCCTCGTCGATCACCGCCGCAATCCGGTCCAGCCGGGTCGCCACGTAACGGGCCAGCACCAAGCCGGCGACGATCCCCAGCGCCAGCGACATCACCACTGCCAGCGCCAGCGCGCGCTCGATCGCGGTCTGCTCCGCTTCGATCACGTCCAGCTTGCGCGCCGTCAGCAGCCACACGCGTCCGACCGGCCGCAGGATGTAACCCGCCTCATGCTCGCGCCAGCCCGGCAGGTCGGCGAGGTAGCCCACCCGGAACGCGCGGGCCGCGATCGGCACCTCCAGCCGCGGCGGTGCATAGCCGACCAGCCGGCGACCCTCCTCATCGACGATCGCGACGACCAGCGAGGTGTCGCCCGGCGGCTGAGCGTTACGGACCGCCTCGCTCAGGCGCGGCAATCCGCCGTCGCGCCAGATGCCGATCAGCGCATCCGACTGCTCGACCATTTCCCGCCGGGTCGCGGCAATGGCGACGTCGTGCGTCTGCTTCCACAGGAACCCGATCAGGGCGAGGTTGCTGACCAGCGCCAGCGCGATCGCCAGCAGCGCGATCCGCGCCGTGACCGACAGCCGCCCGCCCCAGGGCGTCAACCGTCGACCGCCAATCGGTAGCCCGCCCCGCGCACGGTATGCAGGATCGGGGTCGGGAACCCGTCCTCCAGCTTGCGGCGAAGGCGGCCGATATGCACGTCGACGACGTTGGAGCCGGGGTCGAAGTGGTAGTTCCAGATCTTCTCCAGCATCATCGTGCGGGTGACGACCTGACCGGCATGCCGGGCGAGGAACTCCAGCAGGCTGAACTCGCGCGTGCCGAGCGGGATCGAGCGGCCAGCGCGGCTGACGTGGCGCGACAGCAGGTCGATCTCCAGATCGCCGACCGACAGCCGCGTCTTCTGGGGCTCTGCCGCGGTGCGGTCCGTCCGTCGCACCAGCGCCTCGATCCGGGCCGAGAGCTCGGCGAACGAGAACGGCTTGCAGAGATAGTCGTCGGCACCGGCCTTCAGCCCGTCGACACGGTCGTCGACGGACGCGAGCGCCGACAGCACCAGCACCGGCGTCTCGACCTTGGCGGCGCGCAATGCCCCGACCAGCGACAGCCCGTCGAGCCCCGGCAACATGCGGTCCGCGATGACGAGGTCGAATATGCCTTCGCTCGCCAGAAACAGCCCGTCACGGCCGTCATGGCTGACCTCGACGGAATAGCCGGCCTCGGTCAGGCCCTTGGCCAGATAGGCGGCGGTGGAGGGATCATCCTCGACGATCAGTATCTTGCGGGTCAATTCGCGCTCCGCCCAATCCTGGAAGATACCGCCCTGTACAGCAAAGGCCGGCGGAGGGCAGCCCCTCCACCGGCACTACCGGCGCCCCCGGGAGTGACGGACGCCGATCTCGTGGCATCGCCGCGCGATCGATGGACCGCGGCGCCGTGGCCGTAGGGCGCTGATAGGAGATGGGGGTTTGCCGCTGGATGAAGGCTGTGTGACAATCGTGTCATGCAGTTGATCGTGCCGGCGGCTCAGCCAACGCCCTGACCCGCGACGACCTGCGGATCGCTGGCGAGCGAATGCAGATACAATTGTCGATCGAGTGAGCCCGCTGGCAGCCTGCCCAGCGACTTCGCCTGCGCCTTCGTCAGCGCGAATTGACGGTAGCCGCGCTTGGTCAGGCATGCCTCGACGACGGTGTGGAGATATCTACCGACCTCCCGCACCCTCGCATCGGGACGCAGCGCGCGCATTCGCAGGACGCGCGCATTGGGGTCGAGTTCGTCGCCGTTGTTCAGTTCGCGATCGGCCGTTTCCAGCACCCGGATCGCGTCCTTGGCCTGCTGCGTATCGCGCACATCGGTGAAGTAGCCCGACTTCGCGCATTCGAACGAGTCGATGCGATACTGGTCGATCGACACGCCTGGTTTCCCCCAACTCAGCTCGGGGGCCTTAGCCGCGATGGCAGCCGACCAGCCGCAGAGCAGCAGCATCCCGAACCTAACCGCGCGCATACTACCCTCCCGGTGTCTCCGACACTCAGGATAGGCGAAGTCGCATCAGGCGTCGAGGATTGCCGCGATCTGGCCGCCGACCACGTCCATGTCGGCCATGCCATCGACCCGCGACACCAGCCCTCGCGCTTCGTAGAGCGGCAGGATCGGCGCAGTCTTGGCGCGGTACTCGGCCATCCGCGTCGACACCGTTTCGGCGTTGTCGTCGGGCCGGCGTTTGAACTCCGTCGAGCCGCACACGTCGCAAACGCCCGCGACCGCGGGCTGCTTGAAGACGTCGTGATAGCCCGCGCCGCACGATGCGCAGGTGAAGCGACCGACGATCCGCTCGATCAATGCGGCCTCGTCCACTTCCAGTTCGATCACCGCGTCCAGTTGCTGCCCGCGCTCGGCCAGCAACAGATCGAGCGCATCGGCCTGCGCCGCCGTCCGGGGATAGCCGTCGAAGATCGCGCCATGCTCGACACCCTGATCCAGCCGTTCGCCGATCAACGCGGAAACGATCGCGTCGGACACCAGCTCGCCCGCGTCCATCACTGCTTTCGCCTGAACGCCCACCGGTGTCCCGGCCTTGACCGCCGCGCGCAGCATGTCGCCCGTCGACAACTGGACCATGCCACGCTCGCTGACGAGCCGTGCGGCCTGGGTCCCCTTGCCCGCGCCCGGCGGTCCCAGCAGGATGATGTTCACGGCCACTCTCCCCTTAACGTCCCTGCCGCTCCGCTCAGCGGAGCCGGCCGCCCTTCAGCTTCGCCCTCTTGATGAGGTCACCATATTGGTGCGCCAGCAAATGCGACTGGATCTGCGTCACCGTATCCATCGTGACGTTCACGACGATCAATAGGCTGGTCCCGCCCAGGTAGAAGGGTATCGACAGCGCCGACACCAGATATTCCGGCAACAGGCAGATGATCGTCAGATAGGCCGCGCCGAGCACGGTGATCCGCGTCAGGACGTAATCGAAGTAATTCTCGGTGTTCTTGCCGGGACGGATGCCCGGCACGAACCCACCGTACCGCTTCAGATTGTCCGCGGTTTCTTCCGGGTTGAAGACCACCGCGGTGTAGAAGAACGAGAAGAAGATAATGCCGGCACCGTACAGCAGCATGTACACCGGGCTGCCGTGCTGGAGGTACTGGTTGAGGGTGATGATGAAGTCGCCCCACTTCGACTCGCCGGCGACGCGCTGGCCCGCGAACTGCGAGATCGTCAGCGGCATCAGTAGCAGCGACGACGCGAAAATCGGCGGGATGACGCCCGCGGTGTTGATCTTCAGCGGAAGATGGCTGCGATCCGCCTGCATCCCGCGCTGCGTCTGCCTCTTGGGATACTGGATCAGGATGCGACGCTGCGCACGCTCCATGAAGCAAATGAACAGGACAAGCGCCACGACCGCGACGATGATGCCGATCAGACGCAGCGGGTCGAGCGAGCCCGAGCGGCCGCCTTCCAGCAGGTTGACGAGCGTCGTCGGCAGATGTGCAACGATGCCCGCCATGATGATCAGCGACACGCCATTGCCGATGCCACGGCTGGTGATCTGCTCACCCAGCCACATCAGGAACATCGTCCCGCCGATCAGCGAGATGACGGCGGCGACGCGGAACGCCATGCCCGGCTCGATCACCGCCTGCACGCCGTTCGATGCGCCCAGCGCCTCGAGGCCGACGGCAATGAAATAGCCCTGCACCGCGGTCAGCAGCACGGTGCCGTAGCGGGTATACTGGTTCAGCCGCTTACGACCGCTCTCGCCGTCCTTCTTGATCGCCGCCAGCTTGGGGCTGAGCGAGGTCGCCAACTGCACCACGATCGACGCGGTGATATACGGCATCACGCCCAGCGCGATCAGCGACATGCGGCTGAGCGAGCCACCCGAGAAGGTGTTGAAGAAGTCGAGCACGCCGCCCGTGGTCCGCTCGCTGAGCAAACCGAGTGCGGTCGGGTCGACGCCCGGCAGCGGCACGTAGCTGAGCAGGCGGAACACGATCAGCGCGCCGATCGTGAACCATAGCCGCTTCTTGAGGTCGGTCGCCTTCGCGAACTTCGACAGGCTGATGCTTTGCGCCATCTGGTCGGCTGCGGATGCCATGCGGGATTGTGTCCTGGAAACAGAAACGGCGGGCGAGCGTTATGTCGCTCCCCCGCCGCTCATATAGTCGCCCGCCAAGGCTTGTCTAACCTCCGGCGGAATAATCCGTCCCGGCGTGTCGCCGGGACCCAGTTACGAGCGGCCCGATGCTGGACCCCGACAAGCGCCGGGGTGGCGGACGGAATCAGGCCTTGAACGACGCCTTGTGAGCCTGACGCTCCTTATACTTCACGCCCTTCTTGGCGGCGGCCTTCTCGGCGGCGGGCACGACCTCGATCACGGACACCGAACCGCCCGACTTCTCGACCGCCTCGATCGCGCCCTTCGACGCGCCGGCGACGGTGAAGGTCAGCTTGGCGGTCAACTCGCCCTTGCCGAGCAGGCGCACGCCGTCCTTGCCGCCACGGGCCAGACCGGCCAGCTTCAGCGCGGCGTGGTCGAGCGCCGCACCGACCTCGATCTTGCCCGCATCGACCGCCTTCTGGATCGCGCCGAGATTCACCTCGGCATAATCCTTGGCGAAGATGTTGTTGAAGCCACGCTTCGGCAGACGCATGTGGAGCGGCATCTGGCCGCCCTCGAAGCCGGCGATGGACACGCCCTCGCGGCTCTTCTGGCCCTTCTGGCCACGTCCGCCGGTCTTGCCCTTGCCGGAGCCGATGCCGCGGCCGACGCGAATCTTGGACTTGCGGGCGCCGTCATTGTCGCGGAGTTCGTTGAGCTTCATGATATGCACTCGCTTTCGCTTGTTACGCGCTGGTTGTTGGAAACCGGAAAAAGGAAGGGGGCCGGTTAGCCCCCTTCCCCGTATTTGTCACTGGTGAAGTGGGCTTAGCCCTGCACTTCGACCATGTGTTGCACCTTGCGGATCATGCCGCGAACCTCCGGGGTATCCTCGAGCTCCGACACGCGGTGCATCTTGTTGAGGCCGAGGCCGATGAGCGTCGCACGCTGATCGCCGGTGCGGCGGATCGGCGAACCGGTCTGCTTGATCTTGATCGTCGCCATCTCAGCTTACTCCGTGATGGCCGCGGCATCAGCCTCGGCGGTCTGCGCCGAAGCACCCGCGCCGCGGCCGAGCAGGTCGGCGATCTTCTTGCCACGACGCTGCGCGACGGCCTTGGGCGAAGTCTGGTCGCCCAGCGCCTCGAACGTCGCACGGATCATGTTGTAGGGGTTCGACGTGCCGATCGACTTCGTGACCACGTCGGCGACGCCGAGCGATTCGAAGATGGCGCGCATCGGACCACCGGCGATGATGCCCGTGCCCTGCGGCGCCGAACGCAGCGTCACGCGACCGGCACCGAAGTGACCATTGCCGTCATGATGCAGCGTGCGGCCATCCTTCAGGGGCACGCGAACCATCTTCTTCTTGGCTGCCGCAGTTGCCTTGGAGATCGCCTCCGGCACTTCGCGAGCCTTGCCGTGGCCGAAGCCCGCACGACCCTTGCCGTCGCCGACCACAACCAGCGCTGCGAAGCCAAAGCGCTTGCCGCCCTTCACCGTCTTCGAGACGCGGTTGATGTGCACCAGCTTCTCGATCAGCTCTTCGCCGCCGTCGTCCTGGCCGGGGCCACCACGACCGCGATTGTCGCGACCGCCACGACCGCCGTCACGGCCACCGCGCTGTCCGCCCGGACCGCCACGACCACGACCACCGCCGCCACCGCCGCCCGGACCGCCGCGTCCACGGCCACCGCCCTGTCCGCCCTGATAACCGCCACCCGCGTTGCCGCCGGTGTTAGCGCCGGCATCGCCGGCGGGAGCCTCGACCGCGGCAGGATTGCCGGGCTGCGACTGGATATCGTTGGTATCGGCCATTCTTAGAACTCCAATCCGGCTTCGCGCGCGGCGTCAGCCAGCGCCTTGACGCGGCCGTGATAGAGGAACCCGCCGCGATCGAAGACGACCTGCGTCACGCCGGCCGCCAGCGCTGCCTCCGCGACGCGCTTGCCCACCGCCGTGGCGGCCGACATGTTCGCACCCGACTCGTCGCGCGCGGTCAGCGTCGACGCCGCGGCGACGGTGTGACCCGCCGCATCGTCGATCACCTGGGCGTACATGTGCTTGCCCGAACGATGCACCGACAGCCGCGGACGGCTGCCCGAACGCGCACGGAGCGCGGTGCGGTTGCGCCGACGGCGCTTCTCGAAAAGAGAGAGACCCTTGGTCATTACTTCTTCTTCCCTTCCTTGCGGAAGATGAACTCGCCGTCATACTTGATGCCCTTGCCCTTGTACGGCTCGGGCTTGCGCCAGCGGCGGATTTCGGCGGCCAGCTGGCCGACCTTCTGCTTGTCGGCGCCCGAGATCTCGACCGTCGTGTTGTCCGGCGTCTTGACCTCAAGACCCTCCGGCACGGCGATGTCGACGTCGTGGCTGTAGCCGAGCTGCAGCTTCAGGTTGCGGCCCTGCGCGGCGGCACGATAGCCGACGCCCGTGATGAGCAGCTTCTTGGTGAAGCCCTCGGTCACGCCGGTGACGAGGTTCGCAACCAGCGTCCGCTGCATGCCCCAGAAGGCCCGCGCCTGCTTGGTGTCGTTCGCCGGCTGCACCGAGATGCTGCCGTCTTCGACCGAGTAGCTGATCTCGTCGCGCATCGCGAGCGTCAGGGTGCCCTTGGGGCCCTTTACGCTCATCGTCTTGCCGTCGATGCTGGCAGTCACGCCGGCCGGAACCGGAATCGCCTTCTTACCGATGCGGCTCATCAGAACACCTCCGCGAGCACTTCGCCGCCGACGTTCTGCTCGCGCGCTTCCGCGTCGGACAGGACGCCGTTCGGCGTGGAGACGATGGTGATGCCCAGGCCGTTCATCACCCGCGGCAGCTCCTGGCTGCCCGAGTAGACGCGACGACCGGGCTTCGAAACGCGCGCGACGTGCTTGATCGCGGGCTGACCCTCGAAATACTTGAGCTCGATGCGCACGCCGGCGGCGGGGCCCATCTGCTCTTCGGAATAGCCGCGGATGTAGCCTTCGCGCTGCAGCACGTCGAGGACGCGCACGCGCAGCTTGGACGCGGGCGACAGGACGGAGTCCTTCTTCGCGCGCTGGCCATTGCGGATGCGGGTGAGCAGGTCACCCAGAGGATCGGTCACTGCCATGATAAATCCTTACCAGCTCGACTTCGTGACGCCGGGGATCAGGCCCTTGTTGGCCAGATCGCGCAGCTGGATACGGCAAAGCCGGAACTTGCGGTAATAGGCGCGCGGGCGACCGGTCGTCTCGCAGCGATTGCGGATACGGGTCGGGTTCGCGTTGCGCGGCAGTTCCGCCATCTTGAGGCGCGCGATGAGACGCTCGGTCTCGTCGAGCGACTGGTCGTTGGCCGTAGCCTTCAGCTTCGCGAGCTTCGGGGCATACTGCTTCACGAGCTTCTTGCGACGCTCGTTCTTGTTGATCGAACTCAGTTTCGCCATTGGACTTAAGCTCTTCCTTGGATGCCCTCCCCCGCCGAAGCGGAGGGAGGGGGTAGATGTCAGGCCGCCTGCTTCTCTTCGGCGGCTTCCTCGATCGGGAACGGGAACCCGAACAGACGGAGCAGCTCGCGCGCCTCGTCGTCCGTCTTCGCCGTGGTGGTGACGATCACGTCCATGCCGCGCACCTTGTCGATGCGGTCATAGTTGATCTCGGGGAAGATGATCTGCTCCTTGATGCCGCAGGCATAGTTGCCGCGACCGTCGAAGCTCTTGGGGTTCAGCCCGCGGAAATCGCGAACGCGCGGCAGCGCGATCGTGATGAAACGGTCGAGAAACTCGTACATGCGCTCGCGGCGAAGGGTGACCTTCACGCCGATCGGCATGCCTTCGCGCAGCTTGAACTGAGCGATCGACTTCTTTGCCTTGGTGATGACGGGCTTCTGGCCGGCGATCAGTTCCATCTCGGACGCGGCCTGATCGACGCGCTTCTTGTCCTGCGTGGCTTCGCCGACACCCATGTTCAGCACGATCTTCTCGATCCGTGGAATCTCGAGCGCGTTCTTGTACCCGAACTTCTCGGTCATCGCCGCGACGATACGATCGTCGTAGATGCCCTTCATCCGGGGCTTATAAGCTGCATCAGCCATCGATCTTGTCCCCCGTCTTCACGGCCACGCGGACCTTCTTGCCGTCCTGCGTCTCGAATCGGACGCGAGTCGGCTTGCCGTCGGCGGTCACGTGCGCGACCTTGCTGACGTGAAGCGGCGCTTCCTTCGTGACCTTGCCGCCCTGCGGGTCGGCTTGGGTCGGCTTGGTGTGGCGCACGACGGTGTTGACACCCTCGACCACGACCTTGCCATCCTTTGGCATCGACAGGGTGACCGTACCGGTCTTGCCCTTGTCCTTGCCGGACAGGACGACGACGCGGTCGCCCTTCTTGATCTTTGCGGCGCCCATTACAGCACCTCGGGCGCGAGCGAGATGATCTTCATGTGCTTCTTGCCACGCAACTCGCGCACGACCGGGCCGAAGATACGGGTGCCGATCGGCTCCTCGTTCTTGTTGACCAGGACGGCGGCGTTGCCGTCGAAGCGGATGGTCGAGCCATCGGCACGGTGGATGTCCTTGGCGGTGCGGACGATGACGGCGCGATGCACGTCACCCTTCTTCACCTTGCCGCGCGGCTGTGCTTCCTTGATGCTGACGACGATGATGTCGCCGACCGATGCCGTGCGGCGCTTCGAGCCACCCAACACCTTGATGCACTGCACCCGCTTCGCGCCGCTGTTGTCAGCGACGTCGAGATTGGACTGCATCTGGATCATGGATCCGTATCCCTTCTCTTCATCTGGGGCCGATTGCTGACCGGCACCCGCCTAAAACAATGACCCCCGGCACGGGCGCAGCCCGAACCAGGGGGAGCGGTCCGATAACCGCCCCGCGGGGAAAAAGCAACGCCCTTCCCCGCTGTCGCCCTGGCCTGAACCAGGGACTTCGAATCACATCCGAACCTTTTGCGATCCCGGCATCTACCGGGCGACGCGGGGTTCAGGCGTCGACGTCGACCCGCTCGGGAGTCGCATGCGTATTGACGCGATCGAGCACCTTCCAGGTCTTCAGCTTGGAGATCGGAGCGACCTCCTCGATCCGGACCGTCTCACCCTGCTTGTACTCGTTGCTCTCGTCGTGAGCGTGGTACTTCTTGGAGCGACGGATGATCTTGCCGTAGAGCGGGTGCTTGACCTTGCGCTCGACGTTCACAACCACGGTCTTGTCGCCCTTGTCGGAGACGATCAGGCCGGTCAGCACGCGCTTTGGCATGTGCCTAAATCCTTACTTGGCCGACGCAGCGGCGGAGCGCTGGGCCTGCATGGTCTTGATGCGCGCGATGTCGCGACGGACCTCGCGGACGCGGCTCGGCTTCTCGAGCTGGTTCGTCGCCGCCTGGAAGCGGAGGTTGAACTGCTCGCGCTTCAACTGGCCGAGGCTCTCGCCGAGCTGGTCGTCGGACTGGCCGGTGAAATCGGTCTTGGCCATGATTACTCGCCTCCGAGGTGCGAGGTGTCGCCCAGACGGGCAACGACCTTGGTCTTGATGGGGAGCTTCATGGCCGCGCGCTCGAAAGCCTCGGCGGCGATCTTGCCCTCGACACCGTCGAGCTCGAACAGGATCCGGCCCGGCTTGACGCGGGCGGCCCAGAACTCCGGCGATCCCTTGCCCGAGCCCATGCGGACTTCGGCCGGCTTCGACGAGACCGGAACGTCCGGGAAGATGCGAATCCACAAACGCCCCTGGCGCTTGATGTGCCGCGTGATCGCGCGGCGAGCCGCCTCAATCTGGCGTGCGGTGATCCGCTCCGGCTCCATCGCCTTCAGGCCATAGGCGCCGAAGTTGAGGCTGGTGCCACCCTTGGCGTCGCCATGGATGCGGCCCTTGAAGGCCTTGCGGAATTTGGTGCGCTTTGGCTGCAACATGTCGTGTCAGTCCTTAACGACGGTCGTCGCGCGCCGGGCGCACGCCGGAGGTCTGAGCCTCCATCATGAGCCGGTCGGTCGCCATCGGGTCGTGGCCGAGGATCTCGCCCTTGAACACCCACACCTTGACGCCGCAGACGCCGTACGACGTGTGCGCCGTGGCTTCGGCGTAATCGATGTTCGCGCGCAGCGTATGAAGCGGAACGCGGCCCTCACGGTAGCTCTCGGACCGTGCGATTTCCGCACCGCCAAGGCGGCCACCGCAATACACGCGGATGCCATCGGCACCCAGGCGCATCGCCGACTGCACCGCGCGCTTCATCGCCCGGCGAAACGCGATACGGCGCTCCAGCTGGTCGGCGATGCCCTGCGCGACGAGGCGGGCGTCCACCTCGGGCTTGCGGATCTCGACGATGTTGAGCGAGACGTCGGACGAGGTCATCGCCCCGATCGTCTTGCGCAGCTTCTCGATATCCGTGCCCTTCTTGCCGATGATGACACCGGGGCGGGCGGCGAAGATCGAGATGCGGCACAGCTTGGCCGGACGCTCGATCACCACCTTGGAGATCGCCGCCTGCGGCAGCGTCTTCATGATGTACTGGCGGATCTTCAGATCCTCCAGCAGCAGACGGCCATAGTCCGCGCCTTCGGCGAACCAGCGGCTGTCCCAGGTGCGGTTGATCTGCAACCGCATCCCGATCGGATTGCTCTTGTGACCCATTACGCTTCTTCCTGCTCGCGCACGACGATGCGCAGACGGCTGAACGGCTTCAGGATGCGGGTGGACTTGCCACGGCCGCGGGTCGCGAAGCGCTTCATGGTGATCGACTTGCCGACCGACGCCTCGGCGACGACGAGCGCGTCGACGTCGAGGTTGTGGTTGTTCTCCGCATTGGCGATGGCCGAAGCCAGAACCTTGCGCGCGTCGACCGCCATGCCCTTCGTGGAAAAGGCCAGGATGTTCATCGCGTCCGACGCCTTGCGGCCTCGGATCAGACCGGCGACCAGGTTCAGCTTCTGCGCCGAGCCGCGAATCTGCGTGCCGACGGAGAGGGCTTCCTTCTCGCCGACCTTGCGGGGGGAGACTGGCTTGCTCATCAGCGCTTGCCCTTCTTGTCGGCCGCGTGACCCGGGAAGTAGCGCGTCGGCGCAAACTCACCCAGCTTCATGCCGACCATGTCCTCGTTGACCGATACCGGCACGAACTTGCGACCATTGTAGACGCTGAACGTCAAACCGACGAACGACGGCAGGATGGTGGAACGACGCGACCAGGTCTTGATCGGTGCACGGCCACCGGCATCCTGCGCGGTTTCCGCTTTCTTCAGAAGGCTCAGTTCGACGAACGGGCCCTTCCAGACTGAACGAGCCATGAGTTAGCCCTTCCTCTTCGTCGAATGACGCGACCGGATGATCATCTTGTCGGTCGACTTGTTGTGACGGGTGCGCGCACCCTTCGTCGGCTTGCCCCACGGGGTAACCGGATGACGGCCACCCGAGGTCCGGCCTTCACCACCGCCGTGCGGATGGTCGACCGGGTTCTTGGCGACGCCGCGGGTCAGCGGACGCTTGCCCATCCAGCGCGAACGCCCGGCCTTGCCGAGGTTCTGGTTCTGGTTGTCCGGGTTCGACACCGCACCGACCGTCGCCATGCACTCGCCGTGGATGTAACGCTGCTCGCCCGAGTTCAGGCGGACGATCACCATCCCGCGATCGCGACCCACGACCTGCACGTACGTGCCGGCCGAACGGGCGATCTGGCCACCCTTCATCGGCTTCATCTCCACGTTGTGGACGATGGTGCCGACCGGGACCTGACCCAGCTCCATGGCGTTGCCCGGCTTCACGTCGGTCTTCTTCGCCGCGAGCACCTTGTCACCGACCGCCAGACGCTGGGGTGCGATGATATAGGCCTGCTCGCCATCGGCGTAGCTGACGAGCGCGATGAACGCCGTGCGGTTGGGATCGTACTCCAGCCGCTCGACCGTACCCTCAGCGTCCCACTTGCGACGCTTGAAGTCGATGTAGCGGTACTTCTGCTTGTGACCACCCGCGATGCCGCGGCTGGTGACGTGGCCCTTGTTGTTGCGGCCACCGGTCTTGTTCTTGCCCTCGACGAGCGCCTTGACCGGCTTGCCCTTCCAGAGCTGCGACTTGTCGACGAGAATCAGGCCGCGGCGGGCCGGACTCGTCGGGTTGTACTGCTTGAGTGCCATGATCCCTTAGACCCCCGTCGTCACGTCGATCGACTGACCGTCGGCGAGCGTGACGATCGCCTTCTTCACGTCGGACTTCGTGTAGGGCACGCCCTTCCACTTCTTGGTCTTGCCCTTCTGGACGATCGTGTTCACGCCAAGCACCTTGACGTTGAACAGCGCCTCGACGGCCGCCTTGATCTCGGGCTTGCTCGCATCGTGAGCGACCTTGAACACGACCGCATTGTGCTCGCTGAGCAGGGTCGTCTTCTCGGTGATGTGCGGCGCGACGATCACGTCATAGTGACGGTTGTCGATCGCGGCTTTCTGCGGCTTAGCCATTGAAGCGCGCCTCCAGCTTCTCGACCGCGGCGCGCGTGAGCACCAGCGTGTCTGCCTTGATGATGTCGTAGACGTTGGCGCCGGCTGCCGGCAGCACGTCCACTTCGTGAAGGTTGCCGGCGGCGAGTGCGAAGCTCGTCTCGACGGCGTCGCCGTCGATGACCAGCGCGCGCTTGCCCCAACCGAGCTTCGCGAGATCGCCCTTCAGCGTCTTGGTCTTGTTACCCTCGACCGAGAGGCTGTCCATGACGAACAGCGAGCCGGCCTTGGCATGGCTCGACAGCGCCATCTTCAGACCCAGCATCCGCACCTTCTTGTTCAGGCCGGGATTGAAGTCGCGAACGCGGGCGCCGTGAGCCTTACCACCGCCGATGAAGACGGGAGCGCGGCGATCGCCGTGACGTGCCGTACCGCCACCCTTCTGACGGCCGAACTTCTTGCCGGTGCGCGCGACATCGGCGCGCTCGCGAGTGCCGCGGGCGGTGCCGCGACGCTTTTCCAACTGCCAGGTGACGACACGGTGCAGGATGTCGGCGCGCGGATCGAGGCCGAAGACCTCGTCGTTGAGCTCGATGTCCTGACCGTCGGTACCGGCGAAGGACTTGACGGTGACCTTCACTTCTTAGCCCTCCTGGCCGGTGGATGCTTCCGGCGCGGGTGCGGCGTCAGCGTTGTTGTTGGCGGCGGTCTTCAGACCGGCGGGCATCGGCGCATCGGCGTGGCGAGCGGTCTTCACCGCGTCCTTCACGAACAGCCAACCACCCTTTGATCCAGGCACGGAGCCCTTCACGAAGATCAGGCCACGCTCGACGTCGGTCGAGACGATCTCGAGGTTCTGCTGGGTGCGATACTTATCACCCATGTGGCCGGCCATCTTCTTGTTCTTGAAGACGCGACCCGGATCCTGACGCTGACCGGTCGAACCGAGCGAGCGGTGCGAAACCGAGACACCGTGCGTCGCGCGCAGACCACCGAAGTTCCAGCGCTTCATGCCGCCGGCGAAGCCCTTACCCTGGGTGCGACCCTGAATGTCGACGAGCTGGCCTGCCACGAAGTGATCCGCCGCAAGCTCGGCACCGACATCGAGGAGATTGTCCTCGGTCACACGGAACTCGGCGAGAATCGCCTTTGGCTCGACCTCGGCCTTGCCGAAGTGGCCGCGCTGCGGCTTGGCGACGTTCTTGGCTTTCGCAACGCCAGCACCAAGCTGAACGGCGGTGTAGCCATCGGTATCGGTTTCGCGACGGGAAACGACCTGAAGCCCTTCGAGCTGCAAGACGGTGACGGGCACGTGGCGGCCGTCGTCCTGAAACAGGCGGGTCATCCCCAACTTCTTCGCGATCACGCCGGTACGCATGATCCATACTCCTCACAGAGGCACCGGAGGACCATTCCTTCGGTGCGTGCCGGACCCGTCGAAGAAAACCCTCGACGGAATTCCTAACCCGGAAATACGAAGCGAGCCCCCGTCCCGGGCTGGTGTTCCTGCGCTTTCCCGAACGGGAGGCTGTAGAAACGGACGGGAGACGCTGTCCCGGCAACCGAGGCCGCCGGCGGTATCTCACACATCACCGCTGCGGGACGATTCGTCTACCGCAGCGAAGATGCACGCGCTTAGGCGAGCTTGATCTCGACGTCAACGCCTGCTGCGAGGTCAAGCTTCATCAAAGCGTCGACAGTTTGCGGCGTCGGCTGCACGATGTCGAGCATCCGCTTGTAGGTGCGGACCTCGAACTGCTCACGCGACTTCTTGTCGATGTGCGGGCCACGGTTGACCGTGAACTTTTCGATGCGCGTCGGAAGCGGAATCGGACCGCGGATAAGCGCGCCGGTGCGGCGGGCCGTGTCGGCGATGTCGCCGGTCGCCTGATCGAGCACGCGATGG
This sequence comes from Microvirga sp. SRT01, assembly GCA_018139225.1. GTDB lineage: Bacteria > Pseudomonadota > Alphaproteobacteria > Sphingomonadales > Sphingomonadaceae > Sphingomonas > Sphingomonas longa. Next base: position 1,030,802 of record JAGSNX010000001.1, read on the forward strand.
TCGAACGCCTTCAGACGAATGCGGATGTTGCTGTCCATGATCCCTACCGATGCGAAAGAGCGGGGCGTCTCATGCGATCGTGACCGGCCGAACGCCGGACGACAGCCGCATGGCCGCCTCTTGCTGGTTGATACGTCGAATATGTCGAGCCGGCGGTGGAACCCGCCATGCCCCGCGAACGGAGCCTCTACTAAAAGCGAACGGCCGACCCCGGTTGCCCGGGGCCGGCCGCTTGCAAGGCGCTAGCCTATATTACTTGGTGATGGCGCTGACAACCCCGGCGCCGACCGTGCGTCCACCCTCACGGATGGTGAAACGCTGGCCGATATCCATGGCGATCGGCGCGATCAGCTTGATGCCGAGCGAGACGTTGTCGCCGGGCATGACCATCTCGGTGCCCTCGGGCAGTTCGACGGTGCCGGTCACGTCCGTCGTACGGAAGTAGAACTGCGGACGATAGTTGGCGAAGAACGGCGTGTGACGGCCACCCTCTTCCTTCGACAGCACGTACACCTCCGACGAGAAGTCGGTGTGCGGCTTGATCGAGCCAGGCTTGCAGAGAACCTGGCCACGCTCGACTTCGTCACGAGCGACGCCGCGGATCAGCGCACCGACGTTATCGCCGGCCTGACCCTGGTCGAGCAGCTTGCGGAACATTTCGACGCCGGTGACGGTGGTCTTGCGGACCTCCGGGTGGATGCCGACGATCTCGACTTCCTCACCGACCTTGACGATGCCCGTCTCGACGCGGCCCGTGACGACCGTACCGCGACCCGAGATCGAGAACACGTCCTCGATCGGCATCATGAACGGCTTGTCGAGCGGACGCTCCGGCTGCGGGATGTAGTCGTCGACGGCGGCCATCAGTTCGAGGACGGCGTCCTTGCCGAACTTGTCGTTCGAACCGGACAGCGCGCAGGTCGCCGAGCCCTTGATGATGGGAATGTCGTCGCCAGGGAACTCGTACGAGCTCAGCAGCTCGCGGATTTCCAGCTCGACCAGCTCTAGGATTTCCTCGTCGTCGACCAGATCCACCTTGTTCATGAACACGACCATCGCCGGAACGCCGACCTGACGAGCGAGCAGGATGTGCTCGCGGGTCTGCGGCATCGGGCCATCGGTAGCCGACACGACCAGAATCGCGCCGTCCATCTGGGCCGCGCCGGTGATCATGTTCTTCACATAGTCGGCGTGGCCGGGGCAATCGACGTGCGCGTAGTGGCGGTTCGTCGTCTCGTACTCGACGTGCGCGGTCGAGATCGTGATGCCGCGCTCACGCTCTTCCGGAGCCTTGTCGATGTTGGCGAAGTCGACGGCAGTACCGCCGGTCGTCTCTGCCAGCACCTTAGTGATTGCGGCCGTCAGCGACGTCTTGCCATGGTCGACGTGACCGATGGTGCCGATGTTAAGGTGCGGCTTGTTCCGCTCGAATTTCGCCTTTGCCATTTCTTCCTACCTTCTGATTCGAATCCGCTGCCGCATCCGGTGCACCGCGAACGCGGCCCCATAGCGACTGTTTTCGGGTTGCGCCAGCCCGGCGCGGAACGGGACCCCGCTCCGCGCCCGATCGACGATTAGGCCAGCTTCGCCTTGATCTCGTCGGCGACGTTGGTCGGAACTTCGTCATAGTGCGAGAACTGCATCGAGTACTGCGCACGACCCTGGGTGAACGAACGCAGCTGATTGACGTAGCCGAACATGTTGGCCAGCGGAACCATGGCCTCAACAGTCTGCGCATTACCGCGGCTGTCGGTGCCTTGGATCTGGCCACGACGGCTGTTCATGTCACCGATGACGTCGCCCAGATAATCTTCCGGGGTCACGACCTCGACCTTCATGATCGGCTCGAGCAGCTTGATGCCGGCCTTCTGTGCCGCTTCGCGCATCGCACCGCGGGCGCAGATTTCAAACGCCAGCGCCGACGAGTCGACGTCGTGGTACGCACCGTCGTACAGGTGAACTTCGAAATCGATGATCGGGAAGCCGATCAGCGAACCCGACTCCGCCGTCTCGCGCATGCCCTTCTCGACGGAGGGGATGTACTCCTTCGGGATGTTGCCGCCCTTGACCTCATCGAAGAACTGGAAGCCCGTGCCACGCTCGCCAGGAATGACGGTGAGCTTGACACGACCAAACTGACCCGAGCCGCCCGACTGCTTCTTGTGGGTGTAGTCGATGTCGACCTTCTTCGCGAGATACTCGCGATACGCCACCTGCGGCGCGCCGACGTTCGCCTCGACCTTGAACTCACGCTTCATGCGATCGACCAGGATTTCAAGGTGAAGCTCGCCCATGCCCTTGATGATCGTCTGGCCCGATTCGGGGTCAGAAGACACACGAAACGACGGATCTTCGCGAGCGAGACGATTGAGCGCGACGCCCATCTTCTCCTGATCGGCCTTGGTCTTGGGCTCCACCGACAGCTCGATGACGGGCTCGGGAAACTCCATCCGCTCCAGGATGATCGGATCGCCAATCGCGCACAACGTGTCGCCCGTGGTCGTATCCTTCAGGCCCGCCAGTGCGACGATGTCGCCCGCGAAAGCCTCCTGAATGTCCTCACGGCTGTTCGCATGCATCAACAGCATGCGACCGACCTTTTCCTTCTTGTCCTTGACCGAATTCGTGACCTGCGACGCGGCCTCGAGCTTGCCCGAGTAGATGCGCGCGAAGGTCAGCGTACCGACGAAGGGATCGTTCATGATCTTGAACGCCAGCGCCGAGAACGGCTCGCTGTCCGACGACGGACGCTCGTCGGGCGTTACGCCGTCGAGCTTCAGACCCTGAATGGCGGGGACATCGAGCGGCGAAGGCAGATAGTCGACCACGGCGTCGAGCAGGGGCTGCACGCCCTTGTTCTTGAATGCCGAGCCGCACACGACCGGCACGAACGCCATGCTGAGCGTACCCTTGCGAATCAGCTTCTTCAGGTCCGCGGTGCTCGGCTCGTTGCCCTCGAGATAGGCCTCCATCAGGTCGTCGTCCTGCTCGACGGCCATCTCGATCAGGTCGCTACGATATTTCGCAGCCTTCTCGGCCATATCGGCTGGAATGTCCTGATATTCGAACTTCGCACCCAGGCTCTCTTCGAGCCAGATGATCGCGCGGTTCTCGACGAGATCGACCAGACCCTTGAAGCCCCCCTCCATGCCGATCGGCAGGTACAGAACCGCCGGGCGCGCACCGAGGCGCTCGATGATCGAGTTCACGCAGAAGTAGAAGTCGGCGCCGGTGCGATCCAGCTTGTTGACGAAGCACATGCGCGGCACGCCGTACTTGTCGGCCTGGCGCCACACGGTCTCCGACTGCGGCTCGACGCCGGCAACGCCGTCGAAGCAGGCGACCGCGCCGTCGAGCACGCGCAACGAACGCTCGACCTCGATCGTGAAGTCGACGTGGCCGGGCGTGTCGATGATGTTGATGAGGTGCTCTTCGCCCTTACCCTCTTCGGCGCGCCACTTGCACGTCGTCGCGGCGGACGTGATCGTGATCCCGCGCTCCTGCTCCTGCTCCATCCAGTCCATCGTCGCCGTGCCTTCGTGCACTTCGCCGATCTTGTAGGACTTGCCGGTGTAGTAGAGGATGCGCTCCGTCGTCGTCGTCTTACCGGCGTCGATGTGCGCCATGATGCCGATGTTGCGATAGCGATCGAGCGGATGGCTGCGGGCCATGATCGTGGTTTCCTTAGCGATGTGGGGAGCGCAGCTTCCGCCGGCTCCCCACGATATAGGTTACAGGTCTGAGGCTTCCAAGCCTACCAGCGCCGCCTTACCAGCGGTAGTGCGAGAAGGCGCGGTTGGCTTCGGCCATGCGATGCGTGTCTTCGCGCTTCTTGACCGCGTTGCCGCGGTTGTTCGACGCGTCGAGAAGCTCGCCCGACAGCCGTGCCGCCATCGTGTTCTCGCTGCGCGCCCGGGCAGCGGTGATCAGCCAACGAATCGCCAACGCCTGAGCACGCTCCGGACGAACCTCGACGGGGACCTGATAGGTCGCGCCACCAACACGGCGCGAACGCACCTCGATGCCCGGCTTGATGTTGTTCAGTGCGTCATGGAACACACCGAGCGGTTCGCGCTTGGCGCGCTGCTCGACCGTCTCCATCGCGCCGTACACGATCAGCTCGGCGACGGACTTCTTGCCGTCATACATGACGGAGTTCATGAACTTGGAGAGAACCTCATCACCGTACTTGGGATCCGGCAGGATGATGCGCTTCTCTGGGCGACGACGACGTGCCATTTCAAAAACCTTTCTAACTTCAGCCTGATGGTCGAGCCCCCGCGGAGGAGGCCAACCGGCTTACTTCGGACGCTTGGCGCCGTACTTGGAGCGGGACTGGCGACGATCCTTGACGCCCTGCGTATCGAGCACGCCGCGCAGGACGTGGTAGCGAACGCCGGGGAGATCGCGAACGCGGCCGCCGCGGATCAGGACCACCGAGTGCTCCTGAAGATTGTGGCCTTCGCCTGGGATGTAGCTGATGACTTCGCGCTGGTTGGTCAGGCGAACCTTCGCCACCTTGCGCAGAGCCGAGTTCGGCTTCTTCGGGGTCGTCGTGTAGACGCGGGTGCAGACGCCGCGCTTCTGCGGGTTCTGCTCCATCGCAGGGACCTTCGACTTGGCCTTCTGCGGGTCGCGGCCCTTGCGGACCAGCTGGTTGATCGTGGGCATTGAAGCCTTCACCTCTTGACTGGGTTACTTTGCTGGAGCCGTCACAGCACCTAAGAATACAAAAAGGGGCATAGGTGGATTGCACCACCCGGCCCGCGATCCGCATCCAGCAATGTTCAAGCCTCCGCGGGATGATCCAACGGACGCGGTCGTGCCTATACGCGGGTGCCCCTCAGCGGTCAACGGGACTCTCTTCCCGCGGCGGTGCCCTCGCCAGTGACGAAGCGTTAACCACATCGGCGCAGAGCCGGGCGCATGAGCACGCCTATCCTCGCCCCCGACACGCCCACTCCGACGACGGCGTTCGCGCGCCACCTGCCGGTCGCGGCGGTCGGCATGGCGCTGTACCTGCTGCTGTGGCCGATCATGACCAGCGATGTCGAGGGAAGCTTCACTCCTTGGCTGGAACATATCGCCAGGCTGGGTCCTGCCCGCGCCTTTTCGGCACCTTTTGGAGATTACGCGCCGCCCTATCTTTACCTGCTGACGCTGGCCTCGCCGCTGGTCGGGATCGTACCGTCCGACACGATCGTGAAGTTGGTGTCGCTGAGCGGCACGTTGTTGATGGCCGGGGCGGTCTGGCGGCTGTTGCGCGCCATGAACGCCCCTCATCCCGAACGGCACGCGCTCTATGCACTGCTCCTGCCCGGCGTGCTGATGAATACTGCGCTGATGGCGCAATGCGATGCGCTCTACGCCGCGCCGACAGTCATGGCAGTCGCTGCCGCGTGGCAGCATCGGCACCGGTCGATGTTCCTGTGGTGCGGGCTGGCCGTCGCCGTGAAGCTGCAGGCTATCCTGATCGCACCGTTTTTTCTGGCAGTCGCCATCCAGCGGCGGATGCCGCTGCACTGGTGGCCGCTCGCTCCGGCCGCTCTCGCGCTGGCCAACCTGCCGGCAGCGCTCGCAGGCTGGCCGGTCGGCGATCTGGCAATGGTGTATTTTCGGCGGACGACCTTCTACCCCGAATTATCGCGTAACGCGCCGAATATCTGGGCGATCCTCCAGGCCATGCCTGGACTGGACGTCGTCGTCGCAGCGCGCATCGCCAACATCGCTGCGATCGTGGTTTCGGTCGCGTATGTCTCATGGGTAGTCCGACGCCCGATCGAGGGACGACGGTTGCTCGCCGCTGCTGCGCTCGCCCCGATGCTGACGGTGGGCCTGCTGCCGCACATGCACGAACGCTTCTTCTACGTGTCCGACGTGCTGATCTTCGTGTGGGCCGTCGTCGGATCGAGCCGTGATCGCTGGACCGCAGCACTGGTGCAGGCGGGGTCCTTCCTCGGGATCATGGCCTATGGCAACGGCACCGAGCAGCTTGCGATGCTCGGCGCTCTTGCAATGTTGGAAGCGACGCGGCAAATAGTCCGCTCACTCGCATCCGAATCCTTGCCTTTTCAGAGGGTGGGGAGATGGGTTGGGGTGTAGGGGTGTAGCTCAGTTGGTTAGAGCGTCGGTCTCCAAAACCGAAGGCCCTCGGTTCGAGTCCGAGCTCCCCTGCCATTGTCCGGACGGTCGTTCCCGGACAGCCATGACGGCCACCGCGATGAGCATGAACCGGACGGTGTCAGTCGAGGGTGACGGTGTCGCCCGGCCGCGACGTCGTGAACCGGTGAGCGAGTTCGCTGCGCAACAGGGGCAGGTTCGACGAGAGCACTTCGGGTCCGGTACGCTGGACCGTGTCGCGCAGTCGTTGCGCCCGCACTAGGCAGCGCACCGTTCCCATCTCCGTCACCGCATCGAAGATCAGGTCGGTTCCCGCCCACCGGGCACTTTCAAAATCAGCGTTCCAGTACAACGGTTTAGCGCCCCATTCCGTGCCGTCACGGCAGGGGTGGCGCAGCACGGACGACCGCGCAATCGCGATCTGCGGACGCGTTATCCTACGTTTTTGCAGACCCGGCGAACCTAACCTGCCTTTAGATGAATATGGGGAAATCGGAGCGCGCGATCAGTTCCTGCATGCGGCTCCAGTTCAACCGCCGGTCACTAAGTTCATAGACGATGAAGAGTCGCGGCTGTTCGGCGGGATCGATCTCCTTCGCCCGCGCCAGCATCTCGCACAGCTGCCCGCGCGCCAGCAGGGTATCGCCCGCCCCGCGCACCGCGTTCATTCGACACAGGCACACGCCCGCCCACCAGTCCAGCTTCGGCATTCGTTCAATATCAATTCGTTGCGGTTCTTTCCTCTGGTAGGCCGGGCTCCAGGCGGGCGCGACGGGCGAACGCCCCCTCACCTGTCCCAGAACGGGACCAGGATGCCTGTCGGTATCCGGCCCGGGCGTCGCGGTCCGCAGCCCCGCCGCCAGAATATCCCTACCGAACAAAGCACTGGCGAGGACGCGGCAGACTGTGCCACCACGGCTTGGGTCCAACGGAGTCCACCGATGCGCGCCACCGCCTATGCCTGTTTGTCCTTCGCCTGCGTCGCGTTCGGCACGATCGCCGCATCCCCATCGGTCGCCGGCGCGAGATCGGCACCCGCGCAGGGTGCTACGCTCGATCCGCGCACCGCGATCTACGAGTTGCGGACCTATTACGCGGCACCGGGCAAACTCGCGGCGCTCAATACCCGTTTCCGCGAGCATACGCTGGGGCTGTTCGCACGGCACGGCATGACCAATGTCGCCTACTGGAACGAACAGCCATCCAAGGATTATCCCGATGGTCGCGTCATCTATGTCCTGGCCTATCCGACTCGGGCAGCGCGCGAAGACGCGTGGAAGGCGTTCGGCAGCGATCCGGAATGGCGCGCGGTCGCGGCCGCGTCGGAGGCGGACGGCAAGCTGGTGGCGAAGGTCGACAGCGTCTTCATGACGATGACAGACTATTCGCCGGTCCTCACCCTGCCCGCCCCGACCCTGCCGACTCCAACCCTGCCAACCCCGGCGCGATGACGCGACCGATCAATCGGTCCGCCTTTCCTCAAATGCTGCATCGCTCGCCGCGGCGACATCGACCGGTAAAACCAGGTTAACGTTGCGCCCGGTGGCGCTGGGTAGGTTTCCGTTGCCCTAATCAAAGGGTTACAGGGGACTGCCATGAAAACGACGACTTGGCTTGCTGCCGTAGCAGCCACCAGCCTGATGGCCACGCCGGCCTTCGCCGCCGACTTCTTCCTGACGGTGGGGCCGGGAACAAGTTCGACCGACTTCGGCAATACCGGCACGGGATCGGGGACCATCTTCGACCGGTACATCTTCACCGTTCCCGATGGTCTGGCGAACGGGCTGATCGGATCGATCGCGCTCAACGCGGGCCTCGACGTCGACCTGACCTCGGTCTTCCTCGACGACAAGGCGTTCGACGTGATCCTGACGGACGGGACGGAATTGCAGACGCTGTCGTGGACCGACCTGACCGCGGGCGAGCACGTCATCACGGTCAACGGCACCTGGGGCACGGCAGGCGGCTCCTATGCCGGCACGCTGAACTTCGAGCCGACCGCGGTGCCGGAGCCGGCGTCGTGGGCGTTGATGATCGCGGGCGTCGGCATCGCCGGGGGCACGCTGCGCCGTCGTCGCGCCGTGCGGACCACCGTGCGGTTCGCCTGACCGACCTACCGGGTCCGCCCGGTCGGACGGCCGGCAGCGGGCGAACGGAAGGCCGCCGATCCACGGATCGGCGGCCTTTGCGCGTTCGCCGCCACGGCGGGTGCGTTGCCCGGCCTTGCCTTCGATGCCTCACGCGGTTATCTGCACATCCCATCCGACAGCGAGGATGTGCGCGCGCCGGTTCCTCCAGGTGGGGAAGCGGTGGCGGGTTCATGTCCCGCGATCGGTCGTTCATCACGAACGAACACACAGGAAAACCAGACGTGGCGAAGACGACCCCCATCGAATTCATCAACCAGGTCCAGGCCGAACGTAAGAAGATCACGTGGCCGACGTGGAAGGAAACGTGGATGACCGGCCTGATGGTCGTCATCATGACCACGATCCTCGCGCTGTTCTTCCTGGGGGTGGATTCGTTCTTCAACGCGGTGGTTTCCGCGCTTCTCAAGCTCGCGCAGTAAGGACTGGCATGGCCCGCTGGTATATCATCCACGCCTATTCTGGTTTCGAGGGCAAGGTCCGCGATTCGATCATGGCGGAGGCGACCCGGATGGGTCTCGACCGGCTGGTCGAGCAGATCGAGGTCCCGACCGAAACCGTGACCGAAGCCCGTCGCGGCAAGAAGATCGCGGTCGAGCGCAAGTTCATGCCCGGTTACGTGCTGGCGAAGCTCGACATGAACGATCAGGTCTACCACCTGGTCAAGAACACGCCGAAGGTGACCGGCTTCCTGGGCGCGATGGGCAAGCCGCAGGCGATCAGCGAGGCCGAGGCCGCGCGGATGCTCCAGTCGAAGGAAGAGGCCGCCGCCGCCCCGAAGACCAAGGTCAAGGTCGATTACGAGATCGGCGACGCGGTCAAGGTGCTGGAAGGCCCCTTCGCCAGCTTCAACGGCACTGTCGAGGGTCTCGATTTCGACAAGTCCAAGGTCAAGGTGTCGGTGTCGATCTTCGGTCGCGCCACGCCGGTGGAACTGGACTTCGAGCAGGTCGAACGCTCGAAGTAGTTTTCGGTTTTTTGGTGGTGATGCGGGAAGCCGGTGCGGGAGCGCCGGCTTTTTGCGTTTGCGGGGGTGCGGGGTGGGTTTTCGTTGGTTCGGACGGTAGTCCGCTGGACCGGGCTCATGAGGGCGGGTCAGCGGCGGCTGCGGGCAACATTACCGCTGTAGCGGGATGAAAACGTTCGGACGTCCGTAACTGGTAGAAATCGGACATTCTCTCACCGAGTGGATTCGTGCGGCAACCGGCAGATGGTCACCTTCGCGCCCTTGGTACACTCGTCGAACGCAGCCTCGTTGCGTGATCCTCTGGTTCCGCGTACCCGTCATCTCAGGGTTAGGGACATTGGCGTTCGAGCGGTGTAGTCGCCGATCATGTCAGTCTCGCCTCCTCAAGAACGCGCCCAGGTACTTGACTTTTTCCTTGCGGAAGGCCGGGCGATCCTTGCTGCCCAGACACGCGCGCTCGATGCAGTAATTCATGACATGTCAATGCTGGATCCTGATCAAGAACGGCTTGAGCTGCGGATTCCATTGCTGATGCTGCAGGCGGTTGGCGTGTCCATCCACAGCGTACTGGCTTTAACGACGACGCGCAGTATGGCTATTCGGGACTGCTTTGGCATCAGCAGATCTGCGGTTGAGACAGCAGTTAATGAAGCGTTTATTTGCGTGACGGGTGTCGACGAGGCCCGCCGTTCCGACCGGTACATGCGTCAGAAACGTTGGCGCGACCTCAATAGAGAGGGAACGATCGGTGATCTTCGCATCTCCACGTCCCGTGACATTAAGCAAACGGTCGCGGATTTTCCTGGACTCCAAGAAGCACTAGATGAATTCACCGACCGGAAGGGGCGGGAAAAGCGTAGTTGGACCTCGTTGTCGATCGAGGAACGTATCGCGGCCATCCTCAAGGTTAATCATAAAGCTGCCATTGCCTTTGGATCAGCCCTGTTCGGTATTTATCGTCCCGCATCCGAACTTCTTCACGGCAGCTATTATGGGGTCAACTTTTTTTGGCAGGGAAGCCGCGCTAAACCTGCTAAGATGAGGGAGGAATTTGACGAACTGTGGTCGGCTGATCACTTTGCCACTCTCCTGTCATGCTTATTCTTCTGCGTGACGGGTGCAATCGAGACGGTAGCGGCAGTCTGGTCGTTGCCCCACCACCTGAGATCACAGTCCGAATTGGTACAACGCCTCGGCCAGCTTCTCGACGTCATGCACGATACCGATCCTGATCCGGATGATGGGGACAAATTTGCTGCCCGCCCCCGATAGATAGACGCAGGAACGACGCCTCGCTCTGATCGTCCTTTTCCGCCGATCTTAGAGAGCAAGTCGCCTGCATCGGACCCGCGTTAGAAGCCGTCTGTATATCCGCCGTTGGGCGATTGTGTTGAAAAACTTGCACCCGCTGCTTGCCGCGCGAATTTTAGGGCAATATTGATTCAAACAGGCCGGCAGCCGTAAATCTCTGGTACGCCGTCGGCAGTCTTCGGATTTGATTATTGCCAGCGAATGCTAGGTGTCGAGGTTTTCAACACAATCGGGCGTAAGCGGACGTTCGCGGGCACGGTGGATTGCGGAACGACTGCTTCAGATCAGCACTTCAGCAATGCTTCAGGTCATAGCCGCACTGCGGATGAGGTAGGCGGCGCGAGCGCGTGTGGCGAGAAGGGCTTCGATACGCCCGGCCCGAACGGATCGAGGCCCCCCACCTCCGTTCGCCCTGAGCTTGTCGAAGGGCTTCTCTCCGGCAGTCCACCGCCTGTGGAAAGCGGCCCTTCGACAAGCTCAGGGCGAACGGTAGAGGGGGATCAGCGCTTCGGCAGGCCCAGAATGAACGCGTCGAGGCGTTGGAGGGCGATGGCGATCTCGTCGGCTTCGTCGGGGAGCGGTTCGACTGGTCGGGCGATCGGCTGCTCGGTCGGCTGCGGCGTCTGGACGACAGCGCTTTTCGGGCGCGGGCGCGTCCGGGGCGGTTTCGGCGTCAGCACGACCTGATCCAGCGCGGGCAGGTTCGGCGCGGGGGGTTCGTGTTTGGTGCGGCGGGCGAAGGCGTCGAGGCGGGCGATCGCGATGGCGTTCTCCTCCTCTTCCTGCATGACGCGTTGCGTGGCGCGGGTGGCGGCGACGCGGGCTTGCCACGCCTCGCGGGTTTCGGCCGGGAGCTTGCGCGAGGCGGGGCGCTCGGCGGCGTGGCGGGCGGAGCGGTCGTGGAGTTGCAGGAGCATGATCGCCTGTTCGGGCGTCATCGACGGGATCGGCGGCGGGTCGTTGCGGCGCCACGCGTCGTCGCGGGCGGACGCGGGGTCGAAGCTTTCGATCAATGCCATCTCGATGCGTTCGCGCGCGGTCTTCAGCGCCATCCGCATCTCGCGCGCGAAGGCGGGGCTGGCGTCGCGGCGGGCGTAGAAGGCGGAGTGGGAGAAGCCGGCGGCCTTGGCGGCGAGGCGGATATTGGCGGTGGCGGACAGGGCCGCGAGGAACGCCTGTTCGTGCTCGGTGGTGAGTTGGCGACGAGCCGGGGCGCGGAGCTGGAGGTAGCCGGCGCGTTTGCGGATGAGGCGGGGTGCGTTGGCGTCGGTGGTGGAGGGCGTGATGTCGCGCGCGTTCAGGCGGGCGGCGGCGAAGGCGAGCGCGGCGTCCCATTCGGCGGCGAAGGCGGGGTGCGCGTTGCGGCGCTTCGTGAAGCGGGCGCGGTGGGCGCCGAGGTCGCGCGCGGCCTGGCGGACGTTGCCGGTGCGGCGCAGGAGGCGGAGGAAGGCGGCGTTCTCTAGCGCCTGTTCGCGGGTGGGGGCTCTGGGCATGGGGCGAGCGTCGGCCGGGTTTTCCAACATCGCAAGGGGGTGTGGGTCGCGTCGGGGTGGGGGTGCGTGTCTCCCCTCCCCTTCGGGGTTGGGGCGGTGCCGCGGGTTGTTCTACCCCTCCCCCTTTCAGGGGAGGGGCCAGAGGGAGTTCAGCGGCCGCCGGGGGGCAGGTTGGTTTCGAGGTAGTTGGTCATCAGCGTGTAGAGGTGGAGCGTGGTATTCTCCTTCTCGCTGATCGAATGGGTGCGGTCGGGATAGGCCATCATCGAGAATTGCTTGTTCGCGCCGATGAGCTTGTCGGCGAGCTGTTCGGTGTTCTGATAGTGGACGTTGTCGTCACCGGTGCCGTGGATGACGAGGAGGTTGCCCTTCAGGTTGGCGGCATAGGTGATCGGGGAGCCGTCGCGGAAGCCGGTGGGGTTGTCCTTGGGCAGGCCCATGTACCGCTCCTGATACACGGTGTCGTACAGCGTCTGGTCGGCGACGGGCGCGACGGCGATGCCGGTCCTGAACAGGTCGGGGAAGCGGAACATCGCGTGGAGCGTGCTCGACCCGCCGCCGCTCCAGCCCCAGATGCCGACGCGGGACGGGTCGATATACGGGCGGTCGGCGAGCAACTTGCGGACGCCGGCGGCGACGTCGATCGGGCCGAGGACGCCGATCTGGCGGTAGATGACCTTGCGCCACTCGCGGCCGCGCGGGGCGGGGGTGCCGCGGGGGTCGATGCTGGCGACGATATAGCCCTTCTGGGCGAGCATCCGGTGCCACATCGCGCCGCGCCCGCCCCAGCGATCGGCGACGGTCTGGCCGGCGGGCTCGCCATAGACCTGCACGAGCAGCGGGTATTTCTTTGCGGGGTCGAAGTTCGCGGGGCGGATGATCCACGCGTCGAGCATCAGGCCCTTGCCGACGTCGAGGCGCGTCATCTCCGTCTTCGGCAGGCCGGACTTGGCGACGGTGTCCTGGATCGCGGCGTTGCGGGCGAGGATGCGGGCGCTGCGCTGAGTCTGGAGGTCGACGATCTCGGTCATCGGCACGGTGTCGAAGCGCGAGACGGTGTGCTTGGCCCAGTGCGCGCCGGGGGCGATGTCGTAGCTGTTCCAGCCGGCCTGCGCGGAGGGGGTGACGCGCTCGACGCGGGGTTTGCCGGACAGGGCGGCGCGGTAGAGGTAGAGCTGCGTCGGGTTGTCGGGCGAGGCGGTGAAATAGGCCCAGCCGCTCGCCTCGTCGATGGTCAGCAGGTCGACCACGTCGAACTTGCCGGGGGTGCGCAGTTCCAGCCGCTTGCCGTCGCGCGAGGCGACGTAGAGGTGCCGCCAGCCGTCGCGCTCGCTCATCCAGGTGAAGCCGGCGTCGTTGCGGAGCCATTCGGGAGCCGCGTTCGCCTCGACCCAGGCGGCGTCCTTCTCCACGAACAGCGGCGTCGTCGCTCCGGTGGCGGGGTCGCCGAGCATCACCTGATAGGTGTTCTGGAGGCGGTTCGCATATTGGATGAAGACGCGGCCGGACTTGCCCGCCCAGCTCATCTGCGGGACGTAGTTCTGGCGCGGGTCGCCCTGGAGCTTGAACCACGTCGTCTCGCCGCCGGACACGTCGACCGCGCCGACGCGGACCGCAGAGTTCGCGGTGCCGGCCTTGGGGTACTGGAGCGGGATGACCTTCGAATACTGGCCTCCGGTGTTCTGGATCATGTCGAACGTGCCGACGCCCGACGTGTCGAAGCGCCAATAGGCGAGTTTGCGCGAATCAGGGCTCCACGCGAATGCCTTGCGCAGGCCGAATTCCTCTTCGTACACCCAGTCGCCGACGCCGTTGACGATCAGGTCCGACCCGTCGCGCGTCAGCCGCTGCGGCGTGCCGCCGCCTGCTGGTTCCACGTAAAGGTCGTTGTCGCGGACATAGGCGATGCGGCTGCCGTCGGGGGAGAACTCGGCGTACATCAGCGTCTGCGGCGCGGCGTCGCCACCCATCTTGCGCAGGCTCTTCGCGTCGAGGTCGAGCAGCCAGTAATCGCCGTACGCATTGGTGCGGCGGAAGCGCTTGGTGTTGGTAGCGACGAGCATGCGGCGTTCGTCGGGGGAGAAGCTGTATTCCTCGATCGACACGGGCTTGCCCGTCGCCTTGTCGACGAGGTCCTTCGCCGACACGACGACGCGGCGGTTCTGGCCGGTGACGTCGTAACGGACGAGGTCGCTGCCGTCCTTCACGTCCTTCGCCGGCTCGATCGCGAGATAGCCCTGCCCGTCCTTCGTCCACTCGCCGGTGGCGCTGCTCTCGCCGCGGACCGCGCTCTTGCCGAAGATCGTCTCGATCGTGAGCGGGGCCGCGGTTTGCGCGAAAGCGGGGAGCGGCGCGAGCAGCAGGGCGAGCGTGACGAGCGCGGAAGAACGCATGGATTGTACCCCCGGATATACGATTGTTGCGCGGACAGTAGCGGCGGAATCCCGCCCCGCAAGCGGATTGCTTTTTGCGGAGATGACCGGTAAGGCCCGCCGCTTCCAAGCACATGCGACGGAAGCCTCCGCGGGAGAACGCCACGCGTTCGCACGAACCGCTAAACTTGAAACGAGAGTGACATGGCAAAGAAGATCACAGGTTACATCAACCTGCAGGTTCCTGCCGGCGATGCGAAGCCCGCGCCGCCGATCGGACCCGCGCTGGGTCAGCGCGGCGTAAACATCATGGAGTTCTGCAAGGCGTTCAACGCCGCGACGACCGACATGGCCAAGGGGACGCCGATCCCCACCAAGATCACGGTCTATGCCGACCGTTCGTTCAGCTTCGAGACGAAGACGCCGCCGGCGACCTTCCTGATCAAGCAGGCGATCAACATCAAGTCGGGCTCCAAGGAGCCGGGCAAGACGGTCGCGGGCAAGATCAAGCGTTCGCAGCTGTCGGAGATCGCGCAGGTCAAGATGAAGGACCTGAACGCGAACGACATCGACGCCGCGACGAAGATCATCGAAGGTTCGGCCCGCGCGATGGGCCTCGAAGTGACGGAGGGCTGATCCGATGGCCAAGCTGACCAAGAAGCAGAAGACGCTGTCGATCAATCCCGAGCAGCTGCACGGCATCGACGAAGCGATCGCCCTCGCCCGCACCAACGCGACCGCCAAGTTCGACGAGACCATCGAGGTCGCGCTGAACCTGGGCGTCGATCCGCGCCACGCCGACCAGATGGTCCGCGGCGTCGTGAACCTGCCCAAGGGCACCGGCAAGACGGTGCGCGTCGGCGTGTTCGCGCGCGGCGCCAAGGCCGACGAAGCGCGTGAGGCGGGTGCCGACGTCGTCGGTGCCGAGGACCTGATGGAGATCATCCAGGGTGGCACGATCGATTTCGATCGCTGCATCGCGACCCCGGACCTGATGGGCGTCGTCGGTCGCCTCGGCAAGGTGCTGGGCCCCAAGGGCCTGATGCCGAACCCGAAGCTGGGCACCGTGACGATGAACGTCGCACAGGCGGTCAAGGACGCCAAGTCCGGCCAGGTCGAGTACCGCGTCGAGAAGGCCGGCATCATCCATTCGGGCATCGGCAAGGCGTCGTTCCCGGCCGAGGACCTGCGCGCGAACTTCGA
Organism: Microvirga sp. SRT01; assembly: GCA_018139225.1. Classification (GTDB taxonomy): domain Bacteria; phylum Pseudomonadota; class Alphaproteobacteria; order Sphingomonadales; family Sphingomonadaceae; genus Sphingomonas; species Sphingomonas longa. The sequence goes on from JAGSNX010000001.1 coordinate 1,046,415, forward strand.
CGCGCTGGTCGACGCGGTCGTGCGGGCCAAGCCGTCGGGCGCGAAGGGCAAGTATGTCCGCAAGATCGCGCTGTCGTCGTCGATGGGCCCGGGGATCAAGGTCGACACGACCGAGGTCGCGGGGGCGTAATCGCCGTCGGTTTCCTTCCGGGATCGGAAGGAGTGAGATTGGGGGCCGCAGGAGTGATCCTGCGGCCCTTCTTCTTTTGGTGATGTCGTATTTGACGTACCTGCCCGAACCTGATTCCCTCGGTTCCTGTATCCGCTGGGGCTTTGGAATGGTCAGAACAACATAAGTAAGCCAGCGAGACCAATATCATGCCGCGGCCAGCGTATGGGTAACCGGCGTTGCCGATTAACATGCTCGAAGGGCTACCAGCCGTCGACATGATTACGCATTGGCGATCTGCTCATGCCCATCTCCAAGGTCGAGACTCATTGGTCATAGCCATAAGATGGCGGAGACCGTGAAGGGGACCGCGGAGAAGAAGACTATGGGGCACCGGTCGTAGCGAGCAGCTACGCGACTTCAGTCCTTCAGGCGCCCCAACATGATCTCGATGCGGCTGCGGCGTCTGTATCGGCGCTCGTCCTATCTGACCGGTTCGTTGCGCGATCCGCAGTCCGGGATGCCGGGCTGGATGCCCTTGGCTTCGGGGGCGTCCCTGAACACGTCGGCGTCACACCTCGATCATGGAAGCAAGCGGGGCGACCTCGGCCGGCGGCGGTGAGTTGCTGTCGAAGGTCGGCAAGGTCGCCCGGCCGGGCGGGCTGGTGATGGATGCGGTGGAGGTCGGCTCCGCCTTCCGCGCGGACGGTAACCGCATCGGTGAGAATACCGGGCGCGCCGCCAGCGGCCTCGCCGGCGGGGCCGCCGGTGGCTGGGGCGGCGCGGCCGTCGGTGCGGCGGTCGGCACCGCCATCTTCCCCGGGGTGGGGACGGTTGTCGGTGGCCTCATCGGCGGCATCGGCGGGGCCCTGGCCGGGGACGCGGCCGGCAAGGGCGTGTTCGACACCGTCAAGGGCTGGTTCTGACCCGATGACGGCTGACGCGACCCCGATCCAGCGCTAGGCTGTTTCGATGGCTGGTCTCTGGGACAAGTTGCGGGGCAAGGATGCGCCCGTCGTGGACGACACGGGCGCGGCGTTGCGGCGGTTGTTCGGCGACTATCCGCCGGACCCGCCGGCCCATGCCGGCCCGGCGGCGACGTTGACCGCCGCCCAGCAGGACGAGAACCTCGCACAGTTCCTGGCGGTGCAGTCGCAGCGGCTGGCGGTCGGCAGCGACTATCTGCGTGCGCGAGGCGTGAGCGTGGACCCGATGCTCGACCCGGCAGCGGACGGACTGCCGGCGGCGCGGGCGGTGGACGCGTGGCTGGATGAGGCGCTGCCGAAGCGCCCCTTCTCGCCGATCTCGGGCGACGAGACGCCGAATCCGGACGAGCACGGCCTGATGGCAAGCGACCGGACCGGGCCGGACATCTATTACAGCGTTCTCGCCGATCTCGGCCGGCTGGAGGGTGAGGCGATCCGGCGGCGCGATCCCCGGTTCGACTGGGCGGTCAATCGGTTGCCGGGTTTCGAGGATATGGGCAGTTATGGCCGCATCTGCCTGATCAAGGCAGGTGACGTGCAATGGGCGCCGACCGTGCTGGACATGGAGATGCACATGCTCGGCATTTGCCATCCGAAGATGGCCCCGCGCGGCAACCTGTCCGGCCACCGCTTCGGCGAGTTGCTGGAGGCGGCGGTCACGCAGGCGTTCGACCCGCACCCGTGAGGAGCATGACCGGTACTCCATCACGTGCGGCGATGCTGCTTTGAACGTCGACCGGCGTCGTCAGGCATGCTTCGACGGCTAGGGCGACGGCGTGTCCGGCTCCTCGGCAGCCTGCCGTCCAGCACCGCCTTCCGACCAGTCTGGACATCCGGGTGAAGCGACGTACGGCGGATGGGGGGAGTGCGCTGATGCAGAAGTTCATCGTCGAGACGCTGCTGTTTCTCTTTGGCCTGCTCGTCACGTTCGGTCTGCCGTGGCTCGTGTGGCGGTGGATGCGGTCCGGTCGGCCGTCGATCGCGCCCCTGCCGATCGTCGACGACGGCAATGGCGGGAAAGTCGTGCCGCTGATCGCCACCTTTACCGGGATGCGCGGTCTGCCGTGGGTCGGCGTGGCGAGCAACAATCTCAGCCCCCGTCTGGTCATCACGCCCGCCGGGATCACGTATCGGGTCATGCGGCTGCGGTCTCGTGACTGGTCCGATATCGTTCGGGTGGATGTCCGTAGTTTTGGAGCGACGGTGAACCTCGGCTTCGCCTTCCGCGACAGCCTGTTCACCTTCGATGCGAACGTCGGCAGTACCATATTGGCGACGCGGACACTGGCGTTGCTGCCCGATACTGTCGCGTTGACCGATCGGGCACGATCGCTGCTGACGGAGGAAGGCTGATACCCCTTCGCGCGCGCGGAACCGCGACCGCGACGCTTCCCCGACCGAACTCCGAAGGGGATGACCTCCACGGCAACTCCCCAGGACGCGGGGAGTAGAGTAGGAGCGCGTGGCCCCTCTTCCCCGATCATCCGGAGCGCCGCCATTTCCGATCCCCGCCGTATCCTGGTCGATGCCGATGCCTGTCCGGTGAAGGACGAGATCTACCGCGTGGCGTGGCGCGTGGGGGTGGCGGTGGTGATCGTCAGCAACCAGCATCTACGCATTCCGGCGCATCCCCTGGTCAGCCGGGTAGTGGTGAGCGACGGGTTCGATGCGGCGGACGACTGGATCGCGGAGCAGTCCAACGCGCGGTGCGTGGTGGTGACGGCGGATATCCTGTTGGCGGACCGGTGCCTGAAGGCGGGCGCCACCGTGCTCTCGCCGACGGGGAAGCCGTTTACGGCGGCGTCGATCGGCGGGGCGATCGCGACGCGGGCGATCATGGCGGACTTGCGGGCAGGCGGGGATCAACTGGGTGGGCCGGCACCGTTCCAGAAAGCGGACCGGTCGCGGTTTCTCTCGGCGCTGGATGCGGCTTTGGTGAAGTTGGGGCGATCGGTGTGATCGCTCCCCCCTCTCGTGAAGAGAGGGGGGACAGCGCTTACAGCACGAAGCGGCTGAGGTCGGTGTTGCGGGCGATGCTGGCGAGTTGCCGGTCGACGTACGCACCGTCGACGATCAGCGTCTGGCCGGCGCGGTCCTCGGCGTCGAAGCTGACCTCTTCGAGCAGCTTTTCCATGACCGTCTGCAAGCGGCGGGCGCCGATATTCTCGACCTCGCCGTTCACCTCCGCGGCGATGCGGGCGACGGCGGCGATGCCGTCCTCGGTGAACTCGACCGTGACCTCCTCGGTCGCGAGCAGCGCCTTGTACTGGATCGGCAGCGATGCCTTCGTGTCGGACAGGATCGCGACGAAATCGGCCTCGGTCAGGCCCTTGAGTTCGACGCGGATCGGCAGGCGGCCCTGAAGCTCGGGGAGAAGATCGCTGGGCTTGGCGACGTGGAAGGCGCCGGACGCGATGAAGAGGATGTGGTCGGTCTTCATCGGGCCGTATTTGGTGGCGACGGTCGTGCCCTCGATCAGCGGCAGCAGGTCGCGCTGCACGCCCTCGCGGCTGACGGAGCCGCCGCGCACGTCGCTGACCGCGATCTTGTCGATCTCGTCGAGGAAGACGATCCCGTTCGCCTCCGCGTCGGCCAGCGCGGTGCGGCTGACCTCGTCCTGATCGAGGCGCTTGTCGGCCTCCTCCTCGACCAATTTGTCCCACGCGGCGCGGACGGTGAGCTTGCGCCGCTTGAGCTGCTGACCGCCGCCGAACGACTTCATCATTTCGCCGAGGTTGATCATCTGCGGCGCGCCGCCGGGGATGTCGAACGGCATGGACGGGGCCTGCTCGACCTCGATCTCGACCTCCGCATTGTCGAGGTGGCCGTCGCGGAAGCGCTGCTTGAAGCTCTCGCGCGTGGCCTGGCTCGACCCCTTGCCGGTCAGCGCGTCGAGCAGGCGGTCGAGCGCGGCCTCCTCCGCCTTGTCCTTGACGGCGGAGCGGCGGCGTTCCTTTTCGAGGCGGATCGCTTCCTCGACGAGGTCGCGGGCGATCTGCTCGACGTCGCGGCCGACATAGCCGACCTCGGTGAACTTGGTCGCCTCGACCTTGACGAACGGCGCGTCGGCCAGCTTGGCGAGGCGGCGGCTGATCTCGGTCTTGCCGCAGCCCGTGGGCCCGATCATCAGGATGTTCTTCGGCGTGACCTCGTCGCGAAGATCCGCGCCGAGGCGTTGCCGCCGCCAGCGGTTGCGCAATGCGACGGCAACCGCCCGCTTGGCATCGGACTGACCGATGATGTGCGCGTCGAGCGCGGCGACGATAGCCTTGGGGGTGAGTTGGTCGTTCATGGACAAGTTGTTCATTTCACAGGAAGTGGAGACGCGAAGTGGAGGAAGTGGAGGCGCTGGCGCGCCCGTCTCTCACCCGCTGCTGTCCAGCGTCTCGATCGTGAGGCGGTCGTTGGTGTAGACGCAGACCTCGGCGGCGATCGCCATCGCCTTGCGGCAGATCGTCTCCGCATCGGCCTCGTAGTCGACCAGCGCGCGGGCGGCGGCGAGCGCATAATTGCCGCCCGAGCCGATCGCCGCGACGCCGTTCTCCGGTTCCAGCACGTCGCCGTTACCCGTCAGGATCAGCGTCACGTCCTTGTCGGCGACGATCATCATCGCCTCCAGATTGCGGAGGTATTTGTCGGTGCGCCAGTCCTTCGCGAGTTCGACGGCGGAGCGCAGCAACTGGCCCTGATGCTGTTCCAGCTTGCGCTCCAGCCGCTCGAACAGGGTGAAGGCATCCGCCGTGGCCCCTGCGAAGCCGCCGACGACCGCGCCGTCAGCACCCAGCCGCCGCACCTTGCGCGCGTTGGGTTTCATGACCGTCTGGCCCATGGAAACCTGCCCGTCGCCGATCACGACGACCTTGCCGTTGCGACGGACGGACAGGATGGTGGTGCCATGCCATACCGGCATGGAGGATTCGTTCCCGCTCATGCTGCGCCATATGGGGGGCTGGTCGGCAGGTGCAAAGAGGGGTGGTGGATGCCGGCACGAGCCCGGCGTGACGGACGATCAGCCGCCGAGTTTTTCCACCTTCGCCTGCAATGCCGCCATTTCGGCCTTCAGCGCGGCGAGTGTGTCGTCCTTGGCGTCGTCGGTCGCCGTCGGTGCCTGCGTAGGTGTGGGCGTGGAAGCAGGCGTGGGCACTCCGCCGACGGGGGGCTTGAAGGCGGTGGCGGCGGCTTCGAACATGGCCATGTTGCGCTTGGCGATCTCCGCGAACGGGCCGGTCGCGAAGGCGCCCTCGACCGCCGAGCGGAACTGTTCCTGGTTGCGGCGGAAGCTGTCCATCGACGCCTCCAGATAGCTGGGGACCATCGACTGCATCGAGTCGCCATACATGGAGATCAATTGCCGCAGGAAATTGACCGGCAGCATCGTCTCGCCACGGCTTTCCTCTTCCATGATGATCTGGGTCAGGACATTGTGGGTGATATCCTCGTCGGTCTTGGCGTCGACGACTTTGAAGTCCCGGCCCTCGCGCGTCATCTTGGCGAGGTGATCGAGCGTGATGTAGGACGACGTCTCGGTATTGTAGAGGCGACGGTTCGCGTATTTCTTGATGATAACGACGCCGCCGACGTTCTGCTTCTTCATGGAAATCCCCCCGAGTGACGTCTTCTTTCGAACAGCCTAGGCCTAACGATGACGCACCGCAACACGCGCCGCGCCCCCTGCCGTTGTTCCTCGACATGCTGCGCAGCGAAACCGCAAAAGACCCCGCGCGCCGCGCTGCGGCATTGCTGGGGCTGGCGCGGTATCAGACGGGGCGACGCGAGCAGGCCCTGCCGCCCCCAAAAGACGTGCGACGCTACGGCCGGGTGACGTTGCGCGGGACCGGCGGAGAGGGAATGCCGGTGGTGCTGGTTCCGTCGCTCATCAATCCACCGGCGGTGCTCGACCTGTCGGAGGAACAGTCGCTGCTGCGCTGGCTGGGGGCGCAGGGATTCGCGGCGTGGCTGCTCGATTGGGGCGAGCCGAGCGCCGCGGAGCGCGCGCTGTCGGTGGCGGGGCATGTCGAGTCGCTGCTGCTGCCGCTGCTGGCGACTTTCGACCGGCCGCCGGTGCTGGTCGGATATTGTCTCGGCGGCACGATGGCATTGGCGGCGGCGGCACGGTCGCGGATCGCGGGCGTGGCGACGATCGCAGCCCCTTGGCGGTTCGACGGCTATGGCGAAGCGCGGGCCGACATCGCCCGACTATGGCACGGCGCGCAGCCGACGTGCGAGGCGCTGGGGCTGGTGCCGATGGAGGTGTTGCAGGCGGGGTTCTGGCGGCTCGACCCGGCGCGCACGATCGCCAAGTTCGAGGCGTTCGGACGGATGGACCCGGACAGCGCGCCGGCCAAGGCATTCATCAGGCTGGAGGACTGGAGCAATGCCGGCGCGCCGCTGACCTATGCGGCGGGGGCGGAGCTGTTCGCGATGATCGCCGACGATGCGCCGGGGCGCGGCGTCTGGCACGTCGCTGGGGTGCCGGTCGACGTTGCCGCGCTGACGGTGCCGGCGGTGGAGTTCGTGTCGACGACCGACCGGATCGTGCCTGCCGCGACCGCCGTCGGCCTGCCCGACCACCGCGCCGTCGCGGCCGGTCATGTCGGGATGATCGTCGGCGGCCGGGCGCGGGCGACATTGTGGCAACCGCTTGCCGACTGGATCGCGGCCCTCCCCTCGCCTACATAGCAAACCAGCTTTTCAAGAGGATTCGACACGTCATGGCCAGCGCCCCCAACGATATCGTCATCACCGCCGCCAAGCGCACGCCGGTCGGCAGCTTCCTGGGCGCGTTCGCGACGACGCCGGCGCATGAGCTGGGGCGGATCGCGATCACTGCGGCGCTGGAGCAGGCGGGCGTCGCCGGCGAGGACGTGTCAGAGGTCATCATGGGTCAGGTGCTGACCGCGGCGCAGGGCCAGAACCCGGCGCGGCAGGCGTCGATGGCGGCGGGCGTGCCCAAGGAAGTCCCGGCCTGGGGCGTCAATCAGGTGTGCGGCAGCGGCCTGCGCGCGGTCGCGCTGGCGGCGCAGGCGGTCGCGACCGGCGATGCGACGATCGTCGTCGCGGGCGGGCAGGAGTCGATGTCGCTCTCCGCGCACGCGCAATCGGTGCGCGGCGGCCAGAAGATGGGTGACCTGAGCCTGATCGACACGATGGTCAAGGACGGTCTGACCGACGTGTTCAACGGGTATCACATGGGCATCACTGCCGAAAATCTGGCGGAACAATATCAGGTGACGCGGGGCGAGCAGGACGAGTTCTCCGTGCGCTCGCAGAACAAGGCGGAGGCTGCACGAAGCTCGGGCCGGTTCCGTGACGAGATCGCGCCAGTGACGATCAAGGGTCGCAAGGGCGACACCGTGGTGGCGGACGACGAGTATATCCGCGCCGACGCGACGATCGACAGCGTGTCGGGCGTGCGGCCTGCGTTCAAGAAGGACGGCACGGTGACGGCGGCGAATGCGTCCGGCCTGAACGACGGCGCGGCGGCGATCGTGGTGATGAGCCGCGCCGAGGCCGAGAAGCGCGGCGCGCCGGTGCTGGCGACGATCCGCAGCTGGGCGTCGGCGGGCGTCGATCCGTCGGTCATGGGCATCGGCCCGGTGCCGGCGTCGAAGAAGGCGCTGGAAAAGGCCGGCTGGACGATCGGCGAACTCGACCTGATCGAGGCGAACGAGGCGTTCGCGGCGCAGGCGCTGTCGATCGGCAAGGAGCTGGGCTGGGACGCGGAGAAGGTCAACGTCAACGGCGGCGCGATTGCGATCGGCCATCCGATCGGCGCATCGGGCGCGCGCGTGCTGACCACGCTGATCTACGAGATGGGCAAGCGCGACGCCAAGAAGGGTCTGGCGACGCTGTGCATCGGCGGCGGCATGGGCATCGCCATGTGCCTCGAGCGGGACTGAGGGGACCGGGCCTGCGCCGGAGCCTTGCTCCGTCGCGGGCTCATCCTTGACTTGAGGGTCGCCGGTGTCGACCTTGCGCAGGGCACGGGCCGATTGGATGATTATCGAGGTGTCCAGGCTGAACCGGCTTCCTCATGGCGCATGTCTGTGCCGCCGAGTTGGATCGCGGCCGTGGCGATTGCTCCGCAGCCAATTGCACCGGCGACCGTGCCGACGATGGCGCCCATCACCAGTTGCACGATCATGCCCAGCGTGAAGCCCGCGCCCTGACGTGCGATCTGCTGCTGGGCAGCGGCGATCGTCGCTTGCTGATCGAGACTGGCATAGGCCGCAAGCAATTGAGGGTTGGTGAGCGCGATCAGGACGACCGTCATGACGACGAAGATCGCGGTCAGGAGCGTGAAAACCCCGAACAATGTCCAGAAATGCCCGCGCGTGATGTGCCATGCATCGCGGATGACGATCTTACCGCGCAACACGGTCAGCGCCCCCGAGAGCGACAGGCGGACCTGAGCGTAGATAGCACCACAGAGCAGGGCCAAGCCAGCGATCGTGATGACAACGATGGTCGCAGCCTGACCCATAATCGTGCCGGCAATGACTCCGACGAGAGCGACGGCAAGGATGCCGATCGTTTCCGCGATGAACGCTGCGATGACGAGCATGACGCCAAGGCCGATCAACCGAAGTTCGTCCATCCCCAGACGAAGATAGGCGAAACGATCGCCGGTGGGGTTGGACACCGCCCGGACGACCGCGGCGAATGCGATCACGGCAAGAACGCAGAATAGAAGCTCGAACAGAAACAGAATCCCGAACCAGCCGGGGGGAATAGCCGGGGCAGACGTCACGCCCGCAGCGGCGTCGGCCGCTGCCTGCTGCTGGAGTGCCAACATCGTCGCCGTCATCGGCCGCATCACGACCATGCCCACCGCCATCACTACACCGTAGAGCGCCGCCCAGATGACGACCGTTTTGGGTTGCGTGCGCACCAGACGAACGCCGCCTCCGATTATCGACGTCACCGACATATGGTTTTCCCCCTGAGGCCTATGAGCTAACCAAGGTTAACGTCGCTGGCGAGTAGAATTGTCGTACGTAGAATTTCTGAGGTCGGGAACGTCGTGGCTTGATCGGACAGACGCGTGAGCAATTACCTCAGGACTCAGTGCTTTGGATCGGAAGGCAGGACGTGGCGTGATGAGCGCGCTTGCAAATATAAGCACACCGCGACTGCATATTCGGCCGTTCGGGTCAGACGAGGCCGGCGATCTGCGGCGGTTGACGGATCATCCCGCGATTACCGGGCCGATCGATTTCCTGTCCTCGCCCTTCGATGACGACGCTGCCGTGGCGCTGATCGCGCGGAACGGGGAGGAGGAGTGCTTTCTGGGGCTGTGGGACGGTGACGATCTGGTCGGCTGCGTCGGCGTGCATCTGCGGGCGGGCGAGCGGATCGAGATCGGGTACTGGATCGATGCCGCGCGGCATGGGCGCGGCTATGCGAGCGAGGGAGTTGCCGCCGTTCTGCACGCCTTGCAGGGGGCGCATCCGGATCGCCGGATCGTCGCGGAGTGCAGGCCGGCGAACCTTGCGTCGTGGCGCCTGCTGCACAAGCTTGGCTTCCGCGATACGGGGGAGGCCGGGGACCGCATCGGTCGGGCGTTGCTGATGCTGGCGTGACCGGCTCTCAGGCCCAGACGCGGCCATAGCGCGCGCCCAATCCGGTCAGCAGTTCATATTGCGACAGGCCGGAGGCGGCGGCGGCGGTGGGGAGGTCGAAGGCGATCGACACCCACTCGCCCTCGGCGAGGTCGGGGGCGGCAGCGACGTTCAGCGCGACGAGGTCCATCGATACGCGGCCGATCACCGGGAGCATCGCGTCGCCGGCCGTGGCCACACCGCGGTCAGAGAATCCGCGCAGATAGCCGTCCGCATAGCCGAGGTTGACGATCGCCACCTCCGTGTCCACGGGCGCGGTCCAGGTGGCGTTATAGCCGACGGTTGCGCCGGCGGGCACGCGGCGGCGTTGCAGCACCTGCGCCTGCGGAGTGACGACCGGCGCGATCACGCTCGCCAGTTCGGCGCGGGCGATGCCGCCATACAGCGCGAGGCCGGGGCGCGTGAGGTCGAAGGCGTAATCGCTCCCCAGCGCGATGCCGGCCGAATTGGCGAGGCTGAGGCGACGTGCGCCGGTGCGGCCGCGCAATTCGTGCAGCGCGGTGCGCTGGGCCGGGTTCATCGAGGAGTCCTCGTCGGCGCACGCGAGGTGGCTCATCAGCGTTTCGATCGTCAGGCCGTCGAGCATTCCGGCCGCGACATCCGCCGCGGCCAGCCCGAGCCGGTTCATGCCGGTATCGACCATGACGTCGCATGGCCCCCCGCCCGCGTCCCGCCAGCGCGCGACCTGGGTCGGGGTGCTCAGCACCGGCCGTGCGAAGCCGGCCAGCGCGGCGGGCACGTCCTCGGCGCGAAGGCCGTGCAGGACGGAGACGATCAGGCCCAGCGGCGCGAGCGCCTGCGCCTCCGCCCAGGTCGCCGTGAAGAAGTCGCGACAGCCCGCTTGCGCCAGGCGCTCGGCGACCTGCACCGCGCCGAGGCCGTAGCCGTCCGCCTTGACCGCCGCGCCGGCCGCGGCCGTACCGCTCATCCGGTCGAGCGCGCGCCAGTTGGCGGCGAGCGCAGGACCGTCGATGAGCAGGCGAAGCGGAGGCGGGATGTCGATCACGCCGCCCCGATAGCCGCTGCGGCCCCGGTCAGGCCAGCCCGGTTGCGCCGGAACGCGTCAACGACGGCGTCGATCGTCGACGGGCGATACTCACAAGGTGCGGATGATGCCGGAGAAATCGACCGCGCCGTTCCCCTCTGCGGCGAAAGCTTCGTAGAGTTCGGCGGCGCGCGAGCCCATCGGCGTCGCCGCGTTCGCGTCAGCGGCGGCGGCCATCGCGAGGCGCAGGTCCTTCAACATCAGCGCGGTCGCGAAGCCGCCCTTGTAGTCATTGTCGGCAGGCGTCGTCGGGCCGACGCCGGGGACGGGGCAATAGCTGGTGGTCGACCAGCTCTGGCCGGACGATACGCTGGCGATGTCGTAGAACGCCTGCGGGTCGAGGCCGAGCTTCTGCGCCATCACGAACGCCTCGCACGTGGCGATCATCGTCGCGCCGAGCAGCATGTTGTTGCACATCTTCGCGGCCTGCCCCGCGCCGTTGCCGCCCGCGCGGATCACCGCCTTGCCCATGTCGTCGAGCAGCGGTTTCGCACGGTCGAAGCCGGCGTCGGTGCCGCCGACCATGAAGGTCAGCGTCCCCGCCGCCGCCGCGGCGATGCCGCCGGAGACGGGCGCGTCGACGGCGACGAAGCCCTTCGCGGCGGCAGCCTCGGCGACGCGGCGGGCGGTGGCGACATCGATCGTCGAGCAATCGATCAGCAGCGTGTCGGGGGCGAGCACCGCATACAGCTCGTCGTAGACGGAGGCGACGTGGGTGCCCGCAGGCAGCATCGTCACGACCGCCTCCGCATCCTGCGCCGCGTCGGGCGCGGAGGTGCCGCGGGTGCAGCCCGCGGCTTCGGCGCGGATCAGCGCGTCTTCGCTCAGGTCGAAGGCGCGGACCGTGTGGCCGGCTTTCGCGAGGTTCGCGGCCATGCCGCCACCCATATTACCCAGTCCGATGATCGCAACGCGTGCCATGTTTTCCTCTCCTGTTCCGTGCTCGTGCGGGGCGGGCACCTCTATTACGATGATCCTGCCTCGACCCACCCCGTTCGCCCTGAGCCTGTCGAAGGGGCTGTCTTCACGTGCCGATCGCTTGCGGATGGCTGGGCTTCGACAGGCTCAGCCCGAACGGATCGGGGTTTGTGCCGTCCCATTTCCGCCACGGCGCGAGTTCGCTGCGGCACGGGTCAGCGTCCCGACCACACCCCTGCCCGCTTCTCGACGAAGGCGGCCATGCCCTCCGACTGATCCTCGGTGCCGAACAGGCCGTGGAACAGGCGGCGTTCAAACTGGACTCCGTGCGACAGGCTCATTTCGAACGCCGCGTTGACCATTTCCTTGTTCGCCAGCACGGCGAGCGGGGCCATGCCCGCGATCGTCTGCGCGGTCTTCACCGCCTCGTCGATCAGGTCGTCGGCAGGGACGATGCGGCTGACGAGGCCGGCGCGCTCGGCCTCGGCGGCATCCATCATGCGGCCGGTCAGGCACATCTCCATCGCCTTGGCCTTGCCGACGGCATGCGCCAGCCGTTGCGACCCGCCCATGCCCGGGGACACGGCGAGCTTGACCTCGGGCTGGCCGAACTTGGCGGTGTCGGCGGCGAGGATGAAATCGCACATCATCGCGACCTCGCAACCGCCGCCGAGCGCGTAGCCGGCCACCGCGGCGATGATCGGCTTGCGCGTGCGGGTGAAGCGGTCCCAGCCGGCGAAGAAGTCGTGGCCGTACATATCGGCGAAGCCCTGCGCCTGCATCTCCTTGATGTCGGCGCCCGCTGCGAACGCCTTCGCGCTGCCGGTGAGGACGGCGCAGCCCTGCGACGCATCCTTGTCGAAGGCGGCCATCGCGTGGAGCAGTTCGTCCAGCACCTGACCGTTGAGCGCGTTCAGCGCCTGCGGGCGGTTGAGCGTGACGAGCGTCGCCGCGCCGCGCTGCTCGACCAGGATCGTCTCGTATTCGGCCATCGATGCATCCTTAGCTATAAAGCCACTCCCCTTCAGGGGAGGGTCGGGGGTGGGGACTTTCCACTGGCGACGTGCTTGCGGCGAGGCCCCACCCCCAGCCCCTCCCCTGAAGGGGAGGGGAGAAACTAGTTTGGCGTCCATTCCTCGCCGGCGGGCAAGGGTGCGAAGATGCGGTCGATCATATGGTCGCTGACCTCCGCCGGGGTGCCGGGGTTCCAGCGGGGCGCATTGTCCTTGTCGACGATCAGCGCGCGCACGCCCTCGGCAAAGTCGGGGCGCTGCACGACGTGGACGGCGACGGCGTACTCCTGCCGCATCTCGTCCTCGAAGGTCGGCATCTGCGCACCGTCGAGCACCAGCTTGAGCGACACCTTCATCGCCTGCGGCGACTTGGTCGCGAGCGTGGCGCGCTGGACCTGCGCCCAGTCGCCACCATCCGCGTCGAGTGCGGCGAGGATCGCTTCCAGATCGTCGGCGGCGAACAGGCGGTCGATCGCGTCGCGATGGGCGAGCAGCGGCGCATCCGGCGCGGGGGCAGAGAGTTCGTCCAGCGTTGCCTCGACCGCCTGCGGGTCGGCGGCGATGCGGGTCTTGGCCTCGTCGAGCCGGTCGGCGGTGAGGTAGTGCGTGGCGAGACCGAGGGCGAGGCACTCCGCACCGTTCAGCCGGTGGCCGGTGAGCGCGAGATACTGACCGATGCGGCCGGGCAGGCGCGACAGGTACCAGCCGCCGCCGACGTCGGGGAACAGGCCGATCCCGGTTTCGGGCATCGCGAGCTTCGTGTTCTCCGTCGCGACGCGGTAGCGGCAGGGCAGCGCGATGCCGACGCCGCCGCCCATCGTGATGCCGTCCATGAATGCGACGATCGGCTTGGCGTAGGTGAACAGCCGGTGGTTCATCCGGTATTCGGTGGCGAAGAAAGCGCGGGCGTCGTTCCCGTCGCCGGCGCCGCTGTCGGCGAGCATGCGGATGTCGCCGCCGGCGCAGAAGCCGCGCCCCTCGGCGTGATCGAGGATGATCGCCTCGATCGTGGTATCCGCGCGCCAGTCCTCGAGAGCGGCAGTGATCGCTTCGCACATGGGGAGGTTGAGGGCGTGGAGCGCCTTGGGGCGGTTAAGGCGGAGGTAGGCGACGGGGCCGTCGCCGCTGATGAGGATGTCGTCGGTCACTTCACTCCTCCCCTTGCAGGGGAGGTGGCGCGCGGCGCCGGAGAGGTGCCCCCCTCTCGATGGCGCGTCACCCCTCCGTCACGCCTGCGGCGTGCCACCTCCCCTTGCAGGGGAGGATTAGAAGACGTCGTTGATCCTCCGCGGTACAGGAAGGCGGCGCACCAGAAACGTGACGGAGGGGCAGCAGCAGGCCGTCGCGCTTGTGGCTGCCCCTCCACCAGCTTCGCTGGTCCCCCTCCCCGTGCCGGGGAGGATTGAGCGAGGTTCCTGATCCTCCCCGGTACGGGGAGGTGGCGCGCCATAGGCGTGACGGAGGGGTAGCCGCGGGCCCTCTTGCTTGTGGCTGCCCCTCCACCGCTTCGCGGTCCCCCTCCCCGTGCCGGGGAGGATTTAAGAACGACGCTCACTGGCGCGTCAGTTCGCGGCCGACGATCATGCGCATGACCTGATTGGTGCCCTCGAGAATCGAATGCACGCGCAGGTCGCGCCAGAAGCGTTCGATGGGGTAGTCCATCAGATAGCCGTAGCCGCCGTGCAACTGGAGCGCGCGGTCAACCACGCTGCTGCCGGTGTCGGTCGCCAGCCGCTTGGCCATTGCGGCGAATTTGGTCTTGTCGGGGGCGTTGGCGGTGACCTTGGCGGCGGCGATGTAGAGCAGCGCGCGGGCGGCCTCCAGCTCGGTCGCCATGTCGGCCAGCGTGAACTGCGTGTTCTGGAACTCGGCGATGGGCTTGCCGAACTGCTGGCGATCACGGGTGTAGCCGATCGCTTCGTCGATGCATCGTTGCGCGCCGCCGAGCGAGCAGGCGCCGATATTGAGGCGGCCGCCGTCGAGGCCCATCATCGCGATGCGGAACCCCTCCCCCAGCCCGCCGACGAGGTTCTCGCCGGGCACGCGAACGCCGTCGAACGTCACCTGACGCGTGGGCTGCGAATGCCAGCCGAGCTTGCGCTCGTTGGCGCCGAACGACACGCCGGGCATGTCCTTTTCGATCACCAGCGCGGAGATGCCCTTCGGCCCCTCCTCGCCGGTGCGGACCATCGTGACGTAGACCTCGTTCTCGCCCGCGCCGGAGATGAACTGCTTCGATCCGGTGACGATCCAGTCGTCGCCGTCCTTGACCGCCTTCGTCTTCAGCGCCGAAGCGTCGGAGCCGGACGATGGTTCGGTCAGGCAATAGCTGGCGATGCGGTCCATCGTGACGAGCGACGGCAGGTATTTGTCCTTCACCGTCTGCGACCCGAACCGGTCGATCATCCACGACGCCATGTTGTGGATCGAGATGAACGCGGAGGTGGAGGGGCAACCGTACGCCATCGCCTCCATGATCAGCGCCGCCTCCAGCCGGCCGAGCGCGATGCCGCCGGACTCTTCGGACACGTAGATCGACGCGAAGCCGAGTTCGGCCGCAGCCTTGATCGTGTCGCGCGGGAAGATGTGCTTCTCGTCCCACTCTCCCGCGAACGGCGTGATGCGGTCGGCGGTGAAGCGCCGCGCGAGCTCCTGGATCTCGCGCTGGTCATCCGTCAGGTCGAACTGGTTCGTCACTTGGCTGCCCCCGCCGGGCAGCGCGAATAGCGTTGCGCGCCCTGTTCATCGCCCTTCTCTCCACCGATCGCCTCGCGGATCAGCGTCTTGCCGTCGTCCATCAGCGTCAGCGTCGCGGTCTGCTGCCACGTCTGGCCTTCGCCGGAGAAGGCGAGATCGGTCGTCAGCTTGTTCGGCGATGCGAGGCGGATGTTGCCGGGTACCGCACGCGATTCGTAGAAGCTGAGCTTGTCGGCGGCCACCGTCAGCAGGCCCTTGTTGTCGGCACGCTGCGGATCGCAGTCATTGGCGACCATGCCCCAGCGTCCGGTAAATTCCGCGGGGATCGCGGAGACGGTCTGCTCGACGCGCGTCACGTCGTCGGGGCGGATCGGCACGACGCTGTTGTTCGGGTCGTCCATCAGGTTCGCGGGCGTCTGCTCGATCGCCGCGCCGGCGGTTTCGGGGCTGCTGCTGTTGTTGCTGCCGGCATCTTCCGACGAACCGCAGGCGGCGAGGATCAGGAAGGCGGCCAGACTTAGATGCTTCATGGTCTTCACTCCGCTCAACCCATCGTCGGGATGACGAACGCGTCCTGCACGCGGCTGGGTCCGCCGTCTTCGGAACCGGTCGGCAGGACCGAGCCGTCGGGCCAGCGCTGTGTCACGGTCTTGACCTTGGTCCAGAAGCGGACGCCCTCCATCCCGTGCTGGTTGGTGTCGCCGAACGCGCTGCGCTTCCAGCCGCCGAAGCTGTGATAGGCGACGGGCACCGGGATCGGCACGTTGATGCCGACCATGCCGACGTTGACCCGCGCCGCGAACTCGCGCGCGGCGTGGCCGTTGCGCGTGAAGATCGCGACGCCGTTGCCGTACTGATGCTCGCTCGGCAGGCGCACCGCCGTCTCGAAATCGGGCGCGCGGACGATCTGGAGGACCGGTCCGAAAATCTCCTCCTTGTACGCGCTCATATCGGTGGTGACGCGGTCGAACAGGCTGGGGCCGATGAAGAAGCCCTGCTCATGCCCCTGCAGCGTGAAGTTGCGGCCGTCGACGACCAGTTCCGCGCCCTCGTCGACGCCGGTCTGGATCCAGTTCTCGACGCGGGTGCGGTGCGCGGCGTTCACGACCGGGCCGTAATGCGCCTCCGCGTCGGTCGACACGCCGACGCGCAGCGCGGCGATGGCGGGGATCAGCTTCTCGCGTAGCGCGTCGGCGGTCTTTTCGCCGACCGGCACCACGACCGGAAGCGCCATGCAGCGCTCGCCCGCCGAACCGAATGCCGCGCCGGACAGGTCGGCGACGACCTGGTCGAGGTCGGCGTCGGGCATGACGATGCCGTGGTTCTTCGCGCCGCCCATCGCCTGCACGCGCTTGCCCGCGTCGACGCCGCGGCGGTAGACGTAGTGGGCGATGTCGGACGACCCGACGAAGCTGATCGCGCTGATCGCGGGGTGATCGAGGATGGCGTCGACCATCTCCTTGTCGCCGTGGACGACCTGAAGGATGCCGGCAGGCGCGCCCGCCTCCAGCATCAGCTCGGCGAGGCGGACCGGGACGGAGGGATCGCGCTCCGACGGCTTCAGGATGAAGGCGTTGCCGGTCGCGATCGCGGTACCGAACATCCACATCGGGATCATGCCGGGGAAGTTGAACGGCGTGATGCCCGCGCCGATGCCGAGCGGCTGGCGCATCGAATAGACGTCGATGCCGGGGCCGGCGCCCTGCGTATACTCGCCCTTCAGAACGTGCGGGATGCCGCAGCAGAATTCGATGACTTCGAGGCCGCGCTGGATGTCGCCCTTCGAGTCGGCGATGACCTTGCCGTGTTCGGACGAGAGCATGTGCGCCAGCGCATCCATGTTCTGCTCGACCAGCTCCTTGAAGCGGAACATGACGCGGGCCCGGCGTTGCGGATTGGTGGCGGCCCAGCCGGGCTGCGCGGCCTGCGCGGCGGCGACGGCGCGATCGAGATCGGCCTGCGTGCCGAGCGTGACGCGCGCCTGCACCTGCCCGGTATTGGGGTCGTAGACGTCGCCGCTGCGCGCAACGCCCGCGCTGCCGCCAGACTCCCCGGCGATCACATGATCGATCGTCCGCATCGTCGCTCTCCTATGTCGTCTTGTAATTTCCTTGCGCGGACCTTTGTCGCGATCCGCGCGTGGAGACAAGTCCGATCAGTCGAGGGCAGCGTATACCGTCCGATCGGCAAAGGCTTCGGCGGCGGATCGGGGCGCATCGGTGAACGCGATGCGGGTGTCGCCCCAATCGCTTACGGCCGTGGTGCGCAACGCCACCGCGATGCGCAACGTCTTGCCGCCGTGGTGGCGCTCGAAGGCGAGGATGTGGTCGGCCTGCGCGCCTTCGATCGTGAGGGGGCGGTAGTCGCCCTTTGCGAACAGCTCCGGGTCTTTCCCGCGCAACGCTAGCAATTCCGCAAGCATCGCCATCTTCGGGTCGTTGCGGTTCTCCAGAACCTTACGGCGGCGGGCGTAATCGACGGGCCGGCGGTTGTCGGGATCGACGAGGCTGAGGTCGGCGAGTTCGGTGCCCTGATAGCAGTCGGGCACGCCCGGCACGGTGCAGCGCAGCGCCACCTGCGCGAGCGAATTGGCTTGGGCGGCATCCGCCGTCTCGGTAACCAGCGCCGCAAGGTCCGCCAGGAACTCCGCCGATCGTGCCGGATCGAGCAGGCGCTCGACCAGTGCCTTGCAGCGCGCCTCATAGTCCTCGTCGGGTGCCTCCCACGACGAGCGCAGCTTGGCTTCGCGCAGTGCCTTTTGCTGCCACGCGTTCACGCGCTCGGCGAAGTCAGACAGGCCGGCAGTGTCGTCGGTCGCCAGCCCCTCCGGCCACGCGCCGAACAGCGTCTGGTAGAGCATATAGGCGTCGGCGGGATCGACGCCCTCCAGCGCCTCCATCGCCACCTCGTTCCATGTAGTGACGTGCTTCAGCCACAGATCGGGCACCTCGCTCAGCACGGCGAGGCGGGCGCGGACATCCTCGCCGCGCTTGTGGTCGTGCGTCGCCGTGGTCAGCATCGCGCGGGGCCAGTCGGTCGCCCGCGCCGTCATGCGATCGTGGAAGCCGTCGATCGTGCCGGCGAACTGTTCCGCGTCGAAGCCGACGTCGTTGCGCGAGAGCAGGCGGCCATAGCGGTAGAAGGCGGTGTCCTCGACGCCCTTCGCGGCGACGGGAGCGGAGAGTTGCTGGAAACGGCGGACCGCCTGATGCGCGAGATCGGGATCGCCGGGCCCCTCGCCCGCCAGCCATGCGAGCACGGCATCGACAACGAAGCCCTCGCCCGGCGGGATGAACTTCTCGACCCGGGCGCGCACGTCGGCGCGGATCGCGGCGTCGGTGGCAGGGGCATCGCTGCCGGTGCCATAGGTGCGGTAGACGGGGAATACCCACAGCAGCCGCTGGATCGCGCGCCGCAGCATTTCCGGGGTGAGCGCCAGCGTCTCGTCACTTGACTCGGCCAGCTTTGCGAAGGCGCGGACGCAGGATTTCAGCTGCCCCTCGAATTGCCACGCCAGTTCGTCCTGCCGTGCCTGAAGCTCTTCGGGTGCGAATTCGGCGGGGCGGCCGCTGAGCGACGCCCATGCTTCGGCGAGCGGGGTTTCGCCGGCGGGGTCGTGGAGCAGCGCCGCGACCTCCTCCATGAAATCGTAGCCGCTGGTACCGTCGACACCCCAATCCTTCGCCAGCGGTTCGCCTGCACCGAGGATCTTCTCGATCCAGATCACCGCGTGATCCTGGCGTGGGCCGTCCTCGAATCGCCGGCGCAGCGTGCGGCAGTAATCGGCGGGGTCGGTCAGGCCGTCGACGTGATCGACGCGGACGCCGTCGATCAGTCCCTCTTCCCAGAGGCGGAAGATCAGCGCGTGGGTGCGCTCGAACACCTTGGGGTCACCGACGCGGACGCCGGCGAGTTCGTTGACGGTGAAGAAGCGCCGCCAATTGAGCTCGTCGTCGGCGGTGCGCCACCACGCCAGCCGATAATGCTGGCGGTCGAGCACATCCTCCACCGCATCGGTCGTGCCGCGATCCTCGGCGCGCAGGGGGAAGCGGTGCTCGCCATAGGCGACGATCGCGTCGTCCTCGACCACGACCGCGCCGTCGGCGAGCGCCTTGGGCAGCGGATCGCCGAGTACGGGCAGGACGATCGGCTGTTTCCAGTCGATGTCGAACACGTCGGCGAACTCACTGTCGCGGCCCTTGGCCAGCACATCGTTCCACCACGCGTTCTCAGCCCCGGCGACGCCCATGTGATTGGGCACGATATCGATGACGACACCCATGTCGTGCGCGCGCAACGAAGCAACCAGCGAGCGGAATGCGTCCGCGCCGCCGAGTTCGGGATTGATGCGGGTCGGATCGACCACGTCGTAGCCGTGCATCGACCCCCTGGTCGCGGTGGTGATCGGCGACAGATAGGCGTGGCTGATGCCGAAATCGGCCAGATAGGGCACGATCGCCTCCGCATCGGCGAAGGTGAAATCCTTGTGCAATTGCAGGCGATAGGTGGCGCGCGGGGTCATCGGGTTCTGGCCTTGTTAAGCGTGGCGAGGCGCGCGGCGACGGCGGGCTGGTCCAGCAGCGCCCCCGTCACGTCGGGCATGCGACGTCGCCAATTGGGATGTTCGTCGATCGTGCCGGGCAGGTTGGGCTGTTCGACCAGCCCCGCCACGTCCTCCAGCGGCACGACCGCGATCGCGCACGGCGTCTGCCCGACGAAGCCGAGCGCGGCGTCGATCACGGGTGCGGAATCGTCAGGGGCGGGGCGTTCGCCCGATGCGGTGCCGGCGGCGGTGAAGCTGTTCCACCACCCCTTCCGCTCGTGGTCGCGCGTCGCCTCGGCGGCCTCGCGACTGTCAGCGCGCGTGCTGCGATGGAGTTCGTAGGTGAGTTCGATATCGCGCCCGCGCCACCAGCCGGCGATCGTCGGCAGATCGTGCGTGCCGGTCATCGCGGCGGCTTCGGGCGCCCACTCGTCGGGCGGCGTGATATTGCCTGCGCCGTCCGCCTCGAACGGCATCACCCGCATGCCCATGACGGCGCGCGAATCGAGCTTGGGGCGGAAGCCTTCGGGCACGGTGCCGAGATCCTCGCCGATGACGATCGCCTGCGCCGCGTCCGATTCTATCGCCAGCACGCGCAGCATGTCGTCGAGCGGGTAGGACAGGTATGCGCCGTCCGCCGCCGACTTGCCGTCGGGCACGACCCACAGGCGCTCCAGCCCCATCGCATGATCGATGCGAATGCCGCCGGCGTGTTGTAAGGCAGACCGGAGCGTCGCGCGGAACGGTTCGAAATTGCGCCTCCGCAACGCGGTGGGCGCGAAACCGGTGATGCCCCAATTCTGCCCGTCCGGGCCGAGCAGGTCGGGCGGCGCGCCGATCGACAGGCCGGTGATGAGATCGTCGGGGCGGCTCCACGCATGGCTGCCGCCGGCATCCATCCCCACCGCGAGGTCGGCGATCAGGCCGACGGCCATCCCGGCGGCTTTGGCGGCGGCCTGCGCCTCCGACAGGCTGCGGTCGGCAAGCCATTGGCAGAAGAGGTAGAAGTCTACTTGCTTGGCATGCTCGTGCGCCCAGCCCGCTACCGCGTCGCCGGCGGGATCGTGGAACGAGGTCGGCCAGCCCTGCCACCCGGTCGCGCCGTCCGCGAAGAAATGGGCGTGCAATGCGTCGAAACGGGCGTGGCGTTGCAATTCCTCGCCGCCCGCCTCCGCAAACGCCGCCACCGCGTCGCGCATCGCGTCGGTCCGCGCGTCGAACGTCTGCCGCAGGAGCGCAAGACGCGCGGGGATTGCGGACTGCCAGTCGATCAGGTCCGGCGAGGCTCCTTCGTGCAGGGGCAGGCCGACGATCGCGGGATCGGCAAAGAGGATGTTGAGGAACAGCCGGCTCGACGGTGCATAGGGACTGTAGCGGTTGGCATCCGCGGGGAAGAGCGCGTGCACCGGGCTGATCGCCGCGGCATCCGCTCCCGCGCCGGCCAATGCGGCGACGGCCTCGCGCAGGCTGCCGAAGTCGCCATACGCGCCGCCGCGTTCGTCGCGCAGGCTGGCGATCTGGATCGCCGCGCCCCAGATGCGCCGGTCGCCGGCGGCATCGGCGACGGTGAAGCACCGCTTCGGCGCGACCGCGACCTCGACCTCGCGATCGTCGAGCATCAGCCGGTGATAGCCGGGCAGGTCGATCGCGGGCAGCGTGCCGTTCTGGATCGCCACGTCGCGCCGCGATCCGTCGGCCATCAGCAGTTCGCCGCGACCGGCGAACGGGACCCCGATCGGCGTGCCGACATCGCCGGTCAGGAAGGTGCCGCCGTCGTTGCTCTGACCCTCTGCGTGCTGACGACGGGTGGCCGCGATCGTGCATTCGTCGCGCGCCTCGAAGCCGAGCGCTTCCAGCACGTCGACCAGCACCTCGTCGCGGACCCGTTGCGCCTGACCCGACGCGTCGCGCCAGTCGACCTGAAGCCCGACCTCCGCCGCCAGTTCGTGAAGCGCGCTCATGCCAGCCACACCGCGCAGCTATCCGCCGCGCCCGGTTCGCCCGAGGCGTAGAAAGCCCGTCCCTCCGGGATCGGCACCGGCTCCGACCCGAGGTTCAGCACGATCGTCAGCACGTCATCGCCCAGTTGCCAGCGGGCGGACACCGCGGCGTCGCCGAGCGCCTCCGCGCCGAGCGAGGACGCCCGCTTCAGCGCCGGCACGATCCGCTCCCGCCGCAGCGTCAGCAATTCGGTGTAGAAGGCGCGCCACGCATCCGCGTCCGGGCCGGGCTGCACCCGCGACCGATCGAACGTGTCGACGCAATTGGGGTCGGGGATGGTCGCGCGTTCGGCCGGTTCGTCGAACGCGGCGAACTTCTTGAATTCGTCGCGCCGCCCTTCCCGCACGGCGTCCGCCAGTTCGTCGTGGAAATCGGTGAAGAACAGGAACGGTGTCTCCGATCCGGTCTCGTCGCCCATGAAGATCAGCGGGATCTGCGGCCCGAGCAGCAGCAGCACCGTCGCGGCGCGCAGCTTCGTAGGGCTGGTCAGCAGCGTCAGCCGCTCCCCCAGCGCGCGGTTGCCGATCTGGTCGTGATTCTGGAGGAACGCCACGAACGATGTCGGGGACAGATGCGCGGACGGTTTCCCCCGGGTCTTGCCGTCCTGATTGGTCGACGCCTCGCCCTGATAGATAAAGCCCTCCGCCAGACAGCGCGCCAGCCGTTCGGCGGGGCGATCGGCGAAGTCGGCGTAATAGGCGTCGGTCTCGCCGGTCAGCAGAACGTGCAGGACGTTATGGAAATCGTCGTTCCACTGCGCGTCGTACTTGCCGGGTGCGAGCCGGTCTGAGTCGTTATGCTCGTTCTCCAGCACCAGATGCACCGGGCGCTTCACGGTCGCACGGATTTCGGCGGCCATCGCATCAAGGAACGCGTCATTGGCGATCGCATGCACCGCGTCGAAGCGCAGCCCGTCGAAGCGATATTCCTGGAGCCACATCAGCGCATTGTCGATGAAGAAGCGCCGCGCCGGCTCCTCGTCCACCGCCACGGCGCCACCCCACGGCGTCTTCACCTCCGGGTGGAAGAAGCCGCTGGCATAGCTGTTAAGGTAGTTTCCATCGGGTCCGAAGTGGTTGTAGACCACATCGAGATACATCGACATGCCCAGCTCGTGCGCGCGATCGATGAGTGCCTTCAGGTCCTCGGGTGAGCCGTAGCTGTCTGCAGGCGCATAGGGCAGCACGCCGTCATAGCCCCAGTTGCGCGTGCCGCCGAACGCGTTGATCGGCATCAGTTCGACCGCCGTAACGCCTAATGCGGCGATCTCCGGCAGCTTGTCCGCCAATCCGCGGAAGCCGCCGCAGGTGCCGGCATGCACCTCCATCACGACGGTTTCTTCCCACGCGCGACCGGCCCAGTCGTTGCGCCACTCGTACGCGGCGGGGTCGACGACGATGCTCCACCCGTTGACGCCGCCGTCCTGCGCGCGCGACGCGGGATCTGGCACCGCCATGTCGCCGATGCGGAACCGGTAGCGGGCATCCGCACCGACCGCCGCCTCCGCGGAGAACCAGCCGCCCTCCCCCGCCGTCATGTCGACGGGAGGAAGGCCTTCCAGCTCCAGCGTCACCGCGTCCGCATCGGGCGCCCAGAGCCGGAACGCCGTCCGGTCATCCGCCAGCAGTTCCGGTCCCCAGCGCATCATGCCTCTCCGTCGTCCTGACCGGTGGCTTCCGGCGCGACCTTCCACGCGATCAGCGCGGCCCCGTGCGCGCCGAGTTCGTAATCGTCGCCGATCGCCTCCTCGCGCAGATCGGGTTTGGTGCTATCGATCAGCACCACGCGGTCGCTGTGCGGGGGCGGCAAGGTGAAGGTGATCGTGTCGTCCGACGCGTTCAGCAGCAGCGAAACCGCCTCGATTTCCCCGCTGTCCAGCTTCACCGCACGGCGCATCAGCAGGGCGCGGCCGTCCGGGTTGTTCCAGTCGTCGGACGACAGTTGCTCGCCGCGCTCGTCCCACCATTCGATGTCGTTGACGCCGTGGCCGGGCGAGTTTTGCCCGTACAGGAACGACTTGGAGCGCAGCACCGGATAGCGACTGCGCAGGTCGGCGAGGCGCGAGGTGAAGTCGAGCAGCGACTTGCCCTCCGGCGAGGCGGCGCGCGACCAGTCGAGCCAGCTGATCTCGTCGTCCTGGCAATAGGCGTTGTTGTTGCCCCCCTGCGTCCGCCCGAACTCGTCGCCCGCGACCAGCATCGGCGTGCCGAGCGAGGCGAACAGCGTGGTCAGCATCGACCGCTGGACGGTGGCGCGGGTCGCCTTGATCCCCTCGTCGTCGGCCTCCCCCTCCGCGCCCCAGTTGCGCGAGTAGTTCTCCGAGTGACCGTCGCGATTGTCTTCCTTGTTGGCCTCGTTGTGGCGCTGTTCGTAGGCGACGGTGTCGTACAACGTGAAGCCGTCATGCGCCGCGAGCAGGTTGACGCTGGCCCAGGGACGCCGCGCGCGGCGGTCGAACAGGTCGCCGGAACCGGACAGGCGCGCCGCGAGATCGCCGCGCTGCGAGGGGTCGCCGCGCCAGAACTTGCGGACGGTGTCGCGGTACTTGTCGTTCCACTCGGCGAAACCGGGCGGGAAATTGCCGAGCTGGTAACCGCCGGGGCCGATATCCCAAGGCTCGGTCGACAGCTTCAGCTTGCCGAGTACCGGGTCCTGCCGCAGCACGTCGAAGAAGGCGTGGCCGCTGTCGAACCCCGTTTCCGTCCGCCCGAGCGTCAGGCCGAGGTCGAAGCGGAAGCCGTCGATGCCGAAGCTGGTCGCCCAGTAGCGCAGCGAGTCGGCGATCATCTGGATCACGCGCGCCTTGTCGGTGTTCAGCGTGTTGCCGGTGCCGGTGTCGTTGATCGCATAGCGCGGCTGATCCTTGACCAGCCGGTAGTAGCTGGCGTTGTCCAGCCCGCGCCACGACAGCGTCGGGCCCTTCTCCGACCCCTCGCAGGTGTGATTGTAGACGACGTCGAGGATCACCTCGATGCCGGCGGAGTGCAGGCGGCGAACGGCACGCCGCAGTTCGTCCTGGCTGTCGGTGGCGAGATACGACTGTTCGGGCGCGAAGAACGAGAGCGTGTTGTAGCCCCAGTAATTGCGCAGGCCCTTCTCCTGCAGGAACCGGTCCTGCGTGAAGGCGTGGATCGGCATCAATTCGAGCGCGGTGACGCCCAGTTTCTTCAGATGCTCGATGACCTTCGGGTGGCCGAGCGCGGCATAGGTGCCGCGTTCGCGTGGGGGGACCAGTTCGAACAGCTTGGTCAGGCCCTTGACGTGCGCCTCGTACACCACCGTTTCCGACCACGGCGTGTTCGGGCGGCGATCCTGCGACCAGTCGAAATGATCGTCGACGACGACGCCCTTGGGCATGGCCGGCGCACTGTCACGCGTATCGAAGGACAGGTCCTCCTTGCGCGAGCGAACCTTGTAACCGTGCAGCGCATCGGTCCACTTGATCTGGCCGTGCAGCTTGCGCGCATACGGGTCGAGCAGCAGCTTGTTCGGGTTGAAGCGGTGGCCCTGTTCCGGCTCGTACGGGCCGTGAGCGCGATACCCGTACAGGACACCGGGGCCGACATCCGGCAGATACCCGTGCCAGACCTCGTCCGTCCATTCCGGCAATTCGTAGCGGCGCAGTTCGCGCTTGCCGTCCGGGCTGAAGATGCACAGCTCGATCTTTTCGGCATTGGCGGAGAAGACGGCGAAGTTGATCCCCCCGTCGATGCACGTTGCGCCGAGCGGATAGGGCGAGCCGGCTTCGAGCCGGTCGGGCAGTGACGTCAAGGCGGTGTTCCCCTGTTCTGGATACCGCCGTGAAACCCGCTCGCCGGGGCGCGTGTTCCGCACGCCGCACGCTTATTGTGCATGTGCGAGATCAATCGGGCTTGGACTTCAGAACCGTCATTGCGAGAGTAGCGAAGCAATCCAGGGCAACGCACCACGCCCTGGATTGCTTCGCTACGCTCGCAATGACGGAGAATCGGGCCTACCCGATCAGGCGTCGTCCCGCCCGGAACAGGCCGTCCACCGGCACCTCCAGCCAATCGGGCCGGTTCGCCGCCTCGTACCCGACCTCGTACGCCGCCTTCGCGACGAGCAGCAGGTCGAGGCGTGCGGCATCCGGCGCCTCGCCCGCCTCCGCGACATACGCATCGAGGAACGCCTCGCGCGCATTGTGGCAGAAGGATGCGTAGCGATGCTCGGCCCGCAACGCCTCGGTGTCCGGTCCCGGCGGGCGCGAGCGATCGGCGACGGCGGTGGCATAATCGAACGAGCGCAGGATGCCCGCCACGTCGCGAAGGGCCAGATCCTTGGCGCGGCGCTCCGCGAGTGGCTTGGCCGGCTGACCCTCAAAATCGATCAGCATCACGTCGCCGCCGGTCACCAGCACCTGCCCCAGATGCAGGTCGCCGTGGATGCGCGTCAGCCGCTCGCCGGCGGTAGCACGGGCCACGTCGCGCACCCGGGCGATCAGCGCGTCGCGGTTGGCGAGCAGATACTCCGCCGCTTCCCCGGTCAGGTGCGCGTCTGCGATCCGCGCCAGCGCGTTCTCGACATCGGCGAGCACGTCGGCGGCGAGACGCTCCGCACCGTCCGACGACATCGTGTCCGGCGCGAATGCCGCGTCGTCGCTCGGTCGCGCGAGCACCGCATGCATCTGCGCCAGCCGCTTGCCCAGCGTCTCCGCGAAGGTGCGGTAATTGGCGAAGGTCGACTCGTCGGCGATCGCCAGCCGTTCCAGCGTCGCCAGCGTCCACTGCCAGCCGTCGCCCTGATTGTGGACGAACCGCTGCGCCATCATCAGCAGCGTGTCGTCGGTGATCCGGCGAACCTCGCCCAATATCGGCGGCACCGCCTCGAACCCTTGCGCGACGAGATGGCGGACCATCTCCGCATCGGGATGGATGCCGCTTTCCAGCTTACGCAGCAGTTTCAGGACGACGCGTTCGCCCAGCACCATCGTGCTGTTGGACTGTTCCGCGGTCAGCCACTCGACCGCTTCGTCCGGCTGCACGTCGAGCCCGTCATAACCGGTAAAGGACAGTGCGGCATCGCCCTCTCCCAGGGTGGTGCCGGCGATCATTCCGCCCAGCACGCTGCGCGCGAATTCGCCGACCGCGAAGCCGTCGGTGAGCAGGCCGACGCGGCGGCCGCGACGGACACGCGCCATCGCCAGACTGCCCGCGAAACGCCCCTGCGTCTCGCCTTCCCACGCGATGCCCAGCGGCAGGGAGTAGCGATAGGCGCCGCGATCCGTCTCGACCTCGATCTCCGCGAGCAACAGGTCCTCGACGCCGGGCAGCGGATCGCAGCGGATCAGCCGCACCTCGTTCAGCGCCTCGTCCTTGGCCCCGAACCAGCGGCGCTGCGCGATGTAGGTCGGCAGCACGTCGCGCTCCAGCACGGATCGGTTGGAGCCGACCGTCACGTCCTCCAGCTCCGGCCGCAGCACGAAGGTGAAGCGCTCCACCTCCAGCGACGGCGCGCTGGTCGCCCAGGCGGGCGCGTTGGCCTGATCGCTGAGCACGAACCACAGGAAACCATAGGGCGGCAGCGTCAGCACATAGGGCTGCGGCCCGACCGCCGGAAACGCCACGCCGCCGGTGAGTTCGACCGGGGTCAACCCCTCATGCTCCTGAAGGTCCAGTTCCACTGCCTGCGCGGTGCGGCCGAGGTTGAACACGCACAGGATGCGATCGTCCTGATATTCGCGGATGTAGGCGAGGATCTTGCGGTTGGCGGGGCGCAGGAAGCGCTGCGTCCCGCGACCGAAGGCGGGATGCTCGCGTCGCACCGCCAGCATGCGCTTGACCGCGTTCAGCTGCGAATGGCCGTCGCGCTCCTGCGCCTCCACGTTCACCGCCTGATAGCCGTAGAGCGGGTCCATGATCGCGGGAAGCGTGAGTTGCGGCGGATCGGCGCGGCTGAAGCCGCCGTTGCGGTCGGGCGACCATTGCATCGGCGTGCGGACGCCGTCGCGGTCGCCGAGATGGATGTTGTCGCCCATCCCGATCTCGTCGCCGTAATACAGCACCGGCGTGCCGGGCATCGTCAGCAGCAGCGCGTGCATCAACTCGATGCGCCGCCGGTCCCGCTCCATCAGCGGCGCGAGGCGGCGGCGGATACCAAGATTGATCCGCGCGCGCCGGTCGGCGGCATAGGTGTTCCAGAGATAGTCTCGCTCCGAATCGGTGACCATTTCCAGCGTCAGTTCGTCGTGGTTGCGCAGGAAGATCGCCCATTGGCAGTTCGCCGGAATATCGGGCGTCTGGCGCATGATGTCGGTGATCGGGAAGCGATCCTCCTGCGCCACCGCCATGTACATGCGCGGCATCAGGGGGAAGTGGAACGCCATGTGGCACTCGTCGCCCGCCTCGCCCGCCGCGGCGCTGTCGCCGAAATATTGCTGCGTATCCTCCGGCCACATATTGGCTTCGGCGAGCAGCATGCGGTCGGGATATTCGCGGTCCAGCGCGGCCCTGATCTTCTTCAGGACGTCGTGCGTCTCGGGCAGGTTCTCGTTCGAGGTGCCGTCACGCTCGATCAGATACGGAATGGCGTCCAGCCGCAGCCCGTCGACGCCGAGATCGAGCCAGAAGCGCATGACGCGCAGCACTTCCTCCAGCACCGCCGGATTGTCGAAGTTCAGGTCGGGCTGGTGCGAATAGAAGCGGTGCCAAAAATAGGCACCCGCCTCCTCGTCCCACGTCCAGTTGGACTTTTCGGTGTCGAGGAAGATGATGCGGGTGCCGCTGTAGAGCTTGTCGTCGTCGGACCAGACGTAGAAGGCGCGTTCCGGCGATCCCGGCGGGGCCTTGCGCGCGGCCTGGAACCACGGATGCTGGTCCGATGTGTGGTTGATGACGAGTTCGGTGACGACGCGAATGCCTCGATCGTGGGCCGCCGCGATAAATGCGGTCGCATCCTCCATCGTGCCGTAATCGGGGGACACGTCCTCGTACGCGGCGATGTCGTAGCCGTCGTCGCGCCGCGGGCTGGGATAGAAGGGCAGCAGCCAGATGCAGGTCACGCCGAGGTCGGCGATGTAATCCAGCTTCTGCAACAGTCCCTTGAAGTCGCCGATGCCGTCATTGTTGCTGTCGTAGAAGGATTTGACGTGGACCTGATAGATCACCGCGTCCTTGTACCAGAGCGGGTCCTTCATCGGATCGGTGACGGCGTCCGACTGCAACTCGCTCATGCGAAACCTCCGGGCGTCAGGCGCCAGATACGATAGGGTTGGTCGGGCTCGATGCGGATGAACTGATCCTTCCCATACCAGCGGAAGCGCCAGCCCTCGCCCAGATCCTCGACATCGACGCTGGCATTATCGTCCAGCCCGAGCTCCCAGAGCGGAATCTGGAAATTGCATTCATGGCCGTTGTGCGGGTCGAGATTGACCATGACGCAGATGATTCCCTTTCCGTCCGGATCGGGCTTGCCGTACCAGATGATGTTGTCGTCGTTGGCGACGAAGAACTTGGTATTCAGATGCGTCTGAAGCGCCGGATATTGCCGGCGAATACGGTTGAGCATCGCAATGTCCATCGTGATGTTGCCCGGCGCGTTCCAGTCGCGCGGCTTGACGATGTACTTCTCGCTGTCGAGATATTCTTCCTTGCCGGGGATCGCCGCGGCCTCGCACAGCTCGAAGCCGGAATAGACGCCGAACAGGCCCGACAGCGTCGCCGCGAGCACGGCGCGGATGCGAAAGCCGGGCCGGCCGGATGTCTGGAGATAGACCGGGTTGATATCTGGCGTGTTGACGAAGAAATGCGGCCGGTAGAACTCCTTGGGAGCCTCCGTCGTCAGTTCCTCGATATACTCGGTCAGCTCGTCCTTGCGGTCGCGCCAGGTGAAATAGGTGTAGCTTTGCGAGAAGCCGACCTTCGCAAGCTGGTACATCATCGTCGGGCGCGTGAACGCCTCCGCCAGGAAGATCGCATCGGGATGCTGTGCGCGGACCTCGCCGATCATCCACTCCCAGAACGGCAGCGGCTTGGTGTGCGGATTGTCGACGCGGAAGACCTTCACGCCGTGTTCGACCCACAACAGCACGACATCGCGCAGCGCGACCCACAGGCCCGGGATCGCGTCGGGGCCGTAGAAATCGACGTTGACGATGTCCTGATATTTTTTCGGCGGGTTCTCCGCATACTTCATCGACCCGTCGGGTCGCCATGCGAACCAGCCGGGATGATCCTTCAGCCAAGGGTGATCCGGCGAACACTGGATCGCGAAGTCCAGCGCGACCTCCAGCCCGTGCGCCTTCGCCGCCTCCACCAGCCGCGCGAACGCCTCGAACCCGCCGAGTTCGGGATGCACCGCATCGTGTCCGCCCGCATCCGAACCGATCGCATAGGGGCTGCCGGGATCGTTCGGGCCCGGCGTCAGCGTGTTGTTCGGTCCCTTGCGGTTGGTTTTGCCGATCGGGTGGATCGGCGGGAAATACAGCGTGTCGAACCCCATGTCGCGGATCTGCGGCAGGCGCGGGATGACATCGTCGAATGTGCCGTGCTTCGTCGGATCGATGACCTGCGAGCGCGGGAACAATTCGTACCAGCTGGAAAACCGCGCCGCGAGGCGTTCGGCATCGAGCAGGACCGTCGCCGAGCGCAACCGGTGCGGCCGGTCGTCCGCCGCCGTCATCAGTCGCGCGAGTTCGTCCGCCAGCAGCAGTTCGGCCCCTTCGCGCGCATCGTCACCGGCATCGACACGGTCGGCCCAGCGCAAAAGCTCGGCATTGCCGGTGCGCTTCGCCGCCGCACGCACGATGCCGCGGCCCTCCATGTAATCGACCCGCTGCGCCACGTCCGCACCCAGCTTCTTGGCGAAATCGCGCCGAAAGCCGCCGAATACGTCCAGCCAGCCCTCGACCGCGAACTCATGCCGGCCCAGCCGCTCGGGCACGAATACCGCGCGCCAGCGATCGGTCGGCAGCGCCGCCATCCGCACCGCGCGCCATTCGGTCTCGTCGGCGGGCCGCCACAATAGTTCGACCGCGAGTTGCTCGTGCCCGTCGGTGAAGACGTTCGCCTCCACCGTCACCGCTTCGCCGGCGATCCGCTTGAC
Source organism: Microvirga sp. SRT01 (assembly GCA_018139225.1). Classification (GTDB taxonomy): domain Bacteria; phylum Pseudomonadota; class Alphaproteobacteria; order Sphingomonadales; family Sphingomonadaceae; genus Sphingomonas; species Sphingomonas longa. The sequence goes on from JAGSNX010000001.1 coordinate 1,077,408, forward strand.
CGGCCAGCCGCCATCGACGCTGGGCGCGATCGTGTCGATCACCAGCCGCTCTGCCGGTTTGGTCGCACGATCCAGCGCTTCGGTTTTGGGCATCAGCAGAATCGGATCGAGCGCGCTGTGGCGCGTCGTCTGGGTGGCATCAGGCATCAACAAATTCCCCTCCGGTCCGCCGGCAACCGCCTGCGCGACCCTACGAACGTCTGAAGTCGGCGGAAGGGTCGGCTATTTCGCCGATTTTGCTTTGGGCGAGCGGGCTTTCTTCGCGCTCGGCTCCGCGGCGGTCGTCTGTGGTGGCTCTTCCGGCTTGGTGGCGCGCGGCTTGCGGGTGGGCGGGGAGCCGGCCTGCAGTTCCTCGGTCAAGTCACCACCGGCTTCGTCCCCCGCCGCCGAGGTGGCGGGTTCGGACGCGTCGCTGCTGGCCCCCTGTGACGCCGCATGCCAGTGATGCTCGTCGCGACCGTGCGGACGGCCCTCCTCTTCCCAAAGCTGGTAGGCGCGGGTGCGAATCGCGTCATGGCGGTCGTCGGACATGCTCTGCTCCATCGAGTCTCGGGACGGTGGACGCCCCCTCAGGATGAAATAATCCGAACACCTCCCGGTTCCCCCGTCAATTGCGGCACGACCACATACGTATGGGGTGAGCCGCTCTCGCGTGCCGTAGCGGCAGTCCATAGCGGGAGGGCGGACGGCTGGCCTTCGCCGCCGATGCTGGTAGGAGCCGCGACCGGAGGGGCGAGGACGACGATGACGACGACGATCAGCGGGCCGCTATGACACCCTTCGCCGCGCATCGCCGCGATCTTGGCGCGCTGGCGGAGCGCGATCGGTACCGTAGCCTGCACGCACGTGCGGGCATCGACTTCGCCTCGAACGACTATCTCGGGCTGGCCGGGTCGCCGCGCCTACGCGACGCGGTCGGGGAGGCGATCGGGCGTGGCGTCGCGATCGGGTCGGGCGGATCGCGGCTGCTGCGCGGCAACGATCCGGAGCACGAAGCGCTGGAGACGGAGGCGGCTTCGTTCTTCGGCGCGGAGTCGGCGCTGTATTTTTCAAGCGGCTTCGCGGCGAATGCGACCCTGCTCGCGACGCTGCCGCAGCGGGGCGACCTGATCGTCCACGACACGCTGATCCATGCCAGCGCGCATGACGGCATGGCCCTCGCCCGCGCACCGGTCGCCGTCGCGCGCCACAACGACGCGCAGTCGTTCGCCGACGCGATCGCGGGCTGGCGGGTCGCTGGCGGCGTCGGCACGCCGTGGATCGTGGTCGAAAGCCTCTACAGCATGGACGGCGACCGCGCGCCGCTGGATGCGCTGACCGCGATCGCGGACCGGTACGACGCCGTGCTGATCGTCGACGAAGCGCATGCGACGGGGGTGTTCGGGCCGGACGGGCGCGGATTGCTGGGCGACCGGCCGCGCGGCGATCGTGTCGTCAGCCTGCACACCTGCGGCAAGGCGCTGGGCTGCGAAGGCGCACTGGTCTGCGGGCCGCGCGTGGTGACGGATTTCCTCGTCAACCGCGGGCGGGGCTTCATCTTTTCCACCGCTCCTTCGCCCCTGATGGCCGCGGCGGTGCGGGAGGCGCTGCATATCCTGTCCGACGAACCCGAGCGCCGCACCGCACTGGCCGAACGCATCGCCACGGCGGAGCGCCTGCTGTCGCCGCTTGGCGCGACGGCGACGGAATCCCAAATCCTGCCGCTGGTGTTGGGCGAGGACGCGCAGGCGATGCGCGTTGCGGCGGCGCTTCAGGCGGCGGGGCTGGACGTGCGCGGCATCCGCCCGCCGACGGTTCCAGCGGGCACAGCGCGGCTGCGGATCTCGCTGACGCTCAACATCGACACCGCCGATATCGAGCGGCTGGCCGACACGCTGGAGGAGGTTTTGCGGTGAACCACGCGATCGTCGTCACGGGCACCGATACCGATGTCGGCAAGACGGTGTTTGCCGCCGCCCTCGCCGGCGCGCTCGCCGCGCACTACTGGAAGCCGGTGCAGGCGGGCGACCTCGACCACGGCGATGCCGCGCGCGTCGCTTCGCTGTCCGGATTGCCGGCCGCGCACATCCTGCCCGAGGCATATCGGCTGACGACGCCCTGCTCTCCCCACCGCGCCGCCGCGATCGACGGCGTCACGATCGATGCCGACCGGCTAGCCCTGCCACCCCAGCGGCCGCTGGTTGTCGAGGGTGCGGGCGGCGCGCTCGTCCCGATCGACGGCAACCTGCTTTATGCCGATGTGTTCGCGAAGTGGGCGCAGCCGGTGGTGATCGTCGCGCGCACGGGGCTCGGCACGATCAATCACAGCCTGATGACGATCGAGGCGCTCCGCCACCGCGGCGTCGCCATTCTCGGCGTCGCGTTTTCGGGCGAGGCCGTCGAGGATAGCGAGGCGACGATCTGCCGGATCGGCCAAGTGAAGCGGCTCGGTCGCCTGCCCCGCCTCGCCACGCTCGATGCGGATACGCTGCGCGCGGCGTTCGCGGCGAACTTCGACATCGAGGATTTCGCATGAGTTCGCCGATCTGGCATCCCTTCACGCAGCACGGGCTGGGCGAGCCGATCCCGCTCGTCACGCACGGCAAGGGCGCGGCGCTTCACACCGACGACCGTCGCCGGATCGTCGATGCGATCTCGTCCTGGTGGGTGACGACGCACGGTCACGGCCACCCGCGGATCATGGCGGCGATCGCCGAGCAGGCGCAGCGGCTGGACCAGATCATCTTCGCGGGCTGGACGCATCAGCCCGCCGAAGACGTGGCGCTCGGACTGCTGGCGATCATGCCCCCGTCGCTGACGCGTGTGTTCTTTTCCGACTCGGGTTCGACCAGCGTCGAGGTCGCGCTGAAGATGGCGCTGGGTCACTTCGCGAACCGGGGCGAGCCGCGGACCCACATCGTCGTGATGCAGCACAGCTATCACGGCGACACGGTCGGCGGGATGTCGGTCGGCGCACGCGGGGTGTTCAGCGCCGCCTATGCGCCGCTGCTGTTCGATGTCGCCGTCATCCCCTTTCCCACGGCGGGTCACGAGCAGGAGACGCTGGAGGCGCTGGAGGCGGCGTGTCGCACGCAGCCGGCGGCGTTCATCGTCGAACCGCTGGTGCTCGGCGCGGGCGGGATGCTGATGTACGGCGCGGACACGTTGCGCGCGATGCACGCGATCTGCGCGAGGCACGGCGTGCTGTTCATCGCCGACGAGGTGATGACCGGCTGGGGCCGCACCGGCACGCTGCTCGCCTGCGAACAGGCGGAGATCGCACCGGATATCCTGTGCCTGTCGAAAGGGTTGACCGGCGGTAGCCTGCCGCTGGCGGTGACGATGGCGAGCGAAGACATCTATCAAAGCCACTGGTCGACCGATCGCGCGCGGATGTTCTTCCACTCGTCCAGCTACACCGCCAACCCGATCGCGTGCGCCGCCGCAGTCGCGAACCTGGCGATCTGGCGTGACGAACCGGTGGGGGAGCGGGTATCCTCGCTGGCCGCGCGGCAGGCCGCACGGCTCGACCGACTGGCGGCGTTGCCCGGTGTGGCCGATGCCCGCTCGCTCGGCACGATCGCCGCGCTCGATCTGGAGGTGCCGGACGCTGGTTATCTGTCGGCGCTTGCCCCGCGGCTGTTGGCGCAGTTCCGCGACGCCGACCTGTTGCTGCGCCCACTGGGCAACACGCTCTACGTCATGCCACCCTATTGCATCGACGATGCCGACCTCGATCGTATCTACGACGCGCTTGGCGAGGCGGTCCTCCAGACGCAAAAAAGCCCCGGGATCCAGTAGATACCGAGGCTTTTTGAATGGTGGGCGTGGCAAGGATTGAACTTGCGACCCCTGCGATGTCAACACAGTGCTCTACCACTGAGCTACACGCCCACAAAGGGGAAGCGCGCCTCTAGCGGCGGGTGCCGCGGAGCGCAAGCGCCTAATTCAGGCCGGCGAGATCCGTCTCGAACAGGCGATCGACCTCGGCCACCAAGTCGCGGAGATGGAAGGGCTTGGACAGGACGCGCGCGTTGGGCATCGCCTTGCCGGCCTTGAGCGTGACGGCGGCAAAACCCGTGATGAACATGACGCGCAGATTGGGCGAAACCTCCCCCGCACGCTGTGCCAGTTCGATGCCGTCCATTTCCGGCATGACGATGTCGGTCAGCAGCAGGTCGAAGGATTCCGTCTGGATCAGGGGCAGCGCGGCGGTGCCGCGATCGACCGCCGTGACGGCATAGCCGGACTTCTGCAACGCGCGCGTCAGATATTCGCGCATCACCTGGTCGTCTTCGGCCAGCAGGATTCGGATCATCGCTCGGTACTTCCCTCGTCGTCGAGCCGATGTAGCCACGGGACGGTTAAGATTTCCAGTCGAAAGGCTCACCACGTCGCAGGGCCGCGACGGTCCTTCCCCTTGCCCGGATGCCGCGATAGCATGGTGCCCGATGCAGCCTTCCTTCGACCGCTACGGCACCTGGCCGCCCGCCTCGCCGGTGGTCGTGTCGGTGCCGCATGCCGGGCGCGAGTATCCAGCGGCGCTGATCGACGCGTTGCGCGTGCCGGTCGCTTCGCTGCGCAGCCTGGAAGATCGGCGGGTCGATGCCGTCGCGCTGGCGGCATGCGGCGTGGAGACGATGCTGATCCAGCGGCGCGCACGCGCGTGGATCGACCTGAACCGCAGCGAGGACGAGCGCGACCCCCGCGTGGATGCCGGCGCGCCGCCGCTGCCGGCGGTGCCGTCAGCCAAGTTGCGCAGCGGACTGGGCCTCGTGCCGCGACGGGCGGGCGGCGTGGGCGACATCTGGCGCGGGCGGTTCTCCGGCGCGGCGATAACCCAGCGGCTGGTGGAGGATCACCGCCCCTATCATGCTGCGCTGGACAAGGCGCTGACGGCGGCGCAGGCGCGATTTGGGGCGGCGGTGCTGCTCGACCTGCATTCGATGCCGTCGCTCGGCCGAATGCAGCCGCGGATCGTGATCGGCGACCGGTTCGGCAGCGCAGCGGGATCGCGCTTCACGGCACGTGTCGAATCCGCGGTGGCGGCGACGGGGTTGCCGCATGGGCTGAACACTCCCTACCCCGGCGGCTTCGTGACGCAGGCGCACGGTCGACCCGCGCTGGGCATCCACGCCGTCCAGCTCGAAATCGACCGCAGCCTGTACCTCGATGCTCGGCTGGACGATGTCGGTCCGGGCCTCTCTGTGGTCGTGGCGATGGTGCGTGCGGTGATCGACGCGCTGGCGGATGAAGCACTCGCGCAACCGCTGGCGCTGGCCGCCGAATAAAAAACCACCCCGCAGCGCGAAGCGTACGAGGTGGCCAAGGTTCAGGGAGGAGACACGCTAAAAGCGTGTCGTACGGCCTCGCGAAAGGGGGGACACGAAACCGTACATGGCATAAATGGGTAAGTGGCCGATTGGTTCAAGCCCGACCCGGAAAAAATGCATTTTTACAGGTCGCGCGCGTAACGATCTGCCGGGCGGGGCGACGACAGCCCGAGAACCGCCGCCGCCCCTTGGTGTTTACACGCCCTGCGGCAACGACGGCGGCGTCTTGCCCTGCTGGACCTGACGGCCGAAGACCTCCCGCATCAGCGCCAGCGAGAAGAGGTGTGCATAAAGGAGCGGCAGCATGCCGGACTGCTGCATCTTGCGAAGCTGGTCGCCGCGCAGGCCGTTGAGCTTCTCCTCGTTCACCATCTGGAAGCCGCGATAGATGAACGGCTGGCCGCCGGCGTCGGGCTGGATGCTGACTTCGCCTTCCATCAACAGGCCCAGCTCGCGCAATTCGCGCATGAAGTTCTGGGTCCGCTGGCCGGCCTGTTCGAACTGCTCGTTGAACGCCAGGATCTGCTTGGTGACCTCGGTCGGCTGGCCGTTCTCGAACAGCTTGTCGCCCTCGTCATACGCGCCGAGCACCGGGCTGCTCGGATCGAAGCAGAGCGACAGCTCCTCCGACTCCGGGCGCAGCCGCGCGAGCATGTACGGGTAGCGACGGACATAGGCCGGCACGTAGAAATTGTCGTCGACCAGCTTGCCGTCGTCACCGATGAAGACGTTCACTCCCTCGTTCAGGCCCATCAGGCCGAGCGGGATCGCGTCGTCGCCGACCGAAAACACGATCGGCATGAAACGCTGCACCAGCGCGAACTCGTCCGTAGTGATCGGGATCGCATGCTGGCCGATCAGGTGCGGTGCGCTGTCCTGCGGCTGGATGCGGTAGTCGGCGTGAGTCTCGCTCGAAAGCGGCTCCAGGCCATTGTAGAAAAGCGGCAGTTGCGGCGCGCTGGCCATAATTCTCTCCGTCGTCATGTCGCAGGCCCGCCCCCCGATGGGCCGCCCGCCGATCGGCAGAGGCTCTATTGGCCGCGCGCTGGCGGCGCAAGCAGCTTGCCGGGGTTGAGAATGCCCAGCGGGTCCATCGCCTGCTTGATCGCCATCAGCGCCATCATCCGCGCGGGCGATGCGATCCGCGCCAGTTCGTCGCGCTTCATCTGGCCAATGCCATGTTCGGCGGAGATGGTGCCGCCCGCCGCGTCGACGAGGTCGTGGACGAAGCGGGTGATGACGGGTGCATCCTCCGCGTACCAGCGGTCGCGGTCGACGCCTTCGGGCGCGCGGACGTGGAAATGGATGTTGCCATCGCCCAGGTGACCGAAGCCCGAAGCATCCGTGCCGGGGAAGCGATGCTCGGCCGCGCTTGCTGCCTGCTGCATGAAGGCGGGCATCGTCGCGACCGGCACGGCGATGTCGAACTGGACGGCAGGGCCCCTCGCCCGCTCCGCATCGGACAGCGAATCACGCAGGCGCCAGAACGCCTCGGCCTGCGCTTCGCTGACCGCGATCGTCGCATCCTCCACCAGCCCGCCCGCGAGCGCTGCGCCAAGCAGACGTTCCAGCATCGCAGCCGGCGCCTCCGCGTCGTCAGTCGCTGCCGTGGCCTCGATCAGCAGATGCCAGCGGTGTCGCCCCTGCAAGGGCGCGCGGGAGCCGGAGACATGCGCGAGCGCGGCGTCGAGCGTGGCCGCCGGCATGATCTCAAAACTTTCGATCGTGTCAGTGTCGCGCTGGAAGCTGCGCAATAGGGCCAACGCCGTTTGGGGATCGCTCACGCCCGCCCAGGCGACGCCCCGCGCCGCCACGGCAGGGGCCAGCCGTAATGTCGCGGCGGTGACGATCCCGAGCGTCCCCTCCGCTCCCACGAGCAGATGATCGAGGTCGTAGCCGCGATTGTCCTTCTTCAGGGCCGCGAGTCCGTCATAGATGGAGCCATCCGCCAGCACCGCCTCCACGCCCGCGACCAGCCCGCGCATCGTGCCGAACCGCAGCACCTGCGTGCCGCCGGCGTTGGTCGATACCAAGCCGCCGATCGTCGCGCTGCCCCGTGCGCCGAGGGTCAGGGGAAAACGTCGGCCGACCGTCAGCGCAGCATCGTTGAAGGTCTGGAGAACGACACCCGCCTCGACCACCGACAACCCCGCCTCGGCGTCGATCGAGCGGATGCGGTCGAGCCGGCGCAGCGACAGGATCAGCGCGCTGCCGTCCGCGGGAGGAGTCGCTCCGCCGACCATCGAACTATTGCCGCCCTGCGCCACCAGCGGCACGCGGTGTCGCGCCGCCGCTGCCACGATCGCGGCGACTTCGGCAGTGTTCGCGGGAGTCAGGATCGCAGGCGACGCGCCCTGCCACCGCTTGCGCCAATCCTGCAGCCACGGGGCGATCGTCGCGGCGTCGGTGACGATGCCCTTAGGCCCGAGCACCGGGGCAAGCTCCGCCAGCATCGCGGCCTGAGCGGAGGTCAGTTGGGGAGTGGTGGCACCAATCATCTTGCCTGATCGGCTAGGCGCAATTCATGAGGCGTTCAACGATCCCCGCTACCACCCTGCCCCGGAACGATGATCGCCAAAGCCTTGCCCCTTCTCGTCGCGCTGGCGGCGCCACTCGCCCTCGCGGCGGAAGCGCCCGCGCAACGGCCTTCGCGTGTCGTGGTGACGCAGTTGACGATCCACGAGCGGATCACGATCCGCGTGCCGAGGATGAACGTACCGGGCCGCGTCGCGCTGACCGCGCCGACCATATGGAAGGAGAGCAAGGGGCCGAAATGCATCGCCGCCGCCAGTCTGGCAGGCGCGATGGTATCGGCTCCCGCGACGATCGATCTTGTCGTGCAGGGCGGGCAGCGCGTTCGCGCCAAGCTGGGTCGGCAATGCCGATCGGTCGACTTCTATTCGAACTTCTATATCCGGCCGGGTAGCGACGGTCAGGTCTGCGCCGACCGCGACACGATCCGCGTGCGATCGGGCGCATCATGCGAGATCGACTCGTTCAAATTATTGAAACCGGTGCGATAAGGCCACGCAGCCACCCCAAAGCGGCACAACTTCGCCGGTTTTCTTGACTTTGCCGGTCGAATACGCGAGCGCAACGGAGCTAGCGCGCGGGGGATCGCGCGCCCATTTTCCGGACCGCTACATGAGCTTTGCCGATCTCGGCCTGTCCCCCGAACTTCTCAAGGCCGTCAACGACGCCGGCTATGACACGCCCACGCCGATCCAGGCGCAGGCGATCCCGCCTGTGTTGATGATGCGCGATATCATCGGCATCGCCCAGACCGGCACCGGCAAGACCGCGTCGTTCGTGCTGCCGATGATCGACATCCTGGCCCAGGGCCGCAGCCGCGCGCGCATGCCGCGCAGCCTGATCCTGGAGCCGACGCGCGAACTTGCCGCGCAGGTCGCCGAGAACTTCGAGAAATACGGGGCCAACCACAAGCTGTCGATGGCGCTGCTGATCGGCGGCGTATCGATGGGCGACCAGATCAAGGCACTGGAAAAGGGCGTCGACGTCCTGATCGCGACGCCGGGCCGCCTGATGGACCTGTTCGGCCGCGGCAACATCCTGCTGACCGGCTGCTCGCTGCTCGTGATCGACGAGGCGGACCGGATGCTCGACATGGGCTTCATCCCGGACATCGAGGAAATCTGCACGAAGCTGCCCAAGCAGCGGCAGACGTTGCTGTTCTCTGCCACGATGCCCGCGCCGATCAAGAAGCTGGCGGACAGGTTCCTCGACAATCCCAAGCGGATCGAGGTCGCGCGCCCGGCATCGACCAACATCAACATCACCCAGTGGCTGGTATCGGTGAAAGCGGCGGACAAGCGCGAGCGTCTGCGACGCCTGCTCGCCCAGCCGGAAGTGACCAACGCGATCGTCTTCTGCAACCGCAAGACGACTGTCCGCGAACTGAACAAGGTGCTGAAGCAGGCCGGCTTCAAGTCGGGCGAGATCCACGGCGACATGGAACAGCCGCAGCGGCTGGCCGAGCTGGAGTTGTTCAAGCGCGGTGACGTCACGATCCTCGTCGCGTCCGACGTTGCGGCGCGCGGCCTCGACATCAAGGGCGTCAGCACCGTCTTCAACTATGACGCACCCTGGCACCCCGACGATTACGTCCATCGGATCGGCCGCACCGGTCGCGCGGGGGCGACGGGTACCGCCTACACGTTCGCCGCGCCGGACGATGCCGAGAATATCGAGAATATCGAGAAGCTGACCGGCCAGAAGATCCCCCGCCTCGAAGCGGAGTCGACGCGCGTGGCCGAGCCTGACGCAGAAGCACCGGCGGAGCGCCCGCGTCGCGGACGGCGGCCGGAGCGTGCCGAGAGTGCGGTCCCGGCCGCGCCGGTGCATGACGTCGCTCCGATGCGGGAGCCGGTGCCGGAGCGTTCTCCCCCGTCGCAGCCTCAGCAGCAACGCGATACGCGGCAGGAGCAATTTCGTCAGCAGCAGCAGGATCGTGCACCTCGACGCGAGCGGCAGGACGACCGCTACGGCGACCGCAGCGACCAGCGCCGCGATCGTTATCGCCGCGACGAGCGCGACGATGGTCCCGACGAGGGCTGGAACGGACCGATCCCGGAGTTTCTGAAGGTCGCACTCGTCATCCAACCGTGATGGTCGCGCGTACCTCCATCATGGTCGGGTTAAAGCAGCCGGAGTCGGAAGAGGTCGCGTCGCCGTGCGTCAATACCTGCACGCTCGATCCGGTGACGGGCTGGTGCGTCGGATGCGGCCGGTCGATCAGCGAGATCACCGGATGGGGCACCCGCCCCGCCTCGGAACGGCGCGCCATCCGGGCGGAGTTGCCCGCGCGGATGGCGGCCTTGGCGCGCGTTGGACGTCACTGACGTCCAAATAGGCCTCAGGCTGCGGCGGCCTGTTCGTCCAGCTGATGCGCGCGCTGGAACGCCGGGCGGGCGGTGAGGCCCGCCAGATAGCTTTCAAAAGCCTCGCGCTTTGGCAGCGTGCCGAACATCATGCCCCAGGCGATGTGGCTGCCGACATAGACATCCGCTGCCGAGAAACGATCACCGGCGATGAAGCTCCTGCCCTTCACCGCCGCCTCCAGCGCATCGACCGTAGTGTCGTAGCTGCCATAGCCGACCATGCGGCCTTGCTCTGGCGTGACCTCGATCTTGCGGGATCGGTCGATCACCGCCTGCTCGACCGGGCCTGCGGCAAAGAACAGCCAGCGATAATAATCGGCACGCCCCGTCGTTGGCGGTGCAAGACCGGCGTCGGGGAAGGCATCGGCGAGATAGGCACAGATCGCGGCGCATTCGGTGACGACATGGCCGTCGTGGACGATCGCCGGCACCTTGCCCATCGGATTGATCGCCAGATACTCGGCGGCCTTCATGCTGTCGGCATAGCCCAGAAGCACGGTGTCGTATGGCGCGCCGACTTCCTCCAGCATCCACCGGGCGATGCGGCCACGCGATTGCGGGTTTGTGTAGAAGACCAAGGTCATCATGCTTCCCTTCAGAGCTGCTTCTTGAACAGCGCCAGCTGGCGTGCCCATGCGCGCTCCGCCTGCGGCTGGTTGTAGGCGCGGCTGTCGGGCGGGCACCAGCCGTGGTTCGCGCCCTCGTACACCTCGATCTCGGCAGGAATTTTGGCGGCGGCGAAGGCGGCGCGCAATTTGGTCTTGTCGTCGGGTGAGCGGGCGTCGTCGTTGGCGGCGATTGCGATCAGGTAGCCGCCTTTGAGCCGGGACACGAGCTTGTCGGGACTGTCCGGCGCGTCGCCGACCAGCGCCGCACCGTGGAACGACGCGCCGGCTTTCACCCGATCCGGGCGGGCGGCGGCGGTGCGCATCATCATCGGGCCGCCCATGCAATAGCCGGTGACCGCGATGCCGCGGCGGGTGTCGACCTGTTTCTGGGTGTCGAGCCATGCGACGAAGGTCTTGCCGTCGCTGGTCACTGCCTCGGCGGTCAGAGGCGTGCGCCACGGCATGATGCGGTCGCGGACGGCGGGTTGGTCGAAGCTTTCGCCGGGCTTCAGGAAGGGCGCCTTCACCGACCTGTAGAACTGGTTGACGACCAGCACCGCATAGCCGGACTCGGCCAGCCGCCGGGCCATCTGTTCGAACGCCGGACGCAGCCCCATAATGTCGGGCCAGATCAGCACCGCCGGATGGCGGCCCGTCGCAGGGGCGACGAAATAGGCGTCGCAGATGCCGTCCGGCGTCTTGATCGTCACCGCCTTGCCGGCGACCGTCACCGCGCCGGCGGGGCTGGGCAGCAGCGCGATCAGGCTCGCCGCGCCCATGCCGATGCCGAAATCGCGGCGGGTCGTACCGCGGTCGTTGTCGTCGGCGGTATGGTCGTCGCACATGGTCAGCGTCCCCTCGTTTTGCCGCAGCTTAGGCGGAAAACGAAGGGACGCAACCGGTTGGGATCAGCGGCGGAACGGGTCGTCGAACAGCGCGCGCGCCTGCGATGCGGGATCGTCGCCGTGCAGCACTGCGTCGGCATCGCGCGCCTGCTGCTCGCGCTCCGCGTGAAGCTGCGCGATCAGCGCCTCGCGATCGCCTTCGAGGCGGCTGTCGGTCGGCTGCGCATCCTCCGGGCTGCCCTTGGCGGCCTTCGCCACCGCGGCGTCGAGCTCGCGCTGCGTTGTCAGGCCGAGCGTCACCGGATCCTTCGGCGTGATGTTCGCGATGTTCCAGTGGCTGCGGTCGCGGATCGCGGCGATCGTGGTACGCGTCGTGCCGATCAGGTTGCCGATCGCGCCGTCGCTGATTTCCGGGTGATTGCGGATGATCCAGGCGATACCGTCCGGCTTGTCCTGACGCTTGGACACGGGCGTGTAGCGCGGGCCCTTGGTCCGGCGGACCTGCTCCGGCCCCTTCGTCATCTTCAGGCGATAGTCGGGATCGGCCTGACCCTTGTCGATCTCGTCCTGGCCGAGCTCGTGCGCGCGCACCGGATCGCGGCCGGTCAGCTTGGTCGCGGCGGTGTCGTCGGCGATCGCCTGCACCTCCAGGATGTGGAGACCGCAGAAATCCGCGATCTGCTCGAACGAGAGCGCGGTATTATCGACCAGCCAGGAAGCGGTCGCGTGGGGCATGAGCGGCTGGGCCACGGGCGGAAACTCCGTCTAAAACAGAAAGGGCCGCCCCTTCCCGGAGCGGCCGCACATTGCCTGCGATGTAGAACGCCCGCGCCCCGAGGGCAACCCGGTGCGGGGATTTCAGGCGGCGAGCGGCACAAGAGCCGGGGCGGCCGTGCGAATGGGAGCCAAGGCCGCGACGAACTGGCGCGCGCTGGCCGCCCAGCTGAACCGCCCTGCATAGGCGGCGCAGGTCACGCGGTCGCGGGTCAGCGCGGCGGCGATCGCGGCGTCCAGATTCTCGTCCATCGAACCGACGCGGTCGTCCAGCACGTCCATCGGCCCCGCCACCGGGTAAGCGGCGACCGGCGTGCCGCACGCCAGCGCCTCGACCATCACCAGCCCGAACGTGTCCGTCCGGCTGGGGAAAACCAGCACGTCGGCGCTGCGATACGCCGCGGCCAATTCCGCCCCAGTCCGGGAGCCGAGGAACAGGGTACCCGGAAACTCGCGCTCCAGCTTCGCACGCGCCGGACCGTCTCCGACCACGACCTTGGTGCCGCGATGGCCGCAAGCGAGGAAGGCGGGCAGGTTCTTCTCGACGGCCACGCGACCGACATACAGCAGCACCGGTCCGGCCAGACCGGTCATCGCCGGATCGCGCGCCCCGTCGCTGCCGAAGGTCGCGAAGTCGACGCCGCGACCCCATGCCCGCACCCGGTCGATCCCGCGATCGACCAGCGTCGCCTCCACCGTCGGCGTCGACGCCAGCACGGCGTGCGACGCGCCGTGGAACCACCGGATGTAGCGCCACATCCAGGATGGATCGACGCCGGTCCGCGCGGCGACGTAGTCCGGAAACTGCGTGTGAAAGGCGGTGGTGAAGGACAGGTCGCCCGCCACGCACCACGCGCGGGCGGCGATGCCGAGCGGGCCTTCCGTAGCGATATGAATCGCGTCCGGTGCAAACTCGCCCAGCAGGCGACCGACCGTCTTCTTCCCCGCCAGCGCGAGCCGGATGTCGGGATAGGTGGGGCACGGGAAGTTGCGGAACCGATCAGGGGAGACGACCATCACCTCATGTCCTGTCGCGGCGAGTTCGCGCGTCAATGCCTCCAGCGTGCGGACGACGCCGTTGACCTGCGGGCTCCAGGCGTCGGTGACGATGGCGATGCGCATCCCGGTGTTCCTCATGCTGCTGCGGCCAGTGTGACGATCGTCGCGGTCCGCGCGCGGTCGGCCATCTCGTCGGCCCAGCGCAGGATTTCCATCGTGCCGTCGACATGCTCGACCAGCGCGGTGCAGCTCTCGACCCAATCGCCGTCATTGTAATAGGCGACGCCCTCGATCTCCCGCTGCTCGGCGGTGTGGATGTGGCCGCACACGACCCCGTCGACGCCGCGCGTGCCCGCCGCGTGCGCCACGACCTCCTCGAAGTCGGAGATGAAGGCGACGGCGTTCTTCACCTTCGCCTTGGCATGCTGCGACAGCGACCAATAGGGCATGCCCAGCCCTCGGCGGGCGAGATTGAACCAGCGGTTCACGCCCATCAGCACGGTGTAGGCGGCATCGCCGACATGCGCGAGCCAGCGATGTGCCAGCGTGATCGCGTCGAACTCGTCGCCGTGCAGCACGAGCAGGCGGCGACCGTCCGCGGTGACGTGGATCGCCTGACGCCGGATTGCGATGCCGCCGAAGTCGAGGCCGGTGAACTGGCGGAACACTTCGTCGTGATTGCCGGGGATGTACGTCACTTTCGTGCCGCGCTTCGCCCGCTTGAGTAGCCGCCAGACCACGTCGTTGTGCGCGGCGGGCCAGAAGAACCTCTTCTTCAGCCGCCATCCGTCGATCATGTCGCCGACCAGGAACAGATGCTCGCTGTCGACATGATCGAGGAAGTCGATGAGCATCCCCGCGTTGCAACCACGCGTGCCGAGGTGCACGTCGCTGATCCAGATCGTCCGATAGCGCCGCCGCTCCACGACACGCTCGGGCACGCTGGGGCGCGAATTGGCGAAATCGGTCAGATCGGTGATGTCTGCCAAGGTCGCGACGGTCATGGCGTGCCTCCCGGTGTCCCTCCGGATGCGATAGTCCAGGGATGTGACGGGGGCGTTCCGGCGGCGTGACGATCGCGCGACGGCGATGTGACGGAACCGCGTCGGTTTGCGCACGATCCGGATCGAAGTGGAGGAAGTGGAGGCGTCGGACGGGGTCCTCCACTTCGACGTCGAGAGTGGTGTTCCGAGCGTCGATGACAGAGTGGCAATGCGGTTTGGCATGGCACGACGATCTCATGTCCGGGGCGTGTAGGACAGCGGGCCTCGGGCGGGTTGACCGATGAGCTTTGCCGATCGGGCATTTGAGCCCCTGTCGCGTCATGCCGACGAACTTCGGGATGATGATGGAGTGGGTAACTTCCTCGGGGCCGCGGGCGCGTAAGGTGCGACGGGGCGTTCAGGACCAGCGAGTTGCATCGACGCGTCAACATCGCCATCGTTTGGTGACGACAATCGTGCCTTCAAGGAGCCCGACATGCGAACCACCCTCGCGCTCGATGACGCGTTGCTTGCCCGCGCTCAGGATTTGACGGGACTGCGTGAGAAGTCATCGCTGGTTCGGGAAGCGCTCAGGGCGTTGATCGAGCGGGAAAGCGCCCGGAGGCTTGCGCTGCTCGGCGGCAGCGACCCTGATGCGACAGCAGCACCGCGCCGCAGGCCTATCGATCCGACATGATCCTCGTCGACACTTCGATCTGGATCGACCATCTCCGGTCGAACCAAAAGCCATTGGTCGAGGCGTTGCGGACAGGATTGGTCCTCTGCCACCCCTTTGTCATCGGTGAACTGGCATTGGGCAGCCTTCGGGACCGCGCAATGGTGCTCGCCATGCTTAGCGAACTGCCGCAGGCAGCTGTCGCCGGGACGGAAGAGGTTCTGATCTTCCTCGAACACCATCATCTGTTCGGTCTCGGCATCGGCTATATCGATGCTCACCTTCTGGCGTCGATCCGGCTCACTCCCAACTGTCAGCTATGGACGCGGGACAGACGCCTCGGCGATGCTGCGGACAGGCTGGAACTTCGTTGGCATTCAGGCTGAAGGCTATTCCACCGTCAGCACGATCTTGCCGACGTGGTCGCCCGCTTCCATCCGGCGGTGGGCGTCGGCGGCGTCTGCGAGGCGGAAGACGCGGTCGATGACGGGTTTGAGGTTGCCGGCCTCGACATGGGGCCAGACGGTGCGGGTGAGTTCGTCGGCGACCAGCGACTTGAACGCGGCGTCGCGAGCCCGCAGCGTCGAGCCGGTGAGGGTCAGGCGGCGGCGCATGATGTCGAACAGGGGCACCGTCGCCGATGCGCCGCGCTGGACCGCGATCGAGACGTGGCGGCCGTCCTCCGCCAGGCATTGCAGGTTGCGGGGAACATAGTCGCCGCCGACCATGTCCAGCACGGCCTGCACCCCCTGCCCGTCGGTGATATCCTTCACGCGCTCCACGAAATCGTCCTGCGAATAGTCGATCGCATGCGCCGCGCCGAGGTTGAGCGCGGCCCGGCATTTGGCGGCGCTGCCGCAGGTGACGATGACGGTAAGACCGAACAGCTTCCCGAGCAGGATCGCCATCGTGCCGATGCCGCTGGTGCCGCCGTGGACGAGGACGCTGTCCCCCTCCGTCGCGTAGGCCCGCTCGAACAGGTTGGTCCACACGGTGAACAGCGTCTCCGGCAAAGCCGCCGCTTCGATCATCGACAGTGCCGGCGGCACCGGCAGGCACTGGCCGAAGGGCGCGACGGCGTATTCCGCATAGGCGCCCCCGGCGACGAGCGCGCAGACGGGCTGGCCGATCTGCGCCGCATCGACACCCTCGCCCACCGCCGCGATCGTGCCGGACAGTTCGAGACCGAGGATGCCGGGCGCGCCGGGGGGCGGCGGGTATTTGCCCTGCCGCTGCATGACGTCGGGGCGATTGACGCCGGTGGCGGCGACGCGGACCAGCACCTCGCCGGGGCCGGGCACCGGCACCGGACGCTGGACCGGGGCCAGCACCTCCGGCCCGCCGGGCTGGTCCGGATCGATCGCGGTCATCGTCGCAGGGATCGAGTCCATCGGTTCGCCTTAAACGGGAGGTGGTCGTCGGTCGGGCTTATTGACAACGTGTCCGCGCGGGTCAACGTTCTGGGTTCAGGAGCCGGAACACCGTGGACATCGACGACGCCCCCTCCCGCCGCAACGACCTTCTCGACCAGCTGGTGCGCGAGGATCTGGACCCGTTGTCGGTGACCGAACTGGAATCGCGGATCACGGTGCTGGAGGGTGAAATCGCCCGCGTCCGGCGCAAGCACGAATACGCCGTTAACCATCGGGCAAGCGCCGACGCGCTATTCCGGCGGTGAGCGTCGCGGCGCGCGCCCGATTGGGAAGGCCGCGCCGCTTGATGATGGGCGTCACCGTTCCGACATACACGGAAAGGGCTCGTCATCGGGCCCGACTGGAGTAGCAACATGCCGTCATTCGCCCCCGCGCTGGAAACCACGCTGCACAAGGCGCTGGAGGCCGCGTCCTCGCGCCGCCACGAATATGCAACGCTGGAACACCTGCTGCTTGCGCTGATCGACGATGAGCACGCATCCAAGGTGATGACGGCGTGCCATGTCGATCTGGGTGAGCTGAAGACCACGGTCGCGCATTACCTCGACACCGAACTGGATGCGCTGAAAGTCGATGCGCAGACCGATCCGTCCCCCACCAGCGGGTTCCAGCGCGTCGTTCAGCGCGCGATCCTGCACGTGCAGTCGTCGGGCCGCGACGAGGTGACCGGCGCGAACGTGCTGGTCGCGCTGTTCAGCGAGCGCGAAAGCTACGCGGTGTATTTCCTGCAACAGCAGGACATGAGCCGGCTGGATGCGGTCAGCTTCATCAGCCACGGCGTCGGCAAGGGCGGCGCGGCCGAGGCGACCCCGCCCAAGGGTGCGGCCGAGGACGAGAAGCCGCAAAAGGGACAGGAGAAGGGCAAGACGGAAAGCGCGCTGAAGCAATTCACCGTCGACCTCAACGAGAAGGCGAAGATCGGCAAGGTCGATCCGCTGATCGGTCGCGGCCCGGAAGTGGATCGCACGATCCAGATCCTGTGCCGCCGGTCGAAGAACAACCCGCTCTATGTCGGCGATCCCGGCGTCGGCAAGACGGCGATCGCCGAGGGGCTGGCGCGGAAGATCGTCGAGGGCGACGTGCCCGACGTGCTGCGCGAGGCGGTCATCTACTCGCTCGACATGGGCGCGTTGCTGGCCGGCACGCGCTATCGCGGCGATTTCGAGGAGCGGCTGAAGGCGGTCGTCAACGAGCTGGAAAAGCTGCCGCACGCGGTGCTGTTCATCGACGAGATCCACACTGTCATCGGCGCGGGCGCAACCAGCGGCGGCGCAATGGACGCGTCGAACCTGCTGAAGCCGGCTCTGTCGGGCGGTTCGATCCGGTGCATCGGGTCGACGACCTACAAGGAGTTCCGCAACCACTTCGAAAAGGACCGTGCGCTGTTGCGGCGGTTCCAGAAGATCGACGTGAACGAGCCGACGATCGAGGATACGATCAAGATCCTGGCGGGGCTGCGCTCAGCATTCGAGGAGCATCATTCGGTCAAGTACACGCCGGATGCGATCAAGTCGGCGGTCGAGCTTTCGGCGCGCTACATCAACGACCGCAAGCTGCCGGATAAGGCGATCGACGTGATCGACGAGGTCGGCGCGATGCAGATGCTGGTGCCCGCCGCCAAGCGGAAGAAGACGATCACGCCGAAGGAGATAGAGGCCGTCATCGCGACGATGGCGCGTATCCCGCCGAAGAGCGTCAGCACCGACGACAAGATGGCGCTGGCGACGCTGGAGACCGACCTGAAGCGGGTGGTGTTCGGGCAGAACAGCGCGATCGAGAAGCTGGCGTCGGCGATCAAGCTGTCGCGGGCGGGGCTGCGCGATCCGGAAAAGCCGATCGGCAACTATCTGTTCACCGGCCCGACCGGCGTCGGCAAGACGGAGGTCGCCAAGCAGCTGTCGGCGATCATGGGCATCCCGCTCCAGCGGTTCGACATGTCCGAATATATGGAGCGTCACTCGGTCAGCCGGCTGATCGGTGCGCCCCCGGGCTATGTCGGGTTCGATCAGGGCGGTCTGCTGACCGATGCGGTCGACCAGAATCCGCATTGCGTGCTGCTGCTGGACGAGATCGAGAAGGCGCATCCCGACCTGTTCAACATCCTGTTGCAGGTGATGGATAACGGTCGCCTGACCGACCAGCACGGCAAGACGGTCGATTTCCGCAACGTCATCCTGATCATGACGACGAATGCGGGCGCGTCCGACATGGCGCGCGAGACGGTCGGCTTCGGTAACCTGACCCGCGAGGGCGAGGATGAGCAGGCGGTACAGAAGATGTTCACGCCGGAATTCCGCAACCGGCTGGATGCGATCGTGCCGTTCGGATACCTGCCGACCGAAGTGGTCGCGCGGGTGGTCGACAAGTTCATCCTGCAGCTGGAATTGCAGCTGGCGGACCGCAACGTCCACATCAACCTGGACGACGCGGCGAAGAGCTGGCTGACCGAAAAGGGCTATGACAAGCTGTACGGCGCACGGCCGATGGGCCGCCTGATCCAGGAAAAGATCAAGCAGCCGCTGGCCGAGGAACTGCTGTTCGGGAAGCTGGTCCACGGCGGCGAGGTGACGGTGCGAATGAAGGACGGCGCGCTGTCGTTCGGCATCGAACCCGCAGCGCCGAAGAAGCCACGCAAGAAGGGCGGCAAGCCTGCGCCGGTCGAGGCGGAGTAGGCTTCGCACTGGATGAAATGAATTGGGGCGGTGGCGCGAAGGTGCCGCCGCCCTTTTCGTTTTTCGATCGGGGTGCGTTCAGCCCTGTGACTGCGGGCACGTCAAAGTGCTGCCGACACTCCGTTCAGGCGGCGAGCGTGAATTTGTCTCCGGGACCTCCGCACCCCGGCGCGGTTCCTGCACTCGTTCGCAATCGAAGCGCAGTCACCTACCGCGCCTGGCTCGTCGCGCGTACGTACCGCCGATCGGAAGGAGCGCAGTCGAAGATGGTATCTGCGGCGTTAACCTTTCGTTGAAGGCGGTGGCGTAACGATCGGGGCATGATCGAGCGGGTGGTGCGACAGTGGTGGATGGCTTTGGTCATGCTGCTCGTCGCGTGGGTGCCCTCCCCCGCCGCCGCGTCGATGGGCACGCCGCTGGACGTGTGCGTCGTCCGCGCCGCGCCCGGCATGACCGCCGCCGCGCTGTTCGCCGGACCGGAGCGGTTCGACTGCACCTCGCCGCAGCGGGCGTTCGGCGGCGGCGATTTCTGGGTTCTGTCGCAGCCGCTGCCGAAGGTCGCCAGTCACGGTCCGCTGACGATCCGCACCGGCAGCGTGTGGCAGAACCGGGTGATGCTCCACATCCTGTTCGCCGATGGCACGATCCGGCAGGCGGGTTATACCAGCCGGACCACCGGCGAGCGGCTGATGCTGGGGGCGATGATCGCCCAAACGCTGCCGCACCATGACGCCGCCGCGGTGCGGCTGCTCTGGCATGTCGAGGGGGCTGCGAACATCCGCGGGATCGTGCGCCAACCGATGCTGGCGACGCATGGCGAGAACGCGGACTCCGAAGTGTCGCTGGCGGCACTGTACGGCGCGTTCGGCGGCATGGTGCTCGCCCTGGTCGTGTATAATCTGGCGCTGTGGCGCGCGTTGCGGCAGGCGTTCCAGCCCGCCTATTGCCTGCTCCTGCTGTGCCTGCTGCTATACGCCCTCAGTTCGTCGGGTGCGCTAGGGCAATGGTATCCCGGTCTGGACAACAACGATCGCATCCGGATCAGCGGTCTGGCGCTGGCCGGATCGGCGACGAGCGTGATGTTCTTCGCCCGGCTGTTCTTCGAGCCGCGCGTGTTCGCGGGCTGGCTGGGCCCGGCCACGACCGCGGGGATGATCGCGACGATGGCGAGCGCGACGGCGTTTGCGGTGCTGGCGCCGTGGCAGATCCACGTGCTCGACGTGTTCATGATGGGATCGATCGCGGTGCTGATCGTGCTCGTGCCCATCATTCTGTTCAGCGCGTGGCGGCAGCGGTCCAATTTCCTGTGGATGTTCGCGATCGCCTGGGGCGTGCCGATCGCGGCGGCCGGGATGCGGATCACCGGCGCCTATGGCTGGACGGCGGACAATTTCTGGGTCGACAATTCCACGTTGATGGCGATGGCGGTGGAGGCGATCATGTCCAGCATCGGCATCGCCTATCGCATCCACCTGCTGGCGAAGGAGCGCGACGAGGCTCGCGTACAGGAGATAGCGGCGCGATTGCTGGCGGACAGCGATCCGCTGACCGGATTGCTCAACCGCCGGTCGTTCCTGTCGCAGGCGATCGGGCGGGAGGGGCCGCAGACGCTGCTGATTGCCGATCTCGATCACTTCAAGGCGGTGAACGAGACGATCGGCCATGACGGCGGCGACGAGGTCCTGCGCGCCTTCGCCAAGGCGCTCCGGACGGTCGTGCCGAACAGCGCGCTGGTCGCGCGCATCGGCGGCGAGGAGTTCGCGGTGATCGTCGACGCGAGCATCGGACTAGCAGCGTCGCGGGTGCTCGACTCGCTGCGAGGCATCCGCATGCCGTACGACATGGCCGTCACCGCCAGCATCGGCACCTGCACCGGACCGCTGGCGAAGGAGACCGACTGGAAGGCGCTTTACCGTTGCGCCGACCGCGCGCTGTACGAGGCGAAGGCGGCGGGCCGCGACCGGGCAAGAGATGCGGGGGCGCTGTCGGCGGCGGCATGAGCTACCGAGATCGACGGCGGTGGCCATCGTCGGGGTAAGACAGCTTGCGGGAGACGGGGCAGCGCCTTGCCTCCCCATCGCCCGTGTCGCATAGCGGCGCGATGGATAGCACGCCCTCCACCCCACCGGACACCACTGCGAAGACCGCCAGCGAGGCCCCGATCGACGACCTGTCGTTCGAGGCAGCATTGAAGGAACTGGAGCGGATCGTCGGGCGGCTGGAGAGCGGCGATGCGACGCTGGACGAGTCGATCCGCCTGTACGAGCGCGGCGACCGGCTGCGCGCGCGCTGTGCGGAGCGGCTGGATGCGGCGCAGGCGCGGATCGAGGCGATCCGGCTCGACGCCTCGGGCAATCCCGCCGGCACCCGCCCGTTCGCGGCGGGCTGAGCATGGCCGACGCGGAAGCCCCGACTTCGACCGCAAATGCGCCGCTGGCGGATGCGATCGCGCTGGTCGCGGGTGAAGTCGATCGCCGCTTCGACACGCTGCTGGCGATCCCTGACGATCCGCGCGCCGACCTGTACCGGGCGATGCGGCATGCGGCGATCGGCGGGGGCAAGCGGCTGCGGCCGCTGCTGACGATGGCGACGGCGGACCTGTTCGGCGTGTCGCGCGAGTGTTCGCTGCTGGTCGGCACCGCGATCGAGGCGATCCACGTCTATTCGTTGATCCACGACGACCTGCCGGCGATGGACGACGACGACATGCGGCGCGGCAAGCCCACCGTGCACAAGGTGTTCGGCGAGGCGGCGGCGATCCTGGCGGGCGATTGCCTGCATGCGCTGGCATTCGAGGTGTTGGCCGATCCAGACACTCATCCCGACCCGTTCGTGCGCGCGGAGCTGGTGCTCGACCTGTCGCGCGCCGCCGGGCCGAGCGGTATGGCCGGCGGTCAGATGATGGACCTGGAGGCGGAGAAGGCGCGCTTCGATCTGGCCACCGTCACGCGGCTGCAACAGATGAAGACCGGCGCCCTGATCTCCGCCGCGGTCGAGGCGGGGGTGATCCTGGGCCGCGTCGCGCCGGAGGGGCGGCGGTCGCTGCGCGGCTATGCGCACGATCTGGGGCTTGCGTTCCAGATCGCCGACGACCTGCTGGATGCGGAGGGCGACGAGGCGCTGGTCGGCAAGGCGCTGCGCAAGGATGCCGGTGCGGGGAAAGAGACGTTCCTGTCGCTGCTGGGTGTCGACCGTGCGCGCGAGCAGTGCCGGATGCTCGTGGATCAGGCGGTCGAGCATCTGCACGCCTACGGGCGTGAGGCGGACCTGCTGCGCGCGGTCGCCCGCTATGTCGTGGACCGCGACCGGTGAGCCGGATCGGCGTCTATCCGGGTACGTTCGACCCGATCACGCTCGGCCACATGGACATCATCCGGCGCGGTGCGAAGCTGGTCGACCGGCTGGTTGTCGGCGTGACGACGAACCCGAGCAAATCGCCGATGTTCTCCGTCGAGGAGCGGATGGCGACGGTGCGGCGCGAGGTCGAAGGGATCGACGCGGTGATCGATGTCGTTTCGTTCGATGCGCTGCTGATGGATTTCGCGGTTCAGCAAGGGGCCAGCGTGATCGTGCGCGGGCTGCGTGCGGTGGCCGATTTCGAATATGAATATCAGATGGCGGGAATGAACCAGCAGCTCAACCGCGAGGTGGAGACGGTGTTCCTGATGGCCGACGTGGCATTGCAGCCGATCGCGTCGCGGCTGGTCAAGGAAATCGCGTTGTTCCGAGGCAACATCGCCAACTTCGTCACGCCCAGCGTCCGCGACGAGGTCGTCGCCCGTGTCGCATCGCTGGGCCCGCGCGGCGGCTGACGTTCAGATTGGCGCAAGCGCGGAAGTGGTCTAAGCGGCTCCGTCGTTCCCTCAGAGTTATCGTTCATGCGCTTCATCGCCGGTCTGTTCGCGTTCGCCGCCGTCCTGTCCGCCGTGCCTGCCACGGCGCAGTTGATCGATCCGGGAGTCGCCGCGCGCAAGCCGATCCCGCCGATCACCGACAAGGAGAACCTGCTGCTGCTCGATCTGTCGACCGGCGGGCGGGTGACGATCTGGCTGCGCCCCGACGTTGCGCCAAACATGGTCGAGCGGGTGAAGACGCTGACGCGGCAGCATTTCTATGACGGGCTACCCTTCCACCGGGTGATCGACGGCTTCATGGCACAGGGCGGCGATCCCAAGGGCGATGGTACCGGCGGATCCACGCTGGCGAACGTGGCGGCGGAGTTCAACTACCTGCCGCATGTGCGTGGCGCGGTGTCGGCGGCACGCGCGGACGATAAGGATAGCGCCAACAGCCAGTTCTTCATCGTGTTCCAGCCGCGCCTGAACCTCGACAAGAAGTACACGGTGTTCGGCCGGGTGATCGACGGCATGCAATATGTCGACTCGATCGAGCGGGGCGAGCCGCCGCAGAATCCGTCGAAGATCGTCCACGCCTATATCGCCGCCGACAATCCGCCGGCGTTCGTGGCAGCGCCGGCTCCCGTTCCGACTGGGCTGGGCGCGCCGGTGACCTTGCCCGGCACGGGGCCGGCCGGCGTGGCCGCACCGAAGCGGGCCCCCACGACCAAGGCTGCTCCTGCGAAGGCTGCTCCCAAGCCAGCCGCCAAGAAGGCTGTGCCGGCCCGTTGAACGTCGACCTTTTCGACTTCGACCTGCCGGCGGAGCGAATCGCGCTCCACCCTGCCGCGCCACGCGATGCGGCGAGGATGTTGGTGCTGGACGGCGATGCGACGGCGGACCGGATCGTCGGCGATTTGCCGGCCAATTTGCGCACGGGCGATTGCCTGGTGTTCAACGACACGCGGGTGATCCCGGCGCAGCTGGAGGGGCGGCGCGGCGATGCGAGGATCGGCGCGACGCTGCACAAGCGCGAGGGCGTTCGCCGCTGGCGCGCCTTCGTGCGCAACGGACGCCGCCTGCGCGAGGGTGACGCAATCGACTTCGGTGAAGATGTGTTCGCCGTCGCAACGGAGCGCGGCGAGGACGGGAGTTGGGTACTCGACTTCGCCGGGGCCGAGCCGGTCGAGCTGCTGCTGGAACGCGCGGGCCGCATGCCGCTGCCGCCCTATATCGCCGCGAAACGCGGGATCGAGGCGCGCGATGCCGAGGATTACCAGACGATGTTCGCCGACGAGCCGGGTGCAGTCGCCGCACCGACCGCGGCGCTCCATTTCACGCCCGGATTGATGACGGCCCTGTCCGCGGCCGGCATCGCGCACGAGACGCTGACGCTGCATGTCGGTGCGGGCACGTTCCTGCCGGTGAAGGCCGAGGATACCGACGATCACCGGATGCATGCCGAATGGGGCAGGATCGACGCCGCCGTGGCCGATCGGCTGAACGCGGTGCGCGCGCGCGGCGGGCGCGTGATCGCGGTCGGCACCACGTCGCTGCGACTGATCGAGAGCGCGACGGGTGATGACGACGTGATCCGGCCGTTCGAGGGCGACACCGCGATCTTCATCACGCCCGGCTACCGCTTTCGCGGGATCGACGGGCTGATGACCAATTTCCACCTGCCGCGATCGACCTTGTTCATGCTGGTATCGGCGTTGATGGGGCGCGAACGAATGCAGGCGGCTTACGCGCACGCGATTGCCGCCGGATATCGCTTCTACAGCTATGGCGACGCGTCGCTGCTCCTGCCGGGGAAGGCCGCATGATCCTGCTCGCCGCGCTGATGCTGCTCCAGCAGGAGGCCGCCCCGGAAATCCTCGTGACCGCCCGGCCCAAACCGTTCGACCAGACGCCCGCGACGATGGTGGTGGAGCCGGTCGCGATGATGATCGCGGCCTGCGACGCGGACGGTGACGGTGAGACGACGCGGATCGAGATGGAAACCGGCGTCCGGCGCTCGTTCGAGGCAATCGATACGGCCAAAAGCGGCAAGCTGCGCTACATCGCGTTCGCGGACTGGGCCGAGCGGTGGCTGGGTGACCGCAACGCCCTGCCCTCCCCGTTCGATGTCGACCGGGATGCGGACGGCGCGGTGACGTTGCAGGAATTGCAGGACCATTTCTCGCGCCTGTTCTCCCGCTTCGATCGGGATCGCGACGGGGCGATCAACCGCGCCGAGATCCTGACGATCCGCACGACCCCGGCGGATGCGAACGGGCCGCAGAAGCCGCTCGCGCCGAACGGCAAGGATCGCAAGCGGGACAAGAAATGACGCGCTTCGCTTTCACGATCCAGGCCACCGACGGTCGTGCGCGTACCGGCGCGATCGCGATGGAGCGCGGCACGATCCGCACCCCGGCCTTCATGCCGGTCGGCACCGCCGCGACGGTCAAGGCGATGAAGCCCGCCGACGTCGTCGCGGCGGGCGCGGACATCATCCTGGGCAACACCTATCACCTGATGCTGCGCCCCGGCGCGGAGCGGGTGGAGCGGTTGGGCGGGCTGCATGCCTTCATGGGCTGGGATCGGCCGATCCTGACCGACAGCGGCGGCTATCAGGTGATGAGCCTGTCCGAACTGACGAAACGTTCGGAAGACGGCGTCGCGTTCAAGTCGCATCTCGACGGAACGCGGCACATGCTCAGCCCGGAACGGTCGATCGACATCCAGCGGCGACTGGGCTCGAACATCGTCATGGCGTTCGACGAACTGGTGCCCACGACGACTCCGCGCGAGGTGCAGGCGGCGGCGATGGAGCGATCGATGCGCTGGGCGAAGCGTAGCCGCGACGCGTTCGACTCGGGTGAGGAGCATGCCGCCCACAACGCGATCTTCGGCATCCAGCAGGGGGCGCTGGACGAGGGGCTGCGCAAGAGTTCGGCGGATGCGCTGATCGATATCGGGTTCGATGGATATGCGGTCGGTGGACTGGCCGTCGGCGAGGGGCAGGAGGCGATGTTCGCCTGCCTCGACTACGCGCCGCAGCAATTGCCGGCGGATCGGCCGCGCTATCTGATGGGTGTGGGCAAGCCGACCGATATCGTCGGCGCGGTAGAGCGCGGGATCGACATGTTCGACTGCGTGTTGCCGACGCGGTCGGGCCGTACCGGTCAGGCGTTCACGCGGGGTGGGCCGCTGAACCTGCGCAATGCGCGGTTTTCAGAGGATCGGGGGCCGCTTGATCCCGAATGCCCCTGCCCGGTTTGCGCGACGTGGAGCAGAGCCTATCTCCATCATCTCGTCCGTTCAGGCGAGATTCTGGGTGCGATGTTGATGACGGAACATAATATACGGTTCTACGAACACCTGATGGCCGACCTGCGCGCGGCGATCACGGACGGCACGCTGGCGAGCTTCGCCAACACCTTCCGCGTGCGCTATGCCGGCGAGACGACTGGAGAGAGAGCATGACCGAGACGCCGAACGCCGGGCACGAGCCGAACGAGATTCTCGCCGCCGCCAAGGAGGCGAAGGATCACGCCGCCGCCGCCGCGGAGAAGATGCTGGATCGCAAGAACTGGCAGCTCGGCAAGATCGGGCTGGGCGTCGGCATCGGATCGGCCGCCGTCGCCGCAGCGGTGCTGTTCGCGAACCGGCAGCGGGGCGGCAAGTGAAGCGCGCGGGTTGCGCGCTGCTGCTGGCCTCCACCCTCCTCGCCGCCCCCGCCTTCGCGCAAACCCGCGCGACCGCGGCCGTTCAGCCGATCGCGTTCACGGAACGAACGCTCCCGAATGGTCTGCGTGTCTATGCGATCCGCGATACGACGACGCCGAACGTCTCGATCCAGGTCTGGTACGATGTCGGCGGCAAGGACGATCCGGCAGGCCGCTCGGGCTTCGCGCATCTGTTCGAACATCTGATGTTCAAGGCGACACGCAATCTGGTGCCCGAGCAGATGGATCGGCTGACGGAGGACGTCGGCGGGTACAACAACGCGTCGACGGGTGACGACTACACCAATTATTTCGAGGTCGTGCCGGCCAACCACCTGCAACGCCTGCTGTTCGCGGAAGCGGACCGGATGGCGAGCCTGGTCGTCGAGCCGACCAGCTTTGCGTCGGAGCGCGACGTGGTGAAGGAAGAATATCGCCAGAGCGTGCTTGCGCGCCCGTATGGCAAGCTGTTCAGCACCTACATGCCCGCGCTCGCTTATAGCCGGCACCCCTATGCGCGCGGCGTGATCGGCGACATCGGCAATCTGGACACCGCGTCGATCGACGACGTGCGGGCGTTCCACGCGACCTATTACCGACCGGACAATGCCGTGCTGGTGGTGTCCGGCAATTTCGATGCGGCGCAGCTCGATCGCTGGATCGACCAGTATTTCGCGCGCATCGCCAAGCCGGATCGCGCGATACCGCGGGTGACCGTGACGGAGCCTGCGCGCACCGAGGCGGTGACGCGCACGGTGTACGAGCCGAACACGCCGCTGCCCGCCGTGCTGATGTCGTGGCACCTGCCGCCCGATCGCGATCCGGACGTGGCGGCGCTGACCATCCTCAACGCGGTGCTGTCGACGGGCGAGAGCTCGCGGCTGTACGAGAGCATCGTCTATCGCGACCAGCTGGCGCAGTCGGCGGATTCTATCCTCGACCTGCGGCAGGGCACGGGCAACCTCGCCCTGTTCGCGATGATGGCGGGCGGCAAAGACGTCGCGACGGGCGAGGCGGCGTTGAAGCGCGAAGTCGCCCGGCTGCGCGACCAGCCGGTTAGCGCCACCGAATTGTCGGAGGCGAAGAACGAAATCCTGACGACGGCGATCCGTGCGCGCGAGACCGCGGAGGGCAAGGCGTCGACCTTGGCCAACTCCGTCATTATCGACGGCGACCCTCGCGCTGCCGACAAACAGCTTGCCGCGATCGCCGCGGTCACCGCCGCCGACGTACAGCGCGTGGCGCGCCGGTATCTGGGCGAGCAGCAGGTCGCGACGATCCGCTATCTGCCGGCCGAGCAGATGCCGAACAACGTGCGGCTGATCCCGATCACCGTCGCACCGACCGTACAGGTGGCGGCGCTGACCCCACCGGTCGGCATCGCCGTGGTGACCCCTGCCCCGGTGGGCGAACGCGTTGCGCCACCGCCACCCGCCGCCGTCGTGGCCGCAAACCTGCCGAAGCCGGTCGAGACGAAGCTCGCCAATGGCTTGCGGGTGATTACGGTGGAGCGGCACGACCTGCCGCTGGTCACGGCATCGCTGGTCGCCTCTGGAGGCGCCGCGGGCGATCCGGCGACGCGGGCGGGTGCGAGCAGCCTGACGGCTGACCTGCTCACGAAGGGAACGAAAACGCGCTCCGCCACCGAGATCGCGCGGGCCGTGGAGTCGCTCGGCGGGTCGATCGGGGCGGACGCCAGCCGCGATGGCGCATCGATCGACATGACGGTGAAGTCGGACCAGCTTGCGCCGGCGATGACGATCCTCGCCGATGTCGCTCAGCATCCGGCGTTTGCGGCGGACGAGATCGAGCGCGCACGAGTGCAGGCGATCGACGGCGTCACGGTGGCGATGAAGAACCCGGCGCAACTGGCCGGCCTGATCGCCAATCGCGTGGTGTTTGGATCTGGGCCGTACGCACCGCCGCTCGAGGGGACGCCGGCGTCGCTGAAGGCGCTGACGCAGCAGGACATCCAGTCGGCTTATGGTCGGACATGGCGGCCCGATCGGGCGGCCTTGGTGCTGGTCGGCGACATCACGCCGGTGGCGGCGAAGGCGCTGGCGGAGAAGCAGTTCGGAACTTGGCGTGCGGCTGGCGGATCGCCCGCGGCGGTGACGGCGGTCGCCGCACCCACCCCGCGCGTCGTCGTCGTCGACGTGCCGAGCGCCGGTCAGGCGGGGGTCGTCGTCGCACGGCCCAGCATCGTGCGGGCGGACGAGCGTTACTATCCGCTTGCCGTCGCCAATACCGTGCTGGGCGGCGGTTTCTCGTCGCGGCTGAACCAGGAGATCCGGATCAAGCGCGGGCTGGCATATGGCGCCAGCAGCGGTGTGTCGGCGGGACGCCTGCCCGGCAGCGTCATGGCGCGGACGCAGACCAAGAACACGACGGCGGCGGAGGTCGTGACGCTGATCGCCGCCGAGATGGCGCGGATGGGCACGGCGGCGGTACCGGATGCCGAACTGGCGACGCGCAAGGCGGTGCTGGTAGGCGGCTTCGGACGGACCGTGGAAACGACGGACGGGATCGCCGACCTGCTCGGTGGCTATGTCCTGCAGGATGTGCCGATCGACGAGTTGCAGCGCTACACGACCCGGATCGAAGGCGTCGATGCGCGCGCGGTACAGGCAGCGGCGGCGCTGCTCGACCCGAAAGCGGCGAGCATCGTCGTGGTGGGTGACGCCAAGCAGTTCCTGCCGGCGCTACGCAAGGCGTACCCGACGGTGCAGGTCATCCCCGAAGCTGCGCTTGATCTGGCTACCGTGACGCTGACACGCTGATCGTCTCTTTTCAGGACGGCGGCGGCGGCGGCAGGGAAAGCGCAAGGACTCCGCGGCTAAGCGAGGCCGATGAAGCGGTGGCAACCTATGGATCGCCAGCAGGTCTGGGCAGCGATGGCGCTGGCCGGGTTGCTGTTGGTCGCGGCGTTTGCGGCGGCGGCAGCTTGGCAGATCGCCACCGCCGTGCCGGCGGTGCCGCGTTCAGACAGCGCCTTGCCGCCGCCGGTTACGCCGTCTGCGCTCAGGATCGTGGTGGATGCGCACCGTTATGCCGAGTCTGCGGCGCCGGCGAGCGGGGTGACTGGGACTACGGTGCTGCCGGCTTTGCCGAGTTGGGTCGGCGCGGGGGACGCCGGCGAGGTCGGGATCGTTGCCGCCAAGCCTTTCGCGCTCGGCCCCGCGTCGGCGGTGGATCATGGGCGGGCGCTGCAATGTCTTGCCAATGCGGTGTATTACGAGGCGGCGTCGGAGTCGGACGCGGGGCAGCGGGCGGTGGCGCAGGTCGTGCTCAACCGCGTGCGGCATCCGGCGTTTCCGGCAACCGTGTGCGGCGTGGTGTATCAGGGGTCGGAGAAGGCGGGATGCCAGTTCTCCTTCGCATGCGACGGGGCCACGGCGCGGGTGCCGGAGGCGAAAGCCATGCTGCGCGCCACGCGGATCGCGGCGGCGGCGCTGGCGGGATACGTCTTCGCGCCGGTCGGCTTGGCGACGCATTACCATACCTATGCCGTGACACCGGCGTGGAACCGGGCGCTGGTCATGACCGACGTGGTCGGCGCGCATTTCTTCCATCGCTGGAAAGGGTATTGGGGAACGGCGCGCGCGTTCTCGCAGACCTATCGCGGCGGCGAACCAGGGGTGGGGAGTCATGCGCCGGTCGTTCCAACATTGCCAGCGGTGAGTTCCGCGCCCGGCGTCGTCGCGGCGGCGCACTCCGCGC
Source organism: Microvirga sp. SRT01 (assembly GCA_018139225.1). GTDB lineage: Bacteria > Pseudomonadota > Alphaproteobacteria > Sphingomonadales > Sphingomonadaceae > Sphingomonas > Sphingomonas longa. The sequence goes on from JAGSNX010000001.1 coordinate 1,107,877, forward strand.
CGGCCAGCCCGCCGATCCCGGACATGCTGCCGCAGTCGGGGCAGGTGCTGGATCGGTGGAAGGATTCGGGGAAGCCGCTGACTCCATGAACCAGCGGCCTCCGCGACCGGTCAGCGGCGGTGCTGGCGGTCGTTCTTCTGGACGCGGATGCGGCTGCTGAGGGCGTCGAAGCGGCGGTCGAGATCGCGCCGTTCTGCCTGGGTCAGGCCGTTCTGGCGGTAGCGATATTCGAGGCGCGACAGATCGCGATACTGGGTGCGGAGACGGCCGGCCTCGGCGCGGTTCAGTGCGCCGGAGCGGACGCCCTGGTCGATGCGGCGTTCCAGATTCTGCTGGCGCTGGTCGATCGGCTGCCAGCGCTGGGCGGTGGCCGGAACGGCGATGGTGGCGAGGCCGATTGCGGCGAATATCAGGGACTTCATCAACCTACTCCTTGTTACGCGATGACAGGGAAGTACGACGCGGCTGTCGCAATCCTGTCCCCAACCACATCCGAAAGTGTCGCGGGATGTGTCGGAACGCGTAGTGCGGCAATGGGTTGGATTGACGGAAGGAATTCACATCATGACCGACCGCGATCCGCACGCCACCGACATCCGCACCGACAAGACCGACGATCCCAATCTTTCGACCGAGCATCAGGAACATGGCGACGCCCGGTTGCCGAGCGATCGGCTGGACAAGGATCAGGCACCGCCCGAGGAAACGATCCCGCGGAAGTCGTCCCTCACCTGAGCACGACCACCGCGGGACCTGACCGCATCAGCGGCAGCGTACGTTGTTGCGGTCGATCGCGCGGCCCGCCACCGCGCCACCGGCGGCACCCAGCAACGTACCGAGCGTGTCGGAGCCGCCGCTCGCGATGAGGTTGCCGAGCAGGCCACCGGCGGCGGCACCGACGATCAGGCCGGTCGTGCCGTCGTTGCGGCGGCAGTAATATCGCCCGTTGCGACCGCGATAGACGCGGTCGTTGGCGGCAAGGCGACGCTCGCGGTAGCGGCGGTCGTCGACATAATAGCGTTCGGCATCGTAGCCGCCATAGGACGGGTCCGGGCGGTTATAGTCGTAGGAGGAATAGCTGCGGTAGCGGTCGTTGCCATACCCTCCCCCCGTCGCGCAGCCCGCCAGCGTGGCAGAGGCGAGCGTCGCAGCAAGTATTGCGGTGGTCTTCGGGGTCAGGCGCATGGCAGGCATCCTTTCTCTATCCGGTTGATATCGATCAAATGCGCCGGGTGGCGAAAGGGTTGCGAGGGTCGGTTCATCCACCGACGTGGAGTCATCGATCAAGCCAAACCGCCCCGTTCGGCCTGAGCGAAGTCGAAGCGTCGGCCATTTGGCATGGCCTTCGACTTCGCTCAGGCCGAACGGGGGAGTCCGGCTCAGAGTCATGGAGCCGGCCGCCCAACACTGCCTAGTTCAGCGTGTGCTGCAACGTGATCTCGCAGTTCAGGACCTTGGAGATGGGGCAGCCGGCCTTGGCGCCCGCCGCGATCTCGTCAAACTGCGCGGCTTCGATGCCGGGCACGGTCGCGGTTAGGGTCAGGTCGGAGCGGGTGACGGTGAAGCCGTCGCCGTCCTTGTCGAGCTGCACCGCGGCCTTGGTGTCGAGCGTTCCCTCGGTGAAGCCGGCCCCCGCCAGTGCGAAGCTGAGCGCCATCGTGAAGCAGCTGGCGTGGGCGGCGGCGATCAGCTCCTCCGGGTTGGTGCCGGGCTCGTCGCCGAAGCGGGTCCCGAAGCCATAGGGATTGTTGTCCAGCACCGTCGACTGGGTGCTGACATGGCCCTTGCCATCCTTACCGAGACCTTCGTAGCGGGCGGTGGCGGTGCGTGTCGTCATGGGCTTCTATTCCTTCGTTTACTGAATCGTCGTGCCGCGATCGGCGGCGAGACTGGGGGCCGGGCCGGTCGCGGGACGCAGGCTCTCACGCTCTTCCGCGGTCGGCACCGCCGTGGGGTCCGGCCGGAAAGCCTCTGGCGCGCGGTTGGTGCCGGGGCGCGGCGCATCGGCGGCGAGATCGGGCACCGCATGTTCGGCGGGGCTCGACGCGGCGGCCTCGCTGGCGCGACGGCGGACGAAGAAGGCGGCGGCGAGCGAACCGGCGAGCCCGAGCGCGGCGGCACCGGCGGCCAGCGTCTGCATGCCGAAGCGGCGGTCGGCGGGCTTCGCGTTACGCGAGGGCGAACGGCGAGCGGCGCGGGGCTTGCCCGTCGAGCCCGTCGCATTCGCCTTGCGGTTGGGAGCCTTGCGGGCGGGCGTCTTCGTCTCGGCGGAGTTCGCCGGAGTGCGGGGGGCCATCGTCTTGCCTTTCGCTGGAGGAGGATGCGGCGTTCAACCCCCCGGGCGGCGGGGTCGTTCCTTCGCGCAGCGCGGCGATGTCCGCGCGCACCGCATCGAAATAGGCGAGGCGTGCCGCCTCCGCCTGTTCGGGGTCGACCAATTCGCCATCGGCCATGCGATACAGGCGATAGGCTTGATCCATCAGGGCGCCTTCCTCGTCAGTGAGTTGGCGCTCATACTTGGCGTCGCCCCATCGGCCGAACTCCAGCACATCCTCCGCACCGGGCGGCGGCGGGAAATCGGTGAGGAACAGCCCGGTACGGGTGTGCTGCCAGACGTGCAGCGCATCGTCATTCATGGCCTGCGCCGCGGTGCGAAGTGGAGGAAGTGGAGGCGTCGGCGCGTCGTCTGCCCCTTCGCGAGCCGGAGCGGCGAAGTGGAGCAGGCCGGCAGCCTCCGCCCGCGCCCATTGCTCCGCGGTCCAGCCGGCGCGGGCAGCGGGATCGAGATCGGTCATGTCGACCTCCCGCGCGATGTCCGCGCCGACGCGCAGCCAGCGATCGGCGGCGGCGAGCGCGAGCAGTGGCGCGAGGTCGCGTTCATCCTGTGCGCTGTTGCCGGAGGCTGGCCCCTCCCCCGCCAGACCGCGGCGTTGCAGGAACAGCCCGGCGGCGGCGGGGCTGTCGTCGGCGGCCATGCCCGCCAGCCACGCGTCCCAACCGCTGGCGATCAGCCGCGCCGCGCCCTGCGACGGGGTGCCGGCGGCGTCGTCCGCCTGCCGGTCGAGCCGCGCGAGCATGGTCGAGGCGAGCCGGTTGTCGAAGCGGTGCCGCGTCCAGGTCGATCCGTCAGGGCGGCTGTAGGTATCGACCTGCCCGTCGATCGCACGGGCGGTCAACGCATCGGCGATCCTGTCCCGCGCGAGCAGGCTGGCCGCCTGCCACCCCAGCGCAAAGGCCGACCCCGCCGCGCGCCGCCGCAGCGCATAGGCGGACGAGACGGACATGCCGACATGCCGGCACGCCTCCTCCACCGTCGCCCCCACCGCGACGGATTCGAGGAACGCGCGCTGACGCTCACCGGTCCAGCCGTCGTGGCGAATGTCGCAGGGCGTGTTCGCGTTCATGGTTTGTCCTTTCGAGAGAGGACGGACCATGTATCTTATGCGTGGGGTTGTAGGACAGGGGGCGAGTCGGGATGACGGTGCTTGACGCAGCGATTTACGTAGTTACATATTTCTAGTGGAGATCAGTTTCGATCCTGCCAAGCGTGCAGCGACGCTTGCGGAGCGCGGACTGGACTTCGCAGAAGCCGGTCGCGTTTTCGACGGACCGGTGTTCGAGTTCGAGGATGTCCGCTTCGATTATCCGGAGCGGCGGTTCTCGACCATCGGGCTGCTCGGCGAGCGGATGGTGGTCGTCATCTGGTGCGAGACGGGCACCGGGCGGCGCATAGTGTCGATGAGGAAGGCCAATGACCGAGAACAATCCCGGCTCCGCAGTCGGCTCGCTTGATCCCGCCGACGATGCGCCGGAATGGACCGACGCCATGTTCGACGCCGCGGAGTTCAGTGTCGGCGGTGAAGTCGTGCGGACTGCCACGGGGTATCTGGGCAAGACCGGCGTGGTGCGCGGACGCCCCGCGCAACGAGGCCGCGCGAAGCAACAGGTGACCTTGCGGCTGGACCCGGACGTGGTGGAGCGGTTTCGTGAAAGCGGTCCGGGGTGGCAGGGGCGGATCAACGAGGCGTTGCGACGGGTGGTGGGGCTTTAGGAATATCGCTGTCCGGCGAGGAGGACGGCCGGTATCTCGATCCGGTTGGTGAATGGACCGGTGATCGGGCGAATGCCGGCTATCATCGCCAGAGGCGTGGCGATCCTCCGCCACCCGGGTCGTCGCCGCCCATTCGAAGTATTGCCCCCGGATCGGACCAATCCGGCTGCTTGGAAGCGCCGTGTTCTGATAGCATCGCTTCCGCGGCCATGGGATGTGACCGCTTAACGGGAGAGATGGCCATGGGTCTAAGTTCGCGCAAAATAATCTGTGGAATAGCCTATTCCCTTATCTCGATGGTGGCGTCGCCGGCATTTGCCCAGTCCCAGTGCGGACGCTGCGAGCATGCCTATCTTAACGCGCGGCATGAGTGCTACTATCGCTACAACAGCAATCTATGGTGCTATCAGCAGGCGGACGCCGCGTACTACAACTGCCAGCGTCAAAATGGGTGCGTCCGGGGCGAGTAACCTTCAATAGAAACCTGGCTAGGCGAGCGCGACATCAGCGGAGTTTCGGATGATTTTCAGCATTGTCGCTCTTGCCGCCATGATTGCTCCCGCCCCCGCCACCAAGAATCCGGTCTTCAGTTGGGGCAAACCGGGGGTCACTCAGCAGAACTTCGAACGCAGCGCGCTCGAATGCAGCCGGCCGGTCGCAACGGCGGATGTGTCAGCCGATCCGAGCGCCAAAGCCTATGTTGCAGGATTCGAGGTGCTGGACCGGGAGAACAATATGCCCCCGATGCCCGTGCCGCAAAGCGACGATCCGAACCTCGTCCGCGCCGATAGACAGGTTCGTCTGAAGCGGATGTATTCGCCGGAACGCAAGGTCGACGCATTGCAGAACGAACTGCAATCGCGCGTCGACGCTTGCCTGAAGGCGAATGGATATGTGCGGTTTGCGCTCTCGGACGATCAGCGACGCGCGCTGACGAGGTTGAAGAGGGGGTCCGACGAGCGCAGGCGCTATCTCTACACCCTCGGTGCCGATGCAGACATAGTTGCCCGTCAGCGCGTTATGGCGAAACCATAGCCGCTTTGGCGGCGTTCATCTCACTCCGCCGCCACCGCCTCGCTGCCCGCCCCGCCCTTCAACAGCGGCGTCAGGTACTTGCCCGTGTAGCTGCGGGGTTCCTTCACTACCTGTTCGGGGGTGCCGACGGCGACGATCTCGCCGCCCTTGACGCCGCCTTCGGGGCCGAGGTCGACGATCCAGTCGGCGGTCTTGATGACGTCGAGGTTGTGTTCGATCACTACGACGGTGTTGCCTTGCTCGACCAGCGCGTGAAGGACTTCGAGCAGTTTGCGGACATCCTCGAAATGGAGGCCGGTGGTCGGTTCGTCGAGGATGTAGAGCGTGTTGCCGGTCGCGCGGCGGGCGAGTTCCTTGGCGAGCTTGACGCGCTGCGCCTCGCCGCCGGACAGGGTGGTCGCCTGTTGCCCGACCTTGACGTAGCCGAGGCCGACCTCGACCAGCATCGCCATCTTTTCGCGGATCGGCGGCACGGCCTTGAAGAACTCGGCGGCGTCCTCGACCGTCATGTCGAGCACGTCGGCGATGCTGTGCCCCTTGAACTTCACCTCCAGCGTCTCGCGGTTGTAGCGCGCGCCGTGGCAGACGTCGCAGGTGACGTAGACGTCGGGGAGGAAGTGCATCTCGATCTTGAGCACGCCGTCGCCCTGGCACGCCTCGCACCGGCCGCCCTTGACGTTGAAGCTGAAGCGGCCGGGCTTGTACCCGCGCGCGAGGCTTTCGGGCAGGCCGGCGAACCAGTCGCGGATCTGCGTGAAGCTGCCCGTATAGGTGGCGGGGTTGGAGCGCGGGGTGCGGCCGATCGGCGACTGGTCGATGTCGATGACCTTGTCGAGATGCTCCAGCCCGGTGATCCTGTCGTGCTTGCCCGCGAGGATGCGCGCGCCGTTGAGCTGGCGCGCGGCGGCGGCGAACAGCGTGTCGATCGTGAAGCTGGACTTGCCCGACCCGCTGACGCCGGTGATGCAGGTGAAGGTGCCGAGCGGGATCGACTCGGTGACGCCGGTCAGGTTGTTGGCGGTGGCGTTGTGGACGGTCAGCTTCTTGCCGGTGCCCTTGCGGCGCTTGGCCGGGAGCGGGACCATGCGCGTGCCGTTGAGATAGTCGGCGGTGATGCTGGTCTTCGACTTCAGCAGTTGCTTGAGCGTGCCCTGCGCGACGATCTCGCCGCCGTGGACGCCCGCGCCCGGCCCCATGTCGATGACGTAGTCGGCGGTGCGGATCGCGTCCTCGTCATGCTCCACGACCAGCACGGTGTTGCCGAGATCGCGCAGGCGGCGCAGCGTGGCGAGCAGCATGTCGTTGTCGCGCTGGTGCAGGCCGATCGACGGCTCGTCGAGGACGTAGAGGACGCCGGACAGGCCGCTGCCGATCTGCGACGCGAGGCGGATGCGCTGGCTTTCGCCGCCGGACAGCGTGCCGCTGGTGCGGTCGAGGTTCAGATAATCGAGGCCGACATTGTTGAGGAAGCCGAGCCGCTCGACGATTTCCTTCAGGATGCGCTCGGCGATCGCGCGCTGCTGGTCGCCGAGATGCGTCGGCAGGTCGGTGAAGAACTGGAGCGCGTCGACCACGGACAGGTGCGTGGCGTAGCTGATGTCCCGCATCGCGACCTTGACCGCCAGCGCCTCTGGCTTGAGGCGGGCGCCGTGGCAGGTCTCGCACGGGCGAGACGACTGGTATTTGGTCAGCTCCTCCCGCATCCACGCGCTCTCGGTCTGGAGCAGGCGGCGGTTGAGGTTGCCGATCACGCCCTCGAACGGCTTGTTGACGTCGTACTTCTTCTTGCCGTCGACGAAGGTCAGCGTGACGGGCTTGCCGCGGGTGCCGTGCAGGATCTGGGCGCGGACATCCTCGGGCAGGTCGCTCCACGGCGTGTCCATCGCGAAGTCGAACGCCTTCGCGAGGCTGCCCAGCACCTGCATGTAATAGGGGGATGGCGGGTTGGACTTGGCCCAGGGCACGACCGCGCCCTTCTTGATCGACAGCGCGTGGTTGGGGACGACGAGGTCCTCGTCGAAGATCATCTTCTCGCCCAGGCCGTCGCAGGCCGGGCACGCACCCTGCGGGGCGTTGAACGAGAACAGGCGCGGCTCGATCTCCGCGATCGTGAAGCCGCTGACCGGGCAGGCGAACTTTTCCGAGAACACGATGCGGCCGGGGGGCGCGTGGTCGCCCAGCACGACGCTTTCAGGGGTGCGCGGCTCGACCGGGTCGGCGGGATCGACATACGCGAGGCCGTCGGCGAGCTTCAGCGCGGTCTCGAAACTGTCGGCGAGGCGCGTGGCGATATCCTCGCGCACGACGAGGCGGTCGACCACGACCTCGATGTCGTGCTTGTACTTCTTGTCGAGCGCGGGAGCGTCCTCGATCTCATGCACCTGACCGTCGATGCGGACGCGGGTGAAGCCGGCCTTCTGCCACTCCGCCAGCTCCTTGCGATACTCGCCCTTGCGGCCGCGCACGACGGGGGCGAGCAGCAGCAGGCGCGTTCCTTCTGGCAGGGTCATGACGCGGTCGACCATCTGCGACACGGTCTGCGCGGCGATCGGCTCCCCCGTGGCGGGGCTGTAGGGAACGCCGACGCGCGCCCACAGAAGCCGCATGTAATCGTAGATCTCGGTGACCGTCGCGACCGTCGAGCGCGGATTGCGCGAGGTCGTCTTCTGCTCGATCGAGATCGCCGGGCTCAAGCCCTCGATATGGTCGACGTCGGGCTTCTGCATCAGTTCCAGGAACTGGCGAGCATAGGCGGACAGCGATTCGACGTAGCGACGCTGCCCCTCCGCATAGATCGTGTCGAACGCGAGCGAGGACTTGCCCGACCCCGACAGGCCGGTGATGACGGTCAGCGTGTCGCGGGGGATGTCGACGCTGACATCCTTCAGATTGTGCTCGCGCGCGCCGCGGACGGAAATTTTGGTCAGCATATCAGGCGTTCTACTTCCGTTCTGCGCGAAGGGCTAGATGGGGCTTTGCGGTGAGTTAGGGTCGAGGCGCGCGAGTTGCGAGGGGTAGCGACGGGGGGATGACAGGCCGCGGACGTGTCTTATATCTACACGACACCAGTGGAGCCGAGCATGACGAAGAAGGCCAAACGCATTCCCAAGCGGATCGGCGGCGTGAAGCTGCCCAAGGAATTGCGACAGAAGGGCGAGGCCTTGCTCGACCGGGGCGAAGCGCTGCTGGCGCAGGCGAACACGCCGGCCGGGCGCGAGGTGCTGACCGCCGGACTGACGATGGCGGCGGCGGCGGCCAGCGCGGCGATCGTCAATGCCGGACGCGAGCGGACGAAGGCGGCCGAGGCTGCTGCCGCGCCGGAGCCGGCGGCGCCCCCGACCCCGCCCTCGCCGCCGCCACAGGGCACGCCCCAGGGCACCCAGCGCACGCCCGACCCGCAGGTGATCGCCGACGCGCTGACGCAGGCGGCGGAGCAGGTGCTCGGGAGGTTGTTCGGGGGGAAGAAGGCTTGACGGCGCTCGCGGGGACGGCTGTCCGGCGACTCCGCCTTGTCCGTTCGTGCCAAGCGTGGTTGAAGCGATTAGGTCCGCCGCGTGGCGTTCGACTCGCCAAGGCAGGACGGGGATCGGATATTCGGGCTGATTTCTGTCCCACCTGACGTGCCGCTGCTGCGGGGGACCCCGCCAATTCGACCGACTCACGCGTCGCTCTCGAAGGTAGATGTTCTGGGAACTTCTGGGTTCGGTGAATAGCGGCCTGACCGTTTTCCGAGACGCGGGTAGCGGTAGCGGACATCGAGCGGCGGCTGCCCTTCCCCGAAAAGAATGGTGGATCGGGACGGCTGGATTTACGGGTTCACGACTGTCGCTCGCGGAGACGTTGTCAAAGCTATCAGCGGCAATCCAGTATGGATTAGCATGAGCCACCAAAGTTCGTGCGTCACCGCGAAAGCTGTGGTGAATACAAGAGCAGATGTGATGCTCGCCATCAGCAGGCGGCGATCTTTAACGCCATGCGCGACACCGTAGGCAAGGGCTGCCACTCCTATGGCCGCAACGATCCCGAATAGCGGCGTCAAGAACCACAGCAGGAATCCCCGATACAAAATTTCCCAGCCCAACCCCGCCGCAAATGCGAACAGAACATAGCTTCCACGCTCGACTGTCGTTTGGGGAAACGGATCGTCAGCATCTTCAGCGATCACTTTATTTTCGCGCCGAGCGGCCACACCTGAAACCGCCAGAAACAATACCGCACCAATTAGGCAAATCCATCCCAATTTTGTGGGTGGAACTTTCAATCCTAATAAGGATGTACTTCTGGTTGTGACGCTCCATTGCAAGGCCAAAACGGTCAGACAGCCTGCGATGATGAAAATTGCCGAACGGTAACGCGCGATGCGGGAGCGACTAATACCGGATCGTTCCCGCCAGACTACCTGCATAGGAATGCCGATCAACAGCAGCACTGCCAGCGCGATATCTACCATGTCTCAGACACCGCTCCTATCGTGACTCATTGGCGAATGGCCCTTCTATAGTAAATTAGCAATTTGCGGGGCGGGGCGTGAAACGTCCTTCCGTAAAGGAACCGCGATCGAGACGGCGAGCGCCGTCGCGACTGGGATGCTGTTTCGGGAACGGCAAGTCTGGTGTTCAGCGCCTCTCCAAGGTCCGCAACTCGTTCATGACTCCATCGGGCATTGCCGTGCGGCTAATGATTGTGAGGTATCTGCCGACGCCCGGAACGCCGGCCTTCAATCGGATGTGAAATCGAAAGGCATCGTCGATCTCAAGCACCTCAATTACTCCATATCCGCCGTAGATCTGATCTTGCACTTCAGCGTAATGATCCTCGCCGAAGAACTCGTGTTTAGCGCCGACGTCACGCGGCTTCGACAGGATAAGGTAGACAGCGGGTGACCCAGCCAAGTCGAATGCAATTTGCACCACGCCATCTTCGACGGACAGGCTCTCCGCGATACTTTCACATTTCATCTGCTGCCCTCCGTGCGGAGTGAACTACTCCGCAGACAGAGAGGCAGCAAATAGGAACGCCTTCGGTGTGGCTGAACGTCCCACGTTTGGGCGTTAGCCGAAACCCGCCTTCCCAAGCCGGGAGCGATCCACCGCACGGTCGAGGATCCGCGACGCTCGCCGCTATCGCGGCAGCTGTTTGCCCGAAGCGTGTTCCTGCAATCGTTCGCTGATCGATGGATGTCCAGTCCGGCAGAACGGGCGAAGCCGGAAACGCCGGAGAGCCCTCGTTCTTCCCGGCGCAGGAACGTCGTACCGCCTGCCGCTCCCGGCAACGGCGACGGGGCGACGGGCCGACGGCGTCACGGTCCCTATTTCCCCGCCACCGCTGGCGTCGCACCGGGAACGGCGGGCGGGACGGGGACGAGTTCGTAGATGTCGAGCAGTGCGCCCCTGCCCGCCTTGGGCAGGACGAGGCGCCAGCGGAATGGGCCGACGCGTTCGACGATGCCGGCGACGTCGCGGGTCGGATCGGTGCCGTAACCGGGGGATTGCTGCGTCGGATGAGATCGGGTGCCGCCGAGAAGGACCTGACGGGTCGCGCCATCCTCGAACAGCCAGCCGCCGGGCAGGTTGGCGCCGTCGACCTTGGTGAAGGCGACGCCCTTCGCATCACCCTCGATGTAGCAGAAATCGGGCTTGAAGCTGGCGATCGGCGCGGGCCCGCCGAGCCGGACGAGACGGCATCGGTACGGTCCCGGCGGCAGCGCGGGCAGCGGCAATGCGGCGGCGGGATCGAGCAGCGCACCCTCCGCAGTGACCTTGGCGGCGTAACGGCGGGTGATGCGGGTCTTCGCCTCCGCCCATCGCTGCGGCAGCGCGTCGAGACGGGCCTGGTCCTCCGCCGTCGCCAGCGCGCGCCAGCCCTGTGGCTGCGGGGGCGTGGGCTCCAGCGCCCCCGTCGCGCGAGGCCGATGCGCGCATCCACCCAGAGACACGGCGGAGAGCGGCAGGGCGAGCGCGATCGTCACGGCTACGCGGTTCATGGCGCGAGGCTCCTTCGGGGGTATCAACAGGTGGCCGGTGGTTCGTTGACGAAAGGTAAATGCAGCTGGTTAACGAAAAGTAAACGTCGTTCGTCCGTGCGGCGAACCGAGCCCGGTCAGGCGGTCGGTGGACGCCGCTTGCCACGCCAAGCGAGGGAGGCGCGGTTGAGGGCGTGGAGGTCGGCGGTCCCTTCTGCCGCGTCGTTGCCCAGGCGTGTCGCGGCGACGAGGCGATCCGCGTCGATGTGGCGATAGGCAGGACGGCCGTTGACGTGGTCGTACCACGGGCCGCCGCACGCATTGTCGAGCAGGATGCGCTGGAAACAATGATCGGCGCTGACCGGCCAGCTACGGTCCTTCGCCAACGCCGGGAGCGTCGTGCGGGTGAGATGGAGCCAGTCGGCTTCGAGCGTGGTGCGGAGTTTCATTTTTGAGCGATGCTGGCGGGGCGGATTGTGGGGTCGTGTCGTAACGTTCGGATGCCGCGTTCTTGCCAATGCTGCGCTGTTGGAGGCTGGAGTTATGCATGAGGGGTCGTTGGGCGACGCTGGTTCCGGCATCGCATGAGCTGCGAACTTGGCGGGCTTCGGTCTTGTTGAACCGTGGGTGCCGGGAGCGGGCAGGCATGACGGCGAGCCTTCGAGCAGAACGGCTCGCCACGGGCGCTGGGTGAAGAAGGGGCGTCACGGCGAAGCCGTGCCGTCGGTCGGCGCTCCCAGCGCCGCCGGCCGGCCTTCGCGAGAGTGCGCCACGCGCACTCCCGTTGCGGCTGGTCACGGCGAAGCCGTGCCGTCGGTCGGCGCTCGCAGCGCCGCCGGCCGATCTGGCCGCGGGCGCGGCGCTGCTGCGCTGCGCCCGGCTGCGGCTCAGATATGGATCGGCTTCCCCTGCACGGCCATCGCCGCTTCCTTGAGCGCTTCGGCGTGTGTCGGATGCGCGTGGCAGGTGTAGGCGATATCCTCCGACGTGGCGCCGAACTCCATCGCCTGTGCGGCCTGCGCGATCATGGTGCCGGCGAGCGAGGAGATGATCCAGACGCCCAGAACGCGGTCCGACTTGGCGTCGGCGATGACCTTCACGAAGCCGTCGGTGTCGCGGTTGGTCTTGGCGCGGCTGTTGGCGGCGAAGGGGAACTTGCCGACCTTGATCTCGCCGGCCTTTTCCTTCGCGGCTTCCTCGGACAGGCCGACGCCGGCGATTTCGGGCATCGTGTAGACGACCGAGGGGATCACGTCGTGGTTCACGATCCCGGTCTGGCCGGCGATGTTCTCCGCGACCGCAACGCCCTCGTCCTCGGCCTTGTGCGCGAGCATCAGGCCGGGGGCGACGTCACCGATCGCCCAGATGCCGGCGACGTTGGTGCGGAAGTCGTGGTCGATGCCGACCTGACCGCGCTGGGTCAGTTGCACGCCCGCGGCTTCCAGGTTCAGACCGTCGATGTTGGGCCTGCGACCGATCGCGACGAGCACCGCATCGGCGTCGAGCGTGGTGCCCTCCCCGCCCGCGGCCGGCTCGATCGACACGGTGGCGCGGTCGCCGTTCACGGCGACGCCGGTGACCTTGGTCGAGGTCATCAGCTCGAAGCCCTGCTTCTTGAACAGCTTGGCCGATTCCTTGCGGACTTCGCCATCGAAGCCGGGCAGGATCTGATCGACATACTCGACGACGGTGACCTTGGCGCCGAGCCGCTTCCAGACGCTGCCGAGTTCGAGGCCGATGACGCCGCCGCCGATAACGACCAGATGCTCCGGCACCTTCGGCAGCGCGAGCGCGCCAGTGGAGTCGACGACGACCTTCTGGTCGACCTCGACGCCGGGCAGCGGGGTGACCGACGAGCCGGTGGCGATGACGATGTCCCTCGCCGTGACGGTCTGGTCGCCGACCTTGACGGTATGGCCGTCCTGAAACGCGGCGCGGCCCTTCAGCCACGTCACCTTGTTCTTCTTGAACAGGAATTCGATGCCGCCGGTCAGTTCCTTGACCGCCTTCGCCTTCTCGGCGTGCATCTGGTCGAGGTTGAGCGTCGCGCCCTGGATGTCGACGCCGAACTTGGCGAGGTGGCCACCGGTCGCTTCGGCATACAGTTCCGACGCGTGCAGCAGGGCCTTGGACGGGATGCAACCGACGTTGAGGCAGGTGCCGCCCAGCGTCTCGCGGCTCTCCGCACACGCCGTGCGCAGGCCGAGCTGCGCGGCGCGAATTGCCGCGACGTACCCGCCGGGGCCGGAGCCGATCACGAGGACGTCATAGTCGTACTGCTGTTCGTCTGACATGGTTTTCACTCGTCCCAGGAAATGGCCGATAGCGAACGCTGGTCGGCCCTATAACAACGATATGGGCAAGCAGACGGTCCAGTGCGAGAACCTCGCAGACCGTCCCGCGCAAATCGGGCAACGCTCTCGCGCCACTCCGGAGGTAGACGATCGCAGGCGGTGCCGGATGACCGTCCACGAATACCAGATCGGAAAAGTCGCTGTCTTCGGTAATCAGCACGCGCTTCTGGTCGCAAGCCCATGCCAGCAACCGGACATCTGACCACAGTCCGAAGTCGCTACCGGCACGAACGACGTCATGCCCCGCCGCCTGAAGCGCATGCGTCATGCTGAGGCCGATGTGGACATCAAGCAGCAGCCTCAAGCCGCCTTGGCCTGCCCGATCGCGACGTAATCCTCATCCCGCATCAATTCGACGGCGAAGGCCGCAGCGGCTTGAGGATGATGCGGTTCTATCTCCGGATACTCAATTGCCATCTGTTCGGCACTCCAACCGGCGGCAATCAATTCCAACACGAAATCGACCTTGATCCGCGTGCCGCGAAATATCGGCCGACCGGACCGGATGTCCGGGTTCGAGTAGATGTGATCGCGCCAGTTCATCGCTACCTCACAGGTCGATCAGGATGCGGGTCGGGTCCTCGATAGCATTTTTCAGCGCGACGAGGAACGTCACCGCCTCGCGCCCGTCGATCAGGCGGTGGTCGTAGCTGAGCGCGAGGTACATCATCGGTCGCACCACGACCTGTCCGTTCACGACGACCGGGCGATCCTCGATGCGGTGAAGGCCGAGCACCGCCGACTGCGGCGGGTTGATGATCGGGGTCGACATCAGCGAGCCGAAGACGCCGCCGTTCGAGATTGTGAAGGTGCCGCCCTTCATCTCGTCCATCTTGAGCGCGCCTTCCTTGGCGCGCTTGCCGAAATCGCCGATCGTCTTCTCGATGCCTGCGACCGACAGGTCCTGCGCGTCGCGGATGACGGGGACGACGAGGCCGCCGGGGGAGGACACCGCGACCGAGATGTCGGCGTAATCATGATAGACGATCTCGTCGCCCTCGATCGAGGCGTTGACCGACGGGATGTCCTTCAGGGCCATCGTGGCGGCCTTCACGAAGAAGCCCATGAAGCCGAGGCGGACGCCGTGCTTCTTCTCGAACAGATCCTTGTACTTCGCACGCGCCTCGATCACCGCGGTCATGTCGACGTCGTTGAACGTCGTCAGCATCGCGGCGGTGTTCTGCGCCTCCTTCAGGCGCTTGGCGATCGTCTGGCGGAGACGCGTCATCTTGACGCGCTCTTCCTTACGGCCGCCCGTCGCCGGAGCCGCGGCGGCGGGCGCGGCCGGAGCCGACGTCGTCGCTGGCTTGGACGAGGCGGCGGCGGCGACGTCTTCCTTGGTCAGGCGGCCGTCCTTGCCGGTGCCCTTGATCGTCGCGGGATCGACGCCGTGCTCCAGCACCGCACGGCGCACCGACGGCGACAAAGCAGCGGGGGTGTCGCCGGTGGTTTCGGGCTCGGGAGCGGCGGCGGGGGTCGGGGCGGCGGCAGGTGCGGCGGCCGGCGCCGGGGCAGCGGCGGCGCCGTCACCCGAGTCGATCGTCGCGATCATCGCGCCGACCTGCACCGTATCGCCGACCGATACCGCGTGCTGGCCCATCACGCCGGCGACCGGCGACGGCACCTCGACGGAGACCTTGTCGGTTTCCAGCGACGCGATCGGCTCGTCGGCGGCGACCTTGTCGCCCGGCTGCTTCAGCCACTCGCCGAGCGTCGCTTCGGTGATCGATTCGCCCAGAACGGGGACCAGAACTTCGGTTGCCATGATCTTCTGCCTTCGTTGTGCCCCCGACAGGACGGGAGCCCAGTACTGGGTGGTTTAGCTTGCGGCCTTGCCGGCCTTCTTCGTCGTCTCGGCATCACGGCTGCGGCGAATCTCGTCGCGAACCGAATGGCCGAGCGCGTCGGCGACCAGCGCCCCCTGCTCGGTCTGGTGACGCTTCATCAGGCCGGTGGCGGGCGATGCGGCGGCGGTACGGCCGGCGTAACGCGCACGGCGGACCGTCGCGTTCGCCTTGCCCAGCGACTCCTCGATCAGCGGTTCGACGAAGAACCAATAGCCCTGGTTCTTCGGCTCTTCCTGCGCCCAGATCACCTCTTCGAGGTTCGGCATCCGCGCCACCCGCGTCGCCAAAGCGTCGCCGGGGAACGGATACAATTGCTCGACGCGGACGATCTGCGTCTCCGTATCGCCGGCCGCGTCCCGCGCCTCGATCAGGTCGTAGGCGACCTTGCCGGTGCACAGCACCAGCCGCTTCGTCGTCGCATCCGGAGCACCGTTGGTGTCGGACAGGATACGCTTGAAGTGGGTGTCGCCCTGGAACTCCGCCGCCGTCGACACCGCCAGCTTGTGGCGGAGCAGCGACTTGGGCGTCATCACGATCAGGGGCTTGCGGAAATTGCGATGCATCTGCCGGCGCAGCAGATGGAAGTAATTGGCCGGCGTGGTGCAGTTCGCGACCTGCATATTGTCGCCCGCGCACAGTTGCAGGAAGCGTTCCGGCCGGGCCGACGAATGCTCCGGACCCTGCCCTTCGTATCCGTGCGGCAGCAGCATGACGAGCCCGTTGGCGCGCAGCCACTTCGCCTCGCCCGACGCGATGAACTGGTCGATCATGATCTGCGCGCCGTTGACGAAGTCGCCGAACTGCGCCTCCCACAGGACCAGCGTCTTCGGATCGGCCAGCGCATAGCCATATTCGAAGCCGAGCACGCCATATTCGGACAGCGGGCTGTCCAGCACCTCGAACCGGCCGTGCTCGATACCCTGAAGCGGCACGAACTTGTGTTCGTCGGTCTGGTCGATCCACACCGCGTGACGCTGCGAGAAGGTCCCGCGGCCCGAATCCTGACCCGACAGGCGAACGCCGTATCCCTCCGACAGCAGCGATCCGAACGCCAGCGCCTCGCCGGTCGCCCAGTCGAAGTTGCTGCCGGTCGCGAACATCTGCCGCTTGGCGTCGAGCACGCGGCTCAGCGTCTTGTGGACCTGGATGCTGTCGGGGATCGTCGTCAGCGTGCGGCCGAGCGAATCGAACAGCTTGGTCGACAGGCCGGTTTCGATATTACGACGGCTGGACTCGCCCTCGGCAGGTGCCGACAGGCCGGACCAGCGACCCGCGAACCAGTCCGCCTTGTTGGGCTTGTACGACGCGCCCGCCTCGAACTCGCCTTCCAGCAGCGTGACGTGGCGGCTGACCTGCTCGTCCACCCACGCCTGATCGACGACGCCCTCGCCGACGAGGCGCTTGGCGTAGATCTCGCTGACCGGCGCGTGATCCTTGATCGCCTTGTACATCAGCGGCTGGGTGAAGGACGGTTCGTCGCCCTCATTGTGACCGAAGCGGCGGTAGCACCACATGTCGATGACGATGTCGCGGTGGAAGGTCTGGCGGAACTCCATCGCCATCTTCGTTGCGAAAGTCACGGCCTCCGGATCGTCGCCGTTGACGTGGAAGATCGGCGCTTGAACACCCTTGGCAACGTCCGACGGATAGGGTGACGAGCGCGCGAATTGCGGGCTGGTCGTGAAGCCGATCTGGTTGTTGATGATGAAGTGGACGCAGCCGCCGGTGTTGTAGCCGCGAATGCCCGAGAAGCCGAGGCATTCCCAGACGATCCCCTGCCCCGCGAACGCCGCGTCACCGTGGATCAGCACGGGCAGCGCGCCGGTGTGATCCTTCAGATCGCCGGCGATCGTCTGGATCGCACGCGTCTTGCCGAGGACGACGGGATCCGCCGCCTCCAGATGCGACGGGTTGGCGACCAGCGACATGTGCACCTTGTGCCCGTCGAACTGACGGTCGGTGGAGGTGCCGAGGTGGTACTTCACGTCGCCCGAGCCACCAATGTCGTCGGGGTTGGCCGAACCGCCCGCGAATTCGTGGAAGATCACGCGCAGCGGCTTCGCCATGACGTTGGCGAGGACGTTCAGCCGGCCGCGATGCGCCATGCCGAACACGATCTCGTTGACGCCCATCTGGCCGCCGTACTTGATGATGCTTTCAAGCGCGGGAATCATGCTTTCGCCGCCATCGAGCCCAAAACGCTTCGTGCCGACATACTTGCGGCCGAGAAACTTCTCCCACTGCTCCGCCTCGACGACCTTGGTCAGGATCGCCTTCTTGCCCTCAGGCGTGAAGTCGATCGCCTTGTCCTGGCCCTCCATCCGCTCCTGCAGGAAGCGGCGCTCCTCGACATCGACGATGTGCATGAACTCGAGGCCGACATTGCCGCAGTAATTCTTGCGCAGCGTGTCGACGAGCTGGCGGACGGTCGCCCAGTCGAAGCCCATCGTGCCGCCCAGATAGATCGGGCGATCGAGATCGGCGTCGGAGAAACCGTAATATTCGGTCTTCAGGTCATCGGGCATCTCGCGCTTGGACAGGCCGAGCGGATCGAGATTGGCGGCGAGATGGCCGCGGACCCGGTAGGTGCGGATCAGCAGCTGCGCGCGGATCGCGTCGCCCGCCGCCTTGACGATGTCGTCCTTCGACGGCGCGGCGGCGGCCGGAGCGGCGGCGGCGGGCTTGCCGCCCTTTGCGGGCTTCGGCGCGGGCTCCATCTGCGTCGGATCGAGCGCGGCGGTCAGATCGTCCGTGCTGGTCAGCGGCCAACGGGCGCTCTGCCAGCTCGGGCCCTGCGCGCCGTTCTCCAGCCCCTCGAAGAAGGTGCGCCAGCCGGGTTCGACATCGCCGGGCGAGGACTGGTACTTGGCGTACAAGCCCTCGATGAACGCCGGGCTGACGCCCGAGGCGATGTCGCTGAAATCCTGGCCTTCGTAGCCCATGTATCTGTCCTCTTGTGCGCTCCCGCGCAGGCGGGAGCCCGGCACCGGGTCCCCGCCTGCGCGGGGACACAGCCCGGTTCAGCCGTTCAATACTTCCAGCAGGGTCGAGCCCAGCTCCGACGGAGACGCCGCGACCTTGATCCCGGCGGCTTCCATCGCCGCGATCTTGCTCTCGGCATCGCCCTTGCCGCCCGACACGATCGCGCCGGCATGGCCCATGCGACGACCCGGAGGCGCAGTGCGACCCGCGATGAAGCCGGCCATCGGCTTCTTGCGGCCACGCTTGGCCTCGTCGATCAGGAATTGCGCCGCCTGCTCCTCGGCATCGCCGCCGATCTCGCCGATCATGATGATCGACTGCGTCGCCTCGTCCGCGAGGAAGAGTTCCAGCACGTCGATGAAGTTGGTGCCGTTGACCGGATCGCCGCCGATGCCGACCGCGGTCGTCTGACCCAGGCCGGCGTTCGAGGTCTGGAACACCGCCTCATAGGTCAGCGTGCCGGAGCGCGAGACGACGCCGACCGAGCCCTGCTTGAAGATCGAACCGGGCATGATGCCGATCTTGCACTGGCCGGGGGTCAGCACGCCGGGGCAGTTCGGGCCGATCAGGCGCGACTTCGATCCCGACAGCGCGCGCTTGACGCGGACCATGTCGAGGACCGGAATGCCTTCGGTGATCGTGACGATCAGCGGGATCTCGGCGTCGATCGCCTCGAGGATCGAATCCGCCGCGAAGGGGGGCGGCACGTAGATCACCGACGCGGTCGCGCCGGTCTTCGCCTTCGCCTCGGCGACGGTGTTGTAGACGGGCAGGCCGAGATGCTCGGTGCCGCCCTTCCCCGGCGTGACGCCGCCGACCATCTGCGTGCCGTATTCCAGCGCCGCCTTGGTATGGAAGCTGCCGGTCTCGCCGGTCATGCCCTGGGTGATGACCTTGGTATTGCGGTCGACGAGGATGCTCATTTGATCTCCAATCCTGTCCACCCCGGCGAAGGCCGGGGTCCAGTCGGGAAGACGATCATGGTAGAGCGATACGGTCGTACAGGTCGGCCCAGTCGGGGTTCAGCCCTTCGATCTCTCGCACTTTCCAGTCTCGCTTCCACCCTTTCATCTGCAGCTCGCGCTGCCTTGCCGTTTCCCACTCGCCACACGCCTCGTACCAGACGAGCAGCTTGCAATCATAACGCTTGGTGAAGCCAGGAACGACACCGTTTCGATGTTCCCAAATCCGCTTCAAGAGGTTCACCGTCGAACCCAAGTAGAGCGTACCGTACCGGCCGCTGGCCATGATGTAGACAAAGGCTGGCCCTTCCATCACGTCCTTCACCCAAACTGGACCCCGGCCTTCGCCGGGGTGGTAAGCCCCTCCGGGTTCGGGTTAGTTCAACGACCCATCGATCCCCTTGCAAGCCACCAGCAGTTCCTTGACCGCATCGACCGACACCTGGAAATTGCCCTTGGCCTCATCGTCGAGCGCGATCTCGACGATCTGCTCGACGCCGCCGGCACCGATCACGACGGGCACGCCGACATACAGGCCGTCCAGCCCGTACTGGCCGTCGACATAGGCGGCGCAGGGCAGCAGGCGCTTCTGATCGAACAGATACGCCTCCGCCATTGCGATGCCGCTGGTTGCGGGCGCGTAATAGGCCGAGCCGGTCTTCAGCAGGCCGACGATCTCGCCGCCGCCGCCGCGCGTGCGCTTGACGATCGCGTCGATCTTCTCCTGCGTCGACTTGCCCATCTTGATGAGGTCGGGGACGGGGATGCCCGCGACGGTCGAGTACTGGACGACCGGGACCATCGTGTCGCCGTGGCCGCCGAGCACGAAGGTCGAGACGTCCTTCACCGACACCTTGAACTCGTCGGCGATGAAGTGGCTGAAGCGCGCCGAGTCGAGCACGCCCGCCATGCCGACGACCTTGTGCGTCGGCAGGCCGGAAAACTCGCGCAGCGCCCAGACCATCGCATCGAGCGGGTTGGTGATGCAGATCACGAACGCGTCGGGGGCGTTGTTCTTGATACCCTCGCCGACCGCCTTCATCACCTTCAGGTTGATGCCGAGCAGGTCGTCGCGGCTCATCCCCGGCTTGCGGGCGACACCGGCAGTGACGATGATGACGTCCGCGCCGGCGATGTCGGCGTAATCGTTCGAGCCCTTGATCTCCGCGTCGAAGCCTTCGACGGGCGCGCACTGCGATAGATCGAGCGCCTTGCCCTGCGGCACGCCCTCGACCACGTCGAACAGGACGATATCGCCGAGACCCTTCAGGGCCGCGAGATGGGCGAGCGTGCCGCCGATATTACCGGCGCCGATCAGCGCGATCTTCTTGCGGGCCATCCAATCCTCTTCCGGTCTACAGGCGTGATGGGATCAGCCGCATAGGCGCATCTGCGGGGTGGCACAACCGCTAAACACCGACCTTCCCGTTAATCTTTGATAATGGTTCGCAGTATCTTTAAGATCACGTGCGTGCGAGCGAGGCGCTGGTGACGAGCCCTTTAGGATCATACGCGATGCGATACGTTTCGAAGCTCGGGCCTGAGGCGCTTCGGCCCAGATAGTAGACATCCGCTGCTGGCCCGGTCGAATCGGGCTCGCCGAGCAATTCGCGGACCCGTTCTTTGGTCGCGCCGGGAGAGACGCCGGCAGCGGCAAGGTCGCCGACCATCGCGCCGCGCGCGTTCTTGCCGTCGTAATTGCCTTTTTCCTGCGACCAGCGATCCTTATCGAAGCTCATCTGCCCTCCACAGGCTGGTGTTGCGGCGACCAGCAGCGCGACGATAGCGAAGCGTGCGAACCCGGTCACGCTGCTCGAAGCGCCCGGGGCCGTCACGAGCCGTTTGCGCTCGCATCGCCCCTGGGGATGCCGATCGCCCCCGGCACCGCGATTGATGGCGTCATTCCGTGGTCGCCGCGTGCGACGTCGTCGCTCCACGCAAGATGACCGCTTCGATCGATCACGACCAGCTTACCCTCGTCCAGCGCGCGCAGGACGAGATCGCCCAGCTCTTGGCGCGAAGCGTCGGGATTGTCGGTCGCGATCTGCCGACCCACCTCGTTGTTGTAGAGGTCCATCGCCTCGCGCATCGCACTGTTGCCGGGCAGTCCCTCATGCGCCGTGGTGAATTGGGCGGTCCACGACTCGCCGAACTCGGCGGTCAGCGTCGCGTTCCAGTAGGCATGCCGGAAGGCATCGGTATGGCCGTCGTTCGAAGGCCATGCCCGGCGCGCGACATCCTGCTGATCGGCGGGCAGCGCGGCGATCTGTCGTTCCACCGAGGCGGGCATGGTCGTCGGGGGTGGCACGCGGTCCGCCAATACCGAAAACGCCTGATCGGCGATGTCCGAAAACGCCTTCAACCCGAGCAGACCGCGATCGCGGGTAAGATTGTCGAGCAGCTTGCCCTCGGTCGCGGTCAGTTCGCGCGATCCGCCGAGACCACCCAACGGAATCATGCCGAACAGACTGGGGCTCCACGTTTCGACCTTGTCATCGCTGGCCTGATAGTTGCGCTCGATCGCGCGCAGATCGGGTCGCGTATCGGCCGGCGGCGGTGCGGCGGGACGGCTTCCTCCCACTTCGGCGACAAGCATGTCGATCTCCTGCGTTGGTCCCTCTTCGATGCCTTTCCACGATCGACGACACTATAGCCGTTTCGACTAGGTCGCCACGGGAACCGCAGCATCCGTGCCATGCCCGGCGCACAGATACTCATCCGACCGCATCTCTTCGAGGCGGCTGACGGTGCGTTCGAATTCGAAGCGCCCGTCGCCTATGGGGTAGAGTTGGTCGGGCTGGGCATCCGCGGCGGCGAGCAGCTTGACCTTGTGTTCGTACAGCGCGTCGATAAGTTGAACGAAGCGCGCGGCCTCGTTGCGGTTGTCGGGGCCGAGCTTCGGAATACCGACGAGGATGACCGTGTGGTAGCGGCGGGCGATCGCGAGATAATCAGCCGCACCTTTCGCCTCGCCGCACAATTTCTTGAACGAAAACACTGCGACACCCTTCAGCGTCTTCGGGACGCGCAGCGTACGGCCCTGCACCGGCAGATCTTCCGACGGGATCGGCTCCGTCACCTCGTGGTCGGTCAGGCGGAAGAAGACGGCCGACAGGTTGGCGGTCGCCTCCGCACCGTTCGGCACCAGCCATGTGTCCTGCGATCCCAGCCGGTCGCGGCGATAATCGACGGGACCGCGCAGCGACAGCACGTCCAGCCGCTGCTCGATCAGCGCTATGAAGGGCAGGAAATGCTCGCGGTTGAGGCCGTTCCGGTAGAGGTCGCTCGGGGCGCGGTTGGACGTGGCGACGATCGTCACCCCCGCGCCGATCATCGCCGTGAACAGCCGCGACAGGATCATCGCGTCGGGACTGTTCGTGACCATCATCTCGTCGAACGCGAGCAGACGCGCCTCCTCGGCCAAGGCGGCGGCGACGGGCAGGATCGGGTCGCCAACCTCCTTGCGCCGCTCGACGGCGATGCGGCCGTGAACCTCGATCATGAATTCGGAGAAGTGGACGCGGCGCTTCATGGGGATGTCCAGATGCTCGAAGAACAAGTCCATCAGCATCGACTTGCCGCGCCCGACATCGCCCCACAGGTACACGCCGCGCGGCGCTTCGGCGCGACGGCCGGTCAGCCGGGCGAACAGGCCGGTCTGCGGCGGATGCTCCAGCGTGGTGGCCAGCGCGTCAAGGCGGCGCGCGCCACCGGCCTGCGCCGCATCGGGGCGGAGTTCGCCGGCAGCGACGAGCGCGTCATAGGCGGCGAGGACGTTGGGCATGCTGGTTCGCTTCTTCGGGTCCGCTCGCCTGACGGGAGCGCTTGAGGTACGGATTTCGACATGGGCGATCAGCCCTTGCCTGGGCACTGACGACGATTGAGGCGGAAGTCGAGGCCGTCCGCTGCTCCGCGGTTTACGATGTGCTCCCGCCCGAGCATTTCGACAACTCCACTGGGTTCCCCCCTTCGCGGGAAACGGGCATGACCGGCGACCACGCCGCGCGATGTGCCCGCTGTCAGTGCCGGTCCAGAGAAGCGACTGTGGAGCCGAGACGGTGGCGATTTCCCGAACGATCCCGGGAAACCAGCGCGCGACCCGATCCGTCCGACTAGCGCAGCGTCGGCTTGCGCACCGTCCCGGAAAACGCCGCGACCTTTGTCTCGCCCTGTACCACCAGACCACGCAGGAACAGCAGGCGACCCGTCTCGCGCAGCAGCTCGACCTCCGCATCGAGCGGCTCGCCGATCGTGCCGCCACCGATGAACTGCGTATCGAGGCCGAGCGTCACTGCCGTACCCGCCTCCAGCAAGCCGAACGCGCGCGCGCCGGCGAAGAGCGCCACATCGATGAAGGCGAGGATCGCGCCGCCGTGGACGCTCTCGCGGAGGTTCGAATGCCGGCGCTCCGGATGCATGCGGACGCGGGCGCGACGTGCCGGTCCCTCCCCTTCGACCCGGTAGGCGATCGACCCCAGCAGCGCGTTAAAGCGTGTGCGGTCGACCGCGTCCCAGCTTCGCCAGCCGGGCTCGCCCGGCAGTTCGGCATCGACGAAATGCTCGTGCACGGGCGTCAGACGACCCGCTCGGCTTCCATCTTCTTGATCTCGGCGATCGCCTTGGCCGGGTTCAAACCCTTGGGGCAGACGTTCGCGCAGTTCATGATCGTGTGACAGCGATAGAGGCGGAACGGATCCTCCAGCTCGTCGAGCCGCTCACCCGTCATCTCGTCCCGGCTGTCGGCCAGCCAGCGATACGCCTGCAACAGGATCGCCGGGCCGAGGAACTTGTCGCTGTTCCACCAATAGCTGGGGCACGAGGTCGAGCAGCAGGCGCACAGGATGCACTCGTACAGGCCGTCGAGCTTGTTGCGATCCTCGGGCGACTGCAACCGCTCCTTGCCGGAAGGCGGCGGCGTGACGGTCTGCAACCACGGCTTGATCGAGCTGTACTGCGCGTAAAAGTGCGTGAAGTCGGGAACCAAGTCCTTGACGACATCCATGTGCGGTAGCGGTGTGATCCGCACCTCACCCTTCACGTCCTCGATTGCCGTCGTGCAGGCGAGGCCGTTGCGACCGTCGATGTTCATCGAGCACGATCCGCAAATACCCTCGCGACAGGAACGGCGGAACGTCAGCGACGAGTCCTGCTCGCTCTTCATCTTGATGAGCGCGTCGAGCACCATCGGTCCGCACTCGTCGAGGTTGACCTCGAAATTGTCGTAGCGCGGATTCTCGCCGCTATCGGGATCGTAGCGGTAGACCTTGAATTTCTTCAGCCGGCCCTGCGTGGTCGCCGGGTGCGTCGCGCCCTTCTTGACGACGCTGTTCTTGGGCAGGCGGAATTCGGCCATGAAACTTTCCGATCGAGGAGGTCGGTTCGCGTTACATCACGGGGGGGCGCCGGGCCAACCCCCGTTTTCGCGTTCAGATAACGTCGAGCACCAGACCGAGCGATCGTGCCTCCTCCGCCTCGATGTACCAGTTGGCCGGCGCCTTCTTCAGCAACTGCTCCATGGTCACGCTGGTGCCGCGGATCAGGTCCTCGAACCCTTCGTTCTGGATATTGATCGAATCCTCGATCTCGTGGAGCTTCGCCTTCAGGATCGCGGACAGGCCGTTCAGCGGACCGTTGAGCTGGATCGTCGACTGCATCTGCCGTTCGTGAATCATCACGCGGCTGTTCTTGGTCAGGAAGCGGCTGTCGGCGGGAAAGGCCGCCATGAACGTCGCGCCGGCGGAATAGACCGCGACCTTGCCCAGGAACAGCGTCTCGCGGCCCGTATATTCGCGCAGCAGCCGGATCGAGTCGCCCATCGCCCGCGCCATCTCCGGGTCACCGCCCAGCGTCGTCAGCGACACCACCAGCGGCCCGTCCTGCGGCGCGGCGAGCAGTTGATCCTTGAACGTGGCGTACATCGCCTCGTTCACCGGTCCGTATAGCTGGATGTGCGGTTCGGCGAGCAACGGATAGTTGCGCGCGTTGCTGGCGGGAGACGTGTCGGTCATGGCGCGCCGAACCGTCCGTCGCAGGACAGGTTCCGCAGCCGCACCTAATACGCCCCGCGCGATTTCACTTATGTAACTATTTCAGCATGTTGGGCGGAACTACCCTGCCCGCGCCCGGTTGCCCTCGCAGCATCTGCCGAAGGAACCTGCATGCCCGTGACACTCAAACCACTCGCCGAACAGGTCGTCGTCATCACCGGCGCCAGTTCGGGCATCGGCCTCGCCGCCGCGCGGACGGCAGCGCGGGCCGGTGCGAAGGTCGTGCTGGTGGCGCGATCGGAGGACGTCCTGCGGGATGTCGTGGCGGAGCTGGAGGCGGAGGGTTGCTCGGTCGCGAGCAAGGCGGCGGATGTCGGCGACCGCGCCGGGCTGGAGGCGGCAGCGGCGCATGCGGTCGAGCGGTTCGGACGGATCGACACGTGGATCAACGATGCCGGCGTCGCGATCTACGCGAAGCTGCTGGAGACGCCCGACGACGAGCATGAACGACTGTTCCGGACCAACTATTTCGGAACGGTGCACGGGTGTCAGGCTGCGGTCCCTCATCTGCGCAAGCAGGGCGGCGCGCTCATCACCGTCGCATCGATCGTGTCGGACATGGCAAGCCCGGTGATGGGCGCGTATGCGGCGTCTAAGCACGCGGTGAAGGCCTATGTCGAAGGACTGCGGATGGAATTGGCGGCTGCGGGCGAGCCGATCGTGGTCACGCTGGTGAAGCCATCGGGCATCGATACGCCGATCGGCCAGCACGCCGCGAACCATGAGGGTGGCGAGGCACAGATTCCGCCGCCGGTCTACGATCCGCAACTGGTCGCGGACGCGATCCTCGATTGCGCTGTGCACGCCCGGCGCGAGGTGACGGTGGGCGGCGCGGGCCGGATGCAGGCGCTGTTCGCAGCGCATTTCCCGGCCTTGTACGGGAAGCTGGCCCCGATCGCTGCGCGCAGCTTCGTCGATCGCGACAAGGAACAGCCCGGACCCAGCAACCTGGAAAGGGGCGTGCGCGCCGGCGAGGTGCGGTCGGGCGAACATCCGGCGGCGCGCAGGACCAGCGTGTACACGGCGGCGGCGCTTCACCCGAAGACAACGGCGGCTATCGGGGTCGTGGCGGTGACGGCGGCGGTGCTCGCGGGACGGCGGCGCGGTTGACGATGCGCCCGAATTAATCGATCATTCGGTTATGCAGCTTCCGGACTTCGACAGCATCGCTATTGATCCGGGCGTCTGCGGCGGGCGTCCCTTTATCGCAGGTACGCGCATGCGGGTAAGCGATATTCTGGAGATGCTGGCCGGAGGTGCGACAGAGACAGAGATCGTGGCGGATTTTCCTTATATCTCTGAAGCGGACATCCGCGCATGCCTGTCATTCGCGGCCCACGCCGCCAATCATCCGATCGTTATGGCTGCTGAGTGAAGTTCCTCGTCGATGCACAGCTTCCACCGGCATTGTGCGGCTGGTTGATGTACAAGGGGCATGAGGCGATCCATGTCATCGATGTTGGTATGATCGGTGCCGCCGACCGGGAGATCGCAAACTACGCCGAACAGGGGAATCTGATCCTTGTAAGCAAGGATGAGGACTTCCTGCTGCTCCGGTTGCCGGATCGCTTTGTTCTCTTGTGGCTGCGTGTCGGCAACGCCACGAATCGTGCCTTGACCGTTTGGCTGCAAGCGCGTTGGCCAACGATCGTCGGAATGCTGACGACCGGTGAGCGACTGGTCGAGGTCAGGTGACGTCGGCGATGCCTACGGAGTAACACGATCGGAGCCGATGTTCGCCGCGACGGACGAGCATCGCCCGCACGGGTCATCCTGCCGGCGACCGCACGGGCGGCGGCCGCAGCCACCGCCTGGGATCCTCAATACACCCGCTTCTTCGGCTTGATGTAGTCGATGTCGTCGGTCATCGTGTAGTCGTGGACCGGCCGGTAGTCGATCGCGACGTTGCCGCCGGTCCCGCCCCAACCGTCGAACGTCGTCAGCGTGTGCTTCATCCAGCCGGCGTCGTCACGGTCCGGGAAATCTTCGTGCATGTGGGCACCGCGGGATTCCTTGCGGTTTTCGGCCGCCTTGATCGTTACCGACGCCTGCGCCATCAAATTGTCGAGTTCCAGCGTCTCGACGAGATCGGTGTTCCAGATCAGCGAGCGATCCTTGACCGACACGTCCTGCATGCCGGCGTAGATCTTCTCCATCTGCGACACGCCCTCGGTCAGCAACGCGGTATCGCGGAACACCGCGCAATGCTTCTGCATCGTGCGCTGCATCTCGATCCGCAGCTTCGCGGTTGGCGAGCCGCCGGCCGCATGGCGGAACTTGTCGAGCCGGCCGAGTGCCATCTCCTCCGACGCCTTGGGCAGCGGGTTGTGCGGCGTGCCGGGTTTCAGCTGATCCTTGATCCGCAGGCCGGTCGCGCGACCGAACACCACGAGGTCGATCAGCGAGTTGGAACCGAGGCGATTGGCGCCGTGGACGGACACGCACGCCGCCTCACCGACCGCGAACAGGCCGGGGACGATGCTGTCGGGATCACCGTCCTTCAGGCGGACGACCTCACCGTGATAGTTGGTCGGAATGCCGCCCATATTGTAGTGGACGGTGGGCGTCACCGGCAGCGCCTGACGCGTCAGATCGACGCCGGCGAAGATCTTGCCTGTCTCGGTGATGCCCGGCAGCCGCTCCGCCAGCACCTTCGGATCGATGTGATCGAGGTGGAGGAAGATGTGGTCCTTGTGCTCGCCGACGCCGCGACCCTCGCGCATCTCCATCGCCATCGACCGCGAGACGACATCGCGCGATGCGAGGTCCTTCGCCGACGGAGCGTAACGCTCCATGAAGCGCTCGCCCTCGGAATTGGTCAGGTAGCCACCCTCGCCGCGCGCGCCTTCGGTGATGAGCACGCCCGCGCCGTAGATGCCGGTGGGGTGGAACTGCACGAATTCCATGTCCTGCAACGGCAGGCCGGCGCGAAGAACCATCGCGTTGCCGTCGCCGGTGCAGGTGTGCGCCGACGTCGCCGAGAAATAGCAGCGACCATAGCCGCCGGTCGCCAGCACCACCTGATGCGCGCGGAAGCGGTGGATCGAGCCGTCTTCCATGCACAAGGCGATCACGCCGCGGCAGACGCCGTTTTCCATGATCAGGTCGAGCGCGAAATACTCGACGTAGAAGTCCGCGTCGTACTTCAGCGACTGCTGGTACAGCGCGTGCAGCATGGCGTGGCCGGTGCGGTCGGCGGCGGCACAGGTGCGCTGCACCGGTGGGCCTTCACCCATATTCTGCATGTGGCCGCCGAACGGACGCTGATAGATCGTCCCGTCCTCGTTGCGGCTGAACGGCACGCCGGCATGTTCCAGCTCGTAGACCGCTTGCGGCGCTTCGCGGCAGAGATATTCGATCGCGTCCTGGTCGCCGAGCCAGTCGGAGCCCTTGACGGTGTCGTACATGTGCCACGACCAGTGGTCGGGCGAGTTGTTGCCGAGCGAGGCGGCGATGCCCCCCTGCGCCGCGACGGTGTGCGAGCGCGTCGGGAATACCTTGGTGATGCAGGCGGTCTTCAGGCCCGCCTCGGCGATGCCCATCGTCGCGCGCAGGCCGGAGCCGCCCGCGCCGACGACGACCGCGTCGTAGGTGTGGTCGATGATCTTGTAAGAGGCGGCCATTATGCAGCGGCTCCGAAGGTGATCTTCAGGATCGAGACGATGGCGATCGCGCCCAGCCCCACCACGAAGAAATTGAGCAGGATCATGAACACGACGCGGCTTTCGTCGTGCTGGTAATCCTCGATGACGGTCTGGAGGCCCATGCGGAAATGCCAGAACACCGACAGGACGAGCAGGATCATGGGGATGGCGACCCATGCGCTCTCCATCCACAGCCGCATCGTCGTATAATCATAGGCCGGCTGGCGCAGGATCGAGATCAGCAGCCATGTCATCAAAAGGAAGTTGGAGCCCGCGGTCAGGCGGTGCTGCCACCAATGGTGCGCGCCTTCCTTGGCGGAACCGAGGCCGCGCACGCGGCCGAGCGAGGAGCGCATCACTTGATCCCCAGATAAAGCCAGAACAACACGGTCAGCGTCACCGACGCGACCATCGTCAGCATGGCGTACATCTTGTTGGTCTTGAGTTCGTAACCGGCGCCGGTGTCGAGGACGAGGTGGCGGATGCCCGTCATCATATGCTGGAACAGCGACAGCGTCAGGCCGATCGCGACGATATAACCCAGGATGTTGAGGCCGCCCGCCTCCACCGTGAACGTGTCGCGGAAGGTCGCGTAGCTCTCCGCACCGCCGGCCAGCGCCGCCAGCCACCAGACCAGCAGGCACGCACCGACCGTCGCCATGCCGCTGCCGGTGACGCGGTGGAGGATCGAGACCAGCATGTGCGGGCCCCATTTCCAGATGCCCAGATGCGGGGATAACGGGCGGGCGGGATTACGGGATGCCAAGGCGGATGGTCCTCGTCGCGGGTGAACGGCTGTTTCGTCCCGCCTATGATGCGATGCGCGCGGATGCAAGGACATGCCGACCGCCGCCCGGACGGGGCGTCGTGGTTCCTTACTCCAGGTTAACCTCTTTGCGATACGCCCCGTGCATCGCATTTCGGGGACACCGCCACGTGAATACAGACCTTCCAGTACCAGGGTCCGTCGCCGCCGTCATGGACATCGGCGCACGGCTGCGGGTGTTCGACTTCGACGAGTCGATGATCGCGTCCGCCCGTGCCTGCTGGACGATCCTGGAGCCGGACGCGCGCCCCATCGCCCTCGCCTATTGGCGCCAATGGCAGCGGTGTTTCGGCGAGACGATCGACTGGGCCCCGCATGAGGTCGAGAAGATGGTCGAACTGGGCTGCGTCTTCCTGCGCGACCGGTTCCTGTCGACTGCGCAGCGCGGCTGGATCGAGTCGGTCGAGCGGTCCGTCGCCGCCGCGTTCGCCGCCAAGGTGTCGCCGATGGCGCTGCTGTCGATGATCGCCGCCAGCGATCGCGCCGCGCTCGACGTGCTGTTGTCGAAGGTGGAGCCGATCGACCCGCAATTGCCGCTGATGATCGGCGTGCTCAGCCGGCTGTCGATGCTGGAGAGCGACGTCACGCTCGCCATCTACGAAGAATATAACGAGCATGTCCGCCGCGTCGCCCGCGACCGGCTGGCAGCCGATTTCCGCGAGGGGATCGCGTTGACGGTGGAAAGCGCCACCGACGAGGGTCGGGCGCTGCGCGAGCGCACGGTGCGCAGCTCCAACGCCACGCGCGGCATGCTGGGCAAGGCGTCCGAAGTCGCCGCCGCCGCCGAACAGTCCGCCGTCGCGATGCGGGAAGCCGCACAGACCGCCGCCGGCCTGATCCGCGCGATCGAGGATGCCCGCAACGAAGTCGAGGCCGCTGCCGAGATCGCCACACGCGCCAGCGCGCAGGCGAGCCAGGCGGTCGGCATGTCCGAAACGCTGTCCGACCACGCCAAGTCCATCGAATCGATCCTCGGCCTGATCCGCGACATCGCCGGCCAGACCAACCTGCTGGCGCTGAATGCCACGATCGAGGCCGCCCGCGCCGGCGATGCCGGCCGCGGCTTCGCCGTCGTCGCGCAGGAGGTGAAATCGCTCGCCTCGCAGACCGCCCGCGCTACCGACGATATCGCCGCGAAGATCGCCGCGATCCAGTCGGCGACGCGGTCTACGGTCGAGACCAACGCGTCGATCAAGTCCACCGTCGCGGAGGTGCAGGAAAGCGCCGATCGCATCCGGTACGCGATGGAGGCGCAGGCGCAGACCGTCACCGCGATCACCGCCGCGGTCGACGAAACCGCGCTGGCCGCAGACTCGATGTCCGGCACGATCACCGCGATCCGCGAGGATACCGAAGCGGTCGCGACCGAGATCGACTGGGTCGGCCGCGGTTTCGACATTCTCGACAGCCGCCTCGGCAGCCTGAAGACCAGCGCCGGCGACTTCGTCGCCAAAGTCGCCGCCTGAGCCGGCAACGCCGTCATGCCAGCCGCTGCCCTGCTCCGCGAACAACGCTCGATCGGCGAGCGCGTCCGTGACTATGACTGGGATGGCGTGATCGCCCCGGCGGGGCGGACGATCGCCGAACTGCTGGCTGTCGAGGCGAAGAAGGGCGACATCAGCATCGCATTCTGGAATTGCTACACGTCCGATCCGGCGACAGCGCACATCCGCGCGCACTTCACGGCCGATCGAATGGCCGAACTGTACCGCCGCAGCGCCGAATACGGCCAAGCCATCTACGGTGCGCCATTCGCCGATGCGTGGGAGCAGATGGCGATCCGGCACGCGCAGGAAACCGTTGCCGCCGGCGTGCCGCTGCGGGTCCTGCTGAAGGCGCTGGCGCTATCGCATTCCGCGACGTTGAAACTGATCGAACAACAGATCACGGATGTCGCGCAGGTCTGCGTCCTGGCCGATGTCATCCAGCGCATGGCGCTGGTCGAGGCTGATGTCATGGCGTCGCACGTCCGCGGCATGGACGCCCGGCAGGAACGCGACCGACGCATCGCGCGCGACACCGCGTTTCAGGAACGGATCGCAGGCACCATCCATGACACCGCCACGCTCGGCGCACGGCTGCGCGTGCAGGCCGCGGATGCCGCGACCTCCACCCGCCGCGTGCTCGACCGCACCGGCGAGGTGGCGAGCGCCGCCGAACAGTCGGCCGTCGCGATGCGGGAGGCGGCGCAGACTGCCGCCGGGCTGATCCGCGCGATCGAGGCGGCCCGCAACGAGGTCGAGGAAGCCGCCGACATCGCCACCCGCGCCACCGAACAGGCCGGTCGCGCCGTCGGCATGTCGGAAACGCTGTCCGATCACGCCAAATCCATCGAGTCGATCCTCGGCCTGATCCGCGACATCGCCGGCCAGACCAACCTGCTCGCCCTGAACGCCACGATCGAGGCAGCGCGGGCGGGCGACGCCGGCCGCGGCTTCGCGGTGGTCGCGCAGGAGGTGAAATCGCTCGCCTCGCAGACCGCCCGCGCCACCGATGACATCGCCGCCAAAATCGCCGCGATCCAGTCGGCGACCCGCTCCGCCGTCGACACCAACGCCTCGATCCGCGCCACGGTGGTGGAGGTGCAGGCGAGCGCCGACCGTATCCGTCAGGCGATGGAGGCGCAGGCCGGCACCGTCACCGCGATCACCGCGTCGATCGACGAGACCGCACTGGCCGCCGATTCGATGTCCGGCAGCATCGCCGGTATCCGCCAGGATACGCAGGCGGTCGGCAGCGAGATCGACGCGCTCGGCCGCGGCTTCGGCACCGTCGACGACGAGCTCGCGCGGTTGCAGGCGGCCGCGGACGATTTCTCCGCCAAGGTGGCCTAACCGTCCCGCGCGCGATAAGCCGCGCGCATGACGATACTCCTCACCGGATCGAGCCGCGGCATCGGCGCGGCGATCTTCGACACCCTGACCGCCGCCGGCCAGTCGGTGATCGGCCACGGCACCGCCAGCGGCATCCCGGCCGACTTCGACGAACCCGGCGCGGCGCCCGCGTTATGGCACGAGGCGCTGACCCGCGCGGGTGGCGAGATCGACGTGCTCGTCAACAATGCCGGCGTGTTCGAGGCGACGCCGCTGGAGGACGAGGACTGGCTGGCCGGCTGGGAACGGACGATGCGGATCAACCTGACCGCCGCCGCGGAATTGTGCCGGCTGGCGGTGCTGCACTGGCAAGAGCGTGGCGTGTCGGGTCGGATCGTCAACGTCGCCAGCCGCGCGGCGTACCGGGGCGACTCGCCCGCGCACTGGCATTATGCCGCGTCGAAAGCCGGCATGGTCGCGATGACCAAGACGATCGCGCGCGGCTATGCGGCGCAGGACATATTGGCGTTCGCGGTCTGCCCCGGCTTCACGATGACGGGCATGGCGGACGATTACCTCGCCAGCCGCGGCGGCGATAAATTGCTTGCCGACATCCCGCTAGGCCGCGTCGCCGCCCCGGACGAAGTCGCGGCGGCGGTCAAGTTCCTCGCGCTCGATGCGCCGCCGTCGATGACCGGCGCGGTGCTCGACGTGAACGGGGCTAGTTATGTCAGGTAGCTGGAAGATCACCCTTCCCTGCACGCGCGCGGAGGCAGAGGCGATCGACGCGATCGGCGAGCTGCCGTTCGACGCGGTGTTGATGACGACCGAGGTCGTGCTGGACGATGCGGAGGCGTGGCGGCTGGACGCTTATGTCGAGCACCGGCCCGACGCAGCACTGCTGGCGGCACTGGCCGATCTGGCGCCGAGCGCGGCGGGCACAGAACCGGATATCGAGCAACTCGGCGACGAGGATTGGCTGACGATGAGTCAGGCGGGGCTGGAACCGCTGCACGTCGGACGGTTCTTCGTCCACACCGGCGATGCCGAGCCGCCGGCCGGCTCCCGCGCCTTCCACATCGCGGCGGGCCGCGCGTTCGGTACCGGCCATCACGAAACGACGAGCGGCTGTCTGGCGATGCTGGATACGCTGGCGAGCGACGGGCGGTCGTTCGCGAACGTGGCGGATATTGGGACTGGCACCGGCCTGCTCGCCTTTGCGGCGGTCGCACTCTGGCCGGAGGCGGCGGTGACGGCGACCGACATCGACCCCATCGCGATCGATGTCACGCGCGACAATGCCGCCGCGAACGCCATCGCGGTCGGCGACGGCGCGGGGGCCGTAGCGCTGATCGTAGC
Organism: Microvirga sp. SRT01; assembly: GCA_018139225.1. Classification (GTDB taxonomy): domain Bacteria; phylum Pseudomonadota; class Alphaproteobacteria; order Sphingomonadales; family Sphingomonadaceae; genus Sphingomonas; species Sphingomonas longa. The sequence goes on from JAGSNX010000001.1 coordinate 1,141,759, forward strand.
GGACGGCACGCTGGACGACGGAATCGTGGCGCGCGCACCCTATGATCTGGTGATCGCCAACATTCTTGCCGGTCCTCTGGTGTCGATGGCCCCCGAACTGGCAGCGATTGCCGCACCGAACGCGACGATCCTGCTGGCCGGGCTGCTGGAAACGCAGCGCGAGACGGTGGTCGCAGCCTACCACGAATGCGGCTGCACGCTGGAGACGGTCGACCGCCGCGGCGACTGGAGCGTACTGCGCCTCACGGCCGGGGCGGAGCGGTTCGTGCCGTCCGCGCCGTTTGATCCCAAGGGCCGGGACGGCTGGGCGCTGGACCTCTGATGTTCGCGCGTGGGCGCGGACCCCTACGCCTTCCCCCGCGCATAAGCCTGCGTCCCGCGCGTCACCACCTCGTCCCCCTCGACGATTTCCGCGACGGGGATGTCCGGTAACTCCTTCAACGCCGCGTACAGCGGCGCGAAGTCCGTCTCCACGGTCAACCTCAACAGCTCGTCGAAGCTGGGGATCACGAAGTAGTTCTGCTGGAAATCGTCGATCCGGTATTCCGTCCGCATCACCCGCGCCAGATCGAGCACGATCCGGTTCGGCGACGGATCGTCCAGCGCGAAGCGGCTTTCCGAAAAGCTCGACACGATGCCAGAGCCATAGATGCGCAAGCCCCCCGGCTCTGCGATCAGCCCGAACTCGACCGTGTACCAGTACAGCCGGCCGAGATACTTGAGCGCATCCATCCCCAGCGCCCGCTGACCGCCCCGGCCATAGGCGGCGAGGTAATCCGCGAACACCGGATCGGCGAGCATCGGCACATGCCCGAACACGTCGTGGAAGATGTCCGGTTCCTGCAGGTAATCGAGCTGGTCGGGCCGCCGGATGAAATTGCCCGCGACGAAGCGGCGGTTCGCCATATGGTCGAAGAAAACGTCGTCCGGCACCAGCCCCGGCACCGCCACCACCTGCCACCCGGTCAGCGCCATCAGCCGATCGTTGAGCGCGCGGAAGTCGGGAATGCCCGGCTTGTCGAGCTTCAGCACGTCCAGCCCTTTCAGCCACTCGTTCGACGCGCGGCCGGGCAGCAACGTCGCCTGACGCGCGAACAGCGTGTCCCACGTCGCATGCTCTTCGGGCGTGTAGCGGTCCCAATGCTGGTCGATCGTCCAGTCCGCCCCAGCCCCCTCGGGCGGACGGTCCATCACATGCGTTTCCTGTTCCATGCGCTTGCCCTAGCATGCCCCCTCGTCATGAGGAATGTGAGCATCCGAAACGCACGCATGAGGAGCGCGGTTGCCTGGGCGAAGCGGATCGCCGCCGGGCTTGCGTCGATCGTGATACTGTACCTGATGGTGGGGCTGATCGGCGGTGCGATCCCGGTCAACCGCGGTTGGCGCGAGCCCGCAAACGGCGTGACGATTTGGGTGGAGTCCAACGGCATCCACACCGGCATCGTCGTGCCCAAATTGGCGGCGGGCGTCGACTGGCGCACACTGGCGAAACCCGGCGACCTCCGCGATCCGCGATATGCCGGGTACGATCATCTGTCGTTCGGCTGGGGAGAGCGTGCCTTCTATCTGGAGACGCCGACCTGGTGGGACGTGCGGCCCGCCACCGTGCTCGCCGCGGCGATCGGCAGCGCGCGGACGCTGGTCCATGTCGACCACGTGCCCGCACCGGTCGAGACCGCCAGCGTCCGCCGCCTCGTCGTGACGCCCGACCAATATCGCCGCCTCGCCGCCTATATCGCGGCGAGCGTTAAACCCGACGGCAGCATCGAACCGGGCTATTTCGGCTATGACACCTTCTACGAGGGCACCGGCCGCTACAGCGCGGCGCGGACCTGCAATAGCTGGACCGGCGCTGCGCTGGCGGCGGCAGGGGTGCGGGTCGGGGCGTGGACCCCGTTCCCGGTGACGGTGCTGTGGTGGTTCTAAGCCCCCTTAGTCATCGCGAGCGCGGCGTAGCAATCCCGTGCCGCGAGCAAAGGCCTGCATTGCTTCGTAGCGCCCACGATGACGTTGCATTGGAGTAAGCCGGTTGAACCATTCGCCGCCCTCGAAAGCCCTGTGGGCCGCCGAACTCCCGCGCGCCGCGTGGATGGTCGCAGGCTGGTGGCGGCACCGGGCCATGCTCGCTGCGGCACCGCGTGGCGATGGGCGGCCGATCATGCTGCTGCCGGGCCTGTTCAACTCGGACCGCTCCAATGTCGTGATGCGGCGCTTCCTGAACCGCCTCGGGTACAGAGCGCACGGTTGGGGCCTCGGCCGCAATCTCGGCGTCCGCACGGTCGGCCCCGACGCCGACCGGTTGATCGCGCGGATCGAGGAACTGGCCGCAACGGACGGCCCCGTGACGCTGATCGGTGTCAGCCTCGGCGGCATCATGGCACGCATGGTCGCGCACGCCCGGCCCGATCTGGTGCGCGAGGTCATCACCGTGGCATCGCCCTATGCCGGCTCCGGCAAGGCGACGAACGTCTGGCGCGCATTCGAACTGGTGACGGGCGAACGGCTGGACGATCCGGCCGTGCTCGCCCGCAGCGACGCGATCGCCCGCCCCCTACCCGTTCCTGCCACCGCGATCTGGAGCCGCAGCGACGGGCTGGTCGCCGGCCACATCTGCCGCTCCGACGACTGCCGCGCGATCGAAGTGCGCAGCGGGCATCTGGGCGTGCAGCTTCGCCCCGAAGTACTGGCGGTGATCGCCAAGGTGCTGGCGGGCTGACCCGACCCTCCCCTTGCAAGAGGTAGGGTCAGGGAGGATTCAGTCCCGCGCGACGAACCCGTCATACCCGCGCCGGCAGTCGCCGTCGTCGGGGTTCTTGCGGCAGCGCTTCTCGAACTCGCGACGTTCCTTGCCCTCGCGCGCCTCCGCCTTGCGCATCTTGCGACCATAGTTGCGGTCCGATTCTTCCTGGCTGGTGGTCGTCCAGTCGACCGCCTTGCCCGCGACCTGAAACGGCGCCTTTACGATGCTCGTTGCGGTGCTGATGCAACCGCCCAGCGGCAGCAGCAGGATCGGACCCAACAGCTTCAGTCTCATCGTCATTCTCCCGCCACCGCGTCGCGCGTCTCTACCCCGATTTGCGGAAAGTCGGTGAAGAAACCGTCCACCCCCGACCGCAGCGCCGCCGCGATCTCGCCGCGCAGATCGCCGTGCCCGCCCGCGTCTTCACCGCGCCTGAACGATGGACCGAGGAAAGCATTCTCTGCCCGGAACGTCCACGGATGCACGTGCAGCCCCACGACATGCGCGTCGCGGACCAGCGTGCCGCCGCCCAGCATCGCCTTGTCCGGCCCGATCCCGAATGCGTAGGTCGCGACCTCGGCCAGACCGGCCGGCGTCGTCATCGCGGCATAGCTGGCGACCGCCCCATCCGCGGGAGCACCGTCCGCGGCCAGCAACTGTATCAGCCGCAGCTTCGTCATACCCGCGATCCGCTTCAGGTTCTCGACCTCGAACGACTGGATGAACACCGGCGCGTCCGCCGCCGTCCAGCCCGCCGCGTGCAGCTCCGCCACCAGCGGTTCGTCGGTGCCGAGGCCGATCCCCGCAAAATAGGTCGGGTGTTTGGTCTCGGGATAGATCGCAACGCCGTGCCGCTTCGCGAGCGCGACGATCTCCTTGAGCGTCGGCACCTCGTACCGCCCGTCATGCGCCGCGTTCCCCGGCCGCAGCAACGGCAGCCGCTCCCGCGCCCGCAGCGTCTTGAGTTCGGCGAGCGTGAAATCCTCCACGAACCAGTCCGTCACGCTGCGCCCGTCGATCGTCTTCGTCGTGCGCCGGCCAGCAAACTCCGCCCGCGCCGCCACGTCGGTCGTGTCCGAAACCGCATTCTCGTGGCGCGCGACCAGCACGCCGTTCGACGTCGGCACCAGATCGGGCTCGATCACGTCCGCGCCCTGTTCGATCGCCAATTCGTACGCCGCCAGCGTGTGTTCCGGCCGCTCGCCGCTGGCACCGCGGTGGGCGATCACCAGCGGCCGATCAAACGCCTTGTATCCCATCGAATATTCATCCCGGCCAACAGCTTTGAGAACGTCTCGCAACGGGAGCCGTTAAGCTTACGCCGCGTTCCAAGCCCCGACTGATCAGACCTGCACCATCCGGGGGCTTCCATGCACTTTACCATCAACGGCCGATCCTACGAGGCGGATATCGACGTACGCACGTCGCTGCTCGACCTCTGCCGCGAGCATCTGGAACTGACCGGATCAAAGAAGGGCTGCGATCACGGCCAGTGCGGGGCCTGCACGATGCTGGTCAACGGCCGTCGCGTGAATAGCTGCCTGACGCTGGCGGTGATGCATCAGGACGACGAGATCGTCACGATCGAGGGGCTGGGACAGGTCGGCAACCTGCATCCCTTGCAAGACGCGTTCGTGCGGCACGACGGCTATCAGTGCGGATACTGCACGCCCGGCCAGATCTGCTCCGCGGTCGGCATGCTCGACGAGGTCAAGAAGGGCTGGCCCAGCCACGTCACCGGCGACCTGCATGATGCCGAGCTGTCCGATGCGGAGATTTCGGAGCGGATGAGCGGCAACATCTGCCGCTGCGCCGCCTACCCCAACATTGTCGACGCGATCCGCGAAGTGGCCGGCATGGGCGACCGCGACCCCGTCCTCAAGACCGCGGCGGAGATCGGCGCATGAAGACCTTTCAATACGCCCGCGCCGACAGCGCCGAGACCGCCGTGCAGGAGGCGATCGCCCAAGGCGCGAAGTTCATCGCCGGCGGCACCAACCTGCTCGACCTGATGAAGCTTCAGGTCGAGACGCCGGAAAAGCTCGTTGACATCACCCGCCTGCCGCTGGGTGAGATCGAGCAGCGCGAGGATGGCGGCCTGACGATCGGTGCGCTGGTCCCCAACAGCGATCTCGCCGCCGACCGCCGCGTCATCGACGGGTATGAAGTACTCAGCCGCGCGCTGCTGGCGGGTGCATCGGGCCAGTTGCGCAACAAGGCTACGACGGCGGGCAATCTGCTCCAGCGCACCCGCTGCTATTATTTCTACGACACCGCCAGCCCCTGCAACAAGCGCGAGCCGGGCAGCGGCTGCGGCGCGATCGGCGGGTTCAACCGCATCCTCGCGGTATTGGGTACGTCGGAAAGCTGCATCGCCAGCCATCCCAGCGACATGGCGGTGGCGATGCGTGCGCTGGATGCGACGATCGTCACGCTGAAGAGCGACGGCGACCGCCGGCGGATCGCGATCGGCGACTTCTATCGCCTGCCGGGGAATACGCCGCACATCGAAACCGCGCTGGAGCCGGGCGAACTCATCACCGCGATCGAACTGCCCGCACCGGTAGAGGGCGCGAAGCATCTGTACCGCAAGGTCCGCGACCGCGCCTCCTACGCTTTCGCGCTCGTGTCGGTGGCGGGCGTCGTAAAGATGGACGGCGACACGATCGCCTCTGCCGCGCTGGCGTTCGGTGGCCTCGGCACGATGCCGTGGCGCGACGCGGGCGTGGAGGCGGCTTTGGTCGGCCAACCGGCGACGACCGCCACGTTCGAGGCGGCGGCGGATGCACTGCTCGCCGATGCGCGCGGCTACGGGTCGAACGACTTCAAGATACCTCTCGCCCGGCGGACGCTCATCGCGTCGCTGCGCGACCTGACGGGACGCTGATCCGATGTTCGAGAAACTCTTCGCGGGTGGCGACACCAACAGCCTGACAATGGATGCGCCGCATCCGGCCAGCCTGCTCGACAGCGGCGTGCAGGGCGTCATTTCCCGCCCGATCGACCGGGTGGAGGGGCCGCTGAAGGTTTCCGGCACAGCCACCTATGCCGCCGAATACCGCCTCGACGACATGGTCCACGGCGTCCTCGTCGGCGCGAAGATCGGTCACGGCACCGTCGAGTCGATCGATTGCGACGCGGTGAAGCTGATGCCCGGCGTCATCGACGTCGTGATCGACTTCGACACCTTCATCCGCAACTCGCAACAGGGCGGCGAGACCAACGCCCCGACGCAGGGCGTCAAGGAGGTCGACTATTTCGGCCAGATCGTCGCGATCGTCCTCGCCGACAGCTTCGAGAACGCCCGCGCCGCCGCACAGGCGCTGCCGATCCACTATACGAAGAAGGATGGCCACTACGCCTTCGAGGAACACCGCGACGAAGCGGAGCCGTGTCAGGATTCGCAGGTCCAGGGCTATTACAAGCAGGGCGATGTCGACAAGGCGCTGGCGGAGGCCCCCGTCACGCTCGACGTGACCTATGTCACGCCCAGCCAGAACTCCGCCGCGATGGAGCCGCACGCGTCGATCGCGGTGTGGAACGACGACGCATTGACGCTCTACGGTTCGTACCAGATGCCGACCTCGGACGCGGAGCAATTGGCGAAATCGCTCGGCGTGCCGAAAGACAAGGTGCGGATCATCTCCCGCTATATCGGCGGCGGCTTCGGGTCGAAGCTGGGCATCGCGCCGGAAAGCGTTGCCGCCGCGATCGCGTCGCGCCGGCTCGGCCGGCCGGTCAAGGCCGTGATGGCGCGCCAGCAGGTGTTCGACGCCACCGTCCGCCGCTCCAACACCGAGCAGCGCGTGCGCTTCGCCGCGGGAACGGACGGCAGGCTGACCGCGGTCGCGCATAATTCGCTGACCTCGAACCTGCCCGAGGAGACCTATTTCGAACCGGTCGGCATCTGCACGCACTTCCTGTATTCGGGCGAGAACCGCTCGATCACGCACGATCAGGTGACGCTCAACATCCTGCTGTCCGGGTCGATGCGCGCGCCGGGCGAGGCGGTCGGCATGGTCGGCCTCGAATGCGCGATGGACGAGCTGGCGGAGACGTTGGGCATGGACCCGATCGAACTGCGCAAGGTCAACGATCCCGACCGCGATCCCGAACAGGACGTCCCCTTCTCGTCACGCCAGCTGTCGCGCTCGCTGGAAGAGGGGGCAAAGATGTTCGGCTGGGATCAGCGCAACCGGACGCCCGGCAGCCGGCGCGAAGGTGAGTGGCTAATCGGCATCGGCGTTTCCTCCGCCGCCCGCTCGAACATGCTCCAGCAATCCTCCGCCAAGGTGGAAATCCACCCAGACGGATCGGCGACGGTGTCCTCGGCGATGACCGACATCGGCACCGGCAGCTATACGATCATGGCGCAGATCGCGTCCGAGATCCTCGGCATCCCGGTCGAACGGATCACGATGTCGCTGGGCGACACCAACGATCCCCCCGCCGCCGGCTCCGGCGGATCATGGGGCGCGGCGTCGGCGGGCTCGGCGGTCTACCTCGCCTGCGAACGCCTGCGCGAGAAGCTGGCGGCGGCGATGGACGTCGATGTAGACGTGCTGACGCTGAAGGACGGGATGGCGATCGGCGACAATCGTCAGAAGGCGATCAGCGACCTCGTCGGAGAAGGCATGCAGGCGCTCGGCGAGATCAAGCCGGGCAAGAACGAGAAGCTGCACCGTCAGGCCAGCTACGGCGCCCATTTCGCCGAGGTCGGCGTCAACGCCGTCACCGGCGAAGTCCGCGTCCGCCGCATGCTCGGCGTGTTCGCGGCGGGGCGCATCCTCAACGCGAAGACCGCGCGGTCGCAATGTCTCGGCGGCATGACGTTCGGGATCGGCTGCGCGCTGACCGAGGATCTGATCCACGACCAGCGCACCGGCAAGCTCGTGAACCGCGATCTGGCCGAATATCACGTGCCGGTGAATGCCGACGTGCCGCAGCTCGACGTGCACTTCCTCGACGAGCGCGACATCCACGCCAACCCGATCCACGCCAAGGGGATCGGCGAACTTGGCATCTGCGGCGCCGCACCCGCGATCGTCAACGCCGTCTACAACGCCTGCGGTGTCCGCGTCCGCGAAATGCCGATCACCTGCGACAAGCTGCTGGCAGGTCTGCCGCCGGTCTGAACCCCTTCTCCTTCCAGCTTCCCGTCATTGCGAGCATGGCGAAGCAATCCAGAACCTCACGTCCAGGGCTGGATTGTTTCGCCACGCTCGAACCGACGAACGGTGAACGACACCTTCCCGCCACCCCAACCCCACCCTATCTACGCAGCGGGCTAACAAGGATCAGCACGCGCATGGAACGAATGCAGGACCACGCGTCGCGTCCGGCCGGGCTCAACGGCAACGGTCAGGACATCCTCGGTCACCCGCTGGACCGCATCGACGGCCCCGCCAAGGTCACCGGCACTGCCCGCTACGCCTTCGAAGGCACGCCCGAGAACATCGCCTACGCCGCGATCGTCGGCGCCCCGGTCGGTGCCGGCCGCCTGATCGCAATCGACGACAGCGCCGCCCGCGCCTTACCCGGCGTGATCGCCGTCATTCACGGCGATCCCCGCATGCCCGCAGGCGAAGCGACTTCGCGCGGCATGCCTGCGCTCAACAGCCTCCACTTCCTCCACTTCGGTCAGCCCGTCGCGGTCGTCGTCGCGGAATCGCAACAGGTTGCGACCGGAGCCGCGCGCCTCGTGGACGTGCAAGTGGAAGCCGCCGAGGGCCGCTGGAACCCGCGAGAGCAGCCGGTCGATCGCGATGCGAAGATCGGCTTCCTGCCGCCGATCGACATCGGCGACGTCGACGCGGCACTCGCCAACGCGGCGGTGACGCTCGACGCGACCTACACCACGCCCATCCACTTCCCCGCCGCACTGGAGCCGCATGCGACCACCGCGTGGTGGGAAGGCGACCGGCTGATCGTCCGCACCAGCAACCAGATTGCGGGATCGGCGCGCAACACCATCGCGCAGGTGATGAAGATTCCTCCCGAGCGCGTCCGCGTCCTCGCGCCGTTCGTCGGTGGCGGCTTCGGCGGCAAGACCGCGGTTGGCCCCGAAGTCATCCTCGCCGCGATCGCCGCGGAAAAGATCGGTCGCCCGGTCAAGATCGCGCTGCCCCGCCGCCAGACCGCATATATGGTCCACCACCGCAGCCCGACCGTGCAGCGCATCCGCTTCGGCACCGACGCGGACGGGCACATCACCGCCATCGCGCACGAAAGCGTCGCGTCGCAGAACGATGCGGGCAGCTTCCTCGAACCCGTCCCGTTCGGCACGATCCCGCTGTACGCCGGTGCCGCCCGTCGATTCCGCACCGACGTGGTGCGCGTCGACCTGCCCGAAACCGGCGCGGTCCGTGCGCCCGGTGAGGCGATCGGTACCTTCGCGGTCGAATGCGGCATGGACGAACTCGCCGAAAAGCTGGGCTTCGATCCCATCGACTTGCGCCGGCGCAACGAGCCCAAGGCCGACCCGACCAGCGGCAAGCCCTTTTCCACCCGTCGCCTGCTCGACTGCTATGACGAGGGCGCACGCCGCTTCGGCTGGCCCGATCGCATCCCCGATCCTGGTTCGGTGCGCGATGGCGAATGGCTGATCGGCATCGGCATGGCGGCGGCGCTGCGCGGCAACTTCACCGTCAATGCGGAGGCGCGGGTCAGCGTCCTGCCCGATGGACGCGCGGTGGTCGAGACGGACATGACCGACATCGGCACCGGCACCTACACGATCCTCGCGCAGGTCGCGGGCGAGATGCTCGGCCTGCCGAGCGACCGCGTCGAGGTGCGGCTGGGCGACAGCGACCTGCCCGCCAGCGCCGGCTCCGGCGGTTCGTACGGCGCGGGCAGCGCAGGGTCGGCGGTGGCGCTGGCGTGCGAGGACATCCTCGCCGAACTTGGCCGCCGCATGAACGCGGCGCCGGACGAATTGCGCCTGCGCGATGGCTGCGTCCACGCCGGCGCGCGCACGGTATCGCTCGCCGACCTCTTGCGGAACGGCAAGCCGATCGTCGCACACGGGAAAGCCGGACCGGGCAAGGAGAGCCAGCGCACCAGTCAGGCCAGCCACGGCGCGCAATTCGCGGAGGTTGCGGTCAACGCCATTACAGGCGAAGTTCGCGTCCGCCGCCTGCTCGGCGTGTTCGACATCGGCCGCGTCCTGAACGCCAAGACCGCGCGCAGCCAGTTGATCGGCGGCATGGCGTGGGCTTTGGCGTATGCGCTGACCGAGGACGGGATCGTCGACCCGCGCACCGGCCGTTTCGTGAACCCCGATTTCGGCGAGTACCACGTCGCCGTGAACGCCGACGTCCCGGCGATCGAGGCATTCTTCGTCGAGGAGATCGACGACAGCGCCAACCCCGTCGGCGCGAAGGGCGTCGGCGAACTCGGGATTGCCGGGGCGGGCGCGGCGATCGTCAACGCGGTCTATAACGCCACCGGGGTGCGTGTCCGCGACATGCCGGTGACCGTCGACAAGTTGCTCCCCGGATTGCCGCCGATCTAGACCCATTCCTCCCCTGCCTTTGCAGGGGAGGGGGACCGGCGCAGCCGGTGGAGGGGCGGCGTCCGGGCGGCCCGTTCATCCCGCTCCAATGCCCCTCCACCAGCTTCGCTGGTCCCCCCCCCTCGCTGCGCGAAGGGAGGATTTAGGAAGAAGAAAGAAGAATGGCCGAGAACGATACCGTCATCGCAGCCGCCAAGGCCTGGGCCGGGGAACCGCTCGCGCTCGCTACCGTGGTCAGTACGTGGGGCTCGGCACCGCGTCCGCGGGGCAGCCATATGCTCGTCCACGCCGATGGCCGGTTCGAGGGCTCCGTGTCCGGCGGCTGCGTCGAAAGCGACATCCTCCAGACCGCGGCAGAAGTGATCGCCGGCGCACCGTTTCAGGTGAAACGCTACGGCGTCGCCGATGCCGCGGCGTGGGAGGTGGGTCTACCCTGCGGCGGCGAGATCGCGGTGATGGTGCAACCGGTATCCGCCACGGGCTTCGACCCCGAACTGTTCGATCGTATCGCCCAGGCCCGCGATCAGGGCGACGCGCTGACCGTCACCACCGACCTGTCGACGGGTCATTCCGACCTTCGCCCGGTCGAAACGGGGGAAGTGTTCGTCAACCGCTACGACCCGCCACGCCGCCTGCTGATCGTCGGCGCGGTCCAGATCGCGCAGGCGTTGGCGGCGCTCGCGACCACGCTGGGGATCGAGACGATCGTCATCGATCCACGCGGCCGCTTCCTGACGGAGGAACGCTTCCCCGGCGTGACGCTCGACGATCGCTGGCCGGACGAAGCGATCGCGGCGTGGCGACCGGGTCCGGCGACCGCCGTCGTGACGCTGTCGCACGATACCAAGATCGACGACCCGGCACTGATCGCCGCGCTCGCCACCGATGCCAGCTATGTCGGCGCGCTCGGCAGCCGGCGCAGTCATGTCGCCCGGCGGGAGCGTCTGGCAGAGGCGGGCGTTGAGCCCTCCGCCATCGACCGCATCGACGCGCCGGTGGGAATCGATATCGGGGCGATCGGCCCATCGGAGATCGCATTGTCGATCGCCGCGGCCATGGTGGGAGCATTTCGTGATAAATCCCAATAGGCTGACGGTCGAGCATACCGTCCTGATCCTGCTCGCCGCCGGTCGGTCGCAGCGTTACGGCGACATCGGGTCGAAGCTGGACGCCGAGTTCCTCGGCAAGCCGCTCGGCCTGCACGTCGCGGTGGCGCTGGAGAGCGTGCCGTTCATGGCCCGCCTCGCGATCATCGACGGTGCGAAGCTCGATTACACCCCTCACGGGTTCGAGACGATCCACAACGACGATCCCGGAGAGGGCATGTCCCGCTCCGTCCGCCTCGGAGTGGAACGCGCACGGGAACTGGGCGCGGACGCGGTGCTGATCGCGCTCGCCGACATGCCGCGCGTCACCGCCGCGCACATCCTGCGCATGATGGACTCCGCCCACGGCGAGGACGCCGTGGTGGCCTCCAGCGACGGCAGCGAGACCAAGCCGCCGGCGATCTTCGGCAAGGGGCGCTTCGATTACCTGATGTCGCTGACCGGAGAAAAGGGCGCCGCCGACATGGTCAAGGCGGGCCGCCACGTCGTGACCAACCCCGCCGAACTCATCGACGTCGACACCGCCGAGGAGCTGGAGGAACTCCGCGCGCTGGTCCACGACGCGCGCGCCCACACGATCCGGTACGACGCCGCTACTCGTGACGAAGGGCGTCGATCGGATTGAGCGCGGCGGCGCGGCGGGCCGGGAAATAGCCGAACACGACCCCGATCACCGCCGATATCGCGAACGCGATCATGTTGATCTGCGGGTCGAACGTCCAAGGCACCTGCATCAACGGCGACAGCGCCAGGATGACGCCCTGCGCCAGCACCAGCCCGATCACGCCGCCCAGGCACGACAGCGCCACCGCTTCGACCAGGAACTGCAACAGCACCTCCCGCGCGACCGCGCCGATGGCCAGCCGGATACCGATCTCCCGCGTCCGCTCCGTCACCGACACCAGCATGATGTTCATGATGCCGATGCCACCGACGACGAGCGAGATCGCCGCCACCGCCGCGACGATCCGCGTCAGCAGCGTCGTCGTACCGGTCAGCGTGTCGCTGATCTGCTTCGTGTCGAAGATGTTGAAATCGTCTTCCTTGCCGCCGGTGATGTTGCGTCGTTCGCGCAACAGATCGCTGATCCCCGCCTGCACCGTGCTGGTCTGATACGCCTGATCGACGCCGACCAGCATCAGGCGGATATCCTGCGTGCCCGTGAAGCGCCGCTGCACCGCCTTGATCGGCATGACGACGACATCGTCCTGATCGCCGAACCCGCCCTGCCCGCGCGTGTTGAGCGTTCCGATGACTTCGCACGTGATGTTGCCCAGCCGGAACCGCGCGCCGACCGCGTCCTGCCCGCGGAACAGGTTCTGGCGGACGGTATTGCCGATCAGGCACACGGCCTTGCCCGCCGCCTCCTCCGCCGGTGTCCAGTATCGCCCGGCGGTCAACGGCCACGGCTGCACCGTCAGAAACGCCGCCGTCGTGCCGTTGATCGTCGTCGACCAGTTCGCGCCGTTGTAGATCGCGGTCGCGCTGGAACTCGCCTGCGGGGCGACGGCGGTGACGCCGGCGATCTGGTTCGCGATCGCCTCGACATCCGCTTCCTTGAAGTCTGGCGGACGCGGGCCGCCGCCGCCGCGGCCGAAGCCCTGTCCGGGACGCACCTGAAGCACGTTGGTGCCCAGCGCGGAAATCGACGCCTGCACCGCCGAGGTGGTCGCCTTGCCCAGCGTGACCATCGTCACGACGGCACCGACGCCGATGACGATGCCGAGAATGGTCAGGAACGACCGCAGCAGATGCCGCCGGATCGACCGCAGCGCGAGGATGAGCGTGGTGCCGAGCATCAGTCCGCCTCCACCCTCTCGCCCTGCCGATGACGGGACTCGATCCGCTCCACCAGCCCATCCTTGAAATGCACGACCGTCCGCGCGAACGCCGCCATGTCGGGTTCGTGCGTGACCATCAGCACGGTGATGCCGGCATCGCGGTTCAGCCCGGTCAGCAGTTCCATGATCTCCACCGACCGTTCCGAATCGAGGTTGCCGGTGGGCTCGTCCGCGAGCAGCACGTCGGGGCTGGTCACGATCGCCCGAGCGATCGCCACGCGCTGTTGCTGACCGCCGGACAGTTCAGCGGGCGTGTGATCCCACCAGTCCGCTAGCCCGACCTTGTCGAGCGCCGCCATGCCCAGCTCGCGCCGCGCCTTCTTGTCCTCGCCCCGGTACAGCAGCGGCAGCTCGACATTCTCCAGCGCCGACGTGCGGCTGAGCAGGTTGAAGCCCTGGAACACGAAGCCGAGATATTTCCGCCGCAGCAACGCGCGCTGGTCGCGGTCCAGCGTCTCGATATGGTGGCCGCGAAACATGAACTCGCCACCCGACGGCACGTCGAGGCAGCCGAGAATGTTCATCGTCGTGGACTTGCCCGATCCCGACGGCCCCATCACCGCGACGAAATCACCACCCTCAATGTCGAGGTCGACACCCTTCAGCGCCTGGAACATCGTCGCGCCGCTGCCATAGATCTTCGTCACGCCCTTCAGCGAGATCAGCGGGGCCGAGGTCGCGCCAGGAACGGGAGAGGGGTTACTGGCCACCCCCGCCCCCCTGACGCCGCTGTCCGCCGCTGCGCCGCGCGCCGGCTGCCGGCGCGGAGCCGTCGCCTGCCGCAAGCTGGCCGGTGATGACCTCCTGCCCCGGCTTCAGATTGCCCGAAAGGACTTCGGTGACGGTGCCGTTGGTATCGCCGGTGGTGATCTGCACCGCCTGCGGCGTACCGTCCGCACCCTTCACGTACACCGTCTGCTGCGCACCACGGCCGAGCTTCGCCGTCCGCTCCGGCCGGTCGCGACGGGGGCGGAAGGTCAGCGACCCGGCGATGCCGCCCTGCCCGCCAGCCGCACCCGCCGCCGCGGGCTTGAACCGCAGCGCGGCGTTCGGCACCAGCAGCGCGTTGTCCTTGGCCGACGTGGTGATGTCCGCCGTCGCCGTCATGCCCGGCCGCAATATGCCGTCCGGGTTCGCCACGGTCAGGTCGGCGGCGTAGCTGACCACCTGTCCTGTCGTCGCCGTTGTCCCAGCGGTCGATGTCGACGCGGTCGCCGCGCTGACGGTCAGGTTCGAGCCGAGATCGACGCGGGTGATGACCGCCGGAAAGGTGCGGCCGGGGAATGCGTCGACGGTGAAGTTCGCCTTCTGGCCCAGTTCCACCTCGCCCACGTCCGCCTCGTCGATCGCGACCTCCAGCTTCATCTTGGTCAGGTCTTCGGCGATCACGAACAGCGTCGGCGTGTTGAACGACGCGGCGACGGTCTGGCCGGGATCGACCTGCCGCGCCAGCACCACGCCCGATACGGGACTGCGGATGATCGCGCGCGACCGCTGCGTCTGCGACTGCGCCAGCTGCGCGCGGGCGGCGGCGACGTTCGCCTGCGCCGTCCTCAGGCCTGCAACGGCGCGCTGCGCATTGGCGCGGCCGGTCTGGAGTTCGGTGGCGGACGGCACGCGGCCGTTCGACAGCTTGTACACTTCTTCAAGGCGGCGAAGCTGCGCGTTCGCCTCCGCGACGGTCGCCTGCGCCTGCGCCACGCCCGCCTGATTGGCGGCAAGCGTCGCTTGCGCGGCGCGGATCTGGTCATCGATCTGTTCGGGATCGATCAGCGCCAGCGCCTGCCCCGCCGTGACGCGGTCGTTGACGTCGACCACGACGCGCGTGACGAGGCCCGACAGCTGCGACCCGACCGTGACCTGATTGGTCGGGGCCAGCTTGCCCGTCGCCGACACGCTGACCGTCAGGTCGCCGCGCGCCACCGGTGCGGTCGAATATTCGACCTTGTCGGACCCGCCGAAGCACTTCGACAGCAGCAGACCGAGCAACACGACGCCGATCGCGACGAACACCCATTTCACATAGCGCCGCCACGCCGGCACGGGCTTCACGCCCAGGAATTCGTCGGTGTTCGGGTCGGCCATCAGCGGGGTTCCGTCACGTTAGCGGCGCGGACGGTATCAACGTCCGGTATGGTGTTCGCGTCCCAGCCGCCGCCGAGCGCGACGTACAAAGCGACCAGGGCCGTCGCGGCATCGGACCGCGCCTGCGTCAGGCCGTTGCGGGCGGACAGCAAAGCCGCCTCCTGCTGGTTGAGCGTGGTGAAATCGGTCAGGCCGGAGCGATACTGGCTGCGGCTGAGGATCGCGGAAGTGTTGGCCGCGTCCAGCGCGATGGCGAACTCCCGCTCACGAGCCTGCGCCGTGGTCAGCGCAACGATCGCGTTCTCGACATCCTCCAGCGCCAACAGGACCGTGCCCTTGTACGCCGCCAGCGCGGCCTCGGCGATCGCCTCCTGCCCGCGTACCTGACTGCGCAGCCGGCCACCGTTGAAGATCGCCTGCGTCAGCCCCGCGAACAGCCCGCCGGTGATCGCGTCGCCGATATTGCCGATCGATGTCGCGTTGGTGTTGATGTTGCCCGTGATCGCCAGCGCCGGGTACAGCCGCGCTTTCGCCACCCCGATCTGCGCCGTCGCCGCCGCCAGCGCCCGTTCCGCCGATCGCACGTCGGGCCGCTGGCGCAGCGTGTCCGCGGGAATACCGATGCCGACCGATGCCGGGCCGGTAGGGATCGGCTTCGCCGCCACCAGTTCGCCCTTCAGCGCGCCCGGTGCCTGCCCCGTCAGCACGCCCAGCCGCGATACCGCGGCGTTGTACTGCTGCTCCAGAGAAGGGATCGTCGCGGCAGTCTGCGCCCGCTGAACCCGCGCCTGCTCGCTGTCGAGCGACGAGACGAGGCCGGCCTGTACGCGGAATCCGGCGATCTCCAGATTGTCGTCCTGCAACGTCAGCGACGCGCGCGCATTGGCGATCTGAGCCTGATACGCGCGTGCCAGCACATAATTGCGCGCCGTCTCGCTCTGCACCGTCTGGATCACGCCGGCATAATCGTACCCGGCGGACTCATACTGCGCCCGCGTCGCCTCGACGGTGCGACGCAGTTCGCCGAAGATCCCGACCTGCCAGCTCGCCGACAACCCCACCGAAAAATTGTTGGTGCCGCCGCCGCCGGTGTCGACGACCGTCCCGTCCGGCAGCGTGAAGGACCGTCCGCCGCCGCGCAGATTCTCGTTGCGCTGGTAGCCGGTGGAACCTGACACCGTCGGCAACAGGCTGCCCCGGCTCTGCACCAGCGGCTCCCGCGCCTGCCGCAACCGAGCGATCGCCTGTGCGACGTCGGTGTTGTTGGCGGCAGCCTGCTCGACCAGCCGGCCGAGCACGGGATCGTCGAACCGGTTCCACCACCGCGTCAGGTCTTCGCGCGTCGGCGCGCCCGGCACCGAGTACGCCTCCGGTACGCCGAGTTCGGCGGGCGTGCGGGGGCGGTAATCGGGACCGACGCTACACGCGCTGAGCGTCGCGGCGGATAGCAAAAGGACGCGGGCACGGACCATGCACGATGGATGGCGGGAGGGCGGCGGAGCGTCCAGCGCTTTTGTGTCGCAGTTTGTCGCGGGACTTCCCTGCTGCCACTCCGATCCGTCCCCCTACTCCAGCTCCAGAATCACCTGATCCACCGCCAGGCTCTCGCCGGCCTTGGCCTCCACCGTCTTCACCACGCCCGACTTCCCGGCGCGCAGGATGTTCTCCATCTTCATCGCCTCGACCACCGCCAGCGGCTGACCTGCCTCCACACGGTCGCCTTCCGCCACGTCGAGCCGCACCAGCAACCCCGGCATCGGCGCGAGCAGGAAGCGCGACAGGTCCGGCGGCACCTTCTCGATCAGGTGCTCGGCATAGGCCGCCATCCGCGCCGGCAGCACGCGGGCGACATGGCTCGCGCCGCGCGTCGACAGCCGGAAACCGCTGCGCACCGGCTCCAGCTTCACCGTCAGCGGCACGTCGTCGACCTCGACCTCCACGATCCGGTCGCCGGGCGTATATTCCATCGCCAGATCGAGTTCTTCACCGTCCACGAGAATGCCGTCCGTCGATACCGCGACGAGATGGTCGACCCCGCCAATCCGCACCGTCCAGTCGGCCGGCGGGCGCAGCGTGCGACCGAGTTGCCCGTCGATCCGCCGCGCACGATCCGCGTGCGCCGTCCCCGCGAAGGCCGCCACCGCCGCCAGCGTACGCAACAGTTCCGCCGACGCCGGGGCGCCGTGGAAGCCTTCAGGATATTCCTCCGCGATGAACCCCGTCGTGATCGCGCCCGAGCGGAAGCGCGGATGCTGCATCAGCGCCGACAGGAAATCGAGGTTCGTCCCCGGTCCCTCGATCTGGAACGCATCCAGCGCCGCGACTTGCGTATCGATCGCCTCCTCGCGCGTCGGCGCCCAGGTGATGAGCTTGGCGATCATCGGGTCGTAGAACATGCTGACCTCGCCGCCCTCGACCACGCCGTCATCGACGCGGACGTAAGGCGTGCGGTCATCACGCTCCCCGGACGAGTAGGGCGCGGCGGACGACTCCGGCGGCGCATAACGCACCAGTCGTCCGATGCTCGGCAGGAACCCACGATACGGGTCCTCGGCGTACACGCGGTTCTCGATCGCCCAGCCGTCCAGCCGCACGTCGGGCTGCCCGAACGCCAGCTTTTCGCCCGCCGCGACGCGGATCATCTGTTCGACCAGATCGAGCCCGGTGATCGCCTCCGTCACCGGATGCTCGACCTGCAGCCGGGTGTTCATTTCCAGGAAGTAGAAACCCTGCCCTGTCGTATCCGCACCCGACACGATCAGCTCCACGGTACCGGCCGAATAATAGCCGACCGCCCGCGCCAGCGCGACCGCCTGCTCGCCCATCGCGCGGCGCATGTCGGGCGTGACGAAAGGCGACGGCGCTTCCTCGACCACCTTCTGGTGCCGCCGCTGGATCGAGCATTCGCGCTCGCCGAGATAGACGATGTTGCCATGCTGGTCGCCCAGCACCTGAATCTCGATATGCCGCGGGGACTCGATGAACTTCTCGATGAAGACGCGGTCGTCGCCGAAACTTGCCAGCCCCTCGCGCTTGGTCGCCTCGAACCCCTCGCGCACGTCCTGCTCGCCGTACGCCAGCCGCATGCCCTTGCCGCCGCCGCCGGCGGATGCCTTCATCATCACCGGATAGCCGATGTCGGATGCGATCCGCACCGCCTCGTCCGTGTCCGCGATCTCGCCCAGGAAGCCCGGCACGACGTTGACGCCCGCCGCCTTGGCGAGCTTCTTGGACTCGATCTTGTCGCCCATCGCGGCGATGGCGTTCGGCGGAGGCCCGACGAACGCGATCCCCGCCTCCGCGCACGCCCGTGCGAAACTCTCCCGCTCGCTCAGGAAACCATAGCCGGGATGGATGCAGTCCGCGCCCGTCTCCTTCGCCGCCAGCAGGATCAGCTCCGCCTTCAGATAGCTCTCCGCCGCCGGTGCCGGCCCCAGCCGCACGGACTCGTCCGCGAGCAGGACATGCGGACTGCGCGCATCCGCATCGGAATAGACCGCGACCGTCGCGATCCCCATCCGCTTGGCGGTCCGCATCACCCGACACGCGATCTCGCCGCGATTGGCGACCAGGATTTTCTTGAACATCCTCTTCTCCCCTCCCGCTTGCGAGAGGGGCCGGGGGAGGGCCTGTCCGCAGCGGAATGACATTGGTTGTCGAGGAGGAGAGCCCCTCCCCCGGCCCCTCCCGCCCAGCGGGAGGGGAGCTATTCCGCCGCCACCCGCATCGGCTCCGCACCCGCCATCGGCGTCAGGCCGAGCTTCGCGAACAGCGCGGCGTCCGCGCCGTCGCCGGCATTGCCCGTCGTCAGCAGCTTGTCGCCCGTGAAGATCGAGTTCGCGCCGGCCATGAAGCACAACGCCTGCGTCGCCTCCGACATCGACTCGCGCCCCGCCGACAGCCGTACCATCGACAGCGGCATCGCGATCCGCGCCACCGCCACCGTCCGCACGAACTCGATATCGTCGATCTTCGCCATCGGGGTACCCGCCAGCATGTCGCCCAGCGGCGTCCCCCTCACCGGCACCAGCGCATTGACCGGCACGCTCTCGGGATGCCGCGGCAATGTCGCCAGCGCGTGGACGAAACCGACGCGGTCCTGCCGCGTCTCGCCCATCCCGACGATGCCGCCGCAGCAGACGGATATACCCGCCTCGCGCACGTTCGCCAGCGTATCCAGCCGGTCCTGAAAGGTGCGCGTGGTGATGACGTTGCCGTAATTCTCCGGCGAGGTGTCGATATTGTGGTTGTAGTAATCGAGGCCCGCCTCGGCCAACCGCTGCGCCTGCGCCGGCTCCAGCATCCCCAGCGTCATGCAGGTCTCCAGCCCCATGTCGCGCACGCCCTCGACCATCCGCACGATCGCGTCCATGTCGCGGTCCTTGGGGTTACGCCACGCCGCGCCCATGCAGAAACGCTGCGATCCCGCCGCCTTCGCCTCCGCCGCACTGGCGAGCACGGCGTCGACATCCATCAGCTTCTCCGCCTTCAACCCGCTGTCGGCGCTGGCGGATTGCGAACAGTATCCGCAATCCTCCGGGCATCCGCCGGTCTTGATCGACAGCAACGTGCAAAGCTGCACCTCGCCCGCCGCGTGATGCGCGCGGTGGACGGTCTGCGCGCGGAACATCAGTTCGTCGAACGGCAGGTCGAACAGGCCGGCGATCTCCGCGCGGGTCCAGTCGGTGCGCAGCATCGGCGCGACCGCATCCCGGCGCTCGGCAGTCAAAACAGTCACTCAGGCGGCCTCCAGTCGATCGTTGGAACGTCGCGCGGCATAGTCCGCCAGTGCGCTCGCGTAAAACGGTGCGGCCTTGCGGCCCTGCTCGCCCGCGGGCTGAGCGGCAATTCCGGCGGCGACGCGCGCCAGCGTCGCGGGCTCCACTGCGTCCAGCCGCGCGACCGCGATGCCGATCGTGAACAGCACCGCGCCCGTCTGCGGCAGCTTGCGCAGCGTCTGCCGCTCGCACCGCACGAACAGCGTCTCGCCGGCAGTGTCGGCGATCACGTGGGCGAAACGCTCGGCCGCGTCATCCTCGGGCAAGTACCGCAACGCGTCGCTCGCCACGACGAACCAGTTGGCGCGGCCGAACACCGCCCCCGGCGTCAGCGTGTCGAGGAAGTGATCCACCCCCGCCGACAATTGCTCCGCATAGCCGTGGATCGGCGCATGGATCGCCGCGACCGGCAGCCCGATCTTGTCGGCCAGCCGCCAGTCGGTTGGAAACGCCACCGCGCCGGCGGTCAGAACGAAGCGCCCCTGCCCGTCACGCTCCAGAACGCAGAGATCCTCCCACGTCGCCCCCGCGGCAGCGCGCAGGTCGCCACGGATCCCGACCAGCGCGGCCACCTCCGCCTGCGCTGCCACCGATCCGGGCAGCGACTGCACCGCACCCGGAAGGCCCAACCCCTCCAGCCGCGCCGCGCGGTCGAACTCCGGCAACAGCCAAGCCTCCGCCGGGATGCGCGACAGGCCCATGCGCAGCGCCCCGCCACCACGGCCCGCCCGCACCAGCGCATCGACGGTAAAACCCAGCGTCACCCGCGTCCGCTCACGCCGCATCCGCCTCGGCAGGCGGCATGTTATGGCCCAGCAGGCGCAACACCTCCTCCGCCGCCGCGATCAGGTTCGTGCCCGGCCCGAAGATCGCCTGCACCCCGGCGTCGCGCAAAGTCTGGTAATCCTGCGCCGGGATCACCCCGCCGGCGATGACCTTGATATCGGCCCGCCCCGCCTCGCGCAGATGCCCGATCAGTTCCGGGATCAGCGTCTTGTGCCCCGCCGCCAGCGAGGACGCGCCGACCACGTCGACATCCTTTTCCAGCGCCAGCACCGCCGCCTCCTGCGGGGTCTGGAACAGCGGCCCCGGCACGATCTCGAACCCCAGATCGGCGAACATCGACGACACGAGATTCGCCCCGCGGTCGTGGCCGTCCTGCCCCATCTTCGCCACCAGCATCCGCGGCTTGCGCCCCAGCCGCCGCTCCGTCGCATCGACCCCGTCCGTCAGCCGCGTCCAGCGCACGTCGTCGCCATATGCGCCGCCATAGATGCCGCTGACCGGCGTCGGCTGAGTTCCGTACCGCCCGAACGCCACTTCCATCGCCGCCGAGATCTCGCCCAGCGTCGCCCGTGCCCGCGCCGCCTCGACCGCCAGCGCCAGCAAATTGGCGCTACCCGCCGCCCCGTCGCGCAACGCACTCAACGCCGCCGAGCACGCCGCCTCGTCCCGCGATGCACGCACGCTCGCCAGCCGCGCGACCTGCGACTCGCGCACCGCGACATTGTCGACATCAAGGATGTCGATCGGGTCCTCGTCCTTCAGCCGGTATTTGTTCACGCCGACGATCACGTCCTCGCCGCGATCGACCCGCGCCTGTCGCGCCGTCGCGGCTTCCTCGATCATCGCCTTGGGCCAACCCTTGGCGACGGCGGCGGCCATGCCGCCCTCCGCCTCGACGCGCTCGATGATCGCCCACGCCTTGTAGACCAGCTCCTGCGTCAGCGCCTCGACATAGTAACTGCCGCCGAGCGGATCGACGACCTTGGTCATCCCCGTCTC
This sequence comes from Microvirga sp. SRT01, assembly GCA_018139225.1. Lineage (GTDB taxonomy): Bacteria > Pseudomonadota > Alphaproteobacteria > Sphingomonadales > Sphingomonadaceae > Sphingomonas > Sphingomonas longa. The sequence continues at coordinate 1,163,607 of JAGSNX010000001.1, forward strand.
TTCCTGGATCACGATCTGCGTGTTGCGCGCGATCCGGGCGGAAAAGTCGGTCGGCAGCGCGATCGCCTCGTCCAGCGCGTTGGTGTGGAGCGACTGCGTCCCGCCCAGCATCGCCGCCATCGCCTCGATCGTGGTGCGGATGACGTTGTTGTACGGGTCCTGCTCCTGCAACGACACGCCGCTCGTCTGGCAATGCGTACGCAGCATCTTCGACCGTTCGTCCCTGGCGCCCAGTTCGGTCATCACCCGGTGCCACAACGTCCGCGCCGCGCGCAGCTTGGCGACTTCCATGAAAAAGTTCATGCCGATCGCGAAGAAAAACGACAGGCGACCGGCGAACTTGTCGATGTCCAGCCCCGCCGCCATCGCCGCGCGCGCATATTCGCGACCGTCGGCGATCGTGAAGGCCAGCTCCTGCACCTGCGTCGCGCCGGCTTCCTGCATGTGATAGCCGCTGATCGAGATGCTGTTGAACTTCGGCATCTCGGCGGATGTGTAGGCGATGATGTCCGCGATGATCCGCATGCTCGGTTCGGGCGGATAGATGTACGTATTGCGGACCATGAACTCCTTCAGGATGTCGTTCTGGATGGTCCCGTCGAGCAGCTTGCGGTCGACGCCCTGTTCCTCGCCCGCGACGATGAAGAATGCCAGGATCGGGATCACCGCGCCGTTCATCGTCATGCTGACCGACATCTGGTCGAGCGGGATGCCGTCGAACAGGATCTTCATGTCCTCGACGCTGTCGATCGCCACGCCCGCCTTGCCGACATCCCCGGTGACGCGCGGATGGTCGCTGTCGTAGCCGCGGTGCGTCGCCAGATCGAACGCGACCGATAGCCCCTTCTGCCCCGCTGCCAGATTACGGCGATAGAAGGCGTTCGATGCCTCCGCGGTGGAGAAGCCGGCATATTGCCGGATCGTCCACGGCCGCCCTGCATACATCGACGCGCGCACCCCCCGCGTGAACGGTGCGAAGCCGGGCAGGCCGGGATCGCCCACCTTCTCCGGCGTCACGTCCGCCGCGGTGTAGAGCGGCTTGACGTCGATCCCCTCCGGCGTGCGCCACGTCAGGTCGCGGCCCTTCACCTCCTTCGCGGCGGCGGCGTTCCAGTCGGTCAGCGTCGGCTGCAAGACCGGTTCGGGCTGCGCAGGCGGTGGCGGCGCGGCACCGGCATCCTCGCCGATATTGGTCTCGATCTCGGCCATCTACTCGCCCTTGAACACCGGCTTGCGCTTTTCGAGAAAGGCTCGCCCGCCCTCCATCGAATCCGCGGACCCGCGGGCGGCGCGCTGGTTCTCCGCCTCCGCCAGCATCGCCGCCGCGTAATCGCTCTCCAGCGCCGCCGCCAACCCGCGCCGCATCAGGCCCAGCGCCACCGTCGGCCCCGCCGCCAGCCGCGCCGCCAGCGCGAACGCCTCCGCGTCCAGCGCGTCGTCCGCGACCACCCGGTGGATCATGCCCCAGTCGAGCGCCTTCGCCGCCGGGATCTTCTCACCCAGCATCATCATCTCCGCCGCCCGCGCCCGCCCGATCAGCCGCGGCAGCATCCACGACGCGCCACCATCCGGCACCAGCCCGATATTGACGAACGCCTGCAGGAAATACGCGCTCTCGCCCGCGATGCAGAAATCCGCCGCCAATGCCAGCGAACACCCGATCCCCGCCGCCGGCCCACGCACCGCGCTGACCAGCGGCACGCCCAATTTGGCCACCGCGAGCATCCCCGGATTGTAATGCTCCGTCAGCGCCGCGAACGTCGCGTTGCCCGGATCGTCCGCGCCCAGCGCCCCGCCCGCAACATCCGCACCCGAGCAGAACGCCCGTCCCGCCCCCGCGATCAGAACCGCCCGCGCGCCGCCAAGATCACCCAGCGCCGCGCGCAGTTCGTCGAACATCGCCGGCGGTGCGGCGTTCAACCGCTCCGGTCGGTTCAACGTCACGACCAGCACGTCGCCGCGCCGTCCGCTCAGGATATGCTCGTACCCGGCCATCAGTGGCTCCCGTCCCGCGGCGTTTCCATCAGTTCGATCAACAGCCCGCCAAAGTCGCGCGGATGCACGAACACGATCGGCGTCCCGTGCGCCCCGATCCGCGGCGCCCCCAGCACCCGCGCGCCCTTCGCGACCAGATCCGCGACCGCGACATGGATGTCCGGCACCTCGAAACACAGATGATGCTGCCCGCCGGCCGGGCTCTTCTTCAGAAACCCCGCGATCGGCGACGCCTCGTCCAGCGGCTGGATCAGCTCGACCTGCGTATTCGGCGCATCGACGAAACACACCCGCACGCCCTGGTCGGGCAGATCGAACGGCTCCCCGATGGCGGTCGCGCCCAGCAGGTTGCGGTACGTCTCCACCGACGCCTCGATCGAGGGCGTCGCGACGCCGACATGGTTCAGGCGACCTAGGGTCATCGATCGTTGCCAAACACGCGCGGTCACTCCTGAATCAACGCGGCGACCCGCGCCAGGGCAAGCGGTTTGTATCCCGTGATCGTCGCAAGCGGTTGTCCTGCCCTGTCGTATACGAGGGTGCGCGGTATCAGATTGTCGGACCGCCCGGTCAGCTTGCCGATCAGCGCTTCTGCCATCACGGCGTAATCGGCGGGGCCCGATCCCGCGGTCTGAAGAAAATCGGCGCGATCCTCTGGCTTTGCGTGATCGTCCCGAACGTTCAGCGCGATGAAGTTGATCGCCTCGGGGCCAACTGCCTGTCTGAGCCGCTTAAGATCGGGCGCCTCTTGACGACAGGGGCCGCACCAACTTGCCCAAAGATTAATGATGGTCGGTCGTCCACTACGAACGATATCGCGCAACTGAGCGCGTCGCCCATCTGGCATGATTATCGGCAGCGTAACGCTCGACGCCAAGCTAGGAGGCAGAGGCTCGCTGTCGAATGTGCGCGCCGCAACGAACAGCACAGCACAAGCAGCTAGCAGCAGCACCGCGAAGCCTATCCAGAGCCGCTTCCAAAACTTCCACGTTCTCGCGTAGGTCGGAGTAGCGGCAGTCGAAAGATCCTCCGCCATCACTCTTCGATCCGCCGCTGACGTGACGCCATCGCCGCGCCTTCGATCACGCCTTCCAACCGGCTGACGCGGTCGCGGAGTTCGCCGTGCGCTTCGGCCAGACGAGCAAAGGAGTCGGACTGGCTCTTCACGCTCTCCTTCAACTGCCGGATATCCTCCTGCATCATCAGGACCGTGCGCAGAGCTTGCAGCGCATCGCCGAAACCGCTCACGGTCGCGGAACCTCGCGAGCGAGCACGGCATCGACCCGGCGGTTGGCCTGCTCGATGGCGTCGATCGCCTCACGGATGTCGGCGCGCATCTTCGGTACAGCCTCTTCGACTTCACGCACCAACAGGCCCAGCTGCTCCTGATCGTCCGTAACCGCCTCGGCGATGTAGCGTGCGGATGCCTCGCGGACGACATGGCCGACCGACTTGCCGCTGCTGGCAGCGAAGGCATCCAGCGCCGCCTTGTGATCCGGGGTGGTCAGAAACGTCACGCGTTCGGTCTGCATGTCGGCACTCCTTCACATGACCTTATAATGTTCAGGAGTATTGCTCACAACGGAATGTTGTCATGCTTCTTCCACGGGTTCTCCAACTGCTTGCCCCGCAGCTTGCGCAAACCCAGCGCAATTCGGCGCCGCGTCGAGTGCGGCTGAATCACCTCGTCGATGAAGCCCTTCGCCGCCGCCACGAACGGGTTGGCGAAGCGCGCCTCGTACTCCGCCGTCCGTTCGGCGATCTCGTCCGGCGTCTTGCCGCGGAAGATAATCTCGACCGCGCCCTTCGCGCCCATCACCGCGATCTCCGCGGTCGGCCACGCATAATTCAGGTCGCCGCGCAGATGCTTGGACGCCATCACGTCGTACGCGCCGCCATACGCCTTGCGCGTGATGACGGTGATCTTCGGCACGGTCGCCTCGGCATAGGCGAACAGCAGCTTCGCGCCGTGCTTGATGATGCCGTTATGCTCCTGCGCCGTGCCCGGCAGGAAGCCCGGCACGTCGACGAACGTCACGATCGGGATTTCGAACGCGTCGCAGAACCGCACGAAGCGCGCCGCCTTCTTCGACGAATTGATGTCCAGCACCCCCGCCAGCACCATCGGCTGGTTCGCGACGATGCCGATCGTCCGCCCCTCGATCCGGCCGAAACCGCACAGGATGTTGCCTGCGTGCGCCGGCTGCACCTCGAAGAAATCGCCCTCGTCGACCGTCTTCCGGATCAGCTCGTGCATGTCGTACGGCTGGTTCGCTGACGCGGGGATCAGCGTGTCGAGACTGTCCTCGATCCGGTCCCACGCATCGGCGGTCGGCCGCTCCGGCACCGGCTCGCGGTTCGACAGCGGCAGGAAGTCGATGAAGTCGCGCGCCGCCAGCAGCGCCTCGATATCGTTCTCGAACGCCACGTCGGCGACGCTGGTCTTGGTCGTGTGCGTGATCGCGCCGCCCAGCGCCTCCTGCGTCACGACTTCGTTCGTCACCGTCTTGACGACGTCGGGGCCGGTCACGAACATGTAGCTCGAATCCTTCACCATGAAGATGAAGTCGGTCATCGCCGGCGAATAGACCGCGCCGCCTGCACATGGCCCCATGATGAGCGAAAGCTGCGGCACCACGCCGGACGCCAGCACGTTCCGCTGGAACACCTCGGCATAACCGCCGAGCGACGCCACGCCCTCCTGGATGCGCGCGCCGCCGCTGTCGTTCAGGCCGATCACGGGCGCGCCGACTTTCAGCGCCATGTCCATGATCTTGCAGATCTTCGCCGCATGTCGCTCCGACAGCGATCCGCCGAACACCGTGAAATCCTGGCTGAACACGAACACCAGCCGGCCGTTGATCGTGCCCGATCCGGTGACCACGCCGTCGCCCGGCACGATCTGGTCCTGCATGCCGAAGTCGACGCAGTTGTGCTCGACGAACATGTCGAGTTCTTCGAAGCTGTCCTCGTCGAGCAGTACGTCCAGCCGCTCGCGCGCGGTCAGCTTTCCCTTGGCGTGCTGGGCGGCGATCCTACGCTCTCCGCCGCCCAGCTTCGCCGCCGCGCGTTTCGCCTCCAGCATTGCGATGGTAGACGACATGGCAGTTCCTCTCGCAGACGCGGCAGCGCGCTTCCTGCCTGCGAGTCACTGCTCGCGCAAATGTGAAGTTGCGAAGTTGCGAACGCACAGCTTGTAAACTACTGCTCGACCATGTCGAAACCCCGCCTCTACGCCGGCGAGCAACTCCGCGACCTGCGCCGCGCCGCCGGCCTCAACCAGCGCGCGATGGCGACGCGGCTCGGTCTGTCGGTCAGCTATTTGTCGCAACTCGAAAGCAGCGAACGACCGCTGACCGCCAGCGTCGTCGCCGTCCTCGCCCGTCATTATCCGCAGGCGCTCGCCGCGATCGAGGGCGAGGCGCCCGCCCGCCGCCTCGCCGCGATCAACGCCGCACTGGGTTCGGACGCCGGCGCGCGGCTGGCCGAGGAACGCCCGGAGGTGGCGGATCGCCTGATCGCTCTCCACGAAGCCGCCCGCGCCGCCGAGGAACGGCTCGCCCTGGCGGAGGAGACGATGACGACGGGCACCGCAGCGCGCCTGCCGTGGGAGGCGGTGCGCGACTGGTTTCATGAGGCCGGCAACTATATCGACCCGCTCGACCGCGCCGCCGAAGCCCTCGCCGCCGAACTCGGCGCGATCGAGGGCGACGCTACCCTGCTCACCGCGCTTGCCCGCCACAATGTGACGATCGGCTCGGACCGCGACGCCGACGCACCGACCGCGCGCAGCGGCGACGGAACACTCGTCCTCAACGCCGCGCTGCCCGCCGAAAGCCGCCGCTTCCAGCTCGCGCATCGCCTCGCCGCATTGTCGTTCCCCGACATCGTCGCCACCGTCATCGAAGCATCCGGGCTGGAGAGCGAGGAGGCGCGCCGCCTGCTCCAGATCGGCCTCGCCAACTATGCCGCGGGCGCGCTGCTGATGCCCTATGCCCGCTTCCGCACGTCGGCTCGCGAAGTCCGCCACGATATCGACCGTCTCGCCCGCCGCTTCGGCGCCAGCTTCGAACAGGCGTGCCACCGCCTGTCCACGCTTCAGCGCCCGCAGGAGGAAGGCGTGCCCTTCTATTTCTGTCGTGTCGACATGGCCGGCAACGTGACGAAGCGCCACTCCGCCACCCGCCTCCAGTTCGCGCGCTTCGGCGGCACCTGTCCCTTGTGGATCGTCCACGAAGCCGCCGCGATCCCCGATCGCATCCTCGTCCAGCATGCGGAGACACCCGACGGCGTCCGCTACGTGACGATGGCGAAGGGGCTGGTGAAACCATCCGGCCGCTTCACCCGCGCACCGCGCCGCTATGCCGTCGCGCTGGGGTGCGAGGCCGTGCACGCTGCGGATTTCGTCTATGCCGACGCCGTCGACCGCACCGGGCCACCGACGCCGATCGGCACCTCCTGCCGCCTCTGCCCCCGCCCCGACTGCGACCAGCGTGCCTTTCCCCCGGCCGACCGCCGCATCGCGGTGGAGCCGGAGACACGGCGCATCGTGCCGTACCGGATCGTGTAGCGGTCCCTTTCGGCTAACTGCCTCCCCCGTTCGGCCTGAGCGAAGTCGAAGGCCATGCGCCAAGCCAAGGTGCGTCGACGGCGCTCAGCACGAACGGGTAGGGGAATAGATAATGAAGTAGCAGCGGCCGAACCAAAGTTGGAGCGCGCGAGGCTGAACGTCCCATTCAGGAACAGCCGCCCCCCGCCGCGGGTTACCCCGACATGGACCTGCCACCACCCCCGATCCCAGACCCCGCCCGAACCAGTCTGTTCCTCGACTTCGACGGCACCCTCGTAGACCTCGCCGCGACCCCGGACGGCGTCACCGTCAGCCCCGAGCTCGGCACCCTGCTACGACGTCTCGGGGAAACGATGCCCGGTCGTGTTGCGATCGTCAGCGGCCGTTCGGTCGCGCAACTCGACGCGATGCTCGGCGATCACCTCACCGGCATCGCCATCGCCGGCAGTCACGGCGCGGAGCGTCGCACGCCCGACGAGGGACACGTCCAACCCGATCGCACCGCCCCCCTCGAACGCGCCGTCGCCGAGCTTCAGCCCTATGCCGATGCCAATGGCCTGATCTTCGAAGCGAAAACACTCGGTGCCACACTCCACTACCGCGCCGATCCATCGCGCGAGGAGGCCGCGGTTGCGATGGCGGAGGAGGTCGCCGCCCGCCACGGCCTTCATGCCGGCCGCGGCAAGATGATGATCGAGGTCCGCCTGCCCGGCGACAAGGGTAGCGCGTTGAGAACCCTGATCGACTCCGCCGCGATGAAGGGCACCGAGCCCTGGTTCCTTGGCGACGACGTGACCGACGAGGATGGGTTCGCCGCCGCGCAGGCACTCGGCGGCGCGGGCATCCTCGTCGACCCGCCGCGCACCACCAAAGCGCGCTATCGACTGGACGACGTTCCCGCCGTCCATGACTGGCTCACTAAAATCGCCAACAGGGCTACGGAGCCAACGGCATGAGCCGCCTCGTCGTCATCTCCAACCGCGTCGCCGTGCCGAAACAGGGCGAGAGCGGCAATCAGGGCGGCCTCGCCGTCGCGCTGCAATCGGCATTGCGCCAGCATGGCGGGCTCTGGTTCGGCTGGTCTGGGGAGACGACCGAGCAGTTCACCGGCACGATCCACGATGCGGAGGGCGCGGGCATCACCACCGCGACGATCGACCTCGAGGAACAGGATATCGAGGAATATTACAACGGTTTCGCGAACCGCACCCTGTGGCCGCTCTTCCACTACCGCATCGACCTGACCGAATTCGAGCGCGACTTCGAGGGCGGCTACCAGCGCGTCAACCAGCGGTTCGCCGACACCGTCGCGCCGCTGATTGAGGACGACGATCTCGTCTGGGTGCACGACTATCACCTGATCCCGCTCGGCAAGAAGCTGCGCGAGGGCGGGCTGCGCAACCGGCTCGGCTTCTTCCTGCACACGCCGTGGCCGCCGACACGGCTGCTGACCGCGCTGCCCAGCCACCGCAAGCTCGTCGAATCGCTGTTCGCCTATGACGTGGTCGGCTTCCATACCGAGGACTGGCTCGACAGTTTCCACCATTATGTCACCAGCCTGATGGGCGGCACCGTCGACGGCACGCGCGTGACGGTCGGCGACCGGACCATTTGCGCGATCATCGCCCCGATCGGCATCGACACCGCCGAGTTCGAAGCCGCCGCCACGTCCGACGAAGCCCGCTTCGCGCGCGAGCGGATGTACATGTCCGCCACCGGCCGCAGCCTGATCGTCGGCGTCGACCGGCTCGACTATTCGAAGGGACTGCGCCAGCGCTTCCTCGGCTACGAACGCTTCCTCGCCAGCCAGCCCGAACGCCGCGGCCTGACCAGCTTCCTCCAGATCGCCCCGCCCAGCCGCGAAAAGGTCGACACCTATCAGGAGATCCGCGCCGATCTCGACGCGCTGTCGGGCCGGATCAACGGCGAATATGCCGATATCGACTGGACGCCGATCCGCTACGTCAACCGCGGCTATCCGCGGCAGGACCTCGCCGGCATCTTCCGCGCCGCCCGCGTCGCGCTGGTCACACCCCTGCGGGACGGCATGAACCTCGTCGCCAAGGAATATGTCGCCGCACAGGACCCGGAGGACCCCGGCGTCCTCGTCCTGTCGGTGTTCGCTGGCGCCGCCGAGCAGATGAAGGACGCGGTGCTGGTCAATCCCTACAGCGCGGAGGAGATGGCCGACGCCCTCGTCACCGCGCTAACCATGCCCCGCGAGGAACGCATCCGTCGCTGGCAGGCCCTGATCGCCGGCGTCCGCGAACAGGACGTGTTCTGGTGGTGCGCCCGCTTCCTCGACGCACTGGAAGCGGTCAAGGAACGTGAGATGGCGTGAGCCCGTCGGGCTTGCCCCCCGACATTCACCGACAAAAGAAAATGACGGATATTTTATCACGGTCTAGGTTCAGCCCACCCGAACCGATGTGAGCGGCAAGCATGAACTATTTCCCGCTAGTATTGGCTATTGCGTTGATCTGCTCGGCCGCCGAAGCCACGCGTGAAGCTCCGCAAAGCTGGACCAAGGCTGGCGGTAGCTACACGCAGTATCAGGCGGACAGCGTAGAATGCGCGAAGGTCGGCTATTTCAGGGATGTCGCGAACGACAAACCCGCCAAACAGTTCATCCGCGGCTTCGAAACCGCGGATCGGCTTCTGAACCTGCCTTCACCGATCGCCAACGATAATCGGGCCTTCGCAGTAGCGCGAACGCAACCCTCCCGTAAAATGGTGCAGGTCCACGCCATTCAGGTCGGCGACGTCGAACGCTGCCTGACGGCGAGGGGCTATCGCAAGTTCACCCTGACGAAGGCGGAGGCGAGAAAGGTCGCATCGTTCGACCGGGGAACGGACGCGAGACGCCGCTACCTCTTCGACATCGGTGTTTCGAGAAACGCCGACCCCGCCGCTAGGGCAGGGCCGAAACCACCGGCATCGTGAGCGCTCCAGCGAGCCGTCGCCGGAGACACCAACGCAGCCATCCGCCCTCAACCCCCTGCCCCCCCCTTACGGCGTTCCTCCCCGGGCCGGCCCTTCACCGCATTCGCTTGCGCAAAATCCCATCTCGTGAATAGACATTGACAGCGGGTCGGGGAGGACAAGGTCATGCGGCATCTGTGGGTCGGGCTGGCGGGCGTGGCGTTGGCGTCGTGCAGCAAGGCACCGGACGGCAGCGGTCCGGGCGATGCGACCACGTCCGCCGGCGGCGTCGCCTTCGCCTATCGCTATGATTTCCGGCTGCCGGGAGCCCGGATCTCTGACGCGCAGGAGGGCCATGCCCTCGCCTGCGAGCAGTTGAGACCAGGTCGTTGCCGTATCACCGGCATGACCTATCGCGTCGACCCGTCGGGCCAGGTTTCCGCCAGTCTCGACCTCCGCGTCGCCAGTCCGATCGCCAGACGAATGGGTCGGGAGGGCGTCAGGGCCATCGAGCAGGCCGGCGGCGCGCTGACCGGGGCCGAGATCACCGGCACCGATGCCGCCGGGGACATCGCGGCGGCCCAGATGGGCAAGGCGGATGCGCGCAGCGATCTGGCGGACGTCGACCGCCAGCTTGCCCGATCCGATCTGCCCGTCGCTATCCGTCGCGACCTTACGACGCGTCGCGCCAGCCTGATCGAAACGCGGCGGGTAGAGGATCAGGCCGCCGTCGCCGCACAGGCCAGCGTCGCCACGACGCCGATCGGCTTCACCTATCGGGCGGGTACGGGCGTCGGCCTGACCGCCCGGTTAGAGGAGGCCGGGCAGGCGGGCTACGCGTCGCTCATCTGGACGCTGGTGACGACGCTGACGCTGCTGGCGTATCTCGGGCCGCCGCTGATCCTGCTGCTGTTGCTCGCGCTGCTGTGGCATCGGGTCGGCCGACGCTGGTGGAGCCGCGCGTTCCCCCAGAAAGCCGTCGACTGACATTCGAAGAGGCAGAGCCGGGCCGCTCGACAGCGCGATGAGGCGCAGCGCGGTGCATGCCGGGGCTGACCCGGCATGCGTGGCGATTCCGGTGACTAGGCGGCGGGCTCAGCAGGAGCCGCTGCTGCGGGAGCGCCGGCAGGAGCCGGCAACGCTGCCCCCGCGAGCGGCGGCGGCGGCGCATCGCCGCGCGGTCCCTTTGGTCCGCGGTGATCCGGCCCCCCTTCCGGACCGCCGCCCGGGCCGCGACCACGACCCGGCGGCGGGCCGATCGGCCGCAGCGACGACACCTTGTTCGCCCCGTCGATCAGGAACGATGCGCGCAGCATGCCCCTGTCGTAACGGCCCTGCACGCCGACCGTCTGGCCGGCGGTCACCAGCGCGGTGTCGTCGCCGGCCCGGCCGAGATCGACCAGCGCACGACCGGTGCCGTCGTCGGCGATGAACTTGTTACCGAACACTTCGGCGACGCGGGCGCGGACGGTGACGACCCCCGTGTCCGACGCGACGAGGCTGCGGATCGGCACCGGCCGCATCGGCGCCATCTCGATCGAGGGATCGAGGGCGTGGCCCGCGACGATACCGGCCGTGCCGCCCGCGGCGAGCAGGACGACCGCGGCGATCGCCGCACGAGTCTTGGTGGTGAAGGTGGGAAGGGGCATGATCGACTCTCCGTGGTTGATGCCCTGCTTCTACGCCGTCGCTGCCACGCCACGCTGAACCGCGCGGTTCAGTTTCGGTTTAGCCTCCGCGCCTAGCGCGCCTATCGAGAGTGAGAGGGAGACGGCGGGTGCGCGTGTTGCTGGTGGAGGACGACGCGGCGCTGGCGGACGGAATCGCACGGGCGTTGCGCGCCGAGCATTTCGCCGTCGATGTCGCCACCGACGGGGAGGATGGCGGGCATCTCGGCTCGACCGAAACCTATGACGCGATTGTCCTCGACCTCGGTTTGCCGAAGCGCGACGGGCTGTCGGTGCTGGCGGAATGGCGGCGGGAGGGCCGGACAGCACCGGTGCTGATCCTCACCGCGCGCGATGCGTGGTCGGAAAAGGTGCAGGGCTTCAAGGCGGGTGCGGACGATTACCTGACCAAGCCGTTCCGCGTCGAGGAACTGGTGATGCGGCTGCGTGCACTCGTCCGCCGTGCCGCGGGGCATGCTGCCAGCGTGATCACCTGCGGCGCGCTGGCGTTCGATGCGCAGACCGGCCAATTCGAGCTCGACGGCTTGCCGCTGAAGCTGACCGCGTTCGAATGGCGCGTCCTGTCTGCCTTGATCCTGCGCCGCGAAGTGGTGGTGGAGCGGCTCGACCTGCTGGAGCGCGTCTACGAGGGCGATGCCGACGTCGACTCCAACTCGCTGGAGGTCATCATCGGCCGGCTGCGGCGCAAGATCGGCGCGGACCGGATCGAGACGGTGCGCGGTCGCGGCTATCGCCTGACCGCCGGGGCGGCATGACGTTGCTGCCGAAGTCCCTGAGGGGCCGGCTGCTGGTGACGGCCGGTGCAGCGCTGGTCGTCGCGCTGGCATTCGCCGGCATCGCGATCGGGCACGTGCTGGAACGCTTCGTCACGCAGAACCTAGACGAGCGGTTGGACGCGCAGATCGCCGTCGTCGCGCGCGCAATACGCCCGGACGGCAGCATCGCCCCTCTGGCCGCCGTCGATCTGCCGCCGTTCGATCGTCCCGGCAGCGGCTGGACGTGGCGGATCGATGCGCCGGGCGGATCACTCGCGTCGCGTTCCGCGATGTCGCCGCTTCGGCTGAGGCGACAGCGTGGGGAGCATCACGGTCCGGATCGTGTCGGTCCGGACGGTCCGCAGCCGTTCGAAGCCCGCGCTGACGACGGCGATCGGGTACATGGTCGCGCCCTCGTCATCCCCACCACACGCGGCGATGCCACCGTGTCCGCGACGGGTCCGCGGGATGTGGTGGAACGCCCGCTGCGAGAGGCGATCGTGCCGCTCGCGACCTCGCTGCTGCTGCTGGGTGCGGGGCTGGCGCTGGCGATCTTCGTTCAGTTGCGCCTCGGCCTCAAACCCTTGGACAAGATCGCGGCGATGCTGGCGGAGATACGCGACGGCCGACGCGAGCGGATCGATGTCGACGAGCCGACCGAACTCCGGCCGATGTTGGCGGAACTCAACGCGCTGATCGATGCGAATCGGTTGGCGCTGGAGCGAGCGCGCGGCCACACCGCCAATCTGGCGCACGGCCTGAAGACGCCACTCGCGGCGCTGCGCCTCGACATCGCTGCAGCCGGGCTGGACGACAGCCCGATCGCTGCGCACGCCGCGAGGATCGAGGGGCAGGTGCGCCACCATCTCGGCCGCGCCCGCGCCGCCAGCCTCGCTGCCGCGAGCAGCGCCAGCGTACCCCTCGCCCCGGTCGTCGCCGACCTCGTCGCGGCCCTCGCGCGGATCCACGCCGACCGGAGCATCATCGCGACGGCGTCCATCGCCGACGACCTGTCCGTCCGCGCCGATCGGCAGGACGTGGAGGAGGCGCTCGGCAACCTGATCGACAATGCGTGGCGGCACGCCCGCGCCCACGTCACCATCGGTGCATCCGCCACGACGGGCACGGTTCACATCGTCATCGCCGACGACGGCCCCGGCATCCCCCCGGATCGCCTCGCACAGGTCGCACAACCCGGCCAGCGCCTGGACGAGCGCGGCGATGGCCACGGCTTCGGCATTCCGATCGCACGTGAACTGGTGGAACTCGCGGGCGGCACGCTGGCGGTCCGCAACGGCCAGGTCGGGCTTGAGGTTGTGGTCGAACTGCCGTTGGCGCGCGTGCGTTGAACGACGGTCGAGTTCCCTTGCGTCAGCCGTAACTCGCCGACCACATCAGCCCGGCGATATGCTCCGGCGTCAGCACCGACCTCACCAGCGTTGCGACGCCGTCCTCGACCGCCTGATGCGCCACCACCAGAGCGATGTGCTGCGCCACGTCGCGCAGACGGTCGATCGGCGGCAGCAGCCCGGCGGCATTGCCCATGCTGCCCAGATCGCCGAGTGCCCGCGCCGCCGCCATGAACATCCCGTCGGTCACCGCCAGCGCCCCGGCCGCGATCGCGCCGAGGCCGACGCCGGGAAAGATGTAGACGTTGTTGACCTGCGTCACGCCTTCCACCCCGAACGGGCTGCCGGTGCCGACCAGCGCTCGCCCGTCGGTCCAGGCCAGCAGGTCCGCGGGATGCGCCTCCGCGCGGGAGATCGGGTTGGACAACGGGAAGATCACCGGCCGCTCGCATCCCGCCGCCATCGCACGCACCACCGCCTCACCGAACGCGCCCATCTGACCCGACGCGCCGATCAGCACGGTCGGGCGGACGTTGACGACCGTATCGAGCAGCCCGATCTGGTGCGATCCGCTCAGCGTCCAGCCCGCGACTTCGGCGGCATCGCGCGCCAGCTTCACCTGCTGGTCGGGAAGGCGCGGAATGTCGGACAGGATCAGGCCGTCGCGATCGACCGCCCACAACCGTGCCCGCGCCGCCTGCTCGGACAGTCCCTCGTCCATCATCGCCCGGACCAGCATCTCGGCGACGCCGCTGCCCGCCGCGCCGGCCCCGAACAGCACGACGCGCTGCTCGGTCAGCGGCACGCCGGTGTGGCGGATCGCCGCGAGCAACGTGCCCGTCGCGGTCGCCGCCGTTCCCTGGATGTCGTCGTTGAAGCTCAGCAACGTGCCGCGATACCGCTCCAGCAGGTCGTACGCGTTCTTGCCCGCGAAATCCTCCCATTGCAGCAGCACGTTGGGGAACCGCTCGACCACGGCCTCGACGAAGGTTTCGACGAACGCGTCGTAATCGCCGCCACGGATACGCGGGTTGCGCCAGCCGACGTATAGCGGATCGTCGCGCCGCGCGGCATTGTCGGTGCCGACATCGAGCAGGATCGGCAGCACCTCCGCCGGATGGATGCCGGCGCACGCGGTGTAGAGCGCCAGCTTGCCGATCGGGATCCCCATGCCGCCGGCGCCCTGATCGCCCAGACCCAGGATACGCTCGCCATCGCTGACGACGATCACCTTCACGCGGTCGAGCGCGGGATCGGCGAGGATGTCGGCGATCTTGTCGCGATTGGGATAGCTCAGGAACAGCCCGCGCGGACGCCGCCAGATCTCGCTGAACCGCTCGCATCCTTCCCCCACCGTCGGCGTATAGACCAGCGGCAGCATGCGCGGCAGGTCGTGCTGCACCAGCGCGTGGAACAGCACCTCGTTCGAATCCTGCAACTCGCGCAGAAAGGCGTAGCGATGGAAATCGTCCGCCATGCCCTCCAGCGCCCGCCGCCGCCGTGCGATCTGGCTGTCGAGCGTACCGACATGCGGCGGCAACAGTCCATGCAGGCCGAGCACGTCGCGCTCCGCTTCCGTAAAGGCCGTACCCTTGTTGGTCAGTGGATCGCCGAGCAGGGCACGTGCGGCGGCATGGGCGTGGGGGGCGATGTCGGGTCTCCCGTGGGTGTCAGAAGCGCAGGCTGAGCCAGCCGGCGAAGAAATCGGAACTGGCATAGCCCGCGCGCGTCAGCGACGGCCCAGCCTGCAAATGCTCGTAGCGGCCCGTGAACGAGACGCGAGGGGTGATCGTCCACACGATCTGTGCGCGCGTGGTGTCCGCGATCTTGCGCGCGGTGACGTTCTGCGTGCCCGCGAACGCGGTGCCGTTGGCGCGGTAGACCGCGTCGCGCACGTCGTCGCGCCACGACCATTGATACTCGACCGTTGCACGCACGCCCTTCAGCGGGGTAAAGGTGAAGTTCGGCGCGACGGCGATGAAGTTCGTCGGCGTCGCGAACAGCTGATAGCTGTAATAGATGTTGTTGCCGAACGGAGCGAGCGCCGTGCGCAACGTGCCCGTCCCATAGGAACCGCCGCCGCTGCCGTAATCGGCGTGGATGCCGATGCGCGGCGCGGTCCGGTCCTTGCCCAGACGATAGGTCTGCGCGGCGAAGACCTGCCACGCCGACAGATTCCGGCCGTTGTAGCTGCCACCCTGATAGTTCACCGTCCAATCGAGATTCACCGGACCGGCATCACCGTACAGATGCACCCCGTAGAAGCTGCGTTCCTCGCGCGCGGTGGTCCGGCCCCACACCGCATTGCGGTTGCGCAGCCGCCAGACGAAGGGATCGAGGTACAGCTTCGATCCGCCGAACAGCGACGTCGGCAGCACGACGCCGGTCGACACGCCCGAGAAGCGCCGCGCCTTGTCGACATTGTCGTCGCTGGTGCCACCCAGCCCCAGCGCCGTCGTGTAATAGTCGAAGAAGTCCGCGCGCAGCGTCTTGCCGCGCGTCCACGCCCGAACGCCGTTATAGACGAAGAAGATCGTATTGTTGTCACGGGGCACGACCATCAGGTTCGGGCCATCGGCAAAGGTCTGGCGACCATAGCGGATGCCGACGTCGATCCCCTCGACCTGCGCCGTGGCGTCGACGAAGGATTGCTGCACGACCAGATCGTTGCGGAGCGTGCCCGCGACATTGCCCAGGTTCTGGCCCGCCAGCCCGCCATGCGCGATCTCGCCATACGCACGGAAATGCGGACCGACATGCAGGTCGGCGCCGCCGACGATGCGGTTGATATCCTGCCGCTGCGCCTCCGCCTCGCGCAGGTTCGGGTTGGTGGTGGCGTTGACGCGCAGGCGGAACTCGCCGGACAGCGTCAGGTAAACGTCGCCGTCGCTGTCGATCGGGATGTACTTCAGCCGGTCGAGCACGTCGTCCCGCTTCTTCGGGTCGCGGAAGCGCGTCCAGTTCTCGACCCAGCGCGACTGGTTGTAGCCGCCGTTGGTGACGCCGTCGCCCGCGCCCTCCCCCGGATAGGATTCCGACAGCGGCGCGGCCGCGGTGGGGTCGGTACGCTCCTTCGGCGCGATCGGCTGGCCCTGCGGTGCCGGAACGGTCTGCGCGAGTGCCGGACCGGCGAGCAGAAGCGCGATCGTGGGGGTGGCACCACCAAGGGCGCGTCGAAATCTGGTCATCGTCATTCTTCCT
The DNA here is from genome assembly GCA_018139225.1 of Microvirga sp. SRT01. Classification (GTDB taxonomy): domain Bacteria; phylum Pseudomonadota; class Alphaproteobacteria; order Sphingomonadales; family Sphingomonadaceae; genus Sphingomonas; species Sphingomonas longa. Next base: position 1,180,087 of record JAGSNX010000001.1, read on the forward strand.
GGTGAAAGTCGCTGTCAGGTGCGCGATAGATGGCGCAGGTTAAGGGGCCGCTTACTCGGCGGCGACCACCCCCGACGGCAGGTCTTCCACCGGCGGCAACTCGCCGCGCAGCGCCGCGTCGAACTGCGTCCTGTCGAGCTGGCCTTCCCAGCGCGACACCACCACCGTCGCCACCGCATTGCCGATGAAGTTGGTCAGGCTGCGGCACTCGCTCATGAACCGGTCCACGCCCAGGATCAGCGCCATGCCCGCGACCGGCACCGTCGGCACGATCGACAGCGTCGCGGCCAGCGTGATGAAGCCCGCGCCGGTCACGCCCGCCGCACCCTTGGACGACAGCATCGCCACGCCCAGCAGCAACAACTGCTGACCCAGCGTCAGGTCGACGTTGCACGCCTGCGCGATGAACAGCGCCGCCAGCGTCATGTAGATGTTGGTGCCGTCCAGGTTGAAGCTGTAGCCGGTCGGCACGACGAGGCCGACGATCGACTTGGGGCAACCGGCCCGCTCCATCTTCTCGATCAGCGACGGCAGCGCGCTCTCCGACGACGAGGTGCCGAGCACCAGCAGCAATTCGGCCTTCAGGTACGCGATCAGGCGGAAGATCGAGAAGCCGCACATCCGCGCGACGAGGCCGAGCACGACGATCACGAACAGCAGCGACGTCAAATAGAAGGTGCCGACCAGCATCGCGAGATTGGCGAGCGCGCCCACGCCGTACTTGCCGATCGTGAACGCCATCGCGCCGAACGCACCGATCGGCGCCGCCTTCATGACGATGCCCACCAGCTTGAAGAACGCGATCGACACGTCGTTCAGCACGTCGAGCACCTTGTTGCCGCGGTCGCCGATCAGCGCCAGACTGACGCCGAACAGGATCGACACGAACAGCACCTGGAGGATGTTGCCCTCGGTCATCGACGACAGGAACGTGTCGGGGATGATGCCCGTCAGGAACCCGGTGATCGTCGTGTCGTGCGCCTTCGCCGCGAACTCGCTGACTTTCGTGGTGTCGAGCGTCGCGGGATCGATGTTCAACCCCGCGCCCGGCCGGACGACATTCGCCACGATCAGGCCGACGATCAGCGCCAGCGTGGAAAAGAACAGGAAGTAGATGAACGCCTTGCCGGCGACGCGACCGACCGCGGCCAGATCGCGCATGCCGGCGATGCCGGTAACGATCGTCAGGAAGATGACGGGGGCGATGACCATCTTCACCAGCTTGATGAAGGCGTCGCCGATCGGCTTCAGCGCTTCGCCCGTCGCCGGTGCGAAATGGCCCAGCGTCACGCCTGCCGCGATCGCGATCAGCACCTGGATGTACAGTTGCGCATACCAGGGCTTGGGAGCCGGGGGCGCCGGCAGGTCGGAAATGTTCATGGTCAGCCTTTCATCCTCTCGTCAGGCATCCCCGGCTTCTGGCGGCGGATCGATGCCCGCGGATACTGACCCGGATCGGGATCGCGGCCAAACACCGCTACGGAAAATACCATATCTTTAATTTTCAGATACTTGGCGAAATCCGGATCGCGACGAACGTGCCGATATTCGCCCTAGCCGACCAGCCTTGTGCAAGATGTTGCACAGTCCGGAACCGCATCGTACACGCCGATCATGGTCGTTCCCCTGCCCGGCCGCCGCTTCGGCTGGCTGCTCGCCGCGATGCTTGCGGGGCTGTTGGTGGCGTGGGGCGTCGGCTTGGTCGTCGAGCGTCGCGCGCGGGCCACGCTGACCGCAACCACCGCCGCCGACGCCCGCCTGCGCCAGGCTTTGCTGGCGAGCGAAGTCGCGCGTTTCCGCCTGTTGCCGCTGGCCTTGTCCGACGACCGCGACGTCATCGCGGCGCTGGCCGGATCGCCCGCCGCCACCCGCGCGCTCGACCGCAAGCTGGAGGCGCTGAAGGCCGACACCGGCGCCGCCGTCATCTATTTCGTCGGTCGCGACGGCCGCGCCATCGCCGCGAGCAACTGGCGGGAGCCGCGCAGCTTCGTCGGCAACGACTATCGCTTCCGCCGCTATTATCGCGACGCGCTGCTCACCGGGGCGGGCGAGCAGTTCGCGCTCGGCACGGTCAGCCGCCGGCCGGGTCTCTATCTCAGCCGGCGCAGCGCCGCCGGCGGCGTGGTGGTCGTGAAGCTCGAATTCGACGCGATCGAGCGACAGTGGCGCGCGGCGGGTGGCATCACCTACGTCACCGACCGTAGCGGCATCGTGCTCGTCTCCAGCCGCCCGGCATGGCGCTTCGCCGCCACGCGGCCGATCGCGCCCGCGGCGGCGGCGGCGGAGCGTGCCGACCTGTTCGTCAAGGCGCTGCTCCCGGCACCGCCGCGTCCGTCCGGCACCATCACCGTCACGACGGAGCCGAATCCCGCTGGCTGGCGCGTCACGCTGATCCAGTCGACTCGACCGATCGCCGGTGGCGTCCGCATCGCGAAGATCGCGGCCCTGCTGGCGACGTTGGTTGTGGCCGCGATCGGCTGGGCCTTGCGGGAGCGGGGTCGCCGCCGCACCGAACGGACACTGGCGCTGGAAAGCGCGGTCGCCGAACGCACCGCCGATCTCAGCCGGGAGATCGAGGAGCGCGCCGCCGCCGAGGCCCGCGCCGACGACCTGCGCGAAGGATTGCGGCAGGCGAACCGCCTCGCCGCGCTGGGCCAGATCACCGCCAGCGTCGCGCATGAAACCGCGCAGCCGGTCGCGGCGATCCGCAATTACGCCGCCAGCGGCGAACAACTGCTCGATCGCGGCGATGTGGAGGCGGTGCGCGGCAACCTCCACGCCATCGCGCGCCTGACCGAGCGGATCGGCAGCGTGACCAGCGAACTGCGCGGGTTCGCGCGCAAGCGGACCGGCGCGATCGGGCCGGTACCGCTCGCGGAGGTCATCGACGGTGCGCGCCTGATCCTGAAGGAGCGGCTGTCGCGAATCGCCTTGTCTCTGCCGACGATCCCGCCCGGCCTGCTGGTGATCGCCGGCCGCGTCCGGCTGGAACAGGTGCTGGTGAACCTTCTCCAGAACGCGACCGAGGCGCTGGCGGAAACCCCGGGCCCGGCGATCGTGCTGACGCTGGCGGTGGAGGCGGGCATCGTGCGGCTGCGCGTCACCGACAACGGCCCCGGCATCGCCGCCGACGTGGCGGACCGCATCTTCACGCCCTTCGTCACCAGTCGCCCGAGCGGCCTCGGCCTCGGCCTCGTCATCTCGCAGGACATCATGACCGACCTTGACGGCACGCTGCGGCTGATCCCCACCCCGGCGGGGGCCTGTTTCGAGATCGAGTTGAGGCGCGCATCATGACCGAAATGCCCCGCGTCGCCCTCGTGGAGGATGACGAGGACCTGCGCGTCTCCACCGCGCAACTGCTGTCGCTCGGCGGCTTCGCGGTCGATGCCTTCCCCGCCGCCGCCCCTGCGCTGGCGGCGATCGACTCGGACTATCCGGGCGTCGTCGTCACCGACGTACGCATGCCGATGATGTCCGGCATCGAGCTGTTCCAGACATTGCGTACCCGCGACCCGGAACTGCCGGTGATCCTCGTCACCGGCCATGCCGACGTGCCGATGGCGGTCGATGCCTTGCACGCGGGCGCATGGGACTTCCTCGCCAAGCCCTTCGATCCCGCCGCTCTCGTCGCCGCCGTCGCCCGCGCCGCCACCGCCCGTGCGCTGGCGCTCGACAACCGCCGCCTGCGCGCGCTGGCCAGCGAGGCGGACGAGTCGGGCTTGGTCGGCCGCTCCCCCGCGATCGTTCGCCTGCGCGAGATGATCCCGGTGCTCGCCAACGCCGACATCGACCTGCTGGTCGAGGGGGAGACGGGCACCGGCAAGGAACTGCTCGCCCGCCTGATCCACCGCGCCGGCAAGCGCGCGCGCCACCGGTTCCTCGCGGTCGCCTGCGCCGCGTTGCCGGACGCGCTGCTCGAAAGCGAACTGTTCGCCGGCGTCGGTGACGGCAGCGTCGTCGCGGCCAGCCGGGGCACGCTGTTCCTCGACGATGTCGACCATGCGCAGCCGGGCTTGCAGGCGCGGCTGGTACAGTTGGTCGAGGAACGCTCCGTCCGCGGCTCACCGGTCGACATCCGCGTGATCGCCACGGCCGCCGAGGAGGCGCGGCGGGCGTCCGACGCGATCACCCCTGCCCTGCTCTACCGGCTGGCGGCGGTGCGCCTGCGGATGCCACCCCTGCACGAGCGGCGGGAGGACGTTCCGCTCCTGTTCGCGCACCTCGTCGACCTGTCAGCGGCGCGGCTGCGGCGACCGGTGCCGGCTCTTACGCAGGGCACGCGCGACCACCTGTCGCGGCACGATTGGCCCGGCAACGTGCGCGAACTGGCGCATTTCGCCGACCGCTTCGTGCTCGGCCTCGACGCGGAAGCCTCGGGGGCGACCCTGCCGCCCTCCACCGCGCCGCTGCCGGGCCGGGTCGCCGCATTCGAGCGCGAGGCGATCGTGGAGGCGGTGCTGGCCGTGGGCGGCGACGCAGGCGCGGCGATGGACAGGCTCGGTCTTCCGCGGAAGACCTTCTATTACAAGGTCCAGCGCCACGGCATCGACCTGAATGCACTCAGGCGGCGGGTGGAGCGATAAGGGGAGTGGTGGTCCCGGAGGGACTCGAACCCCCGACGCCCACTTTAGGAAAGTGGCGCTCTGTCCAGCTGAGCTACGGAACCACGCGAGGCCGCAGATACGCGCGGCGACGTCCAAAATCCAGACTCAGTTGAACGTCCCGGGCAGCGCCGTTTCCAAGGCCCGTGGAGCCCGACGTTTACGGACACCTGCATGGCGCCGGGACCCCGCCGGCGGATCGTGATCGAGGATCATCGGGGAAGCGCCGCAGGCTGCCCTGCCCCGCTCCTGCGGAGTCACTTCTTCCGCTTGAAGTCCACGCTGACCACGTTCGACCCGTCCTCGACCGGCGTCGCGATCGGGCCGTCATTCTCCGCCGCGTCATGCGCTTCGGGGCCGTCGTCCGGCCCCTCCAGCGCCTGGAAACGCAGCTCGAAGTTCACCGCCGGGTCGTGGAACCCGGTGATCGCCGAATACGGAATCACCAGCTTCGACGGCACCTGGTTAAAGCTCAACCCGACCGAAAACCGCTCGTCGTCGACGATCAGGTCCCAATACCGGTTCTGGAGGACGATCGTCATCTCGTCCGGAAACCGTTCGATCAGGCGCTTCGGAATGTCGACACCCGGCCCTTGCGTCTTGAAGGTGATGTAGAAATGATGCTCGCCGGGCAGCGCTCCGGCTTCCTGCACCGATCCGAGCACGCGGCCGACCACGGCGCGCAAAGCCTCCTGGACGATCTCGTCATAAGGGATCAGGCTGTCTGGAAGGCCATCGGTCATGGCGCTTGGGTAGGCGTCCACCTTCCCTGCCGTCAAGATTGCATCGCCTCGCGCGCTCGTTAAGGGATGCCGCCATGCGTACCGCCACGATCACCCGCGACACCAGCGAGACGAAGATCGCCGTCACCGTCGATCTCGACGGCACCGGCCTCTACGACATCGACACGGGCGTCGGTTTCTTCGACCATATGCTCGAACAGTTGTCGCGCCATTCGCTGATCGACCTGCATGTCCGCACCAAAGGCGACCTGCACATCGACCAGCACCACACGGTCGAGGATACCGGCATCGCGATCGGCGAGGCGGTGGCGAAGGCGCTCGGCGACAAGCGCGGGATCGTCCGCTACGGCGACGCGCTCAGCCCGATGGACGAGACGCTGACCCGCGTCGCGCTCGATATCTCCGGCCGGCCGTGGCTCGTCTGGAAGACGGAGTTCAGCCAGAAACGTCTCGGCGAGATGGACACGGAGATGTTCCAGCACTGGTTCCACAGCTTTGCGCAGGCGGCCGGCATCACGCTCCATGTCGAGACGCTGCACGGCGAGAACAATCACCACATCGCCGAAAGCGCGTTCAAGGGCCTCGCCCGCGCGCTGCGCAAGGCGATCGAGATCGACCCGCGCAAGAGCGACGCCATTCCCTCGACGAAAGGCACCCTATGATCCTCGTCCTGCTCCATTACGTCGTCCCGACCGAAACGATCGACGCGCACCGCGCCGCGCACCTCGACTGGCTCCATGCCGGCGTCGAGGCGGGGATGCTGCTGGCGGCCGGGCGTCAGGTGCCGCTGACCGGCGGCATATTCCTCTGCCGCGGCGAGCGGGACGCGGTCGAGGCGTGGGCGAAGACCGATCCGTTCGCGATCCACGGCCTCGCCGAGTACAGCTTCACCGAGGTCGCGACGTCGGTGGTCGCGCCGGGACTCGAAGCGCTGAAGGGATGACGCTGGCCCTGATCGATTACGGCGCGGGCAACCTCCATTCGGTCGCCAACGCCCTGCGCGCGGCCGGGTGCGATGACCTGACGATCACCGCCGATCCGGACGTGGTCGCCCGCGCCGACCGCATCGTCCTGCCCGGCGTCGGCGCGTTCGGTGCGTGTTCGGCGGCGTTGCGCGGCATCGACGGCATGGTCGAGGCGATGGACCGCCGCGCCCGCACCGAGGGGACGCCGTTCCTCGGCGTCTGCGTCGGCATGCAGTTGATGGCCGATGCCGGCGAGGAGATGGGCACCCATCCCGGCCTCGGCTGGATACCGGGCCGCGTCCGCCGGCTGGAACCCGCGACGATGGAGGCGAAGGTCCCGCACATGGGCTGGAACGACGTCGTCCCCCTCGCGGAGCATCCGCTGGTGCAGCCGGGCGAGGCCTATTTCCTCCACAGCTTCGCGTTCGAAGGCGACGACGTGATCGCCACCACCGACCACGCCGGCCCCGTCACCGCCGCGATCGGCCGCGACACGCTGCTCGGCGTGCAGTTCCATCCGGAGAAGAGCCAGTCCTACGGCCTCTCCCTCCTCACGAGATTCCTCGCATGGCGACCCTGATACCCGACGGCCTGATCGTCTTCCCCGCCATCGACCTGAAGAACGGGCAGGTCGTCCGCCTCGCGGAGGGCGATATGAACCGCGCCACCGTCTATGGCGACGACCCCGCCGCACAGGCGATGATCTTCGCCGATCAGGGTGCACAGTTTCTGCACGTCGTCGACCTCGACGGCGCGTTCGCGGGCGCGTCGGTCAACGGCGACGCGGTGCGCGCGATCGTCGAGCGTTTCCCAGGCCACGTCCAGCTTGGCGGCGGCATCCGCACCCGCGACAGCGTCGAGCGCTGGTTCGACCTCGGCGTATCGCGCGTGGTGATCGGCACGGCCGCGCTGGAGGACCCGGAGTTCGTCCGCGGCGTGGCAGGGGATTTCCCCGGCGGCATCGTCGTCGCGGTCGATGCGCGCGACGGCATGGTCGCGACCAAGGGCTGGGCCGACGTGTCCACGACCAGCGCCGTCGACCTCGCGCGCCGGTTCGAGGATGCCGGCGTCGCGGCGCTGCTGTTCACCGATGTCGGCCGCGACGGTCTGCTGAAGGGCTGCAACATTGAAGCGACCGTTGACCTCGCCCGCGCGGTCGCGATCCCGGTCATTGCCAGCGGCGGCGTTGCCGGCATCTCTGACATTCACGTCCTGTCGCTGCATGCGAAGGACGGGATCGAGGGCGTGATTACCGGTCGCGCGCTGTACGACGGGCGACTCGATCTGGCCGCGGCGTTCGCGGTGGCCGCCGCCGCCGCATGACCGTCCGCGCGCGCGTCATCCCCTGTCTCGATGTCGCCCAGGGCCGCGTCGTCAAGGGCGTGAACTTCGTCGAACTCCGCGACGCCGGCGATCCGGTGGAGCAGGCGCGCGCCTATGACGCCGCTGGGGCGGACGAACTGTGTTTCCTCGACATCACCGCCAGCCACGAGGCGCGCGGCACGATCCTCGACGTGGTCAGCCGCACCGCGGCGGTGTGCTTCATGCCGCTGACCGTCGGCGGCGGCGTGCGGACGGCGGAGGACGCGCGCGCGCTGCTGCTGGCGGGCGCGGACAAGGTCGCAGTCAATTCCGCCGCCGTCGCCCGCCCGGAAGTCGTCGCCGACATCGCCGAGCGCTTCGGCAGCCAATGCTGCGTCGCGAGCATCGATGCGCGCCGGGTGGAGGGTGGCTGGGAGGTGTTCACCCACGGTGGCCGTCGCCCGACCGGCATCGACGCCGTCGAACACGCGCTGCGGCTGGCGGACCTCGGCGCGGGCGAGTTGCTCGTGACGTCGATGGACCGGGACGGCACGCGGTCCGGCTACGACCTCGACCTTATCCGCGCGATCGCCGATCGGACGAGTGTACCGGTCGTCGCATCGGGTGGCGTCGGCGGGCTGGACGACCTCGTCGCCGGGATCGTCGAAGGCCACGCATCCGCCGTGCTGGCCGCATCGATCTTCCACTTCGGCGAGGCCAGCGTCGCGGACGCCCACGCCGCGCTGGCGAAGGCGGGGGTACCGGTCCGGTCGCACTGAGGCGCGTCGATGGAGCGCCTTTTCACGCGAGTAAGGGGAGCACATGCCCGACCGGCACCTCGCCTTGTCCCGGTGAGGAATCGTCGCAAACCTCTTCTGCCACCCCGGCGGAGGCCGGGGCCCAGTTAGGATGTCGACGTTAATCGACGGAGAACGCTTCCCAGCTGGACCCCGGCCTTCGCCGGGATGGTGGCTTGCCCACGGGCGCCGGAGTTCGTTGTAACGATCTCCCTCAGAAAAGCGTCGGGCGGACCCTCTCCGCAAGCGAACCGCTAACCCGATCGCAACGCCCGTCCCCTACCCCACAGCGATGCCCTCGACCCAGGTCCCGTCCGGCCACACCGGCATCGTCCATCCCCGCACCGGCCCGGCGCTCTCCGACATCGCGCTGTTCGCCTGCGCCTGCCTCGGCGTCTGGATCGTCCGCCGTGCGCTGCGTCGCCGTTTTGGATCGACGACCCCGCGGGATTGACCCGACAACGGTCCTCCGCCACGGCGCGGATATGGACGCGTTCGCCCGCCTCGAAGCCACCATCGCCACCCGTCGCGGGGCCGATGCCGGCAGTTCCTATACGGCCAGCCTGTTTGCCCGCGGCCGCGGCAAGATCGCGCAGAAACTGGGCGAAGAGGCGGTCGAGACCGTCATCGCCGCGATGGGCGACGAACCCCGCGCGATCGTGCCGGAGGCCGCGGACCTGATGTTCCACCTGTGCGTCCTGCTTGCCGATGCCGGCCTGTCGCTCGACGATGTCCGCACCGAACTCACCCGGCGCGAGGGCGTATCGGGCCATGACGAGAAGGCGAGCCGCTGACATGCCGATCGATGCCACCCTGCCTTACGACGAGCAGAATATCTTCGCGAAGATCCTGCGCGGCGATATCCCCGCGACCCGCGTCTATGAGGACGAATGGGCGATCGCCATCCGCGACATCGCACCACAGGCTCCGACGCATATCCTCGTGATCCCGCGCGGCGCCTATGTGTCGTGGGACGATTTCAGCACGCGCGGGTCGGAAGCGGAGATCGCCGGCTTCGTCCGCGCGGTGGGCGCGGTCGCGCGGGCCGAGGGGCTGGTCGAGCCGGGCTATCGCCTGCTCGCCAACATCGGCGCTCATGGTGGACAGGAGGTACCGCACCTGCACGTCCACCTGTTCGGCGGCGCTCCACTCGGGCCGATGCTCGCGCGCTAGCGAGGCGTCGGGCGCGCATAGCCACGCTTCACCGCACTAAAGGATTGCGCGTCCCCGATTTGGCTTTAGGCTCTCCCCTTTCGCACATGATGGGGCGCGGACGACGCCCCGCCTTTATCCCTGGGGGGACGTAAGTACATGATTTTCGGGCGCGTTAAGCCACTGGACGCTATCCTGGCGGCGGCGGAGGGGAAATCTCTCCACCGGACGCTCGGCGCGTTCCAGCTCACCCTGTTCGGTATCGGTTCGGTGATCGGCACCGGCATCTTCGTTCTGACTGCGGCGGGCGCGCAAAAGGCCGGACCGGGCCTGATGCTCGCCTTCGCCATTGCCGGCGCGATCTGCATCGTTGCGGCGCTCTGCTACGCCGAGATCGCGGCGATGATCCCCGTCGCCGGCTCCGCCTACACCTACACCTATTCGACGATGGGCGAGCTGCTGGCCTGGACGGTCGGCTGGGCGCTGGTCCTTGAATATGCGGTCGCCGCGTCGGCGGTGTCGGTCGGCTGGTCGGGCTATTTCACCGGCACGATCCTCAACCAGTTCCTCGGCATCCAGCTACCGGTCTGGCTCAGCGCCGGGCCGCTGGCGCTGGGCGGCGTCGCCGGCGGGTTCATCAACCTGCCCGCCGTCGTGATCGCGCTGCTGGTCACGTGGCTGCTCATCATCGGCACGTCGGAAAGCGCGAAGGTCAACGCGATCCTCGTCGGGATCAAGGTCGTCGCGCTGACCGCGTTCATCTTCCTGACCTACGGCAAGATCGACACGGCACAGTTCAGCCCGTTCCTGCCCGCGGGCGTGTTCGGCGGCTTCGGCACCGGCGTCGGCGCGGTGGGTGCGGCGGCGACGATCTTCTTCGCCTATGTCGGCTTCGACGCGGTTTCGACTGCCGCCGAAGAGACCAAGAACCCGCAGCGCAACGTGCCGATCGGCCTGATCGGATCGCTGCTGTTCTGCACCGTCTTCTACATCCTCGTCGCCGCAGGCGCGATCGGGACGATCGGCGGCCAGCCCATCATGGGCCCGGGCGGCATCCCCTTCCCCGCCGGTTCGGAAGAACTCGCACGCCAGTGCGCCATGCCGCAGCATGCGCAGGCGCTGGTCTGCTCGAACGAGGCGCTCGCGCACGTTCTGCGCACGATCGGCTTCGGCAAGATCGGCAACATGCTCGGCATCGCCGCGTTCGTCGCGCTGCCGTCGGTCATCCTCGTGCTGTTGTTCGGTCAGACCCGCATCTTCTTCGTGATGAGCCGTGACGGCCTGCTCCCCAACGCGTTGAGCAAGGTCCATCCGAAGTGGAAGACACCGCACGTCGTCACCGCCATCACCGGTGCGGCGGTCGCGTTCGCGGCGGCGTTCCTGCCGGTCGGCGCGCTGGCGGATATCGCGAATGCCGGCACGCTCTACGCGTTCATGATGGTCGCGATCGCGGTCCTGATCCTGCGCAAGAAGGAGGGTCATCGCCCCCGTTCGTTCCGGACGCCGGCGGTGTGGTTCGTCGCACCGGCGACGATCGTCGGCTGCATCTTCCTGTTCTTCAACCTGCCGTCCGCGGCGATGCTGGTGCTGGTGATCTGGGGCGCGATCGGCCTCGTCGTCTATTACCTCTACGGTTACCGGACGAGCCACGTCGGGCATGGTCGGGTAGAGGTGCTGACCGACGATGCGATAGACGGCATCACCCACTGATCGGCTCAACGCAGGCAACAAAAAAGGCCGGGGGAAACCCCGGCCTTTTTTGTTGCCCCGCTCCTCCCCTGCAAGGGGAGGTGGCAGTCCTCAGGACTGACGGAGGGGTGACACCAGCAGCGTGAACACCCTCCGCCGCTCCGCGCCCCCCCCTTGCAGAGGAGAAGCGACAGCGACCCGGCTTCAGCCCAGCTTTTCCGCCGCCAGCGCCTTCAGATCCACCTGGGGCCGCGCGCCGAAGTGGCTGATGATTTCCGCCGCACACAGCGCACCCAGCTTGAGTGACCGTTCCAGATCGTCACCACGCGCCTGCGCGTGCAGGAAGCCGGCCGCGAACAGGTCGCCCGCACCGGTCGTATCGACCACCGTCGCGATCGGCACCGCCGGTACCGTCGTGCGCTCGCCGCCGCGGATCGCGCACGCGCCCTTTTCGGCCAGCGTCACGACCACCGTCGGCACCTTGTCCTGCACCGCCGCAATGGCGGCATCCACGTCGCTCGTCTCGGTCAACGCCATGATCTCCGCCTCGTTGGCGAACAGCACGTCGATCAGGCCGGCGTCGATCAGCGCATGGAAATCGGCGCGATAGCGATCGATCACGAACTCGGCCGACAGCGTGAACGCGATCTTCCGCCCCGCGCCCCGCGCGACGTCGATCGCGGCCCGCATCGCCGCGCGCGGCTCTTCCGGGTCCCAGAGATAGCCTTCGATATACAGATACGCGGCATCCGCGATCAGCGCACGGTCGATCGCGGCCTCCGGCAGGAAGTGCGACGCGCCGAGAAAGGTATTCATCGTCCGTTGCCCGTCGGGCGTCACGAAGATCAGGCAGCGCCCGGTGGTCGGCGCCCCGGCGCGCTCCGCTGTGTCGAAGCGGATGCCGGCGGCGCGGATGTCGTGCGCGAACACCTGTCCCAGCTGATCGTCGGCGACCTGACCGATAAAGGCGCACTTGCCGCCCAGCGCCGCGATGCCGGCCAGCGTGTTCGCCGCCGATCCGCCCGACACTTCGCGGCCGGGGCCCATCTTCGCGTACAGCGCGTCGGCATCTTCGGGGGAGAAGATGAGCTGCATTGCCCCCTTGGTCATGCCCTGCTCGGTCAGGAAGGCGTCATCGGACTGCGACAGGATGTCGACGATCGCATTGCCGATCGCGACGACATCGTAGGTGGGCTGGCTCAAGACGGAAAACTCCCAGGAAAATCTGCCGCCGCCCTATCGGCGAAACGCCGCCACCACAACGACCCGCCGTCGACCCGACGACGCCGTGTCCGTCTGCTCGACGCCTGAGCGCCCACAGCATCTTCGTGCGCGCAGGGGCGCGCAGAAGAAGGGCGATCTCACGTAAACGATCCTCACCATGTTGACCCCCCGTTGACCCGATCGCCACCGGGCGTCATCCCGGCAGCATGTTCACCGCGTTCTTCCTCTCGCTCGGCCAGCTCGGCGATGCGCGCATCATGCGGGTGCTCGTCAAGTCGATGGCAGTGACGGTCGCGGTGTTCGCAGTACTGGGCGTCGCGACCTGGTGGGGCGTGCGGGCGCTGATCGCGCGCTGGTCTGCCGATGGCGCTGGCGGAATCGCCGCAGCAGCCACGGTCGTGATCCTGGGGCTGGCGTTGTGGCTGTTGTTCCGCGCGATCGCCATCGCCGTGATCGGGCTGTTCGCGGACGAGGTCGTGGAGGCGGTCGAGGCTCGCCACTATCCTGCCGCGCTCGCGACCGCGCGGCCGGTGCCGTTCGCGCGGTCGGCGGCGATGGGGATGCGATCGGCGGGGCGGGTCGTCGCCGTCAATGCCGTGCTGCTGCCCCTCTACCTCGTCCTGCTCGTCACGGGCATCGGCACTGCGGCGGCGTTCTTGCTGGTGAATGGCTGGCTGCTCGGTCGCGATCTGGGCGACATGGTCGCTGCGCGCCACTTCGATCGCGCAGGGCTGATCCAATGGCGTCGGCGGACGCGCGGGCGGCGGTTCCTGCTTGGGCTCGCCGATGCGGCACTGTTCCTCGTGCCGGTGGTGGCGTTCGTCGCGCCGGTGTTGGGCGCGGCGATGGCGACGCATATGTTTCACCGGGACAAGACATGACACGGCTTCCCATCCCCGCCCTGAGCCTCACTCTGGCGCTCGCCGCCTGCGCAACCGCACCGACGCCCGTCGCGCGGACCGGCGCGGCGCGAGCACCGATGCCCTACACCAGCGTCGGACTGGAGCGTGTCCTCGGCCAGAGCGCTGCGGGATTGACGCAGTTGTTCGGCGATCCGGACGCCGACGTTCGCGAGGGTTCTGCGCGCAAACTGCAGTTCGGCAGCAACATCTGCATCCTCGATGCCTATCTCTACCCCAGCGGCAATACCGAGCCGAAGGTCACGTATCTCGACGCGCGCGAGCCGGACGGCAGCGCGATCGACCGCGCAAGCTGCGTAGCGGCGCTGACCCGTCGCAAGGAAGCACGCTAGCGGGCGTCGTTATTCCTCGCGCAACACCGTGACGTCGACGTCGAGCTCCTCCTCGCCCTCGCCCAGCCGCGATCCGGCGACCGGCGCGGCACCGATCGAATCGAGTCCGATCGCGACGCGGACATAACCGTCCTCGGGGCTCAGGCCGGTACACGGATCGAATCCGATCCACCCGATATCTTCACACCAGGCTTCCGCCCACCCATGCGGCGCCGGCCGATGCGCCCCACCCCCCAGCCGATAGCCGCTGACATAGCGCGCGGGGATGCCAAGTGATCGAGCGCCGGCAACAAAGACGTGCGCCAGATCGCGCGCCGTGCCGCTGCGTCGCGCCATCGTCGCGGCGGCGGTGACGCCGGGCTGGCCGCGACCGCGCTCGACCGCGAAGCCCTCCTTCACCGTCGCGTTCAAACGGTGGAGCGCGCGGTGGGGTTCGGCGCCCTTGGTCGCGTCGCGGGCAAATGCCGCCAGCGTCTCGTCGATAGCCGTCTTCGGTGTCGAGCGTTGGAACACGGCCGGGGGCAAAGGTTCGTGAACGCCGTGGAGGACGCCGTCGGAGTGGCTGGTCACCACTTCCCCCTGCACCGCGATCTTGATCGCCTCCACCGGGCCATCGACGTAGAGCATCGTCACCGCGTTGCCGAACCCGTCGCGTCCCTCCCGCATCCGCGCATCGTGATCGACATCGATCCGCCAGCTCGCCACTGTCTGGTCGTGCGAATTCTGCGGATTGACGCGCAGCATCTGCACCAGCCGCGCCTGGGGTTCGGTGAACCGGTACACCGTGCGATGATCGATCGACAGCCGCATGGCCCGCTATCCTAGCTGAAGGTGAATTGCCGCCCGATCGCGGCGTGCAGCAACGCGTTCTCGTGGATGAAGGCCTGCAGATACTGGTGCAGCCCCGCCGCGATCACCTCGCCCGACCGTGTCCGCGCCATCCGTGTCGCCCGCACCCGCGCCATTCGGTCCGCTTCTCCGTGCAAACCCGTCCGCCGCGCCAGCAGACCCAGCACATCGACCGTTTCCTCCACCGACGCCGCCAAACTACGTGGCAGTTCGGCGCGAGCGATCAGCAGGTCGATGACGTTGGCCGGCGTCAGGCCATCCGAATAGAGCCAACGATACGCCGTTACCGCCGATACCGTCTGGAGGATCGTCGTCCACTGGTCGCGATCGACGACGCCGCCGATGCGCTCGCCCGCCGGCAGAAGGATGTGGTATTTCACGTCGAGCAGCCGCGCCGTGTTGTCGGCGCGCTCCACCGCCTGCCCCAGCCGAATGAACCACGTCGTCTGGTTGCGCAGCATCCGATGCACGGCGCCTTCGAACCCGCGCGTCTCGTTCTTTACCGCTTCGACCAGATCGAGCACCGCATTGGGGTCGTCGGCCGCCGGCTTGGCTTCGAACGTCAGCCACGCGCGGTTGATCGCCGCCCACGCATCGCGGGTCAGCGCGGTCCGCACCGCGCGCGCATTGTTGCGCGCCATGTCGAGGCACCGAACGATCGATCCGGGATGGCTGTTGTCGACCGTCAGGAACCTTGCCACCTCGCGGCGGCGGACCTCGCCACCGCGCTCGACGAATGTCTCGTCGGTTTCGGTCACCGCCAGCGCCGACGCCCATGCCGCCTGCCCGGCGGAACGCGGCGACAGTACGTCGAGCCGCACCGTCGCCTCCACCAGCCGCGCGATAAAATCGGTCCGCTCGAAATAGCGGCCCAGCCAGTAGAGCGACGATGCGGTACGGCTGAGCATCAGAGCGGCCCCTGCGACTGGGTCATGCCGCCCATCGTCTGCGTCTGTCCAAAGCCAAAATCCTGGGACTGCGCGATCACCGGATCGTCCATCAGGACGAAACTGTCCTTGGTGCCACCGCCCTGGCTGGAGTTCACGACCAGCGAACCTTCCTTCAACGCCACGCGGGTCAGGCCGCCGGGCACCACCTGCACCATGTTCGCGCCAGTGAGCACGAAGGGGCGGAAGTCGACATGCCGCGGCGCAAGCCCGCTTTCCGCCAGCGTCGGCACCGTCGACAGCGCCAATGTGGGCTGCGCGATATAGCGATGCGGTTCCGCGATCAGCGCGGCGCGGAACGCCTCGATCTCCGCCTTTGACGCGGTCGGGCCGACCAGCATGCCGTAGCCGCCCGATCCGTCGACCAGTTTGACGACGACTTTCTCCAGATTGTCGAGGACGTATTGCAGCGCCTGCGGCTCGCGGCAGCGCCAGGTCTCCACGTTCGGCAGCTTCGGCTCCGCCCCGGAATAGAAGCGGACGATTTCGGGCATGTAGCTGTAGATCGCCTTGTCGTCGGCGATGCCGTTGCCCGGCGCGTTCATGATCGCGACGTTGCCGGCGGCATAGGCGGCGATCAGCCCCGGCACGCCGAGCGCCGAGTCCGGACGGAACACCAACGGATCGAGGAAATCGTCGTCGATCCGGCGGTAGATCACGTCGACCCGTACCCGCCCGGCGATGGTCCGCATCCACACGACATCGTCGTCGACGACGAGGTCCGCCGCCTCGACCAGTTCGATGCCCATGGAATCGGCTAGAAAGCTATGTTCGTAATAGGCGGAGTTATAGTGTCCCGGCGTCAGCACGACGCAGGTCGGCGCGGCGACCCCGAGCGGCGCGACCGACTTCATCGTCTCGAGCAGGCGGTCGGGATAGCTGTCGACCGCGGCGACGCGGAAATTGCGGAACAGCTCGGGGCACAGCCGCAGCATCGCCTCTCGATTTTCGAGCATGTAGCTGACGCCGGACGGCGTGCGCGCATTGTCCTCCAGGACCCAGAACTCGTCGGGGCCGGTACGGACGAGATCGATGCCGCAAATATGCGCCCAGATACCGTGCGGCGGGCGCATCCCCGCGATCTCCGGCCGGAACTGCGGATTGCCGAGAACGAGGTCCTCCGGCAGCACGCCCTCTTTCAGGATGCGGCGCTCTCCGTACACGTCGTCCAGAAACGCGTTGATCGCCTCGGTGCGCTGGATCAACCCTTCGGACAGGCGCGTCCACTCATCGGGCAGGAACACGCGCGGCACGATGTCGAAGGGAATGATCCGCTCCGCCGCATCGCTTTCGCCATATACCGCAAAGGTGATGCCAAGCTGCCGGAACGTCGCCTCCGCGGAGCGTTGGCGACGGCGCAGTTCCTCGGGCGGGGTCGTCTCGATCCAGCGGGCGATCGCAGCCAGCTCGTCACGCGTCGGCGGTCCGTCCTCGCCCCCCAGGATTTCGTCGAACGCCCTCGCCATATACCGATACGCCTCCGACGCGGGTTGAACGCTCATGCTGCGGGCAAACGCCGCACTGCACAAGAGGGAGCGGGCAGAAAGACGTCAGGACCGGCAGCCTTCCCCTTGCCGGGAGCAATGAGGTCAGCCGCCCGCCATGCCCGTCAATATTCCCGTCGTCAGCACCTGCGGCATGACAGTCGGCTCGGCCGCGCCCGGCGCGTACCACAGGTAGAGCGGCACGCCAGCGCGGTTGTGCGCTTCGATGAAGCGGCCCAGCGAAGGGTCGCCGTCCGTCCAGTCGCCGACCAGTACCGTGACGCCGCGCTTGCGAAAGGCGTCGCGCACCGTATCCGTCTCGATCGCGGTCTTCTCATTGACCTTGCACGTCAGGCACCAGTCGGCGGTGAAATAGGCGAAGACCGGCTTGTTCTGCGCCCGGAGCGTTGCCAGCCGCGCCTCGCTGAACCGTTCGCCCGTGTCGGCAGCGGTCACCGCCTGCACCGGCGCGGGGCGGACCAGCACCACCGCCATGATCGCCAGCGCCAGCGCCGGCCATGCCGGCCACCACGCCCGCTCGCGACCGGCATGTTGCCGCCGTCCGGTCCACCACAGGCCGACGGCTGCCAGCAACGTCGCCGCCAGCCCGATCGTCATGCCGTCCACGCCCGCCTGCCGGCCGAGGATCCACGCCAACGCCAACGCGGTCAGGAACATCGGGATCGACAGCACGCGCCGCAGCCGCTCCATCCACATCCCCGGTTTCGGCAGCCGTCGCCGCAATGCCGGCACGAAGCCCAACAGAAGGAACGGCAACGCGATACCCAGCCCCAGCCCCGCGAACACCAGCAGCGCCGCAATCGTCGGTAGCACCAGCGCCGCACCGAGCGCGGCGCCCATGAACGGCCCGGTGCATGGCGTCGCGACGAACGCCGCCAGCGCTCCGGTGACGAACGCGCCCGCAGCGCCGCTTTCGCCGGCAAAGCGCGGCGTTGGCAGCTCGAACAGGCCTGCAAGATTGAGCGCGATACCCATCACCAGCAGCAACAGCACGCCGATCACGCGTGGGTCCTGCAACTGGAACGCCCAGCCGACCCGCGCCCCCGCCGCGCGCAACGCCAGCAGCCCCGCCCCCAGCGCGAGGCACACCAACACGACACCCGCAGTATAGGCCAGCGCCTCTCCTCGCGCCTGCCGCTCGCTCGCCCCGCCCTTGGCGAGGCTCAGCGCCTTCAGGCTCAGGATCGGGAAGACGCAGGGCATGACGTTCAGGATCAGGCCACCGAGCACCGCGCCCGCGAACGCCAGCGCGGCGGTCGTCCATAGGCTTTCCACCATCGCCGCGCCGACCACGCCGGGCTTCGCCGTCAGCAGCAATCCCTGCCCGCCACCAGTCGCCAGCACGCCCGCAATCGTCGCAACCGGGGCCTTCGCCGCCACCTTCGTCTCGATCACCAGCCGGTCGCCGTCGCGCGTCGCCACCTGCGGCGCGGCCATATCGACGATGCCGTTCGCGGCCGGGTAGAAATACGCCTGCTCGACGCTCGCCGAAGCCGGCAACGGCACCGACAGGCGCAGCCGCCCGGCCTCCACCTGATACGTCGCGGCCGAACCCAGCGGTCGGGGCAGCGCTCGGCGCCACGTGTCGAACTGCGTCCGCGCCGCCGGTTCGATCGCCCCGTCGCCGACCGTCAGAACCGTCGCGAGTTCCTGTTGCTCTGGCACGCACAGGCTGAGCGTGCAGACCAGATAATCCAGCTTCACCCGCAGGGGCAGCGTCGTCGCCGCCGCCAGTCCGGCCGGCACGTCCAGCGTGGTCAGCATCGCGAACGGCCGTTCGTAGACGTAATTCATCAGCCCAGCGACGGTCAGCCGCCCCGGCACCGGATACGCCACCGTACCCACTTTACCGCCCCCAGGCAGCGTCCACGCGAATTGGGTCGCGAAGCCCGCGTCGCCCGGGTTCTGCCAATAACCGTGCCACCCCTTGGCCGGCGTCGCCACGATGGCCAGCGCCACGCGCGATCCCGCGGCCGGCGCTTTACTCTCCGCGACGAGCCGCATCGGCAGATGCTTGTCCGTCTGCGCCCAGACGCCGGTCGGCATCAGCAGCATCAGGACCGTCATCATCCTGACCAACACGCGGTTCATGCCGACTCCGTTCTCGCGCCGATTGCCTCGCCGAAACAGGCGATCCATAGCGCCCTACAGTTTACGTCGCCCCGTACCAAGGACGTTCCCGACCAATGAAAGCGCCCCTGCCCGCCGCCCTGTGTGCCGCCCTCCTGCTGCTGTCCGCACCCGCCGCGGCCCAGACCGCCCCCGCCGCGGCCCCCGCCCCTTTCCCCGCGACCCCGCCGAAGCTGATCGTCGCGATCTCCGTCGACCAGTTCTCCGCCGACCTGTTCGCCCAGTATCGCAACCATTACACCGGCGGCCTCGCCCGGCTGCTGACCGGCGGCGTCTTTCCGTCCGGGTATCAGAGCCACGCCGCGACGGAGACGTGCCCCGGGCACTCGACGATCCTGACCGGCTATCGCCCCGCCAACACGGGCATCATCGCCAACAACTGGATCGACCAGCGTGTCGGCCGTCCCGACAAGACCGTCTATTGTTCGGAAGACGAGAGCGTCGCTGGGTCCGATCATAACAGCTACACCGTCTCCGACATCCACCTGAAGGTCCCGACGCTGGGCGAACGCATGAAGACGGCAGACCCGCGCAGCCGCGTGGTGTCGGTCGCAGGCAAGGACCGTGCGGCCGTGATGATGGGCGGCCACAAGGTCGACGAACTCTGGTGGTGGGACGGCAAGACCTATGTCTCCTACGCCGGTCGCGCCGTGCCGCCGGTGGTGCAGCGCACTCGCGATGCGGTCGCCGCGCTGCTCGCCCAGCCGCAAGCGGCACTGCCTCTGCCCGGTTGGTGCAAGCCGCTCGACCGGCCGATCACGGTCGGCGATCAGACGCTCGGGCAGGGCCGGTTCGAACGCGCGGCGGGCGACGCGAAGGCGTTCCGCGCCTCCCCCGCCTCCGACGCGGCGGTGCTGGCGATGGCCGCCGGGCTGGTGCAGGACATGAAGCTGGGCGCCGGCCCCGCCGCGGACATCATCGCCGTCGGCTTGTCCGCGACCGATTATATCGGCCATTCGCGCGGCACGCAGGGCACCGAGATGTGCATCCAGATGGATCAGCTCGATCAGGCGCTCGCCGGATTCTTCGCAGTGCTCGATGCGACCGGCGTCGATTACGAGGTGATGCTGACCGCCGATCACGGCGCGCACGACATGACCGAGCGGCAGCAACAGCGCGCGATGCCGATGGAGGCGCATATCGACCCGCAGGTACAGGCCAAGGCGCTCGGCGCGGCGATCGGCCGCGACCTGAAGCTGGCGGGTCCGGTTCTGCTCGGCAGCGAAGGCGACGTGTATCTGTCCTCCGACCTGCCCGCGCGAGAGCGTCCGCGCGTGCTGGCGGAGGCGTTGCGCCGCTACCGCGCGATGCCGCAGGTCGCGGGTGCATACGACGCCAAAGAGGTCGCGGCGACGCCGATGCCGAGCGGCGCGCCGGAGACATGGACGCTCCTGCAAAAGGCGCGCGCGTCTTACGATGCGCAGCGCTCCGGCGACCTGCTCGTGTTTCTGAAGCCCCGTGTCACCTCGATCGAGGTGCCCGCCGCCTATTATGTCGAGACGCACGGCAGCCCGTGGGATTACGATCGCCGGGTGCCGATCCTGTTCTGGCGCAAGGGCATGACCGGCTTCGAACAGCCATTGTCGGTGGAAACGGTGGACATCATGCCGACTCTGGCGGCGACGATCGGGCTGAAGGTCGCCGGACAGGACGGGCGCTGCCTAGACCTCGATCCGGGCCCAGCGGATACCTGTTCCCGCTAAATGCCTCCCCGGAACGGGGAGGTGGCGCGCCGCAGGCGTGACGGAGGGGCAGCCACTGGCCATGCCTGCCGCGGCCGCCCCTCCACCGCTCCGTGGCCGCCCGTCTGGGAGGATTCACCGCGCCTCGTATGCGCGCAACCCCGGCCCCAGCCGGTTCGCACCGACTGCCAGCTTCTGGCCGCTAGCATTGGCCACGAAAGCCGGGCTGCGCGTCTCGCCGGGCGATAGGCGGGCGTCGTTGTCCTCCACGCGCAATCCGGTCGACGGGTAGGTCTTCGCCTCCGCCGACACCACGATCAGCCCCGACCAGTTTTCCTTGTTCCGCCCTTGTACGAAGGTGTTGCCCGCGATCAGACCGGTCGCCCCCTCGGACAGGTCGATCATGTAATTGGTTTTGCGTCCCGCGGTATCGTCGAAGCTGTTGCCGGTGATCGTCACGGTCGGCACGCGCAGCTTGACGTAATGCCCGCCGGTTCCGCGTTCGAATCGGGAATGGGTGATCGTCACGCGACCTTTGTTGGCGAGGTAGATCGCGTGCGAACAGCTCGGCGTCTCCTCGCACTGGCCTAGCCCGGCGAAGGTCGAATGATCGATCGTGATCGTTTGGCCGCTGGGATGGCCACCCAGGATCCCCTCCTGACTATCGAGGAACATCGAGTCGCTGACGGTCAGGTCGCCGATCTCGGTCCGGATGCCCGCGCCGTTACCGTCCGCCACGCGAATGCCGCGGAACACCAGTCCCTCGACGCGAGAGCCGCGGCCACGCAACACCAGCGTCGCCTTGCCTTCGCAGGCGCCCCCCTCGAAAACCGCGGTGCCGGGTGTCGCCGCGCGGAAGGTGATGACGCCCCCCGCCTGGATCGCACAATCCTTGTAACGGCCGGGCGCGACGACGATCGTGCCGCTGCCGTCGCGGATTTGATCGACGGCCTGCTGAAGGGTTGCGAACCCCTGCCCGGTTTCGGCGATCGTGAACGACGCGCTCGACTGCGCCGCGGCTGGAGCCGCCAGCAGCAGGGCAAGAGAGAGGGTGGGACGCATCAGGGAAATCCTTTCGTCCCGCCCTGCGCCTCCCCATGCCGCTGCCGCCAGCCACAAACGCGGTTAACGTACGGGTCGCCGTGTCGCGTTCGTTACCGACCGGTGGCTTCGTGCCACGCCGGGACGCATCGTCGGCCTTACCTCGCGGCGGATCAGTCTTCTTTGCAACCCTGGACGTCACGCATCGCCTACATGTCGAAAGCCGCACCCGCCAGCGATCGGCAATCTACGCCATCTTCATGCAATCCACACCAACTCGATTGGAGCTAACTCGCTGATAATTATAGGATCGAGTGTATGGCACGACTAATGCAGTGACGTCGATGTCGCCAGAACGGGCGGCGCCAATATCACAGGGATCATCGTCATGTTTGCCCAACGCCCTCTTGCCTCGATCGCCACCGCCGCCGCTCTCGTCGTCGGCCTCGCGATGCCCGCCATCGCCGCCGCCAAGACACCGGTCGTCATCGTGCCCGCCAGCGTCATCGCCAACCCTGACGCCAAGCTGTGCATGCCGCGCTCGACCAGCCCGATCGTGGCAAAAGACAAGTCGCTGCCGGCGACGCTGTGCCAGACGGTCGAGGCGTGGGCGGCCCACGGCGTGACAGTGAAGGCGAAGTAACGCCGACCGTATCGCCGCAACCCGATTCCCGAACATCCCGCTTGGTGGGAGAGGTCACGCTCTCGCCATAACCTCTCCCCCTCCCTGAACAGGGAGGGGAGCTTTTTGCCCTCGAACGGACAAAGCGCTTGTTAGTCTAGGTTCGGACGCAACCAGCGTTCCGCCTGACGCGCATCGACGCCACGCCGTGTCGCATAGTCTGCGACCTGATCCTGCCCGATCCGCGCCACGCCAAAATATTCGGCCTCGGCATGTCCGAAATAGAAGCCGCTGACGGCAGCGGTCGGCAACATCGCGAAGCTTTCGGTCAACTCCAGCCCGGTATTTGCCTCCGCATCCAGCATATCGAACAGCGTGCGCTTCAGCGAGTGTTCGGGGCAGGCCGGATAGCCCGGCGCCGGACGGATACCGCGATACTGCTCGCGCACCAGCGCCTCGTTGGTCAACTGCTCGCCCGGCGCATAACCCCACAGATCGGTGCGGACATGCGCGTGCAGCCGTTCCGCGAATGCCTCCGCCAGACGATCCGCCAGCGCCTTCAGCAGGATGTCGTTGTAATCGTCATGATCAGCCTTGTAGCGCACGAGATGCGGCTCGATCCCGTGGATGCCGACCGCGAAGCCGCCCATCCAGTCGCCCGCCGGATCGATGAAATCGGCGAGGCTCATGTTGGCGCGTCCCTCGCGCTTGGCGATCTGCTGGCGCAGGAACGGCAGCCGCACCGTCGCCTCCTGCGTGCGATCGAGGTTGGGGATGTGGAAGCCGTCGGGGATGCTCGCGCCATCCGGGCTGCGATGAGATTCGCGATGTTCGGTATAGACCCAGACATCATCGTCGTGGCGATGGCAGGCCCACAGCCCGGCGACGCCGCGGGCGGTCAGCCACTTCTCGGCGATGATCCGGTCGAGCATTGCCTGCGCGTCTTCGTACAGCCCGCTCGCGCTTTCGCCGACGACTTCGTCGGTCAGGATCGCCGGGAAATTGCCCGCCAGTTCCCACGCCCGGAAGAACGGCGTCCAGTCGATATAGCCGCGCAGGTCGGCGAGGTCCCAGTCATCGAACCGGTGCACGCCCGGCTGCGCCGCCGGCGGTGCCTTCAGCGCCATGTCGACCTTCAGCCCGCGCGCCCGCGCCTCGGCGAGCGGCAGCAGGTCGTTCTGCCCCTTGCCCGCACGCGCCACGCGCACCTTCTCGTATTCGGCCGCGATATCGAGGACATAGGCATCGCGCTGCGTATCGCTGACCAAGGTCGTCGCAACACCCACCGCGCGCGAGGCGTCGAGGACGTGCACGATCGGCCCGTCATAGGCCGGCGAGATGCGCAGCGCGGTATGCACTTTCGACGTGGTCGCGCCGCCGATCAGCAGCGGCATCGTCATGCCTGCGCGCTTCATCTCCTCCGCCACCGTCACCATCTCGTCCAGCGACGGGGTGATGAGGCCGGACAGCCCGATCATGTCGGCGTCGTTCTCGTTCGCCGCCTCGAGGATTTTTGTCCACGGCACCATTACGCCCAGATCGACCACGTCGAAGCCGTTGCACTGGAGCACGACGCCGACGATGTTCTTGCCGATGTCGTGAACGTCGCCCTTCACAGTCGCCATCACGATCTTGCCCTTGCCCTTCGCACCCGGCTCCTTCGCCGCCTCAATGAAGGGGAGCAGATGCGCCACCGCCTTCTTCATCACGCGGGCCGATTTCACGACCTGCGGCAGGAACATCTTGCCCGATCCGAACAGGTCGCCGACGACGTTCATGCCGTCCATCAACGGCCCCTCGATCACCTCGATCGGCCGTGCGAACTGCTGGCGGCATTCCTCGGTATCGTCGACGACATGCGCGTCGATGCCCTTGACCAGCGCATATTCCAGCCGCTTCGTCACGGGCAGGCTGCGCCACTCCGCCGCCTGCTTTTCCGCCGCCGCATCGGTGCCGCGATACTTCTCCGCCAGCGCGACCAGCCGGTCGCCCGCCTCCGGATCGCGGTTGAGAACGACGTCCTCGCACGCCTGACGCAGCTCGGGATCGATCGTATCGTACACGTCGAGCTGGCCAGCATTGACGATGCCCATGTCCATGCCTGCGGGAATGGCATAGTACAGGAACACGCTGTGCATCGCGCGCCGCACCGGCTCGTTGCCGCGGAACGAAAAGCTCAGGTTCGAGAGTCCGCCAGAGATATGGCAATGCGGGCAGCGCGCCTTGATCTCGCGACACGCCTCGATGAAGTCGACCGCGTAGTTGTTATGCTCCTCGATCCCCGTCGCCACCGCGAATACATTGGGATCGAAGATGATGTCCTCTGGCGGAAAACCGATCGTCATCAGCAGCTTGTAGGCGCGCTCACAGATCTCGACCTTGCGCGCCTGCGTATCCGCCTGACCGACCTCGTCGAACGCCATCACGACGACCGCGGCGCCGTACGCCATGCACTTCTTCGCCTGGGCCAGGAATTGCTCTTCGCCCTCCTTCATGCTGATCGAATTGACGATCGGCTTGCCGGACACGCACTTCAGCCCCGCCTCGATCACGCTCCACTTGGACGAATCGACCATGAACGGGATGCGGGCGATGTCCGGTTCCGCCGCGATCAGCTTCAGGAACGTCGTCATCGCGTATTCGGCGTCGAGCAGCCCCTCGTCCATATTGACGTCGAGCACCTGCGCGCCCGATTCCACCTGCTGCAACGCGACCTCGACCGCGGCCGGATAGTCGCCCGCCATGATCAGCTTCTTGAACCGGGCAGAACCCGTAACGTTCGTTCGCTCGCCGATGTTGACGAACTGGGTGGCGGAGTTGGTCACTTGAAAATTCCCGTTATCCCGGCGAACGCCGAAATCTCGCAGTTACACAGCGTGCCCTTCGCGGCACGAGACCCCGGCGTTCGCTGGAGTGACGCAAAACAAGCGTCACGCCGCCATCGTGAACGGCTCCAGCCCGGCCAGCTTGGTCTGCACCGGCGGTGCGCCCGGCACGCGCGGCTTCAGGCCGCGCACCTTGTCGGCCATCGCCTTGATATGTGCCGGCGTGGAGCCACAGCATCCGCCCAGCACGTTGACCTGCCCCGCAATCGCCCATTCGCCGACCAGCCCCGCCGTCGTCGCCGGTGCCTCGTCATATGCGCCCAACTCGTTGGGCAGGCCCGCATTCGGATAGATCATGATCAGCGTATCGCAAATCTCCGACAGCGTCTTCACATGCGGGCGAAGCTGCTCGGCCCCGAACGAGCAGTTCAGCCCGATCGTCACCGGCTTCGCATGCCGCACCGCGTGCCAGAATGCCTCCACGGTGTGTCCTGACAAATTGCGGCCCGACAAATCCGTCAACGTCATCGACAGCATGATCGGCACGTCCCGGCCCAACGCCTCCCCCGCTTCGATCGCGGCCATGATCCCGGCCTTGGCGTTCAGCGTGTCGAACACCGTCTCGATCAGGATGAAGTCGACGCCACCCTCCAGCAGCGCGTCGGTCTGCTCGCGATACACCTGCTTCAGATAGTCGAAGTCGATCTCGCGATAGCCGGGATCGTTGACGTCCGGCGACAGCGACAGCGTCTTGTTCGTGGGCCCGATCGCCCCCGCCACGAAGCGAGGATGCCCGTCGCGCGCGGCATATTGATCCGCCAGCCGCCGCGCGATCTTCGCGCTTTCGATGTTGATGTCGCGGACCAGATGCTCGGCACCATAATCCGCCTGCGAGATGATGTTCGCGCTGAACGTGTTGGTCGACACGATGTCCGATCCCGCGTCCAGATATTCGCGCGTGATCGTCTCCGGCACCTCCGGCTTCGTGATCGCCAGAATGTCGTTGTTGCCCTTCTGGTCGTGGCTCAGCCCCAGCGTGCCGGCATAATCCTCCTCCGACAGCTTCCAGTTCTGGATCTCCGTCCCGAACGCGCCGTCCGTGATGAGGATACGCTTCGCCGCCTCGGCGAGGAATGCCCGACGGATGCTCACGCCGCCACCTCCTGCGCCCTGGCCTGAGCGCGCACGCCGAGCAGGTGGCAGATCGCGAACGCCAGTTCCGCGCGGTTGAGCGTGTAGAAGTGCAACTGCTTGCATCCCCCCGCATACAGCCGCCGCGATAATTCCGCCGCCACCGTCGCCGCGACCAGCTGCCGTGCCGCCGGGTGCGCATCCAACCCGTCGAAAAGCCGACCCATCCACGCCGGTACGTCGGTGCCGCACATCGCGCTCATCCGCTGCACGCTAGCGAAGTTCGACACCGGCATGATCCCCGGCACGATCTCAGCCGATATACCCGCGGCGGCGACGGCATCGCGGTAGCGGAAGAACGTCTCCGGCTCGAAGAAGAACTGCGTGATCGCACGGTTCGCGCCCGCGTCCAGCTTGCGCTTCAGGTTGTCGAGGTCGGCCGCCGCATCCGCCGAATCCGGGTGGTTTTCCGGATAGGCTGCGACCGAGATCTCGAACGGGTGAAGCTTGCGCAGGCCGGCGACGAGCGCCGCCGCGTTCTCGTACCCGCCCGGATGGCTGGCGAACTTCGTCCCCGCTGTTGGCGAGTCGCCGCGCAGCGCGACGATGTGGCGCACGCCCGCCGCCCAATATTCCTCGGCGACCTGATCGATCTCGTCACGCGTCGCCTCGACGCAGGTCAGGTGCGCCGCCGCCGCCAGCGACGTGTCACGCTGGATGCGCGCTACCGTCGCATGCGTCCGCTCGCGCGTGGTTCCGCCTGCGCCGTAGGTGACCGACACGAAGCGGGGGCCCAGCGGCTCCAGCGTCCGAACCGCCTCCCAGAGCTGCTCCTCCATCTTCTCGTTCTTCGGCGGGAAGAATTCGAACGACACGTCGAGATCGCCGCCGACATCCGCGTAAAGCGGCGATTCCAGCGCGCACCGCGCCTCCGCGAGCTGGTTGACCGAGATCGTCATGCTGCCTTCACCTCACGCAGATGCACGCCGGGTTTTTGCCCCAGCCACAATTTCACTGTCAGTTCCCCGCCGTCGAGTACGTCCGTTCTCGCCGGGGTCAGCCCCGCCGTCTCGAACCAACCCTCGATCTGGGCATCCGAAAATCCCAACCGGACATGCGCGTCGCGCGTCCGCAATTCCTCGCGATCGTGGCTTGCGAAATCCGCGATCAACAAACGCCCGCCCGGCCCCAACGCCCGCGCCGCTTCCGCAATTGCGGCACCCGGCTGCTGCGCGAAGTGCAGCACATGATGCAGGATCGCGACATCCGCCGCCTCGTCGTCTACCGGCAACGCGTAAAGATCGGCCTGCCGCAACTCCGCATTCATCACGCCTTCCAGCTTGGCGCGTGCCAGCCGCAGCATTTCCGAGCTGCGGTCGATACCCAGCGCGTGGTGGGCGCGGCCGGCGAACAGCTCCAGCATGCGGCCGGTGCCGGTGCCGATATCGACCAGCGTACCAACATCA
Source organism: Microvirga sp. SRT01 (assembly GCA_018139225.1). GTDB lineage: Bacteria > Pseudomonadota > Alphaproteobacteria > Sphingomonadales > Sphingomonadaceae > Sphingomonas > Sphingomonas longa. The sequence goes on from JAGSNX010000001.1 coordinate 1,208,013, forward strand.
CCCTCCCCAAGTGCTACCTGCATCGCGGCCTCGACCTGTTCCTCGGCGACGTGCAGCGACCGGATCGCATCCCACTCACGCGCATGGCTCTCGAACCAGGACGCTGCCGCCGCCGCACGGTCCGCCCGCACCGCCGCCAGTCGCGCCGCGTCCGTGCCGCTATCCGGCTGTCCCCAAGTGTCCAGCGCCGCCGCGATCGGCGCTACGATCTCTGCCCGCCCGAGCACGACGAACACCCAGCTGCCTTCCTTACGCCGCTCGGCGAGCCCGGCATCGCACAGGATCTTGACGTGCCGCGACACGCGCGGCTGGCTCTGCCCCAGCACCTGTGCCAGTTCACCAACGGACAGCTCCATCTGCCGCAGCAGCGCCAGGATGCGGAGCCGGGTGGCGTCGCCAAGAGCACCGAAGATGTCGAGTGGGTCAACCATGTCGCATCAAGATATAAAGATATCTTTATATGGGGTCAATCAGCCATTGTCGTGGACCCGAATGCTTTCGCTCGCGTTCCGACCTCTCGACGCGCGTAACCTGCGTCAATGAAAACGGGAGGAACCCTGATGAAGAAGCTTATCGTTCCCGCACTGGCGGCCATCGCACTCGCCGCTTGCAGCCAGAATGCCCAGAACGAGACGTCGGAAGCGGCCAACGCCGTCGCCGCCGACACCGCCGCGACGACGAGCAATGCGGTGGGCGACGTCGATGCCGCCACCGATCGTGCGCTCGGCTCGGCCGAAGCGAACCTCGACAACGCGGGCGCGAACGTGGAGCGGGGCGCGGACCGCGCGGGCGACAGCATCGAGAACGGCCTCGACCGTACGGGAGCGGCGATCAGCAACGGTGCCGATCGCGCCGCCGACGCCACCGGCAGCGCGCTCGAAAAGGCTGGCGCCAAGTTGAAGGATTAAGACCGGGATGCGTCTCGTCGGCCTGATTGCCCCTGCCCTGTTCGTCGCCGCCTGTTCGGGCGGAGAGGAGCAGCCAGGAACGGTGACGGCAGACGAGGCGCGCCAACTCAACGAAGCCGCGGCAATGCTCGATGCGAACAGCGTCGAACTGAATGCCGTGACGAACGATCGGGACGTACCATGACCCTGTTGCGCCGCCTTGGCTCCACCGACCTCAAGATCGCGCCGCTGGTGCTGGGTGGCAACGTCTTCGGCTGGACCGCCGATCGTACCGCGAGTTTTGCCGTGCTCGATGCTTTTGTCGCGGGCGGCGGCACGATGATCGACACGGCGGATGTTTATTCGGCGTGGGTCGAAGGACACGATGGCGGCGAATCCGAAACCGTGATCGGTGAATGGCTGAAGCGGTCCGGCAAGCGCGAAGCGGTGCAGATTGCGACGAAGGTCGGGATGCTGCCAGTAAACGGTGAGAAGCTGTCGCCAGCCAATATCGCCGCCGCGTGCGACGCCTCGCTGCGCCGGCTCGGGAGCGACTACATCGATCTATATTATGCGCATCAGGACGATGACGACACGCCACAGGAGGCAGTGCTGGAAGCGTTCAGCCGCCTGATCGACGCGGGCAAGGTGCGCGTGCTCGGCGCGTCCAACTTCACGGCGATGCGATTCAAGTCCGCCAACGACGTCGCGACAGCTGCCGGGTTGCCGCGATACCATGTGCTCCAGCCGGAATATAACCTGATCAGCCGCCACAAGTTCGAAGGCGAGTTGCAGGATTATTGCGTCACCGAGAATGTCGGCGTCCTGCCCTATTATGGTCTGGCTGCGGGCTTTCTGACCGGCAAATATCGCAAAGCCGAGGACTTCGGCCAAAGCGTTCGGGGCGCCCGCATGGGCGATCGGCTGGCCGCCGGCGAACCCGTGCTGGCGGCGATGGACTCTGTCGCGGCCGAAACCGGCGCATCGCTCGCGACGATCGCCCTCGCGTGGCTGATCGCCCAGAACGGCGTCACGGCACCGATCGCCAGCGCCTCGAAGCCGGAGCAGTTGCCGGAACTGTTGGCGGCGATGACGCTGGAGCTGAACGAGGCGCAGCTTGCGCGGCTCGTCGAAGCAGGCGCCTGACCTCGACTCACGCGATCAGGCCCCCGTCCTCCGCACCCTTGGCCAAGACCCGACCCATCGCTTCGAACAGCTGGTCCATCGCCACCGGTTTGAAAATCACATCGTCAGCACCGGCCGCCAGGCATCGTTCGCGCAGGTCGAGTGCGGCATCGGCGGTGACGACGATGATCGGTACCCGTCCCTTGTCGTCGCCGCGCGCGCGGATGTGCTGGATCGCCGTCACGCCATCCATGCCGGGCATTCGCAGATCGATCAGGATCATGTCCCAACGCTCGGCGGCGATCATCGCCAGCCCCTGTTCGGCATCTTCCGCCTCGGACATCGTCGCACCGGCGACATCCAGCATGTCGCGAACGACGCGCCGGTTCATCCGGTCGTCCTCGATAAAGAGGACTTTCATGATGCCGCCGACCCGGGCGGTACCTGCTGTGTTGATCGGGTCATACGCTTTGATACGCGTCAAGCCGCCTCGGACACAAGTCGATCCGTACCGGAGGCAATGGTTTGTGCGACGAATATCTTCGCGATCAACGCCGCGCCCGCGATTGGTCGAGGCACGACGCGGGTTGCACCGGTGTGGTCGGCTATCGCCCTTACATCTCCGGGGTTTCTCCAAAGCAATGTCGTTTCAGCGAAGCCAGCAGCGGCGGCGATCCGCGTCACCTGCTGCAGATCGGCATCCACCGTCGCGTCGTCGATCAGTACCCGTCGGACGTTGCCGTGCTGCAGCAAGGTGACCGCCTCGGCAGTCGTGGCCGCATAGACGAGGCGTCCGGTGTGACGCGCGAGCAAGGACGTCCACATCGCGCGGGCGATCGGGTTGCGCTCGACAACCAGAAAATCGGGACGTGCGAGTTCGCTGCCGACGCAGTCAGCGGGTGCAGGGGCGGCTCGGAGCGGTAGCGTGACGGTAAAGGTCGCACCGTTGCCCGGCTCGCTGCCGACCATGACGTCTCCGCCCATCGCCCGGGCAAGCTTGCGACAGATCGTCAGGCCCAATCCCGTGCCGCCGAACCGCCGTGTCGTGCTGGCATCCGCCTGCCGGAATGACTCGAAGATCTGCCCCAGTTTGTCCGGCGGGATACCGATGCCCGTGTCGGACACGGTGATCGCGACCCCCTCACCCGTTCCGGTCGCGATCAGCCTGACCTGCCCTGCCTCGGTGAACTTCATGGCGTTCGACAGGAGGTTGAACACGATCTGCCGCGTCCGTGCCGCATCGCCGATGACCCAGCCCGGACAGTCGTCGAGCTGCGCCACGAAGCTCACGCCCTTCGTGCGCGCCTGCTCCTCCCAGAGGCGGCTTGCTTCGGCGAGGGTAGCGGCAAGGTCGAAAGCGGCTTCCTCGATGGTGAGGTTGCCCGTTTCCATCTTCGCGACATCCAGGATATCGTCGACCAGCGCTCGCATCGTCATGCTCGCACCGTGGACCACCCCCAACCGATCACGCATCAGCGGCGCGAGCGTCGGGTCGGACAGCATCACCTCCGTCATGCCAAGAATGCCGTTCAATGGCGTGCGGATCTCATGGCTGGTCGTCGCCAGGAACTCGGTCTTCGCAGCCAATGCGCGCGACAGGGCTTCGTTGCTCTCGCCCAGTTCGGCGTTGGCCGCGCGCACCTCGTCGCGGCTGCGACGGATCGACACCAGCGCAAAGACGAGCAGTCCGACGATGATCGCAGCGGCGCCGGCGCCGCCATAGAAGATCGTCCGCTGCGTACTGGCACGCGTCTGCTCCAGTTCGATACGACGCTGCAATTCCTGTCCGCGCAACGTGGCGATGCGCAGTTCCTGATTGGTGAAGTCGAAGCGCGCGGCCATCAGCGCAGTGCTGGTCGTCGTGGCGAGCCGGGTAGCGTCGTCGTCGATCCGCTTCATCGCCGCCAGATGCGCAAGGGCGAGGTCGGCGCGTCCCATCCGGCGATAGATCGTATAGGCCGTCTCATGCGGCTCCCGAAGACTGAGCGTCGTCGTGCGAAGGTCGACCCCCGCGAAGCTGCGGTCGATCAGCCCCGCCGCGCCCGGCAGATCGCCGCGCTGCAACGCAGCCTGCGCCGCCACGGCCAGGACTTGTGGTCGCCAACCGGCACCGTCACCGCTGATGCTGATCGCATTGGCTTCTGTTATCGTGTGCGCAGCCTGCTCTGTCTTGCCCCGTTTAAGTTGGTTCCGAGCCATGTTGACCAGCAAGCGCACACGAGACGCCGGACTGCGGATTTCATCGGCAGCATCCATTGCCAGCTTGAATTGCTGAGACGCTTCATCAAGCCGACCCATCTCCTGCAACGCTGCGGCCCGACCGTTCCGCAGGGCGATCATCAATCCCGCATCACCTTGATACAGATCGAGCGCCTGTTTCAGGTACCGAAGTGCGCCATGGCTGTCTTTTGCATCGCTGTAGAGTGTCGCGATCAATAATAACGAGATGGCTTGGCTACGCGTGTTATGCACACCACCGAATATACGAAAAGCTTCCTGATAGTCTTTAAGGGCTCCTGCAGGCTCGATCCGCGCACCATGAAGCGATCCCCGGGTCATTAGGATATCGCCCATCAATTGCGTTTTTGGCCCATACCGGCGAGCCAAATGGAAGGCTGCGTCGAGTGGTACTGTCGCGCGTTCCTCCTCACCCAATCTATAACTGGCTTCGGCCTGGAGCCACAAGGCTGCTGCCAACGTCATGCCAGTCACCGGGTTGACGGATGCTCGACGAGCCTGTGCCGCTGCACGGATCGCCACTTCTCGCGCGGATGATGCATCAGCCAGCATCAACCTTTTGGCTCGATCCACATCGGTCGCCGCCACCGCGGCCGCATCAGACTGTGGTGATTGGGTGGCGGTTACCCTTGGCGCTGCAACAGCGGGCGATTGATCCGCGACCATCGCGACGGTCATCAGCACCGCTGCGAATAGGGCCCGCAACATCATGATGCGCGCCGATGACCCGTTGTCAGGTTCAGCAACTTGGCCGGAGCGCTGACGAAAACGCGCGCCTGATCTCGCGCGAGGAACTCTAGCAGGATCGGCAGATCGATAGGCCGACTGATGAGGAAGCCCTGCGCCACGTCGCAGCCCATCACGGATAAAAGCGCTAACGCGGATGCCGTCTCCACGCCTTCGGCGACCACCTCCATCTCCATCGCATGCGCCAGGTCGATCGTGGATCGGACGATCAGCGGGTCGCGGTTGGAACTGGTCAGCTGGGTCACGAACAGCTTGTCGATCTTCAACTCGCTGGCAGGCAACTGCTTCAGATAGGCGAGCGACGATAAACCTGCCCCATAGTCGTCGATGGCGATGACGATGCCGATGTCCGCGAACCTCTTGAGATGCCCTATCGCGCTCTGCGGATCGCGGATCACCGCAGTCTCGGTAATCTCGAAGCCGATCTTCACGCCGCTGCTCTGGATCAGCGCGCAGGCGCGACGGACGAAGCGAGCGTCGGACAACAGGACGCCGGATATGTTCACGAAGACCGGAATGTCATGGCCCCTCGCGGCCAGCACCCTTTGGTCCTTGATAACCTGTTGGATGGTCCAGACCGTCAGGTCGACGATATCCTGCGACTCTTCTGCGAGTGCGATGAAGTCGCCCGGCATGACCAGTCCGCGCACGGGATGGCGCCAGCGGATCAGCGCCTCGACGCCCGACACGACTTGGCGGCGAAGATGCAGCTTGGGCTGATATTGCAGGAACAGTTCGCCCTTGCCGATCGCATCCCGCAGGTCGCGCCCAAGGCTGGCGCGATCAGGCGGTGTCGTACCCCGCGCCAGATGCCGCACGACCGGCGCACGTGTCTCTCGCGCCGCTTCACACGCGCGCTCTGCTTCGTCGAGCAGGCGCACGTCGTCATGGAGGGTCACCGGGAGCGTCGCGGAGCCCAGCACCAGCTCTATGGAATAGGGTTCACCATCGACGTCGAAAGCCGCCTCGAACGCCGCGTCGAGGCGCGCGACGATCGTCTCCACCGCCTCAAATTGTACGCTCGCCAGGGAAACTTCGATGCGGTCCCGGCCGGCGGCAACGATGACGGCATCGGGCACGAGTTCAGCGACCCGGATGGCAATATTTTCGGCCAACATATTCGCGCGCACGATACCGACATGGCGGCGAAGGATCGGAAAATTCGAGATCGTCAGAACGATCAACGCACAACAACAGTCGGTTACCGAGGCTAAGCTGGTCGGCATTGGCGTACCGCCATCGGCACGACGGATCGGCGTGGGGGAGACGAACTCGCTCACTGCCGGGTCGCGGTCGCAGCCGCCGCAAGAGGGAATGCGAGCTTCATCTAGCAACCACCTAGAAGGCGGCTCATGAAAATTGCGTTAAGCCGAGCTTCATCTCCGGTTGTCGCAACCACCGCTGCAACCGGTTGTGCAATGGTGAAACGCGCATTAACCTCGGCGAAGCGCCCAACGAGGCGCTTTTGGGAGAAAAAACATGCTGCGTTTCATTCTCGCGCTGATCCACGTCGACGGCATCAAGCCCTGGTAATGAGATCGGCCCGGTCTTGCGTCGATTGACTACAAGACCGGGCCGAACTTCTTAGCGCCTGCGCTTAGGTGCGACATCTGACCGCGGTGTTTTTTGCGTACCGCATGCTCGGCCGCTGTGACGGCCTCGAGCGCTAATCACATCGGCAGGGGAAAGCGCGGTTGCTTGGATCGCGGGCATCGCTGATGCGCGGTCCATTCCGAGCACGGGCAGCGCTTTCGCGCCACCCGGCCCATCAATAATCCTTCGAATAGCGCAGGCTGCCGCTCGATCCGCCGAACGATCCGGTCGAGGTCAGCAGGCTGAGCGCCTTGGTCAGGGCGATCTCCAACTGCGTTGCGGTGAAGCCGCGCGCATCGGTCACGATTTCGACATAGATGTTGTCCGTCAGGTACTTGCCTGCTGCCAGGCTCGTCCCGCGGCCGGTCGCCTCGTCCGCCCCGAGGACGCGCAGGCGATCGAATCCGGTCGCCGAGCGCAGCTTGCCGAGCGGATTGAGTCCGCCGCCCCCGGATCCGCGCAGTGAATTCAGGGCCGATGCCAGCTGGATCGCCTCCGTCGCCGACAGATTTTCCGGGTTCGTCCCGAACAGCAGGCGACTCAGCACCTCGTCCTGCGGCAGGTTCGGGGTCGAGGTGAAGCTGATCTGCGGACGCTGACCTGTGCCCGTGACGTTGATGACGGCGGTAATGCCATCGGTCGTCGTTGTCGCCTGGATGTTGATGTCCGGATCGGTCAGCGCGCCGCCGCGGAAGCGGATCGTCCCGCGGTTCACGTCGAAGCGCTTGCCCGAGAACGAGTAGGTGCCGCGGACGAGATCGAGGCCGCCGGTGATGACTGGTGCTGCCGACGTACCGCCGATGCGCAAGTCCATTTCCCATTCGGACTCCAGCCCCATGCCGGACACGAACAACTGGTTCTCCGCTCGCACCCGCAGGTCGAGCTTGAACAGCCCCGGCGGTGTCGCCGGCACGGGCCGGTCGGTCGGGCGCGCGATGCGGATCTGGCTGCGGCGGCGAATACCGGTCAGCTCCGGCACCTCCGCCTGACCCTGCCGAATGATCTGGTAGCGCGCGTTCGGGATCGTCAGCTCCCCCTGGATCAGCCCGCCCTGGGGCCCGTTCGTCAGCCGCACCGTACCGCTGCTCGTCGCCGCCAGCGCGTCGCTGTTGGCGAGGCGGGCATTGTCCAGCGTCGCGGTCAGGTCGATCGGATAGCCGCTATCCGCCGCCAGCCCGATCGAGCCCTTGGCCTGCACCGTGCCATCACCGGCACGGGCGTTCAGCGTCGTGATCTCCAACCGATCGTTGTTGAACCGCCCAGCCAACTGCATCCGCGACAGTCGCGTACCATAGGTTTCGTTGTCGTAGGTGAGGTTGTCGGCGCGGATCAATCCGTTGAGCCGCGGTGCGGACACCCGCCCGCCGAAATCCGCCGCCACCGCGATAGGACCGGTCAGCTGCTGGTTCGGCAACGCCGCGAACGAGAACAGCAGTGAGGACGGACCGTTATAGCGGATGCCGCCCGCGAGTGGCGCGGACATCAGCCGCGTCATCCATGACCCCGCGCCCGGCGGCAGCGGCCGGAGCGTCGCGAGCATGCGACCGACCACGGTCGGTCCGCTCTTGACCAGCGCGCGTGCCTCGCCGCCGTCGCCCTGGAGACGACCCGCGAACACCACGTCGACTGGCGTCGAGATCGCCGCCAATCCGGTCCGTCGGAACTGCGACACTGTGATCCGCGCGTCTGCCGTCGGGAAGGACGCGCCCGAAGCCTGCGCATAGTCGAGGCTGCCCGTCGCCGTTCCCGACACGCCAAGGTTCGGTACGAACGCGGAGGCGATCGACAGATCGAGACGGTCGAGCCGGACCTGCGCGGTCGTGGCGCTACCGTACGCGCCCGCCAGCCGCACCGAGCCACCCCCACCGCCACCCTGCCCTGCGCCGAAGTCGATGCGGGTCGGGGCGAGCCGGTACGTGCCGCGATCAGCACGGATCCGGGCGGGATTCGCGGTCTTGAAGGTGATGCTGTTGGCCATCCCTTGCAGCGCGACGAGATAATCGTTCGGGCTGAGGCGGGCATTCATCGCCACGCGGAACGGCACGCCGTTCGATCCGGTCAGCAGCGCCTGTGCACTCCCGCGTCCGCCGACATAGTTCACCTTCGCCCGTGCGGACTGGATGACGGTCGGACCGTAACGCGTATCGGCAAGCTGCACGTCCGCGATCACCTGCGGCGCATTCGGGAACACCACGACGCTGGCATCGACGATCGCGCGGCCGATTGTGAAGTCGACCTGACCCGGCACCGTCGCGTTGTAGGCGCGGGCAGCGACGTCGGCACGCTGATAACCGCCCTGATTGGCGAGCTTGACGTTGCCGTTCATGCCGCGCCCGTTGAACAGCAGCGCACCCGCGAACGGCCCCGCCGCGGTCTGGACGACCCGACCATTGGCGGTGATCCCTGCGAACACCACCCGGCGGACGTCGACCGCCAATTGTGCCCCCGGTCGCACCAGGACGTCGGCAGTGAACGGGCCATAGTTGGTGCCGCCGCTCGCAGTGACGGCATAGGCACCACCCCGGCCGACGACTCGGGCGTTCAAATCGACCAATCCGACACCGACACCCGGGCGTGGTGCGCGCAGCACCACGACGGGCGCAGTCGCCGAGCCGGTGATGCGAGCGAACAACGGGCCATATTGGGTGGAAAACGCGTCCGCATCGACGGCCACCTCGCCGTTCTTGGGGTCGAACCGCCCCTGCCCGCGGGTAATGCGGAACTGTGGTGCGTTCATCCGCAGGTTGCGGAACGTCACGACGCCTTCAGGGCTGTAGCCGATGTCGGCACGCACGACGGCATTGCCGCCGAGGAAGTTACGCGCGCCGTCGTTGAACAGCTGCGTCGTCTGTGCCGCCACCCGACCGGTGATGCCGAAACCGCCCTTCGGACCCGGCACCAGTTTGGCGTCGGTGGTGATGTTGAGGATGCCAACGGAATCGACGCGATAGTTGTTGACGCGCCCCTTCAACGCACCCGTATACCGGCCCGTCTGCATGTTCGCGACGACGATCGCTGTGGCGTCTATGTTGTCGGAGCGAATGCGCAGGTTATCGGACAGGATGTTAGGCATCGAGATCGCGAAGTCGCCATTGATGCGGACATTGTTCGCCAGCCCGCCCACCGCCGCGTTCAGCCCGACGACGCGGCGCGCGCGAGCATTCACCGGCACCAGGATGCGGTCGCTGTTCACGCGGGCGAGCCCCTCGGCGTAGAGGTTTTCGACGCCCATCTCGCCGAAGCCGATCGCTGCCGCGGACACCTTGTAGTCCACAGTCGGGGTCGCGAAGGCGCCGTCCAGCACCACGCGTGCGTTCACGTCACGGCCGCGCAGATTGGGGGCGATCGCACCCGGCGTCAGCAACCGTGCATTGACCGCGAAATTCCCGAAACGGCTATTGGCGAGGTCGAGCAGACCGCCTGCGTCCACCGCCAGCGCGTCGGACTTCAGCGTCACGCGCGTGTCCGCTTTGCGGTCGTTCAGCGTCGTGTCGATCGCGACCTGAAGTTCGGGTGCCGTCAGCCGCTCGACCGGGCCCTCAAGATACAGTCCAGGTCGCGTCGTGCCGCGGACCTCGATATGCCCGTTCTTCGCGGTCAAATTCAGGTTCGCGAGCGGTCCGCCGCCGAGCGTCGCCAGCGCGCGGCCCTGCCACGATGCCCAGCTACCGCGACCGTCGACCGACACGGTCAGCGGCTGCTTCAGCGAGCCCATCGTCGCGACCACGCCGCCGGTCGGAGCCTGAAGCTTCAGATCGACATCGAGCGTGTTCCGATCCGGCACCGCATCGATCTTCAGCGCCAGCCGGTCGCCGCCGGCTACACCGGGGCCACGCAACGCGGCGGCATTCGCCACCAGTTGCGCGCGCCGGTCGGCGATGTGCACGACGCCATCGATCGACAGGATGTGAGCCTGCCCCGTCACCGGCGCGGCCAGCATGAAGCGACCGACCTTAAGACGGTTCACGTCGATGTCGAGATCGGGCAGCAGCGGTGCATTGGGATCGCTCGGCGTCGGCTTCAGCACCGGCTTGCGCCGCATCGTGACGGTCCCCGCCTCCAGCGAGCGCACGTCGACATGATTGCTGGCGAAGGCGAACGGACGCCAGTCGACCGCGAGCTTCGGGCTGTCGAGGAACACGCCCTGCGTATCGCTGACGCGCAAGTCCGACAGCGTCATCTGGCCATAGAGCGACCCGTCGATCCGCCCGACCTTGATGTTCAGCCCGGACGCCGTCGTGTAGCCGCCGATCTGGTCGGCGACGAACCGCCGGCCGGGATCGGTGTTGATGCCGAACAACACCAGCAACACCAGCACGATGAGGCCGAGGATCGCGATCCCCAGCCACTTCAGGATGCGTTGCCATAGCGGCCGGCGTTCGATCACCACCTCGTGCGAAGTGGAGGAAGTGGAGGCGCTGGACGGCTGCGTCACGGGCGTTTCCTCGGCCATCAGAATGCCTGCCCGATCGAGATGTACAGCGCGACCTTGCCGTCGCCCGGCCGCGGATTGAGGGGGGTCGCCACGTCGATGCGGAACGGACCGAAATTGGTGTAGAACCGCCCGCCGATCCCCGCGCCGAACTTCAGCGCGGAGAAGGTCGGCAGCGAATCCTCGTAACTGTTACCCGCGTCGATGAACGGCACGATGCCGAAATTGCCGAAGCGATAGCGTGCCTCGACGGCGAACTCGTTCAGGCTGCGCCCGCCGACCGGATTGCGCTTCGCCTCTGGATCGGCAGGGTTGATCGGCTCGAACGGCCCGAGCCGCTGGAACCCGTAGCCGCGGACCGACCCGCCGCCGCCGCCATAATAGCGCCGCGACGGTGCGAGATCGTCACGGTCGATGCCCTGAATCGACCCGGCGCGCGCACGGCCGGCGATCACGAGGCTGGGGCTGACCGGGTAATAATAGGTGCCCTCCACCATCGTCCGCACGTACGGCCGCACGCCGCCGCGCACCGACGTTTCCGGGCTGAGGTTCAGTTTCAGGCGATAGCCGCGGGTCGGGTTCAGCAAATTGTCCGACTGGTCGAACACCACCTGCCCTGGCAAAGCCGCGATCCCGAACGTCCCGCGACGGCGACGGCTCAGGTCGAAGTCGTACACGTCTTCGTTCGTGCCGGTCAGTTCGACGCCGTAGGAATAGGTGAACTTCTTCTGCCAGATCGGCGTCGAGTCGTAGCTCCAGCGGACCGCCAGCGTGCCGATGAAGGCTTCATAGGCGTCGTAATTCTGGTGGCTGGCATTGGCGATGATCGAGAAGGTACGATCGCGCCGCCCGGCGTTGGACCGCCGGAACGTCGCCCCCGCGCCCTGTTCCTGCGTACCGGCGACGACCGTGCCGATCAGCGCGCCCTCGTCCGGGAACAAGTTGCGATGCTGCCAGCTTCCCTCCAGCCGGATACCCTGCCCCGTCGAATAGCCCGCGGTGCCGGCCAGCGTGCGCGCCGGCCCCTTGGACTGGCGGACGAGCAGGTCGACCTCCTCGGTGCCGTCAGGTCCAGCGCGGCCAGTGCGCTGCGGTTCGACCGCGACGCTGTTGAACAGGCCGGTCGCGACCAGCGCGTCGCGCAGGTCGTCGGTCAGGCGATTGTCGTAGAGTTGCCCTTCCTTGAAGCGCGGGAAGACGTTGAGATGATCGACGCCGAACACCGTGTCGCCGGTCGTCGTCAGCTTGCCGAACGACGAGCGTGGCCCGGTATCGACCGGCAACGTATAGGCACCCGTCGCCTTCGGGGCCTGATCCTCCAGCAGGATGTCGCGATCGCCGACCTTGACGAAGGGATAGCCCTGCTGCGGCAGGACGAGGCTCACATTCGCCTCCGCGCCCTGGACGCGCGCCGCCTCGATCGGGTCGCCGACCTTCAGCGGCAGGTTGCGGCGGAGCAGATCGTCCGGGATCACCGGATCGGCGAGGATCGTCACCGACGACAGCGTGTACAGGCGCCCCGGCGATGCGGTGATCACGGCGCGGAATCGGCCGGGCGTGTTCGGCACCGACTCAACCGTCGACAGCGCGGTGGCGTCGTAATACCCCAGCGAATGCATCAGCCGCACCGCGAGCGCCTCGTCCTCACGCGCCCGCGCGCTGATCTGCGCCGTGTTCGCGGCCTTGCCGTCGCCTTCGTTCAGTGCGGAGAGCGACTTCAACTCGTCGGCCAGTTCCAGCTTGTCGAGACCGTTGACCGTCGTCTCATATCGGACTTCGGGCGTGTCGGGATTGGCGGTGACGGCCGTTTCCAGCGGTGTCGTGTCGAAGCTGCCGATTGGCGGCAGGGGCCGCGCGAGTTCCGGGTCTTCCGGTCCGACCGTCGGCAGCGTGTCGCCGGTCGCGACCGGCTGGTTCGTGGTCGGTGGAGGCAGCGGTGTCGAGGGCGCCGTTCCGGCCGCCGGCGGGGTGGTCATACCGCCGATCGGCTCCAGCGGCGAATTGATGTCGCCGGACAGCGGCGGCAGGGCCGCGTCGAACTCAGCCTCGGGTACGATCGGCGCATTGCCGTTCGGATCGCCCTGATCCGCCGGTGGAACGGTACCGGGCGTCGTGGATACTGGGGACTGGTCTGTCGATGGCTTCGGCGCATCCGGTCCGCGAGCGGGCGCGACACCAGGTTGCGACAGTTGGCCCGTCGCGGGTGCAGACGCGACGAGCGATACCGCCAGCCAATAATGTCGACGAGAACGAGCAGTCACACTGAACACAAAACCCCTTTCACGTCGGCACCCGTGTTCGGTATACCTTCGCTTGCAACTGAACGCCCTGATTTAGGCTTGGTTTCACGGAGTGGGGCTTTTCGCGCATCCGATCAGCCCGCCCACCGGCACGACCAGCGCGTCGCCACCACCTTTGGCGAGGCTGAGCGTCGCCGTCGGCACGATCGCACCGTCGACCAGATCGCTCCGCGTCGCAATCTGGATCGCGAGCGTCGCGGTGATGTCGTCGCGCCGGTAGGTGGTGCTGTCTCCGAAGCCGAACCCCGCGCCACCCGCCTGCTCGGCGCGGGCGATGTCGACGACCTTGCCATCGAGCACCAGCCGCAACGTCGCCGGATCGGCGCCCGCCATCGCCACCAGCCGGCGATCCTCCGCACTCCACAGATACACCGCGCATCCTTTCGCGGGCAGCGCCTGTTTCGGCAGCGTGCCGGGGATCGGCACCGTCAGGGGTGCCGGCACCGGAGCGGCCTGCGGCAGCGGTACCGGAGCGGCTTGCAGCAGCAGCGGGAGGGAAAGCGCGATCATGCCGCAGCCCCTATCATCATCAGCCACGCGGGATAAGCCGCCAGCGCCATCAGTGTCCCGAGCGGCAGCGCATCGTCGCGCGCGACCGGCCGCCGGCCGATCCGCCGCACCAGCACGATGCCCAGCCCGATCAGCCCGGCGACCACCAGTACCGCCGGCAACGGTCGCCAGCCCAGCCATAATCCGATCGCACCGAGCAGCTTGGGGTCGCCGCCGCCCAGCCCCTCGCGCCCACGGATCAGGCGGTAGGCCGTTGCAGTAGCCCATAGCAGCCCGAAGCCGAGCAGGCCGCCGATCAGCCGATCTTCCAATCCCGGCTCCAGCCCGGCCACCACACCCGCGATCCCGGCCAGCGCCAGCAGCGCGGTGATCCGATCGGGCAACCAGAATGCCCGCCAGTCGAGCGCCGCCAGCACCAGCAGAAGCCACCCGAACACCGCACCCGCGACCGCGGTCGAGCTCGGCGCGATCAGGCCCGCCGTGACCCCGACCACCACCGCCGCCGCCTCGATCCGCCAGTGCCAAGGATCGATCCGACTGCCGCAATGACGACAACGCCCGCGCTGGATCGCGGCACTGAGCAAAGGCACCAGTTCGTGCGCGCGCAATGTCCGGCCGCATGCATCGCAGGCGGATCGCCCCGTCATGACCGACCGCCCCTCCGGCCAGCGCAGGACAAGCGCCGCCGAGAAGCTGCCGATGATCGCGCCCAGTCCGCCGAGAATCAGCGCCCAGAACGCAGGCTCGCTCACCCGTTACGTCGGATCAGATAGCGATAGACGCCCAGCAGGTTGATCCCGAACAACACCGTATTCTGCGTCCCCAGCGCCCAATCCTCGGTCAGCCACGCCCCCGCGAACCACGCCATCGACGACGTCACGAAGATCACGAACCCCCATCCGGTCAGACGTCGCCCGTAATCGAGCGACACCATGAACGCCGCAAGGATGCCCGAGAGTGAGGCATACCATTTGATGCCGTCCGTCAATGTTTCCATGCCGATCGTGTAGCCGGGGCGCACGGCTTTGCCATTGACCCCGCTCAACGCTAGATCGCGCGCAAAGAAAAACTCCCGGAAAGCCCGTCATGTCCGATACCGCCGCCAACGACCCTGTCGTCATCCTGTCCTACGCACGGACACCGATGGGCTCGTTTCAGGGCTGTCTGTCGGGCGCGACCGCGACGGAACTGGGCGCCGCGGCGGTCAGGGGCGCGGTCGAACGGGCGGGCGTGGCCGCCGCCGATGTCGAGCGCATCTATATGGGCTGCGTCCTGCCCGCCGGCCTGGGTCAGGCTCCGGCGCGGCAGGCGGCGATCGGCGCAGGCCTGGGCGATCATGTCGAGGCGACGACCGTCAACAAGATGTGCGGATCGGGCATGCAGGCGGCGATCATGGGCGCGGAGGCGCTGGCGGCTGGCTCGGTCGACCTGCTCGTCGCGGGTGGCATGGAGAGCATGACCAACGCCCCGTATCTGTCGAAAAAGCACCGCGCCGGCGCGCGGATCGGTCATGACACGATGTACGACCATATGTACCTCGACGGGCTGGAAGACGCGTACGAGCCGGGCAAGCTGATGGGCAATTTCGCGGAGGATACCGCGGCCGAATATCAGTTCACGCGCGCCCAGATGGACGATTACGCGATCGAGTCGCTGCACCGTGCGCAGGCCGCCCAGAAAGACGGCGCGTTCGATCGCGAGATCGTGTCGGTCGAGGTGAAGGGCCGCAAGGGTAGCGCGACGATCACGCTCGACGAACAACCCGCCAAGGGCGATGTCGCCAAGATCCCGACGCTGAAGCCCGCATTCAGCCGGGACGGTACGATCACCGCCGCCAATGCCTCCTCGATTTCGGACGGTGCCGCGGCGCTGGTGATGACGCGCCAGTCGGTTGCCGACCGCCTCGGCCTGACGCCGATCGCGCGCATCGTCTCGACCGCCGCGCACGCGCACGCTCCCGCCAAGTTCACGACCGCGCCGGTATTCGCGATGCGCAAGGCGATGGACAAGGCGGGCTGGGGGGCGTCGGATATCGACCTGTTCGAGATCAACGAAGCCTTCGCTGCGGTGGCGATGATCGCCATGCGCGACCTCGACCTGCCGCACGACAAGGTCAACGTCCACGGCGGCGCCTGCGCATTGGGCCACCCGATCGGGGCGAGCGGCGCGCGGGTGATCGCGACGTTGCTGTCGGCGCTGGAAACCACCGGCGGGAAGCGCGGCCTCGCCTCGCTGTGCATCGGCGGTGGCGAGGCGACTGCGGTGGCGGTGGAAATGATCTGACGGACTGAGCGCGTCGCCGCATAGCGTCGCCTGCGTCAGGCCGGGCTCGTCACGGCATCCACCGTTCAGCCGACTGCGAGTCTGCGGAGCAGCCGGTGCCGGGACGAGCGTGGCAGGACGATCGAAGCGGCTCCCACTCGCGTCTTTGTGCGGCGTTAACCACTCGTCGCATAGACGGGGCGGACGGCGGCGTGGACGATTGATCTCCCTCGCACGCCGCGCAAACGATGCCAGCGGTGCAACCGGAGGGAAAATGTTGTTCGATGTTTTGGTGATGGCCTACGCCGTCGTCGTGGCGTTCGTCTTGTCGACCGCCAGCCGCAACCGCCGCGAACAGCGGCCCAACGGTCGTGCCGTCCTGTACGCCGGCCAACTCGCCTGTGGCGTATCGATGACCTTTTCCGTGCTGTGCATGGCATGGGTCAGTCTGTCGCTGCTAGGCGCTGCGCCCTACCCGACGATTTCCTGAACCCGGCAGCGCCGGATCGGTTCCGGCACCCTGCTGAATTTTCTTCAGGGTAGCACTTCGGTCGGGCTTACGCCCCAAAGCTGCCCAAGCTCGACGAAGCCGACCTGCCCCTTCACGTCGAAGCGGCACCAGCCGTTTGCGCATTGGCTGATCCGCCCGACCACGCCCGGCGCCGCGCGCCACGCCAGCCGTGCATCCGCCGATGGGCGATCGCGCATCGCCAGCGGCTCGGTTCCGCGTACGATCGCGGTCCGCGTCTCGCGCAACAGCGTGCCCTGCATCCACCCCTCGGTGCCGTCCGGATCGCGCACCTTGCGCCACTCCTTGAACACCTGCACCACCTGCACCGGCAGGTCGGCGCGCTGGTACAGCCAGCTTGCCGGGTAGGCGCGCGCCGGGCCGGTCCGCATCCGCGCCTGCCCGGGACCGATCGACGCCCAATACGGCACCTGACGCTTGGCCTGCGCGGTCGCAGCTTGAGGCGCGATTACGACGCTGCCGGATGTCACCGCGGCGATAAGCGCGAACGCCAAGAAACGCATGATACGAAACCCCTTCGCGTCTGCTCTTCCACGAAAGCCGTGTGCGGATCAACGACCGGCAAGTGACGAGCGTTGACGTGCCGTGTCGGCTCCGCCAAGCCCGCTGCCATGTCCGATACGCGCCCCTCGCGTCCGCGGGTTCCGCACCCCAAAGTCGTGGTCACGCGCGACCTGCCCGATCTGGTGACGGGACGGATGGCGGCGCTGTTCGACACCGACCTGAATCCGTCCGATATCAAGCGCACGCGCGAGCAGCTCGCCGCCGCGGTGGCGGATTGCGACGTGCTGGTCCCGACCGTCACCGACGCGATCGACGCTGCGATCATCGCCGCCGCCGGCCCACGCCTGAAGCTGATCGCCAATTTCGGTGCGGGCGTGAACCACATCGACCTGAAGGCTGCCCGCGCGCGCGGGATCATCGTCACCAACACGCCCGGTGTCCTGACCGAAGATACGGCCGACATGACGATGGCGCTGATCCTGTCGGTCCCGCGCCGTCTGGCGGAGGGCGAAAAGCTGGTGAGATCCGGCGAATGGCATGGCTGGAGCCCCGGCGGCATGCTCGGCCACCGTATCGGCGGCAAGGCGCTGGGCATCGTCGGCATGGGCCGCATCGGTCAGGCGGTTGCGGCGCGGGCCCGCGCATTCGGCCTCGCCATCCACTATCACAACCGCCACCGCCTCCCCGCCGTGCCGGAGGCGCAGCTTGCCGCGACCTTCCACGCGGATCTCGACGCGATGCTGGCTGCGGTCGATATCGTCACGATCCACACGCCGTTGAACGCCGACAGTCGCCTGCTGCTCGACGCGCGCCGGATCGGCCTGATGCGTCCGCACGTGTACCTGATCAACGCGAGCCGCGGCGGCATCGTCGATGAGGAGGCGCTGGTCGACGCGCTCGAGGGCGGACGGCTGGCGGGCGCCGGGCTGGACGTGTGGGAACACGAACCGCGCATCGATCCGCGCCTGCTGGCGCTGCACAACGTCGTCATGACGCCGCACATGGGCTCCGCCACCTACGAAGGCCGCCTCGCCAGCGGTGAGAAGGTCATACAGAACATCCGCATGTGGGCCGACGGCCACCGCCCACCCGATCAAGTGCTGGAAGGTTGGGCGTGAGGCCAGCCATTGCTGCTGTGCAGCATTTCGCTCCCGAAACGGCAGGAACATAACGCAGCGGTCATCCTTTTGGTCGGGTATCTACCCCTAACGCAAGGATTTCCCCATGAAGAAGATCGCTCTGTCCGCCCTGCTCGTCGCCTCCGCCGTGTCGATGTCGGCCTGCTCGACGCTCCGTGGGGCCGCGATCGGCGGCGCGGGTGGTGCCGGCGTCGCGGCGGTCACGGGTAACGATGTCGGCAAGGGCGCGGCCGTCGGTGGCACCGCCGGCGCGGTGGTCGGCACCGTTGCCGACTGACGGTGATCCGTGGGCGATGACCGTCCACAGTCCGTTGAGGAGCGTTCACGAGGGGGCTTAGCCGCCAGCGCCTGCTGCTTTACCCCGCAACCGAGGCGAACCAGCTTCGCCTCGGTCGAGCACTATCTGACGTCTGGGACCCCAGCCAGGCTCGCGTTCATGCCGGCAGCCGCGCCAGCCAATCCGCGATCATCGCACGGCCTGCCGCGACCGCGCCCGGACCTAATCGGGCATGGTCGGCCTCGACCGCCGCCGGGTCGATGCCCGCGTCCGCCATGTAGTCGCGCCCCTCGGCCAGCCAGATGTCGAAGCGCGCGTCCTCGCCCATCTCGGCATGGAATTGCAGCGCGAGGACGGTTTCGCCTCGTGCGAACGCCTGCCGCGCATAAAGGTCGCTCGACGCCAACAACGTCGCACCGGTAGGCAGATCGAACGTATCGCCATGCCAGTGCAGCACCGGCACCCCCGCCAGCGCGGCCAGTGGCGATCCGCGGCCGTCGTCGCTCAGCGTCAGCGGCGAGAAGCCGATCTCGGTGCGCGGACCACGATAGACCGCCGCGCCCAATGCCGCCGCGATCATCTGGCTGCCGAGACAGATGCCCAATGTCGGCAGCCCCTTGACCAATCGCCGGCCGATCGCGGCGACTTCGGGGCCGATCCATGGATAAGCATCCGTTTCGTACACCCCCATCGGGCCGCCCATGACGACCAGCAAGTCGGGTGTATCGAGTATGTCGCCGGAGAAGTCGGCACTGTCCGCCGCCAGCCATTCCAACCCATAACCCGCCGCGAGGATCGGCTCCCGGTATCCGGCCGCGCCCTCGTAATCGACGTGCCGGATGATGAGCGCGCGTTTCGCCGCGGTTATGGTCATGCCTGGCGTCAGTCCCCGGTCAGGATGCGGTCCACCAACTGCTTCACCGTCGGAACGAAGCCGTTGGAATAAAAGGGATCACGCTTGAAGTTATAGGCGGCGTGACCCGCGAACATCAGGTTCTGCTCGGTGTCGCCGCCGTGCGCGATGTCCTGCAACGTCTTCTGGATGCAGAAGCTGCGGGGATCGGCGAGCCGGCCGGTCGAGTTCGTGTCGGTGTCCGCCCAGCTGGAGAACAGGCACTGCGACAGGCAGCCCATGCAGTCCGCCTGATCCTTGCGGATTTCCATCTTCTCGGTGGGCGACACGAACACCAGCGTGTTGTCCGGCGTCTTCAGCGCATCCGTGAAGCCGTGGCCGAACCACTCGCGTGCGCGCAACAGGTCGCCCTGCGTCACCCAGAAGTTCTTGCCCTTCACGCCGACGTCGAGCTGGAAGACGTGGTCGCCCGCCTCCTGCTGCGAAAACGCGATCTGGCGCGCCGACCGCGCCTCCAGCGCGCGCAGGAACGGATTGCGGACCGCCGACGAATAGAAGCCGGTGGGGGAGAAACGGTGGAGCAGCACGTCGCCCTCTTCGATCTCCATCAGCTTCGCCTTCCACCCCTCGGGAATCGGGCTTTCCCGCGTCAGCAGCGGACGCGTACCGTACTGGAACGCGATCGCGCCGAGTTCCGGATTATCGATCCAGTTCTCCCAATCGCGCAGATACCAGACGCCGCCGGCCATCACGATCGGCGTGCTGTCCGGGATGCCGCCCTCGCGCATCGTGTCGCGCAGTTCCTTGACACGCGGGTAAGGGTCCTGCGGCTTCAGCGGGTCCTCGGCATTGGACAGGCCGTTATGACCGCCCGCCAGCCATGGATCCTCGTACACCACCGCCGCGAGCCACTCCGCCGCCTTGGAATAGGCGCGCTTCCACAGCGCGCGGAACGCCCGGCCCGACGACACGATCGGCAGGTACGAGACATTGTAGGAGGAGGTGATTTCCGACAATTTGTACGGCATGCCCGCGCCGCAGGTCACGCCGGCCACCAGCCCGCGCGTCCGCTCCAGCACGCCGTGCAGGATGCGTGGTGCCCCACCCATTTCCCACAACACGTTGATGTTGATCGCGCCCTTGCCGCCTGCAATGTCGTAGGCGCGCTTCACCTGCTCGACCGCGCCGGCGATTGCGTATTCGATCAGCTCCTCGTGCCGGTCGCGGCGTGTCAATGAGCGGTATATCTGGGGAATGATCTTGCCGTCAGGATCGTAGCTGTCGGCGTTGACCGCCGATACCGTACCGATACCGCCGGCAGCGGCCCACGCTCCTGCGGACGCATGGTTGGTCGCGGCGACGCCTTTGCCGCCCTCCACCAGCGGCCACACTTCGCGACCGTTATAGTTGATGGGGGAGAGACCCTTGAACACGAAAACGACACCTTTCGGACGAAATACGACTTCCTATAGCGGATGGATGCGGGCGTGCGAGCGAAACATGGATCATGCGTCCATCGCTGCGCCGTCCACTGCACCGTCAGCCAAGTGCCCCAGGCCGGTCCAGCGCCTGCTCGTACAGCGCCTTGTAGCGCGCGATCATCGTCGCCTCGTCATACTCCGCGACAGCCTTAACACGGTTCGCCGCGCCGACCGTGGCCCGCGCGGCGGGACCGTTGATCAGGCCCTGCATCACGTCGCGCAGGCGTACCTCGGTCGGGTACTCGGCGATGAAGGGCAGGTTCTCCGGCGCGACCATCCGCCGCACGTCGCCGACCGGCAGGCTGGCGATCGGCAGCCCGGCGGCCATCGCCTCAACAACTGAAATCGGGAACTGTTCGCTTTTCGACGACAGCGCCAGCAGGTCGAAGTGGCGTAGATAGCGGTACGGGCGGTCGACGAAGCCCGGCATCAGCAGCCGGTCGGACAATCCCATCGCCATTGCCGCACCCTCGATCGTCGCCCGCTCCGGGCCCTCGCCGACGATGACGAGCCGGAACTTGCCCGACAGTCCACCGGCTGCGCGGACCAGGGCCGGCAGGTCTTTGACCGCGCGCAGGCCGGCGACGGCGCCGATGATGACCTCGCCTTCCTTGCGGACCAGCCCACGGATCGCCTTCGGTTCGGGATCGCGGAAATAATGCGCGGTGCCGATGCCGTTGACGATGCGGTGCACGCGCGCTGCCGGCTGTTTCCAAGCTTTCAGTGCGATCGCCTCCAGCACCTCGGACGGGACCGCAAGCGCGTGCGCCGCGGGCAGCGCGACGCGGCGGTACATGTTGCGCTCGATCTTCAAACCGGCCGCTTCGTCTTCGTTGAACCCATCCTCGTGATGGACCAGCGGCGGCGCGCCCTTGGCGAACACGCGGCGGGCCATGACACCGTCGATCGCGCCCCAGTTATAGGTCAGCACCAGATCGAACCGGCGCATATAGTGCGCAATCGCCTCGTAGCGCTTGACCGAAGGGCGACCGGTCAGCGGCAGGTCGCCCTGCGCGATCTCGTAGCGGACACCTTTCGGAATGGAGTCCCGCGCACCTAGTGCGCCGGGCACGCCCGACACGATCGTGTGCCGCGCGCGGTCGCCCCATGCGCCCATCAGCCGTACCGCCCGTGCCTCCTTGCCGCCGAGGTCGAACGAGGAATGGAGGTGGAGGATGTGAACGGGCGCGGTCATGCCGGCATCGATAGCGTCGTGCGCACCGGCTTCCTACGCGAAAACCGACTTCGCGACGTGCGTGATCCGGCAAGCCAGGTCCGCCTCCCCGCTCGCGACGACATAATGGTCGCCGGCGTCAGCGATGCCGGTCGTGAACACGACGTTGTCCAGGTACAGGCTGTCCTTCAGCGGTTCCGTCAGCGCGGGCGCGGGTTCCAGCAGCGGAGTGTGTTCCGTGCGCACCGTAACGCTGGGGTCGTCGCGGTCGAGGATCGACCAGTAGGTGCGATAGATGCCCACGACGCCCGACGGCTCCACCCCGTGCCACAGCGTCAGCCAGCCTGCATCGGTCAGGATCGGCGGGGTTCCCCCGCCCATCCGTGCGGTCGAGACCGTCGCGGCATGCGGCCGGATTCCGGGCTTGTCATAGGGTTTCCAGTGCAGGCCATCCGGAGAGGTCGACAGGTTGATCGACGGCCCGGCGCGCCACTCGCTGCCCGGCGGATAGGCGAAATACAGGTCGCCGAGCGGGCGGGTCTGCGCCCAGTATTTGCCGCCGACCAACCCCTCGAACACCAGCATGTCCTTGTTCTGGTGGTCGAGGACGATCCCCTCCAGCGTCCAGTCGAGCGCGTCGGCGCTGCTGTACATCGTCGTGCAATGGCGTTCCGGGCTGACCGAGCAGGTGGTCATCAGGAAGCGGTCGCCGACCCGGCTGATCCGCGCATCCTCAACGCCGTAGCATTGATAGTTCGCAGTCGGGGCGATGGCGCGGTCGTAGTGCACGGCGACGACGCTGCGCCCCTCCGCATCCAGTTCGACGGGCAGCAGCCACGATAGGCTGGTCAGGGCCAGCACCTTCCACCCGCCGCCGCGCATCAGGAACTTGCGCGGGTCGGCGGTGTCGACCAGCGCGAGCGGCCACGCGTCGAGGTGATACGCACCGTCCGCCCAGCGGATCGCGTGGATGTGCCCGTCGTGGATCGGCTGCTTCAGCGCCTCTGCGATGCGGACCATCAGCAGCAGGTTGCCGTTCGCCAGCCGCGTCATGCCGGGGTTGAACGCGCCCAGCACATAGGTTTCGGCGTCGATCTTCCCCGCCAGGGGCGACCGCGACAGATCGACATCGGCAGGGGTGAAGACGAGGTGGTCGAGCGGCATCAGCGTCTTGGTCCTTTACTCGCCAGCTTGGGCGCGCGGCACGATCGTCAGTTGCTGTACCACCGTGCGGCTCGGCTGAGTCAGCAGATAATGGACGCCGACCGCGATGTCCTCGGCGCGCAGCATCGTTTCTTCCGCGATCTTTTCGCGCTGCTCCTCGGGCGGAGTGTCCGGCTCCTGCATGGTCGATCCGGTCAGGCCGGGTTCGACCAAGGCGACGCGGATGCCCTTGGGTCCGAGTTCGCGGCGCAGCGCTTCGGAGAAGCCGGCGATGCCCGCCTTGATCCCGGCATAGACGGTCGATCCGGGCCCGAGCACGTGTGCGCTCATCGATCCGATCAGCACGAGATCGCCGGTCGTGCTCAGCCGGGCGGCGGATGCGTGCGCGCCCATGACATAGGCGGTGAAGTTGAGCGCCACGCGTGCGCGACCTCGTCCTCGCTCATGTCGGTCAACCCCTCGGCAGCGACGGCGGCGTTCATCACAGCGATGTCGAGGCCACCGAGATACGCCTCGCCGGCCTCCACGAATTTTTGCGCGTTGCCGGCGACGGCGAGGTCGAGGACCGTGCCGTCACCCTCCCCCACTTCGCGGATGCGGGCCAGCGCGTCCTCCAGATGTTCGGGGCTGGTGCCGCCGACGAACACCTTCGCACCCTCCGCGGCGAGGAGCACGGCGATCGCGCGGCCGATTCCGGTCGTGCCGCCGGTGACGATAGCGCGACGGCCCTGCAAAGGGGTCACGGCGGTGTGGGCGTCGGTCGATTCCGTCATGTTATCATCCACTTGGCTGTTCGCCGCTAGGGACGCCCGACCCTCTTCGTGGTTCCCCGCGACGTGATCCGAAGGGTTGCAGATTGTTCATGCTTTTCTGCGAGATAACCGCTCCTGCCCTCTGGGACGCATGATGAACGCGCATTTCTCGATCACGGTCGATCCGACCATCCACCTTCTGTCGATCAGGATGGGCGGTTTCTTCTCGCAGGCCGATGTCGGCGCGTTCGATGCCGATCTGCGGCAGAAGGTGCCGACGCTGAACTGTGGTCCGAACGAGCACATCACGCTGGTCGATGTCACCGAGATGCGCATCCAGTTGCAGGACATTGTCGCGATGTTCGCCAAGATCGTCAGCACGCCGCAAAACCGGTCGAAGCGCCTCGCCTTCGTGACCGGCTCCTCGCTTGCCCGCATGCAGACGCGGCGGTTGACGGATCGGCCCGACGTGGAGTTCTTCACCGACCTCGACGCTGCCAGGACGTGGCTGTTCGCATGACGCGCCGAACCCGCCGCCGGTGACCGGCGACGGGCGGGCTTCCTCTCCCGGAAAACGCGTCAGCCGAGACGGCCCAGGCGGTGGTACAGGTTGGAGAATTTCGCCGAGCGCGGATCGTCGGCGATCTTGCGGACGTAATCGGCGACGGCTTCCTTCATCAGGCCGAAATCCTCCGTCGAAAAGACGGCGCGGCTGCGTTGGGGTTCGGTGTTCGGCATCGATCGTCTCCTGATTTGCTGCTCTGACTAGGCGGCTTGGTGGAACTAGGCGGCTTTGTGGAACTGGGCGGCTTCGGTGGACTCGGCGAGCGCGGTGGTGCTGCTCTCGCCCCCGGCGACGGCCTGCGCGACGAGATCGAAATAGCCGGTGCCGACCTCACGCTGGTGACGCGTGGCGGTGTAACCTTTGGCTTCGCTGGCGAATTCGGCCTGTTGCAGCTCCGAATAGGCCGCCATGCCGCGGTCACGGTAGCCGGACGCCAGTTCGTACATGCCGTGATTGAGCTGGTGGAAGCCGGCGAGCGTGACGAACTGGTACTTGTATCCCATCGCGCCGATCTCCCGCTGGAAGCGAGCGATGTCGTCCTTGTCGAGGTTCGCCTCCCAGTTGAAACTCGGCGAGCAATTATAGGCGAGCATCTTGTTCGGGTGTTCGCGCTTGATCGTCTCCGCGAACCGCCGCGCATCGTCGAGGTTCGGGTGCGACGTCTCCCACCACAGCAGGTCGGCATGCGACGCGAATGCCAGCCCACGCTTGATGCAATGATCGACACCGGTACCGTCCTTGAGGCGGAAGAACCCTTCCGGCGTGCGTTCGCCGGTCAGGAACTCGTGATCGCGCTCGTCCACGTCGCTGGTGATGAGCTTCGCGCTTTCGGCGTCGGTGCGGGCACAGATCACGGTCGGCACGCCCGACACGTCGGCGGCGAGGCGCGCCGCATCGAGGTTGCGGATATGCGCCTGCGTCGGGATCAGCACCTTGCCACCCAGATGGCCGCACTTCTTTTCGGAGGCGAGCTGATCCTCGTAATGCACGCCCGCCGCGCCTGCCGCGATGTAGGCCTTCATGATCTCGAAGCAGTTGAGCGGACCGCCAAAGCCAGCCTCCGCATCCGCGACGATCGGCGCGAACCAGTCGCGTTGCGCGCCGCCCTCCGAATGTTCGATCTGGTCGGCGCGTTGCAGCGCATTGTTGATGCGCTTGCACAGTTCCGGGCCGGCATTGGCGGGGTAGAGCGATTGGTCCGGGTACATCGCGCCGGCGGTGTTGGCATCTGCGGCGACCTGCCACCCGGAGAGGTAGATCGCCTTCAGTCCGGCGCGGACCATCTGCATCGCCTGATTGCCGGTCATCGCGCCGAGCGAGTGGACGTAATCTTCCGTATTCAGAAGGTCCCACAGCTTCAGCGCGCCACGCTTCGCCAGCGTATGTTCGATCGGCACCGATCCGCGCAGCTTGGCGACATCCTCCGGCGAATAGGGACGCTCGATCCCGTCGAAGCGACCGGGAGGCGAGGGAACGAGATCGTCGAAGGTCATTGTCACATCCTTTACAGTGTCGTCCGTCTTGTCCGACGAAGTGGAGGAAGCGGAGGCGAACGAAAAGATGTCCCCCTTTCTTCATGCGGTCGCGAAGTGGAGAACTTCCACTTCGGCGACTGTCATGGTGTAAATCGTTGACATAATCCGGGCTCCTGTCGACTGTGTGTAGAAATACAGGATCGGGAGGCTGTAGGACATGGCCGGGGCAGGAACAGGTGGGCGCAAGCTGCTGGCGGGACATGCGCTGCGGCGGCTGCGGCGGGCGCAGGGACTCAGTCAGGTACAGATGGCGGAGATGCTGGAGGTCAGCACCAGCTATGTGAACCTGATCGAGCGTAACCAGCGGCCGGTATCGGCGGCGATCGTGATGCGACTGGTCGAACGGTTCGACTTCGACCCGCGCGCGCTGGCGGCAGACGCGCCGGGCGGTGGTGCGGCGGCGATGCGGCGGCGGCTGGCCGACCCGATGTTCGCCGATCTGGAGATCGATCGTAACGAGGTCGAGGAATGGCTGGCCGCCGCCCCCGGCGGTGCGGCGGCGTTCGCAAGGGTGTTCGACCGGCTGGGTAGTGGTGGCAGCGAGGGCGGAGCGCCCGTGGCCGACGATCCGTTCGCGGAGGTCCGACGCGCGATCGGGCGGTGGCGAAATCATTTCGCCGACCTCGACGCGTCGGCGGAGGCGCTGGCGGACGAGCTGCGGCTAGGCGCGGGTGATCTGCACGGCGCGGTCGCGGAGCGGTTGCGCGTGCGGCACAGCCTGTCGATCCGGGTGCTGCCGGTGGACGTGCTGCCGGATGTGCTGCGGCGGCTGGACCTGCATGCGCGGCAGCTGCAGCTGTCGGAATTGCTGGGGCCTTCCGCGCGGACCTTCGCGGCGGCGTTCCAACTGGCGCAGATCGAGGCGCGGGCGGAAATCGACGCGCTGGTGCGCGGCGAGGCGTTCGTGGCGCGCGCGGCGGAGCGGCTGTTCCGGCGGCATCTGGCCGGATATTGGGCGGCGGCGCTGATGATGCCCTATGCCCGGTTCCTGCGTGGATGCGAGGCGACGGGCTACGACGTGGAGCTGCTGGGGCGGCGGTTCGGAGCGGGGTTCGAGCAGGTGGCGCATCGGCTGACGACGCTGAGCCGGGTCGGCGCGCGGGGGCTGCCGTTCTTCATGATCCGCGTCGATCGCGCCGGACAATCCTCGAAACGCTATCCGGGTGCGAGCGGAGCGGCGCTGGTCGAGGTCGAGGGGCGATGCCCGCTGTGGCGGCTACATCATGCGTTCGATCGACCGGGCGAGGTAGCGACCCAACTGGTTGAACTGGAGGACGGCGCACGATTCGTGACGATGGCGCGGACGGTGACGCCGCAGGTGCGGCGGGTTGGTGGCGTGCCGGTGGAATTCGCGGTTGGGCTGGGGGTGGCGGCGGAGTTCGCGCGCGGGCTGGCGGCGGCACGCGGGCTGGACCTCGGCGGCAGCGCCACGCCGATCGGGCTGGGATGCCGCGCGTGCGTGCGCGCGGACTGTCCGCAGCGGTCCGCGCCACCGGCGGGACGCGCGCTGACGGTGAACGAACGTGAGCGGCGGATCACGGCGCTGACCTTCGCGGGGGATTGAGGACGCCGGGTCGGCGTGCAGGCCGCGAGCGAAGGGAGCACGGCGGGTCCCGGAACAGCCCGACCGCCAGATCGACGCGCGCGGCCCGCGCGGTCAGGCCTCCTTCCACGACAAGGGTTCCCTGCGGGCGACCGTGACCTCGACGGGCACCGGCGGCGACACCGTCGCCGGCCACCGTGCCGCGATAAACCGGCTCTTGGCGACCCAGGCCAGCGAGACGCTGTCCGACTGATTGCCGCCGAGGATGCGATAGGCGTCCGCATCCTCGCCCGCATAAAAGCCGACATGACCCAATCCGCTGTCCCTGGTCTTTCGCCAGAAGACCATGACCGCACCCGGCGTGGGCTTCGTCGCGATGCCGAACGCGCCCCACGCGCGGGCACTCAGCACGCGGGTCGGTAAAGGTTCGCGGTCCAGTGTCGACGAGATGCAGTGGCCGACGAACAGGCCGCACCAGGGAATGTCGTCCGACTTGTAATCGAGCGTCTTCATATCCTTGACCCATTCGATGATCTCCGGGTTCGATCCCACGCCGGGATGTTCGCGAGTACCGAGCAGCCGCTGGGCTTCCTTGAACCAGACCAGGCTGGGATCATCCAGTTTTCGCGGCAGCTTCGTATCGGGGAAGAGCTCGGCGAGTGTCAGATTTCCAAGGATTCCATCTGCCTGCAAGTTGTTGCTGTCCTGAAAGGACCGTAATGCAGATGCCGTCTGCCGTCCCCAGACTCCGTCCAGTGCACCGGGCTTGTAACCCTTTTGCGCCAGCGCCTGCTGTACCTAGATGATCTTCATGATAATTCCCCCCGACTCGCCCTCGAACGTGGGATACTCGCGCGCATGGATGACGGAGTCTATCACTCATGCTGCATATGTTGCCGATTGTTGTGGTCGGTCGACCCACGTCTTGCCGGATTGGCCGGCGTCGCCGCGCGTTGATCGGCACGACCGGCGAAGAGTGGCTTTCGCGCGACGAATCAGAACGCTAGGCGAGACGCGGGGCCGCCGGTGCGGCGCCTGCCGGAGTGCCTGTCCATGCGTTCGATGTTGCCCGTTCTTCTGCTCGCCTCCGCTGCCCTGATCGCGGTGGTTGGGGTGCCGGCGATCGCCTCGGGTCAGGCGTTGCCGCCGCCCGTGCCTGTCGCCGGCGACGGGCCGGAGGATGCGCGATTGAAGCGGTTGTTCTATGACAGCGACGAGCGGGATCTGGCTCTGTCGCCGCTCGGTGCGATCGCGCGCGGGGACATGCGCTACGCCGACCAGTTCGGCGAGTATCTGACCGACGCGCGGCTGGCGCGGGACAAGCGCAATCTGGAAGCCGACCTGAAGGCGCTGAACGCAATCGATCGTGCGACGCTGACGCCGGTCGATCGCATCGCATACGACGTGTTCCGCAACCAGATCGAGATCGGGCTGAAGGGCTATACGCCCGAACTGCTGGCGATCGTCCGGTTGCTCCCGGTCAGCCATTTCGACGGGTTCCAGACCTTCTACCCGGACTTCGCGTCGGGCAAGGGGGCGGCGCCGTTCAAGGCGGTGCAGGATTACGACAATAACCTGAAGCGCAACGCCGGCTATGCGGCGCTGTACCAGCGGCTGACCGACCGGTTGCGCGAGGGCATGGCGAAGGGCGTGACGCAGCCCAAGCTGGTCGTGCGCAACATGATCGCGCAGTTCGATAACCTGATCGCGGAGGGCGTCGAGAAGTCGACCTTCTACGCACCTGTCACGATGTTCCCGGACGGCATCCCGGCGACCGAGCGCGTGCGGCTGACGGCGGCCTATGCGGCGCAGGTGCGTGACGTGATCCTGCCGGCGCATCGCGCGTTCCGCGACTTCCTCGCGAAAGAGTATCTGGCGAAGGCGCGCGATACGGTCGGGCTGTCGGCGCTGCCCGGCGGCGCGGCGCTGTACGCCCACAATATCGAGCAGAACACGACACTGCCGCTGAAGGCGGAGGACGTCCACCAACTCGGCCTGTCGGAAGTGGCGCGGATTACGCGGGAGATGACGGCGCAGCAGAAGGCGGTCGGGTTCAAGGGCACGCTGGCGCAGTTCTTCGACCACCTGCGTACCGACGCACAGTTCCAGCCCAAGTCGGCGGAGGCGCTGCGCGCCGGGTACGAGGCGATCGGCAAGCGCATCGATGCGCGGGTGCGCGAGCAGTTCTCGCTGATTCCGAAGACTCCGCTCGAAATCCGGCCGGTGCCCGATTTCCGCGCCAAGACCGATGCGGCGGGATCGTACCAGCAGGGCACGCCGGACGGATCGCGGCCGGGCATCTTCTATTACAACACCTACGATCTGCCGACGCGGTTCACCTGGGGGATGGAGACGCTGTACTTGCACGAGGCGGTGCCGGGACATCATTTCCAGATCAGTCTGGCGCAGGAGAATGCGGCCCTGCCCGCGTTCATGCGCTTCGGCGGCAACACCGCCTATGTCGAGGGATGGGCGCTGTATGCGGAGACGCTGTGGCCCGATCTGGGCATGGAGACGGACCCGTATCAGCGGATGGGTGGCCTGTCCGACGAGATGCTGCGCGCGATGCGGCTGGTGGTCGACACCGGCATCCACGCCAAGGGGTGGAGCCGCGAGCAGGCGATCGATTACATGCTCGCCAATTCGCCGATGAGCCGGACGGATGCGACGGCGGAGGTGGAGCGCTACATCGCGATCCCCGGACAGGCGCTGGCGTACAAGATCGGACAGCTCACGATCCTGAAGCTGAAGGCGCAGGCGAAGGCCAAGCAGGGCACGGCGTTCAACCCGCGCGCGTTCCATGCGGCGGTGCTGGATTCGGGGGCGCTGCCGATGCCGGTGCTGGAGAAGAAGATCGGGGACTGGCTGGCGGCCAAGTAGGGCAGAAGAGCAACATGCCGTCACCCCAGCGAAAGCTGGGGTCTCGTAGTGGCGGCGGGGATCAATCGCCTGAGATCCCAGCTTTCGCTGGGATGACGGTGGAGGTTACCCCGCCCCCTAAGCGTCCCGCAGCCCGATCCCGATCGCCGCTCTCGCCGCGTCGCTTTCGCTGCTGACGACCGGATAGGCGCAGTAATCGGCGGCGTAATACGCGCTGGGGCGGTGATTGCCGGACCAGCCGATGCCGCCGAACGGCGCATTGCTGGCGGCGCCGTTGGTCGGACGGTTCCAGTTGACGACGCCGGCGCGGATATTCGCCCAGAAGCGATCGTAGAGCGCCGGCGTCTGGCTGACGAGCGCCGCCGACAGGCCGTATCGCGTGTTGTTGGCCTCCGCGATGGCGGCGTCGAAGTCGGCGGTGCGGAACACCTGCAGGATCGGGCCGAACAGTTCGAGGTCGGGACGCTCCGCCATGTTCGTGACGTCGATCATGGCGGGGGCGAGGAATGGCAGACGGTCGTCGGGCCGCTCCAGATGCCGGATCGGGCGGCCGCCGCGCATCAGCAGCGACAGGAAGCTCTCCGTCAGCTGGTCGGCGGCCTCGTTGTCGATCACCGGGCCCATGAAGGGCGCGGGCGTGTCGTGCGGCGCGCCGACGATGATCCGCTGGCAGATGCGCCCGATCGCGTCGATCAGCCCGTCATAGAGCGAGTCCTGCACGATCAGGCGACGCGCGGCGGTGCAGCGCTGGCCGGCGCTGGTGAAGGCGGATTGCACGACCAGCACGGCGGCGGTGTGGAGGTCCGGCGTATCCCACACGACGATGGGATTGTTGCCACCCATTTCCAGCGCCAGGATTTTCTCCGGTCGCGTCGCGAACAGGCGGTTGAGCGCAATGCCCGTGCGCGCCGAACCGGTGAACAGAAGACCGTCGATGTCGCGGTGTTCGGCGAGTGCCTTGCCCTGATCGGGACCCCCGACGAGCAGCCGCACCGACCCCTCCGGCACGCCCGCCGCGTGGTAGCAGTCGACGAGGAACTTGCCCGTCGCAGGCGTCTTCTCGGACGGCTTGAACACCACCGCATTGCCGGCGATCAGCGCGGGCACGATGTGGCCGTTGGGCAGGTGCGCGGGGAAGTTGTACGGCCCCAGCACCGCGAGCACGCCGTGCGGCTTGTGACGCAGCGCCACGCGGGCACCGGCGGCGGCCTCCATCCGGCGTTGCGCGGTGCGGTCGGCATAGGCGGTGGCGGAAATATCGACCTTGGCGATCACCGATTCGACTTCGGTGCGTGCCTCCCACAGGGGCTTGCCGGTCTCGCGCGCGATGACGTCGACGAACGCGTCCTGACGCTGGCGGACGACGTTGGCGAAGCGGCGCATCGTCTCGATCCGGAACGCCAGCGGCTGCGCGGCCCAGCCGGCCCAACCGGTGCGTGCCGCCGCCACCTCCGCATCGACGTCGCCGATGGGCAGCCGTGCCAGCTCGGCTCCGGTCGCAGGTTCGAAGGAGATGATCTCGCTCATGATCGCCCTTCATAGACGCGGCCAGCTTGCGGGCAAGTGAAGGCGCGCATTCGTTTGCGGAACGCGAAAACGATCACAGAGGATGCGAGAAGTCGTTGGAGCGGCAGGGCGCGCGGCAGCAGGAGGCCTGGACGGGGGATTAGGGGAGCACGATGCGGAGATTGCCGGTGGGCGTATACGTCGCGAGCGCGGCCGCGCTGGGGTGGGTCGTATTGGCGGGTGGCGCGGAACTGCTGTGGCTGGCGTTCCGCCACTGAATGTCAGCGCAGCGCCGCCCCGAACGCGCGGATCGCGGCGACCTTTTCGGTGAGCGCGGACCAGTCTTCATCGTCGGCGATGCGCGCCCAGATCGCCTCCACCTCGTCGATCAGCATCGAACAGGGTTCGCCGGTCCAATAGTCGCCCCGCGCCTTGCGCGGAACGAAAGCGGCGGCGCGGCTGCGGACGTCCGCCCAGTCGTCGCCATAGCTGTCGGGCAAGGGTACCGCGAAGGCGTCGTGGAAGAACCCGTCAAGCGGATGGCCGGTGGCGCGCAGCGTCGCCTCCACCGCCCGCACCAGCGCGCGATCGTCGGGCGTGCCGAGCGGCGTCAGCCCCATTCGCCACAGCACCGCCTCCACCAGCGCCTGCTGGAAACGCGGCGAATAGCGCTCCACCGTCTCGATCAGCGCGTCGCTCTCCGCGATCGGGCGGAGCGAGGCGGCAAGCTGCATCACGTTCCAGCCGATCGCCTCCGGCTGACGGCCGAACGCGTAGAGGCCCTGCTGGTCGAAATAGGCGGCGGTGAAGGCAGGGTCCCAGGTCGGTGCGAGCCGCCAAGGGCCGTAATCGAAGCTCTCGCCGGTGACGTTGATGTTGTCGGTGTTGAGCACGCCGTGGACGAAGCCTGCGGCCATATATTGCGCCGAGAGCGTCGCGGCGCGACCGACGACGAGGTCGAGCAGGCGCACCGGATCGCCAGCCGGCTCGTCGAACAGTTTCGTCAGGGCATAGTCGGTCAGGCGGCGCAGGCCGTCGTCGTCCCGCAGATAGGCGAGCCGCTGAAAACTGCCGATGCGGATATGGCCGTGGCTAAGCCGGACCATCACCGCCGACCGCGTGGGCGACGGCTCGTCGCCGCGGTCCAGTTGCTCGCCGGTCTCGATCAGCGACAAAGTGGAGGATGTGGAGACACCGAGCGCGTCGAGCATCTCCGTCGCCAGCACTTCGCGCACGCCGCCCTTCAGCGTCAGGCGACCGTCGCCGAAGCGGCTCCACGGCGTCTGCCCCGATCCCTTGGTGCCGAGATCGACCAGCCGGCCGTGCGCGTCGCGCATCTGCGCAAAGGTGAAGCCGCGACCGTCGCCAAGATCGGGATTGTAGGTCCGGAACTGGTGGCCGTGATAGCGCAGCGCCAGCGGCTGCGGCAACGTATCCGGCAGTGGTTTGAAGCGCCCGAAATGCGCGATCCATTCCTCGTCGCTCAACGCGTCGAGGCCGACCGTGGCGGCGGCGCGATCGTTACGGAAGCGCAGCCGCGTCTCCGGAAAATTCGCCGCGGCGACCGGGTCGACGAAGGTCGGGCCGAGATCGAGCAGGGCGGCGGCGGGGCGATAG
Organism: Microvirga sp. SRT01; assembly: GCA_018139225.1. Classification (GTDB taxonomy): domain Bacteria; phylum Pseudomonadota; class Alphaproteobacteria; order Sphingomonadales; family Sphingomonadaceae; genus Sphingomonas; species Sphingomonas longa. The sequence goes on from JAGSNX010000001.1 coordinate 1,241,626, forward strand.
GCTTGCGTCACGGGCATGGCCCGATATGGGTGGCGCGCACCGGGAGACGCAAGCATGGCCGCTTATACGAACGTCTATTGGTGGTCCGCCGACGGCGTTCGCCTGCATGCGCGCGATTACGGTGGCGGAGACGATGCCCCGACGGACGGACGCCCTCCCCTGCTGTGCATTCCCGGGCTGACTCGCAACGCCCGCGACTACAAGGCATTCGCGGAGGCGCATGCCGGCGAATGGCGGGTGATCGCGGTCAGCCTGCGCGGGCGTGGCGAGAGCGGCTACGCCAAGGACGCGATGAGCTACGTGCCGCTGACGTACATGCAGGATATCGAGGCGCTGCTGGTCGATCAGAAGATCGACCGGTTCGCGCTGGTCGGCACGTCGCTGGGCGGGATCGTCGGCATGTTGCTGGCGGGTGCGCGCGGTGGCCGGATCGCGGGCGCGCTGATCAACGATGTCGGGCCGGAGATCGATGCCGCGGGGCTGTCGCGCATCCGCGGCTATGTCGGCAAGGGGTCGAGTTGCCCGACCTGGCTGCATGCCGCGCGCACCGTGGCGGAGGCGAACCGCGACATCTATCCCGACTGGGGGCTGGAGGAGTGGCTGGCGATGGCCAAGCGGCTGTACCGGCTGACCAGTGCGGGGCGGATCGTGCTGGATTACGACCTGCGCATCGCCGAGCCGTTTCGCGTGCCGGGCGCGGAGAGCGGGCCGGATATGTGGTCGGCGCTGGCGGCGCTGGGCGATGCGCCGGTACTGGTGGTGCGCGGCGAGCGGTCGGACATCCTGTCGGGCCCGGTGGCGGAGCGGATGATCGCGGCGCTGCCCGACGCCACGCTGGCGACGGTGCCGGGGATCGGCCACGCGCCGACGCTGGCCGAGCCGGAGGCCGCGGGCGCGATCGGGGCGTGGCTGGACAAGGTGCGCGCGCGACACTGAGCGATGTGCTGACAAACAGGCGGGGACCAAGTCGGTCGTAGCGCGTTCATCGCTGCCAGTGCCGACACCTTGGCGGCGCGCACCGGATAGACCTTCATGACGACGCTGACTGGCCGCATCCGCGAGAATATCGTCCTCTACGGCGCGCTGGCCGCCAATCTGGGCATCGGCGTCGCCAAGTTCATCGCGGCTGGGATCACCGGATCGTCGTCGATGCTGACGGAGGGAGTGCATAGCTGCGTCGACAGCGGCAACCAGATCCTGCTGCTGTACGGCCAGCACCGGAGCCGCCGCTCCCCCGACACCGCTCACCCGTTCGGATATGGTCGCGAGCTGTATTTCTGGGCATTCGTCGTGGCGATCCTGATCTTCGCGATCGGCGCGGGCGTGTCGATCTACGAGGGGTGGCGGCACATCGTCGAGCCGGAGCCGCTGACCAGCCCCCTCGTCAACTACATCGTGCTGGGCATCTCGGTACTGTTGGAGGGGTCGTCGTGGACGATCGCGGTCCGTGAATTCTCCGCGTCCAAGGGCGACACCGGCTGGTGGCAGGCGATCCGCGAGTCGAAGGACCCGGCCGGCTTCATCGTGCTGTTCGAGGATTCGGCGGCGCTCGCCGGGCTGGTCATCGCAGCGGTCGGTGTGTGGGCGAGCCACTATTACGACAATCCGGCGCTGGACGGCATCGCGTCGATCGCGATCGGGTGCATCCTGGCGCTGGTCGCCGTGTTGCTCGCGCGCGAGAGCAAGGGGCTGTTGATCGGCGAACGCACCGATCCGGCGACGATCGCCCGCATCCGCGACATCGTCGCCGCGTATCCGGGCATCGCCGCCGTCAACCACGTCCGCACGATCCACACCGCGCCGGACGCGGTCTTCGTCGCGATCAGCGCCGATTTCGACGACGCGGTGACGATGGGCGACGGCGAGCGGATCATCGAGGCGCTGGAGGCGAAACTGCACGACGAATTGCCGACGCTATCGTCGATCTACATCCGGCCGGAACGGCGCGAGGACGCGTTCGTGGCGACGGCTGCGCCGGCGTAGGGCTTTTTACTCCCTCCCCTTCGGGGGAGGGAGACGTGCAATGACGGACAGTTGGAGCCCTGCGCTACTCCGCAGGAACCAGTTCGATAACATCCAGCGTGGATTCGAACGCCGGATAGGGGAGCACCATCCGCCAGCGACGCTCGCCGATGCGCTCGACGATGCCCGCCATGTCGCGCGAACGGTCGCGGCCATAAGGCATCGCGCGCGTTTCGTCGCCGAGCGCCAGCGTGCCGAGGAACACCGCGCGGGCGTCGGTATCGGGGTAGAGCGTACCCACCGGACGCTGCGATCCAGTGGTCTTCGCGAAGGACGCCGGGTCCTTCCCCTGCCCGACCCGGCAGCGAAACCACTCGTGCGGAACGAAGCTCAGCGCATCGCCGCCGCCGAGCTTCACCGTCCGGCATCGATAGTCGCCGGCGGGTGGCACCGGATCGACCAGAGCGTGGTCCGGATCGTACAGCACCCGGTCGCGGGCGATCGCCGCCGCGCCGTCCGGCGTACTGCGCGCCTGCGTCAGTGCGGCGACCCAGGCATCGCGCCATCCCCGCAAACGCCCGCGATCGTTCGGGGTCGCGGTGCGGCGCCAGTCGGCGGCCTGCCCGGCACTGGCGACGACCAGCAAGGCGGCAGCGGCCGTGACGGCAGCGGGCGCGCGCCTCATTGTGCGGTCCAGCCGCCATCCATCGACAGGTTGGTACCGGTGATCGCCTTCGCTTCGTCGCGGCACAGGAAGAGCGCGAGCGCGGCGACCTGCTCGGGGGTGACGAACTCCTTGGTCGGCTGCGCGGCGAGCAGCACGTCGTTCATCACCTGATCCCGCGTCATCCCGCGCGCCTTCATCGTGTCGGGGATCTGCCCCTCCACCAGCGGCGTCCAGACATAGCCGGGGGAAATGCAGTTGGCGGTGATCCCCGCCTGCGCCACTTCCAGCGCCACCGTCTTGGTCAGGCCCATCAGGCCGTGCTTGGCGGCGACATAGGCGGATTTGTTGGGACTCGCGACCAGCGAATGGGCGGAAGCGGTGGAGATGATCCGGCCCCAGCCCTGCGCCTTCATGTGCGGGATCGCGGCGCGCATCGCATGAAACACGGACGACAGGTTGATCGCCAGGATCGCGTCCCACTTCTCCGGCGGGAACTCCGCGACGGGCGCGACATGCTGGATGCCGGCATTGCTGATGAGGACGTCGATCGATCCGGTTTCGGCGACCGCCCGCTCGATCATCGCCGCGATCTGGTCGGGCCGGGTCATGTCGGCGGCGTCGTACAGCGCGGTCGCGCCGCTGGTCGTCGCAAGTTCGGCGCGGATCGCCTCGATCGCGTCCGCCTCGCCGAAACCGTTGAGGACGACCGCCGCACCCTCCGCCGCCAGCGCGCGGGCATAGGCCAGCCCGATGCCGCTGGTCGAACCGGTCACGACCGCCGTCTTGCCCTTCAGGAACATCGTCAACTCCCCCCACGCCTGCCGCCAGTCTGGCCGCGCCGCCTCATCCTATCAACGGCCCTTGAACCTCTTGGGTCCGTCGCGCATTCAACGGGCGGATACGGCAGAGGGGCAAGTGCCATGCGGCTCGACGATTTCGACCCGAATATCAACGTCGGGGACCAGGGCAATCGTGGCGGCGGCTTCGGCGGCGGCGGCGGCGGTGGGCTGCTGTTCGGGCTGTTGCCGCTGATCGGCAGCCGTTTCGGCTGCGGTGGCATCGTCGTCGTGCTGATCCTGCTGGCGGTGTTCGGCGGACTCGGCAACATCGGCTCGATGATCGGCGGTGGCGGCGGGTCGGGGACTCAGGTCACGCGCACCGCGCCTCAGACCGGCGAGAAGAGCGCGACCGCGATCTGCTCCTCCGACCCCGCCAAGCGCGCCGCCTGCAACGCGTTCAGCTCCGCGGAAAATACGTGGGAGGCGATCTTCGCCAAGTCGGGCCAGCAGTTCAAGGCACCGGGCCTGCAGTTCTTCAGCCGCAATGGCCAGTCGGGTTGCGGCGCGGCGCAATCCGCGATGGGGCCGTTCTACTGCCCGACCGACGACAACATCTATCTCGATACCAGCTTCTTCGACGAGCTGGCCAACCGGTTCGGCGCGAAGGGGGATTTCGCGCAATATTACGTGATCGCGCATGAATTCGGCCACCACATCCAGAACCTGCTCAGCACCTCCGAACAGGTGCAGCGCATCCAGCGGTCCGCCGGCGAGGCGGAGGGCAATGCCGCGTCCGTCCGGCTGGAGTTGCAGGCGGATTGCTATGCCGGCGTATGGGCGGCGCAAAATCGCGACCGGCTCGATCCGGGCGACGTCGAGGAGGGCATGACCGCCGCCTCCGCGATCGGCGACGACACGCTGACCAAGGGGCGCGTGTCGCCCGACAATTTCACGCACGGCACGTCGGCACAGCGGATGGAATGGTTGCGGCGTGGTTTGCAGACCGGCGATCCGGCGCAGTGCGATACGTTCAAGGGGTCGTTGTAAGACCCTGACGGGGGGCGGCAAGCGTGCCGCCCCCGGCGTGGTCCTCAGCGCGAGGCGGCGAGCAGCTGCGTTAGTTGCGAGTGTTCGCCGACCCCGTTTGCGTAGACGTGGTCGAGATAATAACCGGCCAGCATGTAGTGCGCCTTGACCGCCTCCGGCACAGTGGATCGCTGCGCCATCTCCAATTCGGCTTCGGCTCGCTTGTAGTAATAGTCGCAGTCGGTGCGCATGATCGAAACCCAAGTTTAACAGGTGCTTGGCTCATGCATCAAGCCGATCTGGCGCGCATTAGGACAAGTTAGTACGCCATCGTACGCGGGAAGGGCCGCAGCAGCCTGCCCTCCCCGCCGCGGTTACAGACGGACCAGCATCTTGCCGGTATTGCCGCCGCTGAACAGGCCGAGGAAGGCGTCCGGTGCGGTATCCAGTCCGTCGAATACCGTCTCTTCGCCACGCAGCTTTCCACTGGCGACGAGCGAACCCATCTCCGCGTAGAACTCGCCCGCGCGGTTCATGTAGTCGCTGACGATGAAGCCCTGCATCCGAACGCGGTTGCCGATCAGGCGCGCGAGATACTTCAACTGCGTGGGCTTGGCGTCGTTGTACACGTCGATCATCCCGCAGATCGCGAAGCGCGCGCGGGGCCGCGCATGCGCCAATGCCGCGTCCAGATGATCGCCGCCGACATTGTCGAAATACACGTCGATCCCGTTCGGAGCCGCCTCGCCCAGCGCGCGGACGACCGATCCCGCCTTATAGTCGATGACCCCGTCTGCGCCGAGCGAACGGACCCACTCGCCCTTTTCCGCGCCACCGGCCGAGCCGATCACCGTCATGCCCTTGGCCTTGGCGATCTGGACGACCGTAGAGCCGACCGCACCCGCCGCCGCCGATACGAACACCGTGTCGCCTTCCTTCGCCTCCGCTACCGCGAGCAGACCGAAATACGCAGTCACGCCGGGCATGCCCAGCCGGCCGAGGAACGCCTGTGGCGGCGCATCGAGCGCGGGCAGCTTCGTGAAGGCCGCCGCAGGGCCGGTCGCCTCGTCGCGCCAGCCCTGCATGTGCAGGACCATGTCGCCGACCTTCAGCGAGTCGCTGCGGCTCTCCATCACCTCGCCGACCGCGCCGCCGTCCATCGGTGCACCGATCGCGAAGGGCGGGACGTAGCTCTTCACGTCGTTCATGCGGCCACGCATGTACGGATCGACCGACAGCCAGCGATTGGCGACGCGGACTTCGCCGTCGTTGAGCGGCGCGGCATCCACGTCGATCAGGGCGAAGTCGGCGTGGGTCGGCGTCCCGTTCGGGCGCGACGCCAGGGTCCAGGCGCGGGGCATCGATGTCTCTCCTCGTTATCGTTCAACTGGGTCTGGCGAAGGCGCGGCGATCGCACAAATGAAAAGGGTCCGGGCGTCGCCGCCCGGACCCTCTCCCGCAGTGTCCCGGGCGTTAGTAGGTGCCCGGGAAACTCTTGTTCAGGTTGCCGTCCGACGTGAAGTCGTCGCGATCCGTCTTGGTCTGGTCGGTCGTCGACCGGCCGGTCGTCGCCGACGCGGTGCTCGACGCACTGGCGCCGCCCTGCGAACTGCCCTGCTGGCGGTTGTTGTCACCGTAGCCGAACATCGCCTGATTGCGGTCCTCGTCGCGCCACGCCTTCTTCGCTTCGTCGGCGGATTTGGTCAGCGTGACCTTGTCGTCGACCGACTGTACCCAGCTCGACGGGATCGAGTGGTGCTGACCGCCCGCATCCACGTCGTTCTTGGTCAACAGGATACGGTCGCCACGCACCTTGTCGACGGTCCCGACATGCGCGCCGTCCGATCCGACGACCTCCTGATGTTCGGTCACCTTGTTCAACTGGTCGCGCTGACCCTGACGAGTGGTGCGCCAGCTGGAGAACTCGTTCTCGAACTTGGAGCGGTTCTCATTGCGATATTCGTCATAGTCGCGGTCGAGCGCGGCGATCTGGCCGCTGCGCCAGCTATGATAGTCCTCGTCGTGGTGGCGCGAGCGGTTACCGTAGCGGGACTGACCGCTGCCGCCCTGCGACGGGTCGGACCGCTCGTCGTAGCGCGAATCCATCTCGCGGCGACGCTCCGCCTCGTCATCGCCGAACCACGAACGGACCTCGTCCCCGGCCCGCGCCAGGAAGCCGCGATCCTCATAGTCATAGCCCTGCGGCTGACGGCCATATCCGCCGCGGTTCGGGTCCCGGTTCTGCTCGCGACCCTGTTGCTGACCACGATAATTGTCGTCGTCGGCGTGGCGGTAGCGGCCGACATCCTCGAACCGGCGGCCGTCGCTGGCGTAGGAGCCGTGATATTCGCGCGACCCGCCCTGCTGCTGGCCCGAACCCTCGCGACCGCGGCCGTAGAAGCCCTGCGATCCGCCATAGCTGCCGCCGCGCGCCTGATCGCGGCTGCCATAATCGCTGCCGTAATCGCGATCGCCATAACCGGAGGTGCCGCGTCCAGGCTGGTTGCCCTGCCCGTACTCCGCGCGTCCATATTCGGAGCGGCCATAGTCCGAACGACCGGCATCGGATTGGCCGTAATCCTGCCGACCGTAGCTCTGCCGCCCATAATCGCGTGCGCCGTAACGGTCGCGTGAGCGGTCGCCGTCATCGTCATCCCGCCCCAGTCGTCCGGCAGCGGCATAGTCGCGTGCACTGGAATAGGTGTACTCCCGGCCAGTGCCGAAGTCGCGGCGCGAGTCCTGCGGATCGGATTGGTCGTTCCCTCGCGGATAGCGTTCGTAGCCCATGATGGTCTCCATTCTCCTGCGGTGGTTGCCGGCCGCGTCACGTCGCGCGGTGTTCGGTTTCCGGAAGCAAAAACGGGCAGTTGGGACCGATGTTCCTGATCTGGAGCACATCCGGTCGTACGGGGGGATCGTCCCGCCCCCGGTGACTTGATGCTGCTGCACCGAAGGCATGTTGCATTGCCCGAAACGGCTCGCTAAGGGCGTCGCTCCCGGCTTTGTCCGGGCTGCTGCCGGCTCAGCCGGAGGGCGCGGGGCTGTAGCTCAGATGGGAGAGCGCTGCAATCGCACTGCAGAGGTCAGGGGTTCGATTCCCCTCAGCTCCACCACCCCGCCCACAGCATCCCATGAAGCGCCGGGATCATCACCGCCTCCGCGCGTTACGCCAGTAATGTTCGACGATCAAAGCCCCGCCATTCCCGCCGCGACGCTGGTGATCCTGCGTGATCGCGCCGATGCGCCGCCCGAGCTGTTGATGGTAGAGCGCGCCAAGGCGATGGCGTTCGCCGCGGGAGCGCTGGTATTTCCGGGGGGGCGGGTCGATCCCGGCGACGTGGCGCTGGCCGCGACGATGCAGAGCGACGATGCCGACGGCACGGCCGCGCGCATCGCCGCGATCCGCGAAACGATAGAGGAGGTCGGGCTGCCGATCGGCGTCTCAGCCGATGTCGATGTTTCAGAGGCGCGCGCCGCGTTGCATGCGGGCGCGCCGTTGATGCAGGCGCTGGACGGCGCGACGCTCGACCTCGATGCGCTGGTGCCATTCGCGCGGTGGCGGCCCAGCCATGCCACGTCGCGGATATTCGACACCCGCTTCTACCTCGCGCGGCTACCGGCGGACGCGCCGGTCGCGGAGGAGGACCATACGGAGAATGTGCGCCTGCTGTGGACCAGCGCCGCCGCGATCCTGGCAGAGGCGGATGCGGGGCGGGCGGCCCTGATCTATCCGACGCGTCGCAATCTGGAGCGATTGGCGCTGTTCGGCAGCTATGACGACGCCGTTGCGCAGGCCCGTGCCCACCCGGTGCGGCTGATCTCGCCCTTTCCCGCGTGGCGGGACGGCATCGAGCAGCTCTGCATCCCCGACGATCTCGGCTACCCGGTGACGGCCGAGCCGCTCGATGCCGCGATGCGCGGTTGATGGCGGTATTGCGTCGCCTTGCCGGAGTGTTGGTGTTCGGCGGCATCGCGTTGGCGCTCGCGTTCATCGCCTGGGCCGCGTTGCGGGGGCGACCGCAGGATCTGCCGTGGACGCCGCTCGATCTCGGCCAGCCGGTGGGGCTGTTCACCGGGCGCAAGCTGACCGCGCTGACGGAGGATTTCCCTGCCTGCCGCGCCGCGCTCGACCGCGCCGGTGTCCGCTATACCGCGCTGCCACCAAGGTCGGGAGCGGGCCAATGCGGCTATCGCGACGGTATTCGTTTCACGGCAAGCGGTGCGCGCAACATCGCCTTCGTGCCCGCGGGCCTCGGCGTCGCCTGCCCGGTCGGCGCCGCGCTGGCGATGTGGGAATGGGATGTCGTGCAGCCGGCTGCGGAGGCCGAGTTCGGGAAGCGCGTCGTCTCGATCGACCATTTCGGGAGCTATAGCTGTCGACGCATCTATGGGCGCGATGCCGGCAACTGGAGCGAGCATTCCACCGCCGATGCAGTGGACATTGCCGGCTTCCGCCTGACGGATGGTACGCGCATCACCGTCGCACGCGACTGGAAAGGAGACGACGGCAAGGCGCGATTCCTGCGCCGCGTGCGCGACGGTGCGTGCAAGCTGTTCGCGACGACGCTGTCGCCCGACTACAATGCCGCGCACCGCGACCACCTCCACCTCGATCAGGCGAACCGTGGCGCGATGGGGTGGCGAGCCTGTCGCTGACGGTCGACCGCCGCGTGAGTGTCAGTTCGCGATCGGCTGAGCGCCCTCGACCTTCTCCACCCAATAGGGGAAGAACGCCGGTTGACGGTTGGACCAGCCCGCCGCGGTCGCCGCCGCTTCGCTGATCGACTGGAGCAATGTGCGCCGCAGTTCTGGATGCAGATGCGGCAACGCCGCCGCCGCGCAGAACGCCGCGGGCAACCACGGGCGCACCTCCGCACCGATCAGCCGCTCGTACAGGAAGCGCACCGCCGAGAAGCTGGGCAACCGGCCCTGCCCCAGATCGAACGCGACCACGGTGACCAATGGCGCCAGGAACGGCTCGATCGCGTCGAGGCCGCTGTCGTCGGGGACGATCTCGCGGATCGCAGGCAGCGCGCGGTACAGGCGGGCCTGCGCGCGGATGCTGGCGGCTTCCACCACGTCGCGCGACCACCGGGTCATGGCGTCGTCGCGGTCCAGACCGATGTCGAGCGAACGGCGGATATACCGCTGTGTCGAGCTGGAAAAGCTCGCGAATTCCTTCATCTCGGCCAACGTCATCGCACCTTCGGCCGGCTTCATCCTCGAACCCATCGTCGTCACCCCGCCCAGAGCTTCTGCCCGACAAGGGATACGCCAAAAGTGGTTACACCGCCCTTAACGAGACCGTCGCCGGATCGTCATGAACATCGCCGAAAATCGCTGCGCTGCAACAAGGGATGCGACGAACCGAGGTTCGCCGCATCCCAATCGTGGATTCATGGTGCTTTTGCGCAACAAACAAAGGTTGCGCCCGAACCGCTCAGCCGCCGTCGCGCAGCGCCCGTTCCTTTTCCTCGTCATAGCCCGACGACACGGCGGGCTCGCTGCCGCGATGGACGGGCTGCGTCGAGGAGGCGGGGTCGCTGGCGTCCATCGACTCGTCCAGCGCATTGTCCAGCCGCGCGTCGCTGCTCTCCGGGTTCTTCTCCAGCCGCTTGGCGATCGACTTGTCGCGTCCCGCATCCTGCCCCTGCACCCGACTGCCGCCCGTGGGTTCGTCGGGATCGCCCGGGGCAACGGACAGGCTGTCGAGCGCGCGGTTATCGATGTCGGCCATCTTGGCTCTCCTATGATCGTTCTAGGGTCAAAACGATCATGCCCCGTCGCCGTTCCTGTAGCCCGTCCAGTTCTCTCGCGACGATCCGATCACAGCCGCCGCACGCGCACCGTCTGCCGCTGAAGGCGGGTCAGGCCCCACACGGTCATGAAGGCGATGTCGGTCGCATCGCGCCCGGCGGTCACGACCGCGATCTCG
>JAGSNX010000002.1 GCA_018139225.1 Microvirga sp. SRT01
TGAGCCAATCAGCACCGTCCAGCGTCAATCAGCCGTTGCCTGTCTCAAGACCCAACACCGACTTCTTCAACACAATCGCCCAATTGCGGACATTCGGCCGGCGCGGCATGGTGTGGCGATGGCAGAGTTCGAGAGCTTGGACGGCGAAGATAACTGGGACGCGGAGCTTGCCGCTGATCTGGTCGGTTGTACGCTTCTGATCGGCCTCACATATGTCGATCACGATGATTGCCTGATCCGGCGTCGGCAGCTCCACGGAACGGTTGTTTCAGTCGATCGCTACTCCGGCATCGTAATCCGCCAAGGCACTGGCGAGGATGCCACGATTGCTCCTGTCCTCAATGCAATCGAGCCTGCGCAGCCCGGTATCTACCAGCTAGCTGACGAAGACGCGGCAGTGGAGGACCCAGATTTCACTGCGCTTCTGACCGTCCGCGCGCCCCTTCGTAGCTAGCCTGCCATGTCGGCTATCGCCCAACTGCGGACATGCGACCTTCTTGCCAAACCGTACGTTGGTGCTAGCGTTCGTCAATAAGGAGCGGCTCATGTTACGTGGTGCGTTACTGGCAGCATTATTCGCGGCTGCTGTGCCGGCTGCGGCGCAGAAAGTGAACGTTCCGGCGATCCTTCCCGACGCGTCGTCGGCAGACGACATCATTGTCACCGCCTTGCGAATACCGCGCGAGAAGCTCCCGACCGGCGTTTACTGGGACTATCAAACGCTGCTTTCGAGCAAGATTGCTCGTGAAAACGCCCAGATGTTCTTACGGTGCGCGCTTAAGTCGAGTGACTTCAAGTCGATACGGATGGTGGTCGATGGCGAGCCTAACAGTGCGAACGCCCGCTTTGCTCAGGGGTGGATCAGGAAGACCCATCGTGGCTGCTATCCACCAACAACCTTGGCCGGGTACACTACGCCTGCCAAGCCATATACGATTGCCGACGTAGGCGGATCGATACTGGATCGGGGCGTCATCGTGGAGTCAGTGCTCAAATCCTATGCTCCCGACGCGGCTTTGACGCCGTCAATCACCGCAGACGCTGCCGTGCAAGGCCGCTTTCAGCAGCGTGAAGGGCTTCGCAATCGGCTCAGGCTCCCCAACGATCTTGACGCCCTAGTGTTTGCCTCCTGCCTCGTCAGACAACAGCCTGTGCTGGCCACGCGTTTGTTTCAATCGGAGCCGGGCTCTTTGCTCGAACGCGGGCTTACTCAAACCATCATCGTTCAGGGACGCGAATGCGTTGGGCAAGCCAGCCGTGTGACGGTCGATCCTAGTTTGCTGCGTGTCTACATCATAGACGCTTTTTACCGCTGGGTTGTCGCCTCTCGGGGTTTAGAAAGTCTGATCCCAGCTGACGCATGAACCCGCGTCGCAGCCGACGCTTGATGTCCGCTCTCCACCAAACCCGGACATTCTCGATGCACGATCGTTGTTGCGACACTGCGCCGCGCCGAGACGTGTCATCGCCCGCTGACGCAGCGTGCCGACCGGAGTCGACTCGCCATGCTCGCCGTTCGCCTGATGAACCCGGGCGTGGGGATCGAAGGGCTGGCGCGGTCGGGCAACCAGCATCGTCCGGATCGCGTCAGGGCAGACTGGCCGGTATGAAGGTCACGAAGATGTTCGCGGTCAGACGCCCGGTTTCGGGGTCCGGGCTGAGCCGTTCGGGTGACGGAACGCGCCCCGAGTGCAGGACGCAGCTGCGATAGACGATCAGCCTGTTCATCTCGGCCGACACCTGCATGATGGGTTCGAACCACGGCGCACCGTCCTCGACATATCCGTCCAGCGTGGCTTCGCCGGCACGGTGAGCATCGTAGCTGGCGAGCCGGCTCGGGCTCAACGTCTCGAACCCGGTCGCACGATGGCGGTAGAACGACGTTCCGCCGTGGTCCGCGCCGCAGAGATAATGCAGGATGGCGAATTGCATCGGATCGACCGAGTCGACGTGCGGGGCTCGCTGCGGAGGGGCGAGCGCATCGGGGGGCAGGGTCACGAGGGAAAACGCGCCCTGCGCCCGGATCGGACGAACCGCACCCAGTGAGAACGCCTCGGCGATCGGGCCCGTCAGGACGTTCACCACCTTCTGGATATAGTCGCTCGGCAGCGCGCTCCTGAGACCCGGAAAGCCGCCGGCGGGACTATAAGCGGGCAGGAGGTCGCTGGCCGAAACACCGCGGACCAGTTCGTCCGGATCGGCAAGTATCCCGTCCGACTGGAGCAGCGGTTCCTGTTCCTGCCCCAACAGCGTCGCGTTCAGCCTCGCTCCCGGTGCCAGCTGGAACTGTGTCATCGAACCTCGCCACCAGCTTTCGACGATCGGGTAGCGGCTTTCGCACTATCGTCCAGCCTCGGTGCGGCGGCGGATTGGCGGATCAGCAGGGAATAGGGATGCTCGACCCTGCGCACGGGGTCACGGCCCTCGAGCTGGGCGATGACCATGTCGGTGGCCGTGACCGCCATTTCGAAGACGGGCTGGCGTATCGTCGTGATCGGCGGCCACGCGATCCGCGACACCTCCGAATCATCGAAGCCGACGATGGACAGATCGCCGGGCACGGACAATCCGCGGCTGCGCGCCGCGGTCAGGGCACCGACGGCCATGTCGTCGTTCTGCGCGACGATCGCGGTGGGCAGGTCGCCGGCACCGAGCAGGTCCCCGGCGGCGGCTTCACCACTTTCGCGGGTATAGAGGCCGTCGCGGATGCGGTCTGCGCGGATGGTCGTGCCGACCGTCGCGAAGGCGTCGCTGTAGCCGCGCATGCGGGCTTCGGACGATCGATGGGTCGGGTCGCCACGAATGACCGCGACGTCGCGATGCCCCAGTTCGATCAGGTAGCTCGCAAGACGAAAGGCGGCCTCCTGATCGTTCATCAGGGTTTCCGGGCCCACATCCGACGCGGTGGTGGACCCGATCCGTGCGCACGCGATGCCCGCTTTGGCCAGGTCGCCGAGCAATGTCGGATCGTCGGAGGCCGGTGGCGCGAGGACGACGCCGTCGAGTGCCGCGGATCGAAGAAGGCTTACGACCTCCGCCGCACGCTTCGCCACCGACGTGATCGGAAGCACCACCAGCCTGTATCGCTCGTTGCGCAGGCGATCCAGGACGCCCATCTGCAGTTCGACGACGAAGCTGGGCGAGGGGTTCTCGTAGACCAGCCCGATCAGATGCGATCGGCGGCGCACCAGCGCCTGCGCGAACAGGTTGGGGTGATAGTTCAGCGCCTCGGCGGCGGCACGAACGCGCTGTCTTACGGGCTCGCTGACGTGCGGCGCATTGTTGAAGACGCGCGACGCCGTCTTGATCGACACATCGGCGTGAGAGGCGACATCGCGAAGGGTGGATCGGCGGTTCAGGTGCGGCGCCACTCGAATTCCCCTCGATCATCGTACGTGTGCCGCGCTGCCCTTGGCCGGCACTCTCGGCCACGAAATGCTTGAATGGCACAAAGCCCGACCTGTCAAATCGCGCCCTAGATCACGAGGCTCAGCAGCATCGTAAATCCCAGGCCGAACACGCCGACCAGCGTTTCCATCAACGACCATGTGCGGAAGGTCTGTTTCAGGCTCAGCCCGAAATACTCCTTGAACATCCAGAAGCCGGAATCATTCACGTGGCTGAACATCAGGCTGCCGGCGCCGATCGCCAGGACCATCAGGCTGCCATCCGCCTGATGGGTGGCAACTATCGGCTGCATGATTCCGGCTGCCGTCAGTCCCGCGACCGTCGCCGATCCCAGCGCGACACGGATCGTCATCGCCAGCAGCCACCCGAGCACCAAAGGCGGCAGCGGCATGCTGTTCAGGTGCGCCGCCAGTGCCACGTCGGCACCGCCCGCGACGAATACCTGTTTCAGCGCGCCGGCGCCGGCAATGATGAGCAGGATGCCGCCGATCTCCGTCACCGCCTGCGCCTGCCCGACACCGACTTGCGCCAGCGTCCTGCCCTGTGACGTGGCCAGCACGACGGTCGCCACCACCAGCGCGAACAGCATCACCAGCGCCGGATTGCCGAGCAGTGTGACCAGCGCCTCCGCCGAACCGCCGGCCGTGCCGTACTGGACGATCGTCGCCAGCGTCAGCAGCGCGACCGGCAGCAGGGCGCAGGTGAAGCTGCGCAGGGCGCCGGGCTGGCGCGCTGCGTCCGCCGCTTCGGACGGGGTGAACAGCGCGGGCGGGCGGGCGATGACGCCGCGCGTCGTGATCGAGAAGATGGGGCCTGCGATCGCCAGCGTTGGGATGCCGACGATCAGCCCCAGGATCAACGTTCGTCCGATGTCCGCGCCGAACTGCGCCACCAGCGCCGTCGGCGACGGATGCGGCGGCAGGAAGCCGTGCGCGATCGACAGCCCGGCCAGCATCGGAATGCCTAAGTACACAGCCGGCATCCGCACCCTCTCCCCCACCGAAAACACCAACGGCACCAGCAGCACGAAGCCGACATTGTAGAACAATGGGATTCCGACCAGAAAGCCGGTCGCGGCCATCGCGACGGTGATGAACCGCCGGCCCGACCAGCCGTACAGCGTGTCGGCGATGCGTCGTGCCGCGCCGCTGTCCGCGACGAGCTTCCCGAACATCGCGCCGACGACAAGGATGATCGCGATCGGGCCGAGCATCGCGCCGATCCCGGCCTCGATCGTGGACATGATCTTCGCGGGGGGAAGACCCAGCAATACGGCGGCCAGAACGGACGCCGCGATGAAGGCGATAAAGGGATGAACCCGCCCGACCGATATGGCGAGGATCAGCAACACTACCGCGGCAAGGATCGCAACCAACGTCATGACAGGCCGGCTCCCTCAGGCCGGCGGATCAAGCCGCGGCGTGTATAGCGCCCTGTCATGACACGCGGACGGCGATGCACAAGGGGCATTGCCACATGCGGTCCGGGGCATCGTCGCGAAGTCATGATCGGCGCGGCGCGACCCCGCGGGTGGTCTGCCAATCCTCGTATTCGAGCGATCCGCATCGCCCCGGAGTTGAGTGTGGACCGATTGCCGTGTCCGCAGAGTGAGAGTAGGTTGCGAAGATGCAGCGGAAGACGGCAGAGACAGCGACGGAGACCGAGGATCGCCCCCCCGCTCGCAAAGGCGACCGGCATCAGGAAGCCGTCACCATGCTGCGGCGGATGATCCTGGCGGGGGAACTGGCGCCCGGTGAACCCCTGCGCGAAGTGGCGTTGAGCGAGCAGTTCGGCACGTCGCGCACACCGGTACGCGAGGCGCTGCGCACGCTGGCGGCCGAGGGGCTGGTGACGTTGCTGCCCAACCGCACGGTGCAGGTCAGTCAGCTCGACGAGCAGGCCGCATCGGAGGTGTTCACCGTTCTCGGCGCGCTGGAATCGCTGGCGGCGCGGTTGGCGTGTGAGCGGATGGGGGGGGAGGATATGGAAGTGCTGTCGGAACTTCAGGAGGACATGGCCCGCTATTTCGAGAGCCGCGACCGGCCGCGCTATCTGGAGGCCAACCGCCAGATCCACGAGCTGATCGTCGAATCCTCCGGCAACGCATCGCTCATCCTCGCGTGGCGGCTGTTGCTGCCGCGGGCCGAACGCGCGCGGCATGTCAGCACGCTGGATCACGAGCGGTGGGAAGCGGCGTTCGAGGAACACAAGCTGATCGAACAGGCATTCCGGGCGCGGGATGTGCCCGCCATCGCCGAGTTGATGCAGTCGCATTTCGATAACGGGGCGGACAGCATCAAAAACGCGCATCGGCGCGCCCGGCGCGAGGAGCGGTCGCGCGCGTACCAGACGGCGGCGGGTTCGACACCGCGCAAGTAACCGTCAGACGGTATCGGCGCGGTAGATCGGCCGCGAGGCGTCGATCCGCAGGAACAGCAGCGCACCGATCGCGGACAGCGCCGCCAGCACGAACATCGCCGCATTCCACCCGCTCCAGTGCAGGATATAGCCGGTGATGACCGCGGCCAGCGCGCCGCCGATATTACCGAACGTGTTCATCACCGCCGACACCGAGCCGGCGAAGATGCCGCCGACATCCAGCGTCAGCGCCCACGACACGCCGACCGTCAATTCCAGCCCGAACACCGCCAGCGCGAACCACGCGACGCTGACCAGGGGCGAGGCGCTGAGCACACCCGCCGGGATCGCGACCGCCGCCAGCAGGAAGCCGACCACCGCGACGACGCGCCGCGCCAGCGTGACATGGCCCCAGCGGTGGAGCAGCCGGTCCGACACCCAGCCGCCGGTGATGTCGCCGACCACGCCCGCCATCAGCGGCAGGCTGGCGAACAGGCCCATCTGCGCGAGATCGAAATCACGCACCTCGTTCAGGTATTTCGGGAACCAGGTCAGGAAGATGTTGATCGAATAGGCGTAGCAGAAATACATCGCCGAGATCAGCCAGAGCTGCGGCTGCGCGAGGATGAAGCGCCACGGTACCTTTGCCGTCACGGCACCGGCTTCCCCCTGCGGCGCGAGCGCATCGGTGATCAGCCGCCGTTCCGCATCGTTGGTGGAGGCGTGCTGCTGCGGGCTGTCGCGGTAATACCAGAACCACACGGCCCCCCAGATCAGGCCCAGCACCGCGAAGATCAGGAACGGCGCACGCCAGCCGAAATGCAGCATCAGCCAGACGACCAGCACCGGCGTCAGCGCCGCCCCGAGCCGTGCGCCGGCATGCGTCAGCCCCTGCGCGAAACCGCGTTCGGACGGCAACATCCAGCGGCTGAGCGAGCGCGTGGCATTCGGGAACGCACCCGCCTCTCCGCAACCGAACAGGAAGCGGCAGACGATCAGCGACGACGCGCTCCACGTCGCGGTGGTCAGTGCGGTGAAAGTCGACCACCAGATCACGATCGCGGTCAGCACCCGACGCGGCCCGAACCGGTCGCCGAGCCAGCCGCCGGGGATCTGGAAGATCGCGTAACCGATCTGGAAGATGCCGAGCACCCAGCCCCAGGTGCGGTTCGACAGGCCATATTCCGCCTGGATCATCGGCCCGGTGACCGAAATGACCACCCGGTCCATATAGGTGATCATATAGGCGAGCACGGTCAGCCACAGCACGACGTGCCGCACGCGCGTCGGCCGCATCCCCGCCACCGACACCTTGGCCGCAACCGCCATGTCGCTCATCGGACCGACGGGACCTTGCTGCCGCCGATATAGACCGCGGCGATCCTGCGGCTGTTCAGGATGTCGCGGGTGGGATCGGCGTTCAGTACGACGAAGTCGGCGAGCCGGCCGGGCGCGATGAGGCCGCGGTCGTTGGTGCCCAGCCATTCGGCGGAGCGGGCGGTGGCGGTGTGGATCGCTTCCGCAGGCGTGAAGCCCGCCTTCACCAACTGCTCCAGCTCCCAATGTTCGGAATAGCCGGGCAGGCGTCCCGGCGGGCCGGCGTCGGTGCCGAAGCCGTACTTCACGCCGCTCTTCGCCAGCAGCATGATGTTGTCGCGCGCCTGTTCGTCGATCCGGGGCAAGGCGGGGTAGATGCGGCTGGTGGCGATGGTCTTCTCGCGCTCCGGGCTTTCCAGCCCCGCGATCGTTGCGGGATCGGCGGCCTGGCGGAAGAACGGATCGCGCGTGCGGGGATTGTCGGCGGCGAAGGCATAGACCGCCGCCTCCCGGCTGAGGGTGGCCGCACCCTGCCACACGCCGCGCGCCTTCATCGCCGCGATCAGCTCCGCATCCACGGGCTTGTCGCGGACGCTGTGCATGAAGCCGTCGATCCCCTGCGCCACCAGTTCCTTGGCGTCGGCGAGGTAGAAGACGTGGGCGAGGACGCGCTTGCCGTTGCGGTGGCCGGCATCGATGATCGCCTTGCTGATGGAATAGGGCATCTTCGGCATCGCGCCGAGTTCGTCATCCATCCACAGCTTGATGTAATCGACGCCCTTCTTCGCCTGCGCATCGACCTCCGCCGCGGCTTCCGCGGGCGTGGCGACGGGGTGATTGATGCCGGGAACGCCGCCATAGCCGCCCTTGAAGACCAGCCCCTGACCCGCCGTCAGCAGGCGTGCCATCGTCTGCGGACCGTTCCGGCCGGTGTCGCGGATGGCGATGATGCTATCCTTGTCGGTGCCCATCGACTGGACGGTCGTGACGCCGAACGCGGCATAGGTGCGCAGGTCCTTGCGCACGCTGTCGGGGGTGAAATATCCCTCTTTCTGGACGAGATCGCGGACCGTGCCGATATGGATGTGGAGGTCGACGATCCCCGGCATCAGGTACTTGCGCTTGAGATCGACGCGGGCTGCGCCGGGTGTGCGCGGGACCTGTTTCGCTGGGCCGACCCATGTGATGACGGCATCGTCGACGACCATCGCCTGATCGGCCTTCGGCGCGGTGCCGCTGCCGTCGATCAGGGTGAAGCCGTGATAGACGACCGTCGCCGCCTCCGCACCGACGGCGCACATCGCAGCGGCCCCGGCCAGCAGCCCAAGACCCAATCGCTTCCACCGAGTCGTCATCCTCGCCCTCCTCTTGCCGCCTGCAATCCGGCGGCCGCTCTGGTCGTCTTCGCCAATCTTTCGTCCGCGCCGTCGACCGCTTACCCACTATGCATGCAACCGAGACATAATGTATGCAACATCAAAAAGGCGCGGTGGTCAGCCGCGCAGGCGACCAGGAGAGTATGCGTGCGGCAGACGGGATGGAAGATTGCAGTTCTGATGCTGTCGGCGGCCGGAGCTGCTGCCGCGACGTCCGGCCGGGACGGCGACTGGACGGGGTTCGGCGGCGACGAGGCGGGCACCCGCTATTCCGCGTTGCGCGACATCACGCCCGCCAATGTCCGACGGCTGATCCCGGTCTGGACGTTCGAACTGAAGCCGCAGGAGAGCAACAGCCCTCGCCTGCTGGTGAGCAGCATGACGCCGCTGGCGATCGGCGGGATGCTGTATCTGGCGACGCCGTACGGCCGCATCGTCGCGCTCGACGGGGCGACGGGGGCCGTGACGTGGACGTACGCCTTGCCGGCTGACGACGGAATCGCCGGGCGCGGTTTGGGGTATTGGCCGGGCGAGCGCGGGGGTGGGGCGTCGCCGCGCCTGTTCTTCGGCACGCGATCGGGCCAGTTGATCGCGCTCGACCTCGCCACCGGTAAGCCGCCGGCAGACTTCGCGCCGATCCAGTTGCGCACGGCGGAGGTCATGAACGGCACCAACGGCGGCGGCTTTCCGGCAGGCTATACCTACCAGATCAACAGCGCGCCGGCGATCGCGGGCAACGTCGTCATCACCGGTGCGCGGTTGCAGGAGTCGCCGGTCGAGGGGCCGGCGGGCGATGTGCGCGGCTGGGACGCGCGCACCGGCAAGCTGCTCTGGACGTTCCACTCGGTGCCGCGTCCCGGCGAGCGGTTCCACGGCACGTGGCAGGGCGACAGCTGGGCGAAACGGTCGGGCGTCAACGCATGGAGCAGCATGTCGGTGGACGAAGCACGGGGGATCGTCTTCGTGCCGTTCGGCGCGCCCGCCTACGACCGGATCGGGGTGGACCGGGCGGGGGCCAACCTGTTCGCGAACTCGCTGGTGGCGCTCGATGCACGCACGGGACGGTATCTGTGGCATTTCCAGACGGTGCATCACGATATCTGGGACCTCGACCTGCCGGTCCAGCCGACCCTGATCGAGGTGCGGCGCGGCGGACGGACAGTCCCGGCGGTCGCGGCGATGAACAAGACGGGCTATCTGTTCGTGCTCGACCGGGTCACCGGCAAGCCGCTGTTCCCGGTGCGCGAGACGCCGATGCCGAAAAGCAGTCTGGACGGCGAGCAGGCATGGCCCACCCAGCCGATCCCGGCCGCGCCGCCGCCGGTGATCCGCCAGTCGCTGACCACCGACGATCTGGCGACGGTGACGCCGGAACTGGCCGCGCATTGCCGCGCGCGCGTCGAGAGCGAGGGCATCGGGTTCGCCGCGCCGTGGGAGCCGCTGCGCACCGACCGGCCGATGGTGCGCCTGCCCGGTAGCGGCGGCGGGCCGAACTGGGGCGGTGGGGCCTATGACGGCAAGCGGGGCCTGTACGTCATCAACACCAGCGAACTTCCGTCGGTGGAGAAGATGGGGAAGGACGCGAAGGGCAATTGGTACAATGCCGGTCCGCAGCCGTCGTGGTTCGGGATGGGCGGCGCGCGGATGCCGTGCCAGCGGCCGCCCTGGGGTAATCTGACCGCGATCGACGTGTCGAACGGGCGTATCGCGTGGCAGGTGCCGCTTGGTGTAACCGACAGCCTGCCCGCCGCCTTGCAGAAGACGGGGCGGCCCAATGTCGGCGGTCCGCTCGCCACCGCGACCGGGTTGGTGTTCATCGGTGCGTCCGACGATTCGCGCTTTCGGGCGTTCGACACCGCGACCGGGCGCGAACTGTGGACGTTCCGGCTGGGGGCATCGGCGCATGCGACGCCGATCAGCTATCGTGGGCGTGACGGGCGGCAATATGTCGCGGTGGTGTCGGCGGGCGGCTCCTATCTGGGCAGCCCCGGCACCGCGAGCCGGCTGGTCGTGTTCGCGCTTCCGCGTCAGGGAGAACGGCCGGCCGCCAGCGCCTCGGTCGCGCAGGCGGTGCCGGTGGAGGCGAAGCGCGCCGCCGTCGTCGCGGCAGCGGCTGTGCGGAGCGATCCGGCGTCCTTCGCGCCGGGGGCGGAGAAGGCCTTCGCCGAGAAAGCCTGCACCAGTTGTCACGTCGCGGCGCAGGTGACCAGCCAGCGCAAGACGCGCGCCGACTGGGTGGCGACGGTGGAGAAGATGGTCGGCTTCGGCGCGCAGGTGCCGGACGACAGGTTCGATGCGCTGGTCAGCTATCTGGCCACCAACTATCCGGCGGATCGGTAGGGTCGGGCGCGGTGACCAGCGCGTCGCGGGTCACCGTGCCGACATCGCGCTGACCGGCCAGCGCCATCGCGACCGCCAGTTCGTGGCGCATCAGCGACAACATGGTCGTCACCCCAGCGCCTCCCTGCGCCGCCAGCGCGAACGCCCAGGCGCGGCCGAGCAGGACGCCCTTCGCCCCCAGCGCCAGTGCGCGCAGGATATCGATGCCCGAGCGGATGCCACCGTCCATCAGCACGTCGGCGCGGCCGTCGACCGCCGCGACGACGGCGGGCAGGGCGGCGATCGACGACGGTGCGCCGTCCAGCTGACGGCCGCCGTGATTGGAGACGATGATCGTTTCCGCACCAGCCGCGACCGCGTCGCGCGCGTCGTCGGGATCGAGGATGCCCTTGATCGCCAGCCGCCCCTGCCAATGCTGCCGCAACCAGTCGAGATCGGCCCACGTCACGGTCGGGTCGAAGTTGCGGCCGACCCACGCGGTGAACTGCGCCAGCCCAGCGCCCTCGGGCATGCGCGCGGCGAAATTGCCCAGCGTGTGCGGGCGACCGCGCACGCCGACATCCCATGCCCAGCCGGGATGGCGCGCGATCTCGAACGAGCGGCGGAGTTTGGCGGCGAGGCCCTGATCGCCGGTCAGGCTGCTACGCACGTCGCGGCGGCGCGGCGAGTGGATGATGAGGTCGACGGTCAGGATCAGCGTCTCGACCCCCAGGGCGGCGGTGCGTGCCAGCAGGTCCTCCATGAACCCGCGGTCCTTGATCATGTACAATTGCAGGATCAGGGGGGCGGTGACGCCGCCCGCGACCTCCTCGATCCCGCAGCAGGCGGAGGAGGACAGGATGAAGGGGATGCCCGCCGCTTCGGCCGCGCGCGCCGCCTGCACTTCGCCGCGCCGTGCGTAGAGGCCGGCGAGGCCGATCGGCGCGAGCGCGACGGGGAAGCTGGCGGGGCGGCCGAACAATGTCGTGCCGAGATCGACGGTGCCGACGTCGCGCATGACGCGCTGGCGCAGCTTCAGCGTCTGGAGGTCCGCCTCGTTGGCGCGCAGAGTCTCCTCCGCGAACGAGCCGCCGTCGATATAGTCGAACAGGAAGCGCGGCAGGCGCCGGCGGGCCATCTCCCGGAAATCGTCGATCCCGGCCGGTGTCACGGCTGCGGACTCATCGACCGGTCCATGCCGGCGTCTCCTTGACGAGGAAGCTGCGGACGCCCTCCGCGAAGTCCGAACTGCCATAGATGGCGGCGATCAGGTCGTCGATGCCGGGCTGGTTCGCGGTGCCGATGCGGCGGATCGCTTCCTTGCTGACCTGCATCGTCAGGGGGGCATGGGTCAGCAGGCGTGCGATCAGCGCCTCGACGGTGGCGTCGATCTGGTCCGGCTCGACGAGGTCGTTGACGAGGCCGAGCGTCTTCATCTCTCCGGCGCCGATGATCTCCGCTCCCAGCAACAGCCGCTTGGCGACCGCGATGCCGGCATGCTGCACCAGCCGGGCATAGCCGCGCGCGGACAGGCAGTTGCCGATCGTGCGCGCGAGCGGCGATCCGAACCGCGCGCCGGTCGCGGCAATGCGGAAATCGCTGGCGAAGGACAGAGCGAGGCCGCCGCCGACCGCCCACCCGTCGACGATCGCGATCACCGGCTGCGGCAGGGCCTCGACCGCGCCGACATAGGAGTCCATCTCCGCCTCGTAGGCGACACCCTGCTCGCCGGTCGTGAAGGACTGGAAGCCGGCGATGTCGGTGCCCGCGACGAACGCCTTGCCGCCGGCACCGCGCAGCGTGACGACACGGATGTCGCGGTCGGCCGCGAAGGCGGCGCATGCCTCGCCCAACCCGCGCCACATATCCCACGTCAACGCGTTGTAGGCGTGTGGACGGTCGAAGACGATGCGCCCGACCGGGCCGACCCTGTCGTAGCGGGTGACGCCTTGGCTCATGCCGCCTGAGGCTCCGCGATCAGGCCCTTGTCGGCAAGCTCGTGGCGGATTTCCGTGCCGTGTTCGTCGAGCAGCGGCGGCGGGAAGCGCACGACCTGCGGCGTCGCGGACAGTTTCACCGGGAAACCGAGCGCCTTGAAGCTGCCCTCCACGGGGTGCGCGATGTCCTGCACCATCGCGCGGGCGTGCGTGTGTTCGCTGGCGAGGGACTGTTCGTAGTTGAGGATCGGCCCCGACGGGACGCCGGCCGCGAGCAGCGCGTCGACCCATTCGGCGGCGGTGCGGGTGCGGAAGCTGGGGCGTAACAGTTCGATCAGTTCGCGGGCGTTCGTCACGCGCGCGCTGTTGTCGAGGAAGCGGGGAAGGTCCGCCAGATCCTGGCGCCCGATCACCGCCAGCAGGGCGAGCCACAGTTTCTGGTTGGCGGCGGCGAAGACGAACCAGCCGTCCGACGCCTCCACCGCCTGATAGGGGGCGGACATGCGGTTGGCGCTGCCGAGCGGCTGGGGGCTCTTGCCCGTTCCCCAGAATTCGGCGGTTTCCCAGATCGACAGGCCCAGAGCCGCCTCGAACAGCGACGCCGTGACGAGCTGGCCCTCGCCCGTGGTCTGGCGCGCGAGGATCGCGGACAGGATGCCATAGGCGGCGAACAGCGCGGAGCCGAGATCGCCGACCGGCGTCGTATTCTTGACGGGCTCCTGATCCGGAATCCCGACCGCGCTCATCAGGCCAGACATCGCCTGTGCGATCAAGTCGTAGCCCGGTCGCGTCGCCCACGGGCCACCGGGACCGAAACCGGAAATACTGGCGTAGATCAGCCGCGGGTTCAGCGCGCGCAACGTATCGTAGCCGATACCTAGGCGGTCGGCGACGCCGGGCCGGCCATTCTCGACCACGACATCGGCGGTCTTGACCAGTGCATAGAAGGTGTCGCGATCCGCCGGCGCCTTCAGGTCGAGCACGATCGAACGCTTGTTGCGGTTAAGTGCCAGGAAGCCGGGGCTGTCCTCTCCCTTCAGACGAAATCCCATCGAGCGGCGCGAGCTGTCGCCGACCTGCGGCGGTTCGACCTTGATGACGTCGGCGCCCATGTCGCCCAGCAACATGCAGCAGAACGGCCCGGCCATGACCTGGGACACGTCGAGGACGCGGATGCCCGCCAAAGGCTGGTTGTTCGTCATCGTCCCACTCCCCCCATCACGGCTTGTACATCCGTCCTGCATTCAAGATAACAAAATTGCATACAATATGTTCGTGACGTCGCAAGTCACAGATCGCTCAGCCGGCAGGCCTGGTCGGCGTGATCGCAATGGCGGTCTGCGCGGCGGCATCGGGCGGCAGGTCGGCCTGACCCGCCGGAAAACCGTTGCGCGCCAGGATCATCGCCTCGATCGCCGCAACGGTTGCGCCGCCGAGCGAACCGGGATTGTCGAGCGGCATCGTCGTCTTGATGCGGGTGAAGAGTGCGCCGGCATCCTGTCCGTTCCAGTTGGCGAGGAACGTCCCGCCGGCCAGTGGCGGTGCCTGATCGCCGCCCGCGAGGGAGTCGCCGTGGCACGATGCGCAGTGCTGCGCATAGGCGGCGGTTCCGCGCTCCACCTGCGCCGCGCTGTAGACCCCGCTCCAGACGGTGCGGCCGGCGGCGCTCACGGCCCCTTGCGACAGGGCGATGGACGGAACGGCGACTGCGGTCGCGAGGATCAGGGGGAGGGCGCGCAAGAGCATCGATATGGCTTTCGACGGAGGCGGGGCGACAGGCGCAGGGCTCGGGGTCGGATCAGGCGGCGGGCACACGGAACACGATGAGTTCGGCAGGGTAATTGCCGCCGCCGACCGCGATCGCGATGTGCTGTCGTCCGTTGAGCATGTACGTCATCGGCGCACCGGTCTGCCCGGCGGGCATGTACACCGCGCCCTTCTGCTCGCCGGTCGCCTTGTCATACGCGCACAGCATCGCGCCACGGCGACCGTCGGGTAGCGTGAAGACGCCCGGTTCGCCGCAGATCACCAGCGTCTTCGTGACGAGCGGACCGACATTGCCCGGCCGGCCGGTCTTGGGGAGCGTCATCCCCTTCAGCTTGGGATGGTTGCGGATCGCGTCGGGGGTTTCGCCGTGCGGCACCTGCCACAGATGGCTGCCGGTCTTCAGGTCGATGGCGGTGATGCGGCCATAGGGCGGCTTCAGCAGCGGCAGCCCCTCGACCGTCAGCATCCCGTAGGTGTGATCGCCCCGCTTCGGCGCGGTAGGCATGCCGCGGACGTTGATATAGGCGAAGTCGGACAGCTTGGTGTCGCTGTTCTTCAACTCCGTCATCACGTCGGCGACGGTCTTGGAATAGACGTAGACGACGCCCGTCTCCGGGTCCGCGCCGCCGCCCGGCCAGTTGGTGCCGCCGGTCAGGTTCGGCGCGGTCAGCGTGCCCCATTTCCCTTCGGGCTCGAACACGACGGCGGGCGTGTAGAGTGGGCCGGTATGATAGTTCTTCATCACCTCCAGCGCCTTGGCGTGAAGTTCGGGCGTGAAGTCGATCAGGTCGTCGGCGCTGACGCCCTGCACGTCATAGGCCGGCGGCCTCGACGGGATCGGCTGCGTCGGGGAATACCATTCGCCCGGCACGTCGCCCTTGGGCACCTTGCGCTCCGGGATCGGCCACACCGGTTTGCCGGTTTCGCGGTTCAGAACGTAGAGGAAGCTCTGCTTGGTCGGCTGGGCCAGCAGCTTGACCAGCTTGCCCTTGATCGTCACGTCGAGCAGGATGGCGGCGCAGGGCACGTCGTAATCCCACAGGCCGTGATGGACGAGCTGGTAGTGCCATTTGCGCTCACCGGTATCGAGATCGACCGCGACGATGCTTTCGCCGAACAGGCCATTGCCGCGCCGGTACTGGCCGCCGACATCGCCGGTCGGGAGTTCGATGCCGAGATAGGCGAGGTTGAGTGCGGGGTCGGCCGAGATCTGGCACCACATGCCGGCGTTGCCGATCTTGTCGGTGCCGTCGAGCCACGTGTCGTAACCGAACTCGCCCTTTTTCGGGATGGTGTGGAAGATCCACTTCCGCTTGCCCGTGACGGGATCGTAGCCGCGGACATAGCCGCGCACATTGTCATAGGTCTTCGGCACGTTGCCGGCAGTGTGCGCCGCACCGACGATGACGGTGTTCTTGACGACGAGGGGCGTGGAGTTGAGGCCGACGTCGCTGTCGACGGGGTCGATCTCCTGATCGAAGTCGGTCTTCAGGTCGACCGCGCCGTCGACGCCGAAGCCGGGGATACGCTGCCCGGTCTTCGCATCCAGAGCGATCAGGCGGTACCCGATCGTGACGTAGAGGAGGCGTTCGTCGGTGCCGTCCGTCCAGTACGAGACGCCGCGCCCCGACAGCGTTCGTGGAGCCTTGCGTGCCCGGTCGCCCTCGTCCTCGCGGTGGACCCAGAGCAGTTCGCCGGTTTCCGCATCGAGCGCGATGACATCGCGCCGCGACCCGGCGGTCGAATAGATGACGCCGTTCACCACCAGCGGCGTCGCCTCCAGCTGGTAATCCGCGCGCGCCCCCAGCTTGTCGGTCCTGAACGTCCACGCGACCTCCAGCGCGTTGAAGTTCTCCGCCGTCACCTGATCGAGCGGCGCGTAGCGCGTGCTGCCGGGATCGTTGGCATAGTGCAGCCAATCGGTATCGCCGGGTGCCCGCTTGCGCGGGGTGATCTGGGCCAGCGCCGGGGCGTGCGCCGCCAGCCAGGTGAGCGGCGGCAGCGCCAGCAGCGCGCGTCGGTTGAATTTCATGGCGATCCGGCCTGTCGGGCGCTCAGTGCGCCGGTTCGAAATTGTGGAGGATGACCGGGCGCGGGTTGATCGGGATGCGCGTCGACATCGGTGCGCTGGGATCGTTGCCGGCGCGGTGCCAGCGTCCCTTGGCGGCGGTGACCACGTCGCCCGGCTCCGACACGAAATACGGATAGCCCTCGATCTTGTAGCCGATACGCCCTTCCATGATGAACCAGAATTCGGTCCAGTCGGTGTGGAAATGGCCCTTGTTGGTGTCGGGCGGCACGGCGTCGGCCGCCTTGCCGCGCAGGATGTTGGACGTGAAGTGATCGTCCCAGACGAACTTGCCGTTATACGGTTTGTCGCCGATCGCGATCGTCTTCATGAAATCGACCCAGACGGGATTGGTGTCGCGGTCCTTGGCCGGGCCGGGATTGCCGGTGACCTTCATATAGGTGCGGCCGGGCTGCGGATCGGGCGTCACGGTACCGGGGTAGAGCGGCGCGGAGCCGGCTTGACGAACCTCGAACCACAAAGCGGGGCGGGTGCCGGTATTCTCGATCGAATAAACGTGGCGGAACGGGACGCTGACCATGAAGCCCTTGGTCGCGGTGAACGGTTCCGTGCCGTCGATCGTCACGCGGACGGAGCCGTCCCAGACGATGAACATGACCCGGTCGTCCGCGTAAAATTTGGGCTTCGTCGCCTTGCCCGCGCCGAGCGAGACATAGTCGCCGTCCTGCTCCTGATTGCGGATGATCGGCTGCACCCAATCGGTCTTGCCGCGGTGCGCGGCGAGGATGTCGGACAGTTTCCAGTGGACCCGGTTGGGGGCGGCGTAAGCAGTTGCCTTGCTTGGTTTCGGCGCCCAGTATTCGCCGGTCATGCGCGGTTGGGTGACCGGCATCGGATCCTCGCGGCCGGAAAACTGCGCGGAGGCGGCCACGGTGGTGCCGAGCACCGCCATCGCTACGCCAAGATTCAGCACGCCCTTCATCCCTGATCTCCTGTTCTCGCCGCGTATTCGCGTCCGGGTTGCCATCGACTTTGTATGGACAGTCGCAATCTTGTATGCGATCTGATGTCCCGTCAAGTCGCAAAGCGGGAACGTCTTCGGCACGGCCGATGCGGAAATCCGGCGCGGCATGTGGGGAGGACGCCGATGGGCAGGACAGGTTTGGGCGTCATCGTCGCACTGGCGGCGCTCTCGCCCGCGATCGGCAGTGCCGCCGCCGGCGAAACCGCCGCCACCGGCTATCAGGCCGATCTGGGGCCGATGCCGCTCGACGACGAGACGAAGGTGTTCATCGCCGGGCGCGGCGAGGCGACGGCGGAAGTCGTCGGAGCACGGCTGGTCGTGAAGGGCAGCTTTCGCGGCATGCCGTCGCGCGCGACCGCCGCGCACCTGCTGATCGGTCCGGCGACGGGCGTGCCGGGTGCCAAGGTCGTGCCGCTCGCGGTGGAGGGCGACGGCACGGGCACCGTCTCCGGCAGCGTTCCCTTGACGCGCACGATGCGCGACGCGTTGCGCACCGGGCGGCTGTATATCCAGATCGATAGCGAGAAAGCGCCGCCCGGCTATAGCTGGGGACCGAAGGGCACGCTGTGGGGCTGGCTGTTGCCGGCACATGAGCGCGGCCGGCCGGGCGTTCCGCAACAGGGCGACTGGTTCATTCCCCAACTCGACACTCCATCGCGCTGAAAAGGCTCGCCGAACCGATGCACACCCGCCTCCGGTCCCCCCTGTTGCTGGTCGCCGCGACCGGCGTGTTCGCCACCAGCATCGCCGTCGGGCAGGGCAGTGTCGGGTTCTTCACGCCGCAGCAGGTCGACGCGGGACGAGCCGCCTACGCCGAGCAATGCGCCGCCTGCCACCAGGCCGATCTGGCGGGGGCGACCGATGCACCGGCGCTGGCGGGGACGTCGTTCCTGAACGTGTGGGGCAAGCGGCCGGTCGCGGCGCTGTACAGCAAGATTCACGCGTCGATGCCATACGGTCGTGGTGGCTCGCTCGACGACGGCACCTACGATGCGATCGTGGCATACGTGCTGTACGTGAACGGCGTCGCCGCGGGTGCGAGCCCGCTCGACCGGACGAGCCAGACGGTGCTCGGCCCGATCGCCAGCGGCAAGGTGCCGGGCGACGCCTTTGCCGCTGCACCGGCTCAGACCGAGGCGGCGGGCCCCCCGGCGGGCAGCGCGGCGTCGCAGAACGCGCAGATCGCCGGCGCGAAGGAGGCTGCGCCCGCCAACGGTCCCGGCGGATCGGCCGCGCCCGCGACCTCCGCCGGCTTCTCCGCGCCGGGACAGGTGGTGAAGTACGCCGATCCCGGCCGCTTCGTGCTGCCGACAAAGCTGGGCCTGAGCCTGGAAGGGGCGATCAAGGATTACGTTCCGGTCACGGATGCGATGCTGCGCAATCCGCCCGCCGAGGACTGGCTGATGTTCCGGCGCAACTATCAGGGGTGGAGCTATAGCCCGCTCGACCGGATCGACACGGGCAATGTCGGGCAGCTGCAGCTGAAATGGATGTGGTCGATGCCGGAGAACGGCACGATGGAGGACACGCCGATCGTCCATCACGGCATCATGTACATGTGGGGCGTCGGCAACACGATCCAGGCGCTCGACGCGCGCGACGGCGAACTGCTGTGGGAGAACCGGCTGGGTCCGCTGCCCAAGAGCGCGGGGCCGGGACCGTCGTCGGTGGAGACGCGGGCGATGGGGCTGTACGGCACCAATCTGTACGTCAACACGCCCGAGGGCTGGGTCTATGCGCTGGACGCGCGCAGCGGGCGCGAGGTGTGGAAGACGCACATCACCGACCAGAAGCCGGGCGTCGGCTTCTCCACCGGCGGGCTGATCGTCATCAACGGCAAGGTGATCGTCGGCATGACCAATTGCGGGCGCAAGGGGACGCCCGACCACTGTTATATCAGCGCGTACGACGCCGCGACGGGCAAGCGCGACTGGACATTCACGACGGTGGCGTTGACCGGCCAGCCGGGCGGCGACAGCTGGGGCGGGATGCCCGACAACGACCGGAAGGGATCGGAGACGTGGATCGCCGGCACCTACGATCCCGAACTCGACACCACCTATTGGGGCACCGCGCAGGGCAAGCCGTGGCGCCGCGATGAGCGCGGGTCGGCGACGGGCGCGACCGATTACGCGAACTCCACGCTGGCGCTCGATCCGAATACGGGCAAGCTGAAATGGTGGTTCAACCACGCGCCGGGCGAAACGTTCGACCTGGACGAGGTGTTCGAACGCGTGCTGATCGACCACGGGCCGAAGAAGTCGCTGTTCACGATCGGCAAGGTCGGCATCCTGTGGAAGCTGGACCGCGAGACGGGCCAGTATGTCGACTCGGCGCAGACCGTGTTCCAGAACGTCTTCACCAGCGTCGATCCGAGGACCGGGCGGCCGACCTATCGCAAGGACGTGGTGCAGCAGCAGTCCGACCAGTGGCTGTCCTCGTGCCCCGGGCCGGAGGGCGGGCACAATTGGCAGGCGATGAGTTATCACCAGCCGACCGATGCGCTGGTCATCCCGCTAAGCCAGAGCTGCGTGCTGATGCTGGGGAACGGGAGCCAGGTCTATTACGAAAGTCCGGGCAGCGGCGGCAATGTCGGGCGGCTGTCGGCGTACCGGGCCGCCGATCTGAAACCGCTCTGGACGTTCCAGCAGCGTGCGCCGTTCCTGACATCGGTGGTGTCGACGGCGGGCAACCTCGCCTTCGTCGGCGATTTCGACCGCGTGTTCCGTGCGGTCGACGTGCGGAACGGCCGTACGCTGTGGAAGACCCGGCTGGGGACGACGGTGCAGGGCTTCCCCGTGTCGTTCGGGATCGACGGCCAGCAATATATCGCCGTCACCACCGCGCTCGGCGGCGGCAGTCCGCAGCTGAAGCCGGGAACGATGCTGGGCGAGGTCCACCGGCCCGTCACCGGGTATGCGGTGTACGTGTTCGGGCTGCCTGACACCGAATGACGGCATTGGCCTGACACCGATTGCAGTTTTTTGCACGCACGATCACAAAGTTGTCGACAAAGCTAGAAAAGTCGCCGACAAACCTGTTTCGAAACGGAGAGGATAATCCGGCGCAATCAGGGGTACGACCGAGCGGAAAGCCGCCGGACGTGACGAGCGACAGACGCCCACCCCCGATCAGCGTCGATCCCTCTCCGAACAGGTTTCGGGAGGAGGGGATATCATGACGACATCTGCATTCGGGCTTGGCTGCGGCGTATCGATGCGGCGCTGGGCGATGGCGACCGCGAGCGGTGCGGCGCTGGCGGTGACGCTGGCATCGCCAGCGTTCGCGCAGGTGGACCCCGCCGGCCAGTCGGTGCCTGCACCGACGACGCAGCCGGGATCGTCGGCCAGCACCCCGTCCACGGCCGATCCTGCTACTCCGACCTCGGCCGCGACGGTCGATGCTCAGGAGACGGAGGACAGCGCCAACGCGGCGGATATCGTCGTCACCGGATCGAGGATCACGTCGAACGGCTTTGCGGCCCCGACCCCGACGCAGGTCATCGGCGCGGCCGACCTGAACCGTCTGGCCCAGCCCAACATCTTCAACGCGGTGGTGCAGTTGCCATCGCTTCAGGGCAGCACCGGCCGTGCGGTGTCGGTCGCGACGACATCGAGCGGCGTGCAGGGCCTCAGCTCCTTCGCGCTGCGCGGTCTGGGCGCGATCCGCACGCTGACATTGCTCGATGGCCAGCGGTTCGTCGGCGCCAATTATTCGGGCGTCACCGACGTCAGCCAGTTCCCGCAACTGCTGATCCAGCGCGTCGACGTGGTGAACGGCGGCGCATCCGCCTCCTACGGGTCGGATGCGGTCGCCGGCGTGGTCAATTTTATCACCGACAAGCGCTTCAAGGGCTTCAAGGCCAACATCCAGGGCAGCATCACCACCTACGGTGACGATGCGGGCGGCACTGCGCAGGTCGCGTGGGGCAACAGCTTCGCGGACGATCGCCTGCACGTCGCCCTGAGCGGCGAATACGGATATCAGGGCGGCGTTCCCAATCCGGGCTTCGGCATTACCGGTGCCAATGGTCGCGACTGGTTCGACTCGCCCGCCTTCGTGCAGACCGGCACCACCAACACGCCCGCCGGCCAGCCGCGAATCCGGTACATCAACAACGCGCAGCAATATCAGTATTCGAAATTCGGCCTCATCACTTCGGGTCCGCTACAGGGCATCGCCTTCGGTGCGGGCGGCCAGCCCTACCAGTTCCAGTACGGGTCGAACGGCGTGCCGACCGGCACCGGCGGCGTGACGGGCTGTACTCCCTCTTTCTGCTCGGGTGGCGACACCAGTGGCGTGGTGGGCGCGGGCACCAGCCTCGCCAGCAAGCTGGAGCGGTACAACGCCTATGGCCGCGTCGGGTATGATTTCGCGCCGGACAACGAGATCTATGTCACCTTCAACGCGTCGCGCGTGAAGTCGGAGAACTCGCCCAATCCGGGGTTCGCGCAGCAGGCGAACCTGACGATCCAGTGCGGCCTGAACAACGCGAACGCCAATCCGTTCGTGCCCGCCGCGATCCAGCAGGCCTGCACCAATGCCGGCATCACGTCGTTCCAGTACGGATCGGCGCTGGCGCAGCTCGGCGACTTCATCAAGGTGAAGCCGGTACGCACCAATTTGCGCGGCGTGCTGGGAGCGGCGGGCAAGTTCCAGGGGCTGGGGACCGAGTGGAGCTACGACGCCTATTACGAATACGGGCACAACTACACCGACCTGCACGTCGACAACATGCTCAACATCTCGCGGTTCAGGGCGGCCTATCAGGCGGTTCGCCTGCCCAACGGCACGATCGCCTGCGCCAACGTCGCAGCGCGTGCGGCGGGTTGCGTACCGCTCAACATCATCGGCGACGGCGGCGTGACCGAAGCGGCGCTGAACTACGTCAAGCCGGCGATCGGGCCGTACCAGCATACCTGGTCGAGCCAGAACGCGGCGGCGCTCAGCCTGAACGGTCAGCCGCTCCAGACCTGGGCCGGTCCGCTGTCGGTGGCGTTCGGGTACGAGTTCCGGCGCGAATGGTACCGGACCAAGGCGGACCCGTACGGCAACGGCGTGACGGCGGATAATCCGAACACCGCCGACTATCCGGCCGATCCGACGCAGAACACCGTCAGCGGCGGCAACTGGTATGCCGGCAACTACAAGAACGGTACCGGCCGCTACAATGTGCACGAAGGTTTCCTCGAACTCGACATCCCGATTTCGAACGAGGACCAGATCGGCCGCGCGAACATCAACGCCGGCGTCCGCCAGACGCGCTACAGCACGTCCGGCTGGATCAC
The DNA here is from genome assembly GCA_018139225.1 of Microvirga sp. SRT01. Classification (GTDB taxonomy): domain Bacteria; phylum Pseudomonadota; class Alphaproteobacteria; order Sphingomonadales; family Sphingomonadaceae; genus Sphingomonas; species Sphingomonas longa. Next base: position 22,824 of record JAGSNX010000002.1, read on the forward strand.
GAGCTGGAAGATCGGCGGTACCTGGGACACGCCGCTGACCGGCATCCGCCTGCGCGGCGTGACGTCCCGCGACGTTCGCGCGCCGAACCTGTCGGAGCTGTTCCGGACACCGACCTTCGCCAACGCCACCTATCTGGACACGCGCGCGCCCGGCCAGTCGCCGACCGCCGGCCAGTTCGTGCAGGCGCCGACCAACACGATCGGCAACACCGCGCTGCGTCCGGAAACGTCGCGCAACACCACCGGCGGCGTCGTCTTCAACGGCAGCGAGGCGGGCATCCTGCCGGGCTTCAACGCTTCGTTCGATTATTACGACATCAAGGTGAAGGGGATCATCATCGCCTTCAGCGGACAGGCGGCGATCAACCAGTGCTTCCAGCAAAACATCACGGAGTTCTGTTCGTCCTTCAACCTCGACCCGGCGGCGGGCGCACTCTTCGTGAACGAGCAGCTGTTCAACTTCGCCAAGGTCCGCACGAACGGTTTCGATATCGAGGCGAGCTATCGCCGTCCGCTGAGCGGGCTGGGCCTGCCGGGCAGCTTTGCGGTCCGCGGTCTGGCGACGCGGGTGCTGCACTATACCGAGACATCGGGCCTGCCGGGCACGATCCCGACCGAACAGGCGGGCAACAATCGCGGCAGCACGCCGGACTGGAAGCTGCTCGGCATCCAGAGCTGGGACACCGACCGGTTCTCGTTCTCCGTCACCGAGCGCTGGTTCTCCAACGGCGTCTATTCGAACGAGTATATCGAGTGCGATCCGGGCAGTTGCCCCACGACCGATCCCACCGGCAACACGTCGACGATCGGCGACAATTCGATGCCAGGCGCCTTCTATGTCGATGTCGGTGGATCGTGGAACTTCTCGAAGCAGATCTCGGCCTATTTCAAGATCGACAACATCGCCAACAAGGCGCCCGAGCAATCGCCGCAGAACGGCGTCAGCTACGGCTTCAATCCGCTGCTGTACGATGTGCTGGGCCGCACGTTCCGCCTGGGTGTCCGCCTGAGCTTCTGATTGGCCTGCGATACCCGGCCCGTCGCTACGGTCAGGCGGCGGGCCGGACGTCCTTGCGCGCAGGACGTGCGTTCCCCGACCGATCATCGCTTTCCGCGAACAGGTCGAGGCGGGCGGCACGTCCGCGACACCGTAGCGGCAAGCCAGGGTCGCACCCCGGCATCGAACCGAGAAGGACACGCCGCGGCACACGAAGTGCGGCGGCAGTTCTCGATAGCCGTCATCGTGCCTTCCTGACCACATACAGGAAGAAACAGTCCAATTGCGCCGCAAATGCATCACATTGGTATTGTCTCCCAGAACATGTCGTGACACTTTCGCCCACCGGATCAACCGGATGAAGACGTGAAACGTCGGTCTTCCGATGCGGGCGCCAGACCCGTGGAAGGCCGGGCGACATGCTGTTGATCGCCGCCGCAATGTTGGCGGCGGTGAGACTGGGCGGCATTCTTCATCCGATGGTCCCAAAGGCTATCGGGGAAAACTAATGCTGATGTTCAAAGGGTTGATGTCCACGACATGCTGCGCAGTCGCGTTGTTCGCGCTGCCGGCCGAAGCTCAGGTGCAGGCATCGGAGGCGCGCGCGGATGGCGTGACGCAGGATGCGCCGTCGTCGATCGGCGACCCCGTGGCATCCGCGAAGCTGGCGGCCGATACCGGACGCACGAACGATACCGGGGACGGGTCGGAAATCGTGGTGACGGGCACGCGCATCGTCCGCCCCAACAACCGCTCGGCCGCGCCGATCGTCACCACCACCGCCGCCGAGATCGCGGCGCAGGGCGCGACGACGATCGAGGAGGTGCTGAACCGCCTGCCGCAGGTGCAGGTCAATTCCGAACAGAATTTCAGCGACTCCGAAGGGCGTCAGCGCATCAAGCTGCGCAGCCTGGGCTATGAGCGCACGCTGACGCTGATCGACGGCCTGCGCGTCGGGCTGGCCAACACCATCGACGTCGGCATCATCCCGAACGCGCTGGTCGAGCGCATCGACGTGCTGACCGGCGGCGCATCGTCCGTCTATGGATCGGACGCCGTGTCGGGCGTCGTCAATTTCATTCTGAAGAAGAACTTCGAGGGCATCCGCGCCGACGCCAATTACAGCTTCTACAACCATAACAATCGCAGCAACGCGGTCACCGACGCGGCCGGCCGCGCCGGCTTCAACGCGGCGCGCGGCATGACCAACGACGGCGGCCGCGCCGACGTCAGCCTGGCGGCGGGCGTCAACCTGTTCGACAACCGCGTGAACTTCACCAGCTTCATCAACTATCGCCAGTCGAGCGCGGTCGAGCTGGTCGACCGCTCCTATTCGGTGTGCGAAGCGGTGCAGCCGACCAATACCTCTCCGCTCGGCTGTTCGCGCGCCAGCTTCACGCCGGCGGGCACGATCATCCCGCAATCGGGGCCGCGCGCCGGCGAAATTCTCGTCAACAATCCCAACGGCAACGGCACCTTCATTCCGATCAACAGCGGACCGCAGGGCACGTCCGCCAACCCGTACGACAACTGGGCGGTCCAGCGCGCCTTCAACCGCGTCAATCTGGGCGGCTTCCTGACCGCGAAGATCAGCGACGATATCGAGCTGTACGGCAACGGCCTGTTCTATCGCGACAAGTCGTACAACACGCAGCTCAACCGCACCTTCAACTTCGGCGCGTACGGCACCGAGCCGTTCCGCGTAAATTGCGACAACCCGTTCCTGTCGGGATCGCAGGCAAGCGACCTGTGCGGGGCCAATGCGGGCGTCGCCGGCCAGTTCGCGCCGATCGACGTGCGCTATCGCTTCGACGGGCTGCCCCTGACGCGGCAGGAGTTCACCAACGAGGGCTATCGCATCGTCGCGGGCCTGCGCGGGCGTGGGTTCGACGACGTGTGGTCGTACGACCTCGCGGGCATGATCTCCCGCGCGAGGCTGGATACGATCGACGTGCCGTTCGCCCGGTTCGACACCATCAACAACTCGCTCGACGTGGTCCGCGTCAACGGGACGCCGACGTGCCGATCGGTCGTCAACGGCACCGATCCGGCCTGCGTCCCCTTCAACGCGTTCGCGCCGTTCAATCAGGACGTGGCGCTCAACCAGTATCTGTACGGTGGCGCGACCGGCGGCATCAGCACCCGCATCCCGCGCCTGTTGCAGTTCATCGGCACCGTCAGCGGCGATCTGGGCAAGTACGGCATCACCTCGCCCTTTGCGGAGCAGGGCGTCGCGGTCGCGCTGGGCGCGGAATATCGGGAGGAGCTGGAACGGACGATCGTCAACGAGATCTTCCAGCAGAATAACGGCGGCGAGAACCAGCGCTTCACGCAGAACATCCTGGAGGCCAACGCCGAGATCCAGGTGCCGTTGGTCGAGAACCGCCCGTTCGCGCGACTGTTGCAGGTCAATGGCGGTTACCGCGTGTCCAAGTACAACCGCCTCGACGGCAAGTTCGACACGTGGAAGGCCGAGGGCATCTGGGCGCCGGTCGAGGATATCACGCTGCGCGGATCGTACAACAAGTCGCAGGCCGCGCCGGGCGTCGGCACCGCACAGGGCGCCGCCAACATCTTCTGGAACCAGGGCTTCTACGCCGACCCCTGCGCGCCGCGGATCGATCCGGCCAACCCCAACGGCGCCCGTCTGGCACCGTCCGCCACAGCGGCTCAGTGCGCCAACACCGGCCTGCCCGCCAATCTGTACGGCAGCGCATCGCTGATCTGCCCCGACGATCGCTGCACCGTGCGGGAGGGGGGCTTCGACCTGAAGCCGGAGACCGCCTATACCAAGACGTTCGGCGTCGTCCTGCGCCCGCGCTTCGTGCCGGGGCTGGTGGTGTCGGTCGATCGCTGGCTGATCGACCTGAAGGACCAGCTCGATTTCCTCCAGCCGCAGAACATCATCAGCGAGTGTCTGAACACCGGGAACGATTATTTCTGCCGCGGTATCATTCGCAACCCCGGCAGCGGCACCCTGTCGAGCTCGCCCGCGACCAGCCCGGCGACCGGCTGGGTCGCGCGCGGGTCGGCCAATGGGTACAAGTCGCAGTCGCATGGCTGGGATTTTCAGGGCCAGTATAATGTCGGGCTGGGCAGCGTCGGCCTGCTCGACCTGAGCTTCAACGGCACGCTGATGACCCGCGTTGGTTCGCAGTCGGCACCGACCATCGCGCCGCGCGACTGCGTCGGCTATTTCGGCAATCTGTGTGGTGAGAGCATGCCGAAATGGGCACACCAGTTCCGTACGACGTGGACCGCGCCGGACCGTACGACCAGCGTGTCGGTCAACTGGCGTCATCGCGGCGCGATGCCACTCGACGTGTACGCGCCCGCCGATACCGGCATTCCCGCGCAGGATGCCAGCGCGCGGCGGGACCAGTATCCGGGCGTCGGGTCGTACAACTGGATCGACCTCGCGATCAGCTTCGACATCGACAAGCGCATGACGTTCCGGGTGGCCGCGAACAACATCCTCGATCGCGATCCGCCGTTGATCCCGGACAGCCGCTCGCGGATCGGGCTGCTGCGCGGCAACACGATCATGGGCTACGACCTGCTCGGCCGGCAGATCGTCGCGGGCGTATCGGTGCGGATGTAACCGTCGCCCGCCGCCACGCTTCGTTCAGGGCGTGGCGGCGGACGACCTCGACCCGCTATGTTTTTGGATGACCGACCGGAGGCGGCGGCGAGGCGCGACGGGCCTGCCAGCCGTCGCCGGTGATCGTGTCGCCGGCGACGCGGCCCGCATAAACGCGCCCGAACGCGGTGAAGCGGATGGCGGGGCCGGTCAGGCGGACGCCGGTGAGCGTGCCGGCCGATCCGATGCGGGTCAGCGTGCCGCCGATATCCTGAAAATGCTGGTGCAGCGACAGGCGGGCACCGTCCGCCAGCACCCATTCGCCGGCGACCGCAGCGGGTACTCGCCACAGGTACAGGTGCGACCCGCCGACCCGGCCGGTGGCGTCCGGCGGCCAGTCGGCCATGTCGAAGGCGTGGCTGACGATGCGCGTGCCGGGGGCCAGGTCGCGCAACAGATGCGGGCGCAGGCGCAGGTTGACGCGCGGCAGCAGGAACATCGTGACGACGGTATGACCCCGCAGCGGCGTGGCGAACAGGTCCTGCGCCACGAAGCGCGTCCGATCGGCGACCCCGGCCTGCACGGCCGCCGCCTTGGCTTCGCCGATCAGCACCGGGTCGATGTCGACACCCGTGCCGGACGCGTCGCGACGGGCGGCAGCGATCAGGATGCGGCCATCGCCGGTACCGAGGTCCAGCACCCGGTCACCGCGTCCGACGCCCGCCATGTCCAGCATCGCTGCGACCACTTCCGGCCGGGTGCCCAGATAGGGCACGTCGAGCGTCGGTCCGCGGCCGGTCAGCGCCGCCCACGAACACCGCGCGACGCCGGGCGACAGGCACCGCGCGCCCAGCGCGACGCTGCCGCTGGCCAACAGCGTCAGGGCGAGGGCGGCAAGGGTGGAGCGTCGGGACATCGATCGGCTGCGTACCGCCGGGAGGCGCGTGGAGCCAAGACCCGATGTGGTGCGAATCACTCCTGAGCCGATGACTCCGCATGGCGGGTAACGGCTTCGCACAGTTCGTGCGTCGCGAGGATGGCGACGACCGCGGTCGGCCGCCGCTCGCGGACGGCTTGCAGGAAGTCTGCACACATCGCCTGAAAGCCGCGCTGCTGGCCGACCGGAGTCCAGTCGCCGCGTCGCTGCCGACACTCCGTCCCGGCGGAGCGGACGCGGTCGGCCATGTTCAGCACGGACTGGCGGACGCCGTCGCCGATCACGTCCAGCCGTTCCTCGTCGAGGCCACTGTCGCGGTGCATCGTGCCGATGGCGGTGTAGCCGTCGCCCTCCAGCATCAGCGTCACCGCCGTCAGCAAGCCATCCCGGAGGTGCGTCGTGATCGTGCGATGCCGGATCGGCGCGGGAATCAGGAACAGCAGCGTATCGATGACATGGATGAAGTCGTCGAACACGACCCGGCGTGCGGTGTCGGGCTGCCGGTGGCGATGCTTTTCCATGACGATCAGGCTGGCGTTCGACCCGCGCAGCGAGGCGTAATCGGGGGCGAAGCGGCGGTTGAAGCCGATCCTCAGCAGGGTGTCGTTGTGCTCGGCGAGTTCCACGAGCCGTTCTGCGTGCGTGAGCGTGTCTGCGAGCGGTTTGTCGACAAAGGTGGCGATGCGATGTTCCAGCAGCGTCTGCACCAGCGGCGGGTGGGCGCTGGTGGCGGCATGGACGAAGGCGGCGTCGAACCTGTGGGCCGCCAGCGCCTCTTCGATGCCGGTGTGGAGGTGATGCACGTGGAATCTGCGTCCCGCTTCCTCGAGCACTCGCCGGTCGCGAGTCGCCAGATGCAGCTCGAGCCCCGGCAGGGTCGATAGCACCGGCAGGTAAGCCTTGTGGGCGATGTCGCCCAATCCCGTAACCAGAACGCGCATGGTGGCTGTCAACTCCGTACGGCCGGGGGCGTCGGACCCCGCAAGACCAGCAACAGCACCCCGCCGATCGCCAGCACGCCGACGCCGACCAGCGCGCTGATGCCGGTATAGGCGATGCTGGAATACAGCAGATATGCGCTGGTCGCGCAGAACAGCGCGGGTATCAGCGGGTAGAGGGGGACGCGAAAGCAGTCCGGCGGGGGTGGCGAGCGACGCCGCAGCACGAACAGTGCGATCCCGACCATCAGCAGGAAGAACCAGAAGACCGGCGCGGTGTATTCGACGACCGCGCCGAACGCGTCGCGCCCGAACGTCGCCCCGATGACGAGCAGGACCGCGATAATGCCCTGGAGCAGCATGGCATTGCCCGGCGTGTCCCGCGTCGCGCTCCAGCGGCCGAGCCAGCGCAGGCGCGGGAACGCGCATCCGAGCGCATAGTTGGTCCGCGCCCCGGTGATGACGGTGGCGTTGGCGGAGGTCAGCGCCGCGATCGCGATCATCAGGCTGATGGCCGCGCCGCCCGCCGGACCAAACGCGCGGGCCATGACGTCCGCGGCGACGGTCTGGCTGCCCGCCACGCCTTCCAGCCCCAGCGCGCGCAGATACGCCCAGTTGACGAGCAGGTAGAGCAGGGTGACCAGACCCAGCCCGGCAACCATCACCGGCGCGATGCGGCGGCGTGCATTTTGAAGCTCGGCGGAGATGTAGACCACCTCGCTCCATCCGCCGTAGGTGAGCAGCACGAAGACGAGGACGAGCCCCAGCGCACCCTCCCGCGGGGCGCGGACGGTGGGCACCGCCTCCGGTGCGACGACCAGCCCGGCGACGATGACGCAGACGAGGCCCAGCACCTCCGCACAGGTCATCCAGAACTGCGTTCCCGCGCCCTGACGGATGCCCAGCCAGTTGAGGCCCGTCAGGCCCACGACCAGCAACGTCGCGTACAGGCTGCTGGAATAGGCGCCTAGCGGCAGCAACGCCGCTACGTAATCGCCGAATACGTAGGCGAGCAGCGCCAGCGATCCGGTCTGGATGACGGCGAGCCGCGCCCAGCCGTACAGGAAGGCCAGATCGCGGCCGAACGCCACTTCGAGGAAGTGGAAATCGCCGCCGGCGCTGGGATGCGCCGACGCGAGTTCGGCGTAACACAGCGCACCGAGGATCGAGAGCAGGCCGCCAAGCGCCCAGGTGCCGAGAAACATAGCCTCGCTCGACGCCGCGCCCGCGACCATCGCCGGTGCGCGGAAGATGCCCGCGCCGATGACGATGCCGACGCACAGCGCCAGCCCATGCCGCAGGCCGAGCGTCGGCCGTGGCTTACCCGCGCGATCGTCCGGTGATGCCGATACGGTGTCCATCCGCCCCTTCTGCAACGTCCGTCGGCGTTCGGGAACCGTCGGGAGACGAATGTCGCCGCCGAACAGGCCGCTTGGGACAGGTCATGATGGCGGTACTCGACCTTGCCTCCAGCACTGGCGGCTGGGCCATTCGTCTCGGCCAGCGATGCCTGGTCGACGGTTTCCATGAACCGCAACGTGGGTCTGCGTTGACGGCGTTGTTGCCGACATCACCGGCCGCGACCGTTGATCGCAATCGAAATCCTGCCCGAAACTGTGACAAACATCACGAATAACTGTGCGCTCCGTCACTGCGCAAGTTCTCCGAACCGGCGAAAGACGTTCGACGGCTTCGCCTGCTGGCGAACGGCCGAGTCGATTACGGGGGATATCATGAAGCAGATCAACAGCCGGGCACGCCTCTATGCAGGGGCGGCCACTATCGCCGTCGTAACGGCCCTGTCCGCACCGGCTGCTGCGCAGTGCGTCACCGATGCCACGACCGTGACCTGTGCGGGCACCGTCACCTCGGGCGACGTGAACGCGGCGATGAACGCCGTCGCACCTCCCTCGGTGACGCTGCGGGTGGCGGCGGACACGACGGTCACGCGGACGGCACCCTCGGTTCAACCGGCATCGACCTTCAACGGCGCCGTCGACATCGGCAACGCCGGCACGCTCGGCACGACCGCGGCCACCGTCGGCGTCACCTATTTCGGAACGCCGGACGCCGCCACCAACACCTTCTCCCTGACCAATAGCGGGTTGGTCACGGGTGGCGTGACCGTCGGCGGCGTCGGCGGCGCGATCACCGTGACCAACACGGGTACGCTGGCCGGCGGGCTGCAACTGTCCGGCTCCGGTCCGATCACGCTGAGCAGCAGCGGGCCGATCTACGTCGCCGGCGGCAACGGCAGCACGACGGCGGTGTCGCTCCAGTCGCAGCGCTTCGTCTCGACGACGACGGGAACGTTCGGCGTCGATGCGGTCACGACCAGCACGACGACCGGTGGTCCGGTCACCGCGACCATCACCGGACCGGTGGCGATCCCCGCCGCCGGTGCGGGAACCCCGGCCATCCCGCAGGGCGTGCAGATCGATAGCTTCGGCACCGGCGGATCGGCGCGACTGACCCTCGACGCGGCCGCCGGGCAGGTGCTCGTCCGTGCGCTCGGCACCGACTCGGTCTTCACGCCCGGCAGCAACACCACGACCGTGGGCGGCACGACCACGACGCGCAGCTCCAACACGCAGACGCAGGTCGGCGGCCCGGCGTCGGCGACGCTCGGCACCAACGCGCAGGTCGCAAGCCTGAGCGTCCAGGGCGGACCCGGCGGCGCGAGCGCCTCGATCGCGGGCGGCGTCGGCACCGTGGCCGCACCGGGCTTCGTCAGCGTGACGTCGTCGGCGGCGAACTTTGCCAACACCAGCGAAACGGTCAGCGACGCGACGGGCACCACGACACGGACGACCAGCGTCAACACGCCCGTGGGCGGGGCGGCATCGCTCGACATCGCGGCGACGGGACGGGTGATCGGCAACGCCAATGTCGCGTCCAGCGCCAGCACCGCAACCGCGAACGTCGCCGGTGCCGTCGGGACGATCGACGGAACCACCGTCCGCACGGGCAGCGTGACGGCCGACGCGCGTGGACAGCGTTCCACCTCGACCGGCGTGTCGACGAGCGGCGGCGGGGCATTCTCGAACGCCAACACCAACAGCCAGACGGCCTCGACCGGCGCGGCGTCCGTCGGCGTCGCGGAAACCGGCCGCGTCCTGGGGTCGATCAGCGCTCTGGCATCGGGGGGTACGGCCTCCACGACGATCGCCGGCCTGGTTGGAGCCAGCGACGACAGCATCGTATCGGCCAACGTCGTCTCCGATTCGCGCGGCTCAAATACCGAGTCGACCAACAGCAGCAGCAATGCCGCCAATGGCGATTTCGCGGGCAGTTCCACGTTTGCGCAGCGTAACGTCGGGGCCGCGGCCAGCACGACCATCGCCGCCACCGGGCGCGTCGCGGGCAGTGCGAGCGCCTTGTCCAACGCCGGCGACGCGACCGTCGTCGTCGCGGGCACCGTCGGTGCCGGCAGCGGCACGACGGTGACCGTTCAAGGCAACGTCCAGGCGACGGCGCGCGGCATCAACTCCACGCAGGCGAACAGCAACTCGAACGTCGCCGCGACGGGCGACTTCGCGAACAGCCAGAACTCGACGGGTGCCATCACGGGCGGCGCAGCGTCGGCCACGGTGGCGTCGACCGGCGCGGTCTTCGGCAGCGTGACCGTCCTCGGCGATCGCGGGGCGATCGTGGACAATGCGGGCCGCATCCGTGACACGGTGCAGGCGAACAGCTCGCGGACCATCACGCTGGCGCAGGGCAACTCGTCGAGCCAAGTGACGACGGCGGGCGCGGCCGGCGTATCGACGGTGGTGAACCGCAACGCCAACACCAGCCTGAGCCAGACCAGCGGCGGCACCGCCAGCCTCGTCAATCGCGCCGGCGGCGTGATCGAGGACGGCGCGTTCGTGTCGGGCGTCGGCGGCGCCACCCTTACCAACGCGGGCGCGATCTTCGGCAATGTCAGCGTGACGTCCGCCGGCAACCGCTCGGACAGCGCGAACTCGTCGGTCACGACGGCGACGACCACGCCGGCGGCGGCGGGCGGCGATACGGTGCGGAGCGAGACGGTGTCGGCATCGTCGTCATCGACTACTCCCATCGGCGGCATCGCAACCGGCACCTATGGCGGCACGATCGGCGCCGCACAGGGTTCATTGCTGGCCGCGGCCACGACGATCAACCAGACGGGTCAGGCCGGCAGCACCGCCACCTTCACGGGCGTCGCTTTTGCCGATGCGTTCACGTCCGCCGGCGCCAGCCGGAGCGAGAACAGCCAGTCGAGCACCAGCTTGACGGTGACCCAGCCGGCGGTCGGCCCGGCGACGCCCGCCAGCGAGACGACGGGCAGCTCCACCTCGCGCAGCGCCACCACCGTCGTGGCGGCGAACAACAGCGTCAGCGTCACCGGCGCGCTGCGCAACAACGGGCTCGGCACCGGTGATTTGCAGGCGACATCCACCGGCGGCACGGTCAGCGTGGCGATCGACGGCGGGACGGTGGAGGGCGGCGTATCCGCATTCGCCGGGCCGTCGTTCAACTTCACCAGCGGCTCCGACTCCAGCTTCCGCAACACGCAGGCGGCGACCGTCGCCGGACCGGTGGCTTCGACCGTGGAGCAGTCGAACAACGTCACGAACTTCAGCGAACAGCGGCTGGTGGCGAGCACCGCCAACGTCGCGCTGACGGGTAACGCCCGCGTCGGCGGCAATGTGCAGGTGACGGGTACCGGATCGGGAGCGGGTTCGACCGGAGCGTCGGCCAGCGTCGCCTCGACGGCGTCGATCGGTGGCGCGCTGAACGTCACCGGCGCCAATTCGGTGAATACACGTTTCGACAACAGCAGCGTGGCGACGCGCACCGGTGCGACGGAGACGACGCGCACGGACCGGTCCAGCACCGTGCAGACGCGCTCGCCGAATGCGGGCAATGCGACGGCGACCATCGCCGGTGACGTCGGCGGCACCGTCTCGGTCAGTGCGCCCTACGCCAATGCGTCGGCGACGCTGAGCGGACGTATCCTGAACGGCAGCGGCATCTCGGTGATTTCGAGCGGCACGCTGAGCTCCACTTCGAGCGAAACCATATCGCGCGGTACGAATGCGACGACGCTGGCGACGCCGCTTCTCCAATCGTCGCGCAATCAGGCGACGAACACGGCTGCCGGCGGGACGGCGACGCTCGCCATCGCCTCCACCGGCATGACGGCATCGTCCGGTGCCTCGGCCGTCGATGGCAGCATCGTCGTAGAAGGCGATGCGGGAGCGACGCTGTCGATCGCGGCCGGCACGCGTGTCCTCGCCAGCAACAACGGCGACATCGACGTCGGCAGCAACGGCAACAGCAGCACGTCGTCGCAGACGGCAAGCTACAATCTGGCGGGCGCGCTGACCGGCCAGACCTTCACCTTCACCAACACGGAGGTCGGCGGTCCGGCCAGCTTCACCAATGCCGGTATCATCGGCAGCTCGACCGGCTATTTCGGCGCGCCGATCGGGATCGACGTGGACAGCATCGGCGGCGTGACGATCGCGAATACCGGCACGATCTACGGGTCGATCGACGCCGACGCCCTGACCAGCAACGATAGCCAGACGACGACGATCACCGGTCTGACCGATCCGGTCACGCAAACCTCGACCACGATGGGCACGACGACGATCGTCGGCGGAACCGCGACGGTCACCAACAGCGGTGTGGTGTCCGGCGATGTCGGCATCGCCGCCGCGACCGGCACGGTGAGCAATACGGGCGTGCTGCGCAACGGCGTGTCGCTCGGGTCCGCGCAGTTCGCGGGTACCCAGACGACCACCCAGACCGCCACGTCCAGCAACGTCACCGTGACTGCCCCGGCGACGCGCTTCGTCCAGACCTACACGCTCAATCAGAACGGGCTGCTGCTGAACGGCGTCAGCGTGTCGGGCGCGACGGTCGGCGATTTCTCGACCAACGCCCCCGCCAACGCGACGCTGCGCACGAGCGATGTCCGCGCGACGATCAACCTGGGCAACGGGTCGGTGACGACGGGCAACATCGATGCCCAAATCGACATGGCTCGCGCCCGGTTGACCGACACGACGGTGAACCTGACCGGCAGCGGGTCGCTGGGGGCGGGCACCGGCCTGACGCCGCCGGCATCGCTGGGCTTCGGCGCGGCAGCGCTGCGGTACGAGAACACGCCCAATTTCGCCGCATTCGCGGCGACCGACCCGGCGCTGGGCAATTCCGCCAGCGGCACGTTCGTGCCCTCGGTCGGGATCGCCAGCGGTTCGCGGATCACCGGCGTCAACGTGGTCGAGCGTAATGGACCGGGTGTCTTCACGATCGTCGGTGCGCCGTATCTGTCCGTATCGAACGCCAACCCGTTGGCCGTGTATACGATGGATGTCGGCACGTTGCGGATCACCAGCGGCGAGCTGCAGCTCGGCGTTGCCGGGACGGACCCCGCCAACAGCGCGGCGGTCTTCGGCATCCGCGGCAATGTCGTGAACAGCGGCGGTACGTTGCTCCTCGGGCGCCGGGTCACGGACGGGACGACCTCGGTCGTGCAGGGCACCAATGTCCGGGTGGACGGCAACTTCACCCAAGCGGCAGGCGGCACCTTGTCGCTGGCTGCGACGCCGGCGCTGGTGCGGATCGCGGGCACGCAGGTCGGTGCGCAACCCGCCGACGGCATCCTCGGCTTCGGCGGGTACGGCGTCGCATTGACCCCGTTCGTGCCGTTCGATCCGCTCGCCACCAACCAGCTTCGCTCGACCCCGTCGACGTTGACGGTCAACGGCGACCTGACGCTGGCCGGCACGGTCAGCATCGCGGCGCAGCCGGGTGCGATCTATGCCGCGGGCCGCAACGCCGACCTGATCACCGTGTCGGGAACGTTCAATGCGGCGGGTCTGACGGTCAGCACGCCGATGAACTCGCCCTTCGTCCGCTTCGCGCTCACCCCGCGCACGGTCGGTGGCCAGACGGTCGTGTCCGTGGACGTGACGCGCACCTCCTACGCGTCGGTGACGACGACCGGTAACGCGTCGGCGGCGGCGGTCGCGCTCGACGCCGCGGTTCCAAGCGTCATCGCCCAGTTGCGCGCGGTGCCCAACCCGAACGCGGTGACCGACGTAGAGAGCTATGCCAACGTGCAGGATCTGGCGACGATCATCTCCGCGCTCGATACGCAACTCAACGCCGCAACCGCGACCATTGCGTTCGATCAACTGGGTTCGGGATCGATCTACGGTTCGCTGTCCGCAGTCACGGCGACCGCACCGTTCGGCGATCCGCTGGACGCGGCGGTCATCGCCGATGCCGGGCTTGGACTGTGGATGCGCCCGGTGGGCCTGTTCTCGCGGTTCGACGGCGATAGCGGTACGGGTGCGGGCCGTCTGAAGGCCGACAATTATGGCGGCTCGGCCGGGATCAGCATCACCACGGGCAACGAAGGCGCGTTCGGGATCGGTGGCGGTTACGGCCGCATCAACGCCCGCGACAAGGCGTTCGCCTCGACCGCCAAGGCCGACACCTACATGATCGGGATCTTCGGGCGTCAGCGCTCGGGCGGTTTCGATCTGGCGGTGCAGGGGGTGTTCGGGTGGAGCAACTGGGACGTGGTGCGCGCACTGCCGCTCTTCTCCCGCACCGCGGACAGCAGCTTCAACAGCAAGGAGTTCCGTCTGACCGCCCGGGTCGGATACGACGTGCTGCTGAACGGGATGACGGTGACGCCGTTCGGTCGCGTCGACCTGCGCCACTACGACTTCGAAGCGTTCAGCGAGCGTAACGCCGGCGGTATCGGTCTGGCCGTGGCGTCGCGCGAGAAGACGGTGTTCAACCCCGAGGCCGGCGTCCGTATCTCGGGCGATACCGGTGGGTTCCGTCCGTTCGCCGAAGCATCCTACGTCTTCCAGGGAAATGTCGGCAACGATCGTCAGGTGTCCTTCCTGGGTGATCGCGCCAACAGCTTCCGGATCGAGGGCGTCGATCCGGACGGTTATGCCCGCATCGGTGCCGGCCTGATGGCCGACCTCTATGGCGCCAACTTCAGCCTTCGCGGCAGCTATTTAACGGGTGGCGGCAATCGCGCGGGTGAAGTGTCGGGTGCAGTTACCTTCCGCTTCTAAATCCATCCCCCAAGCTAAAGGGGCGACGCAAGTCGCCCCTTTTTTTTGTCTGATGAATATCTTTTCGTCAGGTCCGATGCGAATTCGAGTGCAATGCGATCTTCCAGCGGGCATCGGCTCGGGAGGGGATCGACGAACTTGAAGCTTGCGGGGTGAATCGCTTCGTATTCAGGTCCGTCGCAAGAATGGGCGGGCGACGTGCGGGGGACGATGCAGGGAGAAGACGAGCGCTTCGACGGGTGGAAGGCCATCGCCCGTCATCTCGGCAGGGATCGTTCGACCGTTATCCGTTGGGCCAAGGATCGCGGCCTGCCGGTGCATGCGATGCCCGGAGGAAAGAGCCGGACCGTCTATGCCGTTCGCCGCGAGCTCGATGCGTGGATGCGCGGTGACGGCGTGCAACCTGCGGCGAACGGCGGTTCCGACCCGGTCGAGGATGACGAAGCACGACCGCTCCCGCCGGAGCCGCCGTCATCGTTCGATCCTCCTCCGTCGGGCAGGGCACCGGGCGACGCCGTCGCCCGGTCGCCGGCAGCGCGGGCAGGGCGGTGGGCGATGGCTGCCGCGGCGGCGATCCTGATCGTCGCGCCCGGCATCTACTTGCTTGCGAAAGAAAGACCCGTGCCGGATCAGGATCGGCAGGTACGGCTCGATCCCGCGACCGACGCTCGCCTGTTGCGAGCGCGGGACGACATCGCGTCGCGGTCCGAGCCGCGTCTCCGCGCGGCGATCGCGTCGCTCCGCACGATGGACCGGCAGTCGAATGGACATAGCGGCATCCATGAGGCGCTGGCCGAAGGGTATCTGCTGGCGCGCGAGTTCGGATCGCTGCCTGACGCACTCGCTTTGGAAAAGGCTCGGCAGGAGGCGGAACTGGTGCTGCGGGTCGACGGCGACTCCGCCGTCGCGATGCGGGTGCTGGGGGTCGTATCCTATTGGCGTGATCGCGATGTCCAGCGCGGCGGCGATATGTTCCGACGCGCCATCGCCGCCGATCCTCAGGACGCTCTGGCGCATCAATGGTACGCCAATATCCTTGCCGACAACGGCGATTTCGCTGGGGCCTTTCGCGAGTTCGCGGTCGCCCGGTCGCTCAGTCCGGGTGCCGCCTATCTGCTCGCCGATTACGCCTGGGCTCTATGGTCGGCCGGGCGCGAGCGGGAGGCCGAGGCCATATTGCTGGATCTGGCGGCACGCTATCCAGATCTCGCCAGCGTCTATGACTGCCTGAGCGTGACGGCGTTCGCACGCGGCGATTTCGCGGGCTACGCCAAGCGGCTGAAGACCCGGGCGAGCGCACGCGGCGCCGCGGAGCTCATCAGCTATTCGAAGCTGGTCGGCGAGGCGGCCACGCGCGACGATCGCGTTCTGTACGATGTCATGCTGACCCGCGGATTGACCTACGCCGAAGCGATGCCCGCCTCCGACCATAGCTGGCCCGCCTTCGTCGCCAGCGTGTTCGGGGATCGTCATCAGCTTCTCGCCATTCTGACGCGGGCGAGCGAGCGCGACGAAAAATGGGGGGCGTCCGGCTATACCCGCCGCATCGTCGCACGCTGGAAAACCGACCACGCGGTCGTCGAGGCGATCGGGCGCCTCGTTCAGCCGCCGATCGAGCCCCGCTCCGCCGCGTTGCGACCATTTGAGACGTGATGCGACGCCGCATTTCGGGATTTCTCCTCTAGTTTCCGTCGGGTCGGGAGCGTCACGCTTTAGGCACGCCGGGGGGCGACGGGGACGATGGAAGCAGGGGCAAGCTGGCCCGTGGCGATGCCGCCACGGTTCGGAGGGGGAGTGCTGGAAACCGGGCGGATCGAGCGGATCCGCCCGGCGACCAGAGTACGGCCGGGGGATGCCTTCCATTGCCCGGACAATGGCGACGTCGCGATCGTGCAATCCGGTGCCCTGGTGGTCGAACTGATGATGACGGGCGGGAGCGTCCTGCCGCTGGTCCGATACCGCGCCGGGGATATCGCGCCGGTGCTCTCTCGATTGTCCACGCCCGCCTTTTCGCTGGGCTATCGTGCGCTCGAGCTGACCCAGATGAGCTGGTTGCCGAGCCACCGGATCGACGACGCGGTGCGCGGTGGGATCGCCCGCGCGCGCGACGATCTCTTGAATGCCAGCATGCGCCAGATCACGTACCTGGCCTGTCTTCCCGCATCCTACCGGCTGTATATCGAGCTTCTGCGTTGCGCCCAGTCGGCGGGAGACGGTCCGTTTGCGATGCCGACGCATGGCGAGCTGTCGGCGCGGGTGTGCACGACGCGGGAAACCATATCCCGGGAGCTTTCGATCCTCCGACGGGAAGGCGTGTTGTCGCCGGGCAAGGTCGCGCGGTTGCTGGCACCGGCCGACCTCATGAAACGGATCGCGCGCGTCCTGAACCTGGAGCGCGAATCCGATGTCTGGGAAAGCTTTGGCATGATGCCCGTCGCGGCCGCATGATGGGTATGCCACGTGATCCCAACCGGCTTCCGGCGCGGTTCGGTCGTTCCGGGCATCGCTAGCCGTCGATCGCGGGCGATAGGGAAATCCGGCTCAGGCTGGGATGACAATGCTTTGCAGCGCATGCGGTTACGGCAATCGCGCTGATCCAAGTTGAACGGACCCCGGTCCCGAGGAACGCGGAACATATCGACATGGTTGGCCCGAGGAGATCGGGAGCAAGTCGATGAGCAACGTTGATTTTCTGGTAAGTCGTGCGCTTCAGGAGCGTCGGCAGGCGGACGCCAGCAGCGACATGGCCGTGCGCGACGTCCATCGCATGCTGGCGGAGCGATATTTCGACGAGGCGTGGAGCCTAAACGAGGCAGACGACGACGCCCCGCCCATGGACGAGCAGATCTGGCGCCACTGAAAAGCGGCGCCAGCCTTTCCTTCCAGATGCGGTATGTACGGCCTGGTCAACAGGCCGCCGTTCAGCGTCACTGCGCCGGAGCCAGGGTCGTTCCAGGACTGGACATCGCCTGCACCACAGCGATCTCGATCGGTGTCAGGCCGCTCATGCGCTCGACATCCTCCGCCGCCGTCACGCGTACCGATCCAAGTTGATCGCGACCGCGCAGGTCGGAAGCCACGGCAGGGCGTGCGGCACCGAAAAGCCCCAGCTTCATATGATTCGTACTTTCCCAGTATGTCCGACGCGGAGCTCCTCTCCACGTGCCGAGCGTATAATGCCGGCTGGCGATACTGGTTCCGGACGTGACAAGCCCTTTTGTTCGAAGGGTAAAATTCGGGATTACGCGATAGTGATGACGCCGTCCGACGTCGGCGATGCATGTCGCATTTCGCTTTTCAGATGCAGGATGTTCGAATGGAGCGCCTCCGCTCCGGTGCGCTGGGCGGTATCGCGAAGACGGCGGGCGCGAACGACGTAGCGGACGATGCCCGCATCGGTCGTGGCGTTGAACGCCAAGTCGTTTCCAATCCAGCGCGCACTGGCAAAGTTCGGTGTCCACATGATGGACGCAATCCCCCTTTAGCGTTCCGCAGCACGCGCTCCCCAGAGCCTGCCGACGAATCGCAACCGTTTCGACACCTGCGATGCAGGCGACAGAACCGAATTGAGGTGTTCTGGTTAATCAAATGATAACGGGGAAATCGGCTCTTGCGGCGAGATCGATCATCTCGCTCCAGTCCAGCTGCTCACGCGTGCCGTCGACGACCAGGAAGAGGCGGCGCTGCTCGCCCCGGTCGCTGGAGATCGCAAGCGCCACCATTTCGGCGACCGCGCCGCGCGCGACCTCGATCGATGGCATCCATGCCGTTGCGCCCGGTTGCCACAGTCGCGCTCCCCACCAATAACCGGCCGCGCTGGGCCGCGTTTGAGATCCAAGCTGCATGATCGGCAGAGGCTTTAGCCCCACACCGGTTGCGTGCAATCGGGCCGACCGCAGACTGGCGCGGATGCCGGTCGGATGGGCGCTTCGCGAGGACGGGATGGGGCGAGACGGGCTGGGTTGAGACGCGCTGGGTCGAAAGGGGGCGGACGGGTGAAGCCCGGTCGATGGCGATCACGCCACCATCAGGCGGTCACCTTCGAATACCCGACATGCGCGACCGTCATATGGGCGGCGGTCAGGGCTTCGCAGACGGCCAGCAGGAACCGGTCCGAGGCACGCATGCGCCCGCTCGCGTGATCCGCGATGATAATCTCGCATTCCTGGATGACGTGCGACACGACCTCCAGGCTGGATTTCAGATCCTGGTGGCTGAACCCCACCCCGGCCTTGCGCCCGGTCAGCACCCGGTCGCTGACGCGATTGAGCTGCTGCGAGAAGGTGGCCAGTCGCGACATCGCCTGAGCTTCGGAAATCACGAAATTCATGGGACATTTTCCACGGTGGCGTCTTCCGGACCGGAAAACTCCGCGGCACGATTGGCGTCCGAACCTTGTCGTCGGGTAAACGGGTGGGCAAAAACATGAGGTTGCCCGGGCCATCCCCTGACGGCGGAGATCACTGGGTCGCGCGGGCGTCCACCTGTTTCGACACGACAGCCCATTCGGCGTCGCCGAGCCGCATTTCCTCTTGATGGCCGTTGGTCGTCAGCGTGACCACTTGCTTGATCCGGTTGTCGAATATGCAGGTATAGTCGCGGGCCTCGATCCTGCCGCCGGTGACATCGGCCGCCAGCCGATCATAGGCGCGCCGCACGAAGGTCGTCGCTTCGCCTTCACTGATGCGCGCCGTATCCTTCGGTCGAATCGGCGCGCGGGGATCGCTGCGCAGGTTTGCGGGAAGGCTGCGCAGTTCTTGCGCCGCCAACAGGGTTTCGCATCGTTTGGTGACCGCCGCCGCCTGCTCGGCATTTTGGCATCCACCGATCCAGAGGCACAGGGTGGCAGCAACGGCTCGTCTCATGCATCGGCCCTTCGGAGCGTTTGGTTGCCGCAGCATAGAGCAGCCCGAACGTTCTCGCATCGCCCAAAACACGACAGCGCATCGCGGCCGGAGCCGGACACTCGCCTGCTCGTTGTGAGTCAGCAACGAAGGATGATCGAGATGGGGTGGAGCAAGATCGAGAAGGGCGGAATTCCGATCGATCGATCGCCGATGATCCGCGCGGGCGAGCCAAGGCAGCCGGTCGCGGACTACCGAAGCGCGGACGATGTCGGAGATCGCGGCAGGGCGCTCGTTCGGACCTCGTCGGCGCGGATGGGGGCGACACCCCGAAACGATAATCGGACCCTGGCGGGCTTCCCGGCGTGACGAAGCTGATCGTCTGGCATGACGGGGCGTGTCCGCTGTGCCGAAAGGAGATCGCGTTGATGCGGAGGCTGGATCGGCGCGGGGCGATCGCCTTCGTCGATGTGGCCGAACCTCGCAGCGTGTGTCCCATCGATCGCAAGACGATGCTGGCGCGGCTGCATGCGGAGGAGGACGGGCGTCTGATATCCGGTGCGGCGGCCTTTGCGGCGATGTGGCGGGCGATACCCGTGTTGCGACCCTTGGGGCTCGCGGCGCGCAACGCTATGGTCCTGTCGATGCTGGAACGCGGCTACCGGCTGTTCCTGCACGTCAGGCCGTCGTTGCAATCGCTGGCACGCAGGATGGAACAACGATGAGGTCTGTCGTGCCCGAGATCGCAGGGCCGGGACAGGAGAGCGTCTGGGACTATCCGCGGCCGGCGATCGCCGAGGCGACCGGCCGCCATATTCGGATCGAACATCGCGGCGTAGTCATCGCCGAGACGCATGCCGCGGTCCGGACGTTGGAGACGAGCCACCCGCCCAGCTATTATCTGCCGCCGGCCGATATCAGGATGTCGACGTTGCGCCGGTCCGGCCGCGGCTCGTTCTGTGAGTGGAAGGGGCAGGCGATCTATTATGACGTGGTGTTCGACGGCGAGGTCGTTCCCGATGTGGCGTGGAGCTATCCAAATCCGACGCCCCGGTTCGTCGGTCTGCGCGACCACATCGCCTTCTACGCCGGTCCGTTCGACGCGTGCCTCGTCGATGGCGAACGGGTCGTGCCTCAACCGGGCGACTTTTACGGCGGCTGGATCACGAACGACATCGTCGGACCCTTCAAGGGCGTGCCCGGCAGTCGCTTCTGGTAGTTGCGAGCGGACGCCTTGCCGCTCATAAGATCATGAAAGGACTGGCTGAGAGGGGTGATGTGCGATGAAGACGGTGAATGGTGCCATCGCCCTGTTGCTCGTGGCTGCGGCGATGCCGTCGCCCGCACCCGCGCAAGCGGCATCGGAGCCGGTCGTCGCCGGGCGCGTCGAGATCCAGGCGCAAACCCAAGCCATGCTGGCCGAGATGAAGCCGGATCAGGGTTTCATGTGGCGTCCGGTCCTGCGCGACGGCAAGACCGTCGCCGCGATCGAGATCTGGAAGAAACCCGGACGCCCCGCGGTTCATCCGACCGAGGCGGAATATGCGATCGTGCTGGAGGGATCGGGCACGCTGATTTCGGGTGGCACCCTGAACGACCCGAAGACCAGCAATCCCGGTCTGGTCGAAGGCAGCCGGATCGAGAACGGCGCGACGCGCAGCCTCGGCCCGGGCGACGTCATCCTGATCCCCGCGGGCGTGCCGCACTGGTTCGGGATCACCGGCGAGCGGCTGATCCTGCTGGGTGTGAAGCTGCCCGGATCGAAGTAGCGCCCGACGCGGGGGTGGTCGCTGCCGAACGTTGCTCGTAAGCGGGACGGCATGATGAACGTCCTCGCTGCACTCGCCTTGTTACCCGCCGCGGTTCCCCAGACATCGTTGCCGAGCCCGACGACGCTCCTGCCGGGCAAATGGGACGTGACCTCGACGATGGTCGACGCGGTCATTCCGGGCGCGCCCGGGTTCCTCGTGCGCATGATGCGGGGCAAGTCGAAGGCGGAGCACAAGCGCGTGATCGCCGGGCAGACGATCGAAGTCCTGCTCGCACCCGATCCGAAGGCGAAGTGCCGGGTCGATGCTCAACGCATCGCAGACGGCAGATACACGCAGCAGCTGAGCTGCCCGCAGAAGCGGGGGGAGGCGATGCGGATCGCGCGGGCCGGCACCTATTCGCGCGACGGTTTCGCCGGCCGCGCGACGGTCAGCGGGACCACGCCCAAGGGAGCGCTGAACATCGTGCTGGATCAACGCGCCGGCCGGGTCGGCGACTGACGGTACGACGCGGACACAGGATCGTTGACGCGGGCACGGGATCGCGGTTCAACCCCGTCATGACTTCGAACTCCGCACCGATCCTGTCCCGTCGCGAAATCGTCGCCGGCGGCGGCCTCGCTCTGGCACTCGCCTCGTCGCGCGTCTCGGCGGCTTCTGCGCCCGGCCTGATCGCCGGCACCTATGCGCGGGAGGGCGGTGCCGGTTTGGTGACGCTGATGCCGGAACGGGGAGGCTGGGCCGCGGGCGCGGCGCAGACCGCGATCCGCAACGCGTCGTTCGGCGTTCGGGCCAGAAGCCGCGGCATCCGGTACCTGCTCGACGAGCAACAATCGGGAATGGTCGGGATCTACGACCACGATTTTCGGCGGCTGACGCAAGCATCGACCCTCGGCGCCGACCCGTGTCATGCCGCGCTCAGTCCGGACGGATCAATGCTGGCGGTCGCGAACTATTCCAGCGGCGACGTCGCGCTCTGGCGCCTCGATCCGGCGACGGGTCTGCCGCGCGGGGATGCGCAACTCACGAGGCACGCAGGGCAGGGTCCCGATCGGGATCGGCAGGCGGGTCCGCATGCGCATTGGGTAGGTTTTACGGCGGATGGCGGCATCCTGCATTCGGTCGATCTGGGCGCGGACGCGGTGTTCGCCCACCGAATCGACCCGCGTACGAAGACGGTGACCGGGACGACAACCGCTTACCGTGCGGAGCCGGGATCGGGTCCGCGCCACCTTGTACGACATCCGCGATTGCCGGTGGCGTATCTGGTGGCGGAATTGGCGAACACGGTCACGACGCTGAGCGCGCGGGCCGACGGATCGTTCGCGGCCCGATCGGTCGCGTCGACCTTGCCCAAGGGTTTCGGCGGGGCATCGGCGGGCGCGCATATCGCGATCAATGCCGCCGGCACTCGGCTGTACGTGTCCAATCGCGGCCATGACAGCATCGCGGTCTATACGATCGCGCGCGACGGTTCGCTGACGCTGGCTCAGCACGCGGCATGCGGCGGGCACTGGCCCCGCTTCTTCCTGCTGCTCGAAAGCCGGGGCGAGATGCTCGTCGCCAACGAGCGGTCGGGGAATATCGCCGTCCTGACGATTGGTCGCGACGGTCGCCTGCGGGGGAGCGACGCCACCGTCCGGATGCCGGGCGTGGTATTCCTGGCGACCTGACGCCGCCGCCTGCCGATCGATCGTCACATCAGTCACACGTCAAGGGTCGCCTGAGATGCACAACATGGATCGTCGATCGATCATCGCAGCCGGTGCCGCGCTGCTGGGTGCGTGTGCGCCGGGGACGCGGCCGGGTGTCCGGGATACCATGCCGACACGGTTCGTGACGGTCGATGCAGGCGGATTTCGGCGCGGCGGCGAACGCTATCGCTATGCCGGGGCCAACATCTGGTACGGGGCGTATCTGGGCGCCAATACGCCATACGGCGACCGCGCGCGATTGCGCCGCGAGCTTGATCGCTTGCAGGCGCTGGGCATCCGCAACCTGCGCCTGCTGGGTTCCGCAGAGCTGTCGCCCCTGAAGAACTCGATCACGCCCGGATTTCGCGACCGCAGCGCGACCTACAATCAGGATCTGCTGGTCGGGCTCGACTGGACGCTGGCGGAGATGGCCCGGCGCGACATGACGGCGGTCCTGTACCTGACCAATTTCTGGGAGTGGTCGGGCGGGATGATGACCTACCTCTACTGGGTCAATGGTGGCCGCTACATCGACATGAACGACCCGGCGCATCCCTGGCCGGCGTTCGCGGACGCCACCGCCGCCTTCTACGCCAACGCTCGGGCGCAGGCGCTGTACCGCGACTATATCCGTGCGGTCGTCACCCGCACGAACAGCGTCACCGGCCGTGCCTATGCCGACGATCCGACGATCATGGCATGGCAGCTGGCGAACGAGCCGCGCCCCGGCGGGTCGGACGCGGTCGCGGTGCCGAACCTGCCGGCATTCTACGACTGGGTCGACGGCACGGCACGCTACATCAAGGCGCTGGACGGCAACCACCTCGTCTGCACCGGGTCGGAGGGGCTGAAGGGATCGATCGAGCGCGAGGAGGTCGTGCTCGCCGCGCATCGCTCGCCCGCAATCGATTACCTGACCGCTCATATCTGGCCGAACAACTGGTCGTGGATGGACCCCGCCAATCTGCCCGGCACCTACGATGCGGGCGCGGCGAAGGTCGCGGATTATATCTCGACGCATGTCCGGCTGGCGAAGATGCTCGGCAAGCCGCTGGTGATTGAGGAGTTCGGCTATCCGCGCGACGGGGCGGCGGCGTACGACCCGACAGTCACGACCGTCTTCAAGGACCGGTTCTACCGCCAGATCTATGCCGCGATCGAGGCGGATGCGGCGGCGGGCGGACCGCTCGCCGGCTCCAACTTCTGGGCCTGGAACGGGGAGGCGCGGACGCCGCACGCCGACCACCGCTTCCGACGCGGCGACCTGAACTATATGGGCGACCCGCCGCACGAACCGCAGGGCTGGTACGGGGTGTTCGACAACGACGCGACGACGCTGGCGGTGATCCGCGCGCACGCTGCGGCGCTGGCCGGGGCGCGGGGTTAATGGGCGGCCGGTGGATCACCGCCCTGGGCGGGCTGGCGCTGATCGGGGCGGCACCCGCGGCGGACAGGGTGACGGTGGTGCCGGTCGCCATCGGCGGGCAGTCCGGTCGCGCCCTGCCGATGCATATCGAAGGGCGGGTCGAGCGAACGGCGGACGGCGACCGGCGGCAATGGCCAGGCACCTATTGGGAGGCGGCGTTCCAGGGCGCGGGCGTATCGCTGCGCGTCGGTGAAGGCGACGTGATCCTGAAGGTTTCGGTCGATGGTGTCCCCACGGCGACGCTGGTGAAGCCAAAGCCGGGCAATTACGCGATCGACGGCCTGACATCCGGCCGGCATGTCGTTCGCGTCGATGTCGCCAGCGAAAGCCAGGCGGGGGCGACGGTCTTCGGCGGGCTGTACGCCACCGGCATGACCCGACCGCTGCCCGCGCCGACGCGGGCGCACCGGATCGAGCTCATCGGCGACTCGCACACCGTCGGCTACGGCAACACCGCGACGACGCAGGACTGTACGGAGGCGCAGGTGTGGGCGACGACCGACACCGCGCAGGGGTTGCCGGCGGTTCTCGCACGGCGCTTCGATGCGGACTATCAGGTCAACGCCATCTCGGGCCGCGGCGTCGTGCGCAACTACAACGGCTTCGCGGCGGACACGCTGCCGACCGCCTATCCGTTCGTGCTGTTCGACAAGGCCAGCCGCTATGCGCCCGCGGGGTGGCAGCCGCAGTTGATCGTAATTGCGCTGGGGACCAACGACTTTTCGACGCCGCTGCACGCTGGGGAGCCCTGGGCGACGCGCGATGCGCTGCATGCGGCCTATCAGGCGCGCTACACGGCGTTCGTGCGGCAGTTGCGCGCGCAGAACCCGCGCGCCCACATCCTGCTGTGGGCGACCGACATGGCGAGCGGGGAGATCGCGGATCAGGCGGGGCGGGTCGCGGCGACGTTGCGCGCGGCAGGCGACCGGCGCGTGACGTTCCTGCCGGTTCCGGGGCTGGCCTTCTCCGGCTGCCATTCGCATCCGTCGCTGGCGGACGACCAGCGTATCGCCGACCGGCTGGCCACCTACGTCGACGCGCATCCGGGGTTGTGGGCGGGACGGTAAGGCGATCCGGGACCGCACGTGCGCCTATGGAGATCAGCGCACGTCCGGCTCGCCGAGGTGATGCGCCTTCCACCTCATCGCCATCAGGATACGCGTCCGGCCGGACGGGTGATCGAAGAAGACGATTTCTTCCAGCGCGCCGGGCTCCAGCTTGCGATACTCGCCCAGCTTCAACGCCACCCGACCGGCGTCAATAGCGGCGCCAGCACACTCGCGGCTCACCCCCCGTGATGACCGGAGGCTAGCCACTCGCGGTCAGGAGCGCCAGCGCCGTGTCGTTTGCCGCTCCATATGGCTTGATCGACATTCACCGCCAGCTTGGGTTTCCCGTCGGCCCATGCCTCCGAACACGTCCGGGTGACGGGTGACCTGAAACCCAACGCCCGCCCTGACGATCGGTTGCCCGCACCAAAGCAGTCAGGCGAAGTCGCCGAGTTTTTCGGCATCGTCGTCGGGCAGATCGTGCCTCTGCGGCTGGTCGTCTGGCCCTCGCGTGCCGGGCTCCGTGGACATATCGCCGGGGTCGGGCTCGTTGCCGGGGATGCGGGTCGGGTTCATCGTCTTCTCCTAAGCGGTCAGCGGAGGAACGCGCGAGAACCCGAAAGTGGCATCGGAAGGCTCGCCTCACGCACGTCACCGTCGCTGTCGATACGGGTCACTCTTGCCGGCGCCTCTCCGTCGTGGCCGAGCGGGTGTCAGTCGCCTAAGCATCGAAGGCGGTGTCGTCGGTCACCGCCTGCCAAGTTGCGATCCACTTCACGCGCCAAGCGTAACCGGCCCCATCGGCACGATCGATCCGGCGCGTACGAACAGCGGCATGCGCGCGAGCGGCGCGGGTACGGTTGAGCTGCTGCCACCGGCATAGCTTTTGCCGGTCGAGAAGTCGTACCATATCGTCCCGCCGGGAAAGTACACGCTGCGGCTGCGCGCCTTGTGGTCGGTGACGGGAGCGACGAGGAACGCCTTGCCGAACAAATACTGGTCGTCGATCTTGCGCGCCATCATGTCGGCGGGAAGTCCACGGCCAGCCCAGAAGGTGTTGGCGTAACCGGGTCTCTTCCGGTCTTTGTTCCCCTGGCGCAGATTGCCCTGATAGAGGGGGCCTTTGGCCGCCAGCTCCTTGCAGGCGTCGGTGGTCGGGTGGAATTGCCGCCAGACCGAGATCATGAAGTTGGTGTTATCGCCGTAGACCGCGTCGATCATCGCCTTCGGATCGGGGAGGCGGGTCTTGTCGAAGCGATGGCTGTTCCAGTCGTTGTCCCGCCAATAGCGCCAGTCGAGCTTGATATTGCCGAGGGGGGTATTGAGCTTGCGATGGGTGTCCACGACGTCCACGACCTCCTTCTCGGCATCGTAGCGCTGGCGCGACTGGCAGAAGCCATACCCCTATTTGGGCATTATCTCCGCCTTGCGCGTCGGACGGCGATAGCCGGCGATGACGTCGTCCATGTCGTCGCCCGGTACGAACCCGTAATGCTTGGCCTGCGCGACATCGCCGGTCAGCCACGCCGAATGATGGTCGGCGGCGGGCAGCGGGTGGTTGTGCAGCAATGCAATACACCCGGCATTCGGCTCCCTGCTGGGACACCGCCACACAGGGCTTGCCGTCGCCGCTGGTCGCAGGGAATGCGGGCTGCCCCGCCTCCGCCAGCACCAGCTTGCCCGCCGCATCGAGGAACCGGACCTGGCCGGTCGCGAGATCGACATCCGCGGTGGCCTTCGTCGCCTTGCACAGAACGTGGCCGCGCGCCTCGGTGACAGTGAACGGGCTGGTTGCGGGTGGGTTCGGCACCATCAGGCTGGGGATTGGGGGCCGATGTAGCCGTTCTCGGCGTGACCACGACGGCGGTCGCGAACTTGCGCCAGCTTTGCGCCTCGACCAACCCGATAGAGCTACCGAGCATCAGCGTGGCGAAGACCCCTGAGACCTTGTCAGGCCAAATGCGACGGTTTTCAACCGGCCGTGGCGGGACATTGCTTTACCGGTACCAAAGCGTGCTAAGCCGATGGTGAACAACGGAGACTTGGTTGCCGATGTCGCCTCGCCGTTTCATTATGCTCGTCCTGCCCGCCGTCGTCATGCTGACGGCCGCCACCCCGCCGCCGGCGTCTGAGCCCGTGTCCGCAATCCGGCTGAACCAGATCGGCTTCCTGCCCGACAGCGGCAAGCGCGCGGTGATGGCCGATGCGTCGAAGTCGCCGCTGCCTTGGCGGGTCGTCGATCCCAGCGGCAACACGATCACGTCGGGGCGGACGACGGTGGTCGGCGACGACGCCGCATCCGGCGATCACGTCCATCTGATCGAGTTCGGCCGGCTGGCGACACCGGGTACGTACCGTGTCGTGGTGGCGGGACATACGAGCCGCGCCTTCCCGATCCGCGCCGGGCTGTACGCGCCGTTGGCGGCGGCGGCGCTCAACTACTTTTATCAGACCCGCGCCGGCATCCCCATCGAGGCAAGGTTCGCCGGTGGCGCACGATGGGCACGACCGGCGGGTCACCCCAAGGAAATCGCGCCGTGCTTCAAGGGCAAGGACGAGCGCGGCACGGATTGGGCGGGATGCAGCTATTCGCTGGACGTGACCGGCGGCTGGTACGATGCCGGAGATCAGGGGAAGTACGTCGTCAACGGTGGCATATCGCTGTGGACGTTGCAGAATCTATACGAGCGAGAGGCGGGGAAGGCGCGCTTCGACTTTGCCGATGGCCCCGCCCGCATCCCGGAAAGCGGCAACGGGATCGACGACCTGCTCGACGAGGCGCGGTGGGAAATGCGCTTCCTGATGGCGATGCAGGTACCGGACGGCGGCAGGGCGCGGGTGCCGGTGGGCCGACTGTCGCGCGGCGCTGCGCTGACGTTCCGCGATATCGATGCGGGCGGCATGGCGCACCAGAAGGTCGCCGATTGTCGCTGGACTTCTCTTCCGACGCGTCCGCAGGACGACAGGGAGGACCGGCTGCTCTATCCGCCGACGACCGGCGCGACGCTGAACCTCGCCGCCACCGCTGCGCAATGCGCCCGCAACTGGCGCACGATCGACGCCGGTTTCGCCGCGGCGTGTCTGACCGCCGCTCAGCGGGCCTATGCGGCGGCCCTGCGCAATCCCGAGGTCTACGCGACCAGCAGCTTTACCGGCAGCGGCGGTTACGGTGACGACGACCTTGCCGACGAACTCTACTGGGCGACGGCGGAACTTTGGGCGACGACCGGGCAGGCGCGCTACGGTGAGGCGCTGCGGCGGATGCCGGCGTTCACCGCGACCGTGCGCGAGCCGAACTGGGGCAGCGTCGCCGCGCTCGGCACGATCACGCTCGCCACGGCGGCGGGAGTTCCACAGGCCGATGCGGCGCGGGCGAGGGCCATGCTGGTCACGGCAGCGGACCAGTTCCTCGCGGAGGAGGCGCGGTCGGGCTACCGCATCCCGTACGCGACGCTCGCCTATCCGTGGGGATCGAATTCGTCGATCCTGAACCGGGCGATGATCCTGGGGCTGGCACACGGCTTTACCGGCGAGGCGCGCTACCGCGACGGGGCGGTAGACGTGATGGATTATGTGCTGGGGCGCAACCCGCTCGATCAGAGTTACGTGTCCGGGTTCGGGGCGAGGCCGCTGATGAATCCGCATCACCGCTTTTGGGCGCACCAGCTCGACGCGACGCTGCCGGGGCCGCCGCCGGGGGTCGTGTCGGGCGGGCCGAACTCGACCGCGATGAGCGATCCGATCGCCGCGGCGATGAAGGGCGGGTGCGCGCCGCAGCGATGCTGGAAGGACGAGATCACCGCCTATGCGTTGAACGAGGTCGCGATCAACTGGAACGCGCCGTTGCTGTGGGTGGCGGCGTATCTGGACGAGCGGCAAACCGCCGGAGAACCGCGATGACCTGGATGCCGACCCGTCGCGACAGCATTGCGGCCCTTGCCGCCGCGGCGCTGGTGCCGCAACTCGCCCGCGCGGCGGAAGCCCCCGGCCTCGACGCCGTGGCGCGGAAAAAGGGAATGCGGTTCGGGTCGGCGGTGTCGGCCAATCCGCGCGGCGGCTCGTTCGACAATCCCGCCTATGCCGCCTTGCTGCGCGCCGATTGCGGGCTGCTGGTCGCCGAAAACGAGATGAAGTGGCAGCATCTGCGACCCGCGCCCGACCGGTTCGACTTCGCCGCGTTCGACCGCATGCTGGGCTGGGGCGAGCGCAACGGCATGGCGATGCGCGGCCACAATCTGTTGTGGCATCGGCGCAAGTGGATGCCGCGCTGGCTGGAAGTGCAGGATTTCGGCGCACGCCCGGCGACGGAAGCGGCGCGCATCCTGACGACGCACATCCGCACGGTGACGCAACGCTATGGCACGCGCATCGCCAGCTACGATGTGGTCAACGAAGCGGTGACACCGGACACCGGCGATCTGGAGGAGACGGCGCTCAGCCGGGCGATGGGCGGCGTGGAGGTGACGCTGGATCTCGCGTTTCGCACCGCGCGCGCCGCCGCGCCGCACGCCGAGCTGGTCTATAACGACTATATGAGTTGGGAGCCCGGCAACGCCCGGCACCGCGACGGCGGGCTGCGGCTGCTGGAGGGCTTCCGTCGCCGCGGCACGCCGGTCGATGCGCTCGGCGTGCAGTCGCACATCATGACGCAAGGGGCCGATGGCCACGCCGGTGTGCTGGCGCAGCAGGACGCGTGGCGGCAGTTCCTGAAGACCGTGTCGGACATGGGGTACGGGTTGCTCATCACCGAGCTCGACGTGCGCGACAACGGCCTGCCGGTGGCGATCGGCCCGCGCGACCGCGGCGTGGCGGAGTATGCGCGGGCGTATCTGGACGCGACGCTGGCGTTCCCGCAGCTGCGCGATGTCGTCGCGTGGGGAATGTGCGACCGGTTCAGCTGGATCGAGGGCTTCGAACCCCGTGCCGACAAGGCGGCGCGGCGTCCATGCCCCTATGACGAGGCGTACCGTGCGAAGCCCTTGCACGCGGCGATCGCCACGGCGTTGGCGAACGCGCCGGCGCGGTCCGCGAAATCGGGCACGCGCTGACGGGACGCGGCCCCGCATCTCGGCCTCCCATCGGCGCGGCATCGCAACGTCGGGCAAAAAAGAAGGGGAGGCGGCACGGGCGTGCCGCCTCCCCCATGTCATCCCGGGGTGTGGATCAGTAGTTGGCGCGCAGGATGATCGAATAGCGCCGGTCGTTGGTGAAGTAGGACCGCGGAGCGAGGTCGTTCGAACCCGCCTTGTAAGCCTGCAACAACTTGGTCGTGGTATTCGTCAGGTTCACGCCCTGCACGCCAAGCTTCACGTAGCGGTTGATGTTTATGAACGCCGAGGCGTCAAGCTGTCCGGTCTTGTCGTTGAAGATCGACGTGTAGGGGAAGATCACGTCCGCCGCCGTCAACAGGAACCGCGAACGCCAGTTGTAGGCTGCCCGCAGCGAGATCGGCCCCTTCTCGTAGAACAACGTCGCGTTGAAGTTGTGCTTCGATAGTCCCTCCAGCGGCAGATTACCCTTCGCGACCGTCGAATTGGACGACGGCGTGCCTCCGTTCAGGAACGAGTTCGGCAAGCCCGAGCTTTCGATATAGGTATAGTTGCCGTTGAAGCCGAAGCCGTTGAGCAATCCCGGCAGGAAGTCGAACGTCTGCTGATATGCGACCTCGAAGCCCTTGATCTTGCCCTTGCCATCGTAATTGGCCGGGCCGCGCGCCTGGATGTTCTGGGTGATGCCGTTGTTCGTCACCGACCGGTTGACCAGCGACTGGTAGAAGAAGCCATCGACGGTCTTGTAGAAGGCGTCGAACGACAACTGCCCGACACGCCCGAAATACCACTCGATCGTCGCGTCGAACTGCCATGCGGTTGCGGGCTTCAGATACGGGTTGCCCGCGTTGATCGTGACGGTGCCCGATCCCGGTTCCAGTGCATAGGTGACGTAGGGACGGATGTTCGCGAAGTCCGGACGAGTCAGCACCTTCGACCCGGCGAGGCGCACGATCAGGTCGCGCGTTACGCCGAACTTCAGGTTCGCGCTTGGCAGGAAGTAATGATAGCTGTTCGAGAAGGACGCCGGCTGCGATGCGTAACCGTCGGTGGCGAACGTGCGGAGGCGCGTGTATTCGGCCTCGCCGAGGTTACACACGCCACTCGGCTGCGTGACCTGCACAGTGCCGTCGGGCAGCGTGCGGGACGTGGCGACGCAGCGTACCGCAAATGGATCGACTACGCCGAGCTCGGTACGGTTCGGCACTGCGGTCGCGGTCCGCGAGGCGTTGGCGGTGTGAACGTAGCGCAAACCGACATTGCCCGAGACGCGGACATCGCCGAACAACGGTTCGTTGTTGCCGAACTGGAGCATCGCGTAGGCGGCCGTGTCTTCCTGACGGACGTTGGATACCTCGGAAGGCAGGTACGCCGTACCCGCGATTGCGCCCGCGCGCTGGCCAGCTCCCACGAAACGGTTGCTGGCGGTCGCGCCATTGGTGTTGCGCCAGATGTCGTTCTGCGCCTGGAAGAACTGGACCGCGCTGTCGTAGCCCTTGATCAGGTCGCCATTGTAGAAATGGGCAGTGGGCGGCGCATTGGTCTGGCCGCGATAGAAGTTGTCGAACGAATAGAGCGACGAGCGGCTGGTATCGCCCTGGTTGAACGTCACCGGCGCACCCGACCAGACTTCACTGATCGCACCCCAGTTATAGGCGGTGTAGCGCACGTCCTGCTGGCGTTCGGCATAGCGCGCACCGAACTTGACGCGCTGGAGGAAGTTGCCGTCATCGAACTTGTACGCGAAATCGCCCTTGATCTGGTACTCGTCGCCGACGCTATCCTCGATGTGGTCCATCGCCGCGCGCCAGAACTGGAAATCACGGCTCTGGAAATATTCGGAGTCGCTGGCGGCGGCCATTGCCGGGTTGGGGGCTGCCCAATTCGCCGACAGCGTCAGCGGCTTGTGCGGGGTGACGACCGGCAGCTTGCCCGTCAGGTCCAGCTCTTCGTCGGCAAAGGTCGAGCCGAACACGCTCAGGTCGGTAACCTGGTGCCGCGCATAGGTATAGTCCGCGTCGAGGTTGATCGACCAATGATCGTCCGGATTGATCTTCAGGTTGAAGCCGGCATCCTTGACCAGATTCTCGTCATAGACCTGACGACGCGACAGCGATTGCTGCATGCCGCCGGTGGGAACGGTCGTCGTCGGCGACCCGCTCGACGCGGTGCGCCAACCGGAGCCGGGCAGCGTGATGAAGCCGCTCTGGAACAGACCATTCTGGTCATACGCGAAATTCGGATACGAGTTGCCGGCAGGGTTGTAGCCATTACCGCGCTGATTTTCGCCGAACACGAAGTTCCCGCCGGTACCGAGCGCGCATTCCGCCCGCGTTGTGGCATTGTTCGCGCCGTTCAGCGGACCATTGCCGTTCTGCTGGCAGCCCGCGGGATAGGTGTTGTATTCCGACAGATCGGGCGCGGTTTCAAACGTGTGCTCGCCCCAGGCGTTGCTGGAATGCGTGCGCAGGAACTGCGCCGTCAGCGAGGTGCGCTCGTCGTTGCTCTGCCACTGGACGGCCAGCGCCTGTCCGTCGCGCTTGCGGTCGTAATCCTGGCTGCGGAACTGACCGCCGATCGGGGCATAGGCGATGCCGAGCGGGTCGGCGAAGCCGTCCGCACCCGCGATGCCGGTGTTGCCGCAGATGTTCGACGGATTGGGGAAGGACGCGCCGCCGACGCCGTTGACGTTGCCGGGCAGCAACGTGTTGGCGTCCGTGTTGCCGGGCAACTGGTTGCGGCAGGTGACGGTGGTATTGGTCCCCGTGCCCGTCGCGGCCTGGATGCCGTCGCGGGTCTGGAAGTTGGTGACCTGGATACCGTCGGCGCGGCTCTTCAAGCGCGAATAGGAGGCGTTGGCGAGGATGCCGAACGTGCCGAGTCCGGTATTCCAGGTGTTGGTGACCAAGATCGAACCGGTCGGCGACCATTTCTTCGCGAAATCGCCATAGTTCGCCTCGACACCGCCACCGATGTGGAAGCCCTTGTTGTCGAACGGCTTGCGCGTGTTGAGGTTGACGGTTCCGGCCAGACCACCCTCGATCAGGTCGGCGGTCGCGTTCTTGTAGACCTCGACCGAGCCGAGCAGTTCGGACGGCACGTCGGCGAAGTTGATCGCTTGACCACCGATGCCCGCCGAAAACGTATCGCGTCCGTTGAATTCGGATCGCACGAAGTTCAGGCCGCGCACGTTCACGCCCGAACCCTCAACCGAGAAATGGTCGGGGTCGTTGTTGCCGGCGAAGCGGTTGATCGAGACGCCGGGCACGCGCTGCAACGCTTCCGTCACGGAACGATCGGGCAGGGCGCCGATGTCCTGCGCGGTGATCGCGTCCACGACGGTATCGGAGTTGCGTTTGATGTTCTGGGCGTTCGCGAGGCTTTGACGAATGCCGGTGACAACGATGTCATCAGGAGACACAGCATCGTCGGCCTGTGCGCCTGTCGCATTTTGCTGAGCCGCCGGATCGCCGCCCGGCGTGTTGGTCGATGTCGCCGATCCGGCAGTGTTCTGGCCGCTGACAGCACCCGTCTGTGCGTAGGCCGGCGCGCTCAACGCGAACACCCACATCGCGGTCGCGGACACACCCAGCAGCACGGCTTTCTTGCCACGGCGTGTATTCGCCGCAAGCTCCAAAGTCATATAATTGGCGGACATTCAGACCCCTCCCCAAACATAAAGACGACGTCTTGTCGCGGTTTGACCACGCAGCATCGTTCAACCCAAATGTTACGATTGCACTTCAGGTGTCGCAAGCGGAAATGTTCGCGCTACCAAAAAATGCCGGACCGTTGCTGGAATGTCGCGGTCGGCTCTGTCCAACCTCCATGTAACTGGTATGAAACGGCAGAAGCACGGCCACGCAGCCGTGCCCCGAACCGGGACGGAGTGGATGGAGACGGCAACGCGTCAACGGGTTGTGGTGGTCGGTGGCGGTACCTCCGGCTGGATGACCGCGGCTGCGCTCGCCAAATTGCTGCCCGACCGCTGCGACGTGCATCTGATCGAGTCGGAGGCGATCGGCATCATCGGCGTGGGCGAGGCGACGCTGCCGCACATCCGCGCCTTCAACGAACGGCTCGGCATCGTCGAGGCCGATTTCATGGCGACGACCCGCGCGACGTTCAAACTGGGTATCGAGTTCCGCGACTGGGGGCGGATCGGCGACAGCTACATCCACCCGTTCGGTACGTTCGGCCGCGGCACCGGCGACGTGCAGTTTCATCATTATTATACCCGCCTGCTGCACGCCGGCATCGAATTGCCGCCGATCGAGGCATTCTCGATGGCGTGCACGCTGGCGAGGACCAACCGCTTCGCGCAACCCTCCACCGATGCGCGGCAGATCGCGTCGACTTTCGGCTATGCCTATCAGTTCGATGCGGTGGCCTTTGCGCCCTATCTGCGTCGGTTCGCGGAGGCGCTCGGCGCCCGCCGGAGCGAGGGCCGGATCGTCGATGTCGGGCGCGACGGCGGGAGCGGCGATGTCAACGCTGTCGTGCTGGAGGACGGCCGGCGGATCGAGGGCGACCTGTTCGTCGACTGTTCCGGCTTTGCGGCGCTGTTGATCGGCAAGGCGCTGGGCGAACCATTTCAGGACTGGTCGCGCTGGCTGCCCGCGGATCGTGCGGTCGCCCTGCCGTGCCGCACCGAGACGGCGGTCACCCCCTTCACCAGCGCCGTCGCGATGCCGTCCGGCTGGCGCTGGCGCATCCCGCTCCAGCACCGCACCGGCAACGGTTATGTCTTTGCGAGCGGCTTCGTGTCGGAGGAGGCCGGCGCCGACGCGCTGACCGCCGTAGTGGAGGGGACGCCGCTCGCCACCCCGCGCGTGCTGAAGTTCACCGCTGGACGACGGGAGCGGGCATGGGCGCATAACGTCGTCGCGATCGGGCTGGCGGGCGGCTTCCTCGAACCGCTGGAATCGACCAGCCTCTACCTCGTCCAGCAGGCCATCACCGCGCTGGTGGAGTTGTTTCCCGAACGCCGCGCGTCGTCGGTCGATCGCGACGAGTTCAACCGCATCGTCAACATGGAATATGACCGCGTCCGCGACTTCCTGATCCTCCATTATCACGCCACCGAGCGCGACGATTCCGAGTTCTGGAATTACGTGCGGACGATGCCGATCCCGGACAGTCTTGCGGAGAAGATGGAGCTGTTCCGGCGGCGGGGTCGCATCGTCAAGTACCGGGAAGGGGCGTTCCTCGATGCCAGTTGGGTGTCGGTCTATCTCGGCCAGCGGGTGATGCCCGCCGGTTACGACCCGCGCGCGGCGGGGCCATCGGTCGACAGTCTGGTGGCGGGCATGGAGCAGATGCAGGCGGAGATCCGCACCGCGGTCGGCGCGATGCCGGATCACCGGTCCTATCTGGCGGAGTATTGTCCGATGCCGGTCGCGGCGTGACCCTGTCGGGGCGGCACGGCGTGGACGAACCGATCCGCAGCGTCGTGGTGATCGGCGGCGGCATTGTCGGATGGTCCGCCGCCGTCGCGCTCCGGCGCCGGGTGCCGGGGCTGGCGGTGACGATCGTTGCGACCGAGCCGCCGGCGAACGCGCTCGCCGACCGGATCGCGCAGACGCTGCCCTCGACGGTCGGCTTTCACGACGATCTGGGCCTGAGCGAGGAGGATGCGGTGCTGCGCGCGGGCGGCACGTGGCGATCGGGTACGCTATTCGAGGGTTGGGCGGAGGGGCTGCCGGGGTACGTCCATGCGTATGGACCCTATGGGCAGCCGTTCGGGACGGCGTCGTTCCACCACCACTGGGTGCGGGCGGCGCAGGCTGGCGGCGCTGCGCCCTTCGACGCGCATTCCCCCGCGGCGATGCTGGCGCGGGCCGGGCGGATCGTGCCGGCGGGGGTGGAACCCGAGGCTCCGTTCGCGGGGGTGCAGCCGGGGCTGGTGCTCGACATCGACCGCTATCGCGCGATGCTGGCGGCGTTCGGGCGGCATCTGGGCGTTGCGGTGCAGGACGGTGAAGTCGCGGAGGTGCGCTTGCGCGGCGACGACGGCTTCGTCGAGGCTGTCGTGCTGTCGGACGGCAGCGTCGTCGAGGGCGACCTGTTCGTGGATGCCGCAGGTCCGGCGGGCGTCGTGCGCGGGCGGATCGATAGAGATTGGGAGGACTGGAGCCGCTGGCTGCGCTGCGATCGGCTGGTGCAGGCGGACGGGCCGGCCGAGCCGCCGTCTCCGCTCGACCACGTCGTCGCGCACGAAGCCGGCTGGCAGTGGACGACGCGCGCGCCGGGTCGGACGTTGCGCGGGCGGTGCTATGCCAGCGGCTTTACGGCGGCGGACGGGGCGCGTTCGCCGGTCGAGGGGGATGTCGTCGCCTTCGAGCAGGGCACGCGGCCGAACGCGTGGGCGCGCAACTGCGTGGCGATCGGGGATGCGGCGACGGTGATCGAGCCACTCGACTGGACGAACCTGCA
Source organism: Microvirga sp. SRT01 (assembly GCA_018139225.1). Lineage (GTDB taxonomy): Bacteria > Pseudomonadota > Alphaproteobacteria > Sphingomonadales > Sphingomonadaceae > Sphingomonas > Sphingomonas longa. The sequence continues at coordinate 59,616 of JAGSNX010000002.1, forward strand.
CCTCGCGCAGAGTGCGATCGACCGGATCGTGTCGATGATGCCCGGCCGCGCCTGCCACCCGCTCGAAATCGCGGACTATAATCGGCAAGCGGCGGCGGAGGTCGTTCGCGTGCGCGATTTCGTCCTGTGCCATTACGTCGCTGCGCGGCGGCCGGAGCCGTTCTGGCAGGTGCCTGCCGACTTACCCGAGAGCCTGACGAGCACGCTGGCGCTGTTCGCCGAGCGCGGCCGGCTGCGCTTCTTCGAGGAAGAGACGTTTGCGCGCGACGATTGGCTGGCGGTGCTGCTGGGTCAGGGTTTCCTGCCACGGCGGACCGACCCGCTGATCGGCGCGACCCCGCCCGACCACTCGGACGCCGCGATGGCCGCATATCGCGCCGCGATCATGCGCGCGCTGCCGCGATTTCCGACTGCCGCCGACCATCATGCCGCCCAGATGAAACGGATTGCCCGATGAACGAACACACGATCAGCAACGTCGTCATCGTCGGCGGCGGCACCGCCGGCTGGATGGCCGCCGCCGCGATGTCGCGCTTCCTCAACAACGGGGTCACGCGCGTGACGCTGATCGAATCGGAGGAGATCGGCACGGTCGGCGTCGGCGAGGCGACGATCCCGCCGCTGCTCACGTTCAACCGCATGCTCGGCATCAACGAACATGATTTCGTTCGTGAGACCGGCGGTACGTACAAGCTGGGCATCGAATTCGCGGGCTGGGGCGATGTCGGCGAACGCTATTTTCATCCGTTCGGCTCGCACGGTCACGACCTGGGCGGCGTGCATTTCCACCAACTCTATCTACGCGAGCGCAAGCGCCGGGTGATGCAGGACATCTCCGCCTGGTCGATGAGCGCGGTAGCGGCGCAGGCGGGCAAGTTCGCGACGCCCGGCCCCAACGCGCAATCAGCGGTCAAGGACCTGCTCTACGCCTATCATTTCGACGCGGCGCTCTACGCCCGCTTCCTGCGCCGCTTCGCCGAGGGCAATGGCGTGCAGCGACTGGAGGGCAAGATCGTCGACGTGGCGCTGCGGCCGGAGGACGGCCATGTCGCCGCGGTGACGTTGGAGGACGGGCGATCCGTCGGGGGCGAACTGTTCATCGATTGCTCTGGGTTTCGCGGGCTCCTGATCGAGGAGGCGCTGCACACCGGATATGAGGACTGGCGGCACTGGCTGCCCTGCGACCGCGCGGTTGCGGTGCCGAGCCGCTACTCGGGTGATCCCGACCCCTTCACCCGCGCCACCGCGCGCAGCGCGGGCTGGCAATGGCGCATTCCGTTGCAGCAGCGGATGGGCAACGGCCTGGTCTATTGCAGCGAATTCCTGACGGCCGAGGCGGCGGAGCGTGAGCTGCTCGCGAATCTGGAGGGCGACCCGCTGGCGGAGCCGCGGCATCTTTCGTTCACGACGGGACGGCGGAAACTGGGCTGGAACCGCAACGTCGTCGCGCTGGGGCTGTCGTCGGGGTTTGTCGAGCCGCTGGAATCGACGTCGATCCACCTCGTCCAGTCCGGTATCGCGAAACTGATTGCGCTGTTTCCCGACCGTCGTTTCGACCCCGTCGAACGCGACGAATATAACAGCCAGATGGACGAGCTTTACGCCGACGTGCGGGATTTCGTGATCCTGCACTACAAGGCGACCCGGCGCAGCGACACGCCGTTTTGGGATCGGTGCCGCACGATGGACATTCCCGACAGCCTTCAGCGCAAGATCGACCTGTTTCGCGCGAAAGGCCGCGTCTTCCGCGAGGGGCGCGACCTGTTCGCGACGACGAGCTGGGTCGCGGTGTGCCTCGGCCAGCATATCGTGCCCGACGAGTACGAGCCGGCGGTCGACGCGCTGGACGAGGACAAGGTTGCCACCGCGCTGGAACAGATGCGCCGCGACTATTTACAGGTCGCGGACCAGTTGCCGACGCATGCCGACTTCCTGCGGCACACCGGCGCGACGCTGGCCAACGCAGCCCCGCCGGTCGCGGCGGTGAAGGACGAGCCCAATTTCGCCTTTGCGTCGGAAACGCCGTTCAACTTTTCGGCGAACCCGCTGTGAGGGAGGACGCCATCCGCCGCGTCGTGATCGTCGGCGGCGGCACCGCCGGCTGGATGACGGCGGCGGCGATCACCCGCGTGCTGGGGGAGATACCGGGACTGTCGATCGAGCTGGTGGAGTCGGAGGAGATCGGGACGGTCGGCGTCGGCGAGGCGACGATCCCGCAGATCGTGCTGTTCAACAAGATGCTCGGCATCGACGAAGCCGAATTCATGCGGGAGACGCGGGCGACCTATAAGTCGGGCATCGAGTTCGTCGACTGGGTGCGGCCCGGCCACCGCTACGTCCACCCGTTCGGCTTCTATGGGCTGGATATGAAGGGGATCGAGTTCCATCACCACTGGCTGAAGGGCAGGGTGTTGGGCGATCCGACGCCACTCGACGCCTATTCGCTGGCGATCGTCGGCGGCTCGCAGGGCCGCTTCGCGCATCCGCGGCCGGACCAGCCGGGCTCCCCCCTGTCCAAGCTGGGCTATGCGTACCAGTTCGATGCGGGGCTGTACGCACGCTTCCTGCGGCGGCTGGCGGAGGGGAACGGCGCGACCCGGACCGAGGGGCGGATCGTCGGCGTCGAGCGCGACGGCGAGAGCGGCCATGTCGCGGCGGTGCTGCTGCAATCGGGCAAGCGGGTCGCGGGTGACCTGTTCATCGACTGCTCGGGCTTTCGCGGGCTGCTGATCGAGGGCGAGATGGCCGCGGGCTTCGAGGACTGGAGCAGTTGGCTGCCCTGCGACCGTGCGGTGGCGGTTCCATGCGAGAATGGCGGCGACCGCCAGCCGCTGACCCGGTCCACTGCGCGCGGCGCGGGCTGGCAATGGCGCATCCCGCTCCAGCACCGGATCGGCAATGGCTATGTCTATTCGTCGGCGCATATTTCAGACGACGAGGCAACGGCGACGTTGCTGGCGAACCTCGACGGCCGGCCGATCGCCGATCCGCGACCGCTGCGCTTCACCGCCGGGCATCGTCGCCGTGCCTGGGTCGGCAACGTCGTCGCGCTCGGACTGGCGGGCGGGTTCCTGGAGCCGCTGGAATCGACAAGCATCCATCTGGTGCAGTCCGCGATCGCCCGGTTGATGACCTATTGGCCCACGAAGCGCTTCGACCGGCTGGAGATCGATCGGTTCAACGCCGCGCATGTCGCCGATTACCTCGACATCCGCGATTTCCTGATCCTCCACTACAAGGCGACGGAGCGGACCGACACGCCGTTCTGGGATTATTGCCGGACGCTGGAACCGCCGGCGGGGCTGGCCGACAAGCTGGCGATGTTCCGCCTGAACGGCCGGATCTTCCGAGAGGGAGAGGAACTGTTCACGGAGACGAGTTGGCTGTCGGTGATGGTCGGGCAGGGGATCGAGGCGGGCGGATACCACCCTGCCGCGGACCTGCTGTCGGACACCGAGACGTTGTCGCGGCTGCAGCACATCCGTCAGGTCGTGGCGGACACTGCGACGCTGATGCCGGAGCAGGACGAGTATCTGCGCCGTATCGGTTGCGAACTGGCGGTCGCCGCGTGACCTATCCGCCGCTGCCCGAGATCGATCGCATCGATCGCCGCACGTTCGAGGAGGAGGTGCGCCCCGCCGCGCAACCCGTCGTGCTGCGCGGGCTCGGCCGCGATTGGCCGGCGGTCGTCGCGGCGCACGCATCGGCGGAGGAGGGCGTCGGTTACCTGAAGCGGTTCAGCCATCCGCAGCCGGTGTCCGCGATCCTTGGCGAGCCATCGATCGAGGGGCGGTTCTTCTACACGCCCGACCTGAAGAGCCTGAACTTCGTGCGCGGGCAGACGCCGCTCGATCCGTTCCTAGACCGGCTGCTGCGGGACCGCGATCATGCGCAACCCTATGCGATGGCGATCCAGTCGGTGCCGTTGCCGCAATTGCTGCCCGGCTTCGCGGATTCGAACGAGAGCGGACTGCTGCCGCCCGCGGTGGTGCCGCGCATGTGGCTGGGCAATGCGATCCGCGTCGCGACGCATTACGACCTGATGGAAAATATCGGCGTCGTCGTGATGGGCCGACGGCGCTTCACGCTGTTCCCGCCCGACCAGATAGCAAACCTGTATATGGGGCCGCTGGAACTGACGCCGGCGGGGACGCCGATCAGTCTGGTCGATCCCGACGCGCCGGATCTCGACCGCTACCCCCGCTTCGCGGAGGCGGCGAAGGTCGGGCGATCGGCGACGCTGGAGCCGGGCGACGCGATCTACATCCCGTTCCACTGGTGGCATGCGGTCGTGTCGCTGGATCCGATCAACGCGTTCGTCAACTATTGGTGGAACCCGGCGCGGACGGGGATGGGCAATCCGTACGACGCGCTGCTGCACGCGCTGGTCGCGATCGGGTCACTGCCGCAGGATCAGCGCGGCGTGTACCGCGACGTGTTCGAGCACCTCGTCTTCCGCATGAACGGCGAACCGGCCGCGCACCTGCCGGACGACGTGAAGGGCGTGCTCGGCACCGCCGACGCCACGACGGCGGCACGGATGCGGGCGACGTTGCTCGACAGTTTTTCGCGGGGCTGACCGTCCGGCCGGGGCAATGTTTGGGCTGGGAGGACGACGATCGCCCTAGCTGTATTGTTGCGCTGGGCTGGCTCTACTGATCCGCCTCCAGCACGGATAGCGACCTGCCCAGCGCCCGTATGCTCCCGCGGAGGCGGGAGCCCAGTACTGGGTCCCCGCCTTCGCGGGGAGACATGGTTGGTTCGTGGCTGAAGGAACTACTAGGGACCGGTGGTGGGTGCGGGAGCGATCGGCGCGAACGGCTACATCCCGTTACGGACGCAGGCCCAAGTCAGACCTTTCCTCCGAGCATGCGGATCAGGAATCCACGCAGCCTTTCGGTCCTTGCGGGGCTGCCCCTCGCGAGGACGCCGCGCGCGTGCTCGGGGAGGTGTGCCGCCACCGTGTCGGCGTCGGCATCGAATACGTAATGGTCGAACCATGCCCGCCACGCCGCCTTCTGTGGTGGCGGCAGATCGCGGACGCTCATCAACGCGTGGATCAGCGCGCCGAACGGCGACGCCGTCTCCTCGTGATTCCACCAATAGTTCACCAGCACGTTGAACGGGTCGAGCGCGGCGACGTGATGCCACCAGATCGCCGGCACGAAGATCGCATCCCCCGGTTCCAGCTCGGCGACCTGTGCGTGTTCCAGCGCCTCGGCGAAGCGGGGATATCGGTCGAGATCGGGGGTTTCCGGGTCGGCCATGCTCGACGGCGGCCCGGCCAGCGTGTTGTCGAGCGGCCCGATATACAGGTTCGCGATCTGCTCGGGGGGGAACAGCGTGAAGCGGCGGCGGCCGTGAACGACGCAGGCGATGTTGTTGGACTGGTCGTAATGGGTCGCGACGCGGGTGGCGTTGCCGATCCAGAGACGGGCCGGCGCATCGCCGGTCGGCAGGTCCAGCGCGTTGTCGGCGTCCCAGCCGGGCAGATGCTCGGGCGCGGTCGCGGCATTGGCGTACAGCGCGTGCGGTGAGGCGACGTCCTGCTCGGCGAAGCGGAGCAGCTCGCCCAGCAACTGGCCGAGCGCGACATGTTGCCGCTGGAAATTGAAGCCGCTGAGATCGTGGTTGTAGAAGAATCGCCCGGCGATCTCCGGCGCGCCGATCATCACGTCGAGCGGTTTGCCGCCGCCGAACGCCGCCAGATATTCGGCCATCGCCCGGTCGCCGCCGCCACTCGCCCGGACGGCGGCCCAGCGCCTGACCTGCCCGCGCAGGATTATCGGCCGGTATTCGCCCACGACCTCGCGCGCGAAGGTCTCACCGTCGACGGCGGATCGTTCGGCGACGCGGCGGTCGGGGGCGGACGAGTGTCGAAGCACGTGCGAATCCTACAGGATCCCGGCTGCGGCGACCACCGGAAACCATGGCCTGCCGGCGTTGCCAACGTCAGCTCCCACTGGACTTGTTCGCGCGGGAGCTTAGCCTGATTGCAAGTGGCGGGGACGGGGTACGATGAAGCTGACGGTTCGGATCGCGCTGCTGGCGCTTGCGCTCGCGCCGCTGACGGCGTTCGGCGACAGTGCGCCACAGGTCACGATGGCGACGCCCGGCGTCGGCAATGGGTCGATCGAGCGCTTCACGATCCGTTTCAGCCAGCCGATGGTCGCACTGGGCGATCCCCGGGCGGAGGGACCGCTGACGGTTCAGTGCGCGGTCGGCGGCGAGGGGCGCTGGGTCGATCAGCAGACCTATGTCTGGGAATTCGCGACGCCGCTGCCGGGCGGCACCGCGTGCGAGATGAAAACGCGCGACGGTCTGAAGAGCGCGAGCGGCTATGCGCTGGCGGGCCAGCAGAGCTTCAAGGTGGATGCGGGCGGGCCGGTGGCGCGTGTGGTGCTGCCGGGGCAGGGGCGCAATATCGAGGAGGATCAGGTGTTCCTCGTCGCCGCGAACATGGCCGCGACCCCCGCGTCCGTCGCGGCCAACGCTTACTGTGCGGTCGACGGGATCGGCGAACGGATCGCCGTCGACGTGCTGCCGGCCAGTCTGGCGGGCGAGTTGCTGGGCAAGATGGGCACCGGGCAATGGGAGGTGCGCAGCTTCCTGGAAAGCGCGGGCCTGCCGACGGCTATCCCGGCGAGCGCGCCGGATCGCCAGCCGCTGCTGTCGACGGTAACCGCACTGAAATGCCGCCGTCCGTTGCCGCCGGGCCGCGACGTGGCGCTGGTATGGGGCGCGAACATCGCCGGGGCGGGCGGCAAGCTGGCGGGCGCGGACCAGCGTTTCGACTATACCGTCCGCCAGCCTTTCACCGCTCGCTTCGAATGTTCGCGCGTCAATCCGCAGGCGGGGTGCAGCCCGGTCGAGAAGGCGTATGTCCGTTTCACCGCGCCCGTGCCGATGAGCCAGGCGGCGGCGATCCGAATCCGGACGCCGGACGGAAAGACGATCGCGCCGACCTTCGACGATGATGATCGCAAGAAGGCGACGACATCGGACGTGACCTTCGCCAACCCGCTGCCGTTCGGCACTGCGGCTACGCTGGTTCTGCCTGCCGACATCAAGGACGAGAGCGGCCGACCACTCGCGAACGCAGAGCGCTTTCCGTTGGAGGTGCGCTTCGACGTCGCGCCGCCGCTGGTGAAGTTCGCCGCGGGCTTCGGCATTCTGGAAGCGAAACAGGGCGGCGTGCTGCCGGTGACGGTGCGCAACGTCGAGCCGGCCTTGCAGGGGCGGAAGCTGGCGGTGAACGGCCAGACGATGCGCGTCGACGGTTCGGACGGCGATATCGCCAAATGGCTGCGCACCGTCGACAGCGCGGACGACACCAGTTTCGAGGAGGTCGAGCGGGGCGGCGAGACGGTGCGGATCAACCACACCGGCGAGAAACCGATCCTGACCGCGGGCTCGGGCGCGGCGATGACCGTTGCGCTGCCGGGCAAGGGCAAGGATTTCGAGGTCGTCGGCATCCCGCTTAGCAAGCCGGGCTTCTATGTCGTCGAACTCGCCAGCCCGGTGCTGGGCCGCGCGCTGCTCGGGCGCGACGTGCCGCGCTACGTGGCCAGCGCGGCGCTGGTCACCGACATGGCGGTCCATTTCAAATGGGGCCGCGAGCGGAGTCTGGCTTGGGTGACGCAATTGTCGGACGGAAAGCCCGCCGCCAATGCGGAGGTGCGCGTCACCGACAGTTGCACGGGCAGGCTGCTGGCGCGGGGCGTCACCGATCGCAGCGGCGGGCTGTACGTACCCGCCGGCCTGCCCGAGCCGGAAACGTATAGCGACTGTTCGAGCGAGACCGGATCGCATGCGCTGATGGTGTCGGCGCGCCGCAACGGCGATTTCAGCTTCACACTAACCGAATGGGGCGAGGGTATCCGCCCCTACGACTTCGACCTGCCCTACGGCTATTCGGCGCGCGGGGAGATGGTCCACACCGTGTTCGACCGCGCGCTCGTCCGGCAGGGCGAGACGGTGCATATGAAGCACATCCTGCGGCGGCCGAACGGCAGCGGCTTCGCGCTGGCGCCCGGCGTGACCGGCACGCTGAAGCTGACGCATCGCGGGTCGGACACGCAATTCGAGCTGCCGCTCAAGATCGACGCGAACGGGATCGGCGAGAACCAGTGGACCGCGCCGCAAGGCGCGCCGATGGGCGATTACGACCTGTCGATCGAGGCAGCGGAGCGATCGATCGAGATCGGCCAGTCGTTCCGCGTCGACGAGTACAAGCTGCCGACGATGCGCGCGACGGTGACCGGGCCGAAGGAGGCGGCGATCCGCCCCGCCAACCTGCCGCTCGACCTGTTCGTCGGCTATCTGTCGGGTGGCGGCGCGTCCAATCTGGGCGTCGACCTGCGCGTCGGCTGGTTCGCGCACAGCGCCACGCCGGACGGGTATGACGGCTACACCTTCGGCGGGCGCGCGGTGACCGAGGGCGTCAAGGCGCTCGACGGCGACGGCGAGGAGGAGCGGACCGAACTGCCGCCGACACAGACCCTGCCCGCGACGCTGGGTGGCGACGGCACCGCGCGGCAGACGATCGAGGTGCCGCAGTCGCTCGACGGCAATGCCGACATGCAGGTGGAGATGGACTATCGCGATGCGAACGGCGAGACGCTGACCGCGTCGCGAACGATCCCGATCTTCGCGTCGGGCGTGCAATTGGGCGTGAAGACCGACGGCTGGCTGATGAAGAAAGACGATCTACGCCTGCGCTTCGTCGCGCTCGACACGGGCGGAAAGCGGATCAAGGGCCAAAAGATCGCGGTCGCGCTGTACAGCCGACAGGTGCTGACCGCACGGCGGCGGCTGATCGGCGGCTTCTACGCCTATGACAACCAGATGCGGACGACCAAGATCGACGCGGATTGCATGGCCACGACCGATGCGCAGGGACTGGCCCAGTGCAAGGTCGATCCGGGCGTCTCGGGCGAAATCTACGCCGTTGCGACAACGGTCGATAGCGACGGACGGACGGCGCGCGCGGTGCGCAGCGTGTGGCTGGCAGGTGACGAGGACTGGTGGTTCGGCGGCGACAATGGCGACCGCATGGACCTTGTCCCCGAACAACAATCCTATGCGTCCGGGGAAACCGCACGGTTCCAGGTGCGGATGCCGTTTCGCGAGGCGACCGCGCTGGTGACGGTGGAGCGCGAGGGCGTGCTGTCCAGCTTCGTCACGCATCTGTCGGGCTCCGATCCGGTAGTGTCGGTGCCGATGACGGGGGCATATGCGCCCGACGTGTTCGTGTCGGTGATGGTCGTGCGGGGTCGCACGACGAGCGGGTTCTGGAACTGGCTGCACGGTATCGCGCGCACGCTGGGGCTGTCGGACACGCCCGACGACGCGCCGGAGCCGACTGCGCTTGTAGATCTCGCCAAGCCCGCCTACCGGATCGGTATCGCCAAGGTGAAGGTCGGGTGGGAGGCGCACCGGTTGCAGGTCGGCGTGAAGGCGGATCGCGACCGCTATGCCCCGCGCGACATCGCGCAGGTGGCGATCCGCGTGCGCAGGCCGGACGGCCAGCCGGCGCGTACCGCCGACGTTGCGTTCGTCGCGGTCGATCAGGCGCTGTTGCAGCTTGCGCCTAACGACAGCTGGGATGTGCTGACCGCCGAGATGGGAGAGCGGCCGTTGTCGGTCCTGACCGCGACCGCGCAGATGCAGGTCGTCGGCAAGCGCCATTATGGCCGCAAGGCGGTGGAGGCCGGCGGCGGTGGCGGCGGCGATATGTCGGGGCTGAACCGCGAGAACTTCCAGCCGGTGCTGCTGTGGCGCGGGCGGGTGGCGCTGGATGCGCGCGGTCAGGCGCGCGTCGCCGTGCCGCTGTCCGACGCGCTGTCGTCCTTCAAGCTGGTGGCGATCGCGACGGACGGCGCGCAGTTGTTCGGCACCGGCAGCGCGGATATCCGTACCGCGCAGGACCTGTCGATCTATGCCGGCCTGCCGCCGCTGGTGCGGACGGGCGACCTGTATGCCGCCGCCTTTACGCTGCGCAACGGATCGGCGAAGCCGATGACGGTGACGGCGAACGTCGACGTCTTCCCGCGCGTGGCGCAGGGCAAGCCGCTGACGGTGACGATCCCGGCGGGCGGTGCCGCTCCGGTCGCGTGGAACCTGACCGCGCCGGATGGTGTCGCTTCGCTGCGCTGGCAGGTGCGGGCACGCACATCGGACGGGCGCGCGACGGATCAGGTCACGGTGACGCAGGACGTGGTGCCTGCGGTGCCGGTGGAGGTCTGGGCGGCGACGCTGGCGCGCGTCAACGCGGGCTCGACGATCCCGATCGCGGCGCCGGCAGGCGCGCTGCCGGGCCGGGGCAGCGTCGACGTGCGCCTCGACGACAGCCTCGTGCCGTCGCTGAAGGGCGTGCGCGATTATATGAGCGGTTATCCGTACAATTGCTTCGAACAGCGGCTGTCGCGGATCGTCGTGCTGGGTGATGCGGCGGGCTGGGCGCGGTTGGCGGGCGATATCCCGACCTATCAGGCGCCCGACGGGCTGCTGCGCTACTTCCCCGGCGACACGATGATTGGGTCGGAGGCGCTGACCGCTTATGTCCTGTCGATCACCGGCGAGGCAGGGCTGGCGCTGCCCGAAGCGGCGAAGACGCGGATGGTCGAGGCGATGAAGGCGGTGCTCGATGGCCGGCTGCGCCGCGAGGATTATGGCGACGTGCGGCTGCAACGCGTGGCCGCGCTGGCCGCGCTGGCGCGGGTCGGGTCGGCGATGCCGGCGATGCTCGGCCAGATCGGCATGCCGCCCGCCGACATGCCGACCGCGACGCTGGCCGACTATCTCGCGGCGCTCGACCGCATCCCCGGCCTCGCCAACGGGCCCGCGCTGAAGTCGGAGGGCGAGCGCGTATTGCGCACCCGATTGGTGTATGAGGGCACGCGGCTCGACCTGACGGACCAATCGTCGCAGTCGTGGTGGCTGATGTCGTCCGGCGACGAGGCCGCGATCAAGGCGACGTTGGTGACGCTCGGCCGCCCGGGCTGGCAGGACGATGCGCCGCGGATGATGGTCGGCGCCACGCTGCGCCAGAGCCGCGGGCATTGGGATACGACGACGGCGAACGCGTGGGGCACGGTTGTCGCGCGCAAGTTCGGCGGGCTGTATCCGGCGGAGGCGGTGGCGGGCACGACGACGCTGGCGTACGGCGCGCGGCAGATCGCAAAGGGCTGGCCGCTGGCGGGCGACCAGAATTTGACGTCCTTCCCGCTGCTCGCCGCGCCCACACCGCTGCGGATGGCGCAGGCGGGCGGGGCTGGGCCGTGGGCGACGGTATCGGTATCCGCTGCGGTGCCGCTGAAGTCGCCTCTGTCGGCCGGCTATCGCATGACGCGGCAGGTGACGCCGGTGCAGGCGCGCAACCCCGGCCGGCTGACACGCGGCGACGTGCTGAAGGTGACGATCACCGTCGACGCCACCGCGGAGCGCAACTGGGTGGTCGTCAACGACCCGATTCCGGCGGGCGCGACGATCGTCGGCGATTTGGGCGGACAGTCGGCGATGTTGCAGGCGAGCGGCGACGGCGAGGGCGTGCAGCCGTCGTACGTCGAACGTGGCCGCGACGCATGGCGCGGGTATTTCGCGTGGGTCCCGCGTGGGCGCTTCGTGGTCGCGTACACCGTGCGGCTGAACGGTACCGGCCGCTTCGGCATGCCGCCCAGCCGGGTCGAGGCGATGTACTCCCCCGCGATCCGTGCGGCGGTACCCAATGCGCCGGTCGTGGTGGGGATGCGGTGACGTTGCCACCGTCGTGCCGGGTCGATCCCGGCATCCGCTTTTTGGAACGCCTCATCCGTCAGGATGCGCGGTATCGTGGATGCCGGGACCAGCCCGGCATGACGGGTGGTGCGCGGTCATGGGCGTGAACGGCAGGCGACGTGCGGGGCGGAAGGCATCAGTCGGGACTCGGCTGTGACCGGCGACCGTGGGGCGGCCTGGCGCGGAGCTCCGGCTTTCGCTGGAACATGGGAGGTCTTGAGGCGGCGATGGCGATTGATCGCCGTGCTGGTCGCCTTCACCCTCCTCGCAGTTGTCGACTACGCGACCTATCCGCCGCCGATCCCGAATTACGCACAGGCCCGTGCCGCCTATCGCCCGTCGGAGGCGTGGCTGTACGACCGTCACGGCGTGCTGATCGACAGCGCGCGGGTGGATTTCGCGACGAGGCGGCTTGCGTGGACGCCGCTCGACCGGATCGCTCCGGTCGTACCGCAGACGATCGTCGCGGCGGAGGATCATCGCTTCGCCTCGCACGGCGGCGTCGACTGGCTGGCGCTGGCGGGATCGCTGCGGCGGCGGATAGGGGGACAGTCCGCGCGCGGGGCCTCCACCCTCTCGATGCAGGTCGCGGGCTTTCTCGCTCCCGATCTGGCCCGCCCCGGCGCACGCGGGTGGCGCGACAAGGTGCGGCAGATGCGCGCCGCGCGGGCGCTGGAAGGACGCTGGAGCAAGGATCAAATTCTGGAGGCCTATCTGAACCTCGCGCCGTTCCGTGGCGAGGCGCAGGGGATCGGTGCGGCGGCGATGGGCTTTTTCGGTAAGACGCCGGCCGCGCTCGCCGGCGACGATGCGGTGCTGCTCGCGGCGCTGCTGCCCGATCCACAGGCGAGCGCCGACCGGCTGGCGCGCCGTGCGTGCCGGCTGGCGCGGGCAGGCGATTGTTCCGGTTTCGAAGCGCAGGCGGCGTCGATGCTCGGCCCGGCGCGCAGTCTGGCGCTCGACCCCGGTCTCGCGCCGCATCTGTCCGATCGCCTGCTGACTAGGCCCGGCCTGCGTGTCGCGACGACGCTGGATGCAGGGTTGCAGCGGCTGGCGATCGGGGCGTTGCGTCGGCAATTACAGGGGCTGGGCGGGACACGGGCCCGCGACGGCGCGGTGGTGGTCGTCGACAACCGGAGCGGCGACGTGCTGGCCTATGTCGGCGGGATCGGCGGCGCGTCGACGGCGGCGGCGGTGGACGGCGCGAACAGCTATCGGCAGGCGGGATCGACGCTGAAGCCGTTCCTGTACGCGCAGGCGATCGAGCGGGGATATCTGACGGCGGCGTCGATCCTCGACGATTCGCCAGTGCAACTGGATACGGCGTCCGGGCTGTATGTGCCGCAGAATTACGACCACGGCTTCAAGGGGCCGGTATCGGCGCGCAGCGCGCTGGCGGGGTCGCTGAACGTGCCCGCGGTGCGGACGCTGTTGCTGGTCGGGGTCGATCCGTTCCGCGACCGGTTATGGGATACCGGGTACCGCGGCCTGACCGAGGACGGGCAATATTACGGTTTTTCGCTGGCACTGGGATCGGCGGAGGTGACGCTGCTGGAGCAAGCGGACGCGTATCGAAGCCTCTCGAACGGCGGGCGCTGGTCGCCGCTGCGCGTGTTGCTGCGTGCGCGTACGGTTGCGGCGCGGCCGGTGACGACGCCCGCGGCGGCGTGGATCGTCGCGGACATGATGGCCGATCCCAATGCGCGTGCAGCGACCTTTGGGCTCGATTCGGCGCTGCGGCTGCCGTTCTGGGCGGCGGTGAAGACGGGCACGTCGAAGGCGATGCGGGACAACTGGTGCGTCGGTTTTTCCGATCGCTTCACCGTCGCGGTGTGGGTCGGCAATCTGGAGGGCGATCCGATGCGCGCTGTGTCCGGCACCAGCGGCGCGGCCCCGGTATGGCGCGACCTGATGCTGGCGCTGCATGCCCGCACCCCCGGCCGCGCGCCGCCGCCGCCCGCCGGGGTCGAGGCGCGCCGGATCGCCTTCGCCGACCGGATCGAGCAGCCCCGGCGCGAGTATTTCCTGCGCGGCACCGGCCAGACGCTGATCGCCGCCGCGCCGGGGGAGGCACGGCGACCGCGCATCGCCAATCCGGTCACCGGCACCGTTTACGCGATTGACCCCGACATCCCTCCGGAGCGGCAACGGTTCGCGGTCGCGGTCGCGGGGAGCGCCGCCGCGTATCGCCTGATGCTGGACGATCGCGATCTCGGATCCGCCACCGCCCGGCCGCAGGTCATGCCAGCGCCGGGGCCGCACCGGCTGCGGCTGGTCGACACCGCCGGCCGGGTGGTCGATCAGGCGCGCTTTACGATCCGCTGACCGGCGCGTCGCGGCCGGTGCGCCGCCACAACATCCACGCCATCGCGGCGAGCAGCGCGGTCGCCGCGAGCAGCACCGCCCAGAGCAGTGCTTGCCGTCGCCACCGGCCGCTGTCGTCGGCTGCTGCCAGATGCAGCGTCGTGGCGGGCAGCGTGACCGGCGCGGTCGCCGGCGTCGTCGTCCGGAGGCTCGCCAGCGGCAGGTACGGATCGGCCGTCCCCGCACGCCCCACCGCCAGCGTATAGGGTGGACGACCCGCGGCGAGGAACACGACTGCCGCTGGCGCAAAGCCTAGCTCCAAAGTCGGTGGCGCGGTGAAGCCGGGCGATCCCTCGTCGGCCTCGATCCGCCACAGGCGATGGCGGCTGTCGCCGACCATAATGGCACCGCGCTCGCTCGTGGCGAGATCGGCGCGGGTGGCGGTGCCTTCGCCGAGTGCCGTCCACGGTTGCTCCCGGTTGTCGCGGCCGAGGATGCGGATCGGCACGATCATGTCGTTGCCCGTCGGCAGCACCCGCACCGTCGCAAACGGACTGGCGAACGGGGCGACGAACTCGATGGCATGCGCGTCCGTCAGGGGCGGCAGCGTCGCGGCGACGGTGACGCTTGCCGCGGCGTCGGCCTGTGTCAGCAACGCCGCGCCCTCGACGCCGACCGGCGACAACAGTCGCGAGGACCCGCGCCACGACACGCGCAGATAGTCGCCGTTCAGCCGCGCGCCGCCCAGCGGGATCGCGACGGCATCGCGGGCGTCGCCGGCGCGGTAGACGGTCTTGTCGCCCAAGGTGCGCCATGTCTTCAGATCGTCACTGGCGTCCACGACGAAGGTCACGGGCTGGCCGGCGGGCAAGGTGGCGTCGAGCGACAGGCCAGCGGCGCGCGTGACGATCCGCCGGGCATCGAGCAGGACGCCGAGCGTCGCGGTGGCCACGCGGTCGCCGGGCTTGCCCTCGACCTGCGCCACGCTGGCGCGCCCGCTGTCGTCGATGCGCAGCGATACGCCCGTGACGTCCAGCGTGTCGCCGCTACCCAGGATCGGCATCACCCGCAGGGACACGCGGCGGCCCGGTGCGTCGGCCGGGGTTGCGCGGGCGATCGGCATCGCGCGGTGGTCGGCATCGAAGACGCGCACATCGTTCAGTCCACCGGTGCGCGACGCCGCGATCACGGCCGCGGGCAACGTCAGCCGTTGCACCGCCGAACCCGCGGCGACGGTGACCGGTGCGCGTACCGCATAACGATCCGGCGTGTCGCTTTGCTCGGGTGCGGCGGCGACCGGCGTGGCCAGCGCCAGGACGACGGCGGCGTGATGGAGCAGGCGCCTCATGCCAGCGCCTCCGCGGGGTGGCTGTCTTTCGGTGGCAAGGGCGCGAGATAGCCGACGACCAGCATCAGCACGCCGACGCCCATGAACGCGATGATGCGCGCGCCGCCACCCGCGGCGTTGAGGTCGATCAGCAGCAGCTTCAGGACCGTCAGCGCCAGCAGCCCGGCTCCGACCAGCCACAGCGTCCGCCGCACGCGACGGTGCGCCACGACCATCAGCGTCAGCGCCAACACCGTCCACAGGATCGCCAGCCCGGTCTGGACGACGACGCTGTCGAGCAGCAGGTCGATCGACCACGGCACCCCCAGCCAGTGATGCGCGATGCGGAGCCACACCGTGTTGACGATCACGAACGCGAGCCCGGCCAGCGCCGCCAGCGCGCCCGTTCCGCCGAGCTTCGCCGCGCCGGGCGGGACCGGAACGGCGGCGAGCATCGTGCGCCGCCACGCCTCCAGCGTCGCCAGCGACAGGCCCAGCGACAGGTCGACGGGGTTCAGCACGGGTACATAGGGCAGGGGCGCCGCGACGCCGGACGACAGCAGCCCCGTGAGCAGCGCTCCGCCATAGACCAGCACGGCGATCGGGATCGCTGCGACCCAGCCATACGCGGTGGCATGCCGGTCGAGCGGCCAGCGCTTGTCCGCCGCATGCCGCATCGCGCGCCCGGCGGTCAGCGTCAGGGCGAGCAGCACCGCGATGCTCGCAACGAGGAACACGACCTCCGCCCATGCCGTGCGCCACAAGCCGGCGCGGTCGATCCCCAGCCACAGCGCGTCGGCCAGCATCGCGACCCCCAGCAGCACGCCGCCGACATGCGTCGCCGCGAGCATCTCGCGCGGAGCCGGCGCCTCGCGATCGTTCACGAACAGCATGCGCAGGTGCAGCGCGATCGCCGCTCCCCACATCAGCCAGTCGGGCATCGACAGGATGTTGCGGCCGAAGCCGATCACGCCGATCGCGAATGCCAGCGTGAGCGCCGGCAGCGCTGCGTAGCTCGGCCAGAATGCGACCGCCCAGCGGCGGCGCTGGCCCAGCATCTGCGCCAGCCACGCGCTCGCGACGGCGGCGAGCATCACGACGACCGGTTGCAGGGCCGGATCGATGACCGGCACCGGCAGGGCGCCAGCGCGGAGTGACGGCACCGCGCGGATCGCCTCCGCCGCCCACGCCGCGCACCAGAAGGCGAAGCCGAACAGGAAGGCGGGCGCGGCCAGCGCGTGCTCCACACGCTGATACGATTGCGCCATCCGCGATCCGCTGTGCGGCAGTGGCTCCCGCAACCACCACGCCGTCGCCAGCGCTGCCAGCGCGATCAGCATCGCACCAAGGAACGCCGGGTTGGCGAGCGGGACGGCGGCGGTGGTGTCGAAGGTAGCGATGTAGACCAGCGCGGCGACCACTTGCAGCAGTAGCCCGAACAGCCGCGGCATCCACCGCGCTTGCCGCATACCGACCCAGAACGCGCCCGCTCCCTCCAGCGCCCAGGCCGACGACGTCCAGCGCGCGCCGAGCGCCAGCGGCACCGCCAACGTGACGAAGCCGATGCCGATTGCGAGCATCGTCTCGTTCATCACCCGGAACGTGTCCTTGCGATACCGCATGGTCCACATCGCAACGCCAAGATACAGCGCCGCGAAGCCCAGCGCGGCAAAGGCGCTGCCGAAGGGCCGGTCGCTGACGAGACCGACCTGAAGACCGAACCCCGCCAGCGCCGGCCCGAACAACAGGGTGGTGTCGACGACATTGCCCAGACGGCCGGGCGTCGCCCGCGTGTACAGGACGGCGGTCGCGACGTAGATCAGGACGGAGACGATCAGAAAGCCCTGCGCGGCGGCATAGTCGCCCGGCTGATAGCTGGTGGTGCCCCACAGCGTCGCCATTCCAAACGTGGCGAAGAAGCCGATCAGGTTCAGCACGCGCCACGCCTGACGCTGCGCGATGAACAGGATCGCGGCGTTGAGGATCGTGTAATAGACGAACACGCCGACGATGTTGCCGCCCGCACCCGCGAGCAGGACGGGCACGGCGAAGCCCCCGGCGAAGGCGGTCGTCGCCAGCGCCTGCGACCGTTGCAGCAGCGCCAGCGCACAGCCGAGCGCGCACACCACGATCATCAGCGCGAAGGCGGCAGCGACCGGGAAGCCGTCGAGCAGCCTCACCGCCGCGAACAGCGTCAGATAGATCGTGGCGATGCCCGCGCCTTGCAGCGCCAGCCCGAAGCCGGGCCGGTCGGTTCGCGTGCGGAACCCGAAGCCCAGCAGCGCGATGCCCGCCGCGACGATCAGCGCCAGCCGCGCCTCGACCGGGAACAGTCCCGCGGCGGCGGCATAGCTGGCGAGGAAGGACAGTCCCACGAACAGGATGACGAGTCCGACGCGCACGATCGTGTTGCCGCCCAGCAGCCAGCCCTTCGCGGCGGCGATGCCCGCGGCGATCGTCGTCGCGACGATGCCCGATTCCGGCGGTGTCGTCGTCACCGGTTCCCGGGCTGCGGGTTGGCGAGGCGATGGCGCGGCCGACCAGCTATCCGTCTGTGGCGTTTGCGCGCGGGCGGGGACGGCCACAGGAGTGGGGGCAGGCACGGGGGCGGCGGGCGCGAAAAAGGGGTCGGGCGCGGCGACGCCGTTCGCGATCAGCGCCGCGATCTGGTCCTGCAACGGTGCGGTCGCGCGCGTCACTTCGGCGCGCACCGCGCTGCGAAAGCCCCAACCGACGAACGCGCCGCAAAGACCGCCGAGAAAGAAGCCATAGCTGTCGAGGCCAGCGGCGAGCCAGCCCGCCAGCGCCCCGGCGATTGCCATCCATACGATCATCGGCCGTCTGTCCCCCGCGGCGTCTCGACGACGCCGACGAGTACATGCCCCAGCCCCCTCCACCGGTCGAGGGGGCGCGTTCTTGCGGACGTTTCGAACGCATGGGGCGTACGGACACGCGGGCCGCCGCCCGGAATCGGCAGAACGTGTTTGAAAACGCGAGGGAAATGGCCGATCCCGTGGATGGTAGAGGATGATCGAGGATAGCAGAATGACCGAAGCGACCGTGACCCGGCGTGACTGGATCGGCGGCGCCGCCGCGACCGCGGGGTTGCTGCCCTTCGCCCAGCCCGCATCCGCGCGCCGGATCGCGGCGAGCGACCGGGTCAACGTCGCGGTGATCGGCGCGGGCGGGATGGGCGCGCAGAACATGGCGAAGCTGACCGACCAGAACGTCGTCGCGCTGGCGGACGTCGACTTCGCGCACGTCGCCAAATCGCTGGTCGACGACACGGGCGCGGTTCGGAAGGATCGCGTGGCGCTGAAGGCGGCCTACGACCGGGCGGAGAAGTTTGCCAATTACCGGCGCATGCTCGACGCGCGGAAGGATATCGACGCGGTGGTGATCGCCACGCCCGATCACCACCACGCGATCGCCGCGAAGACGGCGATGGAGCGGGGGCTGCACGTCTATGTCCAGAAGCCGCTGACCTATACCGTGCGGGAGGGGCGCACGCTGCTCGATCTGGCGCGGCGTAACCCGAAGCTCGTCACTCAGATGGGCAACCAGGGGCATTCGGGCGACGACGGCCGCCGCACGGTCGAGCTGATCCGCGGCGGTGTCATTGGAACGGTGCGGGAGGTTCAGGTCTGGACCAACCGCCCGATCTGGCCGCAGGGGGAAGCCCGGCCGGCACCCGTGCCGAAGCCGGCCAGCCTAGACTGGGACCTGTGGCTCGGGCCGGCGGCGGTCGATTGGGGCTATCACCCGGATTACGCCCACTTCAACTGGCGCGGCTGGGTGCCGTTCGGGGTCGGCGCGCTCGGCGACATGGGCGCGCACCTGATCGATTTCCCGGTTTGGGCGCTGGAGCCGGGCCTGCCGACGCGGGTCGAGACGCGGCACAGCCGCTGGGGCGGCGACGACGATGTCTGGGACGGCAAGCCGCCCGCCGACCTGTCGAGCTATCCACTCGCCAGCATCACCACCTACCGCTTCGGCAACGCCAGGAACGGGCCGCTGACGATGACCTGGTATGACGGCGGCCTGATGCCGCCGACGCCGGACGCGATGCCGGCCAAAGCGCGGATGAATCCTGACGGCGGCGTCCTGTATATCGGCGACCGGGGGATGCTGATGCACGAAACCTATGGCGAGAAGCCGGTCCTGATCGGCGACGGCGTGGCGGAGCGCGCCGCCGCCGTGCCGATGTCGCTGCCGCGCATCATCGGCGGCCGCGACGGCCACGAGATGAACTGGATCCGCGCGATCCGCGGACAGGAGGCGATCTCCTCGCCATTCTCGATCGCCGTGCCGCTGAACGAGACGATGATCCTGGGCATGGTCGCGCTGAGGGCGGACCAGCCGATCGAGTATGACGGCGGGGCGGGGCGGATCACGAACGTGCCCGACGCGAACCGCTTTCTGGATCGGCAGTATCGCAAGGGGTGGTCGATCTGAGGTGGCGTAGGGCGCGTCTGATCCACATTATCGGCGCAGGGCGGCGGTCGTGGTAACGCCGCCGGGTCGTGGGTGTGCGGCGATGCTTGCGGGTGCGGACGATCCTCCTCGGTAATGGGACAGCAACGGGCGCTATCGACGGCGCGGTGCTCAGGCGGGACGGTCGCGCAAGCCGCCACTTCGCCGTCATCGCGCCGCCGACGCTGGGGCATCTGAACCCGTTGCAGGTGCTGGGCGGCGAACTGGTCGCGCTCGGCCACCGGGTGACATTCGTGCATGCCGGCGAGGTCGGCCTGTACGTCACCGATCCGAGGATGGGCTTCTCGCGGCTGCGCGGGCCGGCGGGGGAGGGGTTCTCGCTCGCCCGGCATCTGGCGACGCTCGCCGCGCCGACCGGGCCGGCCGGGATGACGCGGATGATCCGCGCCTCCGCCGACCTGACCGCGATGCTGCTCGACGAAGCGCCGGCGGTGCTGGAGCGGATCGGCGCCGATGCGGTGATCGCGGATGCGGCGGAGGCGGCAGGGCCGTTGATTGCCGCCAAGCTGCGCATCCCGCATGTGGTCAGCGTCACCGGCCTGCCGTTGTTGCACGACGCGGCGGTACCACCGCCGTTCGTCGGCTGGCGCTATCGCACCGATCCGCTCGGGCTGAACCGCAACTGGGGCGGCTACACCGTGTCCGACCTGCTGCTCCGCCCGATCGTGCGGGTGGTGGAGGCGCGGCAGAGGGCTTGGGGCATCGCGATGCCCGATCCGCAGGCGAGCCGCTACGTCGCGCAGTGCCCGCGCGGGCTCGACTATCCGCGCGCCGCCCTGCCGCCGGGCTTCGTCTATGGCGGGCCGTGGCGCGCCGACACGGGCGAGGAGGTCGTGTTGCCCGACGACGACCGGCCGCTGATCTTCTGTTCGCTCGGCACGTTGCAGGGATCGCGGCGCGCACTGTTCGCGACGATCGCCAGCGCCTGTGCCGCGGTCGGTGCGCGCGCGGTGATCGCGCATGGCGGTGGCCTTTCGGCGGACGAGGAAGCGGGGTTGCCCGGCGATCCGCTGGTGCGGGCCTTCTGGCCGCAACGCGCGGTGCTGCGCCGGTGCGCGGCGGCGGTTCTGCACGGCGGCTTCAACACCGTGCTCGATGCGCTGGGCGAAGGCGTGCCGATGGTCGTTTTGCCGATCGCGTTCGAACAGCCCGGCACCGCGGCGCGGCTGGCGCATCATGGCGCGGCACGTGTGCTGTCGTCGCGTTGGGCGAGCGTCGGTGGCGTTGCGGCGGCGTTGCGTGAGGTGATGACCGGGCCGCAATACAGGGCGGCGGCGCGCCGCCTCTCGGCTGAGATCGCCGCAGCGGGCGGGGCCGCCGCCGCCGCCGCCACGATCACCGAGGCATTGACCGTGCGCGGTTGAGGTGGGGCAGCCGCCACCACGGCGTATGCGGCTTCAGATGATGTTCGTGGTGGTAGGCGCCGAAGTGGAAGCACGTTACCAGCGATGCCAGCGGCGACAGCGAATTGCTGCGCGCGTTGTGCTCGTCCGCGAACGGCAGTTCCTCGTGCCGGTGCGGCAGATAGGTGCCGAACACGAACAATTGCGCCAGCGCCAGCAGCGCGGGCACTGCCCAAAATGCGACGATGTTGAGGAGCGACGCGCCGAGCAGCATGTACGCGATTGCCGCGACGGTGATCCGCAGGATCTGGCCGTGCGTGTAATAGCCGCGGAAGAAGTGCACGAACCACGGCAGCGCCTGTCGCGGCGCGCCGGCATGGAAATCGGGATCGTCGGGGGTGCCGGGTGCGGCGTGGTGCGCGTGATGCTTGGGGTAGAGCGCGGCGTAGGACAGGCCGGCATAGGCGGCGAGGCACAGCGTCCCGACGACCGTGTTCAGCCGGCGCTGCCGTGGTGCGAACGACCCGTGCATGCAGTCGTGCGCGACGATGAACAGCCCGGTGCTCAACCACGCCTGCACGACGATCAGCGCGACCGCGAGCGGCGCGGTCGCCCAGCGCCATTCCCAGAAGAAGATGCCGCCGATGTGAATCGCCAGCCAAGCCCCACCGATCGCGCCGGCCAGCATCAGGCTCCGTCGGCCATCGGCGGCGGTGTCGCTCATGGATCGACGCGCTGCGACAGCTTGCGCTTCAGTTTCGTCGGGTTGGGCGCGAACAGGAACCCGAAGCTGACGCCGCCCTCCTTGCCCTTCACCGCGTGGTGCAAGCGGTGCGCCTGAAGCAGCCGCTTGGAATAGCCGCGCCGCGGGACCCAGCGCATGCCGAACCGCTGGTGGACCATCATGTCGTGGACGAACGCGTAGATGCCGCCATAGATCGTGATGCCCAGCGCCGCCCACCACAGCGGCTCCCACCACATGCCCGCGGTGAACAGGCCGACGACGAACACGGCGAAGGTGACGGCGTAGAGGTCGTTCTTCTCGAACGCGCCCTCATGCGGTTCGTGGTGCGAGCGGTGCCAGCCCCAGCCCCAGCCGTGCATCACGTATTTGTGCGTCGCCCAGGCGAAGCACTCCATGAACAGGACCATGCCGACCACCAGGGCCAGCTTCTCAAACCACGTCATCGTCAACTCCAGACCCGGTCGCTGTACGCCGCCGCCGGACCCGCGCCAACCGTCAGCCGGTCACTTCGGTTACTACGCGTGCCAATACCGCTCGTTCCGTCTCGCGCCGGGGCCCGCGCGCAAGCCACGTCGCGGCGAGAATCGATAGCGGCGCGAGCGCGATGCCGGCCAGGACGTCGACGCCGTAATGCCCGCCGAACACCGGCGTCGCGACGATCGTGACCCCGGCCCAGACCGGCGCGACGATCCGCCAACCCCTGACGTCGCGCTGCGCCCAGGCGAGGATGATCGGCAGCGTCGCATGATAGCTGGGGAACGTCACGATTCCCATCAACTGCGTCAGGTCCAGCGTCCGGAACGTACCGTCCCGCAGCCCCGCGATCATCGCCCGCTCCATCCAGGCGACCGAGGGCCAGAGGTGGCGATAGCCGGCAGGATCGAAGACGTTGCCCATTGCGGGCGTCGGGCCGGAGATCAGGATCGTCGCAAATCCGCCGAGGATCGCCGCCATAACCGCGGTTCTCAGCGTGGCGAAGCGGCCGGTGCCGCTGAGCACGACGATGGCGACGATCATCTGCACCGTCAGGCTGTGATAGGCGATGCCGCCGATCCAGAGCGACGGCGGTGACTCGTCGAGCGCGGCGAACACCGCCGGCCAGTCGAACCCCAGCGCCCGGTCCGCCGCCGCGAGATTGTCGTCCCACAGCGGCCCGCCCCGCGCGGCGAGCGCGTAGGCGAGCACGACGCCGATGATCGTAAACAGCGTCATCTGCAGGAACGCCTCTGCGCCGGCTGCCAGCCGAGGACGGCCGCGGCTGATGCCGAACCCCATCGCCAGCGCCAGCATGGCAAGGCCAGCAGCCGGCGGCAGCGCGCGCACCGGATCGACGTGGAACCCCAGCCCGCTACAGGCCATGAGGCACGTCCCCGCCATGCCGGCGATCAGCCACCAGATCGGCGGGTCCCTCCTGTCGTCGATCACGCTCACCCCCGCCCAACGCGGCAGCGCGGGCGCGGTGCCGGACTGAAGCGGCGAATCGGGCGCAGTCCTACTTCTCTCTTCAGAGCAGCGGCGACCAAGCCGCTCCTCCCCCGTCATTGCGAGCGTAGCGAAGCAATCCAGTCCGGCGCTCGCGGCTCTGGATTGCCGCGTCGCTTCGCTCCTCGCAATGACGGCAACGCAGTGCGAGCGAGCACGTGCGGCCCCACGAGTGAGGCTGAAGATCGCGCCCGCTCGGCCGACCTCACCACCCTCCAACCGCGATCCAACAAACGACCATCCACCTCCAACGTTCTCATAATGTTCTGTCCTACAAGGATTTCTCTTGGCATTCCGGGCTCAGCAGGAGGTAGTTATGACACAGATGGATGCATCAATGCTGATGGCGGTCGCCGCCCTCATCAGCAGTCTGTCGGGCCTGATCTGGGCGCTTCGGCGGAAGGCCTGATCGGAGCGGCGGCAATCTTACCAACTTAGGTTGGGTGGCCTAGGTCACGGACCGGTTCGGTGCGTGTTCCGGGCCGCGTTCTGATCCAGTTTGCAGCGCAGCACGGCGCAATGGGCAACCATCGTCACAATGGCGGCCCATTCTCCTTTCCGCGCGATCGGCCTGACCATCGCCGCAATGCTCGTAGCGGCGGTGCCCGTCGCGGCTCAGCGGACACAGAACGGCCGGGCAGCGCCGGTCGCGCAACGCGGCAGCCGGTCCGACCCCTCGCCCTCGCCGCAGACGGCGGATACGCAGAACCGGCCGCCGCCGGGCCTGCTCGGCGATATAGGCGGCGTGCGCCCCTATCTGCGCGATCGCGGCGTCGAACTGACGCTTCGCTACGCTTCCGAAAGCGCCTATAATCCCACGGGTGGCGAGCGGCATCTGTACCGCGAGACGGGCCAGTTCGATCTCGGCGCGACGATCGATATGGAGCAACTGGCGCAGATCGCCGGAGGGACGTTCCAGGCGACCGTCACCTATCGCCGCGGCCACGATCTCGGCGCCGACGCCGGGCTGGGCGTGCTGCAACAGGTGCAGGAGGTTTATGGGCGTGGCCAGACGTGGCGGCTGACGCAATTCTGGTACGAACAGGCGTTCGGCGCGGCGCGGTTGAAGGTCGGGCGCAGTTCGCCGGGCGAGGATTTCGAGGGTTTTTCCTGCCATTTCCAGAACCTCAGCTTCTGCGGATCGCAGCCGGGCAACCTGGTCGGCGATTACTGGTATAACTGGCCCGTCAGCCAATGGTCTGCCCGGCTGCGCATCGATCGTGCCGACGGCTTCGTGCAGGCCGGCATTTACGAGGTGAACCCGCGCAATCTGGAGCGTAATTTCTTCAGCTGGCGGTTCCGCGGCGCGACCGGCGTGCTGGTGCCGGTGGAACTCGGCTGGTCAGGCACGTCGGGGCGCACCGGCCATGTCTGGTCCTACCGCGCCGGCGGCTGGTACAGCAGCGCGGACGGCGACGACGTGCTGCTCGACATCGACCGCCGTCCCCTGATCGTCACCGACGCGGCGCCGATGCGGCGATCCGGTCGCTACGGCGGCTGGTTCAGCGTCCAGCAGCAGCTGACCGGCCGGGCCGAGGGCGGCAAGTCGGTGTCGGGGCTGAGCGCGTTCCTGAACGTCACGCAGGCGGATCGCCGCACGTCGGTAACCGACAATCAGGTCGCGCTGGGGCTGTTCTACAAGGGGTTGGTGCCGTGGCGTCCCGGTGACGTGCTCGGGCTCGGGCTGGCGCGGACCAACGTCAACGCGCGCGCGATCCGCGGCGGCACGGCGGGGGTGGCGCCGAACGGCCTCGATCCCGGCCCGCGTGATGCGGAATATGCCGCCGAACTCTATTATAGTCTGCACCCGACGCCCTGGCTGGAGCTTCGGCCCAATATCCAGGGCATCCACCATCCCGGCGGCCGGCGGAACGCGCGCGACGTGGCCGTGTTGGGCCTGAAGGCTGCGGTGACATTGTGATGCAACGGCGTCTCCGCAGGGCATGGCGCACGGCGTCGCAGGCTTCGATACACGACCCTTCACGACAGGGATGACGGATATGGCGACACGGCAACCGGCCCCCAACGATGCAGTCGATCCGGTCCACGGATCGCGGCGTAGCAAGCTCTTGTCCGTTACGGCCGTCGTCGTCGGCCTGTTCGGACTCGCGACGCTGATCGGTGGCGGGTTGCTGATCGCGGTCGGGGGCAGCTGGTATTACGTCATCGCCGGGCTGGCGATGCTCGCGACCGCGTGGCTGCTGTGGCGGCGCAACCCGGCCGCCCTGCACTTGTTTGCGGCGCTGGTGATCGGCACCGTCATCTGGGCGGTCGCGGAGATCGGCTTCGACTGGTGGCCGCTCGTGCCGCGCGGCGACATCATCTTCCTCATCGGCGCGTTCCTGCTGACCCCCTGGGTCACGCGGCGCCTCGACCGGCGCTGGCGCAGCGCGGCTGGACCCCTGGCGGGGGCGCTGGTCGTCGCCGCGATCGTCGGCATCGTATCGCTGCTGGCGAGCAGTTCGAAGGAATGGGAGGGGCAGCTCCCCGGCCCGCGCGCGGCGATGCCGGCGACGGAGAATGGGATGCCGGCGGGCGACTGGTTCGCGTACGGCGGCGATTGGCGCGGCACCAAATTCTCGCGATTGACGCAGATCACGCCGGCCAACGTCAAGGATCTGAAGGTCGCGTGGAGTTTCCGAACGGGCGACGTGAAGCGCGCCGGCGATCCGCAGGAGACCACCTACGAACTGACCCCGATCAAGATCGGCGATACGCTCTACGCCTGCACCCCGCATAACATCGTCATCGCGCTGGATGCGGAAACGGGGAAGCAGCGCTGGCGCTTCGACCCGAAGATGACGACGCCGCTGCACCTCCAGCATCTGACCTGTCGCGGCGTGTCGTATCACGACGCACGCTGGGCGGGCGCGACGCAGGCCCCGGGCGGCGACTGCCCGCAGCGGATCGTCACCGCCACCAACGACGCGCGACTGTTCGCGCTCGACGCGCGGACCGGCCGGCCCTGCCGGAGCTTCGGCGTCAACGGCGCGGTCGACCTGCGGCCGAACGTCCAGAACTACAATGGCGGCTGGTTCCAGTTCACCTCCGCCCCCGTCGTGACCAAGGGCCTGATCGTGGTCGGCGGCGCGATCTTCGACAATGCCGCCGTCCACATGCCGTCGGGCGTGATCCGCGCGTTCGACGTGGCGACGGGGCGGCTGGTGTGGAACTTCGATCCGGGCAATCCCAACGACACCGCGCCGCTCGGGCCGGGACGGCATTATGTGATCTCCACCCCCAACAGCTGGACGACGTCAGCCGCCGACGAGGGGCTGGGGATGATCTACGTGCCGATGGGCAATGGCGCGATCGACCAGTGGGGCGGCAAGCGTTCGCCGGAGACGGAGCGCTTCTCCGCCTCGCTCGTCGCGCTCGACATCCCGACCGGTCGCGTGCGCTGGGTCTACCAGACCGTGCACCACGATTTGTGGGACATGGACATTCCGGCACAGCCCGCGCTGGTCGACCTGACGATACCGGGCCGCGGTATCGTGCCCGCGGTGGTGCAGTCGACCAAGACCGGCAACATCTTCGTCCTCGATCGCCGCACCGGCCAGCCGGTGCACCCGGTGACCGAGCGCCCGGTGCCCGGCGGGCCGGCACCGGGCGACCGCCTGTCGCCGACGCAGCCCTTCTCCGCGGTGACGATGATGCCGCAGCAGCGTATCCGCGAAAGCGACATGTGGGGGGCGACGATGTTCGACCAACTCGCCTGCCGCATCACCTTCCGCAAGCTGCGCTACGAAGGGCCGTTCACGCCGCCGTCGCTGCGCGGATCGATCGTGTTCCCCGGTAATTTCGGGGTCATGGACTGGGGCGGCATGTCGATCGACCCGGTGCGGCAGGTCGCCTTCGCGCATCCCAATTACATGGCGTTCGTCGATCAGCTGATCCCGCAGGGCGATGCCGGCAAGAGCAACGACTCCGGTGGTGCGGCGGGCGGGTCGGATCGCGGCGGATCGGACGAGCACGGCTTCAACCCCAATAAAGGAGCGCCATTCGCCGTGTCGCTCAACCCGTTCCTGTCGAAGCTCGGTCTGCCGTGTCAGGCCCCGCCCTGGGGCTATGTCGCTGGCCTCGACCTCGTCAGCGGCAAGGTCGTGTGGCGGCACCGGAACGGCACGATCCGCGACGAGTCGCCTGTGCCGGTGCCGATCAAGATGGGCGTGCCGACCTTGGGCGGGCCGATGATGACCGCCAGCGGCGTCGCCTTCCTCAGTTCCGCGCTCGATTATTATGTCCGCGCCTACGACACCGGCACCGGCAAGGTGCTGTGGCGCGCGCGGCTGCCGGCCGGGGCGCAGGCGACGCCGATGACCTACAGTTCTCCCGCTTCGGGGAGGCAGTTCATAATCGTAGTCGCGGGCGGGCATGGGTCACTCGGCACCCGGATGGGCGATTCGATCATCGCCTACGCCCTGCCGAGAACGTGACGAGCGACCGTTCCGCCAGCGGAACGGAACGGCCGCAATGTCGGTTTGTCGTGCAACAGGAGGAGTTTGCATGACTGCCAGTGCCCGGCTGACTTCATTGACGCGGATCGGTTTCGCGACGCGAGGATTGCTCTACATCGTCATCGCCGTGCTGATCGTCCGCACCGGCCGCGCCGAGGACCCGAGCGGCGCGCTGGAGTATCTCGGCAAGGGTGGCGGCCAGTGGCTGCTCGGGATCATGGCGGCGGGACTGGTCGCGTACGGCATCTGGCGGCTGTCCGACGCGGCGTTCGACATCGAACGTCACGGGAGCGACCGCAAGGGCGCGATGGAACGCGCTGGCGCCGGCGTCAGCGGCATCGTGCATCTCGTCCTCGCATGGCAGGCCGTTCGCCTCATGCGTGGTGTCGCGGCATCCGGCGACGGCACGCAGGAGGGCGCTCAAGCTGCAATGGGTCTGCCGGGCGGGTGGGCGCTGGTGATGCTGGGCGGCGTGGTCCTGTTCGGGCTGGGCGCGGTGCAGATCGTCAAGTCCGTCAAGGCGGGTTTCCTGCGCTATCTGGACCCGCAGATCGCGTCGCAGCTATGGGCGCAGTGGAGCGGTCGCGCCGGTTATGCCGCACGCGGGTTGGTGTTCATCATCAGCGCCTTTTTCCTCGTCCGTGCCGGGCTGGAGGAACAGGCCGGCGAGGCGGGCGGCATGGCGCGGGTGCTATCGTGGCTGACCAGCCCGTTCGACATCATCATCGGTGCAGGCCTGTTCGGCTTCGGCGTGTTCAGCCTGATCGAGGCGCGGTACCGGCGGTTGCACGACGTGCCGGTCGACGGCATCGTGCGGCGCGCGACGACCTTGCACTGAGCGGGCGATCGGCGGACCTTCGGAAGGAATATCATGGTGGTGGATCGTCGACGCTGGATGGGACTGCTGACCGTCGCCGGCCTTGCAACCGTGGCGGGTCGCGCCACGGCGGCCGGGCGCGGCGCTACGAAGGGCAAGGTCGTACATCACGTCTTCTTCTGGCTAAAGGACCCGGCGACCGCCCCGAAACTCATCGCCGGCCTGAAGACGTTGCGCGACATTCCCGTCATCCGCGAATTGCGGGTCGGGGTGCCTGCCGATACGGAAAAGCGATCGGTGGTGGACGGCAGCTATCACGTGTCGGAACTCATGATCTTCGACACGGTCGAGGATCAGGCGCGCTATCAGGACCACCCCATACACCAGCGTTTCGTCGCCACCTGCGGCGACCTTTGGGAAAAGGTGGTCGTGTACGACAGCATCGACGTGTAGTGGCCGCCGCTGAGATTGCAGCATATATTCAAGCGTCCGCTTACCCGCTCGTACTATTCGCGGGAACTATCGACGGCGCAGTGCCTCTTCTGATAACTCAGGTAAGTAATTCACATCAGATAGAAATAGAGGCCGGGTGGCGGCGGCATTAAGCCGTCTGAAAGCGGAAACGTGTCATGAACGCCCGTCGGTCAACAAGTTCCTGGCAAAGCCGATCGGGCGCTCCGGCATCCGCCATCATCTATCGAGCAGACCATGCCACGATTTTTCCTGAACCTGCACAGCGACGTGGACACCGCGCTGGATACCGAGGGCGCGATGTTCGACTCCTCGGACGACATGAAGGCGGCGGCGCTGGGTGGCGCGAGAGAAATCATTGCGGCCGACGCAATGTCCGGCGTGGTCGATTTGAGCCCGCGTATCGAGGTTCAGGACGAAGCCGGGACAGTCGTTCACGTGCTGTATTTCGCTCAGGCCATCGCGTTCCTCTCCACCGGATCTCGCGCGGCATAACGCCAGCCCGCCGACGTGCCCGACCCGCAGGAGCGATACGGCGTCACCGGGAACGTGACCTGCTGGAAACGGCGCTCCGATCGTGCGATCAAAGTCCGATCTTGTCGAGGGCAGCCGCCAGTTCTCCGCTGATGGCCTCGCCGTCGCCACTGTCGCCGTTGCTGGGTGTCATCCGGTTCAGGACGGTGTGGATGCGCTTCTGCGCCACCTCCAGCATCTTCCGGCGCACCTCCCGCGTTTGGTTGGTGCGCCACGACGGGCTTTCGCCGACCAGCGCCGCCCATTTGCCCTCCTCCGCCGCCAGCATTGCCAGCGCGAGACGCAGGCCGTCGCGGCGCCCGCGCTCGTAAGGGTCGGACCTGTGCTCGTCATCGTCGGACATGGCATCGTCCTGCGGCAATCGTCGTGCGGCGTCCACCCTGCGCCCGGGAACGGCAACGACGCGTGAGAGTTTCTCCAGCATACTCAACAGGATGAACCCTTATGCGCACGCTCTCGGCGGCGGAGATTGCTACCATGCCGCCTGGGGAGGATGCGCTGAAACCAGCATTGGGCACGGCCGAAATCGCGACCGAACTGGCGGTTCTGCTTCAACGGGGCGATGTGCTGGTCGCAGAAGCCGACGAGACGCGTGCCCTCGCGCTGACGCGGATACTGGCGGCGATGATGCCAGGCGCGTGCGTCTGTTTCTGTCCCGGCACCGATGCGTTGCCGGGTGACGATGCGCCGGCATCTCCCGCCAATGTCGGCCAGCGCGTCTCCACGCTACGCGCCGTTCGCAGGATGCTGGCGGACAAGCAGCACCCGCCGATCGCACTGGTCACCACCGGCGAGGCGCTGGCCAACGCCTATCCCGCGCCTGTCGCGTTCGAGGCGGAGCCGCCGAAGGTGGCGACCGGCGCGGCGTGCGACCTTCAGGCGCTGTACGATCAACTCGTCTCGATCGGCTATATCGCGGACGAGCGAGTGGACGAGCCCGGCGAGGTCGCGTTGCGCGGGCAAGTGCTGGACGTATTCCCCGCCGATGCCGACGACCCCGTGCGGATCGAGGTCGCGGAGGGCGTGATCGCGTCGATCCGCTGCTACGACCCCGTCGACCAGCGCGCGGTCGGCGAGATCGAGCATCGGGAACTCGGTCGCGTCGCGGAGCCGCCGCTTGGCGACGATCGCTGTCCGCTGACCACGCATTTGCCGGGGGCCACGATCGCCTTCACCCCCGCCGCGGACGAACGCCGCCGGCGCCTGTTGCTGCTGAGCAAGGATGCCGCACGCCGGGGGTCCCGTCGCGCCGCACGCGAAGTGATCGACGACGCCGGCTGGCGCGCTGCGCTGAAAGGCCGTGACACCGTGACCTTGCGGCGCACCGACGAACCGCCTGCCCGCTTCGTCGAACAGCGTGCGCCGCTGCGCGCCTTCGCAAAGGTCGGCAAGGCGGCGATCGAAGCCGGCGACCGGGTCGTCCTCCTCGGTGGCGAGCGCGACCTGCGCTTCCTGACCCGGCGTCTGGAAAGCGTGCTGGACCAGCCGGCCGAACAGCTCGCGACATGGGCCGCCGTCCACGATGCGGCGCCCGGCACGCTGCTGACACTCGCGGTCCCGGCCGATCGCGGCTTTCGCCGGCCCGGCATCCTCGCCGTGGCAGCATCCGACCTGATCGGCAGCCGCGCCGACCGTGACGAAGCGCCGTCGCGTGCGGCCAATGTAGCGCTGATCCAGACCGCGGAGGTCCGCGTCGGCGACACCGTCATCCACGAGGATCACGGCATCGGTACCGTGACCGGGCTCGAAACGCTGCCCGGTGACCAGGAGCAGCCGGGCGGCGACGCAATCAAACTCACCTATGCGAGGAATGCGGTGCGCCTCGTTCCCGTCGCGGAGGCGGATCGGCTGTGGCGCTACGGCGCGGAGGACGACGCGGTCACGCTCGACACGCTCGACGGCAAGAGCTGGCAGCAGCGCCGCGCGGGGATCGACGCCGCGATCGCCGAAACGGCACGCCAATTGACCGAAATGGCAGCGGAGCGTGCCGATCGCACCGCGCCGGTGCTGGACCCCGCCCCCGCCGATTATGAGCGGTTCGCGGCCGGGTTCCCCTTTTCGGAAACGCCCGACCAGCTCGCCGCGATCGAGGCGGTGCGCAGCGACCTCTCCTCCGGGCGGCCGATGGACCGGCTCGTCATCGGCGATGTCGGCTATGGCAAGACGGAGGTGGCGTTGCGCGCCGCGGCGGTCGCGGCACTGTCCGGGAGGCAAGTTGCGCTGGCCGCGCCGACCACCGTACTCGCCCGCCAGCATCTCGACAGCTTCGTGCGTCGGTTCGACAATACCGACATCGTCGTCGCCGGCCTGTCGCGGCTGTCGACACCCGCGGAGAAGCGCCGCATCAAGGCCGGGCTGGCCGATGGCAGCATCCATGTCGTGATCGGCACCGGCGCCGTCGCCGCAAAAGGTGTGGCGTACAAGGATCTGGCGTTGGTCATCGTCGACGAGGAGCAGCGCTTCGGGGCCGCCGACAAGGCGCGGTTGCAGGATCTGTCCGCCGGCCACGTCCTGACGCTGTCGGCGACGCCGATCCCGCGCACGCTCCAGACCGCGCTCGTCGGCCTGCGCCAATTGTCGATCATCGCAACGCCACCGGCGCGGCGACAGCCGATCCGCACCGCCGTCTCGACGTTCGATACCGAAGTGCTGCGCGCGGCGCTGCTGCGGGAGCGGGCGCGGGGCGGGCAGAGTTTCGTGGTGGTGCCACGGATCGCCGACATGGCGCCGCTGGCGGAGACGCTTAACAAGCTCGTCCCGGAGCTCGAACTGCTCCAGGCGCACGGGAAGATGCCGGCGGCTGAGATCGACGAGGCGATGGTCCGCTTCGGGCGCGGCGACGGCGACGTCCTGCTGGCGACCAACATCATCGAAGCGGGGCTCGACGTGCCGCGCGCGAACACGATGGCGATCGTTCACGCCGACCGGTTCGGGCTGGCGCAGTTGCACCAGTTGCGCGGGCGCGTCGGCCGCGGCCATCGCCGCGGGCAGGTGCTGCTGTTCACCGATGCCGAGCAGGCGATCGCCCCCCGCACGCTCAAGCGGCTGCGGACGCTGGAGGCGTTCGACCGGCTGGGTGCGGGCTTTGCGATCAGCGCCCGCGACCTTGACATGCGCGGAGCCGGCGATCTGCTCGGCGAGACGCAGGCGGGTCACATGCGGCTGATCGGCGTCGAACTGTATCAGCAGTTGCTGGAGGGAGCGTTGCGCGTAGCGCGCGGGGAAACGGCGGAGCGGTGGACGCCGGAACTGAATCTGGGCGTCGAGGGCCGACTGTCCGAAGAGTGGATCCCGGACGAGGACCTGCGCATCTCGCTGTACGCACGGCTCGCGCGGCTGCGGGACGCGGTGGAACTCGATGCGTTCGAGCAGGAATTGCAGGACCGCTTCGGTGAATTGCCCGACGAGGCTCAACGCTTGCTCGCGGTCGCACGGCTGCGTGAACTGGCGCGCGATCACGGTATCGCCCGGATCGATGCGGGACCAGCCGCGATCGCGCTGACGCCGCGACCCGACAGCGACATGGCCGGCGGGTTCGAAGGCTTGACGGAAAAGAACGGGCGACTGTTGCTGGCGGAACGGATCGACGATGCCGGGGTGAGGCTGGAGCGTCTGGTGGGGCTGCTCGGCTGACCATCGCGGAGCCAGTCGATCGGTCGTACGTTGGCGCGACATGCCTCATGCCAGTAACATTGTTTATCCGACCGGACCGGATGCACCGCACGCTTTCGACATCATCCCGCTGAAGCCGCGCAAGGGCAATCTGGATGCGCTCTGCCCGGTCTGTCGCGGCTATGGCGAGTGGAATACCGAGATCGATCTTGTCAGCTTCCGCTGCAAGCGCGCGATCTGCGACCGCTGCCTCGGTGCGGGCTGGGTCGAGACGGGTGTCGATCCGATCGGCTATCCCGACATCGAACTGTCACCCGAGGGAAATCCGCAATGGGTCACCCGCTTCGTCCCGCGCGAGGATGTCGTGGGTGACGACGTGCCGCACGGCAATCTGCTGGAGCCGAAGCCCGGCGCCTGACCTCAGGCGAAGATGCCGATCACAAGCGTCAGCCCACCGAGACCGACCGAAAGCGGCGTCCTGATCCGCATCCACCAAGCCGGCGCCAGCCCCGCGGCACGCAGCCGCCGGTCGACGACGAGCGATCCAAGGATCGCCATTCCCAACGCGATCAGCGATGCTCTGGGCGACGGCGTCCCGAACGCCCAGAGCAGCGCGGCGGCGAAGGCGATCAGGGACGGCGTCACGGCCGCGAACCAGAGCCAGCGCGGTGCCCGCACATCCGCTTGCGCCGCGATGCCCCACCACATGCCGCCGAGGAAACTCAGGATCAGGGCAGCGTAGGCGAAGGCGACGATCACTGCCGCGTCGTGCCAGCGCGGTCCGAGGACCAGCAGCGCGAGCAGTGCCGCTATCTGGGGGAGAAGACCGGCAAAGCCGAGGGCGCCGACGACGGGATCGGGTGGGCTGGTCCTGCTTGTGGTCATGCTTCGCTCCGGCTGCGATGTCGGTGCCGCTACAACGACGCGGGGCGGCAATGTTTGCAAAGCCCTGCTGCGCTGCAAAAACGTGTGTATGGTGGAGGTTGCACGACCGTTGGAGGGCAGGATGAGCACGATCGACACCCGCGAACATCAACGCTTTCCAACATTGTCGCCGGCGCACATCGACACGGCACGCCGCTTCGCCAGCGGTCCCGAGGTGCGGTTCGCGGCGGGCGAGAGCGTCTACGCGATCGGTGATCTGCACGCGCCGGCCTGGCTGGTGCTCGCCGGATCGATCGAGGTCGTGCGCCGTGACGGGCTCAGCCGGGAGGCGCCGGTCACCACGCACGGCGTCGGCCAGTTTTCGGGGGAGGTGAACCAGCTAGCCGGGCGTGCCTCGATCGCGGCGGGGCATGCCGGGCCGGACGGGTGCACGGCGCTGCCGTTCGATGCGGCGCATCTGCGCGCGTTGATGGTCGGATCCGCCGATCTCGGCGAGATCGTGATGCGCGCGCTGATCCTGCGCCGCGTCAGCCTCATCGAGGAGGGCGGCGCGGGTACGATCCTGATCGGCGTGCCCGGCAGCCCCGATATCATGCGGCTACAGGGCTTCCTCAGCCGTAGCGGCTTGCCCAATCTCGTCCTCGACATCCATTCCGACGAAGAGGGCCGCGCGCTGGTCGAACGCACGGGCGTTCTGCCAGAAGAGCTGCCGCTCGTCGTCTGCCCGTCCGGTCCGCTCCTGAAACATCCGAGCAACGAGGAACTCGCCGCCTGCCTCGGCATCGTGCCTGCGATCGATCCCGACCGCCTGTACGACGTTGCGGTGGTCGGCGCGGGTCCGGCCGGGCTGGCGACGGCGGTCTATGCCGCCAGCGAGGGGCTGTCGGTGGTGGTGCTCGACGCGCGTGCGATGGGCGGACAGGCTGGCGCGTCGTCGCGGATCGAGAACTACCTGGGCTTTCCGACCGGCATCTCCGGGCAGGCGCTGGCGGGCCGCGCGTTCAATCAGGCGCTGAAGTTCGGGGCGGAAGTGGCGATACCGGTCGGCGTGGAGCGGCTCGACTGCGACGGCGAGCATCTGACGCTGGTGTGCAGCGGCGACCGACGGATCGCGGCGGCGACCGTCGTGATCGCGTCGGGCGCGCGCTATCGCCGGCCCGACGTGCCGAACCTCGCGACGTTCGAGGGGGCGGGCATTTCCTATTGGGTGTCGCCGATCGAGGCACGGCTGTGCGCGGGCGAGGATGTGGCGCTGGTTGGCGGCGGCAATTCGGCGGGGCAGGCGGTCGTCTTCCTTGCGCCGCAGGTGAACCGCCTGCACCTGATCGTCCGCCGCCCGCTCGTGGAGACGATGTCGCGCTACCTGATCGACCGGATCGCCGCGCTTCCCAATGTCGAGGTGCATGTCGGCTACGAAGTCGCGGCACTGGAGGGAGATCGCATCGGCGGGCTGACCGCGGCGACCTTCCGCAACCGGCACGACGGCACGACCTATAGCTGCGCGCTGCGCCACCTGTTCCTGTTCATCGGCGCGGACCCGAATGCCGACTGGGCGCGAGACTGCGTCGACACCGATGAGAAGGGCTTCGTCGTCACCGGCAACGCCGCCCTGCCCCTGGAGACGAGCAAGCCCGGCGTGTTCGCGATCGGCGACGTGCGCGCCGGTTCCACCAAGCGGGTCGCCGCGGCGGTGGGCGAGGGAGCGGCGGTCGTCGCGCAGATCCACGCCTTGCTGGCGGACCGGAAAGCAGAGGCGGGATGATCCCGTCGCGGGCTTAGGTATGGGGAGGCCGATTGCCTGATGCCAGCAGGAATTTAGGAACACCCGCCGCGCCTCGTGCGTCGAACCTGTCGATATCGCCGACAGGAGAACAAGATGACGATCTTCAACAAGGATATGGTCGACCTCGCGACGCGGAACGAGCTCTGGCAGAAGGAGGTCTACCGCGACAAGAAGGTGCAGATCGTCCTGATGAGCATCCCGGCCGGCGAGGAGATCGGCATGGAAACGCATCCGGCCGACCAGACCACCTTCATCGTCGCCGGCGATGCGCACGTCGTGATCGACGGTCATTCGACCAAGGCGGGTCCCAACCACCTCGTCGTCGTACCCAAGGGCGCGCAGCACAATATCGTCAACAAGGGTTCGGGCGAGTTGAAGCTGTTCTCCGTCTACGCCCCGCCTGCGGAGCCGGAGGGCGCGGCGTTCAGGACCAAGGAAGAGGCTGAGGAAGCCGAGAAGGGTCTGCTCGCCAAGGCGGCGGATGCGGTCAAGGAGGCAGTCGGGCGATGAGCGGCGCGGCGGCGGGCAAGGACGGCGCGCCGCTGCGCGTCGTCATCACCGGTGCGTCGAGCGGGATCGGCGCGGCGACCGCAATCGCCTTCGCACAGGAGGGCGCACGGCTGATGCTGGGCGCGCGCGGTGAAGCCGGTCTGGAGGATATCGCCCGTCGCTGTCGCGAAGCGGGTGGCGATGCCGCGGTGCAGGTGGTCGACGCGACCGACGCCGCGGCGGTGGCCGGGTTCGCGGCGTCGGCGCGCGACAGGCTGGGCGGCATCGACCTGTGGTTCAGCTGCATTGGGGTCGGGGTCGTCGGCAAGTATCAGGACGTTCCGATCGCGGATCACGCGCGGGTGATCGAGACGAATCTGGTTAGTCACATGAACGACGTCCACGCGGTCTTGCCGATCTTCCTCGCGCAGGATCGCGGCACCTGGGTGAACATGATCTCGGTCGGCGGCTTCGTCGCGACGCCCTATGCGGCGGCCTATGCAGCGAGCAAATTCGGATTGCGCGGGTTCAGTCAGGCCCTGCGTGGCGAAGTGTCGAAGCGGCCGAACATCCACATCTGCGATGTGTATCCCACCTTTGTCGACACACCGGGCATCGACCACGCGGGTAATTATACGGGCGCCAAGCTGTCGCTGCCGCCCGGTGCGCTCGCGCCGGAAACGGTCGCGAGGGCGGTGGTCCGGCTCGCGCGGCATCCCCGCAACACGACCGTGGTCGGTGCGCCGGCGATCGCGCTGAAGCTCGGCCAGTTCGCGGCGCCCAACCTGGGTGCGGCGATGATGAACGGCTTTATGGATGTCTGGGCGAGCAGGGCGGACACGGGCGAAGACGATAGCGGCACACTCCACGAGCCGCCCTCCGGCGCCAGCGGCACGGATGGCGGGCGTCGCCACCCTGAGCGGCGACGCAAGGCGGCTGCCGCGGCGGGCGCGACGGCCGCCGTCGGGCTCGCCGCGGTGGGTGCGTGGCTATGGCAACGCCGCCGGTAACGCCGGACGGCCGCTACATCGTGGTGCGCGGACGCCTTTGGCGGCGCGCGAACCCGAACTTGGCGGAAGACGAGCGGCAGGCACTGGTCGATCGGCTGATGACCGCGCGCCGTGCCGTGCGGTCGGCCTTGGCCAGCGGGGACGCCGCGGCGTTGAAGGCGGCGCGGTCGGATGTGAATGCGGCGAAGATCGGTCTTGGCGAGCGTGGTCCGGTGTGGTGGCAGGGCGACGATCTCAACCGCCATATGGCGGCGAATACTCCCTACGCCGATTGGCATGCGGCAATCGACGAATAACACGGGGCGGCCGGTCCGACCGCCCCGCCGACGTCAGCCCTTCTTGCGCGCGCGCTTTGGTGCGGCGGCGGCTTCCGTGTCTTCATCCTCGTCGGGCTGATCCTCGCCCGCCTCGGTCAATGCCTCGCCGAGTGCCTTCAACTTGTCCTGCGACTTATCCGCCTTGTCCGCGATCTTCGTCGTCGCGACACCCAGGCGGTGCAGTAGCGCGTGGACGCGGTCGGCATCCGGCGTATCCTTTTCGAGCTGCTTGCGCAGCGAACCCAGGTCGCGGAGGATACCCTTTGCTCCGGTCAAGTCCAGATCGGCCAGCGCGGCCTCCCAATCCTCGACCATGTGCGCACCCTTGTCGGGCTTGGTTTCGTCGAGGCCGCGGTTGATCGCGTTCATCGTTCCGGCAAATTTGACAGCCATCAGGCACATCCTCTCGTACGGGAGAAATCCCGCGCCGCTAACGAGGCGTAACGGCCGATGGCTCCGCTGATTCCATGCGAACGGCAACATAGGTTGCAGTGCTTGATCGGGATCAAGCGCTTTGCTCCAACATCCTCTAAATTACTGGAAAGCATGAACCTTTTCCGATGATCGACGCTGTTCTTGCATCAATTCGCAGGAGTGTTGTCATGACCGACCTTGCCAATCGCCGAGACTTGTTGAAGGGCGCGGCCGTCGCCGGTGCCGCCGTTGCCGCTGCGCCTGCGCTGGCACAGGCGAGCGCGCCGCCACCATTCGCAGACCCGCAGACCAAATACACCAGCCAGCCCTATCCCGAGCAGCGCCAGAAATGGCCGGCGCTTCAGCGCGACATGACGCCGGTGCCCGATTGCGGTGAACGGAGCTATCGCGGATCGGGCAAGTTGCAGGGGCGTAAGGCGCTGGTCACCGGCGGCGATTCCGGCATCGGTCGCGCGGCGGTCATCGCCTTCGCGCGGGAGGGCGCCGATGTCGCGATCAACTATTTTCCCACCGAGGGGCCCGACGCGCAGGACGTCGCCAAACTGCTCCGTGCGGAGGGGCGCAAGATCACGCTGATCCCCGGCGACCTGACCGATCAGGAATTTTGCGTTAATCTGGTGGGCAATGCCAACCGCAAGCTCGGCGGGCTGGATATCCTGGTCAACAACGCCGCGTACCAGCAGTCGAAGGACTCGATCGCGGAGGTCAGCTTCGAACAGTTCGACCGCACGATGAAGACGAACCTGTACGCGATGTTCTGGATAACCAAGACGGCGATCCCGCTGATGAAGCCGGGATCGGCGATCATCAATACCGCGTCGGTGAACTCGTTCGCGCCAGAGAAGGAACTGCTCGATTACGCCACCACCAAGGGTGGGATCGCGATCTTCACCAAGGCGCTGGCGAAACAGGTCGCGAAGCAGGGGATCCGCGTCAACGCCGTCGCGCCGGGGCCGATCTGGACACCGCTTCAGGTCGCGGGCGGGCAGTTGCCGGGCAAGATGCACGAATTTGGGCAGGACACACCGCTCGGGCGCTCGGGCCAGCCGGCGGAACTCGCGCCGTTGTACGTCGCCCTCGCGTCGGGGGAGTTGAGCTACACAGACGGCAGCGTGTTCGGCGCGAACGGGGGAACGGGGACGATCTGAAGATCCGCCTGTTCCAAGGTAATGGTCACCGGCGGATAGCCACCGCCACATCGGTCCTGACCGGACCGATCGCGACGCGCAGGATGCCGCCGCTGGCGGTGGCGGTTGATAGCGGCTGCGATATCCCGGTCTTCGTGTCGAACGCCGTCACGGTGTAGGTGCCGTCCGCCAGACCCGGCACGGTCAGCGTAACAGCCGACGCGTCGGTGCGCGCCTCCATCGTCCCGTCCCGGCCGGTCGCGTCCGTGCGGACCAGCCACGCGAGCGCCTGCGCATCGTCGCCGCAGCCGACGACCGCGACGCCCGGATCGCTGCATCGCATCTCCTTCGACAGGTTGCGGCGACGGAACCGCGTCCAGTCGATCGCCGGCAGAAACAGCGACAGCACGCGCTGTGCTTCTCGCATCCCGGCGGTCAGGACATGCGGATGGCGA
This sequence comes from Microvirga sp. SRT01, assembly GCA_018139225.1. Classification (GTDB taxonomy): domain Bacteria; phylum Pseudomonadota; class Alphaproteobacteria; order Sphingomonadales; family Sphingomonadaceae; genus Sphingomonas; species Sphingomonas longa. Next base: position 99,481 of record JAGSNX010000002.1, read on the forward strand.
TTGGGCCAGCGCATGCCGCCGCCCGCGCCGCCGCTGGCGAGATGCGCCCATTGGATGTGCCGAAAATACTCGTCGTCGAACGCGTCCGGCAGGGTGCGCTTGCGGTCCTTGAAGCTGTGGATCGGCCCGTGTTCGGAATCGAAGACGGGACGGCCCGGTCCCGCCTCAGTCACGGCAGCGCGCATCAGGCGTGCCACGGCCAGAGCGGGCGCGATGGTGTCGCGCGGCGCGTCGATCGTACCTTTTTCGTAGAGGTGGGTGTTGGCGAAATCGAGCGCGGGGTGGCGGAAGATCGCCTCCACGAGCGAGGGGTGGTTGATCAACTCGGGACCGAACACGGACACGGTCTGCAGGTTGGCGCAACCGCGTCGCTCGATCTCGTGATCGCGCAGCCAGCCGGCGATGTCGGCGATGAAAGGCGCGGCGGTGGCCGGATCGTCGCCGCCGTGAGCGGGATGGATCTCGTTCCAGATGTCCCACGCGAACAGCGCCGGACTGCCGCCCCAGCGATCGCTGGCGAACGCCAGCCGCTGCTTGATCGCGGCGCGCGTGTCGGGACAGGTCAGCCAGGTGCGGCGTGCCGCGCAAGGGCCGTCGTTCGCACGCGCATAGGGGTGGTGCCGCCACCGTATCCACATAAAGAACGTGTCGAACGGCGTGAGCAGCACGCGCAGCCCGACCTTCTCCAGCAGTACGAACAGATCGTCCCAGAAGCGGACCATGTTGGGGACGAAGCGCCCGGCCGGTCGCTCCAGATAACGATGCTCGCCGTGGCAATATTCCAGCATCAGCCGGATGCACGTCACGCCGTGATCGCGCAGCCAGACCAGATGCCGCTCGACCGCAGCCATGTCGCGGCGGCGGAATAGGGGAGCGAGTTCGGGCCAGGTGATCGCGTCGTTATGGCCGATCGGCGTCCAGGGTGACCCGTCGTCGGTCACGAAGTAAGGCAGGTTCGGCAGGACGCCGATGCGCGCGAGGGGCGGATTGCGGGAACCTGAACTCGGGAGCACGCCGGTCAGGTTAGCTGCCGATCCGCCACATCGCCACACGCAATGTATTGATCTGGCTGATACTCGCGGAGCGAAGCGGCCGAACAGGTTCGGAGCCGGCAACGCACTTGGCGCTACCGGCTCCGATCTTAGTGAAGCGACGGTTCAGTGTGCGTTCCGCCTGCACCAGCGGCGTCGCCGGGGTGCAAGGGCAGGATCGCAATGACCCGATCGGGAACGCCGGCCTTCCTGAGCACGGCAGCGGCGCGTTCGGCCTCCGCGATGCTGTCGAAGATCGCCATCAGCCGATGCGGGCCTTCCTTCACCGGACCGAGCCGCGACGAAAGAGGTTGATGATCGCGAGCAGAACGATCGCACCAACGAGCGAGACGAGCACCGACTGGATGCTGATGACGCCGCTGGTGATCGGCGCACCGCCGATCAGGGGGGTGACGATGAAGCCGGCGAGCAGTGCGCCGACGATGCCGACGACGACGTTGAGCAGGATGCCCTGCTGACCGTCGGTACGCATGATCATGCTGGCAACCCACCCGATCAGGCCGCCGACGATGAGAAGTACGATGAGACCCATGATTATTCCCTCTGTTGATGGAGCTTACGGGGCGTTCAACGGATCGCCGGCCACGGTTGTTCAGATCGCGAGCAGTCGATCTAATGCGCCGATGGGTGCTGATGTACTAATCGAATAGGTATCCGGTCCGGGAACAGGTGAGGCCCGTCGCGCGCTTCAGCCGCCATGCCAGACACTCCCGAACACGGCAGCGCGCCGACGCTGCGCCACCTCCAGCAACTGATGGCGCAACTGCTCGACGGAGTGATCCTGATCGATCCTGCGGGAACGATCCTCGACGCCAACGCCGCGGCGCTGCGGATGCACGGGGTCGATGACGTCAACGATCTCGGCACGACCGCGGAGGGCTATGCGGAGCGCTTTGCGCTGCGGGACGGTGATCACAAGCCGCTGAAGCATCGGCAATATCCGCTGTTCCGGCTGCTGGCGGGCGATCGCTTCCCCGACCTGATCGTCGAGGTCGCTCCCGCTGGCGAGGACGAGGTGCGCTGGGTGCATCAGGTGCGCGACGTGACGATGGATGTCGACGGTGGCGAACCCGATTACCTCGCGCTCGTCATCAGCGACGTGTCGCAACGCTTCGACGCGGAGGCGCGCTTCAACGCGATGTTCCAGGCGAACCCGGCACCCGCTGTCGTGGTGCGGCTGAGCGACCAGCGCATCGTCCGGATCAATGCCGGCTTCATGGCGCTGACCGGGTTCGGTGAGGAGCAGGTGGTCGGCAAGACGCTGTTCGGGCTCGATCTGCTCGGGAGCCTGCCCGACCCGACCGAGGTGCGGCAGCGGCTGGAGGCGGGTGAGATCGTCGACCAATCACAGGCGGAACTGCTAACGGCGGCGGGGGCGCGCAGGCTGGTGCTCTTCGCCGGCCAGCCGATCGACGTGACGCAGGAGGATGCGATGCTGCTGACCTTCGCCGATCTGGAGCCGCGGCGAGAGGCGGAGGCGGCGCTGGCGACCAGCGAGCGCCACTTGCAGACGATCTTCGAAATGGCGCCGGTGGCGATGGCGGTGACGCGCGATGCCGATCACCGGATGGTGAGCATCAACGCAGCCTTTAGACGACTGACGGGCTATGCCGAGGATGAGGCGGTCGGCCACAGCGCCGACGAGCTGGGTTTATGGGAAGATGCCGACGCCCGCGCGGCGATCGAGCGGGATGTCGCCGAGGGCGGCAGTGTCCGCGACTGTGATGCGCGGCTGATGTCGAAGTCCGATGGGCCGGTCGATTGTCTGGTGTCGGCGGAGACGATCGGCGTACAGGGCGCGCCTTGCATCCTGTGGGTCTATCAGGACGTGACCGAGCGGCGGCGCAGCGAGGCCGACCTGGCCGATGCAATCGACGAGGTGATGAAGGATGCGAGTTGGCTCAGTCGCTCGATCCTCGACAAGCTGGCGACGCTGCGCCGGCCGGAGGCCCGCGCGCCGACCGCCGAACTGACGCCGCGCGAACGCGAGATCCTGGACCTGATCTGCGACGACATCGACGACACGGCGATCGCCGCGCGGCTGGGGTTGTCTCGCAATACCGTCCGCAACCACGTCGCGCGGCTCTACGCCAAGATCGGTGTCAACCGGCGCAGCGGCGCGGTGGTGTGGGGGCGCGAGCGCGGGATGGGCACGCGGTCGGACTGACGGTACGCCTCCAGGCCCCCCTGCGCTGTCAGCGATCCTTCGGGTGCAGCAACAACCCGTCGCGATGAGGCACCGCCTCGATCGCGTCGAGCTTGTCGAGCAGGTCGGCGAACGCGCCGTCCTGTTGCACCGGGAACAGCCGGTGAAACCCGGTTCCCAGCACGTCGAGATCGCGTGCGGTCAAAAAGCCGACGGCAACTATAGGTTCTCGCACAGACATTTGCTCCTAAAGCGCGGCTGGGGCATTTGGTGCCATCCGTTGCGCAAAAGCATCGAAGATCGTTGCGACGGAGCGGCTGCGGAAGACGAGGAAAGCAGTGCCGAGGACAGGTAAGGAGCCCTTTCTGGCGGGCGATGGGGAATTGGCGACGCGGATCGCGGCATTCGACTGGGCGACGACCCCGGTTGGGCCGATCGACACGTGGCCGGCGGCGATGAAGACGATGCTGGCCTTCGTCCTGCACTCGCCGGTGCCGATCGTCACGTTGTGGGGCGACCGCGGCGTGATGATCTACAACGATGCCTACCGCAGCTTTGCAGGCGCGCGACATCCGGCGCTTCTCGGCACCAACGTGCTGGAGGGGTGGCACGAGGTCGCCGACTTCAACGCCAACGTGATGCAGCGGGTGTACCGCGAGGGCGGGACACTGTCGTACAAGGATCAGGAACTGACGCTGATCCGCGATGGCACACCCCGCCGGATGTGGACCGACCTGGAATATTCGCCCGCCTGCGACGAGCATGGGCAGCCGTTGGGCGTCGTGGCTGTGGTGATCGAGACGACGGAAAAGGTCCTTGCCCGCCAGCAACTGGAGGACGACCGCAATCGCCTGTGGTCGCTATCGCGCGACCTGCTGCTGGTGTGCACGTTCGAGGGGGCGATCACAGCAGTGAACCCGACCGCGACGCGGCTGCTGGGATGGGCCGAAGACGAGATGGTCGGCCGATCGCTCGGGGACTTCATCCACCCCGACGACATGGACGAAACCGCGACGGAGGTCGCGAAGCTCAGCCGCGGCATCACGACGCTGGCCTTCGAGAACCGCTACCGTGCCAAGGACGGCGAGTACCGCTTGTTCGCGTGGACCGCCGTGCCCGACGCCAACCGCATCCACGCCGTCGGACGCGACATTACGGACGAGCGCCGGCTCGCGCGCGATCGCGAGCGGATCTGGACGCTGTCGCCGGTGTTGAAGGTCGTTGCCGATGCCACCGGCCGCATCACCGACGTGAATCCGTCGTGGACGCAGGCGCTGGGCTGGACTCGCCGCGAGACGCTGGGCCGTCGCACGACCGAGTTCATGGTCGACGACGAGGCGTTTTGGGCAGAGCGTGTCGAGACGCTTCGCTCCGGCACGCCGCTGATGGAATATCGCACCACGCTACGGTGCAAGGACGGCGAAGAGCGGCTGATACAATGGTCGACGGTCCCTGAAAACGGCACCTTCTATGGCTTCGGTCGCGACGTAACCGCGGAAGTCGCCGCCGGCGAAGCGCTGGCGGAGGCGGAGGCGGCGCTGCGCCAGTCGCAGAAGATGGAAGCGGTCGGCCAGCTGACGGGCGGCATCGCCCACGATTTCAACAACCTCTTGCAGGGCATTACCGGCAGTCTGGAGATCGTGCAGCGCCGCGTCGCACAGGGGCGGGTAGCGGACCTCGACCGCTTCATCACCGGGGCGTCGACCGCGGCGCAGCGGGCGGCGGCGCTGACCCACCGGCTGCTCGCCTTCTCCCGCCGCCAGCCGCTCGATCCCAAGGCGGTGCGAGCCAATACGCTGATCGCATCGATGGAGGACATGCTGCGCCGAACGATCGGCGAGCGGATCGAGATGGAGCTGGTGCTGGCGGGCGGGTTGTGGGTGACGCTGTGCGATCCCAACCAGTTGGAAAGCGCGATCCTGAACCTCGTCATCAACGCCCGCGACGCGATGCCGGACGGCGGCAAGCTGACGATCGAAACGTGCAACGCGCATCTCGACAGTGCCTATGCCGCCCGCGAACGGGGTGTGAAGCCCGGCCAATATGTCTGCATCTGCGTCACCGACACCGGCACCGGCATGGATGCCGGCACGATCGCCAAGGCGTTCGAGCCCTTCTTCACGACCAAGCCGATCGGGCAGGGGACGGGGCTGGGCTTGTCGATGATCTACGGCTTTGCGCAACAGTCCGAAGGATACGCGAAGATCTATTCCGAGGTCGGGCAGGGGACGACGTTCAAATTCTACCTGCCGCGCCACCGCGGCGCAGCCGACGAAGACGAGCCGCTGCCGCAACTGACCGAAGCCCATCAGGCCGAAGACGGCGAGGTGGTGCTGGTCGTCGAGGACGAGGTGGTCGTGCGCGGCCTGATCGTGGAGGAGCTAGAGGAACTCGGCTATCGCGCGATCGAGGCGGTCGACGGATCCAAGGGGCTGGAGGTGCTGCAATCGCGGCGACGGATCGACCTGCTGATCACCGACATCGGCCTGCCGGGTCTGAACGGTCGGCAACTGGCTGACGCCGCGCGCGAATTGCGACCGGCACTGAGGGTGCTGTTTATGACCGGTTATGCCGAAAACGCGGCGATGGCGTCGGGATTTCTGGAGCCGGGGATGGAGATGATCACCAAACCCTTCGCGATGGAGGCGCTGGCGACGCGTATCCGGCAGATGCTGGGGGACGGCATCTGACGTTTGCGGGACATCGTGCCTCCAAGGCCGATCGGCGCGCGGTGCTCGGCTACTTCACCGGACGTTTTTCCAACTTCCGCGCCAGCGTTCGGCGGTGCATGCCCAGCCGGCGTGCGGTTTCGGAAATGTTGAATCCCGTCTCCGCCAGCGTTTCGTTGATATGCTCCCACTCCAGCGTCTTGATCGAGGACGCGCGTTCGCCGATCGCGACATCGGTGTCGCCGGCCGCGCGGCTGAACGCGGCTTCGACATCGTCGGTGTTCGAAGGCTTGGCGAGATAGTGGCACGCGCCGAGCTTGATCGCCTCCACCGCGGTGGCGATGCTGGCAAAGCCGGTCAGGACGACGATCAGCATCTTCGGGTCGTGCGCGTGTAGCCGCTCGACGCAGGTCAGGCCGGACGCCGTACCCAGTTTCAGGTCGACCACCGCATAGCCCGGCGCGGCCTCAACCAGCAGTGCGTCGAGTTCTTCCGGGCTGCGCGCCACCCACACCAGATAGCCGCGCCGTTCGAACGAGCGTTGCAGCGTCCGCGCGAAGGTGGCGTCGTCCTCGACGATCATCAGGCGGCGAACAGGGTCGGTCATCGTCCCTCCGGCTTGGTGACGAGCGGCAGGATCAGCGTCACCTGCGCGCCGCCTTCGCGCCGATTTGCGGCCTCCAGACGCCCACCGGAGCGGCGCGCGACGTTGCTGGCGAGGAACAGCCCCAGCCCGTGACCGGCACCCTTGCTGGAACGATAGGCCTTGCCGATCCCGGCAAGCTGCGTCTCCGTAAAGCCGGGTCCGCGATCCGATACCGTGATCGTCAGCCCCTCCGCGCCGATCGCTGCGGTCAGTTCGACCCCGCCGGGCGCCGCCTCCGCGGCGTTGTCGAGCAGGTTCCAGATCGCCTGCCGAAGCGATGCATCGGCAACCAATTGGGCGTCATCCAGATCGGCACGGCGGTAGGCCAGAGGGACGCCCGCATGCGTCGGCTGCCATGCGGCGGCGACCTCGTCGAGGAAGGCGCGTGCCGGGATGCTCGCCATCGCCTCGCCGCGGGGTTCGCCGGCGGAGTGGAGGATGTCGCTGACGATTGCCTTGCAGCGTTCGACTTCCGCCTGCATCTCCTCCAGTTCACTCGCCAGTTCGGGATCGCGCGCCAGCTTCGGCATGCGCCGCCAATCGCTGAGGATCACCGACAGCGACGCGAGCGGCGTGCCGAGTTCATGCGCCGCGCCGCTGGCGAACAGGCCCATTCGCACGATGCCGTCCTCCTCCGCCGCATATTGGCGCAGGTCGGCGAGGTACTCGTCGCGGGCGCGGAGATTGCGGCTGATACGGGTGATGAACAGCACCAGCAGCGTCGCGATCATTGCGAACGCCAGCCATGCGCCGAGTGTGTAGAGGTCGCCCTCCTCCGGCAGCAGCCCGACCGGGTACACCAGCGGCACGCTCCGCATCGTCAGCCCGGCGTAGCAAAGGCTGGTCGCGGCGACGAGGACCCACACCGACCACGTTTCGAGCAGGATCGCGCCCAGCACGACCTGAAGCAGGTACAGCGAGATGAAGGGATTGGTCGCGCCGCCGCTCCAGTAGAGTTGCGCGGTCAGCACCGCCATGTCGAACAGCAGCGCCAGCATGATCTGGCCGTTGGTGATCCGGTGCCGCGCGAGCAGACCGACGATCGCCAGGTTCACGACCGCGATCAGCGCTACCGCTCCCAGCATCGGGGCGAGCGGCAGGGGCACGCGCAGGACGACGCCGACGAACAGGATCGTCAGCAGCTGCCCAGCGCCGGCGATCCAGCGCAATTGCACCAGCTGGCGCATATTCTCCGCCGCCGTCGTTTCCGGCGACAGCGCCTCGCGCGTGGCAAGGCGCGGGCGGGTCAGCGCGAGCAGGGGCCGGTCCATCACTGCGTGCCCTCCTTCCGCCACGTCATCACCGCACCTGCGACCGACAGGGCGGCCAACGCGAACCATGTCAGCGCATAGACGAGATGATTGTTGCGGAAGGCAATGACGGTCAGGCCGCCGACCGGATAGCCGCCGGGGTTGGGCGTCGCGTCGGCGTCGAGGAAGAAGGGCGCGGTGTCGCGCAATCCTCGTGCGCGCGCGATCGCCGCCACGTCGCGCGAGTACCAGCGGCCGGCGGCGGGGTCGTTGCTGCGCAGGAAGCCGCCGCCCGGCTCGGTGGTGCGGAGCAGGCCGGTGATCGTCACCGGATCGTTCGACCGTGCAGCCTGCCGCGTTTTCGGGTCACGCCGCTCGTTCGGAACGAAACCGCGATTGACGAGCAGCGTCGTGGTGTCGGTCCTGAGCGGTGTCATCACCCACCATCCGGGGCCATAGTCTGTCACCGCCTGCACCAGCGTCTCACGGTCGTTCAGCAGCGTGCCGGTGACGCGAACCCGGCGATAGCTCTGATCCTCGCGCCACGCAGCGCGCGGCGGCAGCGGGGCGGGGGCGGCGGTGGAGCGCGCCGTCACCCGCCCGATCAGGTCCAGCTTCCATGCCCGCCGCTCGACCTGCCAAACCCCCAGCGCCGCGAAGGCGAACGCCAGGAGCACGCAAAGGCCGAGCAACAGGCGGCGCTTCATGGCATTTCGGTCATGCCGGCGCCGGTCATCGGCATCATGTTGCCGTTCAGGTGGAACATGATCCACATCGACCCGCTGATGACGATCGCCACGATGACGATCGTGAAGATCAGTGCGATCATCGTCCATCCCCCTTCGGAGCGTGAATTGACGTGCAGGAAGCAGGTCGTGTGGACGACGATCTGAACGAAGGCGAGGGCGATGATCGCCAGCGCGGTCGCCTGCGCGTCGACCAGCACCCCCGTCATCACCAGCCAGAACGGGATCGCCGTCAACGCCGCCGACAGCGCGAAGCCGATCAGGTAGGTGCGACGCGAGCCGTGGCTGCCGGCGGCAGGGTGGGTGTCGTGGCTCATCGCAGCACTCCGAGCAGGTAGACGAAGGTAAAGACGCCGATCCAGACGACGTCGAGCAGATGCCAGAACATGCCGAGGCACATCAGGCGGCGGCGATTGTCCGCGTTCAGCCCGTGCAGGCTCATCTGCACCAGCATGACGCCGATCCAGATCAGGCCGCACAGGACGTGCAGCCCGTGCGTGCCGACCAGCGCGAAAAAGCCAGACAGGAACGCGCTGCGCTGCGGCGTCGCGCCCTCCGCGATCAGGCTGGCGAACTCGTACAGCTCGATCCCCACGAACGCCGCGCCGAACAGCGCGGTGATGCCCAGCCACAGGCGCGTCGCGCCCGGCCGTTCCTCGTCCGCCGCGATCGCCGCCATGCCGAAGGTGATCGACGACAGCAGCAGCATCGCGGTGTTCACCGCCACCAGCGGCAGTTCGAAGATCTGGCGCGGGGCCGGACCGCCGGCATAGCTGGTGCTGAGCACGCCGTACGTCGCGAACAGCGTCGCGAAGATCAGCGCGTCGCTCATCAGGTAGATCCAGAAGCCGAGCGACGTGCTCGCTCCCGGACCGTGATGCTCCTCCTCGTCGATGACGTAGAAGCCGGGGGCCGCGCCGTCGGCGGTCATGCTGTGCGTCGACATATCAGGCTCCCGCCGCCGCGAGGCTGGCTCGCTCGGCCTCCGCGACCTCGTCGGCCGGGATGTAGTAGTCGCGGTTGTAGTTGAACGTGTGGCCGATCGTCACCGCGATCAGTGCGACGAAGCTCAGGACCGCCAGCCACCAGATGTACCAGACCATCGCGAAGCCCAGCACCAGCGCGAGCCCCGACAGGATCACGCCCGTGCCGGTGTTGCGCGGCATGTGGATCGGGCGATAGCCGCCCGCGGGCCGCTCGTGCCCGCGCGACTTCATGTCATACCACGCATCCAGGTCGTGGATGACGGGCGTGAACGCGAAGTTGTAGGCTGGTGGCGGCGAACTGGTCGACCATTCCAGCGTGCGGCCGTCCCACGGATCACCGGTGGTGTCGCGCAGCGCCTCGCGGTTCCTGATGCTGACCGCGATCTGGATCAGGAACGCGAGAATTCCGATCGCGATGATCCCCACGCCGATCGCCGCGACGATGAAGAAGGGTTGCAGCGTCGGGTCCTCGAAATGGCGGACGCGGCGCGTCGTGCCCATCAGGCCGACGATATAGATCGGCGTCCAAGCGACCCAGTAACCGATCACCCAGCCCCAAAAGCTGACCTTCCCCCAGAACGGGTCGAGGCGGAAGCCGAACGCCTTGGGGAACCAGTAGTACATCCCCGCGAACAGCCCGAACACGACGCCGCCGATGATGACGTTGTGGAAATGTGCGACGAGGAACAGCGAGTTGTGGAGCACGAAGTCGGCGGGCGGCACCGCCAGCAGCACGCCGGTCATGCCGCCGACCGTGAAGGTCAGCAGGAACGCGACGGTCCACATCATCGGCAGCTCGAACCGGATCTGGCCACGGTACATCGTGAACAGCCAGTTGAAGATCTTGGCGCCCGTCGGGATCGAGATGACCATCGTCGCGATGCCGAAGAAGCTGTTGACGCTGGCCCCCGACCCCATCGTGAAGAAATGGTGCAGCCAGACGAGGAACGACAGGATCGTGATGACGACGGTGGCGTAGACCATCGACGAATAGCCGAACAGCCGCTTGCCCGAGAAGGTCGAGGTGATTTCCGAAAAGATGCCGAAGACCGGCAGGACCAGCACATAGACCTCCGGATGACCCCAGATCCACACGAGGTTCCAGTACATCATCGGGTTGCCGCCGAGATCGTTGGTGAAGAAGTTGGTGCCGACATACCGGTCCAGCATCAACAGCGCGAACGCCGCCGTCAGGATCGGGAAGATCGCGACCGCCAGCACGTTGCTGCACAAGGCGGTCCAGCAGAACACCGGCATCTTCATCATGGTCATGCCGGGCGCACGCATCTTGATGATCGTGGTGACCATGTTGATCGCCGACAACGTCGTGCCGACGCCCGCGATCTGAAGCGCCCAGAGATAATAATCCGGCCCGGTGTCCGGGCTGTTCTGGAGGTTCGACACGGGCACGTAGTTGAGCCAGCCGGCGCGACTGAACTCGCCCACGAACAGCGACACCATCACCAGCAGCGCGCCCGCGACGGTCAGCCAGAAGCTGAGATTGTTCAGGAACGGGAACGCCACGTCGCGCGCGCCGATTTGGAGCGGCATGACATAGTTGATGAGGCCGACGACCAGCGGGATCGCGACGAAGAAGATCATGATCGTGCCGTGCGCGGTGAAGACCTGATCGTAATGGTGCGCGTTCAGATATCCGTCGCTGCCACCGAACGCGATCGCCTGTTGCAGGCGCATCATCACCGCATCGGCGAACCCGCGCAGCAGCATGATGATGCCGAGGATCATGTACATGATGCCGATCTTCTTGTGGTCGACGGACGTGAACCACTCCCGCCACAACCAGCCCCACAGGCGGTACTTCGTGACGGCGAACAGCAGCGCGCTGCCCATCACCACGACGCCGGCGAAGGTGACGAGCAGGATCGGCTCGTGGATCGGGAAGGATTCGAAGCTCAGACGTCCGAAGATCGTCTTGAGAAGGGATGGATCGATCATGATGGCTCCGGCGGCTTAGCCGCGGGCCGTCCGGGCGATGCCCGGTACGGTCGGCAGAAGGAAGGACATGTCGCGGTTGCGCGGGCTGTCGGGCTGCGTCGACCCCGGCGCGCCGGGTTTGCGCTCCTTGGTGACGTTCGGGGCAGGGGCGATCTCGTCCGCGTCCTTGAACAATGCGCCCTTGGGCTTGGTGCCGCGCGGCGGTTCCGCGGTGTCGCGCCCCTGCGGCATGCCCGAACCGACACGCATGTCGTGCGGATCGCCGCCGCCTGCCCGCTGGTCGCGCATCATCACGTCGCTCATGCAGGGCGTGCCGGGGCGGACGCAGCGATTATAGACCTTGTCGAACAGCCCCGGCTGGAACGCGGCGAAGCGGATCGCCGGCACCTTCTCGCTGGGCCGTTCGAGCTGGAGGTAGGCGGGCGTCGACAGCGACCGGCCGCTCGCCTTCGCGTCGCTGACGAACCGCGCAAAGCCCGCCGCGTCGACGCCGCGCAGCTTGAAGCGCATGTCGCTGAAACCCGCGCCGCTATAATTGGCCGAGAAGCCCTCGAACTCGCCCGGCTTGTTCAACACCGCGTGCAGCGTGCTGCGCATGCCGGGCATGGCGTAGACCATCCCCGCCAGCGTCGGCGCGTAGAAGCTGTTCATCATGTTGGTCGAGGTGATGTCGAACCGCACCTGCCGATCGACCGGCAGCACCAGTTCGTTGACCGTCGCGATGCCCTGTTCCGGATAGATGAACAGCCACTTCCAGTCCATCGCGACGACCTGCACCAGCATCGGCACCTGCTTTTTGTCGATTGGCTTGCCCGCCGCCACGCGGTCGAGCGGGCGGAACGGGTCGAGCAGGTGCGTGCTGGACCAGGTCAGCGCGCCGAGCGCGATGATGATGAGCAGCGGCGCGGACCAGATCACGAGTTCCAGCGAGGTCGAATGGTCGAACTTCGGATCGTAGGTCGCGTCGCGATTGCCCTTGCGATAGCGCCACGCGAACAGCACGATCAGGATCAGCACCGGTACGATGATGATGAGCATCAGCCCGGTCGACGCGTAGATCAGGTTGCGCTGTTGCAGCGCCACGTCGCCCGCGGGGTTCAGCACCGCATGCTGGCAGCCGGCCAGAGCGAGCAGCGGGATGAGACCGAGACGGCGGAGCGCACCTTGGCTTACCCTGCGACCTTTCGCCTCTTCCTTCCGTTCGTCTCGAGTAGCCGTCGAGCCCGTCGAGACGGCGTATCGAGAGAGTAGACCGAAGCGCGTTTCGCGGCCCCTGTCTCTCGACACGGGCTCTCGACAAGCTCGATCCCTGCTCGAGACGAACGGAGGCCGGGAGCCGGACAATGCGGTAGGTGGGACGGACGGGTGTTCGCGCATGATGGCCCGATACGACCCCAGCGGCCGCGGCCCCATTGGACATTTTGTCCAATCCCGTCATCCGTCGATCGCGGGCAAAGGGGCGCTATGGTAGCCCGTGGGCTGCGCGACGCAGAAGAGCGGCCCGGTGCCGCAGGAGCATGACGGACGATGACAGCCTCCACCGCGAATGCGACCTCGACGCCGCTCGAACGCGATGCGCGCCTCGTCAATGCGGGTGTCGGCCATGATGGCGGGCACCGCATCGCACCGGGCGAGATCGCGATTGGCGTGATCGTTGGGCGGACCAGCGAGTTCTTCGACTTCTTCGTCTACGCGCTCGCCTCCGTGCTGGTCTTTCCGAAGCTGATCTTCCCCTATGTCGATGCGGTCACCGGCACGCTCTATTCGTTCGCGCTGTTCGCGCTGGCGTTCGTGGCGCGGCCGTTCGGCACGCTGCTGTTCATGTGGATCGACCGGATGCACGGGCGCGGCGTCAAGTTGACGCTGGCGCTGTTCCTGCTCGGCGGGTCGACGATGGCGATCTCGCTGCTGCCCAGCTACGCGCAGGTCGGCCCGGTCGCGGCGGTGCTGCTGGGGTTGTTCCGCTTCTGTCAGGGCGTCGCGCTGGGTGGGGCGTGGGACGGGCTGCCGTCGCTGCTGTCGCTCAACGCGCCGGAGGAGAAGCGCGGCTGGTACGCGATGATCCCGCAACTCGGCGCGCCGCTCGGCCTGCTCGTGGCGGTGGCGCTGTTCGGCTATCTGCTGGCGATCCTGTCGCCGGAGGATTTCCTGGCCTGGGGCTGGCGCTATCCGTTCTTCGTGGTGCTGGCGATCAACGTCGTCGCGCTGTTCGCGCGGCTGCGGCTGGTCGCGACGCCGGAGTTCACGCGCCTGTTCGAAAGCCGCGAATTGCAGCCGTCGCCCGCCTTCGCGACGCTGTTCAGCGAGTGGCGGACGATCGTGCTCGGCGCGTTCGCCCCGCTCGCCAGTTTCGCGCTGTTCCACCTCGTCACGGTGTTCCCGCTGTCATGGGTGACGCTCTATGCGGGCGAAACGCCGGTGCGCTTCCTGATGATCGAGGCGGCGGGTGCGGTGGTCGGCGTGCTGGCGATCCTCGCCTCGGGCCTGATCGCGGACCGGGTGGGCCGGCGCGCGGTGCTGGGCGTGTCGGCGGTGCTGATCGGTGCCTATTCCGGCTTCGCGCCGCAACTGCTGGGCGCGGGCGGGTTCGGCGAGACCATCTACATGCTCGGCGGATTCGTCCTGCTGGGACTGGCGTTCGGTCAGTCCTCGGGGGCGGTCAACGACCGGTTCCCGGTACAGCACCGCTATACCGGCGCGGCGATCGTCGCCAATTCGGCGTGGCTGATCGGGGCCGGCTTCGCGCCGCTGATCGCGCTGTTCCTCGCCAGCCGGGTCGGGCTGTGGTCGGTCGGCGCGTATCTGCTGTCGGGCGCGATCTGCACACTGGCCGCGCTGGGATGGAACAAGGATTGGGCGCGGCGGAGTGCCTGAATGAGGGGCACGCTTTAGCCCCTCCCCTTCAGTGGAGGGGTTGGGGTGGGGCCTCTCCACAGGCGACCTGCTCGCGGCACCGCCCCACCCCCAGCCCCTCCCCTGAACGGGAGGGGAGAAGATGCAAGTCCTCGCCTGACGACAGAGAAGCGGGCGTTATCGAAAGCTGACGGCGGCCGTGACGGGGAAGTGATCGGACGGATAGGTCGTCCCCAGGTGGAATGTGCCCGTCTCCAGCGTCCCAACCTTGAACCCGCGGACGAACAGGTAGTCGATCCGGCGATCCGGGTTGCCCGTGAAGTCGTGGAACGTATTCTCCGGACCGCGGACCTGCGTCGCCGCCGTCCGTGCGTCGGTCAGCGCCTTGGCGAAGCGCTTGTACGCCGCCGTCTCGGGTCGTGCGTTCATGTCGCCCGCCACGATCACGGGCAATCCCGCCGCCAGCTTCGGCAGGCGGGCAAGGATCGTTGCGACGGCACGGTCGCGCGCGTCGTCGTCCTGATCGCGGTGAGCCAGATGCGTGTCGACGAATACGAACCGCTTCCGCTGCTTGCCCGAGGTCGGCTTGTCCAGCGTCTCGAACACCGCCCAGGTCGCCATGCGCGGCAGGTCGGTGCCCCAGCTGGAGCTGCCGACGACGTCGGGAGTCTCGGACAGCCAGAAATCACCCTGTCGGACGAGGCGCAGCCGGTCGGGGCGATAGATTACGCCCATATGTTCGTCCTTGTGCTCGCCCCGCCGGTCGCGTCCGAACCAGCGATAGCCGGGCAGCGCGCGGACCAGATCGTCGCCCTGCCGCTGCAACAGCTCCTGCGTCCCGATCAGGTCGGGCCGCGCCTGTTTCAGCAACGCGATCATCACCGGCCGCCGCAGAGGCCAAGCCTGCGGCCCCTCGTCGGAGGCATAGCGGACGTTGAAGGTCATCACCTTCAGCGTCTGGGCCGTGGCCGCGCTCGGCGAGAGCACGAGTGCTGGCAGCAGGAGATGCAGGAACCGGTTCAACATCACTCTCCTTCGAGCGTGGGGGATCGTAGCGCTCTTAGCCACCGCCGCGACGGTCAGGCCAGCTCTGCTTCCATTTCGCGACGATGATAGCCGCGGGTGGTCTTCGTCGCCGAACTGCGCTTAGATCGCGGCAATTCGGGGGAGAGCATGATGACGGCATATGCAGGCGCCGCTGCTGGAGACGCGACGTTCCAGAGCGACAAGAAGGTCATCATCGCCTCCTCGCTGGGCACCGTGTTCGAATGGTATGACTTCTACCTGTACGGCCTGCTGGCGACGTACATCTCGGCGCAGTTCTTCTCGGGCGTCAACGAAACGACGGGCTTCATCCTTGCACTAGGCGCGTTCGCCGCAGGATTTGCGGTGCGGCCGTTCGGGGCGCTGGTGTTCGGGCGGATCGGCGATCTGGTCGGGCGCAAGAACACGTTCCTCGTGACGATGGGGATCATGGGCCTGTCGACCTTCGCCGTCGGTCTGTTGCCGTCCTACGCCACGATCGGCGTCGCCGCGCCGTTGCTGCTGGTGCTTTTGCGGCTGTTGCAGGGGCTGGCGCTGGGTGGCGAATATGGCGGGGCGGCGACCTATGTCGCGGAGCACGCTCCGGCGCACCGGCGCGGCCTGTATACCAGCTTCATCCAGACGACCGCGACGCTCGGGCTGTTCGCGGCGTTGCTCGTCGTCATCGGGCTCCGGACGTTTGTCGGAGAGGCGGCGTTCGCGGCGTGGGGTTGGCGATTGCCGTTCATCATCTCGATCGTGCTGCTCGGCGTGTCCTTGTGGATCCGGCTGCAACTGGCGGAGAGCCCGGCGTTTCAGCGGATGAGGGACGAGGGCAAGACTTCGAAAGCCCCGCTGACGGAGGCGTTCGCGCGCTGGGGCAACCTGAAGATCGTGCTGATCGCGCTGTTCGGCGCGGCGATGGGGCAGGCGGTGGTCTGGTATACCGGCCAGTTCTACGCGCTGTTCTTCCTAGAAAAGATGCTGAAGGTCGACGGCGCGACGACCAACGTGCTGATGGCGGTGGCGCTGGCGCTGGGAACGCCGTTCTTCGTGATCTTCGGCTGGCTGTCGGACAGGATCGGGCGCAAGCCGATCATCATGGCGGGCTGCGCGCTGGCGGCGTTGACGTATTTCCCGCTGTTCGGCGCGTTGACGCAGGCCGCGAATCCGGCGCTGGCGGCGGCGCAGGCACGGTCGCCGGTGACGGTCGTCAGCCACGATGCGGATTGCTCGGTCCAGTTCGATCCGATCGGTCGCAACAGGTTCGACGCGAAAAGCTGCGACGTCGCCAAGTCGTGGCTGGCGAAGAACGGCATCAGCTACGCGAATGTCGAGGCTCCGGCGGGCACGATCGCCCAGGTTCGCATCGGCGACCGCAGCTTCGTCGCGCCAGATCCTGCCGCCGTGAGCGGAGAAGCGCGCAAGGTCGCGATCGCCGCCTATCAGGCCGCGCTGAAGACTGCGGTCGCCGCCGCCGGCTATCCGGCGAAATACGATCCGGCAGGCATGAACACGCCGCTGGTGATCGCGATCCTGTTCTTCATGGTGCTGCTGGTGACCGCCGTCTACGGCCCGATCGCGGCGTTGCTGGTGGAGCTGTTTCCCACCAACATCCGCTATACGTCGATGTCCTTGCCCTATCATATCGGCAATGGCTGGTTCGGCGGCTTCCTGCCGACGACCGCCTTCGCGATGGTCGCGGCGACGGGGGACATCTATTACGGGCTCTGGTACCCGGTCGTGCTGGCCGCGATCACACTGGTGTTGGGGTTGCTGTTCCTGCCGGAGACGTTCCGGCGGGATATCGAGGCATAGCGTCTTCTCGCTCCCTCTTCCGGAAGGGAGCGAGAAGACGGCGATCAGAATACCGCCGCCACCATCTGGCGGAAGGCGTCCGCGCGGTGGCTGATCTCGTTCTTCAGCGCGTCGTTCATCTCGCCGAAGCTACGGTCGTGGCCGTCTGGCACGAACATCGGATCGTAGCCGTGTCCCTTGTCGCCGCGCACCGGCGACACGAGCGTGCCGTCGACCCGGCCCTCGAACCATTCGACGTGCCCGTCCGGCCATGCCAGCGCCAGCGCGCAGACGAAGTGCGCGGAGCGGGCGGGCGCGGTGCCCGTTTCCGCCTCGATCCGGCCGAGATGATCCTCGATCAGGCGCATCGCCATGCCGAAGTCCTTGTCCGGCCCGCCCCAGCGCGCGGAGAAGATGCCCGGATCGCCGTCCAGCGCATCGACGCACAGGCCGCTGTCGTCGGCGAGCGCAGGCAGGCCCGACAAATCGGCCGCCGCGCGCGCCTTCAGCTCGGCGTTCATCACGAAGGTGGTGCCGGTCTCCTCCGGCTCGGGCAGGTCGAGCGACGCCGCGGACACGACATCGAGGCCATGCCCCTCCAGCAGGGCCGCGATCTCGCGAACCTTGCCGGGGTTGTGGCTGGCGATGACGAGCTTGCCCGGCGCGAGCTTGCGGATCGCCTGCGGCTCCTTGCCCTCGCCGCTCATTTCACGGCTTCGGCTTGAGCACGGAAGATGTCGCCGCAACCCATGCGGGCGAGCCGCAGCAGCCTCAGCAGCGCCTCCTCGTCATAGGTCGCGTGCTCGGCCGTCGCCTGCGCCTCGGCGATGTTGCCGTTTTCCAGCAGGACGAAATTACCGTCCGCATCGGCCGCCGAATCCTCGTCGTAATCGAGGTCGAGGACGGGCGTGCCCTTGTAGATGCCGCAGCTGACCGCTGCGACCTTCTGCGTGATCGGGTCGGTCGTCAGCTTGCCCGACTTCAACAGCCCGTCCACCGCCAGCCGCAAGGCGACCCACGCGCCTGAGATCGAGGCGGTGCGCGTGCCTCCGTCCGCCTGGATGACGTCGCAATCGAGCACGATCTGGCGCTCGCCGAGCAGCTTCATGTCGACGACGGAGCGCAGCGAGCGGCCGATCAGACGCTGGATTTCCTGCGTACGGCCGGACTGCTTGCCCTTCGCCGCCTCGCGGTTGCCGCGAGTGTGGGTGGCGCGGGGCAGCATGCCATATTCGGCCGTCACCCAACCCTCGCCCTTGCCGCGCAGGAAGGGGGGGACGCGTTCCTCGATGGAGGCGGTGACGAGAACCTTGGTGTCGCCGAAGCCGATCAGCACCGATCCTTCCGCATGGCGGGTGAAGCGGGGCTCGATGGTGATGGCGCGCATCTGATCTGGCGCTCGGCCGCTGGGGCGCATTCAACTCTCCTCAAGGTCGGGTAGCCCAAGCCCTAGCGTTCGAGGGCGGCCCACGCCAGTGGCCGTGCGAAAGAGGAACCGAGTCATGCACCTTGAGATCACTGCCTTGTTCGCCGTGACGATGTTGGCGGGGTGTGCGACCATGCCTCAGCCGGGTGGCGCGCCGGTGCCGATCGAGCGGGAGGAGATCAGCTACTCGACGGCGCCGTGCTTCGGCACCTGCCCGGTCTACACGGTCACCGTTCACCCCGACGGCAGCGGTGTGTTCGAGGGGAAGGCGCACACCGCCATCACCGGGCTGCGGTCATTCACGATGACACCGGATGCGTACCGCCGCTTCGCCGCCGCGCTGTCACCGTATCGCCCCGCGTCGGGCGAGCGGCTGATCCAGCCGGGCAGTCCCGATTGCGGCAACGCACCGACCGACATGCCAAGCGTCGATGTGCACTGGACCGGGCTGGAGGGCGCGGGGCAGCATCTGTCGCTCTACTATGGTTGCCGTCCCGACAGCGACGACCGCATGCGGACGACGTTGCGCGCTGCACCGGACCTGCTGCCGATCGCGGCCTTCATCGGCAAGCGGTGACCCAATCCTTCCCAATCAGGGACCGGGATGAAGCGGTGCTTTATCCCAGCCCCGCGACACTCTAGATCACCCACATGGCCCCGCCCGTCACCGAATTGACCGACCGCGCCCGCGAGATCTTTCGCGCGGTGGTGGACGGCTATCTGGCGAACGGTGCGCCGATGGGGTCGAAGACGATCGCGATCGCATCCGGCCTGAACCTGTCACCGGCATCGATCCGCAACGTCATGGGCGAACTCGAGTCGCTGGGTCTGCTCGCCTCGCCGCACACCTCGGCGGGACGCGTGCCGACCGAGCGCGGGCTGCGGCTGTTCGTCGACGGCATGATGCAGGCCGCCGAACCGTCTACGGAGGAGCGCACCGCGATCGAGGCGCAACTCGCCGCGCGTGCGCTGCGCGCCGGGCCGGTGGAGGACGCGCTGGCCGCCACCACCGCCGCGCTGTCGGGATTGTCGGCATGTGCCGGGCTGGTGCTGGTGCCGAAGCGTGAGGTCACGCTGCGCTCGATCGGCTTCGTGCCGCTGTCGAGGATGCAGGCTTTGGCGGTGATGGTCGGGGAGGACGGCGCGGTCGAGAACCGCGTCATCGACCTGCCCGACGGAATGGACCCATCCGCGCTGGTGGAGGCGGGCAATTACCTGTCGGCGACGCTCGGTGGGCTGACGCTGGCAGAGGCGAAGTCGCGAGTGGAGCGCGAGCTGGCGGACGGGCGCGCGGCGCTGGATGCGTCGGCGCGCGCGCTGGTCGAACGTGGCATCGCGATCTGGAGCGAGGACGACCGCCGACGCCCGGTGCTGATCGTGCGCGGGCAGGGCCGACTGATCGACGCCGCCGCCGCCGCCGACCTCGACCGCGTCCGCGACCTGCTCGACGATCTGGAGGGCAAGCAGGAGATCGCCTCGCTGCTCGACTCGGCGCGCGCCGGCGACGCGACGCGCATCTTCATCGGCGCGGAGAACAAATTGTTCGCGCTCAGCGGATCGTCCGTCATCGCGCGACCGTTTCGCGGACCGGGCGGGCAGGTGGTCGGTGTGGTCGGTGTGATCGGCCCGACGCGGTTGAACTACGCGCGCGTCGTGCCCATGGTGGATTTCACTGCGGCGACGCTCGCTCGCCTGATGCAATAAGTACAGGGAATACGATGATCGACAACGAGACCGAAACCGCCGGAGAGGACCTGCGCGCCGAGACCGCCGAGGCGGCGCCGGAAGTCGCGGAACACGACGCGTCGCAGGGCCGCATCGCCGAGCTGGAAGCGCAACTGGCGGAGGCGAAGCAGCAGGTGTTGTACGCGCAGGCGGAGGTGCAGAACGTCCGTCGTCGCGCCGAAAAGGAAGCGATCGACGCCCGCGCCTATGCGACCACCAGCTTCGCGCGCGACATCCTGTCGGTCGCCGACAATCTGTCGCGTGGTCTGGCGGCAATCCCGGCCGACTGGCGCGCCGACGAGAAGTCGAAGGGTCTGGTAACGGGTCTGGAAGCGACCGGACGCGAGCTGGAAAGCGTGTTCCAGCGCCACGGCATCACCAAGATTGAGGCGATGGGCGCGACGCTGGACCCCAACAAGCATCAGGCGATGCTGGAAGTGCCGAGCGATGCGCCGCCGGGCACCGTCGTGCAGGAGATGCAGGCTGGGTACATGATCAAGGACCGCCTGCTGCGGCCGGCGCTGGTCGGGGTCGCCAAGGCGGGGTGATCTGACGCTGACTATCCCTGCCGTCAGTACCGACGTGCCCGCAAAGGCGGGGATCCAGTAAGCCACGATTTCAGCATCTGCGGCTCACTGGGTCCTCGCCTTCGCGGGGACACGGGATCGCGTTAAGCCGGCTGGCCACCTCCACCGGTCGCCCCGAAGATTTGGCCGGTCGAGAAGGACAGGGCCGGATCCGCTGCCGCGACGTACAGCCCGGCGATTTCCGCCGGTTGCCCCGGCCGACCCAGCGGCGAGCTTTCGCCGAACGACTTCTGCTTCTCCGGCGTCGCGCCGCCGCTGACCTGTAGCGGCGTCCAGAACGGCCCCGGCGCGACGGCGTTGACGCGGATGCCCTTTTCCGCAAGCTGCTTGGCCATGCCCTTGGTGAAGTTCAGCACCGCGGCGCGCGTCATCGCATAGTCGATGATGTCCTTCGATGGATCGCCCGCCTGTTCGGACGACGTATTGACGATCACGCTGCCCGGCCCCATCCGTGCCACCGCCGCTTTCGTCAGCCAGAACGGTGCGTAGACGTTGGTCTTCATCGTCGCGTCGAAATCCTCCGAGGAGATGTCGGCGATCGTCGGTCTCGTCTGCTGGCGCGCGGCGTTGTTGACGAGGATGTCGAGCCCGCCGAGCTTTGCGGCCGCCTGCTCCACCAGTTTCCGGCAGAACGCCTCGTCGCGCAGGTCGCCGGGGATCGCGACGGCGTTGCGCCCTTCCGCCTTGATGAGCGCGATCACCTCGCGCGCATCGGGTTCCTCCGCGGGCAGGTAGTTGATCGCTACATCGGCACCCTCGCGCGCATAGGCGATCGCGGCGGCGCGACCGATGCCGCTGTCGCCGCCGGTGATCAGCGCCTTCTTGCCTGCGAGCCGGCCAGAACCCTTGTAGCTCGTCTCACCGTGATCCGGCCGCGGGTTCATCTTCGAAGCAAGACCGGGCCAGGGCTGGCGCTGAACCGGGAACGGCGGCTTCGGATAGGCGGCGGCCTGCGGGGTCGTCGCCGGCTTGGCGCCCTGCGCGATGGCCGGTGCGGCGGCGGCGACGCCCGCGGCGAGGGCCGCGCCGGTGACGAAGGTTCGGCGGTCGGTATCGGTCATGTTGGAAACTCCCGTGTTCCCGAATGCTAACCGGTTGCGAGCATGGCAGTTCCTTGGCGAAGGGTTTCCGTCGCGATCCGCGCGCGATAGATGCGGCGGCCATGAACCTGAACCCGAACCTCAGCGCCGACCGCCCGACCTTCGTCACGCATCTGGAATGCTCGATCACCGGCGAGCGGTACGACGCGGACCAGCTTCACGGCCTGTCGCGGGCGGGCCGGCCGCTGCTGGTCCGCTACGATCTGGACGCCGTCGGGGCGGCGCTGTCGAAGGACCCGCTGGAGGCGCGCCCGACCGACCTGTGGCGCTGGCGCGAATTGCTGCCGGTCCGGCGGACGGAAAACGTCGTCAGCCTCGGCGAGGTCGAGACGCCGCTGATCCCGATTCCGGCGTCTGGCGGCGGCAACGTGCTGGTGAAGGACGAGGGGCGCTTGCCGACCGGCAGCTTCAAGGCGCGCGGCCTCGTCATGGCGGTGGCGATGGCGAAGGAACTGGGCGTGACCCGGATCGCGATGCCGACCAACGGCAATGCCGGCGCTGCACTGGCGGCCTATGCGACGCGCGTCGGGATCGAGACGATCGTGTTCTGCCCGGAGGACACGCCCGAGGTGAATGTCCGCGAGATCGCGATGCAGGGCGCGCGGGTCTGGCGGGTCAACGGCCTGATCGACGATTGCGGCGCGATCGTCGGCAAGGGCGCGGCGGAAGGTCGCTGGTTCGACTTCTCGACCCTGAAGGAGCCGTACCGGATCGAGGGCAAGAAGACGATGGGTCTGGAACTCGCCGCCCAACTTGGTTGGGAACTGCCCGACGCGATCTTCTATCCCACCGGCGGCGGCACCGGCCTGATCGGCATGTGGAAGGCGTTCGACGAACTGGAGGCGCTCGGCTGGATCGGGGCGAAGCGGCCGCGGATGTATGCGGTGCAGGCGTCGGGCTGCGCGCCGATCGTGCGTGCATTCGAGGCGGGCGTCGAGCATGCCGAGCGGTGGGAGGATGCCCACACCGTCGCCGCCGGTATTCGCGTGCCGAAGGCGGTCGGCGATTTCCTGATCCTGCGCGCGGTGCGGGAGAGCGGCGGCAAGGCGCTTGGGGTAGGCGATCCCGCGATCCTGAAGGCGGTGGACGATTGCGCGCGCAAGGACGGCCTGCTGCTGTGTCCCGAAGGCGGCGCAACGCTGGCCGCGTACCGCGAGGCGGTGAAGACCGGCGAGGTCGACGAGGACGAGCGTGTCGTCCTGTTCAACTGCGCGACCGGACTGAAATACCCGATGCCCGAAGCACCTCGGACGCTCGACCGGCATGCGCCGATCGACTTCGATCGTCTGTGACGCGCCCGTGATCCGGATCGCCGCCCTTTATCGGTTCGCCCGCTTCGACGATCCCGGCGCGGTGCGCGAGCATCTGGAGGCGGTCGCGCAGGCGGCGGGCATCCGCGGCACGCTGCTGATCGCGGGCGAAGGCGTCAACGGAACGATCGCCGGCGGTCCCGATGCGATTGACGCGGTGCTGGCGGCGATCCGCGCCTTGCCCGGATGCACGGACCTGAAGCCCAAGTTCGCCGAGGCCGACGCGATGCCGTTCCACCGGCTGAAGGTGCGGCTGAAGGCGGAGATCGTCACGATGGGGGTGCCCGACATCGACCCGCTGGACGATGTCGGTACCTACGTAGCGCCCGCCGACTGGAACGCGCTGGTCGACGACCCCGACACCGTCGTGATCGACACCCGCAACGCGTATGAGGTCGCGGTCGGCAGCTTCGCCGGGGCGGTCGATCCCAGCACCGGCAGCTTCCGCGACTTTCCGGCCTGGGTCGAAGCGCACCGCGACGATCTGACTGGCAAGCGCGTCGCGATGTTCTGCACCGGCGGCATCCGTTGCGAAAAGGCGACGGCGTATCTGAAGCGGGAGGGAGTCGGAGACGTTTTCCACCTCGATGGCGGCATCCTCCGCTATCTTGAGGAGGTACCCGCCGCGGACAGCCGCTGGCAGGGCGAATGCTTCGTGTTCGACGAGCGGGTGGCGGTCGGCCACGGTCTGACGCCCGGCACGCACGGCCTGTGTCGCGGTTGCCGGATGCCCGTCAGCGAAGCCGACCGCGCCTCGCGCTTATACGAAGAAGGTGTGGCGTGTCCGCGCTGCCATGAGACCCGCACCGACGAACAGCGCGCCGGTTATGCCGAGCGGCACCGGCAGGTTGAACTCGCCGCAACGCGGGGCGAGGCGCATGTCGGGGCGGACTTTCCGAACCTCCCCAACTGACCTGTCATGCCGGGCTTGTCCCGGCATCCACTGCGCCGCGCGCCAGCAGGCGGCGGGCATTCCGAACCGTCGATGCCCGGACGCGCCCGGCACAATCAAAGCTCAAAACGGCAGCAGTCCCTCATACACTTCCACCCCCGGCGCGCCGACGACCTTCGCGCCGGCGCGCAGCAGGAAGGCATGCCGCACGATCTCGGCCTGTTGCTCGATGCCGTAGCGGTGGAAGGGCTGCCCCGGTTTCAGCGCATAGTCGTAACGGCAGAACGGGTGGCGCTTCAGCGGCAGGCAAAGCCCACATTGATGCTGCCAGACATGCACCATCTCGTGCATGAACAGCCCCTGCAATTGCAGCCCCGCTGCCGCGTAATCCTCTCGCCAGTCGAGATTTTCGGGATGCAGGTGAATGTGTCCGCGCGGTGCCATCGCCGTCCCGCGCGGCTGGAAAAACGCCCATTTCCAGCGGCGTATCTCGACTCCGGCATAATCGATCCGGTCGCCGAACATGCCGCGCGCCAGCGTCACCTCGCCGGCGGTCAGCGGTCGCGCGGAACGGGGCGGCGTCACTTGGGGGCCGGATCGCCCGCCGCGATCGCCCACGCCTTGCGCTGCATCCGCGACCCGTCGGAGAAGGTGAAGGTCAGGATCGTCGCCCCGCCGGGCTTCAGCGCCGGGTTCACTCCGAACAGCATCAAATGACGCCCGCCGGGTGCGAACACCACATCGCTGCGCGCCGGCACCGCGACCCGGGTCAGCGGCGTCATCGTCATCGTGCCGCCCGGCCCCTTCATGCTCTCATGCATTTCGGTGCGCACGGCGAGGTCGGCGGCGACGTTGATCAGCACCGCGTCCTTGCCCGCGCCGTGCATCTTGAAATAGCCCGATGCGGGCCGGCCGGCGACGGCGGGCAGGCGCACCCACGGGTCCTCCGTCTCCACCGTCTCCGCCTTCAGGCAGCCGGTGAGCATCGCCGCAGCGCACATCACCGGTGCCATCCTCATCAAAAGCCTGCGCATTGCCGCCTGTCCCTTCGCGATACGAAGCACGCACTAGGTTCCACGACTTCTTGCGGCAAGCGGCACGCCACCTATATCGCGCCCATCAACCGGTGATTGCGCCGCCGTAACGGGGCGCGGTCCCAAGGGCCTATTTTGTTTGTTGAGGGGCATCTACGACTCATGGCTAAAGTAATCGGCATCGATCTCGGCACCACCAACAGCTGCGTTGCGGTGATGGAGGGCGGCAAGCCCAAGGTGATCGAGAACGCAGAGGGTGCACGCACGACCCCGTCGATCGTCGCCTTCGCCAAGGACGGCGAGCGGCTGGTCGGCCAGCCCGCCAAGCGTCAGGCGGTGACGAACGGCGACAACACGATCTTCGCGGTGAAGCGCCTGATTGGTCGCCGCTTCGACGACCCGATCACCAAGAAGGACACCGAGCTGGTCCCGTACAAGATCGCGCGCGGCCAGAACGGCGATGCGTGGGTTTCGGTAGGGGGCAAGGATTACAGCCCGTCGCAGATCAGCGCCTTCACGCTCCAGAAGATGAAGGAGACCGCCGAGTCCTATCTGGGCGAGACGGTGACGCAGGCGGTCATCACCGTGCCGGCGTATTTCAACGACGCCCAGCGTCAGGCGACCAAGGACGCCGGCCAGATCGCCGGCCTCGAGGTGCTGCGCATCATCAACGAGCCGACCGCGGCGGCTTTGGCTTACGGGCTGGAGAAGCAGGACGGCAAGACGATCGCGGTCTACGATCTGGGCGGCGGCACGTTCGACGTCTCGATCCTGGAGATCGGCGACGGCGTGTTCGAGGTGAAGGCCACCAACGGCGACACTTTCCTGGGCGGTGAAGATTTCGACAACAAGCTGGTCGAGTTCCTGGCCGAGGGCTTCAAGAAGGACGAGGGCATCGACCTCGCCAAGGACAAGCTCGCGCTCCAGCGCCTGAAGGAAGCGGCCGAGAAGGCAAAGATCGAGCTGTCGTCGGCGGCATCGACCGAGGTCAATCTGCCGTTCATCACGGCCGACCAGAACGGGCCGAAGCACCTCGTGAAGACGATCAACCGCGCCGATCTGGAGCGGCTGGTCGACGACCTGATCAAGCGCACGATCGAGCCGATGAAGAAGGCGCTGGCCGATGCGGGCCTGAAGACCGACGACATCAGCGAAGTCGTCCTGGTCGGCGGCATGACCCGCATGCCCAAGGTGCGCGAGGCGGTGAAGGCGTTCTTCGGCAAGGACCCGCACACCGGCGTGAACCCGGACGAGGTCGTGGCGATGGGCGCCGCGATCCAGGCGGGCGTGTTGCAGGGCGACGTCAAGGACGTGCTGCTGCTCGATGTGACGCCGCTGTCGCTGGGCATCGAGACGCTGGGTGGCGTGTTCACGCGGATGATCGATCGCAACACGACGATCCCGACCAAGAAGGCGCAGACCTATTCGACTGCGGACGACAACCAGGGCGCGGTGACGATCCGCGTGTTTCAGGGCGAGCGGGAGATGGCGGCGGACAACAAGTTGTTGGGCCAGTTCGACCTCGTCGGCATCCCGCCGGCACCGCGCGGCGTGCCGCAGATCGAGGTCACGTTCGACATCGACGCCAACGGCCTGGTCAACGTGTCGGCCAAGGACAAGGGCACGGGTAAGGAGCAGCAGATCCGCATCCAGGCGTCGGGTGGCCTGTCCGACAACGACATCGAGCAGATGGTCCGCGATGCGGAGCAGTTCGCCGAGGAGGACAAGAAGCGTCGGGCCGGTGCCGAGGCGAAGAACAACGCCGAATCGCTGATCCACACGACCGAGCGTCAGCTGGTCGACAATGGCGACAAGATCGACGAGTCGCTGAAGGGTGAGATCCAGACCGCGATCGACGCCGCGAAGGCGGCGGTCGAAGGCGGTGAGCCCGATGCGATGAACGAAAAGGCGCAGGCGCTGGCGCAGGTCGCCATGAAGATGGGTCAGGCGATCTACGAGAAGCAGCAGCAGTCGGAGGCGTCCCCCGCATCCGACACCGCCGACGCGCCCAAGGAAGACGTGGTCGACGCCGAGTTCTCGGAAGTCGACGACAACCACAAGGCGTGATGCACCTCCCGCCGTCGCTCCCGGATCGGAGTGACGGCGGGTTGGTCGAGGGGCAGTGATGAGTACCCAGGTCGACTATTACGAGCTGCTCGAATGCGAGCGCACCGCCGATGCGGGGACGCTGAAGACGGCGTACCGGAAGCTCGCGATGAAGTATCATCCGGACAAGAATGCCGGGTGCAAGGATTCGGAGGCGCGCTTCAAGGCGGTGTCCGAAGCCTATGACGTGCTGAAGGACCCGCAGAAGCGTGCGGCCTATGATCGCTTCGGCCATGCCGCGTTCCAGCAGGGCGGCAGTGGTGGAGGTGCGCAGGATTTCGGCGGCTTTTCCGACATTTTCGAAAGCGTGTTCGGCGAATTCATGGGCGGCGGTCGTGGCGGTCGCCAGCAGGCAAGGCGCGGTGCCGACTTGCGCTACGACATGGAAGTCACGCTGGAACAGGCGTTCCACGGCCATGAGACGGAGATCACGGTCGACGTCTCTGCGCCGTGCGACACCTGCCACGGATCGGGCGCGAAACCGGGCACCCACGCCGCCACCTGCCGCCAGTGCAACGGCCACGGCAAGGTTCGCGCGCAGCAGGGTTTCTTCGTGGTCGAGCGCGCCTGTCCGGTGTGTCAGGGATCTGGTCAGGTCATCGCCGACCCGTGCGGCGATTGCCGTGGCGAAGGCCGCGTGGACAAGACCAAGACGCTGTCGGTCAACGTACCGGCCGGTGTCGACGAGGGCACGCGCATCCGCCTGACCGGCGAAGGTGAGGCGGGAGCGCGCGGCGTGCCGCCGGGCGACCTCTACATCTTCCTGCACGTGAAGCGGCATGCGCTGTTCGAGCGCGAGGGCACGACGCTGTTCGCGCGCGCGCCGATCAGCTTCACCACCGCAGCGCTCGGCGGATCGCTGGCGATCCCCGGCCTCGACGGCCGCACGCACGAGGTGAAGATCCCGGCAGGCATCCAGTCCGGCAAGCAACTGCGGCAGCGCGGTGCCGGCATGCCGGTACTACAGGGCCGCGGCGCCGGCGACCTCGTCGTCCAGATCGAGGTCGAGACGCCGACCAAGCTGTCGGTACGCCAGCGCGAATTGCTGGAGATGTTCCGCGAAACGGAAACCGGTGACGAATGTCCGGAAAGCCAGGGCTTCTTCGCGAAGCTGAAGGGTGTTTTCGCGGCGGAATAGGTCACCGTATGGACGGGCCCGCGGGCGATCTGTGGGCAGGCGCTACACCGTCTTTGCTCCCCTCCATTTGAGGGAGGGGCTGGCGGTGGGGGGAGGCCGGGCGTTACGTTACCCAGTACGCGGCCGGTGCCGTATCGCGAGCCCCCGACCCACCCCCGACCCCTCCCTGTCAGGGAGGAGAGAAGCCGGCGGGATGTCTTTGAGCTTTGCGTCAGGTCGCCTCGACGGCGAGCCGCATTTCTTTACTCCCTCCTTCTCAGGGAGAGGAGAAGCGGGTCCGAACTTTGAGGCGTGCAATCGGAACGGGCGCAGAGGGCAGCCTGCCCGCCCCCTCTCCCGAGAGGGCGGCTGGCCGATGGATCAGAAGGTGGAAACGACCACCCCGACCACCAGCGCCTGTACCGCGATCACCAGCAAGGAGCTGGTCACGGTTTCGAACATACGCATGGTTGGGTCTCCGCTGCCGGAGATATATCCGGCAAGCGATAGATGGCGATCATTGCGGTTTGGCGCAATTTCATAACAGGCTATCGCGATTGCATTCGGCGCACGGGTCGACTCATTCGCGCCCGGTGCGGCGACCGTGGTTGGATCGTCGGGTGGAGCAAACGGATCGGGGTTTTAAGGCGATGAACGCCGACGCATACCAGACTGCCCCGTGCCGTTGGGCGGTCGCGACCGCATGAGTCGAGGCGGCTACCGTCTGACGAAGGTCAGGCCGCGGCCAGCCGCCGGACGAAGCCGTCGGCTTCGTCTTGCAGACGCGCCGCGACGCTGCTGAGGCTGCTGGCGGCGCGGGCGACGCGATCGGACAACGTCTCGGTGTCGCCGGCCATGCGGACGATACCCGAGAATTCGTGGCTCAGCGCGTCGGCGCCGCCTGCGGCGGTGTCGGCGGCCTCTTCGATCAGGTCGGCGGTGTCGCGCTGGCGGGCGACCTCGGCGCGGATCGTTTCCGCCACGTCGGCGACGTCGTCGACGGTGCGGCCGATCGCGGCCAGCGCCTCGCGCGCCTCGCCCGCACCCCCGGCGATCGACCCGGCCAGCGATCGAATCTGGTCGGTCGCGCCCGTGGTCTGGCCGGCGAGCAGTTTCACCTCCCCCGCGACGATCGCGAAGCCGCGGCCGACTTCGCCGGCGCGGGCCGCCTCGATCGTGGCGTTCAGCGCGAGCAGGTTGGTCTGCCCGGCGATCGCGCTGAT
This sequence comes from Microvirga sp. SRT01, assembly GCA_018139225.1. Classification (GTDB taxonomy): domain Bacteria; phylum Pseudomonadota; class Alphaproteobacteria; order Sphingomonadales; family Sphingomonadaceae; genus Sphingomonas; species Sphingomonas longa. The sequence goes on from JAGSNX010000002.1 coordinate 129,125, forward strand.
CGTGTCGGCGAAGCCGCCGACGGTGGCGGTGCGCGAAACGAGGGCATCGACCGCCTGATGGCCGGTGTTGCTGAGTCCGCGTGCCGCGCCGCTCAGGCTGGCCTGACGTTCGACCGATCCGCTGATCGTCGCAATCGAGCGGCTGAGATCGTGGACCCGCTCCGCCAGGCGCGCCGCGCTGCGTGACGATTCGCTGACGGTATTGGCTGTCCCGGCGGCATCCCGGCTGGTCTGTTGCGCCAGCTGATGTAGCGCCTTGGCCGACGCATCGAGGTCGGTGCAGGCGGTACCCATCGTCTCCACCACGCCCGCGATCGACCGGCGAAAGCCGTCCGCCAGCGCGACCAGTTCGGTGCGGCGTGTCTCCGCGGCGGTACGTTCTGCGGCTTCGCGGCGGGCGGTCTCGGCCTGTGCGCGCTGCTCCGCGGCATGGGCGGCGTCCAGTGCGTGCTGCGTTTCGGTGCGGCCGGCGATCGCCGCCTCGGTCAGCCGGCGGCTCTCGCCCTGCACCTCGCGCCGGTTTTTCAACAGGCGGCGCAATTGCGCGGTGATGTAGCTGAGCGCGGTGAACTGCAACAGCACGGCCGTCCCGTGGAACAGCACGCGACCGATGCCGGCCTGATCGGCGAACACCCATTGCGGCATGACCCACTCGCCGATCAGATGGTGGACGAGGATCAGCCCGGATGCGAGCAGCAGGGGCCGCCAGTCGCACAGCAGCGTCAACGCCGCGAGCGCGACGAAGAAATACATATGCCCGTCCATCTGCCAGGCATGCCCGGTCAGCATCATCACCAGCAGCGCCGGATGCGCCGCCGCCAGCGTCGCGACGGTCAGACGGGCGGGCAGATCGTGCCGACGGTTGTGCAGGATCAGGGTCGGCGCGGCGTTGATGACGATCCCCGCGATCGTCACGGGCAGGGTCAGCGTGCTGCCGACCGCCAGCCCCAGCAGCGTCAGGACGAGGGTCGCGCCCCAACCCGCGATCACGATCATGCGGATGCCGTGCAGCCGCAGCGGGGCGAGGTCGAGCACCTCCTCCGGCGTTTCCCGGGACATCATCGGCCGCACCAGATTCCGGGCGCCGCGACGGCGAGTACGCCGCTCGCCAGCAAGGGCCGAAACAGTCGCGCGCGTTCGCCGCGCACGATCAGCGTACCGGGGAGGGGGCCGAGCCCGCCGATGCGCGCACCGTGATCCAGCGCGAGGTCGACGATCGTGGCGGCCCGCTCTGCCGTCAGCGGCACCAGCAGCATCGCACCGTCCGCGGGCGGCATCAGGACGCTGCCCCCCAGCAACATGACGACCGCCGCGCCTTGGAACAAGACGAGGCGATACGGATGGGAAATCGCTGGCGACATGCCCCGGAGGATGCCTCCGAAACCGTTAATTCGGGGTTAGGAAAACGCCGACGACCCCAATATCCGGCTGAAAGGGTTGAGGATGCCGGCCCGGGGCCGGCGTCCCTGGGCTATCAATCGGCGGTCCCGAATACCCGCGCGAAGATCGTGTCGACATGCTTGTAATGGTAAGCGAGGTCGAAGCGCGACGCGATCTCGTCCTGCGACAGGGCCGCGGCGACCTCGGGGTCGGCCTGGAGCAGTTCGAGCAGCGACAGCGCGCCGTCCGACTCCCACACTTTCATCGCATTACGCTGCACCAGCCGGTACGCGTCCTCGCGGCTGACGCCGGCCTGCGTCAGCGCGAGCAGCACGCGTTGCGAATGGACGAGCCCGCCCATCTTGTGCAGGTTCTTCGCCATCCGCTCCGGATAGACGACCAGCTTGTCCATCACCCCGGTCAGCCGCGCCAGCGCGAAGTCGAGCGTGATCGTGGCGTCGGGGCCGATATAGCGCTCGACCGAGGAGTGGCTGATGTCGCGCTCATGCCACAGCGCGACATTCTCCAGCGCGGGCGTGACATAGCCGCGGACCATGCGGGCGAGGCCGGTCAGGTTTTCGGTCAGCACCGGGTTGCGCTTGTGCGGCATCGCCGACGACCCCTTCTGGCCGGGGGAGAAATACTCCTCCGCCTCCAGCACCTCGGTCCGCTGCAAATGGCGGATCTCGGTCGCCAGTCGCTCGATCGAGCCCGCGATGACGCCCAAGGTCGCGAAGAACATCGCGTGCCGGTCGCGCGGGATCACCTGCGTCGAGACCGGCTCGACGGTCAGGCCCATCTTCTCCGCGACATAGCTTTCGACGAACGGATCGATGTTGGCGAAGGTGCCGACCGCGCCGGAGATCGCGCAGGTCGCGACGTCCGCCCGCGCCGCCACCAGCCGCGCACGATTGCGATCGAATTCGGCATAGGCCTGCGCCAGCTTCAGCCCGAACGTCACCGGTTCGGCGTGGATGCCGTGGCTGCGGCCGATCGTCGGCGTCAGCTTGTGCTCGATTGCGCGGCGCTTCAGCACCAGCAGCAGCGCGTCGATATCGGCCAGCAGGATATCAGCGGCGCGCGCCAGCTGGACCGCGAGGCACGTGTCGAGCACGTCGGACGACGTCATCCCCTGATGCAGGAAGCGCGCCTCCGGCCCGGTGCGCTCCGACACATGCGTCAGGAAGGCGATGACGTCGTGCTTCGTTTCTGCCTCGATCGCGTCGATCCGTTCGACATCGAACGGGCCGGCGGCGGCATCCGCCTCCCAGATGCGGGCTGCGGCCGCTTTCGGCACGACGCCCAGTTCGGCCAGCGCGTCGGTCGCATGCGCCTCGATCTCGAACCAGATGCGGAATCGTGCCTCGGGGGTCCAGATCGCTGTCATCGGCGCGCGGGAATAGCGTGGGATCATGGCTGGCGTTCGTCCTGACAAGGCCACGAGTCATCGTGGGAATTCGCGGCAAACCCGCGGATTCGCGTGCCCTAGCATCCGTGCCGGCCGCCAGCAAACTTGCGCCTGCGGAACCGGGTTCTTAAATAACGGTTGTAGCAAGCAGAGATCACAACGTCGGCATCAAGGTTTAACCAAGGGTGCCGGTCGTAATTCGGAAGGAGAATATCAATGATCCGTACGATCTTCCTCGCAAGTGCGATGACTATGGCGGCTCCGGTACTGGCGCAGACGGCGACACCGCCGGCGCAGACCACGACCGCCAACCCGGCAGCGCCGACAACGTCTGCGACGACTGGAGCCGATCAGGCGACGACCGGTCAGGCTGCGCCGATACAGACGGCGCCTGCCACGACGGCGCAGGCGCAGCCGGCACCGACGACTCCGGCCGATCCCGCCCAGCCGGCGGTGGCCGATGCGACAGCGACGCCGGGTGCCGCTCAGGGCGATCAGGTTGCGCAGGCGGTCGACACGCAATTCGCGCAGTATGACAAGAACGCCGACGGCAAGCTCGACAAGGTCGAATTTTCGTCGTGGATGGTCGCGCTGAAGACCGCGAGCGATCCGGCGACGAAGGCCGACAGCCCGGCGACCAAGAAGTGGGTCGGGGCAGCGTTCGCGCAGGCCGACAAGAATAAGAACAGCAGCCTCGACAAGACCGAGGTGACGGGTTTCCTGGCGCAGGGCCAGTCGTAATCCCTCAGCCGCCCTACGCTTCGGCGTAGGTTAGCCGCCGACGCCGCCGAATCCCCCCCTCCCGGCGGCGTTTGGCGTTTCGGTCCCGTCAGATCAGCCCTTGCGCCCGCAGCGACGCATGCCCGTTCGTGCCGATGATGACGTGGTCGTGCACGGCGATGTTCAGCCGCTTGCCAACCTCCATGATCGCGCGGGTGACATCGATATCCGCGTGGCTAGGCGACGGATCGCCGGACGGGTGATTGTGGACGAGGATCAGCGACGCGGACCCCAAGTCGATCGCGCGCCGGATCACCTCTCGGACATAGACGGCGGTCTGGTCGACCGATCCCTTGCTCATGATCTCGTCGCGGATCAGGATGTTGCGCGTGTTCAGGTGCAGCACGCGGAAGCGCTCGACGCCGTGATGCGCCATGTCCGCGCGCAGATAGTCGAGCAGCGCCTGCCAATTGCCGAGCACCGGCCGCGCCGCGACGTTCGCCGCCAGCAGCCGCGTCGCGGCCGCCTGCGCGATGCGGATCGCCGCGGCGCTGGTTTCGCCCATGCCGTCGATGCGCAGCAGCGCCTCGCTCTCCGCCGCGAACAATCCGCCCAGCCCGCCGAACTCGCGCAGCAGCGCCTTTGCCAGCGGCTTTGTATCGCGTCGGGGCAGCGCCAGCGCGAGCAGATATTCGACGATCTCGTGATCGAGCAGCCCATTGGCATCGGTTAGCAACCGCCCGCGCAGGCGAGCGCGGTGACCACTGGCGTCATGGGGTTCGGGCTCCGCCATGCGCCACTGGCTATCACCGATGAAAGCGCAAGTTCAACATGAGTCAGGAACCGGCCGCATTGCCGTTGTCCCACTCCGGTTCCTTCTCTAGGAACACCTGCTGACCGCGAACGGAGCGACGGATACGTGGAGGACGACAACGACGCCGTTCCCTCCCTGCCGATCCGTCGCCGCTCCATCCGCCGCCGCGCGGCGATCGCATTGGCGCTCGTCGTCGTTGCGGGCCTGATCCTGCTCTGGGTCGAGCGCCGCCCGATTGCGGGCCGCTTCGTCGATCGCGAACTCGCCGCCGCGGGCGTGCCGGCGACCTATACGATCGCCGATCTGGGCCTTGGGCGGCAGCGGCTGACCGATGTCGTCATCGGCAACCCGGCCGATCCCGACCTCGTCGCCGACTGGATCGAGACACGGACGGAGATCGGCTTGTCCGGCGTTCGCCTCGACGGCGTCCGGGCGGGGCGCGTCCGTATGCGGGGACGCCTGATCGACGGTCGCCTGTCGCTCGGCGCGATCGATCGCCTGTTGCCCGCCGGTCCGAGCGGACAGCCCTTCACACTGCCGGCGCTCGACGTCGAGGTGGCAGATGCGCGGCTACGGCTGGAAACGCCGGTCGGGCTGCTGGGCCTGAAGATCGCGGGGAGCGGGAAGCTGGACGACGGATTCCGCGGCACCGTCGCCGCAGTCGCCCCGACGCTCGCCGCCGGGGGGTGCAGCGTTGCCGGCGGCACCGCCGCCGTGCGCCTGACGATCGACGGCGGGCGTCCGCACATCGTCGGACCGGTGCGCGCGAAAGCGGTGGACTGCAGGCAAGCCCGGATCGCCGCGCCGGGCGCGAACATCGACCTTACCCTGTCCAAGGGGCTCGATCGCTGGACCGGCACCGCCCGTCTCGCGACCGGTGCCACGCGGGGGCAGGGGGGCGTCGTACAGTCGATCGCCGGCGACCTCAGCTTCGCGGGCGACGCGACGTTGACGCAGGGCCGACTGGACGTGGTGGCCACCGCAATGCGCCATCCCGGCGTCACCGCCCGGCGCGTCACGATCGCGGGCGATTACGGCATCGGCCGCCGTCTCGCGTTTCAGGGACGCGTCGCAGCGGACGGAGCCGTCCTGGCCGCGTCGCTGCTGCCGAATGTGAGCGGGGCGGGGGCGGGCACGCCGGTGGCTCCACTCGTCCGCGCCGTTGCCACCGCCGTTGCGCGCGCGAACCGGGACATGGCGCTGAGCATCGACCTCGCCGCCGCCACTGGCGCAATACGCATCAGTCGTGCGACGCTGTCGTCCGCAAGCGGGGCGCGGATGTCGCTCGACGGTGTCGTCTCCGCCGATGCGCGTGGCCTGACGCTCAATGGGACCGTCGCGACCCGCGGCGGTGGCCTGCCGAGCGCGCGCGTATCGCTGATGCAAGCCGGCCCCGGCGCAGCGATCCGCGGAACCGCCCGCGTCGAACGCTACGCCGCCGACGGTGCCAGCCTGGAGCTGACGCCGGTCACCTTTTCCGCCACGCCCGGCGGCGCGACGCGGATCGCGACGACGGCGACGCTCGACGGGCCACTTGGCGATGGCGAGGTCGAGGGCCTGTCGCTGCCGCTCGACGTCGGCTGGAACGGTCGGACGCTGGTCGTCGGTCGCGGCTGTGCGCCGCTCGCGTGGCGGGCGCTGCGCATCTCGGGGCTGACCCTCGACCCGGCGCGACTGGCGCTGTGTCCGACCGGGCCGGCGCTCGTGACCGTCAGCAGTGGGCAGATGTCCGGCGGGGCGCGTCTCGCCGCCAGCGAACTCACCGGTCGGCTGGGTGGAACGCCGCTGCGCGTGGCGACCGGCGGCGCAACGCTGGGTCTGGCGGATCGTGGCTTCACGCTGACGCAGGTCGCAGCCCGCTTGGGCGCGCCGGATCGCCAGACGCGGATCGAGGCGGCTACATTGTCGGGTATGATCGCAAACGGCGGCGTTGCGGGGACATTCGCCGGTGGAGGCGGAAAGATCGGTGCGGTGCCGCTGATCCTGTCCGCAGCGGACGGCCGCTGGGCGCTGAAGGGGGGCGTGCTCGACCTGACGGGGGCGCTGACCGTGTCGGACGCGCAGACCGACAACCCGCGGTTCCGGCCGATGCAGGCGCGTGGTGTCGCACTCCGGCTGGCTGGCAGCGCGATCACCGCGACCGCTATGCTGCACGAGCCGACGACCGGCACGCGGGTTGCGGACCTCCGCATCGGCCACCTCCTGTCCAGCGGTATGGGCAGTGCGGACCTGACCGTGCCCGACTTGTCCTTCCGTGAGGGATTCCAACCCGAACTGCTGACTCCGTTGACCTTCGGCGTCGTCGCGGAGGTGCGGGGCAATGTCCGTGGCGCCGGGCATATCGCCTGGGACGCCCAGCGCGTGACCAGCACTGGTCGCTTCACCACCGAGGCGCTCGATCTGGCCGTCGCATTCGGACCCGTCACCGGCCTGTCGGGCACGATCGTGTTCGACGACCTGCTCGGGCTGCACACGCCGGCCGGTCAGGTTGCGCTGGTGAAGACGGTCAATCCCGGCATTCCGGTGTCCGATGGCACCGTGCGGTACCAGTTGCTCGGCGGCGTCCGGGTCGGGGTGGAGGGTGCACGCTGGCCGTTCGCGGGCGGCACATTGACGCTCGACCCGACCGTGCTGGACTTCGATGCCGCCCGCCAGCGCCGCATGACCTTCCGCGTCGACGGGGCGGGTGCGGGCATCTTCCTCCAGCAGTTCGATTTCCAGAACATCGACGCCAGCGGCACGTTCGACGGCGTCCTGCCGATGGTGTTCGACCAGAGCGGCGGACGGATCGAGAATGGCCGCCTGTCCGCGCGTCCGGGCGGTGGCAGCCTCGCCTATGTCGGCACGCTGTCGCAGCAGGAGCTGGGCACCTGGGGCAACCTGGCTTTTCAGGCATTGAAGTCGCTGAAATATCGCAGCCTGTCGCTGGTGCTGAACGGCCCGCTGACCGGCGAAATGGTCACCGACGTGCGCTTCGCCGGTATCAGTCAGGGGGCGGGGGCGAAGTCGAACTTCCTGATCCGCCGCCTCCAGAAGCTGCCCTTCGTGTTCAACATCCGCATCAAGGCGCCGTTTCGCGGCCTGCTCGATTCGGCGCAGTCCTTCTATGATCCGCGCCGGCTGATCCAGCGCAACCTGCCGGCGTTGCTGGAGGAGCAGAACAAGCGCGCCGTGCCGCCTTCGCGGCCGGCGGCGACAACTCCACCCGTTCAGACCCCCGAAAGCGAGACGATGCGATGAACCGTTCGAGGTTGACGACGATGCGAAGGATCACGACTTTAACCCTGCTGATCGCGACCGGCGCGACGGGTGGTTGCGTCAACGTGACCGCGCCCGACAAGCCGATCGAGATCAACCTCAACATCAACGTGACGCAGGAAGTGGTGTATCGCCTCGACAACGATGCGAAGTCGCTGATCCAGCAGAACCCGGGGATTTTCTAAGATGAACGCCAAGTTCGTTATTGCCGCCGGCCTAGCGCTCGGCCTCGCCACCGCCGCCTCCGCGCAGCGCGACCCCGCCTATGCCGCGGCACGGTCGGCGGGGCAGGTCGGCGAGCAGCCGGACGGCTATCTCGGGATCGTCGGCGCAGCCTCGGGCGATCTGCGCGCGCTGGTCAACAGCATCAACATCCAGCGCAAGTCCGCCTACACGCAAAAGGCGACGGCGAGCGGCGCGACTGTCGAGCAGCTCGCCTTCACCAGCGGCTGCAACCTGATCGCGCAGACGGGCGCCGGCGAGAAGTACAAGGCTCCGGACGGCGCGTGGAAAACCCGCACTGCCGCCGCCCCGGACCGCGACCCACGCTGCGTGTGACGATCCGGGTTGGCGGGCTTTACGAAGACGGGGCCGCTGCCACCCAACCCGGTTGACTTGCCCGCCCCCCCTTTCTAAACGGGCCGCGCCTTGGCGGGGTCGCTCGCCGTTTGCGCGTTTTCTCCCCTGTTGAGGCCATTGGTTTCGGCCAAGATGGTTTCCGGCAGGGGATGGCGCGTGGCGGAAGACGACTCCGGACAGGACTTCGGCAAGGCGGAGGATCCGCGACTGACTTCGCTCGACGAGCGACTGCGTCAGGCGCGCGATACCGAAGCGGCGCGGTCGGGGGTGAAGAAGCAGGACACGGACCGGGGCTATAGCCAGGGCAACCGCGTCATCTCCGCCCTGATCGGGAGTCTCGTCGGCAGCGCGCTGATCGGCTGGTTGATAGACCGCTGGTTCGGCACCGCGCCCTGGGGTCTGATCGTGATGCTGTTCCTCGGGATAGCGGTCGCCTTCAGGCAAATTATTCGGATAGGTGGCGAGCGCCCGGAATAAACCGGGCGCTTGTCGTATGTGGAGCGCGAACGTGGCGGCGGCAGAAGGCAGCAAGATCGATCCGATGCACCAGTTCCTGATCGAGCCGGTGGCCGGCTCGCATTGGGTGGTGGGCGGTTACGACCTGTCGTTCACCAATTCCGCATTGTGGATGGTGGTGACGCTGGCGTCGCTGGCCGCGTTCATGATCGGCGGCATGAAGCGCGAGCTGGTGCCCGGTCGCTGGCAGGCGGCGGTGGAGGGTTTCACCGGCTTCGTCTCGGCGATGCTGGTGTCGAACGTCGGCCCGGCGGGCAAGCGCTTCATCCCCTACGTCTTCTCGCTGTTCATGTTCATCCTGTTCGCGAACATCCTGGGCCTGCTGCCGTTCGGTGTGGTGCCCGGCGTGCATCCGTTCACCGTGACCAGCCACTTGACGGTCACCGGCGTGCTGGCGATCATCAGCTTCGCGATCGTGCTGATCGTCGGTTTCGGGAAGCACGGCTTCCACTTCTTCTCGCTGTTCGTGCCGCACGGCACGCCCGTCGTGATGATCCCGCTGATCTTCGTCGTCGAGCTGATGAGCTTTCTGGTGCGCCCCTTTTCGCTGGGACTGCGACTGTTCGTCGCGATGACCGCAGGGCATATTCTGCTCAAGGTGCTGGCGGCGTTCGTCATCAACGGCATCAACATGGGGCCGGGCTATGTCGCCCTGGTCTCGCTGCCCAGCTTCGCGCTGATGGTCGGCATCACGCTTCTCGAACTGTTGGTCGCGGGCATTCAGGCCTATGTCTTCGCGCTCTTGACCTCCGTGTACCTCAATGATGCGGTGAATCTGCACTGATCGCCGGCGTTGGGCTGAATTTCCGACTTAACTTCCGACCTAATCTGACTGGAGTGAATATCATGGACGTTGATGCCGCAAAGATGATCGGCGCTGGCCTCGCGGCGATCGGTATGGGCCTCGCCTCGCTCGGCGTGGGCAACGTGTTCGCGAAGTTCCTGGAAGGCGCGCTGCGCAATCCGGGTGCCGCCGACAGCCAGCAGGGTCGCCTGTTCATCGGCTTCGCGGGCGCCGAGCTTCTCGGCCTGCTCGCGTTCGTGACGATGATCATCCTGGTGTTCGTCGCCTAACAACACCGGATGTCGCGCCGGGCGGATCGTCCGCCCGGCCGATATCGAAGGAAGCCGATGCCACAGATTTCCCAGATCGCCGCCACCTACGCGTCGCAGATCTTCTGGCTGCTGATCACCTTCGGCCTGCTCTACTTCGTGGTGGGCAAGGGGATGGTGACCAAGATCGTCGCCACGGTCGACGCCCGCGAGGCGAAGATCGAGGGCGATCTCGCTGCCGCCGAAGCCGCCCGCCGTCAGGCGGATACGGTCGAGGATGCGTGGCGGGCGCAGATGGAAGCGGCGCGCGTCGCGGCGGCGGCGGAAACCGCGGCGGCGAAGGCGCAGGCGACCCAGTCGGCCGAGGCCCAGGTCAAGGCGGCGGACGCCAGCCTTGCCGAGCGTCTGGGCCATCATGATTTCGCGATCGCCAACGCCAAGGCCGAGGCGCTCGCCAATCTGGACACCGTCGCGGCCGAAGCGGCGCAGCAACTGGTGGCCAAGCTGTCCGGTATCGACGTCAGCGTCGATCAGGCGGCGCACGCGGTTCGCGAGGTGAGGGCACATGGCTAATCCCGGTTTCAGCGCCGAGGCGGTGAACTCCACCTCTTTGACCGAGCGTCCGATCAAGGGCGAGGACGGGCTGGAGCATGGTACCGCCGGCACCGTTGCGGGCGGCGAGGAGCATGTCGCGTCGCCGACCGCGCTTGGGTTCGACTCGACCGGCTGGGTGGCGATCGCCGCGATCGTCGTGCTCATCATCATGCTGGTGAAGAAGGTGCCCGCCGCGATCGGCGGTATGCTAGACACCCGCATCGCCGCGATCCGTGCGCAGCTCGACGAAGCGTCGAAGCTGCGCGCCGAGGCCGAAGCGCTGCGCGCCGAGTATGAGGGCAAGGCTCGCGCGGCCGAAGCCGATGCGGAGACGATGCGCGCGCATGCCCATCAGGAAGCGCACCAGATCCTCGTCAAGGCGAAGGCCGATGCCGAGGCGCTGATGGAGCGTCGTGCCAAGATGGCCGAGGACAAGATCGCCGCCGCCGAGCGGTCGGCGATCGCCGAGGTGCGCGCCCGCGCCGCGGATGCCGCCGCCAAGGCCGCCGGCCTGCTGATCGCCGAGCATCACGGTGCCGATGCCGACCGCCGTATGATCGACCGCACGATTTCGGGGCTCGGCCGGCCGAACTGATCCGGACTTCGCGGTGCAGCGGAGCCCAATCGCCTGCTGCATCGTGTGCCCGGACGAGGGCGGACGAGTTTCAGATTCAAGGCAGACCGCCTCTTTCGGGTTTCCGGCGGTCCTGCTTCTGCGTTGAGCCCGTGGGAGGAACCCCGCGCATGTATTGGCTCATTCTCGCCGTCGCCGTCGTCACCGAAATCTGCTGGGCATTGAGCCTGAAATGGGCAGCGACCCTCGCCACGTGGCAGGCATCGAGCGTGCCCATCGTCCTCAGCTTCGTGAATATGGGCCTGCTGGCGCTGGCGATGCGCGGCCTGCCTGCGGGCACCGCCTATGCGGTCTGGACCGGCCTTGGTGCGGTCGGCGTCATCATCGGCGGCATCTTCCTGTTCGGCGACCGCGTGTCCGCGGTGCAGGCCGGCTTCATGACGCTGACCGTCATCGGCGTCGTCGGCACGAAGCTGTTCGCGCAAGCCTGATCGAGCGCAAGGGCTTCGGCCGCTGTGGGCCGTGAAACGCACGTTTCAGGTGTGGCGGTGCTACGCCGCGGCCGCGATTCGATTGGGCCCGCGCTAAGCTCGCCGCCGGAGCCGTTTGCGCTAGGCCAGTTCAAGCACAGGTGGGACTCAGGCTCCCCGAGGTATCGCTTCGCACAGGCCGCGATAAGCTTCAGCGAACGGGCGAGGAAAATCTATGTCGTGTCGCTATGCAGCAATATCTCGACCGCTGACAGTGAACACAAGTTCTGATCGAACAGGACGGTGATGCTTGATCCTGTTTATGGACTTGGCCCTGCGTACCCGATCGGGTTCGTGGTAGAACCTGTTCGACTCGACGTCGAGTTGAGTCGATAACAGGGGAAGATCAATGAAAACGATGCATAAGATGCTGCTTGGCGCTGCACTGTTGAGTGCCGCTCCGGCTTTTGCGACGGACTTTTCGTATACCGGGACGTTCCGGCAGGATGACAATGTCGCCTTTTTCGACTTCGTCGCAACCGGGACTTCGACCGTCACGCTGCGCAGTTTTTCCTATGCCGGTGGAGTCAATTCAGCCGGTGCGACGATCGCCGCTGGCGGGTTCGATCCGATCCTGACGCTGTACGACTTGGCGACGGGTAACCGCATCTCGTTTCAGGATGACGGTAGCGGAGTGCCCGTCGACCCCGTGACCGGCGCCCCCTTCGACGTGAATTTCTCGTCGACGCTTGCAGCGGGCAGCTATCGCGTCGCCCTCAGTCAGTACAACAACTTCGGTGGAGCGACTCTGAGCGACGCATTCGACCGTGCGGGGAGCGGCAACTTCACTCAAGCCTATTGCGATATGGGGATCACCGCACCGTTCTGTGATTTCACCGGTGCGAAACGCACAAGCGCCTGGGCATTCGACATCCTCGGCGTCGACACGGCGACCGGTCCCGGCGGCACTGTGCCGGAGCCTGCCACATGGGCGATGATGATCCTGGGCATGGGTGCGGTCGGCGGAGCGCTGCGTCGCCGCTCGGTCAAGGTCGCTTTCGCGCATTGATCGAGACGGAGGCAGGGCCGGAGGGGATTCCATCCGGCCCTGCGCCTACCTAGATAAGGGGCGATGTCGACGCCCACGCCAGACCGGTTCAACGAAGAAAACGCCACCTATGCGATCCGCGGCTCCGACACGCCCGATCTCGACGCGGGCGTGGCGGCAATCCGCAACGTGCTGAAGACGCTGCCGCAGCGGTCCGGCGTCTATCGGATGCAGGATGCGCGCGGCGACGTGCTGTACGTCGGCAAGGCGCGGTCGCTGAAACAGCGGGTCGCGAACTACACGCAGGTCAAGGCGCTGCCCAAGCGGCTTCAGCGGATGGTGTCGCAGACGCGGTCGATGACGATCGTCACGACCAACAACGAGGCGGAGGCGCTGCTGCTCGAGGCGCAGCTGATCAAACGCTATCGCCCCGCCTACAACGTCCTGCTGCGCGACGACAAAAGCTTCCCATTCATCCTGCTGCGTGCCGACACCGATTTTCCGCGCGTCCAGAAGCATCGCGGTGCGCGGCGGGCGGTCGGCAACTATTATGGCCCGTTCGCCAGCGCCGGCAGCGTCAACAACACGCTGAACGCCTTGCAGAAACTGTTCCTGCTGCGGTCGTGCACGGACGGGTTCTTCAAGACGCGCGACCGGCCGTGCCTGCTCTATCAGATCAAGCGCTGCTCCGCGCCGTGCGTCGGTCGCATCGACAAGGCGGGCTATGCCGAGCTGGTCGGCGACGCGAAGGACTTCCTCGCGGGCAAGTCGACGCAGGTGCAGGCGAAGCTTGGCGCGCAAATGCAGGCCGCGGCGGAGAATATGGATTTCGAGCTCGCCGCGTTGCTGCGCGACCGGTTGAAGGCGCTGACCTTCGTGCAGGGAACGCAGGCGATCAACGCGGAGGGCGTCGGCGATGCCGACGTGTTCGCGCTGGCGTGCAAGGACGGGCTGACGGGCATCCAGGCGTTCTTCATCCGCGGCGGCCAGAATTGGGGACACCGCAGCTTCTTTCCCGCGCACACGGCGGAGGTGCCGGAGGAGGAGGTGCTGGTCAGCTTCCTGACGCAATTCTACGAGGATGTGCCACCCGCCCGGCAGATCCTGCTCGACCGCGAGTTGGGTGAGGCGGAATTGCTGGCGCAGGCGCTGGGCGATGCTGCTGGCTACAAGGTCGTACTGTCGGTGCCGCAGCGGGGCGACCGCCGCCGCCTGATGGAGCAGGCCAAGCGCAACGCGATCGAGGCGCTGGAGCGGCGTCTGGCCGAATCGACGACTCAAGCGAAACTGCTGCGCGAGGTCGCCGAATTGTTCGACCTGCCGGAGCCGCCCGACCGTATCGAGGTCTACGACAACAGCCACATCCAGGGCACCAACGCGCTGGGTGCGATGGTGGTCGCCGGGCCGGAGGGGTTCCGCAAGGGCCAGTATCGCAAGTTCAACATCAAGGGAAACGAGGCGCGGACCGACGACGATTTCGGCATGATGCGGGAGGTGTTCCGCCGCCGCTTCGCCCGCCAGCTGGAGGAGGCGCCCGACCGCGATGACTCCACATGGCCGGACCTCGTCCTGATCGACGGCGGCAAGGGTCAGTTGAACGCGGCGAAGGCGGTGCTGGAGGATCTGGGTATCGAGGATGTGTGCCTCGTCGGCGTCGCCAAGGGGCCGCATCACGGCCGCGACGGGCGCGAGGTCTTCCACATGATGGATGGGCGCGAGTTCCAGTTGCCGGTCAACGCCCCCGTGCTGTTCTATCTCCAGCGGCTGCGCGACGAGGTCCACCGCTTTGCGATCGGCGCGCACCGGGAAAAGCGCGCCAAGGCGATCGGCGCGTCGCCGCTGGACGAGGTGCCGGGCATCGGCCCGGCGCGCAAGAAGGCGCTGCTGATGCATTTCGGCACCGGCCGCGCGGTGCGCAACGCCAGCCTCGACGACCTGAAACGCGCGCCGGGCGTGTCGGCGGCCGTCGCGCAGCAGGTGTACGACTTCTATCACGCGCACTGAACGAGCTGATCTTCAGACGGGCATCTGCACCGGAACAGCACAGCATCAGCGATTGCGGTGTGCCCCCGACCGGCTAAGCTGGGATCAGGGATTTGGGGGCAGACATGGTTCGGTACGGGTTGCTGGTGGGGGCGTGCATGGTTGCGGCCCCCGCATTCGCGAGTGAGACGCCGCTGTATCAGGCTGCGCCGGCCTGGATAAAGGCCGCTACGCCGATCGACGCGGCGAAGCTGGATGCGGCATCGCCCGTCATCGTCCTGTTCGACAACCAGCAGCGGCTGGAGGGCGGGCAGGTCTGGTCCTATGTCGACACCGCCACGCGCATCGCCTCGCCGGAAATGCTGACGCAGGCGGGTACGCTGACCGCGTCGTGGCAACCCGATCAGGGCGACCTGATCGTCCACCGCGTCCAGATCCTGCGCGGCGGCGAGACGATCGACGTGCTGGCGGGCGGCAAGCGCTTCACCGTGCTGCGGCGCGAAGAGCGGCTGGAGCGGCTGGAGATGAACGGCGTACTGACCGCGACGCTGGCGGTCGAGGGGTTGCGGCTGGGCGACGTGCTGCGCCTGACAATCTCGACGACGAACAAGGATGCGGCGCTCGGCGGCAAGGTCCAGACGATCGCGCAGCTTCCCGTCGCGCCGGTCCGCGCGGGCCTCGCCCGCATCCGCCTGACCTGGCCCGAGAAGGATGCGGTCCAGTGGAAGACCTATGCGGAAGGAGCGAAGCCGCTGGTCACCACCGCGGACGGGTACCGCGAGGTGACCTTCGACGGCATCCTTCCGAAGCAGCCCGAACTGCCGAACGATGCGCCGGTCCGTTTCGTCCGTCCGCCGATCGTGGAGGCGACGACCTTTGCCAGCTGGTCGGCCGTGTCGCAGACGATGGCGCCGCTCTATGCCACCGCCGGCCTGATCCCGGCGGGCAGCCCGCTGGCCACCGAAGTGGCGCGAATCGCCGCGGCGACGCCCGACCCGCTGAAGCGGGCGGCGCTCGCGCTGGAGCTGGTGCAGGGCAAGATCCGCTATCTGTTCAACGGCATGGCGGGCGGTAACTACACGCCGCAGAAGCCCGCCGACACGTGGTCGCTGCGCTATGGCGACTGCAAGGCGAAGACGCTGCTGCTGCTCGCCATCCTGCACGAACTGAAGATCGATGCGGAGCCGGCGACCGCGCCGGCGCAGGCGGGCGACGTGTTCGACACGCGCCTGCCGTCCGCGGCGGCGTTCGACCATATCATCGTCAAGGCGAACGTCGCCGGCGAGACGCTGTGGCTGGACGGTACGATGAACGGTGTGACGCTGGCCGACATCCATGACGTACCGACGTTCCGCCATGTCCTGCCGATCCGCGCGGCGGGGTCCGACCTCGTCGAGGTGCCCTTCCACCCCGATGCCCGGCCGGAGGTCGAGGCGGCGGTCGAATACGACCAGCGGGCGGGCGTGTCGCTGCCGACGCTGGTGACCGTGACGATGAAGGTGCGCGGGCAGAGCGGGTCGATGATGAACCTCGTCGCGCAGCAGGCGACGCCGGATCAGAAGCGCGACATGGTGCAGAAGGTGGTCGGCAATATCGTGTCGAATGCGCGGCTGACCGACCAGTCGCTCGCCTATGACCCCGTCACCGGCGTCGCCACCGTGACTGGGCGGGGCATCGTGTCCAGCCCGTGGGGGAAGGAGCGGGGCCGCTGGCGCACGGCGCTGGACGGCACGATGTCCGACATCAACTTCGCGCCCGATCGCGGCCGGGCGGCATGGCGCGCGATCCCGGTCGCGGTCGGCCCGGCGAAGCGGATGGCGATGCACACGCGCCTGTTGCTGCCGCAGGGGGGCAAGGGCTTCGTGCTGGAGGGCGACCAAAGTCTCGACGAGGTGATCGCCGGCCGCCGCATCGTGCGGAAGAGCGCGCTGGCGGGCGATGTCGTCACGATCGACGACGAACTCGCCACCGTCGCGCCGGAGATCGCACCCGCCGACATCCCCGCCACCCGTGCCCGGGTCGCGCTGGCCAAGACGCGGACGTTGCAGGCGGCGGCGCCGGTCGATCTGCCATCCCGCTTCCAGGTCGTGGCGGAGGCGCGGCGATCGGGCGCGCTGAAGCCGATCCTCGCCGCCTATGCGAAGTCGATCGCCAACGATCCGGAGGATGTCGCGGTCTACATCAACCGCGCCAGCTTCCTCGCGAACACCTACGACCGGCCCGCCGCGATCGTCGACCTGACCAAGGCGCTGTCGATCGAACCGACGATCGATACCTATCTGTGGCGGGCCGGCCTCTATGAGCAGGGGGGTGAGAAGGCGAAGCAGCAGGCTGATCTCGACGAGGCGCTGAAGCTGGACCCGTCGTCGTTCGCGGCGATCAACACGATGGCGCGCTACCGCCTCGACGCGGGCGACAAGGATGCCGCGATCGCGATGATCCAGGAACGGATCGATGCCGGCGGCAAGGAAGCGGGCGACTACATGGCGGCGAAGGCCGACCTGCTCGCCCGCGCGGGCGATGGCGACGGCGCGCTGGTCGCGATCGACGAGGCGGTGAAGGACAATCCGGGCAGCGCACAGCTGCTGAATTCGCGCTGTTGGATCAAGGGCACGCTGAACGTGCAGCTCGACACCGCGCTGAAGGATTGCACGCGCTCGATCGAGCTCAGCGAGAGTCGGGTGTCGGCCCTCGATAGCCGGGCGATGGTCTATTACCGGATGAACCGCTTCGATGATGCGTTGGCGGACCTGACCGCGGCGCTGGACGATGCGCCGGAACTCGCCGCCAGCCTGTACATGCGCGGCATCATCCGCGGAAAGCAGGGCGCTGCACCAGAATCGAAGGCCGATCTGGCCTCCGCCCGCCTGATCTCGCCGTTGATCGACCGGGATTATTCGCGCTTCGGGATCAAGCCTTAGCGTCGGTGGGGGCGGTCGGCCCGGTGATCCGCCACCGCCTTTGCGCTTTCTTCACCAACCGCCCGTACGCATACGGTCATGACGACCCCCGTCTTCCTCACCGTCGACACCGAGTTCGCCTGGCGTCACCACAGCGCCGGCCACGATGTCGACGGCATCTACAGCCGATCGCTGGAGCCCGCCGGCGTTGGTCTCTCTTATCAGCTCGACAGGCTGGCGGAGCACGGGCTGAAGGCGTGTTTCTTCGTCGATCCGATGCCGGCGATGACGTTCGGCCTCGCCCCCGTCCGCCGGATGGTCGACACGATCCTGGAGGCCGGGCAGGAGGTGCAGCTCCACCTCCACCCCAACTGGACGGCGGCGCGCGCGGGCGACCGGGGCGCCGCACATGCCCGCTTCGCGCTGCATGAATATGGCTATGCGGAGCAGCGCCATTTGATTGCCGGCGCGACCGACCTGCTGATGGCGGCGGGAGCGCCCGCGCCGATCGCGTTCCGCGCGGGCTCCTACGCCGCCAACGACGACACGCTCGCGGCCTTGGCGGATTTGGGCTTCGTCTACGACAGCAGCCACAATGGCGCGGAGCCGGACAGCCTGATTTCGCTGCCACGCCGCCATATCGCCCCGGTCGCGCGCGAGGTCATCGAGGTGCCGGTGACGGTGATCGAGGACGCGCCGGGCAGCCTGCGCACGTTCCAGCTCTGCGCGCTGTCTTCCGGCGAAACCTATGACGCGCTGGAGCATGCCGCCGTCGCGGGCCACGCCGCGGTGACGATCGTCAGCCACGGTTTCGAACTCGCCAATCGCGCCGGCACCCGCGCCAACGGCGTCCACGTCCGCCGGTTCGAGGCGCTGTGTGCGATGCTCGCCGACCTGCGCGACGTGCTCCCGACCCACCATTTCGCCGACGACATGCCGCTGAAGCTCGACCGCGACGACCGTCCGCTCGCCCCCGATGCGCTGCGGACCCGCTGGCGGCAGGCGGAGCAATTGTGGTCGAACCTGGTGGAGGAGCGCGCCGCGTGAGCGCGTTATGAGCCAGGCCGGCGCGTTCCGGCTTCAGGTCGGAGCCCGCACGCTTGCGACGATCCCGCGCCGGCTGGTGCGTGTCGGCCTGTCGCTCGACGCGGCGCTGGCCGGGCAGATGCCGGTGTTGCCGCCGCTGGGTGACGCACACGGCTATCGCATCACCTCGTTGCCCGACACGGTTGCCGCGTGCGGCCTGCTCCCGGACCGGCTGCTCCGCCACGTCCAGCAGCGGTACGTCCGGCGCTGGACCGACCTGACGATCGGGCACGACGCGTGGCTGGCCGGCCTGTCCGCCAATGCGCGGTCGGGATTGAAGCGCAAGGGCAGGAAGCTGGCGGGCGAAGGCCGGCTCGACATCCGTCGCTATCGCGACCGGGACGGCATCGCGGTGTTCCACGCGCTTACCCGGCCGCTGTCGGCAACGACCTATCAGGAAAAGCTCCTCGACGCCGGCCTGCCGGAGAATCCCGCCCCACTGTTTGCCGCCGCCGATCGGGACGAGGTGCGCGCGTGGCTGATGCTGATGGACGACCGGCCGATCGCCTATCTTTGCTGCACCGCCGAGGGGACGGCGCTACGCTACGATTACGTCGGGCACGATCCGGCTTTGGGCGCTTGGTCGCCCGGCACTGCCCTGCACGCGCAGGCAATGGCCGACCTGTTCGCCGAGAAGCGCTTTACGCGCTTCGATTTTACCGAAGGCGATGGCCAGCATAAACGCCTGTTCTCCACCCGCGGTGTGGCTTGCGTCGACCTGCTGCTGCTGCGGCCAAGCATCGCGAACCGGGGAGCGCTGGGGGTGCTGTCCGGATTCGAATCCGGGGTCGGGCTGGCGAAGCGGCTGACGGCGGTGCCGGTGTTGAAGCGGCTGGCGGATCGGGTTCGGCGGTAAGATCCTCCCCGGCGGCGAAGCGGTGGAGGGGCAGCCACGGGCGAAACGGCTCGTAACTGCCCCTCCGTCATGCCTGCGGCGTGCCACCTCTCCGCGAACGAGGAGGATTAGCTTCAGCCTGCTCCCGCAACCCGCTACACCGGCGGGCATGCACCTGCTGACCGACGCCATCGTCCTCGCGACGCGCGCGCATGGCGAGCATGGGCTCGTCGCGCGGGCTTTGACGCGTGACGACGGCGTCCAGCCCGGTTATGTCCGCGGGGGTCGGTCGCGGCGGCTGCGGCCGGTGCTGCAACCGGGCAACACCATCCGTGGCGAGTGGCGGGCGCGGACCGCGGAGCAATTGCCTGCGCTGACCGTCGAGCCGTTGCACAGCCGCTCCGTCCTGCATGCCGAACCGCTGCCCGCCGCCGGCATCGCCTGGGTCACCGCGCTGACCGCGATCGCGCTGCCGGAGGCGCAGCCCTATCCGCGGCTGCACGACGGCCTCGACGCCGTGTTGTCGGCGATCGAGGCGGCTCCGGCTGCGCGGGGGTGGGCGGGAACGTTGGTGCGGTACGAGCTGCTGCTGCTCGCCGAACTCGGCTTCGGGCTCGACCTGTCGGGCTGCGTCGTCACCGGCACGACGGGCGATCTCACCTTCGTCAGCCCCAAGAGCGGCGGCGCGGTCAGTCGCGTTGGTGCAGCGGGGTATGAGCGTCAACTGTTCCCGCTGCCCGCATTCCTGATCGACGGCGGTCAACCGGATGGCGGCGATCTCCTTGCCGGACTGGCGATCACCGGGCACTTCCTGACCCGCGATATCCTGACGGATCGGCGCGCGGAGCCGCTGGCGGCGCGCGAGCGGCTCGTCGATCGGCTGAAGAGGGCGGTTGCGTGACCGCGTCGGTGTCGCCAAGGGCGAGCGCGAACACAGGAGACGACATGGCGCTCATCGCACTGCTCGCCGGCGACGGCATCGGCCCGGAAGTCACCGCGGAGGCGCGGCGCGTGCTGGAGGTGCTCGACCTCGGCCTGACGTTCGAGGAGGCTCCCGTCGGCGGCGCGGCGTACCGTGCGGCGGGACATCCGCTGCCGCCCGAGACGCTCGACCTTGCTCGCCGCGCCGATGCGATCCTGTTCGGTGCAGTCGGCGATCCCGCCTTCGACATGCTGGAGCGCGCGTTCAGGCCGGAGCAGGCGATCCTCGGCCTGCGCAAGGAACTCGGCCTGTTTGCCAACCTGCGCCCGGCGAGGCTATTCGCCGGGCTGGAGGATGCGTCCGCGCTGAAGCCGGAAATCGCGCGGCGCATCGACCTCGTCATCGTCCGCGAGCTGACCGGCGATGTGTATTTCGGCGAGAAGGGACGCCGCACGACGACCGAGGGACTGCGCGAGGGTAACGACCTGATGCGCTACGACGAAAACGAGGTGGCGCGGATCGCGCGGGTGGGGTTCGAGACGGCGCGCACCCGCCGCAGCATCCTGTTGTCGGTCGATAAGGCCAACGTCCTCGAAACCTCGCAATTGTGGCGCGACGTGGTCGTGGAGGTGTCGGCCGGTTACCCCGACGTTACGCTCAGCCATATGTATGTCGACAATGCCGCGATGCAGATGGTGCGCGATCCCGGGCAGTTCGACGTGATCGTCACGGGCAATCTGTTCGGCGACATCCTGTCGGATCAGGCGTCGATGTGCGCTGGGTCGATCGGCATGCTGCCGTCCGCCGCACTCGACAGCGCGGGCAAGGGGCTGTTCGAGCCGATCCACGGTTCCGCGCCCGACATCGCCGGCCAAGGAAAGGCGAACCCCTGCGCGGCGATCCTGTCTGCGGCGATGATGCTGCGCCACTCGCTGGCGATGCCGGAGCGGGCCGACCGGATCGAGGCGGCGGTGGCGGCGGCGATCGCCGGCGGCGCGCGAACCGGCGATCTGGGCGGCACCCTGTCCACGACCGCGATGGCCGATGCGGTGCTGGCAGGGCTGTGAGAGGTCGACGACCGTGACGGAACTGCTCGACCTCGCGGTGGTCGTGCCGACGTTCAACGAGCGTGGCAATGTTGCGACGCTGGTGGCGCGGCTGGATCAGGCGCTGTCGGGCATCCATTGGGAAGTGATCTTCGTCGACGACGACAGCCCGGATGGCACCGCCGACGAGGCGCGCTCGCTGGGCCGCGTCGATACCCGCGTCCGCGTCGTTCACCGGATCGGCCGCCGTGGGCTATCGTCGGCGTGTATCGAGGGGATGTGCGCGACCGCCGCGCCGGTCGTCGCGGTGATCGATGGCGACATGCAGCATGACGAGAGGCTGTTGCCGGCGATGCTGGCGCAGTTGCAGGCCGACTCCACGCTGGACGTGGTGGTCGGATCGCGCTTCTGCGAGGGCGGCTGCACGGGCGAGTGGGATCCCGACCGCGTCGCCAAGTCGGCGCTGGCGACGCGCCTGTCGGGCTATATCCTGAAGACCGGCCTGACCGACCCGATGAGCGGCTTCTTCATGATCCGCACCGCGGTGGCGCGTACGCTGTCGCCGCGGCTGTCGGGTATCGGGTTCAAGATCCTGCTCGACCTGATGACCGCCGCGCCGATGCCGATGCGCTTCGTCGAGCTACCCTATGTGTTCCGCGTGCGGACCGAGGGCGAGTCGAAGCTCGATCACGTCGTGGCGATGGAGTATTTGATCGCGCTGTACGATCGCCGGTTCGGGCGGTTCGTACCGGTGCGGTTCGCGATGTTCTCCGCGATCGGCGCGATCGGGGTGGGCATGCACATGGGCGTGCTGTCGCTGCTCTATCTGGCGATGGGCGTCAGCTTTTTGGCGGCGACGATCGTCGCGACGCTGGCGGCGATGACCGGAAACTTCTTCCTGAACAACGCGCTGACCTATCGCGACCGGCGGCTGAAGGGGTTCAGGCAACTGGCCGACGGGTGGGTGTCGTTCTGCGTCGTCTGCGCGGTCGGGGCGGTCGCGAATGTCGGCGTCGCGGCGTTCCTGCACGATGTCCACAACGACGCATGGGCGTTGTCCGCGCTGGCGGGGGTGCTGGTCGGTGCCGTGTGGAACTACGCGCTGTCGTCGCGCTTCGTCTGGGGGCGGTACTGATCCCGCGGAAGGTTAGGCTAAGGTTAGTCCAACGCGGCGTTTCGCCAAAGCCGTCGGGATGTCAAAGAACGGTTCGATCCAACGCACATAGCGGACCTCCGCCATGTAGGACAGCGGCCGATCACGGCCAACTCCTCAGCCACATCCAGCGCAGGAACGACCGTTCCCCGGCCAGCGGCGCGGCGGACAGGATCGGGTAGAAATACACGAACAGGCCGGCGACGAGCAGCAGATACGCTTCGTCCCAGCGGTCCACCCTCGCACGCCAGTGGTCGAACGCGACTGCGATCGGGATCGCCAGCCAGATGCCGGGCAGGTAATAATAATAGAAGAACCCCAGCGACTTGGGGATCGCCGGCCAGATCGCGAACGACGCGATCCAAAGCCCCGCCGCGACGCCCAGCCGCACGTCGCGCGTCCTGATCCAGCCCCAGGCGCACGCGGCCACCGCGACCAGTCCGCCCCACCACACCGCCGGGTTGCCGACCAGCAGGATGCCGCGCTGCGCCCAGTCGACGCGTTCGTACAGATACCAGATCGGGCGGATGTCGAGCGGCCACGTCCACCACGCCGACTGATAGGTGTGCGGCGGCAGCACCTGCGTCTGCTGCTGGTACATCGTCCACTGGAACGGGATCAGCGTCCGCCACGTCAGCGGCTGTTCGGCGTAGAAGAATGCCGGCAGGAACGTCGCGAAATACACCGCGACGCTGCCCAGCCCGAGCACCGCCAGCGCCACCTCCGCGTCCAGCCCGCGCCAGCGGTCCGGTCGCCCCCGCCGCAGCAGCAGGAACGCGATGCCGGCGAACGCCACGTATGGCGCGGCGGTCCACTTACAGGCGGTCGCCAGCCCCAGCATCGCCGCGCCAGCCGCCCAGCGTCGCCCGACTCGTCCCGGTGGCGCGTGCATCGCCCAAAGCAGGCACACCGCGCCGCCGACCACGAACGCCGCCATGAACCCGTCGAGCATCGCGATCCGCGCCTGCACGAACACGGTGAAGTTCAGCGCGGTCAGCACCGCCCCCGTGATTGCCGGTCGCATCCGCCGCGTGCCCAGCCACAGCAGCGCGAACATGCCCGTCACAACGCCCGTGGCGGCGACGCTCGACAGCGCCCGCCAGCCGAGCGAGGTATCGCCAAACAGCCAGATCCCCAGCCCGATCAGCTCCTTGGCGAGCAAAGGATGCTCGATATTCTGCGGCCGGGCGAGCGCCAGCAGCGTCCGCGCGGCGGGTACGTAATGCACCTCGTCGAACACCAGGCTGGTCGGCGTCGCCAATCGCCAGCCGAACAGCAATTGCGCGACCACCGCGATCAGCAGCGCGACGGGCCAGGGTCTATCGGCGAAACGGCGGAGGACAGCGGACACGCGCCCGTCATGCCGTCGTTCGGCTTTTCCTTGCAAGGGACCGCGCACCGGGGGCAAAGCGGCGGGCATGAAGCGCAAGACCGGCCAGGACCGCACGATCACCCAGAACTGGCGTCCCGCGACGCAGGCGGTCCGCGGCGGCACCGCGCGGTCCGAATATGGCGAGACGTCGGAGGCGTTGTTCCTGACCTCGGGCTACGCCTACGACTGCGCGGGCGACGCGGCGGCGCGGTTCGCGGGTGAACAGGTCGGCATGACCTATTCCCGCCTCCAGAACCCGACGGTCGAGATGCTGGAACAGCGTATCGCCCTGCTGGAGGGCGCGGAGGCGTGCCGGACGATGGCGACCGGCATGGCGGCGATGACCGCGGCGCTGCTGTGCCAGTTGCAGCAGGGCGACCATCTGGTCGGCGGGCGCGCCGCGTTCGGATCGTGCCGGTGGTTGACCGATACGCTGCTGCCGAAGTTCGGCATCGCCACAACGGTGGTCGATGCGCGCGACCCGCAGGCGTTCGTCGATGCGCTGCGCCCCGAAACCAAGGTCTTCTTCTTCGAGACGCCCGCGAACCCGACGATGGATGTGGTCGACCTTGCCGCCGTCTGCGCGATCGCCCGCGAGCGGGGGATCACGACGGTCGTCGACAACGCCTTCGCGACGCCGGCGCTGCAACGGCCGATGGAGTTCGGCGCGGATGTCGTCGCCTATTCCGCGACGAAGATGATGGACGGGCAGGGCCGCGTGCTGGCCGGTGCAGTCTGCGGGACGCAGGACTGGATCGACAACACGCTGCTGCCGTTCACGCGCAACACCGGGCCGACGCTGTCGGCGTTCAACGCGTGGGTGGTGCTGAAGGGGCTGGAGACGCTCGACCTGCGCATCCGTCGCCAGTCGGAGAATTCGGTCAAGGTCGGCACCTTCCTCGAAGGGCGCGTCGCCCGCGTGATGCACCCCGGTTTGCCGAGTCATCCGCAGCACGAGCTGGCGATGGCGCAGATGAGCGCCGCCGGCCCGATCTTCGCGCTGGAAGTACCCGGCGGTCGCGAACAGGCGCATGCCCTGCTCGACGGGCTGGAGCTGGTTGATATCAGCAACAACATCGGCGACTCGCGTTCGCTGATGACGCACCCCTCCTCGACCACGCACAGCGGCGTCGCCGAGGAAAAGCGGCTGGAGATGGGCATCGGCGAGGGCATGTTGCGTCTGAACGTCGGGCTGGAGGACGCGGACGACGTGATCGAGGACCTCGATCAGGCGCTCAGGCGTGCCGGCTTATGACGTTCGACGCGATGAAGAGCCTGTTCGGCTATGCGGCGACGACGCGCGACGTGACGGTGCGCGTCGCCGTCAGCTATCTGCCCGAACAGTCGGAGCCGGGACGGGGCCGCTGGTTCTGGGCCTATCACATCCGTATCGAGAATGACGGTAGCGCGCCGGTGCAGTTGCTGACCCGCCACTGGATCATCACCGATGGCCGCGGGGCGCGGCATTCGGTGGAGGGCGAGGGGGTGGTCGGCGAACAGCCGCTGATCGAGCCGGGCGCGAGCTTCGACTATGTCTCGGGCTGTCCGCTTGCGACGCCCTCCGGCGCGATGCAGGGCACGTACCGGATGGTTGCGGAAGACGGCACGCTGTTCGACGCGGACATTCCGCGCTTCGCGCTGCATGCGCCGACGGTGTCGCAGTGACGGGGTATCACCCGACGCCGCATGAGCGAATCGCGCGGGCCAGCACTCCTTTCCGGAGGGCAACGGCATGAAGCGCACCCACCTCCCGCTCAATGGTCTGCGCGTGCTCGACGCCGCTGCGCGGCATCTGTCGTTCACGCGCGCGGCGGACGAGCTTGCCGTCACGCCCGCCGCCGTGGGCCAGCAGATCAGGGCGCTGGAGGATACGCTGGGCGTCGTGCTGTTCCGGCGTACGACGCGCGGGCTGGAGCTGACGCCGGAGGGCGAGGCCGGGCTCGCGCCCTTGCGCGACGGATTCCTCCAGTTCGAGGAAGCGGTGCGAGCGATGCAGGCCGGACAGTCGTCCAAGTCGCTGACCATCGCCGCGCCGCGCGACCTGACCGACAAGTGGCTGATGCCGCGCCTCGCCGCGATCGCCGCCGCCGACCGTGACCTACGCTTCGTGCTGATCGGCGCGGACGAGACGGTCGACTTCACGCAAGCCAATCTCGACCTCGCGATCCGCTGGGGCGAGGGGCCGGGCGAGCATGAGGGCGAGGCGCTGGAATCGGACGGGATGGTCACCGTCGCCGCACCCGCCGTGGCGATCGACGCGCCGCTGATCGCGTGGCCGGGGTCGCCCGACGATACGGGCGCGCTGGTGCGGGTCGACGATGCCGGGCTGGCGATCGACGCCGCCGCCGCCGGGCTGGGCCGCGCGACCGTGCCGCAACTGCTCGCCGCCGCCGATCTGGCGTCGGGCCGGGTGATCGCGATGGGCGAGCCGGTGCCGTCGCGGCTCGGCTATTGGCTGGTCGCGCCGTTGCCGCAGTGGCGGCAGGCGAAGGTCCGCGCGCTGGTCGACGCGCTGGCGCAATGAAGGCGATGTTCGACAGCGAGCGCCTGACGATGCGCCCGCTGTCGACCGACGATGCGGAGGCGCTGCACGACGCGTATCGCGACGTCGACCTGATGCGCTGGTGGTCGAGCGCGCCGCATGCCGATCTGGCGGAAACGCGCGCCTATCTGATGCCGCGTGCCGTAGACGATCCGTGGACCGGCTGGGCGATCACGCTGGACGGCGCCGCGATCGGCACCGTGTCCGCGCACCGGCGTCGGCCGGGCGTGTACGAGATCGGCTATCTGCTCGCCCGCCGATACTGGGGTCAGGGCTATGCGCGCGAGGCGGTGGCGCGGCTGATCGACCTGCTGATCGCGGAGGATGGTGCCCGCCGCATCTTCGCCGACACCGACCCGGACAATGCCGGCTCGATCGCCCTGCTGGAACGCCTCGGCTTCCGCCGTGAGGGCCTGCTGCGCGAGGAGTGGGAAACCCACATCGGCATCCGCGACACCCTGCTGCTAGGACTTCTCGCGCGCGAGTGGCGCTGTCCTACAGAGGGTTGAGGGGGTAGAGTCAGGCGGTTCTTTGACATCGATGGTAGTGCGTGCCTCGCTGGGCCGAGGCTTGCGCGCGTTTCAGTTAGTCGGCATGGCCGCTTTTGGTGGTAAGCGGAAGGGCAGCTTTCGGGCGAGAACCAGCACATAGCTGCCATTCACGGGATGCCGTGCATCCGATCCTTCTCCGTCCCGAGCCTCGTGCGAATGCTGACAAAACCGGCTCGCCGAACGGCACGCGAAGCCTCGCGGACGCATCGAACAGGCGTGTCGGAGGTCGTAAGAATTTCAGCGCCTCTAGCGACCTCATAGCCATTCTGCGTCAAAGCGGCGGTAAGCTGGCGAGGGTTCATGCCAGTGTCAGTAAGCCAGTAGGTGCAGCTAGGCCGATCTACGGAAATCCAGACCCGATAGCTTTGGGAGAAATCCGCTTCGAGGGCGGGCGTCAGGGCGGCGGTAGCGAGAAGGGTGGCGAGCAGCATCAGCGGCGATCCTTGCACCAACCTTTGGTGTCCGCAATCAGGAATGGCGCCGGCTCTTCGCAATGTCTCGAATTGGGCGAAAGCGGAAGGGCCGAGACGGGAAGGAAGGCGGTCTGGCCGCTTTCGGCTACACGCGAGGATTAGCTGCCACCTGCTGATCGCCGCATCTTGTTCACGATTAAGCGAACAACGAAGAACAACATTGCCGCGACGACGACGGTCGGAGCGACGACGAAGGGCAAGAAGCCCTTCTTACAGTCCGAGTCCGGGACGCAGTCACCGAGAGCGTCAACGAGGGTGAGAAAACAGAAGAGGGGCACGCCAATGACTGCGGCAACGGCACAGCCCCACTTGCTACCTGCGGTAGTCCCGCCCTGATATCTGCTATCGCTCACGGGTTGAAGCTGAACGATCGACCGGTTTCGGGCAAGTCGCTCCTGCCTCTGAACGGCAGGCATTGGGCGTAAACGGCTCGTCCGCTTTCCCGCCCCAAAGCCGCCGGTCCGGTTTCGGGCAGGCAGCGTCCGCTACGCGGGTCGCGAACGGCGAGAGTTGGTGGTTAGCTGTCGTTCGAGATCGCGTCGTCGGTAGAAACCGTCTTCTCGATCAAGCGGCCCTGCGGCACGTCACTGGCGATCAGGCCAGTTTTTGCCATCAGCCAAAGCCGCCAAAGCAGAAATGCCATCCATCCAACCGCGATCGCGACGCCCGGTATGCGCCACCAGTTTCCGAAAAGCGGAGTAGCGAAGAGCGGAAACGCGCCAGCAGCGTACAGCAGCTTGCCGGCGTAAAGGCTTCCGGACTGAACCTCGTCGATCCAGATGCGAAACCGCTGATAGATCGTCATGAGGCCTCCTGTGGGGCTAAACCTAGCACATCCGGCTATGTCAGCAATCGGGCGTGAGCAGTCATTCCCGGTGTCGCCGCCCCGCCCCTGCACCGAAGTGGAAGACACCCGTCCGGTGCCTCCACTTCCTCCACTTCGCCCGCATTATCCTGTGAATTCAGCAGCCCGCAGCCACGCACCTCCCGCTCCGAAACCGCCGCCAACCGCCGCCGCAAAACCCCAAACAGCTCAGTTCTTCAACCGCCATCCGCGCCGCAGCAGCACGTAGCAGGCGACGCCCAGCGCCACATCGATGCCCAGCACCACCAGCGATCCGACAAACACCGGCGAATCGGCAATGCCGAGGAAGCCGTAGCGAAAGCCGGAGATGATATAGAAGAACGGGTTGGCATGACTGAACGCGCGGAAGGCGGGGGCGAGCTTGTCGACCGAGTAGAAGGTGCCCGACAGCAGCGCGAGCGGGGTGACGACGAAGTTGGTCACCGCGGCGGCGTGGTCGAACTTCTCCGCCCAGATCGACGTCAGCACGCCGAGAAACGCGAGGAACAGCGATCCCAGCAGGCCGAACCACAGGATCGCCAGCGGCGCGTGTGGGGTGACGTGAACGCCGGGGTACAGCGCCATCGCCGCCCACACGACGATGCCGACGATGATCGCCCGCGTCACCGCGCCGCCGACCAGCGCCGACAGCAATTCCATCGTCGACAAGGGTGGTTGCAGATAATCGACGATCGTCCCCTGGATCTTGCCGACCAGCAGCGAGAAGCTGGCATTGGCGAAGGCGGGACCCATCATCCCCTGGCTGATGATGAGGCCGGGGGCGATGAAATCGGCGAAGGCGACCTCCGATCCGCCGACCAGCACGGGGCGTTTCGCCCCCGTCGCGACGGTGAAGACGACGAGGAACAACAGCGTCGTGATCGCCGGTGCCCAGATCGTCTGGAGCTGCACCTTGAAGAAACGGCGCACCTCCTTGATATAGAGGGTGCGAAGGCCGCCCCAGTTGATGTTCCGGATGACGGGCACGCCGGGGGCGTTCCTCACCAGAGTTTGACCGATCGGGGGCTGGCTGCTCATGGCGGGGTCGGGTACTCCCTGCGGCTGCCGCCCGCAACGATGACGATAAGGAATACGCATGTCCTGGACCGACGAGCGGATCGATACGCTCAAGACGATGTGGGAGGCCGGCCAGACCGCCAGCCAGATCGCCGAGGCGCTGGGGCAGGGCGTCAGCCGCAATGCCGTGATCGGCAAGGCGCACCGGCTGGGCCTTCAGGCGCGCCCCTCACCGGTGCGCGCGAACGACTCGGCGGCGACCGCGGCCGCAGCCGCGCCGACACCGGCGCCAATGCCAGCGGCGGCACCGCCGCCGGCGCCCGTCGTAGCGGCTGCTCCGCCGCCGCCGCCCGTGGCCGCACCGGTCGCCGCGCCGCCGCGTGCCGCTGCGCCGGAGATCGAGGACGAGGACGAGGCGGAGGAGGCTGCACCCGCCGTCGTTGCAGCGCCTCCCGCGCCGCCGCAGCCGATCATGCGCTCGGTCGGCCCCGGTGGCTTCCTGCGTCAGGCGCCGGGCGAGCAGCAGCCGCCGATCGCCCCCGCGCCGCCGCGCCGGCTGGTTCCGGCCAAGCCATCGGCGGAGATCGCGGGCAAGACCAGCCTGCTCGATCTGAACGACCGCATCTGCAAATGGCCGCTGGGCCATCCGGGCGAACCCGATTTCCACTTCTGTGGTGAGAAGGTGAACCCGGGCTTCCCGTACTGCGTCGATCATTGCGGCCACGCCTATCAGGCGCAGCTCCCCCGCCGCGACCGCCGCCCGCCGCCGCCGCTGCCCTTCGGTGGCCCGCGCGTCCGGTAGGTCCGATGCCCCTCCTCCAGGCAGGAGGGGCGTCCAGTCCCGCTTCGGCACGCACAGGATGCTTGCCTGCGCTTAACCGATATGAAAGTCGGTCAGGCTAGCATGGGACGATCATGACCGATCAGGCAACCTCCGACGAAGACGGCTCGACAGCCGGCGGCACCACCAGCCGCCGTGCGCTGATGCTCGGCGCGGTCGGGGCGAGTGCGGTGGTGTCGATTCGACCCGCACTGGCGCAGACCGCCGGCTCCGTCCTGAACTGCGAGATCGCGGTGCCGGAGCGCACGCGCGCCGGTAACTGGATCACCGCGGACGGCAAGACGGTAGCCTCCGGCACCAAGGGGGCATTCCCACCCGCCAGCCGCGCCTACAAGGGGGAGGAGGTGAAGCGCGCGCTCAACGGCAGCACGCTGCCCGGCACCGATACCGAGCGCAGCCGCGCCTACGTGAATTACATCCGACGCCTGCAACGCGGGCAGGGCGGGTTCACGTGTTTCGCCTCGTTGCAGATGCCGCGCTGATCCCATGCGCCTGTGCGCCGAGCGGGCGACCGTGTCCGTGCCGCTCGATGCGTTCGTTGCGGTCCTCCACCGCCCGTCCGGTGCGACCCACCTGCTGACCGAACCCGCGCCGCAGATCCTGACCGCGCTGGGCGACGAGGCGGTGACGCTCGACGAACTGCTGGTGCGGCTGGCGGCGGGCTTCGATCTCGGCAGCCGTGCACGGGAGGCGCTGTCGGCACGCGTCGCGGAGCTGGTCGACATCGGCCTGATCGTCCCGGAATGAGACATTCGGTCCACCTTCGGATCGGCCCGGCTGCGTTCCGCATCGGGTCCGACTGGGCCGCGCCGGTCGATGCGCTCGCCGACCTGTACCGCGACTATCCGGTGCCGGACGTACCCGACTTCACCGTCCGGCTGGAGGCGACACGCCCGTGGCGGCGCTGGCTGCGTCCGTCGGTGCAGATCACTGGCGACTATATGCTGCCGGAGGCCGCGCCGCTGCCGCTGGCGCACGGGCTGCTCGCCGCCGAGATGGGCATGAACCTGCAAGTCGCGCTCGGCTGGCGGCGACATCTGCTGCTGCATGCGTCGGCGGTGGAGCGGAACGGCCGTGCGCTGCTCATGAGCGGCGAATCGGGCGCGGGGAAGTCCACGCTGGCGGCATTGCTGATGGGGCGCGGCTGGCGGTTGATGGGCGACGAGTTCGCGCTGATCGCACCGGCGACGGGTATGGCGCACGCCTTTCCACGGCTCGTGAGCCTGAAGGGCGGGGCGATCGGGGCGGTGGCGGGCGATCGATGGGGTCCGCTGCTGCCGTGCACGCCGAAGGGTGATATCCGCCACCTCGTTCCCGACGCCCGCGCCATCGCGGCGATGGACGAGCCGGCGCGGCCGGCGCTGCTGCTGTTTCCCCGTTATGGCGAGACGCGGGCGGTGCGGGAGATGCCGGCGAGCGAGGCGTTCGTCCGGCTGACTCAGGCATCGACGAACTACACGCTGCTGGGCGAGGCCGGGTTCACCGCGCTGACCCGGCTGGTGACGGAGGTGCCGGCACTGGCGATCGACTATCCGGACAGCGAGACCGCGCTGGCGATGGTCGAGGAGCTTTGGCCATGAGAGCTGTCGTCGGGACCGACGCGATGCTGCTGGTGCGGGCGCTGCGCGACCCGACATCGGTTCTAGACTTGGACGCGGACGGCTGGACCGCGCTGCTGACGATCGCGCGGGCGGAGCAGCTGGCGGGAACGCTGGCGCACAGGCTGCACGGGCTGGCGGTGCCGCCGGCGGTCGCCGCGACCCTCGCCGATGCGCGCCAGATCGCGGAGCATGCCCGCCGCACCGCGCTGTGGGAGGCGACCGTCGTTGCGCGCGTCCTCTTGCCGCTGGGCGTGACGGTCGTGCTGTTGAAGGGTACCGCCTATGCCGCGAGCGGGCTGGCGGCGGGGCAGGGGCGATCGATCGGCGATTGCGACATCCTCGTGCCGCGCGAGGCACTGGAGACGGTGGAGACGGCGCTGATCGCGGCGGGATGGGAATGGGTGAAGCCGGACCCCTATGACGACGCCTATTACCGGCGCTGGATGCACGAACTGCCGCCGCTGATCCACCGCGAGCGTGACCGGATGATCGACGTGCATCACACGATCCTGCCGCTGACCGCGCGGCCGAAGCCCGATGCGGCGGCGCTGATCGCGGACGCCGTGCCGCTGGGCAACGGGCTGTCGGTGCTGTCGCCGACGGACATGATCGTTCACGCCGCCGCGCATCTGTTCGCGGACGGCGATCTGGCGGGGGGACTCCGCAACCTGTGGGACATTCGCTGCCTGATCGAGGAGTTCGGCAAGGACCGGCTGGCCGATCGTGCCGCGCATCACGGTTTGACCGCGCCTGTTGCAAGAGCGGTTCGACTGGCGGAGGCGCTGTTCGGCGACGGCCGCACGACCGACCACCTCTTCCGCCGCCGCCTGCTGGCGCGCGATGGATGGGGGCGGGCGATCCGGCCGGCGACGCGGCTGGGCTTCTACGTCCGCTCGCACTGGCTGCGCATGCCGCCCGCGATGCTCGCGCGGCATCTGTGGGTCAAATGGCGGCGAGGCGCTCCAGCACGGGGATGAGTTCGGCGTACCCGTCGATCGTCGCGTCCGCACCGAGTTCGCCGACCGGCCGGTCGAGGAAACCGAAGCTGCACGCCACGACGGGCACGCGCGCCGCTTGCGCCGCCTTCACGTCGTAGATCGAATCGCCGACGAACGCCGGGCGCCCGCCGCCGCAGCGCGCGATCATCTCGATGATCGGATCGGGTTTGGGCTTGCCGCGTCCCGGCCCCAGCGTGTCGCCCCCGATCAGGCAGGCGAAGCGCGCGGTCAGGTCGAGTTCTTCGAGGATGCGTTTCGCGTAATGTTCCAGCTTGTTGGTCACGACGGCCAGCGTCACGCCGCGCGCCGCGAGGGCGTCCAGCGCGTCGAGTGCTCCCGGATAGGGTTGCGTCAGCACGACCATGTTCGCCTCGTAATAGTCGAGCAGGCGGCGGTGCAGCACGTCGAGTTCGGCATCGGTGCAGCCGCCGGTCGCGGCCATGCCCTGCGCCAGCATGTGCCGCGCGCCGCCGCCGATCATCGGCGTCACCTGATCCACGGTCAGCGTCGGTCGGCCGGCACTCGCCAGCGCGTGGTTGACGGCGGCGGCAAGGTCACCCGAGGTGTCGAGCAGCGTGCCGTCCATATCGAAGCCGACGAGGTCGAAAAACGATGAAGTCTTGTCCATGATCGCCCGCAAGACGGCACCGCTATGGAAATGGCAAGATGTTCGTGGCACCGGCGCGGCATGAGCCAGCCTGATACCCCGCTCGCCGCGCCTTTGGCCGTCATCGTCCTCGCCGCCGGCAAGGGCACGCGGATGAAATCCGACCTGCACAAGGTGCTGCACCCGGTCGCGGGGCGGCCGATGCTGCTGCATTTGCTCGCCAGCCTCGACGGAGCGGGAGCCAGCCGCCGCGTCGTCGTCGTCGGTGCGTCGGGCGAGCAGGTCGAGGCGGCGGTTGCGGGCAGTGGCGTCGACATCGCGTGGCAGCACGAGCAGCTCGGCACCGCCCATGCCGCGTTGCAGGCGAAGGCGGCGCTGGCGGACTTCGACGGCATCGCGATCGTCTGCTTCGGCGATACGCCGTTGCTGTCGACCGACACCGTGGCCCGGCTCGCGGCGCGGCTGGAGGCGGAGGATGCGCCGATGGTCGCGGTGCTCGGCTTCCGGCCGGCTGACGCCGCGGCGTACGGACGGGTGATCGCCGACGCGGACGGCACGATCCGCAAGATGGTCGAATACAAGGATGCGTCCGAGCAGGAGCGGGCGGTCGACTTGTGCAACTCCGGCGTCACCGCCGTCCGCACCGCCGATCTGTGGCGCTTGCTGGAGGCGGTCGGCAACGACAATGCGGCGGGCGAATACTATCTGCCCGACATCGTCATGCTGGCGATAGCCGAGGGAGCGCGTGCGGTCGCGATCGAGACGGGCGCGGACGAGGTCGCGGGCATAAACAGCCGCGCCGAACTGGCCGTGGTGGAAGAGGGCTGGCAGGCGCAGCGCCGCCTGCGCGCAATGGCGGAGGGCGCGTCGCTGATCGCACCGGACACCGTCTGGTTCTCGCATGATACCGTCATCGGCCGCGACGTGACGATCGAGCCTAATGTCGTATTCGGCCCCGGCGTGTCGGTCGCGGACGGTGCGGTGATCCACGCGTTCAGCCATCTGGAGGGTGCGACGGTCGGCCCCCGGGCGGATGTCGGTCCTTATGCGCGCCTGCGTCCGGGGGCGGTGCTGGGCGCGAAATCGCGCGTGGGTAATTTCGTCGAAGTGAAGAAGGCGACCTTAGGCGAGGGGGCGAAGGCCAACCATCTGAGCTATATCGGCGACGCCGAAGTTGGCGCGGGCGTCAACATCGGTGCGGGGACGATCACCTGCAACTACGATGGGTTCTTCAAATATCGCACGACGATCGGGGCGGGGGCATTCATCGGCTCCAACTCCGCGCTCGTTGCGCCGGTATCGATCGGCGCGGGTGCGATCGTCGCGGCGGGATCGGTCGTGACGAAGGACGTCGCCGCCGACGCGCTGGCGCTGGTGCGGCCCGCGCAGGTCGAAAAGCGGGGCTGGGCCGCGCAGTTTCGAGCGCTGATGACGGCGCGGAAGGGTGGCAAGTGATATCGCTGCGTGATATCTTGCGGATATGAGGACTCTGGTCAACATACCCGACGACGACGTTGCTGCGCTCGATGAGCTTGCACAGCGCAATGGACGATCGCGCGCAGCGGAACTGCGTGTTGCCGTATCGCAGCACCTGCGTGATCGAAGCAGCAACGACTGGATCGCGCGCGGAGCAGGGTATTGGAAGCACCGCCAGGACGTTGGCGATGCTGTCGAGTACCAGCGCGCGATGCGCGAAGACCGCGCCGATTTCTGATCCGACGTGGAGCCGTTCTTCGATACCAATATCCTGATCGACTGGCTCGTCGATCGTCCGCCGGCAGTGGCCGAATTGCAACGCTATGGCCGGCATCGCATCAGTCGTGTCGTCTGGACGGAAATCCTGGCGGGGGAACCACCCCAGCAGCGAGCGACCGTTGCTCGCCTGCTGTCTCCGTTCGAGGTTGTCGAGATCGATGCGCACATAGCCGCCGCAGCGGCAGCGATCCGTCACGAAGCGCGGATGAAGTTGCTGGACGCGTACATTCTGGCAACAGCACGCGTGAACGGTGCGATGCTCGTCACCCGCAACACCAAGGACTTCCCCGCGGACATGCCCGGCATCCGCGTCCCCTATACCTTCTAGACAAAGAGACATTCCATGTGCGGCATCGTCGGCATCCTGAGTAACGAAGACGTCGCCGAGCGCCTGCTCGACGGCCTGCGACGGCTGGAATATCGTGGCTACGACTCGGCGGGCATCGCCACCGATCACGATGGCCGGATCGAGCGGCGGCGCGCGTCGGGCAAGTTGATGAACCTGGCGAAGGAATTGGCCGCCGATCCGCTGCCGGGCCGGACCGGCATCGCACATACGCGCTGGGCGACGCATGGCGGCCCGACGACCAACAACGCGCACCCGCATGCGACCGACGAAGTCGCGGTCGTGCACAACGGCATCATCGAGAACTTCAAATCCCTTCGCGACGAACTGATCGCGCGGGGCCGGGTCTTCACCAGCGAAACCGACACGGAGGTCGTCGCGCACCTCGTCAGCGAACAGGTGGAGGCTGGTCTGGAGCCGGTTGAGGCGGTGCGTACCGTGCTGCCGCGCCTGCACGGTGCATTCGCGCTTGCAATCCTGTTCCGCCAGCACCCGGACCTGCTGATCGGGGCGCGGCTTGGCTCGCCCCTAGTCGTCGGCCACGGCGACGGGGAGACATATCTCGGCTCCGACGCGCTGGCACTGGCCCCGCTGACGCAACGCATCGCGTATCTGGAAGAGGGC
The DNA here is from genome assembly GCA_018139225.1 of Microvirga sp. SRT01. Lineage (GTDB taxonomy): Bacteria > Pseudomonadota > Alphaproteobacteria > Sphingomonadales > Sphingomonadaceae > Sphingomonas > Sphingomonas longa. The sequence continues at coordinate 165,035 of JAGSNX010000002.1, forward strand.
GACTGGGTCGTCTGCACGCGCGACGGTGCGCAGGTCTACGATCAGCAGAACAACGCCGTCGAGCGGCCGATCACCATCTCCGGCGTCACCGGCGAACTGGTGTCGAAGGGCAACCACCGGCATTACATGCTCAAGGAAATCTACGAGCAGCCGATCGTCGTCGCCCAGACGCTGCGCTCCTACCTGCAACGCCTCGACGAGAAGGTGACGCTGCCGATCCCCGAAGGCGACCTGTCGGCGATCAAGCGGGTGACGATCGTCGCGTGCGGGACCAGCTTCTACGCCGGAATGGTCGCGCGATACTGGTTCGAGCAGTTCGCGCGCGTGCCCGTCGACCTCGATGTCGCATCCGAGTTCCGCTACCGCGCGCCGGTGATGGAGCCGGGCGGGCTGGCGCTGTTCATCAGCCAGTCGGGCGAGACGGCCGACACGCTCGCCGCGCTGCGCCACGCCAAGAAGGAGGGGCAGACGATCGCCGTCGTTTGCAACGTGCCCACGAGTTCGATGGCGCGCGAGGCGGACCTGTTGCTGCCGACGCATGCCGGGCCGGAGATCGGCGTCGCATCGACCAAGGCGTTCACCTGCCAGCTGGCGGTGCTGGCGGCGCTCGCCGCCAATCTCGCCCGCGCCAAAGGGCGGCTGTCGCATCTGGAAGAGCGGGCGATCGTCAAGCATCTGGCGGAGGCGCCCGCCGCGATCAACGCGGCGCTGGCCTATGATGAGGCGATCGAGGCGATGGCGGGCACCGTCGCGAGCGCGCGCGATGTGCTGTATCTGGGCCGCGGCACCGATTACCCGCTGGCGCTGGAAGGTGCGCTGAAGCTGAAGGAGATCAGCTACATCCATGCCGAGGGCTATGCCGCCGGCGAGATGAAGCATGGCCCGATCGCGCTGATCGACGAAAATGTGCCGGTGATCGTCATTGCCCCGTCCGGACCGCTGTTCGACAAGACGATCAGCAATATGCAGGAGGTGATGGCGCGCGGCGGCAAGGTCGTGCTCATCAGCGATTACGACGGCATCCAGGCGGCGGGCGAGGGCTGCGTTGCGACGATCACGATGCCCAAGGTCCACCCGCTGATCGCGCCGATCGTCTATGCGGTGCCGGTGCAGTTGCTGGCGTATCACGTCGCCGTCATGAAGGGCACGGACGTCGACCAGCCCCGCAACCTCGCGAAGTCGGTCACCGTCGAATAGCTGGCCGCCTGATGATTGGGGAGATCACGCCGTGTTGCTGAAGGATCGGGTCGCGATCGTGACCGGGGCGGGGGCCGGGCTCGGCCGTTCGCATGCGCTGTTGCTCGCACGCTACGGAGCGAAGGTCGTGGTCAACGATCTGGGCGACGGTGTCGACGCGGTTGCGGCGGAGATCGTCGCGGCGGGCGGCGAGGCGCTGGCGGCGACCGGGTCGGTGACCGACGAGGCTGCGGTGGCGGCGATGGTCGCAAATGCGCAGGAACGCTGGGGCCGGATCGACATCCTCGTCAACAATGCCGGCATTCTGCGCGACATGTCGTTCGGCAAGATGAGCATCGCCGATTTCCGGCTGGTCGTCGACGTCCACCTGATGGGCGCGGTGATCTGTTCGAAGGCGGTGTGGGACGTGATGAAGGCGCAGAATTTTGGGCGCATCGTCATGACCACGTCCTCGTCCGGCCTCTACGGCAATTTCGGGCAGGCGAATTACGGCGCGGCGAAGATGGCGCTGGTCGGGCTGATGCAGACGCTAGCGATAGAGGGCGCGAAGAACGAAATCCGCGTCAACTGCCTCGCCCCGACCGCCGCCACCGCGATGACGGAAAATCTGCTGCCGGAACCGGTCAAGGCGCTGATGCAGCCCGAGATGGTCAGCCCGGCGCTGCTGAAGCTGGTCGGCGACGACGCACCGACGCGGGCGATCCTGTGCGCTGGCGCGGGGCATTTCGAACGCGCCTACGTCACGCTGACGGCGGGCGAGTATATCGGCGGTGGCGACGATGCCGGCGAGCGTCTGCTGGAACGCTGGGACGCAGTGTCCGACCGCACGCACGAGAGCGTTCCCGATGCCGGCATGGCACAGTTGCAGCAGGAGGTCGCGGCGGCGATGACGGCGCTCGATGATCGATAGCACCGCGGCTGGCCAATCGCCGTCCCCCCGCACATAGAGGCGGCGCACCGATCGGTGGAAGAGGGAAGCACTATGCCGCACGGACGTCCGCTGATTGCCGGCCTCGAACTCGGCGGCACCAAGTGCATCGCCATTCTGGCACGGGGACCCGACGAGATCGAGGATCGGGTAACGATCCCGACGACCCGCCCTGAGGAGACGCTGAGCGCGGTCGAGGCGGTGCTCGAGAAGTGGAGCGGCTTTTCCGCGCTGGGCATCGCCAGCTTCGGACCCGTGTCGATCGACAGGCATGCCGCCGATTACGGCCACATCACCTCCACCCCCAAGCCTGGCTGGGCCGGGCAGGACGTCGCCCGGCGGCTGGCGCGGCACGTCGGGGTACCGACCGGCTTCCATACCGATGTCGTCGGCGCGGCGCTGGCGGAGGCGCGCTGGGGCGCGGCCAAGGGGTTGCCCGATATCGCCTATGCGACCGTCGGCACCGGCATCGGCGTCGGGCTCATCGCGGGTGGGCTGCCCGTCGACGGGCTCACGCATTCGGAATTCGGCCATATCCGCCCGGTGCGGGTCGCCGGTGACGACTGGATCGGTGTCTGCCCCTATCACGGCGCGTGTCTGGAGGGGCTGGCGGCCGGACCCGCGATTCAGGCGCGAACCGGCATACCGGGTCCGGAACTGCCCGCCGATCACCCCGCCTGGGATCTGGTTGCCGATGCGCTGGGGCAGTTGCTGCACACGCTGGTGCTGACGGGCGTGCCGCGCCGGATCGTGATGGGTGGCGGCGTGATGGTCGGCAGCGACCATCTGTTCCCGAAGGTGCGCGCGGCGATGACGCGCAGTCTGGCCGGCTATGTCGCCCTGGCGGAAGTCGGCGACGCGGAGACGTTCGTCGTCCCCCCCGCGCTCGGCGGCAATGCCGGGCCGCTCGGCGCGATCGTGCTCGGTGCGCAGGCGCTGGGCGCGGAGCTGTCGAGTTCGTTTACGTCCTCTTGATCGCGTCTGCTTACCCCGCGGCAACGATGGGCAAGGGTTGCGCGGATGGAAGGTTCGGACGGAGGCGGCAAGCGACTGCTGGTCGTCGACGACGGATCGGCCATGCATGCCTGTTACCGTCGCAGCTTCGCCGCGGTCGGTGACGGAGCCGCGCTGGGGGCGGGGCCGCCGACCTGTTCGGGGCTGGGCCCTGCGTGTGCGACGATCCGGCCTCCACGATGACGCATTGTCATCAGGGGCTCGACGCAGTGGCCCAGGTTGAGCGGGTGCTCGCAGCGGGGACACCTTACTCAGTGGCGTTCATCGACGTGCGGATGCCGCCGGGAAGCGACAGTCGCGAAACCGCCCGCCGCATCCGCGCGCTCGATCCGGCGATCAACCTTGTCAGCAGGGCTTTCAGATGCTGGAGATGATCGCTGCAAACGTCACCCCGTAAGCTGCATTCGCGGATCGCAGCAGCAAGGTTATGATCCGCCTCGCGCCTACAATTATCCTGTGGGGGGTAAACCACGCCCGCTGCTGATGATCTGCGCCATTGTTGAAGAACCTGCGGACCCCCTCTACGACCGGCCCGCCACCACCGCGGCGTCGCTGGCGAGTTTGTCGGCGCGTTCGTTGTCCGGATGCCCGGTGTGACCTTTGACCCATTTCCAGTCGATTTTGTGAGGCTTGGCCGCCGCGAGCAGCGCCTGCCACAGCTCGGCGTTCTTCACCGGCTTCCTGTCGGCGGTCTTCCAGCCGTTCTTCTGCCAGCCGTGAATCCACTTGGTCAGGCCGTCCATGACGTAGCGGCTGTCGGTGGACAGCGTCACGGCGCAGGGCCGCTTCAGCGCGTTCAGCGCCTCGATCGCCGCCATCAGCTCCATGCGGTTGTTCGTCGTCAGCTTCTCGCCGCCCGACAGTTCCTTCTCGGTGGTGCCGCTGCGGATCAGCGCACCCCAGCCGCCCGGCCCGGGATTGCCCTTGCATGCGCCATCCGTGGCGATCTCGACTTCTGTCACGCGAAAACCTCTGCTCCGTTCGCCCGGTAGAAGGCGAGCCGGCGCGTATAGGCGACGGGGTCCTTGCGCGTCACCAGCGCATCGGCGGGCGTGTTCAGCCAGTCCCAGCCCCGCGTCAGCGCGAAGCGGATACAGGCGCCCATGCACAACACCGGCAACTGCGCGCGCTCCGCGTCAGCGAGGCCGAACGTCGCCGCATAGCCGTCCAGCAGGGCGTGCCCCACGTCGCCGTCATAGGCTTCGCCGCGCGCATCGAAGCTCCACGCGGTGTGCATGATCGCGAGATCGTAGAGGCGCAGGTCGGTGCAGGCGAAATAGAAGTCGATCAGCCCGGTGACCCGGTCGCCCAGCATCAGCACGTTGTCCGGGAACAGGTCGGCGTGAATGACGCGGATGTCGCCGTGCTGCGGCCATGCCGCGGTCACCGCCTGAAGCCCGGACGCGAGGTCGTCGTACAGGCCCGGCGCGATCGTATCGAGGTCGCGGCCGCATTTCGCCAGCAAGGGCTGCCACGCATCGACACCCAGCGTGTTCGGACGGCTGCCGCCGAAATCCTCCAGCGCGCGATGCATCTGGCCCATCGCCGCACCCGCGGCGCGCGCCTGCTCCGGGGTCGGTGCCGTCACCGACACGCCGTTCAGGAAGCGGATCAGGCAGGCGGGACGGCCCTCCAGTTCATGGATCGTCGTGCCGTCGCGATCGGGCACCGCGGGCGGCACGGGGCTGCCGTGCTGCGCCAGATGCTCCAGCAGGTCGAGGAAGAAGGGCAGGTCACCCGCCGCGACGCGCTTTTCGTACAGCGTCAGGATGAACCGCGCCTCGGTCGTGTCGACGAGGTAGTTCGAGTTCTCCACCCCCTCGGCGATACCCTTCGCCGAGACGAGTTCGCCCGCGTCGAACCGCGCGAGGAAGCGTGTCAGCGCCTCGGCGGAGACTTGCGTGTAGACGGCCATGCGGGTGTCTCCAGCGGGGGTGCTAAGCCGCCGCTTCCAGTCCGCGTGGCAGCTTGAACGCGATCGTCTCGCGCGTGGTTTCTTCCTCGCGCTCGGACACGTCGAAGCGAGTGGAGAGCCGGTCGACCAGTTCGCGCACCAGCAGTTCGGGGGCGGACGCACCCGCTGTCAGGCCGAGCGTGCCGACGCCCTCCAGAAAAGCCCAGTCGAGGTCGGCGGCGCGCTGGATCAGCATCGCCGGCACACCCTCGCGCTCGGCGACCTCGACCAGTCGCAGCGAGTTGGACGAATTCGGCGCGCCGATCACCAGCATCGCGTCGCAGGCGGAGGCGATCGCCTTTACCGCCGCCTGCCGGTTCGACGTGGCGTAGCAGATGTCCTCACCCTTCGGACCCTGGATGTTCGGGAAGCGCGCCTTCAGCGCCGCGACCACCGCCGACGTGTCGTCCACTGACAGCGTCGTCTGCGTGAGGAAGGCGAGGTTTTCGGGGTCGATCGGCATGAAGGCTTCGACATCGGCGACCGTCTCGATCAGCGTCATGTCGCCGGCCGGGACCTGGCCGAAGGTGCCGATGACCTCCGGATGGCCGGCATGGCCGATGAAGACGATGTGGCGGCCGGCGGCGACCTGACGCTCCGCCTCGCGGTGGACCTTCGAGACCAGCGGGCAGGTTGCGTCGAGATAGTCGAGGCCACGGTCCTGCGCCGCGGCGGGCACCGATTTCGGGACGCCGTGCGCGGAGAAGACGACGGGAGCGCCGTCCGGGACCTCGTCCAGTTCCTCCACAAACACCGCGCCCATCGCCTTCAGGCTGTCGACGACGAACTTGTTGTGGACGATCTCGTGTCGGACATAGACGGGCGCGCCGTGTTTCTCGATCGCCAGTTCGACGATCCGGATCGCACGGTCCACGCCCGCGCAGAAGCCGCGCGGGGCGGCGATGAGGAGTTCCAGCGGCAGCTTCGACATGGCGAGCGCTCTACCGGATTGCTTGCGCGGCTCCAACCCGGTTCCTATGGCGGTGGCTCGGTGCCCCGATCGGGGTCGTCAGCAAGGTGTGCCCGTGAAGATTGCAGCCATTCTCGTCCTCGGTGCGGCCGGCCTGATCGGGGGCTGCTCCAGCAAGGGCGAACTCGATTCGACCGGCGGCGTCAGCGCGGTGCGTTCGGCATGCCCCGTTGTTGGCGTGCCCGCGGGTACGGGCGACGTGACGCTGTTCGACCCGCCGACCAGCCAGGCGCAGAGTGCGATCGATGTCATCGCGGCGATCACCAATGTGCGGTCGACCTGCGACGACAGTGGCGCGGACATCGCCACCAACGTCACCTTCGACGTGCAGGCCCGCCGCATCAAGACGGATGCGGCTCGCACCGTGGCGCTGCCGTATTTCATCACCGTGCTGCGCGGCGGCAGCAACGTCGTCGCCAAGCGCGTCGGCACGATCACGCTGCAATTCGCCGCCGGTCAGGACCGTGCGCAGGTGAGCGGCACGGCGGGCGCCAGCGTCAGCCGCGCCGCGGCGACGTTGCCACCCGCGATCCGCGAGCGCCTGACGCGCCGCCGCAAGGCGGGGGACGAGGACGCCGCGGTCGATCCCCTGACCCAGCCCGAAGTGCGGCAGGCGGTGCTGGCGGCCAGTTTCGAGGCGCTGGTCGGATTCCAGCTCAACGATGCGCAGCTGCGGTACAACGCCACGCGATAGGGGCCGAACGCCGTTCGTCATGCCGGGACGAGTCCCGCATGACGGACCGGAGTAGTCGAGCCTCAGGCGGGAAACACTGATCCTGGCGGGCATTCGCGATTGACTCGCGACCGCCGCCTAGCCACAGCGGCGATGTCGATGTCATGCGCGGGAGAGTGCCTCTTTCAGGGGCCGCCGAAGGAGCAACCGCCCCGGAATCTCTCAGGCACCAGGGACCGCGCGAGGCGATACGACACTCTGGAAAGCGTCCCGTTACAGGGGCCACCGAAGGGGTAAGCAGGTGCGCCTGCGAAAGCTCTCAGGTACCGTGACAGAGGGGGTTCGGATCGGCAGCGGGCGTCCCGCCGTCGATCGCCCTTGATGGAGTACGGTGCGATGAGCGATCTGGAAATCGGCGAACAAATAGTCGCGATCGAGGACGCGCCCGAGGGCGAGGACGTCATCCAGTTGCTGCCGCTCGACGCGTGGCACCGTGCCCGCGGGGGCCGGATGGTCCCGTTCGCGGGCTATGAAATGCCCGTCCAGTATGAAGGCATCATGGCCGAGCATCTGTGGACCCGTCAGTCCGCCGGCCTGTTCGACGTCAGCCACATGGGCCAGTTGGTCTTCACCTATGGCGACGACGAAACCGGCGACACCGATGCGGTCGCGAAGGCGCTGGAGGCGGTGCTGCCCGGCGACGTGACCGGGCTGAAGCAGGGTCGGATGCGCTATTCTCTGCTGCTGGCGGAGGATGGCGGCATCCTCGACGACCTGATGGTCACGCGCCGCACGGTCGACGGCACCGATGAAGTGTACATGGTCGTCAACGGCGCGACCAAATACGATGACATCGGCTATCTGCTCGAAGTCCTGCCGGACGACGTGACGATGAATTTGCAGGACGAGCAGGCTTTGCTCGCGGTGCAGGGTCCGAAGGCCGTCGACGCGCTCGCGCGGCTGGTGCCGGGCGTCGAGGCGCTGGTGTTCATGACCGCGGGTGCGTTCGACTGGAACGGCACGCCGCTGTGGATCAGCCGGTCGGGCTATACCGGCGAGGACGGCTTCGAGATTTCCATTCCTGCGGAGGTCGCCGCGGCGTTCGCCGACGCGATCTGCGCGGAGCCGGAGGTGAAGCCGATCGGTCTCGGCGCGCGCGACTCGCTGCGGCTGGAGGCGGGGTTGCCGCTCTACGGCCACGATCTCGATCCGGAGACGACGCCGGTGATGGCCGATCTCGGCTTTGCGCTGTCGAAGCGCCGTCGCGAGGCGGGTGATTTTGCAGGCGCCGGGCGTATTCTGGCGGAGCGCGAGAACGGCCCGGCGACGAAGCGCGTTGGACTGGTCGTGGCCGGTCGCCAGCCTGTGCGCGAGGGCGCGACGGTCGTCGATGCGGACGGCGCGACGATCGGTCGCGTCACCAGCGGCGGCTTCGCCCCGACACTCGGCGCGCCGATCGGCATGGCGTTCGTCCCCACCGCGCTTGCGACGCCCGGCACGGTGCTGCGGCTGTCGCAGCGCGGGAAATTCCATGAGGCCACGGTCGCGGCGATGCCGTTCGTGCCGCACAATTACGTCCGCCAATCCAAGACGACGGGAGCCTGAGATGCGTTACTTCACCGAGGATCATGAGTGGATCGAAGTCGACGGCGCGATCGGCACCGTCGGCATCTCCGAATATGCGCAGAGCCAGCTCGGCGACATCGTGTTCGTCGACGTGCCCGCCGATGGCCGGCAACTGGCGAAGGGCGACGAGGCGGCGGTGGTCGAGTCGGTCAAGGCCGCATCCGACGTCTACTCGCCGGTGTCCGGCAGCGTGCTGGAGGGCAACCCCGCCTTGTCCGACTCGCCCGATCTGGTGAACTCGGATGCCGAGGGCGAGGGCTGGTTCTTCCGCATCACGCTGTCGGACGAAGCCGAGCTGGACAGCCTGATGGACGAAGCCGCGTACGAAGCGTTCGTCTCCAAGCTTTGATCGTTTGAACGTCCCCCCTTAGCAGGGAGGGGGCCCCTGAAACTCCTCTCCCTTCGAGGGAGGGGTTGGGAATGGGTAGAATGCTCGCGATACGGTGACGTGCCGCGAGTCTCTTGCCGGACCGCCCGGACGCTACCCACCCCCGACCCCTCCCTTGAAGGGAGGGGAGAACAACAGTCCCAACCCCTCCCGAAAGGGATGGGAGGAGTAGAACATGCGCTATCTGCCGCTTACCCAGCCCGATCGTGACGCGATGCTGTCCGTCATCGGCGTGTCGTCGATAGACGATCTGTTCGTCGACGTGCCGGAGGCGGCACGGCTCGATGGCCCTGTTCATGATCTGCCGAACCATGCGTCGGAACTGGCGGTCGAACGCCACATGACGGCGCTTGCACGCCAGAACACGGTGGCGGGCGAAGTGCCGTTCTTCCTGGGTTGCGGCGCGTACCGGCATCATGTGCCGGCGTCGGTCGATCACCTGATCCAGCGCGGCGAGTTCCTGACCGCCTACACGCCGTATCAGCCGGAGATCGCGCAGGGTACGCTCCAGATGCTGTTCGAATTCCAGACGCAGGTCGCGCGGCTGCTCGGCACCGACGTGGCGAATGCGTCGATGTACGACGGCTCGACCGCGTGCTGGGAAGCGATCGGCATGGCGCGGCGCATCACCAAGCGCGGCAAGGCGATCCTGTCGTCGGGGCTGCACCCGCATTATGTCTCGGTCGCGAAGACGATGGCGAAGTATACCGGCGACGTGCTCGACACGACATCGCCGTGGCTGGTGCCGGAGCTGGACATCGATCGCCTGATCGCCGCGATCGACGACGATACCTCGTGCGTCGTCGTCCAGTATCCCGACATCCTCGGGCGCATTGCCGACCTGACGCCGCTGGCGGATGCCTGTCACGCGAAGAAGGCGCTGCTGATCGCGGTGGTGACGGAGCCGGTCGCGCTCGGCGCGATCCGCTCGCCGGGCGAGATGGATGCCGATATCGTCGTGGGCGAGGGGCAGTCTCTGGGCGTCGGGCTTCAGTTCGGCGGGCCTTATGTCGGGCTGTTCGGGTGCAAGGACAAATATGTCCGCCAGATGCCGGGTCGCCTGTGCGGCGAGACGGTCGACGCGAACGGCAAGCGCGGCTTCGTGCTGACGCTGTCGACGCGCGAGCAGCATATCCGGCGCGAGAAGGCGACGTCGAACATCTGCACCAACTCCGGCCTGTGTGCGCTGGCGTTCTCGATCCACATGACACTGCTGGGCGAGGCGGGGCTGCGCGCGCTGGCCGCGACCAACCATGCCGGCGCGGTCACCGCGGCGGAGCGGCTGTCGCAGGTGCCGGGCGTCGAACTGGTCAACGACGGCTTCTTCAACGAATTCACGCTGAAGCTGCCGGTCGAGGCGCGGCCCGTCGTCCGGACGCTGGCGGATCGCGGCATCCTCGCGGGCGTGTCGCTCGGCCGGCTGTATCCGGGCGAGGATGCGCTGGCGAACGGACTGGTCGTCGCCGTTACCGAAACCACCACGGCGGAGGATGTCGAAACCCTTGCCGCCGCGCTTCAGGAGATCCTGGCATGAGCATCAACCAGAGCGGCTGGCGCCCGGAGATGGTCGCCGGATCGGGCAATGTCCCGGCGACCTCGACCGGCAACACCTTTACGGGCAATCGGGCGCTGATGCTGGAGGAGGCGCTGATCTTCGAGATCGGCTCCACCGAAACGACGGGCGTCGAGGTCGCGGCCCCGGTCACGACCGCGTCGAAGCTGGGGTCGCTGGCGCGGACCGCACCGATCGGGCTGCCCGGCCTGTCGGAGCCGGAGACGGTGCGCCACTATACGCGCCTGTCGCGGCAGAATTACGCGATCGATCTCGGGCTGTTCCCGCTCGGTAGCTGCACGATGAAGCATAATCCGCGCCTGAACGAGAAGATGGCGCGGCTGCCCGGTTTCGCCGACGTCCATCCGTTGCAGCCGGTCGATACCGTGCAGGGCGCGCTGGCGGTCATCAACGAACTGGCGGTGTGGCTCATCAAGCTGACCGGCATGCACGGCGTCGCGATGAGCCCGAAGGCGGGCGCGCACGGCGAGCTGTGCGGCATCCTGTGCATCAAGGCGGCGCTGGAGAAGCGCGGCGAGGGGCATCGCAAGGTCGTCCTCGTCCCCGAAAGCGCGCACGGCACCAACCCCGCCACCGCCGCTTTCGCCGGGTTCCAGGTCGAGGACATCCCCGCGACCGCCGAGGGCCGCGTCGACACCGCGGCACTGAAGGCGCGGCTCGGGCCCGACGTGGCGGCGGTGATGATCACCAACCCCAACACCTGCGGCCTGTTCGAGCGCGATCTGAAGGAGATTTCGGACGCGGTGCATGAAGCAGGCGGCTACGTCTATTGCGACGGCGCGAACTTCAACGCGATCGTCGGCCGCGTGCGGCCGGGCGACCTCGGCGTCGATGCGATGCACATCAACCTGCACAAGACCTTCTCGACGCCGCACGGTGGCGGCGGGCCGGGATCCGGGCCGGTGGTGCTGTCGGAGGCGCTGTCGCCCTTCGGGCCGCTGCCCTTCACCGAACGCCACGGTGACGGTCACATCACGCTGGTCGAGGAAGAAAGCGTCGACGATCGCCACCCGGATTCGTTCGGTCGCATGGTCGCGTTCCACGGCCAGATGGGCATGTTCACCCGCGCGCTGACCTACATCCTGAGCCACGGTGCGGACGGCCTGCGTCAGGTCGCCGAGGATGCGGTGCTGAACGCGAATTACGTCCTGCGCTCGCTGGAGGATACGCTCGACGCGCCGTTCGGCGGGTCGGGACCGTGCATGCACGAGGCGCTGTTCAGCGACGCCAATCTGGCGGACGGGTTCTCGACGCTGGACGTGGCGAAGGGCCTGATCGACGAGGGGTATCACCCGATGACGGTGTATTTCCCGCTCGTCGTGCACGGCGCGATGCTGGTCGAGCCGACCGAGACCGAGTCGAAGGCGGCGCTCGACCAGTTCATCGGCGCGCTGCGATCGGTGGCGGAGCGCGCCAAGGCGGGCGACACCGCACTCAAGTCCGCACCGCATTTCGCGCCGCGCGCCCGGCTCGACGAGACGCTGGCCGCGCGCAAGCCCGTGCTGACGTGGAAGAACCCCACGCCGGTCGCCGCCGCCGCGGAGTGACGCCGGGAACGCCGCGCCATTTCTTGGCGCGGCGTTAACCTGCGACGGGCGTGCGCTTACCGCCACCACTCGTCGCAAACGAGGCGCACCTGCCCGCTTCGTTAGCGTGGCAGCAAGGTTCGGCGTGCGAAGGACCCGCATGCCCGATCGTTTCGAGCGACAGCGCCTGGAGGTGCTTCGCACCCTCGACATTCTCGACCGCCCCGCGGAGGCGGAGTTCGACGCGATCGTCGAAGCGACCCGGCGCATGTTCGGGTGGAAAATCGTGCTGGTGTCGCTGGTCGACGCCGACCGCCAGTGGTTCATGGCGCGTCAGGGGCTGTGCGAGACGCAGACGGACCGCGACATCGCCTTTTGCTCGCATGCGGTCGCCGCGAACGACCTGCTGATCGTGCGTGACACGACGCTCGATCCGCGCTTTGCACACAACCCGCTGGTGCTCGGCCCGCCCTTCGTGCGCGCCTATATGGGCATGCCGGTCCGAGCCGCGAAGCGACCGGGCGAGCCGAAGCTGCCGCTGGGAACGCTGTGCGTCATCGACGACAGCCCACGCGATCCGACATCGGACCAGATCGCGACACTGCGCCAGATGGCGAAACTGGTCGAGACGCTGTTCGAACTGCGCGTCGCAACGCAGGAGGCGGTGACGGCGGCGTTGGAGCGGCAGGAGGCGCTGATCGGCGTCGACCGCATGCAGCGCCAGTTGCAGCAGGCGGAGCGGATGGCGAACATCGGGTCTTGGCGGCTCGACCTGCGCGGAGATGCCGTCGAATGGTCGGACCAGACCTATACGATCCACGGCCTGACGCCGGCGGACGGAGAGGCGTTGGCGACCGCGCTCGATTTCTATCCGGCGCATGATCGTGCGAAGCTGGAGACGGCGCTGGCGCACTGCATAGCGACCGGCGAAGCCTATGACCTGGAACTGGAATTCGTCACCGCGCGCGGCGAACAGCGGCGCGTGCGGGCGATGGGCGAGGCGGAATATGCGGCCTGCGGCGAGCGGGTCGCGATCGTCGGCGTCATACAGGACGTGACCGAGCGCTATCGCCTGGAACAGAGCCTGCTGGAGACGGCGCAGACCGACGAACTGACGCAGATCGCCAGTCGCCGCGGCCTCAACCGCCACCTCGATGCCGCGATCGAATGCGCCCGGCGCGATGGGACGCCGTTGGCGGTGGCGCTGCTCGACCTCGACCGGTTCAAGGACGTCAACGATCGCTTCGGACACGCGCGCGGGGACGAAGTGTTGCGGGTGGTCGCGGGGCGGCTGCGGTCGGCCACCTATCTGGAGGACTGCTTCGTCGCACGGCTTGGGGGCGATGAGTTCGTGCTGATGCTGCGCGGCGACGATGCGCGCGACAACCTGATCGCCGTGCTGCGGCGGCTGCTCGGCGACCTCCGCTATGGCATCGGCGAGGGCGAGGATCGGATCACGGTGTCCGCGACGATCGGCGTCTGCGGACTGGATCATCGTCACGCGACCCGCTCGACACTGTTGGAGGCGGCCGATCAGGCGCTGTACCGGGCGAAGCGCATCAAGCGCGGCACCGCCGCGATCGCGGACCGTGCGGAGATGATCGCCGTACCGGATGCGCCCGCGCCGCTGCGCCTCGCCGCCGGTGCGCGCTGAGCCGGAAGGCTCAGAACGCAGTCGCCAGCGATAGCGCGCCGAGCACGATGCCCGGCGCATTCGCCAGTACGATCGGCCAGTCCCGCTTCGGTTGCCGCAAAAAGCCGTATGCCGCCCAGAGCGAGCAGTTGATGACGGTCGCCAGCGGCTGGATCGTCGACCCCTTTTCGCCCGACAGGTTCAGCCTGATCTGGTCGACATAGGACACGTACATCGTCACCGACGCCGCGGTCGCGATCCAGCCCAGCGTCATCACCGCCCGTTCGGACAGGACGGGGCGAGAATCCGGCTGCTGCAAACTTGGTCTCCTGATCGCCTGAAGGACGCGGGCCGATCCATCGCTGGACGCCGCCTGCCCGCCCGCGCATGACGGCGGCCGAGCGAAGCCGGGGGACAGTGCATGCAAGCGGACGGGCAGTCGAGCCTCCTGACCTATGTTATTACGGCGGTGGTGATCGCGGTCGTCTTCGCGGTCCGCTGGCGGCGGATGAGCCGGGTCAGGCCGCTGAAGCTGGAACGGCTGTGGATATTGCCGGGTCTGTTCGCGGTGCTGGTCGGGATCACCTTCGCGATGACGCCGCCGGTCGGCTGGGGTTGGGCGTTCTGCCTCGCCGCGCTGGTGCTGGGGGGAGCGCTGGGCTGGACGCGGGGGAAGCTGATGCGGATCACGGTCGATCCGGAGACGCATGCGCTGAGCCAGAGTTCGTCGCCCGCCGCAATGCTGTTCATCCTCGCAATCGTTGCGGTGCGCCAGGGTGCGCGCGCGGGCGGGGCTGGGTGGTTGCATCTGGATGCGCTGGCGATGACGGACATGCTGATGTCGCTCGCGCTCGGCCTGTTCGCGGCGCAGCGGCTGGAGATGTTCCTGCGCGCGCGACGCATGCTCGCCACGGCACGGAGGCCGGTCATTCCGGGCTGATCGCCGCCTCCGTGATTTCGCGTCGGCGGAGATGCTCGCGCCAGACGATGTAGAGACCGGAGGCGACGATGATCGGCGCGCCGATCCACGTCGTATCCCCCGGCAGCGTTCCGAACAGCCACCAGCCGAGCACCGTCGCCCATAACAGCGACGAATAATCCATCGGCACCACCAGCGACACCGATCCGTAGCGCAGCGACGCCGTCATCGCGAGTTGCGCCGCGCCGCCGAACAGCCCCGTAGCGGCAAGGATCGCCCAGCCGGTCGCGTCATGCGCCTGCGCCGTCATCGCATAGACGATGCTGAGCGGCACCAGCGATAGCACCGAAAACCACCAGACGGTGGTCTGCGCCCGCTCCGTCCGGCCGATCTGGCGCAGCAGGATGAACACCGTCGCCGTCGTCACCGCCGCGATCAAGCCATAGGCGATGCCGATCGGCGGCAGGGCGTGACCACCGGGTCGCGCGACGATGACGACGCCGACAAAGCCGGTCAGCACCGCCGCCCAGCGCCGCCAGCCGGTCGGCTCCCCCAGCACGATCGCGCCCAATATGGTCGCGAAGATCGGCGTCGAGAAGCTGAGCGTCGTCGCCTCCGCCAGCGGCAGCGTCATGATCGCGGAAAATACGAAGACCATGCCGGTCAGCCCGACGACCGCGCGCCGGATATGCGCCCCGATCCGCTGCGTGCGGATGGATGCGAGGCCCGGGCCGCTGGCGATCACCGCCGTCACCAGCACCGCCGCGCCCGCCTGCCGAAAGAACAGGAGTTCGCCGAGTTTTGCGCCGTGGACTTCGCCCAGCTTGATGCAGGCGTTCATGCCGGCGAACAGGACGACGGACAGCAGCCGGAACAGGATCGCAGCTGCGAGGCGGTCGGGGGACTGGGTCACGGGCGGGTGGGTAGCGGGTTTTCAGCGGCTTGGCGTGGTTTCTTCCAGGCTCTCTTCCTTCAGGGCAGGCTGTAAGGGCGAACGGACTCGCACTTCCGCTCCACCGCGCGAACCGCTAGGCGATCCCGCCATGAAGCATGCACTCCCCGTCACGCGCGAAGCCGACTTCGCGGCCTGGTACCAGTCCGTCATCACGGAGGCCGATCTCGCCGAGGAATCGGGCGTACGCGGCTGCATGGTCATCCGGCCCTGGGGATACGGCATCTGGGAACGCATCCAGCGGCTGCTCGACGATCGCATCAAGGCGACCGGGCATGAGAATTGCTATTTCCCGCTGTTCATCCCTCTCTCCTATTTCGAAAAGGAGGCGGAGCATGTCGAGGGGTTCGCCAAGGAGATGGCGGTCGTCACCCACCACCGGCTGGTGTCGGACGGGAAGGGCGGGCTGACCCCCGATCCGACCGCCAAGCTGGAGGAGCCGCTGGTCGTGCGGCCGACGTCGGAGACGGTGATCGGCACCGCCTTCTCGCGCTGGGTGCAGTCGTGGCGGGATCTGCCCGTGCTCATCAACCAGTGGGCCAATGTCGTCCGGTGGGAGATGCGGACGCGCATGTTCCTACGCACCAGCGAATTCCTTTGGCAGGAGGGTCACACCGCCCACGCGACCGCCGACGAGGCGCGCGAGGAGACGTTGCGCATGCTGGAAGTGTATCGCGAGTTTTCGGAAACGTGCCTCGCGGTGCATGTCCTGACCGGTGAGAAGCCGGAGAACGAGCGCTTTCCGGGTGCGGTCGCGACCTATTCGATCGAAGCGATGATGCAGGATGGGAAGGCGTTGCAGGCGGGAACGTCGCACTTCCTCGGCACCAATTTCGCGCATGCGCAGAACATCCGGTTCCAGAATGCGGCGGGCGAGCTGGAGTTCGCGAACACGACGAGCTGGGGCGTGTCGACGCGGATGGTCGGCGCGGTCATCATGGTCCACGGCGACGACGATGGCCTGCGCGTGCCGCCCGCGATCGCGCCGTGGCAGGTGGTGATCGTGCCGATGCTGCGCGACCAGCCGGAGGACGCGGCGATCGTCGACTATTGTCGTTCGCTCCAGAAGGACCTCGCCGGTCTGACGGCGCTGGGCGAGCCGGTGCGCGCGCTGCTCGACCTGAAGCCCGCCAAGGCCGCGACGAAGCGCTGGGGCTGGGTGAAGAAGGGCGCGCCGGTGGTGATCGAGGTTGGTGGCCGCGACGTGGCGGGCGGCAACGTCTCCGTCATCCTGCGCACCGACCTGTATCAGGACGGCGGCAAGCTGAAGTCGACGGTGATGCCGCGCGGCGAGTTGATCGATACGCTGGCGCAGGCGCTGGAGGATGCGCAGTCTGGCCTGCTGACCCAGTCCACCGAGGCGCTGCGCGCCCGCGTGACGCCGGTCGACGACTGGGCCGGGGTCGAGGCGCATTTCGCGGAGGGGGTGAAGAACCCCGGCTGGGTCGATGTCCGCTGGGCGAAGCCGACGGGCGCGGCGCTGGACCATGTGGTCGAGCGGCTGAAGTCGCTGAAGCTGACGATCCGCAATGCGCCGATGGGGCAAACGCACAGCGACAGCGGGCCGTGCGTGTTCACGGGCGAACCCGCGGTGGAGCGGGTGTTGATCGGCCGGGCTTACTGAGGTTTTTCGTTGTTCTCCCCTCCCTTGCAGCGAGGGGAGAAGGCAGGGCGAACCAGCAAGAACCGTTCGACCTCTCCCGCCTAGCCCCATACAACCCCAACCATGACGCCACCGCGCCGCCAGAACCGCCGGCATGCGCCGCTCCCCGGACGGATGGCGGCGCGTGCCGCCGTCACCGCCGCCCGGCCGCGGTTCTTTCGGGCGGGGCGGCTCAGTCCGCTGACGACGCTGGCGATCCGGGCTGCGGCGGTTCTCGTGCTCGTCGGGATCGCGCTGGGTGGGCACTGGTTCGACCGCACCGGGCTGCGCGACAATACCGATGGGGCCGTGTCTTTTCTGGATGTCGTGTACTTCACCGTCATCACGGTCACGACGGTCGGGTACGGCGACATCGTGCCCGTCTCCACCTCGGCGCGGATGTTCGACACGTTCGTCGTCACGCCGATCCGCATCTTCGTGTTCCTCATCTTCCTCGGCAGCGCGTACAGCTTCATGCTGAGGCAAGGATGGGAGCGGTGGCGCATGGGCCTGATACGGCGCGAACTGAAGGATCACGTCATCGTCTGCGGCTATGGCCGGGCGGGATCGGCGGCCGTGGCCGAACTGCTGGAGCGCGGTCACCTGCCGGAGACGATCGTCGTGGTCGACGAGAATGCCGAGGCTCTGCGCGAAGCCGAGGAACTCGGCGTCGCCACGGTGGAGGGGGACGCGACCCACAATGCGGTGCTGTCGATCGCGAAGGTGGAAGAGGCCTCGTCGGTCATCGTCGCGCCGGGGCGGGACGATACGGCGGTGCTGATCGTCCTGACCGTCCGCCGGCTCGCACCGCGCGCGGGCGTTGCGGTGTCGATCGCCGCGATCGAGAACGAACTGCTGGCGCGCGACGCCGGTGCGACGATCATCGTCAATCCGGTCAGCTTCGGCGGGCAGTTGCTGGCGCAGTGCACCAATGGGCCGCACGTGGCCGATTATGTCGCCGACCTCGTCACGCGGGGCGGCAAGGCGGAGTTGCGCGAACGCCCCGTGCGGCCGGACGAAGTCGGCCAGAGCCCGCACGACGGGGGGAATTCCCGCATCCTGCGCATCTATCGTGGCGACCGGATCATCGGATTCTGGGAGCCGGACGCCGCGCGGCTGCAAGCGGGGGACTCTGTCATCGAGGTCATCCAGGCGGGTGGCGGCGCGCCGTGAAACAGGAGGCAGATACGGCTGCTAAACGCATCTGGATGCAGGCGGCGAGACGTAGGTTGTTGAAATAAATATAGGCCGAACCGGTATCGTTTCACGGCGAAATGGGTTAATCCTTTATGAACGATGCTTCATCGGTAGACCCGGCGACGTCGTCCTGCGCAGTAAAACGGGGAGTATTTCGATGAAGACGATGATTTTGGCGGGTTTGCTTGCAGTTGGAGCCGCAAGTGGCGCCGATGCGGCGACGATCTACGGCGTCGATGAACTCAACAACCTGATCGGCTATAACAGCGCGGCGCCCGGCGTGGCCACGTCGAGCGTCGCGATCACCGGCATCGGTGACAGCATCAAGGCGATCGACTTCCGCCCTGGTAACCGTCAGCTCTATGCGCTGGGGTCGAACAACATCATCTACACGGTGAACCTCACCACCGGCGTGGCGACGGCCGCTAGCGGCGTGCTTGCCTTGACCGGGACGGAGTTTGCGTTCGATTTCAACCCGACCATCGATCGTCTGCGGATCGTCAGCAACTCGAATGACAATTACGTCTTCAATCCGAATGACGGCGCACTGACGACGGCCACGCCGGTCTTCTACGCCGCCGGCGATGTCAATGCCGGCCGCAATCCGGACGTGACCGCCGCTGCATACACGCAGTCGCTGAGCGGCCCGACCGCAACGACGCAGTTGTACAGCATCGACACCACGCGCGGCGTGCTGACGCGTCAGGCGAACAGCGCCGGTACGCTGGTGACGGTCGGCGCGCTGGGCACGCCCCTCGGTTCGCGGACCAGCTTCGACATCCTGGGTAACGACGCGTTCGTGTCGAACGGCACGCGCCTGTTCTCGATCAACCTCAACACCGGCGCGCTGACGCGGGTCGGCACGACGCAGGATGCGCTGTTCGGTCTCGCCATCGCGCCGGTGCCGGAGCCCGCGACGTGGGCGATGATGATCCTGGGCGCCGGTATGGCCGGTGGCGCGCTGCGTCGTCGTCGTGCCGTGAAGACCGCGGTCAGCTTCGGCTGATCCGACGATCCCCGGATCGCGCAGGCGGCCGCCGGTCCCGACGGGGTCCGGCGGCCGTCGTCGTTTTCGGGACATGACGGCGGGCACCGAAGTCCCTATCTTCCGTGCATGGCAAAACCCGTACCCGGCCTTCCCACGCGCGACCAAATTCTTGATTTCATCGCCGCGTCCGACACCCCCGCGGGCAAGCGGGAGATCGCGCGCGCCTTCGGCCTGACCGCGCAACAGAAGATCGCGCTCAAGGCGCTGTTGAAGGATATGGCGGACGAGGGGCTGATCGACAGCGCGCCCGGTCGCGCGTTCCACAAGATGGGCGGCCTGCCCAAGGTCACCGTGCTCAAGATCGTCGACGTCGACGACGGGGGCAACGTATGGGCGCAGCCGGAGCGATGGGAGGCGGACGGCGTGCCGATCCCGCGCATCCGCGTGCGCGAGCGCAAGCGCGGCGCGCTGGGCATCGGCGAGCGCGTCCTCGCCCGCACGGAGGAGACCGGCAACGGCTGGACCGCGCACCCGATGAAGGTGCTCGCACCGTCCGCCGAACAGATCCTCGGTGTGCTGCGCGAAGAGGGTAGTGGTCCGCTGAAGCGATACTGGCTGACCGGCGTCGAGAAGAAGGAGCGGCGGGAGTTCCCCGTGTCCGACACCGGCGATGCGGAGGCGGGCGACCTCGTTCTGTGCGAGATCGCCGGCCGGCCGCCGCGCATCACCGTGCGCGTCGTCCAGCGACTGGGCGATCCGTTCGCGCCGCGCAGCTTTTCGCTGATCGCGATCCACAAGCTCGGCATACCGGACGTGTTCTCCGAGGATACGCTGGACGAGGCGCGCCGGTCTGCCGCGCAACCGCTGGGCGAGGACCGCGAGGATCTGCGCCACCTGCCGATCGTGGCGATCGATCCCGCCGACGCGCGCGATCACGACGATGCGGTGTGGGCCGCCCCCGACGACGATCCCACCAACGAGGGCGGCTGGCAGGCGATCGTCGCGATCGCGGATGTGAGCTTCTATGTCCGCCCTGGCTCCGATCTCGACCGAGAGGCGCGGCGGCGCGGCAATTCGGTCTATTTCCCCGACCGGGTCGTGCCGATGCTGCCCGAAATCCTGTCGGCGGACGTGTGTTCGCTGAAGGAGGGCGAGGACCGTGCCGCGCTCGCCTGTCATCTGCGGATCAGTCCTGTGGGCAAGCTGCTGTCGTGGCGCTTCTCCCGCGCCGTCGTGCGGATTGCGGCCAATCTGGCGTACGAGGATGCGCAGGCGGCGATCGATCGAGTCCTCCCCGGCACGGGGAGGGGGACCAGCGAAGCTGGTGGAGGGGGGGCGCCGCAGACGGAGCCGTCCGTGAAAAGCCCCCTCCACCATCCTGCGGATGGTCCCCCTCCCCGTACCGGGGAGGATTTGACACCGATCCTCCAAAACCTCTGGTCCTGCTGGCGGGCGCTGGCGAAGGATCGCGACGCGCGCGAGCCGCTCGATCTCGACCTGCCGGAACGCCGCGTGGTGCTGGACGAGAAGGGTCGCATCCTGTCGGTCGCGCCGCGCGAGCGCCTCGACGCGCACCGGTTGATCGAGGATTATATGATCGCCGCCAACGTCGCTGCGGCGAAGGCGCTGGAGAAGAAGAAGGCGCCGGTCATGTACCGCGTCCATCAGGCGCCCAGCCGCGAGAAGCTGGTCGCGCTAAAGGATTATCTCGACACGTTCGACGTGCCCTTCGCGCTCGGTCAGGTCATCCAGCCCAAGACGTTCAACCGCATCCTCGACCGGATCGGCGACGCGGATTTCCGCCCGCAGGTGATGGAGCAGGTGCTGCGGACGCAGACCCAGGCCTATTACGCGCCCGCCAATCACGGCCATTTCGGCCTGTCGCTGGGCAGCTACGCGCACTTTACGTCGCCGATACGTCGTTATGCCGATCTTGTCGTGCACCGCGCGCTGGTCGCCGCCTATGCGCTTGGACCTGGTGGCCTCGCGCCCGCCGACGACGAGATGGAGCGGATCGGCGAGAATATCAGCCAACTGGAGCGGCGCGCGATGGAGGCGGAGCGCGACACGATCGACCGCTATGTCGCGGCGTTCCTGTCGGAACGTGTCGGCGAGGAGGTGGAGGTGCGGATCACCGGCGTCCAGAATTACGGCTTCTTCGCGACGGTGGAGGGGATCGGCGGCGACGGCCTGATGCCCGTTCGCGATCTCGGCGGCGAGTATTTCCGCTTCGACGAGGCGGGCCGAACGCTGACCGGCGAGGACACCGGCGACCAATATGCGCTCGGCCAGCGGCTGCGGCTGCGGCTGGCGGAGGCGAACCCGGTGTCGGGGGCCTTGCGGTTCGAACCGCCGGGCGGCCTCGGCGCGGCGCCGTCGCCGCGCGGGCACCGCGGCGGTGGAGGCGGCAAGAGCGGTGGTCCGCGCCGGATCGTCAAGCGTGGCCGGCCGGCCAACATCCGGCACGACGGCAAGAAGCGGCGCTGACCGGAAGGTTCGGACACGACGTCACGCCGGGCTTGTCCCGGCATGACAGAATGCATGCGCGGCGTGGCCGGAGAACCTCATCTCGCCAATAAACCTTCATCAACTTCCGCCCGCTACACCGCCGCCATGAGTCGCCGATCCGCCGCCCGCAAGATCATCGTCAGCCGCTTCGCCGCGGCGCGGGCGACCACTCCCGATACGGCTATGACGTTCGACGCCGGCGAAGACCCGGCACTCGCCCGCATGTTCGCGCGGCTCGCCCGCCACGGCGCGATCGTCAGCGCGGCGCCCGGGCTCTATTATCTGGACTCGTCGCGCCTCGCCCGTTTTCGCACGATCGTCCGCCGCCGTGCCGCGGCGCTGGCAGCCGGTACGGGCGTCGTCGCCACCGCTCTTGCCGCGGCGGCAGCCTTCTCGATCGCCGAGTAACGGTCAGCAGGCGGTGAAGGTCAGCCCCGCCTTCTCCTGCAAGCGATCCCGCAACGTCGTGCCGAGCAGTGCTCCCGGCGTCCACACGCCGCCCTTCGCCTCGCCACCGACGAGGCACAGC
Source organism: Microvirga sp. SRT01 (assembly GCA_018139225.1). GTDB lineage: Bacteria > Pseudomonadota > Alphaproteobacteria > Sphingomonadales > Sphingomonadaceae > Sphingomonas > Sphingomonas longa. The sequence continues at coordinate 187,252 of JAGSNX010000002.1, forward strand.
GCCGTTTCCGCCAGCATCTTGCACGTCGATCCGTAGCCTGGATCGCGGTCGCCGGTGACGACCGCGTCCGCGCGCCCGCCGTCCGGCGTCAGCGCCGCGAACAGGATGTCGTAATGCCCGGCGTCGCGTTCCTCTTTCGACGGGCCTTCGCCGGGCTTGGGTCCCTTGTCGCCCGCGAACGGATTGAGCTTGCCCAGCGCCTCGGCCGCGGCTTTGCCGAGATCGCCGAGCCCCGCGACCATCATCTCGTCATAGACGAAATCGGTGCCGTAGGGATGGCCGAGCAGGAAGTTGGTGCGGTGCACGTTCTTGGTATTGATCGGGGCCATCACGAACGGCGCGACCCACGCGTTCAGCGTCGTATCAAATTCCGGGATCAGGCCGGTCGGCTGATGCGGGCCGGTGAAGCCGGGCGTCAGCGCGAAGGGGTTGGTCAGCAGCATGACCAGCGAGGGATCGCGCGCCGCCGCCGCCAGCGTCGCCTTCAAACTGGCGGCCGTGCCGCCGGAGAAGCCGCCCTGCATCCGCCGCACGCGCCCCTTCACGCGCGGTGCGACCCGGCCGAAGCGCGCCACCGCCGCCTCCTGCGCGGTCAACACGCCGAGATCGAAGGGGATCGAGTCGAACCCGCACGAGAACACGATGCGCGCGCCGGATGCCTTGGCCGCGTCCTGATGCGCGTCGATCATGTGGCGCATCCACGCCGGCTCGCCGCACAGGTCGACATAGGCTGTGCCGCCCGCCGCGCACGCCGCGACCAGCGCCGATCCGTAAAGCTGGTAGGGGCCGACCGTGGTTACCACGACTTCGGTTCGTGCCGCGAGCGTGGACAGGCTGGCGGGGTCGTCCGCATCGGCGACGATCAGCGGCACGTCGGCGGGCACGCCGATCAGGTCGCGGACTTCCTCCAGCTTCGACAGGCTGCGTCCGGCCATCGCCCAGCGGCCATGACCCGGATAGGTCGCGGCCAGATATCCCGCCACCAGCCGCCCGGTGAAGCCGGTCGCGCCGTACACGATCAGGTCGAAGTCGCGCATCGTTACGTCTCCTCAGGATTGCGAAAATGCCGCGTTCGTCGAAGCGCGGCAAGCGAAACGGATCGTCATGCCGGGTGCGATCTGCCAGACTGCGCGGATGGCGTCCGATCGCAGAACCATCGACTTCATCGTCGACCAGATCGCTGCCGCGGGCGATGTCGTGGCGAAACCGATGTTCGGCGAGTACGGCATCTATTGCGACGGCAGGATGGTCGCTCTGGTCTGTGACGACCGCCTGTTCGTCAAGCAGACCGCGGGTGGCCGTGCGGTCGCGGGCGATGTCGACGAAGGTGCGCCCTATCCGGGCGCGAAGCCGTGCCTGTCGATCGATCAGGACCGCTGGGACGATCGCGACTGGCTGACCGACCTCATCCGCGTCTCCGCCGCCGAACTACCGTTGCCCAAGCCGCGCAAACGCAAGGGTGGGTGAGGGGACTGACACTGGCAACGGGCGGGCAGTACGGCTGTGGGAGAGGCCCGACCTAGACCTCTCCTGAAAATGTGTCCGCCAAGCCATTATAATTCTGCTTTCCTTCGGACACGTACCCTCATGTGTCCCCGCGAAGGCGGGGACACAGTACTGGGCTCCCGCCTTCGCGGGAGCACGTGGATGCCGGGCGGGTCGCTGTCCCCACTTGAAAGGATAGGTCTCGGACCGCTCAGGGGTAACGCGAGGCCGGGCGGGATGATCGGACTTAGAGCCGACCTCGGCCTTACGCAGCCTCGTTGAATTGCAGACTCGCCAGCCGTGCATAGAGGCCGCCACGGCCGATCAGCGCGGCGTGGTTGCCCTGCTCGACGATCCGGCCCTCGTCCATCACCACGATCCGGTCGGCGGCGCGGACGGTGGCGAGGCGGTGGGCGATGACCAAGGTGGTGCGCGTCGCCATCAGCCGCTCCAGCGCCTCCTGCACCAGCCGCTCGCTTTCCGCGTCGAGCGCGCTGGTCGCCTCGTCCAGCAGCAGGATCGGTGCATCGCGCAACAGCGCGCGGGCGATGGCGATCCGCTGGCGCTGGCCGCCCGACAGGCGTGCGCCGCCTTCGCCCAGGAACGTGTCGAGCCCTTCAGGCAGGCGGCGCAGGAAGTCGGCCGCGTTCGCCGCCTCCGCCGCCGTCCAGAGCGCCTCGTCGCCCGCCTCCCAATGACCATAGCGAAGGTTGTCGCGGGCAGACGCGCCGAAGATCACCGTCTCCTGCGGGACCATCGCGATACGCGCGCGGACCGCGGCCGGATCGGCGTCCGGCAGAGCGACCCCGTCGATCGTGATGCGACCGCCCTGCGGATCGTAGAAGCGCTCGGCAAGCTGGAACAGCGTCGACTTGCCGGCGCCGGACGGGCCCACCACCGCGACCGTCTCCCCCGGCGCGATTGCCAGCGAAAAATCGTCCAGCGCCGCGACCTCCAGCCGCGTCGGGTAGCGGAACGCGACATGCTCGAACGCGAGCGCTCCGCGTGGCGGCTGCGGCAGGGCGACGGGGTTGGCGGGGGCCGCGATCTCCGCCGGTTCGCGCAGCAGTTGCGCCAGCCGCGACGCCGCACCCGCACCACGCAGCAGGTCGCCATACACTTCGGTCAGGGCGCTCGCCGCGCCCGCGACGATGCCGCCGGTCAGGACGAAGGCGGCGATCGATCCGCCGCTCAGACGGCCCGCCGCGACGTCGATCGCGCCCTCCCACAGCACCAGCGTGATCGATCCGAACACCAAAGCGATCAACACCGCCGTCATGCCGGCGCGCAGCAGGATGCGCTGCCTCGCCGTCTCGAACGTCTCCGACACCGCCTTGCCGAAGCGGCCATGCTCGCGCGCCTCCTGCCCGAACGCCTGCACGACCTTCATCGCGCCCAGCGTTTCGGTCACCACCGCGCCGACCTCCGCCACCCGATCCTGCGACGTTCTCGACAGCGTCCTCAGGCGGCGGCCCAGCACGACCATCGGCCCGATCATCAGCGGTATCGCGATCATCAGCATTCCCGCCAGCTTGGGCGAGATCACGAACAGGTAGATCAGTCCGCCGATGCCGGTCAGCATGTTGCGGAGCGCGATCGACACCGTGCTCGACACGATGAACTCGATGATCGTCGTATCGGACGTCATGCGCGACGCGATCTCGGAAGGGCGGTTCACTTCGTAGAAGCGCGGCGCGAGGCGGAGCAGGTTGGCATGGACCGCGGTGCGGATGTCGGCGATCACGCGCTCGCCCAGCCATGATACGAAGTAGAAGCGGATCGCGGTGCCGATCGCCAGCACGACGACGATCATCAGCAGATAGTGGAACGACGACGAGACATTGCCGCCCGCCGCGCCAGAGGCGACGCCGCCGAAGCCGCGATCGACCACACGCTTGAATCCGTACGGGATCGCGATCGTCGCCGCCGACGTGGTAAGCAGCGCCAGCGCCGCCACGACGATGTGCCCCGGATAGGCCGCGGCGCGGCTCCAGACCATCGACAGGTCGCTCAGTTGCCCGCGGGCAGGCGTGTCGGTGGGGGTAGGGGGCGGCGATCCGTCTGCGTCTCTGGCCATGATGCGCGCCTAGCAGTGTGGCGGCGGCGGCTCAATCGTCGCGGAATGGGACCATTGTCCGACAAGAACGTTGCAGATGCGAAGCTTTGCGTTACCGCTTGATCAACCTATGTTGGGGTAAAGGATACCCGATGCTCTACGATGCCTATGAGATGCAGCGCTCGATGCTCGCCGGCGCCAGTGCGATGGCGAATTTCGGTGCCGGGCTGCTCCAGAACCCCGCCAACCCGTTCTCTTACATGGGGGGCGGGTCGATCGTGGCCTCCGCGCTGGAGGTGTTCGCCCATGCGGCCGCGCCCCGTGGGAAGCCGGCCTTCGGCCTCGACACGACCGTCGTCGACGGTCGCGAGGTCGCGGTGCACGAGGAGATCGTCGTTCGCAAGGCGTTTGGCCAGTTGAAGCGCTTCCGCCGTGAGGGCGTCGAGGGTGGTCCCAAGCTGCTGATCGTCGCGCCGATGTCGGGCCACTATGCCACGCTGCTGCGCGGCACGGTGGAGCGGATGCTGCCGTCCGCGGACGTGCACATCACCGACTGGCGCGATGCCAAGCTGGTGCCGACCTCGGCCGGCAAGTTCGACCTCGACGATTATGTCGATTACCTGATCGAATTCCTGGAGGCGATGGGCGAGGACGGGTCGGGCCGCGCGCATATGCTGGCGGTCTGCCAGCCGTCCGTGCCCGCCTACGCTGCGATCGCGTTGATGAGCGCGGACAAGCATCCGCTGCGCCCGTTGACGCTGACGCTGATGGGCGGACCGGTCGACACGCGTGAGGCTCCGACCTCGGTCAACACGCTGGCGACGGAACGGCCGCACGCGTGGTTCCAGCAGAACGTGATCGTCAGCGTACCGATGACCTATCCGGGTGCCGGACGCCGGGTCTATCCGGGCTTTCTGCAGCTCGCGGGCTTCATGTCGATGAACCTCGGCAACCACATGACCAGCCATTTCGAGCTGTTCAAGCACCTGGTCCGCGGCGACGGCGAAAGCGCCGACGCCACCAAGGGCTTCTACGAGGAATATCGCTCGGTCTGCGACATGACGGCGGAGTTCTACCTCCAGACGATCGACGTCGTGTTCCAGACGCACGCGCTGCCCAAGGGCGAGTATATCCACCGCGGTCGGCGCGTCGATCCGGCGGCGATCACCGACATCGGCCTATTGGCGATCGAGGGCGAGCGCGACGACATTTCCGGCATCGGTCAGACCAAGGCCGCGCTGACCTTGGCGACCGCGCTACCCGAGGACAAGAAGCGGTATCTGATGGCCGAGAGCGTCGGTCATTACGGCATCTTCAACGGCTCCAAATGGCGCACCCGCATCGCGCCGGTGGTCGAGGAATTCTGGGCCGCCAACGCCGCCTGAGGCTTGGTTCGACGAGCATGGAAAAGCCCCCGATCCGCGGAGGATCGGGGGCTTTTTCTTGCGCAGACGGATCGATCAGGCGATCGAGCCGACCTTCGCATGGCTGGAGGACTCACTGGCGTCGATGGTGCCGCCGAACAGCATCTTCAACTTGCCGGAAATAGCGACGTCGGTTTCCCAAAGCTCGGCCGATTCCACGTCGAATCGCAGCAGGGCGAGATTGGGGTCTTCCTTGCCCCCCGGGAACCAGGCCTCGACACTGTTGTCCCACAGCTTGTCGATCTGCGCGCGGTCGTTGTCCTGCGACACCGTGCCCGCGAGGCAGGCGAAGAAGTCGTGGCCCTTGCCGACGAACTGCACCATGCCCTTGCCGCCGCCCGCTGCGCGGTTATCCTTGCCCGCGAACACGAAGAGCGTGTTGGGCTGATCGTCGTCGAGGCGGACATACATCGGCTCGGAATGCTGGCCGTTTTCCAGCCCCAGCATGATGTACGGGCTCGCCTTTACCTTCGCGATGAACTTCTCCGCGATCTCCTGCGGGTTGTCGTGATCGGCCATGACGCTCTCTCCTTGATGGGGTCAGGCCTGAGAACGAGGGGCGCGGGGGTTGGTTGCGCGAGGCAGACGTGGGGACCATGACGGCAGGCGGCGGCAATTCCGCCGTCACCGCAGAAAGGTCGAGTATGCAACTCTCCGGTCTGTGCCTGATCCTGGGCGTGCTCTTCGCCTTTGCGACCCTGGTCGTGAAGATCATCGAAGTGTCGCGCAACAGGTAAGGTGCCGGGAGGGGCTTGGGCTGACACTCAAGCCCCGAACGCATGGGGCCGAAGTGAATTGGGCTCCGGCTGCTGACACAACCGGAGCCCATACAGAACGGCGCGTATGCAAAACGCCGACGCGATACATACGCGCCGGACGTTACCCTTTCAACCTCACAGCACCTCGAACAGCCCGGCGCCGCCCATGCCGCCGCCGATGCACATCGTCACCACGACATACTTCGCGCCGCGGCGCTTGCCCTCGATCAGCGCATGGCCGGTCATGCGAGCGCCCGACATGCCATAGGGATGCCCGATCGAGATCGCGCCACCGTTGACGTTCAGCAGTTCGTTCGGAATCCCGAGCTTGTCGCGACAGTACAGCACCTGCACCGCGAACGCCTCGTTCAGTTCCCACAGACCGATGTCGTCCATTTTCAGGCCGTTGCGCTCCAGCAGCTTGGGGATCGCGAAGACCGGGCCAATGCCCATCTCGTCCGGCTCGGTGCCCGCCACGGCCATGCCGACATAACGGCCGAGCGGCTGGAGCCCGCGACGCTCCGCCTCCTTCTCCTCCATCAGCACCGACGCCGATGCGCCGTCCGACAACTGCGACGCGTTGCCGGCGGTGATCGTGTAATCGGGGCCGAGGACGGGCTTCAGCGACGAAAGTCCTTCCAGCGTGGTGTCGGCGCGATTGCCCTCGTCCTTCGACAGGGTCACGTCCTTGTGGCTGACTTCCTTGGTTTCCTTGTCGACGATCGCCATCGTCGCGGACACCGGCACGATCTCGTCGTCGAACTTGCCGGCGGCTTGGGCGGCGGCGGTGCGCTGTTGCGACTGGAGGCTGTATTCGTCCATCGCCTCGCGGCTGATGCCGTAGCGCTTGGCGACCACTTCCGCGGTCTGGAGCATCGGCATGTAGATGTCCTTGTGCATCGCCACGAGGTGCGGATCGGGTGCGATGTTCATCTTCGGTGTCTGCACCAGGCTGATGCTCTCGACGCCGCCACCGATCGCGACGGCGACGTGGTCGACCACGATCTCCTTCGCGGCGGTGGCGATCGCCATCAGGCCGGACGCGCACTGACGGTCGAGCGACATGCCCGCGACCGTCGTCGGCAGTCCGGCGCGGAGCAGCGCGTTGCGGGCGATGTTACCCGCCTGATGCCCCTGCTGGAGCGCCGCGCCCCACACCACGTCGTCGACATCGCCGCCGTCAAGCTTTGCGCGCTCGACCGCCGCCTTGATCGCGTGGCTGGCGAGGGTCGGCGAGGGCAGGTTGTTGAAGGCGCCGCGATAGGCGCGGCCGATCGGGGTGCGGGCGGTGGAGACGATGACGGCGGAGCGCATATGACGGGTCCTCAACAAGAAATTAAACGAAGATCTGGCTGATCCATTCGGCGATCAGGGCGGGCTTCTCCTGCCCCTCGATCTCGACGGTGAATTCGGTGGTCTGCTGGAATCGTCCGGGCTGCTTCTCGACGAACGACAGGAGCTTGAAATGCCCGCGGACCCGGCTGCCGGAGCGGACGGGGGTCAGGAAGCGGACGCGGTCGCCGCCGTAATTCACGCCCATCCGCACGTTCGCGAGCATCGGCGCGTCCGGCACGCTGGCGGCGAGCGCAGGCATCAGCGACAATGTCAGGAAACCGTGCGCGATTGTGCCGCCGAACGGCGTCGCAGCCGCGGCGACGGGATCGACATGGATGAACTGGCGGTCGCCGGTCGCCTCCGCAAAGGCGTCGATCATTGCCTGCGTGACGGTGATCCAGTCGCTGACGGTGGTCGCGCCCACCCGCGCCTTCATCTCCTCGACGGTGACGGTCGCCACGCGATTTCCCCTCGACATGCTTTTGACGCTAAGCGCTTGGCATCCTGTAGTCGCGGGCGCCTGCCGACTGCAAGCCTTCAAGACCGGAACCACGAATATGACGACCGCCGTAACGTCCGAAGCGCGCAAATCCATGTCCCGGCTGTACCGCGCCGCCGAACCCGATGTTCTAAAACCGCTGCTGGACCGCGCGGCGACCACCCCCGAGTCGCGCGAGCGGATCATGGGACATGCCGCAGGGCTGCTCGCGGACCTGCGCGCGGCGCAAAGCCGGGGCTGGGTGAACCAGTTCCTGCAGGAGTACCGGCTGAACTCGTCGGAGGGCGTCGCGCTGCTGTCGTTGGCGGAGGCGTTCCTGCGCGTGCCCGATCCCGAGACGGCGGACCTGCTGATCGCGGACAAGCTGGGCGATGCCGACTGGCGTGCGCATGCCGGGCGATCGTCGTCGAAGCTGGTCAATTCCGCGACCTGGGGACTGGTCGTCGGACGCGCGCTGGTCGGCGAGGGGCCGGCGGGACCGCTCAAGCGCCTGATGGCCCGCGCGGGCGAGCCGTTCGTGCGGCAGGCGGTCGGCGCAGCGATGAAGATGATGGGCGAGATCTTCGTGATGGGGCGCACGATCGACGAGGCGATGCGCCGGATGCGCAAGCCCGAGAACAAGGGCTTCACCGCCAGCTTCGATATGCTGGGAGAGGCGGCGCGGACCTTCGACGACGCCGAACGCTATTTCCAGGCCTATGTCGGCGCGATCGACGCGGTCGGGAACGATCCGAAGGCCGGTCATTCGGTGTCGGTGAAGCTGTCCGCGCTCCACCCGCGCTACGAGGTCGCGCGCTGGGACGAGTGCGTACCGGCGCTGACCGAAATGGTCGAGGCGCTGGCGGTGCAGGCATCGCGCAAAGGCATCGCGCTGACCGTCGACGCCGAGGAGTCCGAGCGGCTGGAGATGAGCCTGGACATCATCGGCGCGGTCGCGGCGTTGCCCTCGCTGAAGGGCTGGGAAGGCTTCGGCATGGCGGTGCAGGCATACGGGAAGCGTGCGCGGCCGGTTGTCGCGTGGGCCAACGGACTCGATCGCATCATGAACGTGCGGCTGGTGAAGGGCGCGTACTGGGACAGCGAGATCAAGCGCACGCAGGTCGAGGGGCTGAACGACTATCCGCTGTTCACGCGCAAGGCGGCGACCGACGTGTCGTATCTGGCGGTGGCGAAGGACATGCTGGCGGCGGAGAACATCCGCCCGGCATTCGCCAGCCACAATGCGCTGACGGTCGCGACGATTCTGGAATGGGCTGGCAACAGCCGCGACTTCGAGTTCCAGCGGCTGCACGGCATGGGCGACGGCCTGTACGAGCGGTTGGTGCGCGAGAACGGCTATCATTGTCGCATCTATGCGCCGGTCGGTGGGCACCGTGATCTGCTGGCGTATCTGGTTCGGCGGCTGCTGGAGAACGGTGCGAACTCGTCGTTCGTGCACCAGTTGGCGGACGCGCGGCTGACCGAGGCGGAGATTTTGGCGGACCCGGTCGCGAAGATCGCGGCGGTGGGCGGCGCGCGGCATCCGTCGATTCCGCTGCCGAAGGACCTGTTCGCGCCGGGGCACCGGAATTCGAATGGAATCGATCTCAGCGATCGACCGACGCTGGAGGCGACGGTGGCGGCGGTGAACAGGCCCTTGGCATCCGGTGCCCACCCCGGCGACGGCCGGCGTGGTCAAAGCGAGGGGGCAGAGTTGGTGTCCGCCGCGATCACCCGCGCCCACGCCGCCTTTCCGGCGTGGCAGGCCACGCCGGTCGACGACCGCGCCGCCTGTCTGGAGCGGCTCGCCGACCTGCTGGAGGAGCATCGCGACGAACTGATGGCGATTTGCGTGCAGGAGGCGTTCAAGACCATCCCGGACGCGATCGGCGAAGTCCGCGAGGCTGCCGACTTCTGCCGCTATTATGCCGGCGAGGCGCGCGCCCGGCTGCGGCCTGTGGAACTGCCGGGGCCGACCGGCGAGCGCAACACGCTGCACATCGAGGGGCGTGGCGTGTGGGCGACGATCGCGCCGTGGAATTTTCCGCTGGCGATCTTTCTCGGCCAGACCGCGGCGGCGCTCGTCGCCGGCAACACCGTGGTCGCCAAGCCTGCGCCGCAGACGCCGCTGATCGCGATGAAGGCGGTGGAACTGGCGCACCGCGCCGGCATTCCGGCGGACGCCTTGATCCTGACGCCGGGCGGGCCGGAGGTCGGCGCCGCGCTGACCGAGGACGCGCGTGTGATGGGCGTCGCTTTCACCGGATCGACCGCCACCGCCAAGCGCATCGCGCGGGCGCTGGTGCAGGACGACGACCGCCCGATCGTGCCGCTGATCGCGGAAACGGGCGGCATCAACGCGATGATCGTCGATTCGACCGCGCTGCCGGAGCAGGTGGTCGCCGACGTGGTCGCGTCGTCGTTCCGCTCGGCCGGGCAGCGATGTTCGGCGCTCCGGCTGCTGCTGGTGCAGGCGGATGTCGCCGATACCGTCATCGCCATGCTGAAGGGCGCGATGGACACGCTGCGGCTCGGCGCGCCCGGCGATCCGGCGACCGATGTCGGTCCGGTCATCGACCAGTCGGCGTACGACCGGCTGATGGGCTACCGCGACAGCGTGCGCGATCGTTGGGTGAAGACGGTCGACGCGCCTGACGACGGGTTGTTTGTGCCGCCGACGCTGATCCGCCTCGACCGGATCGAGGACCTGACGCAGGAATGGTTCGGCCCGATCCTGCACGTCGCGACGTGGGAGGCGGGCACGCTGTCGGAGACGATCACGCGGGTCAACGCCAAGGGATACGGCCTGACGATGGGCCTCCACAGCCGCATCGCCCGCGCCGCCGAAGTCGCGGAGGCGGAAGCCGCGGTCGGCAACCTGTACGTCAACCGCTCGATGATCGGTGCGGTCGTCGGCTCGCAACCGTTCGGCGGTGAGGGGCTGTCGGGCACCGGGCCGAAGGCGGGTGGGCCGCATTACCTCTACCGCTTCTGCGCGGAACGGGCGGTGTCGGTCGACACGACCAGTGCGGGAGGGAATGCGACCTTGCTGTCGCTGGACGAAGGAGGGATTTGAAAAGAGCGGAAAGCGCCGTCCTCTGGCGCTTCCCGCCAGCGTGCGCGTGAACGTGCCGCATTCACCAAGTTCCACGCCAACAATCGGGTCGACCGGACGGCGACAGCGCCTTTACTGTCGACCCACGGTCGGCGATCAGTATCCGAGCATCATAGTCAGAGCACCCATGTCGTGGCCGGAGATGACACTCCCACGCTCGATATGCTCGTCGCGGAGGTTGGGGATGTACATCTGCCAAGCCTCTTCACCGCCCAGAGTATCGGGAACCTTGAACCCGGCCTGCTTTTCCTTCAGGTTCATCACCTTCACCCTGGCTAAAGCCTTTTTACCCGAACTGTCTTCGTTGGGGTTGCTCCAATCGGGCTTCCAAAGCTCCTGACTGAACTTTGGCATGGGGTTGAAGGTGCCCCAGAAGATGCGGGTATCGACCTTGAGCCTTACCTGCACGTAATTATCCAGGTCGTTCCAATCGATGCAGACGCAGGACATGAGGCGCACGATCGCCGACATATCCATGCCCTTGGTCTTGGCCTGGTTCAGACGACCGAGCGCACCCTCCTTGTCGTCCAGAAACGGCTTCACCGCAGACCACCACGGGCTCACGCCATATTGGCCCTCCGCAGCTACGCCCGCCGTCATCTTGAAAAGCAACGTACCCTTGGGCACCATCACGACGCGGAATTTCTTGAAGCCGTTCTGGTCCGACTTACGCAGCTTGTAGAAATCCGCCTGATTCAGCGAACCATTGAGCATGGCATTCCCCCCCTTTGGATTCATTATCCAATTCCATTCCTGGCGCGCCAGAATGCGGACGATAAGGGTGCGGCCGATTACTATCCGGTGCAACCGGAATGTGGCGAGTCCGCGAAAGGGGGGTCTTGTGGTCGTCCTTTGCCGCCGCTCGGCCTAAGGCTCCGGTACTTGCTGAAATCTTCAAGAATTCAAGACGTTGCAGCAGCGCGCCGATCATTGCCCATGCGGAGTTAGGGTCACGACCGGTGTGTGGATATGTCGATCGTCACCGTGATCGGCTGATATGGGCCAGTACAGCGCAACGACCCCTCAGCCGGTCGAGATCGCTATGCGCGAGCCACCGTGCAGGCTTCTATGGTCGAAGGAGGCCGCGATGAGGTCGAAGGTGACGGCTGGATTGCCTAAGACCCGTAAGGATGCAGCGACGCGCACCGGTAGGCCCGGGGTGCCAGTCGTGCAGCATCGCGCGGGGAGCATCCCTGCTCCCGTTCCCTAATTCGTCGGCTGCGTGCCCCGCGTGGGGTTCGCGCCGGTCGTCGTCTGCGGCGGGGCGGCGTTCGGGGCGGTGCCGGTGCCCGCGTCTCCCGGCAGCGAGCCGGGCTGTGCACCGGGCGTGCCGGCGGGGACGATCGGCTGGCCGAGCGGGATCGCCGCGACCTGCTTTACCGGGTTGTCCTTCATCAGCTTGAACGCCTGCTGATACCAGTCGCTGCCCGGATAGTTGCGGCCGAGGACGGCGGCGGCCTTTTGCGCCTCTTCCGGCACGCCGAGCGCGAGATAGGCTTCGGTCAGGCGCATCAGCGCCTCGGGCGTGTGCGTCGTCTGCTGATATTGCTCGACGACGGTGCGGAAGCGCATCGACGCGCCGAGCCACTGGCCGCGCACTTCGTAGAAGCGCCCGACCTCCATCTCCTTGCCGGCGAGGTGGTCGTTGACGAGGTCGATCTTCAGCCGCGCGTCCGACGCATAGCGGGTGTTCGGATAGCGGCGGACCAGCTCGCCCAGCGCATCGAGCGCCTGACGCGTGATCTTCTGGTCGCGCGTCACGTCCTGGATCTGCTCGTAATAGCCGAGCGCGATCAGGTAATAGGCATAGGGCGCGTCGCGATTGCCGGGGTGGACCGACAGGAAACGCTGCGCCGACTGGATCGACTGCGTGTAGTTCTTGTCGAGATAATAGCTGAACGCGCTCATCAACTGCGCGCGGCGGGCCCAGATCGAATAAGGGTGCTGCCGCTCGACCTCGTCGAACAGGATCGCCGCCTCCTTGTAGCGGCTCTGGTCGAGCCGATTCCGCGCCGTCGAATACAGCGTGCCGACGTCGCGCGCGACATAGGGCACGTCCGCCTTGGCGGTGGTGCGGGCGCAACCGCCGATCGGCAGCGCGGCGGCGCAGATCAGCGCGAGGGTAAGCGGGGCGCGAGGCCCGGATACAAAGGAGGGGGTACGCATCGAAGCGCGCTGTAGCGCAGCCGCTGGCGCTGCAACAGTGTTTTTGCTTTACGGCGCATCCGGTCCGCGCGCGACACGTTCGGACCCCCGAAAGGATAGTTCATGCCCGCCACCCTGCTGCACACCCACCGCGTCGAGAAGCCCTGGGGCCGTCACACGCTGTTCCCCGGTTTCGAGGATGCCGCGCCCGGAAGAGAGCCGATCGGCGAGGTCTGGTTCCAGCAGCCGGGCGACACCAGCCCGGACCTGCTGATCAAATACCTGTTCACCAGCCAGAAGCTGTCGGTGCAGGTCCATCCCAACGACGAGGAGGCGCACAAGCGCGGCCTGCCGCGGGGCAAGGACGAATGCTGGACGATCCTGAAGGCCGAACCCGATTCGACGATCGCATTGGGGCCGAAGCAGGCGATGACCGCCGACGAGCTGCGCGCCGATGCGCAGGACGGCTCGATCGAGGGCGATCTCGACTGGGTGCCGGTGAAGGCGGGCGATTTCTACTACGCACCGTCGGGCACGATCCACGCGATCGGCGGCGGGCTGACGCTGATCGAGGTGCAGCAGAATTCAGAGACGACGTACCGGCTCTACGATTACGGCAGCGATCGGGAGCTGCATCTGGACGACGGCGTCGCCGTCGCGCACCTGACGCCGTACCGGGCGATCACCTCGCCGGGGAAGGTCGCGGGCGACCGCACGATCTTGGTCGAAGGGCCGAAGTTCGTGCTGGAACGCTGGAGCGGCGGCGAGCATGCGGTCGATCTGGGCGGCAACACCGCTTGGATCGTGCCGATCGCCGGCACCGGATCGGTCGCGGGCGTCGCTTTCAAGGCGGGCGAATGCGCGACGGTGACGGGCGCGGAGACGATCGTGCTGGCGGATGGTGCGGACGTGCTGTTCGCCTATCCGGGCACCACCCGCCTCTAATCCAACAGGCTGTCGACCCAGGCGGGCACTAGGAGGCTCGCCGGCCCGTGCCGGCTCTGCGCGAAGGATGCGGAGCCGGCGGACGGTTCGAGATTAAGCTCCAGCGTGTCGGCTCCGTAATGGTCGGCAAGCTGGACGAAGCCCGCCGCCGGGTAGACCGCCCCGGAGGTGCCGATCGACACGAACAGGTCGCATGCGGCGAGCGCGGCTTCGATCGTGGGCATGTGGTACGGCATCTCGCCGAAGAACACGATGTCCGGGCGCAGGGCAGGGGCTCCGCAGGCGGTACAGACGCTGCCTGGGGGCAGGTCGCCATGATGCTCGGCGCGCGCTTCGCAGGCGGCGCACAGCGCGGAGAGCAACTCGCCGTGGATGTGGAGCAGCCGTCGCGCCCCGGCGCGTTCGTGCAGGTCGTCGACGTTCTGCGTGACGATCAGCAACTCGCCCGGCCACGCGGCGTCCAATCGTGCGAGCGCGTAGTGCGCGGGGTTCGGCTCCACCGTCGCCAGTGCCGCGCGGCGGGCATCGTAGAAACGGTGGACCAGCGCCGGATCGCGCGCGAGCGCTTGCGGGGTGCAGACGTCCTCGACGCGCTGCCCCTCCCACAGGCCGCCGGGGCCACGGAACGTGGCGAGGCCGGACTCGGCGGAGATGCCGGCGCCGGTGAGGATGACGATGTTCTGGGTATCGGGCATGGCCGTTGAATACGCCGGTGGCGGAAGGTCCGGAAGTGGTGGGAAGCTGACAGGCCGCTTTTGGCGTACACCGCGGATTAGCTGCCGTTGATGAACAGCGCCGACACCCCTGCAATTGCGGCGAATCCAATCAGCAAGCCTGCGGCGGCAAAATCGCGCTGCTTAGTTGTTTTCGCCTTTGTGAGCCTAATGACGAACGCGACTACCAAAGGCAGCGGAAGAAACATGGTCCAGTGCATCGCCATGTCGGGTTTGTGCGGCGGTCGGGTGGCACAGTCAACGTCCGCTATTGGAGAGTTCGATCAAGGCCCTGAATGTCCGCAAGTAGGCGACTGCCGCCAGGCCGCTCTTCCTTTCGGCAACGTCGCACCGTGGTGGATAGCTGACATTTGCTGAACGGTGTAAATCAGCTTGACAACGCAGCAGGCTCTATCCTTTCTCAAGGTGCCCGTTGGGCGAGCCGCGCCCGGTCGCCGGTATATAGATGGCGAGGTAGCGCTGGGCGAACTCAAGGAGCCGTTCTGGTCGGCAACCTAAGTCTGGACCCCCGACAGATATAGACGTCACTGGGCGGCTGCTGCGAGACGGTGCTTAGCTACGCGGCTTCCGGTGCTATTCTACACGGACGTAGGTGTCAGAGCGTCGATAGCGTATCACGTCTTGCCGACCGCGACCGGCTTGCTCGTTTTCGAGCAGATATTCCGAGATCCGCGTCAACCTCTGACCCGTGAAGGTGCAGCCCGAGCACTACTTCGGAAACGTGATCGCGTGTCCTGCTGGACCGCTCCTGTTGCCTCTCTGTATTCGCTTACGACGAACAGGTGAATGTCGGCGATTGGGTGTCTGCAGAGGTTGCAAACCGACGTTTGGAACTACCACTATTGATCGACGCGAGGGCCCTTCCACAGCCTGCCGGGACAGCGGATGATGGCGAGCCCGGACCCGGCGGAGACGCCGGCGCCGGTGAGGATGACGATTGAGGGCGTGGCGGTCGCCGCCCGCCTTACGAAAATGGCGCGGCGGGAGAAAGCCGCCGCGCCGTCGAGGCTTAGCCGATCGTGATGCCGACTACGCGCCAGGTGCCGCCTTCGCGATCGCGCGAGACGGTTTCGACGACATCGGCCTTGTTCGCGAAGCTGGTGCGGAACTTCACGACTTCGTAGCCTGAGGGCGGTGCGGGCAGGTTTTCCTGGCTGAGGAAGGTGCGGGACACCAGTGTCCCCAGCGGCACGCGCACCTTCTGCGATACCGTTGCCCAGACCGGTGCGGTGTTCAGCTTGCGGAAGGCCGACCCGGTCGCGCGGTAGCTTTCGTCCCATTCGCTTGCATCGACCAGCACCAGCCAGTTGCGCGCGGCCGCCACGACCTCTGCGTCGACGCCTTCGCTGGCCGCGGTTTGGGATCGGGGCGGGGTGAGGGCGGGGTCGGGGAGCAGTACGATGGCCAACAGGCCCAGAACGAACGTCATGACGAGGACTCCGATGATGATCCGCGGCCGGCGCACTGCCGGCCCGACGCCGTCGATCGGCGCGGTGTCCGGATCGTCCACCGGCGGCGCGACGTCGTCCCCCATTTCCGTGTCCGCAGTGGAATAGGGGTGCAGCGTGGCGGAGACTCCGGCCTCCGCATCCATCAACAGGCGGGCCGCCTCGCGGCTGCTGGAAACCGACAGCTTGCGGCGGGCGTCGCGGAGGCGTTCGTTGATCGTGTGCACGGACAGGCCCAGGCTGCGCGCGATCGACTTGGCGTCGTGGCCGCGAACGATCAGGCGGAGCGTCTGCTTCTCCCGTTCGGTCAGCGCCGAAACGCCGTTCTTCACTGTCGCCGCCATATCCGCCTGCGGGTAGGTTCGGCGCCGCGCCGCGCCCACCCCTAATATTTTGTACCCGTCGTCGGACAGCGCCTGTTGCCGCGTCGCGTCAGCGCACCGTCGTCCGCTCGCCGTCCAGTTCGGTCGCCTCGCGCACGATCGCGATCGTCTCGCCCATGTCGCGCATGACGTAGAGCTTGCCGCGCGCGTTGTTGAACGGGCGGTGCAGGACCATCATCAGCGTGCCGTCGAAACGGCGGAACAGCATGCCGTGGCCGCTGTCGGCGCGCACCAGCGGCGGCAGTTGCTCCCACGGACCCTCGATCCGCCCCGACGTGGAGCGGGCGATACTCTGCACATAGCCGTCGCGATCGTAGCTGGACCACAGCATCAGCAGCGTGCCGGTCCGGGTGCGGAACAGTTCGGGGCCGTCGGTGACGAAGTTTCTCGACCCGTCGGGCTGTTCGTCGCCCTTCGCCCACGGGGCTTCCGATGCGCGGAACAGGACGCGCGGCGGGCCGGCGGCGGACAGGTCGTCCTTCAGCGGCATCGCTTCGATCGTGCCGTCACCGATCTGGACCCATTCATGTGCGTAGACGAGCCACGGCTTGCCGTTGGGATCGACGAACAGCGTTCCGTCGAGCGTCATGATGGACCGATCGACGATCGGCTCGCCGTTGCGCACCGGCATGAACGGGCCACCGAGGCGATCCGCTACCGCCAGCGTCGTGCTCCGCCGCACCGGCTTGCGCGCGCCGTTCGGGGGCAGCGGTGCGGAATCATTGTAGAAGGTGGCGAACAGATACCAGCGGCCCTTCCAACGATGCACTTCCGGCGCCCAGGCGCCGTCATTCGCCCAGCCGCCCTTCGGCAGGACGAACACCATTCGCGGCCGCGTCCAGCTTTTCAGATCGCGGCTGGTATAGGCCATGATGCCGATCCGCGCGTCGCCGGACATGCGCCGCTCGTTACGGGTGAACAGGTGATAGGTGCCACTCGCCCTGTCGGCGACGATCCAGGGATCGTGCAGCGGCATGTCCGGCAGCCGCAGCGGTGCCGTCGTCGCGGTACGCGCCGACCGGGCCGGTGCAGCCGATGCGGCATGCCAACTGCCGCTGCCGAGGAGAAGTGCCGCGGCCACCATGAAACACGTCTTCACGGGTTCAGCTCCAGTGTTCGGTCATCTGCGACCGGATGACGCCGCGCAACGCCGCAGTGACACGCGCGTGACCCGTGTTCGTCAGCGCGGCGGCGCTGCCGGGGCGAAAGATCAGGTCCTCGGCTTCCAGTGCGCGCAGCCAGCGCTCGATTCCCGGCAGCGTGATCGCCGTCGCGGCAGCGAGGGTGCGGAAGCCCACCGGGCCGGTGTCGTGCGCCACGAACAGCGCGAGCAGGATGTCGAGCGTCGGTTCGTGCGTCAGATCGGCCGACAGCGCCTGTTGCAGGGCCCGGCGCGCGGCGATGATCCGGCGGGCGGCGGTGACCAGGTCGTCCCGGGCCAGCACGGAGTCCGCGTTCCATGCCGACGGTTCGGGCTTCACCGGCTTCTGCATGTCACGCCCCTTTTTCGTCAGCTCATGAACCGCTGTACATTCCCCTCCTATCGGTACTCCCTCATTCCGTAGAGGCAACCTTTGATTCTCAATATGTTCGCAAGAGGTCGTGGCGGCGTGCGGCGATCCGTGGCAATCCCCGCCTTATGACGAACCTCTTTTCTTCGCAGACGGTCCGGTCGTGACGGGCGTCGGCATCTATGGCAGTTCCGGCCGGATGGGCCGCGCGATCGCCGATGCGCTGACCGAAGCCGGCGCGACGTTGGCCGGTGGCGCGGATGCGCAGGACGACCCGGCGCCCCTGGCGCGGATCGCCGACGTGCTGGTCGACTTCTCCGCCGCCGGCGCGCTCGACGCGCACCTCGATGCGGCGGTGGCGGCGGGCACGCCGATCGTGATCGGTACGACCGGGCTGTCGACCGCGCAGCACGACGCGATCGACGCGGCGGCGGCGTCGATCGCGGTGCTCCAGACCGGCAATACGTCGCTCGGCGTGACGCTGCTGGCGATTCTGGTCCGCGACGCGGCGGCGCGGCTCGGCCCCGATTGGGACATCGAGATCGTCGAGATGCATCATCGTCACAAGGTCGATGCCCCGTCGGGGACGGCCCTGCTGCTGGGCGAGGCGGCGGCGGCGGGGCGGGGCAGCATGTTGTCCGAACTGCGCGTCGACGACCGGGTCGGGCTGACCGGTGCGCGATCCGAAGGGACGATCGGGCTGGCGTCGCTGCGCGGCGGCTCCGTCGTCGGCGACCACAGCGTGATCCTGGCGACGGAGGGAGAGCGGGTGGAGCTGTCGCACTTCGCGCAGGATCGTTCGATCTTCGCGCGCGGCGCGGTGCGGGCGGCGATCTGGCTCGCCCGACAACCCGCGGGCCGCTACCGGATGGGCGACGTGCTCGGGCTGTAAATGCGATGAAGCGCGCCGACGTCGTCGAATTCTATCGCCGGCTGGCGGAGGCCGATCCGCATCCCGAAACGGAGCTGGAGTTCCGCAATCCCTTTACGCTGGTCGTCGCGGTCGCGCTGTCGGCGCAGGCGACCGACGCGTCGGTCAACAAGGCGACACGCGCGCTGTTCGCGGAGGTCGATACCCCCGAAAAGATGGTCGCGCTGGGCGAGGAGGGGCTGAAGCGGCACATCCGCACGATCGGGCTGTTCAACACCAAGGCGAAGAACGTCATCGCGCTGTCGCGAATGCTGATCGACGATTTCGCAGGCGAGGTGCCGCCGGACCGCGAGGCGCTGGAACGCTTGCCCGGTGTCGGCCGCAAGACCGCCAACGTGGTGATGAACGTCGCGTTCGGCGCGGAAACCTTCGCGGTCGACACGCATATCTTCCGCGTCGGCAATCGCACCGGCCTCGCCCCCGGCAAGACGCCGCTGGCGGTCGAGCTGAAGCTGGACAAGGCGACGCCGCAGCCGTTTCGCCTGCACGCGCATCACTGGCTGATCCTGCACGGCCGCTATATCTGCAAGGCGCGGAAGCCGGAGTGCTGGCGATGCCCGGTCGTCGACCTGTGCGCCTACAAACCCAAGACGCCGCCACCGAAGACCGCGTGAATGCGCGAAGGGGCTGGCGGAGCCGAACGCGCTTTGCTAGGCGCGACGCTTCCAGGCACCCGTAGCTCAGCTGGATAGAGCGCTGCCCTCCGAAGGCAGAGGCCACTGGTTCGAATCCAGTCGGGTGCACCAGGTTCCTCTCTGACATAGCGACGCTCGGCCGGTGCGCGGTATCGCGTACGGTTCGGCCTGACAGGCCTCTTGCCGCATGTTAGCCTCCCGGCCATGCTCGAGCAGTTCCTCACACCAGCGTATCTGCCGTTCGCCGTCGCGTTCGCGGTGATGATCGGCATCGGTCTGATCGAGGCGGTCGGGCTGGGACTGGGGCACATGGATGTCGACGGCGATTTCGGGACCGATGCGCAAGGCAGCGTGCTCGACTGGCTGGGCCTCGGAGGCGAGTTGCCGATCCTGATCTGGCTGACGTCGCTGCTCGGCTGTTTCACGATGGCTGGCATCATCATCCAGCAGTCGGCCGCCGGTCTGACGGGGGCCGCGCTGCCGTGGTATTGGGCGTGCGGTGCGGCCGCACTGGCGGGCCTCGCGCTCAACACATTGGCGGCCAACGGTCTCGCACGGGTGATGCCGGGGTTTGAAACCACGGTGGTGTCGACGGACGATCTGCTCCGGCTGCGTGGCACCATCCTGGAAGGGACTGCCCGCCGCGGCCAGCCGGCCCGGGCGAAGGTGGTCGATCGACATGGCCAAGCGCATGTCGTGCTGGTCGAGCCGCATGACGATCACGGGGCCCTGTCGTCGGGCGCCACGGTGCTGCTCGTCCGCCGCGAACGCGCCCTGTTCTTTGGGCTGGGCGACGAAAATACGCTTTTTCAGGCGATCTGATCCAGATCGCGCTGATTCCATCGGGGGAGAGACCAAGTGCCTGCATCGATTTTGAATGTCCTGATCTATGCGGGCATCGTCCTGTTCGCGCTGGTCGTGATCGGCATCATCCTGACCCGCCTGTACCGGCGCGCGACCAAGGACGTGGCCCTGATCCGCACCGGATTCGGCGGCGAGAAGGTCGTGCTGAACGGTGGCATCATGGTGATCCCGGTGCTGCACGAACTGATGCAGGTGCGCCTGACCACGGTGAAGCTGGAGGTGTCGCGCCTGAACAAGGATGCGCTGATCACGCTCGACAAACTGCGCGTCGATGTCGTCGGCCTGTTCCATATCAAGGTGAAGCCGGATGCCGAGTCGATCGCCGCAGCCGCGCAGACGCTGGGTGATTCGGTCAACAGCCCCGATGCGGTAAAGTCGCTGCTCGACGGCAAGCTGGTGTCGGCGCTGCGGTCGGTCGCCGCGACCATGACGATGGAGCACCTGCACGCCAACCGTGCCGACTTCATCCAGAAGGTGCAGGAGGCGCTGATGACCGATCTGGACATGAACGGATTTCAGCTCGAATCGGTCAGCATCACCCATTTCGACCAGACCGCGTTCGAACATTTCAACGAGAACAACGCCTTCGATGCCGAGGGCCTCACCGTGCTGACCCGCACGATCGAGGAGCGGAAGAAGATCCGCAACGATATCGTCGCCACCAATCGCGTCGAGATCGAGCAACGCAACCTGGAGGCGAACAACCAGTCGCTGGAGATCGCGCAGGCGGCGGAGCAGGCGCGGCTGACGCAGGAGCAGACATTGTCCGCCCGCCGCGCCGAACAGGCGACGGCGATCGCGACGGCGGAGGCCGAGCAGACCCGCCTCGCCGAGATTGCGCGGATCACCGCGATGCAGGCGCAGACGGTCGCGCAGACCGAAGCGGACAAGATCATCAAGACTGCGACGATCGCCCGCGACGGCGCGATCCAGACCGCGACGATCGAGCGGGACCGGACGATCGAGATCGCGCGCATCACCACGGCGGTGCAGACCGCGCAGAAGTCGGAGGAGGAGTCGACCGCGACCGCCGCCGCGAACGAGGCGCGCGCGCTCGCCGTTCGCGCCGAGGAAAGCGTCGCGACCGCCAAGGCGACCGAGATCGCGAACCGCAACAAGAACGTCGCCGTCATCGCCGCGACCCAGCGCGCACAGGAGGAGGCGGTCGGCATCACCGTCGCGGCCTCCGCCGAAAAGGAAGCGGCGGAGGCCCGCGCGAGTGCCTTGCGCACCGAAGCGACGGCGCAGGCGGATGCCGAAAAGGCGCGGGCTGAGGGTCGTGAAGCGGCGTTCAAGGTCGATGCCGCCGGTCAGGCATCGCTGAACGAGGCGACCAACCTGCTGAGCGACACCCAGACTGCCTTGCTGGTGCGGAAGGCGATGCTGGAGGCGCTGCCGGGGATCATCGCCGCCGCCGCCAAGCCGATCGAGAACATCGACAAGATCAGCAT
Source organism: Microvirga sp. SRT01 (assembly GCA_018139225.1). Classification (GTDB taxonomy): domain Bacteria; phylum Pseudomonadota; class Alphaproteobacteria; order Sphingomonadales; family Sphingomonadaceae; genus Sphingomonas; species Sphingomonas longa. Next base: position 208,950 of record JAGSNX010000002.1, read on the forward strand.
CCTCGACGCGCGCGGGCTGCACGGCGACGGGGGCCAGGATGCGACGACGGGCGCAGGGCAGGGCAACCTCGCCGATGCCGCGGTCGCCGCGGCGATGCGCTACCGCGTCGGTGGGCCGTTGATCGACGGTTTGATGGCCGAACTCGGGATGACGGGTCATTCGCTGAACGGGATGCTCGCGGGGAGCGGGGTGCAGGCGGTCGCTTCTGAGGGGAGGACGGCCGAGCCCGGAAAGCCTGTGCCCAACGGACGTGCGGATGGCGGGTCGGGGTCGGTTCGCCCTGCCTGACGCCGCTATCGGGCGAGCCAGTGCTGCTGGTCATCCGCCGTTGCGGCGATGATCGGCAGCGCGCCGGCGCTCGGCTGCGGGCTTACACACCAGACGCGACGACGCGGCTTACGGGCTGATGCCTGCAAGATTGCGGCCGCTATATCCTTCTGGATCATCGCTCCGATCGGTCGGGAGCGTCATCGCATCGGGAATGGTGGAGCCGAGGGGGATCGAACCCCTGACCTCTGCAATGCCATTGCAGCGCTCTCCCAGCTGAGCTACGGCCCCATTTCCGTGCGGGAGGCAGCCCACTAGCGGGCCGCCGAAGGCTTGGCAAGCGGCGTTTCCACCGCTTGCCAAATCACCTCGAAATCAATGCTCGTCGTCGTTCGTCGGCGCTTCGACACCCAGGTCGTCGTCGCCGCCCAGATCGACTTCGTCATCGGCGGAGGGCTCTTCGTCCTCACCGGTGATCGCCTCGATATCCTCCTCGTCCCCTTCCAGGTCCGCATCGGGCTTGGCCGTATCGGGCTTGGCCACCTCGAACGCGAGCGGCTGCTTGGACTTCAGAATAGGTTCGGGTTCCCAGCCATACCCGCAATTGATGCAGGTGACGGGGTCGTCCTTGGTGAGGTCGTAGAAACGCGTCGCGCATTTCGGGCACGTGCGCTTCGTGCCCCATTCCGGCTTGATCATGCCGTACCGTGCCTTTCGGATTGGGAGTTCGACAGGGTTCCCCCCGCGAAGTGGGGCGCGCCTTGCCATAGCATTGCCCGACTGTCAAAGCGCCGCGCCTATGTCGCATGCATCATCCCAGCCGCTCACGCTCGTCGCCGCCGGTCCGTTGACGGGGCGGGTGACCGTGCCGGGGGACAAGTCGATCAGTCACCGGTCGCTGATGCTGTCGGCGCTGGCGGTCGGGGAAAGCCGGGTCGAGGGCCTGCTGGAGGGGGAGGACGTGCTCGCCACCGCCGCCGCGATGCGGGCGATGGGGGCGGACATCGCGCGGGGCGAGGACGGTGCGTGGACGATCCACGGCGTCGGCGTCGGCGGGCTGCTGCAACCGGCGAATGCGCTCGACATGGGTAATTCGGGTACGTCGACGCGGCTGTTGATGGGGCTGGTCGCCAGTCATCCGATCACCGCGACGTTCGTCGGCGACGCATCGCTGTCGAAGCGACCGATGGGGCGGGTGATCGAGCCGCTGATGAGCATGGGCGCGGACGTGAACGCCAGTCCGGGTGGCCGACTGCCGCTGATGCTGCGCGGCCTCTGCCCGGCGGTGCCGATCACCTACACGCTGCCGGTCGCATCAGCGCAGGTGAAGTCGGCGATCCTGCTGGCGGGGCTCAACACGCCCGGCATCACGCGCGTGATCGAGCCGATCGCGACTCGCGACCATTCGGAGCGGATGCTGGCGGGGTTCGGCGCAACGCTGACGGTGGAGCCGTCGCCCGAGGGTCGCGTGATCTCGCTGCACGGCGAGGCGGAGTTGCGGCCGCAGCAGATCGTCGTGCCGGGCGATCCGTCGTCGGCGGCGTTCTGGCTGGTCGCGGCGAGCATCGTGCCGGGATCGGACGTCACCGTCGAGAATGTCGGGCTCAACCCTACGCGCACCGGCCTGATCGCGGCGTTGCGGCTGATGGGCGCGGATATCGAGGAGCTGGACGCGCGGACCGTCGGCGGCGAGCCGGTCGCGGACCTGCGCGTGCGCCACGCGCCCTTGTCGGCGATCGAGGTGCCGCCCGAACTCGCCCCGAGCATGATCGACGAGTATCCGGCGCTGTTCGTGGCGGCGGCGTTCGCGCAGGGCCGGACGGTGGCGCGGGGCGCGCATGAGCTGCGCGTCAAGGAGTCGGACCGGATAGCGGCGATGAAGGCGGCGCTGGAGGCATGCGGGGTCGTTTGCGAAGAGTATGAGGACGGGCTGGCGGTACAGGGTTCGGGCGGCGAGCCGATCGCGGGCGGTGCGACGATCGAGACGCATCTGGATCACCGGATCGCGATGAGCATGGCGGTGGCCGGTTTGCATGCCCGCAAGGCCGTGACGATCGGCGACGCCAGTCCGATTGCGACCAGCTATCCGGGTTTCGTGGGCGTCGCCATTTCGCTCGGGGCCGAGGTGGTCGGTTGAGGGGTGATCGATTGAGGATCGATCGGCGCCAGTTCGTCGCCGGCCTCGCCGCGCTGGCCGCGGCGCCGGGTTGGGCGCGGGGACCTGCGCGCTATCCCAAGCCCGATCGCGAGGCGATGGTGCCGGTCGAGGGTGGTCGCATCTACGTCCGGGTCAACGGCGACCTGAACGGGCCGAAGCCGCCGGTGGTGTTTTTGCACGGCGGGCCGGGTGGCACTCACGGCGCGTATCTGGATGCGCTGGCGCTGGCGGACGAGCGCGCGGTGATCCTCTACGACCAGCTCGATTCGGGGCGGTCGGATCGGCTGGACGACCCGAACAACTGGCGCGTGGCGCGGTTCGTGGATGAACTGAACGCGATCGCGCGGGCGCTCGGCGTCCGGCGCTGGCATGTCGTCGGGCATAGCTGGGGCGGCACGATCGCGCTGGAGTACGGCGCTCGCCGACCGCAGGCGCTGGCAAGCCTGATCCTTGCCAGTCCCTTGATCTCGACGCGAAGCTGGATCGCCGATGCCGATGCGCTGCGGCGCGAACTGCCGGCCGATGTGCAGAAGGAACTGGTCCGCTGCGACTCGCTGCCGGCCCCGCAGCCCGCGACGTGCGACGCCGCGACCGGTGCGTTCTACGCCGCCTACAACGGCCGCGAGCCGGCGAGCGAGGGGCACAAGGCCTATCGTTCGCAGTCGGGCCGCGGGTTCAATCCCCGCCTGTACGAAGCGATGTGGGGCCGCAGCGAGTTCGTCGCGACCGGTAGTTTGAAGGGTTACGACGGAGAGCCGTTGCTGGCACGGCTGGACGGACGGCGGACGCTGTTCGTCGGCGGCCAGTATGACGAGGCGCGCCCGGCGACGCTGGCGGGGTTCGCCGCGCGCGTGCCGGGCGCAGAATGGGCGGTGGTGCCGGGCGCCGCGCATGGCATCTTCACCGACCGCCCGGACGAATCGGTCGCGCTGTTGCGTGGCTGGATGCAAAGGCACGACCTATGATCATCGCCGTCGACGGCCCCGCCGCATCGGGCAAGGGTACTATCGCTAGAGCTTTGGCCGGCCATTACGGCCTGCCGCACCTCGACACCGGGCTGCTGTACCGCGCGGTGGCGTTCACCGTGCGGCGGCTGGAGCTGGACCCGACGCGGGAGGCGGACGCGGTCGCTGCGTGCGACTTCGACGACCTGACGCTGGCCGATCCCGCGTTGCGCGACGACGATGTCGGGCAACTCGCGTCGATCGTCTCGGCGCATCCGCTGGTCCGCGCGTCGCTGCTCCAAAGGCAGCGGCGCTTCGCCAACCAGCAGGGCGGGGCGGTGCTCGACGGGCGCGATATCGGGACGGTCATCGCACCGGACGCGGATGCGAAATTGTTCGTCAAGGCGACGCCGCAGATCCGCGCGCGCCGCCGGCATACGGAGCTTCAGTCGCGCGGCGATACGACGAGCTTCGACCGGGTGCTCGCCGATATCCGCGTTCGCGACGCGCGCGACAGCGGCCGCGATGCGGCCCCGCTGATCATGGCGAGCGACGCCGCGCTGCTCGACACCACCTTCCTGTCGATCGAGGAGTCGATCCGGCGTGCGACCGTGCTGGTCGATGCTGCGCTCGCGGCGAAGGCGAAGACCGCCGAATAGGAGGGGCGGGCGGTCCATGCGACCTTGCCCGCAAGCCGGTTTTGCGCTATCCGGCCGTGTCCGGCGGGCTGTGGCTCGCGGAGGTCGGCGCGGAGGCATGTCCTCCTGCGCCCTTTTCGCATAGCCGCGAATCTCCTCCGCCTGCATCGGTTCGAACGGATGCCGTGGCGGCATGGGGTCGTCGCGGCGTTCAGGCCAAGACCAGCGGAACCAACCGCTTGGCCGGAAACAGACCGAGGAATACGCTTTTTTTATGGCAACCCAGGTTCAGCCCACGCGCGACGATTTCGCGGCGATGCTCGATGACATGTTCGGCGGCGCCGACAGCTTCGAGGGTCGCGTCGTTCACGGCACCGTCACCGCGATCGAAAACGACATGGCCGTCATCGACGTCGGCCTGAAGTCGGAAGGCCGCGTGCCCCTGCGCGAATTCGCACCCGCCCCGGGCCAGAAGGCCGAGCTGAAGGTCGGTGACGAAGTCGAGGTTTACGTCGACCGCGTCGAAAACATGCACGGCGAAGCGATGCTGTCACGCGACCGCGCCCGCCGCGAAGCCGCCTGGGACAAGCTGGAAGTCGAGTTCGCCAAGTCGGCGCGCGTCGAGGGCACGATCTTCGGTCGCGTCAAGGGCGGCTTCACCGTCGACCTGTCGGGCGCCGTCGCGTTCCTGCCGGGTTCGCAGGTCGATATCCGTCCGGTGCGCGACGTCACCCCGCTGATGGACATCCCGCAGCCGTTCCAGATCCTGAAGATGGACCGCAAGCGCGGCAACATCGTCGTGTCGCGTCGCGCGGTCCTGGAAGAGACCCGCGCCGAGCAGCGTTCGGGCCTGATCCAGAGCCTGCACGAGGGTCAGATCATCGACGGCGTCGTCAAGAACATCACCGATTACGGTGCGTTCGTCGACCTGGGCGGCATCGACGGCCTGCTGCACGTCACCGACCTGAGCTACAAGCGCGTCAATCACCCGTCCGAGATGATCAACATCGGCGACACGGTGAAGGTGCAGATCATCCGCATCAACAAGGACACGCAGCGCATCTCGCTCGGCATGAAGCAGCTCGAGTCGGATCCGTGGGACGGCGCATCGGCGAAGTACCCGATCGGCGCGAAGTTGTCGGGTCGCGTCACGAACATCACCGAATATGGTGCGTTCGTCGAGCTGGAGCCGGGCATCGAGGGTCTGGTCCACGTGTCGGAAATGTCGTGGACGAAGAAGAACGTCCATCCGGGTAAGATCGTGTCGACCTCGCAGGAAGTCGAAGTCGTCGTGCTCGAGGTCGATCAGGACAAGCGCCGCATCTCGCTGGGCCTGAAGCAGGCGCAGAACAATCCGTGGGAGGCGTTCGCATCCGCTCATCCGATCGGCTCGACCGTCGAGGGCGAAGTCAAGAACGCCACCGAGTTCGGCCTGTTCATCGGCCTGGACAACGACGTCGACGGCATGGTCCACATGTCGGACATCGCCTGGGGCGTGTCGGGTGAGGATGCGCTGGCGCTGCATCGCAAGGGCGAGACCGTCCAGGCGATCGTGCTCGACATCGATCCCGAGAAGGAGCGCATCTCGCTCGGCATGAAGCAGCTGGAGCGTGGTGGCCCGGCCGCCGGCGGCACCACCGCAGCGGGCGATCGCCTGAACAAGAACGCGGTCGTTACCGTCACCGTCCTCGAAGTTCGCGACGCGGGTCTCGAAGTGCAGCAGGGCGACGACGGCGCGACGGGCTTCATCAAGCGTACCGATCTGGGACGCGACCGCGACGAGCAGCGCCCGGAGCGCTTCCAGGTCGGTCAGAAGTTCGACGCGATGGTCACCGGCTTCGATCGTTCGAAGAAGCCCACCTTCTCCGTCAAGGCGATGCAAATTGCCGAGGAAAAGCATGCTGTTGCGCAGTATGGCTCGTCGGATTCGGGTGCTTCGCTCGGCGACATCCTGGGCGCCGCGCTGAAGGCTCAGAACGAAAAGAAGTAATCGGTGATACCGGTTCAGCTCTAAACGAAGGCCGGGAGCGATCCCGGCCTTTTTTTTGTATAATTTCCTCCAAAACGGTCTTTCCTCCGCGCAAGTTGACTTGTATCAACATCTTCAACTCAGCCGCCGGGGGGTGGAAACATCGTGATTCGTTCCGAACTAGTTCAACGACTTACCGACGCTCACAGGGATCTGACGCCCCGCGAAGTCGAGATGATCGTGTCGACATTCTTCAATGAGATTACGGACCGTCTCGCCGCGGGCGGACGCGTCGAAATTCGTGGCTTCGGCGCGTTCTCGACCCGTGCGCGCGATGCCCGGACGGGGCGTAATCCACGCACCGGCGAGGCGGTCGACGTGGACGCCAAGCGCGTTCCGTATTTCAAGCCCGGCAAGGAAATGCGATCTCGCCTGAACGTATGACCTGCCGCGCGGTCGTGTTTTCAACAGGACTGCAAACGGTTGCTCCGCACGCGGTGACGTGATGGATTGCAGACCGAGGGCGGGTCGACCGTGAACAGGATGGCAAAGGTGCGGGCAGTGCTTGACTGGCAGGTGCGGCTGCGCTTCGTGACGGTGGATGCGGGCGTGGCGGAATCGGTAGACGCTGCCGACTTAAAATCGGTTTCCTGATGGAGTGCGGGTTCGAGTCCCGCCGTCCGCACCAATCCGGCCGGTGGCGATTGCACCCAACCGTGCGATGCGGCCGGGCGCGAGCGTCGGATTGTCGGCGTAGCAATCCCGCGAGCGTCGGTTTGCATGGTTCGCCGGGATCACGAAGGACCGCGTGCTTCCATGCTCTTTCCCTTCGACTGGGCCAGGTGATCCGCCCGGGCGAAGAGCGGCGGCGCTTCGAGTGCAAGCAAACGGCGTTTGACGGCCAGTCCTCCCGCGAACCCGGTCAGCGCGCCGGTGGATCCGACGACACGGTGACATGGCGCAACGATCGACAGCGGATTGCGTCCGTTGGCGGCTCCGACGGCGCGCACCGCGCCGGGCCGGCCTATCCGGTGGGCGATCTCCGCATAGCTTCGGGTCTCTCCGTACGGGATGACGAGCAACTCCTGCCACACGCTGCGTTGGAACGGGGTGCCGATGAAATGGAGGGGAAGGTCGAAGGCGTGACGTCTTCCGGCGAAATACTCGCCGAGTTGCCCCATCGTCATATGCAGCACGGGGTGGGCATCGTCGCGCACGAGCGGCGGCAACGGCACCCGCGCAGGTCGATCATCCGGCCACAGGACCGCGATCAGTCTTTCCGCATCCGCCACCAGCGTCAGCTCGCCTACGATCGTCTGGCAAATGGTAAAGGCGGGGGCGCCGATCTCGTTCATACCGTAATCCCGATCTTCGACGACGCTCGATCGGGTTATTCTCGGGCACAGTCACGCCACTCGGCAAGCGACGAAATCGCCGGAGCGATCCATGCCGCCGCTGTCGTGGGAGCGGCGACAGGGATGAGTGTCATACCGGCGTCGCCGTCTCCTGCCCGTCACCCGGCACCATGACGTGGGCGTGATCGATGCGCATCAGCATTGCTGGTCGTTGACGCTGCCGGGCCATCATTGGCCCGGTCCCGAACTGCCGACGATATTCCGCGATTACACCCCCGCCCATTTTCATGCCGCCGCCGATCCGCGCGTCACCGGGACCGTGCTGGTGCAATCGCAGGCGACGGACGCGGATACCGACTGGCTGCTGGAGATCGCAGCGCGCGAGCCGATGATGTTGGGCGTGGTCGGCTGGGTCGATCTCGCCGCCGCCTCGGCACCGGCCCGGATCGCGACATTGGCGGCGCACCCGAAGATGCGTGGGCTGCGCCCGATGCTGCAATGTATCGAGGATACCGATTGGCTGCTCGACGAAGCGCTCGTGCCCGCGCTGAAGGCCGTCCGGGATTACGGTCTGCGGCTGGATGCGCTGGCCGAGCCGCGACATCTGCCCATGCTCGCCCGCTTCGCGGACCGATGGGGGGATGTGCCGCTCGTGATCGATCACGGGGCCAAGCCGTTCACGACGCCGGATCGGCTGGATGCGTGGGCGGTCGGCATCGCGAATCTGGCCGACCGGGGCGTGTATTGCAAGTTGTCGGCCCTGAGGGTCGCGGGACAGGACGACGCTGCGTTGCAGCCGGTCGTTCGGTATCTGGTGGAGCGGTTCGGATCGCGGCTGATGTGGGGCAGCGACTGGCCCGTACTGACGCTGGTCGGGGACGATCAAGGCGGCTGGCTCGACACGGCGACGAGGCTGTCCGGGCTGGGCGGGGCGGCGCTCGCCGATCTGATGGCTGGATGCGCTCGCCGCTTCTATTCGCTCGGGGAGCCGGCGTGCGGATGAACCAGTCGTAATCGTCCGTCCAGACCGAAACGTCGGGGATGCGATAACATTGGATCGGTGAATCCATCAGGAGCAGAAACCAACCTATGTTGCGTGTCAGATGACGAAGTCCGGATCGATGATACCCCGGCGCGTGCTGGGCGATACCGGCCTGTCGGTGAGCAGCATCGGCCTGGGCGGGGCCGTGCTCGGTAACCTGTATCGCGCGATCCCGGACGATGTCGCTGCGCAAACGCTGACGGCTGCGCTGGACGCGGGCATCCGCTACATCGACACCGCGCCGCACTATGGACGCGGGTTGAGCGAACGGCGCATCGGCGACGCACTCCGCGACCGTGAGGGGATCGTGCTGTCGACCAAGGTCGGCCGGTTGATGCTGCCCGACATGTCGATCGTCCAAGAGCATGGCGGCACCCTTGATGGCTTCCACTCGCCGATGCCGTTTCGCGGTGTCTACGATTATAGCCGGGACGGCGTGCTACGGTCGTGGGAACAGAGCCTGCAACGTCTCGGGATCGCGCGGATCGACCTGCTATACGTCCACGATATCGGTCGGCGGCAGCATGGCGAGGATCATGACAGGACCTGGCGACAACTGACGCGGGGCGGGGGTTTGGCGGCGCTGGAGGAATTACGCGCGGCGGGCGAGATCACCGGGTTTGGCGCAGGATTGAACGAGATCGCCGTCTGCCTCGACCTGCTGGCGGAAACCCGGCTCGACGTCGTGCTGCTGGCGGGGCGCTACACGCTGCTGGAGCAGGAGGCGTTGACGGCGCTGTTTCCGGCCTGCGCGCGAACGGGCACGCCGGTGGTCATCGGCGGTCCGTACAATTCCGGTATCCTGGCGCAGGGGACGCAGACGGACGCGACGATGCGGTACGATTATGCGCCCGCGTCGCAGCCCGTCGTCGCCCGCGTCGCCCGCATCGAGGCGATTGCTGCCGACCACGGCGTGCCGCTCGCCGCCGCGGCGCTGCGCCTGCCGCTGGCACACCCACAAGTGGCGAGCGTCATTCCGGGACTGGGCAGTCCGCAGGAGGTCGCGGCGACGCGGGCGCTGCTCGCGGTGCCCATTCCGGAAGGTTTCTGGCAGGAACTGATCGCGGCCGATCTGCTGCATCCGGATTGCCCGTTGCCGAAGGCGGCGTAAGCCGACGCCGCCCATCGGAAGGCGTCATCGCACCCAGCGATTTTCCCTGAACCATTTCGTGATGATGTACTTCACGCCGGCGACGACGGGCATGCCTTCGTGGATGGTCGCCTCGTTGGGCAGGCCGTCCGCGTTCATGTTGTTCCACGTCAGCAGCAGGCCGCGTCTGGGCGCGACCTTGATCCCCGCCTGTGGAAACCATGTCGCGCCGCCATCCTCGACATCGTTGAGGTAGATCATCGCGGTCCAGGTCCGCTGCCCGCCCTCCCGCTGCATCCGTTCCCAATAGCTTTCGCTCTCGTGGAAGTAATCGTGATGCGCGCGGAATTGCTGGCCGGGGGCATAGCGCTGGCCCTGCATCGTCTCGCCATGCTCGGGTTCGATGCCCAGCAGGGCGGCGATCGCCTCGTCGATCGGCTGCACGTCCGGCGACCAGCGATCCATGTCGCAACTGTCGGAGGTGCGGAAACCCTGATCGTTGCGGTCGGACAGCAAGGTCGAGGGCCGGCGGTTCGTATCGATCATCGCCACCATCCGCGCGCAGGTGGCCGCATCGAGGAAGTCGTGATGGAAATACACCTGCGCCCCATCGACGGGCGCGCGGATTACGGCAGGATTGGCGTCGAGGCGCAGGCCGACATCGATGCCGACCTGTCGGCGTCCCTGCGCGGCGGGGGAGGGCTTTGGCGCGAACTTGCGGGCGAAGAAACTCATGCGCGCTTTTCCGCCGATCGGGGCGGTATTGGCAAGACCCGGCGGACATGCCGCCGGATCTTGTCGTAGCGATTACCAGAAGATGCCGTAGACCGCGTCGACGACCTGACCGGAGTCGAGATCGACCAGCAGCGCGTCGTCATAATAGCGCACCCAGCGATACTGGCCATAGGCGTCGGGCAGGCGATAGCTCCACGGATCGGCAATCCAATAATTCTGTCCCCAAAGCTGCGGCGCGAGGCTCAGCCCGATCGACAGGCGGCGATAGCTGCTCCAGCCGTACGGTGCATAGTAGCGCGGCAGGCGGTAGGCGTTGCGGTTCGTGCTGCGGTAGCGCGTCCAGTCGTAGCGGTTCTCCGTTCGCCAGCCGCGGTTCCACGCCCGGCGATCCTCGAACCGGCTGCGATCATACGCCTGGTCCCGCCAGCCATTGTTGCCGCCATAGCCGTAGCCGTAAGCGCGGCGCTGCTGGTCCGGGCGCCGATCGTTGTTCCAGTCGCGGCGGTCGTCGTTGCGCCAGCCGTTGCGGCGATCGTCACCTTGGCGGATCGTATCGCGCCGGTCCCGATCGCTGCCGACGATGTCGGGACGACCGTCACGATCGGGACGGCGAGTGCCACGGTCACCGTCGACCTGCCCACGATCCTGTCCGCGATCTCGCCAGCCGCGGCGATCGCCATCGGGGCGAGGCTGCTCGCCGATCGCATTCTGTCCGCGTGGATAGCGTTGATCCATGCCGAAGCGCCCCTCGTCGCCACGACCGGCGCGCTGGTCGTTGCCCCAGTTGGGGCGGTCGCGCCGAGGCTGGTCGGGGCGTTGTTGGTCAAGACGGGGCTGGTTGCGGGGCTGGTCGTATCGCGCCTGAGCCGCAGGCTGCGGCTGTTGCTGCTGTTGTGGCTGGGGGCGGGCCTGGTCGCGCGGCGCGTTCTCGCGCCGACCACGATCCATCTGGCCGGCATCGCCACGCATCCGGCCCCATTCGCCGCGGCGACCATCACGGCCGCCACCGGCGTCCTGCGCGGACGCGACGACGGGTGCCAGCGTGGTGGCCATCAGCAGCGATGCTATCCACGTCCTCATCATGATGCTCGTCCCGAACTGCCGGCGCACGAGCCGGCTCCTATGATGGACAAGCTGTGCCAAACAGGCGGCGAATGGAAGCTGAACCCGTTCGTCAGCGATCCGACAGCTTCGGCGGCACCAGCGCCGGTACGACACGCGCGGCATCCGCGGGATCGATCCCGGGCCGCGCGCCGGCGGCGATCACCTCCTCGCCACGTGCTGCGCGGGCGGCGCGCTCGATGGCCTCGACCAGCCGGGGATAGATACCGCAGCGGCACAGGTTGGTGATCGCGCCGCGGATAGTGGCCTCGTCCGGATCGGGGTTGCGACGGAGGAGGACGGACGCGGCCATGATGATGCCGGGGACGCAGAAGCCGCATTGCACGAGATTGTCGGCCAGAAACGCGAGTTGCAGCGGGTGACTGCGTTCGCGCGACAGCCCCTCGATCGTGGTGACGTACGTTCCCTCCGCCTCCGCGATCGTCATGCTGCAGGATCGGATCGCGCGACCGTCGACATCGACCGTACACGCACCGCAGTGGCCAGTGCCGCAACCATATTTCGTGCCCGTCAGGTTCGACGCATCGCGCAGCGCCCACAGAAGCGGGGTGGCGGGGTCGAGCCGGTACTCGACGGCCTGATTGTTGACGGTGAAGCGGGTCATCTGCGCCCGACCATAGGCGAGCGGCACGATCCGGCAAACGCCGCGTCGCACATTTAGGCGTCGTCGGAGACTCGCCAGCCAAGTGCTCGGAAAGAAAACCTATGTGTGTCGTCGATGCCCAATCCTGCGTGAATGCCTTGGATCGATCGGCGGGTTAGCCTGTCGGCCACGGCGTGGTGGGGCGCTGCCATAAGGATGATCGATGGCTGGCGCGAGTTGCCCGCAGGATGTGCTCATTGCCAAGCTGGAAACGCGATTTCCCCTGTCGGAGAGCGATCGCGATGCGTTGCGGGGGTTACCGTGCATCCCGCGCACGATTCCGGCGCAAAGTTACATGCTGCGCGAAGGGACGCGTCCGACCAAGTGCTGCCTGTTGCTCGACGGCTTCGCCTTTCGGCACAAGCTGGCGGCGGACGGAGGGCGACAGATCGTCGGCCTGATGATCCCGGGCGATTTCACGGATCTTCAGCATCTGTTCCTGCGCGAGGCGGATCATAACATTCAGGCGCTGACCCGGATCGAGGTGGCCGAATTCGCTGCGGAGGACTTGCGGGGACTGGCGCTCGGCCGCCCTGCGGTCGCGCAGGCGCTGTGGATCGATACCCTGATCGAGGCGTCGATCGCGCGGGAGGCGATCCTGAACTTCGGTCGACGCAACGGGCCGATGCGGCTGGCGCACATGCTGTGTGAATTCGAGGTGCGGCTGCGGCAGTCAGGGTTGGCCGATGCCGGATACGACCTGCCCATGACGCAGGAGCAGATCGGCGATGCGACCGGCATGACCGCGGTTCACGTCAACCGCACGCTGAAGCAACTGGAGCGCGAGGGGCTGATCGTCCGGGTCAAGCGGCACCTGAAGATCGCCGACTGGGTCGGGCTTCAGCAGCGGGCGGATTTCAACCCATTATACCTGCACCTCGATCAGGCGCGGCCGGCCGATTAGCCGGCGAATGGCTCCTTCCCCACGCGGAAGGAGCCGATATAGTCAGCACCGGTCGATGTTCGTGGAGGATTGCAACGTCGCGATGCGCGTGCCGTCGGCGTCTTCGATCATGACGCGGATGCCGCCGGGGGTCCGGCCGCTGGCAATGTCCTCGGCCAGCACCGATCCGGCGGTGCGGCCGGCCTCCGCGACCGCGGCGTCGATCGTCTCGTAATTGTGGCCCTCAAGGTCGCGTTGCAGGCCATTATGGTTTTCGAGATGCAGATCGAGATGCGGCATGAGGGTCCTCCTGCAACCCCGTCTGCCACATCCCGGAAGGCCGATCGTGGATCGAGGTTAAGCGACCCGCACCCTCGTTCTGGCGAACCTTACTGCCGCCAGCTCGTGTCGCGGCGATCGACCAGCCGCACCATCGCGGCGAAGTCCGCCGCGCCGGGGCCACCCGGAGCCTGCGCCTGATGAAGGTCGCGCTGATGCACGGCGACGGTGTCGGCCGATACCTCCAGCGGTGTGCCCATCGACAGCGTCGCCAACTGGATTTCGCACGCGCGCTGAAGCGACCAGTGCTTGATGAACGCCTCCGGCAGGGTGCGGCCCATCACCAGGATTCCGTGATTGCGCAGCAGCATGATGCGCTTGTCGCCGAGATGCTCCAGCAGCCGCTGCCCTTCCTCGTCGCGGACGGTGACACCCTCGAAATCATGGTACGCAATCTGGCCGGCGAAGTTGCAGGCGTAGAAGTTGATCGGCCGCAGCCCGCCCTCCAGCGAACTCACCGCCATGCCGGCGGTGGTGTGCGTGTGCATGATGCAATGCGCGTCGGGGAGGTGGCGGTGGAACAGCGCGTGCTGGACGAACCCGGCGCGGTTCACCGGATAGGGGCTATCCGCCAGCTTGTTGCCGTCGATGTCGATCTTGACGAGGCTGGACGCGGTGACCTCGGAGAAATGCAGGCCGAACGGATTGATGAGGAACGCGCCATCCTCGCCGGGAATCTTCAGCGTGATATGGTTGTAGATCATCTCCGACCAGCCGAGCATGTCGAACACGCGATAGCAGGCGGCGAGCTGTTGCCGCGCCTCGTGTTCGGCGTCGGACATCTGCGGGCGGATGGGCGCGACGGTGGCCATGACTGCACTCTCCTTTGAAGATGGAGTATGCCACGCGGCGGGGCTGGGTGCCAGAGATTGCAGCGATGGTGATCCTCCCCGTGCCGGGGAGGATTTTAGAACGCGGGGATGCCGGTGATGGCGCGACCCAGGATCAGCGCGTGGACATCCGCCGCGCCTTCGTAGGTGTTGACCGTCTCCAGGTTCATGACGTGGCGCATGACCTGATACTCGCCGGAAATGCCGTTGCCGCCGTGCATGTCGCGGGCGTGGCGGGCGATCTCCAGCGCCTTGCCGACATTGTTGCGCTTGACGATCGAAACCATCTCCGGCGCGAACCGGCCCTCGTCCATGAGGCGCCCGACGCGCAGGCTGGCCTGCAAGCCCAGCGCGATGTCGGTCAGCATGTCCGCGAGCTTCTTCTGATAGAGTTGCCGCCCCGCCAGCGGCGTGCCGAACTGCTTACGGTCGAGACCGTACTGGCGTGCGGAATGGAGGCAGAACTCCGCCGCGCCCAAGGCGCCCCAACTAATGCCGTAACGCGCGCGGTTGAGGCAGCCGAACGGCCCCTTCAATCCTTCGACATCCGGCAGCAGCGCGTCATCGCCCACCTCGACCTCGTCCATCAGGATCATGCCGGTGATTGAGGCGCGGAGCGACAGCTTGCCCTCGATCTTCGGCGTTTCCAGCCCCTTCAGCCCCTTGGTCAGGATGAAGCCGCGGATCTTGCCGTCATGGGCGTCGGACTTGGCCCAGACGACGAACACGTCGGCGATCGGGGAGTTGCTGATCCACGTCTTCGCGCCGGAAATGATGTAGCCGCCATCGACCTTCTTCGCGCGCGTCGTCATCCCACCGGGGTCGGAGCCGGCATCCGGCTCGGTCAGGCCGAAGCAACCTATCATCGTGCCCGCCGCAAGACGGGGCAGGAAGCGCCGCTTCTGCTCCTCCGACCCGTAAGCGTGGATCGGGTACATCACGAGGCTGGACTGAACGCTCATCATCGAGCGGTAGCCGGAGTCGATCCGCTCGACTTCTCGGGCCACCAGTCCGTAGGCGACGTAGCTGGCACCGACTCCGCCATAATCCTCCGGCACGGTCGGGCCGAGCAGGCCGAGTTCGCCCATCTCCGCAAAGATCGCCGGGTCGGTGTGTTCGTGCTGGAACGCCTCGACGATGCGCGGCGCGAGCTTGTCCTGCGCATAGGCGCGCGCGGTGTCGCGCACCATCCGCTCGTCCTCGGTCAACTGGTCGTCGAGGAGAAAGGGATCTTCCCAGTCGAACCTGCCCATGCCTGCCATCGTACGTCTCCTTAGAAGACGCGGTACGGTGACGGGAGCAGAGTGTCCAGCGTTGCGGCCGATCCTCCTCGGGGTGGGGGCATGCGCCGAAGCCGTGGAGGGGCAGTCATAGGCGGTGTTGCCCGTGGCTGCCCCTCCATCGCTTCGCGGTCCATCCCCGTGCCGATGAGGATTTAGAGGCGGAAGCTCAGTGTCGCGCGGAGATCGCGGCCCGCCAGTGGGGCGAAGTCCTTGAGGAAGCTGGCGTGCCGGCGTGCGACCACGTCGAATATGTTGTTTGCGGACAGCGTCAGCGTGGTCGCGTTCTCCGCACCGAACGGCTTGAGCGCGACGCTGGCGTTGACCAATGTGAAGCCGCCCGTGGGCGTCTCGAAGGCCGTCACCCGGTCCTGCTTGAAGCTGTGCTCCACCTCCGCGCGCGCGGTCAGGCGATCGCCCTGCGCCTCGATCCCGCCGAGCAGCCGCAGCGGGGGGATGCGCGGCACGGGGCCGCGGTCGACGACCTCCGCATGCACCCAATCGCCCACCGCGTCGGCGTTGATCGCATAGCCGCCGACGCGGGCCAGCGTGACCGACCCTTGCGCTTCGAGGCCGTAATAGCGCGCGTCCGCCTGCGAATACTGGAAGCAGGGCAAATCGACATCGCCACGCGCCGCCGCGACGCAGACTGCTGCTGCGACCTGCGTCTCGTAGATGTAGTTGGAAAACCAGTTGTAATAGGCCGATGCGTCGAAGCTGAAGCCGCTGCCATGCGCGTGCAGCGTCGCCTCCAGTCCCCAGCTTTCTTCCTTCCTGAAATCGGGGTTGCCGAGTTCGTAGGACTGGGTGCCGGCGTGAGGACCGTTCGCGAACAGTTCCTCCGCCGACGGTGCGCGTTCGGTGCGCGATCCGTTCAGGCCGATGCGGACGCCCTGCGCGATGGCATAGGACGCGCCTGCGGACGCCGAGTAGGTATCGAAATCGCGCGTGCCCGAAAAGAAGCGTGCGGGGTCCACGGCGGTGCGCGCCGACAGCGTGCTCGTCTCGTAACGGCCGCCGACCTCGGCGCGGAAATCGCCCAGGTTGAACTGTTGCAAGGTGAACAGGCCGACCTGCGTCGTCTCGTTGCGCGGCAGGAACGCCTCGTCGCCCTCCACGTCGAAGCGGCGGTTGAACACCTGCACGCCCGACGCGCCCAGCCAGCCGCCGCGGTTCGCCTGAACCAGTTCGAACCGGCCCTCCAGCCCCTTGTTGAAGAACTGCGTGCCGACGCTGCCGTCCTCTTCCAGTTCGGCATGCGTGTAATCGGCCATCGCCGCGCGCAGCCGCACCTTGTCGAAGAAGCCGCCGCCGGTGTTCACTTCCGCGCGAAGGTCGACGCGGTCCTGCTTCAGGTCGATGCGCGGCGCTTCCTGCTCCTGGCCCGGCGCGGTCGCATAGCGGACGGGCACACCGTAGAGGCTGTCGTAGCGGCTGTACGACACGCCCAGACTGCCGCCGTCGCGGATCAGCGCCGCGCCGACGCCGACGTTCCACGTCTCCGACGCGGTGTTCGGCAGGCGGCCACGGATCGCGGCGTTGCCGGTGAAGTCGATCGACTCGGGGTCGGCGGGGTCGACCGGCTGGACGGCGGCGGACGTCAGTGCGGCGGCGCGCTGCTGACGGGTCAAGGCATGGCCGCCGATCTCCAGATCGTCGGTCTTGAGATACGAACCGTCGGCATGCACGACGAACCCTTCGCCGACCGCGACATCGGCGGCAGCGGAGCCCGAACGCTCATTCGCCGCGGAACCGTAGGTGGCGTTGCCGCCGACGCGGTAGCCGTTCTCCGGCACCGTGCGCGGGATCCGCGTGTCGATGACGTTGACGACGCCGCCCACCGCCGACGATCCGAACAGCAGGGCGGAGGGACCGCGCAGCACCTCAACGCGCTCGGCGATCAGGGGGTTGATCGCGACGGCGTGGTCGACGCTGGTGTTGCTGACGTCGATCGACCCGATGCCGTCGGTCAGCACCCGGATACGCTCGCCCTGAAAACCACGCAGCACCGGGCGGGAGGCGTTGGGGCCGAACGATGTCGCCGACACGCCCGGCTGATGCGCCAGCGTCTCGCCGATCGTCGGTCGCAGCGCCCGCTGAAGCTCCTCGCCCGACACGATCGAGGTGCCCGACAGCACGTCCGTCTCGCTCTGTGCGAAGGGTGCGGTCACGACGATATCGCGGGGCGTGTTCGCAGTGGTCGTTTGCGGAGCGGGATCGGCCGGCTGGGAGGTCGCGGCGCTGGATGCTTCGGTGGAGGGTCCCTGAGCGGCGGCGGGCAGGGCGGGCAGGGCGAGCGCGGCGGTACCGAGCAGCAGGCGGTGGAGAATCATGAACAAGTGGCTCCGCGGGGACGTGATATGCGGAGCCTCTAGGTTGCGTGTTACGTTATATCAATTGCCTATTGTCCGTATGACGCATTGTTTATCGGCGTGTCATGCGGCCAGCGTCAGCGCCGACAGGTCGATCTCGACCGGCGCGGCCGATGTCGGCCAGGAGCGGACGACGGACAGCTCGGCAAGGACGTGGCCCGGCATGACGATATCGGCGGTCGGCAACAGCGCCAGCCACGCGTCCAGCGCGGGCGATGCCGATGCCGCCAGCCGCATCTGGTGACGCGCCGCGACGAAGGTGGCGCTCGCCCAGTCAGAGGCGCTGGCGGCGACGACCTCGACGCGCACGCCCGCGGCGTCCGCCGCGCGGCAGAGGGCGCGCGACAGGATGGCGCTGGGGCCGCGGCTCATGGCTGCATCTCCCGCGGCATCGAGTCGCGGAGGAACGCGTCCACCCGCTCGATCACGGCGGGGCCGGGGCGGCGTCCGCGGCGCAGGTCGGTGACGAGCCGGGGATCGTTGCAGGCGAGGCGGCCGAACTTGGAAACGGGCATTTTGGTGCAGCGAAGATAGCGGTCGATCTTGATGAGCAGCGACACGGTGGAAGCTCCTGGAGTCGGTGATGATGTGTTCTTGTTCTGTTCCATTCTCCAACTTGTCTAGGAAAATTTCCTAGATTAGGAATGCGGCATGACGGATGCGCGCAGCAGGTTGATGACCTTGACGGAACGGCGGGGCACGAACCTGTCGGCGCTGTCGCGGATGCTGGGGACGAATGTCGCCTATCTTCAGCAATATGTCCGCCGGGGAACGCCGCGCGTGCTGCCCGACCGGCATCGCGCGACACTCGCGGCGTTCTTCGGAGTCGGCGAAGAGGAACTGGGCGGGGCGGCGGCACCATCGGCGATGATGCTGCCGCGGCTCGACGTGTTCGCGTCGGCGGGCCCGGGGGCGCTGGTCGATACGGAAACGCTGATCGGGACGGAGGCGATCGATCCGGCGCTCGCGCGGACGCTCGACCTGAAGCCGGGCATGGCGGCGATCGTACGGGTCAGGGGCGATTCGATGGAACCGGGCCTGCTCGACGGCGACCATATCGTCGTCGATCGCGCGGACACGCTGCCCGGTCCGCGGGGCGCGGTCTATGTCATCCGGCAGGGGGACGCCTTGATGGTCAAGCGGGTGGCGCGGACATCGTCCGGCCTGATCGCTACGAGCGACAATCCCGCCGCGGCCCCTGTATCCGACGAGCCGATCGTCGTGATCGGCCGCGTCGTGTGGCAGATGCGGCGGTGGAGGTAGCGGTTCAGTCCTGGTTTTCGTACGCGAGCTGGAGCACGCCCCAATGTTGCCCAGCGACATGGATGGAAGCGATCACCTGCTTCAGCAGCATGACGCCGCCACCCGCCACGGGCCGACGGTACGCTTTCAGACAAAAAGGCGTCTCCGTCAGGACCTGCGCCGCGGTATCGGGGAAATCGTAGACCAGACCGGCCCGCGAGTGCTCGCTGTTCCACACCGGATCGTTCGGACGCTGCGGCTGGGATCGCTCCGGCATCGCGACAGCGCCGAAGCACCGCCGATCCGTGAAACTCATGCCGAAAAATCCGGGCAGGCTTCGTGCCGCCTCCTGATGCGGACGCGCCAGCCGCGTCAGCAACGCCATCGCCGGATGTGTGAACAGCGGCGGGTTCGTGCCTGCCACCGGCGTGTAGGTCTGGCTCAGGATGGCCTGAAGCGTGATGTCGCCCGCCTGTATCGCCGCGGCCAAGCCCTCCGACACCTGACGTGCGGCATCGAGGCCGAAGCGGATATAGGGTCGGTCGGGAATGTCGGCGTCGCTCTCGGCCAGCATCTGCAACAGGCCGTTGGTGTCGCCGCTGACGACGGAGACCCGTTCCGACAGATGTTCGAGGCCCAGCGCGTTGTCCGACGAGGTGCTGGACAGGGCCGAGAGGCCCGCCTCGACCTCCTCGACCGCGACGACCATCGACCCGACGCCGTCCGCGACCGTGTCGCTGTTGCGGGCGAGGTCGTCCATCAGTCGCGCCAGCCGGGCGACGAGCGATTCAATGTCTTTCGTGCCCTGGTGCGCCGATTGCGCCTTGGCGACGCCGACATCGACGCGGTGGAGCATCGTGTCGGCTTCGGTCGCCAGCGTCCCGATCGACCCATTGATGAGCTTGGTGGCGACCGCGGTCTGGGCGGCGAGTTTCTTGACTTCCGCCGCGACGACGGCGAATCCCCGACCTGCATCGCCCGCCCGCGCCGCTTCGATCGTGGCGTTGAGCGCCAGCATGTTGGTCTGCTTGGCGATCGCGTTGATCGTCTCCGTCACCTGACCGACCTCGGCGAGGGCGGAGGTGAACGCGTCCAGCCCCTCGTGGATGCGGCTGACCTGCGCGATCAACTCCACGACGTCGCTGGTCGCGGCGTTGATCTGGACGTTCGAATCCTCGATGACGGCATAGGCGCCGGCGGTATTAGACCGCGCGTCCTGCGCCGCGCCCGCGACCGTGCTCACTTCCTTCGACAGCCGGTGCGTCTGCGCCTCCACCGACTCGATCGTCGTGGCCTGAGCGGTGACGCGGTTCGACAACGCGGAAATGTCGGCCTGCAGGTCCAGGGTCCGGATTCCCAGATCACCCGAAATGCGTGCGGCCCGTGTAATGGTCTGGCTAAGCGACAATGGATATTCCCGTCTGGTGCGGACGGGCTACCGGAGATTAGTTAAAAGGTGATTATTCAGTCGTTTGATGGATGACGACGGAGAGGTTCTGGAGTGACAGGACACTTCACAGGTCTTTCAACGGAATCGCGACCTCGCATTAACTATGAGGCAACTATTCCCGATGCCGGCACGTAGCTTCATCGGCCACGAAAACCGCGCAAGGTGGGCAGGACAGGCCGGGGAGAGATGATGAAAAAGCTGGCACTCGGGATCGCGGCTATCGCCGCCTTCATGTCGTCGCAGGTTTCGGCCGCGGAGTTCGACTTTCGCTTCGATACCACCAGAACGTTTTTCGACGGGCCGTTTCAGACCATCCGGGGCGTGTTCACGACATCCGACACGGCCGTCGATCGGTTCGGTCAAACGGCCTACGCGATTACCGGCATCTCCGGAACGATCAACGACGTCGCGATCAGCGGCCTGTTCGCCGCGCCGGGCGATCCGACCTATTACTACTTCACCACGGGCCCCACGTTCCTCGATGGTAGCGGCGTCCGCTTCAACGCCGGCGCGGCGCAGAACATCGCGTTCTTCCACCAGGACGGTGTTCCCGCGACGGAGTATCGCGTCAACGGCAATGGGACGATTTCCGCGTTCGGTACCGCATCCTCCAGTCCGGCGGCCGCAGCAGTGCCCGAGCCCGCCGCCTGGCTGATGATGATCGCCGGGTTCGGTATCGTCGGAGGCGCAGTTCGCCGTCGTACCATCGGCGCGACCGTCGCCACAGGCTAATCCGTCACGGATGGCTGCGTGAAGAACCGCTCGTCGAAAGCGAGCGGTTTTTCGGCCCCAGAAGTTACTGATAAATTGGGAGTGCCAGCGATGCTGTCGGTGGTGCCGCTTACAGGACTCGAACCTGTGACCCCCGCATTACGAATGCGATGCTCTACCAGCTGAGCTAAAGCGGCCCGGACCGGTGTTCCCGGTCGAGGGGGCGGCGCTTACCAGCAGGTTCGGGGGCTGGCAAGGGGCTGCGAGCGGGATCGATCATCGAGGGCGGTTTACGTCGCGTTTACCAAATCGGGTGCAGAAGCGGGGCCGGGTCAAGGAAAGCGCGACGATGAACATGGGATTCGGTCAGGACGGCTTCGGTCGGGATGATTTCAGCGAGCGCGATGCGTTCACCGGCGGCGCCGATCTCGGCGCGCACGATTTCGCGCATGACGACTTTCCGCAGGACGATTTCGGGCTGGAGGATCAGGCGTCCGTCGACGCGGGCGATCCGAACGCCGAGGGGAATGTCGACGATCGCATGTTCGACCTGGGTGGCGACGAGCGGCGCATGCACGTGCGCGCCTATAATCACTGGGTGTCGTTGCTGAAGGGCCGCGCCTATCCCTCGATCGAGGATCTGGAGCCCGAGAACATCGTCGACTTCGGGCCGCACAGCGTGCTGCTCGACTTCGGCGGCGACGTGGCCGATCCGGCGATCGCCTATCTCGGCGGCGCACTGCGCGAGGAATGCGGGCTGGACACGCCGCCGTCGCATATCGCCAACGTGCCCAGCCGCTCACTGCTGTCGCGCCTGACCGACCATTATCTACAGATCATCGCCAACCGCGCGCCGATCGGGTTCGAGGCGGAATTCGTCAGCACCCGCGGCCGCACGACCGCCTATCGCGGCATCCTGATGCCGTTCTCGTCGGGTGCGGGGCAGGACATCGACTTCATCTACGGGGTCATCAACTGGAAGGAAGCGGCCGATCCGCTGACTCAGGCATCGCTGGGCTCGGAACTCGAGGCCGCCGTTCGGGCTGCTCCGCGGGCGGGGGAAGCGGCGGTGTGGGCCGATGGCCCCGGTGCGGAGACGGACCACGATATCGATGGCCGCGAGGCCAACCCGGCGGCGACGCTGGGCGATGCGCTGGTGCTGGCGCGGGAGACGGCGGCGCAGGTCAATGCCGCCGACACGCGCAGCCGGGCTGCGTTGTACCGGGCGCTGGGTCGCGCGCATGATTTCGCGCTGGTCGCGGCCGAGGACGCCGAGGGCTATCAGGAACTGCTCGCCGACGCTGGCCTGACGGTGCAGGCGCGCGCGCCGATGACGCCGATCGTGAAGCTGGTGTTCGGCGCAGATTACGACAAGACGCGCATCACCGAGTTCGCGTCCGTGCTGGGCCATGCGCAGCGTTCGGGCATCGCGCGCGGCGGGCTGGCCGGCTTTCTCGAAAGCTTCGAGGGCGGCATCAAGGCCATCGTCGCCGCCGAGCGCGACGCGCGCCGTCCCGCGCCGAAGCCTGTGGCGGTCTCGGCAGAGCGGCCGGTGCTGGCGCGGCTCGAACTGGATACCGGAGCCAGCGCCGGCGACACGGTCGTGCTGATCGCACGTGTCGGCGAGGACGGGATGCTCGACGTGATCGCCCACCACCACGACGCGAAGCTGACCGCTCGGGCGCTCGCCACGAAGGCACCGCGCCGCAAGAAGTGACGTGGCTCCGCGGGGTTGAGTAGCCCCGCCGCCGGGCGCATAGGGCACGGCATGGAGATGGAACACATCACAGCCGCGCTCGCCGCCCGGCTGACCGTCGGCGCGCTTCCGGGCGAGCTGCGTGATTTCGGCCCCGCAGAGGTGGAAACCGCTGCGCAGTTCGTCGCCGCGACCGCCGCCACGCGGCTGCCTGGACAACCGGCGATCGCGCTGGAGCCGATCGCCGCCGACGATGTCCGCCGCCGGATGCGGGTCGCGATCGTCAACGACGACATGCCCTTTCTGGTCGACTCGGTCGCCGCCGCGATTACCGCGCAGGACATCGCGATCGATCGCATCATCCACCCCGTCGTTCCCGTCACCCGCGATGCGGACGGCCGCCTGACGATGCTGGGCGAGGGCCCACGCGCCGAATCGATGATCTATCTGGAGATGGAGCGCGCCGACGCCCGCGACCGCCGCGAGCTGGTCGAGGATCTCGCTGCCGCCCTGGCCGATGTCCGTGCTGCCGTCGCCGACTGGGACGCGCTGAAGAAGGTGCTGGCGCGCGACGCCGACGCGCTGTGGTCGGGCGAGGGGGCGGCGTTGTTGCGGTGGTTCCTCGACGGCAAGTTAACGCTACTGGGGCACGAGACGTGGCGGACGGACGGCAGCGTCACGCAGGCGCTGGGCATCTTCGCCAATCCGCAGCCGCGACCGATTTTGGCCGAAGGATCGCGCAAGCTGGCGGTGGACTGGTTCGAGGCCGGCAACCAGCCGCCGTTGCTGCTGAAGTCGAACGTCGTGTCCAGCGTCCACCGCGCCGTCCCGGTCGACCTCGTGGTGATGCCGGTCATGGAGGGCGGACGCGTTGCCGGCCTGTCGATCCACGCCGGCCTGTGGACCAGTGCCGCGCTGGCGACGCCGCCGCGCGACGTGCCGATGCTGCGCGCGCGCCTGTCTGCGCTGGAGGAGAAGTTCGGCTTCGATCCGCGCGGCCATACCGGCAAGGCGCTGACGCACGCGCTGGCGGCATTGCCGCACGATCTGGTGGTCGGGTTCGACGCGGCCTCGCTGGAGGAACTGGCGCTGACCGCGATGTCGCTGGCGGACCGGCCGCGACCCGCGCTGGTGCTGGTGAAGTCGCCGCTGGGCCGGCACATGTTCGGCTTCGTCTGGCTGCCGCGCGACGACGTGACCACCAGTCGCCGCGTCGCGATCGGGCACATGCTGGAGGAGGCGGGTAATGCGCGCCTGCTGAACTGGTCGATCGCGTTGGAGGACGGGCAGGTCGCGCTGATCCGCTACATGCTCGATCTGCGCGGCACCGGCGGCGCACTGCCGGAGGTCGCCCCGCTGGCGCAGCGGCTGGAGCGGATGGTGCGCGGGTGGGTGCCCGACGTGGAGGCCGCGCTGGCCGATCAGGTGCCCGCCGCCCGAGCGGCGCGGCTCGCACTGCGCTGGGCCGCGGCGTTCCCGCAGAATTACCGCAACGTGTCGTCGGCGGCGGAAGCGGCGGCGGACATCGTTCGCATGTCCGCGCTGGAGGACGAGCATGGCCGCGCCGTCCGCATCCTGCCGTCGCAGCCGGGCGAGGACCGACAGCTCAAGATCTACAAGCTGGGCGGTGCGCTGGCGCTGTCGGACGCGGTGCCGGTGCTGGAGAATTTCGGCTTCCGCGTCATCGGCGAGTTGCCGACGCGGCTGCGCGAAGCCGGTGACGCATTCGTCCACGACTTCGTGGTCGCTGGCGGGACCGAGGGCGACAATCCGGTGCTGGAAGCGGCGATCGCCGCGGTGCTGGAGGGCAAGGCCGAGAACGACGCGTTCAACCGCCTGATCGTGGACGCAAGCCTCGCGCCCTCATCGGTCGTGCTGCTGCGCGCGTGGTTCCGCTATCTGCGGCAGGCGGGGCTGACGTACGGGCTGACCACCGTCGTCGATGCGCTACGCCGTGCGCCGGACGTGGCTCGGGCGCTGGTGGCGCGGTTCGCCGCCGCGCATGACCCGGCGGCGACCGGCAGCGTCGGCGAGGCGGAGGCGGCGATCACCGCCGGTCTCGACGCGGTATCCGCAATCGACGACGACCGCATCCTGCGCGCGTACCGTGCGCTGATCGCCGCGTGCCTGCGCACCAACGCCTATGCGCCGGCATCTGAGGAGGCGCTGGCGTTCAAGCTGGACAGCGCGCTGATCCCCGGACTGCCCGCACCCGTGCCGTGGCGCGAAGTGTGGGTGTATTCGCCGCGGGTCGAGGGTATCCATCTGCGCGCCGGTCCGGTCGCGCGGGGCGGCTTGCGCTGGTCCGATCGCCGCGACGATTTCCGCGTCGAGATTCTCGGCCTGATGAAGGCGCAGCGGGTGAAGAACGCCGTCATCGTGCCGACCGGCGCGAAGGGCGGTTTCTACCCCAAGCAATTGCCGTCGCCCGCGGTCGACCGCGATGCCTGGCTGGCGGAGGGGACGGAGAGCTATCGCATCTTCATCCGTTCGCTGCTGTCGATCACCGACAACATCGTCGACGGCAAGGTCGTGCACCCGGCAAGCGTCGCGGTCCACGATGGCGAGGACCCCTATTTCGTCGTTGCCGCCGACAAGGGTACGGCGACGTTCAGCGACGTGGCCAATGCGCTGGCGCTGGAACGCGGCTTCTGGCTGGGCGATGCGTTCGCCAGCGGCGGCTCGCAGGGGTACGACCACAAGGCGATGGGCATCACCGCCAAGGGCGCGTGGGTGTCGGTCCAGCGCCACTTCGCGGAGCGTGGTACCGACGTTCAGGTCGATCCGATCACCGTCGTCGGCTGCGGCGACATGTCGGGTGACGTGTTCGGCAACGGCATGCTGCTGTCGAAGTCGATCCGGCTGCTCGCCGCGTTCGATCACCGCCACATCTTCCTCGATCCGAACCCGGATGCGGCGGTGTCATGGGAGGAGCGGGCGCGCCTGTTCGCGCTGCCGCGGTCGTCCTGGGCGGATTACGCCGCGCCGATCTCCACCGGCGGCGGTATCCATCCGCGCACCGCGAAGTCGATCGCGATCACGCCGGAGGTGAAGGCGGCGCTGGGCATCACCGCCGACGCGCTGGAGCCGACCGCATTGATCTCCGCGATCCTGAAGGCGCCCGCCGACCTGCTCTGGTTCGGCGGTATCGGCACCTATGTGAAGGCGGCGGCGGAAAATAATGCGACCGTGGGCGATCCGGCGAACGATCGGCTGCGCGTCGATGCGGAGGAGCTGCGCGTCACCGCGATCGGCGAGGGCGCGAACCTCGGCGTCACGCAGGCCGCGCGCATCGCGTTCTCGAACCGTGGCGGGCGGATCAACACCGACTTCATCGACAATTCGGCGGGCGTCGACTGCTCGGACAATGAGGTCAACATCAAGATCGCGCTGAACCGCGAGATGAACGAGGGCCGGCTGGCGGAGGCGGATCGCAATACGCTGCTTGCCAGCATGACCGACGATGTTGCGCATCTGGTGCTGGAGGATAACCGGCTCCAGACGCTGGCGCTGTCGATCGCCGAGGGTGATGGCGCGGCGGCGATTCCCAGCTATGTTCGCGTCATCGAGATATTCGAAGCCAGCGGCCATCTCGATCGCAAGGTCGAGGGGCTGGCAGGCAACGAGGACCTGCTGCGGCGCGGGCAGGAGGGCAGGGGGCTGACCCGGCCGGAACTGTCAGTGCTGCTCGCGACCGCGAAACTCGCATTGCAGGATGCGATCGAGCAGACCGATCTGGGCATGGAGCCGGCGCTGCTGCCTGACCTGCACGCGGCCTTCCCGCCGGCGATGCAGGAGCGGTTCGCCGAGGCGATCGATCAGCATCGCCTGCGTGGCGAGATCGTCGCGACCAAGCTGGCGAACCGGATCGTCAACCGTCTGGGCATCCTCTACCCGTTCGAACTGGCCGAGGAGGAAGGTGCGGCGCTCGGCGACATCGCGACGCTGTTCGTGGTGGCGGAGCGGCTGTTCGGCCTGAACGACCTGTGGGCGGCGATCGAGACGGGGACGATGCCGGAGGCGGCGCGGATCGCGCTGTTCGACGAGGTGGCGCTGGCGACGCGGTCGCACATCGCCGACTTGCTGCGCGTTGTCGCACCGGGTGCAACGGTGGGCGAACTGCTCGACCGGTTGTCGCCGGGGATCACGCAGCTCGACGCTGGCATCGAAACGCTGCTGGAGGAGGAGGCGCGCGATCAGGCGTCGCGCATCGCCGCCGGTCTGGAAGCGGCCGGCGCCCCCGCCGACCTGTCGGCGCGGACGGTGCGCCTGTTCGCGCTGGACGGCGCGGTCGGGCTGGCCGATCTCGGCGCGCGGCTGGGGCAGGAGGAGGCGGTGCTGACGCGCGCCTTCACGCATCTTGGGCAGGCGCTGGGTCTCGACTGGGCTCAGGCGAATGCGGCGCGGATCACTCCGTCCGATCCGTGGGAACGGCTGCTGATTGCGGGGCTGGCCCGCGATTTCCAGCAGTTGCGGCTCGACTGGCTGGCCCGCTGCGGCGGCTCCGATCCGCAGGGTTCGGTCGATGCGTGGCTGACGCGCAATGCCGCGCGGGTCGGCCAGTTCCGCGCCGTCATCGATCGCGCACGGCACGCGGCGCAGCCCAACGCGGCCATGCTGGCGCAGATCGCCGGGCAGGCGCGGGTGCTGCTGGGGAGGTAGGGGCTCGCGTTCTCGTGCGAGGGCGGGGGGCCAGTGTCTGGAGCCAAGTCACTGGGTCCCCGCCCCCGCGGGGACACTACCGCGCGGGGGCCGCGATCGCCGCGCCGGTGTCGTCGGCGACCTTGACCGCGACCGAGCGCCCGCCGCCGGCGAAGGTCACCGTCCAGTCCGGGTTGCGGGCGGTGGGCCAGTCGATCGTCGCCACCCGCCCGCCCGTCACCTGCGCGCGGGCATGCGCCGCGACGATGTCGACCGGCTGCGCAGGGTTTGACATCGGCGGCAACCCGCCCGGCGCGCGGTGCAGCCAGCCGTCGACCCCGCCCGTGTCGGTCACGCCCAGCACGTGCGCGGTCGGCGGATCAAGGAACGCGGTGCGCGTCCCGGCGACGATGATCGGTCCGCTGTCGATCGGCAGGATCAGCCGCGCGACGCGACCGCCCAGCACCGCCGCGCCGGCCTCGGCATAGCGCCCAACCGGCAGGCGGGCCTCGCCCGACACGGCATAGCGCCCCGGATGCAGGATGCGGTCGAGCAGGCCCGGCCGGATCGCGACCGCCATGATGACAGCGACCAGCACCGCGCCGACCAGCACGATCCAAAGCCTGCGATTGCCGGGTTTCCGTCGCTTCCGCGCCATGCGCCGCGCCGTGGCAGCACTCGGCAGTGCGGTCAAATCAGGCGTCGGCCCAGCGCCGCAGCAGATTGTGGTACACGCCCGTCAACTGCACCACGGCGGCGTCGCCCTGACCGCGGTCGCCCGCTACCGCTTGCACGGCGCGGTCCAGTTCGAACAGCGTGCGGCGTTCGCCGTCATCGCGGACCATCGACTGCAACCAGAAGAAGCTGGCTGTCCGTACTCCGCGCGTGACCGGCGTGACGCGGTGCAGGCTGGATGCGGGGTAGAGGATCATATGGCCGGCGGGCAGCTTCACCGTCTGAGGCCCGAACTGGTCCTCGATCACCAATTCGCCGCCATCGTAACTGGCCGGACTTTCCAGGAATACGGTTGCCGACAGGTCGGAGCGGATGCGGAAATCGGTGCCGCGCTTCATGCGGATGGCATTGTCGACGTGCAGCCCGAAATCCTGCCCGCCGGCATAGCGGTTGAACAGGGGCGGGAAGACCTTCAGCGGCAGCGCCGCCGCCACGAACAGCGGCGACCGGCCGAGCGCTTCGAGGATCATGCCGCCCGCCTCGCGCGCCGCCGGGGTATCCTCCAGCAATTGCTGGTTGCGCTTGGCCAGCGCCGCTTGCGGCCCTGAGGTGACGTTGCCGTCGACCCACTCGCCCGCGTCGATCGTCGCCCGCACGCGCGCCACGCCGTCCGCATCGAGCACGTCGGGAATGGCGATCAGCATGCGGGTCCTTCCATCTCGCCTCCGGGGCGCGGGTCTCCTCCCCGGCCGGGGGGCCGGGGAGGAGCTAGCAAGCTCAGAAGCTGTAGAACAGGCTCAACACCGCCGAGCGTCGGTCGCCCGGTGTCGCCCAGCCGTTGTTGCGGATGCCGGTGAAGTACTTCTCGTCGGTGAAGTTCTGCACGTTCAACTGCGCGGTCAGGCCGTTGGCGAAGCTGTACGCCATGTAGGCGCGGTGGGTCAGATAATCGTCCGACCGGAACTGCGTCGGCGCGGCCAGCGAGACGGCGTTCAGTGCAAAGCTGCCCTGGTAGGTCAGGCCGTACCCGACCTCCAGCCCGAACGGCAGCTTGTACGTCGTGAACAGGCTGCCCGAATGCTTGGGCGTCTGCACGAACGCGGTGCCGCGCTGCGGGTCGGGGAGCGCGCCCGAATTCGCGCACGGGTTGTTGGTGGCGGTGCCGTTGCCGGGGTTGGCGATGCAGGCGTCCGACACCGATTGCAGGACCTCGCCGTCGAGATAGGTGTAGTTGGCGAAAATCGTCCAGTTTTTCGTGATCGTGCCCGACGCGCCGACCGCGATGCCGTCGACCCGCGCGCGGCCGTCCAGCACCTGCGTCGCCGCCGGCAGTGCCGGATCGTTGGAGGCGACGCGGAAATTGGTGCGCTCGTTGCGGAATGCCGCCGCGGTCAGTTCCAGACGGCGGTTGAACAGCCCCGCCTTGATGCCCGCCTCGTAATTCTTGGCGGTTTCGGGGGCCACTTCGCAGGGCAGGGCGGTGCCGGTCGCGGAGGCGGTCGGCGTCCCGCAGCCCAGTCGCACCGTCGCCGAGGACGGCGTCTTGGAATTGCCGTAACCGCCATAGATGCTGACGTTCTGCACCGGGTGGAACACCGCGCCGATGCGATAGGAGAACAGCCGTTCGTGGCTGGTCTGCGGCAACTGCGCCGCCGCGCTCAGCTGCGTCGATCCCGGCGGCACCACGGTCAGCGGCAGGCCGCGGAAGGTGGCGTCCTGCACTTCCCACCGAACGCCGCCGTTCAGTTCGAAGTACCGGCCGAGTTCCAGCGTATCGAAGGCGTACACCGCCAGATTGCGCGTCTCCGACTTGGACTGGCCGGTGATGGTGAGGTTCACCGGACCGGTATAGTTGGTGTTGGGGTTGCTGATGCTGATCTGCGGCTGCACGACGGCCTGACCCAGCGCGCTGCGCGGCAGCGACGCGTTGGTGATCGTGTAATCCTCGATCGTGCCCGACATGCCGATATTGGCGACGTTGCGGATGCCCCCCTTCGTGCCCGTCTCCAGCCGGATATCGGTCTGGTTGTAGAGCAGCTGGTTCTCCTGATCGCGGACCAGTCCGCGTGGGCCGTTCGGCTGGAAGAAGCCGGGCTGCACCGTGACCGACAGCGGATTGGCCGCGGTGCGGAATACGCCGGCGGCATCGACCACGTTGGTCAGGGAGGCGGTGCAGGCGCCGCCGGTCGGCGTGCGCGATGTCGCGGCGAGGCAGAAGGTGCCTTGCGGTGCGCTCGTCACGCTATACTGCGCCACCCGTTGCCAGCGGGTCAGGTTGCGGACCGACAACTGGTCGTTGATCCGGTGACGGAACGTCGCGGTGAAGCGATCGACATTGGTGTCCTGGCGATCGAGGTTGCGGATGCCGAAATAATCGCTGCGGTCGACGCCGGGCAGTTCGCCGTCATACAGCGCGTTCTTGTAATAGGGGACGCCGTAGACCGGCGTGTTGCGGTCCTCCTGATGGACATAGGCGAGCGTCAGACTGGTCGGCGTGTCGATGCCGATCGTCACCGACGGCGCGATGCCCCAGCGCTTGTACCGCTCGACGTCGCGGCCGGGCACGTCGTTGCGGTGGTAGGCGCCGTTCAGCCGCACCGCGATAGTGTCGGTCACGCCCTTGTTCGCGTCGACCGCGCCGCGCCAGTAATCGTCGGTGCCGACGCCGCCCTGGATGATCGTCAGATCCTCCGCCCGCGGCTCCTTCGTGACGAGGTTGATCGTCCCGCCGACGCTGCCCGCGCCGTTGAAGACGGAGTTTGCGCCGTTGTAGACCTCGATCTGTTGCAGGTTGAACGGGTCGGTGCGGCTGTACTGCGCGCTGTCGCGGACGCCGTCGACGGTGATGTCGTTGTTCGCCGAATAGCCGCGCAGGTTGATGCTGTCGCCATATCCGCCGCCGCCTTCGCCCGCCCCGAAGGTGATGCCGGGAATGGTCTGGAGCGCGTCGCGCAGCGTCTGGAGGTTCTGCTTGCGCAGCGTCTGGTCGGAGATGACCGTGATCGTCTGCGGTGTATCGATGATCGCGGAGGTCGCCTTCGGGCTTTCCACCTCTGCGGGTGCGGCCTCGACCTTGCCGTTGACGATGATGTCGTCGCGCTCGGCGCGCGCCTTGCCGTCCTGGTCGGTCGTGCCGGTGGCCGGAGTGGCGGTCGTCGCCTTCGCGACATCGTCGGCCGCAAGCGCCGGTGCGGAAGCGATGAAGCCGACGCACGACAGAGCAAGGAACGACACGGACGTTTTGGACACTGGAGACCCCCTTTTTCGTTGAGGCTCCGCTATTGAGAGTCGTTCGCACTGTCAACGCTATTGCGACTGATTTTCAGCTTTCGAAACATGGAGCATCGCCATTTCGCACCGGGCGTACCGCCGATCGAACCGCTCCATAATGCCGGCTCGGTGGACGAAGCCCAGCCCTTCGCAGAGGTGGATCGCGGCGGTGCAGGCGCGATTGGCCAGCAGGTAGAGGGGGTTGGCGGCAAGTTGGCGGACACGGATGATGGCGGCGTTCAACAGGAACCCACCCTTCTGGCGGCCGCGTGCCGCTTCGGTCACGCCCATCTTGGTCTGCTCGAACTGTCGGTCGCCGGTTTTCGAACGCGCGTATGTTTCGATGCTGCCAAGCCGCGGATGCTCGACGAACAAGATCACTTCGCCGCGGCCGACGATCCGTTCATGCGGGTTTCCAGCACGTCGCGGTCGGTCGGCTCCAGCCGGAACATCCCGGGGATCCACGCTGCGTTGATATCGTGGAAACGGCGCGCGAGATACAGACGGCGTCGATCGCCGCGACCAGCGCCGACAGCGGCAATGCGCGCCGTGGCGCTGTCGGGTCCAGCGCGGTCCAGAAGCCCGGTTCCAGACTGATCGAGGTCTGAGGCCCGGCGATCGTCACCAAACGGTTCACGGGACCAACGGCAACGCCAGCGCGCGGAGCGACAAAGATGCGGATGCGGACACCGGACTGACCGGGGCCCAACAGCGATGACGAAGCCGAAGACATGCTCTGGATCGGTAGATGCGGGAAGCTATCGGCCGGAAAACGGGTTCGGTAACAAGGGGGTCCCAGGTGCGAAGAACATGACGACACGGGCGGGGCGGTTTGGAGCGAAGGATGCTGTTGCGTCGGGCTTCGGCGCCGATCATTCGGCGGTCGATTCTCGGAAGGAATAGATGTCGCTCGTCATACCGTGCAGGATTCCGCCTGCATCGCCCTCTTTGCCTCGCTCGTAGAACGGCATGCTGTGGCAGGCACGGTGCCCGCGCGAGGCGTCCGTCCACCAGATGAAGGTGGTCGTGCAGTCCTTCACCTCGCCTTGGGGATCGATCGTAAAATGCTCCGTCGCTTCCGCATACACAGCTTCTCCCGGAGACAGCACCAGGTCGGGCGGCGCGGTGGAGCCGAAGCTCGCCGCCCGCCGATGGTGAGACTCAATCCTGCCGGTAAAGCCGGATCTTGCCCGGATCCTCTCGACGATCTTAGCGATTTCGCCGCATTGCGGCGGCCCGTCATCGATGCCGGCGACGCGACGGCATTCGGACCGGGCCTTGGCTCCGAGAGAAATGAAGACGATGTCGTCTCGCCATTCTTGGATCGGGAGCCTGAACGGGGGAGTCGCCACGAGGCGCAAAGCCATGGTTTCTTGCCGGGTCTTTAGCCCTTTCGCGCGACGCGCGGGGCATGGATCGCCCGGATCGAGCGCCTCGTCGGTCAACTGGCCTGAGATCACCGTCTTGCAGCCGGATACGCCTCCATCCGGAGCTACGGTGTAAGTGGTCCTGATCTCGCGCAGAATTATCTCGTCGCCGGCGGGCGCAATGGCAGCTTCACCATCACCCGCCCCCACCACCTTTATCGCGGAAAGCGTCATCCGCCCCTTGATACCGGATATGGTACGCGCGCGCGGCAACAGGCCGCTCAGTCGCTGACAATGGCGGATAGATCGTTGTCGGCCGATATTGTCTCTCGTGATGCCGCAATCGATCGGCCTGTCATCGCCTTCGACTTGCAGGTTGAATGTCTGATATCTCGCGCGTTGAGCGTCGATGGTTTCCTCGTCTTGCCAGAAACCCCACCAGATCATCGTTTTGTAATCGGCCGCGACCGCCGTGCCGGCCGTATCGCGCGCGGGCAATATCCTCCCCCGACGCCGCGCTGCATCGCACGCGGTACGGTCCAGCGCGAGTGCCCCCGTCGGCGGATCGACGCGGCACGCCGTGACGGTGCCGCCGACATCGACCGAGAGGATGACGTTGGCCGGTCCGTCCTCGGCAATCGCAACAGCCTCCGCGGGAAAGTCCTCGGGAAATACCCAGATGCTGTCGTTCGCAAACCGCGCGCCGACCTGCGCCGCGACTTCGGGCGCGCAGAACAGCAGCGCCGTGCATGCGGTGATCCGCCGGACACGTGCGCCGTTAATCACAGCCCCGAACTTCATTTTCACCCCCGACGATATGCTACCGGATGGAGCATGCGTGTCTACAGGCAAAAATGATTATTCCACGGGTCGACCCGTATCGAGGAACGCCGTCTGAAAATGCCGCGCCAGCGTATCGCCAAATTCGCGAATGCGCAGATCGTCAGTCGTGGGCCTTCACCTCCACCAGCAACCACGACCGGATTGCGCTCGCCAGATTCGGTGGATCATCTTCGCCAATGCGGACCGCGTCGATCGCCGCGACCAGCGCCGACAGCGGCAAGGCGCGCCGCGCAGAGGCGGCCTCCAGTGCGGTCCAGAAGCCCGGCTCCAGACTGATCGAGGTCTGATGGCCGGCGATCGTCACCGAACGTTTGACAGGGCCGGCAAAGCCCCCCTCCGGCGGTAGGATCGCGATCGACATCGAGTCATCGTCTAACCGCGACGGTACGCGATGTCGAAAGCAGAGAGTTGCTTCAGGTCAACGACTTGGCTGGAAACCGTCGCCGGGGTGGTGGGTTGATCCGGTCGAGAGAGGATCGCAAGGGTTATGCAATCAGAAGCGGCGGAGTCAGAAGCGGCGGTCAGGGCGCGACGAGTGCTGGAGCGTGCGACCGAACGCGAGTTGTCGATCGTGACGGCGGAAAGCTGCACTGGCGGACAACTGGCATCGCTGCTGACCGACATCGAGGGCGCATCGGGTGCGTTCGAGCGTGGCTTCGTCGTCTATAGCGAAGTGGCGAAATGCGAATTGCTGGGGCTGGAACAGCGTCGCATCACCCAGTGCGGCGTCGTCAGCCGCGATACCGCGATCGCGATGGCGGAGGGCGCGCTGACGCACTCGCACGGCGATGTCGCAGTCGGTATCACCGGCTTCGCGGGGCCGGCGGGGCCGGACGACGAGCCCGGCCTCGTCCACATCGCCTGCGCAACGAGAGCCGGCGAGACGACGCACCGCGAATGTCATTTCGGTGATATCGGTCGCGATCCGGTGCGCGACCGCAGCGTCATGGTCGCGCTGGAGTTGCTGGACGCCGCGATCGGGTAGGGCGTGCCCGGTGGCGCACTGATCCTGCAGCATTCAATCCGTATCGAACAGCGCCGCGAGCTGTTCGATGATCGTCCCGCCGAGCTGTTCGGCGTCCATGATCGTCACCGCGCGGCTGTAATAGCGCGTCACGTCATGGCCGATGCCGATCGCGATCAGCTCGACGGGCGACTTGCCCTCGATCCAGCCGATCACCTGCCGCAGATGCCGCTCCAGATAGGAACCGGAGTTCACCGAGAGAGTCGAATCATCGACCGGGGCGCCGTCGCTGATGACCATCAGGATACGGCGTTCCTCCGGGCGCGCGATCAGGCGGCCATGCGCCCACAACAGCGCCTCGCCGTCGATATTCTCCTTCAACAGCCCTTCGCGCATCATCAGGCCCAGACTGGTGCGTGCGCGCCGCCATGGTTCGTCAGCCTTTTTGTAGACGATGTGCCGGATGTCGTTCAGCCGCCCCGGTTGCGGCGGACGTCCCGCGGCCAGCCATGTCTCGCGGCTCTGCCCGCCCTTCCACGCGCGCGTCGTGAAGCCGAGGATCTCGGTCTTGACCCCGCACCGTTCCAGCGTGCGCGCGAGGATGTCCGCCGAGATGGCAGCGATCGAGATCGGTCGGCCGCGCATCGATCCGCTGTTGTCGATCAGCAGCGTCACGACCGTGTCGCGGAAGTCTGTGTCGCGCTCCACCTTGTAGCTCAAGGACTGGCCGGGACTGGTCACCACGCGCGCCAATCGCGCGGCGTCGAGCAGCCCTTCCTCCTGATCGAAGTCCCACGACCGGTTCTGCTGCGCCATCAGTCGGCGCTGGAGCCGGTTGGCGAGCTTGGACACTGCCGATTGCAGATGCGCCAGTTGCTGGTCGAGATAGCCGCGCAGCCGCGTCAGCTCGTCCGCGTCGCACAGGTCGGCGGCGGTGACGACCTCGTCGAACTGCGTCGTCCACGGCTTGTAGTCGAACTGGCCGCTCGGGTCCGCCATCGGCCGGTTGGGGCGGACCGGCTGCATCCCGTCTTCACCCTCGTCGCCGGGTTCGCCGTCCAGATCGTCGGGCGCGTCCTCACCCAGTTCCTCACTGTCGCCCTCGTCGCCGTCCGCCTCCTGCTGCTCGCCGCGGGCTTCGACCTCGCCCTCGCTCTGGCCGCCTTCTTCGGCGTCGTCGCTGTCGTCGTCACCGGAGGCGTCGTCCTGGCCCTCGTCTTCCTCGCCGCCCTCATCGGCATCCTCGGGCTTCTGCTCGGCCTCGATCAATTCCAGATCGGCGAGCAGGCGTGTCGCGAGCGACTGGAACGCACGCTGATCGTCAAGCGCCAGCGCCAGGGCCGACAAATCCGCCTTCGCATCGACCCAGTCGCGGACCAGCGCCAGCCCCGGCAGCGCTGCCGCCGGTGTCTCGCGCCCGGTCAGCGCCTCGCGCACCATCAGGCCGAGCGCAGTGGACAGCGGCACCTCCGCCCGGGTCCGCGCGCGGCCGATGGGGTCGGAGCGCATCCGCATCTCCAGCGCCTGCGCCAGATTGTTGCCGATGCCGTGATAGCCGCGGCTGCCCAGCGCCTCGACCCGTGCCGTCTCGATCGCATCGAACACCGCGCGCGCCACGGGTTCTGCGGGCGCGCCGCGTGCATGCAGGGCGGCATCGTGCAACCGCAGCCGCAGCGCGAAGCCGTCCGCGAAGCCGCGGGCTTCCGCCACCTGCTCCGGCGGCAATGCGCGGGGCGGCATCGGGACCTTGATGTGCTTGCCCGACTGCACCGGCACGTCGGCGGTGAAGGCCAGCTCCACCTCCGCCTCGTCCGCCAACGCGCGCGCGGTGCCGCCGAGGACAGCCTTGAACCGGTCGAGAGGGGTTTCGTTATTGGCCATTACTGCTCCAGCGCCGCGAGGCAGGCGGCGCGTAGTGGAGGGAGGTCGTCGACGACCGTGTCGTAGATCGTCCGAACGTCGATCGCATCATAGGCGTGACGGAGCTGATTTCCCAATCCGCGGAGCGCATGCAGCGGGATGTCGGGGGCGATCACCGTCATCCTGACGTCCCCGATCCGGATGGCTGCTTCGGTGATGCACTGTAGACAGCGTTCGATCGCGGCGACTGTCTTGCGATCGCTGCACATCTGTTCGAACGACATCCCTTCCAGAAACCCACGTACGTCATCGCTGTAGTCGATGATGTCCCGCAACCACAGCCGCTCGCGATCAGAAGACAACGACCCGGTCCCGGTCGATCTCGGCCTGAAGCCACTGCTTGCGTGCGGGTTCGCTTACGAGGTCGACCTTGGCCCCGACCATCTCGCCGATCGATCCCTCGATACCGAAATAGCCGAACGGACCAAGCCGCCGGACGGCGTCATGATCGATCGCCGCAGCGAGGTCGATGTCCGATCCGTCATGGGCTTCGTCGCGCGCGGTGGAGCCGAAGAGCGCCAGCCGCGTGATCCCGAGCGCCCGCAGATCGTCCTCGCGGGCGCGCAGTCGACGAAGGGCCTCGGCCTTGTCCATCGCGATCCTATGCCTTCCCGACCACGCTCTCGGGCAGGTCCTTGCCGAAGACGCGCTGGTAGTATTCCGCCACCAGCGAGCGTTCGGCTTCGTCGCACTTGTTGAGGAAGGACAAGCGGAAGGCGAAGCCGACGTCGCCGAAGATCAGCGCATTCTGCGCCCAGGTGATGACCGTACGCGGGCTCATGACCGTCGAAATGTCGCCGTTCACGAAGCCCTTGCGCGTCAGATCGGCGACGCGGACCATATTCTCCACGACCTTCTTGCCATCCGGCTTGTCATACTCGCCCGACTTCGCGAGGACGATCTGCGCCTCGGTTGCGGCGGGCAGGTAGTTGAGCGTGACGACGATGTTCCAGCGGTCCATCTGACCCTGGTTGATCTGCTGCGTGCCGTGATACAGCCCGCTGGTGTCGCCGAGCCCCACCGTGTTGGCGGTGGCGAACAGACGGAACCACGGGCTGGGGCGGATGACGCGGTTCTGGTCGAGCAACGTCAGCTTGCCCTCCGTCTCCAGCACGCGTTGGATCACGAACATCACGTCCGGGCGGCCGGCGTCGTATTCGTCGAATACCAGCGCGGTCGGTGTCTGGAGCGCCCAAGGCAACAGGCCCTCGCGGAACTCGGTCACCTGCTGACCATCGCGCAGCACGATCGCGTCGCGGCCGACGAGATCGATGCGACTGATGTGCGCGTCGAGGTTGATGCGGATGCACGGCCAGTTGAGGCGCGCCGCCACCTGTTCGATGTGCGTCGACTTGCCGGTGCCGTGATAGCCCTGCACCATCACGCGCCGGTTGTGCGCGAAGCCCGCCAGCACCGCCAGCGTCGTGTCGTGATCGAACACGTAGGCCGGATCGAGGTCCGGCACGCGCTCGTCCGCCTCGGAGAAGGCGGGCACCTCCATGTCGAGATCGATCCCGAACAGGTCGCGCACGCCGACCATCCGGTCGGGCGCGTCGAGGATCGTGGTTTCCCGGCTGTCGGGCTGCGTATTGGAAATTTCGGTCATTCGGGCCTCTTCTGTCCGAACGCCTTAGGGCAGGCGACGCTCCCTACTCAACCGACACCTTCGACGGCAGCGCGAAAAGCGTCACGAAACGATCCCATGTCACCCGATCGCCGGTCACGCGGACGGCTCCGGCGGCCTCCGCCTCCGCCAGCGGCCATTTGCCGTAGACGAGCGCGGCCATCGTGACCGGATCGGTATCGAGCGTCACGTCGGCGGGCTCGTCACTGCGCGCGATGGGTAGTTCGCCGTTCGCCAGTCGCGCGACAAACGAGTCGGTGTCGAAGCGGAAGCCGATCGTCGCGGTCATGCTGCGGGCCTTGCCGACATCCAGCATCGTCCGCAGGGACATCATCGCCGATGCCGCGGAAAAAGGCAGGGTGGGGTCGTGATCCGGCGACCGTGCCGCCCAGCGGCCCAGCGTCTGCATGATCGGTTCGCTCTCATACCCCCAAGGCGTGAGTTCGTAGACCTGCACGCCGGCGGGCGGAGGGAGGAGGCGGCGACGCAGCACGCCCGCCGCCTCCAGCCCCGCCAGCCGCTGGGTCAGGATGTTCGCGCTGATCCCCGGCAGGCCGCCGCGCAAATCCCCGAAGCGGCGCGGGCCGAACATCAGTTCCCGCACGACAAGGATCGACCAACGCTCCCCCAGCAATTCCAGCGCATGCGCCGTGCCGCAGGCGTCGTCATACCATCTGGTTATCTTTTCTGACCTCATAGTTGTATTTCATAACTAGATGCAGCATTCAAGGCAAACAGCGATTCGCAAAGGGGAGAGACGACATGGCCAAAATGATCTTCGTGAACCTGCCGGTGAAGGATGTGGAGGCGTCCATCGCCTTCTATCAGGCGATCGGCGCGACGAAGGACGAGCGGTTCAGCCAGCCCGACAAGGCGGCGTCGATGCAGGTTTCCGACACGATCGTGTTCATGCTGCTGAGCCACGACTTCTTCGCGGGATTTTCGCCCAAGCCGATCGCCGACGCGCACCAGAGTACGGAGGTGCTGCTATGCCTGTCGCAGGACAGCCGGGAGGCGGTGGATGCAATCACCGAAGCAGCGGCGAAGGCGGGCGGCAAGGCGGACATTCGCCCACCACAGGATCACGGCTTCATGTACGGCCGCAGCTTCGAGGACCCGGACGGCCATATCTTCGAGCCGATGTACATGGACCTCGACGCCGCACTCGCCGCGATGGGCGGCCAGACGCAGGCGGCATGACGTGCGCCGGCGCGTCGGACCCGATCTGAAGACCGGCGTGCTGGCGTTCGTGGCGACCGTCTTGGCGATCCTTGGTTACGCAGTCATGATCGGCGGATAACAGCGAGGAGAGAATCATGTCGTGCGTTCAGGGGTTCGTCATTCCCGTCGCGACCGGGAAGCGCGACGCGTATCTGGCGATGGCGCAGATGGCCGCACCGCTGTTCTTGGAATATGGCGCATCGCGGGTCGTGGAATGCTGGGGCGACGACGTGCCGCACGGTACACTCACGGACTTCTTCCGCGCGGTCGCGGCGGAGGAGGGCGAGACGATCGTGTTCTCGTGGATCGTGTGGCCCGACCATGACACTGCCAAGGCCGCCGAGGCGAGGATGATGGAAGACGAGCGGATGAAACCGCCTGAAGACATGCCGTTCGACGGCAAGCGCCTGATCTATGCCGGGTTCCAGGAGATCTACGACGGCGGGCAAGGCGGCCCGTTCGGCTATATCGACGGCTTCCTCGCGCCGGTGCCGATCGCATCGAAGGAGGCGTATCTGGACCATGCGCGCACGATGACGGCGATCGTCGCGGAGAATGGCTGCACGCGCGGGACGGAGAATTGGGCGGAGGATATCGCGGAGGGCAAGGTGACCGATTTCCGCCGCGCCGTGCAACTGGAGCCGGGCGAGGCGGTCGTGTTCAGTTGGCTGGAATGGCCCGACAAGGCAACGCGCAACGCGGGCATGGGCAAGATGATGGAGGACCCGCGGGTGCATGCGCTCGACATGCCGTTCGACGGCAAGCGCATGACCTATGGCGGGTTCGTGCCGATCCTCGACACAGCGAACTGAGCGAGGTCGCGTCCGCCCCCGTTTTCAATGAGCGGGCGCGGACTTGCCGAACAGCGTCATGACGCGCGGCACGATCAGCGCGACGATCGTGCCGACGATTAGGCCGACCAGTGCCGACGCGACGGCGAAGCCGAACCACGACCCGATGCCGGGTGCGAACGGCGTCAGGCCGGCGACGGCATCGGATACGACGTGCGCGGCATGGGGGAGCGCCTCCATGTGGAATTCCTCCAGTCCGTGGATCAGGATGCCGCCGCCGACCCACAGCATCGCGATCGTCCCGACCTTTGCCAGGATCGCCAGCACGACCGGCATCGCCGTCACCAGACCGCGCCCCAGTGCCTGCACGGCACCGTTGCGCCGTGCGGCCAGATTCAGGCCGATATCGTCCATCTTCACGATCAGCGCGACCACGCCGTAGACGCCGCCGGTGATCAGCAACGACACCGCGACCAGCGCCGCCGCCTGCGTCGCGAAGCTCTGGTCCGACACCTCCGACAGGGCGATCGCCATGATCTCCGCCGACAGGATCAGGTCGGTTCGGACAGCCCCGCCGACCTTCTGGTTCTCGATCTCTTCCGGAGTCTGGTCGGCGAGCGCCGCGTCCTCGGTGCCGTGGCCGTGGCCGGTCACCATCTCGATGATCTTCTCCGCGCCCTCGTACGACAGGTACAGGCCGCCCAGCGTCAGGATCGGGGTGATGATCCACGGCACCAGCGCGCTTAGCAGTAGGGCACCGGGCAGCAGAAATAGCAGCTTGTTGCGCAGCGATCCCTTGGCGATCCGCCAGATGATCGGCAGCTCACGCGCGGGCGTCAGGCCGGAGACGTATTTCGGCGTCACGGCGGCGTCGTCGACGACCACGCCCATCGCCTTGGACGAGGCCTTCATCGACGCGGCGGCGATATCATCCGCGGACGCCGCGGCCAGACGCGCGATCGCGGCGACATCGTCGAGAAGGGCTACGAGACCAGAGGCCATGAACGGATATCCGTGTCGTGATAGGTTGCGCGGAAGCTGAACAGCAATGGCGGCGAAGTGGCTAGAGGAAATGTACGGACGTGAGGCGAACTGACGAGCGCCGGTGGATTTCCGCTTTGCAGCCTGTAGGTTGCCCGCCAACGAGCGATAAAGGGGCGATATCGATGCGGATGGGCAGGATGTTGGCGGCGACGGCCGCGCTGGCAATGGCGACAGGGGCACCGGCGCAGGATTATGCCCGCTACAGCGACGACGCGATCGCGCGCGAGATGGCGGCGAAGGTCGATGCGGAGATGATCGCGCTGGTGCCGATGCGCGACGGCGTCGGGCTGGCGACGAACATCTACCGTCCCAAAGACGCGAAGGGGCCGCTGCCGACGCTGTTGTGGAAGACGCCCTATAACGAGCTGTCGTACAAGACCGCGACCAGCCGTCGCGCGCTGGAGGCGGTGAAGCGCGGCTACGCCTTCGTCGTGCAGAACGAGCGCGGGCGCTATTACTCGGAAGGGAAGTACGAGATTCTCGGTCTGCCGCAGACCGATGGCTACGACACGCTGACGTGGATCGCGAAACAGCCCTGGTCGAATGGCAAGGTCGGCACGGTCGGCTGTTCCTCGTCGGCGGAATGGCAGTTGGCGCTCGCGGCGCAGAACCATCCCGCGCACGCGGCGATGGTGCCGATGGCGTCGGGGGCCGGCATCGGCAAGGTCGGGCCGTTCGAGGAACAGGGCAACTGGTACACCGGCGGCGTGCCACGCACGCTGTTCCATATCTGGCTGTACGGAGTCGATAATCCGCTTCGCGCGGAATTGCCCAAGGGGCTCGACCAGCCGACACGCGCGCGGATCGCGCGGTACAACGATCTCGACGCGAAGAAGCCGGAGGTGAACTGGTTCACGCAGATCCGGCACCTGCCCTATGCCGACATGCTGAAGGACCTGGGCGAACCGCCGGCGACGTTCGAACAGTTTACCGCGCGCGCCGGACCGGCCGATCCGGCGTGGCGGACGGGTGGGCTGTATCACGACGACATGGGCTGGGGCGTGCCGGCCCTGTGGTTCAATTCGTGGTACGACGTGTCGATCGGGCCCAATCTGGCGCTGTTCAACCATGCGCGCGCGGTAAAGTCCGACAAGGAGGCGAGCGCGAACCAGTTCGCCGTGGTCGCGCCGAACACCCACTGCGCCTTCGCGCGGCTGGGGCCGAACTTCCAGTCGGGCGACCGCGACCTGGGCGATGCCAGCTTCGACACGGACGGGCAGATCTACGCGTTCTTCGATCGCTGGCTGAAGGGCGATATGAAGGCGTTCCCAGCCCGCACCGCGCCGATCCGCTACTATACGATGGGCACGAACCGCTGGCAGCAGGCTACGCAGTGGCCGCCGGCGGAGGCGAAGACGGTGCGGATGTACC
Organism: Microvirga sp. SRT01; assembly: GCA_018139225.1. Lineage (GTDB taxonomy): Bacteria > Pseudomonadota > Alphaproteobacteria > Sphingomonadales > Sphingomonadaceae > Sphingomonas > Sphingomonas longa. The sequence goes on from JAGSNX010000002.1 coordinate 251,448, forward strand.
TGCGCTCCGGCGGGCGCGCCAACGGGATGAGCGGTGATGGGCGGCTGGATGCGGGCGCCCCGCCGGCGGGCGAGATGGCGGATCGCTACACCTATGATCCGATGAATCCGGTGCAGACGATCGGCGGCGCGGATTGCTGCAACGGCGGGCTTATCACCGCGGGCGCGTTCGACCAGCGGGTGATCGAGGCGCGGGACGACGTGCTGGTGTACAGCAGCGAGCCGCTGACGAAGCCCATCGAAGTAACCGGCTTCGTCAACGCGGTGCTGAAGATATCGTCGGATGCGAAGGACACCGATTTCGCGGTCAAGCTGGTCGATGTCGCGCCGGACGGGACCGCGTATATCCTGGGCGATACGATCCTGCGCGCGCGATATCGCGACGGCTTCGCGACGCCGGCGATGATGGCGCCGAACACGGTCTACACGCTGAAGCCGACGCCGATCTCGACCAGCAACACGTTCCTGCCCGGGCATCGCATCCGGGTGGAGGTGACATCGTCCAACTTCCCGAAGTTCGTCCGCAACCTGAACACCGGGGGTGACAACGAGCGCGAGTCGAAGGGCATCGCGGCACGCAATGCCGTGCATCATGCCGGTGCCGACGCGTCGTATATCGAATTGCCCGTGATCGGCCGGTAAGCAGGGCGGCTATCGCGGCGTAAAGCTAAACTCCTGAAAACGGCCGGCGTCCATTGAGCTAGGGACGCCGGCTCTCTTGGCGCGCGATTGAAGGACGACATGGCCGATCTGGCGATCCTGTACGAACATCCTGCCTGGTTCACGCCGCTGTTCGCGGCGCTGGACCGGCGCGGGATCGATTATGTGGCGGCGACCGCGGACGGTCACGGCTTCGACCCCGCCGACCCGACGCCGCCCGCGCCGGTGGTGTTCAACCGCATCGCCATGTCGAGCTTCCTGCGCCAGCCGGAGCATCCGATCTTCTACGCGCAGGCGCTGATGGCGCATTGGGCGGCGCAGGGCGCGCGGGTCGTCAACGGCCCCGCCGCGCTGGCGGTGGATGCGTCCAAGGCGCGGCAATTGTCGCTGATCGCGGGCCTCGGCCTCGGCATCCCGGCGACGCGGATCGTCCACCGCGCCGCCGATTTGGTCGCCGCGAGTGAGGGGCTGCGTTTCCCGATCGTCGTCAAGGCGAACATCGGCGGCTCCGGCGCGGGGATCGTCCGCTATGACGATGTCGCGGCGCTGGCGGCGTCGGTCGCGGACGGGACGACGCCAGACAGCATCGACCGCGTGCTGATGGTGCAGGAATATACGCCGGTGCGGGGTGGGGCGATCACGCGGATCGAGACGCTAGGGGGCAAATACCTGTACGCGCTCGGCGTGGACGGCGGCGGCAGTTTCGACCTGTGCCCGGCCGATGTATGCCTCGTCGCGCCGGGCAAGGCGTCGATCGCGATCGATCGGGTGGAGCCGGATGCGGCGTTGGTCGACGCGGCCGAGCGGATCGTGCAGGCCGCGGGGATCGATGTCGGCGGCGTCGAGGTGATGATCGACGATCGCGACGGGACCGCGCGCTTCTATGACATCAACGCGTTGTCCAATTTCGTCGCCGATCCGTTGAGCGTGCTGGGCTGGGACCCGCATGAGCGGCTGGTGGACTGGCTCGAGATGAAGATTGCGGAGGCGAAGACGTGAGGTACGGTTATTGGATGCCGGTGTTCGGCGGCTGGCTGCGCAACGTCGGCGACGAAGGCATGCGGGCGGAGTGGGACTATGTCCGCGATTTGGCGATCCGGGCGGAGCAGATCGGGTTCGACCTGACGCTGATCGCCGAGTTGAACCTGAACGACATCAAGGGCACGGACCAGCCCGCCCTCGACGCCTGGTCGACCGCCGCGGCGATCGCCGCCGTCACGAAGACGCAGGAGCTGATGGTCGCGGTGCGGCCGAACTTCCACCAGCCGGCGCTGTTCGCGAAGGCGGCGGCGAACATCGACCGGATCTCCGGCGGCCGGCTGTCGCTGAACGTCGTGTCGTCGTGGTGGGCGGACGAGGCGAAGCAGTACGGCCTCCAGTTCGACCAGCATGACGACCGCTACGCCCGCACGTCCGAATGGCTGGATGTGGTGAAGGGCCTGTGGTGCGAGGAGCGGTTCAGTTTCGAGGGGCAATTTTATCGCACCGAGGACGCGATCTGCGCGCCCAAGCCGCTGCACGCGCCGATCCTGTACGCAGGCGGCGAGAGCGAGACCGCCAAGACGCTGATCGCGGGCAAGTGCGATGCGTATGTCATGCACGGCGACCCCGCGTCGGCGATCGCGCCGAAGATCGCCGACATGCAGGCCCGCCGCACCGCTGCGGGCGGCGCGCCGATGACGTTCGGGATGGCTGCCTATGCGATCGTGCGGGACAGCGAGGCGGAGGCGAAGCGGGAATTGGCGCGGATCACCGAGGTCCGCGACTTGCCCGCCGGCTACGCCAATTTCGATCAGTGGCTGTCGGGGACTCAGTTGGAACGGGAGCTGAAGATCCAGGAATACAGCGTCTCCAACCGCGGCCTCCGCCCCAATCTGGTCGGGACGCCCGAGCAGGTGAAGGAGCGGATCGCCGAGTACGAGGATGCCGGGCTCGATCTGTTGCTGCTGCAATTCAGCCCTCAGGCGGAGGAGATGGAGCGGTTTGCGGCGCAGGTGATCGCCGCGTGATCCGACTGGAGGGCGTCCACAAGATTTTCGGCGACGGCCACGCCGCGCTGGCGGGCGTCGACCTGTCGGTGGCGCGAGGCGAGGTGTTCGGGATCATCGGTCGATCCGGCGCGGGCAAGTCGACGCTGGTGCGGCTGCTGAACGGGCTGGAACGGCCGACATCGGGCCGGGTCGAGGTCGACGGGATCGATGTCGCGGCGCTCGGCGGCGCAGACTTGCGGACGTTGCGGCGGCGGATCGGGATGATCTTCCAGAATTTCGGGCTGTTGTCGTCGCGAACGGTGGCGGAAAACGTCGCGCTGCCTCTGAAGATCGGCGGCGAGGCGGCGTCGGTGACCTCCGCCCGTGTGGGCGACCTGCTGGCAAGGGTCGGGTTACAGGATCAGGGCGCGAAATATCCGGCGCAGTTGTCGGGCGGGCAGAAGCAGCGCGTCGGCATCGCGCGCGCGCTGGCGACCGGGCCGGACATCCTGCTGTGCGACGAGGCGACGAGCGCGCTCGACCCGGAGACGACGCACAGCGTCCTGGCGCTGATCGCCGAGCTGAACCGCGAACTCGGGCTGACGATCGTCCTCATCACGCACGAGATGGAGGTGGTGCGGCAGGTCTGCGACCGCGTCGCCGTGCTGCATGCGGGCCGCGTGGTCGAGAGCGGAACGGTCGCCGACGTGTTCCTGCGCCCGCAGGCGGCGGAGACGCGGGCGATGATCGCGGTGGCGGGTGAGGATGCGCCGGCGATCGATTTCGACGGGCGGGTCGTGAGGCTGATGCTGCGCGGCGATGCGGTGTGGCAGCCGGTGCTGACGCGGATCGCGCGCGAGACTGGTACGGACTTCGCGATCCTCGACGGCCGGATCGGCCGGTTGAAGGACGATAGCTTCGGGCAACTGACGCTAGGTTTGAGCGGCGGCGATGTCGCGGCGGCGGTCGCGGCACTGGGCCGGGCCGGCGAGGTGAGCGCATGAGCGGATTGTTCGCCAATATCGACTGGGCGGAGATCGGCCGCGCCACGCTGGAGACGCTGGCGATGCTCGGCGGATCGCTGGTGCTGACGATCCTGATCGGGTTGCCGCTGGGCGTGGTGCTGTTCCTGACCGGGCCGGGGCAGGTCTGGGCGAGCCGGATCGGCAACGGCGTCGTCGCGCTGATCGTCAACCTGCTGCGGTCGGTGCCGTTCATCATCCTGCTGATCGTGATGATCCCGATCACCGTGTTGCTGGTCGGAACCTCATTGGGCGTTGTCGGCGCGATCCCGCCGTTGGTGGTGGGCGCGGCACCGTTTTTCGCGCGGCTGGTCGAGACGGCGCTGCGCGAGGTCGATCGCAATACGGTGGAGGCGGTGCAGGCGATGGGCGCGACGACCCGCGATCTGGTGCTGCGCGCGCTGTTGCCGGAGGCGGTGCCGGGGATCGTCGCGGGCGCGACGGTGACGGCGGTGGCGTTGGTGTCGTTCACCGCGATGGCGGGCGTCGTCGGGGCCGGGGGGCTGGGCGATCTGGCGATCCGGTTCGGGTATCAGCGGTTCCAGACCGATGTCATGCTGGTGACGGTCGCGCTGCTGCTGGTGCTGGTGCAGGGTATCCAGATGCTGGGCGATGCGCTGGTGCGGCGGTTCACGCGGCGGTGATGCGTCGTTCTTTTTGCTCCATTCAGGAACTCAGGTCATGATCCGTCGCAGCCTTCTTGCCGCTATCGCCCTGCTTCCGCTCGCCGCGTGCGGGGGGAGCAAGTCCGCCAGCGATCCGAACACGCTCACCGTCGCGGCGACGGCGGTGCCGCATGCGGAGATCCTGGCGCAGGTCGCGCCGGTGCTGGCGAAGCAGGGCGTGACGCTGGATGTGAAGGTGTTCAACGACTACGTCCAACCCAACACGCAGGTCGCGGAGGGGCGGATCACCGTCAATTACTTCCAGACCGAGCCGTACCTCGCCTCCTTCAACGCCGCGCGCGGCACGAAGCTGGTGACGATCGCGGGCATCCATGTCGAGCCGTTCGGCGCCTATTCGCGCAAGTGGAAGCGGATCGGCGATCTGCCCGCGGGCGCGACCGTCGCAATCCCGAACGAGCCGAGCAACAGCGGCCGGGCGCTGCGCCTGCTGGCGACGGCGGGGATCATCACGCTGAAGAACCCCGACGATCCGTCCGCGACGCCGCGCGATATCGTCGCGAACCCGAAGAAGCTCCAGTTCCGCGAATTGGAGGCGGCGACGCTGCCGCGGGTGCTGGGCGAGGTCGATCTGGCGCTGATCAACACCAATTACGCGCTCGACGCGAAGTTGAACCCGACGCGCGACGCGCTGCTGATCGAGGGGAAAGACAGCCCCTATGTCAACTATGTCGTCGGGCTGGCGGCGGCGAAGACCGACCCGCGCGTCCAGAAGCTGGTGGCGGCGCTGCGCAGCCCGGAAACCAAGGCGTTCCTCGCCCGCAAATATGGTGGTGCGGTCCTGCCGGCGTTCTGACGCCAAACCGTCGCATAACCGTCAACACACTGTCTTACGCCGCGACTAGCGCCGGCTCCGACGATCCGACCCCCCGATGACGGGGGCGGACGATTGGGGAAGACGAAGCGATGACGACGATCCGCCGTGCGGCACTGATGACCGGTGCCGCCCTTGCCGTGACGATGCCCGCATTCGCCGGCGCGCAAAGGACCGCCGCACTGGCGACGACCGCCGTCGACGGGCAGGGTCCGACCGCGCCAACCGCAAAGGAGCCGCAGGCCCAGGCCGAGGGTCAGACCGAAGGACAGGACATCGTCGTCACCGGCGCGAACACGCGGTCCGTGACGCAGATCACCGGTGTGGAGATGCAGCGCGTGCTGCCCGGCGTCAGTCCGCTCCAGGCGCTCCAGACGTTGCCCGGCGTGACGTACCTGACCGCCGATCCGTGGGGCAATAACGAGCAGAACATCTCGCTCTTCATCCACGGCTTCAATGCGCAGCAGCTCGGCTATACGCTGGACGGCGTGCCGCTGGGCGACCAGACCTATGGCAATTTCAATGGCCTGTCGCCGCAGCGCGCGATCATTTCCGAAAACGTCGCGCGGGTGACGCTGGCATCGGGGGCAGGCGACCTGGGCACCGCATCGACCAGCAACCTGGGCGGCACGATCGATACCTTCTCCAGCGATCCAAAGCCCGCGTTCGGCGTGCAGTTGAACCAGACGCTGGGCAGTTACGATGCCAGCCGCCTGTACGTGCGCGTCGACACCGGCAGCTTCGGCAACGGCAACTCCGCCTATATCGCCGGCGTGCGCCAGAAGGCGCGGGCGTGGGATTTCGACGGCATTCAGGGCGGATATCAGGCCAACGCCAAGTTCGTCCACGACGACCAGAACGGCAAGCTGACGCTGTACGGCGCGTTTTCCGACAAGATCGAGCCGAACGAGGACGCGACCGTCATCACCCCGGCGAACCGCGCCACCGCTCCCTATGCGCGACCGTTCCTCTACCCTAATTTCGGCGCCGCCTTGCAGTATCTGGCATCGGGCGCGTACCGGGCCGCAGGATCGAACTATCGCAACTACTACAGCGATGCGCAGCGCACCGATTACCTCGGCTATGCCCGATACGACTGGAAGGTCGACGACCGGGTGACGTGGTCGAACACCGGATATTATCACCATAACGACGGCGTCGGCGTGGTGGCGGGGCCGATCGACGTCGCCGGCCTGCCGCGGCTGTTCTCCTTCTATTATCCGGGCCAGAACCTGACGACGGTGTTCGGCGGATCGGGCTTCGCGACGCGGACGACCGAGTACCGGATCGACCGTGGTGGCCTGATCTCCACGATCCAGCTCGCGCTCGGCGACCATCGGATCGAATTCGGCGCATGGTACGAGCATCAGAGCAGCAGCGCGTTCCGCCGCTGGTATCCGCTGCTCGTCGGCGATCCGTCGACCCCGTACGAGCGCCCGCGCGACGACCTGACCCCGCTCATCACCCAGTATCACAGCGAAATCCGGGTCGACGAGTACCAGACGCATATCCAGGACAGCTGGCGCGTGCTGCCGACGCTGACGGTACAGGCGGGCTTCAAGAGCACGTTCCAGAACGCGACGCAGCGGCTGCCGGTGCAGCCCATCCCCGGTTCCTTCACCGGATCGGTCGCGCTGCCGGTCGGCAAGCTGAACACGCATCGCGGCTTCCTGCCGCAGGTGGGTGCATTGTGGGAGGTGACCGGCGACGAGCAGGTCTTCGTCAACGCACAGAAGAACATCCGCCAGTTCCAGACGAGTGCCGCCGCCGGCCTGTCGCCCTTTGCGCTGGGCAGCCAGGGCGCGTTCGAGATCTTCCGTAACGATGTGAAGCCGGAGACGAGCTGGACCTACGAAGCCGGGCTGCGGACGCGCAGGTCGGTGTCGCTGGGGCCGATCACCGGTTTCGACGGGCAGATCAGCTATTATCACGTCGATTTCTCCGACCGGCTGCTCGGGATCAGCCCGAACCCGGTCATCACCTCGATCGTGTCGGGGGCGGCGATCCTGCAGAATGTCGGCGACGTGAAGACCGACGGTATCGACGTGGCGGGCACGTTGCGGTTCGGGTCGCACTTCTCGTTCTACGACGCGCTGTCGTACAATGTGTCGAAGTTCCAGGACGACTATACGAACGGCACCGCGCTGGTCGCGACATCGGGCAAGACGGTGCCGGGGACGCCGAAATGGCTCAACAAGTTCGTCGCGGCGGCGAATTACGACGTGTTCGACGCGCAGCTGATCGGCGACTATATCGGCAAGCGGTATGCAACCTTCACCAACGACCTGTCGGTGCCGGGATATTTCACGCTGGCGGGGCGGATCGCGGTGCGTGTTCCGCTCGACGCGGGCAGCGGGATCCGGACCGCGACGGTGAGCCTGAACGTCACGAACATCACCGACAAGAAGGCGGCGTCGACACTTTCGATCGGCGCGGCATCCGGGACGTTCAACCAGTTCCCGCTGGCCCCGCGCCAGTTTTTCGGCACGATCGCGGTGGGGTTCTGAGGATGCGCGCGAGTCTGGCGGCGCTGGCGGCGGTCCTGTTAGCGGGAGCGGGGGCACAGACGGGAGTGGCGCAGACGGGGGCGGCGCAGAGGGGAACGGCGCAGGTCGCGCCGCGCCCGCTGGTGTTCGCGCATCGCGGTGCGTCGGCGCTGCGGCCCGAGCATACGCTGGCCGCCTATGCCAAGGCGATCGAGGACGGGGCGGATTTCGTTGAGCCCGATCTGGTCGCGACCAAGGACGGCGTGCTGGTCGCCCGGCATGAGAACAACATCGTCGGCACCACCGACGTGGCGTCGCACCCGGAGTTCGCCGCACGCAAGACGGTGAAGACGATCGATGGCGAGCGGCAGGAGGGCTGGTTCACCGAGGATTTCACGCTCGCCGAGTTGAAGACGCTGCGCGCGGTCGAGCGGCTGGGGACGATCCGCACCGAAAGCCGAAGCTATGACGGGCAGTTTCAGGTCGTCACGCTGGACGAGGTGATCGACTTCGTCGCGGCGGAGGCGGCGGCGAGGGGGCGGGTGATCGGGCTGGTGCCCGAACTGAAGCATTCGACCTATTTCATGGGCATCGGGTTGCCGCTGGAGGATCGCTTCCTCGCCGTGCTGGCGGCGCATGCATACACGCGCACCGCGCCGATCGAGACCCAGTCGTTCGAGGTCGCGAACCTGAAGTATCTGCGCGGCAAGATCGGCAGATCGCCGCGCGTCAAGTTGATGCAGCTGGTCGGGGAGCCTTTCATGATCCCCGCCGACATCGCCGCCGCGAACGGCAAAACCACGTTCGGCGAACTGACGACGCGCGCCGGGTTGAAGGACATGGCGCGCTATGCCGATGTCGTCGCGCCGGCAACACGGGGCGTGATCCCGCTGGGGCCGGACGGGCGACTGGGCGCGGTATCGCCGATCGTCGCGGACGCACATGCGGCGGGGCTGCTGGTGCAGGTGTGGACGTTCCGGCCGGAGAACCGCTTCCTCGCCGCCGACTTCCGCAACGACGCGGGCGACGATGCGCGCAATCCGCAAGGGTCCGTGGCGGAAATCCGGCGGTATCTGGCGGCGGGGATCGACGGGTTCTTCACCGACGATCCGGCGCTGGGGCGGCAGGCGGTGGACGTCGGCAACCCACGATAACCGTGGTCACGATAATTGTCGGCCGGCGGATGCACCGGCAGGCGGCATTTCCCATATCGCGGGCATGACAGACGATCGCAGCAAGGGCCGTGCCGTGCCCAGTGGACGCCTCTCCCGCCTGGGTGTGTTCGGGCGACTGGCGGGCGGCGTCGCGGGCGGCGTCGCCGCGGAGGGGGCGCGCCGGCTGGCGCGGGGCGAGCGGCCGAGCATGGGCGACCTGCTGCTGACGCCGGCCAATGCGACGCGCGTCGCCGAGCAATTGTCGCATCTACGCGGCGCGGCGATGAAGCTGGGGCAAATGGTGTCGATGGACGCGGGCGACATGTTGCCTGCCGAATTGGCGACGATCCTCGCGCGGCTTCGCGACAACGCGCATCACATGCCGCCCGCGCAGCTGGACAAGGTGCTGGCGGCGGAATGGGGACGCGACTGGCGGCGGAAGTTCGCGCATTTCCAGGCGCATCCGGTCGCCGCCGCCTCGATCGGTCAGGTCCACCGCGCGCGCTTGCCGAACGGGCGCGAACTGGCAATCAAGGTTCAGTATCCGGGCGTCGCGGGCAGCATCGACGCCGATGTCGACAATGTCGCGACGCTGCTGCGCGTGTCCGGGCTGTTGCCGAAGGAACTCGATATCGCGCCGCTGCTGGGCGAGGCGAAGCGGCAGTTGAACGAGGAGGCGGATTACGAGCGCGAGGCAGGGATGCTGGCGCGGTATCGCGAGTTGATCGGCGATTCGCCCGACTTCGTGGTGCCCGCGCCGGAGCCGTCGCTGACCACGTCGCGCGTGCTGGCGATGGATTTCGTCGAGGGGGTGCCGGTCGAGACGCTGGAGACCGCGCCGCAGGACGTGCGCGACCGGGTGATGCACAACCTGATCTCGCTGGTGCTGCGCGAATTGCTCGACTGGGGGTTGATGCAGACCGATCCCAATTTCGCGAACTATCGCTGGCAGCCGGATACCGGCCGGCTGGTGCTGCTCGACTTCGGAGCGGCGCGGCCGGTCGCGGCGGAGACGGCGGCGGGGTACCGCGCGCTGCTGATGGCGGGGCTGGCGGGTGACCGCGATGCGGTGCGGGAGGCGGCGCTGGCGGTCGGGTTCCTCGGCGCGGCGGCGGTCGAGCGGCACGGGCCGCTGATCGACCGGATGATCGACGTGATCCTGGGAGAACTGAACCAGCCGGGCCCGTTCGACTTCGGCGATCGTGCCTTCGTCGGCGTACTGCGCGAGCAGGGGATGGAGGTCGCGCGCGATCGGGCGACCTGGCATTTGCCGCCCGCCGATACGCTGTTCACGCAGCGGAAGATCAGCGGCACCGCGTTGCTGGCGGCTCGGTTGAAGGCGCGGGTGGATGTCCGGGCGATGGTGGCGGGGTATCAGGTCTGAGCTGATCCTTTCCCTTTTAGGGGAGGGGGCATGGCTCAGGTCCCAGGTTTGTCCTTCAGAGCCGCCGCCAGCGATGCGGTGGCGCTGCCACGGCGGGCGGGTTTGGGTTGGCTGGCGTCGGGGGACCAGCCGGTGAGGAAGACGATGTCGATCCGCTCCCGCGTCCGGCCGTCCGGCCCCGCCGCCGCCGCGAACGCATCCGCCGCGCGGGCCAGAGCCGTGCGGGATAGCGGATGGCGTTCGGCCAGCGCGTTGCTGGCCGCCATGCCGCGCAGGTCGTCGAGCAGGCGGAACAGGTTCGGATAGCCGACGTCCAGCGTCTCGACGTCGGCGACCGGCAAGGCGAAGCCGGCGCGGACCAGCAGGTCGCCGGCGGAGCGCACGTCGATCTGCGGGTGGACGCGGGCTACCGGGCGATCCGGCTCCGCAGCGCGGAACGCGGCCTTCAGCGCCGGGAACGAGCCGGCGCCGACGAACGCCGCGAGGAACAGGCCGTCCGGGCGCAGCACGCGGCGCGCCAGCGTCAGCGCGCCCGGCAGGTCGTCGACCTGATCCAGTACCCCCGCGCTGACCACGCAGTCGAAGCTGGCGTCGGCGAAGGGCAATCGGTCCTCGTCCGCCTGCACGCCGCGGCTCGCGCGCGCGAAGGCGAAACCGGGATCGGTGCGGGCTACGCGCGCGCCGGGCGGCGCAAGGAAGCCGCCGGTCCAGCTGCCGAGATCGAGGATGTCGGTGAAGTCGCGCTTCACCGCGTCGAGACGCTCCGCCAGCCCGTCGAGCATCGCGGCGTGGACGAAGTCGTGCTCCGCGAAGCGCGACTCGGCCCGGTCGCGGTGACGGCGGCGGGCGTGGCGGTCGAAGATCGCGGGCCGGCCTTGCGATGCCGGATCGGGAGCGGGTCCGTTCATGGCCGCGGCTTGTGCGCCGGGCGGGGACGGGGGACAAGAGCGGGATGCGGGCGATCGACCTCCTGACACGACCGGTCCACGCCGTCGGCGCGCTGGCGCTGCCGTCGCGCTGTCCCGGATGCAGCGTGCCGGTGGCGGAGGATCATCGTTTCTGCGCAGCCTGCTGGGGGACGCTGCACTTCGTCGCGCCGCCGTGGTGTGCGGCGTGTCAGCGGCCGTTCGCCTATGATCGTGGGCCGGACGCGCTGTGCGCCGCGTGTCTGGCGGAGAGGCCGCGCCATGCCGGCGTCCGTGCAGCGGTGGCCTATGGCCCGGTCGCGGGGCGGATCGCGGTGCGGCTGAAGCATGGCGAGCGGATCGCCCTGGCGGAGACGATGGCGCGGCGCATGATGCGGGTGATGCCGCCGCATGCGGAGGTGATGATCCCGGTGCCGCTGCATCGCTGGCGGTTGTGGCGGCGCGGTTTCAGTCAGGCGGCGCTGATCGCCGACGCGCTGACGCGCCGCACCGGCGTGGCGCACGATCATCACGCGCTGCAACGCCGCCGTGCGACGACGCTGTTGAGAGGGCTGGGCCGGCGCGAGCGCGCGAAGCAGGTGCGAGGAGCCTTCGTCGTGACGCGGCCCGGGGTGGTGAAGGGTCGCGCGGTGGTGCTGGTCGACGACGTCTACACCACCGGCGCGACCGCGGCTGCCTGCACGGCGGCGCTGTTGAAGGCGGGTGCGCGGTCGGTGACGATCCTGTGCTGGGCACGCGTGCTGGAGGGCGACGATTGACAGCGTCGCACGCGCACCACACCTATTGATGTATGGCAAAGGTCGAAATCTACACCAAGGCGTACTGCCCCTACTGCACGCGCGCGATGAGCCTGCTGGCGAAGAAGGGGGTGGAGCCGGAGGAGCATGACATCACGATGGGCGGCCCGCGCCGTCCGGAGATGATCCAGCGCGCCAACGGTCGCACGACGGTGCCGCAGATCTTCATCGACGGGAAGCATATCGGCGGCTCCGACGATCTCGCCGCGCTCGACCGGGCAGGGGGGCTCGACCCGCTGCTGGCGGCGTGAAGATCGCGGTGGTGCAGATGACGGCGGGGATCGACCCTGCCGTCAATGCGCAGACCTTGACGACGGCCGTCGCCGATGCGGCCGCGGCGGGCGCGACGATGCTGTTCACGCCGGAGATGTCGGGCCTGATCGATCGCGACCGCGTGCGTGCGGCGGCGTCGATCGTGGCGGAGGCGGACGATCCGGTACTGGCCGCCGTGCGAGAGGCGGCGAAGGCACACGGGCTGTGGGTCCATCTCGGCTCGCTGGCGGTGCGGCGGGATGACGGGCGCTTCGCAAATCGCGGGTTCGTGATCGATGCGGAGGGCGTAATCCGCGCCCGGTACGACAAGCTGCACCTGTTCGACGTCGACCTGCCGACCGGCGAAGTGTGGCGAGAGTCGGCGGCCTATGCGCCCGGTGATACGGCCAGCGTGGTGGCGACGCCGGCAGGGATGATCGGCCTGTCGATCTGCTACGACCTGCGTTTTCCCGACCTGTATCGGGCTTTGAGCGATGCCGGCGCGACCGTGCTGGCGGTGCCGGCGGCGTTCACGCGATCGACCGGGGCGGCGCACTGGCACACCCTGTTGCGGGCGCGCGCAATCGAGGCGGGCGCGTGGGTGATAGCTGCGGCGCAGACCGGCGAGCATGCGGACGGCCGCACCACCTATGGCCATTCGCTGGTGATCGATCCGTGGGGCGAGGTGGTGCTGGACATGGGCGAGGCGGCGGGGCTGGGCTTCGCGACCCTCAACCCGGAGGCTCTGACGGCGGCGCGGTCGCGTGTGCCGGTGTTGACGCACCGTCGCCCGATCCCGCCGGTCGCGGTGGTGCGATGATCGTGCCAGACTTCCTCGTCGTGTCCGTCGCGTAAGCCGCAGACGGAATGCTCTTCGGCTGGCAATCTCCCCCGGCGTCATGGACCCCATCGTGCGCCCGTGGGTTCCCCTCCGCATGACCGACACGCGCACCGAAACCGACTCGATCGGCCCCATTGAGGTTCCCGCCGACGCCTATTGGGGGGCACAGACGGAGCGATCCCTGGAAAACTTTCCGTTCGGGGCGACCGAGCGGATGCCGATCGGCATCGTCCACGCGCTCGCGCTGGTGAAGCAGGCGGCCGCGCGCGTGAACCGGCGACACGGATTGTCGGCGGAGAAGGCCGATGCGATCGAGGCCGCGGCTTCGGAGATCGTCGCGGGCGGGCTGGACGACCAGTTCCCGCTCGTCATCTGGCAGACGGGCAGCGGCACGCAGTCGAACATGAACGTGAACGAGGTGATCGCCGGCCGCGCCAACGAAATGTTGACGGGCACACGCGGCGGCAAGTCGCCGGTGCACCCCAACGACGACGTGAACCGCGCGCAGTCCTCCAACGACAGCTTTCCGACCGCGCTGCACGTCGCGGTGGCACTGGCGGCGACGCAGCGGCTGATGCCGGCGCTGGAACGCCTGGAAGCAGCGTTGTCGGCCAAGGCGGAGGTGTGGGACGACATCGTCAAGATCGGGCGGACCCACCTTCAGGACGCGACGCCGCTAACGCTTGGTCAGGAATTTTCCGGCTATGCGCACCAGCTCTATCGCTCGAAGGCGCGGATCGAGCCGGGTATCCTGCACGGCATGACGGCGCTGGCGCAGGGCGGCACGGCGGTGGGCACGGGGCTGAACGCGCCGGAAGGCTTTGCGGAGGATTTCGCCCGCGAGATGGCGGACCTGACCGGGCTGCCGTTCCGCACCGCCGAGAACAAGTTCGAGGCGCTGGCATCGAACGATCCGCTGGTCCACGTCTCGGGCACGCTCAACACGCTGGCGGTCGCGCTGATGAAGATCGCCAACGACATCCGCCTGCTGGGATCGGGGCCACGCTCCGGCTTCGGGGAACTCGACCTGCCCGCAAACGAGCCGGGCAGTTCGATCATGCCGGGCAAGGTCAACCCGACCCAGTGCGAGATGCTGACGATGGTCGCGGCGCAGGTGATGGGAAACCACGTCGCGGTGACGGTCGGCGGGATGCAGGGGCATCTGGAACTCAACGTCTTCAAGCCGCTGATCGGCGCGGCGGTGCTGCGGTCGATCCATCTGCTGAGCGTCGGCATGGACAGCTTCGCCGAACGCTGCGTCGATGGGCTGGAGCCGAACCGCGAACGCATCACCGAACTCGTCGGTCGATCGCTGATGCTCGTCACCGCGCTCGCGCCCGAAATCGGGTACGACCATGCGGCGAAGATCGCCAAGCACGCGCATGAACATGGCCAGACGTTGCGGGAAGCGGGATTGGAACTCGGGCTGGTCGATGCCGACACGTTCGACCGGGTCGTGCGCGCGGAGGATATGCTCGGCCGCTGACGGAACCTTCCGCCGCTCCTCGCGCTTCATCGACGAGAAGGAGATGCTTACGTGAGTGCAACGACAATCGGTGCCCTGGTCGGCGGCGCGATCGACGCGATGAGCGGCGACGACGGTGCTGCCGATGGCGCCATCAAGGGCGCGATCGCAGCCAACGTGCTCAAGGTCGTGGTACCCCTGGCGATCACCTACGCGATCGGTTGGGCGGTATTGCGCGGCATCGGCGAACTCAAGGACCTCGCATTCGGAGAGATGGAATGATCGGACGGATTATCGGTGCGCTCGTCGGGCGCGAGATCGATCGGCGCGACGGACGCGGCGGCGTGAAGGGTGCGGCGCTCGGGGCGCTGGCGGTCGGCGGCCTGCGCCGCATGGGTCCGCTCGGCATGCTGCTGGGTGGCGGTTATGTCGCGAAGAAGGCGTATGACCGCCGGCGCGCCGGTCGCGTCTAAGCGCCGGCCTGCCACGCGCTGATCGCCTCGACGGGGACGATCAGCGCGATCAGGTTCAATGTCAAATTGTCGCGGATGACGAGAGCCAGACCGACCTCCAGCGTCAACACGATCGCGACGGACATCGCCACCGGCAGGCGCGACGCCAGCCAGAAACCGAATATCATGCAGCCGATATCGGCGAACGAGTTCAACACGCTGTCCCCGGTATAGCCCAGCGCCAACGTCGTCGCCCGATAGCGGTCGATCACCATCGGCGTGTTTTCGGCGATCTCCCACGCAGCTTCCAAACCGACCGCCATCACGAGTTTCGCGCTGAGCGGCCAGCGCCGGAGCGCCGTCGACGCCGCGGCGTAGAAGATCAGGCCGTGCACGACATGCGTGAAGCTGTACCAGTCGGTCAGTTGTTGACTGTTCCGATCCGACTGCACTTCGCCATGCCAAAGAGCGACATGGCCGCACCGGCAGATCAGCGTCCGCCCCATCGCCAGCAGCGACGCCGCCGCGATCGTCAGGACCGCAGCGATCGCGATGCCGGATTTCGCCGCGATGCAGCGACCAATGCTTGACGCCTGCGCCACCGGCA
Organism: Microvirga sp. SRT01; assembly: GCA_018139225.1. GTDB lineage: Bacteria > Pseudomonadota > Alphaproteobacteria > Sphingomonadales > Sphingomonadaceae > Sphingomonas > Sphingomonas longa. The sequence goes on from JAGSNX010000002.1 coordinate 266,960, forward strand.
CGGCACTAGCGGGCATGGATCACGCCGCCAACCTCGGGCTGATGCCCGATCCGCATCACCTGAAGCGTCGCGGCGTCTTGTTCGTGCTGTCGTCGCCGTCGGGCGCGGGCAAATCCACGATCGCGCGCAAGCTGCTGGCCGCGGAGCCGGAGCTGGAAATGTCGGTGTCCGTCACGACCCGCAAGCCGCGCGTCGGCGAGGTCGACGGCAAGGATTACCATTTCGTCGATCTGGAAGAGTTTCGGCGGATGGCGGCGGACGACGAGTTCCTCGAATGGGCGCACGTCTTCGACAACCGCTACGGTACGCCGCGCGCGCAGGTCGACGCGATGCTGACCGCGGGCAAGGACGTGCTGTTCGACATCGACTGGCAGGGCGCGCAACAGCTATTCCAGATCGCCGGCGGCGATGTCGTCCGCGTCTTCATCTTCCCACCGTCGATGGCCGAGCTGCGTCAACGGCTGGAGCGCCGTGCGACCGATGCGGTGGAGGTGATCGACGCGCGCATGGCACGGGCGGCGAACGAGGTCAGCCACTGGGACGGGTATGACTATGTCCTCGTCAACGACGATGTCGAGGCATGCTTCGCGGGCGTGAAGACCATCTTGGCGGCCGAGCGGCTGAAGCGGTCGCGCCAGACCGGCCTGATCGGGTTCATCCGTAAGCTGACCCGCTGAGTCGTCGTCGCGCGGCGTCGGCAATGGCGGGGCGCCGGCCGCTGCTCTGCAAGCCTTCGACGATCGCCTGCTGATCCGGTATCTTCTGTTCGATGACGCATTGCAACCCGAGCCCGTCGAATCCCTTGACGCTCGCCGCGGGGGCCACGACGACGAGGCGTTCCGCTATGCCGTCGGCGGATCGACGGTCCACGATCAGGCGCTGTCCGAAGCGATAGTCACCGGTCGAGTTCATGACGTGCATCGTCGCATCGACGATCGACACCGTGATGCCGGTGCTCGTATGGCCGGCCGCGGCCATCACCTCACCGCTCTGCGCCTCGAAGTCATATTCCAGATACACGGCACCCTTGATGTGCCCGGCGCGGCGGATCGGCGCGACGAAGACCAGCACCTTGCGGTTGTCGGAATACGGGTTCTCCCACACCGCGTCGGTGAACCAGTCCTCGTCCGGGGCCGCCGCCATCGCGTGCTCATATTGCGGCATGCCGCGCAGGTTGACCGCCCGGACTCCCGTGTTGGCATGGGCGCAGACGACGACATTGCCCTTGTCGTCGACGACGAAGGCGTTGATGAAATAGGGCGAAAATCGCAGCAGGGCGCGGAGTCTCTCCAGCGCCTGCGCTTCGGCCGCCGGGTTGAGGCGGGCGCTGGTGACCCCGGCGGTGATCGCCGGATCGGTCGCGAGCATGCGAACGTCGATCGATCGGTCGTGGATCGACCGCGTGACGCCCTGCATAATCGACTGGGCAAGCTCGGCCAGCCGGGCGCCCTCGACCTCCGAAACCAGTTCGTCCGCGATGACCTCGCCCTGCGCCAGCCGCACCAGAAAGTCTTCGCGAAAGGCAGCGGCGGCGGTGCCGGCCTGCATCGCCAGCGACTTCACTTCCTGCGCGACCACGGAGAAGCCGCGCCCACTCGGCCCCGCACGCGCCGCCTCGATCGTCGCGTTCAGCGCGAGCAGGTTGGTCCGCTCGGCAATCGCTTCATTGCTGTTGGCGTAGCGGGTCACTTCCTCGCGGAGCATCGTCAGCAGCGATTGGATACGGCGCGGCATGAGCTAGCAAACGGATGCAAAGGCGAAAATCATCATTCATAGGTAAATAGGAACGACCTAAACAAAGGTAAAGACCATCTTGACCAACAGGGTTTACTCCGTCGCGGCGACCATAAACGCATTAGCGGCATCGTATTCCCTGCGACGGGCCGTCGTGGCGGCGGCCGCGAGCGCATCCACGCCCCAGCATTCGATCTGCCATGTCTCATCGATCATGGCGGCATCCCAGACGGCGTCGGGCGTCATCACACGCTCCGCCAGAGCCAGCGCCAGGATCAGCGATCCGGTGATCGTCACGATGGGCGACAATGCCGCCAGAACCCACGCATCGCGCGTCGCGATCGCCTCGGCCAATCGCGTCACGGTCGGCTCGGGTTGAGCGATCGGCACGACGCCGGCGGTGACCTCGAAATGCACGCCGTAGCGTCGCGCCGCCCATGCCAGCGGCGGGTCCCAAGCCGCCGCCTGCCGCGCGATGAGGGGGGGCGGCGCCTCCGCCCGGTAGTAGAGCAGATCGCTCTGCCCGTATCGCGCAAGCCCGGCGGCGAAGGTGAGCGGGTCCGGCGCGATCCGGTCGATTGCGGCATTCGCAAGCCCGGTCAGCGGCATGCGGCGCGGGTCGAGCGTGCCCTCCACCGCGCGCCACTCGTCCGCGACCGCCTCCGCCAGGGCATCGGTGGGAAGCAGCAACGGGACGCGACCCGGGGTGCGCACCGGCTTTCCGTCGAGCGCGATGCTACGATCGGCGACGGTGACCTCCGTCCAGAAGCGCTTCAACGGTCGCTCCGCCACTTCTGTGCGAGGCCGCGTGGTACGGTCGCGATCATCGCCATCGCCGACAGCACGATCGCAAAGCCCAGAATGCGCGGCGGCAGCAGGTCGGACCGGCCCATCAGAACGAGCCCGAAGATCGCGCCCGCCACGCCGCTGATCTCGACCGCGCGGATGATGTAGTAACGGCGGCGGGCGAGGGCATCCGGATCGGTCATGCCAGCATCCCCGGCAGGTCGGAGGCATGCCGCGCAATGACATCGGCGCCCGCGGCGGCAAGATCGTCGACGCTATGATAGCCCCAGGCGACGCCCACCGCGCGGCATCCCGCCGCCCGCGCCATCGCCATGTCGAAACTCGTGTCGCCGATCATCGCGCTATCCTGCGCCAGTGCGCCCGCCTCGTCCATCGCAGCGATCAGCATCGACGGGTCCGGCTTCGACGGATGCCGGTCCGCGGTCTGGAGGGTGGCGAAGCGATCGGCGATACCGTGCGCGGCGAGCACGTGCGCCAGACCGCGGTCCGACTTGCCCGTCGCGACGCCCAGCAGCCAGCCTTGCTCGACCAGCGTCATGAGGATGTCGGCGATGCCTTCGAACAGCGGCTCCGGATCGAGGCCGCCGGTCTGGCGCAGATCGTGGAACGCAGCCTTGTAGTCGTGCGCGAGACGCCGGTGTGCAGCGTCGTCGGCCTCCGGCATCAGCGCCTGCATCGCCTCGACCAAGCTCAGTCCTACGATCCGCCGCGTGTCCGCGAGCGCGGGTGGGGTAAGGCCGGACGCGCGGAACGCCGCGTCCATAGCGCGGCCGATATTGGCTTGGCTGTCGACGAGCGTTCCGTCACAGTCGAAAATGGCGAGGCGGGTTGTCATTGGGGTTGGGCGTTCATCATGTTGGCGAGGTCGATCTTGCCGGCGTTCCGAAGCCCGGCGATCACGCCTGCCCGATCGGCGGCAGACTTGTTCTGGCTCAATTTGCAGGTCGACCTGATATCATCGATCGCCAGCTCGAAGCCGCAAATCCCACCGAGCATCCTGGTGAATAACGTCGGGTCCATCTTCGAGCGCGCCCACGGCGCTCGCGGGTTGACGAGCGCTTCATGCGTCAAGGCGAGTACGTCGAGTTGTTCGATCAAGGCAGCTTCGTCCAGTCGGGTACAACTACCCTCGATTTCTATCGCTTCGTAATTCCAGGTGGGGACCTGATCGAGAGGGGCGGCGTACCAATTGGGGCTGATGTAGGAGTCGGGACCGGTGACGCTTGCCAGAACTCGCGTGCCGTCTAGCCGGTCCGACACGCGGTTTGCACGCGCGACGTGGAATCGCAGTCGTTCGCCGTGGCGAGTCACTGGCGCATGAACCATGCAGGGAAGGTCCCCCGCGACGAACACCGCGGCGAAGCCGATTTCCGCCACGCGCGCGAGCAGATCGCCATCGCCGCGGAATGCCGGGTTTGGGTGCACTACTCCCGCGTTCCCCGGCCGCGTCGTTCGCCGCGGCGTTCCTTGCGGACGGATTTCGCGTGCGCCTTCGCCCGCTGCTTCAGCACCGCTTTCGGCGGTGGGCCCTTGTCCTCGTCCAGCTTCAGCGCGTCGCCCAGTGACTCGTCGAAGCCGAGGCTCGCCAGCGACTCGCGGAAATGGGTCGGCAGGTCCGCGACCTCGTCGATGCGGCCGCCGTCGGGGTGGTCGACGCGAATGCGGCGGGCGTGGAGGTGCATCTTGCGGCTGATCCCACCGGTCAGGAACGCCGCGGGGCCGCCATATTTGCCGTCGCCGACGATCGGATGGCCGATCGCGGCCATGTGCACGCGCAGCTGGTGCGTGCGGCCGGTGAAGGGTTGCAGCTCGACCCAGGCGCAGCGATTGCCGGCGCGTTCGATGACACGGTAGCGGGTGCGCGCCGGGCTGCCATTCTCCTCGTCGATCGCCATTTTCTCGCCGCCGGTGCCCGGCTGCTTGCCGATCGGCAGGTCGATCGTGCCGTCGTCGATCGAGGGAACGTCGACGACCAGCGCCCAGTAAACCTTGCGCGCGGTGCGGCTGCTGAACGCCTTGGCGAAGAAGGCGGCGGCGCGGCTGGTGCGGGCGATCAGCAGCGCGCCCGACGTGTCCTTGTCGAGGCGGTGGACCAGCTTCGGCCGACCCTCGGCATCGCCCTGCAACGCGTCGAGCAGCCCGTCGACATGCACCTCGGTCTTGGTGCCGCCCTGCGTGGCGAGGCCGGGCGGCTTGTTGAGGACGATCCCCTGAAAGTCGCGGTGGATGACCATCTCCTCCGCAAAGGCGATCTGGTCCGGCGACAGCGGCGCACGCTCCTTCTTCGGGCGGGCGGCGGGCGCATCGGGAGCGCGCTCCGGCTCCGGCGGTGGGACTCGCAGGATCTGGCCGGCGGCGATGCGGTCGCCCGGCGTCGCGCGCGATCCGTCGACGCGAAGCTGGCCGGTGCGCGCCCATTTGGCGACGGTGGTGAAGCTCGTCTCCGGCAGATGGCGCTTGAACCAGCGATCGAGACGGATGCCGTCGTCGTCATAGCCGACGGTGAACTGGCGGACGGTGTCGGTCATGCGGCGGCTCCGATCCGGGCGACTGCGAGGCCGGCGACGAGGGCGGCGATCGACCCGACGATGGACAGCAGCAGATAGCCGAGCGCGACGCCCGGCTGCCCACGCTCGACCAGCGTCACGACATCGAGCGAGAAGGACGAGAAGGTCGTGAAGCCGCCAAGCACGCCGACGCCGAGCAGCAGCCGCCACGGCTCGTTGCCGCCGCTGCGCGATAGCACGCCTGCGAGCAGCCCCATCAGGAGGCCGCCGACGATGTTGACGCTCAGCGTGCCGGCGGGAAAGTCGGGTCCGAACGCGGCCAGCGTGGCGCGTCCGGTCAGGTGCCGCGCACCCGATCCGAGCGCACCGCCAAGCATGACGAGAAGGAGGGAGTTCATGTCGCCCGCCCTAGTCGTTCCGCGCGTCGGCGGCAAACCGGCGTCGTCAGGTGCCCGCGTTGGCGACCAGATCGACCTCGGTGCCACCGCCCGCGCGGGGACTGGCGTAGACGACATAGGCCGCGTCGCCACGCGTGCCGGCGAGGACATGCTGTTTGCCATCGACCTTGTGCTCGGCCGAATAGCCGCCGGCGGTCGCGCGGGTGTAGTACCAGTCGAGCACGCGATCGAGCGGTGCGGTGCTGGCGAACGTCACGACGCGCAGCGCACAGCCGTCGCGGCTGGCTCCGGCCGCTTCCAGGACGCGCGCGTCGGGATAGAGGGGGATCGCTGCGGGCAGGCGGTTCGCCCATCCCGCCGAATAAGCGACTTTCGCGGCGCACGAGCCTTGCGAGCCCTGCCTGCCCGCGAGGGCACCCAGCGTCATCGCGCCGTCCCTAGTGCGGCATTCGGGGCAGTCGGCGGTCGGCGCAGGGGCTTTGCGAAGCGTCTTCGGGTCGACCCTGTCGTCCGTCCTGGCGATGTCGGCCGGCGGCACCGCGCGCGGATCGGGGCGGTTGGGCGGACGAACGGCGTTCGCGTTCGATCCTTGCGTCAGCGCCGGGTCGACCATGATCTGATCCGCCAGCGACGCGGTCAGCGCGGGATCGCGCCCCGCGGCGTTACCCTGCGTTAGTTCCTTGTCGAGACTGTCGAGGTCCTGCTGCGAGGCAGGCTGCTTGCTACAGCCGGCCAGCGCGGCGAGCAGGGCGATGGAGGCGAGAATCCGGGTCACGCCCACCGGCATGGGCGCCGACCGTTAACGAAGCGTCAACGAAGATGGTTGATGCGGAGCCAGCCGTCCGGCCGTCCCGGAACGGGACGCTTGTGCGGGCGTCGCGATCACCCCATGTTCGCGCCCATGCTGAACATCGTATCCGTGCTGATCGGTCTCGTCACCCTGGTGCTGGGCCTGATCGCGTTCGTGCCGCTTCTCGGCTGGATGAACTGGCTGGTGATCCCGATCGGGATCGTCGGCGCGGCGGTGGGGGCAATGTCGTCGTCGAACGGCGGCCGCAACCTGAACATCGTGCTCATCATCATCTTCGCAATCCGGCTGTCGCTGGGCGGCGGCATCTTCTGATACGAAAAGGGGCCGGCGGACCGGCCCCTTCCTGATCTCGCAGAGGCGCGAGGATCAGCGGCAGACCACCTGACCGCGATCGACCGACTGGCCGAGCAGGGCGCCACCGCCCGCGCCGATCAGCGTGCCAAGCAGGCGCGAACCGCCACCGGCGATGATGTTGCCGAGCGCACCGCCCGCGAGCCCACCGACGATCAGGCCTGTCGTGCCGTCGTTGCGGCGACAGTAATACCGCCCGTTGCCGCCGCGATAGATGCGGTCGTTGCGGCCAAGGCGGCGCGGCTGGTAATAGCTGCCGTCGCGGTAGTAGCGATCCGCGTAATAGGTGCGCTGACCCCGCTCGAACCGGTTATAGTCGTAGTTGCGATAGCCGCGCCAGTCGCGCGCATCCTGACGACGGTCCTTGCGAATGTCGCGCAAGTCCTCGCGGCGATCCTTGCGCGCGTCGCGGACCTCGTCGCGATATTCGCGGCGGGCGTCGCGCACGTCGCGTCGGCTGTCGGCGTTCCGTACATCGCGCTGATAGTCGCGCTGCGCATCGCGGACTTCGTTGCGGTATTCACGGTTGGCCTGATAACGATTGTCCTGCGCCATGACCGGCATGGCCGTAAAGGTAGTTGAAGCCAGTACGGCCGACATGATGGCGATACGCATGAAATACTCTCCGTCTTGTGACGTGGATTAAACCGTCCCGCCAGCTTTGTAGTTGCGTGAACCGAAAACTACGTCGCGTTCACTTGGCCGACAGTTCGTGGAAGGTTCACAGACGCAGAAAGGGGCGCCGCGACTGTATCGCGACGCCCCTTTCGTGTCGGTCACACCTTAGCGGCAGCGCTTGTTGCTGCTGCCCCGATCGATCTCGCGGCCGGCGAGGGCGCCGGCGGCGGCACCACCCAGCGTACCGATCGTGCGATCGCCGCGGGTATCGATCGTGCGGCCGAGCAGGGCGCCGGCAACGCCGCCGACGACCAGACCGGTGGTGCCGTTCGGCTTGCGGCAACGGACGCGGCCACGATCGTCGCGCCACTCGCGATACTTATACCGGCGCTGCGCGTCGGCCGTGCTGACCGTCACCATCAGGCTGGGTGCGACCATCGCGGCGCATCCCAGTGCGAGCATCATCTTACGCATTTTACACTCCCTCTCGAAAAGTACGCAGCCGAAACGTCCTCCGGGGCAAGGCGGTTGCATGAACGGAAAACAACGGTCGGGTTCGTTCCCGTTCAGGAACGAATTATCCCCATGATCCACGTTATCCACAGGCTGTGGATGATCGCCGGTTGCCGGTGGCCCGGATGCTTTATAGGCGGGCGGCATGTTGCCGCCCGTCCTCTCCGCACCCGTCATCCCGCCGATCGCGCCGTGGGTCGACTTGGCGGGGCTGGCGGTGTTCGCGGCATCCGGCGCACTGGCGGCGGCGAAGCGGCAGCAGACGTTCGTGACGCTGGCGTTCTTCGCGCTCATCACCGGTGTCGGCGGCGGCACGATGCGCGACCTGTTGATCGATGCGCCGGTGTTCTGGGTCCACGACGCGCGCGTGGCGGCGCTGTGCCTGTTCGTGGCGGTCGTGATCTGGGTGACGCCGCAACGCTGGTGGTCCGACACCGCGCTGGCATGGTTCGATGCGGTCGGGCTGGCGGCCTACGCCGTCTACGGCGCGGCGAAGGCGATCGGGTACGGGGTGCCCCCGGTGCCGGCCGCGGTTATGGGCGTGCTGACCGCGTGCGTCGGCGGCATCATCCGCGACGTGCTGGCAGGCGAGCCCTCGATCCTGATGCGGCCGGAACTGTACGTGACCGCCGCGGCGCTGGCGTCCGGCCTGTTCGTGACGCTCGTGCAGTTCGATACGCCGATCACGGCGGCGGCGGTGATCGCCGCATCGGCCGGGTTCGCGCTGCGCGCGGCGGCGCTCAGGTGGCGACTGGCGCTGCCGGCGTATGGAGGTGACGCATGACCGACCCCGTGGTGATCGTCGGTGGCGGGTTCAGCGGCACGCTGCTCGCCATCAACCTGCTGCGCTTCGGTGGACCGGACGCCGTGCTGGTAGAGCGTGCCGGCGACCGGATCGCACGCGGCGTAGCCTACAGCGCGACCGAGTCGGCCCACCTGCTCAACGTGCGCGCCGCCGGGATGAGCGCGTTTCCCGACGATCCCGGCCATTTCGTAAAGTGGCTGGAGGCCCGCGATGCGGGGGGTGCGCAGGCCTTCGTGCCGCGGCTCCTGTATGGGGCGTACCTGCGCGAGACGCTGGACTCGGTTCGCGATGCGCGGCTGAGGCTGATCGAGGGCGATGTCGTGGACCTCGGTGCGGACGGCGTGATGCTGGCGGACGGTCGTCGCATCGCCGCGGAGAGCGTCGTGTTGGCGACGGGCAACCTGCCGCCGCACACGCCGCCGGGAGTCGATCCGACACTGCTGACGAAGGGCAGTTATATCGACGATCCGTGGCGATCGCGCCCGGGCGAGGGGCTGGGTGCGGACGACAGCGTCATCCTGCTCGGCACCGGCCTGACCGCGATCGACGTCGCGCTGCAGCTCGACGCGAGCGGCTTTGCCGGCTCCATCGTAGCAATGTCGCGACGGGGCCTGCGACCGCGGCGGCACCGCGACGGCTTGCCCCCGCCACAGGGCGAGACGGACCTGCCCGGCGTGCCGCTGTCGGGGATCGTCCGGCAACTGCGCGAGAAGGCGGCGACGGACGGGTGGCGCGCGGCGGTCGATGCAATGCGTCCCATCACGCAGCGGCTGTGGTCGGCCAGCGACGCCGCCACGCGCAAGCGCTTCCTGCGCCACGTCCGCCCGTTCTGGGACGTGCATCGCCACCGCCTCGCGCCGGCGGTCGCCGATCGCATCGACGCGCTGGTCGAGAGCGGCCGACTGCGCTTCGTCGCGGGCAAGGTCGCGAAGGTCGAGGCGGACGGCGAAGGCGTGTGCCTCCACTGGCGTCCGCGCCATGGCGACGCGGTAGGGACGCTTCGCGCGGCGCGTATCGTCAACTGCACGGGGCCGCAGGGCGACCTGACGCGGACTGACGACACGCTGCTGCGGACGCTGGCCGGGCGTGGAGCGATCCGGCCCGATCCGTTGCGGCTGGGCATCGACGTCGATGCGCAATCGCGCGTCGTCGATCGATGCGGGCAGGCGCAGGACGGGCTCTGCTGCATCGGGCCGATGACGCGGGGCGGGCTGTGGGAGGTCGTGGCGGTGCCCGACATCCGGCGACAGGCGTGGGATCTGGCGCGGCGGTTGAGCCACGCGCAATGGGTCGGCGGCGAGGGGCTGTAGCGCGACTCCGTTGCGCAGCCGGTCCGGCCGCCCTATCTCCAGGCCACTACGCCGCATCACGAAAGGGACACCGCGCCGATGACCAGCTTCGAGGACCGCCAGCGAGCTTTCGAGACGAAGTTCGCGCGCGACGAGGAGATGGCCTTCCGCATCATAGCGCGCCGCAACCGGCTGCTCGGCGTCTGGGCGGCGGAGCAGATGGACCTCACGCCCGCGGAAACCGACGCCTATTGCAAGGCGGTCGTGCAGGCCGATTTCGAGGAAGCGGGCGACGAGGACGTGATCCGCAAGCTGATGGGCGACCTGACCGCAGCCGGCGTCGAAACCGACGAGGGCATCGTGCGCCGCGCGCTCGATGACCGTTCGATCGAGGCGCGCCGCCAGTTGATGGAGGCGCAGTAACACCGTGCCGATGGCTGCCGACGATATCGCCGCGCTGATCCGCGCCGCCATCCCCGATGCTGAGGTGGAGATCACCGACCTGGCCGGGGACGGCGATCATTATGCCGCGCGCGTCGTGGCGAAGAGCTTTGCCGGGATGAGCCGCGTGGCGCAGACCCGCGCCGTCTATGCCGCGCTTGGCGGCCGGATGGGCGGCGAACTGCATGCGCTGCAACTCACGACGGCGATTGACTGAAGACCGGATGACCCAAGGATGACCGAGATGACCGACGACGCACAGGCCCGCATCGATGCCGTAGTGAAGAACAACGACGCAGTGCTGTTCATGAAGGGCAGCCCGCTGTTTCCGCAATGCGGCTTTTCCAGCCGCGCGGTGGCGATCCTGAATCACCTCGGCGCGGAATTCGAAAGCGTCGACGTGTTGCAGGATCAGGGCATCCGTCAGGGCATCAAGGCGTATTCCGACTGGCCGACGATCCCGCAGCTGTACGTGAAGGGCGAATTCGTCGGCGGCTCGGACATCATGATGGAGATGTACGAGAGCGGCGAGCTGGCCGCCCTGTTCGGCGCGGAGCAGCCCGCGGACTGATATTCCGACTGGGAGTGTGCGATGCTCCCGCGAACGACAGCGGCGGGTGAGGATGATCGCCGGTCGCCGATCCACACCGCCGGTGGGTTTCATCGCACGTGGCGCTTTTCCCGTGTCCATCTTGTCCAGTGTCGCAGGTTCGCGGTTTGGCGATCACCGCCCGATCGTCTCGCAGCAAAGGCGCTTGTCGTCGTCGGTCCGGCTGTCCGCGACGTTCGAAGGCCGCTCGGCGAGCTTGGGCCACGCTTTAGCATAGGCGAATAGCCGGGTGCGGGTGGATCGGCGCGAGGCCGTGCGAGCGTCCGATCCACCCTGCTGAAAGCGCTGACGCTTCGGCTGTATCTATCCTTGCAGCGCGCGTGCCAGTTCCGCGGAATCGCCCGTGACTGCGGGGCGAAGCGGTTAACGGTCATTGCCGGAGGATCAGAGGTGTAAGGTCTGCCGACGGGGCTGGCCTTCCCCTGCGGCAACCTGATTGACTACAGCCGTAATCGATGCGATTACAGGCGTAGTCGATGAGGAGTGAGTCGTGACCGAACGCATCAGCGATGCCGAGCATGCCGTCATGGAAGTGCTGTGGGAAGAATCGCCCCTGACCGCGAGCGACGTCGCCGACCGGGTCGATCCTGCGAAGGGGTGGAGCGGCAATACCGTCAAGACGCTGCTGGGTCGCCTGCTCGCCAAGAACGTCATCGCGCATGAAGAGGATGGCCGCCGCTACCTCTATCGCCCGGTCGTCGCGCGGGAGGATTACGTGTCCGGAGAATCGCGGCGACTGATGGACCGCTTGTTCGGTGGTCGCCTGACGCCGCTGGTCGCGCATCTCGCCGATCGCGACCAACTCACCCAGCGCGATATCGCCGATATCGAGGCGATCCTGAAGGAGTTGAAGGCATGAACGGCTTCGACGTCACGGGTTGGGCGGTGGAGGCGCTGATCGCATCGACCCTGTTGATGATCGCGGTGCTGCTGGCGCGCGGTCCCGTCCGACGCGCCTTTGGGCCGCAGGTGGCGTATGCGCTCTGGGCGCTGCCGGCGCTGCGACTGTTGCTGCCGCCGCTGCCCGCCGACTGGCGCGAGCAGGCGGCGATGCCGATCACCCGCGCAAGCGAGGCGGTCACGGTGCTGATCGTGCCGGCGCGTCTCGCGCCGGTGACGCGTGCGCCCGCTGCGGTCGTCGCGGTTGAGCCGTCGCTGTGGTCCAGCTTGCCCTGGGGGATGATCGTCGCCGCTGCGTGGGTGCTGGGTGCCGCCGCGTTCTTCGCCTTCCACCTCGTCAATCATCGCCGGTTCTGCGCGCGCGTCCTGTCGGAGGCGAAGCTGGTCGACGAAGTCGGCGGCATCCGCGTGATCGAAAGCGCCGCTGCCAGCGGCCCGCTCGCCTTCGGTACCGGCCTGGGCAAGAGGGGCCGCCGCTTCGTCGCCTTCCCGCGCGATTTCGCCGATCGCTACGACGCGGACGAGCGCGAACTGGCGCTGGCGCACGAACTGGGTCACCACGCCCGCGGCGACCTGTTCGCCAACTGGGCGGCGCTCGGCGTGCTCGCGCTGCACTGGTTCAACCCGGTCGCGTGGCGGGCCTTCCGCGCCTTTCGCTGCGATCAGGAGCTGGCGAACGACGCCCGCGTCCTCGCCGGCCGCAGCCGAACCGACCGCCACATCTATGCCTGTGCCATCGTCAAGGCGGCACACGGCGGCGCGGTGTCCGCCGCCTGCCACCTTCACACCATCGCCGATCTGAAAGGGAGACTGAAGATGCTGACCAACTCGCGCGTCTCGCGCACCCGTTTGATGACCGGCGCCGCCGCCGTGCTCGGCCTCGTCGCGACCGGCCTCGTCGCGACGGCATCGGGCACCCGCGCCGCCGCCGCCGTGACCGGCACGATCGAGGCCGCGACGGGCGTGAGGATCGTCACACCGCCGGCTCCACCCGCGCCTCCCGCTCCTGCCGCCCGCAATGTCAAGCGCGTCGTGATCGTGAAGGATGGGAAGACGCGGGTGTACGAGGGGGCCGAGGCCGATCGCTACGCCGCTACCCACGCGCTGCCGATCCCGCCAATACCTCCGGTTCCACCCGTGGCGCCGCAAGGTCCCGTGCCTCCCGTGCCGCCGGTTCCCCCCGTCGCACCCGTCATGCCGGAGGTGAATATCTCCTCCGCCAACTGCGGATCGGGTGAGGCACGGGCGTTCGTCATCACACGCCGCCAGAACGGCCGCGATGCGACCGTGATCTGCAACGACCGGATCGCCGCCGCGGCCCGCGCCGGCGCGTTGTCGGACTCCGACCAGCAGGACATCCAGCGCAAGGCGATGAATGCCGCCCTCGCCAGCCTTTATGCCACCCGCGCCTCGCTGGCGGTGAACGGCGCGATCCCGGAAGAGGGCCGTCAGGAGGCCGTCGCCGGCATCGATGACGCGATCGTCGAACTGAAGGGCGAGATCGCCGACATCGGCAAGGACAAGGACTGACCCTCGTGAGCGGCGGGCGGGTCGGGGTTGCGCCCCGGTCCGCCAGCCGCCATTTCAGTCGCGATGGCACAACATCCCACCGGCGTCGCAATGCGGCTGGACCCTCTGGTCACCCGCATCCTCGCGCCCAACGCCTCCGCCTATACCTATACCGGCACGCAATCCTATCTGGTCGGCGACACCGACGTGGCGGTGATCGATCCCGGTCCCGACGATCCCGCCCACCTCGCCGCGCTGACCGCCGCGATCGATGGCCGAACGGTCACCGCGATCGTCGTCACCCACCACCACCGCGATCATAGTCCCGCCACGCGCCCGCTCGCAGCCGCGACCGGAGCGCCGATCGTCGGACCCGCACCGGTCTCGGTCAGCGGCGAGGGGGGTGCCGACGCGGCCTTCGATGCCAACTATGCGCCCGATCGCGTACTTGCCGACGGAGAGGACGTGGTCGGCAGCGGCTGGACCCTGACCGCGCTGGCGACGCCCGGCCACACGTCCAACCACCTCTGCTTTGCGCTGCCGGAGAGCGGCGTGCTGTTTTCCGGCGACCATGTCATGGGCTGGGCGACGAGCGTTGTCTCGCCGCCGGACGGCGACATGGGCGCGTATATGAGCAGTCTTGAGCGGCTGATGGAGCGCGACGACCGCGTCTATTATCCCGGCCACGGCGACATCGTCGAAAACCCGCGGCGTCTGGTGCGCGGTATGCTGGGACATCGCAAGCAGCGTGAGGGACAGATCCTGCGACTGCTGGGCCATGGCGAGTCGCCACTGGAGACGATGGTCGCGCGCATGTACGCCGGTCTCGACCCGCGGCTGATGCGCGCCGCCGAACGGTCCGTACTCGCGCACCTGTACGACTTGCGTGGCCGCGGCATGGTCGCGGAGGAGGGCGAGACGTGGCGGATCGCGGCATGACGCCCGACGTACCAACGCCGAACCCGCAGCCGCCGGTTCGCAGCGGTGGCGGCATCGGCGCGTTCCTCGTCAAGGCGACCGGTGTCGTCCTGATCCTCGTCCTCGCGGCGCTGCTGGTGCTGTGGGGCGTGCAGCGATACGTCACCGAGCGTCTGACGCCCGATCCCGTGACCGTCGCCAGCGCCAGTTTGGAAGGATTGCGCGAGCAGAACCGGCTGTCCGCTTTCGCCGCGCGTTTCGTAGCGGTCACCACCTCCACCCAGTCGCAATACGGCCTGTCGACGAAGAAGACGCTGATCATGCCCGGCATGGTCCGGTACGAGGTCGACCTCGGCAAGCTGACGCCGCGCGACGTGGCGTGGGACGCGAAGACATCGACGCTGTCGGTGCGCCTGCCGCCGGTGGAGGTCGAGGGTCCGCAGATCGACCTGACGCAGATCCGCGAGTACGGCTCGGGCGGGTTGCTGACGACGTTCACGGATGCGGAGTCGCGGCTCGACGAGGCGAACCGCCGCGCCGGGCAGATCGAACTGGTGCGTCAGGCGAAAGCCGCGCCGATGATCCGCATCGCGCGCGACGCGACCCGCCGCGCGGTCGAGCGCAGCTTCGCGATGCCGCTCAACGCTGCCGGCGTGCCCGCCAAGGTGCAGGTACGCTTTGCCGACGAACCCGTCGCCAACGACGAACGCTGGGATGTCTCGCGCTCGCTGGAAGACGTGCTAGGGAACCGCCGATGACGATCCAGACCTCCTTCACGGGCGTGGACATCCGCGCCGAGATCGACCGCCTCCGCAAGGAGCGCAACGCCGTGATCTTGGCGCACTACTACCAAAAGCCGGAATTGCAGGACATCGCCGACTTCGTGGGCGACAGCCTCGACCTGTCGAAGAAGGCGCAGGCGACGGATGCGGACGTGATCGCGTTCTGCGGGGTGCGCTTCATGGCGGAAACCGCGAAGATCCTGAGTCCGCAGAAGATCGTCGTGCTGCCCGACATGGATGCCGGCTGTTCGCTGGAGGACAGCTGTCCGCCGGACCAGTTCGCCGCGTTCCGTGCCGCGCATCCCGATCACATCGCGCTGACGTACATCAATTGCTCGGCGGAGGTGAAGGGCCTGTCCGACGTGATCGTCACGTCGTCGTCGGCGGAAGCGATCCTCGCGAAGATTCCGCCCGAACAGAAGATCATCTTCGGCCCCGACCGCAATCTCGGCGGCTATCTGGCGCGCAAGACCGGGCGCGACCTGCTGCTGTGGCCGGGCGTGTGCATCGTCCACGAGGCGTTTTCGGAAACCGAGTTGTTGAAGCTTAAGGCGCAGCATCCGGGCGCGCCTGTTGCCGCGCATCCCGAATGCCCGGCAGTGATCCTCGATCATGCGGATTACGTCGGATCGACGCGCGGTATCCTGGAATATGCGAGCGCGATGCCCGGCGACACGCTGATCGTCGCGACCGAGCCGCACATCATCCATCAGATGGAAAAGGCGATGCCGCACAAGCGGTTCATCGGTGCGCCGGGGGCGGACGGGAACTGCAACTGCAACATCTGCCCGTACATGGCGCTGAACACGATGGAAAAGCTGTACGTGGCGCTGCGTGATCTGGAACCGCGGATCGAGATCGAGGAGGGCCTCCGCCTGCGCGCGAAGAAGAGCCTCGATGCGATGCTGGCGATGGCGTCGGGAACGGTCGGGCAGGGCGATCTGGGACCGGCGCGGGTGACCGGGGAATGAGGTCCGTTCCCTAAAGCCCCGCAATCTCCAGCTGCGCTTCGGTCCCGATCGCGCCGTCCGCCAGCCGCGCATCGCCGCCCAGCGCCTTGATCCGGTACAGTCCGCCGTCTGCGCGCTTCATGAGTTCGCTGAGCGAGGCGTTCGCGTCGGGCAGGGCGATGCCGATGCTGCCGCCCGACTGGATCACGGCATCGTTTAGCCGGTACGGCCGGCGCAGCGCCTGCGAAATCGCATCGCCGATCGCCAGCGCCTCGTCCTGCGTCGTGGCCGCCGCCAGCACCACGAACTCGTCGCCGCCGGTGCGGGCCGCCAGCGCCTCCGGTCCGATCGTCCCGCGGAGCCGCGCCGCGACTTCCAGCAGCACCGCGTCGCCCACGGCATGGCCATGCGCGTCGTTGACCTGCTTGAACCCGTCGAGGTCGATGTAGAACAGCGCATGGCCGCGTCGCGTCGCATGGCCCTGTTCCAGCCCGGCGCGATTGCACAATCCGGTCAGGGGATCGTGCAGCGCCCGCTGCTGGCTGTCGAGTTCCGCCTCCATCGTCTTGACCAGCATGCGGTTGAGCCGGAACGCGCTCGTCGCCATGCTGAAGCTGAAGAACGGGAGCTGGATCAACACGACGAGCAGCACCGGCTCGCGTGACAGCAGTGCGGCGACCGCGCACGGCCCCAGGATCATCAGCAACTGCACGATCGCGAAGCGCGGCGCGGAATAATTGCGCAGGCACGCGCCTCCCGCCATTGCCGCCACAGACAGGCACACGATCGCGATCGTCCGCCAGTCGCCGTGCTGGATCGTGATGAACCCGCCATATCCCAGGCTCGCCGCCCAGAGCAGGGTGAGCAGCATATACAGGTCGGTCGGCGTCGATCGCCCCTGTGCGGCCCGGCGCAGCGACAGGGTCAGCGCCGCCAGCCGCGTCAGGCAGATGACGAGTTCCGCCACGAACCAGATGTCGAAATGCACGTCGTTGTCGTGATGAAGCGCGACGACCCCGGCGGTGACGATGGAATTGACCAGGGCGGCGAAATAGACCGGCAACGATCCGAACAGCGCCCCCAGCAGCGCGCCGTGCAACGCAACGGGGGTCGTCATGCCCGGTGACGCAAGCCAGCCGAGCAGGCGCACGCGCGGAGGCGTGAAGGTGTCGTTCCTGCCCGTCATCCCGCCTGCCCCGTATCCACAGCGTGCCCACGTGACACTCTGCGCCGTCGCCCCGCCCGATCGAGCCATTCTGGGCGAATCGGGTTAACAATGTCTGTCGCAGATCGCCGCCGCCCGCTAGATGGCGACGCATCCAATCCATCCTTTTCCTGTTCGGAACAGCGCAATGACGATCCCGCATGGCTTCGACGCCGCATCCTTCGTGCGTGCCACGCTGGCGGAGGATCTGGGCGAGGGGGGCGACATCACCTCCGCCGCGGTCATCCCCATGGACGCGCGCTTCGCCGGCGTGATGGACAGTCGCGACGCGATCGTCGTCGCGGGGCTGGACCTGGCGGAGGCGTTCTTCCGCACGCTCGACCCCGATGTCGCGATCGAGCGGATCGTCGACGACGGCCAGCGGGTCGCGGCGGGCAGCGATCTGCTGCGCCTGACCGGCAACGCGCGGGCGCTGCTGACCGCCGAGCGGTCCGCGCTGAACACCGTGCAGCATCTGTCCGGCATCGCCACGCTGACGGCGACCTATGTCGATGCGATCGCCGGGACCGGTGCGACCCTCCTCGACACGCGCAAGACGATCCCAGGCCTGCGCGTGCTGGAGAAATACGCGACGCGGATGGGCGGTGCCACCAATCACCGCATGGGGTTGTGGGATGCGGCGATGATCAAGGACAATCACGTCGCTGTCGCCGGCGGTATCGCGCCCGCGGTGCGTAGGGCGGTCGAGGCGGGGATCGCCCGCATCATCGTCGAGGTCGACCGCATCGATCAGATCGCACCCGCGCTGGAGGCGGGGGCGACGCACCTGCTGCTCGACAATATGGTGCCGCCGATGCTGCGCGAGGCGGTGGCGCTAGTCGGTGGACGCGTTCCTACCGAAGCGTCGGGCGGCGTCCGCCTCGACACGATCCACACCATCGCGGAGACGGGCGTGACCTTCATCAGCGTTGGTCGCCTGACCCAGTCCGCGCCCGCCGCCGACATCGGGTTGGACTTCGCGCTGGCCTGAAGCGGCGTACGATCCGCTTTGCGGGACTGGTGCGCGCGGCTATCGTGGCGGGCGAACAGGAAGGGAAACGATGCGACCGAAATCCGTGGTGCAGTCCGAACGCATCTACCTCGTGGCGACGATATTGTTGCTCGCAAGTTCGCTGATGGTCTGGCCCGAACTGATCGCGGTCTACGGGATCGGACTGGCGGCGGGGGTCACCGCATTCACCGTCGGCGCGTTCCTGCTGCTGATCCTGCTGAGCACGAGAAGGGGCAGCAACGTGTCGCGCTGGCTGCTGACGATCCTGACCGTCATCGGCACGGCGTCCCTGCTGTATCAGGTCGCCACCGCGCAGCTTGCGTTCGGGATGCTCGGCGTGGTCAACACGGTACAGGTCGTGTTGACGATCGTCGGCGCGGTGCTGCTGTTCCGGCCGAATGCAGGCATCTGGTTCGCGCGCGAGCACGACGACTGGGAGGAAGACCAGTGATCCGGACCCTCGTGATCGCCGCGACGCTGACCGCTCTGCCGACCGCCGCGGGCGCGCAGGCACTGCAATGCCAAATCCCGACGCGCGTGGATCGCCCGCGTCCTGACCTTCCGTCGCGCAGCCAGCCGACCCGCGTAGTGCCGATCGGCAGCTATACGCTCGCGATCACTTGGTCGCCGAACTACTGTCGGGAGCATGCGCGTGACGCTTCTGCGCGCTTTCAGTGCGGCAGCGGGGGAAATCGCTTCGGCTTCACGCTGCACGGCCTGTGGCCGGACGGAGCGGGGAAACAGTGGCCGCAATATTGCCGGCCGACCGCGCCGATCCCGGCACGCGTCATTCGCACCACGCTCTGTTCGACGCCATCGGCGCAGCTGCAGCAGCATGAATGGGCCAAGCACGGAACCTGCATGCCCGGCTACAGCCCGGCGCGGTATTTCGCCCAGTCGACGCGGCTGTATCGCGGGCTGCGTTACCCGGACATGGATGCGCTGTCGCGACGGCCAGTGACAGCGGACGGGCTGGCGCAGGCGATCGCGCGCGTCAATCCGGGTCTGCGGGCCGACATGATGCGGATCACCGCCGATCGTCAGGACTGGCTGGACGAGGTCTGGTTATGCCTCGACAAGCGGTTCGGCTTCACCCGCTGTCCGGCGCATCAGGGCGGGCTTGCGCCGACATCGCAGCTGCGGATTTGGCGCGGGCGGAGCTGACCTCTCCGTCACGCGGGCGGCATCAGCCCTCCACCGTCGCCGTACCGGGATGATACTTGTCGAGGTGGCGTCGGATGATGCGCAGATTGCGTGTGTTCGATCGGAAGAAGAAATCCGCCGCATCGCCGACGAACGGCACCAGGCCGAGCACTGCATCGAACCCGACATTGCCCATCATCCGGGCGAGCTGGAACTTCGACATGCCGAGGTTCCGCGCTTCCCACACGACCCAGCTGCCGAGCGCCGCTGCCGCGACGTCACCGACCACGGGTACCAGTCCCAGCAGAAAGTCGAGGCCGACCGGCCGGTTGATCCCGGGTACGGTGAAGCTGCGTTCCAACAGCTTCTCCATCGCCTCGATCCGGCGACGCACCGCAGCGGCATCACGGCCGAGCGGCAGTTGGTCGAACATCCGTGGGTCGATGCGGGGCTGAGGGCGGGCAGCGTGCGTGTCCATAGACTGCTATTTGGGATCGGCGCGTAACCGGTTCAACGGGTGCCACGACCGCGCATTGCCGGTCCATGCCGCCAGTCGGCTGGACACCAAAGACCAGCGCAGCGGCTGGGCGAGCGGGATGAACGCGGTGTCGGCGTTCATCGCGGCATCGGCGGCGGCTATCCCCTCCGATCGCGCGCCCAGCGTCAGGGCATCGCGCGCCGCTTCCAACGCCGCCACCGCCGTCAAGTCGCACGGACGGCAGGCGGTCGCCAGATACCAGCGCGCGCTGTCATAGGGGGCGACCTCGTCCACCAGCGTCAGGTCCGCTGGAGCGTCCGGCGCGACCCGCGTCGCACCGACGCCGATCGTCCCGAACGAGGCGGCGAGCTGCGCGAACAGGATCGTCGACCCCGGGCCGGTGGGGAGCGCGATCGACACCGTCACCAGCCCGCCCGCTTCCTGCCCCGCCGCCGTCGCACTCCACGCCGCGACCCGTGCGCGGGCCGCCTCGCGCCGCTGGTCGAGCGTCAGCAGCAGCCATTCCGGCACCTGCGGCGGCGCGGCCGAATCCAATGCCTCCGGCAGGATACGGTCGGCGGGTTCCCACTGTGGCATCACCGCCGCCGTCAACGCCGCGCGGTCGATCGCCTCCGACAGCGCGGCGCGGTTGAGCGGATCGGCGAGGAAGCCCTCGCGCCGCGTCACCGCCAGCCCGAACAGCCCCGCTGCCGGATCGGTCCGAACGACATTGCGCGGTAGATCGACGGTTGCGAGCAGCGGCCAGTCGACGAAGCGCCCGCCGCTGACCAGATCGGATCGGTTGCGCGCGAATCGCAGGATCGCTCGCGCCGCGCGCTCCCCGATCAGGTGCACGCGTTCTTCCGGGGCGATCTCGTTCTGGTCCTCGGGATCGGCGAGGCCAGGGTCGAATGCCGGCTGCAACAGCGGCGCGGTACCCGCCGACGCGATCCGCATCGGGCCGCTGCCGATCGCCGGACCCGGCCGGATCAGCGCCATTTCCGGCTGCGCGAACAATTTCAGCAGATCGAGGCGTGGACGCTTCAACCGCAATTCGATCACCTGCGGCGTCATCACCACCGCTTCGTCCACCGCGGTCAGGAACGGCGCGAGCGGATTGGCGCGGCTGGCGATCCGCCGCTGGAGCAGCTTCACGACCTGCTCCGCGCTGACGCGCGATCCGTCCGCCCAATAGGCTTCACGCAGCCGAAAGATGTAGCTGGTGCCGCCGTCGATCACGATCCAGCGCTCGGCCAAACCGGGTTCGATCTGCCCCGCCGCATCGAAGCGCACCAGCCCCTGGCCGATCGCATCGACCAGCAAGCGCGACGGCAGGTTGGCGGACGACCGCGCCTCCGGGTTCGTGCCGATCGCGCTGACGACGACGGGGCCGGAGTCCGGCCGCCGCTCGCAACCGGTCGTCAGCGCGAGCGTCGCTGCCAGCCACCACCGATATGCGATCCGCCGCGTCATCGGGCCTCCTTACACAAGCGGCGCGGGGATGCGTAGCGGGAGCGGTCGGGAGATGATTTTGCATCGAGCTGATCGTCATGCCGGGCGTATCCCGGCATCCACTGCTCCGCGTCATCAGCGTTCGGCGAGCGCGGGGAAACGTGGATGCCGGGACACGCCCGGCATGACGCGGGGGTCGGCAGATGGTCGCTAGGCAGAAGCGCCGGGTGCGTCCCGGTTTCGCGAGTCACCACCGGCAAGCACCACCGCAGCGAAAAGGGCGCCCGGATCGAACCGGACGCCCTTCTCGATAGTCCCGTCGTGGCGAAGCCACGCCATCGGTCGTCGCCGGAGCGACGCCGGCCATGCTCGGGCTGGCGCATGTACGCCAGCCCTGCGCATCAGCCGCTGTAGTACATGTCGTATTCGACCGGGCTCGGCGTCATTTCCCAACGGGCGACTTCGGCCATCTTGATCTCGATATACGCCTCGATCTGATCCTTGGAGAACACGTCGCCCTTCAGCAGGAAGTCGTGGTCTGCGGCCAGGCAGTCGAGCGCCTCGCGCAGCGAGCCAGCGACGGTCGGCACCTGTGCCAGCTCGGCCGGCGGCAGGTCGTACAGGTTCTTGTCCATCGCCTCGCCGGGATGGATCTTGTTCAGGATGCCATCCATGCCCGCCATCATCAGTGCCGCATAGGCGAGATACGGGTTGGCGAGCGCGTCCGGGAACCGCACTTCGACGCGCTTCGCCTTGGGGCCGGTGCCGTACGGGATGCGGCACGATGCCGAGCGGTTGCGGGCAGAATAGGCCAGCAGCACCGGCGCTTCGTAACCCGGCACCAGCCGCTTGTAGCTGTTGGTCGAAGGGTTGGTGAACGCGTTCACCGCCTTGGCGTGCTTGATGATGCCGCCGATGAAGTACAGGCACATGTCAGACAGGCCGGCATAGCCGTTGCCGGCGAACAGCGGGTTCTTGCCTTCCCAGATCGAGAAGTGGGTGTGCATGCCTGAGCCGTTATCTTCCTTGATGGGCTTCGGCATGAACGTCGCCGTCTTGCCGTAGGCATGCGCGACCTGATGCACGACATACTTGTAGATCTGCATGCGGTCGGCGGTCTGCGTCAGCGTACCGAAGGTCAGGCCCAGCTCATGCTGTGCCGCGGCGACCTCGTGGTGGTGCTTGTCGCAGGGGAGGCCCATCTCGATCATCGTCGAAACCATCTCGCCGCGGATGTCGACGGCGGAGTCGACCGGCGCGACCGGGAAGTAACCGCCCTTGGCGCGCGGCCGGTGGGCGAGGTTGCCGCCCTCATATTCGCGGCCGGAATTACCCGGCAGCTCGATGTCGTCGATCTTGTAGTAGCTGGTCGAGTAGCTGTTCTCGAACCGCACGTCGTCGAACATGAAGAACTCGGCCTCGGGGCCGACATACACGGTGTCGCCGACGCCGGTTGTCTTCAGATAGGCCTCGGCGCGCTTGGCGGTCGAGCGCGGATCGCGGGCATACAGCTCGCCGGTCGAAGGCTCGACGATGTCGCACACCACGATCAGCATCGGCGTCGCCGAGAACGGATCGACGTAAACGGCGTCCAGATCGGGCTTCAGGACCATGTCCGACTCGTTGATCGCCTTCCAGCCCTCGATCGAGGATCCGTCGAACATCAGGCCGTCGGTGAACTCGTCCTCGCCCATCAGGCCGGCGACCATCGTCAGATGCTGCCACTTGCCCTTGGGATCGGTGAACCGCAGGTCGATCCACTCGATCTCCTGCTCTTTCATCATCTTCAGAACGTCGCTGGCCGAATTCGCCATGTCATGCCCCTTGCTCTTGGAACCAATGCCGGGAAGCTCCCCGGCAGAATCATGTTACGATTGCGAACGCTGGATCGTGGAAATGTTGCGCCGCGTCAAATGACGATAGCGGGTGCCGCTCTCAGATTGCCGCCTCGTCGCGCTCGCCGGTGCGGATGCGCAGTGCCGACTCGACCGGGATCACGAAGATCTTGCCGTCGCCGATCCGACCGGTCTGGGCGGCGGCGGCGATCGCCTCCACGACGCGCTCCGTCAGCGCATCCTCGACCACCACTTCCAGCTTCACCTTGGGCAGGAAATCCACGACATATTCGGCGCCGCGATACAGCTCCGTATGACCCTTCTGGCGTCCGAAGCCCTTCGCCTCGGTGACGGTGATGCCGGACACGCCGATCTCGTGCAGCGCCTCCTTCACCTCATCGAGCTTGAACGGCTTGATGATCGCCTCGACCTTTTTCACTGCGGAACGTCCCCCGAAAACCGAATCCCTCGCCCGGCTGGGCGCGATGCACACAACGTGCCAGCCGGGGCCGTCAGGGGCAATGCTGAAGGAAACGTAAATGCCTGCCTGCAAATCGGGCAGGGTGAGGAAGGATGCCCAGGCGGGCGGCATTCCGACGTTGGTTCCTCCCCCAAAAAGGGGAGGAATCAACCTACTCGGTCTGCTTCGCGAGCCAATCCTCCAGCCATTTGATCGTATAGTCGCCGGCCTGGAACTCCGGGTCCTCGATCAGGTCGCGGTGGAGAGGGATGGTGGTCTTCATGCCCTCGATCACGAACTCCTCCAGCGCGCGGCGCAACCGCGCGATGCAGCGTTCGCGGCTGGTGCCGTAGACGATCAACTTGGCGATCATGCTGTCGTAATAGGGTGGCACCTTGTAACCAGCATAGAGGCCGGAATCGACGCGGACATGCATGCCGCCCGGCGCGTGGAACTGCGCGACCTTGCCCGGCGAGGGCATGAAGGTACGCGGGTCCTCCGCGTTGATACGGCATTCGATCGCGTGGCCGCTGAAACGCACCTGATCCTGCGTCACCGACAGCGGATGACCTTCGGCGACACGGATCTGCTCGCGCACCAGATCGATGCCCGTAATCATTTCCGTCACCGGATGCTCGACCTGAAGCCGCGTGTTCATTTCGATGAAGTAGAACTCGCCGGCTTCCCACAGGAACTCGATCGTGCCCGCGCCGCGATAGCCCATATCGGCCATCGCCTTGGCCACGATACCGCCCATCCGCTCACGCTCGGCGGGGGTGATGACGGGGGAGGGGGCCTCCTCCAGCACCTTCTGGTGACGCCGCTGCAACGAACAGTCGCGCTCGCCGAGATGGATGGCGTTGCCGTTGCCGTCGCCGAACACCTGGAACTCGATGTGGCGCGGATTGCCGAGATACTTCTCCATGTATACGGTGGCGTCGCCGAACGCGGCCTTCGCCTCCGTGCCCGCCTGCGCCATCAGCGTCTCAAGCTGATCCTCGGACGTGCACACCTTCATGCCCCGACCGCCGCCGCCCGACGCCGCCTTGATGATGACCGGATAGCCAGCCTTCGCGGCGATCGCCTTCGCCTCGTCCAGATCGGCGATCGGGCCGTCGGAGCCGGGTACCAGCGGCAGGCCGAGCGCGCCGGCGGTCCGCTTCGCCTCGATCTTGTCGCCCATCGTACGGATGTGTTCGGGCTTGGGACCGACGAACAGCAGGTCGTGCATCTCCACGATCTCGGCGAAGCGCGCATTCTCGCTCAGGAAGCCGTAACCGGGATGGATCGCGTCCGCGCCGCTGATTTCGGCAGCCGAGATGATGTTCGGGATGTTGAGGTAGCTGTCGGTCGCGGCCGGCGGTCCGATGCAGATCGCCTCGTCCGCGAGGCGCACGTGCATCGCATCGGCGTCGGCGGTCGAATGCACCGCGACGGTCTTGATGCCCATCTCGTGACAGGCGCGGTGGATGCGCAGCGCGATCTCGCCGCGATTGGCGATCAGCAGCTTCTTGATCTGCGGCATTATTCGACCACGACGAGGGGCTGGTCGAACTCGACCGGCTGGCCGTTCTCGATCAGGATCGACGTGATCGTACCCGCGGTCGGCGCGACGATCGGATTCATGACCTTCATCGCTTCCACGATCAGCAGCGTGTCGCCAGCCGCGACCTTCTGCCCGACCGACGAGAACGGCTTCGCGCCGGGTTCGGCGGCGAGATACGCGGTGCCGACCATCGGCGACTTGACCGCGTTGACGGTGCTGGCCGGCGCCATCGCCCCCGCCTCGACGGCCGGCGAGGCGGCTGCGGTCGGAGCCGGTGCGGCGAGTTGCGGCGCATATTGTACAGGTGCGGCGGCCGCGGCCTTGCGCGCGACGCGGATCTTGCGATCGCCGTCCTCGACCTCGATTTCGGTCAGCTGCGTCACGTCGAGCAACTGGGCGAGCTGGCGCACGAGATCGACGTCGACCTGCATGGCACCGGATGAATTCGTGTCGGTCATTCTAGACCCTTCCCTCTGTAATCGGCGGCGTCTGTCAGAACCGCGCCGCGGCTTCAAGCGCGAGCCTATAGGACAGTGCGCCGAACCCGGCTATCGTCCCCTTCGCCGCTTGCCCGACGAGGCTCACGTGCCGAAACGCCTCACGACGGTGCGGGTTCGACAGGTGCACCTCGATGACCGGCACCGTGATCGCCTTGATCGCGTCGAGCAGTGCGACCGACGTGTGCGTGAAGGCGGCGGCGTTCAGCAGCACTGCCTTCGCCCCCTCCGCCTGCGCCTCATGCAGCCAGTCGACCAGATGCCCCTCGTGGTTGGACTGGCGCAGATCGATCTCCAACCCCAGTTCGCGGGCGCGATCTTCCAGCATCCCGGCGATGTCGTTGAGCGTGTCGGAACCGTAGATCTCGGGTTCCCGCAGCCCTAGCAGGTTCAGGTTCGGGCCATTCAGGACGAAGACGATGTCGGTCATGCGTGCGTTCATCGCATCCGTAACGACCGCGCGCAACATTGCCGGGCACGGGCACGACGCCTAGATGACAGGCATGGCACATACCGACGGAACCGTATCGATCACCGTGAACGGCGAGCACAAGCGGGTCACGGCCGGCCTCAGCCTCGCCGATCTCGCCACCGAACTGGGGCTGGTGCCCGAAAAGGTGGCGGTGGAGCGTAACCTGGAGGTCGTGCCGCGCTCGACGTTGAAGGATGTCTGCGTCGAGGATGGCGACGATCTGGAGATCGTGCACTTTGTCGGCGGTGGCGATCATGCCCGCCCGATCGCGGACGACAGCTGGACTGTCGCCGGCCGGACCTTCCGATCGCGCCTGATCGTCGGCACCGGCAAGTACAAGGATTTTGCGCAGAACGCCGCCGCGCTGGAGGCGTCGGGCGCGGAGATCGTCACCGTCGCCGTCCGCCGCGTCAATGTCAGCGATCGCAATGCGCCGATGCTGACCGACTTCATCGACCCGAAGAAGGTGACGTATTTGCCCAACACCGCGGGCTGTTTCGACGCCGAAAGCGCGATCCGGACGCTGAGACTGGCGCGCGAGGCGGGGGGCTGGGACCTCGTCAAGCTGGAGGTGCTGGGCGAGGCGAAGACGCTGTATCCCGACATGCACGAGACGCTGCGCGCGACCGAGATCCTCGCCAATGAGGGGTTCCTGCCGATGGTCTATTGCGTCGACGATCCGATTGCCGCGAAGCGTCTGGAGAATGCCGGCGCGGTCGCGATCATGCCGCTCGGCGCGCCGATCGGGTCGGGGCTGGGTATCCAGAACCGCATCACCATCCGCCTGATCGTCGAGGGGGCGGGGGTGCCGGTGCTGGTCGATGCCGGCGTCGGCACCGCGTCTGACGCAGCGGTGGCGATGGAGCTGGGCTGCGACGGCGTGCTGATGAACACCGCCATCGCCGAGGCGAAGGATCCGGTGATGATGGCCGCCGCGATGCGCTCTGCGGTGGAGGCGGGGCGGCTCGCCTACCGCGCCGGACGCATGGGGCAGCGCCGCTATGCCGATCCGTCCAGCCCACTCGCTGGATTGATCTGAATCGATAATTTGGCTCAGGTTACCGCTTTGTCACGGAACTCCATTCCGTAGAGCCCGTTTCCTCCCTGAATGTCGAAGCGGCCCGGCTGGCGGGCGGCGGACAGAGATGGAGGCCATCATGGGCGAGTTCACCGACAAGGTCGCAGCAGCCGGCAACAAGATCGCGGGCAACGTCAAGGAAGCCATCGGTAAGGCGACCGACAACGAGCGTCTGGAAGCCGAAGGCGAGGCCCAGCAGGTCAAGGGCACCGGCCAGGACGTCAAGGGCAGCGTCAAGGGCGCGCTCGGCGACAAGATTTGATCGGATCTGACGTCTGACGAAAGGCCGCTCCGGGCAACCGGGGCGGCTTTTTTGTTTACGGGTTACAGAACTATTCGTCGCCTCCCCGGTCTTTGCCGTGGAGGGGCACGGGCAGGCGCCTCTGCGGGAAACGAGAGAAGGTTAGAAGCTCGCCTTGTTCACCCTCGCAGCTTCGCCAGCGTCGTCCCCGCGGTGATCGCCTCGACATCCGTCTTCACGTGCAGCAAACGAACGCCCGGCTCCGACCCAGCCCGTGCCAGCGCCCCGGCGAAATCCTCCGTCCGCTCCACCGTGTCGGCCCAGCATCCGAACGCCCGCGCCAGCGCCGCGAAGTCCGGATTGGCCAGCCGCGTGCCCGCGACGCGTCCGGGAAACTCGCGTTCCTGGTGCATGCGGATCGTGCCGTACCAGCCGTTATCGACCACCACGACCAGCATCGATGCACCGCTCTGTACTGCCGTCGCCAGCTCCTGCCCGTTCATCAGGAAGCACCCGTCGCCCGCCAGCGCCACGACGCTGCGCCCCGGATGCCGCAGCGACGCGGCCACCGCCGCCGGCACGCCGTACCCCATCGCGCCGGCGGTCGGCGCCAGCTGCGTGCCGGGACCGGCATAATGCCAGTATCGGTGCCACCAGCCCGAGTAATTGCCCGCGCCGTTGCAGATGATCGTATCCGCCGGCAAAGCCTCGCGCATCGCCGTCACGCACGGCCCCAGATCCATCGTCAGGTCGCGCGGCTGCGGTGTCGACCAGCCCAGCCACTCCGCATGCGCCTCCGCCCCCGCGGTCAGCGGCGGAATCGAGATGGCCAGCAGCGCTTCCGCGAATTCGGCCATGCCAGCGCAGATCGCCTGATCGGTCCGATAGGTTCGCCCCAGCTCCTCAGGATCGGGATGGACGTGCACCAGCCGCTGCCCCGGATGCTCTGGCGTGACCAGCGCATAGCCGTCCGTCGTCGCCTCTCCCAGCCGCGCCCCGATCACCAGCAACAGGTCGGCCGCGCGAATACGCTCCAGCAGCCTCGGGTTGGGGCCATAGCCTAGATTTCCCGCATAGACCGGGCAGTCGTTCGGCACCGCATCCTGTCGCCGAAACGCCGCCGCCAGCGGCACGCCCGCCTCCGCCGCCCAGTCGGCGACCGTCAGACCCGCGGCTTCGTTCCAGCCCGCGCCGCCGATGATCGCCACCGGCCGTTCTGCGGTGGCGAGCAGATCGGCCAGATGCTCCATCGCGTCCGCGTCCGCCCCCTGCGCCGTCCGCTCGACGCGCGGGCGGTCCAGCGCCGCCACCACGTCGAGCAGCATATCCTCCGGCAGCGCGAGCACGACCGGTCCCGGCCGCCCGTTGATCGCGGTCGCATAGGCGCGCGCGACATATTCCGGGATGCGCGCGGCATCGTCGACCCGCGCCGCCCACTTGCATAGCGGTGCGAACATCGCCTGGAAGTCGACCTCCTGAAACGCCTCGCGGTCGCGGGTGCCGCGGTCGACATCGCCGATGAACAGGATCATCGGCTGCGAATCCTGCATCGCGACATGCACGCCGATCGACGCGTTGGTCGCGCCCGGTCCGCGCGTGACGAAGGCGATGCCCGGCCGGTGCGTCATCGTCCCGTCCGCGCATGCCATGAACGTGGCGCCGCCTTCCTGACGGCACACCACCAGATCGATCGCGGGCGTGTCGTGCAGCGCGTCGAGCACCGCGAGGAAGCTTTCCCCCGGCACGGTGAAGATACGGTCGCAGCCTTGCGCCACGAGCTGATCGACGAGGAGGCGGCCGCCGGTTCTGAGTGTCATGGCGGCAGCATAGCCGCTTGCCGCCCGACCGGGAACCGCGTCCGTCCGCCGATCATTCCCGCGCAGACATTCCGTTTCAGGAGAACACCTTATGCCGCTGTCGAGCGATCCGGTCTGGTTCATCACCGGCTGTTCCACCGGCTTCGGCCGGGCGCTCGCGAAGCGCGTGCTGGCACGCGGCTGGCGCGCCGTCGTCACCGCGCGTGACGAGGAACGGGTCACCGATCTCGCCCGCGACCGCGCGCTGGCCGTCTCGCTCGACGTGACGGATCAGGCACAGATCGATGCGGCGGTCGCGGCCGCGCTGGAGCGGTTCGGCCGGATCGACGTGCTCGTGAACAATGCCGGTTATGGCTATCAGGCGAGCATCGAGGAGGGTGACGATGCCGAGATCCGCGCCCAGTTCGACGCCAACGTCTTCGGCCTGTTCGCGCTGACCCGCGCGATCCTGCCGACGATGCGCGCGCAGGCGGCCGGGCATGTCATCAACGTCACTTCCGTCGCCGGCATCGTCGGCTTCCCCGGCTCCGGCTATTATGCCGCATCGAAGCACGCGGTGGAGGGCTTCACCGACTCGCTCGCGGCAGAAGGCGCTCCGCTCGGCATCCGCGCGACATGCGTGGAGCCGGGGCCGTTCCGCACCGACTGGGCTGGCCGATCGCTGCGCCAGACGCCGGTGAGGATCGACGCCTATGCCGACACCGCCGGCGCGCGGCTCGCGAGCACGAAGGACATCAGCGGCAAACAGGCCGGCGATCCCGTCCGCGCCGCTGACGCGATGATCGCGCTCGCCGAAAGCGACACCCCGCCGCGGCACATGGTGCTCGGCAAATGGGGGCTGGACGCGGTGCTCGACCGCTTGAAGGCGCGTGTCTCAGAGATCGAACGCCTGCGCGGGGAAGGGGAGGCGACGGATTTTCCGGAGTAGGCTGCTGGGTCAAGGCATCAGCTTCCTCGTCAGCACCGACCTTATTTAGCCCGTCACCCCAGCGAAAGCTGGGGTCTCCGTCGAAGGCGCTACACAGCCCGGCAACAACGAGACCCCAGCTTCCGCTGGGGTGACGGGCATCCGCTATTATCACGCCACGAAAGAGATCGGGTTTACTCCATCCCCTCCAGCGCCGCACCCCCGCGCCAGCACCCGATCAGATGCTCGACCAACGCCACTGCCGCCGCCAGCGGCGTCACCGTCGGGAACACCGCATGGATCGCCACCCGTGCCGATCCTTCATAGTCCGGCAACACCCGCACCAAGGCGCCCGCCGCGAGCGCACCACGCACGTCCCATAGCGACCGCAGCGCGACGCCGACGCCGCCCAGCGCCAGTTCGCGGATCAGGTCGCTGCTGTTCGTCCGCACGTGGCTGGGCCGATCCACGGTCACCGCCTTGCCCCGTCCGGACAGCCGCCACGGCAGCTGATCGACGGTCGCGAGCAGGCGATGCCGCTCCAGATCGGCCGGTGTCTTCGGTTCGCCATGAACCAAAAGATAGGCCGGGCTGGCGCACAGCACGCGCCGGCTCGACGCCAGCCGCCGCGCGTGCAGCGGCGGTGGGATGTCGGCGGCAATGCGGATCGCCAGATCGACGCGCTCCGCCGCGATGTCGATCATCGCATCGCTCAGGTCCATCTCCAGTTCTACCGCTGAATACCGGTCGAGAAAGCCGGCGAGGTGCGGCGCAATCAGCATCCGCCCGAACGATGTCGGTGCCGCCACGCGCAGCCGTCCCGCCGGTGTGCCGCCGCGCCCGGATACCCGCGCCTCCGCCTCCGCCAGCGTCGCGAGGATCGCCACCGCATCGGTGTGGAACCGCTCCCCCGGCCCGGTCAGGTCCAGCCGCCGGGTCGTCCGCACGAGCAGCCGGACGCCAAGCCGCGCTTCCAATCGCGCGATCCGCTTCGACACCATCGCCGGCGATATGCCCGCTGTACGGCCCGCCGCGCTCAGGCTGCCGGCGTCCACGACGGCGACGAACAGCGCGATGTCCGGGTCCATTCGTTCCTCCAGCGATCGACAGCTTTGTCACATATGCGCCTAACGACCAACTGCACGAACCGCTATGCTCGTCCCGATCTACAAGGGACGAGCGCATGACGACGATGATCGACCGAGCCGGCTTACAGGTCGCACCGTCGCTGGCGAGCTTCATCGAAGATCGCGCCATACCCGGCACCGGATTGCAGCCGGAGCGCTTCTGGCAAGGCGTCGCCGACATCTTCGCTCGGTTCGCGCCGGATAACGCTGCGCTCCTCGCGGTTCGCGACACGATGCAGGCGAAGATCGACGCATGGTACGACGCGCACGCCGGAACACCGGTCGACATGCCCACCTATCAGGCCTTCCTGCGCGAGATCGGCTATCTCGTGCCCGAGCCCGCGCCATTCGCGATCGGCTCCACGAACGTCGACGCGGAGGTGGCGACGCTCGCAGGGCCGCAGCTCGTCGTGCCGATCCTCAACGCGCGCTTCCTGCTCAACGCCGCGAACGCACGCTGGGGTAGCCTGTACGACGCGCTCTACGGCACGGACGCGATTTCCGGCGCGCCGGCGGGGCAGGGCTATGACCGCGACCGCGGCGCGCAGGTGATCGCCTGGGGCAAGGCGTTCCTCGACCGCAGCGTACCGTTCGCCGCCGGATCGTGGGGCGATTGGCGGGGCGGGGACCCCGTCCTTGCCGATCCGTCGCAGTTCATCGGCCGCTCGGGGGACACACTCCTGCTGCGCCACCATGGCCTGCACATCGAACTCGTCGTCGATCGCGATCACCCGATCGGCCGCGACGATCCCGCCGGGCTGGCGGACATCGTCCTCGAATCGGCGCTGACCGCGATCGCCGATCTGGAGGACTCCGTCGCTGCCGTCGACGCCGAGGACAAGGTCGCCGCCTATGCCAACTGGCTGGGCCTGATGACGGGCGACCTGACCGCCAGCTTCGCGAAGAACGGCCGCACACAGACGCGCCGTCTTGTCGACGATCGCCACTATGTCGCGCCGGACGGCAGCGCGGTGACGCTGCCCGGCCGCAGCCTGATGTTCGTGCGCAACGTCGGCCATCTGATGACGACGCCTGCCGTCCTTCTGCCGGACGGGTCGCAGGCACCGGAGGGTGTACTCGACGCGATCGTCACCAGCCTGATCGCCCTCCACGACCTGAACGGCCCCAGGGCGAACAGTCGCGCCGGGTCGATCTACGTCGTCAAACCCAAAATGCACGGGCCGGACGAAGCCGCCTTCACCGACCGGCTGTTCGACGCGGTCGAGGATCTGCTCGATCTGCCGCGCCATACGATCAAGGTCGGCGTGATGGACGAGGAGCGGCGGACGAGCTCCAATCTGGCGGCCTGCATCCATGCCGTGCGCGACCGCATCGTGTTCATCAATACCGGCTTCCTCGACCGGACCGGCGACGAGATGCACACCGCGATGCGGGCGGGACCGATGATCCGCAAGGGCGAGATGAAGGCGGCAGACTGGATCGCGGCATACGAAGACCGCAACGTCCAGATCGGCCTCGCCTGCGGGCTGTCCGGCCGTGCCCAGATCGGCAAGGGCATGTGGGCCGCGCCCGACCGCATGGCGGACATGCTCGCGCAAAAGGTCGGCCACCCGCTCACCGGCGCCAACACGGCATGGGTGCCGAGCCCGACCGCGGCGACGCTGCACGCCACCCACTATCATGCGATCGACGTGTTCGCGCGTCAGGCCGAACGCGGCGGGGAGGGCGTCGCCTCGCTCGACCGCCTGCTGACGGTGCCGGTCGCGACGGGGCGGAACTGGTCGCCCGAGGAGGTTCGCGAGGAACTCGACAACAATGCGCAGGGCATCCTCGGCTATGTCGTCCGCTGGATCGATCAGGGCGTCGGGTGTTCGAAGGTACCCGACATCCACGACATCGGCTTGATGGAGGACCGCGCCACCCTGCGCATCTCGTCGCAGCACATCGCGAACTGGCTGCTCCACGGCGTCGCCACGCGTCCCGAGGTCGACGCAGCGTTCACGCGCATGGCGGCGAAGGTCGATGAGCAGAATGCCGACGATCCGCTCTACCGACCACTGGCGGACGGCGGCCTCGCGCTGGACGCGGCGCGGGCACTGGTGTTCGAGGGGCTGGACCAGCCCAACGGCTACACGGAACCGCTCCTCCACCGCTATCGTGCGCTGGCGAAGGCGGCGGCTTAGCCCGCCAGCAGTTGGGGCGGGGCCTATCAGCAGACGACCCGCTCGGAACAGACGAAAAGGGCCGGCCCACCCAGCGGTGGACCGGCCCTTCGTCCGCGATCGGCAGATCAGAAGCGTGAGCGCAGCGTCACGCCATAGGTCCGCGGCTCGGCGAGGAAGGCCGAGTAGAGCGCGTTGGCGGTCTGGCCGAAGCGTTGCGTGTTGGCGACCGAGTTCGCGCCCTGGAACGGCGAGTTGAACGCGACCTGCACATAGTTTTGGTTCGTCAGGTTCTGCGCCCAGACCTCCAGCGCCCAAATTTGGTTCGGTCCACGCAGGCCGACGCGCGCGTTGACCAGCGGGAAGCCGTCCTGCTTCTTCTCCGGCGCCAGATCGGAGCCGGTGTTGTAGTCGGAGGTCATGCGGCCATCGACATAGAACAGCGCGGACAGGCCGTTCGACCCGATGTTCGGCGTCCACGCCAGCGACGAGGTGACGACGTTGCGCGGCGCATTCGACAATTGCGCACCCGGCAGCAGGAACAGCGCCGGGTCAAGCGCCTCGCCCTGCGAATTGCCGACCAGATTGCGGCGGAACTTGGTGTCCGCGAAGGTGTAGCCGGCGGTGAACGTCACGTCGCGCGCAGGGTTCATGACCGCTTCGACTTCGACACCCTGCGAGATCACGCCTTTGCGGTTGGCATCGCCGGCGCAGGTTCCGTTGCCGGCCAGGCTGTCCGTGTCCGCGCCGCCCAGGTCGTTATCGCAGCCCTGGATGTTCTGCACGACGAAGACCGTGCCGTTGAACGTATTGAGCTGGAAGTCCTTGAACTCCTGACGGAACGCCGCGACGTTCAGGCTCAGGCTGCCGCGGATGTTGTACTTCGCTCCGATTTCGTACGCGTCGACCTTCTCCGCGTCGAAGCGCAGGCCAGCCGCGTCGGCGTTCGACCGCGGCGCGAACACGCCGCTCAGGCCGCCCAGATCGGAACGATCGAGATTGAACCCGCCCGCCTTGTAGCCCTTCGCGTAGGAGGCGTAGGTCAGCAGGCGCGGCGTCGGCTTCCACGAAATCACGCCGGTGCCGGTGAATTCACCGTCCTTGAACCCGTCGCGCAGGTCGAGGCCGTTGAGCTGCACGGAGCTGTTGCCGACGCACGACAGCGTGATGATGCCGCCGATGAAGGTCTTCGCGGCCGCCGGAACGGCGGCGCTGCCGAGCAGCGGCGCCAGGTTCGCCTGCTGCACCGGACAAACCGTATTGTTGTTGTTGATGTCGGCGCTGAACCGCTTGTTCTCGTGCGTGTAGCGCAGGCCCAGCGTCACCGACAGCGTGTCGGTGATGTTCAGGATGTTGTGTGTGAAGAACGCGTAGTTCTCGCTGGTCTGGCGATAGACCGAGCCGCGATCGCCGAGGTTGTTGACGGTCGAGAGGCGATCCAGCCCGGCGAGGATGGCCGGTGCCAGCGGCCCGAAGTTGGCACCGAACGCCTGCCGCGCCGTCGCGCCGCCGAACGCCGCCGAGGGCGTCGTGCCGAGACAGCCCGGATTGTTCTGGTTCTGGAGCAGCACCAGCGGGTTGGCGGTCGCCACCAGACGGCAGGCTGCGAACGCGCCGTATTGCGACCCGAAGTTCGTGCTGTCGACCAGCCTCAGCTTCTCATGCGAATAGAATCCACCGACCAGCCAGTCGAGCTTGCCCTCGAACAGCGATCCCTGAAGGCGCAGTTCCTGCGTGAAGGTCTTGAACTGGCGGTAGGAGTCGGAGCCGCGATAGCCCAGATCGACATTGCCGTAATCGACGTCGGCACCGTTGCCCGACTTGTACTCGCGATAGGCGCTGATCGAGGTCAGCGTCGCGCCGCCCAGATCCCAGTCGAGCTGACCCGACCCGCCATAATCCTTGGTGATGTTGCGATAGCTGCGGCCCGGCGTGATCGCGACGTTGCGCTCGAACGGGTTGGCGTTGACGGTGTTGGTCGGACGGACCGCACCCAGCCGGTCGAGAATGCCGAGAATACGGTTGCTGGCATTGTAGGCGACCGCGCCGTCCGTGTTCACCGCGCTGCCGTTCGCCTGCGCGGCGTTGGCGGTCGGATCGACCGTCTCGAACTTGCTGTAATAGGTCGCGCCGCAGCAGCTTTCGTTGCGACGCGTGAAGTCGCCGATCAGCCGGAGCGAGATCGCGTCGGTGGGCTTGAACAGCAACTGGCCGCGGACGAAATACCGGTCGCGGTTGTTGACCTCGCGCTCGCTCCCGTTGCGGTTCGGGGTGATGTTGGTCAGGAAGCCGTCGCGCTTGTTGTAGACGCCGTCGACGCGGAACGCGAGCACGTCGCCGATCAGCGGACCGGTCAAACCGCCGGCGAAGCGATAGTTATCGTAATTGCCGTAGGTCGCCTCGGCGACGCCGCCGAAATTGAACTCGGGCGCTTTCGACACGATGTTGATCAGGCCGGCCGACGCGTTGCGGCCGAACAGCGTACCTTGCGGACCGCGCAGCACTTCGACGCGCTCGATCTCGCCGAGCTCGTTCAGGCCGACGCCGGTGCGGCTGCGATAGACGCCGTCGATGAAGACCGCGACCGAGCTTTCCAGGCCGGGATTGTCGCCGACCGTGCCGATACCGCGGATACGGGCGGACGCGTTCGCTTCCGATCCGGTGGAGGACACCAGCAGCGACGGTGCAAGCTGGTTCAGCTGGCGGATGTCGTTGCCGCCCGAATTCTGCAACGCGTCCTGCGTCACCGCGCTGACCGCGATCGGCACGTCGCTCAGCGGACTGGCGCGGCGGGTGGCGGTGACGATGATGTCGCCGGCATTGGTGGCCGGTGCTTCGCTCTGGGCAGTGCCGGTGTTGTCCGACTGGCTCTGCACCGCACCCGCGGCGGTCGCCTGCGACGGTACCTGACGCTCTTCCCCCGTGGTGGGGGTCGCTTGCTGGGCAAAAGCTGGCACCGCGAGGGCAACGGTGGCGACGGCAGACAACAGGTATGCGGTCCGGCGCATGGCGGCATCTCTCCCTTGGTTGACGTTCGTTTTACCGGTGTCCGGCTTTTTCGAATGTCTGGTTTGGACATTTGCTAGAGGGTCCAAGGGGCAGGCGTCTACCGGTTTCGAGTATTGACCATGTTTTTTCCGCAAATCGTGGGGGGAGTGTCGCCGCCGGGCAACATCATGCACTGCAACATGAAATCGCCGACATGGGGCACATATGGAAAGGGCGGCCCTCTCGGACCGCCCTGTCGTTCCACCGATCTCGGTACCGGCTTACTTCGGCGACAGCACCATCAGCATCTGCCGACCTTCCATCCGCGGATAGGCCTCGACCTTGGCCACGTCGGCGACCTGTTCGGCCACCCGTTGCAGCACGGCCATGCCCAGCTGCCCGTGGCTCAGTTCGCGTCCGCGGAAGCGCATCGTCACCTTCACCTTGTCGCCCTCGCCGATGAACTCGACCACCTTCTTCATCTTGGTGTCGTAGTCGTGGTCGTCGATGTTCGGACGCATTTTGATCTCCTTGATCTCCTGCGTCTTCTGCGACTTGCGGGCGAGGTTCGCCTTTTTCTGGGCCTCGTACTTGAACTTGCCGACGTCCAGGAACTTGGCGACGGGCGGATCGGCGTTCGGCGAGACCTCGACCAGATCGAGCCCGACTTCCTGTGCCGCAGCGATAGCCTCCCGCGTGTACATGACACCGAGATTCTCGCCCTCGTGATCGATCACGCGGACCTTCTGGCTCTGGATCCATTCGTTGAAACGAGGACCGTTCATCGGCGGCGCCTGGTTCGGCCGGCGCATCATGGGAGGACGTATGGGTATTGCTCCTGTGGTTGTTGATACGGCATATAGTGTTTTTCCGACGCTCGCGAAAGATGCTGATGCTCTGCTAGCCCCTTCCGTAAGGCGGGCGGTAGGAACGGGCCTTTCCATCAGCGTCACCGTCGCGACGAATCCGCTTTTCAGAGGGGAGGGAGGAACCTCACCGCAGATCCGGCGGGGTCGCCTCCGCCACCAGCATCGCGATCGCCTCGTCCAGCGTCAGGATCTCCTGCGCCTGGCTGCCCAGCCGGCGCAGCGCGACCTTGCCCTCCTCGGCCTCGCGCTTGCCGACGACCAGCAGGTTCGGGACCTTGGCCAGCGAATGCTCGCGCACCTTGTAGTTGATCTTCTCGTTGCGCAGGTCGGTTTCGACGCGGAGGCCCGCCTTCGCCAGCTTCGCCTGCACGTCGCGCGCATAGTCATCGGCATCCGACACGATCGTCGCGACGACCGCCTGCACCGGTGACAGCCAGAGCGGGAAACGGCCCGCATGATGCTCGATCAGGATGCCGATGAAGCGCTCGAACGTGCCGAGAATGGCGCGGTGGAGCATGATCGGGCGGTGGCGATTGCCATCCTCGCCGACATAGCTGGCATCGAGTCGCTCGGGCAGCACCGTGTCGGTCTGGATCGTGCCGACCTGCCACGTCCGACCGATCGCGTCGGTCAGGTGGAACTCCAGCTTCGGCGCATAGAACGCACCCTCGCCGGGCAGTTCCTCCCAGCCATATTCGGCCGTGTCGCGTCCCGTCGCCGCGACCGCATCGCGGAGCGACTGCTCCGCCCAATCCCACATCGCCTCCGACCCGAAACGCTTTTCGGGCCGCAGCGCCAGCTTGATCGCATAGCTGTCGAAGCCGAGATCCTTGTAGACCGAGTCAAGCAATTCGCAGAACTTGCGGACCTCGTCGACCAGCTGGTCCTCACGCACGAAGATGTGCGCGTCGTCCTGCGTGAACTGGCGGACGCGCATGATGCCGTGCAACGCGCCATGCGGCTCGTTGCGGTGGCAGCAACCGAATTCGGCCATGCGGATCGGCAGATCGCGATACGACTTGATCCCCTGCTTGAAGATCAGGACGTGCGCCGGGCAATTCATCGGCTTCAGCGCCATCAGGTCGCCTTCGCCGGACAGGACCGCGCCCTCTTCCTCGGTGTTCGGCACTTCGTCCGGCACCACGAACATGTTCTCGCGATACTTGCCCCAGTGGCCCGACTGCTCCCACTGGCGCGCGTCCATGAGCTGCGGCGTCTTCACCTCTTCGTAGTCGGCGGCGTCGAGGCGGCGGCGCATATACGCCTCCAGCTGCCGCCACAGGATGAAGCCCTTGGGGTGCCAGAACACCGACCC
Source organism: Microvirga sp. SRT01 (assembly GCA_018139225.1). GTDB lineage: Bacteria > Pseudomonadota > Alphaproteobacteria > Sphingomonadales > Sphingomonadaceae > Sphingomonas > Sphingomonas longa. Next base: position 305,467 of record JAGSNX010000002.1, read on the forward strand.
CTGCGCCTCCGACTGGAGATGGAACAGGTCCATCTCCGCGCCGATCTTGCGGTGGTCGCGCTTGGCCGCTTCTTCCAGCCGGAACAGATGCTGGTCGAGCTGCTTCTTGTTCAGCCAGCCGGTGCCGTAGATGCGGCTGAGCATCGCGTTCTTCTGGTCGCCGCGCCAATATGCGCCGGACACGCGCGTCAGCTTGAACGCCTGCGGATCGAGCTTGCCGGTGGAGGCCATGTGCGGCCCCCGGCACATGTCGAGCCACTGGCCCTGACGATAGATCGTCAGCTCCTCGTTCTCGGGCAGTTCGGCGGCCCATTCCGCCTTGAACGTCTCGCCCTGCTGCGTCCACGTGTCGATCAACTGCTCGCGCGACCAGACCTCGCGCACGAAGGGTTCGTTGCGCGCGATGATGCGGCGCATCTCCTCCTCGATCGCGGGCAGGTCGTCGTCGGTGAACGGCCGCTCCTTTGGCGCGAAGTCATAGTAGAAGCCGTCGTCGGTCGCAGGGCCGAAGGTGATCTGCGTGCCGGGGAACAGGTGCTGCACTGCCTCCGCCATCACATGCGCCAGATCGTGACGCACCAGCTCCAGCGCGTCCTTCTCGTCGCGCGCCGTCACCAGCGCCAGTTGCGTATCGCCGTCGAACGGCCGCGACAGGTCGCGCACCTCGCCGTCGATCCGCGCCGCCAGCGCCGCCTTCGCCAGCCCCGGCCCGATCGCCAAGGCCACGTCCGCGGGGGTGGTCCCCGGCGCAACCTCGCGGACGGAACCGTCGGGCAGCGTGATGCGGAACATGACAGACATGAAAAACTCGGCTGTTGGGAGGAGAGGCGGCCTTATGCCGTCGCCTGCTCGATATAGGCAAGCAGGGGCGGATCGCCTAGCGTAGCCCAGCATTTCCGCCGTTTTTGGCGGGCGCACGGGAGCAGATTGACGATATGCGTGCGCGATCGGGAACTTACACAGCGCGTCGGACGCGAATCGGGGCAACCGGGACACGCAACCGCGTCGTGGCGATCGCAGCGTCGATGGCGACACCGGTTGCTGCGCAGGAGGTTCCTCCGTCGACCTCCACCGAGTCCTCCGCCGAAATCGTCATCGAAGGCAAAAGGCTGGATGATCGTTCGATCGTCGGTACGACCCAGCCGCTCGCGGTGTTCGATGCGACCGCCTTGCAGGGGCTGGGCACGACGTCGCTCGCGGACATGCTCAAGAAGTTGCAGTCGCTGACCCGCTCTCCGTCCGGCGAGCCGCCGATCCTGCTGCTCAACGGGCGCCGCATCTCCGGGTTCGAGGAGATGCAGGACCTGCCGTCCGAAGCCGTCGAGAAGTTCGAGATCCTCAGCGAGGCGGACGCGACCCGCTTCGGCTATCCCCCGACCCGGCGCGTGGCGAACATCATCACGAAGAGGCGCTTCCGCTCGCTCGAACTGGAGCAGCAGAGCAATAGTACGACCGAGGGTGGCGGCACCGGCATCCTCGCGCGGGCCGCCGCGACGCGGCTCGACGGGCCGCGCCGCCTGACGCTCGGCGCGCGGGGGGAGCGGCGGCTGGCGATCACGGAGGCGCAGCGCGATCTCGATCCGCTGCCCGGCCTGACGCCGCGGTCGATCGCCGCCGCTTCCCGCACCATTCGCGGCAACGGAGCCTGGGCGGTCCCGCTCGGCCGCACGACCAGCCTGTCGTTGTCCGGATCGACCGAGCGACAGGCGGACCTGTCGCTGCTCGGCGTCGCGATCGGCTCGGCGGACGCTGCGCGCCAGCGGTCGGTCATCAGCACGACGACGGGCGGCATCGCGGTGAATGGCTCGCTCGGCGAATGGACCTGGAACGGCACCGGCAGTGCCACGAGTCTCGCGGCGACCATCGCTACGCTGGGCGGCGAGCCGGCGCAGGCGCTGCGCACCCGGTCGGCGACGCGGACGCTCTCGACCAAGCTCGTCGCCAACGGCCCGCTCGTGACGCTTCCTGCCGGAGACGCGACGCTGGCGCTGGCGCTCGACAGGGACGAGTCGCGCAGCCGTCGGGCGGGCGCCTCCGCCGCCGACGCGCGCACCTTCAACCGCCGCACCAGCGCGGCGACGGTCACCGCAAGCCTGCCGATCGCCTCCGCCCGCCTGGGGGTGCTGTCGATGCTGGGCGACGTGACCGCGACCGCGACCGGCGGCATCGGGCATGTGACGGGCGGCGGTACCTACCCCCGCGTCGCCGCGACGCTCGGCTGGCAACCGATCGCCGCGGTCCGGCTGGGCGGCAGCGTCGACCGCAGGCAGACGCCGCCTTCGGTCAACCAGCTCTTCGATCCGGTCCGCTCCTTCCCGAACGTCCCCTATTTCGACAATCTCACCGGCCAGACCGTGCTGGTCGACGTGATCGGCGGCGGCAACGCTCGCCTCGCGCCGGAACGACAGCGGCGAAGCGCGATCGACCTGACGCTCAAGCCGTTCGCGAAGCGCGAGCTGACCCTGGCCGTAACCTATGCCACGACCGACATCATCGATCAGGCCGCCTATGTGTCGCAGCCGACACCGCTGGTCGCCGCGGCCTTTCCGACGCTGTTCACGCGTGATGCGAACGGGCGGCTGCTGTCCGTGGACAGTCGCCCCGTGAACCTTGCGCGCGAACGCCGCCGGGAACTGACGGCGAACCTCGGATGGGCCGGTCCGCTCGGCGCACAGCCGATGCTGCCCATGCCGCCGCCGCCGGGGACGGAACCCGGCCCGCCCCCGGCGATGCCGAGCGAACCGTTCTTTCTGTTCGCCAACGTGTCGCCCACGCTGCGCCTCGCCAACCGGCTGATGTTGGTGGACGGCCAGCCCTCGCTCGATCTGCTCGACGGCGATGCGTTCGGCGGCAGCGGCGGCCGTCCCCGTTTCGAGGGCAACGCCTTTGCGGCCCTGTCGCGGGGCGGCATCTCCGGAACGTTCGACCTCCAGTGGCGCTCCGCCACCCGCGTCCGTGCCGATCTCGCCGCGGCCGATCTGCGCTTCGGCAGCTTGTTGACGATCGGCACCTCCCTGATCGTGCCGCTGGCGAAGATCACGGGCGGCCAGCATTGGGGCAAGGGGGTGCAGATCGCGCTCAACGCCCGCAACCTGTTCAACGAGCGCCAGCGCGTCCGTGACCGTGACGGGATCACCCCGATCGGCCTGCGCCCCGCCTATCTCGACCCGTTCGGCCGTTCGGTGATGGTGTCGCTGCGTAGCCTGTTCTAAGGGGGCGCCCTGTTCTGAAGGGGCGCCCTGTTTCGAGCAGGCGGTTTGTTCCGACGATCAGGCGATTCCGAACGGCACGACGTAGTTGTCCTGCGTGTGCCCCACCCGCGCGCGGCCCAGATACGGCACGCCCATGTCGCGGCACCAGCGCGCCATCATCGCCTCCAGCGTCTCGCCCCACGGCGGATCGTTCTCGACGATATCGTTGACCACGCCCAGCCGCACTCCGGCGATCCCCTTCAATTGTGTCGCATTGGCTACCGTGAACAGCATCCGGTCGACGCGGTACAGCGGCTCCGACACCTCCTCGATGATGAGCACGTGGTCGGTCAGGTCGGGCAGCCACGGCGTCCCGATCAGCGCATCGAGGATGGCGAGGTTGAACGCCGCCGCCGGCCGCCCGCCCAGATCGGGTTCCAGCCCCTGCCGGTCGCCGCGCACCAGCCAGCCCAGCGTCCGCGCGACCGTCTCGTCGCCCTTGTTGCGGTTGATGTCCGTCGCCATCGGCGCGTGCACCGGCCGCCCGATCCGCCGCGCGTACAGGGCACCGAGCAGGAACCCCATGTCCGAATAGCCCGCATACGCCTTGCGCGCCGCCGCCGGTCCCAGATTCGGCATCACCTCCGCCAAAATGCGGTTCGACCCGTACCCGCCGCGCGCGAACCACACCGCATCGACCGCGGGATCGTTCGCCACCGACAGGAACGTCGCCGCGCGCAGCGCATCGCTCCCCGCGAAATGCCCCGCGCTCTCGAAGCATTGCGGGTGGAAGATCAGGTCCACCTCCGGATAGGCGATCGCCGCAAACGCCCCCGCGCGTGCGGCGACGACCGGATCGATCGGCCGGCCGGGCGCTACGACGGTGATCTTCATGGTCTTGCGTTCCTTATGATCACGAACTTCTTCCACCCCGGCGAAGGCCGGGGTCCAGTCGCCGCGCACGCCGTGGGTCTCACTGGCTCCGCCGAGACTGGACCCCGACTTCCGCCGGGGTGGCGGGCAGCGGAGAACGCCCGCATCATGCTCAAAAGCTTGCCCACGCTCCACCGCCGCGATAGCCCGCCCCGATGCACAGCGGCAAATCCTCTTTCTTCGTCGGCATCGGCGGGTCCGGCATGATGCCGCTGGCGATGATCGTCCGCGCGCGCGGCGGCATTGTCGCGGGTTCCGATCGCGGCCTAGACCAGGGCCGCACCTCCGCCAAGTTCGACGCGCTCCGCGCCGCCGGCATCGCGCTGTTCGCGCAGGATGGCAGCGGCGTGACCTCCGCCGATCAGATCGTCATCGCCTCCGCCGCGGTCGAGGCGAGCGTGCCCGACATCGTCGCCGCCGACCGGCTCGGCTGCACGCGTATGACGCGGGCGCAGGTCAATGCCGGCCTGTTCAACGACGCGGCGCTGCCGATCGGGGTCGCCGGCACCAGCGGCAAGTCCACCGTTACCGGCATGATCGGGTATATCCTGCATACGCTCGGCCGCGATCCGACGGTGATGAACGGCGCGGTGATGAAGGACTTCGCGACGCCCGACGCCCCGTTCGCCAGCGCACTGGTCGGTCGCGGTGACGCCTTCGTCAGCGAAGTCGATGAAAGCGACGGCTCGATCGCGCTATACCGCCCTGCGGTCGCGGTGCTCAACAACGTCACGCTCGATCACAAGGGGCTGGACGAACTCCGCCAGCTATTTGGCGACTTCGCCCGCGCCGCCCGCCACGTCGTCGCCAACGCCGGCGATGCGGAAACCGCGGCGCTGCTGGCGACGCTGCCGCGGGACACGCTCACGACCGTTGCGGTGGAAGGGGAGGGCGATCTCGTCGCCCGCAACCTGTCGCCCGAACCGTTCGCGATCGGGTTCGATCTGATCGGCGCTGAAGGCGACCACCACATCCGCCTTTCGGTCCCGGGCCGCCATAACGTCTCTAATGCGCTCGCCGCGATCGGCGCCTGCGTCGCGGCCGGCGTCCCGCTCGCCGACGCCGCCCGCGCGATCGAGGGCTTCACCGGCCTTCGCCGCCGCTTCGACCTCGTCGGGCAAGCGAACGGCATCGCCGTCATCGACGATTTCGGCCACAACCCGGACAAGATCGCCGCCACGCTCGACACGCTGCACGCGCATCCCGGCCGCCTGCTGATCCTCTTCCAGCCGCACGGCTACGGCCCCCTCAAGCAAATGGGCCGCGAACTGGCGCAGACCTTCGCCGACCATCTCGCGGGCGAGGACGTGCTGACGATCCCCGATCCCGCCTATTTCGGCGGCACCGTCACGCGCGAGGTCGGCAGCGCCGACATCGTCGCCCGCATCGCCGCCGCCGGCCGAACCGCCCACCACGACCCCGATCGCTCGGACGCAGCTTCGCGCCTCGTCGCCCTGGCCCGGCCCGGCGACCGCATCGTGGTGATGGGCGCCCGCGACGACACGCTGAGCGGATTGGCCGCGGACATGCTGGCAAACCTGTAAATCCTCCCCTGCAAGGGGAGGTGGCAGGCCGCAGGACTGACGGAGGGGCAGCCACAGGCGACACGGCGAGCGGCTGCCCCTCCGTCACGCCTGCGGCGCGCCACCTCCCCGTGCCGGAGAGGATCGACAGCCAACGCTGGATCACTCCGCGCCTTCCGTCTACGCTGGCGCCTGCAAAGGAGCAGACCGGCGATGAACCCCTTCACCGACCACCCCGCCGCCGTCGGCGAAAGCTACGGCCAGCATTTCGTCGTCGCCACCCGCTTCGGGCTGCGGATGATCGCCGGCGGCGTCGGTGCGATCATCCACGGTGTGTTCCCGTTCCTCTGCACCACCACCGGCAGCCGCGCGATCAAGACGCTGCACGGCGAGATCGTCGCCAAGCGCGACGGCGAAGTGCAGACGCGATCGGTGGAATTCATCATCTGACCGGATGCCGCCGTTCGTGCTTCCGCGGTTGCACGGACGACGGCGCAACCTGTCCTACACGGCTCGCCCGATCTATACCGCGCCGCATGGCCACCACCCCAACAACGCCCGCCGATCACCCCGACACCAGCCGCGCCGTACCGAAGTGGAGGCCAGCGTCCCGACGCCTCCACTTCCTCCACTTCGCCCGGATTCCAGCATGACCCAGCCGCACCGCCTCGCCTTCCACCACACCGCCGGCACCGGCCCGACGATCGTGTTCCTGCCCGGCTACGCGTCGGACATGCAGGGGTCGAAGGCGCTGGCTCTGGAGGCGTGGGCGAAGACGGAGGCGCGCGCCTTCCTGCGCTTCGACTATGCCGGCTGCGGCCAGTCGGAGGGGGATTTCAAGGACCAGACGCTGGCCGGCTGGCTCGGCGATACGCTGGCGATGCTGGACGAGGTGGCGAAGGGTCCGGTCGTGCTCGTCGGCTCGTCGATGGGCGGCTGGCTGATGCTGCTCGCGGCAAAGGCCCGGCCCGATCAGGTGAAGGCGATGGTCGGCATCGCGCCCGCGCCGGACTTCACCGACTGGGGCTTCACGATGGACGAGAAGATGGCGATGCTCCAGACCGGTCGCCTCGAACGGCCCAACCCCTACGGACCGCTGCCGACGCTTTATACGCGCGCCTTCTGGTCGTCGGGCGAGGCGAACCGGCTGATGTTCGGGATGATCCCGTTCGCCGGTCCGGTCCGCCTGCTGCACGGTCAGCAGGACAAGGACGTGCCGTACCAGCGCACGATCCGGCTGGCGGAACTGATCGCGAATGACGACGTGCAGATCACCCTCGTCAAGGACGGTGACCATCGCCTGTCGCGCGACGCGGACCTCGCGCTGCTGATCCGCGCCGTCGGCGACGTAACGGACCTAGTTCAAGGCTGATCCGTTCCGCCCCAGACCTTCCACGGAGTTCTCGCGTGAAATACCTGCACACCATGATCCGCGTCGCCGACCCGGACAAGACGATCGCCTTTTTCGAACTGCTCGGCCTGAAGGAAGTGCGGCGGCTGGAAAGCGAGAAGGGCCGCTTTACGCTGATCTTCCTTGCCGCGGATGCCGACATGAACGCACCCAGCGAACGCGCAGAGGCGGAGGTCGAACTGACCTACAACTGGGATGCGGAGGAGTATTCGGGCGGGCGCAACTTCGGCCACCTCGCCTACCGCGTCGAGGATATCTACGCGACCTGCCAGCGACTGATGGACGGCGGCGTCACGATCAACCGCCCGCCGCGCGACGGCCACATGGCGTTCGTGAAGACGCCCGATGGCATCTCGATCGAGTTGCTGCAGGACGGCACGCTCGACCCCGCCGAGCCATGGGTGTCGATGCCGAACACCGGAACCTGGTAACGTGTCGGGGCTGGAGATCGTCCGCGTTCCCGTGCTCTCGGACAATTATGCCTGGCTGATCCACGACACGAAGACGGGTGAGGTCGCGGTCGTCGATCCGGGCGAGGCCACACCCGTCCTCGCCGCGGCGAAAGCGCGCGACTGGACGATCAGCCAGGTCTGGACGACGCACTGGCATCCCGATCACACCGGCGGCAACGCCGACATGAAGGCCGCCGGCGCGACGATCACCGGTCCGGGCGCGGAGGCGGCGAAGATCCCGACGCTCGATACGCAGGTCGGGGAGGGCGACGTCGTCCGCATCGGCAGCCACACGGGTCATGTCCTGTCCGTGCCCGGCCATACCGCCGGGCATATCGCCTTCCATTTCGCGGACGACGCGCTGATCTTCACCGGCGACACGCTGTTCGCGATGGGCTGCGGCCGCCTGTTCGAAGGACCGCCGGCCGATATGTGGCGCAACATGGAGCGCTACGCCGAACTGCCGGACGCAACGAAGGCCTATTGCGGTCACGAGTACACGGTGTCCAACGCCGCCTTCGCCGCCCATGTCGATCCGGACAACGCCGCGATCGCCGAGCGCAAACAGGCGGTGGAGGCTCAGCGCGCGGAAGGCGAGGCGACGGTGCCGTTCACGATCGGGGAGGAGCGGGCCACCAACCCCTTCCTGCGTGCGGGCAGTGCCGACCGGCTGGGCGAGTTGCGGGCGATGAAGGATGCTTTTCGCGGTTGATGCGTTGGGGATGTGGAGGATGATGTCATGAAGCCGTTGATCCCGATCGCCGCACTTGCCCTGCTCGGCGCCTGTGCCGCGACCCCCGCCGAAACCGCCCGCGCCACGGCGGTCGCGCAGGGCGACGCAGACCGTCTCGCCAAGGCGTTGAAGGGGTTCGTCCCCGGTCGTAAATCGTCGTGCGTGCCTTCGATCCGCTCTGCGCGAACGGAGGTATACGGTCCCACGCTGCTCGTCCGCGACAGCGTCGGCAGCAGCCCGATCTACATCGCCGACACGGGCGGCGGCTGCGAGCGCGCGGCCCGCGGCGATATCATCGTGACGGTGCGGTCGTTCGGCCAGATGTGTTCCGGCGACATCATCCAGACGCGCGACCAGACGCAGGGCTTCTTCACCGGAAGCTGCTCGCCCGGCGAGTTCACCGAATATCGAAAGGCGAAATGATGCGCGCCCTGCTCCTCGCCGCCCTCGCGCTGCCTTTGCTGGCGGCCAAGTCCGACCCGCTCGCGGGCCGCATAGCCGGCCCACCCGAAAACTGCCTCACCCTGACGACGCAGCAGGGTCTCTACATCGCCGACGAAAACCTGATCCTTGCTCAACAGACCGGTCGCCGGATCTGGAAAGCGAATACGATCGGGCGATGTTCGATGCAGGCACTCGATACGCTGATCGTCGATGTCTACGGCAGTCAGGTCTGCCGCAACGATCGTTTCCGGGTGCTGCGGGCCGGCACCTCGATCCCAAGCCAATATTGCCGGTTCGAAAGCTTCACCCCGTACGAGAAGCCGCCGAAGAATTAAGCGGCCAGTTCGACCGCTTCGCCCGCCGCGGCATTGACCAGCCGCTTCTCCAGCGTCCTCAGCCGCTGCGGTGCGGTGATCCGGTCCCCGGTCAGGTCGGTCAGGTAGAAGGTGTCGACCGCGCGCTCGCCGTACGTCGCGACATGCGCGGAGTGGATCGTCACCTTCGACTGGAACAGCGCCTGCGCCAACTGGTTCAACAACGCCGGTCGGTCGCGGGCATTCACCTCGACGACGGTGAACCGGTTGGACGCCTTGTTGTCGATCAACACGTTGGGCTGGATCGCGAACGCATCCGCCCGCGGCCGCACCGCCGGCTTGGCGGTCAACCGGTCGGCCAGCTTGCTGCGGTTCGCCAGCGCATCCTCGATCGCTACCTTCAACCGCGTCAACTGGCTGGTATCCGCGAACGGCCGCCCCAGCGGGTCCTGCACCAGGAAATTGTCGATCGCCATCCCGTCGCGTGTCGTGTGGATGCGCGCATCGATGATGTTTCCCCCGGCAAGGCTGATCGCGCCGGCGATGCGATAGAACAGCCCCGGATGATCCGCCGCATGGATCGTCACCAGTGTCGCGCCACGTTCCGGATAGACCTGCGCGTCGATCGACAGCGGCGTGTCGGCGGCCGTCATCGCCCGTGCGTTATGCGCCAGCACGTCGTCCGGCTCCGCGATCCAGTACGCCTCCGGCAAACGGCGGACATGCTTCGCCAGCGCCGCGTCGCTCCAACCCATCGCCGCCTGCAATCGCGCCTGCTTCTCCGCGATCCGCTCGCTGCGCCCGCGTTGTTTGTGCCCGAGCCGCAGCACCTCCTCCGCGGCGTGGAACAGGTCGGCGAGCAACTGCCGCTTCCACCCGTTCCACGTTCCCGGCCCGACCGCCCGGATGTCGACGATCGTCAGCACCAGCAGCAGCCGCAGGCGTTCGGGTGACGCCACCGTCTCGCAGAAATCGAGGATTGTCTTGAAATCCGACAGGTCGCGCTTGAACGCCGTCGCCGACATCAGCAGGTGATGCCGCACCAGCCACGCGACGGTCTCCGTTTCCGCCGGGTTCAGTCCGAGCCGCGGCGCCAGCCGCAGTGCCACCTCCGCCCCCAGAATCGAGTGATCGCCACCGCGCCCCTTGGCGATGTCGTGGCACAGCACCGCCACGCGCAGCGCCCTGCGCGACACGATCTGACCAATGATCGCGGTGGCGAGCGGATGATCCTCCTTCAGTGTCCCCGCCTCGATCCGCGCGAGCAGGCCGATCGCCTGAATCGTGTGCTCATCGACGGTGAAGTGGTGGTACATGTCGAATTGCATCTGTGCGACGACGCGGCCGAAATCGGGCACGAAGCGACCGAATACGCCGGCCTCGTTCATCCAGCGCAGCACCAGTTCGGGATCGCGCGGGCTGCACAGCACGTCCAGGAACAGCGCGTTGGCGCGCGGATCGCGGCGGATGCCGTCGACCAGCTTGGCGTCGCGGGCGGCGGCGCGCATCGCCAGCGGGTGGATATCCACCTCGTTCGCATCCGCCAGCGCGAAGATCTCGATCAGCCGTACCGGGTCCTCGGCGAAGAACTGGTCGTTCGGTAGACCCAGCCGCCCGCGATCGAGCACGAAGCCCTTCAGCCGCTTCGGGCTGCGACGGATGCCGGGAAATCCGAACCGCCGCCCACGCGCCGCGAACCGCTCGTCCAGATGCGCGAGGAATACGCCCGTCAGCGTGCCAACCGTCTTCGCGTGCAGGAAGTACAGCTGCATGAACCGTTCGACTGCCGGCTTTCCCGCCGCATCGCGGAACCGCATCCGCGCCGCGACCTCGCGCTGCACGTCGAAGGTCAGGCGATCTTCGGCTCGTCCGGTGATGACGTGCAGATGGCACCGCACCGCCCACAGGAATTCGTCGGCGCGATGGAATTGCCGATATTCGGCGGGCGTGAACAGCCCGACGTCTACCAGTTGTCGCGCCCGTTCCACGTTGTAGACGTATTTGCCGATCCAGAAGAGCGCGTGCAGGTCGCGGAGCGATCCCTTGCCCTCCTTCACGTTGGGTTCGACCACATAGCGCGTGTCGCCCATGCGCCGGTGACGGGCATCGCGCTCGGCCAGCTTGTCCGCGATGAACTGACGCTCGGTGCCGCGCTGCACCTCGTCGGAGAAGCGCTTTTCCGCCTCGTCCGCCAGCGCCTGATCGCCGACTACGAACCGTCCTTCGAGCAAGGCGGTGCGCACCGTCACGTCGGCCTTGGACTGCCGGATCATCTCGTCCAGCGACCGGCTGGAATGGCCGACCTTCAGCTTCAGGTCCCACAGGGCGTACAGCACCGTCTCCACCACCTTGGCGGCGCGGGGCGAGGGCGTGTCGCGCGTGAGGAAGCCGATATCGATATCGGAATGCGCCGCCATCTCGCCGCGGCCGTAGCCGCCGACTGCCATCACCGCGATCGGCTCGCGCTCGTCCGGATGCAGCCGCAAGGCGACCGCGAACAGTATCTGCAAGATGCGGTCGATCAGATACGCCTGCGCCGCCGCCGCTTCCAGCCCGCGTGTCGGTCGCTCGGCCAGCCGGCGCGCGATCTCCTCGCGTCCGGCGTCCAGAGCACCGCGCAGCAGCGTGGTCGCGGCGACCGGAAGCTGGTCGATCGGCAACGCCGCCACAGCCTCGGCGAGCGCGCGCCGATCGACGATCGCCTTGCGGTTGGACAGACTTTCGAAGCGATAGGTCATCACAGCGCTACATGGCCGTTCGCCGCCGACAGCGCTAGCCGTCCCGCGCCAGCGCTTTCAGCCGGTACAACGTATCGAGTGCCTCGCGCGGGGTCAGCGCATCGACGTCGATCGCCTCCACCTCGGCGCGGATCGCATCGCACTGTTCCTCCTCGACCGCGGCGGCGGCGGCGAACAGCGGCAGGTCGTCCAGCCCCGCCGCCAGTCCGCCCGTTTTGGCGCGACCGGCTTCCAGCTTCGCCAAGACCGCCTTGGCGCGCGCGACGGTTTGCGGTGCCATGCCGGCGAGCCGCGCCACCGCCAGCCCATAGCTGCGATCCGCCGGCCCGTCCGCCAGCTCGTGCAGCAGCACGAGGTCTCCCTTCCACTCGCGGGCGCGGACATGATGCAGCGACAGCGCGTCGCAGCGTTCCGCCAGCCGCGTCAGTTCGTGATAGTGCGTCGCGAACAGGCAGCGGCAGCGATTGTCTTCGTGAATCGCCTCCACCACTGCCCAGGCGATGGCCAGCCCATCATAGGTCGACGTACCGCGGCCCACTTCGTCGAGGATCACGAAGCTGCGCGGCGTCGCCTGCGCCAGGATCGCAGCCGTCTCGACCATCTCGACCATGAACGTCGACCGCCCGCGTGCCAGATTGTCCGACGCGCCGACGCGGCTGAACAGCCGGTCGATCATTCCCAGCGTCGCGCTGCCGGCGGGTACGTAGCTTCCCGCCTGTGCCAGCACCGCGATCAGCGCATTCTGCCGCAGGAAGGTCGACTTGCCGCCCATGTTCGGACCGGTGACGAGCCACAATCGCGATGTCTCCGACAGCCGGCAATCGTTGGCGACGAACCGTCCGCCCGATCTGGCGACGGCGGCTTCGACCACCGGATGCCGCCCGCCCTCGACATCGAAGCACGGCTCTTCGACCAGTTTGGGCCGCGTCCAGCCGCCTTCGGCGGCGCGCTCCGCGAGTGCCGTGGAGACGTCGATCCGCGCCAGTGCATCGGCGGTCGCGGCAATCGCCTCCCGGTGTGACAGCGCGCGGGCGGTCAGGTCCTCCAGATGCGCGGCTTCCGCCGCCAGCGCGTGTGCGCCGGCCTGTGCGACCTTGCTCGCGACCTCGTGCAGCGCGGGCGTGTTGAAGCGGACGACACCGGCCAGCGTCTGACGGTGCGTGAAGCCGCTGTCCGGCTTCATGAGCGCATCGGCGGCGCGCGCCGGCACCTCAACATGATAACCCAGCACGTTGTTGTGACGTACCTTCAGCGCCGCGACGCCGGTGTTGCTCCGCATCTCGGCTTCCAGCGCGGCGATCGCCCTTCGCCCGCCCGCGCCCGCGTCGCGCAGATCGTCGAGCGCGAGATCGTAACCGGCGGCAATGTAGCCACCGTCGCTCGCCTCGATCGGCGGCGAGGGCACCAGCGCGCGCCGCAACTGGTCGATCAACTCGCCATGCCCCCGCAACCGCGGTGCCAGCTCGGTCAGCAGCGCGGGGGGCTCGCCCGACCCCAGCCGCTCGCCGAGCGACCACGCGCCGTCCAGCCCGTCCCGAAGCTGGCCCAGATCGCGCGGTCCGCCCCGTCCGGCGACGAGACGCCCCAGCGCCCGACCGATGTCGGGCAAGGCGCGCAACGCCGCGCGCACCTTCTCGCGCTCCGCCTCGTCGTCATGGAAATGCCGGACGAGGTCGAGCCGCGCGTCGATCGCGCCACGCTCCACCAGCGGCGCGCCCAGGTCGCCCGCCAGCAACCGCGCCCCTGCGCCGGTGGCGGTCCGATCAATTGCGTCGAGCAGCGACCCCTTGCGCTGGCCCGATGCGGTCTGAGTCAGTTCCAGGCTTTCGCGCGTCGCCGCATCGATCGCCATCGTGTTCGCTGCCCGGTGCAGCACCGGCGCGCGCAAGAACGGCAGTGCGCCCTTGGCGGTATGATCCAGATAGGCGACGAGGCCACCGGCCGCGGCGAGTTCCGCGCGCCCGAACTGTCCGAAGCCGTCCAGCGTTGCGACCGCGAACAGGCGTTTCAGCCGCGCCTCTCCCGCGCCGCTGTCGAACTCCGCCTTCGGCCGCAGTGTCGTCGCCAGCTCCGCCACGCCGCTGGTATCCGCCGCAACGACCTCCGCCGCACCGAGCCTTGCCAACTCCGCCGGTACGCTGGCTTGATCCAGCGCGATTACCACGAACCGGCCCGTCGACACGTCGGCCGCCGCCAGCGCGACGTCTCCCGCCGCCTCGCCGATCGCGACGCACCAATTGTCCGCCCGTGAGTCGAGCAGGGCCTCTTCGGTCAGCGTGCCGGCCGTCACGACGCGGACGATCGCCCGGTTGACCAGCGCCTTCGACCCGCGTGCCTTGCGCGCCGCCTCCGGACTTTCGGTCTGCTCCGCGATGGCGACGCGGTGGCCGGCCTTGATCAGGCGTTGCAGGTACGCGGTCGCGGCATGCACGGGCACGCCGCACATCGGCACCTTCTCGCCTTCATGCTCCCCACGCGCCGTCAAAGCGATGTCGAGCACCGCCGCTGCAATGCGCGCGTCTTCGAAGAACATCTCGAAGAAGTCGCCCATGCGGTAGAAGAGCAGGCAATCCTGCGCCTCCGCCTTCAGGGCGTGATATTGCGCCATCATCGGCGTCGGTGTGGGGTTCACGGGAGAACCGCCGCGGCCCGACGTGCGCAGTACCAAATCGTAGTGATCGTCACTTGATGTTCGTGACGCTGGCAGGACAGCAGGCGACGCACGGGGCGATCAGCAACGTGAGATCACGCATGTGGGGCGACAGATGGACGGACTCTGGCTTCATCGCTTCCGACATACGCATGGCCACACCGGGTTGAAACCCCCCGCCCAAAGCCCGTAGAGGCCGTAGGGTAATTCGGGAGAGGCCGCCGCCATGTCAGACGCCGTCAACGTCCAGTTCTCCGAGCGCGAGGCGCTGCTGTTCCATTCGGAGGGGCGGCCGGGCAAGATCGAGATCATCGCGTCCAAGCCGATGGCGACGCAGCGCGATCTGGCGCTTGCCTATTCGCCCGGCGTCGCGGTGCCGGTGCGCGCCATCGCCGAAGATCCGGCGACCGCATATGATTATACCGCCAAGGGCAACCTCGTCGCGGTCATCTCCAACGGCACCGCCATCCTCGGCATGGGCAATCTCGGCGCGCTGGCGTCCAAGCCGGTGATGGAAGGCAAGGCGGTGCTCTTCAAGCGCTTCGCCGATGTCGATTCGATCGACATCGAGCTGAAGACCGAGGATGTCGATCGCTTCATCGACGCGGTCGAGCTGATGGAGCCGACATTCGGCGGCATCAACCTAGAGGACATCAAGGCGCCCGAGTGCTTCATCATCGAGCAGACGCTGCGCGAGCGGATGAACATCCCCGTCTTCCATGACGACCAGCACGGCACCGCGATCATCACCGCGGCGGGCCTCATCAACGCCTGCCTGCTGACAGACCGTAACCTTGCCGACGTGAAGGTCGTGGTGAACGGCGCGGGTGCTGCGGCGATCGCCTGCACCGAACTGATCAAGGCGATGGGCGTACGCCACGACAACGTCATCATGTGCGACCGTTCGGGCGTCATCTACCAGGGCCGTACGGATAGCATGGACCAGTGGAAATCGGCGCATGCGGCGATCACCGAGGCACGGACGTTGACCGAGGCGCTGCACGGGGCCGACGTATTCCTCGGCCTGTCGGCGGCAGGTGCGCTCCACCCGGATATGGTCGCGGACATGGCCCCTGCGCCGATCATCTTCGCGATGGCCAATCCGGAACCCGAGATCCGCCCCGAACTCGCCAAGGCGGCGCGGCCGGATGCGATCGTCGCCACGGGGCGGTCGGACTACCCGAACCAGGTCAACAACGTCCTCGGCTTCCCTTTCATCTTTCGCGGTGCGCTCGACGTCCGTGCCACCGGCATCAACGATGCAATGAAGATCGCTGCGGCAAACGCCATCGCGGAGCTGGCCCGTCAGCGGGTGCCGGAGGAGGTCGCGATCGCGTACGGCACGCGGCACAGCTTCGGGCCCGAATACATCATCCCGGCACCGTTCGACCCGCGTCTGATGGAGGTCGTGCCCGCCGCGGTCGCCAAGGCGGCGATGGACTCCGGTGTCGCGACCAAGCCCATTCTGGACATGGAGCGCTATCGCCAGTCGCTGCGCGAGCGGTTGAACCCCACCACCTCGCTGCTGACGCTCGCCTATGAGGGCGCACGCGCCCACCCCAAGCGCGTGCTGTTCGCGGAGGGCGAGGAGGAGGTCGTGCTGCGCGCCGCGATCGCGTTCAAGGAGGGCGGCTACGGCACCCCCGTCCTGGTTGGGCGCGACGACGTGTACGACCGACTGAAGGCGCTCGGCGTGACCCGGCCGGAGGAGTATGAGGTTCACAACAGCCGCCATTCGCCGCTCGTCCCGAAGATGGTCGACTTCCTCTACAAGCGCCTGCAGCGCCGTGGCTTCCTGCACCGCGATGCGGAGCGGATGATCAATCAGGACCGCAACATCTTCGGCGCGGTCATGCTGCAACTCGGCGAGGCGGATGCGATGATCACCGGCATCACCCGCACCTGGGCGCACACCATGCGCGAGGTGAAGCGCGTGATCGATCCGGAGCCGGGCCGCACGCCTTTCGGCATTCACATCCTCGTCGGGCAGAGCCATACGGTCTTCATCGCTGACACCACGGTCAACGAGCGACCATCGGCGGAGGAGCTGGCCGATATCGCCGAACAGACCGCGCAGGTCGCGCGCCGGATGGGCCACGAGCCCCGCGTCGCGTTCCTCAGCTATTCGACGTTCGGCAATCCCGAAGGGCGGTATCTGGAGAATGTTCGTGCCGCGGTCGGGGTGCTCGACGGGCGTCAGGTCGGCTTCGAATATGAGGGCGAGATGTCGCCCGACGTGGCACTCAACCCCAAGCAACTGGCGAATTACCCGTTCGCGCGGCTGTCGGGTCCGGCCAACGTGCTGGTCATGCCGGGGCTGCAATCCGCGAACATCTCGGCGAAGCTGTTGCGCGAACTGGGAGGCGACAACATGATCGGGCCGATGCTGATCGGGATGGAGAAGCCCGTGCAGATCGCGCCGATGACCTCGACTGCGAGCGAACTGGTGACGCTGGCGGTGTTGGCGGCGGGCGGGATCGCTCGCTGAACTGCCGCTACGACGCCTCCAGTGCCACGCCGGCTCAGCCGGGGCCCAGTTGCTACCAACATAGTTCGAGTATGATGTCCGCACTCACATCGACGTTTGCAACCGGACCCCGGCCTTCGCCGGGGTGGGGCAGGGCGGTCGTGGTCTCGGCGCTGCTGATGCTGACGGCCGCCGTCCCGCAGACCGGCCCGAGGGCCGGGATCGTCCGCGTCAGGCTCGATACGACCGCCGGTCGCATTCTGCTGGCGCTCGACGCTCGCCGCGCGCCGAAGACGGTCGAGAACTTCATGGCCTATGTCGATGACGGTCGCTTCGACGGAACGACCTTCTATCGCGCAGCGCGGGGCAAGAAGGACCCGAAGACGGGCTTCATCCAGGCCGGCATCCGCACCGACGCGCGCCGCATCCTGCCGCCTTTCCCGCTGGAGACGACGGCCAAGACCGGCATCCGCCACCTCGATGCGACCGTGTCGATGGCGCGCGCTGCATCCCCGGACTCGGCGGGCGGCAATTTCGTCATCACCATCGGTCCCGCGCCGCAGATGGACGCCCGGCCGGACTTCCCGGGCTATGCCGCTTTCGGGCACGCGGTCGGCGGGCTCGATGTCGTGAAGCGCATTCTGGCGTTACCGTCAGGGGGCGGGGTGGATGCATTCAAGGGTCAGATGATCCTGAAGCCGGTGCGGATCATCAAGGCGGTGCGGCTCGACGGCAAGGCGAAGCCGACCAAGCAGCCAAAGGCGTGGTTGCTGACCCCAGCAGGCTAAGCGGCTGTATTCCAAGCGAATCGTTCTGGAAGGTTAGGCTAAGGTTAGGCCAATACGGTGTTTCGGGAACCCGTACGCACCGTCGTCGCCCAACATTTCAAACAGCATGCCCGCGCAGAGCACGATCGATGCTTGGCAATATAGGCTGTCTTCCAACAAAGAAAGTTCGGAGCTTCTGGCGCGGCAAGGGCAGAGGTTCAGCCGTCGATGCTGACCCCCAGCGACGCATGCACCAGCCCCCCATCAACGGTGATCGTTTCCCCGACCACATAGTCGCCGGCGCGCGATGCGAGATAGATCGCCGCGCCCGCCATATCCTCGTCACCGCCGATCCGGCCGGCGGGGATCGACTTGCCGACCGCATCGCCGTGGTCGCGCGCGGCGCGGTTCATCTCGCTGGCAAAGGCACCCGGCGCGATCGAGGTCACGGCGATGCCGTCGCGGATCAGGCGTGCCGCCAGCCGCTTGGTCAGATAGATCAGGGCTGCCTTCGACGCATGATAGCTGTACGTGTCCCACGGGTTCAGCCGCTGACCGTCGATCGAGGTGATGTTGATGACCTTGGCGACACGCTCCGCCCCCGCAGCCTTCAGCAACCCGTGCAGCGATTGAGTCAGGAAGAAGGGGGATTTGACGTTCAGGTCCATGACCTTGTCCCAGCCGCTCTCCGGAAACTCCTCGAACGCCACGCCCCATGCCGCGCCGGCATTATTGACGAGGATGTCGAGCCGCTCCTCGCGCTCGCCCAGTGCCGCGGCCAGCGCGCGGCAGCCATCGACGGTCGACACGTCGGCGGGCAGGGGGATGCAGTCCGGGCCTAGCTCAGCCGCGGTTTCCTCGCATGCGGCCGCCTTGCGCGACGAGACGTAGACCTTCGCCCCCTGCGCGATGAAGCCCGCCGCGATCATCTTGCCGATGCCGCGGCTGCCCCCGGTCACGAGCGCCACGCGGCCGTCCAGCCGGAACAGCGTGCTGGTATCCATATCGTCATCCTCTCGCGCCGGCGGTCCGATCTTCCGGTCCCGCTTATGAAAAGTCCCTCCCGATCTAGTGATCGGAAGGGACTTCGTCATTACGCTTGTGGTGGCGATCAGGCGTAGCTGACCTTCACCGAACGGCGGCGACGCAGCGCGCCACCGGCTGCGCCGATACCGACGATCATCATCGCCCAGCTCGCCGGCTCCGGCACCGTGCCCGCCACGGTGCCGATGTTGCTGACACCGAGGAAGCCCGAACCCGCACCCAGGCTGGGATACAGGCCGTTCTCGCTGCTCTGCACGCCGATCAGGTAGCTGAGGCCGAGGCCCTGCGCCTGGGTGAACAGCAGGTCCAGCGTCTGCCCCGGCATGTTGATGCCGTAGTAATAGGCAAACGTCTTCGATTGCCCCGCGTCGATCGTGCCGAGACCCAGATCGATGCCCGCACCGAGATCTCCGACCTGGTTGCAACCCAACAGGCAGGACGAGGTGAAGGCGGTCGCGGGACTGGCGTTTTCGAAGCCGTTATAGCTTGCCCCGACCACCGAGGTGTTCGTCCCGAGCGGTCCGAACGTATTCTCGTTGAAGGCGGTCGGTGGCACGTCGAGGTCGACGTTGCGGCGGAACACGATACCGCTGATCGCCGTATTCGACGTGTTGGTGACGGTCTGCTGCACCGACAGGATGTTCGGCGCAAAGAAGTTGTAGGCGTGTGTGACGGTCAGACCCAGAGTGGTGGTGGAAACCGCAGTTCCACTGTTCGTACCCGGCGTAAAGACCGTGCCAGTGATGTTGGCCGTTCCGGTGAAAGACTGATCGGCGAACGCACTGCCGACGCTGGACGTGATGCCCCAGGAGTCACGCGGCGTACCGGGCGCGATATAGTCGGAACCGGCAGGGTTACGAAGGCCGACGCCAGTAGCGTAGTCGTAAAGCTCGCCGTTCCGACCGATGCCGACCTGATATTGACCGGTCGCATCCGAGAAGGTCTGTGCCGAGGCGATCTGGGCAAAGCCAGCCAGACCGGCGCTCAGTACCGCCGCAGTCATCATCACAGTCTTCATTTTCATCTCCCCCTTGCATAAAATTCTCGTGGAGTCGCGCACGTCAGCGGGACTTCACGAATTGTTAATCTTAGATTCGACGAAGATTCGCAACCATCTTTTGATGGATGAGCACTGCGATCGTGTCGCGGTTCGTGAATTGGCGCGCAGTTGCGAAGCACTAGACGGCAATGGCCAAATACGATGTACCTGCTATCTTCTTATAGTATCACCAGCAGAAGATAATTTTACCCACTGGTAAGCGAGGGATGCCGTGCCGGTCGATCCTTGCGCACGACGCGGTGAACAACGTCCGAGTCGATCTTGCCGTGGATCGGGAGCGCATGTGATCCGACGAGACGCGATGTCTCCGCGACGCGGATTGATTCAGCAGCGATGGTAGCAAGTCTGATCCAGGATCACGGCGATGCTGGCCCTTTTCAGGCGAGGCTTGGCGGGGAGCCGTGCCACCACTGACCCGCAGCCCACCAGCGCGTCGATCAGTTTCTGGTCTAGGCTCAACCGCAGTGGGACGGAGGGCCGGTGTCGTGCGCGCGTGTCGTTCTCGTCCACGGCCAGCGGGGCATTCCGACAGGCGCAGGTCAAGCGCGGGCTGAGGGGCGAGGAGGAGGCTGGATCGCCCGTCCCGAGTTCGCACCCACGCCAGTACGACGAAAAACCCCCGCCGGACCATGCGGTCCGACGGGGATCTTTCGATCGTCCCGAAGACAGATCAGTCGTTCAGATATTCGCCCGCATCGGCATCCGTGCCGGTGCCCGAGGGCACCACCGCCGCCAGCGGATCGTCACCGGTGCCGGCGTCGTCACGGCGCGAACGCTGCTCCTCCGCCGCCCGCAGTTCGGCTGCGGATTCCGGAGCGACGAGGGCCGCCGACAGCGCCCGCTGCTGCGCCCGGAGCGCCACGTCGCGGCTGGTGGCCGCCACGCGGAGGCGGTTCATGCCCGCACCCGTACCCGCCGGAATCAGACGCCCGACGATCACGTTCTCCTTCAGGCCCATCAGCGTGTCCTGCTTGCCCTGGACCGCCGCCTCGGTGAGGACGCGGGTGGTCTCCTGGAACGACGCCGCCGAGATGAAGCTGCGGGTTTGCAGCGACGCCTTGGTGATGCCGAGCAGGATGGGCTTGCCCTGCGCACGCGCCTGGTTCTTGTCGAGCTTGTCGTTGATCGCGTCCATTTCCTCGCGATCGACCTGCTCGCCCTTCAGCAGCGTGGTGTCGCCGCCGTCGGTGATCTCGACCTTCTGCAGCATCTGACGAACGATCGTCTCGATGTGCTTGTCGTTGATCTTCACGCCCTGCAGACGATAGACCTCCTGGATTTCCGACACGAGATACTCGGCCAGCGGCTCGATCCCCATCGTCTCCAGAATGTCGTGCGGATCGGGGCTGCCGCCGATCAGGTTGTCGCCACGCTTGACGTAGTCGCCTTCCTGAACGTCGATCACCTTCGACTTCGGCACCAGATACTCGACGACGTCGCCGCCATCCTCCGGCTGGATGCCGATCTTCCGCTTCGCCTTATAGTCCTTGCCGAACACGACCCGGCCGGAGACCTTGGCGATGATCGCCGATTCCTTGGGGACGCGCGCCTCGAACAGCTCGGCCACGCGCGGCAGACCGCCGGTGATGTCGCGGGTCTTGGCGCTTTCGCGGCTGACACGCGCGATCACGTCGCCGCCCTGCACCTGCGCGCCGTCCTCGACCGAGAGCGTCGCACCCACCGCCAGCATGTAGCGACCGGCCTCACCCGAGCTTTCGTCGAGCAGGGTCAGGCGCGGACGCAGATCCTCCTTCGACTTGGTCGAGGTACGGTATTCGGTCACGACGCGCTGGGCGATACCCGTGGCTTCGTCGGTCTGCTCGACGAGCGTCTTGCCCTCGATCAGGTCGACGAACTTCACCGTGCCGGGGTTCTCGGTGATGACCGGCATGGTGAACGGGTCCCACTCCGCCATGCGATCACCCTTCGACAGGATGTGACCGTCGTCCATCAGCACATACGCACCGTAGGGGATGCGATGCGTCGACAGTTCGCGACCGTCCATGTCGAGGATCGCGATCTCGCCGGAGCGCGACAGCGTCACGCGGCGGCCACGCTGGTCGACGATCAGGCGCAGGTCGCGGAATTCGGCCTTGCCGTCGACCGGCGATTCCAGGTTCGACTGCTCGTTGAGCTGCGCCGCGCCACCGATGTGGAACGTACGCATCGTCAGCTGCGTGCCCGGCTCGCCGATCGACTGCGCGGCGATGACGCCGACAGCCTCGCCGATGTTGACCGGCGTACCGCGGGCGAGATCGCGCCCGTAGCACTTGCCGCAGACGCCGATCTTGCTCTCGCAGACCAGCGGCGAGCGGATCTTCATCCCCTGGATGCCGATCTTCTCGATCTGCAGGATCATCGCCTCGTCGAGCAGCGTGCCCGTCGGGATCGCGACCTTGCCGGTCTTCGGATCGACCACGTCCTCGGCCGTGGTGCGGCCCAGGATGCGCTCACCCAGCGACGCGATGGTCGAGCCGCCCTGAACGATCGCCTTCATCTCCAGGGCGCGCTCAGTCCCGCAATCCTCCTCGATGATGACGCAATCCTGCGACACGTCGACGAGGCGGCGGGTCAGGTAGCCCGAGTTGGCGGTCTTCAACGCCGTGTCCGCGAGACCCTTGCGGGCGCCGTGGGTGGAGTTGAAGTATTCGAGGACGGTCAGGCCTTCCTTGAAGTTCGAGATGATCGGCGTCTCGATGATCTCGCCCGACGGCTTCGCCATCAGGCCGCGCATGCCGGCGAGCTGCTTGATCTGCGCCTGCGAGCCACGGGCACCGGAGTGCGCCATCATGTAGATCGAGTTGATGTCCTTCTCGCGGCCCTTGTTGGGACCGTCGGTGTAGTGACGGACAGCCTTGATCTCGTTCATCATCGAGTTCGCGACCTGGTCGCCGCAACGGCTCCAGGCGTCGATCACCTTGTTGTACTTCTCCTGCTGCGTGATCAGGCCGTCCTGATACTGCTGCTCGAAGTCCTTCACCTGATCGCGCGTTTCGTCGACCAGCTTCTCCTTGTCCGGCGCGATGATCATGTCATCCTTGCCGAACGAGATGCCCGCCTTGAACGCGTGCCGGAAGCCGAGCGCCATGATCGCGTCGGCGAACAGCACGGTCTCCTTCTGGCCGGTGTGACGGTAGACCTCGTCGATCACGTCGCCCACGTCCTTTTTGGTAAGGAGGCGGTTGACGGTCTCGAACGGCACCTTCGACGACTTCGGGAGCGTCTCGCCGAGCAGCATGCGGCCCGGCGTCGTCTCGAAGCGCTTCATGTACTGCTTGCCGGCCTCGTCCGTCTGCGGGACTCGGCTGATGATCTTGGTGTGCAGCGTCACCGAGCCGGCGTTCAGCGCCTGATGCACCTCCGCCATATCGGAGATCAGCATGCCCTCGCCGGGCTCACCCTCCTTCATCATCGACAGGTAATACAGGCCCAGCACCATGTCCTGCGACGGCACGATGATCGGCTTGCCGTTCGCGGGCGACAGGATGTTGTTCGTCGACATCATCAGGACGCGCGCTTCCAGCTGTGCCTCGAGCGACAGCGGGACGTGCACGGCCATCTGGTCGCCGTCGAAGTCGGCGTTGAACGCGGAGCAGACCAGCGGATGAAGCTGGATCGCCTTGCCCTCGATCAGCACCGGCTCGAACGCCTGGATGCCGAGACGGTGGAGCGTCGGTGCGCGGTTGAGCATCACGGGATGCTCGCGGATCACCTCGTCCAGGATGTCCCAGACTTCCTTGCGCTCCTTCTCGACCCACTTCTTCGCCTGCTTCAGCGTCATGCTGAGGCCCTTGGCGTCGAGGCGCGCGTAGATGAACGGCTTGAACAGCTCGAGCGCCATCTTCTTCGGCAGGCCGCACTGGTGCAGCTTCAGCTCCGGTCCGGTCACGATGACCGAACGACCCGAATAGTCGACGCGCTTGCCCAGAAGGTTCTGGCGGAAGCGGCCCTGTTTGCCCTTGAGCATGTCGCTGAGCGACTTCAGTGGACGCTTGTTGGCACCCGTGATCGTACGACCGCGACGACCGTTGTCGAAGAGGGCGTCGACAGCCTCCTGCAACATGCGCTTCTCATTGCGGACGATGATGTCCGGCGCGCGCAGTTCCATCAGCCGCTTCAGGCGGTTGTTGCGGTTGATGACGCGGCGGTACAGGTCGTTCAGATCCGACGTCGCGAAGCGGCCGCCGTCCAGCGGCACCAGCGGGCGCAGCTCGGGCGGGATGACCGGCACGACCTCGAGGATCATCCACTCCGGACGGTTGCCCGACTCCAGGAAGGACTCGACGACCTTCAGGCGCTTGATGATCTTCTTGGGCTTCAGCTCCGACTTGGTCGTCGCCAGCTCCTCGAGCAGGTCGCGCTTCTCACCCTCGAGATCGAGCGATTCGAGCATGATCCGCACGGCTTCCGCGCCGATGCCGGCCGAGAACGCATCCTCGCCGTACTGGTCCTGCGCGTCGAGCAGCTCGTCCTCGGTGAGGAGCTGGAACTTCTCCAGCGGGGTCAGGCCCGGTTCGATGACGATATACGCCTCGAAGTACAGCACGCGCTCCAGCTGCTTCAGCTGCATGTCGAGCAGCAGGCCGATGCGCGACGGCAGCGACTTCAGGAACCAGATGTGCGCGACCGGCGCGGCGAGCTCGATATGGCCCATCCGCTCGCGGCGGACCTTCGATACCGTGACTTCGACACCGCACTTCTCGCAGACGATGCCCTTGTACTTCATGCGCTTGTACTTGCCGCACAGGCACTCGTAATCCTTGATCGGACCGAAGATGCGCGCACAGAACAGGCCGTCACGCTCGGGCTTGAACGTGCGGTAGTTGATGGTCTCGGGCTTCTTGATCTCGCCGAACGACCACGAACGGATCTTGTCCGGGGACGCGATGCCGATCTGGATCTGGTCGAAGGTTTCCGGCTTGGCGACCGGATTGGCGAAGTTGGTCAGTTCGTTCATGTCGTTTTCCCTCAGGAGGGTAAAATCAGTGCCGGGCCGGCAGAGCAGGGTGGGGGCGCCGCCAGCCGGCAGCACCCCGGAACCCGCTTATTCCGCCGCGATGGCGATGCCATCCTCGTCGAGCTCGTTGCTCTTCAGGTCGACGTTCAGGCCCAGCGAGCGCATTTCCTTGACGAGCACGTTGAAGCTCTCCGGAATGCCCGCCTCGAACGTGTCGTCGCCCTTGACGATCGCCTCGTAGACCTTGGTGCGGCCGACCACGTCGTCCGACTTCACCGTCAGCATTTCCTGCAACGTGTACGCCGCGCCGTAGGCCTGGAGCGCCCAGACCTCCATCTCGCCGAAGCGCTGGCCACCGAACTGCGCCTTGCCACCCAGCGGCTGCTGCGTGACGAGCGAGTAGGGTCCGATCGACCGGGCGTGGATCTTGTCGTCCACAAGGTGATGCAGCTTGAGCATGTAGATGATGCCCACCGTCACCTTGCGGTCGAACTTGTCACCCGTGCGACCGTCGAACAGGTCCGACTGACCGGAGGGATCGAGCCCCGCCAGCGCCAGCATGTCCGCCACGTCCGACTCGTGCGCGCCGTCGAAGACCGGCGTGCCCATCGGGACGCCGCCCTTGAGGTTCTGCGCCAGCTCGATGATCTCGCTCGCGTCGCGCGCCTCGATGTCGGCGGCATAGTGGTCGCCATAGACTTCGAGCAGACGGCTTTTGACCGCGTCCGGCATCACGCCGCCCTTGGCATCGGGATTGGCTTCGCGCCATTCCTCCAGCTGGGCCGCGATCTGCATGCCGAGACCGCGTGCGGCCCAGCCCAGATGCGTCTCGAAGATCTGCCCGACGTTCATGCGCGACGGCACGCCGAGCGGATTGAGCACCAGATCCACCGGCGTCCCGTCCGCGAGGAAGGGCATGTCCTCCTGCGGCAGGATGCGGCTGATGACGCCCTTGTTGCCGTGACGGCCGGCCATCTTGTCGCCCGGCTGCAGCTTGCGCTTCACCGCGACGAAGACCTTGACCATCTTGAGCACGCCCGGCGGCAGCTCGTCGCCCCGCTCCAGCTTCTCGCGACGGTCGTGGAACTTGTCGGTGATCAGCTTGGCGGCGTCGTCATACTGCTGCTTGACCGCTTCGAGGTCCGACTGGACCTTGTCGTCGGCGACGGCGAACTTCCACCACTCGTGGCGGTCGACGCTGTCCAGCATCTCCATGTCGATCGTCGAGCCCTTCTTCAGGCCCTTCGGAACGGCGGTGGCGACCTGATCCAGCAGCATCTCGCGCAGGCGCGACCATGTGGCACGGTTCAGGATGGTGCGCTCGTCGTCCGAGTCCTTCTTCAGGCGCTCGATCTCCTCACGCTCGATCGCCATCGCGCGCTCGTCCTTGTCGATGCCGTGGCGATTGAAGACGCGGACGTCCACGATCGTACCGGCAACGCCCGGCGGCAGGCGCAGCGAGGTGTCGCGCACGTCCGACGCCTTTTCACCGAAGATGGCGCGGAGCAGCTTCTCCTCCGGCGTCATCGGGCTTTCGCCCTTCGGCGTGATCTTGCCGACCAGGATGTCGCCCGGCTCGACCTCCGCGCCGATGTAGACGATGCCCGCCTCGTCGAGGTTGCGCAGCGCTTCCTCGCCGACGTTCGGGATGTCGCGCGTGATGTCCTCGGGCCCCAGCTTCGTATCGCGAGCCATCACCTCGAACTCGTCGATATGGATCGACGTGAACACGTCGTCCTTCACGATCCGCTCACTGATGAGGATCGAATCCTCGTAGTTGTAGCCGTTCCAGGGCATGAACGCGACGAGCGCGTTACGGCCCAGCGCCAGCTCGCCGAACTCGGTCGAAGGACCGTCGGCCAGCACGTCGCCGGCGTTGACCACGTCGCCCACCTTCACCAGCGGGCGCTGGTTGATGCAGGTCGACTGGTTCGAACGCTGGAACTTCATCAGGGTGTAGATGTCGACGCCCGACTTGCCGGCGTCGACGTCACCCGTGGCGCGGATCACGATGCGCGAGGCATCGACCTGATCGACGATGCCGGCGCGCTTCGCCGAGATCGCCGCACCGGAGTCGCGCGCCACCGTCTCTTCCATGCCGGTGCCGACGAACGGCGCCTCGGCCTGGACGAGCGGCACCGCCTGACGCTGCATGTTCGAACCCATCAGGGCACGGTTGGCGTCGTCGTTCTCCAGGAACGGGATCAGCGACGCGGCGACCGACACCAGCTGCTTCGGGCTGACGTCCATCAGCGTGACGTTGTCGGGCAGCGCCATCAGGAACTCGCCCGCCTGACGCGACGACACCAGCTCCTCGGAGAAGCCGCCATTCTCGTCCAGCTCGGCGGAAGCCTGCGCGATCGTGTGCTTGGCCTCCTCCATCGCCGACAGATAGACGACGTCGTCGGTGACCTTGTGATCCACGACCTTGCGGTACGGCGTCTCGATGAAGCCGTACTTGTTCACCCGGCTGAACGACGCCAGCGAGTTGATGAGGCCGATGTTCGGGCCTTCCGGCGTCTCGATCGGGCAGATGCGGCCATAGTGGGTCGGATGAACGTCGCGGACCTCGAAGCCTGCACGCTCGCGCGTCAGACCGCCCGGCCCGAGCGCCGACACGCGACGCTTGTGCGTCACTTCGGACAGCGGGTTGGTCTGGTCCATGAACTGCGACAGCTGCGACGAGCCGAAGAATTCACGCACCGCGGCAACCGCCGGCTTGGCGTTGATGAGGTCGTTCGGCATCACCGTCGACACGTCCACCGACGACATGCGCTCCTTCACGGCGCGCTCCATCCGCAGCAGGCCGACGCGGTACTGGTTCTCCAGCAGCTCGCCCACCGAACGAACACGGCGGTTGCCGAGATTGTCGATGTCGTCGATCTCGCCCTTGCCGTCCTTCAGGCCGACGAGCGTCTTCACCACGGCGAGGATGTCCTCGGTCCGCAGCGTCGTGACGGTGTCCTCGGCATCGAGGTCGAGGCGCATATTCAGCTTGACGCGGCCGACCGCCGACAGATCGTAGCGGTCGGGATCGAAGAACAGGCCGGCGAACAGCGACTCCGCCGTCTCCAGCGTCGGCGGCTCGCCGGGGCGCATGACGCGGTAGATGTCCGACAGGGCCTGCTCGCGCTCCTCGGCCTTGTCGGCCTTCAGCGTGTTGCGGATCCACGGACCGGTCGAGACATGGTCGATGTCGAGCAGCTCGATGCGCTCGATGCCGGCCTGATCCAGCTTTTCCAGATTGTCGGCACCGATCTCGTCACCGGCCTCGACATAGATCTCGCCCGTCGTCTCGTTGATGAGGTCGTAGGCGGAGTAGCGGCCGTAGATCTCCTCGGTCGGGATCAGCAGCTCGGTCAGGCCGTCCTTGGCTGCCTTGTTGGCGGCGCGCGGGCTGATCTTCTGCTGGGCGGCGAACACCACCTCGCCCGACGAGGCGTCCACGATGTCGAACAGCGGCTTCACGCCGCGCCAGTTCTCGGCCGCGAACGGGATAATCCAGCCGCCCTGACCGCGCACATAGGTGACGCGGTTGTAGAACTCGTTGAGGATGTCCTCGCTGGTCATGCCGAGCGCGTAGAGCAGCGCCGTCACCGGCAGCTTGCGCTTGCGGTCGATCCGGACGTTGACGATGTCCTTGGCATCGAACTCGAAGTCGAGCCACGACCCGCGATACGGGATGACCCGCGCGGCGAAGAGGTACTTGCCCGATGCGTGCGTCTTGCCGCGATCGTGGTCGAACAGCACGCCCGGCGACCGGTGCATCTGCGACACGATCACGCGCTCGGTACCGTTGATGAAGAAGGTGCCGTTCTCCGTCATCAGGGGCATGTCGCCCATGTAGACGTCCTGCTCCTTGATATCGATGACCGACTTGGCCTCGGTATCGGGATCGACCTCGAACGCGGTCAGGCGCAGCGTGACGCGCATCGGCGCGGCATAGGTGATGCCCCGCTGGCGGCATTCCTCGACGTCGAACTTCGGCGGCTCGAGAACATAGTCATCGAAATCGAGATAGGCGGTGCCGGCGAAATCCTGGATCGGGAACACGCTGCGCAGCGTCTTCTCCAGGCCCGACACGTGGCCGGTCGACTTGTCCGAACGCAGGAACTGCTCATAGCTTTCGCGCTGAACCTCGATCAGGTTCGGCATCTGCACGACTTCGTGGATGTTGCCGAACACCTTGCGGATCCGCCGCTTGGCGGTGCCGCTTTCGACCCGCCGGGCGCTGCCGCCGTCGATTGCCTTGGTTGCCATAGGAATACAGTGCCTCGTCAGCCAGAATTGCCGGCGCATAGGTCGGACGCAAAAAAGCCGATCGCAATCCTGCGTCGGCTTTCGGCGTCCAAGAACCGCCAGTTTCCCATTCGATCGGCATACTGCGCGACGGCATGCCATTTCCCGGAAGCTGTGGTGAAGACGGCGATATAGGCGCCGTGTTGGACGATGTCAAAGGGGTGGTTACTGCGCGGTCAGCGGCGTGGACGCGCTCCAACCTGCGCCGGTGGCGGCCACTTCGTAGGATAGTGAGCGGGTCAGCGGTTCCGCGGCTACCACCGTCTCATATCCCGCTGGCGCCCTGCCATAGAGGAAGTTCGCGGCGCAGGTCGCGTCGCCATCGCTCTCGCCATCGCGCTTCCGGACCGCCCACACGTTGCGCCGGGCGCCGTCCCTGAGGGCTGCGACCGTCAGCCCTTCGACGCACGCGGCCTTCGCTCCATCATATCGGACGACGAACTCGGGCGAAGCGCCGTGATGCCGGACGTCGATTGCGGCATCGAACTGGCAGCCGGAGAGCAGACCCGTCGTCAGCAGTGCGGACATAAGCAAGCGCATTCGACGCACCCTAATGCTTAAGCCCCAAGATGCCAGTGCCGGGCAATTCGTTGGCTGGACCTCGCCCCGCTCTTGGCCGGTGCGGCGTGGTCAGAATGCCGCCTTGCTCCGCCCGGGGGTGCGGCGGCCGCCGCAACCTCGGGCGCGTCTGCCGGTTGAGCCACGCGAGGCGCGGCGTCGGGTCGGGCCGGTGAAGAGGAAGTCGAATATGGCCGACGATAACAACGCGAGCAGCGCCGGACAGGGCCAGTTTCACGAGCGGATCGCCGAGCCGGCGCGGCGTGCGGGTGAAGCCATGAAGGCGTCGGGCGAGAAGATGGTGGAGGGTGGCTCCACGATCGGCACCAAGATGATCGATCAGGCCGAGCAGAATGCCCGCGAGGCCTTTACGGCGATGCGCGAGGCGGCGAACGCCAAGGACATTTCGGAGGTCATGAAGATCCAGGGCGAGTATCTGCGCGAGCAGAGCAGCCGATCGATGGCGCAGGCGCGGGAGATCGGTGAACTCATCATGCAATTCGGTCGCGACGCGGTCGCGCCACTGAAGGGCGGGTCGACGGAATAGAGAGCGGCTGTTCCGTGGGGCTTGGGCGCGGCCGCTTTGCGATGCTAGTCGCCGACGATCGTCAACAAGTCCCTGGAACGTCATGTCTCGTTTCTTCCGGCCGATCCTGCCGGGTGCCCAGCTTCGCGACCGCCTGATCGGCTGCGTCGGTGCAGCGATCTGCATCGCGTTGACGATGGTCGTGTGCGCCGGCCTGCCGCCGCTCGGGGCCGACCTGCCGATCATCGTCGCGCCGCTCGGCGCGTCGGCGGTGCTGGTGTTCGCCGTGCCGACCAGTCCGCTGGCGCAGCCTTGGCCGGTGGTCGGGGGCAACATCATCTCGACATTAGTCGGCGTGGCGATGTTCCAGATCATGCCGAACACGACGGTGGCGGCAGGAGCGGCGGTCGGTGGCGCGATCCTAGTGATGTCGCTGTTGCGCTGCCTGCATCCCCCCGGCGGGGCCGCCGCGCTGACGGCGGTCATCGGCAGCCAGGGTATCCATGCGGCGGGCTATAGCTTCGCGTTCACGCCGGTCGGGATCAACTCCATCGCACTGGTGTCGCTGGCGATGGTCTATCACCGGGCGACGGCGCGAACCTATCCGCACCAGCCGGTGGCGGCCCCGCGCGAGGTCGCGGCGGCCGGGTTCCACGCCGCGGATATCGACGCCGCGCTGGCCGAGATGCACGAGAGCTTCGACATCAGCCGTGAGGATCTCGACGCGCTGCTGGCCAAGGCGGAACTTCACTCGATGGCCCGGCGGCGGTAGGAAAACGTCGCCAGGCCTTACGTCAGGAGAGGGTCTGCAAGGGATTGGGCAGCGGTGCCATCGGCATCGGCTCGTCGCCCGTCATCAGCCGCCAGCCGGCGGGGCCGAGCACCTCGATCGGGCGGAAGCGGACCTTGTACGCCATCCGTGCCGAACCCTTCACCCAATAGCCGAGATAGACATAGGCGAGCCCAGCATCGCGGGCGCGCATGATGTGGTCCATGATGATGAAATTGCCGAGGCCGGGGCGATCGTCCTGATCGGCGGCGAAGAAGCTGTAGATCATCGACAGCCCGTCCGCCTGCCGGTCGGTCAGGCATGCCCCGACCAGCCGCCCGCGCCGACCGTTCTTCGCCGGTTCCCGATATTCGACGATCAGCGAGTTGACCGGCGAATGTTCGATCATGTCGGCATAATCGTCCTCGTCCATGCCCGCCATGCCACCGGCGGGGTGTCGCGCGGACAGGTATCGGCGGAGCAACTGGTACTGCTCGTCCGTCGCCCAGGCGCGGCAGGCGGTGACGTCCAGATCGGCATGACGGCGCAACAGCTTGCGCTGGCTGGCATTGGGCACGAACTCACCGGTCACCACACGCACGGAGACGCAGGCGGTGCAGCCGGCGCAGGACGGACGATAGGCGACACCCTGCGACCGGCGGAAGCCGATCCGGCCGAGCGCGTCGTTCAGCTCCGCGGCGTGCGGGCCGGTCAACTCCGTAAACACCTTCCGTTCCTGCCGACCCGGCAGATAGGGGCAGGGCGACGGGCTGGTGACGAAGAAGCGCGGGAAACGGAATGGCGCGGTCACCGCCGACGGACCCCCTGTGGAAACATGGAACCCCTATATGGATCGACCCAGGGCCGCTGAAAAGCGGCTTTACCATCATTGACGGTTAACGGTGTGGGCCGTAGCGGCAACACTTCGTCGCAACCGGGGCGAAATTGATTCCGGTTGCAACTTAATGTGGTATGCCGCGTTGCGGCAAATCGTGTGTCGAAGGTTTAAAGGGAGAAGTTTATGCGTCTTATGTCCATGTCCGCCGCAGTTGCCGCCATGTCGCTCGTTGCAGCGCCGGCCGTCGCAGCGTCGGCCAACCCGGCAGCGTCGCTGTCGGTCGCCAAGTCGGTTCGTGCGTCGTCGACCTCGGCGAAGTCGAACAAGCTGGCCGGTGGCGGTCTGGTTGCCGCGATCATCGCAGCCGGTGTTGTCGCGATCGGCGTCGTCGCCATCGTCAACGACAGCAACGACGACGATTCGGACAGCAACTGATCGTTCGGGGAGCGGGCGGCCTGGCCGCCCGCTCGTTCGTGTCCTCAGGCGAGTTCGACCTGGGTCGTTTCGTAGCCCGCGGCCTGTAGAGCCAGCACCAACCGATCGAGATGGGCTCGATCGCGCGCCTCGCACTCGATATCGGTGACGAGGCCCTTTGCCGGCAGCGTCGTGAAGACGCGCTGATGATAGACCTCGATGATGTTGATCCGCTCCTGATCGAAGATCCGGGCGACGTTGAACAACGCGCCGGGCTGATCCTGAAGCCTGATCCGTAGACGCGCCAAACGCCCCGACCGTGCCAGATCGCGGAGCAGCACGTTGGCGAGCAGCCGCGTATCGATGTTGCCGCCGCACAGCACGACGCCGACGGTCTTGCCACGGAACCGCTCCGGATGCTCGATCAGCGCCGCGAGCCCGGCCGCGCCGGCACCCTCGACCACGGTCTTCTCGATCTGCAACAACAGGCTGACGGATTTCTCCAGGCTGCGCTCGGAGACGAGGACGATGTCGTCGACGAGTTCGCGGACCATGGCCGAGGTGATCGCGCCCGGCTCCTTCACCGCGATGCCCTCGGCCAGCGTGTCGCCGGCGCAGGGCATGTCGGTGCCGCGGATGCGGTTGTACATCGAGGGATAGAGTTCCGCCTCGACGCCCACGACGTCGATCGCGCGACCCGACGCGCGGGCGACGGTCGCCATTCCCGAGATGAGCCCACCGCCGCCGATCGGCGTCACGAACGTGTCGATCGCCGGCACGTCCTCCAGCATCTCGATCGCGACGGTGCCCTGACCGGCGATGACGCGCGGGTCGTCGAACGGGTGGACGAAGGTGTAGCCGCGCTCCGCCTCCAGGATGCGGGCATGCGCGTAGGCGGCGTCGAACGTCTCGCCTTCCAGCACGACGGTCGCACCGTGTCCCTCGGTCTGGACGACCTTCACCGTCGGAGTCGTCGTCGGCATCACGATCGTCGCGGGGATGCCGAGCCGGTTCGCGTGATAGGCCAGACCCTGCGCGTGATTGCCCGCCGATGCGGCGATCACGCCCTTGGCGCGCGCTTCGTCCGACAGTTGCAACAACGTGTTGAGCGCGCCACGCTCCTTGTAGGCGGCGGTGAACTGGAGATTTTCGAACTTCAGATACACCGTCGCGCCGGTCATCTCACTCAGCGTCCTGCTGATCAGCGTCGGCGTGCGGACGATGGATGCACGGATGCGGTCGTGCGCGACACGGACGTCGTCGATGGACACGGGCAGTACGGGCTGCGGCGGGTTGATCTGCGTTGCCATTGGCGGGCGTTAGACCGTCTGGCGCGGTGGGGGAACACCGCTTATGCGCGGACGCATGGCAAGACTGGCATTCATCGGCACGGGCGTCATGGGCGCGCCTATGGCAGGGCATCTGGCGAAGGCCGGACATGACGTGGTGGTCTTCAACCGCACGCGCCAGAAGGCGGAGGCGACCGGGCTGGAGGTCGCGGACACGCCCGCCGCCGCCGCCAAGGGTGCGGACGCGGTGTTCACGTGCGTCGGCAATGACGACGATCTCCACGCGGTGACGCTGGGGCGGGACGGGGCGTTCGCGGCGATGCGCGACGGCGTGCTGTTCGTGGACCACACGACCGTCTCCGCCGATATCGCCCGCCGACTGGCGGCGGAGACGCGGCTGCTGATCGTCGACGCGCCGGTGTCGGGCGGGCAGGCGGGCGCCGAGAAGGGCGCGTTGTCGATCATGTGCGGCGGCACCGCCGAAGCGGTCGCCGCGGCCGAGCCGTTCATGCAGGCCTATGCCGCGCGCATCGTTCACGTCGGCGAGGCGGGGGCAGGCCAGCAGACCAAGATGTGCAACCAGATCGCCATCGCCGGCGTGCTCCAGGGCGTCGCGGAATCGTTGCGGTTCGCTCAGGCGAGCGGGCTCGACACGGACAAGGTGCTGGAGGCGATTTCCGGCGGTGCGGCGCAAAGCTGGCAGATGGTCAATCGCTGGCCGACAATGGCGCAGGATACATTCGACTTCGGCTTCGCGGTCGACTGGATGCGTAAGGATCTGGGGCTGGCGCTGGCGGAGGCACGGAGCAACGGCGCGGTGCTGCCGGTCGCGGCGTTGGTCGACCAGTTCTACGCCGACGTGCAGGCGATGGGCGGTGGCCGCGACGATACGAGTTCGCTGGTGCGGAGGCTGCCGAAGTGAGGCGGCTGCTTCTCGCCGCGATGCTGCTGCCGACGCCGGCGCCGGCGCTGGCCGACGCGCTGGTCGACAATGTCGCGGGGGTGACGCTGGATGCCGACGGCAAGGTCGTGCGTTTCACCGGGCTGCTGATGAGCCGCGACGGGGTCGTGACCAAACTGCTGTCGGCGAAGGACAAGCGGCCCGACAAGCTGGATTGGCGTGCCGACATGAAGGGCCGGGTGCTGATGCCCGGCTTCATCGACGCGCACGGCCATGTGATGGAGCTGGGATTCCGCAAGATCGAGCTGGACCTGGCGGAAACCAAGACGCTGGCGGAGGCGCTGGACCGGATCAGGGCCTATGCCGCCGGCAATCCCGACCGGCGCTGGATCGTCGGCGGCGGCTGGAATCAGGAAATCTGGGGGTTGGGCCGCTTCCCGACCGCAGCGGAACTGGACTCGGCGGTCGGCGATCGGCCGGTGGTGCTGGCGCGCGGCGACGGCCACGCAATCTGGGTCAGCAGCGCGGCGATGCGAGAGGCCGGGGTCACGGCCAAGACCGTCTCGCCTCCGGGTGGACGGATCGAGAAAACTGGCGCGCAGCCATCCGGCGTGTTCGTGGATATGGCGCAGGCCTTGATCCAGAAGGTCGTGCCGGCGCCGTTGCCGAAGGAGCGCGACTCTGCGTTCCTGAAGGCGCAGTCGGCGTTGCTGTCGCTGGGCGTGACCGCGACCGCGGACATGGGCACCAGTGTCGACGACTGGCTGACCTATCGGCGGATGGGTGATCGCGGCGGCTTGCGGGTGCGGATCGTCAGCTACGGCGCGGGGATCGACGATGCGATCCGGATTGGCGGCACCGGGCCGACACCGTGGCTGTACGGCGATCGGCTGAAGCTGGCGGGCGTGAAGCTGTACAGCGACGGCGCGCTGGGGTCGCGGGGGGCGTGGCTGAAGGCGCCCTATGCAGATGCGCCGAAGGAGCGCGGGCTGGCGTTCAACACCGACACGGCGCTGCGCAACTTGATGAGCCGGGCGGCGATGGACGGGTATCAGGTCGCGGTGCATGCGATCGGTGACGCCGCCAACGCGCAGGCGCTGGGCGCGATCGAGGAGCTGGCGGAGACGTACAAGGGCGACCGGCGCTGGCGGATCGAGCATGCGCAGGTGGTCGATCCGGCCGACCTCCCACGCTTTGGCCGGAACAGCATCGTCGCCTCGATGCAGCCGGTGCACCAGACCGGCGACCGGACGATGGCGGAGGCGCGGCTCGGCCCGGCGCGGTTGCTGGGGGCGTATGCGTGGGCGACGATGCTGCGCAACGGCGCGACGCTGGCGTTCGGGTCCGACTATCCGGTCGAGAGCCCCGATCCGTTCGCGGGCTGGGCGGCGGCGTTCACCCGAACCGGGGCTGACGGGCAGCCGTTCGGCGGGTGGCAGCCGCAGGAGGCGGTGACGCGCGAGCAGGCGTGGGCGGCATTCACGATCGGTGCGTCGAAGGCCGGGTTCGCCGAAAAGCAGTTCGGCAGCCTCCAGCCGGGCCAGCGGGCCGACTTCATCATCGTCGATCGCGATCCGATCCAGGCGGGCGCGACCGAACTGCGCCAGACCAAGGTCGAGGAGACGTGGGTCGGAGGCGAAAAGGTGTGGGAGCGGAAATAGACCTCTCCACGTCCGATCTCTCCGGGATCGTTGCCGACATCGCGGAGGAGATGAAGGCGGCACCCGACCGGGGCACGCCAGCCGCCTACATCCCGCCACTTGCAAAGGTCGATCCCGCGAAGTTCGGGATGGCGGTGATCGAGGCGGACGGCACCTGCCATCTGGCGGGCGATGCCGAGGAGACGTTCTCGATCCAGTCGATCAGCAAGGTCTTCGCGCTGACGCTGGCGCTGGGGCATGTCGGCGATCAATTGTGGAAGCGCGTCGGGCGGGAGCCGT
The DNA here is from genome assembly GCA_018139225.1 of Microvirga sp. SRT01. Taxonomy (GTDB): domain Bacteria; phylum Pseudomonadota; class Alphaproteobacteria; order Sphingomonadales; family Sphingomonadaceae; genus Sphingomonas; species Sphingomonas longa. Next base: position 341,685 of record JAGSNX010000002.1, read on the forward strand.
CGGGGAGCGCGTTCAACTCAATCGTGCAGCTCGAGTTCGAGCATGGCATTCCGCGCAACCCGTTCATCAATGCCGGCGCGATCGTCGTCGCCGACATCCTGCTCGGGCGGAACGAGCCGCGCGAGGCGATCGGGGAGATGCTGCGCTTCGTCCGGACGCTGGCGGGCGAGGACGACATCGTCATCGACCGAGAGGTCGCGGATGCGGAGGCGGCGACCGGATACCGGAACGCGGCGCTGGCGAGCTACATGCGGTCGTTCGGCAACATCCACCACGACGTCGAGCGGACGCTGGGCGTCTATTTCCATGCCTGCGCGCTGGCGATGAGTTGTCGGCAACTGGCGTTGGCGGGCCGATACCTGATGGCGGGCGGGATGCTGCCGTCGACCGGGCGGCGGATCGTGTCGGCGCAGCGCGCGCGGCGGATCAACGCGCTGATGATGACGTGCGGGCATTACGACGGGTCGGGCGAGTTCGCGTTCCGGGTCGGACTGCCGGGGAAGTCCGGGGTCGGTGGCGGTATCCTCGCGATTGTGCCGGGGCGGGCGAGCGTCGCGGTGTGGTCGCCGGGGCTGAACGAGCGCGGCAATTCGCAACTCGGCACGCTGGCGCTGGAGCGGCTGGTGCAGCGGACCGGGTGGTCGGTGTTCGAGCCGGCTTTGGGATAGGGCGTAGTCGACCGCGGAAGGTTAGGCTAAGGTTAGTCCAACGCGCGATGTTGGTCCGTCATCATCGCGCGCTGGAGCCTTTTTTGGAGAGGACCTGCGCCGCGGTTGAAGACCCCAGCTTTTGCTGGGGTGACGCGTTTCGGATGGTTCAAGGAGCGCGCCTTTCGGCCCGCGAGTCTACGCGCCCTTCTCCAACAACAAAAGGCCGTGGCGCCCCCCGGTGCCACGGCCTTCGCTTTTCCCCATGTGAGGAAGGGTTACGCCACCTGGGCGGTCTCGCCGAGTTCGTCGGGTTCGCGCAGCACGTAGCCGCGGCCCCAGACCGTCTCGATATAATTCTCGCCGTCGCACGCGAGGCTGAGCTTCTTGCGCAGCTTGCAGATGAAGACGTCGATGATCTTGAGTTCGGGTTCGTCCATGCCGCCGTAGAGATGGTTCAGGAACATCTCTTTCGTCAGCGTGGTGCCCTTGCGGAGCGACAGCAGCTCCAGCATTGCATACTCCTTGCCGGTCAGGTGCACGCGGGCACCGTCGACCTCGACGGTCTTGGCGTCGAGGTTCACCGCCAGCTTGCCGGTGCGGATGACCGACTGCGAATGGCCCTTCGACCGGCGGACGACGGCGTGGATGCGCGCCACCAGTTCCTCGCGGTGGAACGGCTTGGTCACGTAATCGTCGGCACCGAAGCCGAAACTGCGGACCTTCGAGTCCATTTCATTGACGCCCGACAGGATCAGCACCGGCGTCGTCACGCGGGCCACGCGCAGCTTCTTCAGCACGTCGTAGCCGTGCATGTCCGGCAGATTAAGGTCGAGCAGGATGATATCGTAGTCGTAGAGTTTGCCGAGATCCAAGCCTTCCTCACCGAGATCGGTGGTGTAGACGTTGAAGCCTTCGGTCGTCAGCATGAGCTCGATCGCCTTGGCGGTCGTCGGCTCGTCCTCGATCAGCAGCACGCGCATCAGGCAGTTCCCCACTTGGCGTGGCCGCTTTTTTCCCGAAGCGACCGACCCGGATTTCATTAACCAAAGAACATCTGAAGGCAAAAGGTTAATTCGAGCTTAATCGAGTGATTCCCGCGAGTCGCCACCCGTTATGAGTGTAGTGTGGGCAGTGCGCGGGATCTCTTCGCCCAGCACCTCGCGCAGATAGAGGCTGCGAATCAGGGTGAAGAACACCACCAGCAGCGCGGCCGAGAAGAACAGACCGAAGATGCCGAAGATGACACCGATACCGATGATCGCGAACACGGTGATCGCGGGCGGGATCGCGATGACGCGTTGCTGAACATAGGGCGTGATGAAGTTGGTCTGGATCAGGCGCACGATCGCGTAGGTGGCGAGCGTACCGATCAGCGGACCGGTGCCGACCGTGGCCGCCAGCCCCAGCGCCGGGATCATCGCCGCGGTCGGCCCGACATAGGGAATGAACTCCGACAGGCCCGCGAGCAGCCCCAGCGCGGCGGCGGAGGGGACGCCGGAGATCGCGAGGCCGGTGCCGACGAGCACGCCCATCGACGTCATCAGGATCAGCGACGAGCGCAGCCACAGGCGGAGCGTCTCCCCCACGTCGAACAGCGCATCCTCGAACGCGGGACGGTGACGCGGCGGCACCAGCAGCAGCAGTCCGCGTTCGTAGACCTTGGGGTCGGCGGCGAGGAACAGCGAGCCGATCAGGAGCAGCAGCGCGTTGAGCAGCAGCTCCCCGGTACCCTGCGCCAGCCCGCCGATATCCTGCGCGACGCGGCTGCCGGCAAAGGCGGCGCGGACGGCGTCGACGATCTTCTCCCCCACCGGCGACCGGCTGGCCCAGGCGGCGAGCTGGTCGATCAGGCCGGGCAGCGCGGTGACGAGCGCGTTGACCTGTTGGCGGAAGGCGACGCCGAACAGCCACACGAGGAAGCCGATCGCAGCGAGCACGCTGCCCATACCGAGGCCGAGCGACAGTTTCGCCGACGCGCCGGTACGACGGCGGAACATCCGCGCGAGCGCGTGGATGACGGTCGCGCCGAGCACGGAGCCGAAGGCCAGGATGAGCAGGTCGCTGGCACGCCACAGCGCGAGCAGGACGGCGGCGATTACGACGAGGATCAGGGTGCGACGAATGAACCGCGCGTCGTCCGCATCCGGGGCGAGGCGGGCACCGGCCGGGGCGCGAAGTGGAGGAAGTGGAGGCGCTGGAGGGGTGTCCTCCACTTCGCGCTGTTCGGGGGTCATGCGGTTGCTGTCCCACATGCGTGTTCGCAGGCGGAGGAAAGGCGGCGATGCTGACCACGCACACCACCGTCATGCCGGGATCGTCCCGGCATCCACGGTCCCGCAAGCCTCTTTGCGTTTGAGTGTGCCGCGCGGTGGATGCCGGGATGAGCCCGGCATGACGAATGGTGTTGCGCCACCGTGCTCCCGCCTTCGCGGGAGCACGGGGCAGGGTCGGGGGACAGGTGCATCATCCCGCCGACTCTCGCAGATCGTCGGAGTGTAGGACAGGCGCGGTGCGCAAGCGTTCGGTCAGGAAGGCGATCAGCGCCTCGACGCGGGCGGGGCGGAGGGCGCTGGGGGGCGTCAGCAGGTGGAGCGCGGTGGCGCTGGGCGACCAGTCCTTCAGGATCGGGATGAGGGCGCCCGTCGCGAGATGCGCGCCGATGATGAACTCCGGCAGCCGCGAAATGCCGAGCCCGGCGAGCAGCGACGGCACGAGCGCATCGCCGCTGTTCGCCATCAGCGGCCCTGCTGTGCGGATGCTGAGGTCCGCGCCGTCCGGTCCGCGGAAGCGCCACGGACCGGGCAAATTGGCATAGCCGAGCACGCGGTGGCGACCGAGATCGGTCGGGGTCAGCGGTTCGCCATATTGCTCCAGATAGGCGGGTGCGGCGATAATGTGCGCCTGGATCGCGCAGAGCCGGCGGGCACGCAGCGAACTGTCCGCGAGGTCGCCGATGCGCAGCGCCACGTCGAACCCCTCCGCGACGATGTCGACGCGCGAGTCGGATAGATGCAATTCGATTTCGATTGCCGGGTGCGCGGCGAGGAATTCCGCGACGATCGGCGCGATGTTGGTCAGTCCGAAGCTCATCGGCGCGGCGAGTCGGATGCGGCCTGCCGGGGCCGCGGCGGCGCTGCGTGCGGCTTCCTCGGCGGCGGTCGCTTCCGCGACGATCCGCCGGGCGTGATCGGCGAGGGGGCGGCCCGACTCGGTCAGTGCGAGCCGCCGCGAGGTGCGATGGAACAGCGACTGGTCCAGATGCGCCTCCAGCCGGGCGACGGCTTTCGACACGGTCGCCTTGCTGAGGCCGATCGCGTCAGCGGCGCCGCTGAACGAGCGATGTTCCGCGACGGCGGCGAAGATGGCCCACGCTTCCAGATCGGGTAGTCTCATCGGTCCTGCTCCCCGCGATCGCTCGGCTCTCTCCGGAGCGCTTTAGGTTACTAACATGCGAAACGATCGTTTTCTATCGTTTCCATTTACGCGATGCTGGCGACGCCTATCTTGGCGGCATCGACCCGTTCCTTTTCCCGCGTCGGGCCGTTCGTCCCCGACGCTGCCGTTCCTATCCTTCTGGAGTTTAGCCGCATGACCAAGGTTCTGGTGCTGTATTATTCGTCCTACGGCCATATCGAGCAGATGGCGGACGCGGTCGCCGAGGGTGCGCGCGCCGGTGGGGCCGAGGTCGACATCCGCCGCGTCGCCGAGACCGCGCCGAAGGATGTCGTCGAGGCGGCGCACTTCAAGACCGACACCGCGCATCCCGAGATCGAGGGTCCCGACGCGCTGACGCAGTATGACGCGATCATCGTCGGCGCGCCGACCCGCTATGGCCGGATGCCGGCGCAGATGGCGGCATTCTGGGATACGACGGGCGGTCTGTGGTTTCAGGGCAAGCTGATCGGCAAGGTCGGCGGCGCGTTCACCTCCACCGCCAGCCAGCATGGCGGACAGGAGACGACGCTGTTCTCGATCATCACCAACCTGCTGCATCACGGCATGACCATCGTCGGCCTGGATTACGGATATCAGGGCCAGATGGGCGTCGACGAGGTCAAGGGCGGCACGCCGTACGGCGCGTCGACGCTGGCGGACGGCGACGGCTCGCGCCAGCCGAGTGCGGTGGAACTGGACGGCGCGCGGTATCAGGGCAAGCGGATCGCGGAGACGGCGGCGAAGCTGTTCGGATGATGTGATCTTCTCCCTCCCCGGCGAGGGGAGGGCGGGGGTGGGGTGGAGCCTTGGCCGTGTGGCCTGCGGCGCCGCCCTCCCCCAACCCCTCCCCGAGGGGAGGGGAGTTAGAAGGACTTGCCGGGGCGCGCCGCAGGCGTGACGGAGGGGTAGCTGCTGGCAGGGTCGCTCGTGGCTGCCGCTCCACCGCTTCGCGGTCCCCCTCCCCGCGAACGGGGAGGATTTTAGCGTTTGCGCTTTTTCTTTTTGTCCGCCTTCACCACTGGCCGGACCGGTGCATTCGGTTGGCCGGTCAGCACGATCTTCAGCGGCTCGGCGATGCCGGGATCGGCGGGGAACGCCGCGCGGGCCTTGGCGAAGAGGAAGCGGGCCTGCGCCGCGCCGGGGGTCGCGCGGGTCGTGCCGACCCAGCGCCAGTGCCACGGCTCCCATTTCACGCGCTGCGCATTGCCGGCGGGGAAGCTCATCTCGAACCCGAAGCGCGGGGCGTTGGCGATCAGCCATTTCGCCGCGGGCAGATTGGCCATGCACGCCTCGATATCGGGGCAATTGGGCGACGGGCGGATCGCGAAGTCGATCGCGTAACCGGTGGTGTGCTCGCTATGGCCGGGCGGCGCGACGGAGATCGACCGGCTTTCGGCATCGCCCTCGCCGCCGGTCCGGAACACGCCGCTCTGACGCTGGATCGAGCGGTGGCAGGACAGGCCGCGCAGGGTGCCGCCGACGCCCGGGTCGCCGGCCGCGGCCATCAGCAGGCGTTGCAGGTCGGGCAGCACGTCGCGGCGGATGCGGCAGGCGTGAATGCCGAAACCGGTCGGAGCATCGACAAGTTCGCCGGGCGCGACATCGCCGTAGGGGAAATGGCCGAGGACGCGGCCGTCCGGGGTGGGCACCAGAGCCGGGTTTGGCGCGGTGGCCTGGAGCAGGAGCATCAGCAGCATCGCGCGCGCCCTCTGGCATGGCGGGCGCGGCGGTGGCAAGGAGCGCGGCATGCATGGTGACCACGTCCTGTTCATCGACGGCGAAGCCCTCGTCATCGACAAGCCCGCCGGACTGCCGGTCGATAAGCCGCGCGACGGCTCGCTGAGTCTCGAAAACCACCTCGAGTCGCTGAAGTTCGGCTTCCGGCGGTGGCCGACCGCGGTGCATAGGCTGGACCGTGATACCAGCGGGTGCCTGTTGCTGGCGCGCAATCCCAAGGCTGGCGCGCGGTTCCAGCAGGCGTTCGAGGCGGGCACCGTCGAAAAACGCTACCTCGCTGTGCTGGAAGGCGTGATCGAGGGCGAGGGGCTGATCGACCTGCCGCTGGCGAAGGTGTCGAGCGCGGAGGCGGGCTGGCGGATGGTCGGCGATCCGAATGGCAAGGCATCGCGGACGAAGTGGCGCGGGCTGGCGACGCGCGACGGGCGCAGTCTGGTCGAGTTCCGGCCGGAAACGGGGCGGACGCACCAGATCCGCGTGCATGCCGCGACCGGGCTGGGCGCGGCGGTGGTCGGCGACCCGGTCTATGGGCGCGCGGATCGGCTGGGGATGATGCTGCATGCCGCCGAACTGACGGTCGCGAGGCCGGGCAAGGATCCGATCCACGCCATCGCGCCGTTGCCGGAGCGCTTTGCGGGTTGGGAGCCGTGACCGCCATTCCCGTCACCCGCAGCATCGCCATCGACGACGGCGAGTTGCAGGAGACGGCGACGCGGGCGGGCGGGCCCGGTGGGCAGCACGTCAACACTACCGACAGTGCGGTGATCCTGAAGTTCGACGTGGCGAACTCGCCGAACCTGCCGGACGCGGTGAAGATGCGGCTGGTGGAGCTGGCAGGATCGCGGATGACGCGCGAGGGCGTGCTGGTGTTGCGCGGCGAGGGATCGCGGTCGCAACTGCTTAACCGGCAGGAGGTGCGCGAACGCTTGATCGCGCTGATCCGCGACGCCACCTTCGTGCCCAAGAAGCGGCGGCCGACCAAGCCGTCCAAGGCCGCGAAGGCGCGGCGCGTCGAGGGCAAGGTGAAGCGCGCGGGCGTCAAGGCGGGCCGCGGGCGGGTGAAGGTGGATTGATGTATTCGTTCGATGTTTCCAACGGTTCGAAGGCGGAGCTGTACCGCGACCTGACGGCGGCGGTCGATGCCCTGACGGCGGAGGAGCCGGATGCGATCGCCAACATGGCGAACGCGGCGGCGGTGATCTGGCAATATCTGCCGGACCTGAACTGGGCGGGATTCTACCGCATGGTGGACGGCGAACTGGTGCTGGGGCCGTTCCAGGGCAAGGCGGCGTGCATCCGCATCGCGGTGGGCAAGGGCGTGTGCGGCACCGCCGCGGCCACGGGCGAGACGCAACTGGTCGAGGATGTGCATGCGTTCCCCGGGCACATCGCCTGCGACGCGGCGAGCCGGTCCGAACTGGTGGTGCCGCTGGTCAGGGACGGCATGGTGCTGGGCGTGCTCGACCTCGACAGCCCGGAGCCGGCGCGGTTCGATGCCGAGGACGCGAAGGGATGCGAGGCGCTGGCGGCGCTGCTGGTCGAGCGGCTGTCGCCGACGCCTGTGGACTGATCCAGATCGGGACTGGACGCGCGCTGGCAGGTGCGATGGGCCGATGGTAGATCGTGGACGAACGGAGTCCGCGTGGGCGGCTTCCACGGTTTGATCGGGGAGACGGCCCATGCGCGCGATTGCGGGTGCTGGAATGATCGCGGCGATGCTCGTCGCCGCGGGTGCGGCCGGCGCGCAGCGGGCGGGGTCCGCGGGTGCATCCTACCCGGTGCCGGGGCGGGCGGCGATGCCGGCCGCTCCCGTGCGGGCCATGCCTTCTGCTCCCGCACGTCCGATCGTCGCGGCGCAGCGGGGGACGACGATGCGGGCAGGCCCGCGCTGGCAGATGCGGCAGGGGCGTTGGGCGGCGGGCTGGAACGCGCCGGGCGGATGGAACGGCTATCGCCGACCCTATGCCGGCTGGGCGCTGCCGCCCTATTGGGTGCAGCCGGGTTTCGCGCTGGGCAATTGGTCGGCGTACGGGTTGGCGCAGCCGCGGGCGGGCTATCGCTGGTCGCGCTATTATGACGATGCGGTGCTGATCGATGCGCGGGGATCGGTCTACGACACGGTCGGTGGAATCGACTGGGACCATTATGACGGCGGTAGTTACGAGATGGCGGGCGACCATGGTCCGCCGCCGCCGTATCCGCCCGCGCGCCGCGATCCAAGGATGGGCGACAACGGTCTGGGTGGGGCGGCGATCGGTGCGGTGGCCGGTGGCGTCGCGGGCAATGTCATCGCGGGTCGTGGCAACCGGCTGGGCGGAACGCTGATCGGTGCGGGCGTCGGTGCGGCGGCGGGCTATGCGATCGATAAGGGCGAGGATCGCGGACGCGACCGGCGCGGGCGCGGGCCGGACGATTATGCGTATCGCGACGACCGTAGTCATGACGACAGAGGTTACGAACGGCGCGGCTACGACGATCGCGGCTATGGCGCAGCCTATCCGCCGCCGCCCGTTGCGCACGGCTATGGCGGTGGCGAGCATTGGGTGTCGCAGGATGGGCACACGGTTGTGACGACGGGTGGCGGGGCCGGCTACTATGGCGGCGGCACCACGACGACGGTGACGGTGCAAAGCGCGCCGGTGGTCACGACCACGACGACGACCGAATATTACGAGGATGCGCCGCGGCGGGCGTGGCATGCCAAGCGTCGGGTCAAGAGCAAGGCACTCTGCTGCCGGCGTTGACCCGTCGCCCGGCATCGCCCGCCGGCGCACGGTAATCTGCCGGGTGATCCGGACATACGGGGGGCGTCGCGGGTGTCAGCTCCGCGCCGCAGTGCTGCGGTGTGGCGACATCACCGCGCCGTTTCCCTCCCCGCGAACGTGACGAGGCTTTCCGATCCGTCCGCCGCGACTGCGGAGACGCCGACGAAATGGTCGTCGACCGGCACCTGCGCCAAGTTCGTTTCCGTGCCCGTGACATCGCGGGTCTGCGTCCAGTCGGCCGTGTCGTTGCGCCGCCAGCGCACGCGGTAGCGCACCGCGCCCGGCGATGCGGCCCAGCGGACGATCGTGTCGCGCGACAGATCGCCCTTCAAACTCGCGCTGGCGGGTGCGGGCGGGGCGGCGGCGAGGCGGGCGAGGGTGGCGATGTTGAGCGCGGTGACCTTCGCCAGATAGGCGAAATCCATGCGGTCGACGGTGTCGCCGTAGACCGTGCCGCCCTCCGTGCGCAGGTCCTGATGCTGCGCGTCCCAGTTCTCGTTGGCGACGGAGAAGCGAACGGCGGGGTAGCCGAGCTTGAGGAACGGCTCGTGATCGCCGCCGCGGCCGAAGCGGTCTGGGCGGCGGTCGAGCATCACGCCGATCCCGCCACGATCCGCCGCCGCGATGTCGCCGATCGCTTTCGCCAGGGCGCGGCTGGGGCCGTCGTCCTCGCCGCCGATCGCGCGGCGGGCCTGTTGCTGGGCAAGGTCCTCGGACGAGCGGATGCCTTCGGAGAAGACCCGGACGTAGCGATCCTCGCGCTTACCGCCCTGACCCACGGTGTTGCCGACGATGTCGTTGTTGAGCATCGCGGTGACATCCCAGCCGCGCGCCTTCGCGGTGTCGGCGAGCAGCGATGCGCCCCACAGGCCCTGTTCCTCGCCGGAGAAGACGGCGTAGACGATCGTGGCATCGAACTTGCGCTTCGATAGTTGGCGGGCAGCCTCCAGCACCAGCGCCACGCCGGAGGCATCGTCGTTCGCGCCGGGGGCGTCGCTCGTCGTGTCCATCACATCGGTGACGCGGCTGTCGATGTGTGCGCCGACGATCACGACGCGGTTCGGATCGCGGCCGGGCTGGATGCCGAGCACGTCCTCCACCACGACGCCGCTCGGCGCGCGCGGACCGGAGACGCGGCGGGAGATGCGATCGACGGTGACGCAGCCGCCGCACGCGCGCGCGATCGCGCCGAATTGCTGCGCGGTCCAGTCGCGCGCCGCGCCGATGCCGCGCCGCTTGTCGGCGGTGGTGCTGGAGGTGTGGCGCGTGCCGAACCCGACCAGTGCCTCGACATCGGCGCGGAGGCGGGCGGGTGCGGCAGGAGCAGGCGCGGCGGCGGCAGTGGCCAGGAGCATCAGGATCATGGCCGCGATCCTAAGCCGGTGCAGCGACCGGGTTCAAGCGATGTCACCCAAAGCGGTTCGGTTACCGGCGGTTAACCGCTGGTGGGCAGGCCGAGAGGCGGAGACACGCCATGCATACGATTACCGTCAACCCCGATCACGGCATGGTCGAGGTCACCGTCGAAGGGTTCTGGACGAGCGACCATCTCCGCGTGTTCGCAGGGGAGTTGCTGGCGGCGTTGCAGGCGGCAACGGCTGGCGGGCGATCCTCGATCGTGCTGTGCGATTACACGCGCGCGGCGATCCAGTCGCAGGAGGTGGTCGCCGCGTTGCAGGCGTTCATGGCGAACCCGCCGATCCGCTCGCGCAAGGTCGCGTTGTTCACCAAGGGCATGCTGGCGCGGCAACAGGCGCGGCGACTGGCGGCGACGCGGGACGAGATCCGCGTCTTCGACGATCGTGCTGCGGCATTGGCGTGGCTGGAGGCCGGAGCACCTAGCTCAACCGATCGATCTGTTCGCTGGTCAGCGAACCCGGCACGATCATCACCGGCACGCTGAGCGCACCCGCATCGGCACCGGTAAAGTGCGTGACGAGCGCGCCGGGAGCGCCGGTCGCCGCGGCGCCCAGCACCAGGGCGGCGATATCGGGATTGGCCGCGATCATTTCGCGAATGACCTTCGGACCCTCGCCACCGCGAACGGTGATCGCTGGCTTCAGGCCGGATTCCTCGACCAGCGCGCCCGCGGCCTGTTCGACGAGACCCTCTGCGTGGTGCAGAGCCTCTTCCTCGATCGTCGCCTGCACGCCGCCGAACGCGATGAATTCCTGCGGTGGCAGCAATGTCAGGATTTCGACCCCGCCGCCGGTCTTCACGGCGCGGCGTGCGGCGAAGCGCAGGGCGATCGCCGCTTCGGGCGTATCGTCGATCACGACCAGATAGATACGCATCGTGAACTCCCGTCCGTCGCCCCTCTTATGCGGTACGGTGTGGCGCGCCGGGGGGCGGAGCGCAAGCCGCCGGCCTTGACCCGGCGGCGTTGGGGCGCGAGAGACGATGACGTTACGGAGAGCCCGAGGACCTGCATGTCGATCGAGATCAAAATGCCCGCCCTGTCGCCGACGATGGAGGAGGGCACGCTGGCCAAGTGGCTCGTCAAGGAAGGCGATACCGTCAAGTCCGGCGACATCATGGCCGAAATCGAAACCGACAAGGCGACGATGGAGTTCGAGGCGGTGGACGAGGGCGTGATCGCCAAGATCGTCATCGCCGAAGGCACCGACAATGTGAAGGTCGGTGCGGTGATCGCCGTGCTGGCGGAGGAAGGCGAGGACGCTTCCTCCGTGTCCGCACCGACGAAGAGCGAGACGCCGCAGCCCACGGACACGCAGTTCAAGGGCGCGCCGAACCCCGAAGACCCGAACAAGACCGGTAGCGAGGCCAAGCCTGCCGATCGCACGATCACGCAGGCCGAGGATCACGGCCGTCCTGCCGATGCGGGCACGGCGAAGACCGGCGCCGCGTCGTCGGGAGCGCCTGTGTCGTCGGCAGAGGGTGGCCGGACCAAGGCGAGCCCGCTCGCGCGCCGGATCGCGGCCGAGAAGGGTATCGACCTCGCCGGTCTCAGCGGGTCCGGACCGAACGGTCGCGTGGTGAAGGCCGACGTCGAGGGGGCGAAGCCCGGTGCGACAGCACCTGCGCCCGCTGCTGCGGCTGCGCCGGTGGCCGAGGCCGCCGCACCTGCGCCCGCGCCGAAGCCCGCCGCCGTGCCGGACATCCCGCACGAGGCGACCAAGCTGTCGAACATGCGCAAGACGATCGCGCGCCGCCTGACCGAATCGAAGCAGACGGTGCCGCATATCTACCTGACGGTGGATATCCGCCTCGACGCGCTGTTGAAGCTGCGCGGCGAGCTGAACGCGTCGCTGGCGTCGCGGGGCGTCAAGCTGTCGGTCAACGACATGCTGGTAAAGGCGCTGGGCGTCGCGCTGATCGCGGTGCCGAAGTGCAACGTGATGTTCACGCCGGACCAGCTCATCAGCTTCTCGCGCGCCGATATCTCGGTAGCGGTGTCGACGCCGTCGGGCCTCATCACGCCGATCGTGAAGGATGCCGCGGGCAAGACGCTGTCGGCGATCTCCAACGAGGTGAAGGACCTGGCCGGTCGCGCCAAGGAGAACAAGCTGAAGCCGGAGGAATTCCAGGGCGGCACCGCGTCGATCAGCAACATGGGCATGTTCGGGATCAAGCAGTTCGAGGCGGTCATCAACCCGCCGCAGGGCATGATCATGGCGATCGGCGCGGGCGAGCAGCGTCCGTACGTGATCGACGGCGAACTCGGCATCGCGACGGTGATGTCGGCGACCGGCAGCTTCGACCACCGCGCAATCGATGGCGCGGATGGTGCGGCGCTGATGAAGGCATTCAAGGAATTGATCGAAACGCCGCTGGGCATGCTGGCCTGACCCGATGCGCGTGGCGGTGGAGCTGTTGCACCTTGCGATCGGCCTCGTCACCGTCGTGGCGCTGACCGGGCTGGCCGCCTGGGCCTATCCGTTGGGCCGGGAGGAGATCTGGTGGTGCGGCGGCGGCGCGACGCTGGCGCTGCTGATCGACAGCATCCGCCCGCTGCGCCGCGCCCGCCGCGCCGACGTGGGCCGACAGGGAGCGGCGCGGTGACGATATTGCCGGACCAGACGCCGACCATCCGCGTCGCCGCGATGCCGGGCGATGCGAATCCGTACGGTGACATCTTCGGCGGCTGGCTGATGGGCCAGATGGACTTGGCCGCAGGGTCGGTGGCGTCGCGCCATTCCGGCGGACGCGCGGTGACGATCGCGGTCGACGCGATGAAGTTCCACGCGCCGGTGTTGGTCGGCGACGAGGTGTCGGTCTACGCCACGCTGGTCGCGGTCGGGAACACGTCGATGACGATCGAGGTCGAAGCCTGGCGCCGCGCCCGTCACGTCGAGGAGGCGTGCAAGGTCACGCAGGCGCGTTTCGTGTTCGTCGCAACCGACGAGGAACGTCGACCGCGCAAGGTGCCGGGCTTGGCCTAGAGCCGCCGGCACCGCACATTATGTTTTGCTATTCCCCAGGAGCTATCCGTGGCTGAAACCTACGACCTCATCATTCTCGGCTCGGGGCCGGGCGGCTATGTCGCGGCGATCCGGGCGTCGCAGCTCGGGCTGAAGACCGCGATCGTGGAGCGCGAGCGGCTGGGCGGTATCTGCCTGAACTGGGGCTGCATCCCGACCAAGGCGCTGCTGCGAACGTCGGAAATCTACCACTACATGCAGCACGCCGATTCCTACGGTCTCAGCGCGAGCAACGTCGGGTTCGATCTGGGCAAGATCGTCGATCGTTCGCGCAAGGTCGCAGGCCAGCTGAATGCGGGCGTCAAGGGCCTGATGAAGAAGAACAAGGTCGCGGTGCACGAGGGCTTCGGCACGCTGACCGCGCCGGGCAAGCTGTCGGTGAAGCAGGGCGACAAGACCGTCGAGCTGGAGGCGAAGAACATCATCGTCGCCACCGGTGCGCGCGCCCGCGACCTGCCGTTTGCCAAGGCGGACGGCAAGCGCGTCTGGACGTACCGCCACGCGATGGTGCCGACCGAGATGCCAACCAAGCTGCTGGTCATCGGATCGGGCGCGATCGGCGTGGAGTTCGCCAGCTTCTACAACGACATGGGCGCGGACGTGACGATCGTGGAGATGCTGCCCCGCATCCTGCCGGTCGAGGACGAGGAGGTGTCCGCCTTCATGGACAAGGCGCTGACCAAGCAGGGGATCAAGATCCTGACGGGTGCCGGCGTCGAGAAGATCGAGCCGGGTGCGGCGAACGTGAAGGCGTCGATCAAGGGGAAGGACGGCAAGGTCGAGACGACCGAGTTCAGCCATGTCATCGTCGCGATCGGCATCGTGCCGAACACGGAGAATATCGGGCTGGAGGCGCTGGGCGTCGAAACCGACCGGGGGCACATCAAGACCGACGGTTATGGCCAGACCAACGTGCCGGGCATCTGGGCGATCGGCGACGTGACCGGCGCACCGTGGCTGGCCCACAAGGCGAGCCACGAGGGCGTGATCGCGGCGGAGAAGATCGCCGGCGGATCGCCGCACCAGATGGACAAGGGCAACATCCCCGGCTGCACCTATTCGCGTCCGCAGGTCGCCAGCGTCGGCATGACCGAGGCGAAGGCGAAGGAGGCCGGGTACGAGCTGAAGGTCGGCAAATTCCCCTTCATCGGCAACGGCAAGGCGATCGCGCTGGGCGAGGCGGAAGGCTTCGTAAAGACGGTGTTCGACGCCAAGACGGGTGAGCTGCTCGGCGCGCACATGGTCGGCGCGGAAGTGACCGAGCTGATCCAGGGCTATGTCGTCGCCCGTCAGCTGGAGACGACCGAGGCCGAACTGATGGAGACGGTGTTCGCGCATCCGACGCTGAGCGAGATGATGCACGAGAGCGTGCTGGGCGCGTACGGCCGGGCGATCCATATCTGAGTCGGCTGCTCCACTCCCCTTGGGGAGGGAGACGTTTTCGAGCGACCCTTTCCCACCCATTCCTCCCCTTGCAGGCGCGGAATGGGTGGGAACGCGGCGTTATACCGGCGAGTTAACAGGCGGAGATCACAGGAGATCACCGTCATGCCCGCACCGATCCGCTACGACCCGTCCGTCGAAACCTTGAAGCCGGACGAGGCGGAGACGATCGGGCAGCTCAACGAATCGTTCCGCCACATTCTGGACACCACGTCGAAAGACTATGGCCACGCCGTCCGCGCGGTGCACGCCAAGGCGCATGGGATCGCGAAGGGCGTGTTCCGCGTCCACTCCGGCTTGCCGCCCGAACTGGCGCAGGGACTGTTCGCGACGCCGGGCGAGCATGAGGCGATCCTGCGTATCTCCACCAATCCGGGCGACCTGCTGGACGATTCGATCGGCCTGCCGCGTGGGCTGGCGCTGAAGGTCCTGAACGTCGAGGGGGAACGGTTGCCGGGGTCGGAGGGTGACACGACGCAGGACTTCATCATGGTCAATGGACCGGTGTTCAGCGCGCCCGACGCGGCCGCCTTCGCGAAGAACCTGAAGCTGCTGGCCACGACGACCGACAAGGCGGAGGGCGGCAAAAAACTGTTGTCCGGTATCCTGCGGGCGATCGAAGCGCCGCTGGAGGCGATCGGATTACCATCGGCGACGTTGCAGCAACTGGGCGGTGCGCCGAACGTGCATCCGCTGGGCGAGACATATTGGTCGCAGACGCCGTTCCGTTACGGCGACCATATCGCCAAGTTCCAGATCGTGCCGGTCAGTCCCGCGCTGACGCAGCTGACGGGTGACACGGTGTCGACGCACGACCGGCCCGACGCGCTGCGCGAGGTGGTGAACGAGGTGCTGGTGTCGCAGGGCGGCACGTGGGAGTTCCGCGTGCAGCTCAACACCGATCTCGCGGCGATGCCGGTCGAGGACCCGACGCAGGAGTGGGACGCGAAGGCGAGCCCGTTCGTCACCGTCGCCACGCTGGAGGTGCCGCCGCAGCATAGCTGGGAGCATGGCGGATCGGACGCGGTCGACGATGCGCTGTCGTACAGCATCTGGCACGGGATCGCGGCGCACCGGCCGCTCGGCAACGTCAATCGCGCGCGCAGGGACACCTACGCCTTCTCCGCCGATTATCGCGGACGCTTCAACGGATGTCCGATCCACCAGCCGCGCGAACTGGCCGACCTGCCTTGACGCGGGCGGCCTTGACGCAGGCCTTGGCGCCGGGGAAATGCCGGGGATGATCAGGCTCTTTCACGTCAGCGATGTCCATTTCGGCAAGGAGGACAAGGCGGCCGTCGCCTGGTTCACCGAACTGGTCGCAACCGAGAAGCCGGACGCGGTCATCATGACCGGCGACCTGACGATGCGGGCGCGCACGAAGGAGTTCGTGGAGGGTGGCGCGTGGCTGAAAGGGCTGGCCGCGCCGGTGACGCTGGAAGTCGGCAACCACGACATCCCCTATTACTGGGACCCGGTCCGGCGCTTCATCGCGCCCTATACGCGCTACGCCGCGGTCGAGCGGATGATCGAGAAGCCGCTGGAATTGCACGGCGTGACGATCGTGCCGCTGAAGACGACGGCGCGCGCGCAGTGGCGGTGGAACTGGTCGAAGGGCCGCGTCAGCCAAAGCTCGCTGCGCCGCGCGCTCGCGCTGATCGAGGACGCGCCGAAGGAGAATCTGATCTTCATCGCCGCGCATCATCCGCTGATCGAGGGCCCGACGAAGGGCACGGCGAAGACGGCGCGCGGCGAGGAGGCGTTGAGCGAACTGGCGGCGGCGGGCGCGCATGCGGTGCTGACGGGCCACGTCCACGATCCGTTCGACATCCCCGTCGAACGCGCGGGGCGCGTCATTCGCATGATCGGCGCGGGCACGCTGTCGGTGCGGACGCGCAACAGCCCGCCGGGCTTTAACGAGATTCGGATCGACGGCACGCAGTTCGAAACGCTGGCACGGACGCATGGGCCGGAGCCGGTTCACCGTGTCGGCAATCCGGGCCGAGCACCCGAAACCGGCCGATGATTTGTGATTCCACGACAGCATGACTCCCCCAATCGGGGGCTGACCTTCGTGATGAAACGCTTCGTCGGATAAGGTTCCCGGCGATATTCCAAAAATAAACCTTTGCCCGTAGCCGAGACTCACACCGATTGAGACCGGGGGGTCTGACGACCATGATCAAGAGTTTTGCAGCGCGTTTTGCGCTGGTGTTTTCGTGCGGCCTGATGATGGCCGCTCCGGCTGCTGCACAATTCTGGCAATGCGCGCCCTATGCTCGCGAAATCTCGGGCATCGATATTCACGGTAACGCCAACACCTGGTGGAACCAGGCGGACGGCAAGTACGAGCGTGGCCATGTGCCGCAGCCGGGCGCTGTGCTCGCCTTCGACTCCACGCGTCGTATGCGCGTCGGCCATGTCGCGATGGTGTCGCGCGTGGTCAGCGAGCGCGAGGTGCTGCTGACCCACGCCAACTGGTCGCGGCGCGGTGCCGTCGAGACGAACGTGCGCGCGGTCGACGTGTCAGCGGCAGGCGACTGGAGCCAGGTACGCGTGTGGTACGGTCCGCAGGGCGGGCTGGGCACGTCGAGCTATCCGGTGAAGGGCTTCATCTATTCGGGTCACGCGCCGAAGATGGATGCCGAGCCGGCGGTCGAATACGCCCACGGTGCCGATCGTGAGACACGGGTGCTGGCGTTCGTCGGAAAAATGGACTGAGGTCTCGAAGTAAGCGCATCCCATCAAGGGAATCGTTGCGAAATCATTTTCTGCCTATCAGCGAGCCACCACCCGGCGAAGGCCGGGGACCAGTTAGGCTCCGTTCTCAGTAGCTACAGCGGACATCCCAACTGGACCCCGGCCTTCGCCGGGGTGGCAGAAGAGAGAGCTTCGTAACGATCCCCTGAAGGAACGGGGAGGAAGTCAGCTAAACCTGGCTCTCTCGAGTCAAATGCGGCTTAGGCTGCCCGGAACGTCATCGCGACGCCGTTCATGCAGTAGCGCTTGCCGGTCGGTTTCGGTCCGTCGTCGAAGACATGGCCCAGATGCCCGCCGCAGCGCGAACAATGCACCTCCGTCCGCTGCATCATCATCGATCCATCCACGCGCGTGCCCACCGCTTTCGGCACCGGTGCCCAAAAGCTGGGCCAGCCGGTGCCGCTGTCGAACTTCGTCTTCGACGCGAACAGCGGTTGCGCGCAGCCTTTGCAGCCGAAGGTGCCGGCGCGGTGCTCGTCGTTCAGCGGGCTGGTAAACGGTACTTCGGTCCCCTCCTTGCGGAGCACGCGGTACGCGGCGGGGCCGAGCTTCGCCTGCCACTGCGCATCGGTCATCGTCACCGGATAGCGCTCGGCCGCCTGCGCCTGCTGCTTGCAGCCGAACAGCGCGAAAGCAGCGGTGCAGAGGCCGGCAAGGCCGAGGAAGGTGCGACGATCGGAGGGGGTTTGCATCACCCCGATATAGGGGCGGCCCGTGAACGCCGCCAGAACGGGGTGCTGCCCGACTGCAGCACGCCGCGCCGGAACAGCCGTGCCCCCGTCCAGATGAACAGCGCGACCCACAGCAACTGCCAGACCAGTGCCAGCGCATGCGGCCACAGCGTCGCCGAATTGGCCGCACGGCCCGCCATCGCGAAGGGCGATGATAGCGGGAAGACTTCCGCGAACCGCGCCACCCAGCTTTCCGGATGCCGCGCCGCCGCCGAGGCGAGCGCGAACATCCCGACCTGGACGATCGTGATCGGCAGCGACAGCATCTGGATCTCGCGCTGCGAAGACGCCTGCGCGCCAATGCCGAGGAACACCGAGCCGAGCAGCAGATAGGCAAGCGAAAAATAGGCCGCGAACAGCAGCGCGAAGGTTGGCGCGCCGATCGCCGGGGCGAGATCGCCGATCGCCTGCGCGGCGGTCGGCGGCAGCCACTGGCCGAGCGACAGCAGCACGGCGCCCCAGAAGCCGACGAAGAGCACCGCGACGCCGAACATGCCGACCAGCTTGCCCGCGAACACCGCCTCCAGCGGAACGGCGGCGGCCAGCACCTCGATCACCTTGGTGTTGCGCTCCTCCGCCATTGTGCCGACGACCTGCCCCGCCAGGAACAGCGTCAGGAAGAAGATGCCGAACACGGCGATGAAACCCGACTGGTGCTGGCCGCCGATCGAGGCGCGGGCGCGGATAGCCTCGTGGCGGGTGGCGACGATGCGGGGGGCGTCGGCGGACAAGGTCGCCTGCGCCAGCGCCTCCAGATACGGGGCGGTGTAGCGGTCGATGGCGGGGACGAGCAGTTGCGGTCGCGTCAGGTCGCCATAGAGGACGCCACCGACGTCGAAGCGCATGTCGTCGATCGCCGCACGTGCCTGCTTCGCCGGATCGGCGGAGGGTGCGACGATGCTGAGTGTGGACGGCCGGAAGTCGCGGGGGAACATCGCGCGCAGGCGCTTGTCCTGCGCGATCATCGCCGGGGCGACCTGCGCCGGGACGATCGCGACGATTCGCGCCTTGTCGGCGACGCCGTCGCCCATGCTTGCCGCGCCGATGCCGCCGATGGCGCTGATCGAGCCGATCAGGACGGGGGCGAACAGGAACAGCAGGAAGACGGGCGTGTAGACGGTAGCGACGAAATCGCGGCGGGCGATCGTCATCGCCTGACGAATGGCATGGCGGAAATTGTTCATGCCGCCTTCTCCGCGTGCTGGCCGACGATCCTGACGAAGGCGTCGTGCAGGCCGGGCCGCTCGATCGTCAGCCCGGCGATGCCGTAGCCCGCATCGATGAGCGGCACGAGCAGCGGTTCGATGCCGCCATCGGGGAGCTGGAACCGCCATGCGCCACCGTCTGCCACCGCGTCGGCGGGCAGCAATTGCGCGATCGCCGGGGCGGGGTGATGGGGTACGTAGCGGACGCGGCTGGGCAGGGTGGCGCGGGCGTCGTCGACGGTGCCCTCGAACCGGCGTCGTCCACCCGCGATGATCGCCAGCCGGTCGCACAGGCGTTCGGCATGCGCCATGATGTGGGTGGAGAACAGGATCGTCGCGCCGCGGTCGCGCTCCGCGAGGATCAGCGCCTCCAGCTTCTCCTGATTGACCGGGTCGAGGCCGGAGAACGGCTCGTCGAGGACGATCAGGTCGGGCCGGTGGACGACGGAGCCGAGCAATTGCACGAGCTGCGCCATGCCCTTGGACAGCTTGCGAATCTTCTCGTCCGCGGCATGGCCCAGGCCCGCCTCCTCCAGCATCGTCACGGCGCGGCGGCGCCCCTCCGCCCAGTCGAGGCCACGGAGCGCGCCCATGAACGCGATCGCTTCCTTGGCCTTCATTGCGGGATACAGTCCGCGTTCTTCGGGCAGATAGCCGACGCGGTCGCTCGCCTCGCGCGGGTTGATATGGCCGAGTAGCGTGCGATGGCCCTCGTCCGGCTCGATGATGCCCAGCAGCATGCGCAGCGTCGTGGTCTTGCCCGCACCGTTCGGGCCGAGTACGCCGTAGATCGAGCCCGCCGGCACCGACAGGTCGACGCCGTCGACCACGCGACGTTGCTCGTACCGCTTCACCAGATGCTCGGCGGTGACCGCCCGTTCGTCCGCCATGCTTCCTCCCGCCGGGGCGGTCGTGGTAGCGGGGAGGGGTGACGCAAGACAAGCTGGAAGACCGGATCAAGGCGAAAGCGGCCGAACTCGGCTTCGCGGCGTGCGGTATCGCGCGCGCCGATGCCGCGCCGCGCGCCGGCGAACGGCTGCGCGAGTGGCTGGAACAGGGCCGGCACGGGGACATGATCTGGATGGAGGAGCGCGCGCACCACCGCGTCTCGCCCGCCGGTCTGTGGCCCGAGGTGCGCAGCGTCGTGTCGCTGGGCATGAGCTATGCGCCGGGCCGCGATCCGCTGGCGCTGGCCGACGCGGGGGAGCGGGGGCGCGTGTCGGTCTATGCGCAGGGCGGCGATTACCACGACGTCGTCAAGAAGGCGCTGAAGGCGCTTGGACGGTGGCTGGCGCAAGAGGCGGCCAGTTTGGGAGAAGGATGCGATCTCAAGGTGTTCGTCGACACCGCGCCGGTCATGGAGAAACCGCTGGCGGAGGCGGCGGGGATCGGGTGGCAGGGCAAGCACACGAATCTGGTCAGCCGCGAGCATGGTAGCTGGCTGTTTCTCGGTGCGATCTATACGACGCTGGACCTGACGCCCGACGTGGCGGGGCGCGACCGCTGCGGATCGTGCGACGCGTGCCAGCGGGCGTGCCCCACCGACGCGTTTCCTGGGCCGTATCAACTGGATGCACGGCGCTGCATCTCGTATTTGACGATCGAGCATTCGGGACCGATCCCGGAGGAGTTCCGGGCGGGGATCGGCAACCGCATCTATGGCTGCGACGATTGTCTGGCGGTGTGCCCATGGAACAAGTTCGCCGATGCGGCGGCGGCGAACATGGCCTTTATCGGGCGCGCGGAACTCGCCGCGCCGGAACTGGCCGACCTGCTGGCACTGGACGATGCCGGGTTCAGGCAGGTGTTTTCGGGATCGCCGATCAAGCGCATCGGCCGCGATCGGATGGTCCGCAATGCGGCGATCGCGGCGGGAAATAGTGGGGCGGCGGGCCTACGACCTGCGTTGGTGCCGCTGTTGGAGGATGCCTCACCCGTGGTGCGCGAGGCGGCGGGGTGGGCGTTGGGACGGCTGGCGGATAGCTGAGCCCCGTCGCTGGAATACCGTATCGCGAGCGTAGCTTCGCCACGCTCGCAATGACGGGGGCCTTACTGCCCGGTGCGGATACGCTCCATCACGCGCTTGTGGAGCCAGATGTTCATCTCCGCCGAACCGTCCTTTTCACCTTCGTAGCCCAGCTCGGTCGCGAGCGTCTTCCGGTTGTCGAGGCTGGGGTCCATGCCGATCAGCTTCATCAGGTCGACAATCGACGATTTGTAGTTGAGGTCGGGATCGCCCTTCGCGTGGTAGATCTTCTCGAGCGCCGCGTCGGCGTCGATCGTCTTCGGTGCGGCTGGAGCGGGAGCCGGAGCCGGCGCGGGTGCGGCAGCCGCGGGCGCTGGTGCCGCGGCAGGGGTCGGCGTCGGCGCGGGCTTCGCCTCGGCGGCGGCGGGGTGGCCGAAGATCGCGTCCTTGATCGAACCGAAGATACTCATGGCGACGTGATCCTTTTCGTTGAACTCCAGCGCCTAACGTCGGGGTGCGCGGATCGGGTCCGGGTCAGCCGCCGATCGTGCACGCGAGGATCGCCAGATCGTGTGCGGTGCCGGACTGGTCGCGGACGTGCGCCGCCAGCAGCGCCTCCTGATGGAACCCGACGCTCTCCAGCAGGGTGCGCGATCCGGCCTGATCGACCGTCATCGATGCGGTCAGCTTGGACAGGCCGTGGGCGGCGGCGGCGGCGGCGAAGACCGCCTCCACCAGATCGCGGCCGAGCCCGTGGCCGCGGCGGTCGGCCATGACGAGCAGGCGGACCTCGCCGACATGCGCGCTCCACCCGTGCGGATCGCGGAGCAGCGCGGCGCTGCCGACGATGATGCCGTCCTCCGCTTCGGCGAGGAAGCTGTCGATCCAGCCAGCCTCGATCGCCTCCAGCCACGCCTCGATCACGCGTGGCTGACGCAGGTCGCGGCCGAGGAACAGCAGGTCGTGCTCGGGCAGGCTGTTCGCGAACGCGAGCATCGCGTCGCGATCGGCGGGGCGGAAGCGGCGAATGACATGGTTCATGCCCCGACCCTCCCCCCGCCGGCGAGTGACGTCAAGGCGTTGCGGGGGTGGTGGTCCCTGACGGCGGCGCGAGCAGGCGCGGACCGTCGGCGGTCGCCTCCAGCGTCGAGTCGCCGCCGAGCACGCGGTAGAGCGTGACGCGGTTCGATGCGGCGGTCAGCTGCGTCGCGACGAACTGGCGTTGCGCGGTGTAGAAGGACCGCTGCGCATCCAACGTGTTGAGGAACGGCGAAATGCCGCCCCGATACGAAGCCTCGGTCAGGCGCAGCGTGTCGGCGGCGGCGGCGGCGAAGCGGCGATTGGCGCTCAACTGCTGGTCGATCGTACCCTGCCGCGCGAGCGCGTCAGCGGTTTCGCGGAACGCGCTCTGGATCGCGCGTTCGTAGGTGGCGAGCGCCGCATCGCGCTGTGCCTGGCTGAAGACGACGCCGGCTCGGCCGGCTCCCGCGCGGAAGATCGGGTAGCCGACGTTCGGCGCGACCGAATAGGTGAAGCTGTCGCCCTTGAAGAGCGACGACAGCGCGTTGGATGCGAAGCCGACCAGTCCGGTGAGCGAGATGTTCGGGAACAGCGCCGCGCGCGCTGCGCCGATTTCCGCATTGGTCGCGCGCAATTCGTATTCCGCCTGCACCACGTCGGGGCGGCGAAGCAGGATCTGGGAGTCCAGCCCGGCCGGCAGCGCGGCCACGGTGGCGGATGCCTCGTCCAGCGTCGTCGGTAGCAGTGCCGGATCGACCGGGGCGCCGACCAGCAATTGCAGCGCATTGGCGTCCTGCGCCACCGCCGTCCGCTGAAGCGCGAGATCACTTTCGGCGGTGGCGAGGATCTGTTCCGCCTGCGCCACGTCGGTACGCGGGGCGATGCCGCCGCGCAGACGTGCGCGGGTAAGCACCACGGAGCGCTGCGCCGATGTCGCGGTGTCCTGCGCGATCCGGAGCAGGCTCTGGTCCGCGGCATAGGTCAGCCACGCATCGGCGATGTCGCCGACCAGCGTCAGGCGGGTGGCGCGGGCGGCGGCTTCGGTCGCGAAATAACGGTCGAGCGCGGCGCGGGTCAGGCTGCGTACCCGGCCGAACAGATCAACCTCAAATGCCGTGATGCCCAGCCCGACCGAAAACGCACTGCCGCCACCCGAGCTGGTGATGATCGTGCCGGTGCCACCGGTCCCCGTGCCCCCCGTACCGGTGCCGCCGGTGCCGCCGGTTCCGGTCCCGCCCGTACCACCGTTCCCGCCGGTGCCGCCGGTGCTGCCCCCGGCCGTCGTGGTCGCGCCGCGACCGCCGCCGGAATAGGTGTAGCGACCGGTCGCGTCGATCTGCGGGAACAGGTCGGCGCGCTGCACGCGGTATTGCGACCGTGCCGCCTGGATGTTGGCGGCGGCAATGCGCAGGTCGCGGTTGTTGAGCAGCGCCTGCTCGATCAGCGTCTGGAGCCGGCGATCGGTGAATACTGCGGGAAAGCTGACCGACGGCAGCGCCGCCTCGGTCTGGCGCAGATACGCGTCTCCGACCGGCCAGGATTGCGGCGTTGGCAGTTCGGGGCGGATATATTTCGGCGCGAGGCTGCAACCGGACAGAACCGTCGCAGCGAGCGCCATGGAGAGGATCGGCTTACGCATCATGCGGGCTCCGGCCGGTGCGGCCCCTGGACTTCGGGCGGGCCATAGGGTTCGCCGTCATCGTCGTCGCCATCCCTGCCGTGACCATCCCTACCGTGCCCGTCATCACCCTGAAAGCCGGTCGGGCGACCGCGCAATTTGGCGATGCCGTCACGCACGCCGCGGCGCACGAGGACGAAGAACAGCGGAATGTAGAAGATCGCGAGGAAGGTCGCCGACAGCATGCCGCCGATCACCGCCGTACCGATCGCGATGCGGCTGTTCGCGCCCGCGCCGGTGGAGATGGCGAGCGGCAGCACGCCGAAGATGAACGCGAACGACGTCATCAGGATCGGGCGGAGTCGGATCTTCGCCGCCTGCAACGCGGCGTCGATGACGCGTGCGCCCTTGCGCTCCGCCTGTTCCGCGAACTCGATCATCAGGATCGCATTCTTCGCGGCGAGGCCCATCGTCGTCAGCAGGCCGATCTGCAAGTACACGTCGTTGGTCAGCCCACGCAGCGTGACGAACGCGATCGCGCCGATCAGGCCGAGTGGAATGATCAGCAGCACCGCGAACGGGATCGACCAGCTTTCGTACAGCGCCGCGAGGCACAGGAACACGACGAGGATCGACAGGCCGTACAGGATCGGCGCCTGACCGGAGGACACGTCCTCCTGAAACGACAGGCCCGCCAGCGCGACGGAGGTGCCGGGAATCTGCCCGGCGAGGCGGCGCATCGTCTCCAGCGCCTGACCCGAACTTTGCCCCGGTGCCGCCGAACCCTGGAATTCGAAACTCTGGATGCCGTTGAAGCGCGACAGCGACACCGGCGCCTTTTCCCATGTCGTCGTCGCGAAGGACGAGAAGGGGGCCATCTGGCCGTTCGCACCGCGCACGAACCACTGGTTGATGTCTTCGGGCTTGGACCGGAACGGCGCGTCGCCCTGCACGAAGACGCGCTTCACGCGGCCACGGTCGAGGAAGTCGTTGACGTACTGACCGCCCCACGCGGTCGACAGCGTAGAGTTCACCGTCGTCTGCGTCAGGCCCAGCGTCGACAGCTTCTGCGGATCGACGTTGACCTTCACGTTCGGCACGTCGGGCAGTTCCGTCAGGCGCACGCCGGCCAGCGTCGGCTCGCCGGAAGCGGCGGCGAGCAGCTTGTCGCGCGCTTCCTCGAACTTGGCGAGGCTCATCCCGCTGGTGTTCTGAAGCTCGATCGTGAAGCCGTTCGACTGGCCGAGGCCGCGGACGGCGGGCGGGACCAGCGCATAGACCTGCGCATCGCGGAGGCCGGCGAACGCGGCGGACGCGCGCTGCGTGATCGCGTCGGCGGAATTGTCCTTGCCCTCCCGCAGCGACCAGTCCTTCAGCGCCACGAAGCCGAGACCGGTATTCTGGCCGCCGGGCGCGCCGCCGCCGCCGATGCCGCTGACCGAGAAGGCGGTCGCGACGTTCGACCCCTCGTTCTTGACGAAGTAGTTCTCGACTTCCTTCTGGACCTCGAACGTGCGGTTCTGGGTCGATCCGGGGGGCAGCTGGAACTGGACGATCGCGATGCCCTGATCCTCGGTCGGCAGGAAGCCGGTGGGCATGCGCATGAACAGCACCGCGAGCAGCACGACGACACCGGCATACATACCGAGCCACAGCCACTTCGCCGCGATGATCTTCTTGATCGCATCGACGTAGCGGTCCGACGTGCGGTCGAACCAGTTGTTGAAATTGTCGCGGGCGCGGGCGAAGAAATGCGCGACCTTCGGGTATTTACGGCCCAGCCAGCCACCCTCGATCGGGTCGCCATTCTCGTCCTTGGCATGCTTCTGCTTCAGCAGCGTCGTGGTCAGCGCGGGCGACAGCACCAGCGCGACGACGACCGACAGGACCATCGCCGACACGATCGTCAGAGAGAACTGGCGATAGATGACGCCGGTCGATCCGCCGAAGAACGCCATCGGCAGGAACACCGCCGACAGGACGAGCGCGATCGCGACCAGCGCGACGGTGATCTCGTCCATCGACTGGATCGTCGCCTCGCGCGGCGACATCTCCGGGTTTTCCTCGAGCAGGCGCTCGACATTCTCGACGACGACGATCGCGTCGTCGACCAGCAGGCCGATCGCGAGCACCAGACCGAACAGCGTCAGCGTGTTGATCGAGAACCCGGCAAGGTAGAACACGCCGAACGTGCCGAGCAGCACGACGGGCACCGCGATCGTCGGGATCAGCGTCGCACGCCAGCTTTGCAGGAATACGAACATCACGATGACGACAAGGATCACCGCCTCGATCAGGGTCTTCACGACCTCCTCGATCGACAGCTTGATGAACTCGGTGGAGTCGTTGACGAAGGTATATTCGTAACCCGGCGGGAAGTTCTTCGCCGCGGCCTCGACCTGCGCCTTGACCAGCTCGGCGGTCTTCAGCGCGTCGGCACCAGGGGCGAGCAGCACGGCGATACCCGCGCCAGGATGCTGGTTGATGCGGCTGCGGGCGGCGTAATTCTCAGCACCCAGCTCGACCCAGCCGACGTCCGACACGCGCACGGCCGCGCCGTTGGTCGTCGTCTTCAGGATGATGTTGCGGAACTGCTCGGGCGTCTGGAGGCGGCTCTGCGCGGTGACGACGGCGTTCAGATACTGCTTGTCCGACGACGGCTGCCCGCCGATCTCGCCCGCCGCGACTTCGGTGTTCTGCGCCTGCACGGCGGCGACCACGTCGGCGGGGATGAGCTGGAAGCTGTTGAGCTTGTTCGGGTCGAGCCAGATCCGCATCGCATATTGCGAACCGAACACGTTGGTGTCGCCGACGCCGGCGGTGCGGCCCAACGGGTCCTGCAAGGTCGAGGTCAGGTAATCCGACACGTCCCGGTTGGTCGACCGGTCCGTGGAATCGTACACGGCGGCGATCAGCAGGAAGTCCGGGTTCGACTTGCGGACGATCAGGCCCTGCTGCTGCACCTGTTGCGGCAGGCGGGCGAGCGCCTGCTGAACCTGGTTCTGGACCTGAACCTGCGCGATGTCGGGATCGACGCTCTTGTCGAACGTACAGGTGATCGTCACCTGACCGCGGCTGGACGAGGACGACTGGAAGTACAGCAGCCCGTCGATGCCCGTCAGCGTCTGCTCGACCACCTGCGTGACGGCGTTCTGCAACGTCTGCGCATTCGCGCCCGGATAGGTGGCGCGGATCGACACCTGCGGCGGCGCGACGTCGGGATATTGCGCGATCGGCAGCCCGAGGATCGCGCCGGCCCCGCCGAGCATGATGATGATCGCGATCACCCACGCGAAGATCGGGCGATCGATGAAGATGCGACTGATCATGAGGGGCTCAGCCGCCCTTCTTCTGCGCCGCGTCGCCACCGCCGGAACCGCCGCCGCCCTCGCCGTCCTTCGGTGGAGCCTGCACGCGCTGCGGCGTGTTGGCCGGCACCGGCTGGACCTGCTGGCCGGGGCGCAGCTTCGACAGGCCCTGAACGATGATCTTGTCGCCCGGGTTCAGCCCCTCGGTCACGACCCAGAACTCGCCCTGCGTCCGCTCCGCCGTGACCTTCTTCTCGGTGGCCTTGTTGCCGGGGCCGACGATGATGACGGTGGCGTTGCCCTGCGGATTGCGGCTGACGCCCTGTTGCGGGACGAGGAACGCGCGGCGGTTGATCGCCTGCGAGAAGCTGGCGCGGACGAACATGCCCGGCAACAGAATGCCCTGCGGGTTCGGGAAGCGCGCGCGCAGCGTCGTGGTGCCCGTGGTGGGATCGACCAGCGCTTCGGAAAACTCGATCGTGCCCGTCTGGCCGTAATCGCCGCCGTCGGGCAGCTTCAGCCGCACCTGCGCGGTCGTCGGCGTCACCCCACCCGAGGCAAGGCTGCGGCGCAACGACAGCAGCGCGTCGGCGGACTGCTGGATGTCCACGAACATCGGGTCGAGACGCTGGATCTGCGCCAGCGGATCGGTCTGGGTCGCCGAGACCAGCGCACCGACGGTGAACAGCGACCGGCCGATGCGCCCGGTGATCGGCGCGGGGACGGTGGTGAAGCGCAAGTTGATCTGCGCCGTCTCCAGCGCAGCGCGGGTCTGGCCGACCGCGGCGGTCGCTTGCCGCGACTGAGCGACGGCGTTGGTGTAATCCTGCTTCGAGATCGCCTCGATCTCCGCCAGCGGACGGTAGCGCTCGGCGAGGATGCGGGTCGCTTCCTGGTTGGCGCGGGCGCTGGCGAGATTGGCGCGCGCTTCGTTGGCGGCGGCGCGGTACAGGCGCGGGTCGATCTCGTAGAGGGGCTGGCCGCGGGTGACGAGCGCGCCCTCCGTGAAGAAGCGGCGGCGGATGATGCCGGTCACCTGCGGCCGGACGTCGGAGCTTTCGAACGCGGTCGTACGGCCGGCGAGTTCCGTGACCAGAGCGACGTCGGTTGGCTGGACGACCACGAACCCGACTTGCGGCGTCCCCTTGCCCGGTTGCTGACCACCCTTGCCGGCACCCTTTTCGGCCGAGTCACCCCCACCGCAGGCGCCAAGCGCCAAAGCGAGGCCGATCGCGATGCCCGCGGCCGCTGGCCGCTTTGTCTGTAATTTCAAGTTGAGCGTGTCCGTCTGGTACACCGGAGCCCCGGAACCGTCCCACAATGTCCCAGATTGGAAATGGTTGCAGCCCAGAAAATGGGCGTGCGATCGATTTTATTGTGCGACTGCTAAGGTCCGAAACGGACTTTCACGGGTTAAGCGTTCATGCACCACGACTCCGCCGACATCGATACGGACAAGCGACTGGCCGCGGAGGCGGCGGTGCAGGAAGTCGCGTCCGGAATGCTCGTTGGGCTGGGGACGGGGTCCACCGCCGCGCATGCGATCCGGGCGATCGGCCGGCTGGGGCTGGACATCGACGCCGTCGCGACGTCGAACGCCAGTGCCGATCTGGCGCGATCGGTCGGCATCCGGGTGCGGGATTTCGCAGACGTGGCCCGCGTCGACCTGACGATCGACGGGGCGGACGAGATCGATGCCGACTTTCGCGCCATCAAGGGTGCCGGTGGTGCCATGCTGCGTGAAAAGGTCGTGGCCTGCGCCAGTCGGCGGATGATCGTGATCGCCGACGCCAGCAAGCGGGTCGCGACGATCGGCGCGGCGAAGCTGCCGGTCGAGGTGCTGCCGTTCGCCGCCGCATACGTCGCCGACCGGATCACCGGGCTGGTGCGATCCGCGACGTGGCGCGGTGAGTATCTGACCGACAACGGCAACCGCGTGCTCGACTGCGTCGCCGGTGCATATCACGACTGGGAGGCGCTGGCCGATGCGATTGCCTGTATTCCCGGGGTCGTCGGCCATGGCCTGTTCCTGAAACAGGTCGATGCCGCATACATCGCCGATCGGGGTGTCGTTACGAGAACGGAACGGGCGGGGCTGGAACGGGCTGCCGCTTCTCGCTAGGGGAGCGGCCAGTCGCAACCCGACCGGCGGCTGCGCGTTCCGCCCTTCGACCAGAGCGAGGTTCCATTCATGTCCGATACCCAGACCGCCACTCCCGCGGCCGTTTCCCTGCACGAGGACGGCAGCCCGGAGCGGCTGGCGATCGATACCATCCGCACCCTGTCGATGGATGCGGTGCAGAAGGCCAATTCGGGCCATCCCGGCACGCCGATGGCGCTGGCCCCGGTGGGCTGGACGATCTGGAACCGTTTCCTGCGTTATGACCCCGCGCATCCGGACTGGCCGAACCGCGACCGCTTCGTGCTGTCGGTCGGCCACGCGTCGATGCTGCTGTATTCGATCCTGCATCTGGCCGGTGTCGAGGAGATCGATGCCGAGGGTAACAAAACTGGCCAGGAGGCGGTCAGCCTCGACGATATTCGCCAGTTCCGGCAGCTGTCGTCGAAGACGCCGGGCCATCCGGAATACCGACACACCACCGGCGTCGAGACGACGACCGGCCCGCTGGGGCAGGGCTGCGGCAACTCGGTGGGCATGGCGATCGCCGAGCGCTGGCTGGCGGCACGCTACAATCGCAACGGGTTCAAGCTGTTCGACCACGATGTCTACACCGTCTGCGGCGACGGCGACATGATGGAGGGCGTGTCCGCCGAGGCGGCGAGCCTTGCGGGTCACCTCAAGCTGTCGAACCTATGCTGGGTCTATGACAGCAACCACATCTCGATCGAGGGTGCCACCGACCTAGCGTTCGACGAGGATGTCGGCCTGCGCATGCAGGCTTACGGATGGAACGTCATCCATGTCGACGACGCCAACGACATCGAAGCGTTGACCAAGGCGTTCGAGACGTTCCGCGCCACCGACGACAAGCCGACCTTCATTGTCGTTCACTCGGTGATCGGCTGGGGCAGCCCCAAGGCCGGCAGCGAGAAGGCGCATGGCGAGCCGCTGGGCGAGGACAATATCCGCGCGACCAAAAAGGCGTATGGCTGGCCCGAGGACGAGCAGTTCCGCGTGCCGGACGGCGTTATCGACAGCTTCCGCGGCGCGGTGTCGGGCCGCGGCCAGCCACTGCGCGATGCGTGGGTGAAGCTGACCGACGAATATCGTTCGTCCTACCCGGAGCAGGCGGCGGAACTCGACCTGCTGCTGAAGGACAAGTTGCCCGACGACTGGGATGCCGACATCCCCGTCTTCCCGGCGGATGCGAAGGGCGTAGCCAGCCGCGACTCGGGTGGCAAGGTGCTGAACGCCATCGTCGGCAAGACGCCGTGGCTGCTCGGCGGATCGGCGGACCTCGCGCCATCGACCAAGACCGACATCAAGGGCGCCCCGTCGTTCGAGGCGAACAACTACGGCGGCACCAACTTCCACTTCGGCGTGCGCGAGCATGGCATGGGCTCGGTCGTGAACGGGATGGCGCTGTCGCACCTGCGCTCCTACGGCTCCACCTTCCTCGTCTTCGCGGATTACATGCGCGCGCCGATCCGCCTGTCGGCGATCATGGAGCTCGGCGCGATCTGGGTCTTCACGCACGACTCGATCGGCGTCGGCGAGGACGGCCCGACGCACCAGCCGATCGAGCATCTGGCGACGCTGCGCGCGATCCCGGGCCTCGACACGATCCGGCCGGGTGATGCGAACGAAACGGCGTGGGCATGGCGCGCGGCGCTGGAGAAGGCGGATCGTCCGACCGCGCTGATCCTGTCGCGTCAGGCGCTGCCGACGCTCGACCGTGACAAGTATGCCAGTGCCGAGGGCGTGATGAAGGGCGGCTACGTGCTGGCCGACAGCGAGAATCCGCAGGTGATCCTGATCGCCACCGGCAGCGAGCTGTCGCTGGTCGTCGAGGCGCACGAGCGGCTGAAGGCGGAGGGCGTCGCCAGCCGCGTCGTGTCGATGCCGAGCTGGTACCGGTACGAGTTGCAGGATCAGGCTTATCGCGACTCCGTGCTGCCGCGCGACGTGCCGGCGCGGGTCGCGGTGGAGATGGCGGGATCGATGGGTTGGGATCGCTATGTCGGGTTCGACGGCGCGACGATCACCATGTCGACGTTCGGCGCATCCGCCCCGATCGCCAAGTTGCAGGACAAATACGGCTTCACGGTCGACAATATCGTCAAGGTCGCGCGTGACGTGATGGAGAAGCGCAATGGGTAAGCTGAGTGACCTGTCCGCCGCCGGCACCGCCGTCTGGCTGGATTTCGTCGACCGCAAGTTCCTGGAGGAAGGCGGGCTGGAGAAGCTGGTCGAGGCCGACGGCCTGACCGGTGTCACCTCCAACCCGTCGATCTTCGAAAAGGCGATGGGCCACGGCGACGCCTATGACGGCACGCTTGCGGCGTTCGACAAGGGGAATGCCGGCGCGGCGACGATCGATCGCTACGAGCATCTCGCGATCCAGGACATCAAGGCGGCGGCGGAAACGCTGAAGCCTGTCTACGATCGGCTCGATTCCAAGGACGGCTATGTCAGCCTGGAAGTGTCGCCGTACATCGCCGACGACACCGACGCGACGATCGCCGAGGCGCGCAAGCTGTGGGACGCGGTCGATCGCCAGAATCTGATGATCAAGATCCCGGGTACGCCCGCCGGTGCGCCCGCCATCGCCGCGACGATCGCGGCGGGGATCAACGTCAACGTGACGCTGCTGTTCTCGCAAGGTGATTACCAGCGCGTCGC
Source organism: Microvirga sp. SRT01 (assembly GCA_018139225.1). Lineage (GTDB taxonomy): Bacteria > Pseudomonadota > Alphaproteobacteria > Sphingomonadales > Sphingomonadaceae > Sphingomonas > Sphingomonas longa. The sequence continues at coordinate 373,569 of JAGSNX010000002.1, forward strand.
GGAAGCCTATGCGATGGGGCTGGAGGAGCGCGTGCGCCAGAACCAGCCGATCGATCGCATCGCCTCGGTCGCCAGCTTCTTCGTCAGCCGCATCGACAGCAAGATCGACGCGAAGATCGACGAGCGCGTGAAGGACGGCGATGCGGATAGCGAGGCGCTGAAGGCGTTGCGTGGCAAGGTCGCCATCGCCAACGCCAAGCTGGCCTATGCCTGGTATCAGGACTTCATCGCGTCCGACCGTTGGCAGGCGCTCGCCGCCAAGGGTGCGCAGCCGCAGCGGCTGTTGTGGGCATCGACCGGCGTCAAGGACCCGGCCTATCCGGATACGCTGTACGTCGACGAGCTGATCGGGCCGGAGACGGTCAACACGATGCCGCCGAAGACGATGGACGCATTCCGCGAGCGCGGCACCGTCGCGCAGACGCTGACGACCGACGTCGACGCTGCCCGCCACGTGCTGGCGGAGGCCGATCGGCTCGGGCTGGACCTGAACGGCGTCACCGGCGGATTGGTCGAGGAGGGTGTCGCCTCCTTCGCCAAGGCGTTCGACGACCTGCTCGGCGCGATCGCGCAGAAGCAGCCCGCCGAGGCGTGATAACGCTTTTCTTCTTCTAAACTCCCCTCCCCTGGGGGGGGAGGGTTTGGGCGGGGTGGAGCCTTGGCGAGTTGCCCGCGGCGAAACCCTCCCCCAGCTCCTCCTCCAGGGGAGGGGGGGAAGAACGATCGCGGCAGGCTTCGGAACTCCCGCGCCTCACCGGACTTGTGCAGTGCGACGACCTCCAACTGGGATGACGGAATGAAGATCGCGATGATCGGCCTTGGCCGGATGGGCGGGAACATGGCGCGCCGGCTGATGGAGGGGGGGCACGAGATCGTCGCATTCGACCGCGATGCCGATGCCGTCGCCAAGATCGTCGCCGACGGCGCAGAGGGTGCGGCGTCCCTCGACGAGGCGCGCGGCAAGCTGGGCAGCCCGGCGATCTGGTGGGTGATGCTGCCCGCCGGCGCGATCACGGAGCAGACGATCGGGACGATCGCCGACGCTGCGCAGCCCGGCGACATCGTCATCGACGGCGGCAACAGCTTCTACAAGGACGACATCCGCCGCGCGAAGGCGTTGGCCGAGAAGCAGCTCCACTATGTCGATGTCGGCACGTCCGGCGGCGTCTGGGGTCGCGAGCGCGGCTATTGCATGATGATCGGTGGCGATAACGAGACGATCGCGCACCTCGATCCCATCTTCGAGACGCTGGCGCCGGGCACGGGCGACATCGTCCGCACGCCGGGCCGCATCGCCGACAAGGTCGATCAGCGCGCGGAGAAGGGCTACATCCATGCCGGTCCCGCGGGGTCCGGCCATTTCGTCAAGATGATCCACAACGGCATCGAATACGGCCTGATGCAGGCCTATGCCGAGGGCTTCGACATCCTGAAGACCAAGTCTTCGGAAATCCTGCCCGAGGACGAGCGTTTCGACCTGAACCTGACCGACATCGCCGAAGTCTGGCGGCGCGGCAGCGTCATCTCGTCATGGCTGCTCGACCTCACCGCGATCGCGCTCGCCAAGGACGAGAAGCTCGACCAGTTCAGCGGCCATGTCGCCGACAGTGGCGAGGGTCAGTGGACGATCGACGCCGCGATGGAAGAGAAGGTGCCGGCGAACGTCCTGACCGCCAGCCTGTTCGCGCGCTATCGCAGCCGTGTCGAGCATACGTACGGCGACAAGGTGCTGTCGGCGATGCGCTTCGGCTTCGGCGGCCATGTCGAGATGCCGCAGTGAGCGAACCCCTGGGGACGCCGCGTCTGGTGGTGTCCGATGTCGACGGAACGCTGGTCGACAAGCAGAAGGTGCTGACGCCCGGCACGATTGCTGCGGTCGGTCGGCTGCGCGACGCAGGCGTGGGCTTCACGATCATCTCGGCGCGTCCGATGTCGGGCGTGATGCCGATCGCTGACGCGCTGGAGCTGGACGAGCCGATCGGCGCGTTCAACGGCGGCATCGTGTTCAAACGCTCCGGCGAGATCATCGAGCATCATCGCATTCCTGCCGACATCGCGCGCGGCATCTGGGACACGGTCGGCGATGCGAAGGTCGATCGCTGGGTCTTCGCCGACGACCGGTGGTATGCGTCGAGCGGCGAGGGCACGCATGTCGAGCATGAGCGGGTCGCATCGAATCAGGCCCCGATCATCACCACCGACTTCGACGATGTGTTGAGCCGCGCCGACAAGATCACCTTTGTCAGCGACGACGAGCCGTACCTGCGGTCGATCCATTCGGAGGTCGCACCGGCGTTCGGAGAGCGGGCGACGGTAGTGCAGAGCCAGACCTATTATCTCGACGTGACCGCGCTGGAGGCCAACAAGGGCACCGGCGTCGCCGAACTGGCGGAGGCGTTCGGTGTCCCGCTCGCGGAGACGGCGGCGATCGGCGATCAGGCCAACGACATTCCGATGCTGGCGCGCGTCGGCCTGCCGATCGTGATGGGTAACGCGCCGGATGCGATGCGCGAAAAGGCCGCGCACGTCACGCGCGGCAACGACGAAGACGGGGTCGCGCACGCGATCGATACGATTATCCTCAAAGGACACGAAAACTCATGAAGCAACTCGTCGCATTCGACCTCGATGGCACGCTGGCGGAGAGCAAGCAGCCGTTGAAGGAGCCGATGGGCGAGGCGCTGGCCGACCTGCTCGGCGTCGCGAACGTCGCGGTGATCTCCGGCGGCGACTGGCCGCAGTTCGACAAGCAGGTCGCCAGCCGCCTGCCCGAGCGGGCCGACCGCACGAAATTGTGGCTGATGCCGACGACGGGGACCAAGCTCTACACCTACAAGGACGGCGCGTGGTCGGCGGTCTATGCCGAACTGTTCAGCGAAGAGCAGCGCAAGGAGATCGTTGCGGCGTTCAACGCCTCGCTGGAAGCGACCGGGTTCGTACCCGAGCAGGTCTGGGGCGAGCGGATCGAGGATCGCGGCAGCCAGATCACCTTCAGCGCACTCGGCCAGCAGGCCCCGATCGACGCCAAGGAGCATTGGGACCCCGACTTCGCCAAGCGCAAGATCATCCAGGCCGATTTGAAGCAGCGCCTGCCGGGCCTGTCCATCAACATGGGCGGGGCTACCTCGATCGACATCACGCAGAAGGGCGTCGACAAGGCCTACGGCCTGAAGAAGCTGCGTGACGCGAGCGGCATCCCGCTCGACTCGATGATGTTCATCGGCGACGCGATCTTCCCCGGCGGCAACGACTATCCGGCCAAGGAACTCGGCCTCGACACCGTGCGCGTCCGCGACCCGGAAGAGACGCTGAGCGTGATCGCCGCGATCGTGGCGTGCCAGAAGGCGGGCTAAAGGACGATGGTGTGTTTGCCATGACCGGCTTGTCGGCCACCGATCTTTCGCCGGAGGTCTATGGCGAATTGTTCGAGGCGGTGGACGCGGGTTTCTGCGTCATCGAAATGATCTTCGACGGCGATCGGGCGGTCGACTATCGGTTCCTCAAGACCAACCGGGCATTTCAGCATCAGACCGGACTGGTCGATGCGGTCGGCAAGACCGCGCGCGAACTGGTCCCGCAACTGGAGCAGCACTGGTTCGACCTGTACGGTCGCGTCGCCACGACGGGTGAGGCGACGCGTTTCGACAATGGATCGGACGCGATGGGGCGCTGGTTCGAAGTGCACGCGCTGCGTGTTGGTAAAGCTGCCGATCGCATGGTCGGCATCATCTTTTCCGACATGACCGCACGGCGGCGCAGCGAACAGTCGATGCGCGAGAGCGACGAGCGGTTGCAGGAGGCACTGACCGCGGGCAGCGGCATCGGCACCTGGGATTGGGACGTGCCCAACGACCGCGTCTACGCCGACGAGCGGTTCGCGGAACTCTACGGCGTCGATCCGCGACGTGCGGTCGAGGGCGCGCCGATTGCGGAGTTCTTCCACGGCATCCACCCGGCCGACCTGCCGGAAACGCAGCGGCTGATCGACGCGGCGATGAAGACCGGCGAGCAGTTCCTCGCCTCCTATCGCCTGATGCAGCCCGACGGATCGGTCCGCTGGGCGGCGGCGCAGGGCCGCTGCCGGCTGGGCATCGACGGTCGCCCGCTACGTTTTCCGGGTGTCAGCTTCGACATCACGTCGCATCGGCTCGCGCAGATCCGTCAGGAAGCGCTGCTGGAACTCGGCGACCGTATCCGCGACGTCACCGATCCCGGCACGATCGCGTGCATCGGTGCGGAAATCCTCGCCCGCACGTTCGATGTCAGCCGCGCCGGCTACGGCGTGATCGACCCGGTGGCAGAGACGATCTTCATCGATCGCGACTGGAACGCGGAGGGCGTGAAGAGCATCGCCGGCCTGCTGCATTTCCGCGATTACGGATCGTATATCGAGGACCTGAAGCGCGGCGAAACGGCGATCGTGTCCGACGCGCGGACCGACCCCCGGACCAGCGCCACCGCGGATGCGCTGGCGGCCATCGACGCGCTGTCCTTCGTCAACATGCCGTTGCTGGAGCAGGGACGCTTCGTGGCGCTGTTCTTCGCGAATCACGCCGTGCCGCGGCTATGGCGCGAGGAAGAGCTGTCGTTGATGCGCGAGATCGCCGACCGCGTCCGCGCCGCCAGCGAACGCGCCAAGTCGGAGGCGGAGCGGCAGCGCCTGACCGAGACGCTGGAGGATCAGGTCGCCGAGCGCACGCGCGAACTGATGCTGGCCGAAGAGGCGTTGCGCCAGAGCCAGAAGATGGAGGCGGTGGGACAATTGTCCGGCGGCCTCGCGCATGATTTCAACAATCTGCTGACTGGCATCATCGGCAGCCTCGAACTGCTTGGCATCCGCATTGCGCAGGGCCGCTACGCCGACGTCGAACGCTATTCGCTGGCGGCGCAGGGCGCGGCCAAGCGGGCCGCGGCGCTGACCCACCGGCTGCTCGCCTTCTCGCGCCGCCAGACGCTCGATCCGCGGCCGACCGATGTCAACCGGCTGGTCGGCGGGCTGGAGGAACTGGTCCAGCGCACGGTCGGTCCTTCGATCACAGTGGAGGTCGTGGCGTCCGCGGGCCTGTGGACGACACTGGTCGATCCCAACCAGCTCGAAAACGCGGTCCTGAACCTGTGCATCAACGCGCGCGACGCCATGCCGGAGGGCGGGCGGCTGACGATCGAGACGGCGAACCGCTGGCTCGATGATCGCGCCGCGCGGGCGCGCGACCTGCCGGCCGGCCAATATGTGTCGGTCTGCGTGTCCGATACCGGCACCGGCATGACCCCGGACGTGATCGCCAAGGCGTTCGATCCGTTCTTCACGACCAAGCCGATCGGCGTGGGCACGGGGCTGGGCCTGTCGATGATCTACGGCTTCGCACGCCAGTCCGGCGGACAGGTCCGCATCTATTCCGAAGTCGGGCAGGGAACGAACCTGTGCCTGTACCTGCCCCGCCATCTCGGCCCCGCCGAAACGGCGGAACTGGTACCCGACCTGACCGACGCGCCGCGCGCCGCAGAGGGGCAGACGGTGCTGGTCGTGGACGACGAGCCGACCGTGCGGATGCTGGTGATGGAGGTGCTGGAGGAGCTCGGTTACGCCGCGCTTGAGGCGGCGGACGGGGCCAGCGGCTTGAAGATCCTGCAATCCGACGCCCGCATCGACCTGTTGGTGACGGATGTCGGCCTGCCAGGCGGCATGAACGGCCGGCAGATGGCCGATGCCGCGCGGGTCGGACGGCCGGACCTGAGCATCCTGTTCATCACCGGCTATGCGGAAAATGCGGTCGTCGGCAACGGCCAGCTCGATCCGGGCATGCACGTGATGACCAAGCCGTTCGCGATGGAGGCCTTGGCCGGTCGCATCAAGGAGCTGATCAGCCAGTAACCACTTCTCCCGATCGCAGGATCGCTCGGCCGACTGATTCAGATTAATTGCAATCGGGCCGTATCGGCGTCATGCGGGGTCCAAAGGAACGCACGAACTTTATGGCTTCGCAGGGACTGTCGGATGTGGTCGTCGATACGACCGCCTGTGATCGCGAGCCGATTCATGTGCCCGGCGCGATTCAGCCGCACGGCCTGCTGCTGATCGCCGATCCCCATACGCGGGCGGTGGTCGCCGGCGCCGGTGCGCTGGAGGAGCGGCTGTCGGCGGACTGGCTCGGCGCCGACCTGTCGGAACTTCTGGGTCAGGACATCGGCGCGCTCATCGCCGCCGCGACCGGCCCGGTCAGCGGCATGGTCGGCCAACCGATCGTGACCCCAGCCGGGGAGCGGCTGGACGTGGCGGTCCATCGCAGCGGCGATCACCTGCTCGTCGAACTCGAACCGTCGGCGGAACAGCCGCTCGGGGCGGCGGCGGTGGTGTCGCGGCTGGACGGCTTCGCGATCATGTTCGAACGCGCCGGCGATCTGGAGGTGTTGTGCGCCCGCGCGGCGTCGGCGTTCCGGCAGCTGACGGGGTTCGATCGGGTGATGATCTATCGCTTCCTGGACGAAGACGCCGGGCGCGTCGTGGCGGAGGATCGCGATCCGCGGCTCGGCACGTTCCTGAACCATCATTTCCCGGCATCCGACATCCCGCGTCAGGCGCGAGCGCTGTACGTCCGCAACCGCGCGCGCGCGATCCCGACCGTCGACTATACCCCCGCGCCGATCCGCCCGGCCGCCTTCGCCGGCATCGACCTGTCCGACATCGGCATCCGCAGCGTGTCGCCGATCCACCTGCGCTACATGGCGAATATGGGCGTGGCGGCGTCGGCGTCGATCTCCATCGTCAAGGACGGCGTGCTGTGGGGGCTGGTCGCTTGCCACCACGACACGCCCAGGTTGTTGCCGCCTGATGTGCGCGCGGCGGCGGCGACGCTGGCATCGGGCCTCGCACGGCAGGTCCGCGCCAAGGAGGAAGCGGAGACCTATCGCGAGCGGCTTCGGCTGCGCGCGGCGGAGGATGCGGTGCTGCCGAAGCTGGCGGGCGACGGCGGCATGGCGGACGCGATGAAGCGGTCGCGCGACGATCTGATGCGGATGCTGGACGCGGACGGTTTCGCCTGGGTCCATCGCGGCGGCGTCGATTGCATCGGACGCTGCGCGCCGGCGGCGGTGCTGAAGGCCCTGTCGGACTGGGTGCAGGGCGGCGTCGAACCGGTCGTGACGCGCGAACTCGGCGCGCTCCGCCTGGAGATGGCGGAACATGCCGGCGCCATCAGCGGCATGATCGCGATGCCGCTGGCGGATGACGGTGCGACGCTGATGTGGTTCCGCGTCGAACAGGTCGAGGAAGTCGAGTGGGCGGGCAATCCGCATAAGGCGGCGAGCGTCGCGCCGGGCGAACAACTCACGCCGCGTGCCTCGTTCGAGACGTGGACCGAACAGGTGCGCGGTCGCTCGCGCCGCTGGACGATGGAGGAGGTCGAGGCGGCGCATCGCCTGCGTCGCGCCTTCCACGACGCGCACCGGGCGCGCCAGTTGCGCGACCTCAACGCGCAACTGATGCGGACGCTGGCCGACAAGGACGCGGCGCTGGCGCAGAAGGATCTGCTGATGAAGGAGGTGGACCACCGCGTCCAGAACAGCCTCCAGCTCGTCTCCGCGTTCCTCGCGATGCAGTCGCGTGCGGCGGGGCCGGGCGAGGTCGCCGATCAGCTGACGGAGGCGCAGGCGCGGCTGTCCGCGGTCGCTCTCGTCCACCGCCGGCTCTATCGCGACGACCAGATCGGCTCGGTCGACCTGTCGCGCTATCTCGAGGAACTGGCCGACGACATGAAGGCGTCGATCGGCGGCGAATGGGGGTCGCGGATGCATACCGACCTCGCTCCCGTCCTGATCCCGACCGATCGCGCCGTGGCGGTCGGTCTGGTGATGACAGAGCTGGTCATCAACGCCACCAAATATGCCTATGACGGCGGCGTCGGCCCGATCGCGATCACGCTGGAACAGCACCGTAACCGCCTGCGCCTGATCGTCGCCGACGAAGGGCGCGGCAAGACCGGCGAGAAGGCCGGCTTCGGCAGCCGCATGATGGGCGCGATGGTCGGCAAGCTCGAAGGCGAGATCGCCTTCACCGACAACGCCCCCGGGCTCCGCGCCATCCTCACCGCCCCGATCGGGGTGTGGTAGGAGGAGGCTGCACCCGTCTTCCTTCTGCTCCCCTCCCTTTGGGAGGGGCCGGGGTAGGGCGGCGCTGCAAGCTCATCCCCCTCGATCGTAACCAGCAGCCGTCTCGCGACAAAACAACCCGTTCGCCCGCGGAGAAGCCAGCCCCGAGATCCTTCTCAAAGGGATCGGCGCCAAAGCTTCTCTGCCACCCCGGCGAAGGCCGGGGTGGTGGGGTGACAGGCAGCGGAACTACTTAGCAACGATCTACGACAGACAGGGAGCGAAGAAGGGGCGACCGTCGCTCACGCCACCGCGCGCCCATACAGATCGAAACACGCCTCCGCGCCGGCGATGGCACCCTCGACCCAAGCATCACCCCTATCCATACCAGCCGCGTCGATCGCCGTCAGCAACGTGCGCCATTCCCCCGGCAAATGCTTCGCGCCGAGATACCGCTTGGGCAGCGTCTCCGGCACCCCGCGCGCCAGCATGATGCCGCCCAGCCGAGACCCCTCCGTCACGTACAGCGCACCCCAATCCGCGCCCGCGCGGTCCGGCAGCGCGAAGGGCAGGGGCTCCGGCATCGTCAGTCCCAGATCGACGAGGTCCGCTGCGAGCAAACCGGTCCGCCGCCGCCAGTCCGGCAGACCATCCGCCTCGTTCAGCACAGCTTCCACCGCCGGCAACGCCCGCGCATGCGCGATCAGGAAGCGCGCATAGGCGTCGCGGTCGCCGAGATCATGCCCGCCGAACGCCGCATCCACCGCATCGTGCGCCGGGGCGGTCTGCGCACGCAGACGCTGGACGGCACTGGTCACGGAAACATCATCATGCGGAGGCGGGGACCGGTACGGCCTGCGGGTCGGCGTCGGCGATATCGGCGATCAGCCCCTGACGCTTGGCGACGATCGTCGGCACCAGCGCCTGCCCGGCGACGTTCACTGCCGTGCGTCCCATATCGAGGATCGGGTCCACCGCCAGCAACAGGCCCGCCCCTTCCAGCGGCAGCCCCAGCGTCGACAGCGTCAGCGTCAGCATGACGAGCGCGCCGGTCAGCCCTGCCGTCGCAGCGGAGCCGATCACCGACACCAGCACGACCAGCAGGTAATCCGACGCGTGCAGCGGCACGTTGTAATATTGCGCGACGAATAGCGCCGCGACAGCCGGGTAGATCGCGGCGCACCCATCCATCTTGGTCGTCGCCGCGAACGGCACCGCGAAGGCGGCGTAGCTGCGCGGCACGCCGATCCGCTCCACCGCCGCTTCGGTAACGGGCAGCGTCGCGATCGAGCTGCGCGAGACGAAGCCGAGCTGGATCGCCGGCCACGCCGCCGCGAAGAACCGCCGCACCGACAGACCGTTGGCGCGCAGCAGCACCGGGTAGACGACCAGCAGCACCAGCCCCAGCCCGATATACACCGCCCCCGCGAACGCGCCGAGCGCCGACAGCGACTGCCAGCCATATTCGACCACCGCATGCCCCAGCAGCCCCGCCGTGCCGATCGGCGTCAGCCGTACGACCCAGCGCAGCACACGGCGGAAGATCGCGAGCGCCGACGCGTTGAACGACAGGAACGCGCTGCCCTGATCACCGGTGCGGACGGCGGCAATCCCGATCGCCACCGCGACGACGATGATCTGGAGGACGTTGAACGACAGCGATGTCGTCGCCGCGCCGTCGACGAGCTTGGTCGTCGCACCGAGCCCCAGAATGTTGGCCGGCACCAGCCCACGCAGGAAATCGAGCCACGAGCCATGCGTCGTCGGCGCGACTGCCGCCGCCACGTCGACGCCGGCGCGCACGCCCGGTTGCATCACCGTCCCGAGAGTCAGCCCGATCGCAACCGCGATCAGCGCGGTGATCGCGAACCAGATCAGCGTCCCCGCGACCAGCCGCGCGGCATTGCCGAGATCGCGGAGCGCCGCGATCGACGCGACGATCGCCGTGAACACCAGCGGCACGACCAGCGCACGCAGCAGCTGCACGAAGATCTCGCCGACGATGCGCAGCGCCTCGGCCAGGGCGCTCGCCTCGCCGAGGGTCCGTGCCCAGAAGCCCAGGAGCAAGCCCGTCGCCATGCCGACGAACACCTGCGCGGTGAAGGAAAAACGTGTCATCGCCGCGGACCGTGGCGAGGTCGGTGGCGAATGCCCAGCAAGAATGTTGCTAGGGGGCGTAAAGCTGGAGGAGGGGCCGCGCAATTCGCCGTCGGTTCGCCCGGAGCCGCGCCGTGATCCCGGCACCGACTCCGATGCGGGCGGAGCCGCCATCGCAATCGTGCGCCGCTTCACGTCGTCGGGCCGGGACCGGCGAGGCCCGAAAAATCGAAAGCGGAAAGGTGCTGTGTGCCTACCTCAAGCAATATTGTTAAAGCGCGGATAAACAATCGTTTCGGTTCCGTACCGTTGACAGCGCGATAGGGCGTGGCATGTCTCTGTCATGCCCTTCTCCGCTCTTTCCGTTTCGGACATGCCTGGCTGGCCGATCGGGGGCGGTGAGTGCGGGCGCTTGATCCGGCGCTGCGACTGGAGCGAAACGCCGCTGGGGTCGATGGATGACTGGTCGCCGGTCTTGCGCGTCACGGTGCAGACGCTGCTCAACTCTCCGGTGCCGCAAGTGCTGCTGTGGGGGCGCACCGGCATCATGCTGTACAATGACGGCTATGCCGCCATCGCCGATGACCGCCACCCAGGCGCGCTGGGTGGCGACGTGCAGACGATCTGGCCGGAAGCATGGGACTGGAACAGCGCCGTCCTGACACGCGGCTTCGCGGGCGAGGTCGTCGGCCACCGCGACCAGATGTTCGTCGTCCGTCGCGGCGACGCCGACGAGACGCTGACGCTCGACCTGTTCTACACCCCCATTCGCGACGAGCGCGGCGCGGTGGTGGGGGTGCTCTGCACCGTGATCGACAATACCGCGCGGCACGGAGCGGAGAAGCGCCTCGCGCGCAGCCTGACGGAGGTGAGATCGATCGGTGATTCGCTGCCGGTACTGATCGCCTATGTCGACCGGAACCTGACCTACCGATTCGCCAACGCCTATTACAAACAGTGGATGGGCCACGATCCCGAGTGGATGCTGGGCCGCAGCGTCGGCGAGGTGCTGGGCGAGGAGGTGTTCGCCGAACGCCGTCCACTGATGCTGCGCGCGCTGGCCGGCGAACGCGTGACGAGCGACACGCGCCTGCCGACCGCCAATGGCCGCGACCGGCGGATGGAAACGCATTACCTGCCGCGCCACGATGCGGAGGGGCGGGTGTCCGGCCTGTATCTGCTGGCCTTCGACGTCGAGGATCGCGCGCGGCGCGAGGAGGAGCTGGATCGCAGCAACGGCCGGTTCCGCGCCGCGATGATGGCGATGCACGGCGTGTTGTGGACGAACGACGCGCAGGGGCGGATGCTGGGCGAACAGTCGGGCTGGGGAGCCCTGACCGGCCAGACGCAGGCGCAGTATCAGGGCTATGGCTGGACGCAGGCGCTGCACCCGGACGATGTCGCGCCGACCGTCGCGGCGTGGGAGCGGTCGGTCGCGACGCTGACCGCGTTCGAGTTCGAACACCGCGTCCGCCGTCACGATCATGCCTGGCGAACATTCGCGGTTCGCGCACTGCCGATCCTGGGCATGGACGGCGAGGTGGTCGAATGGGTCGGCGTGCACACCGACATCACCGATCAGCGCGAGGCGGAGTGGGCGCTGACCGAACAGGCGTCGCTGTTGCGGCGTCAGGTCGAGCATCGCCGCCGTGCCGAGGACCAGTTGCGCCAATTGAACGAGACGCTGGAGACGCGGATCGCAACCGAGATCGCGGAGCGGCGGCAGGCGGAGGCGGCGCTGGCGCAGGCGCAGAAGATGGAGACGATCGGTCAGTTGACCGGCGGCGTCGCGCACGACTTCAACAACCTGTTGCAGGTCGTGTCGGGCAACCTCCAGTTGCTCGGCCGCGAGGTCGCGGGCAATCCGGTCGCCGAGCGCCGCGTGTCGAGCGCGATGGCGGGCGTGGAGCGCGGCGCGAAGCTGGCCGCGCAACTGCTCGCCTTCGGGCGGCGGCAGGCGCTGGAGCCGCGCATCGTCAACGTCACGCGTTTCGTGCACGGCATGGGCGATATCCTGCGCCGCGCGATCGGGGAGGGGGTCGCGATCGACACGGTCGTCACCGACGGCCTGTGGAACACCTTCATCGATCCCGCCCAGATCGAGAACGCGATCCTGAACCTCGCGATCAACGCGCGCGACGCGATGGGCGGGCATGGGCGCCTGACCATCACCGTCGCCAATACGCGCATCGACCCGTCCGAAGACGATACGGCGGTCGATGGCGTGGGGGCGGGCGACTATGTCGAACTCAGCGTCGGCGACACCGGATCGGGCATGACGCCCGACATCATGGCCCGCGTCTTCGAGCCGTTCTTCTCGACGAAGGAGGAGGGAAAGGGATCGGGGCTGGGCCTGTCGATGGTCTATGGCTTCGTGAAGCAGTCCGGCGGGCATGTCCGCATAGACTCCACGCCGGGCCGTGGGACGACGGTGCACCTGCTGCTGCCCCGCGCGTTCGGGGCGGAGGATGCCGACCGGCCGACGGACGATCGCCCGATCGCCGGCGGAACGGAAACGGTGCTGGTGGTGGAGGACGACGACGATGTCCGCGCGACCGTCGTCGGCATGCTGGAGGAACTCGGCTACCGCGTCCTGACCGCGTGCGATCCCGATGCCGGACTGGCGATGGTGGTGGCGGGGGCGAAGCCGGACCTGTTATTCACCGACGTGGTCATGCCGGGCACGATCGACAGCGCCGACATGGCCCGCCAGATGCGCGCGTACGTTCCCAGCCTGTCCGTGCTGTTCACCTCCGGCTATGCCGAAAGCGCGATCGTGCACGGTGGCCGGCTCGATCCGGGCGTGGAATTGCTGGCCAAGCCCTATTCGCGAGAGGCGCTGGCGCGGCGGGTCCGCCAGGTGCTGGGACCGCCCGCGCGCGCCGCCATCGTCGCGCTGCTGGTCGAGGACGATCCGACGATCCGCGGGCAGATCCAGGAAGTGCTGGCGGAGGCGGGGTTCGAGGTGATGGTCGCGGGCAGTGCGGAGGAGGCGATCGACCTCACCGATCGATCCCGCGCGACGGTGCTGGTCACCGACGTGAACCTGCCGGGGGCGTCGGGCGTCGAACTGGCGGCGACGATCCGGGCGGAGCGGCCCGACATCGGCATCGTCTTCGCGACCGGCGACGGCGCGGTGGCCCTGCCCGAGGACGGTGCGACCGCGATCCTGCGCAAGCCGTACGGCGTCGCCGCGCTGGTCCGCGCGGTGCGGACCGTCGTCGATCAGCACCCCGCCTGATCGCGGAACCGTAGCCCATGATCCTGTTCCACATCCTCTGGCCTGTGTTCGCGATGGTCGCGCTGATCTTCACCGTCTGGGTGACCTTGATCGTGAAGCGCCTGCGCCATCTGAAGGCGGTGCGCCCGACCGCCGCCGACTTCGTCGATCGTGCGGCGATGCACCGGTATTTCGGACCCGCCGCACCCGCGGCCGACAACCTCGCCAACCTGTTCGAAATGCCGGTGCTGTTCTTCGCGATCGTGCCGCTGCTGATGGCGACGCAGCAGGCGGGGATCGCGCAGGTCCTGCTCGCCTGGATCTACGTGGCCTTGCGCGCGGTCCATAGCTGGCACCACCTGCGCGGCCATGTCCGTCCGCGCTTCCGCATGTACATCGCGTCGGTCGCGGTGCTGGCGGCGATGTGGATCGGCTTCCTGATCGATTTCGTGGCCGCCGCCTTCGCCTACAGCGCCGCGCTGTCCCGTCTCTTGCAACCCTGATCCACGCGCGTTCGTTTCCCACGCCCGAGGAGACGGACGATGTCAGAGGAACAGGATCACGAAGCGATCCACCGCGAATTCGAGGACGCGGTAAACATGACCCCCGCGGCGCTGGAGAAGTGGCTGGCGACCGAGGAGAGTCGATCGGTCGGTACCGGCGTCGGCCATGACGAGGGCCAGCGCATCGTCGCGATCAAGCACAAGAAGAAGGCGGACCTGACCGACGCCGATTACGACCATATGCGCAAGGTGGTCGGCTATGTTCACCGTCATCTGGCGCAGAAGGGCCCGGCGGACGACAAGGAACACTCCGCATGGCGCTTTTCGCTGATGAACTGGGGCCATGATCCGCTGAAGTGAGGCGGAGCGTGGCGGGATAGCCGCTACGCCGCCGCCTGCATCCGCCGGTTCGCCAGTTCGCGCGCTTCCTCGACGGGCAGCGGGCGCCCGAAATAATAGCCCTGCACCTTGGTGCAGCCGAAGTCCTGGATCATCCGGTGCTCGGCCTCGGTTTCGACGCCCTCGGCCGTCGTCGCCATCCCCAGGCTCTTGGCCAGCGCCACGACCGCGCTGATAATCGCCACCGCCTCGCGCACGCCCTTGGCCGCCGCCTGCACGAAGCTGCGGTCGATCTTGATCGACGAAAATCGCGTGCGGCTGAGATAGCCGAGCGAGGAATAGCCGGTCCCGAAATCGTCGAGGCTCAGCCGGATTCCCAAGTCGAGCACCCGCTCCAGCGTCTTTATCGCGCCGAGCCCCTCGTGCATGAACACGCTTTCGGTGACCTCCAGCTCCAGCCGGCCAGCCGATAGCCCCGATCCCGCCAGCGCACTGGTCACGGTGGTGACGAAGCCGGGGTTCTGGAGCTGGTCGGGCGAGACGTTGACCGCGACCCGGATGTCGTCCGGCCAGCGCGCCGCCTCCAGGCAGGCGGTACGCATCACCCATTCGCCGATCGGCCCGATCAGCCGCGCCTCCTCGGCGAGCGGGATGAACTTGGCCGGGGAGACGTTCCCGAACTCCGGGCTTTCCCACCGCAACAGCGCCTCGAACCCGGTCAGCCGTCCGCTGTCCGCATCCACCACGGGTTGATAGGCGAGGTGCATCTCGTTCTTTTCGAGCGCCTTGCGCAACGCCATTTCCAGCACGCGGCGTTCTTCGGCGCGGACGTGCAGTTGCGGCTCGTACGCGTGGAAGACACCGCCACCCTTGTCCTTGGAGCGATAGAGCGCGAGGTCGGCGGACCGGATCAGCATTTCCGCCGTCCGCCCGTCCCGCGGTGCCACCGCCAATCCGACCGACGCGCCGATATACAGGGTGTGCTGGTCGACCTCGTATGGTTGCGACAGCGTTTCGATGATCCGCCGGGCCAGCGCCTCGACGATGTTGGGGTCGTTCGCGTCGGTGACGACCACGGCGAACTCGTCGCCGCCCAGCCGCCCGCACATCTCGCCCTTGCCCATCAACTGGCCCAGCCGCTCGGATACGCGGCTCAGCAGCCGGTCGCCGATCGGGTGGCCCAGCGTGTCGTTGACCGCCTTGAACCGGTCGAGATCGATCATCATGAACGCGCAGCGCCCGCCCCAGCGATCCGCCTCCGCCATCGCGCGCGCCAGCGTCTCGTTGACGTGCAGGCGGTTGGGCAGGCCGGTCAGCGTGTCGTACCGCGCCATGCGGTTGATCTTGTCGGCGGAGGCGCGCTGTTCGGTCACGTCCGATCCCACCCCGCGAAAGCCGCAGAACTGGCCGCGATCGTCGAACCGCGGGCTGGCGGACAATTCCCACCAGCGCTCGACTCCGGCCACCGTCACCGGCAGGCGCACGTCGCGAAAGCTCTCGCGCGCCTTCAGCTTCTCCGCCAGCAGACGCAGCCCGGCGGCGAAATTACCGCTCTCCCAGGCGGGACCGGCCAGCACCTGAAGAAACGGCATGCCGTCGATCGTCACCGGATCGAGACCGCAGGCGAGCGCGAAGCGCGGCGACGCCTTGATGACGCGGCGCGCGGTGTCGGTCTCCCACAGCCAGTCGGCGTCGGTCTCCTCGAACTCGCGCAGCAGCAGGCTGACGGTTTCGTCGCGCTCCTCCAGCGCGATCTCGGCGGCGCGCAATGCGACCAGCGACTTGGCGCGGCTGGCGCAGATCGCGCCCAGCAGCAGCGCGAAGCAGGCCGCGCCACCCGCGGCCGCATAGGCGCCCACCAGCGTCAGGGCACTCGCCGCCGCCACCGTGATGCCGCCGAGAAAGGCCATCGTCGCCAGCATCAGCGGTGCCATCGCATAGGCTGCGCCGGTCATCAGGATCGCCAGCACCAGCCCGAATCCGGCGATCGTACCGGCCGGCACGGCACCGATCAGCAGCCACGGCACGCTCCACAGCGCCGCCAGCGCGGCCCCCTCCCACACCGTGCTGCGGATGTCGGCAAGTCGCGCATAGCCGTCCTCGCGGTGGTGCGAGCGCAGGCGACGCAGCGCCACGCCGGCCGCCACCAGCGCGGTCGCGATCCCCCATCCGACAACCTGGATCAGCGGCGCGAACGGTGCGAACAGCATGACCGCCATCGCCGCGCCCAGAGCGTTGGCCGCGAACATGAACACCGCCAGCCCGCGGCCCGCCTGAAGCTGCGTCGCCCGGATGCGCGCCCACATCGTCGCGTCCTTGCCGTCGGTGAAGCCGATCAGCGCAGGCAGGGCGGTGTCGAGCGTGCCAACAGGCGACTCGCCTCGACTGCGTCCGCGAGCGGGGGCCGGCGAGACGGGGACGGGCGGGGCGGCTGGGGCGGTTCGATCGGTCACGCCAACGGTGTAGCGTGCGGAGAGTTAGCGGATCGTTGAGCGTCCGGCAGGATTCGGAAAATGGCGTTTCAGCCGTGGAAGCGCGTCAGCCGATTGGTCGCAGCGTTGCAGAAGTCAGATGCCAGCTCAACTGCTCGCGCGTCGCACCGTCCACGTCGTTGACGCGGCGCAGGATATATTGCCCCGCAAACCGCTGATGCCGGCCGTTCTTCAACGTGGCGTAGACGCGCACCGGCACAGTGATGAACACCGAACCCGCCGCTCCTTCGCCGTCGATCGGCGCCCCTGCCACGACCCGCGTATGCGCCGTCCGCGCGAAGCCTCGCGTAAATGCGGCATAGCTCTGGCTGCTGGCCTGTCCCTTGCCCGACCACAGTCGGTACGCACCGTGATAATCCCCGCGCTCGATCGCCGCATAATAACGCTGCACGACGCCGCGCGCCTGTTCCGGGGTACGATCGATCGGCTGGACGGCGGCGATGGCGAGCAGGGCAAAGCTGAGCATGGATGGGGTAACGCGCCAACCGGCGTCATGCTCCCCGCTTCCAAGCTCCCCTCACAGGTGACGCCGAACCGACTGCGGACGTCTAAACCCGCTCCCGCTCCAGCAGCGCGTTCCAGTCCAGCCCCAGCAGATCCACCGCCTCGACGATGCGCGGCCAGTGCACCGTCATGAACGTCTCGCGCTCCGCGCCGCGCAGTTTTTCCGCCGCACCCGGCAGCACGAACATACCGACGCCGCGCCGGACCTCGACATAGCCCTCGTCCTGGAATCCCTGATACGCCTTGGCGACGGTCAGCGGGTTCGCGCCGTGTTCGGCAGCGAAGGCGCGGACCGAGGGAAGCTGGTCGCCCGCGCGATATTGCCCGCGGAGGATCGACGACGTGATCGCGCTCCGAAGGCGGAGATAGACCGGGCTGTCCTCGTTGCCGCTGAGTGCTGTCATGGTGACTTAATACAGCATGTACGCAGCTTGTCGACTCACCAGTGGAAGACGATATCGGCCGAGTCGGGACGCGGACGCTCGTCCAGCGGGCGTGACGGCGTGCCGATGAACACGAACCCGGCGATGCGCTCGCCCGCCGAGCCCAGCGCGTCGCGCACCGCGTCGGAATAGGCCGGCCACGCCGTCAGCCACCCGCCCGCGAAGCCGTGGGCGTTGGCCGCGTGGAGCAGGTTCATGCACACCGCGCCCGCCGACAATTCCTGTTCCCACAACGGGATCACGCCCGTTTTCGGCGACGACAGCACCGCCACTAGCACCGGCGCCTGATGTGCGAAGCCCGCCATGTTCGCGACCTCGGCCTCGCTCGCATCCGGTTTTTCGGCGCGATAGGCGTCCCCGATCACCTGCGCCAGGCGCGCGCGATCGTCGATCACGACGAACCGCCACGGCGCCAGCTTGCCGTGGTCGGGCGTGCGCGCCGCGATCGCCAGCAAGCGATTGAGAGTCGTGGCATCCGGACCCGGCGCGATCAGGTCGCGCGGCTTGCCGGAGCGGCGGGTGGACAGGAAGGCGAGGGGGGTGGAGCGGTCGTTGAACATGCGGATCCGCAAATAGGGCGGGCAGGCGCGTATTTACAGCGCCGGTCGTCACGCTACGGTACACGCATCCGCCTGCGGGCGACCGGAGTAGTCGATGACCGATGTAATGCGTGACGGCCCACGGGCAGGCGGCGTGCCGCCCCATGCGAAGACGTTTCTGGGCCACCCGACCGGCCTGTTCATGCTGTTCTTCGCGGAGTTGTGGGAGCGGTTCTCGTTCTACGGGATGCGCGCCATCCTGGTCTTCTATCTGACCAAGCACTTCCTGTTCACCGAACAGCCCGCCTACGCCGTCTACGGCGCGTACACGTCGCTGGTGTACATCACCCCGATCATCGGCGGGTACCTGTCCGACCGGTTCATGGGCCCGCGCAAGGCGGTGCTGACCGGCGGCGTCCTCATCAGCATCGGCCATCTGCTGATCGCACTGGTGGAGGCGCCGCAGGGCGTTCAGGGCTCCGCACTACAGGGCTTCTATCTCGGCCTCGCCTTCATCATCGTCGGCACCGGCTTTCTGAAGGCGAACATCTCCGTCCTCGTCGGCAAGCTGTATCCGCGCGACGACCTGCGTCGCGACGGGGCCTTCTCGATCTTCTACATGGGTATCAACACCGGTGCGTTCGTCGGCCCGCTGATCGTCGGCGCGCTGGGGGAAACGGTGGGCTGGTCCTACGGCTTCGGGGCGGCGGGGATCGGCATGGTGCTGGGCCTCGTCGTGTTCGTGCTGTGCCGCGGCGCGCTGCACGGCGTCGGCGAGCCGCCGGAGCCGGCGTTGCTGACGACGCGCACCCGCATCGGTCTGTCGCCGGAATGGCTGATCTATCTCGGCGCCGTCGGTGCGGTGCTCGTCGCGTGGTGGCTGGTCGGCAATCAGGGCGTGGTCGGCACGCTGCTGATCGTGTCGTCGATCCTGACCGTCGGCTACATCCTGACGCGCTCGATCCGCACGCTGCCGCGTCAGGAGTTCCACCGGATCCTCGCCGCCCTGTTCCTGATCGCACTGTCGCCGCTGTTCTGGGCGCTGTTCGAACAGACCGGCTCGTCGCTCAACGTCTATACGGACCAGCAGGTCGACCGGTCGCTGCTCGGCTGGGAAATCCCGGCCTCGTGGTTCCAGTCGGTCAATCCGTTCTTCATCATCACGCTCGCGCCGATCTTCGGGGCCTTGTGGGTGAAGCTGGCCAGAGCGGGCAGGGAACCGAGCGCGGCGTTCAAGTTCGGCATCGGCCTCGTGCTGGTCGGCGCAGGCTTCTTCGTCCTGACCTACGGCGCGCCCGCGCAGGGGCTGACCCCGGCGATCGTCATCATCTTGCTCTACGCCTTCCACTCCGCGGGCGAGCTGCTGTTCTCGCCCGTCGGACTGTCGTCGATGACGCGGCTGTCGGTCGGCAGCATGACCGGGCTGATGATGGGTACGTGGTTCCTCGCTACTGCGGCCGGCAATTTCCTGGCGGGCGTGATCGCGCAGGCGACCGGCGGCGAGGGTGCGGGCGTCGAGCGCGTGCTGGAGGTCTATGGCCGCATCGGCTGGTTCGCGATCGGGCTCGGCGTTGTCGTGCTGGTCCTGGCACCGTTCGTCACGAAGCTGATGCATCTGGATACGCTGGGCGAGCCCGACCACGCGCTGGCCGGCGACCGCACGATCGGCGAACCCGCCGCGGCCGGTACCGACACGCGCACCGAGCAGAAGCCGCGCCCCTAAAATCCTCCCCTCGTCGAGGGGAGGTGGCGCGCATGCGCCGGAGGGGCAGCCACAGGCGACACGGCCCGTGGCTGCTCCTCCGTCCGCCTTTCGGACCGCCGCCTTCCCGTGCCGGAGAGGAACTGCGGCAGTCCTACTGACACCCCTGTCGATTACCCCTTGAGCAACCGCATCCGCAGGCGCAGGATACGGTTAATAAAAACAAGGGAGAGGCAGTATGTTACACAAGACCACGCTCGCATTGTGTCTGGCGACGGCGACGATGATCGCCGCGAGCCCCGCCTCGGCGGACCGCGACACCGCCCGTTTCACATCGCTGACGGTCTTCGGCGACTCGCTTGTCGATGCGGGCAACATCAGCATCTTGACCGGCGGCGCGACGCCGAACGCCGCGCTCGGCTACTTCATGGGTCGTTTCACCAACGGCTACGACTATACCGACCTGCTGAGCCGCGACCTGTTCGGCACGGCAACGCGCCCCTCGCTCGCAGGCGGCAGCAACTTCGCCTTCGGCGGCGCGCGGATCGTCAACAACAGCGACGGCATCCCCGACATCACCGCGCAATATGCGGCCTACCGGGTCAGCGGTCAGGCGGTCGACACCAACGGCCTGTACGTGCTGAACATGGGCGGCAACGACATCTTCGCGATCACCAACGGTACCGTCCCGTCGCGCTTCCCGACCACCGACAGCTACGTCCAGGCCGCCGCGACGGAATATGCCGCCACGGTGCAGGCGCTGAACGACGCCGGCGTCCGCAACATCCTCATCACCGATTTCCCGCTGCCCGCCAGCCCCGGCAATGCGGAGGCCAACACCTATCTCACCGCCGCCCTCGACGGGCTGATGCTGGACAGCGACACCAGCCTGTTCCGCTACAGCTATGCGGACTTCTTCGCCCGCGTGACGACCAACCCGGGTGCGTTCGGCCTGCCGACGCTGGACCAGACCACGACCTGTATTCAGGCGAACGCTCAAGCCAGCGGCTGCGTCGGCTATTTCTCGTTCGACGGCACGCATCCCACCGCCGCCGTACAGGCCGCCGCCTATCGCGACATGAACGCGCAGTTCGGCCTGAACGCGTTCCAGGCGGTGCCGGAGCCCGCGACCTGGGCGATGATGATCCTGGGGATCGCGGCGGTCGGCGGCGCGGCCCGCTATCGCCGTCGCACGTCCCGGCTCGCCTATGCCTGATCCCGCCTAATCCGGCGTTCGCCGCGCGACGATGGACGTGACCGCCACGTCCATCGTCACATTGCCGACCGTGCGGAACAGGTCCGGCACCGTCTCCACCGCGACCAGCAGCGCCAGCGCCTCCAGCGGCACGCCCATCGCCAGCGCGACGGGCGCGACGCTGGCGAAGAAGCTGATCGTTCCCGGCAGCGAGACCGATCCCATCGTCGTGATCGCCGCCGTCGCGATGCCCGCGGCCAGTTGCGCCGGCCCGATCTGAACGCCCAGCAGATGCGCGACGTACAGCGCCACCGACAGGTTCATCGCGGGGCTGGTCGCGCGGAACACCGCCACCGCCAGCGGCAGGACGATGCCCGCGGTCGAGGCGGGTACGCCCAGGTCGCCGCTGCCCTTCAGCATCGCCGGCACGCTGGCCAGCGACGACTGCGTGCTGATCGCCACCGCCTGTGCCGGCGCGACCGCCTTCGCGAATACGCCCGGTCTGACGCCGCCCGCCAGCCACGCCAGCGGATAGGCGGCGATCAGCACGATTACGCCGACGCTCGACACCAGTACGATGTAGTGCGCCAGCGCGCCGAACGCCGCCGTCCCCGTCCGCGCGCCGACGCCGTACGCCAGCGTGAAAATGCCGATCGGCGCCAGTTTCAATACCCAGCCGACGATCACCAGCATCGCATCGACGATCGCCTGGAATAGCCCGGTCAGCCGCTCGCGGCTTTCCTCCGGCAGTGTCGCGGTGGCGAACGCGAAGACGAGGGTGAACACCGTCAGCGGCAGGAACGCGTCCGCCGCCGCCGCCGCGACCACGTTGGTCGGCACCACGCTGTCGAAGAACGCCGCCAGCCCCGGCACCTGTCCCGCCGGGGCCGCCGACGCCAGCCCTGAACGCAGGGCTGCGCTCCACGCCGTCGGCAACGGCCACGCCTTCAGCAACAGCGGCATGACCACCGCCGCCATGACCGTCGTCGCCCACAGCACCGCGACGAACAGCACCATCGCCCGCACCGCGATCCGTCCCGCTCGCGCCGCATCCGCCGCTGCGCCCACGCCCGTGACCAGCAGACCCATGACGAGGGGCACGATCACCATCTGCAATCCGTGCAGCCACGCCGCGCCGATCGGCTGCGTCACCGTCGTCGCCGCGATCGCCGCACCGGGGACGAGCGCCGCCGCCAGCATCCCCAGCAGCAGCCCCGCCGCCAGTCCCGTCAATATTCGTGTCGCCTGCGACATGCTCGCGCTCCCCATACTCGCGCTAGAAGCGTCCTTGCGCTATCGGCCCTTCAACTAGCGAGACGGAACGACGCGCGATGGCAAGGAAATATTTCGGCACCGACGGTATTCGCGGCGCGACCAACACCGGCACGATGACGGCGGCAATGGCGATGAAGGTCGGCATGGCCGCCGGTGCCTACTTCCTGCGCGGCGATCACAAACACCGCGTCGTCATCGGCAAGGACACCCGCCTGTCGGGCTATATGCTCGAATCCGCGCTGGTTGCAGGCTTCACCAGCGTCGGCATGGACGTGGTGATGACCGGACCGCTGCCGACGCCCGCCATCGCCATGCTGACCCAGTCGATGCGTGCCGATATCGGCGTGATGATCTCCGCCAGCCACAATCCCTTCGCCGACAACGGGTTGAAGCTGTTCGGCCCCGATGGCTTCAAGCTGTCGGACGAGGCCGAACTGGCGATCGAGGCGCTGATCGACGGCGACATCCCGCTCGCGCCCTCGAAGCAGATCGGCCGTGCCAAGCGCATCGACGATGCCGCCGGCCGCTACATCCACTTCGCCAAATCCACCTTCCCGGAGGATGCCCGCCTCGACGGGATGCGCGTCGTGATCGACTGCGCCAACGGGGCCGCATACTCCGTCGCTCCGACCGCCCTGTGGGAACTCGGCGCCGACGTGATCGCCATCGGCGTCACGCCCAACGGCACCAACATCAACGACGGCGTCGGCTCGACCGCGCCGCAGACCCTGTCCGAGACGGTGGTCGCGTCGGGTGCCGACATCGGCATCGCGCTGGACGGCGATGCCGACCGGCTGATCGTCGTGGACGAGCAGGGCAGGGTGGTCGACGGCGACCAGTTGATGGCGACGATCGCCGCCGGCTGGGCGCGTCAGGGCAAGCTGCGCGGTGGTGGACTGGTCGCGACCGTCATGTCCAACCTCGGCCTCGAACGGCATCTGTCGGCGCAGGGCCTCGGCCTCGTCCGCACCGCGGTCGGGGACCGGCACGTCCTCGAAAAGATGCGGTCGAGCGGCTATAATGTCGGCGGCGAACAGTCGGGCCACATCATCCTGTCCGACTATGCGACGACCGGCGATGGCCTCGTCGCCGCGCTTCAGGTGCTGGCCGAGGTCCGCCGCGCCAACGCGCCCGCGAGCGAGGTCCTGCACCGCTTCGATCCTCTGCCGCAGCTGTTGAAGAACGTCCGCTTCGCCGGCGGCAAGCCGCTGGAGACCGACGCGGTCAGGACCGTGATCGCCGATGCGGAGGCCGAACTGAAGGGTCGCGGTCGCCTCGTGATCCGCCCCTCCGGCACCGAACCCGTCATCCGCGTCATGGCGGAGGGCGACGACGCCGCGCAGGTCGAACGCCTCGTCGACCGCATCTGCGACGCCGTGAAGGCTGCGGCGTGAAGAGGATCGGCTGATGCTCCAGATGCGCCCCGACTGCGAACGCTGCGGCGCGGACCTGCCGGCCGCGGCGCCCGGTGCCTTCATCTGCTCGATGGAGTGCACCTTCTGCGCCGAATGCGCGGAAGAATTAGACGACCGCTGCCCCAATTGCGGCGGCGAATTGCTCGACCGCCCCACGCGGACCGGCAAGGCGTTGAAAGCCAACCCGCCTTCCGCGGAGCGGCGCTTCCAGAGCTGAAGACGGCCGGTCGCGCGACGTTGCGAAGAGGATGGGCTTCCCCCTACGCCCCTCCCCGGCGAAGGCCGGGGCCCAGTTGCCGCCAACCCAGTGAGTCTCACGTCCTTCACCGAAACTGGGCCCGGCCTCTGTAGGGGAAGTGAAGAGGCGGGATTGAACCACCCCGTGCTCCCGTGAAAACGGGAACCCAGTACACCCAGCAGCACTCCCACCAGCCGCCCGGAAGACAACGTACTCCCGCCTTCGCGAGAGAACAGCAGCCGGAAGCCACACCCCGTTCTTCTCCACCTCTCCGCGCGAACAAAACCCTCGAACAAAAATGTCCTACGCGCCCCGAATCCGCTACACCGCCCCCATGCCCGAAGCCCCGCAACCCGAAGCACAATACACCCCGTCCGGCGCCTCCACTTCCTCCACTTCGGTCGCCCGCATCCTCGTCATCGCCGGCTCCGATTCGGGTGGCGGAGCGGGAATCCAGGCCGATATCAAGACGGTGACGATGCTCGGCGGCCACCCCATGACCGCGATCACCGCGATCACCGCCCAGAACACGCTCGGCGTGCAGGCCGTCCACGCCGTCCCCGTCGACACTGTCGTCGCCCAGATGCGCAGCGTCATCGACGACATCGGCGTCGATGCGGTCAAGATCGGCATGATCGGCTCGGCCAGCACCGCCCACGCCGTCGCCGACATGCTGGAATCCCTGGGCGTCCCCATCGTCTTCGACCCCGTCATGATCGCCACCAGCGGCGCGATGCTCGCCGACGCCGACACGATCGCCGCCTTCGACCGGCTGATGCGCCTCGCCGTGGTCGTCACCCCCAACCTCCCCGAACTCGCTGCGCTCGGCGGAGAGTCGGCGGTCCTCGCGACGGGCGCGGCCCTGCTCGCCAAGGGTGGCCACGGGGAGGGCGACACGATCACCGACCGCCTCGTCACCGGCGCGAGCGAGCGAAGCTGGACCCACCCTCGCATCCACACTGCTCATACCCACGGCACCGGCTGCACGCTCGCCAGCGGCATCGCCATCGGCCTCGCACAGGGCATGACGCTGCCCGACGCCTGCGCCCGCGCGATCGCCTTTGTCCAGGCCGCGCTCGCCGCCGCGCCCGGCCTCGGCGGCGGTCACGGCCCGATGGGCCACGCGCTCGGCCGTATTCCGTTCGAGGACGCCACATGCCGGGCCTGAAGCACGAGAAAGCCTGCCTCGCCCCCGTCGCCGGCGTCGACGAAGCGGGCCGCGGTCCGCTCGCCGGCCCAGTCGTCGCCGCCGCCGTCATCCTGCCGGCCAGGGGCACGCCGCGCGGTATCGACGATTCGAAGAAACTCTCCGCCGCCGAACGCGCGCGCCTGTGCGGCCTGATCCAGACCCGCGCCGTCTACGGCATCGGCATCGTTGAACCGGAGGAGATCGATCGCCTCAACATCTACTGGGCGACGATGAAGGCGATGACGCTCGCGGTGGATGCGCTGGTCGCGAAGCTCGGCTGCGCGCCCGGCCACGTGCTGGTCGATGGCAACCGCCTGCCCCGCTGGAGCTACCCCGCCACCGCGATCGTCAGCGGCGACGCGCACAGCCTGTCGATCGCCGCCGCCTCGGTCGTCGCCAAACATACGCGCGACGGAATCATGCTCGAACATGCCGCTACGCATCCGCAGTACAACTGGCATTCCAACAAGGGTTACGGTTGCGCCCGCCACCTCGCGGCGCTGCGCGAACACGGTGCCACCCCGATTCACCGGCGCAGCTTCGCCCCCGTCGCGGCGGTCGTCGGCGGGCCGCAATCGATGCTCGTCCTGTGACCCTCCCGCACCTCGTCGCAAATCCGGACTACGAGTCTTTCGAGTCACACACCCAAGGGGTTGCGCCCGCCGACTCGCGGGGTCGCAACATCTGGGGCGGGACTCATGATGTTCCGCCGACCTCGCCGCCGCGCCGCCGACACGGTTAACCAATGTTCGCTTGACGAGAGTCCGCTGTTTCGCGCGAATGGGGCGGCAAGGGGGACGTGATGGGGGTTATCGAGAAGATCAGGCAGCCGCGGGTCGCGGCGCGCGGAACGGTCGCGACTCCGGAGCCACTGCCGCTCGACAGCATCATCCGCGGCGACTGCATCGCCGCGATGCGCGCGTTGCCCGCGAAGTCGGTCGACATGATCTTCGCCGACCCGCCCTACAATCTCCAGCTCGGCGGCGAGCTGTTCCGGCCGGACGGCACGCATGTCGATGCGGTCACGGACGATTGGGACAAGTTCGACAGCCTGAAGCATTACGACGCCTTCACCCGCGCGTGGCTGGCGGAGGCGCACCGCATCCTGAAGGATGACGGCACGATCTGGGTGATCGGCAGCTATCACAACATCTACCGCGTCGGCGCGGCGGTTCAGGATCTCGGCTACTGGATCCTGAACGACATCGTCTGGCGCAAGGCGAACCCGATGCCGAACTTCCGCGGCACCCGCTTCACCAATGCGCACGAAACGCTGATCTGGGCATCGAAGGGCGAGAAGGCAAAATACACCTTCAACTACCGCTCGATGAAGACGCTGAACGACGAGCTTCAGATGCGCAGCGACTGGGAATTCCCGATCTGCGGCGGGCAGGAGCGGTTGAAGCGCGACGGCGTCAAGGTCCATCCGACCCAGAAGCCGGAGGCGTTGCTGTATCGCATCCTCCTCGCCTGCACGAAGCCCGGCGACGTCGTGCTCGACCCGTTCTTCGGCACCGGTACGACCGGCGCGGTCGCCCGGCGGCTCGGCCGCAGCTGGATCGGGATCGAACGCGAGGAAGACTATATCGCCGCCGCCGAACAGCGCATCGCCGCCGCGCTGCCGCTCGACGAGTCGGCGCTCGCGACGATGCAGAGCCCGCGCGCCGCGCCGAAGGTCGCGTTCGGCGTGCTCGTCGAGAATGCGTATCTGACGCCGGGTGCGGTCCTGACCGACGCGAAGCGCCGCTTTCGCGCAACCATCCGCGCCGACGGCAGCCTGCTCAGCGATTGCGGCGCGATCGGCTCGATCCACAAGCTGGGCGCGACGGTGCAGAATGCCCCGGCCTGCAATGGCTGGAGCTTCTGGCACTACGAATCGGACGGCAAGCTCGCCCCGATCGACGCGCTGCGCCAGACCTACCTGCTGGCGACGCAGCCGTAAGGTCTCTGAATCCTCGCCTTGGCGGGGAGGAACAAGGCTCAACCCCATGACCTACCTCCGCCCCGTCCAGTTCGTCGACACCCCCATTGGCCTCCCCGACGGCAGCGTCGCGCGGCTGGCCGGTGGAATGCAGTGGTTCGCCGCCTACGAACTGGTCGACGGAAGCACCCGCCGCATCGTCCCGGTCGCGGAGGTCGCTTCCGAGAGCGAGCGTATCGTCACGCTCCACGCCCGTGCCACTGCGCTTCGCCGGCCGCTGACGCTGGGAGAGCGCACCCTCCGCCTCGACCAGCCGCTCGTCGCCGGCATCCTCAACGTCACGCCCGACAGCTTCTCGGACGGCGGCGCGCATGTCGACGATCCGGCGGGCGCAGCGGCGGCGGGGATCGACATGGCCGCGGCGGGGGCGGCGCTGATCGACGTCGGCGGGGAGTCCACCCGCCCCGGCGCGACCGCCGTCTGGGAAGGGGACGAGATTGCCCGCGTCGTGCCGGTCATCGAACGTCTCGCCCGCAGCGGCGCGGCGGTGTCGATCGACACGCGCAAGGCGCCGGTGATGGAGGCCGCACTCGCCGCCGGAGCGGGGATCGTCAACGACGTGTCCGCCCTGCTGTGGGACGACCGCGCGCTGGAGGTCGTCGCCCGCACCGCCGCCCCCGTCGTGCTGATGCATTCACCCGACCCGCGCGACGGCGGTCACGGCCGCGTCGCCTAC
This sequence comes from Microvirga sp. SRT01, assembly GCA_018139225.1. GTDB lineage: Bacteria > Pseudomonadota > Alphaproteobacteria > Sphingomonadales > Sphingomonadaceae > Sphingomonas > Sphingomonas longa. The sequence goes on from JAGSNX010000002.1 coordinate 401,462, forward strand.
CGAGACGTGGTCGGCGAAGTGTTCGCGTGGCTGGAGGCGCGGATCGATGCCGCGGTCGCCGCCGGTATCGACCGCGGCCGGATACTGGTCGACCCCGGCATCGGCTTCGGCAAGTCGCTGTCCGACAATCTCGCGCTCATCAACGGGCTGGCCGCGTTCCACGGCCTCGGTTGCGCGGTCATGCTGGGCGTCAGTCGCAAACGGATGATCGGCGCGCTCTCCGGAGAAGCCCCCGCGACCGAGCGCCTCCCCGGCAGCCTCGCGCTCGCGCTGCGCGGGGCCGATCTCGGCGTCCAGCTGCTCCGCGTCCACGACGTGGCGGAAACGTTGCAGGCGATCAGGGTCTGGCGCGGGCTGCGCGACCGTGCTTTGGCAGGTGGCTGAAACTCAGTTTCTGAACTGATGTTGCATTGCAGCGTTACACAGGCTGAAAGGAAAACCGCTTGATCGTCGACGCCACCCCCCGCCTGAAACGTATCGTTGCCGAGGTCTGGAAGCCGCTGCTCGGCCTGTTCGTGTGGGACTGCATCGTCACCGTCACGTACTTCCTGTTGCCGTTCAAGGCGCCGTCCCTGCCGCTGACGCTGTTCGGCTCCGCGCTCGCGCTGTTCCTCGGTTTCCGCGACAATTCCGCGTACCAGCGCTGGTGGGAGGGTCGCATCCTGTGGGGAGCGATGATCAACGCATCACGCAATCTCGCCCGTGGTGCGCGCAACTTCCTGCCCGATCCGGAGGCGCACGATCTGAAGCGCACGATCGTGCTCCGCCAGATCGCCTATGTGAACGCGTTGCGCTGCCAGTTGCGCAAGCACCCGCGCGACGAAGTGGTGCTGAAGTTCCTGTCGCAGGGGGAGGCGTCGCCCTCGCTGGCGCGTGTCAACACCGCCAACGGCATCCTCGACGGCACTGGCCGCCGCATCGACGAGGCGCGCCGGCAAGGCTGGATCGACACCATCCAGCAGACCAGCCTCGAAAGCGTGCTGATCGATATCGCCAACGCGCAGGGCGGGATGGAGCGGATCAAGAACACGCCACTGCCGAACCAGTACCGCTTCTTCCCGAACTTCTTCACCAAGCTGTTCTGCGTGCTGCTGCCGATCGGGCTGGTCGAGACGCTGGGCTTCGCGACGCCGATCGGCTCGACGATCGCCGGCCTGATGTTCCTCGCCGTGCTCCAGATCGGCGACGATCTCGTCGACCCGTTCGCCGACACGATCCACGACGTGCCGCTGAACGCGATGTGTCGCACGATCGAGATCGACCTGCTCGAGTCGATCGGCGATACTCCGCCCGAGCCATTGACCCCCGAAAAGGGCGTGCTCTGGTAAGCCGATCCGTCATCCCAGCGAAAGCTGGGATCTCTATCGGAGGCGCACACCGCTAGCCGGAACGGCCCCCTGTTCGGGTTGTTGAAAAACTCTCTTCTGCCACCCCGGCGAAGGCCGGGGTCCAGTCGCTATGTCGGCGGTAATCGACGGAGAGCGCTACTCGACTGGACCGAGGCCTTTGCCGGGGGATCACTGGGTGAAAGGCCGCCCAGCCACTTCGCAATGATCCTCGCTGCGACGCGACGGAGTAGGGCGCTCTCCGAAAGCGCCCCGCGGAAAAATCCCTAGACCCGCTCCACCGCATTCACCGCATCGATCGCGCGTAGCGCCGCCAGCAAGCGCATCAACTGATGCACGTCATGCACCTCCACATCGATGACGTTGGTGTGGAACCGCGTATCGCGCGTGTCGAGGCGCAGGTTGATGATGTTGGCCTTGTGCTGCCCGATCACCGTCGCCAGCACGCCCAGCGCACCCGGCTCGTTGCGCACCGTCACCTGGATGCGCGCGACCGCACCCTCGGTCGCGTCGCCCCACGCCACATCGACCCAGTCCGTCTCCTCGTCGGAGCGGTCGGCCAGCTCCGTCAGCACCGCGCAGTCGATCGCGTGGACCTCGATCCCCGCATCCGGCCGCCGCAACCCCACGATGCGGTCGCCCGGGATCGGGTGGCAGCAATGCGCCAGTTCGTAGGCGACGCCCGGCCGCAACCCCTTGATCGAGATCGCCGTCGCTTGCGGTGCCAGCGCCGCCACGTCCGCGCCCGCCGATCCGGGCATCAGCGCTTCCATGACCGCCGCATCCGACAGCGTCCGCCGCGCGATCGCCACCATCAACGCCGGCTCGTCGGACAGCTTCAGGCGCTTCAACGCATGTTTCAGCGCATCCGCCGCCAGTTGCGCCGGCAGCCGTTCGACGATGTCGTTGTACAACTGTCGGCCGAGGTCGATCTGCTCGCTGCGTTCGGTCTGGCGCAGGTGTCGCCGGATCGCCGCCAGCGCCTTGCCCGTGGTCGCCACGTTCAACCACGCCGCCTGCGGCTGCTGGCCGGCAGAGCGCAGGATCTGCACCTGATCGCCATTCTCGATTACCGTCGACAGCGGCACGACGCGACCGTTGATCTTCGCGCCGACCGCCTGATCGCCCAGATCGGTATGCACCGCATAGGCGAAGTCGATCGGCGTCGATCCCTTGGGCAACTGGATCAGCTCGCCCTTTGGTGTGAAGGCGAAGATGCGATCCTGGTACATCGCCATCTTGGTATGTTCGAGCAGCTCTTCCGGACTGTCCGCCGTGTCGAGGATCTCGACCAGATCGCGGATCCAGCTCACCTGCTTGTCCGGCTTCGACGCCTGTTTGTAGCTCCAGTGCGCGGCAAGCCCGAAGTCCGCCTCGGCATGCATGTCCGGCGTCCGGATCTGGATTTCGACGCGCGTCTGCTCGGCGGTGATGATCGTCGTGTGCAACGACCGATAGCCGTTGCGCTTGGGCGTGGAGATATAATCCTTGAACCGCCCTGGCACCGCCGGCCAGCGCTGGTGGATCACGCCCAGCGCGCGGTAGCAATCCTCCACCGTCGGCACGAGCGCGCGGAACGCCATCACGTCCGACAGCTGCTCGAAACTGATGTGTCGTTCGTTCATCTTGCGGAAGATCGAATAGGGGTGCTTCTCGCGCCCCGACACGTCCGCTTCGATCCCGGCGCGGCTCAGCAGCAGTTTCAGCCCGGATGCGATCCGCGCGATACGGTCGCCGCCGCCGATCTTCAGCTGCTCCAGCCGCCGCGTGATGCTCTCATACGCTTCCGGTTCGAGCTGTTGGAAGGCGAGCGTCTGCATCTCCTTCATGAACTCGTACATGCCCACCCGCTCGGCGAGGGGGGCATAGATATCCATCGTTTCCTTGGCGATCCGCCGCCGCTTCTCCGGTTTGGAGATGTGGTGCAGCGTCCGCATGTTGTGCAGCCGGTCGGCCAGCTTCACCAGCAGCACCCGGATATCGTCCGACATCGCCAGCAAAAACTTGCGCAGGTTTTCGGCGGCACGCTCGTTGTCGGTCTGCGCCTCGATCTTCGACAGCTTCGTCACACCGTCGACCAGCCGCGCGACGTTGGGACCGAACAGCCGCTCGATTTCTTCCGGCGTAGCGACCGTATCCTCGACCGTATCATGCAGGATCGCCGTGGCGATCGTCTCGTCGTCCAGCCGCAGGTCGGTCAGGATACCAGCAACTTCGATCGGGTGGCTGAAATACGGGTCCCCGGACGCCCGCTTCTGCGATCCATGCGCGTGCATGGAGAAGACATAGGCGCGGTTCAGCAACGCCTCGTCGGCGTCGGGATCGTAGTCGAGAACTCGATCGACCAGTTCATATTGGCGCAGCACTGTCCCTAGATGGGCGGTAGCCACGCTGCTTTGCAACAGAAACCGTCATAGGTCAGGTTACAGGTACGGCAGGAGCGCCCTCGCCGGACTCGTCAGGCGCGCGGCGATGGCCCCACCGCACCAGCGACCATGCGCGCTCGTGGAAATAGAACAGCGCGATCTTGGTCACCACTTCCGTTCCGGCGATCGACCCTGCCAGCTTCGCATCGCCGCCGGAGAAGAACAGCCCCAGCAGGAACGTGTCGATCGACCCCACCGTCCGCCAAGACACCGCCTTGACGAACGACCGCGGGTGGCTTTCCAGACCGTTGAACAGGAACATCGGGCGCATCCTTCGGGCGGTGATCGCTTTACGGTATAGCAGGCCGGACCAGTCCGCGAACAAGTCGCGCATCGCCGGTGCGAAGCAGAGCTAGCGCACCGTCCTACCCCCGTTATGCCGCGCTCGTCCGGGCATCCACGGTGCTCCATCTCAGAAAATCCCCAGAAACTTCTTCCGCTGGTCCTTCTTCTGCCCGGCGCCGGTCTTCCCGTCCTCGGCCGTCGCGGTCGTGCCGTTGCCGACATCGTCGCGTTTCTCGCCCTTGGTCGTGCGCTGCTGGCTCGCGCGCGCGCCCGAGAGGATCGGGCCACACGCTGCGGACTTCGCGTCGCCGACATCGACGAACGCCAGCACCCCAGCCAGCGGCGTCGCCACCAGCGACAGGCCCAGGCCGATGCCTGCGCGGCCCATCAACTGATCGCTGATGATGTCCAGCGACGGCTTGGAGAAATACCCCTTCAACCCGACCGGCGACTGACCTGAGAACAACGAGAACTTCTTCCCGTCGGCGCGGAACGCCAGATCCATCGCCTCGGTCCGGAAACTGAAGCCGCCGCGCCCCAGGATCACGTTCTTCGACGTATCGATCAGGATCGGGTCGGCGGCCGCGATACCGTTGCGCACGGTGAACGCCAGCAGCCCGCAATTGACCTCCACCGGCTTCTCCAGCTTCCCCTCGAACATCTTCTGCACGAAAGTACCGAGATCCAGCTCGGCGAGCTGCACGTTGCGCGTCCACAACGTCCCTTGCGGCATCACGAAGGCGATGCGCCCCTGCGACGTCGCCAGCGAATCATGCACCGAGTCGCCGCGTCCGGCCAACTGGATACGCCCCTTGATCGTGCCGGTCGTTCCCGATTCCGCAAGACCATATCCCTTCAGCAGCCTCCCCATCGGGGTCGGCGCGAGCCGGATGTCGTAGGTGACCGCGCTCGGCCGCTGGCGCGTGTCGAACACCGTGTCCGACGCCACGTTGCCGCGCGCCATCGCGAACGTCAGCGGCGACAGCGCCAGCCGACCGCGTTCCAGGTCCAGCGTCAGATCGATGTTGGAGATCGGCAGGTTGCGCGACCGCACGACGCCGATCGTCCATTTCAGGTCCGCGTCGAACGCCCGCATCGTCTCCACCGGCAGCGCGGCCTCGGGCAGGATACGCTGCGGCGCTGCGCCCGTTGCGGCGGCGGCGGCGACCGCACCCTTCGCCTCGACGATATCGGGATTGTAGCCGATGAAGGGCGCGGCATCGACGATGTCAAGGCTCTTCGTGGTCAGCACCGAATCGAGATGCACGCGTTCGCCGTTGGTGATCGTCAGCTTGCCGGCCAGATCGGTCTTGCCGGCAACGCCGCGGATGCGCGTGAAGGTGTAGACATCGCCGTCCTTCACCATCTGCCCGCGCAGGCGATAGGTGCGCGTGTTCGGGATCGCGACGCCGATGATGCCTAGCAGTTCCGACATGTTACGTCCGCGCGCCGCGACTTGCAGCGGCACGTTCTCGATATCGGCGATCGAGGGCAGGGTGCCTGCCACATCGACGACATTGCCCGCCGCGCGGATGCGACCGGTGAGCTTGTTCTGCCCGCGATTGGCGGTGGCGTCCGGTGACAGGAGTTGCGCGACGAGCGTGAACGGGGTGTCGCGGATGCGGCCCTTGCCGGTCACCCCCACCGCCTTGCCGATGCGCGCATCGGTGGAGGTGATGTCCTCCAGCTTCAGGTCCGCGAGCACGCGCATCCGCGGATCGACATAGCGCACCGTCGTTCCGCGCACCGTCGCGACATCGATCCGTGGGAACTCCAGCGGCTTGCCGCCCTTCTTGCCGTCGAAGGTCCAGGTGTTGGCGGTATGCGCCGCATTCCACTCCAGATCGGCAGAGCCGTCGGCCAGATCCAGCCAATACATCCGCCGCTTGCCGAACAGCAGCGACAGCGGCGCGATGCGGGTGTCGATCCGCTTCGCCACGAACAGGTCGGGCCTGCTCGCCCATTCCGGGTTCGCGATGCGGAAATCTTCGGCGTAGAACTTGATGCGAAACGGCGCGAAATACAGCTGGAAGTCGCCACCGACCGTGACCTTGCGGTGCGTCTGTCCTCCGACAAAACTCTCGAACGTGCTTTTCAGAAACCGGCCCTTGGTGACGAACAGCACGAGCCACACCGCGAACAGCGCAACGACGATGCCGCCCAACACCCGCCACAGGATGCGTCGCTTGCGCCGACCAGCCTCCGGATCATGCATGCCGGGCTCGGCCGGCGGGGGCGGCGCTGGGGTCTGGTCGGCCGTCATCTCCATCGCCGCCCGACGCTCCACATACCGTTGCGGTTCCGCATCGGTCGCTCGGGTTTGCACCGACGCGTCGGTTGCAATTCGGCGTCGGCTCGTCTAACGGCCCCGCTTCACCGAGCGATGCGCGTGAAGACGGCCCGGCCACAAGGGCTGCCGCGGCTGTCCGATGCATCGCCCATTTGAAAGGAAGAAAATGCCCAAGCTCAAGACCAAGAGCGGCGTGAAGAAGCGCTTCAAGCTCACCGCCACCGGCCTGTTGAAGCACGGCGTCGCCGGCAAGCGCCACCGCCTGTTGCACCACAACGGCAAGTACATCCGCCAGAACCGCGGCACCAAGGTGCTGGCGAAGGCCGACACCGCTGCGGTGAAGGCCTGGGCTCCCTACGGTCTCGGCTGAGCGGAAGGATTTAGAGAATGGCACGCGTCAAACGGGGTGTAACCACCCGCGCCAAGCACAAGAATATCCTGGAACAGGCGAAGGGCTATTATGGCCGTCGCAAGAACACGATCCGCATCGCGCGTCAGGCCGTCGAAAAGGCTGGCCAGTATGCGTATCGCGACCGCAAGGTTAAGAAGCGGACGTTCCGTGGTCTGTGGATCCAGCGCATCAACGCCGGCGTCCGCGCCGAGGGTCTGACCTATTCGCAGTTCATGCACGGCCTGAAGCTGGCGGGCATCGAACTCGACCGGAAGGTCCTGGCCGACATCGCTATGCACGAAGAGGCTGCGTTCAGCGCCATCATCGCGCAGGCGAAGGCAGCCCTGCCGGAGCAGGCCGCGGCCTGATCCGGATCGCGGACGGTGCCCTGCGGTACCGCTCGCGACTCGCACGACATCGACGGGGGCGGAGCGTGAACGACGCTCCGCCCCCGTCTCGTTTCAGGACTCGTGTCAGCAGTTATCTTGTAAGGTCAGTGACTTGGGCTGGCCGCACCTGCAATTGTGAAATACCCCGCGATCCGGTAAATACGCCGTTAAGATCACGGCATGAACTCGCCCGTTTCGGCCGACGTCATGTGAAGAGGGGATGATGTCATGAAGGCTTTTCTGTTGGCTCTGGCCACGACCGTCGCTTTGCCCGCCGTTGCCGATGCGCAGGCTTTCACGAACGGCAGCTTCGAAACCGCGAACTTCGATCCGGGCGCGTTCACGCAGCTTGAGGCGGGCTCCACGGCGATCGCCGGCTGGTTCATCGACAGCGGCTCGATCGATTATGTCGGCAACTACTGGAATGCCTCGAACGGCGTCCGTAGCATCGACATGTCGGGTGGCGTCGCCGGCAGCATCTCGCAGACCTTCGACACGGTCGCGGGCCGTGCCTACACGGTGTCGTTCGATCTCGGCGGCAACGGCGACAGCGGCCCGGCGACGAAGACGCTCGATGTGCTCGCGACGGGTGGTGTGCTCGGCAGCTTCTCCGCACCCGCCAGCACGCGCCCGAACATCGATTACACCAGCTTCACCTACTCGTTCGTGGCGTCCGGCACGTCGACCACGCTGTCCTTCCTCTCGACCACGAACACCGCGTTCGGTCCGATTCTCGACAACGTCGCCGTATCCGGCGCGGTGCCGGAGCCAGCGACCTGGGGCCTGATGATCCTGGGCTTCGGCTTTATCGGTGGCTCGCTGCGCCAGCGCCGCCGGGATGTCGCCGCGATCGCCTGATCGCCCGCGATCGATCCCGAAGGGGCGCTGGTGGCGACACCGGCGCCCTTTTCGTTTGCGGCCGACGCCGGTAGAGGCGCCGTCAGGACCGATTGCTTTGTACGTTTGATGCCGATCCTGTTGCCGACCCGTCGTCGCGCGCGCAGGGTGGCCGGGATGAACCAGATGACCGAACTCGACCCCATGCGCGACAACATGCTCGCCGCCGTCGCCGCCTCCGCGGGGCTGGAGGCGCTCGACGCCGTACGCGTCGACGCGCTTGGTAAGCAGGGCCGGATCACGCAGCTGCTCAAGACGCTGGGCGGCATGAGCCCGGAACAGCGACAGGTCGAAGGACCGCGCATCCAGTCTCTGCGCGAAGCCGTGACCACGGCGATTGCCGACCGCAAGGCCGCGCTGGAGGCCGCCGCGCTCGACGCCCGCCTCGCCAGCGAGACGCTGGACATGACGCTGCCCGCGGATGCGCCGCTGTCGGGCACGATCCACCCCGTCAGTCAGGTGATGGACGAACTCGCGGAAATCTTCGCCGACCTCGGCTTCGCCGTAGCCACCGGGCCGGAAATGGAGACGGACTGGCACAACTTCTCCGCCCTCAATATTCCCGAGACGCATCCCGCCCGCGCCATGCACGATACCTTCTATTTGGAAGGTGCCCAGGCGTTGAAGCATCTCGGCCTGGCAGACGAGCGCGAGACGATCTCGGTTCTGCGCACCCACACCTCCCCGGTGCAAATCCGCACGATGCTGTCACAGAAGCCGCCGATCCGCATCATCGCGCCCGGCCGCACCTATCGCTCCGACAGCGACGCCACCCACACGCCGATGTTCCATCAGGTCGAGGGGCTGGTGATCGACAAGGGCATCACGCTCGGCCATCTGAAATGGACGTTGGAGACGTTCCTGAAGGCGTTCTTCGAGCGTGACGACATCGTCCTGCGCCTGCGACCCAGCTACTTCCCCTTCACCGAACCCTCGGCGGAGATCGATGTCGGCTACTCGCTCGTGAAGGGCAAGCGCGTCATCGGCGGCTCCGGCGACGACAAGGACGGCGGCTGGCTCGAGGTGCTCGGCAGCGGCATGGTCCACCCAAAGGTGATCGAAGCCTGCGGCCTCGATCCCGCCGAGTGGCAGGGTTTCGCGTTCGGTTGCGGCATCGATCGGCTGGCGATGCTCAAATACGGCATGGACGATCTCCGCGCCTTTTTCGACGGCGATATCCGCTGGCTGAAGCATTACGGCTTCTCCGCGCTCGACGTTCCCACGCTGTCCGGAGGAGTCGGCGCATGAAGTTCACGCTCGGCTGGCTCCGCGAGCATCTCGACACCGACGCCACGCTCGATCAGGTGGTCGATGCGCTGACCCGCATTGGACTGGAGGTGGAGGGCGTTCACAATCCCGGCGACACGCTGGCCCCGTTCCGCGTCGCCCGCATCCTCAGCGCCGAACGCCATCCGCAGGCGGACAAGCTGCAGGTGCTGTCGGTCGATGCCGGCGACGGTCCGCTTCAGGTCGTTTGCGGCGCGCCCAACGCCCGCGCCGGCCTGATCGGCGTGTTCGGCGCTCCCGGCACGCATGTTCCCGGTGCCGGCATCACGCTCAAGGTCGCCGCCATCCGCGGCGTCGAGTCGAACGGCATGATGTGCTCCGCGCGCGAACTGGAGATCGGGGAGGGGCATGACGGTATCATCGAACTGCCCGCCGACGCTCCGGTGGGCGAGAGCTATGCCGATTATGCCGGCCTGACCGATCCCGTCATCGACGTGTCGATCACCCCCAATCGTCAGGATTGCATGGGCGTCCGCGGCATCGCCCGCGATCTCGCCGCGGTCGGGCTCGGCACGCTCAGGCCGCTGACCGTGCCCAGCATCCCCGGCGACGGCCCCGGCCCGGATGTCCGCACCGACGCGCCGGGCTGCCCCGCCTTCTTTGCGCAGGGCGTGGCCGGCGTCGTCAATGGCGAGTCCCCCGACTGGATGCGCCGCCGCCTGACTGCGATCGGCCAGAAGCCGATCAGCGCGCTGGTCGACATCACCAATTATGTGATGATCGACCTCGGCCGGCCCCTGCACGTCTACGACCGCGCTAAACTGTCCGGTGGCCTCGTTGCACGCCCGGCGCGCGCGGGCGAGCAGGTCGTCGCGCTCAACGGCAAGACGTACACGCTGTCGGAGGGCATGACCGTCATCGCCGACGACGTCGCGGTGCACGACATCGGCGGCATCATGGGCGGAGAGCATTCGGGCGTGTCGCACGACACCACGGACGTCGTCATCGAATGCGCCTTCTTCGACCCCGACGCGATCGCCCGCACGGGTCAGGCGCTGATGCTGACCTCCGACGCGCGCCAGCGATTCGAGCGTGGCGTCGATCCCGCCTTCCTCGACGACGGTCTCGCCATCGCGACACGGCTGGTGCTCGACCTGTGCGGCGGCACCGCCAGCACCGTCACGCGCGCCGGCGAAGCGCCGCTTGGCACCCGCACGTACACGTATGATCCGGCCCTGGCGCAGACGCTCGGCGGCCTCGCGATCGATCCCGCCCGCCAGCGTAGCATCCTCGAATTGCTCGGCTTCACCGTCGGCGACGACTGGCAGGTGACGCCACCCACATGGCGTCGCGACGTGGACGGCCCCGCCGACATCGTCGAGGAAGTCATCCGGATCGAGGGGATCGACAAGGTCGCGCCGGTGCCGTTGCCGCGCACGCCCGGCGTCGCCACGCCCACCGCCACGCCGGAACAGAAGCTGGAACGCCGTGTCCGCCGCGCCGCCGCGGCGCGCGGGCTCGACGAGGCGGTAACGTGGAGCTTCATCTCCACCGCGCAGGCCGCGCCGTTCGGCGGCGGCGACTGGACGCTCGCCAACCCGATCAGCGAGGAGCTGAAGGTGATGCGTCCCTCGCTGTTGCCCGGCATCCTGTCGGCCACGGAACGCAACCTCCGCCGCGGCGCCGGCACGGTGCGCCTGTTCGAGATCGGTCGCCGCTATCTGGCCGCGGGCGAGCATCCGACGCTCGGTGTCGTGCTGGCCGGCGATCGTTTGACCCGCGGCTGGCGGACGGGCAAGGCCGGAGCGTTCGACGCCTATGATGCCAAGGCGGAGGCGCTGGCGCTGCTCGCCGCCGCCGGCGCACCGGTCGACAATCTTCAGGTGATGGGGGAGGCGGGGGCCGCATGGCATCCCGGCCAGTCGGGCACGCTGCGCCTCGGGCCGAAGACAATCCTCGCGCGGTTCGGGATGCTGCATCCCGCCCTGCTCAAGGCGTTCGACCTCGACGGCGCGGTCGCCGGCGTTGAACTCTATCTCGACGCACTCCCCGTCAAGCGCGGCTCCGGCTTCATGCGCCCGGCCTATGCGCCGCCCGCGCTCCAGCCGGTGCGTCGCGACTTTGCGTTCCTCGTACCGCCGACGCTGACCGCCGACAGCCTGATCCGCGCCGTCCGTGGTGCGGACAAGGCCGCGATCGTCGCCGCCCGCGTCTTCGACGTGTTCGAACGCGACGGCGAGAAGTCGGTCGCGGTGGAGGTCGTACTGCAACCGGGCGACAAGAGCTTCACCGATGCCGACCTGAAGGCGATCGCCGATAAGGTCGTGGCCGCGGCCGCGAAACAGGGCGCAAGCCTGCGCGTGTGAGGAAGCGTCCTGTCCATCTCCCTGTGGGAGAGGGAGGAGAAGCGCAGCGACGGAAGGGTGAGGACGCTTGGAGCATACTGACATGATCGAGATCGCCAACGACCACCTGTCCGCCGCGATCAACCCGCACGGCGCGGAGCTCACCCACTTGCGCGACGCGGACGACCGCGAGCTGATGACCGCCGCCGATCCGGCGTTCTGGCCACGCCACGCACCGCTGCTGTTCCCAGCGATCGGCAAGACCGCGAACGGCACGATCCGCGTCGACGGCACCGACTATCCGATGTCCAAGCACGGCTTCGCCCGCGACCTGACCTTCGCCGTCACCGATCGGGGTCCGTCGCATGTCGTCTTCACCCTGACCGACACGCCGGAAACCCGCGCCGCTTACCCCTTCGTCTTCCGGCTCGATGTCGAATTCCGCCTCGACGGTGCGACACTCACCACGGAAGCGCGCGTCACCAATCCCGCCGACACGCCGCTTCTGGCCCAGTTCGGCTTCCACCCAGCCTTCGCATGGCCGCTTCCCTTCGATCAGCCCCGCGCCGACCACCGCATCGCCTTCGACCGCGACGAGGCGCCCGATCTCGCCGCGATCACCCCGGACGGCCTGATCGCCGCCGAACCGCGCCCTAGTCCGCTCGACGGTCGCACGCTCCACCTCGCCGATGCGCTGTTCGCCGACGACGCGCTGGTCTGGAACCCGGTCGCGTCCGGGTCGGTCGCTTATGGAGCCGCTACCGGCCCGCATCTGCGCATCGCCTTTCCGGAGACGCCGCGGCTCGGTATCTGGACAATGCCCGGCGCATCGTTCGTCTGCGTCGAACCGTGGCACGGCATCGCCGATCCCGCTGGTTTCGCCGGCGACTACAAGGACAAGCCCGGCGTGTTCGAGGTCGCTCCCGGCGATACCAAGGTCATGACGATGAGCGTCACGCTGGTGCCATAGCCCGCGGCCCTGTCCTACAGCCGCCTGATCTGCGATAGGGCGCTCGCGAACCCATCGCGACGTCGCACCACGCCTGCCCGCGCCGGCAGTCGAAACGTCGCGTTGGACTAACCTTAGCCTAACCTTCCGCGCCTCGGATTCTGAAAATGTCCTCCCCCCGCCGTACCTTCGCGATCATTTCTCACCCCGACGCGGGCAAGACGACGCTGACCGAAAAGCTGCTTTATTTCGGCGGCGCCATCCACTTGGCCGGCGAGGTAAAGGCGCGCGGCCAGAACCGGCGCGCCCGGTCGGACTGGATGAAGATCGAACAGCAGCGCGGCATCTCCGTCACCTCGTCGGTGATGACGTTCGAGCGCGAGGGCATCACCTTCAACCTGCTCGACACGCCGGGCCACGAAGACTTTTCGGAGGATACCTACCGCACGCTGACCGCCGTCGATTCGGCCGTGATGGTCATCGACGCGGCGAAGGGCATAGAGCCGCAGACGCGCAAGCTGTTCGAGGTGTGCCGCCTGCGCAGCGTGCCGATCATCACCTTCGTCAACAAGGTCGATCGCGAAGGCCGCCCGATCTTCGAGCTGCTCGACGAGATCGCCGACATGCTCGCGCTCGATGTTTGCCCGATGAGCTGGCCGGTCGGCATGGGGGGGGAGTTCGAGGGCGTACTCGACCTGACGACCAACCGCATCAGCCGCCCCGAAGGCGACAGCCGCGCCTTTCTCGGCAAGACCGAGGACGCGCCTGTCCTGTCCGAACGCTGGACCGAAGAGATCGAGCTGGCGCAGGCGGGCTATGCCGAGTTCGACGCAGAGGCGTATCGCAACGGCGACCTGACGCCGGTCTATTTCGGCTCCGCGCTCAAGGACTTCGGCGTCGCCGAGCTGATCGGTGCGCTGGCCGAGCACGCGCCGCCACCGCGCACCCAGCCGGCCGAGCCGGCTCCGGTCGCGCCCGACAATCCGGAAGTCACCGGCTTCGTGTTCAAGGTGCAGGCGAACATGGACCCCAACCACCGCGACCGCATTGCGTTCATGCGGCTGTGTTCGGGCACCTTCAAGCGCGGCATGAAGCTGACCCCGTCGGGCAGCGGCAAGCCGCTCGCGATCCATTCGCCGATCCTGTTCTTCGCGCAGAACCGCGAACTCGCGGACGAGGCCTTTCCCGGCGACATCATCGGCATCCCCAACCACGGCACGCTGCGCGTCGGCGACACGCTGTCCGAACGCGCCGACGTGCGCTTCACCGGCCTTCCGAACTTCGCCCCCGAAATCCTGCGCCGCGTCGTCCTGAAGGACCCGACCAAGACCAAGCAGCTACGCAAGGCGCTGGACGACATGGCCGAAGAGGGCGTGACGCAGGTTTTCTACCCGGAGATCGGTTCGAACTGGATCATCGGCGTCGTCGGCCAGCTTCAGCTCGAAGTGCTGCTGTCGCGGCTAGATGCGGAGTATAAGGTCGCAGCCGGACTGGAACCCGCTCCGTTCGAAACGGCCCGCTGGGTATCCGCGGTGGAAGCATCCGATCTCAAGGACTTCACCGACCTCAACCGCAGCGCGATGGCCAAGGACCGCGACGGCAACCCCGTCTTCCTCGCCAAGAGCGCGTGGGAGGTCGGCTACATCGCCGACCGCTATTCCAAGGTGAAGTTCGCCGCCACGCGCGAACGATAATCTTCTTCTCCCTCCCCTTCAGGGGAGGGTTGGGGTGGGGTGGAACCTTGGCGACGTCGCTAACGGCGAAGCGTACCCCATCACCGGACCGGCGCCCCCACATTCGGCAGCGTCGCCTCCTCCGCCTTCGGCACGCTGCCGAACAACGCCCGGTCCGCCGGCCCGAACGCATAGCGCCACAACACGAACAGGTAGGTCGCGGCGATGGCGGGCTCGCCGATCAGCAGTTCCGCCCACTCCATTTCCTTCGGCAGGGCGGTAAACGCCGCCCCGACCGCTCCGGCCGCCGCGACCGCCCAGACCAGCGGCCACCGCAGCGGCGACACCGCCGCGCCCAGAATGTGCCGCAACAGCCCTGCCTTGATGACCGACGTCAGGCCCAGACTGGTCATCAGCGCCATCGCCGGCCCCGCCGCCTGCCACGTCGTCGGCCACCCCAGCGAGCGCATGCCCGCCACCAGCGCGAACGACAGCGCGACCTGAAAGCCCAGCATCACGCCGGAGATCAGCAGGTTCCGGTGCCGCGCGGTATAGACCAATGCCGACTCGCAGACCGCGCCCGTCGACGCGAACACCTCTCCAACGAGCAGGAACGCCAGCGCCGCGGTGCCCGTCACGAACTGCGGCCCGACGATGCCCATCACCGCCTCGCCCGGAATCGACCCCATCAGCGCCAGCAGCCCCTGCGCCGCCATGATCCAGAACGCCACCTGCCGCACCTGCCGTGCGATCGCAGCCCGGTCGTTCTCCGCCAGTGCCCGCGTGATGACCGGACCGAGCACGGGATCGAAGCTGGTCTTGAGCTTCTGCGGCAAGCTGCTCACCTGCTGCGCCATGTAGTAGATGCCGACGACCGACGGCGCGAACAGCAGGCCGAGGATGAAGCGGTCGACGTTGCGCGATCCCCATTCCAGCGCATCCGCCCCCGCCAACGGCGCGTTGGCCCGCACCAGCCCGCCCAGGCGCCGCAACTGCGGTCGCCAGCCATGCGGCAGGCCATAGCTGCGCAGGAACGGCACGATGCTGGCGACCAGCGCGGCCGTCATCGACGCGACGTAGGACAAGACCAGCCCGTCGCGGATCGTGAAGAACGAAAAAACGTACGCCGCGACCGAGATCGTCCACGGCTCCACCACCGCCCGCGCCGTCACTGCCGCCTTGACGTTCAGGCGATAGGCGAGCGCGGCAAGGCTGACATCCGACCACGCGATCGCCACGACGATCAGCGACAGCCAGCGGTCCAGCCCGGTGATCGGCGTGTTCGGATAGAGCAGCTGCGGGAAGGTCCACAGCACGAGGCTGGCGGTGATGGACAGGAAGAACGCCAGCGCCATGCCGTCCCACACGACATGCGCATGCGGCCGGTCCGCCTCGCTCAACGCCTGCGCCAGCCCACGCTTCAACCCCAGCGTTGCAAGCAGCGCCGCCAGTTCCACCACGACGACCGCGATCGCGAACCGTCCGACAAGCTCGGGCCCGTAGAAGCGCCCGGCGATGAACAGGAACGGGATGCGCGCCAGCAGTCGCAGGATGAAGCCGGCGATGTTCGTCCGGCCTCCCTTGGCGAGCGCATCGATGTCCTTGGAATCGCTCATCGGGCGGGGAGGAGTGAGGACGCGATCAATGCGCCGCCCCCCAACTCGCACCCGTGCCGATCTCCACGCCCAACGGGACCGTCAGGGTCACCGCTGGAGTCGCGGCGTTTTCCATCACGCTTCGGATCACCGCACTCGCCGCCCCCACGTCGGTGGGCGGCAACTCAAACACCAGTTCGTCGTGCACCTGCAACAGCATCCGAACATGGCCCAGCCCGGCGGCAGCCAGTGCCGGCTCCATCCGCACCATCGCGCGCTTGATGATGTCTGCGGACGTGCCCTGGATGGGAGCGTTGATCGCGGCCCGCTCCGCCCCCTGGCGCTCGTGCTGTACCTTGGACTTGATCCGCGGGAAGTGGGTCTTGCGACCGAACAGCGTCTCGGTGAAGCCGCGCTCGCGCACTTGCGTCAGTGTTTCCGCGATGTAGCGGTTGATGCCCGGAAACCGCTCGAAATAGCGGTCGATCATCGCCTGCGCTTCGTCCGCGGTCACCTGCAACCGCCCCGCCAAACCCCAGCGGCTGATACCGTACAGGATCGCAAAGTTGATCGTCTTCGCACGGGACCGCGTGTCGCGATTGACCTCCCCGAACAGCTCGGTCGCGGTCAGCGAATGGATGTCGTCGCCGTTAGCGAACGCATCGCGCAGCGCCGGCACATCCGCCATATGCGCCGCCAGCCGCAACTCGATCTGCGAATAGTCCGCCGCGAGGATGACGTTGCCCGGCTCCGCCACGAACGCGTCGCGGATCTGGCGACCGACCTCGGTGCGGATCGGGATATTCTGCAGGTTCGGTTCGGTCGAGGACAGCCGTCCGGTCTGCGCACCCGTCAGGCTGTACGAGGTGTGGACGCGTCCCGTCTTCGGGTTGATCTGCTGCTGAAGCGCGTCGGTGTAGGTGTTCTTCAGCTTCGTCAGCTGTCGCCAGTCGAGTACCTTGCCGACGATCTCGGCGCCTTCTCCGCCCTCACGCTGGAGGCGTTCGAGTTCGGTGACATCGGTTGAGTACACGCCGGACTTGCCCTTGCGTCCGCCCTTCAGGCCCAGCCGCTCGAACAGCACGTCGCCCAGTTGCTTGGGGCTGCCGATCGTGAACGGCCCGCCGGCCATCGCGTGGACCTCGGTTTCCAGCGCCGCGATCTGGCCCGTGAACTCCGACGACAGCGCCGCCAGCTTCTCGCGATCGACGCGGATGCCGTGGGTTTCCATCCGCGCGATCACCGGTACCAGTGGCCGGTCGACCATCTCGTAGACCCGCGTCGCGCCCTCCGCCGGCAGCCGCGCCTTGAAGCGCTTCCACAGCCGGTACGTCACGTCCGCATCCTCGGCGGCGTAGCGGGTGGCGGCCTTCAGATCGACCTCGTGGAAGCCGCGCTGCGTTTTGCCGGTGCCGACCACGTCCTTGAACGCGATGCAGCTGTGCGACAGATGCGTGGCGGCGAGTTCGTCCATCCCGTGCCCGTGCAGGCCGGCGTCGAGGTCGAAGCTCATCACGATCGTGTCGTCATGAGGGGCGACGGCGATGCCGCCGACCTCGGCACATAGCCCGAGCACGATCATGTCGAACTTCAGGTTATGCCCGATCTTCAGGACCGACGGGTCCTCGAACAGCTCCTTCAGCTTCGCGAGCGCGATGCTTCGGTCCAGCTGCACCGGCACCTCCGACAGCAAATCGCTGCCGCCATGTCCCAGCGGAATGTAACAGGCGAGGTTCGGATGCAGCGCCAGCGACACGCCGACCAGATCGGCCTGCGTGGCGTCGGTCCCCGTCGTTTCCGTGTCGATCGCGATCCAGCCCTGATGCCGCGCGACCGCGATCCAGCGATCCAGCGCCGCCTCGTCCACCACCGTCTCGTACGCGTCGTGGTCGCAGGCAGGATCATCTTCCATCGGCACGCTGGCCGGGGCGGGCACCGGGGCGTCCGCCACGCCGGCGCTGCCGCCGAGCTTGGTCAGCAGCGACTTGAAGCCGTGATGCTCCAGGAACGCGCGCAGCGGCGCATCCGGAATACCCTTCAGCGCCAGCTCCTCCAGCGGCTCGGGCAGCGCCACGTCGCAGCGTAGCTCGACCAGCTGCCGGCTCAGGCGCGCCATATCGGCATGCTCGATCAGATTGTCGCGCAGCTTCCCCTTCTTCATCCCCTCCGCGGCCGCAAGCACGGACTCGAGGTCGCCATGCTCCAGGATCAGCTTCGCCGCCGTTTTCGGCCCGACCCCCGGCACGCCCGGAACGTTGTCGACGCTGTCGCCCATCAGGGCAAGGACGTCGCCGAGCTGCGACGGCACGATGCCGTGGAATTTCTCCGCGACATGCTCCGGTCCCAGCCGCCGGTTGTTCATCGTGTCGTACATGTCGAGCCCCGGCTCGATCAGCTGCATCAGATCCTTGTCGGAGCTGACGATCGTCACCGCCCATCCCTGCGCCAGCGCCGCCTTGGCGTAGCAGGCGATGATGTCGTCCGCCTCAAGCCCTTCGGTTTCGATGCACGGCAGCGAGAAGGCGCGCGTTGCGTCGCGGATCATCGGAAACTGCGGCACGAGGTCTTCGGGCGGCGGCGGCCGATGCGCCTTATAGTTGTCGTAGAGTTCGTTGCGGAACGTCTTGGACGATTTGTCGAGGATGACCGCCATGTGGGTCGGACCGTCCGCGGCATGGACCTCGTCGGCCAGTCGCCACAACATCGTCGTATAGCCATAGACCGCGCCCACGGGTTCGCCGTGGACGTTGGTCAGCGGCGGCAGCCGGTGATAGGCGCGAAAGATATAGCCGGAGCCGTCGACGAGATAGAGATGGGGCATCGCCGCCGATGTAGCGGCTTAGCCGGACGGGACCAAGCGTTCCCGCACCCTCAGTGTGCCAGCGGCGTCACTCCCGACGCGCCCGTGACCGGCGACGTATTCGCGAACGTCGTCACCGCCGCCGCGACGGCCTGGATCAGCTGTTGCCGCTCCCGGATGGGCCGCACCGTATCGCCGATCATCACCGCCAGCGCATAGCGGCGTCCGTCCGGCGCGGTCAGCAGACCGACATCGTTGAACCCGGCGTTGCGCCGTCCGTAATCCTGCCCGGTGCCGGTCTTGTGGCTGATCTTCCACCCCGGCGGGATCGCGGCGCGCAGGCGCGCGCGACCGGTGATCGACGCACCCATCGTGTCGAGCATGATCCGCGTCGACGTCTCCGACAGGATCTCGCCGCGCGCCAGTCGCGCCAGCGCATCGGCGATCGCCAGCGGCGCGGCACCATCGGGCGGATCGCCGATATAGCGATCGAGCGCCGCCGTGCGTGCCTCCGGCGACAGGCGCGACCGGGCGATCTGGAACGCGTTGCCGATCGCATAGCCGGGCTGCCAGACGAGACCGGCGGTGCCCGCCTGCAACATCCGCTCGCCCGGACCGAACCGAATATCCCCCAGCCGCTTGCGCTGGATCATCGCCCGCACTGCCGAAGGCCCGCCGACGAAGGTCAGCAGCCGGTCGTTGGCCGTGTTGTCGCTCTGCGTCAGCGCCCGCGTCAGCAGCCCCCCGACCGTGGTGTCGAACCGGCCGGTCTTCGCAACCAGATACGCGATAGGCTGGTGGAACAGCGTCAGGTCGGTCGGCAGCACGGTGATCGGCTCGTCCAGCCGTGCCCGGCCCTGATCGCGCAGATCGAGCAGCGTCATCGCCACCCAAAGCTTCGAGACGGATTGCTGCGGCAGGCGCTGACGTCCGCCCGCTTCCACCGTCCAGCCGTCATCGACCGCGCGCACGGCCGCGCCCGCGCGACCGTCGAATCCACGGATCAACGAGTCGACCGCGGCCTGGAGCGCACGGGGTGCGGTGCTCACGGGGCGGGGCGCGGGCGGCGGCACCGGGATCGATACTACCGGTTGCTCGGGCCGCGCCGGGGTCAGCCCGCTATTGCCCGGCCGCGAGCCTGAGCCGCATGCCGTCAGCGTCGTGCCGACTAAAAGAACCAGGGCCGCAGCCCGAAAAAAGCTCATCGTATTCAAAAGGTCCCGCACCGCCGGACATGATCCTTATCCGGCACGCGCGCCCGTGGAATGGTCTTTCGCGGGCGCTGCGGCGAACGGACATTCTGGCGCGCCGAGGCGAGTCGCGGGATGCAACCAGGCCGGTGCTACCACGCCGCCGTCGCTATGCCGCTCGACAGACGACCCTCAGCCACGCTCCTTCAGCTTCGCCATCAATCCGGCCGCTAATGGGCTGAGCGGCTTCGCTTCGTCCTCGCCGATCACGCCGGCCGCTTTCAACGCTGCCGCCGCGTTCGGCCCGCGGGGGAAGGGGTCGAGCGCCAGCGCCATCGTCTCGGCTGCGGCCTCCCCCAGATCGATCGCATTGCCCTCGATCTCGACCGTGTCGAGTGCGTCGCCGCTCAATTCGACCTCGTCCTCCGACGTGTCGCCCTCCACGAACAGCAGCGCCACCGGCTCGTCGATCGCGACCGACAGAGGCTCGTCGGTAATCGCGCAGGCCTGCACCACCGCGCCCGTGACGCGGCCTTTCGCCTCGATCCCTGCGGCTGTCCGCTTGACCACGAACTTGGCCTGCAGGCGATCGACCGACACCAGCCCGAACCGGCCGGCCAGCTTCCTCCGTTCGGGTTCGTTCGCCTCGATCGCGATCGTGCGATCACCTTCGCCGATCGTGTCGAGCCGCTCCGGCCGGCTCCATTCGGGGTTCACGCTAACTCTCCCGCCAGCATCCGCGCGATCGGCACGTCGCCCAGCCCGTCGAGCAGCGCGCGCAGTTCGAACGTGACATGCGCCAGCGCGGCGGGGGCAGGGGCCTCGCCGCGATACAGGTTGCGGACCAGCGCCTCCTCGAACGGCGGCCCTGCCACCGTGTCGCGGTACGCGCCCAGCCGGCCGCCGAGCGCGGCCATCATCTTGCCGATATGCTTGCCGACGGTGATGTCGCCGATCCCGATCTGGCGAAGCTGCGCATCCATGTCGTCGACGAACCGCTCCGTCAGGCGGGCGGACGGCTCGGCGCCCGCGGGTTCGCGCTCCAGCCGGATCAACACCATCGACAGCACCGCCGCGATCGTGTCGAACCGTCCGTCGACGGTGTCAGGCACCGCGCCCTCGACATACCAGTGCGGCTGCCGCGCACGGGCGACCACCGCGTTGTAGAGGGGTAATGCCTCGTCTCGCGTGCCGCCGCCCAGCATTGCGCCGACCTTTGCCAACCAACCCACTCGTCTCGTCCCCAACTCTGCCCTGCGGCTTGTGCGCCGCCCACTCCTCGCATATCGGGGCGATTGGCGGCCGAAGCAATCGCGGGCGGGCCGTTCGGCGCGCGACCTGCGCCGCGTGTAACCTGCGTGCCCCGCGAGGAGTTGTCCGTCCATGTCCCGCCCGATCATTCTGGCCGCCGCGATCCTGGCCTCCGGCCTCGCCGCCGGCGCCTGCGCGCCGCTTCGCTCGCATCAGGGCTATGTCGTGGACGTCGATCTGGTGAACTCGGTGCAGCCGGGCGTCGACACCCGCGCCTCGGTGCAGCAGGTGCTGGGCAAGCCCACGGTCTCGGGCCAGTTCGGCACCGGCGACTGGTACTACATCGCGCGCGACAGCCGCAATTACGGCTTCCAGTCGCCCAAGGCCAAGTCGCAGATCGCGCTCCAGATCAGCTTCGACCAGGCGGGCACGGTGACCGCGATCCGGCGTACCGGTATCGATCAGGTCGCCTCGATCGATCCCTACGGGAAGACCACGCCGACGCTGGGTCGCCAGCGCGGATTCTTCGAGGATCTGTTCGGCAACATCGGCACGGTCGGCGCTGCAGGTGGCGGACCCGGCGGAGCGGGCGGTGCCGGCGGCGGTCGCACCGGCCCGTAAATTTCAAATCGCTGAAAACCGGTTTGGCCGCGCCGCGTGTTACGCGACGGCGCGGCCGGGCCGTGCTTGGACCGGCACCGATCCCGAAAGGGAGGGGGATCGACGATTGAACGCGCCGTCGCAGATTTGGTTCTGTGAGCGTGTTTGCTAATGTAAGTTTCACAGGTCAAAGCTACCACTTCGTCTGAAAGGATGAAGCAGGCTTTGGACGGTATTGATCTGATCGCCAGGGAAGTGGCGCTGTTCGCCGCCGTCGGGCTGCTGATCGGCGGCATCGACGACCTGCTGGTCGATGCCATATTCCTCGTCCGCCGTGCGTGGCGGGGCGGTCCTGCGCGGTTGAGGTTGGCGACACTACCTCCCACCACACAACCGGGCCGCATCGTCGTGTTCGTGCCCGCCTGGGACGAAGCAGCGGTGATCGGCCATATGCTGACGGCGGCGCTTCGTCGTTACCGCCATGCCGATTTCGCCATCCATGTCGGGCTCTATCCCAATGACGCCGCCACGATCTCGGTTGCGCGTACGATCGCGACGCACGACCCTCGGGTACGACTGGTAATAGGCACGCGCCCCGGCCCGACCAGCAAGGCCGACTGCCTGAACACGCTGTGGCGCGATCTCGCTGCTGGCCCGCACATGCCGAAGGCCATCGTTTTCCACGATGCGGAGGACCTCGTCCACGCCGCCGAACTCACCGTCTTCGACGCGCTCATCGAGCGCTACGCCGTCGTACAGATTCCCGTGCTCCCGCTGGTTCGCAGCGGATCGCGCCTCGTCTCGGGTCACTATGTGGATGAGTTCGCCGAGAGGCACTGGATGTTGCCACCATAACCCGCGCCGTCAGATCAGCGGGCCGGTCCAGTCGATTCCCTCACTCTTCACGATCAGCTCCGCGTCAGCGCGGCTGCCCTCCGCCTTCTGCCCGATCGTGTAAGTCGTGCTCACCTCGTCACATCTGAAGCGGGAGAACACCCGCCGCGATCCCTCCGTCGCATTGATTGAAAGGATGAAGCGGCCGCGGATGTTCTCTAGCTGGTCCGCCAGTCGATCGAAATCGTCGCGAGCGAACACGCCCCGTCCATAGTCCGTCTCGCAAGCCCAGTATGGCGGGTCGAGATAGAACAGCGTTTCGGGACTGTCATAGCGTTCGATGACCTCGGCATAAGGCAGCCGTTCGATGATGACGCCGGCAAGCCGCTCATGGATGTCGGGAAGCTGTGCTGCCAACTTGGAAACATCGAACCGACCCGGATTATGAACGCTGACACCGAAGGCGCGGCCCGACACCTTGCCGCCAAAGGCGCAGCGCTGAACGTAGAGGAAGCGCGCGGCACGCTCCAGATCCGTGAGCGTAGATGGGTCCTGTCCCATCAGCCGCTCGAACTCCGCTCGGCTTGTAATCTGCCACCGGAGCATGTCCATGAACGCCTGATAGTGGCGCTGGAGGATGCGGAAGAAGCCAGCCACGTCGCCGGATATGTCGTTGATCACCTCGGATTGCGGTCGGCGATCGCGGCGAAGAAACACACCGCCCATGCCGACGAATGGCTCGACGTATGTGCGGTGGGGTGTTGACCGGATTAGCGAGCAGACTCGCTGCGCCAGATTGCGCTTTCCACCGATGTAGGGAGCAGCCGGGCTGACCGGCCGCACTTCAGAAAGATTCGACTCCATGTTCTTCAGGTCTCACAGGAGCCCCGCCTGGTGCACAGGCGCGGGGCGTTAGCGGCTGGCCAGCCGCGCGTGACGAGTCCTACGCTCGTCGGTTGCCGTGTTGACGCACGGCACCCCCGCTCGGCCAATCGGCCGGCGGACGTGTTCGTATCCATTTGAAGCGTTTCAGCAGGACCTGTTTGCGCCGTTCCATAATCCCACTACCAAGGCCGCTCGGCTGAAGGGGGACGCGGGTGTCGCACTACGATCTGTTGCCTGACGAGGCGTTCGATAACGCGCCAGAAGAAGATTCCGATAAGTTCGTCTTTCTAGCGCGTGCTGCGCAAAAGAACCTTCAGCGAATGCTAGATGACTCTCAGGCGGGGTATTTCGCTGACGATGTAAAAGCCCATTTTATCGCCACAGTTCTATCGTTGGCCGATACCTTAGACATTCGTGGCATGCCCGGCGTTTCCGCGCCGTACAATGAAAGCGACTATAGCAAAGTGCAGGTTGCTTTATCAGGTATGTTGGTCAAGGCGCGGCTTCGCAATAATCTGCTCGCTAAGCCCCATTCGGTCCAGCTTGGTACCGTCACACGGGAGAAGATAAGGTTAGAGGTCGAACAGCTGCGCGTTTATATCGAAGAAGCCAGTCTCTCTGATGCGAAAAAGCAGGCCCTAAACGATAAGTTAGATGAGCTTCTAGCAGAACTAGAGCATCGGCGTTTAAGCTTTGCGAGAACAATGGCGATTGCCGCATCGATAATGGGAGTGGTCGGTGGATCAGCAGGGGCGATCGCGGCTGCGCCAAAAATTCCCGCAGGTGTGAGCTTCATCGTCTCCCTGATCGGCTTGGACAAAGCTCAGGAAGATGAGGAACAGCTTCGATTGGCTCCGCCGCCCAAGGCGCTGTTCGGTCCCTCAACGAAGGTGCCGTCGAACCGGTTCGCAGACGATTTAGACGACGATGTGCCATTTTAGCTGAGGCATTTCATCTGAAGCTGTCGTTTCGGTTCTGTAGGGCGAAGGCAGCCAACGTTTCGCTCCGCCGGGTCCCTCTACGTCAAACGATTGGTTGAGCCGGATTACCGCGCCGTCAGAGCGGCATCTCGTCAGCAAGGTTGGAACAGGTGTCGGTTCACCGGAGGGGTTGCATGGGTACCAAGCCGAAGATTTTCGTTTCAGCAATAGTGGATGAAACTCCTAAGTGCCTGTTCTCCGTTTCAGACAGCAGTAAGGGCCGGGTCAATATATCCATACGCCACGGTGACGAGATAGAGCTCGGTGACGGCAGTAAGAGGCTGATTGGGCAAGGAAGTCACATCACTATCCACCCTAATCTTAAATCTGCAACCGGATCGACGACGATACACGGCACGCTAAACATGGAAGGTCAGCAAACCCTCGAAAGTCACATGTTAGTTGAAGGTCCAAGAAGTCGCCTCGGCGTCTTTGTGGCCGGGGCAGCGGCTGGCGAGCTTTCGCATAAAATGTTTGATTTCGAGGCTCGCCCCCGCGACCAGATAGTCTCACTTTGTACCTATGATCCACGCTTTTCTGCATTGAATTTCTTTATAATGGTTCTAGCCAGCGACGGTGAATCGCCTGACATACCCGGCTTTGTTAAACACACTGTTAAATTATCTTGTTTTAAGATTGCGATCTATCACGTATTTCGATTGCTTCCGTCTATAATAGGCCTGGTTGCTCTACCAATTACGAGGAAGTGGCACACCTCTGGTTACTTCGGTCCCGCGGTACGACAAAAGGGCATCGACCCGATGAATTACGACCACATTGAAAAGCTTTTTCAGCTGCTAGGAAAACTCAGTGACGGATATCGCGCCAAGTTAATGGCTATTTCAAACGGTGACGATTATCTTAAGTATGTAAGTCTTGTAGACAGTCTTTTAGAAGCGCCGATTAAGGCGTCCGATCTTCCTTTATCAGCTTTCCAGTAACGTAAGTTAGCCTGAGCCCGTTGCGTCGGCGTACTTTAGGAGTTGGGCATCGCAAGACGGAACCTCGTCGCCCGGATCACTTATATATCGTTCTGCCATCAGTTGCCGAAGCTATTTACATGCGATTTACAACGAGATCGATCTGTCCAGGAGGACACCGGGACATTTCGACATTGCATCGTTTGAATTCCGTCACGATAGCGAATCCGGACGGATCCTTTAAGATCGAGCGAGGACACTGGCCCCGTATGACATTCAGAGCAGTGCTCCTTTTACGCACGCCGCATCTTCTTGTCTGGACGCTTCTGCTGATTTCATCGAACAGCATGGCTGTCGAGATGAAGCGCAGATCTGAGGTAGCGCTCGCCAAACCGGCTAAAGCTATCTCTGTTCCGGAAAAGCCAACCTCCGCAGTGGTTGGGCCATTATGGAGGGATACTGCCACCACCAGCTCCGGCGCAGATCACGTCGATCTGAAACCCTGCAAAGCGGGGCAAGACAATCGGGCGTCTGATTTGTGCGCGCAGTGGAAGGCAGCTGATGCTGCCGAGCTATCGGCAGTTTGGACGCGAAACACATTTTGGGTGGGGCTCTTGGGGAGCGTCATAGCGTTTGTAACTCTGATGGCTGCGGTTGCAGCTGCACTTTACGCTAAGGCTGCATCGGCGGAGGCTGCTCGCTCGAACAGGCTGACGATGCTGGAGAACAGACGCATCCGCCGCGAGGCATACGAGGCGGCTGACCGGAATGAGCGGTCATTGCGCGCTGCCGAGGGGTCGGCCGAAGCAAGCCGCTTGCAGAACAAGCTAAGTAAAGACGCGCTAGTGCTTACCGAGCGAGCATACATCACTCAGTCCAAGCACATGGTCACAAGCCGCGTGAGTCCGGAAGGGGAGATCGTGGCTATTGATCTTTCTGTCCATTGGACGAATGAGGGTAACACGCCGGCAATCGATACCGCATCAAACTTAAATTGGCGCTTGTGGCCCGAGCCTTTGCATAAGGATTTCGACTTTCCAGAAGTTGTAAAGGATCGGTACGGGATCCGTAGCGTCGTTGGTCCGACGATGTTCCGACCATCGTATTCAGTTGAACTGTTCCGAGATACGTTGATTGCAATCGCTAACGGATCGCTGTTTTTTTACGTCTGGGGATGGATGGAGTACCATGATGTGTTCGAGGGTACGCCACGGCATCGAACAGAATTCGCCTTCCAAGTTTTGGTCAACACCGAGAAGATGCCGCGAGAAGTCACGATAACCATAGTCAATCTTCCAGCCTATAATGGTATGGATGACTTCTGCTACAAAGATATCATCACAGCATCTGGACGCGACATCGCCGATAACGCGCAAGGGCCGAACTGATTCATTGCTACACGGATCGAGCCTTAGCCGGATTCGTGCTTTCGCCGTGGAGCCGTAAAATCCAGCGATATCAAGGCTGGTTGCCCGTTCGGGCCCCCAATCCGCTGTCATGTAAATCAATGGCTTACACGCGGGGAGGCAACCGGATGATCGTTTCCGATGCAGTAGACGAGCATCCACAGGCTGGCTAAACGCGCGCGGCAATGGGACCGTCGAGTAATGAACTCCGCGCGTTGGCCGCTGCCGATCGAGCCGCAGCCGAGGTACAGACCCTGCCGAATGCCAAACGTTTGTTGCTGCAATCTGCTGAGCGGTGGGATCGGTTGGCGGAGCGCGCTGAGCTCATCGAGAGCCACCCGCGTACCAAATATTGAGCCTTCGATCGCCTTGGCGTAGGCTGAGGGGATGGACGACGATGACGCCGGGCCGCCACGCTGGAGCGACCCAGTCGAGCCCGGATACAAAGCAGCAGGCTGGACCTGCCTCTTCATTCTGCTGGTGCCATTCGTCGCCGTCATCTGGTTTGTCGCTGGATGGATGATCCGCGCCGGCTGAGATCGGGCTGAGTAGCCGGATCTCAAATCACGATCTTAGAAAGGTGATAGGCTGAGGGAATGACGATCGATCAGAGCAAGATGCTTCCGGTCTACGGAGGCCCTGAAGGCATGGAAGCGATGGGGTTCAGTCCCCTAGCATTATCAGGGTATGGGACTTTCGTTGTAGCAGGAACACCGAACGCCGGCTTTGCCTATGTGCCTGAAGATGATACCGATCTGCTAACCGCGTATCGGTACTCGAACCAGGTGCCCGGCGATGCGGAAGCGGACGCGCTGCTCGGTGAAATCGAACGTCGTTGCCTTCATATCTGATGTGCAATCGGGCGCGGTTCGCGGGAGAGCCTGAAACGCTGTTCACGAAGTTCGGCGGTGACTGGCTGACGCCGAAGCCAATGGACAACCGCTTCAACCCGAAGGAGCTGTTCCCAAGGAGCCGCGCCTACGTGGTGCGCGAGGAGAGCGGCAGCCGCGGCGTCGACACCATGATCTGGGACGTGACGGCCGGGGAGGCTCCGTGGCCGATGACGAACGTCCGCAACCTGAAGCTGGCGCAGTGGAAGGCACTGGCGGAGCGGCCGGAGAACCGCTGTCTGATACCGCTGACCGAGTTCGCCGAGTGGACGCCTGACAAGCACCAAGTGGGCGAGGGCAAGCCGATCAAAGGCGAGATGTGGTTCAGTGTCACCGACCAGCCGGTGTTCGCGATCGCCGGCTTCTGGCGCGCGATTGGCGAGGCCCGCTACTTCGCGATGGTTACCTGCGATCCGAACGAGCTGGTCGCGCCGATCCATCCCAAGGCGATGATCACGATCCTCGCGCCTGACGATCACGGGCGCTGGCTGTCCGGATCGTATGACGACGTGCTGGCGCTGCAACAGCCATATCCTGCCGGGCGGATGAAGGTTCGTGGACCCGTATTCCCGACGCGGAAAGCGACATGACGGGCCTCGACTTGTTGGAAACGAAATAGGAACAAAGCCGCCCGGCGATTCGGCAGGACGACATGGCACGGCGATCCCTACCTCAGGCAGACACGGACTTCCCCAGCTGGGTTCGCACCCTCGGCGCGATGAAAGCTCAGGGTGTTGTCCCGATCGCATGGTGCACCGTCTGTCATGTCCAGCAGCCCGTCGACCTCGACAAGCTGATTGCGATCAAGAGCGTTGGGTTCTCACTGATCAATCGCCGTCCAGCCTGCTCGCTGACAACAGGATGTCTGGGCCGCGTGCGCTTCATGTACCCCGCACACGGCTGTCTGCGGGCGTTGGAGACCGAACCATGCACCGACTGGAGGATCGAGCGAGACTGGCGGGCGCGGCAAGCGATGGCTGCCGCGATCAGGCAAGTGGAAGAGGAGCGAGAGGAGAAGCGAAAACGTGACCGGCGATAGCACCGGCCGATCGCCATGCTTTATCAAAATCCGGAGATCGGAGGCGCCGCAGCGAACCTGGCGTCATGACGGCGGCTATGGACATAAAGCCGCAAGTGCATCAATTTGCAAGAAAACAGGGGAATTATGACTATGCGAATCGGGATAATGGCGGCTGCGGCCGTGATCGTGGCTGCCGTTCCAGCTGGAGCGGCTACTTTGACGTTCGACGCCGGCACGTTTGCGCTTGATGGCGCGGCTGGTACCGAGGTTTACCGCTCAGGTGATTTCCTATTCACAACGTTCAACATCTTGAGCCAGTCCGCTTCTCTGCCGACGGTAGCAAATGGCATTGTAGAACTAGGAGCGTTCCAAGCTCTCTACGTGACCCGCGCTGATGGCCGTACGCTGGCTCCCACGTCTGTAACGGCGCAGGCGGATGCTCGCTTCTATGTTGTAGGCCTCAATTCGCTAAATGGGGCTAACGACAACATCGGCCAGATTGATACCGGCCCCGATTTTGCGACACTGACTGATTTCGACATCAACCCAGACTTGAGGATCGTTCGAGTAAGCTTCGGCACGTTCAACAGCGTTCCGGCGAGGATTGATGCTGTATCATTCGGTGCTGGTGGCGTTCCTGAACCGGCCTCTTGGGCGATGATGATCGCTGGCGTAGCTTTAGCCGGCGCGAGCTTGCGACGTAGTCGCCGCACGCTCGCGCCGGCTCTGTAGATCAGCCAGCGTACGGCGCGTCCGTCGCCCACGACCCATCCGGGTTGAGGGCCGTCATGTACGACCCGTCAGCGAGCTTGTAAGCGCCGTTGAGCTTCGGCTTCAGGATGTTGCGGTGAACCGCAACAACCTGATCATGCGTCAGGGTCGACCAGTCCACCGCCGCTATAGCCGCGACTGGGTCGGCGTTGTAGTATCCGCCGCTGACGTATTCGCTGGTTTTCACCTTGCCAAAGTTCGCTGACCCTGCCGGTGCTTCCGCGAGCGAGAACAGACGGTTGCCGTGCGCCTTGATGTTGGTCGACACCAATTTGCCGGCGGTCAGGTTGGTCGTGTAGTCGCCAAACATGACAAGGCGATCGGCTGTGCTGACGCCTGACCAGAACTCACCACCAGCAGTTGTCTTCGCAAGGGTCGCAGACATGGCGTTGGCGTAGGGGATGTCCCGCCATGCAGCGGGCGCATCAACCACCCGACCAACAGCTGGCACACCCATGACGCGCTTGAACTTGCTGTCCTTACCGCCGGTCATACTGATGAGGGCGACTGCGGCAGTCGTGGCGATGAACCCATCGACATCGAACGTACCGGCGTCGCTGCCGTCCGTCGCTGCGCCGGTGGCATCGCCGCGCATGAACAGACCTTGGAAGAACCCCGTGCCGTCTGCCTGATAGATTTCGCAGCGCTTCATGCTGATAAACGGACGCAGGCTGGCAAGGGCAACTTGGATGGCGTCGATGTGGATGAACTTACTGACGCGATCCGGCGAAACCCAACTGCAATCTTCCAGATAGATGCCCTGCGGTGGGTTCGTGCCGGTGATGACAATATTATTCCAGTAGTGGCGTATCTTCCAGTTCTTGACCTTGAAGGCAGTGTTCGTGTTCGTGCCTCCAGTGATCCCGCCCTGAACATACGCAAACGTACCGTTGAGCATGGTCACGTCATCGCAATACTCAGGCGCGTAGCAATTCGGGGCCGCGATGGCGCGGATGATTGCCGAACCACTGATTGCCACCGCGAGGTCCTGGTCGATGGTGAACGAGCCGCCACTGACATAGGGATCGTCGAACGTGCCGCTGTAGGTGATATTGTCGGCAACCACCCGGTAGACCGTAGGATCGCCGTCGAACAGTATGGGATCGCCGACCACGACACCACGAACACGGAATGGTGCGGTCGTGCCGCCGAGGACCGGAATAACCCTGGAGCCAGCCGGAATGGCCGCACCGCTCGTCTTAAGGTTGACCGTACCGGTGCCGCTAGCCGGTCCAGCGTCGGAACTGCCGTACCACTTCTTATCGTAGACAACGCCGTGTCCGTCGAAAATTACGTTGCTGTTGTTGTTCGTGTCGCCGCCAAAGCGCGTGAAAGCATAACACGCTGAAATGCCAACCGGGTTCAGGTCGCCAGAGACGTACATATTCTTGAACGTAATGTTCTGAACGGACTGACACACCCATGACGGCGGAAGGCCCATCCGGTTCGGGTCGTGCGGCTGAACAGTCGTCATCAGTGCCGGACGCCACTGCTGGAAGAACTTGCGCCCACCGGACACGGCGATGTTGTGGAAGTCGCAGCCGGCAGCAAACTCGACGGTCTTGCCGCTGATGATTGCCGTGTCGGTCACGCCGACCGTTGCAAGATTGTCCGCCGTGCCCACTGTGTAGACGTTGGCGAGCCGGTTAATCGTGAGCGTGATTTCCTCGGTGGTCGTGTCTGCAAAGGTGGCGATGACCTTGAACACGTAGGTTGCGTCGGTAAGCGCCGCCTTCCTCGTCGGCGTGTTGGTCGTGACGGTGCTGGTGTTCCAGTGTGCCGCTGTGCCGCTGATCAGTGTCGCGGTGGAGTAGGATACCGGCTTCTCCATTCCCGGCCGAGTGATCCCAAGGAAGTCGCTGTTAAGCGACACCGCTCCAACGCCAGCGCGCGTCAAATCACCATAGCCGTATGCGACTGCTTCGTTCGTCCGGCGCCCAGACGCAGCAGAGATCGAGACGGATGCGGAGGTGACGGCAAACGTCACCAGCAACAGCGTTACAGTCACACGGTAGAAGACAGTCCGATTCACGTCACCGGCTTGTGGCGTGTATGCCAGCACGGCCGGAGCTGTTGCCGATGCGATCACCACACCGGTGGTCGCATCTACCAATTCGCGCTTCGTTGCGAGGAAGCCGATCGGCGGTATGCCGTCGCTGAAAATCATGGCGACGCCGACAGCTGGTTGCCCGACAATGCTTGGAAGCACGGAGAATGCAGGCGTCGAGCTGGCGTTGGGCACAGCGCCGCGACCACGAACCGCGTTTTTCGGGCTGGTCGGGCGTCCAGGAAGCCCAGGGACCGGCGGCATCGGGATGAAGGCCATGTGCAAAGCTCCGCGTTCGGGATGAGGTCAGGTTGGCAATATTGTTAGGCAGTCGAAGAGGCGGTCAGACGCCCCCGACGAAGGCGAATTGCGCAGCAGCATCGCGGGCACGCTGGATCTCCGCGGCCTGCTCAGCGACCGATTTGGCGCTGCGAGCTGCAGCAAGGGCCTGCTCGACCACGGCGCCGATCGCGCGCAGCTGCGCGGCACGGGCTGGCGGCAGATAGGGCAGGAACAGCGCAGCGAAGGCGCGGGCACGGTCGTAGCGCTGCTGCACGGCGTCGATCAGGGGCGCAGCGGCCGCGAGGCCATCGCCGAGGCCGGCGTTGCCCATCGAGGTCGTGGCGCATGCGGACAGGCTCGCCGTGAGGGCGAGCGCAAGGATGCTCTTCATGGTGTGGATCTCCGGGAGGATGGATCAGGCTTCGTTCGTCGACACGGGACGGCCGGCGACGGACGTCATCCGGACAGGCCCGCCGAGCACGGGCACGCCCGTTGGCCAGCGCGAGGCGGTCAGGCGGGACTTGGCGATGCGCGTAATCGACACGGCGTTGCCCTGGTTGCCGCCCAGCACATGATAGGTTGTGGCATCCTCGCCGACGTAGAAGCCGACGTGGCCGCCGCCCTCGCGGTTGAAGACGAGGATCGCACCGGGTGCGAGCCGCTCAGGGCGAAGGTTGCTGCCCCACGTAGACCAGCTCTTCGCCCGCGCCGCGATCTTCACCGGCTCGATGCCGGCGGAGACAAGGACGGCCGCGACGAAGCCGCCGCACCACGGCATCTCATCGTCGCGCCAGAGCACGCCGTTGAACCGGCTGGCCGTGTTTAGGAACGCGATAAGTTTGTTGTTGTGCGTCGGGCCGGGGTTCTCGCGCACGCCGATGTGCGCCCGCGCAGCGACAAGCCACGCAGGCTCGGAAGCCTTCGTCATGGTTCTGACTTTCCTGTTAAGATGTTGCCGCTACAGAGGCCGGCGAACAGCCTGCCAGTGAACGCGGTGCGGTTCGGCGCTCCGCGCCGCGTTTCCTTCGGGGGGAGCGGAGCGCCACTTCTTCCCATCGCCACCTTCGCAGTTATGGAGGCACCGGGGACGCTCGACGGAGCCGATCCGACGCTCCGTCCGCTTGACCGGGCGGAGCGTCTTCAGTCCGCCTTGTCGGGCTCCGCACCGATCAGGCCGACCTTGCGAAGCTGGCTCTCGGCGATCTTGAAAATGCCTTCGCCTAGGATACCGAGGCCCGCACCGTACATGAGGCCGCCAAGCGGCTCCGTGCGGTGCGAAATCACCAGCGCGGCCGACACGGCGAGCGCCATGCCGCTGACCGGGATGTCTAAGCTCCAGCGGTGTTCCTGCCGGACCGATTGCGCTGCGCCGATCCAGAAGCGGGCCGACAGGCATCCGAACAGCGCCGCGATCATACCGGCCGCTTCGAACGGGTAGCCCAGGAAGTGCCAGATCGCTGGCGTCGAGGTTGCGACGGTCGCGCCGCCTTTTGCCGCCGCTGCCGCGACGACCGGTAGTATTGCCCCCATTGCGGCCCCCGCTTTCCAGATCATCGCGTCGACACCACACCAGCAGCTGCGGCGACGGTGAGCACCGCCAACCACAACATGCGCTTCACCATCGGCCACGCGAGCCACATGTCGACCGGCCATGGCTCTTTGCGCTGCTGCTCGATCATGCCAGGTTCCGACAGGATGAACGTCATGAGCGCAGTGACTCCAAAAGCGACGGCGATCGGATCGATTAGTCGTTTGGCCGTCAGGTACATGCCGGTCGCGATCGGATCGTGCGGGTTCCAGCCCCAGAGGTTAACGGCCTCCGCGCCGCATCGCAGCGTTATCCCGCAGGCGAACAGGATGCCGAGCGTTCGGTATATCCAAGCCGGTGACAACCATGTGTCTCGCCGTCGATGCTGGATGGCGTCCCCGGCCAGCTTCACGATCACCATAATCCCAATCAGGGTTGCGATCGTCATCACGGCGAGGTTGGTCACGACCAGCCACCCCATGCCGTTGAAGCTGGGCGGCGCGATCGTCTGGGGTCCGTCCGCAACCGCCTGGGCTGCGAAGCTACTGTTCTGCATAATGCCTCCTCAGGCGGATTTTCAGAAAACGGGCTGCCACGCCCAGTTGATCGCGGCGTAGGCGGCGCGCTTGCCGGCTGCGGTGGTTGCGGCCTTGATCGCGAGGATGGCCTCCAGCTCTGTCGCTTCCCAC
This sequence comes from Microvirga sp. SRT01, assembly GCA_018139225.1. GTDB lineage: Bacteria > Pseudomonadota > Alphaproteobacteria > Sphingomonadales > Sphingomonadaceae > Sphingomonas > Sphingomonas longa. Next base: position 435,369 of record JAGSNX010000002.1, read on the forward strand.
GCGGCCACCTGATCCTCGACGGTGTCGAGTCTCGCCTCCATCTCGCCAATGATGACGTCGATGCTGACGTTCCGCTTCTTCGCCTGCGCCATCGCGAACCGGAACTTCTTCTTCTGCTGCGTGGCGTTCATCGTCGTGAAGCCGGGGACAAACGATGCCAGCGTCGCGGTCAAAGCGTTGGCGACCGGCAGGCCCAGCGCGCCGTTCAGCGATCGGAAGTCGATCACCTCCTGCTGCTTGCGGCTGTACTTCTTCTGCTTGCCGTAGTTCTGGCTGTAGAGGCTCTTCACCAGTGCTTCGTTCGCCGCCTTCACCTGCGGGATCAGGATGGCCTCCACTTGCGCCGCATCCTCGACTGGCGTCCGGCCGGACCAGGTCCACCGATAGTTCGGCGAGTAGTACGTCGAGGGCAACGGCACGAGGCGTTCGCTGCTGTAGAAGTTGAACCCGTTGGGCGTCACCTCGCCGAGGAACTCATTGCCGAGGAACAGCGCGTGCGTGTGCGGCATCAGACACGCTCCAGGATGAAGTTGAAGTCGAAGTCCGCTGAGTTGCCGATCGGGCCGCCCCGCGAGTGCGTAATGACCAGCTGCGCCGACCCGCTCACGTTGTTGGCGATGAGCTTCGTGCTCGCGTCCTCAAGGTTGCTACTGTAGATGCTGCCGTCCGCATCCACGGAGATGGTGCCGCTAAACAGCACCTGGTTGCCAAGGACCACCCGGATGGTGGCGACCGCGACATTGCTACCCGTGTTCCGGAAGCCGTTGACGGCTACCATGGTTAGCTTGAACTGGCGGCCGGCCACCACGTTGATCGTCTGGCTGTAGTCGGTGAAGGTAGTGCTACCCGACGAGGGAATGGACATCCCCAAGCTGCCGTTTGCCAGCACGCCAAGGCCGAGCTGATCGGCGTTGGCACCGTTCGTGCCGTTGATGCCGTCTTTGCCGTCTGCGCCCTTGACCAGCTGCCATGCATAGGTCGCAGGGTTGCCGCTGTCGGGCTCCGTCTGGTCGGTATAGGTGCCGATGTAAGTCCGGCCGGTCGGGTCAGAGAGGTGGAAGTCGACCGTCCCGTTCGCGCTGTTGGCATAGGCGATGTGGACGTACCCGCCGGGGCCATTGATGCCGTTCGTACCATCGAGGCCGCGCAGTCGGGTCCAGCCATAGGCAGCCGGGTTCGTGCTGTCGGCGCCGGGGTTGGTATCCGTGTAGACGCCGATGAACGTCCGGCCGCCTGCTTCACCGGTCGTGAAGTTGACCGAGCCGTCCGCTGCATCCGAATAGGCGATGTGGATGCTCTGGCCGTTCGTACCGTTGAGCCCGTTTGTGCCGTTCGTGCCGTCGCGGCCGTCAGTGCCTTTGGTGCCCGCAGCCGTCAGACTGATGTTGTCGATCCTGCTGACGGCGGCCAGCGAACACGCAAACCGTAGCGCATTGGCTGGGTCATGAGGATCGTAGGTGGTCCCCATCCAGTCGAACTGCGCGAACATCTGCTCGTTGACGAACCACCGCACATACCTTCCGTCGAAGTGGACGCGCCCCCTCAGGACACCCGGTACGACCGGACCCGCGGCGCCGAACTGGACGCCATTGATGAAGGCTCCGGTACCGCCGGTGTTGCCGTTGCGGTGAAGGGCGAAGCTGATCCCGTCGTAGCTCTTGCCCCGATCGCCGCCGATGCCCTGCGTCAGGCCAGCCATGAAGAGGTCGCCGTTCGCAGCAGGAACCGTGAAATTGGCCACGGCCCCGCCGGTGTAGCTTTCCCGCGAGTAGGCGGCATCGATGCCCCAAAATCCCCCGCTGGTACCGCGCACGCTGTTGCCCGCGACGATAGTGGTCGGCGACATCGACACGAGGTTGGTGCTTCCTGCACCCTGCACCCCGTCGCGGGAGAACGTGACGCCGTTCACGGCGATGCCCTGAGAGAAGATCGCGATCGAGCCGTAAAGGTCCGCCCCAGGCAAGACGACGATTTCGGTCTGCCCGCTGAGGTCTACGCCTTCCAGTTCGTAGAACACCTGCTTGCCGTCGCTCTTGACCGTAGCGCGGACTGGACCCGCCCCAGGGGCGCGGGCAGCCAGCGGTGCTGTTCCGACGCCATTACGGTAGATGTAGATGTTCGTGTTGCCCGACCAGTGGACCGCATAGTCAATGCTGGAGAAGCTGGTGTCGGCCGTGGGATCGGTGGTCAGGCCGACGAAGGTGCCGGGCACGAGCAGGGCGCTGACCGTCGCGGCCGGGGCGTGCTCTGCCGTGCGCGCCTTACCATTCCAGTCGGCGCCTCCTGTAGACTTGACGACGGAGTTAGGGCCTGCCGTGCAGTTGCCGACGTCGACCAACGTGAAGCTGCTCCCGCCGTCCGCACCGGCAGGGCCTTCCCGGCCGGTGATCGCTGCACCGAAGGCTTCGATCTTCGTCCGAGCAGCTGCCCAACGTTGATCGGCCAGAGCAGGGTCGGGGATTGGAGTGTCGAGGTCGATCGCATCCCATGCCGGGTTCAGACCCGCGAGGTACGCAGCCAGCTGCTGATACGCTTGATAGGCCAAGCCCCGCGCCGAAGCGATGTCGGCTGGGCTTCCGAGGCCCGCGTAACGAGCATCGAGCGCGAGGAACTGCGCCTCAATCGCCTGCCATTGGCGCACCAGCTCGCGCTTCTCGCGGCCGTGCGTAACGACCCCGTCAGAGAAGATCGCAGTGACCGCCGCATCAATATCTGCGATCGCGAGTACCAGCGGGTTGTTGCGACTGTCGTAGGTGATTGCCTCAGCCGGCTGCACAGCTGCGCGATCGTCGGCATCCCACGCGTAGATGGCAGCCGCCTCGATGGTCAGCGTCATGTTGCAGACGCCGTTCTGCCCCAGCTCCTGATCCTTCACCCGGAACAGCCGGCGGTTGAAGCTGAGCGGCGCAAAGGTGAATGGCACGACATCACCGATGCCGTACTTCCACGCGCGGATGTCGAATGGTGCGGAGAACTCGCGCGGGTACTGCTTGCGCTGAAGCACCTGCTTGGCGATCCGCTGCGCCTGACTGGGGCTTTCGACGACGCCAAGATCGAGCGGGAAGATGCGGTCCTGCCCGTCAGGGCTCGCGATGCGCACTTCGGGATATTCGATCAGCTGGTAGAGCGAGTTCGGCGTCGCATCGACATACTTGCCGCGGACGATGTTCGGCGTGGATTCAAGCGCCGCATCAGGGTCCCAGGTGAACGGGCCGACCACGTCGTCATCGTTCAGGCCGTCGTCGGTCGCAGCGCCCGCCAGATCGTTGTGCGCGACCACCAGCGACAGCTTGCCACCCGTATCCCGGAAACGGGCGCAGGAGGCGGTACAGAGCATGTCCAGCACCGTCTTGGGATCATCACCCTCCGAGATGACGCCAGCGCCGTGGTAGCGCGGTTCCTGCCCGCCTACGGAACGGTTGACCAGCTCGTCGGCGAGGTTGGCTGCGACGGCAATCGACGTGAGGTTCAGGCGACGCGCCGGCACGCCCGAACCGGTCGCCAGCTTCATCTCCCCCGTCGTCGGATTGCGGATGCGCCAGCCGAGCACAACGCGCAGGATCTGGAGCGGCAGGTTCTCCCCGATGGTGGCACCGTCGTCGGTCATATAGCGCCACGTCGACTGATCGCTCGCGCGCATCGGACCGTTGCCGCCCGGCACCGTGCTGTCCCGACGCGGATCGTAGAGCTTGGCACCACGACCGACGACGGTGATCCGGCTCGGCAGCCCACCCGTGAACGGGCTTTCCGCCTTCTTGCTGTTGCCGGTAATCTTGAAGCGCCAGTGCGAGTAGGCGCAGCCGGTCAGGCGGGCGCTCTGGTTCCAGCGGCCCGATGCGATCGAGAAGGCATTGGCAGGCGAGCCCTCCAGCACGACGTGCGGTACGAAGAAGTACCCGGCATACTTGCCGCTGACGCCGTTGGTTCGCGACCACGCGAGCATCGTCTCGAACCAGATTTCGTCGATCGCTTCGCAGGCGTGGCTCGCGTGCAGAACGATCCAGTCGCAATACTCCTGATCCTTGCCCGACCATTCCTCGTAGCGGACCTCGACTGGCATCGCGGTCGAACCGAGCACGGTATGCCGAAACGCGCCTGGATTGACCGATGCTCTCAACCGGTCGGTCTGCGAGGCCGGAACCTTGGGCGTCTTTTGCAGCAGGCTGGCCGCGACCGTGAGGCCACCGGACACTAGAAACAGCGTGGCGGTCGAGACGCCCGCGATCGACACCGCGGCGATGCCTCCCAGGGCGACCGCGCCGACGCCGGTTGCGACAAGTGCGACGGCACCGACGACCAGCGCCGCGGTTTTGAGAGCCTTGGCCACCCGTCAGCTGCCGTACTGGACGCGCCATGCGCGCGGCTCGACCCAGACGGGGCGGTCAATGCGGATCAGGCCCTCTCGCTCACCCTCGCGGCCGACAGCGATCAGGAACGCGCCGAAGCAGATGCCGAGCAGCCCGGACGACATGATGATGTCGCCGCGCTGAGCAAGGCTCGGCTCGACGCTCTCGAATTTCGCATCGAGCGTCGCGGCAAGCGTGCCGCGGCCGATCCGCCGCAGGGCGCGGACCGAGCCGCGAGCGGTCGTGTAGTGACCGCGGAACTCAGGCATGGGATCGACACCCGTCATCGCCTCGACGGCACCGGCCGCGAAGGTGCAGCAGTCGTGCCGCCCCCAGGCGAAGGCACGCAGCCGCAAGGGATCGAGATACGCGGCAAGCCGCGCCTCCCAGTCGGGTTTCCGATGCATGATGTCTCCGTCAGGTGCGCTTGGACGCGCCGTTGGCAATGGCGATCGCGAGCGCGGCCGACGTGTCGCCGGGGTCGTAGCCCTGCTGATCGAGATAGGTGCGGTTCGACGCCTGTCCGAAGAAGGCGAGGTAGGACTCCACTGACAGGTTGATCACCTGTCCGGTGCGATCGCCGGTGATCTTGGGCACCGACATGTAGCCGGTGTAGTAGCTCCAGATCGCGCCGATCCGGGTCAGGTTCTGCGGATCAAGCATCGCGCGCCACAGACGGCAGTCGCGGCCGGCCCAGTTGGACCGGTCCCCGATCTGCGTCATCAGCTCGTCGTCGACGCCGGCAAGGCCGGACAGCTGAAGCGTCAGCGTGTCGGTGCCGCCTTCCTTGGCCTTGACCGGCCCGACCGACACCACGCGGGGATCGACGGCGTCGAAGGTGAAGCCGTCGAGGTCCTCGTCGCCGGTGCCGGAGAAGGTGAAGCTGTAGGGCGCGTCCGTGACCCGGATCGGCTCGCCCTTGAGATCGAGATAAGCGAACGTCACCGGCCGGCGGACATCGGCAGCAAGCGCAGCCTGAGCCGCACTGTCAGGGCGGCTGTCCATCAGAACGCCTCCTCGCACTTGAACGTGACCGCGTAATTCTGACCTATTCCGACTTTCCAACCATTTCGCGGATCAGACATCGCCATGACAGCGAACGGTCTACGGACATGCACCTGCATTCCATTGACGGTGGGGAAGCGCAGATAGGGTTTCACATAGAGGTAGGCCTCGCCGTCGTTACCAACGACCACAGGAGCAGTCAGCATAAGAAGCTGATCATTGATGGTTACCATCTGGCCGCGCCGTAGAACTATGCCCCGTGAGGACCAGCCCTGCGTGGGAACAACGAAACCGGTATGCCCACCACCCTTCACCGTGACCCCGTCGTCAAAGCATTGGTTTCGCTCGGACGCGATGAGCCGGAAGCTGTTGGCGACGCCGTCGCAATCGACGACGAAGGCGCGCCAATCGAGCACGCGAGCCTCACCGATGATCGGGGGCAGGGTGACGCTGGCATACCAGCGTGGAGCCTGCGCGAACTGCGTGACCCTGCGCCGGCCGGTGAACTCGGAGCGGTTGGCTTGCCCCGGCTGCTCAATATCCCAGTCGATGTTTGCGGCGACGGGCGACGCCGGCATGGTGATCAGCATCAGGCCGGGCTTCCGGGCAAAGTGGGACGGTTCAGGCGGCGGATGGTGCGGCTCTCGCCGCCCGCCATGATCGGCTCGGCCGCTGCGCTGATCGTCCGGAAGGAGACGTTCTCCATCCGGGCATCAAACTCGGCCGTGGGGCTGATCCTGATGTCGCCCTCGACCAGCAGACGATCCTGACGACGTGCGCTGCCGTTGACCGCATCAGGCAGGCGAGGGGCGCGCAGGCTGGGCAGGGAAGGGCCACTGAGTGCCCCGCCCCCCGCATAGCCGGGCAGTCGACCGGAGTTGATCGCGTGCAAGAGCGGCAGGTTCTTCCGAGTGGCAGCGGCATTGACGATGAACTCGTCGGCCGACACCCGGATCGGGCCGCGGCCGTCGCCGAGAATGGCGAGGATGCTGTCGGACGTGCTGGTGCCCGGCCCCTGGATCAGACCACCAGGTGAACCGCCCTCGGCGAAGCCCGGAACGTCGCCGATCCTGCCGCCGCCTGCAAAGCCGAAGCCACCACCGATCGCGGCGACGATCGCCTTCTGAACGGCGAGGCGCGCCAGATCGGCGACGATGCTGCCAACGACTTCACCAGCCACGCCCTTCAGGTGCAGCAGGTTGGTGACGGCGCTTGCGGTCGCCCGCGAGCCGGCATCCTCCAGCGCCCCGAAGCCGCGCACCGCCGCATCCTCGACGCCGCGGCCCATGTCGTCGGTCGCAGCGCGCAGGCGCTCACGGTACTGATCAAGCGGCCCCGCATTGGCGCGGTCCGCCTGCCGCTGCTCGGCCTTCTCGATCGCCGGCAGTCGCTTCAGCTCGTCGAACGCCGACTGTACCTGCACCGGGTCCTGCGAGGTGTCGCGCAGTCGCTCCAGCGCCTTGCGACGCAGAGCCTGCTCGATTTCGAGGATCTCCTGGGCGACGGCCCGGCGCTCGCTGTCGGTCGTCGCCAGCCCTTCACCGATGCGCAGCAGGGTGAGCTTGCCCTGAAGGTCCGCCTGCTCGGCATCGTAGCGCTGCTCGATCGTGCGGGTGGCGCGCTCGGTGATAAGGTTCGCCAGTCGCTGCGTCTCGGTCGCGTTGTTCAGCTGGAGCAGGTGATCGGCCTGAGCCTGCGTGATCTTGCCGGCGCTCAGATCATTGGCGACCGTGCGCCGCGTCGCCGCAGCTTCGGCCGCGATATCCTCTGCGAGCAGGTTTTCGCGCTGCTGTTCGGTCGATGCGGTCTTCCGGGTCGCCTCGATCAGCCGACGCCGGGCCTGCCGCTCGTCATTGGTATAGGCGGTGTCGTCGGCCAGCACCTTCTGCCGGGCGCTTTCCTCCTGCTTCGCTACCGTGCTCCGCGACGGTCCCGCCTTGCCGAAGGCGACGTGGATGACCTTCTGCGCCGGCTCGTCGATGATCTGGCGAAGCGCCACGCCCTGCTTGCGAAAGGCTTCCTTGATGCTGGCGATGCTGATGCCGGGGCCATAGGCGACATCGACAGCCTGACCGCGCTCGTGATCGCTGGTGCCGGGCTTGGCCACCGGCCCCTTGTGCCGGCCAGCGACGAAGTCGGCGTACAGCTCGGCCTGCCGTTCTGTGCTGCGCGTGCCGCTGGTGACGCGCCCGCCGATCGACGCCACGATCGAGCGCGCTTCATCGACGCCGATCGTGCGGCCCAGCTGGTCGTTGTTCGGCGACCGCTTGGCCGCACTCTGGGCAGCCTGCGCCGCGTCGACCTTCGCCTTCTTCTCGGCCTCCAGCTCTTGCAGCCGCTGCTTGGAGGCCGCACCGATCTGACGGCCGAGACGCGCCTCTTCGCGCTGCTGATCCTTCAGCGCCTTGATGCGGTCGTCGTAGAGCTTGGTCACCCGGCGCACGGGATCGATGGAGATCGCAGCCTGTTCGGACGCGAGATCGACGCGCGTGACGTTCAGCTGCCGCTCGGCTTCCACAACCGCCTTGTCGGCCGCGACGCTCTGGCGGCGCAGCTCCACGACCTTGGCCGCTTCTGCGGCCTGCTCGATCGAGACGCCGGAGGTGCCGCCTCCGGTCAGGCTGAAGCCGTCGCGCGCGGCGATGGCGTCGGCGAGCCGGGCAGCCGTCGCCTGCCGGATCGCCAGCGCCTCGTCGCGTTTGGCGCGAGCGGCAATGTTCGCGCGCTCGGCAGAGGATCGCTCGCCAGCGGCTACGTCGCGCAGAGCCTTGTCCTGCTCCTTCAGGGCGACCGTCAGGCCGTCGACCGATTCGGCGAAGCGCTTCTTGGCGCGCGCCGTGATCTCACTCTCGGCCGCATCCTCCTTCAGCTTGTCCACGGCCTTGTCGGTCGCGTCGCCGAACTCGAACATGCCCTTGGTCAGCGGACCCAGCACGAGCAGCGCGGCGGTCAGGGCGAGGCCCCACGGCCCGATCATGAAGCGGGCAAAGCTGCCGGCCTTGCCTTCGATGTTGGCGAACTGGCCCGCGAGCTGACCGCCCTGAATGGCGACAACCGACAGGACGTTCGCACCCATGCTCAGCTGCGTGAAGGTGTCCTGCACCTGATAGGACGCACCCTGCATCGCCGAACGGAGAGCGCCTGCGCTGTTCGTCGCACCGCGCTGGCGGACCGCCAGCAGCTGCGCGCCGGCACCCGCCTGGTTCAACTCGATCTCGACGCGCTCCAGCGCGCCGGCCTCGCGCGCCAGCTCGGTCGCGTGGTGGTCAGCTTCCAGCGCCGCAGCACGTGCCGCCTGGACGTAAAGCCGCGTGCGCTCAGTCAATTCGCCCTGACCGGCCGATGCGCGCTCGGCCGCTTCCGCGACCAGCCGGGTGGCGAGCGCTTGCCGCTGGGCGTTGTCGGCCGCGGCACGCGCGTCGGCCGCGCCGATGTTCACGTTGCCGCGAACGGTCGGGGCTTCGATCGCCTTTGCGGCCAGCTTCTGAATGTCGCTGAAGCTATCGGCGAATGCGCGCTCGGCGCGCTTGGCCGAGTCCTCCGCCAGCTGGGCGAACGGACCGAACCGCTTGCCCATGTCGCTGACCGAGCGGTCGACGTTCTCCGCCATCTTGGCGGCACGCTGTTCGAACTTGGCGAGCGGCTGCTCGCCCTCGGCGAGGTGACGCCGCAACAGCTCGGTCGCGGCATCCACCTGAAGGAGGAGCCGTTCGGTATTGTCCGCCATGGCTACCCCTCTTCAGCGGGTAGGCGGTGCATCCGCTCGTACCCGTTCATCGCATCCCAGAACTCTGGCGGTGTCGCCGCCCAGAACTCCCGCGGTCGCCACCCGAGGGCAGCAGCCGCGGCGCCCATCAGCCGCCGGCGGGGGCTTCGTCGGTCGTCGTCGTCACCGGCGGCTTCATGTTTCCCTCGGTGTCGTATCCACCGTTGACCGCGATCGCGAGCACGCCCCCGATCGTCTTCATGGCTTCCAGCAGCCCGCCATCGCTGGCCATGATCAGCTTGGTCACACGCGGTGCGTTGGAACGGGCGGCACCTTCATCGTCGCTTTCGCGGCCGAACGCCCGGATCAGCTCGCATGCGATCTGGCCGGTTTCCGACATGCTGAGTTCCTTGCGGATCGCGGAGCCGGCAAGGTCCACCAGCCCACGCCCCAGCGTCTTCTCGATCGCGTCGAGCGCCTCGAATGACGGGCGCAGGCCCATCGTCGCGCCGGCCAGCACCAGCGACGCTTCGCCCCGGTCGCTGACCGGGGCACGGTTGCCGTCGCCCATCAGGCCTCCGGAGCGTCCGCGGTCGCCGGCCCGGCCGGCGCAGCGTAGAGGGCGCGGATGCTGTCGATCGCGGTCGGATCGGAAGCGATGGCGCGGGCGAGTTCCGGACCGGGCAGCTCGCCCTCTTCCAGCCACGGGCGCAGCGCCTTGGCGGCGCGATCGGGGCCGGCGCTCAGCAACAGCTCCAGCTCCTTCTCGCCGCAGCCCGTCGAGGCGATGAGCTGCTTGTTCAGGTCGCGCGGGCGAGCGACGGTGGTGCGGGACTTGCCCGCCAGTTTGATCGGCATCGATGTTTCCTCAGATGGAGGCGGCAGGGGAGGGTGGCTGATCGCGGCTCAGGTGAGCGCGTCGACCGTGGGCGCTTCGGCGAGCGTCAGGGTCACGCCGACCGTCACGCTGGTGCCCTGGTTGAAGCTCGTGTCGTCCAGGCCGGTATACATGATGGCCTCGAACACCACGTCGCCGGTCGCGAACGGCTTCTTGCGGATCTGGTACATTTCCGTCCCGTTCGCCTTGTCGAGCGTCTCCATCCGCGTGTAGCCGGTCGGATCGGGCAGCGACGGGATCATGTCCTGCTTCAGCGTCAGCGTCCGCAGGCCCGGCTGCTGAGTGTCGTAGCCCTCGGTGTCCTTCGTGGCGTTCGACGTGAAGTTCTTGCCGCCGTTGCGGGTCAGGTTGCCCTGTCCGGCCGGCTGGCTGAACGTGGTGCCGTCCGCAGCGCGGACGAACAGTCGGTAATCGTTGCCCAGCTTCTTCGCCATGCGTCTTCTCCCATACGAAAAGCCGCGCTGGCGAGAGCGCGGCGGGGTGTTGAAAAGGTCGGAGCGCTCAGTCGGCGAGCGCGAGGAACGTGAAGGTCGACAGCCCCGAATAGGTGCTGCCGTCCTCCGCCAGGACGGCTTCGTCATCGTCGAACGTGCCGGAAAGCGTCCAGGGATCGGCGACGAAGGTGCCGCCATCGAGCGCCGTCTCGATCTGATCCATCAGCGCGAGCAACGGCGCGCGCTCCTGCGCCTCGATCAGCGTGACGATCGAGACGGTGACGGAGCGATCCGGCGACGATGCCTTGCCGGGCAGCCGGGCACTGCGCATGTCGCCGATCACGACGATCGGCAGCGGCGCGTTGTCTGGTGCATCCTGATAGACGGTCGCACCGCTGATCGTCTGCGCCAGGGCGTCGTAGACCGCCGCCTCGACCGCCGCCTTCGCGCTACTCATCGCCGCCACCTGCTATGGTCGAAAGCGCCCGGCCGAAGATGCCGCGCAGGTTCTGGTTGAGCGTGCGGCGCAGCTCCGGGAAACGCCCGGTCACGAACCGCTTGCCCTCTTTCCCGCGCACCTTCATCCGGTAGCGCTTGGTCAGCTTCGTGCCTTCCTTGCGGTAACGGCGCTGCACCAGCACCACCTGCGCCTTGCGGCCGAGGTCCTGAATGCGGCCGTAGAACAGCGGATCGGCACCGCGGCGTGTCCGGAGCAGGCCGACCTGAAGGCGCAGCGTGCGCGGGAACACCTTGAACGATTCACCAGCGACCAGTCGCCCGGACTGGCGGGGCGTCCGCGCCGCCATCACCGCCGCGATCTGGCGACCGGCGACGTTCAGCTCGACGACGATCTCGCCGCGAACGGCATCGGGCAGGCGCTTCATCAGACTGCGCGTGCGGATCAGGCCGCGGATGTTCGGCTTGCGCGCCATCAGGTGGTGCCGCTTTCGACCGTCATCACCAGCCCATCGCGATCTTCGTTCGGTGCGACAGACCGGATGTTGCCGACGACATCGCCGATCATGGCATCGTGCCATGTGAGGCGCATGCTGGTCGTCAGATCGGCGCGCGGCCGGATGGTGACACGCCACAGCTGCTTGGAGCGCTCCACGAGGTTCTGGAGTGCCTCGCCGCCACGGAGCGCGAGGCACTCGGCCCACACCGTGTCGACCTTCTTCCAGGCATCCTGTCCACTCGGCCGAGTGCGACCACCGCGACCGTTGTCGATCAGGTTCTCCGCCTCGATCGTGACCCGATCGCGCAGCTTGCGGGCGTCGATGGCCATCAGGCGATCACCGGCGTGCGATACTGCTCATCGAGCAGCAGCCTGACGGTGTTCGGCACGTCGTCGACCGAGCCGCCATCGAGCAGGTGTTTCATCATCATCAGCGCGGCGATCTGGAGGCCGGGCGCCTCAACGCTGACGTCGTCATATCCGGCGTCGAACGTGACTGTCACGGCGGTCGCGCCGATCACGTCAGCGGCCCAACGAGCGCCGGAGATCGGCAGGAGCCGGTTGCCATCGAGCCGCCACAGCCCCGCACCCTCGACGGTTTCGCCGAGCGCGTTGCGATAGACGAGCAACGACACGCTGCGCACCGGCTCGCGGGGCAGGGCAATGGCATCGCTCAGGCTGTCGAACGTCGCCGTCCAGAGCCGGCGCGCCAGCGAATGCCGGGTGTGACCCTCGACCCAGCTGATGGCCGACAGGCGAAGCGCGCCGACCAGCGCCGCCTGCGCTTCGCTCGGTTTGACGTACTGGTCGATGAGAGCGGCGGGCAGCACGCTCTCGGGCGTGAGCGGGGCGGCAGCCAATCGGATCATGGACATGCCGCCCCCTCTCTTACTTGCCGCGCCGCTGGGCAGGCGCTGCCGTCAATGCGCTGTCATCGGGCGGCGGGGGTGCCGTCGCAGCCGCGAGGTCCGCCTCCAGCTGAGTGATGCGAGCACCCAGATCGTCGGCGTAGCTCTTGGCTTCGTTCCGCTCGCGGATCGCCTCGTCACGCTCGGAGGTCAGCCGCTCCTTATCCTCGACGTGCGAGTTGTTCATCTCGCGGAACGCGTCGTTGCCGGCGTCGATCAACCCTTTGAGACGATCCATCTCTTCGGTGCTGCCGGTGCGGTACTGCTCGAACTGGCTGTGAACTGCCGCAAAATCGCTGCGCAGCTGCTCGAACTCGGTCCCGCCAAGCGTCGTGCTGTCCGGCTGCCCGGAGAACACGACGGCGTTGCCGGGACCGCTGGTGGCCCGCTGCGGCGCATCGAGGCCGAGCATCTCGCCAGCCCGGCCGGTGTCGGCGAGGCGGCGATCGGACGTGACCACAACCACTGCCGGCTTGCGGACAAGCGGCTGATAGTCCTGATCGACCAGCCGACCGTCGTGGACGTAGCCGGCAACGCCGAGCTGCACGAGGTACAACTCGCTTTCGGGCGAGCGCTCGACCTTCTCGCCGTCCTTGAACGTCTCCGGTGGGAGCGACTTGGTCACATAGTCTTGGATGAACTCGATCATGGCAGCCTCCTCAGCTGACCGTCTGGGCGACGGTGTTGATCTGGTTGGCGCCGGCCGCGCCGTAGCGCGCGTCGAGGCCGGCCAGGATGGCGGACAGGAAGGTGGCGGCGACGCCGACCGTCACCGACAGCCGGACGAACTTGAAGTTGCCGTTCTTGTCCAAGTCTTCCGGGCGGACGTTGATCGCCGCCTGACGGTTGTCACCGCCGGCCTTGACCAGCTGCACCAAAGCGAGGCCGGCGACAGCCTTGGCGCTGGTGCCGCTGGCGTCGGTCGCCTGCTCGATCTTGGCATCAAGCGTGCCGCTCGCACCGATCACGCCGACGTTGAGGGTGGCGAGCACGGCCGAGAAGGCGCGCATGTCGACCCAGCCGGAAGTGACCGTTCCGACGGCGGCCTGCTGAGCCGGAATGACGCCCGCGATCGCGACGCGGGCGGAGGGGTCCAGGTTGCCCTGCATTGTCTTGTCTCCATTCTACCGACCGGCACACCCGGCCGGTCCCGCGCGCGGCGCGGGTCCGGGGGTTGGGATCAGGCGCGCTCGGCGAGCGCGACGAAGTGCGACTTGACGGCGCCGCCATTGGCGGGCGCCACAGGCTTCGACAGCACCGGCTGACCGCCGATGCGGAAGATCCAGCGGAAGGCGCGGATGTTGTAGTCGAAGTAGAGGTGGATCGAGTCCGCGAAGCTGACGCCGTTCTGCTTGCGGAACGCCTCGTATCCGTTCGGATTGACGAACTGGATGTCGCCCAACTGTCCGACCGAGCGGGAGTGCTCATTGAACACCACGGGCCGGCCCAGCAGCGTGCCTCCCGGCGCTTCCTGATAGTTGCCAAACCACAGCGGCATGTTGCTGCCCTCGGTCCGCATGGACATCAGTGTCGGCATGATGTCGCTGTTGACCAGCCAGCTGGCTTGGCTCGGCATGATCATGCGCGCCCACATGCGAGCGACGTTCGACGCCGTGATCGTGGCCGCAACCTGATTGTCGTCCTTGGCGACCGCAACCAGCGCCTTCGACTCCATCCAGCCCAGCGGCTTCTCGATGCCGTTGCCGTACATGAAGGCGTCCGCCGCCTTCCAGCGGATCGCGGCAGCGGCATGGCTGGTCAGCAGCGTGGCGACGCGAGGCGCGTCCTCCAGCAGCTCTTCGGTGGCGAGCACGAAAGCATACAGCTCGTTGAGCTTCGTTTCGCGCGGCGTTAGGCCCATGCGGCTGGGCTGCATCTGTTCGGCCTCGGAGCGCCAGGCGGCAGCGATGCCGCTGTTGCCCCACGGCGTCGTCTCGTCGCCCAAGCCGATGACGCGGTTCGACGCGGTCGGCGAGGGGTTGATCAGGTCCATGATCGGATCGTTGCCGTCGTTGAAGACGAGGTTGACGATCTGCTGGCGGAACTCGGCGGGCACGAGGTAGCTGCCGGCCGCGTCGCCCTGTTCCATATGGACGTTGCCCGGCGCGGCGAGGCGATCATCCATGCGAAAGTTCTGGCCGGCAGCGGGATTGGCGCAGCGGACCGCCTGGGCGAACTCGGCGAGGTTTCGGAAGCCCCCGGTATCGAGGGTGGCACGAGCCTGACCCGGCAGGATGATTGTGCCCTGCGGAGCGGGCTGCTGACCGGCCGGCGTCTGCTCGCCCTGCGCCGGGAGGCCGAGTGCAGAGACCGTGCTTATCAGTGTCTCGGCGCGCTGGATCTGCGCCGTCAGGCGCGCCAGCTTCGCCTTGTCGTCGGCGTCGGCGGTCTCTTCCTCTGCCGTCAGATCGCGATCCTCGTCGATCGCCTTCTGGAGCCGCTCCTGCTGCCGCTGAGCGGTCGCACGCGCCTCCGCCTTCAGAACCGCTAGGTTCATGGTGGTGTCCTTCTTCATGGTGGATGGGCGTGCGCCCGCAATCGCGCAGACCACCGCGGCCTGCGCGTCATCCCCTCGCGGGGAATGTCGATCAGATGGAGAGGGCCATCTCCCGCGCCGCGGCCTGCCGTCGCATCAGCGACAGGCGGGCGCGGCTGGTGTTCAGTTGGGCAACGACCTCGCGCAGCGTCTTCACCCCGTCAATCGCGCCGTTCGCCATCGCGCGCTGCGCTGAGAACGTCTTGCCGGTGCCATGCACCGCGGCCACTTCGCTGGCGCGCATGTTCCGGCCCCGCGCGATCGCCGCGGCGAAGGCGACGTTGCTCTCGTCGACACCCTGCTGGATCTCGGCACGATCCTCATCGGCGAGCGGTCCATGGGGGTTGCCTGCGATCTTGTCAGGATGTGAGGCGACCAGCGTCGTCTTCATCCCAATCTTGTCCTCGAAACCGGACATGTCGGTGTGGCCCGACCGCACACCGACCGAGCCGACCTCGCCGCTGGTCGTGGCGTAGAAGGCGCTGGCCTGCGTTGCGAGCCAGTACGCGGCCGAGAAGCAATAGGGGTCGGCGACGGCGACGATGGGCTTGGACTGGCGGGCTTCGAAGATCGCGTCGCCGCACTCGGCGCAGCCCCACACGTAACCGCCAGGGCTGCGGATGGGCATGACGATCGCGCCGATTTTCGTGTCGGCCGCAGCCTCCCGGACGCGGTCCGCCAAGACGTTGTAATAGGTCGAGCCGTAGAGGCCTTGCGGCGCCAGCGTGCCCGTGATCGGCAGGATAAGCGTCGAGCCCTCACGGATCGGATCGGCGGGCTTGGCCGCTTCCTTGCTGCCCGACATCATGGCAGCGAAGCCTTGAATAGACTCCGGCAGCATGTTCTCGATCGAGCCGCTCTTCAACATCGCGTTGAGGTAGCCGGGGTGCATCGCCCACAGGGCGGATGCGGCGAAGAACCGGTCCATCGTCTACTCCACCTTGTCCTGAGGGGCGGACTCGCCGCCCGTGAGTGTGTCGGCCGCACGGTTGCTGTTGAGCGGCGTGCGTGCGTCCTTCGACCAGTCGACGCTGAGCGGTGCCAAGCCGAACCAGCCGGTGCGCAGCTCGTCGACGCTCATCACCGACGCCGTCCGCGCCAGCACCGCGTTCTTCCACTGCGTGGCGGCATCGCCGCGCAGCATGCTGTCGAGGTTGAACTTGGCCCGCACCTTTTGCGCCCGGAGATCGGGCGGCAGCATTCGGACTGTGATCGCCTGCTCGATCCGGCGGGTGAGGGGACGAAGCGCCCAGTTCACGAATGACCGGGTGTCCTGCTCATTGTTGCCGGCGTTGCCGCCTTCGTCCGCGATCATCGACCGCGGGATGCGCCAGTACCGCGCCATTTCCAGCGTGCGCTGGCGGAAGAGCTCGACCAGCTGCGCATCGGTGTTGCTGCTGCCGACCGCATCGTACTTCAGGCCCTGCTCAAACACCGGCGTGCCGCCACGCTTCCACTTCTGGACGCCCTCGGAGATGCGCTTGGCGGACTCGTCGCTGAGCTTCTGTTCGGTCGTGACTATGCCGGACGGCCGGCGATCGTTGCGGAAGAAGGCACGGGAGCCGACCTCCAGCGCCAGCTGGAAGTCAATCGCGCCCTTGGCCTGCTTCCACGGGGTCAGCGGTCGCAGGCCGCCATCTGCGATGCCCGTGAACCAGAACAGCTCCTGCGGCAGCAGTCGGCGCGGACCGGTCTCGGATTGATACTGCACCGTCAGGCTGCGCTCACCCCATTCCGACGTGGTGCGGAGCGGATGGAGCGCCCAGACTTCCAGTCCGTCGAAAGAGACGGTCGGCTCCGCGAACGCCTCGCCGCGCAGCACGGCGCAGAACGCCATCGCTGCCCAAAACTCGGCACCCGTCTGAAGGTGGTTCGGCTCGTAGGCCAGCACGTTCGCGAGCGGGAAGTCGTTCCGCGGGCCGTTGTCGTCTTTGAACTCCAGCGCCAGGCTACCGACTGCCTCGGCGATGATCGACACGCAGAAGAACACCGCGGCGACGCGCGCTGCCGTCTCGGCGGTGTTGGCTTCGGCCGGCAGGGCACCGCCGAACGCAGCCCAGTCCTCATCGCCAAAGAAGCGGCCATCCGTCACGTTCGAGGGAGCAGGGCGGCCCGGAACCGGCACCGCCATCATGGGACCGTCCGCGGAGTCGAACCGATAGTTCGCTTGGCGGCGGTAGTCGTCTGGGCTGGCCATCAGATTACCAACATGGCCCTTTCCTCATAGACGAAGCCGCCTGCGGCCTCTGGGTTGAGTGTCATCAGCGTCGCGGCCGACATCATCGCCGCGAACGGGTCGATCTTGGCGCTCGCGGACTGTTTCGTGATCGCAACACCACTGGTACCGCGCGGCTCCTGCTTCACGTTGCCGATGCACCACGTCATCAGCTTCGTTCCGCCGTGGCGGACCGTCCGAGCGGCGCACTTGCGAGCCAGCCCCTTGATGACGCTGGTCAGACGCCAGCCCTGCTGGATCGCCTTCATCTGCTCGTCTTCGAACCCTTCGCTGGCGAGCTTGTCGACGATCGCAGCGACGCCGGCCGGATCGAGCCCGATCGCATCCTTGTCCGGGAACAGTCCAGCGTCGCGGACACGCACCAGCACGTCGACTACGCCCTGAACGTCGCCGCTCAGGTCTTCCTCGACCTCATCGTCGCCGTCGCCGATCGCGCCGAGGTCCGCCTCGTCGGGCATCTCCAGCCGGGTCAGCGTGCCCTCGGCGATCAGCTCGTCGAGGATTGTGACGATGTCGGGGCGGCGCTTCCAGACGATCGACCATGCCCAGGCATGGCACCAGATCAACCAGCGCTTGCTGCCCTTCTCCCGCCCGATCAGGCAGAGACCGAGCAGATCGTCCAGCCCGCCACCGTCCACGCCAGCCACGATCACCTCGCAGCGGGCGATCAGGTCATCCAGCGACAGCGCCGGGATGGCGCAGCGTGGCCAGAACTCCGACCCCTGCCACCGGTCGCGCGACAGTCGCTGACCGATCTCGACGTTGAGATACTTGGCCAGCACGATCTGGAGCGAGGTGTCGCCGTCTTCGCCCCGGCCTTCCTTCACCTGCTGGATCTTGCGCTTGATGAAGTTGACCGACTGCGACCGGCCGAGGTTGGGGTTGGTAACGTAGAAGTTGTCGGGATCGAGATAGGCCTCGTCGTCGCGCATCGCTTCCGGCCACTCGTAGAGCATCCCGAAGCTGCGCGGATCGTCGATCGTGCCATCGCGTACACCGCGGAAATAGTCGAGCTTGTCCTTGAACACCCCGCGGGGGCGCTCGTCGCTATGCGTCGTCAGGTAGATGACGAAGCCTTCCGGTCGCGACGCCAGCCCGCCGGTGCCTTCCTCCAGCATGGACTCGGCGTTGTTCTGCTTGCCGAATATCCACAGCTCGTCGACCAGCACGAAGCCGGCCTTGCTGCCGCCCACTGTGCCGGTGTCCGCCGCGATCACGCGCAGCTCCGCGCCGGTGACCCGGTGCTTGATCAGCCGCTGGTTGTCGACGACGTGCAGCACGCGCTTCAGGTCCGGGTCCGCGCGCACCATCGCCGCGGCTGGGCCAAAACTGTTGCCTGCCACCTTCTGCGTCGGCGCGAGGATGCTCAGCGCCGCGTCATGCCGCCAGTTGCGGATGAGGGCGGTGAGCATGATCCCGGCCGCAATCGTCGACTTGCCGTTCTTCTTGCTGATGAGCAGCAGGAACTCTTCGATCAGGCGGTGCCCAGCGTTCGCGTCGTAGGCGCCGAAGATCGCGCCAACCAAATCGAACACGAACGGCTCGCACGCCTCGCCGAATGTCGGCTGCCCGGCCACGTCGACCATGCGCAGCGACTTGAACACGTCGAGCGCGGCGGTCGCCTCGGCCGGGAAGAGCGGCGCGAACGGCACCAGCGACTCCCGCTCGACGATGCGGCGCTGCCAATCGGGGCAGGCCGTGGTCCAGATCGGCGCAGTCACGGTGTCAGTTCAGCAGACTGGGCGGCGGAGCCGGTGGTTCGAACCGGCCGCGCAGCGACTCGGCGTCCGCCTGCGCGATCTCCTTCTTGCCTCGGCGCTCAGGCTTGGGCGGGCGAGCGTGATTGGACACCTGCTCGGACAGGGCATTGAGCTTTGCCTTGTCCAGCCGGCGACCGAGTTCCTTCTCCGCCGACACGCTGCCCTTCATAGCGCCCTCATTGAGGCGGCTGAGCTGCACCATTTCGAAGCGGATGGCCGCGGCCTCGCGTTGCGCGACCTCGGAAGAATAATGCTTGCGCAGCGTCGGGACCGAAACCCCGATGCCCGTTGCCGCCTGTTTGACCGTCATCCCGCGAGCGAAAGCGAGAAGCACCTTGTTGGAGTTTGCGCGGCTCCAGGAATGTTCTGGCCGTCCACGACCTTCCTTGCGCGGAATGACGGTGTCGCCAAACAGGTCGACCTCCGAAAAATCCGCGTCGCTCAAAAAAAACCTCCAGATGAGATCGTTAGCGGTCTAGGGGCCGGCACCCCTCCCGACTTTCGACCCCCCCCCTCCCGTCAGGGGTCGCGCGCCTCCAGCCTCTGCTTCCAGCCGTCGTGGCAGGGCTTGCAGAGGGTCCAGAGGTTGAGGACATCCCAGAACAGCGCCTCGACACCGCGATGCGGCTTCCGATGGTCAGCCACCAGCTGCGACGTGTCCGCCTCGATGAGGCCGCACCGCTGACATGTGAACAGGTCACGGACCAGCACGTCCATGCGCAGCTTCTGCCAGCGAGCCGTCTTGTACCAGCGCCGCCACGCCTGCTCGTCACGCTTGCGGTCGAACGCCTGCCGATCGCCCGGCAGGTAGGCCAGCCGCGATCGGGGCGACGACAGCCGCGAGGACAGGCTCTTCAGTCTGCCCATGTGGTCACGTCCAAAACGACGATGGGCGGCAAGACCGAAGTCGTGCCGCCCATCGTTGAGGCTCAGGGGAGAGTACCGTGCTGCGCCCGAAGGCCCGACCCAGTGTGTCAATAAATAGGCCGATTCTGTCCCATAGGCGAACAGGGAAAATGTCCGCCGCTGCACTTTCATCCCCTTGACACGTGTCGGCTAGGATTTCCGCCATTCGCGGCATTGCAGATAGCCTCGACCGCGCGACCATATCGCATCCGCAGCCCGTCTGACCCTCGCGGCAGCCCCATGATGGGCAACAGCTTCAGCCAGGATACCTCGCGCGCACCACGCGCCAGCTGGTTGATGGCCAGCCCGATCAGCTTGCGGTCGACCGGGTCGATGCCATCAAGCCACCCGAACGCCTCCTCCATCTCCGCCACGTCGCGCCGCGTCATCGAGGCCGACCTTAGCGCCACGTCGCTGCTCGTGCCGTCGCCGCCGCGCGCATCGTAGTCACCGGCCAGCACGTCCCGGCTGATCTCCGGCCACGCCGAGCGGATGCGCTGCCATCCGCGCTCCCGGTCGGCATAGCGCCAGCACGTGCGCAGGGCCTCAACCAGCCGATCCTCGACGTCGGCGAAGCCAAGCATAGTCTCAGGGAGGGTAGTTTCTTCAAACCCAAGAATGGGAGGATGAATGGGAGGATGAAAGGTAGAGATATCAGCCATTTAGATCGACCTTGGGAGGGTGGGAGTGTGATCACGGATTATCCCGTGGGTGCGCCTGTCTGCGCGCTAGGTGGAACGGTAGCGTTTTGGCTCCCAACCTCCCCGAACCTCCCAAAGCCGCAGAAAACTACCACTCCCAGCGTTCAGCGATCCTCCCACGGTTGGGAACGCGGGAGGATTATGGCGGCAGATCGTCGTCATCGAACCCGCTGGAGGGGCGCGGGGAGGGTGCGGCACCATCCTTGTGCCGGGGTGCGGGGAGGTCGCTCTCGACCGGCCGACCGTCGCGTACGAAGTCAGTGGCGGCGTACAGCGCCCAGATGTCGCTCCAGATCATCGAGCTGGACTTGCGCTTGTGGAAACCCTTCCGCTCCAGCTGGGTGGCCAGATACTTCGGCGACCACGCCTTGCCGGATGCCGGCAGCAGCTGCGCCCAGGCCTGCCATGCGGCGAACAGCTCGTGCAGCGCAGTGCTGCCGATCGTGTCCCCCGGCGACTTCTCGATGCACAGGCCGAGGAACTTGCCGAGGATGTCGTTCTCGTCGAGATATGCCTCGGTGGCCTCACGGATCGTCGCCGGCAGCGGCAGGCCCGACGTCAGGTACTGCAACGCGCCCCTGACCATCCTGTTGAGGATGCCGTCCGCCTCCCGCACCAGCTTGGCCTTCAGCTGAAGGTCCTGCTCGGCATCGGGGATGATGATGTCCCACGGGACCAGCTGGATTCGGCGACGGATGCCGTGATCGGTCCCGATCCGCGGCTTGTTGTTGGCGATGATCGTGTTCTTGAACGTGATGATCAGCTCGAACGGGGGCTTCATCAGCTCGCGCACGCCGCCCTTGGGTTCGTCGCTGGTCAGCTCCTTCACCAGCGCGTCGGAAAGCTTCGCCCCTTCGTCGGCTTCGTTGGCGTAGACCATGCGCCGGCCGGACAGGGCGGCGAGATCGGGCGACGCGTCGGAGCCCTTGCGCGATCCGCCAGCCTCCACGAACGTGTTGATCGACGCGGCCCAGGCATAGTCGCCGAGGATCGCGCGCTTTGTGTTGATCCAGACGCCTTTGCCGTTCGCGCCCTCGCCGTAGAAGATCGCCATCTTCTGCGCCGAGGCGTCGCCCAGCATGTTGTAGCCGGCCCATACGTCGAGGAAGTCGCGCATCTCCTGCTCGGGCTGCACCCGCGCGAGGAAGCCGTCATAGGCGGCGCAGATGGCGTCCGGATCGTAAGCGGCCGTCCCGACCTTCGTGATGCGATCTTCTCGACGAGGTTTGATCCGTCGAACCGTCGCCGGCCGACCGTCGACCGGCCGGGCGAACACGAGGGTGCCGTTCGCGACGTTGACCAGCAGCGGGTCGGCATCGAAGTCGCCGGGGCGGGCGGCGAGCCGTGCCTCCGCCATCTTGGGAACGCTGGAAATGTGGCCCGCGCCCTCGGAGGTTCGACCCCAACGGCTGATCATGTCCGACAGCAGCGTGATCGTGTCGTCGCGCGCGACCTTCACGACGCGATCGAGCTTGCCCTTCTGCTGTTCCCCGTGCGCGCGCAGCTGCTCCGCATCCCAGCCGGCAGGCGCTTCGGACGGTATGCCGGTCGACCGAACGAACTCGGCTTCCTCCTGGATCGCCCGCATGGCGTCCTGCACCGCGCGGCCGAGCAGGCTGACCGCCATGTCGCGATTCCAGCGCCGGCCGTCCCATGCCAGCCAGCCCCATTGTTCGACGTAGAGGAAATCCGCCCCGTGGCGGGTCAGGAAGCGTTCAAGGTTGCCGAGGTCGGTCTGGGGCAGGAACGCGCACGCACGCGCCGCCTCTTCGCCCCCGGCCCCCTTTTGAACCCTCTCCGGAGCCGTTCCTCCCGGATGGGAGCTTGGCTCATTCTCATCTCCGGCGGGGGAGGGGGGAGTGGAGCGGGAGGATGCCCCCGATGCGCGAGGCGAGCGAGAGGAGGTGGACCGGCCGCTGTCGCGGCCGCGCGCCGCCTGCGCGCCTACGGCGCTGAGATCGCGGGGCTGGGCGTTATTGAAGCCGTTGTCGATCGCCGCGAGCGCGCCGTTCATGTCGGCGTTGTTCGGCATCGAACGCACGACGGCTTCGATGGCGGCTCGCACGACGGACTCGCGCAGCGCGCCCGCCAAGACGAAGCCGCCGAGTTTCATGGCCGCGTGATAGATGCCGGCGTTGCGCCCGCCGTAGCGACCACCGCCCTCCGGCGTCCGCTCCAGCTCCGCCAGCTCCTCGTCGAGGGCGCGCAGGGCGTAGTGGCGCTGCGCGTCATCGGCCTGCGCGGCCGTGGACATCGGTGCGGCGGGCGCGACGCTGCGATCGCGGGCGGGAGCCTTGGCTTTTCGGTCGCGCAGGATGCGTACCAGCTCGGCCGGGGCGGGCTTCACCGCATCGGGGTTGGTCCAGTCGCCGCTGGTCCAGGTATAGGCGCCCGGTCCCTTCTTCCCGCCCTGATCGAGGTCACCGAGGCGGACCGAGGGAGGCGCGATCACGTAGCCGCCGAGGCCGCGGACATCGATGTGGCGGGGCAAGTTGCCGCGGTTCCCGATCGGCTCGCCTTCGGGCATCAGGAACCAGTGATGCTCGCCACCGGACGGCGTCAGCGACGTCAGCGTCGCCGGCAGCGGACAGCCCATGTCGGCCATCAGCGCGGCCTTCAACCGGTCGACGGTCCAGACGTCCTGCTCGATCTCGCCCGTCTCGCTGTCGACGTACTCGTCAACGCGCGGATCGAAATCGATCAGCAGCAGCCCGCCGGCGCCGGCGGACAGGCCGATGTTCGCGAGCGGCCACTTGGTCCACCAGGCGCGGATCTGATCCTCGTCACAGGTGGCCTTCGTCAGCCCGCCCGAGTTCGGGATCGGCTTGTTTTCTTCGTCACGGTCGCGGCCGAGCAGCGGCCGGCCGTTGCGATCGTTGCAGGGGAAGACTGGCCACCCCCGGCGCGCGAATTCAAGCGCCGCCTCACACATAGGCGACGTCGTGGTGTTGACCGACACTGGTACTATCCCCCGGTGGCGCCCTCAGGCGCTCGTCGCATTGTTCAGGCGAACATCGCTTTCAGTGCTGCAATCTTGCGTTCGGCTTCCGTCGCGCGCGCTTCTGCCGCCTCCGCCCGCTCGATCGCCGCGGCGAGGTCGGCGGACTGATCCGGCCGCGCGGCCTGCGTGGACAGTTCGGCGAACACCCGGCCGATATCGGCGACGATCGTGTCGACCGAGGGTACGTGTTCGGCCGAAACGGCCGCGGCGACTGGGGGCGCTGGCTGAGCACCTCGACCGATCAGCACGGCTGCGGCGTGGCCGAGCGAGATGTCATCGGACTTCGCCAGCGCCTCGATCGCGGCGATCGCGCTGGTGGCGGTAGCGGGGAGCATGAACGACTTGCCTGCCATGACGGGTTCCTTCGCGGGCTGGGCCGCGGCGGGTGCCGCTGGCGAGGTGACGGTGGAGAGTAGCTTCGACGCGTTCTCCGCGACGACGGCACGCGCGGACTTCCGACCGCGGTTGAGGATTGCTGCGATCCGCGCCGTGGTGGCGTCGACCACGGGATCAGCCTTGGCGACGGTGGGCACCGGCCGCTCGACCGGCTCCAGCGCGTGGCGCTGCCGGCCCAGTGTCACCTTGCGGGTGTCGCCGTAGCCCTTGATCGTGATCCGGCCGGCGTCGGCCAGCTCGGCGAGCAGCGTGCGCGCGGACTCGGGGCTGTCGAAACTGAACCGCTCGCATATCTCGGCATCAATTGGCGTAGGCTCGCCTGCGGAGACGCGTGCCTCGATCCAGTCGTACATGGTGGTCAGTGCGAAGCGCGAGTGGGCCATCGATCAGACCCGCAACGGCATCAGGACGAAGGTGGTCGATGCCGCTTCGCTATCCCGCCACAGGCTCGGCGCGGCGCTGTCCGTGAACGTCGCCTCAATCGTGTCGGCCGACATGTGGCCGAGCATCTCGCCGAGGTACTTGGCGTTGAAACCGATCGTCAGCGCGGTGAACGGCCAGCCGCAGGGCACTTCCTCGCGCGCCGTTCCGGTTTCTGGCGAAGACACCGACAGCACGAGCAGGTCGCTCTCCAGCTCCAACTTCACCGCTCGCGTCTTCTCAGTGGAGATGGTGGCCACTCGCGCGACCGCCTTGGCTAAATCCTCGCGCGCGATCGTCAGCTTGCCGGTGTGGCTGGACGGTATGACGCGGGTGTAGTCGGGAAACTCGCCGTCGATAGTCTTCGCGTCGATCGTCGTCGAGCCGATCTCGAAACGGACCCGCTTGCGGCTGATCCGCACGTCGACGTTGCCCTCGTGTCGGCCGAGCAGCGGCAGCAGCAGCTTCACGACCTTGCGGGGGATGATCACGTCGGGCAGCGCCTCGGCACCGTCAGGCCGCGCAACGGCGCAGCGGGCGAGCCGGTGGCCATCTGTGGTGGCGAACCGCAGATCGCCGTCGTTTGGCGCATGCACGAACACCCCGTTGAGGTAGTATCGCGTCGCTTCGGTGGAGGCGCAGTGCGCCACCTGGTCGAACGCTGCGGCAAGGTAGATCGCCGGCATCTCGAACTCGGCTTCGAACTCGCCGCGCGGCAGCGACGGGAAGTCGTCGACCGGCAGCGTGCCCATCGAGAACCGCGACCGGCCGACGCTCAGCGTCAGCTTGCCATCTGCGACCTTCACGAGGGCCTCTCCGTCCGCCGGCAGCTTCGCCGCGACACGCGCCATCAGGCCCGCTTCCACGGTGAAGCTGAAGGCGGCTTCCGCCTCCAGCGAGTGGTGCCGCTCTGCCCAGGCATCCAAGTCGGTGCCGGTAACGACGACGCCGGTACGGCCGACGCTGATCAGCACATTCGAGAGGATCGGGATCGTGTTCCGCGCCTCGACCACGCCGGCCACGTCGCCGAGCATCGCGCGCAGCGCCGTCACCGGGATCTGGAAAGAGCCTTCGTTCATGCTGCCAGTCCTGTCTGGGCGCCCGTGGCGATGATGATGATGCGGCGGTAGGTCGGCGCGGCGCAGCCCTGGACGCGGATCAGGTGGCCCGCTGCCATCGCAGCTAGCCCCGCCTTCACGGCTTCCTCGGAAAGCCGCGCGCGGGCCGCGAGTTGTTTATCGGTAGGGCACGGCCGGCCATGGTGGGCGAACCGCTCCAGCACCGGCAGCAGCGCGTCGATCAGCGCCGCTTCCCCGTCCGCCAGCACGGCAGACGGAGCAACCAACTTAGGTCGATGCGGGCGCGCCATGGCCGTCATCGTCGCGGTCCGGTGCGCAGTGTAATTGAACACGGTCGTGTCCAGCGTGGAGCGCGGCCGGGTCAGCACGACCAGTCCGCGCTTCTCCAGCTCGCGCATGCGCGCCGCACCGCGGCTGGCGACCGGCAGACATAGACGCGTGGCATAGACGAAGCGATCGCCGGGTTTGGCGATCTCCATCCACGCGTCGATCCGCTCCGGCGACGCCACGATGCCCGGAGCCTCGTCATAGACGTGGATCAGCGGGGCTGCGGCCATCACGACGCCCTCCCTTGGTCACCCGGCGAGGCGGTGTTTGCGGTGGGGGGGACCTCCGCCTCGCCGGCACGCGTCGGGGACAGGGGGGAAGCCCCGCGCGTGATCTCGTTATCTCGTGCCGCGAGCTGCGGCGTGTGCGCGATCGCGCGCGCCCACGCACCGGGCGCGCTGACGGCGTCGATGGTGAGCGTCGGCGACATCAGGCGGCTTTCGCCAGCATGCCGCGATCGGCGGGATGATCAGCCCACGCACCATCGGCAGGGCGAAGCCAATCGCGGCTCCACACCGCACCGCCGGTCGCCCAATAGATGGCATTTGCCTCGTCGCCGACCGGCTCGACCTCACCAGAGATCAGACGATCTACATAGCTGACGTGATGACCGATCGTGCGGGCGAAGCGGTCGAACGCCTGATCACCGCCGCGGCCGAAAAACCATGCCAAGCGCCTTGCGCCTTCGTTCAAGGGCTTCAGCGCCGGCAGATGCAATTTCGTCTTCATCAGGACTCCACGATGGTCTGAAGGGCAGCGCGCATCGCCGCGGCGACACGGATGGCATCGTCGACCTCGGTCAGCGTCTTGCGCGCGTCCGTCTGGTCGAAGTTGTTGTCGGCTAGGCCGGTGCAGACCGCCGCAGTGACCTCGCTGAGTTCCTTGGTCAGCGATGCGAGCAGCGACAGCAGGTCCTCACGGGTCGCCGGAGCGTCAGGCAGGGCTACGAAGGTGCCTCCCATGATCTGGCAGAGATTGCGGGTGACGTGGGGCCAGCCTTCCCGGCTTCGCGCCAACGGCTCCAAATCGGCAATCACGTCGAGGGCGACGAAGCAGTCGTCCTTGTTCATGTTCTGCGCGTCAGAGAGCGTCGACTTACCGACGCGGCAGAAGCTGGCAGCAGCCTCGACCCCGCCGACACCCTTCACCATCTCCGCCGTGGCACGCTTCAGCGCGAGCAGATCGGGCGTCACGAGACTGCCCCGGCGGAAACATGATTGCCGTTTCCGGATGACTGATCTTCAGCCGCCGCGGCAAGATCGTCTCCATGTTCAGCCGCTGCGAAATCGAACTCGATGCCCTCGGCGCTCGCTACCAACCGGAGATGCGCCATGCGCGACCGCGGAATGCCATTCTTGCGCCAGCTGTGGACTGTCGAAGGCGGGGCATCGATCATCCGAGATACAGCGGTCGTGCCGCCAAGCGTGTCGATGATGTGATCAGCAGCGTTGGCCATGGCGGGCGGTTTGCGATAAACGCAAAGTTCTTGCAAGCTGAAATTTGCGATAATCGCGATTGCGATATTCGCAGGCTATCGCATGACCGAGCCATGGACGTTGAATGGATCAAGGCTGAGCTGGCTCGCCGGAACATGACCCAGCGCGATCTCGCGCAGGCGATCGGGATGGACGAGAACCATCTGTCGAAGGCTCTGAAGGGCAAGCGCCAGTTCAAGCTGCACGAAGCCGACGCCATTAGGGCTGAGTTGCCGGAAGAACCGGAAGACATCGAACGGTTGCCGGTGCGCTCCATCCCATTGCTCGGCGAGGTTCCTGCCGGCAGCTTCGATCATCGGGAAAACCGGGGAGGGCGGAGGTTGATCGTGAGTGATCCCGACGTTCCGGCTGGCGCCTACGGTCTAACCGTCAAGGGAGACTCGATGGACCTGATAGTTCCGGAAGGTTCGACGGTGATCATAGACCCGTCAGACCGGCAGCTGTGGCCAGGTGCTCGGTACGTAGTGCGATCCGCTGACGGAGGCACGACCTTCAAAGAATACCAGGAAGGCCCAGCCCGGCTGGTGCCCTGTTCGAGCAACCCGGATCACGAAGAAATTCTACTTGGCGCGGAATTGGTCGTGATTGAGGGACGCGTGTTTTCGTACGCTATGCGCGACGTTCCTAGGCGCTCAGTCTAAGCTGCTCTTCCCGCTGCCAGACGATGGCAGCGCCACAGTCGAGGTACAGATCGCCCCACTCATCTCGCTCGGCCAACCCAGCGGCGACGGCATCTTGAACAGCCTGCGACTTCTTAATTCGCCACGGTCCCTTCGGCTGCCCGAACGCGACACACCTATACCTGAGCGCCATTCCCTAACCCGCTAACGACTCGCCAATGAGAACAAAGATTGAACATCATCGAACCGCCGCATGTCAATCTGCGTATATCGCAAAAGACTGATTGACAGGAAGTTTGCGAATATCGCACATACCGCCATCAGCCGCACCCCGCGGCGATGGAGGCTCCCTTGCAATCCTGCACCCTCTCCCGCGATCTCGGCGTGCCGCGCCTTGCTCGCACTCGCTTCGCCAGCAGCTTCGGCGAACACGCCGCGCCGTTCGGCCTCGCACCAGCCAGCCAGTCGGTCGGCGACACGGTTCAGCGCCTGCGCGAGCGCGAGCAGTTTGACTTAGCTGCGCTCGAAGCCAGCCTTCATCGGCAGCTACGCCCCATCGAGCCGATCCGACCATCAGCAGAGACGACCAAGCGCATCGAATGGGCGTGCTTGGGCACGGCGCTGGCCATCGGGCTGTTAGTCGTCAGCCGCACCGCTGGTTGGCTGCCATGAGCAGCGTCCTGCAAGGCTGGGTCGGCAGCTTGTCCCTCATGCAGCAGACCGTGCTGCTTACTGCGGTTCGTGGGCCGGACGGCGTGCCAAAGTATGGCCCGACGAAGATGCTTTTGCGCTGGTACCGGCGCTGCATCCTGCTGTCGGCAATGGATCAGGCGGTTCTGGCGACGCCGTACGAACATGGTGGCGGGTCGTTTACCGGGCCGAGCTTTTCGGCTCTGTACGGGAGCGATTGGTACGCGCCGATGGACGCGATCGTCGGCGACTATCTGCGCGAGCTGGACGCGATCCCGCATCATTTCCAGCTGCATCTCCTGCATGCGGCCGAGATCGTCGGATACAAGCACCCGCTGCCCGAGATCCGCGCGTGGTGGTTCTCGACATACGTGCGCCTCGTGCACGACATGCATCTCTGGCCTGAAACCGAAGAGCAGCTGGATCACCGGCTAGGTGACAGCCGCGACCAGTGGCTGTCGCGCAACGACATCGCGACGGTCGACTGATGGCGCAGGATCACGCCCCGACGCTCGCCGCCTCTAACGCACGTCCGACCGAGCCCTGCGGATATTGCGGCGAGGCCCCATGCATCTGCGACCGTGACGATCTGTGTCAGGCCCCCGGATGCCGCAACGTCACGGACAAAGGCATATGTTCGTCATGCGACCAGTGGGTAACGGATCAGACTACCGCACGCCCGACCGAGCGCGGGGCGGTTGAGGATCAGGCAGACGGCGAAGAACGCAACTCGCTATTTCCGAGCGAACGGTGCGGGACAGGCATCGACGGATCGCGGAGTGTCTACGCCCGCAACGCAGATGGCTCATGGCCTTGCTTGCCGACGCGCGTTGAACCCGCGCGCCCCACCGAGCAGGTGCCACCCGACCGCTCTCAAGACGACCGGGTGACGCCACCTGATTGTGCGACGGCCGCGTATATTCCAATGATATCTGGGGCGGACACTGCCGCCATGTTCGCCCGCGTCCGCGCGAACGCCGAGAAGGCCTGCTTTGAAGCCGGCGACCTGTTCGAGATCATGCAGGTGATCGCGATGGCAGAGCGGGTTGCGGCTGTCGGGCTGGAAGACGTTCTTACCCGGCACGCTGTCCAATTCCCCCTGAGGGTGCTCTGTGATGGGGACATCGAGGACGCCGCAGGCATCGCCGTCCTCCAGGTCGACCCCAACTGCGAACGAGATGACGATCAGGTCACCGAGATCACCGATGTGGTGGTAGCGGCGCTGAACGCCTGTGCAGGGTTCGGGCCGCTCCCGATCGCGGCCGACATCATACCCGAAAGCACGAACGCGACGCCTGCGAAGTGACCGTGCAGTACCGCCAAGCCGACTTCTTCAGCCAGTCGGTCGATCCATTCGCGATCCAATCCACGCCGATGATCGACGAGGCAGTGCGGAACGGCGCGCGCGTCGTGTTCAACCTGTCCGGCGGCAAAGATTGCGGCGCGATCTCTGCCCTCACGATGCGGTTGCTAGACAAGATGGGACATTCGCGGGAACGCCGCATTGCTATCCATGCTGACCTTGGCCGTGCTGAGTGGCGATCAACACCTGCCCAGGTTGAGCAGCAAGCCTTGGCTCTCGGATTACAGCTGGTCGTCGTGCGCGCGGCATCGGGTGATCTGGTCGATCGGTTCGAGAACCGGTGGGAACGAGGCCTCGGCCAGTACATCGATCTCAGTCTCTACAATCTGCGCGGCCCGTGGTCTTCGCCCAGCCTGAAGTTCTGCCAGTCGGAGAAGAAGATTCAGGTCATGGGTCCGCACCTTGCGCGGACCTTCAAGGGCGAGACGATCATCAACGTCGTCGGCATCCGCCGAGAGGAAAGCACCGGCAGGAAGAACACGGAAGTCGCGAAGCTGGATACCCGCTTTGCGGAACCCGGCAACCGAGCCGGCACCACTATGATGCTCTGGCATCCCGGCGTCGATCTGCTCGTGGATGCGGTGTTTGCCGCTAACGTCCAGCACGGCATTCCGCTCGCCGAGAGCTACCAGCTGGGCGCGTCCCGCCATAGCTGCGCGTTCTGCATCATGGCCTCCGCCAACGATCTCGCCGTCGCGGCGAACGCGCCGGGTAACCTCTGGCTGTACCGTCACTACGTGTCGATGGAGGCGAAGACGACGTTCTCTTTCCAGCATGTGCGCTGGCTTGGTGACGTTGCCCCAGACCTGCTTACTCCGGGCCTCGCTGCCGATCTGGCAAGAGCCAAGCACCTCGCCGCCGAGCGTCGCGCCGTAGAGGCGCAGATGCCCGCTCGGCACCGGTACGTGAAAGGATGGCCGCTTCATGTGCCCACGTATGACGAGGCACAGATCATCTGCGACGCTCGTCACACGATCCTACGACAGCATGGGGCAACCAGTCCGTATGACAGCCCCAGCCTGATCATCGACCGGATTGCTGGCCTGAAAGCGACCGGCGAGGCGAAGCGCGCGAGACTGGCGGCATGAACCGGCCGCGTTTCGCGGACGCCACGCACGAGCTGGCGATCGTCGCCCGCGATCTGCGCGACAGCCGCGCGGCCGGCGACCCCAAGATGGTCGCGGATGGCAAGCTGACCCCGGCGCAGGCTGGGGACCGGCTGCGCATCGCCGACGCCGTCGCGGCTGACTGGACAGCCTACGCCGCCATGCAGCTGCCGTCCGGCGCCGGTGCCACTCAGGCCGAGAAGCGGGACATGCTGGCTGGCGCGCTAAAGGTCATCACCACCCGCCGCGATCGCGCGCATGCCGCCATGCTCGCCGAGGGCGCATGGATGGGGCAGCTGGCGATCGGCGCGCTTTGGCAGCTGGTCGACGCGCACTTGCCGCAGACCGGCAGGATCGAGCCGTACCTGCACTGGGAGAGCTACGCGGCTGCCGTCGAGGCGCTGCTGTGGTGGCAGGACCGCACCGAACAGGCCAGCAAGCGCTGGTCCGTCGAGGGCACGCTGTGGATGCGCGAGCAGCTGGCAGCGGGGCAGGGGAGGCTGGCCGCGTGAAGCACGAGCGGATAACAGCCGCTTGCGGGCCACCGGCGAACGGCGCGTCGCCGGCCGAGTTCATTGAGCTTGCCCGCGCCCTTGCGCGCGTAGCGGTCACGCGGGACATTGCCGCAGCCCGAAAGGATCGAATCGGTGCGGACCCTTCTATACGCCCGCTACAGTAGCCAGCTTCAGAACGCCCGCTCGATCGAGGATCAGATGCGGCTACTGCGCGATCGAGCCGATCGCGAGGGCTGGACGATCGTCGATGTCTTCACCGACTATGCGATCAGCGGTGCAGCCGGCTTTGGTCCGGAGCAACGCCCCGGCCTGAACGCCTTGCTGGAGCGGGTGGAAGCTGGCGGTGTCGATCAGGTGTTCACCGAGTCGACCGATCGCATCGCCCGCCATCAGGGCGACGCCTTCACGATCCGCGAGCGCCTGCGGTTCGCCGGCTGCCGACTGTTCACCCTGCTCGATGGCGAAGTCGACGAGATCACCGGCACCATTAAAGGGCTGATGGATGCCCGCATGCGCACCGACCTGGGCGCACGCATCCGGCGCGGCGCGAGGGGAACCGTCTCGGAAGGTCGGGCCGCTGGCGGGCTGGCCTATGGCTACCGCCGTGCCAACCGGCTGGACGAGAAAGGCGAGCTGATCCGCGGCCTCCGCGAGATCGATGCCGATGAGGCCGAGATCGTCCTGCGGTGCTTCCGCGAGTTTGCCGCTGGACGCAGCGCGATCAAGATCGGGCAGGGGCTGAACGAAGATGGCGTCGTCGCCCCTCGCAAGAACTTCTGGCGCGCGAGCACCCTGATCGGGCAGCCGAAGCTGCAAACCGGCATCCTGCGCAATCCGATCTACATTGGCCAGATCGCCTATGGTCGGACGCAGTACGTGCAGTCGCCGAAGACGAGGCGGCTGGTCGTGAGGCCAGGGCAGGAGGGGATTACGATCGGACGCGCCGATCACCTGCGGATCGTCAGCGACGAGCTATGGCAGGCGGTGCAGGAGCGGCTGGCAGTGGCATCGGAAGACAAGCCGCATCGCCAGCGCCGCCCCAAGCATGTCCTGTCAGGACTTGGGGTGTGCGGCGTCTGCGGCGGTAACTGGATTATCACGGGCAACAACGGCGCTTACGGTTCGAAGGTATGGGGCTGCGCCCGTGCGGTCGACCGGGCGTGCACGAACCGCCGGCAGATCACGCAGCATCGATATGAGGCGAGGGTGTTGGCCGACCTGAAGGGCCAGATGCTTGCACCTGACGTGGTCGCGGCGTTCGTCCGCGAATACCATCTGGAGCATGCTCGCCAGTCGAGGGAGCTTTCACGGGGCCGGGACAAGATCGAGCGATTGCTGGCGGAGGCGGACCGGAAGCGT
Organism: Microvirga sp. SRT01; assembly: GCA_018139225.1. Classification (GTDB taxonomy): domain Bacteria; phylum Pseudomonadota; class Alphaproteobacteria; order Sphingomonadales; family Sphingomonadaceae; genus Sphingomonas; species Sphingomonas longa. The sequence continues at coordinate 468,132 of JAGSNX010000002.1, forward strand.
GATCGTCTGGTCGCGGCGGTCGCCGAAGGCGGTTCCAGCTTTCCCGAGATCAAGGCGTCGCTGACAGCTGCGCGCGACGAACACGAGCGCCTGCGCCGAGAACTCGCGTCGATGGATGCCCTGCCCGTGCTGGCGTTTCATCCCGGCCTTGCCGACACGTACCGCCGCGAGATCGAGGAACTGGAGCAGCTGCTCAGCCAGCCGGCCGCGCATCTGGAAGCCATTCCGCAGATCAGGAACTTGATCGAGCGAATCGAACTCGTGCCGGCAGAAGGCAAGCTGCGCGGCGTCGATCTGCGAGTGATCAGACGGATTGATCACGTGCTCGAAATCGCCACACGATCCCGCGCTGCCGGATAAGCTCCGGTAGATGACCAGCGGCCTCGGCATCCAACAGGCTGCCGAGGCCGCTGTCGTTTGGGGCTGACCGCGCGCCTCCGATTTATTGCGGTAATGTCCAGTTCGTTGAGTCGCACCTGAAGGGCTTGGTCGTTCGCGCGGCGCTAGGGGCCGGCCTGCCGCTCGCCGGCACCGGCTGCGCGATCCGGCCGGACCTGCTCGCGCGGCTCGCGGCGCGACGCGGCGGCGATCCGTTCGATCCGGCGTGTATGGTCGAGGACTATGAGCTCGGCCTCGCCATCGCGCGGCTCGGCGAAAGTGGCATCTTCGCTCGCGTGGGGGATGGGGAGGGCAGCGTCGTCGCGGTACGATCCTACTTCCCCGACACGTTGACGGCAGCCGTCCGGCAAAAGGCGCGGTGGATGTGCGGCATCGCGCTATCGGGCTGGGACCGCACCGGGTGGAGCCGCGCCGGCGCCCTCGCCGATCACTGGATGCGGATGAAGGATCGCAGCGCCCCGCTGGCGGTGTTGGTGCTCGCCGCTTCCTATCTGGCGCTGGTGCTCTGGGCGGCTGCCGCGTTGGTGCATTGGGCGCACGGTATTCCGGTGCCGGCGACCGGCGACGTGCTTGATGAACTGCTCACGATCAACGCGGGCCTGCTCGGCTGGCGCTGCCTGATGCGTACGGTCCTGACCGCGCGCGCCTATGGCTGGCGCGAAAGCCTGTGGTCCGTACCGCGCCTGATCGTCGGCAATGTCGTGGCGATACGCGCGGCACGGCGCGCGCTCGGCCGGTATCTGCTGACGCTGCGTGGTGTGCGACCGACGTGGGACAAGACGGTTCACGCCTTCCCCGAAACGGACGCGCCGGAGCGGTCATGACCGGACGACCCTTGCGGTTCCTCGGCGCAGTCCTGCTGGTGTGGGTCACCATCAGGTTGGTCGCCTGGTGGCCGGAGGGCTCATCGCCGACTCCGATCCTCGCGGAGAGGACTGGTCCGCCAGCCGAAATGACCTCGTTTCTACCGTTGCGATTCACGGCGCTCGACCGTGTGATCCGTGCGCCACATCCGACCCGACGTGCGCTGGATCGATCGCTGCGAGCTGTGGACCCGTCGTCTGTCACCAAGATCGACACGATCGCCATTCCCGTCGAGGCACCGCCGCCGACACCGGTCGAGTGGTCGGCAGTGGTGTCGGAGGGCGAAGTAAGACCGGCCGCGCCGATCATCGCATCCCCGCACCTCCCACCGCCGACACATTCACCCGACCGCCTAGCTCTCGGCATCTGGGGTATCGCGCGCGGCGGGCGCAGCGATACGCTGGCCACCGGCCAACTCGGCGCATCGCAGGTCGGTGCGCGTGCGACCTACATCATCGCTGACTCCGCCCGCATCGCACTCGCCGCGCGGATCAGCGCTCCCCTGCGCGGCCGCGGGCGAGAAGCCGCTTTCGGCATCGACTGGCAACCCACCGCTGCCCCGATTCACGTGATCGCCGAACAGCGCCTGCCGCTCGACGGCGGCGATGCGCGACCGGCCGCCTTTGTGACCGCCGGCCTCGACCGCGCCGTTTTTGGTCCCCGATTTCGGATCGAAGGCTATGGGCAGGCTGGCGGCGTCCTCGGCCGCGGCCTGTTCGTGGATGCTGCTGCGCGCGTGACGACGCCGGTCGCCCGGCTGCACCTCGGTCTCGGCAGCTGGGCCGGTGCGCAGCGAGGCGCGAGCCGCATCGACATCGGCCCGACCGCGGCGCTGGTGCTGCCCATCGAGGGTCGCGGCGTACGGCTGACGCTCGACTGGCGGCACCGGATCGCGGGCGACGCTCGTCCGGGGCCCGGCCCGGCGCTGTCGATCGGTGGCGACTTCTGAGCGTCGAAACGCTACGGCAGCGGCCGTGGACCTGTACCTGCCCGTCGCGAACCTGTCGGTGAATGCCCTCGTGATGATCCTGCTCGGCGGCGGGGTCGGCCTGCTGTCGGGCATGTTCGGTGTCGGTGGCGGCTTCCTGACGACGCCTTTGCTGATCGTCTACGGCATCCCGCCGACGGTGGCCGCCGCCTCGTCCGCCAGCCAGGTGACCGGCGCGAGCGTATCGGGCGTGTTCGCGCACGTCCGCCGCGGCGGCGTCGATTTCAAGATGGGCGGCGTCCTGGTCGGTGGCGGCGTCCTCGGCACGATGGCGGGTGCGTGGCTATTCCGCCGGCTTCAGGAACTTGGACAGATCGATACCGTCATCGGCGTCGTCTACGTCATCATGCTGGGTTCGATCGGCGGCCTGATGGCGAAGGAGTCGCTGGTGTCGATCGGCCTGTCCCGTCGTGGCCAACCGCCGCGCGCCAAGAAGCGCCGCCACCACCCGCTCGTCGCCAGCCTGCCGTTCCGCACGCGCTTCTATGCGTCGGGCCTCTATATCTCTCCGCTCGCGCCGCTGATGCTGGGTTTCATGACCGGGGTGTTGACGATCCTGCTCGGGATCGGCGGCGGCTTCATCCTGGTGCCGGCGATGATTTACGTCATTGGCATGGCGACGGGCGTCGTCGTCGGGACCAGCCTGTTCCAGACGCTGTTCGTCACCGCCGTCGCGACGATGGTCCACGCCACCACGACCAAGGCGGTCGACATCGTCCTCGCCGGCCTGCTGCTGGTCGGATCGGTGACCGGTGCGCAGATCGGTGCGCGGCTGGCGACGAAGGTGAAGCCCGAATATCTCCGGCTTGCGCTCGCGCTGATGGTGCTCGGCGTCGGCATCCGCATCCTGCTCGGGCTGGTCTGGCGGCCGGAGGAGATCTTTTCGGTCACGGTCTCGTGACGCGGCGGGTCGGCACACGAATCGCGCTGCTGCTCGCCGCGCCGCTGGCGATGGGGCAGGCCGCGCCGACGCTCGTTCCCGACGTATCGCAGCGCGATATCGAGATCGTCTACAGCTTCACCGGTGCCGACCTGCTGCTGTTCGGCGCGATCCTCTATCCGGGCGGCCGCATCCCCGATGGCGAGCGCCCCGCGGACATCGTCGTCGTGGTCAAGGGGCCGACCCAATCGGTGCTAATGCGCGAGAAGGAGAAGGTCGCCGGTATCTGGGTCAACGCGCAATCCGCGCGCTACCGCTCCGCACCTAGCTTCTACGCGATCGCCTCGTCGCGACCGATCGGCCAGATCGTCGACGACCGCACCCGCGCGATCTACGAACTCGGGCTCGACAGCCTGCAATTGTCGCCCGTCTCGACCTCTGCGCCCGACGTGCAGGCGCGCTTCACCCGCGGTCTGGTCGACCTGAAGGCGCGCGCCGGCCTGTATGTGGAGGCACCACGGGCGGTCGAGATCAGCGAATCCGTCCTGTACCGCGCCCGCATCACCATTCCCGCCCGCGTGCCCGTGGGGCGGTTCACCGCGGAAACATTCCTGATCCGCGACGGCCGCGTCGTCGCGGCGGCGGTGCGCGACATCGACATCCGCAAATCAGGTTTCGAGCGCTTCGTCGCCCGCGCCGCCGATCGCGACTCGTGGCTCTATGGTATGGTCGCGGTGTCGCTGTCCGTATCGCTCGGCTGGCTCGCCGGCTGGGTCGCGCGGCGGCTCTAAGCGCAACCCGCTCCGCTACCTCCGGCCGAGGGCGACAGTTACCTCGATCCATGTCCGGCATGAACGCGATGGTAACCCGCACGCATGCAGGAACGGCGTGTAAGCAGGGACACCGCCACGATATGACCGATATGCCCGGCCCCGCGGCCTTCGCGCGTTCGACCGAATTCAGCGCAGCCATGACCGCACCCGACGCGGCCCTCGTGCCGATCGGCTGCGTCTTCGCGATCGCCGGCGCCTCCAGTCGCGTGCTGCTCGACCGCGCCTTGCTGGAGACGCTGGCGCTCGATCCCGATCCGATCGCCGCGGCGGCGGGACAGGTCGGCAGCCAGATCAAGATGCGCGTCGGCACTGCGTGGCTGGTCGCCAACGTTCGCGCGCTGAAGCTGGAGGATAACAGCGGCACCTGCATCGCCGCCGACATCGACTTTCTGGGGGAGGGCGACGAGGAGCGCCTGACCGGGAAGCTCTACAATTTTCGCCGCGGCGTGACCCGCTATCCCATGCCCGGTTGCGAGGTGTTCCCCGTCACCGCGGCCGACCTGCGACAGGTCTATGCCGCCGACGATCGCGCCGCGATCTCGGTCGGCACCGTGTACCCGACGCAGGACATTCCGGCGTCGCTCTACATCGATGCGATGCTCGGCAAGCATTTCGCGCTGGTCGGCTCGACCGGCACCGGCAAGTCCACCTCCGCCGCGCTGATCCTCCACCGCATCTGCGCTCTCGCGCCGCAGGGACATATCGTCATGATCGACCCGCACGGCGAATATGCCGCGGCATTCAAGGACAATGGCGCGATCTACGACGTCAACAATCTGGCGATGCCGTACTGGCTGATGAACTTCGAGGAGCATTGCGAGGTCTTCCTGACCACCAGCGGCTCCGATCGCCAGGTGGATGCCGACATCCTCGCCAAATGCCTGCTGATGGCCAAGCAGAAGAACCGCATCGGGCAGGAGATCGCGAAGCTGACCGTCGATGCGCCGATCCCCTATCTGCTGTCCGACCTGACCAACCTCATCGGGCTGGAAATGGGCAAGATGGACCGCGCCGGCGACACCGCGCCGTACCTGCGCCTCAAGTCGAAGATCGACGAGATTCGCGCCGACCCGCGTTACGGTTTCATGTTCAGCGGCATGCTCGTCGCCGACACGATGGCCAACTTCCTCGCCCGGATCTTCCGCATGCCCGGCGACGGCAAGCCGATCTCGATCGTCGACGTATCGGGGGTGCCGTCCGACATCACCTCCGTTGTGGTCGCGGTGCTCAGCCGCATGACGTTCGACTTCGCGATCTGGTCGCGCAACGAACCGCAGCGGCCGATCCTGCTCGTCTGCGAGGAGGCGCACCGCTACATCCCTGCGGGCAACGATCAGACCAACTCGGTCGGTCGCATCCTCGCGCGCATCGCCAAGGAAGGCCGCAAATACGGCGTCAGCCTGGGTCTCATCACGCAGCGTCCGTCCGATCTGGCGGAGGGCGTGCTGTCGCAGTGCGGCACGATCATCGCTATGCGCCTCAACAACGAGCGCGATCAGGCTTTCGTCCGGGCGGCGATGCCGGAGGGCGCGCGCGGGTTCCTCGATTCGATCCCGGCGCTGCGCAACCGAGAATGCATCATCTGCGGCGAAGGTGTCGCGATCCCCATCCGCGTGTCCTTCGACGGGCTGGAGGAACACCGCCGCCCCGCCTCCAGCGACCCGCTGTTCTCGCAACTCTGGCGAAACGTCGGCGGCGAAGACCAGATCATCGCCCGCACCATTCAACGCTGGCGCGCACAGGGGAAGTGAGCCGTTCCCGATCCTCCCCGCCCGCGGGGAGGTGGCACGGCGAAGCCGTGACGGAGGGGCAGCCCAAGGCAAATCGCTTCATGTAATCATCCCCTTGCAGGCGAGGATTGCAGTTGCGCGCGTCAGCAACATTTCCGGCACGCACCACGCGAAGCGCTCAAGCCGATGCCCGCCGAACCCGAGCTACCGCCCCGGCGTCACCGCCAGCAAATTCGCCACGCGCCGCTTGAACGCGCGCAGATTCTCGCCCGCCAGCCGCGCCACGCTCGTGAACGACAGCGCGCGCGGATTGATCGTCTGGCCGTTCCGCCAGACCTCCCAGTGCAGATGCGGTCCCGTCGACATGCCGGTCGACCCGACATAGCCGATCACCTGACCCTGCCGCACACGCGTGCCCGGCCGCACCGCGATCCGGCTCATATGACCATAACCGCTCGCCAGGCCGCCCGCGTGCACCAGCTTCACGAAATTGCCGTAGCCGGAATTACGCCCCGCGAACTGCACGACGCCGTCGACCGCGGCATAGATCGGCGATCCATATGGCGCGGCGATGTCCAGCCCCTTGTGCATCCGCATGAAGCCCAGCAGCGGGTGCATCCGCATCCCGAACCCGGACGTCAGCCGCCCCGCCACCGGCATGCCGGCATAACCGCGCTTCTCCGCCTGACCCGACGCGTCGAACCAGTCGGCGCTTCGCTCGCCACTGGCGGTCCAGCGAACGAGGCGGATCGGCTTGCCCCCGCGGTTCAGCCCGGCGAACATCAGGTCGCCCAGCCGCGTCTCGCCGGTGGCGGCGCGTTCACGCTCGACGACCATGTCGAAACTGTCGGCCGCGCGCACGTCGCGACCGATCGACACGCGCGTCGCCATCGCCTTGATATACGTCTCAACCGCCTTGGCCGGGATGCCCGCCGCCCGTGCCGAGCGGTACAGGCTCTGCCCGACCAGCCCCTGTACGCGCAGCGGCGTCGAATCCACCGCGATCGGCGTCCGGTTCAGGATCAGGCTCGATCCCGCCCGCGCCAGCGTCAGGGACAGGTCGAAACGGGCGCGGAAGGTCAGCGTCTCCAGCGGTCGTGCCACCGTCCGGCTCGGCCGCCGGCCCAGCGTCAGCGCCAGCCGCGTGCCTGAAGGAATGTCGCTCAAGGAGGTCGCGCCCGCGACCAGCCGCGCCGCCTCCTTCGCTTCGCCGCGACCGACCCCCGCGCGCACCAGCGCCCGGTCCAGCGCATCGCCATCGCCGAGCGTTGTTGTCAGCTCCACCGTCGGTCTCTCCGGCGCCTGCGCCAGCGGCGCGACGAGGTCGCTTGCCGCCATGCGCTTGCCGGTATCGGCACCCCATGCCAGCGGGGCGATGCCCTGCGCGCGCGCCTCGTCCCACTGCTCGCCCTGGATCGGCGCGGGCACCGCGCCGATCAGCGGCCGGTCGAACCCCGGCGACAGCGCCCAGGTCGCGGCGCACAGGGCCGTGCAGGTCGCGACGCCGCGCCACCAGTCGCGCGTGCCGATCTGCGCGCCCAGATCGGGCACCCAGTCGATCGCGGCGACCCGGTGTCGCCAATCCTGCTGAACGGGAACCGTGAAGCTGCGCGGCGACAGGCCCCGCGCACTCGTGCCGCCGGCGAGTTCCAGACCATGATCGCTGCGAAGGAACACCGGCGACGCTCTCGGTTACTCGCCGATACCCCCCGGCGCTGGGAGGATTCGTTGTGGCTCGAACATCCTAAAGTCAAATTAACCGCGCCGCACGAGGGCGTTTGCTGCGACGAGTTGGCACTGGAATGCGACGGAACGCAGGAACGGATTGGTGGCGCAGTATCGCGCCACATCCGCAACCAAATCATTGCGAAAGCGGCGCTGCGGCCCGATGTTGCATGGCATGGCCGCCCCGGTTCAGAACGTCACCGCCGTGCTCGGCCCGACCAATACGGGCAAGACGCACCTCGCGATCGAACGCATGTGCGCGCACTCCAGCGGCATCATCGGCTTTCCGCTGCGGCTGCTGGCGCGCGAGGTCTATGACCGGGTCGTTGCGCTGAAAGGCGCGCATCAGGTCGCGCTCGTCACCGGCGAGGAAAAGATCGTGCCCCCGGGCGCGCGCTGGTTCCTGTGTACCGCGGAGTCCATGCCGTCGCACGACGCCGCCTTCGTCGCGCTGGACGAGGCGCAACTCGGCGCCGATCCCGAACGCGGCCACGTCTTCACCGACCGCCTTCTGCATATGCGGGGGCGGGAGGAAACGATGATCCTCGGCTCGGAAGCGCTGCGGCCGATGGTCCGCGCGCTGGTGCCCGACGCGGAGATCGTCGCCCGTCCGCGCTTCTCGACGCTCAGCTATGCCGGCGCGAAGAAGATCAGTCGGCTCCCCAAACGCTCCGCCATCGTCGCGTTCAGCGCCGAGGAGGTTTACGCTGTCGCGGAGATGCTGCGCCGCCTGCGCGGCGGGGCGGCGGTGGTGATGGGCGCGCTCAGCCCCCGCACCCGCAACGCACAGGTCGCGATGTTCCAGGCGGGGGAGGTCGATTACCTCGTCGCCACGGACGCGATCGGCATGGGCCTGAACATGGACGTGGCGCACGTCGCCTTCGCCTCGCTCAACAAGTTCGACGGCCGTCGCCAGCGCCGCCTGACCGTCGCCGAAATGGCGCAGATCGCCGGGCGCGCCGGCCGTCACCAGCGCGACGGTACGTTCGGTGCGGTGACGGAGGAGGGGCCGGGGGCTTTCCTGCCGGAGGAAATTCTCGCGATCGAGGAACATCGCTTTCCGCGGCTGGAGGAACTCTACTGGCGCGCGGGGCAGCCCGACCTCTCCTCGATCGACGCGCTGGTCGCCGATCTCGAACGCCGCCCGCCGCCCGGCACGCCGCTGCGCGCCGCGCCGCAGGCGATGGATCTGGCGGTGCTCAAGCGGCTGGCGGAGGAGGGCTGGGTGCGCAACCGCGTCCGCACCCCGTCGATGGTCAAGCGGCTGTGGGCGGCGTGCGGCGTGCCCGATTTCCGCAAGGTCGGCCTCGATCCACACGCCCGCTTCGTCTCGCGGCTGTTCGGCCACCTCAGCGAAGGGCGCGGCATCATCCCGCATCAATGGTTCGCGGACGAAATCCAGCGGCTCGACACGATCGCCGGCGACGTCGAGACGCTGGCCGGCCGGCTCGCCGCGGTCCGTACCTGGGCCTATATCGCGCAGCGTCCCGACTGGCTCGCCGATCCCGCCGAGTGGGCGGACCGCACCCGCGCGATCGAGGAGCGGTTGTCGGACGGCCTCCACGCCGGCCTGACGCAACGCTTCGTCGACAAGCGGACGACCGCGCTCATCCGCCGCATCGGCGCGGACACCGGCGCGCTGCCCGTGACGATCGGCGCGGAGGGCGAAGTCACGGTGGAGGATCACCCGATCGGCCGCCTCGACGGTTTTCGCTTCGTGGTCGAACCCGGTGCCCGCGGTGGCGATCGGCGGATGCTGCTCGCGGCGGCGGAAAAGCGTCTCGTTCCCGAACGCGCCCGCCGTGCGCAGGCATTGGCCGACGCCGCGGACGTCCAATTCGCGCTGGACGATGCGGCGATCCGCTGGAACGGCACCGCTGTCGCATCGCTGTGCGCGGGCGTGTCGCTGGCCCGCCCGCGGCTGGTGCTCGACCGCGACCTCGACGTGCTCGATCGCGCCGGCCGCGACCGCGTGTCCGCACGGCTGGAAAAATGGCTTGCCACGTCGCTGCACAAGCGCGCGCCCGCACTCGCCGCGCTTGATGCGATTGCCCGTGACCCAGCCGCCGGCCCGGCCCTGCGCACCGTCGCCGCCGCGCTCGAAGCGGCGGGCGGGCTGACCCAGCGCCTGCCGCTTCGTGGCCCGCTGGAGGCGTTGACGCAGGAGGACCGCCGGCGGCTGCGGGTCGCCGGCGTCACGCTCGGCGCGCTCGACCTGTTCGACCCGCGCCTTCTGAAGCCGGAGCCGGCGCGCTGGCGAAGCGTGCTGCTCGGCCTGCGCGACGTCGCGCCGCCGGAACCGCCGGTCGGTGCTACCGTCCTGCCGCGCGGCCACGCCGCCGCGACGCTCGCCGCCGGCTTCCGGCCGCTCGGCGTGCAGGCCGTCCGCGTTGACCTCGTCGAACGCATCGCCCGCGCCGCACACGATGCGCGACAGGGGCGCAAACCCTTCGCCCCCGATCCCGCGCTCGCCACGTCGATGGGGCTGGAGCCGGCCACGTTCGAACGGCTGATGGCCGAACTCGGATTTCGTCCGGCGGGCGGGGAGGGTGGCTGGGTCTGGCGTGGTCGCCCGCCGGCCCGCCCGACCACGCCGACCCCGTCCAGTGCCAATGCATTCGCCAGCCTTGCGGAGATGTTCGCCCGGTGATTCCATCCGTCGACTCCATGCGGCTCGATCGGTTTCTCTGGTGGGCGCGCCTTGCGAAGACGCGCAGCGCGGCGCAGGCGCTGGCCGGCACCGGCCATCTCCGCCTCGACGGTCGCCCGATCGACCGCGCGCACGCTGCGGTGCGGGTCGGCGCCATCCTGACCTTCGCGCAGGGGGCGCGCGTTCGCGTCGTGCGGGTGGAGGCGCTGCCCGCCCGGCGTGGCCCGCCGGCGGAGGCACGCGGCTGCTATGCCGATCTCGTGACGGGTGATAACGTGTCGCAGGACGCCGACGGCGATTGACGCACGCCACGCTTGCGGCCTAGTCGCCGCGCGATGATCGCCGGCCTGTCGATGGCCGTATGAAGCTTGCCGGCATGGGCCGGTTCGGGAGTACGCAATGACCTACGTCGTCACCGACGCCTGCATCCGTTGCAAGTACATGGACTGCGTCGAGGTGTGTCCGGTGGATTGTTTTTATGAAGGCGAGAACATGCTCGTCATCAATCCGTCCGAATGCATCGATTGCGGCGTCTGCGAACCCGAATGCCCGGCCGAGGCGATCCTGCCGGACACCGAGAACGGCCAGGAAAAGTGGCTGGAACTGAACGCCACCTTCTCCGCGCAATGGCCCAACGTCACCCGCAAGATGGACCAGACCCCGCCGGACGCCGACGCGATGAAGGGCGTCGAGGGCAAGTACGACAGTTTCTTCAGCCCGGAACCCGGCGCGGGCGACTGACGGCAGGGCGACCGCTGGCTGCTATGGGAGGCGGCGTGACGGACCGATCGGGATGGAATGGTGGCGTCGTGCGGCGGTGCGACACGAAGCTGGCAATTTTGTTGCAAAGCTGCTAGATACTGTTGCGACGGGCGCGATCGGCGTTGCCCGGATCCCCAACACGCGCCCCGTCGCCGGCCTTCGCGCCAGCGGGTCGGGCGCGGGTCCGATGAAAGGCCCCACATGGCTGCCAAGGCGCTGTTTTTCGACGTCGGCGATTATGTTGTCTATCCCAAGCACGGCGTAGGCCGCGTGATCGAGCTGCAGAAGCAGGAGATCGCCGGGACCAGCCTCGAACTCTACGTCCTGCGGTTCGAGAAGGAGCGCATGACGCTCCGCGTTCCGACCAACAAGGCCGAGAGCGTCGGCATGCGCAAGCTGTCGTCCGACAAGACGATGCGCGAGGCGATGGACACGCTGAAGGGCAAGCCCAAGGTCAAGCGCACCATGTGGTCGCGCCGCGCGCAGGAGTACGAGGCGAAGATCAACTCCGGCGACCTCGTGTCGATCGCCGAAGTGGTCCGCGACCTGTTCCGCGCCGACGACCAGCCCGAGCAGAGCTATTCCGAACGTCAGATCTTCGAGGCCGCGACCAGCCGTCTGGCCCGTGAACTCGCCGCGATGGAAGAACTCGACGAGCCCAAGGCGCAGGAGAAGATCCTCGAGATCCTCCGCGCCGCCGCCGCGATCTACAACAAGGACAAGCCCGCCGCCTGATCGGCGTGGAGCCTCGGTCTACAGGAAGGGCGGTCCGGCGACGGGCCGCCCTTCGTCGTTCAGAGCTTAATGTCATGAGGTTGATCCCGGCCTTCCGTTCGCCCTGAGCTTGTCGAAGGGCATGAGCCTCACCGGTGCTTCGACAGGCTCAGCACGAACGGTTCAAGCTGATGACGGCGGTACCCCCGGATCCGTCCTCCCGGCGGCAGTCCGAGTCCCCGACGACGGCAAACCGCCAGCCCCTTGCATCGCCCTTCCCAGCGTGTATTATCTAAGCAACACACAAGGGAAACACATCATGAAGCTCGGCACCAGAACGCTCCTCGCCCCCGTCGCGCTTGCGCTGCTGGCGATGCCCGTCGCCGCCTGCTCCTTCAACTGGTCGTCCGACGACGAGCCGGACGGCAGCGCGGGCGTTGCGGCGACCGGCTCGGGCGGCACCCGCAGCTATGCCGTGACCGACTTCGACAGCGTCGGCCTGGCGGCGGGTGGCGACGTGGAGGTCCGCGTCGGCCCCGCCTTCTCCGTCACCGCCACCGGCGACCCGGCCACGCTCGACAAGATCAGGGTCGAGCGGAAGGGCAGCTCGCTCAGCCTCGGCTGGAAGCGCGGGATCAACTGGAATGGCACCGGCAAGGTCCGCTACCTCGTGACGATGCCGCGCATCACCGGCGCTGACATCGGCGGCTCCGGCACGATCACTGTCGACAAGGCGGAGGGTGACAAGTTCGAGGGCAATATCGGCGGCTCCGGCAAGCTCGATATCCGCGGCATGAAGGTCGACAAGGCCGAGTTCGCGATCGGGGGATCGGGCGACATCGCCGCCGCCGGCACCGCCCGCTCGCTTGAAATCTCGGTCGGCGGCTCCGGCAACGTCCGCGCGCAACCGCTCCGCACCGAAACGGCGGAGATCAACATCGCCGGCGCCGGCGACGTGCAGGCGACTGCCACCCGCACGGCGGAAATCAACATTCTCGGTTCCGGCGACGTCACCATCACCGGCGGCGCGAAGTGCGAAGTCAGCAAGATGGGCAGCGGCAAGGTGCATTGCGGCTGATCCCGGCTTGATCGAAGGGCGGGGATCGTCGAGCGTAGCGTGATGCGCCCGCTCCCCGCCATTCTCCTGTCAGCAATTGCCCTGTCGGCCGGCCCTGCATCGGCCGCGGACCGCACCGTCGGCATCGGCAGCTTCGAACGATTGCGCGTAGAAGGACCGTTCGACACGACCGTCACCACCGGGTCGCCCGCCGTCCGCATCGCCGGCGACTTGGACGCGGTCCAGGCGATCGACGTCCGGCTCGACGGCACCACGCTGACGATCCGCCGCCGCCCCGGTGTGTTGGGCGACGCGCAGCGCCGATCGACCGCCCCGATCCGGCTGACGCTCTCGACGCCGTCGCTCGCCTCGGCGCAGTCGATCGCAGGGGCGCGGCTGACCATCGCGCGGCTGCGCGGACCAAGGATCGACCTCGTCGTCTCCGGCTCGGGCGCGATCGCGGTGACAGCCGTCGACGGCGTGGAACTATCGGCGGTGCTCGCCGGCGCCGGCCGCATCGCGCTCGCCGGTCGCGTCGGCAAGGCCCGGCTGACGAAGAACGGGGAGGGGGCGCTCGACGCCTCGGCGCTCGACGCGGGCGAACTGCTGGTCGCCGCAGACGGCATCGGCGACCTCTCCGCCCGCGCCCGCTACACCGCGCAGGTGTCAAACGCCGGCACCGGACAGGTCACCATCACCGGCACCCCCCACTGCGTGATCCGCCCCGCCAACGGCGGCCCCGTCGCCTGCGGGAAAGCGCGTTAAGCTGCCATCCACTCCGTTCGTGCTGAGCGCAGTCGAAGCACATGCCCAGCAACATGGCCCTCGATGTCGCTCAGGCCGAGCGATGGGCGGGAGCGCAGAGCCAAACCCGGTCAGATCAAACCCAACTCCGCCAGCTTCCCGATCAACTCCGCCGGCATCGCCTCCACACCCATCCCGTCGCCACCCAGATCGACGGGCGCATCCGCCGCCTCCAGATAGCGCCAGCCCTGATGCGCCCGCTTGGGCCGCGCCTGCACCAGCACCAGTGGCGGCGCGAGGAATATGGCGACGCGACCCCCCTCCGCCTCACCGAACCCGGTGATCGCGGACCGTGCGACCAGTTGGTGCTTCAAGATCCAGAACAGCGACCCCGCACCCGCCACCTCCTCGTGCCGCTTGGGCAGATAGCGTGTCGTCAGGAACAGCTGCCCCTCCGCCGCGCGCAGGGCGAGACGTTCGGAAAGATGCTCGACGCTGGCCGCGCCGAACGCCACTTTGGTCAAATGAAGCGCCATCGGAGGCTGCCATGTGGGTCACACTCGCAGGCGCCGCAAGCCTATCCGTGCAGGCCCCACAAGGTCGCAAGGCCCAGAAACGCAAAGAAACCCATCGTGTCCGTCAACGTCGTCACGAACACTGCGGACGACACCGCCGGATCGACGTTGAAGCGGTCGAGCGTCACTGGCACCAGCACCCCGCCCAGACCCGCGGTCAGGTTGTTGATGACCATCGCCGACCCAATGACCAGCGCCAGATCGCCGCGCCCGAAGATCAGGAACGTGCCGACCCCGATCAACAGCCCCAGCATCGCACCATTCGCCGCCGCGATGCGCAGTTCGCGCAGCACCATCCATCGGGTATTCGAATTCGTCAGCTGATTGGTCGCGATCGCGCGCACCACCACGGCCAGCGTTTGCGTGCCCGCATTGCCGCCCATCCCCGACACGATCGGCATCAGCACCGCGAGCAGCGCAAAGGTCGCGATCGTGCCCTCGAACAGCTTCACCACGCTGGCGGCGAACATCGCCGTCGCCAGGTTCACGACCAGCCATGTCAGCCGCGTCTTCACCGTCAGCCGGATCGGTTCGTTGATGTCGCCGTCGCCCGCACCCGACAGGCGCAGCACGTCCTCGCCCGCTTCCTGCTGGATGATGTGAACGACGTCGTCGACGGTGATCATACCGACCAGCCGCCCCGACCCGTCGGTGACCGCGGCGGAGATCAGCGCATATTTCTGGAACCGGAGCGCGACCTCTTCCTGATCCATGTCGACCGGGATCAGCGTCTGCTCGCGGCTCATCACGTCGCCCACCGGCACCCAGTGCGGCGTGCGCAAAATCCACGACAGCGCGCACGTGCCGATCGGGCGATGCCCCGGATCGACGACGAACACTTCCCAGAAATCGGTGGTCAGGTCCTCCTGCTTGCGCAGATAGGTGATGACGTCGCCGACGGTCCAATGCTCCGGCACCGCGACCAGATCGCGCTGCATCAGGCGACCGGCGGATTCCTCCGGATAGGACAGCGCCTCCTCGATCGCGGCGCGATCGTCCGGTTCCATCGCGCGGAGCACTGCGCGCTGCCCGTCCTCGTCCATGTCCTCGATGATCGCGACGGCGTCGTCGGTATCGAGTTCGGACGCGATATCCGCGACCTCGTGCGGCTCCAGCGCATCGATCAGGTCCTCGCGGACGTAATCGTTCATCTCCGCGAACACGTCCGCGTCGAGCAGGTCGGTGACCGCGCGGGCGAGGGCGGTACGGTCCTCCTGCGGCGTCAGTTCGAACAGGTCGGCGATATCGGCCGGGTGCAGCGGCTCGACCAGCGTGCGCGCTTCCTCGTCGTCGCCCGCCTCGACCGCGTCGAGCACCGCCCTGACGAATGCGGGCCGCAGCCGGTCGTCCTCGTCCAGCTCGTCCAGTTCTTCGGTCGGCGCTTCGGGAAGCTCGTTTTCGCTCATCGCCGGCTCCCTCTTGGCATGGTCTGATCGCGGCGCCTGCTCCCTATCGCGGCGCAGCGCGATTTGCCAGCGGCGCACTCCCTCCCTATCTGCCGCTCGACCAATCTGGAGTGGACGACATGACCGATACCCCGACTGCGGAGACGCTGACCCTGACGCTGGAGGGCGGCGACGTCACGATCAAGCTGCGTCCCGACCTCGCGCCCGAGCACGTCAAGCGCATCACCGAGCTGGCGAACGACGGCTTCTACGACGGCGTCGTGTTCCACCGCGTCATCCCGGGCTTCATGGCGCAGGGCGGCGATCCGACCGGCACCGGCATGCACGGCTCCGACAAGCCCAACCTGAAGGCGGAGTTCAACAAGGAACCGCACGTCCGCGGCATCTGCTCGATGGCGCGCACCAACGATCCCAATACGGCGAACAGCCAGTTCTTCATCGTCTTCGACGACGCCCGCTTCCTCGACGGCCAGTACACCGTCTGGGGTCAGGTTACCGACGGCATGGAACTGATCGACGCGCTGCCCAAGGGCGAACCCCCCCGCCAGCCCGGCAAGATCGTCAAGGCGCGCGTGGCGTAACTTTCGAAAATGTCCGCACCCTCTTCCCCTCCCTGCAAGGGAGGGGAAGAGGGTGGGAAGACGCCCGCAAAACGCGCTGTAGTCTGCGACCAAGATGCAGCGCTTCCCGCCCGAACTTACGCGCAACGCCCGCGATCTCAGAACCGACCAACCCCGGCAGAACGGCGCCTCTGGCAAGCCCTCCGGTCCCACCATCCACGCTTCACGCGACAGTTGGTAGTAGACCGCTTCATCATCGACATAGTCTGCCGCAGTCTGAAACTCGGCATCGAACTCGACGGCGGGCACCACGGCTTGCAGATCGAACGAGACGAAGCCCGCGCCGCCTATCTGGCCGCGAAAGGCTGGACGATCCTCCGCTTCTGGAACACCGACGTCCTGCACAACCTCGACGGCGTCGTCTCCACCATCTCACAAACGGTACAGTGTACCGCAACCCACCCCCAACCCCTCCCTTGCAGGGAGGGGAGCAGGAGAATTTCAACTTCTGAGGAGTGGACTGCTCGTTTCCCCTCCCTGAAAGGGAGGGCCCGGGGGTAGGTCGACGCCCGCGAAACGGCTCGGAGCTGCCCAGCCCCTCAAGCCCCCAAAGTCTTCACCAACCAGTCATGAAACAGCCGCACCGGCTTCGACTGCAACGCCCGCGGCCGGCAGACGAACCAGTAGCTGTACGGGCTCTCCACCTCGATATCGAACAGCCGCACCAGCCGCGGATCGTTCGCATCCTCGAAGTGGCTCTCCAGCATGAACGCGATGCCGAGCCCTTGCGCCGCCGCCTCCAGCATCAACTGCCCCGAATCGAAATGATCGACCGCCTGCGGTTCGATCTCCTCCAGCCCGGCGGCGTTGCGCCACGCGGTGAAGGTGTCGGGCATGTCGCGGTGGATCAAAGCGGTCAACGTCGCGACCTGCGCCGGATCGACCACCGGGTTCGGTCCCTCCAGCAAGGTGCGCGATCCGATGACGTACACCTTGTTGTGATCCAGCCGCTTCCCATACAGCGAGGGATCGATGTCGCGCGCCAGTGCGATCACGGCGTCCAGCCCGTCACCCAGCCGCGCGATGCCGTGCGCCGCCGTATCGATGTCGAGATGCAGTTCGGGATGCGTCGCGCGCAGGTCGCCCAGCCGCGGGAACAGCCGCTGCGACGCGAATAGCGGCAGAATGCCCAGCCGCAGCCTCAGCACTTCGGTCCCACTCGTCATCGCCTCGACCGCGTCGGACAGCTGGTCCAGCACCGGCGCGATTTGCTGCAGCAGCCGCTCGCCATCGGCATTGGCGACCATCGCCTGATGCCGCCGCGCGAACAGCGGCTTGCCGATGAACCGTTCCAGCGACTGCACGCGGCGGCTCAGCGCCGGTGCCGACAGCGCCAGTTCCTCCGCGGCAGCCTTGATCGATCCCAGGCGCGCGACCTGCACGAACGCCTCGATCGCGCCCAACGGGGGCAGCCTGCGCATCCCGTCCTCTCCCGCTTCTTATGTTAGCGATACCGCGAATTGCATAGAACGCAATCGTAGCGGAGTATTTCGCACTTGCAACATGGCTCGCTGCGACGCAAAAAGACCGTGCCTTTCAGGCATCCTCTCCTAAAAACTTTCAAGGGGTCGGACTTTCGGGTCCGGCCCTTTTTTTCGTCGCGTGGGGTTGCCCCGCCCCTAACCGCGCTGGAACCGGCTTCCTACCTCACGCGCTTGCCGTTCGAAAGGAATCGGCCAGATGGACCGCGTGGAAGGAAGCAGGAATGGCCGATAGCGAAACCCCGACGCGCAAGATTCAGGTGGCGAACAGCCGCCCGGAGGATTCCGGCCGTGGCCTCGCTCACCTGCCGCGTGCGCTGATGGCGGCGCTGGGCGTGGGCGAGGGCGACGTGATCGAGATCGTCGGCAAGCAATCGACTCCCGCCCGCGCGGTCGGCCCCTATCCCGAGGACGAGGGACTGGAGGTGCTTCGCATCGACGGTCTCCAGCGCGCGAACGCCGGCGTCGGCTCGGGGGATTTCGTAGAGGTGCGCCGCGCCGAGTCGAAGCCGGCGACTCGCGTCGTCTTCGCACCGGCACAGGCGAACCTGCGCCTCCAGGGCTCCGGTGCGGCGCTCCAGCGCACCTTCCTCGGTCGCCCCTTCTGCCAGGGCGATGTCGTCGCGACCGCGGGGCATCAGCGTGTCTCGGACATGCCACCGACCGTGCAGCGCTTCATGAACGCGCCCGCGTTCGCGTTGCAGGAAATCCGCCTCATCGTCGTGTCCGCCAGCCCCAAGGGCGTCGTCCACATCGACGAGAATACCGAAATTGAACTACGCCCCGAATATGAGGAGCCGCAGGCCGCGCGCCGCGCCGACGTGACCTATGACGATATCGGCGGCATGGCCGCGACGATCGACCAGCTGCGCGAAATGGTCGAACTGCCGCTCCGCTACCCCGAATTGTTCGAGCGCCTCGGCGTCGAGCCGCCCAAGGGCGTGCTGCTCCACGGACCGCCCGGCACCGGCAAGACGCGCCTAGCCCGCGCTGTTGCGAACGAATCCGACGCGCAGTTCTTCCTGATCAACGGTCCGGAGATCATGGGCTCCGCTTACGGCGAGTCCGAGTCGCGGCTGCGCGACATTTTCGAGGAAGCGACCAAGGCTGCGCCGTCGATCGTCTTCATCGACGAGATCGACTCCATCGCCCCGAAGCGCGGTCAGGTGCAGGGTGAGGCCGAGAAGCGCCTTGTCGCCCAGTTGCTGACGCTGATGGACGGGCTGGAGGCACGTGCGAACCTCGTCGTCATCGCCGCCACCAACCGGCCGGAGGCGATCGACGAGGCGCTGCGGCGTCCGGGGCGCTTCGACCGAGAGATCGTCGTCGGCGTCCCCGACGAACGCGGCCGGCGTGAAATCCTCGGCATCCACGCGCGCGGCATGCCGCTGGGCGACCGCGTCGACCTCGATGAGCTGGCGCGCACCACCTATGGGTTCGTCGGCGCCGACATCGCCGCGCTGGCGCGGGAAGCCGCGATCGAGGCGGTCCGCCGCATCATGCCGCGCCTGAATCTGGAGGAGCGGACAATCCCCGCCGAGGTGCTCGACACGCTGTCGGTGACGCGCGAGGATTTTCTGGAGGCGTTGAAGCGCGTCCAGCCGTCGGCGATGCGCGAGGTTATGGTGCAGGCCCCGAATGTCCGCTGGGAGGATGTCGGCGGCCTCGATGCCGCGCAGGAACGGCTGAAAGAAGGCGTCGAACTGCCGCTGAAGGACCCGGACGCGTTCCGCCGGCTCGGCATCCGTCCGGCCAAGGGCTTCCTGCTCTATGGTCCTCCCGGCACCGGCAAGACCCTGCTCGCGAAGGCGGTCGCGCGTGAGGCACAAGCCAACTTCATCGCCACCAAATCGTCGGACCTGCTGAGCAAATGGTACGGTGAAAGCGAGCAGCAGATCGCTCGCTTGTTTGCCCGCGCGCGTCAGGTCGCGCCGACCGTGATCTTCATCGACGAACTCGACAGCCTCGTGCCCGCGCGTGGATCGGGCGGTGGCGAGCCGCAGGTGACGGAGCGCGTGGTCAACACCATCCTCGCCGAGATGGACGGGCTGGAGGAATTGCAGTCGGTCGTCGTGATCGGCGCGACCAACCGGCCCAACCTCGTCGATCCCGCGCTGCTGCGACCCGGTCGGTTCGACGAGCTGATCTATGTCGGCGTGCCCAGCGAGGCCGGGCGCGAGCGCATCCTCGGTATCCAGACCGGCAAGATGCCGCTGGCGTCGGACGTCGATCTCGCCTCCATCGCGCGCCGCACCGACCGCTTCACCGGCGCCGATCTGGAGGACGTCACCCGCCGCGCCGGCCTGATTGCGCTCCGCCGTTCCCGCACCGCGACGGAGGTCACGATGGCCGACTTCGAGGGCGCATTGGCGGAGGCGCGGGCGAGCGTCACCCCTGAAATGGAACGCGACTACGAACAGATCGCCGCGCGCCTGAAGCAGGATGCGGCCGCGATCCAGCCGGTCGGCTTCGCCTTCCCGAGCGCGGCGCGGGGGTAGGGGGCTTTCGCTTGCGGGGGACGGGTGGCGGCCAATACTGACCAAACGCCCGGACCGCGCGCGCAACTGACCGTCGATCGACCCCGGCGAACGCCGGGGGTAGTCGCCACGTAGACAGTGGCACTCACAAAGCTTGCCACGACTGGGCCCCGGCCTGTGCCGAGGAAGTGCAGGAAAAAGAGCTATTTACCTTAGATTCCGTCATTGCGAGCGGAGCGAAGCAATCCAGGAGCCGCGCAGGACGCGCTGGATTGCTTCGCTCCGCTCGCAATGACGGCTCGGTGGTTGGTTGAGCCCGGACCAAGCGCCATAAACCAACTCCACCTCTCCCCTTCAGGGGAGGGGCCGGGGGTGGGGCGGTGCCACGAGCAAATGACGCGTGAAGAAGCCGCGCGCATTCCGAAAAACGTGCTCGAAACCTAGGTCGCAGTCCCCCCGACCGTCAGCCCCTCGACCAGCAGCGTCGGCTGACCGACACCCGCCGGCACGCCCTGACCGCCCTTGCCGCAAACCCCGATACCCTCGTCCAGCGCGAAGTCGTCGCCGATGCCGGTCACCTTGGTCAGCACGGTCGGACCGTCGCCGATCAGCGTCGCGCCCTTGATCGGCGCGCCCAGTCTGCCGTCCTCGATCATGTACGCCTCGGTGCAACTGAACACGAACTTGCCCGAGACGATGTCGACCTGTCCGCCGCCGAAGCTCTTGGCGAAGATGCCCCGCTTCACGCGGCTCAGCAGCTCGGCGGGATCGTCCTTGCCGCCCTTCATGAAGGTGTTGGTCATGCGCGGCATCGGCGCGTGAGCGTAGCTTTCGCGCCGCCCATTGCCCGTCGCGGCCATGCCCATCAGCCGCGCGTTCAGCCGGTCCTGCATGTACCCCTTCAGGATACCGTCCTCGATCAGCACCGTTTCGCGCGTCGGCGTTCCCTCGTCGTCGATCGACAGCGATCCGCGGCGATCGACCAGCGATCCGTCGTCGACTATCGTGATCCCCGGCGCGGCTACCCGCTCACCGAGCCGGCCCGAAAACGCGCTCGTACCCTTGCGGTTGAAGTCGCCTTCCAGCCCGTGGCCGATCGCCTCGTGCAGCAGCACCCCCGGCCAGCCCGGCCCAAGCAGCACCGTCATCTCACCCGCCGGCGCGGCGACCGCGTCGAGGTTGACCAGCGCCTGCGCCAGCGCCTCGTCGATGCCGCGGTTCCACGTCGCATCCTCGAACAGGCGGTCGTACAGATAGCGCCCGCCGATCCCGAACGTCCCCGTCTCGCGCCGGCCATTCTGCTCGACCACGATCTGGATATTCAGCCGCACCAGCGGCCGCACGTCGGTCGCGACGAAACCATCCGGCCGAACGATTTCGACCACGCTCCACGATCCCGACAGCCCGACCGACACCTGCGCCACGCGCGGATCGCGCGCGCGCGCGGCGGCGTCGATCGTCTGGCACAGGTTCACCTTGTCGGCGAAAGGGATCAGGTCGAGCGGGTCGGCGTCGGTGTACAGATGCCGGTTGTTGCCCTGCGGCGGCGGTGCCTTGGCCGCTGCGGACGGATCGATCAGCGCCATCGTCTGCGCCGCGCGCTTGATCGCCGCCTCGCTCACCTCGTTGGCGTGAGCGAACGCCGTCGTCTCGCCCGACACCGCGCGCAGGCCGAAGCCCGCATTGGTGTCGTAGCTCGCGGTCTTCAGCCGCCCGTCATCGAACCCGAACGCCTCCGACTTGCGATACTGGAGGTAGAGTTCGCCGTCGTCCGCCTTGCCCAGCGCATCGGCCGCCAGCGTCTGCGCGGCCTCCGGAGCGAGATCGCGGTACAGGAAGGAGCGGGGATCGAGATATACCATACCGGCAATATAGGCACCGGTTCGCGAACGTCCATGCGGTTCAGGCGCTGCCCTCGGTCACGTCGGGCAGGCTCGCCTGATCGACGCCGTCCGCCGGCCCGCCGATCAGCACGAAACGCCGGTCGCAATAGCCGCAGTCGACGTAACCGAGTTCGTCGATCTGCAACCACACGCGCGGATGGCCCAGCGCGGCGCCGCCGGGGATGTCGGCAGCACCGTCGCAGGCGACGCGGGGCTGGCTGGTGCGGGTGACTTCTAGCGGCGGGGTCATACGGTCCGAATAGCAAGGAGCATTGTGGCGAGGCAAGCCGAAGCCTAACGGGATTCGCATGACGTCCATCTCCACCGAAGCTGCGATCTCCATCAACGGCCTGTGCAAGACCTATCAGGGCGGCAAGCGCGCGCTCGACGGGGTGACGTTCGACGTGCCCCGCGGCCAGATCTTCGGATTGCTCGGCCCCAACGGCGCGGGCAAGTCGACGCTCATCAACATCCTCGCCGGGCTGGTGAACAAGACGGAGGGCTCGGCGTCGATCTGGGGCTTCGACATCGACGCGCACCCGCGCAACGCCAAGGCATCGATCGGCATCGTCAATCAGGAGATCCTGTTCGACCCCTTCTTTACGCCGGTGGAAACGCTGGAGATCCAGGCCGGCTTGTACGGCGTGCCGAAAAAGGACCGCCGCTCGCTCGACCTGCTGCGCGCCGTGCATCTGGAGGACAAGGCGAACGCCTATGCCCGCACGCTGTCGGGCGGCATGAAGCGGCGGCTGATGGTCGCCAAGGCGATGGTGCATTCCCCGCCCGTGCTGGTCCTCGACGAGCCGACCGCGGGCGTCGACATCGAACTTCGCCAGCAGCTCTGGGCCTATGTCCGCGAACTCAACGCGGGCGGCGTCACCGTCGTGCTGACGACGCATTATCTGGAGGAGGCGGAGCAGCTCTGCGACCGTATCGCCATCATCAACCACGGCCGCCTGATCGCCAACGAACCGACCCGCGACCTCGTCGGCCGGGCGCAGGAAAAGGTCGTCGCCGTCACCGTCGACCGCGACCTGACCGCCGCGCCGGAAGCACCCTGTTTCGAAAAGATCGTGCTGAAGGGCGCCCGCGTGCTGGAAATCACCTACTCCAAGGCACGCGTGAACGCCGGCGAGGTCCTAGCCGCAGTGCAGGCCGCCGGTGTCGGCATCGTCGACGTCTCGACCCGCGAACCCGATCTGGAGGACGTGTTCCTGTCGCTGACGCGATCGACCGCGGACTAGTTCCGGGGATCGTGCAGCTAACCACCTGATTCGCTCGCACCGACGAAGAATCCACTCTCGCCGTCGCAACCCGATGGTGCTTCCGTGTGTTGCGGCGCAGCATAAGCAGGTCATCGGTGGAGTGCGCCTTGCCTTTTCTCGTCAGCCCGACGCGCTTCATCTTGCATTACGTGCGGGCGCGGCCGTGGATATTCCTTGCGCTCGCGCTGCTGGTCGCCGGGGCTTCGATCTGCGCGATCAGCGTTCAGTATGCGATGAAGCTGCTGATCGACGCGATGACCGGCACCGATCGCATCCGCTCCGCCGTCTACGACGCCCTCGCCGCGTTCCTCGGGCTGGTGGTGCTGGAAAGCCTGCTTCAGCGGGCGGCGGCGCTGACGCTGGGGCAGTCTACGGTCGCGTCCGGCGTCGGCATCCGTCTGGACATGATCGATTATCTGACCGGCCACCAAATGCCGTTCTTCCAGAACCAGCGCGCCGGCTCGCTCGGCCACCGCGTGTCGGGGCTGGCGGGTATTTTCGGCGCGATCGTCCACCGCCTGTTGCAGGAGGTGACGCCGCCGCTGATCGTCTTCGTCGGTGCGATGATGATCTTCACCACGATCGACGTACGGATGGCTGCGGTGCTGGGGGCGATCTTCGTCCTCGTCACCGCCGGCCTCGTCATGCTGGGGCTGCGCGGCCACGTCCACCACAAGGCGTTCGCGGAGCATGCCGGCACCGTCGGCGGCGAACTGGTCGACCTGATCGGCAATATCTGGGTGGTGAAAGCGTTCGCCGCCCGCCAGCGCGAACTGTCGCGGCTTCAAGGATTTCTCGACGACGAGGCGAGCGCGCAAAAACGCGGCTGGTTCTTCGTCGAACGGATGCGCGGACTGCACGATCTGGCGCTGGCGATCCTCGTCGGCGGCACGCTCGTCTGGGCGATCGGCCGGTGGTCGACGGGTGCGATCAGCACCGGCGATGTCGTCATCATCAGCACGATGACCTTCCGCATCCTGCACGGCTCCCGCGATCTAGCGATGGCACTGATCGATACCAGCCAGCAATTCAGCTACCTGCGCGAGACGCTGGACATCATCGGGGTGCCCCAGACGCTCAGCGATGCCGACGACGCCGCCCGGTTGCGCGTCGGCGAGGGGCGGGTGGAACTGACCAACGTCACCTTCGGCTACGATCCGCGCCACCCCGTGCTCCACGACCTGTCGCTCGTCATCCCGGCGGGGCAGAAGGTCGGCGTCGTCGGCCCTTCGGGTGCCGGCAAGTCGTCGCTGCTGCAATTGATCCAGCGCTTCCATGACCCGCAGGCCGGCCACCTCGCGATCGACGGCCAGCGCATCGACAGCGTCACGCAGGAAAGCCTGCGCGACACGCTCGCCGTCGTCCCGCAGGAGGTGCTGCTGTTCCATCGCACGGTGATGGAGAATATCCGCTTCGCCAAACCCGACAGCAGCGACGAGGAGGTCCACCGCGCCGCCGAAGCCGCCGGCTGCGACGACTTCATCCGCCGCCTGCCGCACGGTTACGACAGCATCGTCGGCGAACGCGGCACCAACCTGTCGGGCGGCCAGCGCCAGCGCATCGGCATCGCCCGCGCCTTCCTGAAGAACGCACCCGTGGTCCTGCTCGACGAGGCGACCTCCGCGCTCGACTCGGAATCGGAACTGGAGGTGCAAAACGGGCTGGAGGCGCTCATCAAGAACCGCACCGTCATTGCCGTCGCGCACCGCCTGTCGACGATCGCGAATTTCGACCGCGTCGTCGTCGTGGTCGACGGCCGCGTCGTCGAGGACGGACCGCCGCAGGAACTGCTTCGCATGCCGGGCGGCGCGTTCCGCCAGCTATGGGTGATGCAGGTCGAGGGGCTGGACCGCTCCACCGGCATCTCCGGTGCCGGCCAGCGCATCCGTCACCTCTCCGACCAAAGCCGCCAGCACATCCAGCGCATGATGCGCAGCGCCTGGGCGGGGGTCACCGAACGGGTCTAGAGGCTGTCGGTATCGACCTGAACCGTTCGTGCCGAGCTTGTCGAAGCACAGATGAGGCTCATGCCCCCTTCGGCAGACACCATTGCGCCGTTGCCCGCCAACCCCCTGTCCTACACCGCGCAATCATGTCACAGACCCGTCATGCCCGCCGCGCCCTCCCGTCGCTCCGATGTCGCCTATCGTGCGCGTTGGACTAACCTTAGCCTAACCTTCCGCGCTCCCATCGCTGGGTTCGGCTTGTGAGTCAGGCGGATATCCTGATCGTCGGCTCCGGCGCGGCCGGACTGACCGCGGCGCTCAACCTCGCCGAACGCTTCCGCGTCACCGTGCTCGCCAAGGGCGCGCTCAACGAGGGCTCGACGGCCTGGGCGCAGGGCGGCATCGCCGCGGTGCTGGAGCCGGGCGACACGTTCGACAGCCATATCGAGGATACGATGATTGCCGGCGCGGGCCTGAACGACCGCGCCACCGTCGAGTTCGTCGTCGAACGCGCGCCCGCCGCAATCGAGCGGCTTCAGAAACTCGGCGTCCCCTTCGCGCAGGAAAACGACATCCTGCACCTGACGCGCGAAGGTGGCCATTCGCACCGCCGCATCGTCCACGTCGCCGACGCGACCGGCTGGGCCGTGCAGGAGGCGCTGCAACGCGCGGCCGAGGCGCATCCGAACATCACGCTCGTCCCCGATCAGGTCGCGATCGACCTTGCGACCAGCCGGCACGAGGAACGCTATTCCGGCGCGGGTCATGTCTGGGGCGTCTACGCGCTTGACCGCCGCACCGGCCGGGTCGAGGCGCATGTCGCACGCGCCACGATCCTTGCGACAGGCGGGGCGGGGCGCACCTACCTCTTTTCCACCGCCCCGCGCGGGGCGACGGGCGACGGTATCGCGATGGCGTGGCGCGCGGGTGCGCGCGTGTCGAACATGGAATTCATGCAATTCCACCCGACGTGCCTCTACCATCTGGAGGTCAAGAACTTCCTCATCACGGAGGCCGTGCGCGGCGAGGGCGGGCGGCTCATCAACCCGTCGACCGGCAAGCGCTTCATGTCGGAATACGATGCCGACCGGATGGAACTGGCCCCGCGCGACGTGGTAGCGCGTGCGATCGATGCGGAGATCAAGCGCTACGGCCTCGATTACGTCCACCTCGACATCAGTCACCAGCCGCCGGAGTTCGTTCGCGCGCACTTCCCGAACATCTATGAAAAGCTGATCGGCCTCGGCATCGACATGACCAAGGAGCCGATCCCGGTCGTGCCTGCGCAGCATTACACCTGCGGCGGCATCATGGTCGATCGCGACGGCCGCACCGACCTGCCCGGCCTCTATGCCGCGGGCGAGTGCACGCAGTCGGGGCTGCACGGCGCGAACCGTCTCGCTTCCAACTCGCTGCTCGAATGCTTCGTGTTCGGCGAAGCGGCGGCAACGCACATCGCGGAGTGCTGGGATGATCTGCCCGCCCCGCCCGCGATCCGCGCGTGGGACGAAAGCCGCGTCACCGACTCCGACGAAGAGGTCGTCATCAAGCAGAACTGGACGGAAATCCGCCGGTTCATGTGGAATTACGTCGGCATCGTCCGCACCACCAAGCGGCTCCAGCGCGCCGCCAATCGCATCCGCATGATGACTGACGAGGTCGGCGACTATTACGGCCATTTCCGCGTCACGCCCGATCTGATCGAACTGCGTAACCTGTTGCAAACCGCGGACCTGATCGTGAAATCCGCGCTCCACCGCAAGGAAAGCCGCGGCCTCCACTACACGCTGGACTATCCCGCCACGGACGCGGAGGCGGTCGACACGATATTGGTGCCGTAAAACGTAAGCTCCGCCCAGTCCGTCACCCCAGCGAAAGCTGGGGTCTCCCTCCGCATATCGACCGCTTCGGCAGGAGGGCCCAGCTTCCGCTGGGATGACGACCAAGACCCCCCTCAGTCCTCGTCCGGTCCCAGCGTCGCATCCAGGTCGCGCGGCCGCGTGAACGCCTCCAGCGTCGCTGCCCCCGACCGCAGGTCCGCCCACCCGCCGTCCCAAGTCATCACGGCCACCGCCGCGGTCGGATATTTCGCCTCCACCGCGTCGCGCAAATCGCCCCCGTCCGCCACCAGATCGAGGACGAGGTCCTCCAGCCCGGGATTATGACCGACGACCAGCGCCGTCCCCGCCGCCTCCGGCAACTCGCGGATCAGGTCGAGCAGGGTCGCGGCCGATGCCAGATACACGCGCTTGTCCCATGCCGGCGCCAGCGCCCGGCCATAGCCATATTCGACCTCGACCAGCGTCTCGACCACGCGCAGCGCGGGGGAGGCGAGGACATGGTCGAACGCCGCGCCCTGCGTCTTCAGGAAGCGGCCTATCACCTGCGCCGCGCGGCGCCCCTTGGGATTCAGCGGTCGGTCGAAATCGCGGGGAACGGCGTCGTCCCAGCCCGACTTGGCGTGGCGCAGCAGCGTCAGCGTCTTCATGGCGTCTCCGTCAGCCGGCTTGATCTGCGTCATGCCCGATCCGGACGGTGGTGGAAAGCCGCTCGGCGACGCGGGCGACCGCGTCTTCCAGCGTCACCCTCGACACTCGCACGCCGGACGGAAATGCATCCAGTAACCGCGACGGCATCGCCGCCGACAGTAGCACGAACGCGCCGCGGTCGTCCGCCCGCCGGATCAGCCGCCCGAACGCCTGCGCCAGCCGCGCCCGGACGATGCGGTCGTCATACGCCGAACCACCCCCCGCCAGCTTTCGCGCGGCATGCAGCACCGTCGGCTTCGGCCAAGGCACGCCCTCCATGACGACGAGGCGCAGCGACGTGCCTGGCACGTCGACCCCGTCGCGCAAAGCATCGGTGCCCAGCAACGACGCCGCCGGATCGTCGCGAAAGATGTCGACCAGCGTCCCTGTATCGATCGGATCGACATGCTGCGCATGCAGCGGCAGGCCACCGCGCGCCAGCCGGTCGGCGATCCGCGCATGCACCGCGCGCAGCCGGCGGATCGCGGTGAACAGTCCCAGCGTGCCGCCATTCGCCGCCTCGATCAGCCGCGCATAGGCATTGGCGAGCGCCGGAATGTCGCCGCGCTTGACGTCGGTGACGATCAGCACCTCGGCGTTGTTGGCGTAGTCGAACGGGCTCTCGACCTGAAACCGCGCCGGCGCGCGAGCCAGATGCGGGGCTCCCGTCCGCGCCTCCGCCACCGACCAGTCGCCGCCGCCCGTCAGCGTCGCCGACGTGACGAGCGCGCCGTGCGCCGGCTTCAGCACGATCTCCGCGAACGGGCGCGTCGGGTCCAGCCAGCGGCGATGCAGGCCGATGTCGTACTCGCGGCCCTCGACCCGCTCGACCGACAGCCAGTCGACATGATCGGGATCGACCGGCCCGCCGACCCGCGCCAGCAGCGCCAGCCACGCCGCGACCGTCTCCGCCCGCCAGCCGATCGAGGCGATTGCGCCTTCGACCCGCGCCCGCGCCGGTCCGTCGAGCCAGTCCGGCCCTTCGGTCAGCACCGCTTCCAGCCGCCGGCCGAGCGTCACCAGCGGTCGCACCAGCGCATCAAGCGCGGCGGCGGCGGGGGCGGCGGCCTCGATCAACTCGGGCGTCGGTTCGGCCAGCTCGGCCTCCAGCCCGTATCCGGCATCGCCGGGCTGTTCGGCGCGCGCATAGGTCAGGCCGCGTACCGCCGCGAGCAACGCCTCGATTGGGCCGAACGGCTGCCCCTCGTTCAGCCGTCCCAGCCAGCCGTCCGCCGCCAGCGCCTGCGCCGCCCGCACCGCATCGGCGATCGCGACCCCGCCCGCCTCGTCGTAACTGGCGACATCCGACAGGCGTGCCTGCAACCCGCGCCGTCGCCCGCGCCCGCCCGCCTCGGGACCCAGGATCCAGCGGCGCAACTCGATCGTCTCCGATCCGGTCAGCGCCACCCCGAACATCGCATCGGCGGCGTCGAACAGATGATGCCCCTCGTCGAAGACATAGCGGGTGGGCCGTGTCGCCACTTCGCGTCCGCGCGCCGCGTTGACCATCACCAGCGCGTGGTTGGCGATGACGATGTCCGCGTCCGCGCTCGCCCGCGCCGCCCGTTCGATGAAGCACTTCCGATAATGCGGGCACCCGGCATAGACGCACTCGCCACGCCGGTCGGTCAGCGCCGCCGGCCCGTTGCGCCGGAACAGCGTCGGCAGCCAGCCGGGCAGGTCGCCGCCGACCATGTCGCCGTCCGCGCTATACGCCGCCCATCGCGCTACCAGCTGCGCCAGCACCGCTGCACGGCCCGCGAAGCCGCCGTGCAATGCGTCCTCCAGGTTCAGCAGGCAGAGGTAATTCTCGCGCCCCTTGCGCGTCACCACCCGCTCGCGCCGCAGTACCGGGTCGGGGTAGAGCCGCTGCGTCTCCGCCGCCAATTGCCGTTGCAGCGCCTTGGTATAGGTTGAAATCCACACCGCGCCGCCCGCCCGCTGCGACCACAGCGAGGCGGGCGCGAGATAGCCCAAAGTCTTGCCGATGCCGGTCCCCGCCTCCGCCAGCACCATGTTCGGCGACTCGCGCACCGCGCGCGGCGCGAAGGCGGCGGTCGCGGCGGCGGCATAGGCCCGCTGCCCCGGCCGTTCCTCCGCCAGCCCGCCGGTCAGTTCCGCCAGCCGCGCCTCGCTATCGCCCGGCTCGATCTCGATCGTGCGCGGCGCGGGGCGGGGCGCGCCTTCCTCCCATTCCGGCAGGCGGGAGAACAGCCAGCGCTCGTCGACCCGCGGCTTGACGATGCGCGGTCCGACGACGGGGGCCCAGGCCCACCGCA
This sequence comes from Microvirga sp. SRT01, assembly GCA_018139225.1. GTDB lineage: Bacteria > Pseudomonadota > Alphaproteobacteria > Sphingomonadales > Sphingomonadaceae > Sphingomonas > Sphingomonas longa. The sequence goes on from JAGSNX010000002.1 coordinate 497,938, forward strand.
ACCGGCCGAGCGACTGGACCGACGCCCATGCGCCCTCCCGCTCGCGCCAGTCGTTGTCGGGCACCGCCAGCAACGCCGCCGTCGCCTCCAGCAGAAACGCCGCCACATCCTCGTCGCGCTCCGGCGGCGACAAGTCGACCGCGCGCGCCAGCCCGGCCGGCGTCGGCACCGCGAACCGCGCCGGATGCAGGAAGGCGTACAGTTCGAGGATGTCGAGGCCCGACAACTCCGCATAGCCCAGCCGCTGCCCGACCAGCGGCGCGTTCAGCAGGATCACCGGCGTATCCGCGGCGACCCGGATCGCCTCGCCACGCCCGACCGGCCGCGTCCCCTCGGCGGTCGCGATCCAGATGCCGCCATGGCTGGCATGAAGGGCGGGGTAGGGGGGCACGCGCCCGTTTTAGCGGAACGAAGCGTGAATGCTAGAGAATGCCGTGCCCATCGATCGTCAGGTTCGGCACCGTCGCGCTCTGCAAGGGCCCCGCCATCGGGACTATCCTGCTGTCGACGTAGCTGCCGTCCGCCGGCGTCCAGAACTGATGCACCTGCCGTCCGTCGACATCGACGACCCAATATCCCGGGACGTGCTGATCCGCATACAGCGTGCGCTTGATCCCGAGGTCCCCGCGCAGCGACGTCGCGCCTACTTCGATCACCAGCATGACGTCGTCCCGGTTGAAATACGCGCCCTTGGCGTCGATCCGCGCCACGAGAACGTCGGGTTGCGGCATATTATGCGGCGCGAATGCCAGACTGCCCTCGACGTAAGCGTCGTATGGGTCGCTGCGGTCGCGGAGCGCCAGCCGCAGGCGGAACATCAGCTCGTTCTTGATCCGCGTGTGCGGCAACATCTCCGAATTCACCGCGACGATGACCCCCTCGATCAATTCCGTGCGACGACCATCGAACGCGCCCGCCCGATCGAGCAGTTCGTAATCCTCGATGCGCAACTTGAACGGTTGCAGGTCGGATGACGGCATCATGTTCATGGCGACGCTCTTCTACCACTCACACGGGCCGACCCCAAGCCTTTCAGCGCAACGAGCGCGCGATCAGATCCTTCAACCGCGCCAGCATTCCCGGCGTCCGCTCGCCCAGCACCCCGCGCGCGTCGGGCGGCAGATGCGCGACCGGATCGTCGGCGCGGAAGACATAATGGTCGAACATCGCCCGCCACGCCTCGCGCTCGCGCTGAGCCACCGGCCCCAGTGTCAGGATCGCGTGGTACAGCGCGCTCAGCGGCGTCGTCGTTCCCGCCGGCGCATCCCGCCACCAGTAATTGACCATCGCACCGATCTCATCCAGCCCGCGCACCGCGTGCCACCAGAGCGAGGGCATATACAGCACGTCGCCCGGCTCCAGTTCCGCGACCTGCGCCTGCTCCAGCGCCGCGGCGAATTTCGGATGCCGCGCGAAATCCGGCGCGTCGATATCGACCAGGCTCGACGGCTGCCCCGCCAGCGTCAGGTCGAGCGGCCCGACATACAGGTTCGCAACCTGATCGGTCGGGAACAGCGTGAACCGCCGCCGCCCCATGACCACGCACGCCAGATTCTGCGGCAAATCCCAATGCGCCGCCGTCTTCGTCCGGTTGCCCAGCCACAGCGACACGAGCATCCGCCGCTCCGCATCCAGCAGCGGCATCGCATTCTCCGCCCGAAAGCCCGGGACATGCTTCGCCACCGGCAGCGCCCCGGCATAGATCGCGAATGGGCTGGCGCTTCCCCGCTGGCGCAATAGCAGGTCGAGCAGCTGGTCGATCGTCGCCAGCCGCCGGTCGTGGTTGTACCCCTCGAAATCCTCGGTGAAGCCGAACCGCCCGTCGATCGCCGGATCGCCGAACCACGCCTCCGCCGGCTCGTCCGTCGCCCGCGCACGCAGATACGCGGCCAGCGCTTCCGCCCCCTCGCGCGCCGCCGCCACGATCGGCCAGTCCGCCACCAGCCCGCGCAGCACCGCCGGGCGTCCCGCGGGCACGATCTCCGCCTCGAACCGTGCGCGGTCGACGGCGTAATATTCCGGAACGCTGCTCGTCACGGCCCCCAGGGTAGCAGCGCGCCGCAGGTGGGGCTAGGAGCCGGGACAATGGTCGACGAAACACTGAGAGCGGAGGCGCTGGCCTCCAAGGCATGGCCCTATGAAGAGGCGCGCAAGCTGCTCGCGCGCTACCCGGACGGGAAAGCCAACGGCCCGATCCTGTTCGAAACCGGCTACGGCCCCTCGGGCCTGCCGCATATCGGCACCTTCAACGAAGTGCTGCGTACGACGATGGTGCGTCAGGCGTTCCACGCCCTGTCCGACCAGCCGACGAAGTTGGTCGCATTCAGCGACGACATGGACGGCCTGCGCAAGGTGCCGGACAACGTGCCGAACGGCGACATGCTGCGCGCGCATCTCGGCAAGCCGCTGACGACGATCCCCGATCCGTTTGGCACGCACGACAGCTTTGCCGCGCACAACAACGCCCGTTTGCGCGACTTCCTCGATCGCTACGGCTTCGACTACGAGTTTGCCTCGTCCACCGAATACTACACCGGCGGTCGCTTCGACGAGGCGCTGAAGCTGGTGCTGCGCCACTTTCAGGGCATTCAGGACGTGATGCTGCCGACGTTGCGGGCGGAGCGGCGCGCCACCTATTCGCCGGTGCTGCCGATCAGTCCAACGACGGGCGTCGTGTTGCAGGTCCCCGTAGAGGTGGTCGACGCCGCCGCCGGCACGATCGCGTTCGTGGACGAGGACGGCCAGCGCGTCGTCCAGTCCGCGCTCGGCGGCCTGTCGAAGCTGCAATGGAAGGTCGACTGGGCGATGCGCTGGGTCGCGCTTGGCGTCGATTACGAGATGGCGGGCAAGGACCTGATCGACTCGGTCGTGCAGTCGTCGAAGATCACCCGCGTCCTCGGCGGCCGCCCGCCGGAGGGGTTCAACTACGAGATGTTCCTCGACGAGCATGGCGAGAAGATCTCGAAGTCCAAGGGCAACGGCCTGTCGATGGACCAATGGCTGACCTATGGCCCCGAAGAGTCGCTCGCCTTCTTCGCCTATCGCGAGCCAAAAAAGGCCAAGCAACTGCACATGGGCGTGATCCCGCGCGCGGTGGACGACTATTGGCAGTTCCGCGCCAACTACCCGGCGCAGGACCTGAAGCAGCGGCTCGGCAACCCCGTCCACCATATCCACGACGGCAATGTCCCGACCGAAAAGCTGCCGGTGACGTTCGGGCTGCTGCTCAATCTGGCCAGCCTGCCCGGTGTCGGCGATGCGCAGACGATGTGGCGTTTCCTGCAACGCTACGACGCGGGCCTGTCCCCGGAAGCGAACCCTGCGCTCGACCGGCTGGTCGGCTATGCGGTCGCCTATGGCCGCGATTTCGTCGCGCCGACGCTCGTCCGCCGCGCACCGACCGACGCGGAAAGCGCCGCGCTGACCGACCTCGACGCGGCGCTGGCCGAACCGGTCGAGGGCGACGACGTCGCCGGCGTGTTGCAGGACCGCGTCTACGAGATCGGCAAGGCGCATTACGGCAAGGAGGCGCTGCGCGACTGGTTCAAAACCCTGTACGAGACGCTGCTCGGCTCGTCGCAGGGCCCCCGAATGGGCAGCTTCTTCGCGCTCTACGGCGTCGACAACAGCCGCAAGCTGATCGCTGAGGCGCTGGCGCGGTGACCGTTCCGCCTAGCTGACGACGCCGTCGGTACAGCGGATACGCATCCCCTTGGTCGTCACCAGCGCGGTTTCGCCGGGTTGCGCCTCGACCCGGCCGTCGCCCTTGCTGCTCGATACTACCAGGATCATCGGGCGATCGACGACGCAGCGATATTCGGCCTTGGTCACGGTGCAGGCGCGCCGCAGCGCGGCTGCATCGTCGGCAGACGGATTTCCCACCGATTCGACGCTGAACCCGATCGACGCTGAGCCGCCGAGGAAGGCCGCCTTCAGCCCCGAGATGAGCCGGCCTTGCCACAGGTCCGGTTTGCTCGTGGGGCTCAACCCGATCTGCGGCGCGAGCCGCGCGCAGAAGCTCGGCCGCCGTTGCTGTGCCGTGGCGGCGCTGCTTCCGATAATGGACAGTATCGCGACGATCGCCAGTTTCATCCACCACTCCCCGGAACTCGCACGGTCCCCCCGGCGTGTCGGAACGATAGGGACGTTAGACGACAAATGCGTGACAGCCGCCGGTCCCGCCCGGCTGATGTCTCCGGTCGTGTCGCGGCACTTTGGGAGGCACCCGATCTGCCAACCCTCCAAGCCGTATTCAGAACGCGCCCCCGATCGGCTAGGCCTGTCGTCATGATCCGTCGTCGCCCCCTCTCCGCCCTCCGCGCTTTCCTCGTCGGGGAAGCGGGGGGTGGTGCCGTGCTGATTGCGGCGGCGGTCGTGGCGATGGTCACGGCAAATCTGTCGGCGACCGCGCCGGTCTATGAGGCGTTCCTGCACTGGACCACTGGACCGGTCATCGCTCCCGCGCTGGGGTCGATGACGGTACATCTGTGGATCAACGATGCCGCGATGGCGCTGTTCTTCCTGCTCGTCGGGCTGGAGATCAAGCGGGAGCTGGTCGATGGACAGCTTGCCAATCCCAAAAAGCGCCGCCTGCCGATCATAGTCGCGGCGGCGGGGATGGCTGTACCTGCGCTGATCTATTTCGCGGTCGCCGGCAGTACGCCCGGCCTTGCGCGGGGTTGGGCGATCCCCGCGGCGACCGATATCGCTTTCGCCGTCGGCATCCTCGCGCTGCTCGGCAGCCGGGTGCCGCCGTCACTCAAGATCTTCCTGACTGCGGTGGCGATCGTCGACGATATGGGTGCAGTGGCAATCATCGCGCTCGCCTACACGCCCGCGGTCGATCTCGGGGCACTGGCGGCGGCGGCGGGAACGCTGGCGGCGATGATGGCGCTCAACCGGCACAAGGTCGGGGCGGTCTGGCCGTATCTACTCGGGTTCGTGGTGTTATGGTATTGCGTCTTGCTGTCCGGCGTCCACGCGACGGTCGCGGGCGTGCTGGCGGCGGCGGCGATCCCGCTGACGCTATCGCCGGGCGTTCCCGACGAGCCCGATTCGCCGCTGCACCGGATCGAGCACGCTCTGGCCGGACCTGTTCTGTACGGCGTCGTCCCGCTGTTCGCCTTCGCCAATGCCGGCGTGTCGCTGCAAGGGATCAGCGCCGAGACGCTGCTGCATCCGCTGGTCGTCGGCATCGCGGCCGGACTGTTCGTCGGCAAGCAGGCGGGTGTGATCGGCGCAATCTGGCTGGCCGAGCGGCTGGGGTTTGCCAAACGGCCGGGCGGCGCGGGGTGGATGCAGGTTTACGGCGTCGCGTTGCTCGCGGGGATCGGCTTCACGATGAGCCTGTTCATCGGTCAACTCGCCTTCCCGGAGGACCCGGTGCTGGCGGAGGAGGTGAAGCTGGGCGTGCTGGGCGGATCGATCGCATCGGCGCTGATCGGCTATTGCGTCCTGCGCCTCGTCGCCGCCAAAAAGCCGGTATGCAACGCTTCTTCTCCCCCGCCCAGTTGATCCACGCGCCTGCGCGCGAACTGCACAACGGTAGCTTCACCGACTATGCCGAAACCCCGGCGCGAGCGGAAGCGATCCTGCGTGCGATCGGCGGTGCGGCGGAACCCGCTGATCGCGGCGAAGGTCCGATCCTGGCGGTCCATACGCCGGATTACGTTGCGTTTCTGAAGGATGCCGCGCGGTTGTGGCGGGAGGCGGGGCGGCCGGGTAACGCCATCCCTTATGCCTTTCCGATCGTCGGCCGCCGCCCGCTGAAGCTCGACCGGATTGATGCGCTGCTCGGCCGCCACGGCTTCGATGCAACGACGCCGATCACGCCCGACACGTGGGCGGCTGCCTATGCCAGCGCGCAGACCGCACTCGCCGCGACCCACGCGGTATTGGACGGCCAGCAGGCTGCGTTCGCGCTGTGCCGCCCACCAGGCCATCACGCGGGCGCGGATTATTGCGGAGGCTATTGTCACCTGAACGTCGCCGCAATCGCTGCGCAGGCGGCGCGCGACGCGGGAATGGAGCGGGTCGCAATCCTCGACATCGACTATCATCATGGCAACGGCACGCAGGATATCTTCTGGACGCGCAGCGACGTGTTCTACGCCTCGGTCCACGCCGATCCGGCGCGCGACTATCCCTTCTACTGGGGCCATGCCGATGAAGTGGGCGAGGGTGAGGGCAGGGGCGCAACGCTCAACTTGCCGCTGCCGCACGGCACGACGCGGGCCGCTTTCCGTGCCACGCAGGTCCAAGCGCTGGACGCGATCGCCGCGTTCGATCCGGGGTTGCTGGTCGTCAGCTTCGGCGCGGACACGTGGGAGGGGGACCCGATCTCCCGCTTCGCACTGAAGACTGACGACTATCCGCTGCTCGCCGCCGACATCTGCGATCGCGGGTGGCCGACGGTGATCGTGATGGAAGGCGGCTATGCGGTCGACGCGCTGGGGGCGAACGTCGCTGGCTTCCTGTCGGGGTTCGACGGCTAGATCGACCGGACTGTCCGCACGCCGCGGAACAGCCACAGGACCGCGCCCGCCGATACCGCCGCGATCAGGTCAATCGCGATCGGTCCCCCCATCTCCGGCCGCAGCAGCGCCGCATGCCCGGCCGCCGTCGCCAGCACTGCTGCCGCCGCCACCGTCCGCAGCCGTGCCGCCGTGGCCCAGAGCGGCCACGCGATCGCAGCCACCAGCATCGCAGCCATCAGGCCCCAGAACATGCCCACCAGCGGCGCGTCCGGCCCGGCGGCGCCGCGCAGCCACAGCGCCGCGAGCAGCGCCAGCGGGGTACCCCAGACCACTACCGCCCAGCACGCCGCCATGCGCTGGCTGTGCAGCCCGCGACGGCGGCGCTTCTCCAGCCACAGCGAGGTGCCCGTGGCGGTGACGACGCACAGTCCCAGGCCCAGCAGCATATAGGCTAGCTCCACCGCCAGCCCGCCGAAATTGCCGAAGTGCAAATTGTACGCAGACGCCGCCGCCTGTCGGCCGATCGGTCCATCGGACAGCCCGACCTTGCCCTTCGCGACGCCGCGCCCGTCAAAGGCATAGGTTTCGCCGTAGATCAGCCGGCGGGGATGCTCGGCAATGATCTGGACGTGCTGGCCGCGCGTGCCGGGGTCGTGCGCGATGACGTAGGTTGGTGTCGTGCCGGGTGCCTGTGTGGCCTGCGCGCGGATCGCAGTCGCGAGATCGGGCAGGGGCGCGCGAGCCGCGTCCGGCTTCGGTTCGTGGCCGAAGATCGTCGCATAGACCGGCTCGACCGCGCCGTTCGTGTAGGCGCGGGCTAGTAGCGTCGTACCGACGCTGCCCAGCCCGATGAACGCGCCGGTCAGTGCCACCGCCAGCACGAACGGCAGTGTCCATACGCCCAGCCGGTTGTGCCAGTCCGCCCGCGCGAGTTGGGTGTTGTGGCGGGTGCGGATGCGGAAGGCGTCTCGGAAGATCCGGGGGTGGGCGAGGACGCCGGTCACGACCAGTCCGACGAGCATCACGCCGAACGCGCCGACGACGATCAGCCCCAACGTCGCGGGAAGATGCAGATATTCGTGCAGGCCGATGACGAACTCGGTCCAGGCATGCGCCTCCCGCCCCACGACCTTTCCGGCACCGTCGACATACCAGGCACCGTTGTCGGTGGTGACCACCGCGCGCGGCAGGTCCGGCGTCGGCATGCGGATGTAGAGGTGCGTGGTGCGCGGCTTGCCCGCCTCGCCGGCGACGACCGCAGTCATCGCCGCCTGTGCCGCGGCGGGCGACAGCGATGCCGTTTCGGCGATATTGGGCTGTTCCCAGCGTTGCCAGCGATCGTGGATCACGATCAGCGATCCGGTCAGCGCGATGATATAGAGCAGGGCACTCGCCAGCAGGCCGATCGCGGCGTGGCCGCCGAGCGCGCGCTGCACGAGCGTGGCGGGGGCCGGCGTCGTGGTCGGCGTGTCAATTTTGAAGGGCGCGTTCATCCGACGCTCCAGAAGACGGTTCCGAGGATGGCGGCGGACGCGGGCGCGGCGATCATCCGCGACGGGCCGGCGCGAGTCATCTGCACCGCGATGATGATCGCCCAGGCGATCGGTTGCAGGAACAGCGTGATGACGACCGCATCGGTCTCCACCGCGCCGGCCCGCCGGGCCGCGGCCTGCACGCCGAACGCCAGCCACTGCGCCGCGACGAAGGCGACGGGTACGACGAGAACGAAGACCGACACCCGCGCCGCGATTTCGGAGGCGCGTTGTGGTAAGGCGATCGCCGCCGCCACGCGGGCGGGACGCTGTGGCCGGGCGGGGGAGGTCCAGCCTGCGTAGAGCAGCATCGCCAGCGCCGCGGCCGAGCCGGCGAGGATCGTCACCGCGAGGCCCCACGCGCCATCGGCGACGGTCGCGCCGATCGCCGCGACGGCGGCGATCAGCCAACCCCCCAGTGCCACCCCGCGACGGCCGTCCCAACCGAACCGCACGAGCATCATCGCGGCGACCGCCATCAGCAGCATCACCGGCGTCGTCATGCCGCCAAGTCCATGCCAGGGCTGGGCTTCATCGACGGTTCTCCGCTACTACGACGCTGATCGGCATGGCCGCACCGGTACAAGCCGCGCTATTGCAAATCAATCGCATAGTGGAGCGGGTCGGAAAACGCTGAGGTCAGCGCCCCGCGAATGCGCCGATGTCGTTGGGCGCGCACCGCACGGCGTCGACGTGCATCTTCACTCCCGCTTCGGGGATTGTTGCAGAACCTCGTCTGTCATCCCGGACAGGCCGGGGTCCACTTGGGACTACGGCGGTAGGAGATCGGGAACGTTGCCCAACTAGACCCCGGCCTCCGCCGGGGTGGTAGTTTGCCACCAGACAGGAGGCTGTTTCGCAAGGCCCCTCCACCAGCGAGCCGCTCGCGATAACGTCCCATTCCGAACTTTGTCCGGCAAGTCACATGGGACACGGTGCAGGCGACGATCCTGAAGTTCGGGACGTAAAGATCGCGCTCAAGGCTTCGATACGATCCGCGGCTGGCGGCAATGGTTTGACGATGGAGCAGCGCGGCGGTTCTTCTGCCCTGTGCCGTCAGTCGAAGCCTCGTCTCCCCGGACGTGGTCGGCGTCGACTGAGCAGCGAGCGCCGCCCGCTGAGCCTCTTGCCAATGAAGCCGCGCTTGAGAGGCCTCGGATATGTCGGTCATTGTTCCCGCTAGACACATACCGCTCATGTGCTCCCGCGAAGGCGGGAGCCCAGTACTGTGCTCCCGCCTTCGCGGGAGCACATGGATGCGGGGAAAGTTGTAGTTCCTAATTAGGAGGGGCAAGTCTCAGGCACGTCTGCGGTAAAAGGCGCACTTGCGCCGATCGCCTTAAAGCTCGAAGCGAAGTCGATCAGTCCCAGGAACGAGATGTCGGCACAGGCGCAGTCGGTCATATAAATTAGCGGACGTGCCCTGTCGCCAGCTACAATCCTCCTTCCCGCAGCCCCGAAGGAGCGGAGGTACGTGTCAGGTCCCCGAGGACACGCCGTCCTCGACCAGTGCATCCGCCAGCAGGGCGCGGATCGCCTGCAACGATGCCGCGGTGTCCGGGTCAGCAGGTGAGGGAGCAGTGTCCGCGACGGGCGAGGGAGGTGGCGAAGCCGTGCCCTTCTTCTCCGCGGCCAGCAACTGCTGAACGCCGCGGATCGTGTAGCCCTCGTGGTTCAGCAGCGCGTCGATACGCCGCACCAGTGCGACGTCGTCGGTGCGGTAGTAACGGCGGTTGCCGGCACGGGTTAACGGCCGCAACTGGGGAAAGCGCGTCTCCCAGTACCGCAGCACATGATGCGGCAGACCGGTGTCCGCCGACACCTCGCCAATCGTTTTCAGCGCGCCACTCGCCTTGGGCGTGGGCGCGCCGACCACGATTATGCCTCCGGAGCCCCGACGATGCGGTCGCGCATCATCTGGCTGGCTCGGAATGTGAGGACGCGGCGGGGTGCGATCGGCACTTCGATGCCGGTCTTGGGATTGCGACCGACGCGCTCACCCTTGTCGCGGAGCACGAAGGTACCGAACCCGGAAATCTTGACGTTCTCGCCCGAGGCGAGGCTCTCGCACATTTCCGACAGGATCTGCTCGACGATATCCGCTGAGTCCGCGCGGCTCAGACCGACCTGATGATGCAGTGCTTCGGCCAGATCGGCCCGCGTCAACGTCCCTGCTTCACTCATTCCAGGCTCCCCATTCGCCGCGCCTACACTGGCACAAGGCGATTCGAAAGCCCCTTTGCTCTATGTTACACATAGTTGAAAAGAGGAGAACCGCACATGAATGAAGTTTTTGCCGCTAAAAACGGATGACGGCCGCGCCCCAGGTGAATCCGCCGCCCATCGCCTCCAGCACGACGATGTCGCCCTGCTTCACGCGCCCGTCGCGGACGCCGACATCGAGGGCCAGCGGCACCGACGCCGCGGAGGTGTTCGCGTGGCGGTCGACCGTGACGATGACCGTCTCGGGTGCCAGGCCCAGCTTGCGTGCGGTCGCATCGAGGATGCGGGCATTGGCCTGATGCGGCACGACCCAGTCGACATCGTCGGCGGCGATGCCGGCGATCCCCAGCGACTCCGTCATCACGGCCGCCAGATTGGTCACGGCGTGGCGGAATACCTCGCGCCCCTTCATCCGCAGCTTGCCGACGGTACCGGTGGTCGACGGTCCACCATCGACATAGAGCAGGTCGTTGTAGCGACCGTCCGCGTGCAGTTTCGTCGCAAGGATGCCGCGGCCGTCCTGTTCGACTTCCTGCCCCTCCAGCACGATCGCGCCGGCGCCGTCGCCGAACAGGACGCAGGTGGTGCGATCCTCCCAATCGAGGATGCGGCTGAACGTCTCCGCCCCGATCACCAGCGCGCGGCGGTGGACGCCGGTGCGCAGCATCGAATCGGCGACCTGCACGGCGTACAGAAAACCTGAACACACTGCCGCCACGTCGAACGCGACGCAGTCGAGGATGCCCAGCGCCGCCTGGACCTTGGTCGCGGTAGCGGGGAACGTCTGGTCGGGCGTAGCCGTCGCCAGCACGATCAGGTCGATATCGGTGGCGGCGATCCCCGCCGCCTCGATCGCGCGCCGGGCGGCGTCGGTGGCGAGCGTGCCCGTCGTCTCGTCCGGGCCGGCGATGTGGCGGAAGCGGATACCGGTCCGCTCGACGATCCATTCGTCGCTGGTATCGACCTGCGCCGCCAGTTCCGCGTTCGACACGCGGCGGGCCGGCAGGGCCGACCCGGTGCCGGTCACGACCGAGCGGATCATGCCGCCGCGTCCTGCGGCTTGGGAGTGCCGGCACGTCGGGCGGGGCGGGCGACATGCTCCAGCCCCAGATCCTCGGCGATGCGGCGGGTGAGGTCGGCGCGCGCCATCTTCGTCGCGTTGCCGATGGCGGTGGCGACGCCGCGCTCGTTGGCGCTGCCGTGGCTCTTCACGACGATGCCGTTGAGGCCCAGAAACACCGCGCCATTGTGGTTGTTGGGATCGAGATGATGCTTCAGCAGCTCGGTCGCGGGGCGGGAGATCAGGAAGCCGACCTTTGACCGGATGGAGCTGGTAAAGGCCCGCTTCAGCAGGTCGGCGACGAACCGCGCCGTCCCTTCCGCGGTCTTCAGCGCGATGTTGCCGGCAAAGCCGTCGCACACGATCACGTCGTGGTTGCCGCGCGCCAGCTTGTCGCCCTCGACGAAGCCGGTGAACGCGAGCGGGAGGTGCGCAGCCGCCTTCAACTGAGTCGCGGCGTCGCGAATCACGTCGGTGCCCTTCTGATCCTCCGACCCGATGTTGAGCAGCGCCACGCGGGGCCGCTCCAGGTCCATGATCGTACGGGCATAGGCCGCGCCCATCACCGCGAACTGGACGAGGTTGCGGGCATCGACTTCGGTATTGGCACCCAGGTCGAGCATCACGACGTCGTTGTCACCCAATGTCGGCAACGGCGCGGCGAGCGCCGGCCGGTCGATGCCGGGCAGCGTGCGCAATGCGACCTTTGCCATCGCCATCAGCGCGCCGGTGTTGCCGGCGGACACGGCAGCCGCCGCGCGACCCTGCTTCACCAGATCGATCGCCACGCCCATCGACGTGCGTTTGGCGCGACGGATCGCCTGGCTCGGCTTTTCGCTCGGCCCGACGACCTCGGGCGCGTGTACGACCTCGGCGTTCTGACTGAGATTGGGGTGGGCGACGAGGGCTTCGCGAATCGCCGCCTCGTCGCCCACCAGCAGGAACCGGCTGCCCTCGAACGCGCGGCGCGCCCGCGCCACGCCGGCGAGCATCACCGCCAGCCCTTCGTCACCGCCCATCGCATCGATGGCGATCCAGGGCTGTTCGGTCATCGTCGGTTCCAGTCGTTCGGAGGCTTACGCCTCGACCGACACGACCTCGCGGCCATTATAATGGCCGCAGGCGCCGCACAGCACGTGCGGGCGCTTCAGCTCGCCGCAGTTCGGGCACTCCTGAAAGGCCGCGACGGTCAGCGAATCGTGACCGCGACGCATGCCGCGCTTGGAGGGAGAGGTCTTTCGCTTGGGAACGGCCATTGCGGCACCTTGTCGTGTTTATACCGGTGGAGACGAACACAAAAAAGTCGGGCACGGCCGAATTGGCCGCGCCGGCATTCCGGGTCCGTCGCGAAGCGTGGCGCTATAGCGAATTCGGCTGCGGTTGCAAGCGTCGCGACGTGCTTCCGATGCGGCCGGAGGTGCGTTTCGACGGCGGGGACTGGCGGCTTGCCGTGCCGCGACGGGCGGTCCATCCCGGACCCGATACCACAGGAAGGCCGACGACGATGATCCTGCCCGTTTCGCTTACCATCGCCGCCGCGTGCGGTGCGCTCAACCTGTGGCTGGCGCTCAGGACCAGCGTCGGCCGGGTCAAGGGCAAGGTGATGATCGGCGACGGCGGCGATCCGACGATGCTGGCGCGGACGCGGGCGCATGCGAACCTGACGGAATACGCCCCGTTCGTGCTGATCCTGATCGCGCTGATCGAACTGGCGGGCGGATCGCCGACGACCTTGTGGTTGCTGGGGAGTGCGTTCGTTCTCGCCCGGATCGCGCACGGGATCGGCATGCTGCGACCCGCGCCCAACATCCTGCGCGCGGGTGGCGCGGTGCTGACGTGGCTGCTGCTCGCCGGGCTGGCAGGATGGGCGCTGGCGATCGTGGTGGCCGCGCCGCGCGTCGCCGCGGGGCATCCGATCGTGCTGACGGTGGCGCCGCAATGATCCGCCTGCTTCCCCTTGCGGCGCTGTTGCTCGGTGCCGCCTCCGCGCCGCCACAGGCGATCTCGCCGGAACGCCTGTCCGCGGATGTGAAGACGCTCGCCTCCGACGCGTTCGGCGGCCGTGCGCCCGGCACGCCGGGAGAGGCGAAGACGGTCGACTGGCTGATCGCCGCGTTCAGGGATGCCGGGCTGCAACCCGGCGGGCGCGGCGATAGCTGGACGCAGGACGTGCCGCTGGTGCGGACGCAGCTTGGCAGCGGCACGGTATCGGCGGGCGGAGCGCCCCTCGCGATCGGGCGCGACGTGTATCTGAGTACCGTCCGCCCGGTGACGCGCACGACGATCGCCGCCGCGCCGATGGTCTTCGTCGGCTATGGTGTCTCCGCGCCCGAACGGGGCTGGGATGATTTCAAGGGTGTGGACCTGAAGGGCAAGGTCGCCGTCATCCTGGTCAACGATCCCGATTTCGAGGCGAAGCCGGGCGACGACGCGGCGGGCAAGTTCGGCGACCGGCGCATGACCTATTACGGGCGCTGGACCTACAAGTTCGAGGAAGCCGCGCGGCGCGGCGCGATCGCCGCGCTGATCGTCCACGACACCGCCGGGGCCGGCTATGGCTGGGCGACCGTCACTGCGCCGGCGGGCGAGAATTACGACGTCGCGAAACCGGCCGCCTCGCGCGTGCTGCTGCAGGGGTGGCTGGAGGGCGCGGCGGCGACGCGGCTGTTCACCGCGGCGGGGCTCGATCTGGCCCAGCAACGGAGAGCGGCCCGGCGCGCCGATTTTCGGCCGGTGATGCTGAAGGGGCAGGCGTTCGCAGCCGACCTGCCGGTGACGGTCACGAGGGCGGTCAGCCGCAACGTGCTGGCGCGCCTGCCCGGCAGCGGCCACGCGGATGAAGTCGTGATGCTCGGCGCGCACTGGGATGCGTATGGGGAGGGTGCGCCGGACGCGCAGGGCCGCCGCATCCGCCCCGGTGCGAACGACGACGCGTTGGGCGTCGCCGGGCTGCTGGAGATCGCCCGTTCCGCCGCCACGGGGCCGCGCCCCGAGCGCAGCCTCGTCTTCGGCGTGTGGACGGGAGAGGAGCGGGGGCTGCTCGGGTCCGAAACCTATGCCGCCGATCCGGTGTATCCGGCCGCGAAGACGGTTGCGAACCTGACGCTCGACATCCTCCAGACGGGTGGCCCCGCACGCGACGTGATGCTGGTCGGCGACGGTAAGAACGCGCTGGAGGACATGCTGCGCGACGCCGCCACCGCGCAGGGCCGGGTGGTGACGCCAGAGGCGCTGCCGGAGCGGGGGCTGTTCTATCGTGCGGATCACTTCAGCCTCGCGCGGCGTGGGGTGCCGACGCTGCTGCTGATGGCGATCAGCGGAGCGCCCGACCTCGTCACCGGCGGGCGTGCGGCGGGGCAGGCTTGGCTGGACGGCTATATGCGCTGCTACCACCAGACGTGCGACGCGTGGGATGCCGGCTGGGACCTGCGCGGCGCGGCGGCGGATGTCGATCTGGTGCGGATGGTGACGATGGGGCTGGCGACCTCGCGCGCATGGCCGGACTGGAAGCCGGGGTCCGAGTTCGCGGCGGTTCGGGCGAAGACGGCGGGGGAGCGGCGCTAGGCCAGCGTCGCCTTTGCACGCATCGTCGGCCGACGCACTACTGCCCGGCCAGCACCGCGTCGCCGACGAAGCCGTTGCTGGCGCGTTCGTGCGCGAAGGTGCTGGCGTGGCCGTGGCCGGGGATGAAGGCGGTGTCGTCGCCGAGCGGCCACAGCTTTTCCACCACCGATCGCACCAGCTGGTCGTGATCGCCGCCGGGAAAGTCGGAGCGGCCGACGGACCCCTGAAACAGCACGTCGCCGACCAGCGCCAGCTTCGACGGCGGGTGGTGGAAGATGACGTGGCCGCGGGTGTGGCCGGGCGTCTCGTATACGTCGAGTATCAGGTCGCCGATCGTCACCGTGTCGCCCTCGACCAGCCAGCGGTCGGGTTCGAACACCACGCCGCGGATGCCGTACGTGCGGCCGTCTTCGTCCAGCCGCGCGAGCCAGAACCGGTCCTCCTCGTGCGGGCCCTCGATCGGCACGCCGAGTTCGTCCGCCAACGGTTTCGCCTCGCCGGCGTGGTCGATATGGCCGTGGGTCAGCAGGATCTTTTCGACCGTGACGCCCGCCTGCGCGATGGCGGCGCGGATGCGGGGCAGGTCGCCGCCGGGATCGATCACCGCCGCCTTCATCGTCGTGGTGCACCAGATGATCGAGCAATTCTGCTGGAGCGGCGTGACCGGGACGATAACGGCGCGAAGGGGAGGCTGGGTCATGGCGGCTGCTTGGCGCAGGATCGCGCGCATGGTCAATGCTTGCCCTGACCGCGCGCAGGATGCATCTGCATGGACATGCAGCCGAAAGCACCGTTCGTCCTGCTCGACGACGCCCGGCAGGGCGGTGCACCCGCTCGGCTCTACGCCGGGCCGGTGGAGGTGGTCGAAACGTGCGAGGCTGGGCAGGTCGCTGCGACGCTCGACCGGGTCCGCGCCGGTATCCGCCGCGGCCTGCACGCGGCGGGGTTCCTGTCCTACGAAGCGGGCGCGGCCTTCGAGCCGACGATCACCGCGGTCGCGCCGACGACGCCGCTCGTCTGGTTCGGCCTGTTCGACGGCTGGACCACGCCGCCGCCGCCGCCCGATCCGGCCGGTGCGTGGATCGGCGCGCCACGGCCTTTGATCGAACGGGAGGACTATGAGGATCAGGTCCGCGCCATCCTGCGCCTGATCGCGGCGGGCGACCTGTACCAGGCGAACCTGTCGTTCCGCGCGGCCGTCCGCATCGTCGGCGACCCGCTCGCGGTCTATACCCGACTGCGCCGTGCCGCGGGCGCCGGATATGGCGCGGTGATCGAGACGGGCAAGGACACGCTCATCAGCCTGTCGCCCGAATTGTTCTTCTCCCTCCACGGCGATCGGCTGACCTGCCGGCCGATGAAGGGCACTGCGCGGCGCGGCGCGACCCCGTCCGCCGACGCCACGCTGGCCGCTGCTCTGGCGCTCGATGCCAAGCAACGTGCCGAGAACCTGATGATCGTCGACCTGATGCGCAACGACCTGTCGCGCGTCGCCGTCGCCGGATCGGTGGCGGTGCCGGACCTGTTCGCGGTCGAGACCTATCCGACCGTCCACCAACTCGTCTCCACGGTCGTCGCGACGCTCGCCCCGGATCGCGACGCGGTCGACGTGTTGGCCGCGGCTTTTCCCTGTGGATCGATCACCGGCGCGCCCAAGGTCCGCGCGATGCAGGCGATCGCGGAGACCGAGCGAGCCCCGCGCGGGGCTTATACGGGCGCGATCGGGCATATCGACCCGGACGGCACGGCGATGTTCAACGTCGCGATCCGGACGTTGACGATCGCGGGCGGCGACGACGTTGCGACGCTGTCGCTGGGCGCGGGCATCGTCGCCGATTCGGACCCGGCGGCGGAGTGGGAGGAATGTCTGGCCAAGGGAGCGTTCGTGGGGGAGGGGCATGTCAGCTTCGACCTGATCGAGACGATGGCGTTCGACCCGGAAGAGGGCATGCCGCTGCTGGAGCGTCATCTGGCGCGCATGAAGGCGAGTGCGGAGGTGTTCGGCTTCGCGTTCGATCGCCACGGTGCGCGCAACGAGTTGCAGGCGGCGACTTTCCGCCTGCGCGACCCGTGCCGCATCCGCCTGTTGCTGGCACCCTCCGGCTCGGTGGCGGTCGAGATGTCGCCGCTGCCACCTGCACCGCGGGATGGGTGGACGGTCGCGATCGTCCCGCTGCCGGTCTCGCCGCACGACCTGCGGCTGCGGCACAAGACCAGCGACCGCGGCTTTTACGACGAGGCGCGCCGGGCGGCGGCCACGGACGAGGTGCTGTTCGAGCATGACGGGGTGCTGACGGAGGGTAGCTTCACGTCGCTGTTCGTGGAGCGTGACGGTGTATTGCTAACGCCCCCACCCGGCCCGCTGCTGCCCGGCGTGCTGGTCGCCGACCTGATCGCGGCGGGCCGCGCGCGCCCCGCAACGCTGACCCGCGCCGACCTGACCGACGGATTTTTCGTCGGCAATGCGTTGCGCGGGCTTATTCCAGCGATTGTTGCGGTTGCGTAAAGGGCGTCGGCGCGGCTAATGGCCCCGCCCCTTGCCGGGCTGCTCTTTGGGACATCCGCCATGCACGCCTCCGCTGCGCTCGACCGCATCAGCCCGTCGCCGACCCTCGGCGTCACCACGCGGGTCAACGAGCTGAAGCGCGCGGGCATCGACGTGATCGGGCTGGGCGCGGGCGAACCGGACTTCGACACGCCCGACTTCGTCAAGGACGCCGCGATTCAGGCGATCCGCGACGGCAAGACCAAATACACCAATGTCGACGGCACGCCCGAGCTGAAGGACGCGATCGTCACGAAGTTCGCGCGCGACAACCGCCTGACCTACACCCCGAACCAGATCAGCGTGAACGTCGGCGGCAAGCATTCGCTGTTCAACGCCATCGTCGCGACCGTCGATGCGGGCGACGAGGTGGTGATTCCGGCACCCTATTGGGTCAGCTATCCCGATGTCGTCCAGTTCGCGGGCGGCGTGCCGGTGATCGTGAAGGCTGGTCCCGAAGCGGATTACAAGCTGTCGCCCGAGGTGCTGGACGCCGCGATCACGCCGCGTACCAAATGGGTGATCCTGAACTCGCCGTCGAACCCGACCGGCGCGGCCTACACCGTCGACGAGCTGAAGGCGCTGGGCGAGGTGCTGTTGCGCCACCCGCACGTATGGGTGTTCGCCGACGATATGTACGAGCACATCACCTATGACGGCTTTCGTTTCGCGACGATCGCCGAGGTGGTGCCGGAGTTGTACGAGCGGACGCTGACCGTGAACGGCTGTTCGAAAGCCTATTCGATGACCGGCTGGCGGATCGGCTTTGCGGCCGGTGCGCCGTGGCTCATCAAGGCGATGGCGAAGTTGCAGTCGCAGTCGACGTCGAACCCCTGTTCGGTGGCGCAGGCCGCGGCAGCGGTCGCGCTGACCGGCGACCAGTCGTTCCTGAAAGAGCGTGCCGCCGCCTTTCAGGTCCGCCGCGACCTCGTGGTCAAGGCGCTGAATGACATTCCCGGCATGAGCTGCCCGACGCCGGAGGGCGCATTCTACGTCTATCCGTCGTTCGCGCCGCTGATCGGCAAGACCACGCCGAAGGGGGTCAAGATCGTCGATGACGAGGCGTTCGTGACCTACCTGCTGGACGATGCCCGGGTTGCGGCGGTGCAGGGCGCGGCGTTCGGCCTCTCGCCGGCGATGCGGATCAGCTACGCGACGTCGGACGCGCTGCTGACCGAGG
Organism: Microvirga sp. SRT01; assembly: GCA_018139225.1. Classification (GTDB taxonomy): domain Bacteria; phylum Pseudomonadota; class Alphaproteobacteria; order Sphingomonadales; family Sphingomonadaceae; genus Sphingomonas; species Sphingomonas longa. Next base: position 516,518 of record JAGSNX010000002.1, read on the forward strand.
CGTGCGCGCGCATCGCGGAGGCATGTGCCGCGCTGAAGTAATCGCGCGCTCCCGGACCGGGGGGCGCAGAGCCTGACAGCCACGTGAACGATCGACCCAGTCGAGGTTCAGTGTTGCAACGCTATGTTTCAGGACAGTCATCTTGTCGTGTCGTGGTGCATCCACGACATGGGAGGCAACGTAGCTTCGTCGGCAACCCGGCGAAGTCATCAAGGTTTGGGATTATGTTGAAGCATCTGAAGTCCAGTTTCGTGTGGCAGTTCGCCGGTGGCTTCGTGCTCGGCGCGGTCGGCCTGCTGGCGATCCAGCCCGCCGAAGCCACGCGCGAGCTGGAGCATCGCTTCGCTCCGACGCATCAGGTCCGCTGATATGAAGGCGGCGGCGCTGGGGCTGGGCATGGTCGCGATCGCCGCGACCTTTGCGATGAGCCAGGCGAACGCCGAGCGCGCCGTGCCGATTCCGGCGGCGCGCGCCGATGTCGCGCCGGCGCCCGGTCTCCAGTCGGCGATCTTCGCCGGCGGATGCTTCTGGGGCATGGAAGCGGTGTTCGAGCATGTGAAGGGCGTCCGCAGCGTCACCGCGGGCTATGCCGGCGGCACGCGCGCCACCGCGTCCTACGCGCAAGTGTCGACCGAGACGACGCGTCACGCAGAGGCGATCCGTATCGCCTATGATCCGCGGCAGGTCAGCTACGCGACGCTGCTGCGCGTGTATTTCTCGGTCGCGCACGATCCGACGCAGGTGAACGGCCAGATGCCGGACATGGGGCCGAGCTACCGCTCCGCGATCTTCGCGCAATCGCCCGAGCAGGCGCGCGTCGCGCGGGCGTACATCGCACAGCTCGACGCGACGCGCGCGTTCAGGAAGCCGATCGCGACGAAGCTGGAACAGGGCCAGTTCTTTCCGGCCGAAGCCTATCATCAGGACTTCTTCGACCGGAACCCGGATCATCCCTATATCCGGATGTGGGACAAGCCGAAGCTGGCCGCCTTCCGCGCCGGCTTCCCGTCGCTGGCGCGGTAGCGGTCGTCCCGCATCGGTCTTTCTCCCTCTCCTTGGGGGGACTATTCGGAAACTTTTTCTGCCGCCCCGGCCTACGCCGGAGTGGTGATTTGGTGATCATCCGCGGAGGTACTTCGCAACGGTTCCCCGCAAGGGGACGGCAGGACCGGGTGGAGCTCTGGCCGGCCGTACGCTGAAGCGCCTCGCCCACCGCCTCCCGGAAGGGAAGCGAGGGGAGGGGCTGTGTATCAAGCCGCCAGCGGAAACCGCAGCAGCCGGTCCTCGACCGGAATCAGCGCCTGACCCTCGCGCCCGACCGCGGCGCGGAGGGCAGGGTGGTCGACGTCCAGCCCTCCCGTCAGCGAACCGAACGCCGGCAGCACCAGCTTGGTCGCGGTGGCGACGAAACAGCGGCGCGCCACCTGACGACCCCGCACCCGCACGCGCAGCTTGGGGTGGAAATGCCCCGATACTTCGGGCCGCACGTCCTTCGGGTCGGCTTCGTGACGCAGCACCAGTCCGTCGACGATCGCCTCGTCGAAAACTTCGCCACCACAGCGATCGAGGATCGCGGGATCGTGATTGCCGGTGATCCACGTCCAGCGCGTCGTCGTGGTCAGCCCCCGCAGCGTGTCCTGCGCCGCCACGGGCAGCCGGTCGCACCCGGCGACATCGTGGAAACTATCACCCAGGCACCAGATCTCCCGCGCCTGCGTCCGCTGCACCAGCACCTCCAGCGCGGCGAGCGTCGCCATCGAGTCATAGGGGGGCAGCAACTGGCCCTTGCTGGCGAACCAGCTCGCCTTCTCCAGATGCAGGTCCGCGACCAGCAACGCGCCGCGTGCCGGCCAGAACACCGCGCCCTCGGGCATCGCCATCACTGCGTGGCCGCCGAACGAAAAGGGAACCATGGCCTGCCAATGCCCCGCCGCGCCAGCCTGCGCAAGCACGGGATTGGCTTTCCGCCGCGAGCGGTTCAGGGTGGGCGACGAACATTGCAGAAAGTCCAGCTCGTGATCCTACTCGCCGCCGCCTTGCTCCTGGCCCCCCAAGCCGCCCCCACCGGTGCCGACGCGGACGGGCGTTGCATCGCCGTTCTCGGTTCGATGGGGTCGAAGGGCAATCCGCAGACCGCCGCGATGGCGCAGGCGGGGATCCTCTATTACGTCGGTAAGCTGAAGGGCCGCAACGCGTCGACCAACGTCGGCGCGGTCGTGATGCGGGCGGCACAGCAGGCGACCGCCCAGAAAGCCAATCCGCAGAACGAGTTGAAGCGGTGCGGCGCGGAACTGAACGTCGCCGGCCAGTCGCTGCGCGGCGTGAACACGGGCAAGGCGCCGGTGCCGAAGCGCTGAGCTTTGGCGGGCGGGGGGCTGACGTTCTCGACAGATTACCACCGACATTCCAACTGGACCCCGGCCTCCGCCCGGGTGGTAGACGAGGTTTGCAATGGTGGCATGAACGGAACGGGCGCTCAGAAACCCGTCACGCTCGTGCCCGACACCCGCGAACCGCGGGGCAGGGTGAGGCGGATCGCGCGGTTGGCGAAGTCGATCTCGACCGCGCGGAACAGGCGCAGCGTCTCCATGCCCAGTAGCAGCGCGGGCGTGTCGCCGAGGCCGAAGCGCGCGAACGGCGCGGCGTCGGCGACCGCGACCGACACGCCGTCGAACGCGACTCCGCCGACCTCCAGCCGCTCCAGTCGATAGGCGTCGGCGCTGAGCGTCGCGCCGCTCGGCGTGATGACGGACATCGCGCCCAGGAAGGGCGGTGGCTTGCGCGTGGCGATCCGCAGCAGTGCGGGGTTGGCGATCGTCACCGGTGAGCCGGTGTCGATGACGACAGCGATCTTCTTCCCCCGCCAGCGCGCATCGGTGACGATCAACTGGCCGTAGAGCGACCGCGCGACGATGACGATCTCGTCCGGCGAGGATCGACGCAGCATCCGCTTCTTCGAAGGTGTCAGCGTCATGCGGTTGCGGTCGAAGTCAATCGCGACCTTCTGCCCCTGAAGCGCGTCGATTCCCAGCATGCCGATCGCGCCGAGATTGGCGCGCGTGAAGGTCGGCGCCTCGATCGTATCGGGGGTCAGCGCCTTCAGCCGCAGCATCGGCACCAGCGTGGTCGGCGCGACGACGCTGCCGCTCATCGTCATGACCCGCACGGTGCGGCCGGGCAGCAGCGCCAGCCGGTCGGCGAGTTCGTGCGACACGACCGTCCGCTCCGCGCCGGTATCGATGACGAAGGGCCACGACCCCTTGCCCGCGATCGACACGGGCACGGTCATGCGCAGGTCGGCCTCGCCGATCGCGAGTTCGTCGACGGGTATGTCCAGGGGCGGCGGAGGCACGATCTGGGAGGTGGCCGGCACGGCGAACGCCGCGGCGGCGACGAACGCCAGGGCGGCGATCCTCTCCATGCCAAGAGGCTGCGCCTGTGGTGCGGGTTTGGCAAGGGGCCGCGCGGGACCGCGGGGCGTCGTCAGTCGGCGCGCATCGCTTCCGCCGCGAGGGCTTCGGCTTCGATCAGCAGCGCGTCGTCGCCCGCATTGGTGGACACCTTCTCGCGTCCGATCAGCACCAGTACCGGCACCGCCAGCGGCGACACGCGGGGGAGGTCGATGTGCACCATCGTGTCGGCCGCGCGGTCGAGCAGGTTCGCGAGCCGGCCGACGTCCGTCATCCGCGCGCGCGCGTCGTCCCACGCCGCCTGCAACAACAGATGCGACGGCTCGTACTTCCTGAGCACGTCGTAGATCAGGTCGGTGGAAAACGTCACCTGACGCCCGGTCTTGCGCTTGCCGGGATGCTGGCGCTCGACGAGCCCCCCGATCACCGCCACCTCGCGGAAGGCGCGTTTCAGCAGGTGCGACTGCTGCACCCAGTCGACGAACTCATGTTCGAGGATATCGGCAGAGAACAGCGAGGCGGGGTCCGTGACCTTCTCCGCTGAAAAGCAGGCGATCGCGTAATCGTTGGCGACGAAGCCGAGCGGCTTCAGCCCCTGCGTCTCCATCCGGCGCGTGACGAGCATGCCGAGCGACTGGTGCGCGTTCCATCCCTCGAAACTATAGGCGACCATGTAGTTTCGGCCCTCGCGCGGGAAGGTTTCGACCAGCAACTGATCGGGCTTGGGCAGGATCGAGCGGGCCGCTTGCATGTCCAGCCATTCGTGCACGTCGGGCGGAAAGCGGTCCCATTCCGATGGCGTGGCGAGGAAGCGCCGGACGCGGTCGGCGAGGTTGGTCGACAGCGGCATCCGGCTGCCGCCATAGGTCGGGATGCGGGCGGGGCGGCTGGTGGCGCGGACGATCAAATCCTCGGTGTCGATCTTCTCCACCTCCAGGCTCAGGCCGGCGAAGAAGAAGGTGTCGCCGTGGCTCAGTGTCGCGGCGAAGCCCTCTTCGACCTTGCCGAGGTTGCGCCCGTTGCGGAAGCGGACGTTGAGCATCGTCGCCTCGACGATGATGCCGGCGTTCAGGCGGTGCTGCGCGACGAACTTCGGGTGCGCGATCCGCCAGAGCCCGTCCGCTTCCTGCACCAGCCGCTTGAACCGGTCATAGGCGTGCAGCGAATAGCCGCCGTCGCGGATAAAGCCGAGCACGCGTTCGAACGTGTCCGCGGTCAACGCGGAATAGGGTAGGGCGGAGCGCACCTCGTCCAGCAGGTCCTCCTGACGGAACGGACCCGCACAGGCGCAGGCCATGACGTGCTGCGCCAGCACGTCGAGCGCACCAGGGCGGAACAGGTCGGGGTCGAGTTCGCCCGCCTCCACCGCATCGAGCGCAGCGCGCGCCTCCAGATATTCGAAGCGGTTGCCGGGCACGACGATCGCCTTCGACGATTCGTCCAGCCGGTGGTTGGCGCGGCCGATCCGTTGCAACAGCCGCGACGATCCCTTGGGCGCGCCCATCTGCACGACGCAATCGACATCGCCCCAGTCGACGCCGAGATCGAGGCTGGCGGTCGCGACCAGTGCACGCAGCTTGCCGTCCGCCATCGCGCCCTCGACCTTGCGCCGTGCCTCCAGCGCGAGACTGCCGTGGTGGACGCCGATCGGCAGGCCCTTGTCGTTGGCCTTCCACAAATCCTGAAAGATCAGTTCCGCCAGGCTGCGGGTGTTGCAGAAGACGATGCTGGTCCGGTTCTCCTCGATGACCTTCATCACCTGCGCCGCGGCGTAACGCCCGGAATGCCCGGCCCAGGGGACGCGATCCTCGGGCAACAGGATGGAAATGTCGGGGTCCGCGCCCGGCTCGCCTTGCACCAGGCTCACGGTGTCGATGTCGCCGTCGGGCGCGAGCCAAGCACGGTAGCCGTCCGCATCCGCGACCGTCGCCGACAGTGCGACCCGACGCATGGCCGGCGCGATCCGTTGCAGGCGCGCCATGCACAGGGACAGCAGATCGCCGCGCTTGCCGGTGGCGAAGGCATGGACCTCGTCCACGACGATCGTGCGCAGGCCGGCGAACATCGTCAGGCTGTCGGGGTAGCTGAGCAGCAGCGACAGCGATTCGGGCGTGGTCAGCAGGATGTGCGGCGGCTTGACCCGCTGCCGAGCCTTGCGGTCGGAGGGCGTATCGCCGGTCCGCGTCTCGACCCGGATGTCGAGCCCCATCTCCTCGACCGGCGTCACCAGATTGCGCTGGATGTCGACGGCCAGCGCTTTGAGCGGCGACACGTACAGCGTGTGAAGTCCCTCGGTCGGAACCTCGATCAGTTCGGTGAGCGTAGGCAGGAAGCCGGCAAGGGTCTTGCCCGCGCCGGTGGTCGCGACGAGCAGCGCATGCCGCCCGGCGCGACCCTCCGCCAGCATGTCCCACTGGTGCCGCCGCGGTCGCCAGCCGCGCGCGGCGAACCAGTCCGCCAGTGGGGCCGGTAGCGTCAGGTCCGGTCGTGCGGCTTTTCCGTCGCCCCGTCCTTGTACAGATCGTGCGTCGCTTGCTCCGTCCGGCGATGTTCCTCGGGCGTGATCGCCTTGTTCTTCTGGCGCGCCCAGATCATCACGCCCAGCAGGACGAATGCTCCGACGAACACCACGATCACCCAGAGGCTGCCGTCCGCCCAGTTGCTCGCCACCTGATCGTTCATGATCCATTCCTTCTCTATGTCGGGCTAAAGAACGACAGGGGCAAGGTTTTCGATCCGGGCGGCTCCATCCGACCCGGTCGCGCGTACTAGCCGCATGGCGAAACTCGGCGACTGGATCGAACCGCATCCCCACGGCATCTATGTCCGCCCCGCCGATGCGTGGATCGATCCGTCGGAACCGACACCGCGGGCGCTGGTGACGCACGGTCACGCCGATCACGCGCGCGGCGGGCACGAGCGGGTGTGGGCGACGCCGGAGACGCTGGCGATCATGGATGCGCGCTACGGTCCGCAAACGGGCGAGCCGGTCGCCTATGGCGAAAGCATTCGGATGGGCGATGTGGAGGTGGGCTTCGTCCCTGCCGGGCATGTGCTGGGATCGGCGCAGATCGTGCTCGACTATCGCGGCGAACGGGTCGTCGTGTCGGGCGACTACAAGCGCCGCCCGGACCCGACCTGCGCGGCGTTCCAGCCGGTGAAGTGCGACGTGTTCGTCACCGAGGCGACCTTTGCGCTGCCGGTGTTCCGCCACCCGGATACCGGCGACGAGATCGACAAGCTGCTGGAGCGGCTGCACGCCAATCCCGATCGCTGCGTCGTGGTCGGGGCCTATGCACTGGGCAAGGCGCAGCGCGTGATCGCGGAACTGCGCGACCGCGGCCACGTCGCGCCGATCTACATCCACGGCGCACTCCAGCGCCTCTGCGAACTGTACGAGGAATTGGGTGTCCGTCTGGGGGAGCTGATCCCGGCGACCGGCGTGCCGAAGGCGGCGATGGCGGGGCATGTGGTGATGTGTCCACCGTCCGCACTCAACGATCGCTGGTCGCGGCGGCTGCCCGATCCGATTACGGCGATGGCATCGGGATGGATGCGGGTGCGGCAGCGCGCGCGGCAGAAGAATGTCGAGTTGCCGCTGATCCTGTCCGATCATGCCGACTGGGATGAACTGATCGATACGCTGACCGAGATCGCGCCCAAGGAGGTGTGGGTGACGCACGGGCGCGAGGATGCGTTGGTCCACTGGTGCATGACACGCCAGATCAAGGCGCGGGCGCTGGCGCTGGTCGGGTTTGAGGACGAGGACGACTGAGGGAACAGGTCGCCGCGCTTGTGCGCTTCAGGTTGATAAGAGGAGATTTTTCATGGCCGCAGACCGGCTTACGATCGACACCGCCACCGTATACGATAATGTCGACGATCGCCGGGTCGAGTTCGCCGCGGACATCGGCGACCAGCGCCGGGCGTTCGCCGCGCAATACGACCTGCTGGAGGCGCTGGGGGCCGAAGTGCCGGACGATCGCGCGGTCGCGGTGTTCCGGAAGCATGTCGACACGATCTCGGCGATCGGGGCCAAGGCGCTGGCGCGGAACGAGGACGAGGAGCTGGTGGTGATCAGCGAGAACGATCTGGATTGAGGTGGAAGTGTTGAGAGGATGGAGGCGTCGCTGACTCGGACGTTACGTCTGCCTCAGCGAGGCGGTCAGGCCAAGACCATGACGCTCTGGATTGCTTCGCTACGCTTGCATGATGGCGGCGCCAGTATCAGTCGAGCGTGATGGTCGCATATGTGCCGGGGACAGCCAGCGTTTCGCCGAACGGCACTAGCCGTAGTGAGGCGTAGTCCCCGTCGACGGGATGCTCGAAGACGTGGGTGACCGATCGCTTGCCATCTACGACCCAGTAATGCGGGACACCGGCGCTGGCATAGAGCAGGCGTTTCACGCCGAGGTCGCGGTCCGCGGTCGTCATGGCGATCTCGACTGCCAGCAATATCGCACCCGCCTCAACGGAACGATGTCCTTCGTACGGGGCGGACAATAGTCCGACATCACAAGCGACGATCGTGTCGTCGCCCAAGTCGATCGCGACCTCCCCGCGAAGACGATTGCGAGCATCGGGAAGCACCGCCCACAGTTGCCCGATCAGTTCGGCCTGCCGACCCGCATGCTCGTTCATTGGCGGGTTCATGCGGACGAGTTCCCCTTGGACAAGCTCGATCTGGATATCGTCGAAGGCCCCCGCCTCGACCATGTGCAGGAACTCCGCCGCGGTGAAGCGCGCCGTGCCGCCGGTATCGCCGGTGACGGATGGAAATCGCGCAGGCTTGTTCATGCCCATCCTCCTACCACAGCCGTCAGACCGCCGACAGCGCGCCCGTCGCAACGACCGGACCGGTCGGCAGCCCGGTCGGCGATCCCCCCGTTGGCTCGACCGAGATCGCCAGGGTCGTTCCCGGCACCAGTCGAGCCCGATCCGCGGCCGCCAGTCGCAGTTCCGTGCCCGCCGCTGTCAGCAGGCCGAGCGGGTGCGGTACGCCGTCGCCGCCGATCGCCCATAGCTGCGCGACGCGCGCGGCGGGCACGGTGGGTGCGGCGGCGATGCGCATCAGCCCGTTCTCGGGATGGTAGGCCGCCGCGACCGGCGACTTGGCGTCGCCCAGCGCCGCAATCAGCAGCGTGCGCGAGCCCTCCTGAACCTGCGGCACCGGTGCCGGCAGCGGCGTCGGTGTGGGGCGGAGCGCGATGACGACCAGCAGCACGGCGGCCAGCGCGCTCATCGCCACCGCGATCAGCGGCCATGGCGCACGCCGGGTGCGCGACGGCTTGGGTCCGCCGAGCGACTCGTCGATGCGGTCGATCAACCCTTCCGGCGCTTCCGCCTCCGGCCACAGGTCGAACAGTTGCGCGAAATACAGCCGCCAGCGTTCCACTTCCGCTGCGAAAGCGGGTTCGGCCAGCACGCGGCGCAACGCCGCCGCGCGCTCCTCGCCGTCGAGCAGCCCCAGCGCCAGTTCCGCGGCAGCCACGTCCAGAGGCTCGGGATCGTGGGTGTCGGGCTCAGGCGTCACGGTCTAGGCACTCCTTCAGCCGCGCGAGGCCGCGTCTTATCCAGCTTTTCGCGGTGCCCAGCGGGACGCCGCGGGCCTCCGCATAGTCGGCATAGGTCATGCCGTCGAAGAAGGCGGTGCGGATAGCCTCTCCCTGACGCGGTTCGAGTTCTTCCAGGCAGTGACGCAGCGAGTGGCGCTCACCCGCGGCGACGAGTTCCGATTCGGCGTCGGGCGCTGTGTCGGGTATGTCGGATGCATCGTCGATCGGGCCGGCGCGCCGTACCTTCTGTGCCCGTCGCCAGTCGATCGCGCGATTGCGGGCGATCGTCGCGAGCCACGTGATCGGGCTGGCGCGGCCGGGTTCCCACGCACCGGCGCGGCGCCAGATGATGAGGTAGACGTCATGAAGCACATCCTCCGCCGCCTGGGTGTCGCCACAGATACGCAGCACGACGCCGAAAAGCTTCGCGGAGGTCAGGTGGTACAATTCGCGGAAGGCGGCGCGATCCTCGCTGCCGGTCGCGATCAGCATCCGGGCGAGGTGGGCGCGCGCTTCGTCGCTGGCGGGGCGGGGTTGGGTCACAGCCAGGCAGCGTAGCGGCTGGCGCGGTGGCGGCAAGCTGCGATCGCAATGCTTTGCGGGTGATGCTTCGGGGTGGCGTTTGCGGTGGCCTGCGGCTATGGCGCGCGCCATCCCACGCGATCAAAGGACTCCAGCGTTTGCGCATCGCCCTCGCCTCCGATCACGCCGCCGTCGCGCTGAAATCCTCGCTGGCGAGCTGGCTGTCGGAGCAGGGGCATGACGTGTTCGATCTGGGGGCGGACGGGACGGCGTCGGTCGACTATCCGGATTATGGCTTTGCGCTGGCTGCTGCGATCGGGGACGGCCGTGCCGAGCGGGGTATCGCGCTGTGCGGTTCCGGGGTCGGCATTGCGATTGCCGCCAATCGCCATTCCGCCTGCCGCTGCGCACTGGTGTCGGAACCGCTGTCCGCTGCGCTGGCGCGCCAGCACAACGATGCCAACGCCATCGCGATGGGCGCTCGCCTGATCGGTGAGGACATGGCCAAGGCTTGCATTGTCGCCTTCCTGACCACCGAATTCGAAGGTGGGCGTCATCAACGCCGCGTCGACAAATTGTCGACCAGTTTCAGTTCTGTCGACACATTGTCGGCCAAGGAGTTCGCCGCATGAGCACGCAGCCCCGCACCCTGTCCGACGTCCAGCCGGACGGCTTCTTCACCCGCGAGCTGGCCGACGCCGACGCCGCCGTGTTCGCCGGGATTGCCGCGGAACTGGAGCGCGAACAGACGCAGATCGAGCTGATCGCGTCCGAGAATATCGTGTCGAAGGCTGTGCTCGCCGCGCAAGGGTCCGTGTTCACGAACAAGTATGCGGAGGGCTATCCGGGCAAGCGCTATTACCAGGGCTGCGCACCGTCCGACACGGTCGAGACGCTGGCCATCGAGCGCGCCAAGCAGATCTTCGGGTGCGGCTTCGTCAACGTGCAGCCGCATTCCGGGGCGCAGGCGAATGGCGCGGTCATGCTGGCGCTGGTCAAGCCGGGCGATACGATCCTGGGCATGAGCCTGGACGCGGGCGGCCACCTGACCCACGGCGCGCGCGCGGCGATGTCGGGCAAGTGGTTCAACGCGATCCAGTATGGCGTCGACCCGGTTACGCACCTGATCGACTACGATCAGGTCGAGGCGCTGGCCGTGGAGCATCAGCCGAAGCTGATCATCGCGGGCGGCAGCGCCTATCCGCGCGTCATCGACTTCGCCCGCTTTCGCGCCATCGCCGATAAGGTCGGCGCGTATTTCATGGTCGACATGGCGCATTTCGCGGGGATCGTCGCTGCCGGCCATCATCCGACGCCGTTCGGCCATGCCCATGTCGTGACCACCACGACGCACAAGACGCTGCGCGGGCCGCGTGGCGGCATGATCATGACCAATGACGAGGCGATTGCGAAGAAGATCAACTCGGCTGTGTTCCCGGGGCTCCAGGGCGGGCCGCTGATGCACGTCATCGCGGCGAAGGCGGTCGCGTTCGGCGAGGCGCTGCAGCCCGATTTCAAGAGCTACATCGCCGCGGTGGTGGAGAACGCCAAGGTGCTGGCGGCCACGCTGAAGGAGCGCGGCAGCGATGTCGTATCCGGCGGCACCGACACGCATCTCGCGCTGATCGACCTGACGCCGCTCGGCATCACCGGTCGCGATGCGGACGAGGCGCTGGAACGGGCCGGCATTACCTGCAACAAGAACGGCATCCCGAACGATCCGCTGCCGCCGGTGAAGACCAGCGGCATCCGCGTCGGCTCGCCCGCCGGCACCACGCGCGGCTTCGGCGCGGCGGAGTTCCGCGAGATCGGCCATATGGTCGCGGATGTGCTCGACGGTCTCGCCAGGAATGGCGAGCATGGGGACCCCGAGGTCGAGGCGGACGTTCGGACCCGCGTGCGGGCACTCTGCGCGCGCTTCCCCATCTATCAGGGCTGAACGGCATGTCGAAGATCGAAGAAATCCAGAGCGAAGTGAAGAACACCCCTGGCCTGGGCAAGAAGATGGCCAAGTACAGCGCGATCGGCGCCGTGATCGCGATTCCCCTTCCGGTCGTCGGCCCGGTGCTGGGCGCGATCGCGGGCGCGGCGTTCGCCTATTCCAAGCGCAAGGGCTGAGCTGCTGAATGCGCTGTCCGTTTTGCAGTCACGAGGACAGCCAGGTCAAGGATAGCCGCTCCACCGAAGATGGAGCGGCCATTCGCCGGCGGCGGCAATGCGAGGCGTGCGGAGCGCGCTTCACGACGTTCGAACGCATCCAGTTGCGCGAACTGACGGTGTTGAAGAGCGAGAACCGGCGCGAGCCGTTCGATCGCGAGAAGCTGATGCGCTCCGTGTCGATCGCCGCGCGCAAGCGGCCGGTCGAGGCCGCGCGGATCGAGAAGCTGGTGACCGGTATTCAGCGCCGGCTGGAGACGCTGGGCGAGGGCGAGGTGACCTCCGCCCGGATCGGCGAGCTGGTGATGGACGGGCTGAAGGGGCTGGATTCCGTCGCCTATATCCGCTTCGCCAGCGTGTACCGCGATTTCAACGAAGCGCGTGATTTCGAGGCGTTCGCCGGGGCCGTGGAGGAGGCGGGGCGGAACGAGTAGCGTTTTCGATCGAAAGAACCGTTCGTCCCGAGAGCGGTCGAGCTTGTCGAGACCGCGTATCGAGCAGTAGGTCCCGTCGCATGACCTTCTGGACGTACATCCTCCGCTGCTCCGACGGCAGCTATTATACTGGGCATACCGACGATCTGGAGCGCCGCGTCGGCCAACATCAGGCTGGCGAGATACAGGGTTATACACAGACGCGCCGCCCGGTTGCGCTGATGTGGTCGCAGGAGTTCCCCTCGCGTCAGGAGGCTCTCGCATCCGAGATGCAGGTGAAGGACTGGTCCCGCAAGAAGAAGGAGGCGCTGTTCCGGGGAGATTGGGACGGCGTGTCGGAGGCGGCTCGCAAGGTTTCTCGATACGGTGTCTCGACGGGCTCGACGCCTACTCGAGACGAACGGGAGGTGGAGGTCGCTAGCGGCGGCGAGCGCAGTCGAAACACCTTCCCGAGCACCACCCCACCCCCCGTGATCGTCCTCGTCCGCCCCCAACTCGGCGAGAATATCGGCAAGGCGGCGCGGGCGATGCTGAATTTCGGGCTGGCCGATCTGCGGCTGGTCGCGCCGCGCGACGGGTGGCCGAACCCCGCCGCCGGGCCGGCCGCGTCGGGGGCGGACATCGTCCTCGAACGCGCGCAGCTGTTCGACACCGTTGCCGACGCCGTGGCCGACTGCGCGCAAGTCTATGCCACCACGGTCCGCAAGCGCGGCGTCACGAAGCCTGTGGTCAAGCCCGACGAAGCGGCCACGGCGATCCACGCCGGTCCCGGCCGGTCGGCGATCCTGTTCGGACCGGAGCGCTCCGGGCTCGAGACGGACGATGTCGCGGTCGCGCGGACGATCATCACCGTCCCCATCAATCCTGAATTCGGGAGCCTGAACCTCGCGCAGGCGGTGATCCTCGTCGCGTACGAATGGTCGAAGCATCAGGATCTGGCGCAGCCACCGGAAACCGAGCTGCCGGAACCCGCGCCGCAGGAGGAGCTGGACGGCATGATCGGCCAGCTCGACGCGATGCTCGTTCACGCCAATTTCTACTTCCCGCCGGCGCGTACCGAAACCACGCGGCGGACATTGCGAACGCTGCTGACGAAGCCGGGCTGGTCGACGCAGGAGGTGCGAACGCTGCGTGGCATCCTGTCCGCGCTCGACGGCGCGAAGATGCGGCGGAATTCAGCCGCGCCGATCGAAAGCGGCGAGTTCGTACGCGATCGAGACCTCGACGAGCCGCTCCCATAGATCGGCGATCGCATCGGCCGGCAGGTCGTGCGCTTCGGCGTCGGCACGGGCGTTGGCGATCACCTCCGCCTTGCGCGCCTCGTCGCGGACGTGGCCGCGCTCCGGCTTGATGCGGGCGGCGGCGTCCATATAGCCGAACCGGCGGGCGAGCAGGGCCACCAGCTCGCGATCGGTCGCATCCACGCCGGCGCGGACCTCGGTCATCGTGGAACAGTCGGCGGGCGCGAGGATCGTCATGATCGGCCTAGTGGCTCGCGCTGCGCCGCCTGTCCAGCAGGCGCGCCATTCTTGACTTCGCCTGCACCCTCGGCTAGGCGCGCCGCTTCGCAATGGCTCCGCACTCCGGTGAAGCGGCGGCCCTGCCTTTTCCTCCTGGAAATCCAGCAGAGCGATACCGGAACCAACGTTGTTCGTGATTGCAAGGAATATACATGTCGAAGCGCCATAGCGCCAAGCACAAGCTCGACCGCCGGATGGGCGAGAACATCTGGGGTCGTCCGAAGTCCCCGGTGAACAAGCGTGAATACGGCCCCGGCCAGCATGGTCAGCGCCGCAAGGGCAAGGTGTCCGATTTCGGCATCCAGCTGCGCGCCAAGCAGAAGCTGAAGGGCTATTACGGCGACGTCACCGAGAAGCAGTTCCGCGCGTGCTATCACGAGGCGGCCCGCATGAAGGGTGACACCAGCCAGAACCTGATCGGCCTGCTGGAGCAGCGCCTCGACATGATCGTCTATCGCGCCAAGTTCGCGCCGACGATCTTCGCGGCCCGTCAGATCGTCAGCCACGGTCACATTCGCGTCAACGGCGTGAAGTGCAACATCGCGTCGCGTCGCTGCTTCGTCGGTGACGAGATCACGCTGGGCACGAAGGCCAAGGAAATGGCGCTGGTGCTCGAGGCGCAGGGTCTCGCCGAGCGTGAGATCCCCGACTATGTCGCGCCGGACGGCAACGCCAAGATCACCTTCGTGCGCGTGCCGACGCTGGACGAAGTGCCTTATCCGGTGAAGATGGAGCCGAATCTGGTCGTCGAGTTCTACTCGCGCTAAGACGGGCATGGTCCGACGGCGCGGTGTTCCGCGCCGCTTCGGATGCAAAAGAAAGGGCGGTCCTGAGGGGCCGCCCTTTCTCGTTGTGGCGGGTGCGCTTACCCAATTCATGGAGCATTCCTCCGCCATAGCGAGGTTGCCGAGTCCGCGGCCCGCTGGCACACGGTGGCCATCCTATCGCTCAGCGGAGCCGCCATGATCCCGATCTTTTCGCGCACGATGCTCGCCGCGCTCGCCCTGACCACCAGCATCGCGGCGCACGCCCAGACCGCCCCCGCCATCGCTGTCGACACGCTGAAGACGGTGACCAAGGCGCTGTCCGACGACAGCTACGAAGGCCGCGCGCCGACAACCCCGGCGGAGGCCAAGACGGTCGACTACATCATCGCGCAGATGAAGGCGGCGGGGCTGAAGCCCGGCAACAAGGGTCAGTGGACGCAGGACGTGCCGATGGTGGAGATCACCGCGGCCAACGTTACGCCGATGACGTTCGCGGGGGGCAAGACGCCGGTCAGCATGGCGTATCGCACCGACATGGTCGCCGGTACGTACCGCGTGACGCCGCGCGTTGCGGTGAAGGACAGTCCGGTCGTCTTCGTCGGCTATGGCATCAACGCGCCGGAGAAGGGCTGGAACGACTATGCCGGGCTGGACGTGAAGGGGAAGACGGTCGTCATCCTCGTCAACGATCCCGACTGGCAGACGATGACCCAGGACGGTCCGTTCGAGGGTCGGGCGATGACCTATTACGGCCGCTGGACCTACAAGTTCGAGGAGGCCGCGCGGCAGGGCGCGACCGCGGCGATTATCGTTCACGATACGGAGCCGGCGGCGTATCCCTGGGGTGTCGTCCAGTCGTCGTGGACGGGTCCGCAGCTGGAGCTGGACGAGAAGGGCGACCATATGGACCAGAGCCAGGTCGTGGGCTGGATGCAGCTCGCCAAGGCGCGTGAGCTGTTCGCCAGCGCCGGCAAGGACTTCGCGGCGCTCTCCGCCGCCGCCAAGGTCAAGGGCTTCCGCGCGGTGCCGCTCGGCGTGAGCATGTCCGTCGGCTTCGACACGACCGTCCGGCGTCAGGCTTCGAAGAACGTGCTGGGCGTGCTGCCGGGTACGGCGGATCCGAACGCCTATGTCCTGTACACCGCGCACTGGGATCATCTCGGCCGCTGCGACGCGGTGGATGGCGACGACATCTGCAACGGCGCGGTCGACAACGCCAGCGGCATCGCAGGGCTGATCGCGCTGGCGCAGGCCAACGCCAAGGCCGGACCGGCGAAGCGGTCGATCGGGTTTCTGGCGGTGACGGCGGAGGAGTCGGGACTGCTGGGCTCGCGCTATTACGCGGAGCATCCGGTATTCCCGCTGGCCCAGACGGTCGGCGGCGTGAACATGGATTCACTGAACGTTGCCGGCCGCGCGCGCGACTTCGTGCTGACGGGCGCGGGGAAGTCGCAGATCGAGGATCTGGTGAAGCCGATCGTCGCCGCGGAGGGGCGCACGATCTCGCCCGAGCCTAGCCCGGAGAAGGGGCTCTACTATCGCTCCGACCATTTCTCGTTCGCCAAGCTGGGCGTGCCGATGCTCGATGGAACATCGGGAGAGAACCTCGTCGTCGGCGGACCCGAGGCGGGCAGGAAGGCGGCGGAGGATTACACCACCAACCGCTATCATAAGCCGGCGGACGAATACGACGCGAACTGGGACTGGTCGGGTGCGGTATCGGACCTGACGATCTACTATAATCTCGGTCGCAAGCTGGCGGACGACACGGCGCTGTGGCCCAACTGGTACCCGACGGCCGAGTTCAGGGCGGCCCGCGACAAGAGCCGGGGAAGCGCACGATGACCAACTGCCCGCCTGCCGAATGGGCCCCGCACGAAGCCGTCTGGATCGGCTTTCCCAGCCATCCCGAACTATGGGAGGACGACCTCGATCCCGCGCGCGAAGAGGTCGTTGCGTTCGCTCGTGCCATCTATGCAGACGGGCGCGGGGAGCGCGTGATCCTTGTCTGCGCGGACGGCGAGGCGGAGAAGGCTGCCGCCGAACTCGCGCCGTTCGCGGAGACGCTGGTGGAACCGTTCGGCGATATCTGGTTGCGCGACACCGGTCCGATCCTGCGCGGTGACGGTGGGGCGGCGCTGTTCCGCTTCAACGGCTGGGGTGGCAAGTACGACCTGCCGGGCGACGACAGCATCGGCGGCCGTCTCGCCGCCAGCCGCGAGGCGCCGGTGGAGGCGCATGACTGGGTGCTGGAGGGCGGTGCGATCGACGGCGACGGGACCGGCATCGTCGTCACGACCGAGCAATGCCTGCTCAATCCCAACCGCAATCCCGGCGCGACGCGGGCCACGACCGAGGAACGGCTGAAGCGCGATCTCGGTTTTCGGGAGGTCGTGTGGCTGGGCGAGGGGCTGCTGAACGACCATACCGACGGGCATGTCGACAACCTCGCGCGGTTCGTCGCGCCGGGACGCGTCGCCATTCCCGAGCCGGCGGAGAACGACCCGAACTGGCAGGTGTACATGCATGCCCGCCGCGATCTCGAAGCCGCGGGGCTGGAGGTGGTGACGATCCCGTCGCCGGGCCGCGTGCTGCGCGACGAGGCGATCGTGCCGGCCAGCTACATGAACTTCTACATCGGCAACGCCGCCGTCGTGGTGCCGCTGTACGGTGCGCAGAACGACGCCGCCGCGGTCGCCGCGATCCAGGCGTTGTTCCCCACGCGCGAGGTGGTCGGTCAGCGTGCGGACCACGTCCTGACCGGCGGCGGCAGCTTCCACTGCATATCGCAGCAGATCCCGGCCTGACATGCTGGCCTTCGTCGTTCGGGCGGCGCTGTCGGGCGTGATCGTCGCGCTTGTGGCGTCGATCGCGCGGCGCAGTCCGGCAGCGGGTGCGCTGATCGCATCGCTGCCGCTGGTGTCGGTGCTCGGCATGATCTGGCTGTGGCGCGACACCGGCGACCGCGTGCGGATGGCGGCGCATGCGGAGGCAACCTTCTGGTACGTGCTGCCGTCACTTCCCATGTTCCTGTTGATCCCGGCGCTGCTCCGCCACGATGTCGGCTTTCCGCTGGCGCTGGCCGCGGGGTGCGTGCTGACGATGCTCCTTTACCTCGCCACCGTCGCGATCGCGGCGCGCTTCGGCGTCACGCTGTAGGATTGAACCGATGACCCAGATCACCGTCGCCGCCTTGCAACTGGCGTTTTCCGACGACCTCGAAACGAACATCGCCAACGTGTCGCGGCTGGTCCGCGAGGCCGCAGGACAGGGCGCGCAGGTGATCCTGCCGCCGGAGTTGTTCGAAGGCGAATATTTCTGCCGCGTCGAGGACGAGGGGCTGTTCGCCAATGCCAAGCCGGTCGGCGAGCACAAGGCGGTCCTGGCGATGCAGGCCCTTGCCGAGGCGCTGCGGGTGACGATCCCGACCAGTTTCTTCGAGGCGGACGGGCCGCATCATTATAACTCACTGGCGATGATCGGCCCGGACGGCGAGGTGCAGGGCGTCTATCGCAAGAGCCACATCCCTGATGGCCCCGGGTACGAAGAGAAATTCTATTTCCGCCCCGGCAACACGGGCTTCAAGGTGTGGCCGCACCCCGCCGCGACGCTGGGCGTCGGCGTGTGTTGGGACCAGTGGTACCCCGAAACCGCGCGTGCGATGATGCTGATGGGCGCTGAAGTGCTGTTCTACCCGACCGCGATCGGTAGCGAGCCGCACGATACTTCTCTCGATACGGCAAGGCTTTGGCGGCGGGCTATGGTCGGTCATGCGGTGTCGAACGTGGTCCCGATCGTCGCCGCCAACAGGATCGGTACCGAGCATGGCCAGACCTTCTACGGCACCAGCTTTATCGCGGATGAGCGCGGCGACATTCTGGCTGAGCTGGGCCGCGAGGAGGAAGGGGTGATCGTGGCGACGCTTGATCTCGACCGCATCAAGCGGCACCGTGCCGCCTTTGGCTTCTTCCGCGATCGGCGGCCGGAGCTTTACGGCAGGTTGGTGGAGGATCGGTGATGCTGGCAGCGGCGGCGACCTACCTGTTCGCTGCCACACTGTCTCCGAGCCTTGCTCAGCAGACGCCGCAGCAACCAACGACAGCAATTTCGGACGACATCGTCGTAGAGGGTATGCGGGACATCGACGATCCAACGTCGGCCGTGACGCATTCGACGCTCGGGAGCGGACGCACCGGCGGGGGTGCGCGGCGAAGTCAGGAGGCTCTGACGCTCGCGTCGCGTTTCGCCACGTGCGCCATCAAAGAAGGAGCGGATAACGAATGGCTCCGCGGCGCACTGGACGGCACGATCAACAGCGCGAGTCAGCGGTTTGCGCAGGGTCGCCTTGTCCAGACGCGATCGGCATGCGCCCAAGACACCGAGATCGCTCGGCAGAGCGGCGCGGCCACGATCATCACCGGATACGACACGAGCTATTATGATCGCGGGGCGATGTTCATTCGCGCGATCACCTTGTTCGCGCCCGACCTGCGTCTGACTAAGACGCAAACGGCCGATCCCGCCGTGCAGGCGCGTTTCAATGCGCGGGAGGTTCCGCTCGCGCGCTTTCGGCTGCCGGTCGATCGTACATATTTCGAAATGGCGATATGCCTCGTCCGCCTGCAGCCTGAACTGTCCGTCCGTTTGGTCAAGACCGACGATGCCAGCCAGATCGCACGGCTGGAGGCGTTGATCGTGAATGGTGGTCTAGCCTGCGTCGGCAATGCCAAACGCGTCTATTTCGACCCTTCCCAATTCCGCATGTACATCGCCGATGCGGTCTATCGCTGGGCGGTCGCGGCCAAGGGCGTCGACAGTCTCATTCCGGCCGACGCCTGATTTCCACGGCCCGAGCGAAGACGGCTTCGAACATTTCGGTCGTCAGGCGGCCGGTGTTCTGGTTGTAACGTGAGCAGTGGTAGCTATCGATCAGCGTCACGCCGCTTGGCATCACGTGTTCTGCCAGATGACCGAACTTCGCCTTGGGCAGGCGCCCGCCGAGGACCTTCACCGCCGATTGATGTGCGATCTGCCCAAGCGCCACGACCACGCGGACATTCGGCAGCACGCCCATTTGGCCAGCCAGAAAGGGGCGGCAGGTGTGGATTTCTTCCGGGGTTGGTTTGTTGGCCGGCGGCAGGCACTTGACCGCGTTGACGATGATCGCGCCGGTCAGCGCCAGGTCGTCCTCCGGAGCCCCCGCATAGATGCCCGTCGCAAGTCCGTATTTCGCCAGCGTGGAGAACAGCAGGTCGCCGGAATAGTCGCCGGTGAAAGGGCGCCCGGTACGGTTCGCGCCATGTTTGCCGGGCGCCAGTCCGACGATCGCTAGCCAGGCCGCCGGATCGCCGAACGCGTTGACCGGGGAGTTCCACCAGTCCGGATACTCGGCGCGCAATGCCGCGCGCACGCCGACGAGGCGCGGACAGAGCGGGCAGTCGCGGGGCGGTTCGGTGTCGGCGATGGGGGAGGGTGCGAAATACATCATTCCGAGGTAGGTCGGCACGGTGTCCCCGGCAACGCCCCCCTATCGCTACGTCGTCGCGCTCGGTTCGAACCGGCGGGGACGATATGGCAGCCCGACGCAGGCAATTACGGTCGCGCTGGAGCAGATCGGCGGAGTCCGCGCGGTGTCGCCGGTGATCGCCACCGCGCCGCTCGGTCCGTCCATCCGCCGGTTCGCCAACGCCGCGGCTGTCGTCGAAACGGTCGAGAGCCCCCCGGCACTGCTCGCTCGGCTGAAGCGCATAGAGCGCGCGCTCGGCCGGCGGGCGGGGCGCCGCTGGGGCGCGCGAGCGATCGATCTGGATATCGTCCTGTGGTCAGGAGGGCAGTGGCGCCGTCGATCGCTCATGATCCCGCATGCTGCCTATGCCGCGCGAGCGTTCGTGCTGACCCCGGTGACCGCGATCGCCCCCGATTGGCGCGACCCGCCTACGGGCAGAACTATGCGCCAGATGTCGTCGCTGGTTGACCGCCGCCGACCATCCACCTAGGTCCGGCCGCGGCACGCGATGGCCGGGGTCCGTAGCTCAGTTGGTAGAGCAAGCGACTTTTAATCGAGAGGTCCCGGGTTCGAGCCCCGGCGGACCCACCATCGCCTGCCGCTTGGCCCGCGCATGGACGGACGGCGGCGTTCAGTCGCTGGAGACGAACTCGCGGAGTTCTTCCAGCCTGACCATCACGGCCGCGGCGAGGTCGCGGAACTGCTGCTCCTGCCGCTGCGTCACGCCGGCGCGGGGGAGGGGGTCGAACGCGCACAGGGCGCCGAGCGGCTGGCCGTGATCGTCGCGCAGGACCGCACCGACGTAGAAGCGCAGCATGCCGTCGACCACGGCAGGGTTGCCGGCGAACCGCGCATCCTGTCCGGCATCGGGGACGAGGAATATCTCGTCCGACGCCACGACGGTGTGTCCGCAGAACGACGTGCGCCGGCTGTAGACGCCCGGCTTCAGCCCGGCAGTCGCGATCAGATACTGCCATTCCTGGTGCACGATCGACACCGCGGCCACCGACGTGCCGAGCGACGCGCGGGCGCGTTCGACCAACCGGTTCAATTCGGGATCGTCGATAATTTCCAGCGCGCCCGATGCGATGACGGCGCGCGAGCGTTCGTCCTCGTCATGAGGCTCTGGCGGCGGGGTATAGAAAGTGATGCCCACGGGCCGCTCCTCGTCTACGATACACACGCTGCACCAAAATGGTTGCATAACAGCTACAATGGGGCAAACTGTATCGGAACAGAAATGGTTCATCGTCACCGCCGGAACGGTGCAGAAAGCCGGCGACCTGTTGTCAGTGAAGTTGCGAAACACTCATCCCGGCCAGCCTTTGTACGACGAGCGGATGCAGCGGTCGCAGGAATTCGACGCCAAGACCCAAATGATGGCACCACCGGACGCGCGCGCCGACCGGTTCCAGGGTCGGGATCGTGACCGTCAGGTGCGCGCCGTCGGCCATGTACAGGCCGGTCGCGATGCGGCATCCACCGGTCGACAGATCGACGAGGTCGGCGGCGACCTTGCGCACGGCGGAGCTACAGATGGTGGATTGCAACCGGACCGGGATGCGCAGCGCGCCGCGCCCGTCCCGTTGCGGTTCGACACGCTGGATGGTCATCGCCGGGGTCCTGCAAGCTGTCCGATCATGAGCCGCACGATAGGAGAAACATCGTAAATGAAAGCTGAAGGCGCGCACCGCCGGCCCTTGCCGCCATTGCTGGCGGGAGCAGCCACTGCATCGGTGGCGGTGGCCCTGCTGCTGATCGCCGGCACGCTGCTCGGGCGGTGGCCGCTGGCGTGGGACCAGACGATCCTGACGAATTTACGCGCATGGGGCGGGCCGCGGTGGCTCGGCAAAGTGGCGGTGGACCTGACCGCGCTTGGCGGCGGCACCGTGCTGACGCTGGCGGTCGCGCTGGTGGCGGGCTTGCTGCTGGTGCGGCGACTGTGGCTGACGGCAGCGGCGATCGTCGTGGCCTGCGCGTCCGGGGCTTGGCTGGTGGGGCTGGCGAAGGACATCGTCGGGCGGACGCGCCCGGATGTCGTCGCGCATCTGGTGCCGGTCTCCAGCGCCAGCTTCCCCAGCGCGCACGCAGCGAACAGCGCGATCGTGTACCTGACCCTCGCCGCGCTCGCCAGTCAGGTCGCGCCGGAACCACCAATTCGGCGCTATCTGATGACGTGTGCGATCCTGCTGGTCGGGGCGATCGGGCTCAGCCGGGTGTATCTCGGCGTGCACTGGCCGTCCGACGTGCTGGCCGGGTGGAGCTTCGGGACGCTCTGGACACTCGGCAGCTGGTGGGCGACCGCGCGTATCCGCGCATCAATCGGCGGCGAGCGCTAGCAGGCGGCGGGCCGCCTTCAGATGCGGCGCATCGACCATCCGGCCGTCGAGTTGCAACGCGCCCGCGCCGGGGTTCGCCGCGAACAGGTCGACGATCGCCTGCGCCCTCGCGAGCTCCTCGGGCGTGGCCGAGAAAGCGGCGTTGATGATCGGCACTTGCGCCGGGTGGATGGCCAT
Source organism: Microvirga sp. SRT01 (assembly GCA_018139225.1). Lineage (GTDB taxonomy): Bacteria > Pseudomonadota > Alphaproteobacteria > Sphingomonadales > Sphingomonadaceae > Sphingomonas > Sphingomonas longa. Next base: position 538,905 of record JAGSNX010000002.1, read on the forward strand.
CATGCCGGTGAACCCATCGCGCCGTCCGCGTGCGGCATAGCTGGCAAGGCCGTCGAGATCGCGAAAATCCGGGTACACCGTCTCGATCGCCGCCACGCCCGCCGCGTGCGCGCCGAACAGCGTGAGCGACCGCGCCAACTGGTAAGGCGCGGTATAGCTGCCGTCCTGCTCTCGCGAGGTCGTGGCGCCGATCGCCGCGGGCAGATCTTCCGCGCCCCAGGTCAGGCCGGCAAGCTGACCCGAGACGGCGGCATAGTCGCCCAGCCGGAACAATGCGGAGGGTGTTTCCGTCGCGATCGGCAGGATCGGGGTGCCCGGCAGCCGCTCCGCCAGCGTCCGAACGCCGTCTGCACCCTCCGCCTTGGGCAGGACGATGCCGTCCGGGACAGCGCGCAGGATCGCCGCAAGATCGAGCGCCGCTTCCTCGCCATCCAGCGGATTGATGCGGACGAACAGCGTCGGGCCGTGCCCGCGTCGGCGCGTGACGAAATCGGTGACCGCGTCGCGCGCGATCGGCCGGGCCAGCGGCGCGACCGCATCCTCCAGATCGAGGATCAGCGCGTCGGCCCCGAGGGTCAGTGCCTTTTCCATCCGCTCCGGCCGGTCGCCGGGTACGAACAGCAGCGAGCGCAGCCTCATACGCCGCGTTCGGCCAGTGCGCGCTCCCACGCCAGCGCATCGCGGACGATCAGGTCGAGGTCGTCGCGTTCCGGCCGCCAGTCGGTCGCCGCCAGAATCGCACGGTTGTCGGCGATCAGCTCCGCGGGGTCGCCGGCGCGGCGCCCTTCGTAGCGGCGCGCGATCGTGACGTTCGTGACGCGGTCGACGGCGTCGAGCACCTGATTGACGGAAAAGCCGCGACCATAGCCGCAGTTGAGCGTGTGGCTGCGGACCGGCTCGCTGCGCAACAGGGCGAGGGCGGCGACATGCGCGGCGGCGAGGTCACTGACGTGGATGTAATCGCGTACGCCGGTGCCGTCCGTCGTCGCAAAGTCCGTTCCGAAGACTGCGACACTGTCGCGCTTGCCCGTTGCCGCCTCGACCGCGACCTTGATCAGGTGAGTCGCGCCCGCCGTCGACTGGCCGGTTCGCCCCTGAGGGTCCGCGCCTGCGACGTTGAAGTAGCGCAATGCCGCATAGTTGATCGGGTGGGCGGCCGCGACATCGCGCAACATCGTCTCCGTCATCAGCTTCGACATGCCGTACGGGTTGATCGGCACGGTCGGGTCGCCCTCCGCCACCGGCACCTTGTCCGGCGTGCCGTAGGTCGCGGCGGTGGAGGAGAAGATGAAATGCTTCACGCTCTCCGCAACCGCACTCTCGATCAGGGAGCGCGAGGCGGCGGTGTTGTTGCGGTAGTATTTGAGCGGATCGCCGACCGATTCCGGGACCACGACGGATCCGGCGAAGTGGAGGATCGCATCCACGTCATGCCCGCGGATCGCCGCGCGCACGCGGCCCTCGTCCGACACGTCGCACTCGATCAGCGTCGCACGCTCGTCCACCGCCCAGTCGAACCCGGTGACGAGATTGTCGACCACGACGACATCCGCGCCCGCATCGAGCAGCGCCAGTACGGCGTGGCTGCCGATATAGCCCGCACCGCCCGTCACCATTACCGCCATCGTCGCATGCTCCCTGACCCTTACGGTGGCCCTAGCGACTTCCTATCTGCCGATCAAAGGAGACGATGATGACCGAATATGCCACGCTGGCCGGTGGTTGCTTCTGGTGCACGGAAGCGGTGTTCAAGGACGTGATCGGCGTCGAAAGCGTCGAGAGCGGTTATATCGGCGGGCATGTGCCTGATCCGACCTACAAGCAGGTGTGCGGCGGCGACACGGGTCATGCCGAGGCGATCCGGGTCGGCTACGATCCCGACCAGCTTCGCTATGCCGACCTGCTCGACATCTTTTTCGCGACGCATGACCCGACCCAATTGAACCGTCAGGGCAACGATGTCGGGACGCAGTATCGCTCGGCGATCTTCCCCGCCGACGAGGCGCAGGAAACCGAAGCGCGCGCCGCGATCGAGCGAGCGGGCGAAACGGGTGGAAAGATCGTGACGACGATCGAACCGATGACGACGTGGTACCCGGCGGAGGGTTATCATCAGGATTATTGGGAAACGTCGGGCCGGTCGAATCCGTATTGCATGGCCGTCATCCCGCCCAAGCTGCAAAAGCTGCGGAAGAGCTTCGCGGCGCGATCACGGGCGGTGAGTGTCTGATCGAAAGGCGCTTTCGCCAAGGAACGATCATGGATCAGGATCGCTGATGCCGACCGTTCCGGACCCGGAGCGATGCCAACAGGACATTCTTCGATGAAAGCCATCCTCCCGCTCGCGTGCCTGTCGTTGCTCGCCCTGCCGCTCGCTGCCTGCGGGGGCAAAGGCGACGACAAGCTGGCCGAACGCGTGGAGGATGCCGCCGACAACCGCGCCGACTCGCTGGAAGCCATGGCCGACAATCTTCAGGAGCGGGCGGAGCGGACGCGCGATGTGGGCGAGCAGCGTGCCGACGCGATCGACGCGGCCGATGTGAATGCCCAGTCCATGTCGCCGGAGCGGAAGGCGGACATCGTCGCCAACGAGGCCGCGGCCGTTCGCTAACGGCAATCGCGCTGGCGCAGTCTAGCGCGTCGCGGCGCGGGCGAGGCGGTCGTTGATCGCCTCGCCGATGCCGTCCGAAGGAATGGGAGCAACGGCGATGCGCGCCTTCGGCGAGGCATCGGCCCGGTGCAGGGCATCGAACAGCCGTGCTGCCGCCGCCACCGGGTCGCTGCTGGCCGAGAGCGTCTCGTCACCGGGGATCGCTCCGAACCCGATCAGCCATTCGTCCGGCTCGGCCGCAAGGGCGTTCAAGCGCAGCGGCTTGTGCGGCGCGTAGTGCGTCGCAAGCTGGCCGGGTGCGACGATGTCGCCGGCGAGAAGCGGCGGGGATCGCGTCCCGCCGGGTGCCGACAACGACAGGACCGACATCAGGTTCGCCGAGGTGATGGGTCCGGGCCGCAACACGTCGCGCCCCATGACGATCGTCGATTCCAGCCCGGCCGCGCACGGTCCGTCGTCGATCACCAGCGGTACCGCGTCCCCGAGGCTGGCGACGACATGCTCCGCTCGGGTGGGGCTGATGCCGTTGCTGCGATTGGCGGACGGAGCGGCCAAGGCGCGACCGCTCGCCGTGATCAGCGCCTGCATGGCTCGGTGTGCCGGTATGCGGATGGCCACAGTCCCCAAGCCGGCGGTGACGATCGACGCGACCGGAGCACCGGGGCGCAGTGGCAGCACCAGCGTCAGCGGCCCCGGCCAGAACGCCGCCGCCAGCGCGCGCGCATCGTCGTCGAACTCCGCCAGCGCGTCGGCTGCCGCGAGGTCGCCGACATGCACGATCAGGGGGTTGAACGCCGGACGACCCTTGGCCGCGTAGATGCGCGCCACCGCCGCCGAATCGCTGGCGTCGGCAGCGAGGCCGTAGACGGTTTCGGTCGGCACCGCGACGATCCCGCCGCCCCGGATCATGTCCGCCGCCGCCGCGATCGCCGCCGGGCCGTAGGGGAAGATGGAGGCGTTTGGAGCGGTCATCGCCGCGGGCTATAGCCTTGCCAAACACAGGAGAGAAACCTTGGCCTTCGCAGCCCCCGTCGCGGAACAGCGCTTCGTCCTCGATCAGGTCGTCGGCCTGCCCGAACTTGCCGCGACTGAAATGTTCGCCGCCGCGAGCGAGGACGTGGTCGACGCCGTGCTGGAAGGCGCCGGCCAGTTCGCAGAGGGCGAGTGGGCGCCGCTTGCGAAGGTCGGCGACACCATCGGTGCGCAGTGGACGGTCGACGGCGTGGTCATGCCGGCGGGCTATCCTGAGGCGTACCGCGCCTATGTTGAGGGTGGCTGGGGCACGATCGGCGCGCCGGAAGCGTGGGGCGGTCAGGGGCTGCCCTTCGCGCTCCAGACCGCGGTGCTGGAGACGCTGGGCGGGGCCAATACCGGTTTCGCCTTGTGTCCGACGCTGACGGTGGGGGCGATCGAGGCGCTCCAGCATCACGGATCGCCGGAACAGCAGGCGCTCTACCTGCCGCACCTCGCGACCGGGGAATGGACGGGGACGATGAACCTGACGGAGCCGCAGGCGGGCAGCGATGTCGGTGCGTTGCGGACGATGGCGACGCCGCGTGGCGACGGCCGATGGTCGATCAAGGGTACGAAGATCTACATCTCGTTCGGGGACCACGACATGGCCCCGAACATCGTCCACCTCGTGCTGGCGCGGACGCCCGACGCGCCGCCGGGCACGCGCGGCATTTCGCTGTTCCTCGTGCCGAAATACCGGCTGGATGCGGACGGGAAGCCGGGCACATTCAACGATGTCCGCGTCGTGTCGATCGAACACAAGATGGGGCTGCATGCCTCACCCACCTGCGTGCTGTCGTTCGGCGATCACGACGATTGTCTCGGCGAACTGATCGGGCCGGAGCATGGCGGCCTGCGGGCGATGTTCACGATGATGAACAATGCGCGCCTCAATGTCGGGCTTCAGGGCGTGCAGATCGCGGAGGGCGCGACGCAGGGGGCGGTCGCCTATGCGCTGGACCGCGTGCAGTCGGCGCGGGCGGGGTCGCCGGACAAGGCACCGATCCGCATCGTCGATCATCCCGACGTGCGCCGCATGCTGCTGCGCATGAAGGCGCAGACGCAGGCGGCGCGGGCGTTGGTCTATTACGCGGCGGGACAGGTCGATCGTGCGACGCTGGGCGATGCGGCGGCGAAGGGGCGGCTGGAACTCGTCACGCCGCTGGCGAAGGCGCACGCGACCGATCTTGGCAACGAGGTCGCGAGCATCGGCATCCAGGTACACGGGGGCATGGGCTACATCGAAGAGACAGGCGCGGCGCGTTTCTTCCGCGATGCGCGGATCACACCGATCTACGAGGGAACGAACGGGATTCAGGCGGCGGATCTGGTGGGGCGCAAGCTGGGGCTGGAGAACGGCGCGGTGTTTGCGGCGCTGATCGCCGATATTCGGGCGGACGCGAAGGCGGCGGGACTGGTCGAGCTGGTCGAGGCGTGCGACGCCGCCGGTCGCCGGCTCGCCACTGCGGACGCCGACGACAAGCTGGCGGCGAGCTACCCGTTCCTGACGATGCTATCGGTGGCGACCTGCGGCTGGCTGATGGAGCGCGAGGCCGCGGCGGCGACCGGGGATGACGACTTTGCGACGATGAAGCGGGCGAGCGCGCGCTTCTATCTGGAGCAGATCGTGCCGGAGGCGCTGGGACTGGTGGCGGCCGCGAATGCGTCGGCGGAGGCGCTCTATGCGGTGCCGGCGGAGATGTTTGCGGCTTAGCGTTTGCTAGCCGAGCCGCGTCGGCCGTCACCCCTTTTGTGGAAGTGACGGCGGACGCGGACGCCGCCCGTCTATCAGGCGGCGATGTCGTATGGTTTGATCTCGCCCGCCAGATACAGGTTCCGGGCCTTGGCGCGGCTGAGCTTGCCCGAGCTGGTGCGAGGCAGGGTGCGCGGCGGGATCAGTTCCACCACGCAGTTCATGCCGGTGACCGAGCGGACCCGCTCGCGGATCGCATCGCGGAGGCGCGTGCGTTCGGCGTCGTCGCTGCTGCGGCACTGGACGAGGACGGCGGGGGTTTCCTCGCCGCCCGGCGTCGTAATCGCAAAGGCGGCGATGTCGCCGGCCTTGAAGCCGGGGATCTGCTCCACGGCCCATTCGATGTCCTGCGGCCAGTGGTTCTTGCCGTTGACGATGATCATGTCCTTGGCGCGACCGACGATGTAGACATAGCCGTCCGACAGATAGCCCATGTCGCCCGTGTCGAGCCAACCGTCCTGCAGGCACGCCTCGGTCGCGGCGGGGTCGCGGAAATAGCCGACCATGACCGACGGACCCTTGCACCATACCTTGCCGATCGCACGATCGGGCAGGGGCGTGCCGTTCTCCTGACGGATCTCGACCACCATGTCGCGCACCGGCTTGCCGCAGTTGACGATCGCGCGGAACCGCTGCGGCCGGCCATTGTCGTTCGCGCCGTTGTCGTGCGTGCCGGACAGCTCGGTTTCCTCGACCAGCTCGACGCGGATACCCTCGCCCGGCGGCATGATCGACACCGCCAGCGTCGCTTCCGCCAGCCCGTAGCTGGGCAGGAACGCCGACGCCTTGAAACCCGCATCGGCGAAGGCGTCGACGAACGACTGCATCACGTCGGGGCGGATCATGTCGGCACCGTTGCCGGCGACGCGCCAGCGCGACAGGTCGAACCGGTCCGACGCCTTGGTCTGCGACGACATGCGACGCGCGCAGATGTCGTAACCGAAAGTCGGCGAATAGCTGAGCGCGGTGCCCTTATGACGGCTGATGAGGTCGAGCCACGCGAGCGGACGGCGAGCGAAATCCTCCGTCTTCAAATAGTCCGTCGACACCTGATTGGCGACCGGCGACAGGAAGCAGCCGACGAGGCCCATGTCGTGATACCAGGGCAGCCAGCTGATGCAGCGATCGGTGCCGTCGATCTGCATGCCGTGACTGTGCGCGGCGAGGTTGTTCAGCAACGCCTCGTGCGTGATGGCGACGCCGTGGGGGAAACGGGTCGAGCCGCTGGAATATTGCAGGTAGGCGACCTGATCGCTGCTCGCGGTCGGCAGCGCCACGTCGGGCACCGCGCGCGCGCCGAATTCGGCCCAATCAACGCCGGTGGTATTCGCCAGCGCCGCCGCCGCGCCGGCCATCTCGGCCAGTTCGGGCGGGTAGATCAGCATCGACGGATCGCAGCTCGACAGCTGGACGCGCAGTTGTTCGATATAGCTGTCGCGGCCACCGAACGAGGTCGGTAGCGGCAGCGGCACGGGCCACGCGCCGGCGTAGACGACGCCGAAGAACAGGGCCGCGAATTCGGCGGACGTCTCGGCGACGAGCGCGACGCGATCCTCGGGCTTGATACCGGCCGCGATGAGGCGACGGGCAGCGTCGAGCGCGTCCGTCCGCAGGTCCGTGAAGGGGTAACCGCGCACCAGCGTGCCGCGTGCGTCATGGAAATTAAGGCCGCGTTTACCGGATGCAGCGTAATCCAGAGCCTCGCCCAGCGTGGCGAAATCCGCGTAACGGCGGGGCAGCGAATCCTCGGTCGGCGTCGCCTGGGGCGCGTCCATCGGGGTTTGCGTCTCGGTCATCGACGGGTCTTGCCTTCTCTTGGTCTTCCGGCGCGAAACGCGCCAACGTTCCTCTTCACGGCCCAGTGTGGCACAATCAAGGCCATGCGACGCCCCAATCGTGCCGATGCCCGGCCCATTCCGCCCCTCGACGCCGCGTCGCTGGAGCGGCTCGCCCTGCGCTATGTCGAACGGTTCGCCACAACACAGGGCAAGCTGGTCGACTATCTGAAGCGCAAGATCCGCGAGCGCGGATGGGAGGGCGAGCCTGCCGATACGGTCGCGATGGCGGCGAAGATGGCGGATCTGGGCTATGTCGACGATCGCGCCTGGGCAGAAGCGAAGGCGTCGGCGCTCGGCCGGCGCGGGCTGGGGGCGGGGCGGGTGCGGCAGGCGCTGTCCGCCGCGCGTGTCGGCGAAGCGGATGCCAGTGCCGTCGCACCAGCCGTGGCAAAGGACGCGGTGGAGAGCGCGTTGCGGCTGGCGAAGCGGAAACGGATCGGGCCGTTCGCGCTTGCACAAGCGGACCGGCCGTTGCGACAGAAGCAGTTGGCGACGATGATCCGGGCAGGTCACGGCTTCGCGCTGGCGCGGGCGATCGTCGATTCTGCGCCCCGTGAGGGTGACGATCTGGATAGTTTTACCGACCTGATGCATTGCAGCGAAGATGAATGATGCTAGTCAGGCCGCGCCAGGGGTGACTTATGCAAGTTGACGTGCAGCAGGGGGGCGAACCCGGAAGTGGCGCCGAGCCTGTTGCAGTCGGCGGCGTCATCAAATGGTTCGATGTGACCCGGGGCTTTGGGTTCGCGGTAGCCGACGATGCGGCGATCGGCGACATCCTCGTCCATTTCAGCGTGTTGCAGCCGCACGGCCGCCGGAGCCTGCCCGAGGGCGCGCGCGTCGAGGCGATGGCGGTGCAGCGCGGTCGCGGCTTTCAGGCGCGCGAAATCGTGGCCATTGACCTCTCCGGTGCTGTCGAGGAAACGCCGCCGCGACGTCCGACCGTGGCCGGCCGTATCGATCCCGCATCGCTGATCGAATCGGCGGGGCCGCTGGAATCGGTCAGCGTGAAGTGGTTCAACCGCTTGAAAGGCTACGGTTTTCTGATCCGATCGTCGGACGGTCGCGACGTATTCGTGCATATGGAGACGCTGCGTCGCGGCGGCATTCCGTCGGTCGAGCCGGAACAGCCGCTGCTCGCGCGCATCGTTGACGGCGACAAGGGGCCGCTCGCGGTGCTGGTCGAGGACGTGGACGACGACCTTGCCGGTGACGGCTTCAGCGACGGGTCCGACATGGCGGCGGAGGACGAAGCATGATGCGGTCGATGACGATATCGTTGGCGGCGAGCGTGCTGGCCCTGACCGGCTGTTCGCGCGGCGACGGCGATGCGGCGACCGTGTCGCGCACTACGACGATCCCGGTGAAGATCGCCGCGAACGGTCGCGTGCAGGTGTTTCGCGCCGAACTGGCCCGGACCAAGGAGGAGCAGGCCACGGGTCTGATGTTCCGCACCAATCTCGCCCCCGATTTCGCGATGCTGTTCGCCCCCTATCCGGCGGAAGGCGGCGGCCCGCGGGAGGCGAGCTTCTGGATGAAGAACACGCCGAGCCCGCTCGACATCGTCTACATCCGCACCGACGGAACGATCGCGCGGATCGCAGAGAATACGGTGCCGTTTTCCGAGACGCCGATCGCGTCGGGGGAGCCGGTGGCGGCGGTGCTGGAGGTTCGCGGCGGGCGCACCGCCGAATTGGGCATCGGCGAGGGCGACAAGGTGTCGTGGACTATGCCCCGGCCCTGACCATCACAGAAGCCGTCATGGTTGAAGGTGGGCGGCAGGCAAGGTAAGCGACGCATCATGGGCATCAATCGCAATCCCTTCACCTGGTGGAACGGCGCCTCCTGGGGCACGTGGTTCTACGGTCTTCGCGGCATGAAGCAGATGGGCGAGGATTCGCTCGGCAACGTGTATTTCGAAGGTCGCAAGGACACGTACGGCAATCCGCGCCGCTGGGTGATCTACAACGGCTCGAACGATGCCAGCCGGGTGCCGCCTGCGTGGTTCAGTTGGCTGCATCATCAGGTCGACGACGTGCCCGATCGTGCGCTGCCCGCGCCGCGTGCGTGGCAGAAGCCGGCGGTCGCCAACCTGACCGGGACGGCGCTCGCCTATCGTCCGTCGGGGTCGCTGGAGAAGGGCGGCCGGCGTGCGGCTGCGACGGGCGATTATGAAGCCTGGACGCCGGAGGGGTGAACCGACGCTGGATCGCCGCGGCAGTGCTGGTCGCGGCGCTGCTCGGGGTCGGTGGCTGGTTCGGCTATCGCGCGCTGGACGACCGGGATACGCCTGCGCCCGTTCACCGCGTCGAGCAGGTCGTTCCCGAAGGTCCGCCACCCGCGGCGAGCGGGATCGAGACGATCGACGCTGGCGACGAGGCGGTCGCCAGTGGCGGAACGCCGATGGCGCAGCGCGTGGCGGTGCTCGGCCTGCTGAACAAGCGTAACGGCGAAAGTCGCGAGATCACGCTGAAGCCAGGACAGGCGACGCGCATCGGTGATGTCGTGGTACGGCTGCGCGCGTGCGAGAAGACCGCGCCGTGGGAGCAGGACCAACTGACCGGTGCCTTTGCGCAGGTGATCGTCCGCGGTTCCGATGCGAAGTGGCGGCGGACGTTTTCGGGCTGGCTGTTCAAGGAGCGGCCGGGCCTGAACGTCGTGCAGCACCCGATCTACGACGTTTGGACCAAAAGCTGCACGATGTCCTTTCCCGATAAGGGTGCGGATACAGAAGCGCTGACATCGACCAGGCGTTCGAGTGCGCCGAAGTCGGCGGCCCCGGCTGCGGACTTAGGGAACGATGGCCCCGCCGACGACGACGCGCCGGTCGAAAGCGCCGTGCCCAGCAACGCGACGTAATCGTCGCGGTCGATCTCCACCGCGCCGAGCGAGGCGAGGTGCGAGGTCTGGAACTGGCAATCCAGCAGGGTGAACCCGCCGACGCGCAGGCGGGCGATCAGCCACGCGAGCGCGACCTTCGACGCGTCGGTCGCGCGGCTGACCATGCTTTCCCCGAAGAACGCGCGACCCAGCGCCAGCCCGTAGAGGCCACCGACCAGCCGGTCGCCGTCCCAGCATTCGACCGAATGCGCGTAACCGCGAGCATGCAGATCGAGGAACACGCGTTCGATCGCGGTGCTGATCCACGTTTCCGGCCGGTCGGTGGCGCTTTCGGCGCAGAGGCGCAGCACGGCCTGGAAGTCGGCGTCGGCGGTGACCCGAAAGCGATCGGCGGCGATCCGGCGGCGCAGCGAGCGCGACAGGTGGAAACCATCCAGCGGGAGAATTGCGCGGCGGCGCGGCTCCACCCAATACACGTCGTCCGCATCGCGCGCGTCCGCCATCGGGAAGACGCCGACCGAATAGGCGCCGAGGACGAGGTGGGGATCGAGCATGGTCATCGGATGCAACTACCGTGGCGATGCGCGCGACGGTCGGCAAGAGGCTGTCCCAGCGATGTCATGAACGGCCGGGGTTCCGCGACGGGCGAGGAATGGGTACGGGCGGGCATCATGTCAGATCAGACCCACCCCGCGCCGGATCTTCCGGTGGAGCCACTCGGCGCGCCCATAGGCTTTGCCGAATTCGTGGCGCTGGTCGCGGCGCTGATGGCACTGGGTGCGCTGGGCACCGACGCGATGTTGCCGGCGCTGCCCGCGATCGGCGAGGCGCTGGGCGTGGCGAGCGCGAACGACCGGCAGTTCGTGGTGTCGGCATTCCTCGGCGGGTTCGGCGTCGCGCATCTGGTGCACGGGCCGCTGGCGGACCGGTATGGGCGGCGGCGTGTGCTGTTGTTCGCGCTGGCGGGCTATGTCGTCGCCAATGCCGCCGCGGCGGTGGCGGGCAGCTTCACGCTGCTGCTGGTGGCGCGAGTGGCCGGCGGGGCCTGCGTCGCGGCGACCCGGGTCGCGACGATCGCGCTGGTTCGCGACTGTTATCACGGCCGGGCGATGGCGCGCGTCATGTCGATTGCGTTCATGGTGTTCATGATCGTGCCGGTGCTGGCCCCGTCGATGGGGCAGGCGGTGCTGCTGTTCGGCGACTGGCGGACGATTTTTTGGGTGATCGCCGGGGCGGGGGCGGTGATGTTCGCGTGGCTGGGCTTGCGCATGCCGGAGACGTTGCGGCCGGAGGCGGCGCTGCCGATCCACCCGCGGCGGATCGTCGCCGGGTGGCGCACCGCGCTGACCGACCGGCAGTCGATCGGCTACACGCTGGCCGCGACGATGCTGCTGGGGGCATTGTACGGATATTTGAACACGATTCAGCAGATCATGTTCGATGTGTTCCGCCACCCGCAGCTGCTCGCCGCGGTATTTGCGGGGACGGCGGCGACGATGGCGGCGGCGAACCTGCTCAACGCGCGGATCGTGATGCGGCTGGGCACCCGGCGGATCGCCCAGAGCGCGCTGGTGGCGCTGATCGCGACGGGCGCGCTGCACTGGACGCTCGCCGGACTGGGGATGGACTCGCTGATCGCGTTTTCCGTGTTGCAGGCAATTACGATGGCGAGCTTTGCGCTGGCGTCGTCCAACTTCTCCGCGATGGCGATGGAGAATATGGGCGCGATCGCCGGCACCGCTTCAAGCGTGCAGGGCTTTATCAGCATCACCGCCGGTGTCCTGATCGGCGCCGTCATCGGGCAGGCGTTCGACGGGTCGGTCGTGCCGATGGTCGCAGGCTTCCTGATCGCCGGCGTGATCGCGCTCGCGCTGGTCGCCGTGATCGAGCGCGGCCGATTGTTCCGCGCCTAGGCAACGGAACCGCCACGCCGATCCCGCCGTTCGACCTTGCACAGATCAAGAAGAGGACGACGACATGGGCGGTCAGCAGATTCCCGGCCACGGCACCGGCGACGACGGTTGGGACGAGGAAGGCTATGACGAGAGCCAGCGTGCCGAGATCCTGGAGGCCACGCGCAACGGCCCGACCGACGGTATCGTCCTGACCGACCTCGACCCGGATCTCGGCGACGAGGACAGCGAGGGTGAGCCGATCGACGATCTCGACATGACCGACGACGAGGTCGGCGAGACCGACGCGTCGGTGAAGATGGACGAGGATGACATCGACGAGGACGACGTTCAGGAGGAACTGGACGACGGCAGCATCGACGATGACGAAGACCTCGACGACGCCGACGACGTCGCGCTGAAACCCTGACGGGGTGCGCAGCGCCCTGATCGGCATCGCATCGGCCGCGATTAGCATCGTCGCGGCCGGCTGTACGAACGGGGTGGAGTCCGCCGCAGTGGCGAGCAACACCGTCGACCTGTCCGCCGTCGCCAGGGACGCGGTCGCGGACATCGGCAATTACTCGGCGGTGGCACCCATCCCCGCCGACGAGCAAGCGGCGGGCGATGTCGTCCGCGGCATGTTCGCGGCGTTGCTCGACCGGCGCTGGGATGCGGCCCGCGCGGCGTGGCGTGACCCGGCGTCGGCGCACCGGCTGGAGGGTGAGCGCCGCGGCTACGACCGTTTCATGGCGGAGGTCGGGCGCGCCGTGCCGGACGGCCGGACCGACGACATGGCCGTGCCGCTGGAGATCGTCGCGACCCCGGCCAAGGGTGTGCAGCAACTCTATGTCGGCGAGGCGGCGTTGATCCGCGAGCCTGCCACGACCGGTCGCTGGCGCATCGATCGCGTCGAATTGTCGCCGGCCATGCCCGCACGCGCTGCCGCGACCTATCGCTGCGGCGGCGGGGCGATCCTGAGCGTCGCGTTCGACAATCGGCGACAGACGGCGGTGGCGACGTCCGGGCGTGCGACCTGGCGCCTGGAGCAGCAGCGGGCGGCGTCGGGGATCGCCTATTCGGGTGACGGCGCGCTGTTGCGCGGCAAGGGCCGCGATGCCGATTGGTCGGTTCCTGGCGGCTCCATAGTGCGCTGCCGCACGGTCTAGCGCCGCGTCGCCGACCGCGATCGATGTGGCGGGAACATGGCGGAAATGGCGGAAAGCCTCGCTTTTGACATGGTTTATTCACCTGCGTGACAGGAACCGTGTCGTTCCGGCAACACAGGCCGAAAAGCGCCGCCGCTCGAAACATTGCGCTGCAACAAACCTGTCACTGAACGCTTCTGCATGCCTGGATCGGGTCTGGATCGACCCCGACACCGACCGGATAGTTAAACCAACAAGGCCATTTTCGATGCGTAAGCTCTCCCTCGCCGCCGCCCTTCTGGCAGTCACCGCCGCCGTTCCCGCCTTCGCGCAGGACGACACCATTCCCGCCGACGCAGCGCGCGCGCCGGACGGCACCCGCGCATTCGGCATCGAGCCCTACGTCGCCGTGCTGGGCGGCTGGGAAGGCTTCGACCGCAACCCGGGTCACGGCATTCCCGCGACCCCGATCGGCGGCAACAAGCTGGACGGCAGCCTGGTGCAGGGCATCGTCGGCGTGAACGTTCCGCTCGGGCCGGTGTTCGTCGGTGTCGAGGGTAACGCCGCCAAGGGCGTGTCGGGCGACATCGATTGGGAATATGGCGCAGCGGGTCGTTTCGGCTTCCGCGCCGGCGACAGCGGCCTGTTCTACGGCAAGGTCGGCTACCAGTGGGTGAACTTCGACCGTTTCGGCAACAACAGCCGTGACTTCCACGCGATCACCTACGGCGTCGGTGCCGAGGTCGGTCCGAAGGACATCGGTCTGGCGGGCATCACCGGCAACGCCGGCGTGCGCTTCCGCTTCGAGGTTTCGACCTTCGGCGGCGCGGACAGCTTCCGTCCGATGGCCGGCGCGGTGTTCCACTTCTAGTCGCACCGTCGCTTCGGCGAGGAACGGGGCGGGGCGCGACGATGGTCGCGCCCCGCCTTTTTCGTGCGCGCTACAGCCCCGCCGCGTTGGCGACCGCGATGAGGTCGGCGGCGTCGACCGCTTCCCCCGCGGCGTCGGTGATCGTCGCGTTGCCCGAGCTATTGGTGCCGGCCTGTTCGCGCGGGGCGGAGTCGGCGACGTCATAGGCGGTCCAGACGATCCCGCCGGCCCAGAGGAGCGCGGACCAGCGGCTGCGGAACAGGCGGGACATCGGCACCGCAATGTCCTGCCAGATCAGCGGTTAACGAACCGGATGCCGGCAGATTGGTGTCTGCCTCGGATCGGAAGGTTAGGCTAAGGTTAGTCCAATGCGGCGTTTTGGTGGTGGTGGCCCGGATGCTGTCGACGCTCACGATCGGCTCCCGCCCTTGTCGAGGAGCCGGACCATTTACGCGGCTCATCCGGTGTAGGACAGCGAGGCATGGAGAATGTTGGAGACGCTTGACGGCGCACCGATGACGTGATGCAATATCATCACCTTCATCGGGAGATCGTCAGATGTCACGCTCACGTTCCTTCGCCTCCCCCTATGCTTCCGCCCGCGGTGCCACCGCCTCCGGTATCGGCGAGCCGATCAGCGGGCTGAACATCACGCCGCTGATCGACGTGATGCTGGTGTTGCTGGTGATGATGATCATGATCCTGCCGACGACGCTGCATAAGGTGACGATCGACCTGCCTGCGCCCGGCGGCACGACCGAGCCCCGTATCGAGCATCGGCTGGACCTGAGCCGCAGCGGCGTCGCGGTGCTGGACGGCGTGGCGACGAGCGACACGGCCCTGCCGGCGCGGCTGGCGGTGCTGAAGGCGGATCCGAAGGCGCTGCTGGTGATGAACACCGATCCGGAGGCGCGGTACGAACGCTTCGATCAGGTGCTGGCCGTGGTGAAGCGCGCCGGCATCACGCGGCTGGGCTTCGTGGGGAACGAGCGGATGGTGGAGTGAGGGGCTGGGGGTTCCGTCCTTCTCCCTCCCCGGCAAGGGGAGGTCGGGGTGGGGTGGAATTTTGGCCATACCGCTGGTGGAGAGCTCTTCCTTGAAGCCACCAGGTTCCGAACGCGCAGGGCTGGGCTGACACCGCATCGACATCGCTCGCGGCGAAGCCCTCCCCCAACCCCTCCCCGCGGGAAGGGGAGCCTGTCGGGTGCGGGGTGAGCGATACCTCTTCCCCGCACCCCGGCGGCTACCCACATTCGGGGCATGATGGACAGGGCATGACGGGCAGGGTGAAGCGCAAGGCGGGACTGGCGGCGGCCGCAGCCCGCGCCGCCGCCGAAGCCGCACCGCCGCCGACCTGCGCGCTGTGCGAGCGGCCGCTGGGCGCGCGGGTGGAGTGGCATCATCTGGTGCCCAAGAGCGAAGGCGGCCGCGTCACCGCCCCGGTCCACCCGATCTGCCACCGCACGATCCACGCGACGCTGCCGAACGGGGAATTGGCGCGGGCCTATGCCGACCCGGCGGTCCTGCGCGACCACCCCGCGATCGCGCGCTTCCTGCGCTGGGTGGCGGACAAACCGGCGGACTTCTCGGTGCCGGTGAGACGGGGGCGGTGAGGGTGGGGTTTGACCAGTGAGTTCCACTTTGTCTCAGCCTATGGGTCCAACTGTCGTCCAGCAGGGTTTGCGTTTGCAAGGCGCTGCGCGCGGACCCCGCTGCGCTGCTGGTGATGCGGACCGGCCCGGAGGCGCGCTACGACCGCTTCGACTAGGTGCTGGCCGAGGTGAAGCGCGCAGGAATTACGCGGCAGGGCTTTGCAGGGAGTGAGGCAGTGGTGGAGTGAGGACTCAGGTATTATTTGATCTACGCATCGTGATAAGCTCAGGTAACATGATTTCTTCATGGCAGAAATTCGCATAGCGATAAAGCCAAGCTGTTTTGCTACGAACACGTGGACTTGACTTCGTTAAAGAAGGTCGGAACTTTTCTAATATTCCGGAAACATGGTTTCCGTCTAGATGTCCTAAATAGTCTAAGAAAGCCTCATTATCAACATCACGTATAAGAAAGTCGAGCTTTGCACCGGTAGGATACAAAAGGTCCAATGTTTCGCCGGAAACAACAATTCTAGGATCGGTCGCTACTTGGCTTTTCAGCCTATATGCATCAATCAATCCTTGGCTGAACAGCAAAGTCTCATCATGGAAGTGCCGGCCATGACTTATTCCGCCGCGGCATAAAATACCTGCGTTAAAAAGAAGGCTTTGTAAGTCACGCACTAATCGCAGGTGCTGTTCGAATTCTTCGCAACTCGTCGAAAACGGCGACGATACAACTATGCTGTCAGAAAACTGAGTTATCTTCGAATTTATTGATGTGGCGCTTGCTAAGGCGGTGTGGATGGCCGCCTTTAGGCTAGGAAGATATGTTGTCCCGGGAGCGGCGTTCTCATAGTCCGCTACCACCATCTCGCCAAAGCCAAGAATATCAACAAAGGCGACGAAGCTCAAACCAATCAAGAAAGTGTCTCCACCCGTTCGGCTAGCCGAGAAAGCTCAGACTTGTAGCTAGTCATTCTTTCAACGGCTTGATCCCAAACCTTTCCTTGCCAAGGATGACCTTCGTTCACGATGCGAGTGTCATTCTTTTCTATACCAAAGACTGGCTTTCCAGTTTCCTGCATTAGCGGCGCCAAGCCAACAAAATCAGGAATTTTTGCGACGATGCAATCTTCGGCGGTAATGCCTTGAGAAAGTGACACGCCCTCAATCGCCCCGTCTAGTGCAGGCTTTAGCTTGTCCGAGTATCGACCCGGCATGCGAGATATCCACAGTTCGTAGCTCTTTTTGGGTTTGCCGCTAATCATTTTGAAGTTTTGAGAAATAATTCCGAGAAAGAGCGGCGTGCCTGGTCTGATCGGTAGTCCTTGATCGATAAAAGATGCATATATCTGCTGGTGCTCACTTATCCAGCGCCTAAGGATCGTAGATAGAGTACCAATTGCTTGAACGTTAAACCGATCAGGCATAGACGGAACGAAGAAACCATCGCAGACTAAAAAGCATGCGCGTGTCAGGGCGCCGGAACTCGGACCTACATCGATTAGAACGTAATCAATAGAGTGCTTTACGGCCAACCTCTCTATAAACGATCCCATCGCTACATAAGTTCGTTTTTCGTGAGTTTTATTAGAAAATCTTTGGGTATGGGCTTCGGCTAACGAATCTTCAATATCGCTTAAATTAACATCACCTCTGAGTAGAAGCATATTAGGCGAAACCGGTATCAGTTCGACCGAATCGATGTCCACCTCTGGGACGTCTCCATCTATCCTTGGTCTTAGCGCTTCCAAGATAGTAGATCCCGGAAGCGGCTGCGGAACCCCAGTATCCGCTTCCTTTGTGTCTGCTTCTTGGATCGTCTGCGAAATTAACAACTCGGTCAAATTACACTGAGGATCTGCGTCAACCACCAGCACTCTACCGCCACGTTCAGCTAAAAGGTGCGCTAAGTTGAACGTCGTAGTCGTTTTCGAAACGCCACCTTTGTGGTTGTAGAGCGTGATGATCTTCATCGTATTACTCCGCCGCAACCCCAGCCCGCGAGAACATGTCGCCGGTTTGCAGACCCAGATCCTGCTCCGTCGGGCGGATGATCTTCGCCTTCTGGCGCTTGTCGAACGAGTCCCAGACGTCGTTCCACTGGCCCTTGGTCGCGGCCTTCGAATATTCGGTGGCGCGCTGTTCGAAGAAATTGGCGTGCTCGACGCCGTTGAGCATCGGCGCGAGCCAGGGCAGGGGGTGCTCGTCGATCATGTAGATCGGCTTCAGGCCGAGCTGGCCCATGCGCCAGTCGGCGATGAAGCGGATGTACTTCTTGATCTCCTTGGGCGTCATGCCGTTGACCGGACCCATTTCGAACGCGAGGTCGATGAAATTGTCCTCGAGCCGGATCGTGGTCTGGCACACGTCGGCGATGTCGTCCTTCACCGCCTTGGTCAGGCACTGGCGCTCCTGACAGAAGGTGTGGAACATCTTGATGATGCCCTCGCAGTGCAGCGACTCGTCGCGGATCGACCAGGTGACGATCTGGCCCATGCCCTTCATCTTGTTGAAGCGCGGGAAGTTCATCAGCATCGCGAAGCTGGCGAAGAGCTGCACGCCCTCCGTGAAGCCGCCGAACATGGCGAGCGTGCGGGCGATGTCCTCGTCGCTGTCGACGCCGAAGTTCTGCATGTAGTCATGCTTCTCCTTCATCTCGGCATATTCGAGGAAGGCGCCATACTCGCTCTCGGGCATGCCGATCGTGTCGAGCAGGTGGCTGTAGGCGGCGATGTGGACCGTCTCCATGTTGCTGAACGCGGTCAGCATCATCTTGATCTCGGTCGGCTTGAACACGCGGCCGTATTTCTCGTGGTAGCAATCCTGCACCTCGACGTCCGCCTGCGTGAAGAAGCGGAAGATCTGGGTGAGCAGGTTACGCTCGTGATCGGTCAGCTTCTGCGCCCAGTCGCGGCAATCCTCGCCCAAGGGCACTTCCTCGGGGAGCCAGTGGAGCTGCTGCTGACGCTTCCAGAACTCGAACGCCCAGGGGTATTCGAACGGCTTGTACTGCTTGGAGGCGTGAAGGAGGGACATGGGGATTACTCCGGTGCGAACAGGGGGAAGGGGGAAAGGGCGGAATTCATATGGCCATGCTCCACCGCCACATCGCGGTGGCGGACATGGCGAGGACGATGCCGGCGGAGGCGGCCATGATGCCGATCATGCGATAGGCATAGACCTGACGCTCCGACAGGTTGCCGCGCAGGCGCAGCAACAGGACGACACCGGCGATGCCCAGCACCGCGGCGACGACGTACATCACGACGACGTTATAGCTCATGCGACCAACTTCCCTTCCATGCGTTCGGCAGCGGAACCCATTAGAGGAGAAGACGAATGGTCGACGTAAGCCAGATCAAGGAACATGCCGAAGTGATCGGTGCGGACGGCGTGCATGTCGGGACCGTCGATCACGTCGATGGCGACCGCATCAAGCTGACCAAGAACGACTCGCCGTCCACCGAGGACGGGCAGGGGCAGAAGCATCACTATCTGCCGATCGGCCTGATCGCGGAGATCGAGGGCGACACGGTGCGCCTGAGCGCGACCGGGCAGAACGCGGTGGATATGTTCGAAGAAGCCGAGTGACGTCGTTCCTCCTCTCCCCTTGTGGGAGAGGAAGGGGCCCGCTGCCATTGGCAGCGGGAAGGTGAGGGGGCCGTCCGTCATAGGCGGCCCTTTTGCATAGGAGCTGCGGCCGCGATCAACGTCACCACGTCGTCGATGTTGTCCATCACGTCAGAATTGGCGAAGCGGATCACGCGATAACCTTCGTTTTCGAGAAAGCGGGTGCGGATGGCATCCGTGGTTACCCGCATGGCGTGATCGTCGCCGTCCACTTCGACGATCAGCTTTGCGGCATGCGAGCAGAAGTCGGCGTGATAGGTCCCGAACGGCACCTGACGGCGGAACTTCAGTGACGGCACCGATGACCTGAGCGCCGCCCATAATCGCCGCTCCGGCTCGCCAGCCTCGCGCCTCAGAGTACGCGATCGGTTTACGGCGTCGGGAGGAAGCAGCTGGCGCTTGGTCAGCCCATCCGCATTCCCCCTCACCCTCCCACGCCGCTGCGCGGCGCGGGCCCCTCCCTCTCCCACAAGGGGAGAGGGGATTAGAGGGTGATCGCCGTCCACCTCACTGACACGCCAGACACTCGTCGTAGTCCGTGCTTTCCAGCTCGAACTTCGGCTTGGCGATGGTGTTGTCCGCCTCGACGCCGCCCGCGAAGCCGGCGCGCTGGACGGATTTCGAGCGCAGGTAATAGAGCGACTTGATGCCCAGTTCCCACGCGCGGAAGTGGAGCATCAGCAGGTCCCACTTCTCGACATCGGCGGGGATGAACAGGTTCAGCGACTGCGCCTGATCGATGTAGGGCGTGCGGTCGCCGGCGAGTTCGAGCAGCCAGCGCTGGTCGATCTCGAAGCTGGTCTTGTAGCAGTCCTTTTCCTCCTGCGAGAGGAAGTCGAGATGCTGCACCGAGCCGCCGTTTTCGAGCATCGAGTTCCACACCGCCTCGGTGTTCTTCGACTTCTCGTTCAGCAGCTTTTCCAGATACGGGTTCTTGACCGAGAAGCTGCCCGACAGCGTCTTGTGCGTGTAGATGTTGGCCGGGATCGGTTCGATGCAGGCGCTGGTGCCGCCGCAGATGATGCTGATCGATGCGGTGGGGGCGATCGCCATCTTGCAGCTGAACCGCTCCATCACGCCGACATCGGCGGCGTCGGGGCAGGGGCCGCGCTCGACGGCGAGCTGCATCGACGCCTCGTTCACCTGCGCGTTGATCTGCTTGAAGATGCGCAGGTTCCACGACTTGGCCATCGCCCCCTCGAACGCGATGCCACGCGCCTGAAGGAAGGAGTGGAAGCCCATGACGCCGAGGCCGACCGACCGCTCGCGGCCGGCGCTGTAGGCGGCCCGCTCCATGCCGGGCTCGTGCCGGTCGATATAATCCTGCAGGACGTTGTCGAGGAAGCGCATCACGTCCTCGACGAAGCCCTTCTCGTCCTTCCACTGATCCCACGTCTCGAGGTTCAGCGACGACAGGCAGCAGACGGCGGTGCGATCGTTGCCGAGGTGATCCTTGCCAGTCGGCAGCGTGATTTCCGAACACAGGTTGGAGGTCGAAACCTTCAGCCCGAGCTGGCGGTGATGCGCGGGCATCGTCGAATTCACGTGATCCGCGAACACGATGTACGGCTCACCGGTGGCGAGGCGGGTTTCGACCAGCTTCTGGAACAGCGCGCGGGCATCGACCTTGCCACGCTCCGACTGGTCCTTGGGCGACCGCAGGATCCACTCGGCACCGTCGCGGACGGCCTCCATGAAGGCGTCGGGGATCAGCACGCCGTGGTGCAGGTTCAGCGCCTTGCGGTTGAAATCGCCCGAAGGTTTGCGGATTTCGAGGAACTCCTCGATCTCCGGGTGCGAGATGTCGAGGTAGCAGGCGGCCGAACCGCGGCGCAGCGAACCCTGCGAAATCGCGAGCGTCAGCGAGTCCATCACGCGGACGAAGGGGATGATGCCGCTGGTCTTGCCGTTCAGGCCGACCGGTTCGCCGATCCCGCGGACGTTGCCCCAATAGGTGCCGATGCCGCCGCCGCGCGAGGCGAGCCAGACATTCTCGTTCCAGGTGTCGACGATGCCGTTGAGGCTGTCGGGCACGGAGTTGAGGTAGCAGCTGATCGGCAGGCCGCGACCGGTGCCGCCGTTCGACAGCACGGGCGTCGCGGGCATGAACCACAGACGCGAAATATAGTCGTAGATGCGCTGCGCGTGGGCGGCATCGTCGGCATAGGCGGATGCGACGCGGACGAAGAGGTCCTGATACGACTCGCCCGGCAGCAGGTAACGGTCGTTCAGCGTCTCCTTGCCGAAATCGGTCAGCAGCGCGTCGCGGCTATGGTCGACCTCCAGCGCATAGGGCTGCGGCGCGACCGAGCGGCTGTCGAGCGCGATCGGCGCGGCCTTGGCGGCGGGTGCGGCCGTTGCTTCGATGGTGTCGGCCGTCGCGCCCCGGTCGTTGCTGAAATCCATCGTCACGCCACTCCTGTTCGTTTCCGGTTCGTTCGAATCGGCAAGCACTTAGCCTACACCCGCACGCGGCGGTGGTGGAGAACAAAATGCGATCATCGCGGTCGTCGCGCAGTGATCGGGAGCGGTAAGGCTGTCCCGACACTTTCAACGATCACACCAGCTATAGGGTCCCGATCCGTACCTTACCCCCAGAGATTGTGGCATTCGGTCGGGAGAGGCAAGCGCGATCTGCGCGGATCGCCGATCTGCGGGAGATCGGTTCGATGCCGCGCCGCCGCGACGCACGGATTCGCGCCGCCCCGTCGAAGCGCAAGGGAACGCAGCGCGAACGAAAATATTTAATCGATCGTAAACGGGGCAGTGACCGGCGGCCGGAACCGGTGAAAGGGCTAGCCCGCCCGGCGCAGTGCACGCTGCGGTGCGTTGGTGACGAGGTCGACGTCGATGGGCTCGACGAACTCGATCCCGGCGCGGCCGTCCGACGCCCAGCGCAATTTGGCGGCGATCATGCGATCCTTTACGAGCTCGATCAGGACGTCGAAATCCTGTGGTGCGCCGTCGATCGCGATTCCCTCGATCATCGCGCCGGTGGCGGAGATGTCGCGGAGGCGGACGTCGCCCTCCACACCGTCGATCGCGATGTGGGCGGCGCGGAGCATGCGGGTGCGGGGGGCGCGGCTGATGCGGTAACCCGACGCGGCGGTAGGGCCGGCGTCGTCGGCCAGCCGCGCCGTGATATCGGCCGACGGCATCGGGCGGCCATAGACATAACCCTGGATGTGGCTGCACCCCAGATCGCGCATCAGCCACACCTCGTCCTGCACCTCGCAACCCTCGGCGGTCGTCTCCATCCCCAGCGTGTCGGCGAGCGAGACGATGGCGCGGATGATCGCGGCGTTGCGGTTGCCGGGCTGCGCGGCGCCGCGCACGAAGCTCTGGTCGATCTTGATCTTGTCGAAGGGGGCGGTGCGCAGATAGCCGAGTGAGGAATAGCCGGTCCCGAAATCGTCGAGCGCCAGCCGGACGCCGATTCCCTTCAGCGCGCGGAACATGCGATCGGACGAGCTCGTCTCGTCGAGGAACACGCCCTCCGTGATCTCCAGCTCCAGCCGCGACGGAGCGAGGCCCGAGCGGGCGAGGGCGCTGGTGACGAGGGCGGGAAGCTGGGCGCTGGCGAACTGGATGGGCGAGACGTTGACCGCCACGCGGATCTCGCCCGGCCAGGCCGCCGCATCGAGGCAGGCGGTGCGCAGGACCCATTCGCCGAGCTGTTCGATCAGGCCGCATTCCTCTGCGACCGGGATGAACTCGGCCGGAGAGATCGGTCCGCGCTCGGGATGGGTCCAGCGGACCAGCGCCTCGCACCCGACGATGCGTTCGTCGCTGGTGTTGACGACCGGCTGATAGGCGATGTGCAGTCCGCCGGTGACGAGCGCCTGCCGGAGATCGTCCTCCAGCTGCTGGCGGCTGCGGGCACCCGCCAGCATGTCGGGCGAGTAGAAGCGGTGAACGCCGCGCCCGTCGGCCTTGGCGGCGTACAAGGCGAGGTCGGCGTTGCGGACCAGCGTCTCGGCATCCTCGCCGTGATCGGGCGCGAGCGCGACGCCGATGGAACAGCCGATCGTGACCGACGTACCGGCGACCGAATAGGGTTGCGACAACGCCAGGATCACGGCGCGGGCGAGGTCGGCGAGCATCGGGCGCGAGTCGACGCCGGGCAGCAACACCTTGAACTCGTCGCCGCCAAGCCGGCCGACGAGTCCCTTGTCGCCGATTTCGCGCAGCAGGCGCTGGGCGACCTGTTTCAGCAGTTCGTCGCCGGCCTGATGACCGAGCGTGTCGTTGACCGACTTGAACCGGTCGAGGTCCATCAGGAACAGGGCGGCCGGGCGACGCTGGCCGGGCGGCGGCGCGAGCGTCTTGTCGAGCGAGAAGCGCATGCGCTGACGATTGGCGAGACCGGTGAGGCCGTCGAACAGCGCAAGCCGGGTGATCTCCGCCTCCGACCGGCGCTTTTCCGTCAGGTCGACGCCCGAGCCGATGAAGCCGGAGAAGCGGCCGAGTTCGTCCAGCGCCGGCCGGCCGCTGATCGACCACCAATGCGCGCCGCGCCGATCGCCGGCGGCGCAGACGGAATAGTCGGAAAACGAGGTGCGCGACGACAGGTGAAAGGCCAGCGTCCGCTCCGTGCCGGGCGTGGCGGCGTCCATGCGGAAGATGTCGGTCAGTGCGCGCCCGACCGGATGGGGACCGAAGGCGGCGATCTCCGCCGCGACCTTGCCCGAGATATAGGTGACGCGGCCCTGACGGTCGGCTTCCCAGAACCAGCCGGTCCCCTGACCCTCGAACTCGGCGACCATCTTCGCGGCGAACCGGCCTTCACCGTGGGCGAGATCGTTGGCGACGGCAGCGGCGTGGTCGGCGAAGACCAGCCGCAGCGTCAGCGACCCCAGAGCGAGCAGCAGGAGGAGCGCGGACAAAGCGGGCCAGCCGCCGCCGCTACAGATCGTCAGTGCGACCGCCGCACCCCCCGCGTAGGCCAGCGTCGCGATGCGAACGGGCGCGAGGACGATACCGGCGAGCCAGCCCGCGCCGATCAGCGCGACCACGCAAGCCAGTTGGCTGCCGCCCGTCGCCGCGCCGTGATTCCACAACAGCGGCGGGATCGCCGATCCGACCGCGGCGGCGGCAGCGATCAAGGCCCGGATGCGGCGATGCGGCGGCGTATTCCGCGCCATGTGCACGACGCCGAACGTCGCACCGGTGCCGGCCATCAGCCATGCCGTCCAGAGCGCCGAAGCAATGCTGCTGCCCTCGACGATCATCTGCACGATCGCGGCGATCATCAGCGCGGCGAGGGCCGCCGGCCAGGCGGCGCCGACCAGCGCCAGCCTGGCGGCGTCGCGGCGGGTCGTGCGCCCGTCCTCGACGACCCCGAGCATCACCGCTAGCGGGACGGGGGGTAGGACGGGGAGCTCCACGGACATTCCACCCGGCTAGCATGCGCCGCGTTAACAGGTTGCTGATGGCCCGGTTGTCGATCGCCCCCACTGCCCGCCAGCCATTTGCATCGCGCGCCGGGGAGACGCTAAGGCGCCGGGCATGACCGTGACGATCCGCGAAACCGACCTGATCGAGAGCGTCGCCGACGCGCTCCAGTTCATCAGCTACTATCACCCGATGGATTACATCCGCGCCCTGGGCGAGGCGTACGAGGCCGAGCAATCGCCCGCCGCCAAGGATGCGATCGCGCAGATCCTGACCAACAGCCGCATGTGCGCAGAGGGGCATCGCCCGATCTGTCAGGATACCGGCATCGTCACCGTGTTCGTGAAATGGGGCCAGGATTGCCGGCTGGAGGGCAGCCGCAGCTTGCAGGAGGTCGTCGACGAGGGCGTGCGCCGTGCGTACCTGCATCCCGAGAACAAGCTGCGCGCCTCCATCCTCGCGGACCCCGCCTTCACCCGCCGCAACACCAAGGACAATACGCCGAGCGTGCTGCACGTGGAGATGGTGCCGGGCACGACGGTGTCCGTCGACGTCGCGGCGAAGGGCGGCGGGTCGGAGAACAAGTCCAAGTTCAAGATGATGAACCCCAGTGATTCGATCGTCGACTGGGTGCTGGAAATGCTGCCGCAGATGGGGGCGGGCTGGTGCCCGCCAGGGATGCTGGGCATCGGCATCGGCGGCACCGCGGAAAAGGCGATGCTGCTCGCCAAGCAATCGCTGATGGGCGCGATCGACATGGGCCAGTTGAAGCAGCGGGGCCCGAGGAACGACATCGAAGCGCTGCGCATCGAACTGATGGACAAGGTGAATGCGCTCGGCATCGGTGCGCAGGGCCTGGGCGGGCTGTCGACCATTCTGGACGTGAAGATTCTCGACTGGCCGACGCATGCGGCGTCGAAGCCCGTTGCGATGATCCCGAATTGCGCCGCGACGCGCCACGCGCACTTCACGCTCGACGGTAGCGGCCCGGTGTATCTGGAGACGCCGAAGCTGAGCGATTGGCCGCAGGTGAACTGGACGCCGGACAAGACCGCGATCCGCGTCGACCTCGACACGCTGACGCCGGACGTGGTGGCGACGTGGAGGCATGGCGATCGGTTGTTACTCAACGGCAAGATGCTGACCGGGCGCGATGCGGCGCACAAGCGCATCGCCGACATGCTGGCGAAGGGCGAGCCGCTGCCGGTCGAGTTCGCCGGCCGCGTGATCTATTATGTCGGGCCGGTCGATCCTGTCGGCGAGGAGGTGGTCGGACCGGCCGGGCCGACGACCGCCACGCGCATGGACAAGTTCACGCGCATGATGCTCGACCAGGGCCTGCTCGCGATGGTCGGCAAGGCGGAGCGCGGTCCCGCCGCCACGGAAGCGATCCGCGAGGCGAAGTCGGCCTATCTGATGGCGGTCGGCGGTGCGGCGTACCTCGTGGCGCGCGCGATCAAGGGCAGCAAGGTCGTCGGCTTCGAGGATCTCGGGATGGAGGCGATCTACGAGTTCGAGGTCAGCGATTTCCCGGTGACCGTGGCGGTGGATAGCGAGGGGCAGAACGTCCACCAGCTCGCGCCGCTGGTCTGGCGCGAGAAGATCGCGCGCGAGGGGTTGCTGACACCCGCGTGATCACGGCCGTCGCGGCTGGCGGTGGCGGCGGACGGACGAGCAGCAGGAACGTCCGCCCTCGGCGGGTCGTTCTGGGTGCGTCCACCGGAGTATGTGCCATGAAGTCGATCGCTGCCCTCGCCCTGCTACTGTCGAGTCCCGCCGCGATCGCGCAGAGCGGGGGGCAGACCGGCGCGTCCTCTGCTCCTGCGGCGCGGCAGGGGGGCGGGTTGCTGGGGCAGATGGGCGGATTGCTGGGCAATAGTGGTCTGCCGGCGATCGGCTCGGTCGGGGCGGGCAACGCCGCCGGGCTGTTGGGCTATTGCGTCAAGAACAGGCTGCTGGGTGCGACCGGATCGTCGACGGGCGCGGCGGGGGTGCTGGGACGACTGACGGGCAAGCGCGCGATCACCTCCTCCCCAGAATACAAGGCGGGGCAGGCGGGTGAGGTGCAGGTGCCGAACGGTGAGGCGCTGTCGCTGGACTCGCTGGGCGGTCAGATGAAGAACCAGGTGTGCAAGGTGGTGCTGAACAGGGCGCGATCGTTCCTGTGACGGGTCACTTGCGACGCCGGCGCGCCGATTCGGCGGTCAGTAATTGAACTGAAGCTGCGTGCGGATCAGGCTGCCTTCGGCGCGGCCGATGCGCCGCTCGTCGGCCTCCTGCCGGTGCATGCGCGAATAGGCGAGGGTGAGTTCAAGCGGTGCGATCGGCTGGAACTCGATACCCAATTCCAGCTCGTTCGTCGCCAGTCGCGGGGCGTTGATCGCCGCCTTCCACCCACCGCGATACCGCTGCCATCGCGCATAGGGCATGAACGTCCCCAGCGGGGATTGACCGACCCGCCACATCGTCTGGATATAGCCACCATCGAGCGGCCGGGTGGTGATTGCGCCGAGGCGTGTATCGAATTCCGGACCCCGACCCCAATTCCACTCCGCCTGGATGCCGAACGGCTGCGGATAGAGCATCGCGTGCAGGCCGACGCGCTCGTCACGGAACGCGGTCGGACTGGTGCCGCCGGTGCGGATTTCGGGCTGGACCCGGTTGCGGAGCAGCGCGCCGCCGAACTCCACCACCTGTCCATTCGCCAGTTCCACCGGCCACGTCGCCATCGCGACGGTCATCAGGTCGTTGTTGACCTCGACGCGGTTGATGCCCTGCCCGTTGAAGACGCCGACGCCGAACGCGCCGTAATTGCCGAACAGCTTCTGCCCGGCGTCCGCCAACCGATCCCAGATGCGCTGCACGGAAGGGGGTGTATAATAGGCGACGATGCCGAGTTCGCGCTCGCTGGGGATCGCGCTGTTGATCCCGTCGCTGCGATCGAGCGTCAGCCGGTTCGATGAGGATTGCAGGTTTTCCCACCCGAACGGCACCTTGGACTGGCCGAAGCGCAAGCGGAGGCGATGCTCCTTGTCGGGAAACCAGTCGGCATAGGCGTCGCGGATCTGGCCGAACCCCTCCCGTGGTTCGCCGACGGACTGACCACCGACGCGGGTGGCGAAATCGGGCTGGATATAGATCGAGACGTCGTCGCTGACCCGTCCTTCGAGGACGATGCGCAATCGCCGGAACGTGAAATTGCCGGCCTCCGTCACACCGCCGTCATGAACCGAGCGTAGTCGCGATCCCGACGGAATATCGAGGTCGCCGCCCGAGATCGTCTCGTTCAGACGCATCTGCGTGTAGCCGCGCAGGCGCAGCCGGTCGTACCACGCCTTGCGCTGGGGCGGGGCGACGGCGACCTGGGCGGGCCCGGTCATCATCGGGCGGGGCGGTGGTATCTCGGCAACCTGCGGCGGCGCGGGCGTGGGTGCAGGTGGCGTCGCGAGCGCGGTTGCAGGGGTCCGTTGCTGCGCCTCCTGCTGGAGCTGGCGGACCATCGTCTTCAGCTCGTCGATCTGGCGTTGCAGTTCCTGCACCGACTGCGCGGCGGCGGGAGGTGCGAAGCAGAGGACGAGTGTGAATGCCGTCACGCCGGGCGCGATGCGATAGTGCCTGACGCCCCGTGTCATCGTCGCTTACCCCAGCGACGGCGGCTCGCAAACCGAGGTGCCGTCGAAAGGGCGGCGTTATGACCCGTTGGGCGATGCCGCAAGAGCTGGCGGACGCGCAGACGCCGAATAGGCATGTCCGTAGCCCGGATATGAAAAGAGGTTGCCGAGCGCCTCCCGGCGACTCGACAACCCCTAAACATGGTCAGCGGCCGGAGAGCTCCAGCCCGGGAAACCATGATGCTTCTGACATCCTCGTCGTGCCGTTGATTGGGGGAGGATACCCCCCGACACGATTCAAACGGATATTAGAAGCGAGTCTCCCGAACGAACTGAACCGACCCCACTGCTGAACCATGAGACATCGGATCACCTCCTTTCGCTTGTTAATAGCCACGTGACCGGACCCGATCACAACCGGAATGTGCGGTGTCCGGGCTGCGGATACAAGAGGTTTTTCGGGTATTCGTCCGCTCATGCGATGGACCGTTCAGCGGCAGTCCTGAACGACGCGGCCGACCTCCGCATAGGGGGGGATCACCAGTGTCGGCGCGCCCGGCTGTTCGACCACTACTCGCCCGCGGCTGAATGCCATCGCATCCAGTAATGGGTCGGTGGCGGCGAACGCGGCCGCAACATAGGGCGGCGTGCCTCCCGTCGGTTGGACGGCGATCGCGCGGGTCGCGCTGCTGGTGCGGATCGTCAGCGCTGCCGTCGCCGCACCGCTGCGCGACAGATAGATTTGTCGGGCCGTCGTGTCGCACCGCAGGGTCAGGCCAGCGTCACTGCCAGTCTGGCCGAACAGCGCGAGGCTGCCGCGGGCGTCGCGGCGATAGCTCCAGGTGCCGGGCGTGACCGGCCAGTCCTGCCAATCCCCTGATAACGCGACGGGTTTCGGCGGCGGCGGCAGCGCGACCGGCGCGGCGGGGGCGGGCGCGCGCTGGACCGGCGGGGCGACACAGCCGGCGACGGCCAGCACGAGAAGCAGGGGGGATGCACGCATCGCCTTCGTCTACGGGCGGCGGCGGCGATGCTCAACCCGCGTGAGGCCCGGTTCGGCGATGGAACCGGCAGGGCGCGCCACAGGTTCGACCGGCGACCATCAGGAGTAACCCATGTCGACCGAGCAGGCCCCCACCCAGTTGCTGATCCAATCCAATGTCGCGCACACGCTGAAGGTGGAAAGCCGCGACGGTGACGCGGTGGGGCAGGTCTATTCGTTCATGGTCCACAAGGGATCGGGCCGCACCACGCATGCGGTACTGTCGCTCGGCGGGTTCCTGGGGATGGGCAAGAGTTTCTATCCGGTGCCGTTCGGCCTGCTCCAGTTCGATCCCGTCCGCGATTTGTACGTCATCACCGTCGACCGCCGCCTGCTGGAGGGTGGGCCGAGCTGGTCCAACAACGCACCCGTGTTCGACCAGGCTTACGCGGACCGGGTCGCCAGCTATTACGGTGTGTCGGGCGAAGACCTGAACGCGGGCTAAGCCAGCCCGTGACCGTACTGCACGTCGCCGGCATCAAGTCAGGGGAGGGCGGAACGGCCGCGATCGACGATCATGTGCGGTTCGCGTTCGAAAGTCCCTTTGGCACCGGAGGTACGGGCACGATCGTGGTCGTCGATGAGCCCGGCGGGATGGCGGAGATCGGGATCGATTGCGCGACCGGGCGATTGCGGGGCGCGACGCTCGTGACTTTCGCCCGGCAGGTTTTGGACGTGCCCGACGACCTGGTGATGTCGCTGCCGGTCGACGAAGGGCTTCCCGTCCTGTCAGCCGATATGTTCGCCGGGGATGCGGACGGGCTATTGCCGCGGATCGTCGTTCCGGGTCCGATCGACCTGCTCCGCGGCGCAAAGTTCGGGATCGTCAGGATCGGCACAGCCCAGCCCGACCGGGTGATCCGGTCGGGCGACGCGGTGTTCCTGATCGCCGGCGACGCATTGTGGGGCTTCGGCGCGGATCGCCTCTCGGCTGACGCCCGCGCGCGGATGACGGGGTAGAGGCTACCGTCCGCCGCGCCGACCGCCCATCCGCATCTTCGATTCCTTGCCGTAGCGGGTCTTGCGGGTGCCGGGCTTGCCCTCGTTGCTGCGGCCCATGACGGGCGCTTTCTGTTCGTGGCTGGGCAAGCCGAGTTCGTCGTTCTCCAATGCGCGAATCTCGTCGCGGAGACGACCCGCGGTTTCGAACTCCAGATCCGCGGCGGCCTTGCGCATCTGCTTTTCGAGATCCTCGATATAGGCGCGAAGGTTGTGGCCGACCATGTGCGGACGGTCCTCGTCGATCGGGATGGTGACCTGATCGCCTTGCGACACGTGCGAAATGATGTCGCCGATGTTGCGGCGGATCGTCGTCGGCGTGATGCCGTGGATGATGTTGTATTCCTCCTGCTTCTCGCGGCGGCGACCGGTTTCGTTCATCGCCCGCTCCATCGAGCCGGTGATGCGGTCGGCGTAGAGGATGACGCGGCCGTCGACGTTGCGCGCGGCGCGGCCGATCGTCTGGATCAGCGAGGTTTCGGAGCGCAGAAAGCCCTCCTTGTCGGCATCGAGGATCGCGACCAGCCCGCATTCGGGGATGTCGAGCCCCTCGCGCAGCAGGTTGATGCCGATCAGCACGTCATAGACGCCCAGCCGCAGGTCGCGGATCAGTTCGATGCGCTCCAGCGTCTCCACATCGCTGTGCATGTAACGGACCTTGATGCCCGCTTCGTGCATGAACTCGGTCAGGTCCTCGGCCATACGCTTGGTCAGGGTGGTGACGAGCGTGCGGTAGCCGGCCTCCGCGGTCTTGCGGCATTCGACGATCAGATCCTGCACCTGCTCCTCGACCGGCTTGATCTCGATCGGCGGGTCAATCAGTCCGGTCGGGCGGATGACCTGCTCGGCGAAGACGCCGCCGGTCTGCTCCATCTCCCACGGGCCGGGCGTTGCGGAGACGCACACCGTCTGCGGGCGCATCGCGTCCCATTCGTTGAAGCGCAGCGGCCGATTGTCGATCGCGGACGGAAGGCGGAAGCCATATTCCGCCAGCGTGATCTTCCGACGGTGATCGCCGCGCGACATGCCGTTGATCTGGCCGATCGTCTGGTGCGACTCGTCGACGAACAGCAGCGCGTTCTCGGGTAGATATTCGAACAGCGTGGGCGGCGGCTCGCCGGGGAGGCGGCCGGTCAGGAAGCGGCTGTAATTCTCGATGCCGTTGCAGCTGCCGGTCGCGGCGATCATCTCCAGATCGAAATGCGTCCGCTGTTCGAGCCGCTGGTGCTCGATCAGCTTCCCCTCCGCCTCCAGCTCCTTCAGCCGTTCGGACAGCTCGTGCTTGATGGCCTCGGCCGCCTGCTTCATCGTCGGGCCGGGCGTGACATAGTGGCTGTTGGCGTAGACACGCACGCTGTTGAGCGAGGCCGATTTCTTGCCGGTCAGCGGATCGAACTCGACGATCTCCTCGATGTCGTCGCCGAAGAAGCTGATCCGCCACGCGCTGTCTTCATAGTGCGAGGGAAAGAGTTCGAGCGTGTCGCCCTTGACGCGGAAATTGCCGCGCTGGAACGCCGCGTCGTTGCGCTTGTACTGGAGCGCGACGAGCTTGCGGACGATCTCGCGCTGGTCGACGGTCTGACCCTTTTTCAGGTCGAAGATCATCGCGGAATAGGTCTCGACCGAGCCGATGCCGTACAGGCATGACACGGAGGCGACGATGATGACGTCGTCCCGCTCCAGCAGCGACCGCGTCGCCGAGTGGCGCATGCGGTCGATCGCCTCGTTGATCGACGATTCCTTCTCGATGTAGGTGTCGGAGCGTGGGACGTACGCCTCGGGCTGGTAATAGTCGTAATAGCTGACGAAATATTCGACGGCGTTGTTCGGGAAGAACGACTTGAATTCGCCGTAGAGCTGCGCCGCGAGGATCTTGTTCGGGGCGAGGATCAGGGCGGGCCGCTGCAACGCCTCGATCACCTTGGCCATCGTGAAGGTCTTGCCCGAACCGGTGACGCCGAGCAGCACCTGATCCTTCTCCCCCGTCAGCGCGGTATCCACGAGTTCGCGGATCGCGGTCGGCTGGTCGCCGGAGGGGGTGTATTCGCTGACCAGTTCGAAGCGTTTGCCGCCCTCCACCTTTTCGGGGCGGGCGGGGCGGTGGGGTACGAAGTTCTCGCCGGTTTCCGGTTCGGACAGGTTCGTGCGGATCTGGATGGCCATGCGGGCGAATATGGGGAACGGGAGCGGAACAGGCAACGTGGGGCGTGCCCAAGATGCGCTATGGTTGCAATGCAGCGGACCCGCCCATATTGCGCATTGTTCGCAAAACATCGGAAGCTTGATGACCGACACTGTCACTGCCGTGGAGCGCGCGCCCGCGCTGATCCCGGAGAACGCCGCGTTCCTGACGTCGAAGGTGCTGTGGGTGCGCCACTGGAACGAGCATCTGTTCTCGTTCGCGATCGAGCGGCCGGACAGCTTCCGGTTTCGTTCGGGCGAGTTCGTGATGATCGGCCTGCCGGGCGAGAAGAAGCCGTTGATGCGCGCCTATTCGATCTGCTCGC
This sequence comes from Microvirga sp. SRT01, assembly GCA_018139225.1. Lineage (GTDB taxonomy): Bacteria > Pseudomonadota > Alphaproteobacteria > Sphingomonadales > Sphingomonadaceae > Sphingomonas > Sphingomonas longa. The sequence goes on from JAGSNX010000002.1 coordinate 571,654, forward strand.
AGCATTATGCGGAGGAGCTGGAGTTCCTGTCGATCAAGGTGCCGGACGGCCCGCTGACGTCGCGGTTGCAGCTGATCGAGCCGGGTGACGAGCTGTATCTGGGCAAGAAGCCGGTCGGCACGCTGGTGACCGACGCGCTGCTGGGCGGGAAGCGGCTGTTCATGTTCGCGACCGGCACCGGCCTTGCGCCGTTCCTGAGCCTGGCGCGCGATCCCGACGTGTACGGGATGTTCGACGAGGTGGTGATCGTGCATTCGGTGCGGCGCGTGTCGGACCTTGCCTATCATGACGAGCTGGCGGCGCGGTTGACGGACGATCCTTTGGTCGCGGACGAGGCGGCGACGCAGTTCCACTATGTGCCGACCGTGACGCGCGAGCCGTTCCACACGTCGAAGCGCATCGGCGGCCTGATCGAGGACGGCAGCCTGTTCGCAGAGCGGTTGCAGGGTCCGCAGCATCTGGACCCGAAGAACGACCGCGTGATGCTGTGCGGATCGACGGAGATGATCCACCAGACGGCCAAGATGCTCGACGAACTGGGTTTCGTGGAGGGCTCGAACTCGCAGCCGGGGACGTATGTGATCGAGCGGGCGTTCGTCGGGTAATCGAGGGCCGTCACTCCGGCGAACGCCGGGGTGACGGCTCTACCGGCTGTTGCCGGTCAGTCGAACAGCCCCAGCGCGGCGACCTCCTCCTTCGTCAGGGCGATGCCGAACATCAGGCCTAGGCGCATGCGATAGACGCGCGGGTCGTCGATGATGCCGGCGGTTTCGTTGTCGCCGGCGCGGCGGCGATAGGCGCGGTCGGTCAGGCCGGCGAAACCGTGCGGCAGGACGATGCTGGCGATCGCGTGCGTCGTGAAGCGCGTGCCCGGCGCGGTCGAGGTCCAGTGGTTGCTGAGCGCGAGATCGGCCTGCTCGACGGTCGCCAGCGTGAAGCTGTACTGCCGCTGCCACCCGGCACCGCCGCCGCGCCCGTCGGTCGTCGCGGCGGGGCCGTCGCGCAGCAGCAACCAGCCGTCGCCCTCGGTCACCAGCAGGAAGCGGGCACCGTCGGGCGCGACCGCCTCTGCGCCGTCGATCAGCGGCATCGGCGGCGCATAGCTGCCGCCGAACCCCGCATCGGCGATCCAGTGCTGACCCTCGATCGTCACGAGGCTAAACGTGTGGGTCAGTGGTGGTGGTGTCGTCATGCCGAGCCACACGCGGGCGAGCAGTGGGCGCACGATGAATCCGAGCGCCGACAGTGCGTCGCCGAACAGTCGGTCCTGTTCGAAGCAATAGCCGCCGCGACGCGCGGTCACCAGCTTGTCGAACACCGCCGCGCTGTCGATCGCGATGCCGCGTCCGAGCGCGACGTCGAGGTTTTCGAAGGGCACGGCGAGGCGATGCGCCAGTTGCAGGCGAGCGAGCCCGGCGGCGTCGAGCGTGGGGCGGGCCGGCATGTCGATGCGGGCGAGATAGGCGTCGAGGTCGAACATGGACCGCGCTGTAACCGCTGAGAGGTCACTGGCGCCAGCCGCAAGCACGGCTATGCTGTCCTTCGATCAGGGGGATAGACCATGCGTTACATCGTCGCGGTTGCCGGGCTGTTCGCCGCGGCCAGTCCGGCCGCCGCCCAGACGCCCGACTGGGCCGCGGCGGTGAAGGCGGATTACGACCGCGATCTGGGGCAGATGTGGGACTGGTTCCACCGCAATCCCGAACTGTCGATGAAGGAGGCGAAAACCGGTGCGCGCATGGCGGCGGCGCTGAAGGCCGTGCCGGGCGTCGTCGTGACCGAGAAGGTCGGCGGCACCGGCGTGGTCGGCGTGCTGAAGAACGGCGCAGGGCCGGTGGTGCTGGTCCGTGCCGACATGGACGGCCTGCCCGTGGAGGAGAAGTCCGGGCTGCCGAATGCCTCCACTGCGCGGCAGGTCGGGATCGACGGGGTCGAGGCGCCGGTGATGCACGCCTGCGGCCACGACACGCACATCACGGCGCTGGTCGCGACCGCGCGGCGGCTGGCGGCGCTGAAGGATCGCTGGCGCGGGACGGTGGTGTTCGTGGTCCAGCCGGGCGAGGAGCGGGTCGCCGGCGCCAAGGCGATGCTCGCGGACGGGCTCTACACGCGCTTCCCGAAGCCGGCCTACGCACTGGCGTTCCACGTCGATTCCGAACGCGCGACGGGCACGGTGTCGGCGTCGGAGGGTATCCAGTACTCGTCGTCCGATTCGGTGGACATCACCGTGCCCGGCGTCGGCGCGCACGGGGCCAGCCCGCATATGGGCAAGGACCCGGTGTATATGGCGTCGCAGCTGGTCATCGCGCTGCAAGGTGTCATCAGCCGCGAGCGTCAGCCGCTCGATCCCGGGGTCATCACGGTCGGATCGTTCCACGCGGGCCTGAAGCACAACATCATCTCCGATGTCGCGAAGTTGCAGGTGACGGTGCGCGCCAATGACGAGGCGACGCGGGCGAAGCTGATCGACGGTATCCGGCAGGTCGCGCGCGGGGTCGGCGTGATGAACGGCATGCCGGAGGACAAGATGCCGGTCGTGACCGTGACCGAAGGTACGCCGACGACGATCAACGACGCCGCGCTCGCCCGGCGGCTGAACGCGACGATGGCGCGCACGCTGGGCGCGGACAAGGTCGCCGTCTTTCGGCAGAAGGGGATGGGGGCGGAGGACTTCGCCTATTTCGTGCAGCCGGATCTGGGCGTGAAGGGCTATTACTTTTCGGTCGGGGGTACGCCGCAGGCGGCGATCGACGCCGCGCGCAATGGCGGTCCGCCGGTACCGTCGCATCATTCGCCGCTGTTCAAGATCGCGCCGGAGCCGGCCATCGTCACCGGAGCGGTGGCGATGACGGCGGCGGTACTCGACCTGTTGCCCGTGGGAGGACCCGTTTCGTGATCGGATATGTGACGCTCGGCACCAACGACCAGCCTCGGGCGCTGGATTTCTATGACGGCTTGATCGGCGAACTCGGCGGGCGGCGGCTGTCCACCTTGCCCGATGCGCGCGGCTTCACGCTGTACGGAACGAAGCGGGGCGAGCCGATGCTGGCGATCACGCGGCCCTATGACGGCGGGCCGGCGAACCCCGGCAACGGCACGATGGTCGCGCTCGGCATGGCGAGCCGGGCGCAGGTCGATGTGGTATATGCCCGGGCGCTGGAACTGGGCGCGACCGAGGACGGTGCGCCGGGGTCGCGCGGGCCGGACACGATGGATTTCTACGGCGCGTATGTTCGCGACCCGGATGGCAACAAGCTGTGTTTCTACCGGATGGGGTGAGGCTCACCAGCCTCGTGGCAACTGGACCCCGGCCTTCGCCGGGGAGGTGTGGCAATCGACGGCCCAGCCACGCAATCTACTGGAGTGCCGTGACCGCCGGCGTGTTCAGGCATGCGGCCAATCCTGCCGTCCCACGCTCGTGGAAGGGGGCGTAGGGGGCGACGTCCACCGGGCGGCCGATCCGGGCCATGTCGAAGCCGCGTTGGCCGCGGCAGGCCATGACCGCCTTCAGCAAGGCGGGCGGCGTGCGGAACTGTTCGTAGGACAGGCGGAAGGTGCCCCAGTGGATCGGGATCGCGGTCGCCGCGCCGAGGCGGGCGCGGACTTCGGCGGCCTGGATCGGCCCGATATGGCTGCCGCTTTCCATCTGGCCGGGGACGAAGCGGAAGGCGCCGATCGGGATCAGCGCTAGCCGGATCGGGCCGAGCGCCGCCGCCTCCGCCGGCCAGCGGCCGTCGCCGAAGCCGGTGTCGCCCGCGAAGAACAGGTTGCCGCCCGGCAGGTGCACGACGAAGCTGGACCACAGTGCCCGGTTGCGATCGGTGAACCAGCGGCTGCCCCAATGGTGGTTGCGCGTGACTGCGACGCGGATCGTGTCGTTCCAATAGCGTACGGGAGAGATCCGGGGTCGGCCCTTCACCGTGACCGACTGCCGCCAGTCCGCCGCGACCGCGGGGATGTTGCGCGAGCGCAGAATGGCGTCGTTGCCGAGGCTGGTGACGATCATGGGTCGATCGCGCCGCCACACCTTTTCCAGCGTTGGGAGATCGAGATGGTCGTAATGGTTGTGGCTGACCAGCACGAGGTCGATCCGCGGCAGGTCGGCAAGCGCGATGCCCGGCCGGGCAACGCGTTGCGGCCCGAAGCCGAGCGGCCCGGCCTTTTCCGCCCACACCGGATCGGTGAGGATGTTGAAGCCGGGTAGCTGCACCAGCACCGACGCATGCCCGATCCAGGTCACCCGCATCGGCGTCCGCGCGACCTCTGCCGGCGATGCGGCCTTTAGCTGACCTCCGTTCAAGAGGGACGGCAGCAGTTCGGCTGGGCGGGTCGTCCGGACGGGGACGGTCGTCGGCCATGCCGGTCGCCCGTCGCTACCCGTCAGATAGCGCCAGAAGAACGACGCGCGGCCACCCCCGCCGGGCGGACGAATCGTGTCGTCGTCGCCATCGGGATTGGCGAACCGCTCCCCGTCGAAATGGCCGCTCTCCGGCCCCTGATAATAGATGCGGTCGAGATGGGCGGGGATGATCGTCGCGGCGAGGCACACTCCGACCACGAGGAGCAACAGGAGTTTGCCGAAGGTCTTTGCGGTGGCGGGCAAGTGTGATCCTGACGTGCGGGTGACGGTTTAACGAAGGTTAGCCTGCGCAAGTTCACATTGCCGGACGATTTCGGCCGCCGAAATGGTTGCACTGCAACGGAGCGGCTGCTTTTGTCCGGCCGCACAGGGTGATCCCGGGGGAAAAGATGAAGCGTTCGTCGATCGTTGCCGCGTTGGCGCTTTGCCTCGCCCCGGTTCCCGCTGCGGCCCGGTTCGTGCCGGTCGAGGAACAGTCGATCGCCGATCTTCAGGCGATGCTGAAGGCGGGCAAGGCGTCGAGCGTCGATCTGGTGAAGGCGTATCTGGAACGCATCGCCAAGCTCGATCGTAAGGGCCCGACGCTGCGATCGGTGATCGCGCTCAATCCCGATGCGCTGGAACAGGCGAAGGCGCTGGATGCGGAGCGCAAGGCCGGGCGGCTGCGCGGGCCACTGCACGGCGTGCCGATCCTCATCAAGGACAATATCGAAACCGCGGACGCGATGGCGACGACGGCGGGAAGTCTCGCGCTGAAGGACAATATGACGCGCCGCGACGCGCCGGTGGTGGCCGAACTGCGCAAGGCGGGCGCGGTGATTTTGGGCAAGACCAACCTGAGCGAATGGGCGAACATCCGCTCCACCCGGTCGATGAGCGGATGGAGCGCGATCGGCGGGCTGGTCCGCAATCCCTATGCGCTGGATCGCACCGCGTGCGGATCGTCGTCCGGATCGGGCGCGGCGGTCGCGGCAAGTCTGGCGGCGGCGGCGGTGGGGACCGAAACCGACGGATCGGTCGTGTGCCCGTCGGCCATCAACGGACTGGTCGGGCTGAAGCCGTCGATCGGGCTGGTCAGCCGCACGCATGTCGTGCCGATCAGCCATTCGCAGGATACGCCGGGGCCGATGGCGAAGACCGTGCGCGATGTCGCGACGATGCTGTCGGCGATGGTCGCCGCCGATCCGGCCGATGCCGCAACGGCGGGAGCGAAGACGACGGACTATGCCGCGGGCCTGTCGACCAGCGCCCTGTCTGGCCTGCGCATCGGGGTGGTGCGGCCGGAGATGCCCGCCGACCTTGCGCGCGCCTACCAAAAGGCGCTCGACACGCTGAAGGCGGCGGGCGCAATTCTGGTCGAGGTGAAGCAGCCGAAGCTGGACGGGCTGGGCGAGGCGGAGTTGCTGGTGCTCCAGACCGAGTTGAAGGCCGAGCTCGACACTTATCTGGCGACGACGCCGCCGGCGGTGACGACACGCACGCTGGATCAGGTGATCGCATTCAACGCCGCCAATCGTACGACCGAGATGCCGTTCTTCGAGCAGGAGACGTTCGAGGCGGCGGCGAAGACGAAGGGGCTGAACGACCCCGCGTACAAGGCTGCGCGCGCCAAGTCGCTGCGACTGGCGGGAGCGGAAGGGATCGACGCGATGCTGGCGGACGCGCGGGCGACGCTGCTGGTCGAGCCCACCTATGCGGCGGCGTGGCTGTCGGACCCGGTTTACGGCGACCAATATGGCAGGCCGTCGTCGTCGGAATTGCCGGCGGTGGCGGGCTACCCGAACCTGACGGTGCCGATGGGGCTCGTCCGCGGCCTACCGGTGGGGCTGTCGTTCATCGCGCACAAATATGGCGAGGCGACGGTGCTGGGCGCGGGATATGCGTATGAGCAACTGACGAAGGCGCGGGTCGCGCCCCGTTACCTGCCGAGTGCGGACGTGGGGGCCGGGCTGGACGGGGCGGTGACACCGGCCAAATAACGGCGCGCGAACCCCGCCTGCCACAGCATCAGCAGCGGCACGACGATCGTCTCCATCCCGAGTCCGAGGATGTGGCCGGTCGATGGCACCCCGACCGCGATCAGCGACACGCCGCGCGCCAGCCCACCGACGACGATCAGGCCGCCGAGCAGGCGAAAGCGCGCGCCCTTCGCTTCGACGGCGGGCACGCAGGACAGGAAGCCGAGCCCGGTCGCGAAGAAGATGCCGGAAATGTAGCGGAAATGGCTGTCGAGATCGCGCGGCACGTCGGTCAGGTGGCCGAACGGCGCGGGGCCGTGAACAATGCCCTGTCCGCCGACGACCAGCGGCAGCAGGCAGGCGATCAGGATCACCGCCTGTAGCGCGCGCTTCTCGATCATCTCAGCAATTCCTGGCGAACGTGGATCGCGCGCAGCGATACGCGGACCTCGATCATGAAGCTGACCAGCGCGGCCACCAGCAGGATCATCGCGAGAATGAACGACAGCGCGACGATCGTCGCCAGATGCAGCTTCGCCAGAGTCGCGATGAACAGGCAGGCAATGACGATGCAGGTCATGATCGCGCTCGACACGGCGAGGAACAGCGCGTGGTTGATGATCGAGATGCGGCGATCGAGCAGGCGCAGTTCCCAGACGTGGCGGTCATGCTCCGGTCCGCTGGAGCGGGGGTGAAGCACCTCCAGCGCGCGTGTGCGGTCGACGACGCGGCTGAGGCGACCGGCGAGCACGTTCAGAAGCTGACCGATACCGGCGAGGAGGAACACCGGTGCCAGCGACAGGGCGATCGTCTGGGCGACGGTCGTCACGCCGGGCAGGGTGGGGATCATGCGCAATGCCTTTTTGGCTTGATGGCGGGGCTTGGTAAGGACTTCCTGTCTAGGGAGTGCGCGATGAACGGTCCATCCTCCGCAATCTGGCACGACGGGCTGCCCGAGGCGATCGATGCCGTCGCCGAGCATGCACCAGCCTCGCACCGCTTCCTGCGCCGCGCCTGGTATGCCGCCGCCGCGCGGGGCCGGGCGCGGACGCTGGTGGTGGACGGCGGGCTTGCGCTGCCGGTCGTGCCGCGTGGCGCGCGCGTGTTCGGGCTGGTCGAGGTGCCGGGGTGTTATTGGCCGTTGCGCAGTTTCCCGCTGGTCGATGCGGGCGCGATTCGAGTGGCGCTGCCGATGCTGGCCCAAGGGGCGCGGGCGATCCGGATCGGGCCGGTGCCGGACGGCGACCCCGCCGTCGCGCCGCTGGTCGCAGCGGCGCGAGCGGCGGGCTGGGCGGTGCTGGACCGTTTCGTGGCGCACAGCTGGGTGCTCGACATCGCAGCGTTCCGCACGGCGGGGGGATGGCCGCGCACGTCGACGCTGAAGAAGAACCGCTTTCACGAAAAGCATCTGGCGGAGCATGGCGCACTGGAATGGCGCTTCCTCGGCACGGACGACTGGCCGGCGGCATTCGACATGCTGGGAGAGATCGAGCGGAAGAGCTGGATCGCCGCGCGGACCGATGGCCGCGACGCCAAGTTCACGCATGACGGGCATCTGGCGCTGTGGCGGGGGGCGGCGCGCGACCCGGTGCTGGCGGCGATGATGCGCGCGGCGCTGCTGACGGTCGACGGACGGGCGGCGGCATTCTCGTTCGACATGGAGGTCGGGGCGACCTGCTATGCGATCGCCAACAGTTACGATCCCGCTTTCGCGAAGCACTCGCCGGGCAAGCTGCTGTACTGGCGCAACCTGTCGGCGATGCTGGCGCGCGAGGTCGCGACGGTCGACTGGGGCGCGGGGGACAGTGGGTACAAGCAGGTCATCGGTGCGGTGCAGGGTCCGGCGATGCGCGACTGGCTGCTGGTGCGGCCGGGCGTGTCGGCGGCGGTGGCACGGCGGCTGGCGGGTATATGGACTGGCAGCGGCCAGCACGATCCTGCGCACGCTCCGTCGCAACCCACTTAAGTGCCTGGCAACCAAAAACTAAGGACCTTTGGCTAGGCGCAGTATAACGACGGCCAGCCGTCGCACAGGAGAATCGAAGAATGCCCTGCACCGTGCTCATCGTCGAAGATGATCCGACGGTGCTCGCTTTCCTCGAAGAAGGGCTCATCGATCGTGGCTACGAGGTGCTCAGCGCCCGCAGTGGTGGCGAGGCGCTGAGCGTGCTCGACAGCGGGCTCGACGATATCGACGTCCTGGTCGCCGACATCCGCATCGGGGCGGGCCTCGACGGCTGGGAGATCGCCCGCTGCGCGCGGGAGATCTCGCCGGACTTTCCCATCGTCTACATCACCGGCGACAGCGCCTCCGCTCATGAACTGGAGGGCGTGGCGAACAGCCGGCTGCTGCAAAAACCGTTCGGCAGCGAGCAGCTGGCGCGAGCGATCGAGGCGTTGCTGCCCTGAACCGACGGGCGAGCGTCTACACCCCCTCCAGATAGCGCAGCATCAATTCGACGGCGGTCGGCGTGATGCCGACCATCTCCACGCCGCTCTCGGGCGCGGTCCAGCGATGGGCGAGACCCGACTCGGTGAGTACCAGCAACCACCGCCGGCCGTTCGCCGGCGCGGTGTGGCGTGCGATCAGATCCACCGTCGATCGGGCCACCCCCTCTTCATGGGCGATGAACAGGTCCAGCAGGATATCCCATGCGGGTTCGCTGAAGACGGCGGTGAATCGGCCGAACGCGGCGTCGCGGTCGCGGCGTTGATGATAGAGCGCACGCGCCTTTTCCAGATCGGTGGGGTGATCCGGGCCCTGCGCCGGCATCCGGCCGAACGGTTCCGGCGACGCCTCCTGACTGTGCGCGACGGCGATCGACACCTTGCGCAGCGCCTCGATCAGGCGCCGGAGGGCATCCCTGTCTTCCTCAGGCCACCGGATCAACCGGACGTCGGTGGATGTCGACGTTCCAGGCCGGGTCATGACCGAATTCCCGACAGCGCCGCCGATGCCGGATCGTGCCCGCGACGAGCAGCGCCATCAGCGGATAGGCGATCTGCCCGATACTCCACGCATAGACGAGCGGCACCAGCGCGCGGTCGACGATGCGGATGACGTGGATCGCGACGGATACCATTTGCAGCGCCGCCAGCCAGATCGGCCAGTAGCGGTTGGCCCTGAGCGCCACCGCCGTGAAGGCGGCGAACAGCACCGCATCGACCCCGAACCCGCTCCAGTCGAGCGAATGGAACGTCGATGCCGGATCGTAGGGCAGCAATGCGGTCGCCGCGTTCGCGGCGACCATCAGCCCGGCCACCCACCGCTCCGGCGCGCCCCCGCCCCAGAGGGCAAAGGCGGCGACGGCGATCAGCGCGACGTTGAAGACGAGGATGTGAAGCATCAGTGCGCTCCCCACCGCGATACGGCCGGCGTCGCATCAGGCCGCGACGGAGGACTCGGCGCGCACGCCGACCATGCCGCTGGGCGGGTATTTGCGGCTGTCGCCGAAATCGTCGGCGGCGGTGAAGTCGATGCCGAAGACGCGGGCGATCTTTTCCAGCGAGCGATGTCCGTCGATGGTCGATCCGCGGGCGGAGGACAGGTGGACCAGCGCCTCGCTGAACGCCTTGAACGCGGGCTGCCCGACCGCAGCGCCCAGCCGCTGCTCCGCCTGCGCCGCCGCGAGCATCGTCGCGACTTCGCCACCGATCGCGAAAGCGGCGTCCTGCGCCTGTTCGAATTCGCGCAGCAGCAGGTACAGGCGCTGCGCTGCACCCGCATCCTCATGGCTGGTGGAGCACGGCGACGATGAAGTCGGTGACGAAGCGGAGGCCTGCGGCGAGCATGCCGAAACCGACCGCAAAGGCGAGCGCGAGAAGCGGGATCCACGCGAGACGCTGGAGGGGGCTGAGGTCATTGTGGGCCGATCCTTTGGCGCGAAAGGGAAGCCGCAGCGAACCGCTCGCTGCCGACGCCTGCTTCCCTGCTGCCGCGGGTGCGGTCGGAACCACCCGCGAAGGTTGACCGGGTGGATTTTGGGGGTCCCCCAGCCGCTCGTGCGCCTGGAACCAGAGCGCCGCCGTGGCGCGGTCGGGCGCACCCAGCACCTTGGTCGCGCTGTCCAGATGGCCGTAGACGGTGGATTCGGAAATGCCGAGATCGTTGCCGATCCGCTTCGCTGACTTGAGCGCGACGAGCCCGCGCAGGCAATCGCGCTGGCGCGGGGTCAGCCGATCGAAGTTCGGGTCGGTCATGGGCGAAGGCGGATAGCCGCCGCGCGATCCGCGCTGCCAGCGTCTCGCCGGGCGCATGACCGCGACGCTACTATCCGTCCTTCAAAATCGCTCCCGAACCCCACGCTGTCCTTCGCTTCGACTGCAAGTTTCTACAATGTCGGCACATTGCACATGGTTTGGCCCCATGTCTCGACAGAAGCGCGAGGGATCGGTCGGCGCGTCAGACGCGGACGTACCGGAAATACCAGACCTCGTGCCCCTGCCGCCGTGCCTTGCGCTCGTAGCGGGTTTCGGGCCAGTCGGCGGGGCGGGTCAGGAAGTCGGCGGCCTCGCTCGCCTGCCACACGAAATCGCGGCGCTGGTTCATGACCATCATCGACCAGCGGCAATAGGTCGGGTCGTCGGTCCCCAGCCGGAACTCGCCGCCCGGCCGGAGCTTGGCGGCGATCGCGTCGAGCGGGCCGTGGTTCATCATCCGTCGCTTCGCGTGGCGCGCCTTGGGCCAGGGATCGGGGTGGAGCAGATAGACCCGCTCCAGCGAGGCGTCCGGCAGGCGCTCCACGACCTCCAGCGCGTCGCCCATGTGCAGGCGGACATTGTCCAGCGCCTCGTCGCGAATGTGGTTGAGCGCGCCGACGACGCCGTTCAGGAACGGCTCGCAGCCGATGAAGCCCGCTTCGGGATGCGCCGCGGCCTGGCCGGCGAGGTGCTCACCCGCGCCGAAGCCGATCTCCAGATGCAGCGGCCGCTCGTTTCCGAACAGCGTCGCGGCGTCGAGCGGTCCCGTGTCCGGTACGGCGACCTGCGGCAACAGCTCCTCGACCAGCGCGGCCTGACCGGTGCGCAGCTTGTGGCCCTGACGACGGCCATAGAGGCGGCGGATGACGGCGGGATCGTTCATGGCGGCGGCCCTTAGCGCGGCCGTCCGCCGGAGCAAAGCACGAGCCGGGCCGTTACCGTCGCGCAATGGATCGACACGACACGCCAGACCCCGACGAAACCGGCGATGTCGAGGACCTGAAAGCCGCCGACGCGCGCGAGCTTCACCGTACCGTCCGCGAAACCGGCGAAGAGGAGCTGAAGCGGCCTGCGGCGGCGTTGTTCTGGTCCGGGCTGGTCGCCGGTCTGGCGATCACGACATCGTTGATCGCGGAAGCGGCGATCCACCGCGCCCTGCCGCAGGAGCCGTGGAGCGAACTGGTCGTGGCGCTAGGCTACCCGATCGGGTTCCTGATCGTGATCCTGGGCCGAATGCAGCTGTTCACGGAGAGCACCGTGACCGCGATGCTGCCGCTGGTGACGCGCCCGTCGCGCTGGGCGCTAACGCGGACGCTGCGGCTGTGGGGGATCGTACTGGCCGCCAATCTGGTCGGGACGGCGGTGGCGGCGGCGCTGATTGACGCCGGACTGCTGGGCAATACCGAACTGCGACATGCCGCGCTGACGATTTCGGCCCGCATTCTGGAACTCGGCGCGTGGGACACGTTCCTGAACGCGATCCCGGCGGGCTTCCTGATCGCGATCATCGCGTGGACGCTGCCGAACGCGCGCGAACAGGCGTTCTGGGTCATCCTCGCGATCACCTATATCGTTGCGATCGCCGGGTTCAGCCACTCGGTGGTCGGTTCGGACGAGGCGTTCCTGCTGTTGTTCGCCGGTCAGACGACGCTGGTCCAGACGCTGTTCGCGCTGATCCTGCCAGCCGTGCTCGGCAATCTCGTCGGCGGCGCGGGGCTGTTCGCGCTGCTGGCGCATGCGCAGGTCAAAAGTGATGTGGAGGATGCACCGGGTGGGTAAGGCGAAGACGACGATCAAGAAGATCGGACGCGCCGAGCGGGCGTCGACGCACCGGGCCGCGCGTCGCAAGAACGGGCCGTTGATCGACGCTGCCGGCAAGGCGGCGGAAATTGCCGATCAGCCGCCACTGATCGCGATTTCGGTCGTGACGATCCTGGTGGGGGCGCTGGCGCGACGTCCGGCGGTGACGCGCAGCGGTGTGCGGATGCTGGCCAGCCATCTGCTGGCGACAGGCGTCAAGACCGTGCTGAAATCCTCGATCGATCGAACCCGCCCGGCGCGCGCGCTGCGCGGCGGGCATCATATCGGCAAGGGCGACGGTGCCGACGATACGACGCTCAACTCCTTCCCGTCGGGACACACCGCCGGGGCCGTAGCGGTGGCGCAGGCGGTCGCGACCGAATCACCGCGGGCCGGACTGCCGTTGCAGGCAGCGGCGATCGCAGTCGCCGCGCTTCAGCCGAGCGGCGGCAAGCATTATTGGAGCGACGTGCTGGCGGGGGCCGCGATCGGCTGGGCGGCGGAGCGGGTCGCGAACGCGGGTCTTCGAATCGCCGAGGCGACGGTGAAGAGTGCGCTGGATCGAACCGACGGGCTCGAACCGCCGGCCCTCGCGACGCCCACCTAGGCCGCGATCAGCACCGGGCATCGCTCCACGTCCAGATCGAGCACGTATTCGATGCTCGACGCCGAATCGCTGCGCGCGGCCGAAGGGCGCTGCATCATCGTCCCCGTCGGCCGGAACCCGAGCTTGCGCAGGACCTTGCCGGACGCCGGATTGTCCGCGAAGTGCCATGCACCCAGCCGCGCCAACGGTAGAGCGTGGCGGGCCATCGCGATCACCGCACGACCGGCTTCGGTGGCGTAGCCGCGACCCCAGGCGGCGGGGGTCAGCCAGTAATGGAATTGCGGACCCTCGCCGCAACGATCGGCGATGCCGATGCCGCCGACCAGCACGGGCGTCCCACTCTCCAGCGAATCGATTAGGAAGCGCGGTTCGTGCGCAGCACGCGGCTCCAGCGTGCGCGCGACCGCGTGGTCCAGTGTGTAAGGATGCGGGATGCGGGCCAGCATCCGGGCCACGCGCGCATCGGCCAGCGCCGATGCCAGTGCGCCTGCGTCCTCCGGCCAGGCCGGGCGCAGCAACAGTCTCTCCGTCCGCGCGAACATGTCGTCGTGTCTCCTCGTCGCGTCGCGCCGGGCCTGCCACGTCTTGATGACGGGACAGCGACAGGCGCGGGGGAGGGAGCACGAAAAAAGGGAGCCGGGATGACCCGTCTCCCTTTTAGAGCTGGTTCCAATGCGGAACCCGGGTCACCCTGGTGGGCAACCCGGTTGGTCGCCCGTTATTCTGCGGCCTGCGCAATCTGCTCCACGAAGCAGAACTTGCGACCAAGTTTGCCCTGCTTGAACGCCACGCGGCCATCGACGAGCGCGAACAGGGTATGGTCGGTGCCCATGCCCACGTTGACGCCCGGATAGAACTTCGTGCCGCGCTGACGCACGAGGATGTTGCCGGCGACGCATTCCTGCCCACCGAACTTCTTGACGCCGAGGCGACGACCGGCCGAGTCACGACCGTTGCGCGACGAACCGCCTGCTTTCTTATGTGCCATGTCGAATAGCTCCGATTTTCTAGCCGGTTACGCCTGCGCGCCGATCGACACGATCTTCAGGATCGTGTGATTCTGGCGGTGGCCGTTCTTGCGGCGATAATTGTGACGGCGGCGCTTCTTGAAGACGATGACCTTCTCGGCCTTCGCCTGCGCGATGATCTCCGCGGCGACGGTCAGCCCGTCGACGCTCTTCAGATCCGAACCCTCGCCCGCGAGCAGCACGTCGCCGAGCGTGATCGACGAACCTGCGTCACCGTCGATCTTCTCGACGACGATCTTGTCTCCGGCGGCGACGCGATATTGCTTGCCGCCCGTGCGCACCACTGCGAACATGGCCCTCATCACTTTCCAAATGCGTAGCCCACGCCGGACGCACATGCCCGCCGGGGAAGAAGGGCCAGCTACGGCGATCAGTTCCGCATGTCAACCGTTCAGCGCCGATTCCCGCCCGTCGGTGCGGCTTCGATGATGTTGCGGTGCGGCAACAGGCTGCGGCCAAAAGGACGCTGACGTACCGATGCGGCATTGAGCCCGGCCAACGTCGTCATACAAGTGTCACGTCGGATCGAGCCGAACTCGACCGCGATATCAGGGGGTTTCATGCGCCGTAATACCATCGTCCTGTCGTTGACCGTATCCACGCTGGCGCTGTCGACGCTGGCGCTTTCCGCGCCCGCTTTCGCGCAGACCACGATCGCACCCGCCGATCAGCAGGCCGACCCGAGCGTTCCGGACGCGGTGGGGACCGAACCGGGGCAGGAGATCCTCGTCATCGGTACGCGTGCGCAGGGGCGCACCGTCGCCGACAGCCCGGTGCCGATCGACGTCATCGGCGGCGAGGCGCTGGTCAATGCCGGCTACACCGAGACGGCCAAGGTGCTGAACCAGCTGGTGCCCTCGTTCAACTTCCCGCAGCCGTCGATCACCGACGGCACCGACGTGGTGCGCCCGGCGACGCTGCGCGGCCTGTCGCCCGACCAGACGCTGGTGCTGGTCAACGGCAAGCGCCGGCACACGTCGTCGCTGCTCAACATCAACGGGTCGGTCGGGCGCGGCTCGGCGGCGGTCGACCTGAACACCATCCCGTCGCTGGCGATCGAGCGCATCGACGTGCTGCGCGACGGTGCCGCGTCCCAGTACGGGTCGGACGCGATCGCCGGCGTCATCAACATCCAGCTGAAGAAGCGCGAAGGCGGCCGCGCTCAGGCGACCTACGGCAAGTACGTGACATCGTTGCAGGACGTGTCCGGCGTGTCGGGGGTGCAGACCGGCGCCAACGGCCAGCCGGTGCTGCGCGCGTCCGACGGCACGTTCGCGCTGAACGAGACGGGCAACGACCGCAAGGCGCGTGACGGCGAGACCATCACCTACGCCGCGAACATCGGCTTGCCGGTGGGCGAATCGGGCTACCTGAACTTCACCGGCGAATATCGCGGGCGCGACGCGACGAACCGCGCCGGCTACGATCCCCGCCGCATCTACCCGCGCCAGACGAACGGGCAGGTCGATCCGCGCGAGCTGACGTTCGACCGGCTCAACCACCGCTACGGCGACGCGAAGACCGACGATCTGAACTTCTTCGTCAACGCGGGAGCCGATCTCGGCGCGTCGGCCGAACTGTATATGTTCGGCAGCTTCGGCAAGCGCGACGGCGAGAGCGCGGCTTTCTATCGTCGTGCGGCAGGCGTCGACACGGCGTTCGCGGGCACGATCCAGGACCTGCGCAACTGCAACTACGCCACGGGTACGTGCCAGCCCTTCTACGCCGATGGGTTCCTGCCGCTCATCACCAGCGAGTCGACGGACTATTCCGCGGCGGTCGGGATCAAGGGCAAGTTCGGCGGCGGCATCAACTACGACCTGTCCTACGTCCGCGGCCACAACAGCTTCGATTTCTACATCGCCAACAGCTACAACACGTCGTTCGGGCCGAACAGCAGCCAGGGCTTCGACGCCGGCGGCACGCGGTTCGCGCAGGACGTCGTGAACCTCGACCTCCAGAAGCAGGTGGAGGTGGGCTTCCTGTCCAGCCTGTCGCTGGCGGCGGGCGCGGAATATCGGCGTGAGAACTACAAACTGGTGGCGGGCGACGTGCAGAGCTACGCCGCCGGACCGTTCGCGACGACCAACAACGCCCCGGCCGGCGCGCAGGGCTTTCCCGGCTTCCGTCCGGCCAATGCTGTCGACCGGTCGCGCGACAGTGTCGCGGGCTACGTCGAGGCCGACGCCGACATCAGCGACGCCTTCACGGTGCAGGCGGCGGGCCGCTACGAGCATTATTCGGACTTCGGCGACACGGTGAACGGCAAGCTCGCCGCGCGCCTCGCACCGATCCGGGGTATCGCCGTGCGCGGCTCGGTCTCCACCGGCTTCCGCGCGCCGTCCCTCCAGCAGCAATATTTCTCGTCCTTCGCGACCAACAACGTGAACGGTACGCTGGTCGAGGTCGGCACCTTCGCCGTCAGCGATCCGGTCGCGGTGGCGCTCGGGTCGCAGCGGTTGAAGGCGGAGAAGTCGCTCAACCTGGGCGGCGGCGTGACGCTTGATCCGTTCCGCGGCTTCACGCTGACGGCGGACTATTACAACATCAAGATCGACGACCGCATCGTCGTGACGGAGAACCTGCAAGGGGCGGGCGTGGTCGCCATCCTGCGCGGGGCGGGGATCAACAACATCACCTCCGCCCGGTTCTTCATCAACGGCATCGACACGCGGACGCAGGGCGTGGAGGTGGTCGGCACCTACCGCGTGCCCGATCTGGGCATCGGCAAGATCTCGCTGACCGGCGGCTTCAACTACAACAAGACGCGGATCACCGATCGTGCGGTGCTGCCGACGCTACCGACGCTGACGCTGTTCGGGCGGCAGGAGTCGCTGCGGCTGGAGCGTGGCCAGCCGCGCACGAAGATCAACCTCGGGGCCGACTGGTCGCTGGGCGCGATCGGCGTGACGGCCCGGACCAACCGGTACGGCAAGGTGCTGTCGCCGGGATCGACCGCGGTCAACGACGTGACGCTGGAGCCGAAGTGGATCACCGACCTGGAGGTTCGCGGCGAATATCGCGGGATCGAGCTGGCGGTGGGTGCGAACAACGTGTTCGACGAATACCCGACCCGCCTGCCGGTGCTGGGCACGGCGGCGACGATCAACAACTACTTCATCCCGTATTCCAGCTTCTCGCCGTTCGGGTTCAACGGTCGGTACCTGTACGCACGGGCGGGGATCAGCTTCTGATCTTCGATGCCTCGTGGCTCATGAAGAGGCGGCGGGAGCGATCCCGCCGCCTTTCTTGTGTCGGGCGGACAGAGCCGACCCACCATCCGTCAGCCAGCGAGATTCGCAGCCTCACCAGCGGGCGAGGACCGACCCCTCACTCGTCACCCCAGCGAAAGCTGGGGTCTCGTGCGAGGAACAGCCTCTCTACGACGAGACCCCAGCTTTCGCTGGGGTGACGGTGATGGGCAGGGTTACGACGTCTGGCGAGAGCCGCGTGCGGTCAACGGGAACGCAAGACCAGACACCCCGAACCCTAGTGCCGGTGTTCCCGCTTCAGCGCGTATCGGCCGTCGGCATATTCCGTGAACAGGCCGGAGATCGCGGGGTGATCGACCGGTTCGTCGGTGTCGTCCGGGATCAGGTTCTGCTGGCTGACATAGGCGACGTAGCTCGACTCCATGTTCTCGGCGAGCAGGTGGTAGAAGGGCTGGTCCTTGCGCGGACGGATATGCTCCGGAATCGCGTCGTACCATTCCTCGCTGTTGGCGAAGACGGGGTCGACGTCGAAGATCACGCCGCGAAAGTCGAACATGCGGTGGCGCACGACATCCCCGATCGCGAACCGGGCGTGCGAGACGGGCGGTGCGATGGGGGCGGGGCCGTCGGCGGCCGGAAGTTCGGATGGAGCCATGACCCCAATCTAGTGTTTCCGCCGCGCCGCACAAGCAGGCGCTTGCAGGGCATGCGATGTTGCGTTAGAGGCGCGCCCTCGACCGACCGACCAGCCTTTTTCGAAGGCTCGTTCGTCCTCCGCGGAGAGGTGGCAGAGTGGTCGAATGTACCGCACTCGAAATGCGGCGTGCCCTCACGGGTACCGTGGGTTCGAATCCCACCCTCTCCGCCATTTTCTACATCTAAATCCTATAGGATCGGTATCCGCGGTTGCCGTACACGCTCGGGCGCGGCATCAGGCGTCGCGTGAACGGTCAGGGCCATGGGGTGCCTAGCGCCGTCGTGGTTGCCAGGGCTGATCGCATGATATTCAGACGTTCGTTTCTTGCGTTGCTGGCCGGCTGCGCGTCTCCGGCGCTGGCGCAAACCCAGACCCCGGAGGGCGGTCCCGACATCGTCGTCACCGGCCGCGGGCTGGACGACCAGCCCGGCGACCGTGCGTTCGACGTGGTGACGATCGACCGCGAGCGGATCGAGGCCAATGCCGCCGGCCGGCTGGAGAGCGTCCTCGCCGATGTCGCCGGGCTTCAGCAGTTCCGCCGGTCCGACAGCCGCAGCGCCAATCCCACCAGCCAGGGCATCACCTTGCGCGGCATCGGCGGCAACGCCGCCAGCCGCGCGCTGCTGGTGCTGGACGGGGTGCCGCAGGCGGACCCGTTCGGCGGCTGGGTGGCTTTCCCCGCCTATGCGACCGACCGGATCGGGCGGGTGCGTGTGACGCGCGGCGGCGGCAGCGGCTTTTTCGGGCCGGGCGCGCTGGCGGGCACGATCGAACTCGACAGCGCCGTGCCGACGACGCCGTTCGGGGGCAGCGTCGCGTACGGAAGCCGCGATTCGGTGGATGCGCGCGGATCGGCGGCGCTGGTGCGGCAGGATGGGTTCCTGACGCTGTCCGGCGCGTATGCGAGGGGCGACGGCTTCACGCCGACCGTCGAGGAGGATCGCGGGCCGATCGACCGGCCCGCGCCGTTCGAACAGGCGTCGCTCGCCGCACGCACCGTGATCCGGGTCGCCGACGCGACGGAGCTTCAGGTCAACGCCGCCGCCTTTACCGACAGTCGCGACCGGGGTACGCCATTCACGGACAACCGGTCGCAGGGCGCGGACGCCAGCATTCGTCTGGTTGGGCGTGGTCGCTGGGGCTTCTCCGCACTCGCCTACCTCCAGACGCGGGTGTTCGAATCGAGCTTCGCCAGCATCAACGCGGCGCGCACGACCGCAACGCAGACGCTGGACCAGTACAACACGCCGGCGACCGGGCTCGGCGCACGCATCGAGGTCGCACCGCCGCTGGGCGAGGCGATCGCCCTGCGGCTGGGCGCGGACGTGCGCAATGTCGAGGGTCGAACGCAGGAACTCTATACCTTCGTCGCGGGCAGCCCCACGCGCCGCCGCGTCGCCGGTGGCGAGAACCGCACGCTGGGCCTGTTCGCTGACGGCAGCATCGAGGCCGGGCGGCTGACGCTGACGCTGGGCGGACGCGTCGACTGGTGGCGGATCGCGCAGGGATCGCTGGTGGAACGGCCGATCGCGATCGGGCCGACCATCAACGACCTGCGCTTTCCGGATCGCGACGGGACGGAGGCGACTGGCCGCGCCGGCCTGGCCTATGAAGCGGTGGACGGCGTGACGTTGCGCGCGGCGGCCTATCGCGGCTGGCGCCTGCCGACGCTGAACGAATTGTACCGTCCGTTCCGTGTCGGGGCGGACGCGACCGGCGCCAACGCCGCACTGGCGCCCGAGGCCCTGAAGGGCGTCGAGGGCGGCGTCACGATCGCGCCGACGCGCACGGTCAGCATCGCCGCCACCTATTTCTTCAACCGGCTGGACGACGCCATCGCCAACGTCACCGCCGGTGCAGGGCCGGGCAACTTTCCGCTGGTGGGTTTCGTCGGAGCGGGTGGCACGTACCGAGTCCGCCAGAATCTGGACGCGGTGACGTCGGACGGTTTCGAGATCGACGCGTCGTGGCGGCCCGGCCCGGTCGGGCTTCGCGCCTCGTGGAGCCATGTCGATCCGCGCGTGAAGGCGTCGGGTGCGGCGGCGGCGCTCGACGGGTTGCGGCCGGCGCAGACGCCGCGGGATCAGGTGTCCGCGACGGTCGACGTACGCTATCGCAACGCCGCCGCGGCGCTGACGGTACGGCATGTCGCCCGGCAGTTCGAGGACGACCAGAACAGCCGCAGCCTGGCGCCGGCGACCACTGTGGACGGGTATCTGGCGGTGCCGGTCACCGCGGGGCTGGCGATCGAGGCGCGGGCGGAGAACCTGTTCGACGAGCGGGTCGAGGCGGGGATCAGCGGCGCGAACATTCTGGAACGCGCGACGCCGCGGACGCTGTGGCTGGGGCTTCGCTACCGACCGGGCTGACACGTCGGCGTTGACGCTGCCGCGACGGAGGATCATTCCCGAGCCGCAACGAGCGAGGGACTGACGATGGCGACCTTGGCACATACGCAGCGCGGTCCGTCGCGCGGGCTGCGATACACGAACGTCGCCATCGCGCTGCATTGGGCGATCGCGGCGCTGATCCTCTACAATCTCACGTCGGGGCTGCTGCGGCCGGTGCTGCCCCGCAGCTTCTTCGTGTTCCACGTCTCGTCGGGCATCACGATTCTGGCGCTGACGGTCGTGCGGGTCGGATGGCGGCTGACGCACCGGCCGCCGCCGCAACTGCCGATGGCCCGGTGGGAGCATCGACTGGCGCATGTCGTCCATTTCCTGTTGTACGCGGCGATGCTGCTGCTGCCGTTCTCCGGCTGGGCGCTGGTGTCCGCCAATCCGCCGGCGGGGTCGCCGGGTGCGGAATGGGCGGCTGCGAACCGTCCTGCGCCGCCGCCGCCCGCCCCGACGCTGAAGCCCGATCCGACGTCGAAGGGCGGGCCGGCCGGGGAGGGCAAGGGTGGCGGACAACCGCCGCGCAAGCGGGGTCCGACGATGCTGTGGGGTGTCGTCGCGCTGCCGCTGATCGGTCCGGTGAACGAGATGGGCCGGACGGCCGCGGGCGTGCCCGGGCAGCGTGAGCTGCACGAGCGGATCGAGACGTTCCATGCACTGGGCGGCTGGGTGATGCTCGCCCTGCTGGCGCTGCATATCGCCGGTGCGCTGAAGCACCAGTTCGTCGATCGCGAACGCGAGCTGGCGCGGATGGGCATCGGCCGCCGCCGGAAATCCGGTATCTGAACGGGAAGGGTCGAGAATGAAGTACGGGTCGCAGCCGGTGTTCGGCGCTGTTGCGCTCTGTGTCGCCACGTTCATCGCCGCCACCGCAAGCGCGCCGATCACCGCCCAGCAACAGCCCCCGGTAGCCATGCGTCCGTCGACGTCCGCAGCGGACGCGGCGGCGCTGTTCGAGAACACCTGCGCCGGCTGCCACGAGCTGGAGCAGGCGACGGCAACGCCGATGGACCTCGACGGCTGGCGCGCGACGGTCGAGCGCATGATCGGCTATGGTGCGAAGCTGTCGCCGGAGCAGGCCGATGCGGTCGTCCGCTATCTGGCGGAACATCATGGACCGGCCGCCGCGCAGGTGCACTGAGCGGTTCCGGCAAACGGAACTTGCCCGACGCAAACCAGAAGTTGCAATCCCTACCGAATAGATGGGATATGAATGGCGGCGGGAGGTGACGCATGTCGCACACGTCGTTCGATACCAAGGCGGCGGATCCGATCGTCCGCAGGTGGCGGGCGAACCGGGTGGCGAAAGCGTCGGCCGGATCGGTGCGGTGCGCCGTTCCCGCCGCGAGGCATTTCGCGCCTCCCGCAGGTTCTATCGTGAAAGGGTTCACTCCATGAAGATCATCGCCGCGTCCCTCCTGGCCGTCGCCGCCCTGTCGGTGGGCGCATGCTCCAAGTCCGACGAAGCATCGAACACCGCCGTCGCCGACAATCTGACGGTCACCGACGACGGCTTCGCCGACAACGGCACGGCGCCGGGCGAGGAGCCGGGCAACGCCACGGCGAACTTCGCGGACCCCGCGCTCGACAACGCCGCGACGCTCGACAACGGCGTCGCCGCGAACATCCAGTAATCCTCTCGCGCGGTCGCTTCCTTCGCGGCGACCGCCCCTCCCACACGCCAGGAAGCTCCCTAGCGTAGCCTCGACCCGGCAGTTCGCTGTCGGGTCGCTTTGTGCGTCCGGGCGTTGGGCGGGGATGAGCATCATCCTCGCCCTCCTCGCCGCCGCGTCCTCCCCGATCGCCGTGACCGCGCCTCCTGCCGGACAGGAGGTCGGCGCGGACCTCGAACATTTCGCCTATCCCTATCCGGTGCGCTGGTTCGTCGCCGGCGAGGGCGCGCGCATGGCCTATATGGACATTGCGCCGACCAGTGCCGCGAATGGCCGCACGCTGGTGCTGCTGCACGGCAAGAACTTCTGCGCGGCGACGTGGGGTGCCACCGCCAAACGTTTGGCGGGGGAGGGGTACCGCGTCATCGTCCCGGACCAGATCGGCTTCTGCAAATCGTCCAAGCCGGCCGCTTTCCAGTACAGCTTCGCCGCGCTGGCGACGATGACGCGCGACCTGTTGGCTGAGGCGGGCGTGACCGGACCGGTGACTCTGGTCGGCCATTCGACCGGCGGCATTCTCGCGGCGCGTTATGCGTTGTTGTACCCCAAGGCGGTCGCGTCGCTGGTGCTCGTCAACCCGCTCGGCCTCAACGACACGCTGGCCGAGGGCGTGCCCTATGCGCCGCTCGCCAAGCTTCGCACCGAGGAGGCGGAAACGAACGCGGCGTCGATCAAGGCGTACCAGCTACGCGCCTATTATCACGGGACGTGGCGGCCCGACTATGACCGCTGGGTCGCGATGCTGGCGGGGCAATATGCCAGTCGCGGCGGCGATACTGTGCGGGAGGCACAGGCCCGGCTGTCGGACATGATCGAGACACAGCCGGTGGCGGCGGAACTGTCGCGGGTGGCTGCACCGGTGACGCTGCTGATCGGGGACCGCGACACGACGGCGTTCCGCGGCACCAGCGCGCCCGCGGGCACGAAGGTCCGGACGGTGCCGGAGGCGGCACGGGAGGTCGCGGGCCGCTGGCCGAACTTCCGGCTGGTGACGCTGGAGGGGCTGGGCCACGCGCCGCAGGTCGAGGATCCGGCACGGTTCGATGCTGCGCTGTTAGCCGCCCTGCGGCGCTGATAGCGAGGTTGTCGCCGATCCGCCACCTGTTAAGGCGCACGCATCGTTCAAGAAGGATTGCAGGCATGGCCACGGCCCCCAGCCATTACGACGTCATTATCGTCGGTGCCGGCCTGTCGGGCATCGACGCCGCGTATCGGCTTCAGACCGAATGCCCGCGTAAGAGCTATGCGATCCTGGAGGCGCGCGGCGCGATCGGCGGCACCTGGGACCTGTTCCGCTACCCCGGCATCCGCTCGGATTCGGATATGTACACGCTCGGCTTCCCGTTCCGACCGTGGACCGGCGACAAGGCGATAGCCGACGGCGGTTCGATCCGCAGCTATGTCGAGGACACCGCACGCGAGTTCGGCATAGACCACCGCATCCGCTTCGATACGCGCGTAGTCCGCGCGTCGTGGTCGACCGACAGTGCGATCTGGACGCTCGATATCGAGGAGAGCGGACGGCGGACGACGCTGACCTGCCGGTTCCTGTACATGGGCAGCGGCTACTACGACTATGCAGCGGGCTTCACCCCCGAGTGGCAGGATGTCGATGCCTTTCAGGGCAAGGTCGTTCACCCGCAGCATTGGCCCGCCGACCTCGAAACCGCCGGCCAGCGCATCGTCGTGATCGGCAGCGGCGCGACGGCGGTGACGTTGGTGCCCGCGTTGGCGGAAACGGCGGCGCACGTCACGATGCTGCAACGCTCACCCACCTACATCGTGTCGCGCCCGTCGCAGGACGGCTTCGCGCAGGCGGTCCAGAAGGCATTGCCACCCTCGCTCGCCGGCCGGGCGACGCGCTGGAAGAGCATCCTGCTCGGCATCGCAACCTATAGCTTCGCGCGCCGCAAACCGGCGACGGTCAAGGCGGCGATCCTGCGCAACGTCGCCGCGCAACTGCCCGAAGGGTACGAGATCGCGCGCGATTTCGAGCCCCGCTACGCCCCGTGGGACCAGCGCATCTGCCTCGTCCCCGACGCCGATCTGTTCCACGCATTGAAATCCGGGCGGGCGGAGATCGTCACCGACACGATCACGCGGTTTACGCCGACGGGGCTGGCGCTCGCTTCGGGCCGAGAAATCGCCGCCGATATCGTCGTCACCGCGACCGGTCTCGTCCTCAAGCTGTTCGGCGGCGTCGAGCTGGTCGTCGACGGGCGCGCCGTCGATCCGGCGGAGCGGATGGCGTACAAGGGCATGATGCTCAGCGACGTGCCGAATCTGGTGCTCGCCTTCGGCTACACAAACGCTTCGTGGACGCTGAAATGCGACCTGTCCGCGCGCTACGCCTGCCGCCTGCTCAACCATATGGACCGGGAGGGCGTCACCACCTGCACGCCGCGTCGCGACTGGGCGGTGGCGCGGGAGCCGATGCTGGGCTTCACCAGCGGCTACGTCACGCGCGCAACCGCGATCCTGCCGCAGCAGGGGGCTACCGCGCCGTGGCGGGTGCACCAGAACTACCTGCTCGACCTCGCCGCGCTGTCCGCTGCTCCGCTGGACGACGGCGTCATGGCGTTCACCCGTCCGGGCGAGGCCGTCGCAGATGCAGCGCCGGCGGAGCGATTGAAACCGGCGGTCGCGTTCGCGATCGGGGTGGGCGTCGTCGGCGGGCTCGCGCTGCTGTTTCGGGGCAGACCGAAGGGTTAGGGTGCTTGCCCTGCCGGATACGGACATTATATACCGGCCGTTATGGAAGCAAGTTTTAGCCCTGCACCTGCTATCGCCCCGAAGGGACGGCCGCGGGAATTCTGCACCGACATGGCGCTGGCGTCCGCACTCCGTGTGTTCTGGAGCAAGGGCTATGAGGGCGCGTCGATGGCCGATTTGACGGAGGCGATGGGCATCACCAAGCCCAGTCTCTATGCGGCGTTCGGCAACAAGGAAGCCTTGTTTCACAAGGCGCTGGATCTCTACGAACAGGAAAAGCTGGAATATACGCGCGTCGCGCTCGACCAGCCCACCGCGCGCGCGGTCGCCGAATATTACATGCGCGGCGCGCTCGAAAGCCAGACCAGCAATTGCGATCCCAAAGGCTGTCTTGGCGTCATTCACTCGATGGCGTGCGGCGCGGAAGCCGAGTCGATCAAGGCGGACGTGATCGCGCGTCGCGCCTCGTCGCAGGCCGCGCTCGTCGCCCGGTTTGAGCGGGCGAAGGAGGATGGCGACCTGCCTGCGCACGTCGATGCGGCCGGGCTGACCAGCTACCTCTATGCGCTGCTGCAGGGCATGGCGGTGCAGGCTGGATCGGGCGCGACCCGCGGCGATCTGGAGCGGCTGATCGACACCAGTCTGGCGATGTGGCCGAGCCGGTAGGCACGCCGGTAGCGCAGGGGTACGAGAAATCGTACCATGCGGTACAAAAAGCCGTTGACCATCCCATGACCGCCATCTATACCGCTTGGTATAGAAGCTGACGGAAAGGGAGAACACTCATGGCTTACCTTGCATTTGCCGAGACATGCGCCGGTGCCGCCGACCGGGTTCTCACCCTCCCGAAGGCCGATACGGTCCCCGCGCGGCTCTCCGCGCTGGAATGGTCCGTCGTCGCGCTGGCGCGGAACGACCGGTTGTCGTCGCTGCGCGAGCCGGGCCGCATCTCGATGGCGATGGGCACGCTGTTCGGCGGCTTTCGCAATCCGCGGCTCGCCGATCCTCAGCTGGAGGCGCTGCGCCGGATCGCGGTGCTCAGCTGGCATCACGGCTACACCGTTCCCTCGCGCGAGGTGAAGGCGTTCATCGCTGCGGGTTACACCCCCGACCAGTACGAGCTGGTCGTCGACAGCGTCGAGGCGGATCGCCTGCACCGCGAGGAGCGGCTGAGCGCCTGATCGCAGCGGTCTCGAACTACTGGCCGAGACCCTGATACCATTGCTTGCGCGGCTTCGATTTGTCCGATTATAGCATCACCGAACGGACGACGATGACGCGTCCAACCGGAGAGGGTGATATGATCGGTCGAACCACCAAGACGGCCTGGGTGTCCGCGGCAATGCTGGCGACCACGATGCTCGCCACGACGGCGCAGGGCGCGACCGCCCGGCGCGAGGCCGCCGGCGCGCTGCCGGACGGTACCAAGGTCGAGGCGATCACGCTGACCGGCACCAACGGCGTGTCGGCGAAGATCATCACTTATGGCGCGACGCTCCTGTCGCTGATGGCGCCCGATCGTCAGGGCAAGTCGGCGGACGTCTTGATCGGCTATGACGGCGTCGACGGCTATGTGAAGAAGCCCGACTATTTCGGCGTCACCGTCGGCCGTTTCGCGAACCGCATCGGCAAGGGACGCTTCACGCTCGACGGCAAGACGTACCAGCTACCCTTGAACGACAAGGTCAACACGCTGCACGGCGGCACCGACGGGTTCAGCCGCAAGCCGTGGAAAATCGTGTCGGTCAAGGACGGCGCACAGGCCAGCGTCGTACTGGCGTTGACCAGCCCGGACGGCGATCAGGGCTATCCCGGCACGTTCCAGGCGACCGTGACCTATTCGCTCGACGATGCCGGCGCGCTGACGATCAAGTTCGAGGGCAAGACGGACAAGCCCACCGTCGTCAACATGACCAACCACGCGATCTTTAATCTGGGCGGCGAGGGTTCGGCGCTCGGCGTGCTCAACCACAAGCTCACGATCCCCGCGAGCGCGATCACGCCCGTTGACGACACGCTGATCCCGACGGGCGAACTGCGCCCGGTGGCGGGCACCGTGTTCGACTTCCGCCAGCCGCGCGTGATCGGCGACGGGCTGCGCGACGGCCGCGATCCGCAGATCGTCGCCGGCCGCGGCTACGACCACAACTTCGCGCTCGACAAGGGGCTTACCGCGTCGCCGCAGCTTGCCGCGCGGCTGGAGGACCCCGTCTCGGGTCGCGTGCTGGAGGTGCTGACGACCGAGCCGGGCGTTCAGATCTACAGCGGCAACTTCCTCGACGGAACCGTGCTCGGCAAGAACGGCCATATGTACCGCATGGGCGACGGGCTGGCACTGGAGCCGCAGAAGTTCCCGGATGCGCCCAACAAGCCGTCCTTCGTGTCGGCACGCGTCGATCCGGGCAAGCCGTACAGCCACACGATGGTCTACCGGATGTCGGTGGCGAAGTAGGGGCGGGAGGCCACTTCCCGCCGATTACGGAACCTCTCACTCCTCCCCGGCGAAGGCTGGGGTCCAGTGGCCGCGAAGGGCGTGAGTCTCACTGCCTTCGAAGCGACTGGACCCCGCCCTTCTCCAGCGAGGTGCTGGAAGCGGAGTTCCTGACGGACTTCACTGCAAGCCCCGACCAGCCGCTACTCGCCAGCCAACACCGACGATCGACGGCCGACAGCAGCCGCCTCGTCCAGATACCCCTCCAACTCTGCCGCACGGTGCGCCGCCGTATGCTGCGCCAGAATGCGCGCCTGCGCCGCCGCGCCGATCGCCGCCGCATCGTCTCGCGCCAGCGCCGCCAGCACATCGGCGGTGCCGTCCGCCAGCACGATTTCGGTACCCGGCGTCAGCAGCGTCTCCAGCCCCGACCAGCGGTCGGACACGATCGCCGTCGCGCATGCGCCCGCTTCGAACAGCCGCACCGAGGGCGACCAGCCCGCCGCGATCATGTCCGCGCGGGTGACGTTCAGCGTGTAGCGGGATGCGGAGTAGAAATGGGCGTGCTCCGCCGGTGGAAGATGCTCGATCCGCTCGACATTGTCCGGCCAATCGATCGACGCGGGATATTGAGGTCCGGCCACCACGAAGCGCAGATCGGGACGCGCCCGCGCCGGCGCGAGCAGCAGGCGGTCCAGCGTCGGCTGGCGGTCGTCGCTATAGGTGCCGAGATACGACAGGTCCCATCGCTTCTCCGCACCGGTCGGACGATAAAGCGCCGGATCGACCGAACAATACAGTGCCCGTGCGGCCGGCGCGCCATAGCGTCCTTCCAGCACGTCGAGCGTCGGCCCACCGGTGAAGGACAGGTACACGTCGTAACCGGGGATCACCTCCGCCGAGATATACTCGAAATCACCGCGCGATAGCTTCGCCAGCGTCACCGGCGTGTCGATGTCGTAGAAGGCGGTGGTGCCGGTCGCGGTCGCCTGGACGAAGCGCGCGACCTCGACGCCCTCGGGAACGTAGGAGCCGACGATCACCGCGTCCGCCCCCGCGATCGCCACGCCCCAGCTTTTCCGCAGGTCCGGCAGGTCGTCGTAAAAGGCGAGCGTGCAATAGTCCGGGGTCAGGCAGTCACGGTGATCCCGGTACCAGGGCACGTCGCGCTCCAGAAACAGGATGTCGTGGCCTCGGGCGGCAAATGCCTTCAGCAACGCTCGGAAGGTCGTGGCGTGGCCGTTACCCCACGCCGACGACAGGCTGAGGCCGAGGACGACCAGCCTCATGCCGCCTCCGCCGTGCGGGTGGCGTATTCGCGCAGCAGCGCATCGACCTGCGCGCCGCGCAGCGCATAGGTATGCTCCGACAAAACACGGGCGAGCGCGGCCTGACCGATCGCGTGGGCGCGCTCTGGCGTCAGGGTGGCCATATGCTCCGCCACGTCCTGACCGTCGCGCGCGACCAGCACTTCCTCGTCGGGGATCAGGAACTGCTCGATCCCCTCCCATGCGTCGGTAATCAGGCACGCCGCCGCGCCCGCCGCCTCGAAGACGCGCGTCGCTGGGGAGAAGCCGACATGCGCCATCGAATCGCGCGCCACGTTCAACACGGCCTTTGGCGTGCAGTTGAACGCGTTGTGCTCGGCCGTGTAGACATGGCCGCGGTGACGGACGTTGCCGGGCATGTCCTTGCTGTCCCAGCCATTGCCGCCGATCAGGAACTGGCGTTCGGGCAGCAGCGCGGCGGGACGCAGGAAGAACTCCTCCACCCGTGCCTCGCGGTCGGGCAGGCGATTGCCGAGAAACGCGAGGTCGCACGCGAACCGTTCATCCGGTTCGACCGGATAGTGCGTCGTCGGGTCGAGCGCGTTGTAGACGGGGATGCACTCCGCCGCACCGAACTGGCGGTAGGCTTCGATGACGGGCGGCCCGCCGCCATAGGTCAGCACCATGTCCAGGTCGGGCAGGGCGGCGCGCACCGGATGGCCGGGATCGGCGCGCATTTCGTCCAGCGTTGCGGCGGCGTCGACATCCCAGAAGATCTTGATCGCATGTGGCGCTGCGTTGGCGATCGCCCCTTCCAGCAATTCGCGGTCGAAGACGCCGACGCCGTTGGCCTTGACCACCACGTCGGCGCGCGCGGCCTCGGCGAGGACGCTGCGCATCGCCTCCTCGGTCGCGGGGTAGACGACGACGCGTGCCCACTCCGGCGGATCGATATCGCGGTGCTGCTGCCGGTCGAACGCATCGGGTTCGTAGAAGGTGATGTCGTGCCCGCGCGACGCGAGATCGCGAAGGATGCCGCGGTAATAGGTGGCGGCACCATTCCAGTAGGAACTGAGCAGGCTGGAGCCATAGAAGGCGATTTTCATGCGGCCTCTTTCCGGTCGAAGGCGGCGACGACCGTCAGCAGTTCGTCGGCGCGGTGGGCGCAGGTATGGCGGGCACGGATCGTCTCCAGCCCGGATCGGACGAGCGAGGCGCGAAGCTCCGCATCCCCGCGCAGGGCGGTCAGGTGGGCGGTGATTGCGTCGCCGTCGGCCGCGGTCAGGTAATCCTGGCCGGGCCGGAACAGATGCTCGGCGTCGTCCCACGGCGCGGAGACGAGCGGGATACCGCACGCCAGCGCCTCGAACACCCGGATCGTTGGAATACCCGGCAGGATCGTCGCATAATAGCGGCGGGGGACATGCACCGTCGCCAGATGGCGGGCGAAAATGCCCGGTGCCGACGCGTTGGGAGCCCAGCCGTGATAGCGTGCGCCGTGCCGCTCCAGCATCGCGAGCGCCTCGTCCGGATAGCGGACGCCGTAGATATCGAGCGGCAGGCCGACCGCGGCGGCGGGGGCGAACAGGAAGCGCTCCAGTTCCGCCGTCCGCTCGCCGTCGCCCCAATTGCCGATCCAGACCAGCCCATCGCGCTCGCCCTCAACCTCGGGTGGATGGAACAGGCGGGTGTCGGCCGCCTCGTGCCAGACCCACACACGGTCGCGCCAGCCCCAGCCGCGATACACCTCGGCCAGCGTCTCCCCGAAGGCGAGGACACCGTCATAGCGCGACAGGTCGAACGCCTGCATCTCCTCGGGCGCGCTGACGGCGCGGTGGTGCGTATCGTGGAACAACAGGCGGAACCGCGCGCCGCGCGCGCGCAGCCGCCCGACCTCGGCGACCAGCGCCGGCTCGTTCCATTCGTGGACGATGACCAGATCGGCACCGTCGACCAGTTCATCGACGGGCGTATCGGGGGCATAGGTGACAGGAGACAAGTCTGGATACAGGGTGCGAAACGGCGTCAGCCCGTCGTCGCCGGCATCGGCGAGCAGGTTGGACAGGCTCCAGTTCTCCTGCGGTTCCAGCGCCTGCACGTCATGGCCGCGCGCGATCAGTTCTCGCAGTACCCCACGCAGGAAATGCGCGTTACCGTGATTCCAGCAGGAGCGCA
The DNA here is from genome assembly GCA_018139225.1 of Microvirga sp. SRT01. Classification (GTDB taxonomy): domain Bacteria; phylum Pseudomonadota; class Alphaproteobacteria; order Sphingomonadales; family Sphingomonadaceae; genus Sphingomonas; species Sphingomonas longa. Next base: position 602,171 of record JAGSNX010000002.1, read on the forward strand.
GCGAGTGGGTGAGATAGACGATCCTCATGCCGCGACCTTCGCGCTGGGCGTCACCAGCCCGGCATACAGCGCCGCCATCGCGCCCGCCGTCGCGGCGGGCGTGTAGCGCTGCGCCCGCAGGCGGGCGGCTTCCGACAGATGCGCGCGCAGGCCGGCGTCTCCGCGCACGCGCGCGATCGCGGCGACATAGGCGTCCTCGTCCTCCTCGACGAGCAACGCGGCACCGGTCCAGAGTTCGCGGAACGTGTCGATGTTCGACAGGATCAGCGGACATCCCGCCTGCGCCGCCTCCAGCACCGCCAGCCCGAACGGTTCGAAGCGGGCGGCGGACACGAAAATCGGGCGCGCCGCCAGCTCGCGCGCGAGCCCGTCAGGGCCGAGCCGGCCCAGCGCCTTGAGATACGCGATGTCGGCGCGCTCTCCGTGCGGCCCCATCACGGCACCGGCGGCGCGGAACGACACCGGCAACCGCGCGGCGACGCGGTCGAGCATCGGGGTCTCCTTGACCAGATCCCACAGGCGTCCAGCGGTGAATAGGGCGTCGGCTGGCGGTATGCCGGTGGGCAGCGGCAACGGCGCGCGGCCATTGTGGACGACGAGCGGCGCGACCTCCAGCGTATGGTGGCGAGTCACCGCGTCGGCGTGGCTGGCGCTCGGCGCGACGACGACATCGGCGGCTTGCAGACCGACGCGGTTCATCGCGTCGAGCCATGCGTAGCGGTCGCCCGGCACCTCCCCATGCGCAGCGCGCCACCACGTGCCGATGCAGCCATGCGCGACGGCGACGACGGGCTGCGAGAGGTCTCCGCCCGCCGCCAGCGTCGGCATGTTCGCCTGCACCAGATCGACCCGCTCGCGCCGGGCGAGGGCAGCGATCGCGCGGCCGGCGGCAATCATCGGTGCGGGGCCGTCGCACAGCCAGTCGAGCGGCAGGCCGGTATCGACCAGCGTCACGCCTGCTATGGCCGCGACCTGCGCCCGCTGCTCGTCGTCGGGAGAGGGGCCGAGCACCGCCAGCAGCGTTTCGACGCCGAGCGGCGTCAGCGCCTCCGCCAGATCGGTCGCGTACTGCCAGACACCGCCGATCGCGTCGGCGGTCATCAATATCCGCATCAGGACGCCATCGCGTGCTGCCGCAGCGTCAGGCCGCGCTCGCCCGCCAGCCACTCGGCCAGTGCGGCGACGCCATCGCGCCACGGCACCTTCGGCTTCAGCCCGAGTTCGGCCTCTGCCAGCCGCGTGTCGGCGACGAAATACCGCTGGTCGCCCGCGCGCCAGTCCGAATAGCTGACGTCGACGTCGCGCCCCGTCAGATCGCCGATATGCGCGAGCAGGCGGCGCAGGCTGACCGCGTTGCCGGCACCACCGCCCAGATTGAATGCGCGCCCCGATACGCGATCGATCCGCCGCCACGCCTGCACATAGGCGTCGACGGCGTTCGACACGTCGAGAATGTCGCGGACCTGATGCCCGTCGCCGTAGAGCGTGATCGGCTTGCCCTCCAGCGCGCGGATCAGGAAATGCGCCACCCAGCCCTGATCCTCCGTCCCCATCTGCCGCCGCCCATAGATGCAGCTCATCCGCAGTACCGCCGTCGGCACGCCGAAACTGCGCGCGTAATCCAGCACATACTGGTCCGCCGCGCCCTTGGAGCAGCCGTAAGGGGTGTGGAAGTCGAGCGGCCGACGCTCGTCGATGCCATGCCCGCGCACCGCCGGATCGACGGGCACATAGGCGTCATTCTCCAGCGCGAAGTCGAGGTCGGTCAGGTCGCCATACACCTTGTTGGTCGAGGCGAAGACCAGCGGCGTACCGTCACCGCGACGTCGCAGCGCATCAAGAAGGTTCAGCGTGCCGGCGATGTTGATCGAGAAATCGTCGCGCGGATCGTCGAGGCTGGTCGTCACCGCAACCTGCGCGGCGAGGTGGAACACCGCCTTGGCGTCGCGCGCCGCATCGACCAGGACCTGTTCGTCACGGATGTCGGCGACGACCGGCTCGATCCGGTCGCCATGCCGCTCCGTCAGCCAGCGTAGATTGCCCTCCACGCCCGATCGCAGCAGCGCGTCATAGACCCGGACACGGTGGCCGTCGCTTGCCAGCCGGTCGGCAAGGTTGGAGCCGATGAACCCGGCCCCGCCGGTGACGAGGATCGGCCGGTCGTCGCTCATGCCACCAGCCCCCGGCTTTCGAGTTCGGCGCGCATCTGGTCGACGCGGTCGCTCGCGGTCTGCTGTGCCACCCACTCGGCCAGCACTGCGAGGCCGTCGCCGAAATCCTGCCGCGCGCGGAAGCCGAGCGTGTCGGCGGCGAGCGTCGTGTCGCAGAAACAATGGCGGATATCGCCGATCCGCGCCTTGCCGACGATCTGCGGCTCGATCTGGTTCTTGCCCATCGCTTTCGCCAGTTCGGTCGCGACTTCGGTGACGGAGCGATCATGACCGGAGCCGATGTTGAACGTGCCTCCCGCCGCCTGCGGCAGCACGAGCGCCTCCGCAAAGGCGCGCGCCACGTCGCCGACATGCACGAAGTCGCGGCGCTGTTCGCCATCCTCGAAGATCATCGGCTGCTGCCCGTTGAGCAACCGCGATGCGAAGATCGCGAGCACGCCCGTATAGGGATTGGAGAGCGCCTGACCCGGGCCGTAGACGTTGAACAGGCGCAGGCACACGCCCTCGATCCCGTACGGCGCGGACATGATGTGCGTGGTGCGCTCCTGCACATATTTGTTGAGCGCGTAGATCGAAGACAGGTTCGGCCGCTTCCACTCGGGCGTGGCTACCGCCTGCAACGGACGGCCGGCGCGATCGACGGGTTCCCAGTTGGATAAACCGTCGCGCAGACCGCGGCGTTCGGCATCCTCGATCAGCGTGCCGTCCGCATCGCGGTACAGCCCCTCGCCATAGATCGACATCGACGACGCGGTGACGACACGACGAACCGGCTGGTCGATCAGCGCCTCGAACAGGACAGCCGTGCCGACGTCGTTGGTCGAGGTATAGCGCTCGACCTCGTACATCGACTGGCCGACGCCGACTTCGGCGGCCAGGTGGATGACGCTGTCCACGCCCTGCAAGGCGCGCGCGACGGCGGCCTTGTCGCGCACGTCGCCGCGGATCAATTCCGCTTCCGGGTTGAGCATCGCGGATCCATCGACATCGCCGTGCACCTGATCGATCAGCGCATCCAGCACGCGGACCTCGTGCCCCCGCGTCAGCAACTCTTCGGCGACCGAGCGCCCGATGAACCCGGCGCCGCCGGTGATGAGGACCGTCTCGCTCACGGCCGCACTCCCTGCGGTTGGCTGAGCGAGGTTAATGCACGGGCGCGCGGCTTGATGCTCAAAGTACCTGTTCCCCTATCGTCGGGCGTTTTCGCCACGGGGGTGTAACAATCCGGCTTCTTCTTTGTTCCTATTGATTTGGATCAACTATCAACGGCTTAGACCAAGGAACTTAGAAGCTGCATGAGGTGTTGGACCCGTAACGACGCCGGCGACTCGCGGGCTTTTCCGGAGTGGCGATACAGGCGTGACGGCGACGTTCCTTCTCATCAGGCATGCGGCGCACATCCATCTGGACCGGATCTTCTCCGGCCGGATGCCCGCCGTGCCATTGAGCAACGTGGGCCGCGCACAGGCGCAGAGGCTGGCCACCAGCCTTTCGTCCGAGCCGGTCGACCGCATCATCGCCAGCCCGCTCGACCGTACGCGCGAAACCGCGCAGGCAATTGGCGACGCGCGCGGGCTGCCGGTGCAAACTGATCCGGCGTTGCTGGAAATCGACCTCGGCGACTGGACCGGGCGGACGCTCGACGGTTTCGGCGACGATCCCGAGTGGCGCGCGTGGAATACCGCACGCGGCACTGCGCGCATTCCCGGCGGCGAGACGATGGCGGAGGCCACCGGGCGGATCGTCGCCCTGCTCGACCGGTTGGCGCGCGAGCCGGCGGATGCGACGATCGCGATCGTCAGCCACTCCGACATAATCCGCGGCGCGGTGGCGCATGTGCTCGGCCTGCCGCTGGACCATCTGCTGCGCTTCGACATCCACCCGGCCTCCGTCACGCGCGTCGTTTGGGGTGACTGGGGGGCGAAACTCATGAGCTTGAACGAACGGGGAGGGGCGTGATGGACGCGAACGCGCTGAGGGAACGGGTGGCGGAGTTGTCGCCCTGGTTTCACAATATCGATCTCGGCCACGGTGTGTGGACCGCGCCCGAGCATTTTCTGGGTGATTATCCCGGCTTCAAGTTCCATCGCTTCGCCGATGCGCTGCCCGCCGACCTGACCGGCAAGACGGTGCTCGATATCGGCTGCAACGCCGGCTTCTACTCAGTGGAGATGAAGCGGCGCGGCGCGGCCCGGGTGTTGGGGATCGATAGCGACGACCGCTATCTGGCGCAGGCTCGGCTGGCGGCCGAAGCCTTGGGAGGGGCGGGCGACATCGAGTTCCGCAACCTGTCGGTCTACGACGTGGGCGCGCTGGGCGAGCGGTTCGACGTCGTCATATTCATGGGCGTGCTCTATCATCTGCGCCACCCGCTGCTCGCGCTCGACCTGATCCGGGAGCATGTCGCGGACGACCTGATGCTGTTCCAGACGATGCAGCAGGGGTCGGACGACCTGTCCGACGTGCCGGCGAACCATCCCTTTCACAAGCCGGGCACGTTCGACCCGCCCGACTATTTCAACGATCCCGGCTACCCCAAGCTGCACTTCATCGAGCGCGAGTTCGCGGACGACTGGACCAACTGGTGGGCCCCGAACCGCGCCGCGAGCGAGGCGATGCTGCGCGCCGCCGGCTTCACGGTCGAGGCGCAGCCGGACCACGACGTATATCTGTGCCGCGTCGCGCCCGTTCCCTATGCGGAATACGGGCCGGCGGCGGTCTATCCTGCGAAAGGCGTGCGATGATCGAAGCGGCGATGATCTGGAACGAGCCCAACAACAAATCGCATTGGGACCCGGAGGTCGATCCCGACTGGTCGATCTTCGCCGACACGGTGACGCGGGCCGGCGGCGCGATCGCCGCGATCAACCCGGCAGTGACGCGGGTGCTGGGCGGCATGTCGCCGATCGACCCGCTGTGGCTGAAGCGGATCGAGGCGCACGGCGCGCTGGATGCGGTCGACGTCATCGCGGTGCATGGGTTTCCGCTCGACTGGAACCTGTGGTCGATCCACGACTGGCCGCAGCGGATTGCCGAGATCGAGGCGGTGACTCACAAGCCGGTCTGGGTGACGGAGGTCGGCGTCGGCTCGTTCGGGGCGGAGGAGGTGCAGGTGTTCGGCCTGCGCCGCACCGCCGAACTGCTGATCGGCCGCGTTCCGCGCGTCTTCTGGTACTCGCTGTTCGACCTGCCGATGGAGTGGGGCGCGGAGACGCGCCACCGCGAGGCGGAAGGTTCGAGCTATTACCGGCATTTCTACATGGGCCTGATCCGCCCGGACGGCACACCCAAACCAGCGCTGGACGATTATGCCAAGGTGGCGGGCGAGATGGGCCTGATGCAGTGGTTCCATTATCAGGACCCGCGGCTGGACGACGCGGTCGCGTGGATGAAGCGGCTGGGTACGAAGAAGCTGCGTACCGGGCTGAGTTGGGCGGACAGCTTTCGTCCGGACGCGATCGGCTGGTTCGACCGACAGATGGAGGCGCTGGCGGAATTCGACGTCACCGTCACCTTCTGCTTCACACCTGAGCATCTCGGCGTCCAGCCGCATCACACCAGCGCCGCGCGCGATCCGCAGGCGTTCGCGGATTTCTGCGCGTGGATGATCGACCGCTATGCACCCGCCGTCGCGAACACGGCGGTGGCGTGACCCATCACTCCTGCCGTTCGAGTGCGTCCAGAACCTTGCCGGGCTCGATGTCGGCGGTGATGTCGCGCATCGTCTCGGCATCGGTGTCCGCGCCGACCTTGTGGGCGATGCGCTCGACGACGCCAGCCAGCTTCGATAGTTCGTGCTCGGCCAGCAGGTTGATGTGCAGGTCCAGATCGGCGCGCGCGTCAGCGGCCGCCTGCATGCGGTTCTGGCTGATGAGGACGAACGTCGACAGGAAGATCGCCTCCACCGAGGCGACCATCGCCAGCACGACGAAGCTGGGATCGAACTTCGGTGAACCCCAAAGATTCCAGCCGATCCAGCCACCGAACAGTAGCAGGTGCAGCCCGACGAACGCCATCGATCCGGTAAAGCCGGTGATCCGGTCGGCGATCCGCTCCGACAGCGGTGCATCGGCGCGGCGGCGGTGGCGGCGTTCCGCCAGCCGATCGATATTCTGCCGCAACGTAGCGGTCATGCCGGGTTCGGATGCCATGCCTGCACAACGCAAAGCCAAAGAAAAGGTCCTGTCTTGAATAGCTTAATGCGCGCGGCGGTGCTCAGCGGCCCGGCGAGGATGGAGATGACGGACGTGCCGGTACCGCAGCCGGAGCCGGGCGAAGTGCGCGTCAGGCTGGAGGGGTGCGGCGTCTGCGCGTCTAACATCGAACCGTTCGAGGGGCAGCCCTGGTCCAGCTTCCCCGGTGAAGCGGGAGGGATGGGACACGAGGGCTGGGGCGTGGTCGACGCGCTGGGCGAGGGGGTGACGACCCCCGCGATCGGCACCCGCGTCGCCTCGCTCGCGCATCGCAGCTTCGCGGAACACGACGTGGTCGCGGCGGATGCGGTGGTCGAACTGCCCGCGTCGCTGGCCGGTCAGCCGTTCCCCGGTGAGCCGCTGGGCTGTGCGATGAACATTTTCCGGCGCAGCGACATCGTCGAGGGGCAGACGGTCGCGATCGTCGGCATCGGCTTCCTCGGCGCGGTCCTGACGAAGCTGGCGAGCGATGCCGGCGCGCGCGTGATCGCGATTTCGCGGCGCCAGGAATCACTCGATCTCGCCAAGCAATACGGCGCCGCCGAGACGATCGTCATGGACGATCACTGGGCGATCATCGACGCGGTCAAGCGCCTGACCGACGATCGCCTGTGCGAGCGCGTGATCGAGGCGGTGGGCAAGCAATGGCCGCTCGATCTGGCGGGGGAACTGGTCGGCTTCGGCGGCAAGCTGATCGTCGCGGGCTATCACCAGGACGGGCCGCGACAGGTGAACATGCAGATGTGGAACTGGAAGGGCATCGACGTCGTCAACGCGCACGAACGCGATCCCGCGGTGAACCTCCGCGGCCTGCGCGAGGCGGTGGAGGCGGTAGCGAGCGGCCGGATCGACACCGCGCCGCTGTATACGCATCGCTACCCGCTGGACCGCTTGGGCGAGGCGATCGTCGCGACGCGCGACAAGCCGCAGGGCTTCGTCAAGGCACTGGTGATGTATGACTAAGCCCCGCATCGGTTTTCTCGGTGTCGGCTGGATCGGTCGCCACCGCATGGCGGCGATGCTGGCGACGGGCGCGATTGAGGCGGCAGCGGTCTGCGATGCCTCGCCCGAGATGCTCGCGGAGGCGGCGGCGCTGGCTCCCGATGCTGTCGTCATGCCTGATCTGGACGCCATGCTGGCGCTGGGCCTCGACGGCGTGGTGATCGCCACGCCCAGCGCGATGCACGCCGACCAGTCGATCCGCGCGCTGGAGGCCGGAGCCGCGGTGTTCTGCCAGAAACCGCTGGGTCGCGACGCGGCCGAGGCGGCGCGCGTGGTAGAGGCGGCAATAGCCGCCGACCGGCTGCTGATGGTCGATTTCTCGTACCGCTATACGGAGGGGATGCGGCAGATCGCCCAACTGGTCCGCGGCGGAGCGTTGGGCAACGTCCACGCGATCGATCTTACCTTCCACAACGCCTATGGGCCGGACAAGCCGTGGTTCTACGATCGCGCATTATCGGGCGGCGGCTGCGTCATGGATCTGGGCGTGCACCTGATCGACCTCGCCATGTGGACGCTGGAGTTTCCCGGAGAAGCCTCGAACGTGAACGCGCGCCTGTTCGCGGGCGGACAGCGCTTGGCGGGCGACACGGTCGAGGATTACGCCACCGCCAGCTTCGATCTGCCCGGCGGCGTCGCGGTGCGGCTGGCCTGTTCGTGGCGGCTGCATGCTGGACAGGAGGCAATCATCGCGGCGCAGTTCCACGGCACCGAAGGCGGCGCGACGCTGCGCAACGTCGGCGGCTCCTTCTACGACTTCGTCGCCGAACACTACACCGGCACGACCAGCGAAACGCTGGTCGGCCCGCCCGACGACTGGGGTGCGCGCGCCGCAGCCGACTGGGCGCAGCGGATCGCCACCGACGCGCGCTTCGATCCGGCGGCGGGGCAACTCGTCTCCGTCGCGCGCACGATCGACACGATCTACGCCGCGGGCTGACGGCTCGCCGGAATTATCCCAACGCCGCCGTCAGCACCCGCTCCAGCCGTTCCGCCCACGCGGCCTGCCCGGCCGTATCGGCGATCAGATCCTGCCGGACCTCCAGTTCCGCATAGGGTAGCCCGGCCGGATAGGCGTGGCGCGGCACGGTGTAGTCGATCAGGTCCATCCGGTACGGCTCGTTATCCCCGACCGTCAGGTCCGCCTCCCGCCGCAGCACCGCCAGCATCGCCTGTGCAAAGCTCGGGTCGCCGCCGTCGTGCAGGACGCCGATCTGCCACGGCCGCGCGACGCCGCCGAACACCGGCGTGAAGCTATGCAGCGCGATCAACACCGTAGGCTGTCCGACTGCCGAGCGTCGCGCGATCTCCGCCGCGATCGCCGCCTGATAGGGTTCGTGGATCGCCGCGAACCGCGCCGCGCGATCCGTGTCGCTCAGATCGGCGTTACCCGGCACGACCGTCCCGTCGCTGACCGGTGCGATGGCGTCGGGTGCGTCGTGGCGGCGGTTGCAGTCGACGACCAGCCGCGAATAGGTCTGGCGCACGAACACCGCGTCCATCGCCGTCGCCAGTCGTTCGCCGAGCCCCGCCACGCCGATGTCCCACGCGATGTGCCGCACCCGCTCCGCGTCATCCAGTCCCAGCGTGCCGAGTGACAAGGGGATGACATTCCCGGCATGATCGCCGATGAAGAGGAACGGCGACGCTCCTCCGGGGTTGACCACCGAGACGGGTGGCAGATCGCCTGCGACAAACAGGGGGCTTGCTTGGACGTCCAATGCCATTCCTGAACCTGTCGCACGTCACGACGTATACGTACAGGCAGCCCGTGTCCTTCGGCGAGCACCGGATCATGGTGCGCCCGCGCGAAAGCTACGATCAGCATCTGCTGTCCGCCACGCTCGACATCGAACCTCGGCCCAGCGACGTGCGCTGGTTGCAGGACGTGTTCGGCAACGCGGTGGCGATCGCCACCTTCGATCGACCTGCGGCGCGGCTGGTCTTCGACAGCCGCATCCACCTCATGCACGAACCCGCCGACCTCGATCATGTCGATATCGAGGATTATGCGCGCACCTATCCCTTCACCTATTCGTCCGAAGAGATACCCGACCTGCTGCGGTCGATCGAGCGCCAGCATCTCGACCCGCGGCGCCAGATCGATAGCTGGGCTCGGCGTTTCGTCGGCACCGGCCAGACCGACACGCTGACGCTGCTGTCCGACATGACGACCGCGATCCGCCGCGAGTTCACCTATGTCGCTCGTGCCGAAAAGGGGACGCAGACGCCGATCGAGACGCTGGAACGGCGCAAGGGCACGTGCCGCGACTATGCGATGCTGATGATCGAGGCGGTGCGCGCGCTGGGGTTCGCGGCACGGTTCGTGTCGGGGTACGTCTACAACCCCACCGCGCACGACCAGCGGCTCGGCGGCGGCAACACGCATGCGTGGGTGCGCGTATACCTGCCCGGCTCCGGCTGGGTCGAGTTCGATCCGACCAACGGCATCATCGGCAATCGCGGCCTGATCCGCGTCGCCGTCGCCCGCGACATCTATCAGGCGGTGCCGATCTCCGGCACCTGGGCCGGCTTTCCCGGCAGCTTCCTCGACATGGAGGTCGCGGTGAACGTCAGCGTCGCCGGTCCTCCGCCCGTACCCGTATCCGTCCCCGACCAGAAGGAGCCTGTCCGATGCTGATCCGCGCCGGTTATGACATCAGTTTCGCCACGGACGTGCCCACGCCGATGATGGCGCTGCTGAGCATCCATCCGTCGCGGAACAAGGACCTCAGGACGATGCAACGCATCACCAGCGTCCCGCATGTGCCGATGTACGATTACGTCGACACGTTCGGAAATGTGTGCACGCGCTTGACCGTGCCCGCCGGTGGCCTGACGCTCAGCTGCGACTTCACGATCGAGGATGGCGGCCTGCCCGATCCCTACACCCCGGACGCGGTGCAGCACGCGATCGAAGACCTGCCCGACGACGTGCTCGTCTACCTGCTCGGCAGCCGGTATTGCGAGACGGACCGGCTGTCGGAAACCGCATGGGGATTGTTCGGCCACGTCCCCGCCGGGTGGCAGCGGGTGCAGGCGATCGTCGACTTCACGCACGATCACGTCGAATTCGGCTACCACCACGCGCGCTCGACCAAGACCGCGTGGGACGCGCATCAGGAGCAGAAGGGCGTGTGCCGCGACTTCGCGCATCTGGCGATCACGCTGTGCCGCTGCATGAACATCCCCGCGCGCTATTGCACCGGATATCTCGGCGATATCGGCATCGATCCGGTCGATGCGGCGATGGATTTCTCGGCGTGGTTCGATGTGTATCTCGGCGGTGCGTGGCACACGTTCGATGCGCGGCACAATCTGCCGAGGATCGGCCGCATCCTGATGGCGCGCGGCCGCGACGCCACCGACACGGCGCTGACGACTGCCTTCGGCAGCGCCACGCTCGCCGGTTTCCAGGTGCACACCGACGAGGTGACGGACATTGCCTGATCCGCTGCTGGACGAAAGCGACCTGCCGTTCGGCGCGCCGGCGTTCGATCGTATCGCGCCCGACGCGTTCCTGCCCGCGCTGACGATCGCGCTGGCAGAGGCGAAGGCGGAGATCGAGGCGATCGCCACCGACCCGGCCGAGCCGGATTTCGCCAACACGGTCGAGGCGATGGAGCGGGTGGGCGGCACGCTGGCGCGCGTCCGGCGCATCTTCTGGACGCTGTCGTCGGCACAATCGACGCCGTCGATCCGCGCGGTGGAGGCGGAGGTGTCGGCCATGCTGACCCGCCACGGCATCGCCGTTTCGCACGATCCGCGCCTGTTCGCGCGCGTCGATGCGCTGTGGTCGCGCCGCGACGCGCTCGGCCTGAACGAAGCGCAGATGCGTTTGCTGGAGGGGAGCCGTCGTGGCTTCGTCGACGGCGGCGCGCTGCTTGCGCATGCCGACAAGGCGCGGTTCGCTGCCATTGCGGAGCGTTTGTCGCTGCTCGGCACGACCTTCGGCCAGAACGTGCTCGCCGCCACTCATGCCTGGACGTTGCGCCTCGACACGGAGGATTGCGCCGGCCTCCCCGACACGATGCTCGCCGCGACCGCACGCCGCGCCGAGGCGACGGGGCAGGGCGGTCACGTCATCACGCTCGACCGCGGCGACGTGGAGGGCTTCCTGTCCTTCGCCGACCGCCGCGATTTGCGCGAGCAGGTCTGGCGGGCCTTCACCACACGCGGCGACGGTGGCGCATATGACAACCGCGCGATCATCGACGAGATGCTGGCCCTCCGCCGCGAGAAGGCGGCGCTGCTCGGCCACGCTAGCTATTCGGATTTCGCGCTCGCCGACAGCATGGCGAAAACGCCCGACGCCGCGGAGGCGCTGTTGATGCGCGTCTGGACGCCGGCGCTGCGGCAGGCGGCAGCGGAACAGGCGGAGCTTCAGATGTTGGCGGGCGACACGCCGATCGCGGCATGGGACTGGCGCTACTACGCCGAACGCATCCGCCGCGAACGCCACGCACTCGACGGTGCCGCGGTGAAGCGGTTCCTGACGCAGGACGCGGTGCGCGACGCCGCCTTTGCCGCCGCCGGACGGCTATACGGGATGGAGTTCGCTGCCATCCCGAGCCTGCCGGGTTGGCATCCTGGCGTGCAGCCATGGTCGGTCAGCGATGCCGGCGGCACGCCACGCGGGCTGCTCTACACCGACTTCCATGTGCGACCCGAAAAGCACGGCGGCGCGTGGATGGGCGCGTTGCGCGTGCAGGAAGCGCTGGACGGGCCCGTGCTGCCGATCGTCTACATCGTCGCCAATTTCGCACCTGGCGCGGGCCTGTCGATCGACGAGGCGCGGACGCTGTTCCACGAATTCGGCCACGCCTTGCATGCGTTGCTGTCGGACGTCGTCTATCCCAGCCAGTCCGGCACCGCCGTCGCGCGCGACTTCGTCGAATTTCCCAGCAAGTTCATGGAACACTGGATCGTCGCGCCGGAGGTGCTCGTCGGTCTCGGCGTACCCGCGCCGCTGGCGGACGCGATCGCGAGCGCGGATCGCTTCGGGCAAGGCTTCGCGACGGTCGAGTTCCTCGCCTCCGCGATCCTCGACCTGTCGTTGCATCGCCGGACGGACGGCAGCGATGCCGTCGCAGAGGGCGAAGCGCTGCTCGCCGAACTGGGGCTGCCCGACACGATCGTCCCGCGCCACGGCCTGACCCACTTCACGCACGTGTTCGACGGCGGCTATGCCAGCCAATATTACAGCTATCTGTGGTCGGAAGTGCTCGACGCGGACGCCTATGCCGCATTCGAGGAGCGCGGCGACCTGTTCGCCCCCGATCTTGCCGGCCGCCTCCGCACGGAAGTGCTGGCGCGCGGCGACACCCGCGATGCGATGGCCGCCTACGTTGCCTTCCGGGGCCGCGAACCGCGCGAGGCAGCGCTGCTGGAGGCGCGGGGACTCGCGGCGTGAGATCCGGCGATCAGGATCATTCCGGCGCCCGCCAAAGATCCGGCTCCCGTTATGCGGCATCGACCTATGCCTCACTCTGGCGTTGACGCGCCGGACACGGTTATGTCAGGAGATCGGCGTCAGGATCGGTCGGACCGATAGCAGCGTGCTATCGGATCGGCAGGGGCCCAGAGACGCGGGTGTAGCTCAATGGTAGAGCAGAAGCTTCCCAAGCTTACGACGAGGGTTCGATTCCCTTCACCCGCTCCAGCCCTCGCTGCCAAATCACCGAGCGGCCCGTCTGCCTTACGCGTGCGGCTCTAGGCGGATATCAGATCAACCCGGACGGTGTCGTGCCCGGCGCGGCATTCTCGGCTAGATGCGCCGGCATGAACCGACGACGTCCGACATTCGCAGCGCTCTCCGCGATCCTCTGCCTCTCGGCGTGCCATTCTGCGCATTACCGCCCCGTCAGCGATTGGCCGGTCAGCATCGGCAAACCCTATAAGGTCGCGGGAGTGACCTACGTGCCCGCGGCCGATGAGCATTTCGATGTGCTCGGCTACGCAAGCTGGTACGGTCGGGAGAGTGGCAACCGTGTCGCGCTCGGTGAGCGCTTCGATGCGACATGGATCACCGCCGCGCACACGACATTGCCGCTGCCGACCTATGTCGAGGTCACGTCGCTCGATACCGGCCGCACGATCCTCGTCCGCGTCAACGATCGAGGTCCTTTTTCGCGCGGCCGTATCCTCGACCTCTCGCGCGGCGCGGCAGAGCAACTCGGGGTGCGGGCTCGCGGCCATGCGGCGGTGCGCGTAAGACGGGTCGATCCGCCGGAGGAGGAGCGGGCAAGGCTGCGCCGCGGCAAGGCGGTCGCCGAACGTCCACGCCTGAGCGACGTCGCGCTCGCCAATCTGCGCGCGCAGTTACAGGCTGGCATCGCCGACGGACTGGTCGCTGCTCCCTGACGGGGCCCAGCTTCATGCTGTCCAAGCGCTCACGTCGCCGTCCTGCGCGATCAGCGCCAGTCCGTTGGCGATCGAGGTGAGCTCACCGCCGGCCTCGATCCGCGCTTCGCCGAACCGTGCCGTGAAGATCGCGCGGACGGCCGGAACGAGGGAGGTGCCGCCGGTCAGGAAGACCCGGTCGATGTCCCGTTCGGTGACGCCGGCCACGATCAGGGCGCGGTCCACGGTCGCGGCGATCCGCGCAAGATCGTCGGCGATCCATGCCTCGAACTCGGTCCGGCTCACCTCCGCCTCGATCGTCAGACCGGCGTCGTGGAAGGCGAACGCGGCGGACGCATCCTGCGACAGCGCGCGCTTCAACCCGCCGATCGCGCCATAGAGCCCAAAGCCGGACTCGTTCTCGATCAGCGCGATCATCCGCCCGATGGCGTCGGGATCGAGCGCACTGCGCCTTAGCCGGTCCAGCTCCGCCAACGTCCGGCGATTGCGCATCATCGCCAGCTTCGACCAGTCGGCGACGTCGGCGAAATAGCCGCCGGGGATGTCGAGCACCTTGTCGAACGATCGATACTGCCCGCCCTTGCCGAGGAACGGCAGCACCAGCCGGTCGATGATCCGCGCATCGAACCGGTCGCCGGCCACCCCGATGCCGGCGTGACCCAGTGGGACGCAGCGTCGCGCCGCACCCGGCTCCGCCACCCGCACGACGGAGAAGTCGCTGGTGCCGCCGCCGAAATCGGCGACGAGCAACGTCGTCGGTTCGGTCAGCGTCGATGCGTGGCTATAGGCGGCGGCGAGCGGTTCGTAGACATAGTGCACCTCGCGCGCGAAGCCGGCGAACATCGCGTCGTAGCGCGTCCGGGCCAGCGCCTCGTCGGGCCGAGATCCCGCCCATGTCACCGGGCGTCCGACGACGACCCGGTCGAGCTGGTCGAGCGCCCCGCCGGCATGCGCGGCGAGCCGTTCGAGGAACATGCGACCGAGCTCCTCGAACCGATGGCGCTTCTCGAACACGGGCGCGGTGTCGAACGACGCGCTGGCCGCGACCGACTTGAACGATTGCAGGAACCGGCTGTCGGACGGGAACTCCAGATACTCGCGGATCGCGGCGGGCCCAGCCTCCACCGCCACGCCGCCGCGCACGTCCTCGTCATGCCAGAAGCACAGCGCCGTGCGGAATACGTCGTCCGCGTCGTCGACGGGGATCAGCGCGGTGTCGCCTTCTGCCCCGGCCAGCGCCGCGACCGTGTTGGTGGTGCCGAAGTCGAGGCCGACGGCCCGGCCTGTGGTCGCGATCATAAGGCGGGTCCGAAATGCTGGCGAGTGCGCGGGCTTACCGGTCCGTGCGGCGGATGCAAACCGCCGCTCACCCTTCGCCTGCTCACTCGGTCGGCAGCGAGGCCAGCGTTTCCGATACTCTCGTCCGCAACGCCGGATCGCGCGTGATCTCGAGGATCGCACCCAGACTACCGCGCGCGGCGGCGATGTCGTTGTCGACCAGCTCCAGCCGCGCCCGCTCCCACCACGCATGCACCGTTTCGGGGGCCATCACCGTCATGCGCGTATACAGTTCCAGCGTCCGCCGCCCCTTGCCCGCCTGCTCCGCACGCGAGGCCTGGTTCTGGAGCAGCCGCACCAGCACCGCGCGATTGGGCATCGCCGCGACGTGGGTCACCGCGCGATCCGGCTCCCCGAACGCCTGCACCAGCGCGACCAGCCGCTCGCGGTCGACACGAATCCCGGCGGAGAACGGGTCGACGATCACCGGATCGGCATCCGCCCCGATCAGGACCAGCACGTGCCCCGGCACGTCGAGCAGGTCGGCGCTCCACCCCAGTCGCCGCGCCGTGGCGACCCACAGGATCGACAGGCTGACCGGCAGGCCGCGACGCCGGTCGAGCACGCGGATCAGGTCGGCATTGTCGGGATCGTCGTACGTCTCCGCATCGCCGACGAACCCGAACTCGCCCGCCAGCACCGCCGCCAGCGCGTCGGCCCGCGCTGCGGGATCGTGCGCGTCGTCGCCGACGATCTCCAGCCGCGCCTCGATGGTGTCGAGCAGGTCGTAATAGGGGTCGAGGTCGGTGCCGGGATGATCGAGCAGCGCCAGCGACAATGCCGCTTCGTCGAGGTCGATATCATCCTCTTCGACGAGCCCGAGGCGGTTGAGGTCTTCGTTCATGCGAGGAACATGGGAACGCCGGTCGCAAAATCGAACCCTCCCGGCGGGGCAAACATGGCGAAGTGCGCCGGACATGGTATGTTCCGGCCGATGAACGTCATGACGACCATAGAGGCCAGCGCGGAACCGGATATCGATTTCGTCGTCGTTGACGTGGAAACCGCCTGTTCGCGGGTCAGCAGCATCTGCCAGATCGGCATCGTCGGGTTTCGCGACGGGCGGGAGGTGTTCGCCTACGAAACGCTGGTCGATCCCTGCGACGAGTTCTCGCCCTTCAACACGCGCATCCACGGCATCAGCGGCGATCATGTCGCGGGGCAGCCGACCTACGCCCATATCCACGACATTGTTGCCGGCCACCTGACCGGCCGCGTCACGGTGGCGCATTCCTATTTCGACAAGGGTGCGTTGGCGGCGGCCTGCCGGGTCCACGACCGGGTCGCGATCGAGACGACGTGGCTGGACAGCGTTCGCGTCGCGAAACGCGCATGGCCGGACTTGCCGAGCCACCGGCTGAACGTGCTGACGCGTTTCCTCGGTGTGCGACACAAACATCACGACGCCCTGAGCGACGCGCGCGCGGCGGGCATGGTGATCGTCCGTGCGATCGATCACACCGGGATCGATCTGGCGGGCTGGCTCAAACCCACCACCCCGAAAAGCGCGCCCGCACCGAAGGCCGCCGCGGACGGTCCGCTGAGGGGACAGCGGGTGGCGATCCTCGGCGCACCCCGCAACGGACCGCTGGCCCAGTGGCTGGCGCAGGCCGGCGCGCGCGTCGTCGCATCGGTCGGCACGACATCGACGATGCTCGTCGTCAGCCGCGACCAGCCGTTCGGTCGCTTCGCGCATGTCAGTGCCCCCTATCGCAAGGCGGAGGAACTGCGCACCGCCGGGATTGCGGTGGACATCGTGGCCGAGGACGAGCTTCGCCACCGCCTGCAAGACGGAACCGTCCCATGACCCGACCCGCAATCCTGATGCCCCGTCCGATGCTGCCCGGCGTGATCGCTGCGCTAGAGGATCGTTTCGAACTGCACCGCCTCTGGGAGCGGCCCGACGAGGACGCGTATCTGGCCGAGATCGGTCGCCGCATTCGCGGCATGGCGGTCAGCACGTTGGCCGGGCGCATCGACGAAAGCTGGTTCGACCGCCTGCCGGCGCTGGAGGTGGTCGCCAATTTCGGTGTCGGATACGACAATGTCGACGTGAAGGCCGCGGCCGCACGCGGTATCGTCGTCACCAACACGCCGGGCGTGCTCGACGAGGAGGTGGCCGACCTGACGCTGGGGCTGCTGCTGGCGACCGTCCGCCGTATCCCGCAAGCCGATCGTTATCTCCGCGCGGGGCGCTGGACGGACGCTCCGTTCCCGTTGTCCCCGACCTTGCGCGGCCGCCGCGTCGGGATCCTCGGCCTCGGCGCGATCGGCAAGGCCGTGGCGCGGCGTCTCGAAGCATTCGGCACGACGGTCGCCTATCATGGCCGCTCCCGGCAGGAGGACGTGGCCTACGACTATCATGGCAGCCCGGTCGCACTGGCGGCGGCCTGCGACGTGCTCATCATCCTCGTGCCGGGCGGCTCGAAGACGCGACATTTGGTCGACGGCGACGTGCTGCGCGCGTTGGGCCCGAACGGGATCCTCATCAACGTCGCGCGCGGCAGCGTCGTCGATCAGCAGGCGCTGATCGCCGCGCTTCGCGACGGCACGATCCTCTCCGCCGGGCTCGACGTGTTTGAAAACGAGCCGCACGTTCCCCCCGAACTGAGCGCGAACCCCGACGTCGTGCTGCTGCCGCATATCGGCTCCGCGTCGCAGGCGACACGGGCGGCGATGGGCGGACTGGTGGTCGATAACCTCGTGGCGTGGTTCGAGACGGGCAGGGCGATCACGCCCGTGGCGGAAACCGCAGGCGACGCCGGGTCGCAGGGCTGATCATACGCCGGTCAGCGTTGCGAAAGCCCGGCTCCGGCATCATTTCCCGATGGTGATCGGACGAACACCTCTGCGGGAACGGATCGGGGCGGCCGCGTTGACCGCGACCGTCGTCGCCGCGCTCGGCTATGCGCTGATCGTCGGCCTGGCATTCGGCGGCAGCACCGGTGCCGTGCAGAACCCCCTGGCGACGTTCGATCTGACGCAGGAGCCACCGCCGCCGGAGCGCATCGTCCCACCGCCGCGCAAGATCGCCCGAGCCAGCGGCAAGGCATCGCCGCCCAATGTGCGCTCGAAGGCGACCGAGGTGACGGCACCCGAACCCCTCATCCAGCTCGCGCCACCCCCGCCGATCGCGGTCGCGCCGCTGCCGAACGTCGGCGTGCAGGCGACGTCGGGCGCCTCCGATCGCGCGGGGCCGGGGACCGGAGCGGGCGGTATCGGCCATGGCAATGGCGCCGGTGGCGACGGGGATGGTGACGGCAGCGGCTGGGAACGCGTACCGCGCCTGATCAATGGCCGGATCAAGGGATCGGACATCCCCGATCCGATCCTCGACACCGGCTTTCGCGGAGTGGTCGGCGTCCGCTACCAGGTCGAAAAGGACGGCCGCGTCACCGGCTGCACGATCGCCCGGTCGAGCGGCAACGCCCTGATGGATCAGGCGACCTGTCGCGCGATCGAGAAGCGCTTCCGCTACGACCCGTGGCGGGATGTCGCCGGTCGCCCCGTCCGTTCGACGGTGGTCCGCGATCAGGAATGGGACATCGACGCGCCGGCGACGGACGACTGACCGCTAGCGGCTAGCGCCGCAGACGCGCCGCCGCCCACGCCACATGGTCCGCCATGAAGGTGGAAATGAAATTGTAGCTATGGTCGTACCCCTTCTGCATCCGCAGCGTCAGCGGGATGCCCGCCGCGTCGCACGCCGCACGCAGCAGGTCCGGGCGCAACTGCTCGGCCAGGAAGCTGTCGGCATCGCCCTGATCGACCAGTAAATCCGGTAATCGCGCGCCGTCCTCGATCAGCGCCACCGCGTCGTGCCCGCGCCACGCCGTCCGGTCGTCGCCCAGATACCCGCCCAGCGCCTTTTCGCCCCACGGCACCTGCGACGGCGCGACGATCGGGGCGAAAGCGCTGACGCTGCGGAAACGATCGGGGTTGCGAAGGGCGATCGTCAGCGCGCCGTGACCGCCCATCGAATGGCCGGTGATCCCCTGCGCCGCCATGTCGACCGGAAACCCGGCGGCGATCAGCGCCGGCAGTTCGTCCTCGATATAGGACCGCATCCGGAAATGCGGCGACCAGGGTGCCTGCGTCGCATCGACGTAGAAGCCAGCACCTTGCCCCATATCCCATGCCGGATCGTCGGCCACACCGTCGCCGCGCGGCGACGTATCGGGGGCGACGAAGACGATGCGGTGCTCGGCGCAGGCGGCGCGATACTCGCCCTTGTCGGTGACGTTGGCGTGCGTGCAGGTCAGGCCGGACAGATACCAGAGCACGGGCAGCGTCTCGCCCGCTTCATGCTCCGGTACGAACACGGAGAAGGTCATGTCGGTGCCCGTCGCGGACGAGGCATGCCGGTACACGCCCTGAGTCCCGCCATGCGCCCTGGCGGTCGACAGCGTCTCCATCAGTAGATCACCACGCTGCGGATGCTCTCCCCGGCGTGCATCAGGTCGAAACCCGTGTTGATCTCGTCCAGCGTCAGGCGATGAGTAATCATCGGGTCGATCTGGATCATGCCGTCCATGTACCAGTCGACGATCTTCGGCGTGTCCGTCCGCCCGCGTGCGCCGCCGAACGCGGTGCCGCGCCAGTTGCGGCCGGTGACGAGCTGGAACGGCCGCGTGCTGATCTCCTTGCCCGCCTCCGCCACGCCGATGATGATGCTGGTGCCCCAGCCGCGGTGGCAGCATTCCAGCGCCTGCCGCATTACGTCGGTGTTGCCGGTGGCGTCGAAGCTGTAATCCGCACCACCATCGGTCAGCGCGACGATATGCTGGACGATATCGCCGACATCGCGCGGGTTGGCGAAGTGCGTCATGCCGAAGCGGCGACCCCAATCCTCGCGGTCGGGGTTGATGTCGACCCCGACGATCATCTTCGCCCCCGCCAGCTTCGCGCCCTGGATGACGTTCAGCCCGATGCCGCCCAGCCCGAACACCACGACGGTGTCGCCGACCTGCACCTTGGCGGTGTTGACCACCGCGCCGACGCCGGTCGTCACGCCGCAGCCGACATAGCAGCTGGTGTCGAACGGCGCGTCCTTGCGGATGTTCGCAACCGCGATCTCCGGCAGCACCGTGAAGTTCGAGAAGGTCGAACAGCCCATATAGTGGAAGATCGGCTGGCCCTTGTAGCTGAAGCGGGTGGTGCCGTCCGGCATCAGCCCCTTGCCCTGCGTCGCGCGGATCGCGGTGCACAGGTTGGTCTTCTGCGACAGGCACGACTTACACTGGCGACATTCGGGCGTGTAGAGCGGGATGACGTGATCGCCGACCGCGACACTGGTCACCCCCGCGCCGATCTCGCGCACGATGCCCGCGCCCTCATGGCCCAGCACGCTGGGGAACAGCCCCTCGCTGTCGAGCCCGTCGAGCGTATAGGCGTCGGTGTGGCAGATACCGGTCGCCATGATCTCGACCAGCACTTCGCCGGCCTGAGGCCCCTCCAGATCGAGCTCGACGATCTCGAGCGGCTTCTTAGCCTCGAATGCGACGGCGGCGCGGGTCTTCATGATCGGTATCCTCGGACTTGATCGTGGCGGAATAGGGCCCTCGGTCGCGGGCGGCTAGATATTTGGCGCGCTTCAGGCGGCTTAGCCCTCCAATCGTCGAGGAACCTAGGTGTCCGACGTGCCGATAACCCAAAGGGTTACGGACCCAATCGCCGGACCTGTCGTTCCCGATCCGATGCCAGCAACGGCACGGGAGAAGAGCGATGGACGACGATCGGGTATGGAGCTTCGAGGAAAGCCTGTGGACCGCCGATGCGGAGCATTACCGCGAGTCGATCGATGACGAATGCCTGATGGTCCTGCCCACGCCGCCCTTCGTCATGAGCGGTGCGCAGGCGATCGAGGCGGTCGCCTCGACGCCGCGCTGGTCTTCGGTCGAACTCACCGAGCGGCGGGTTTCCCGTCCTCAGGAAGGCCTGATCGTCGTCGCCTATCGCGCCCGCGCCGAAAAGGATGGGGAGGGGTATGAGGCGCACTGCACCTCCACCTATCGATGGCTGGCCCATGAGGTCTGGAAGGTCGTCCAGCACCAGCAGACGCCGCCGCTAACCTCGACGGTGGGCTGATCCCGGACTGGCAATGTTGGAGAAAGCGGATCATGCCATGATCCGCTGTTTCTCATCGTTGCCGATCCCCTGCCTCTCTCCCGTCACGGCGAGCGAAGCGAAGCCATCCAGGCACGGACGCGCGGTTCTGGATCGCTCGCCGCTTAACTCCTCACCGTGAGGGGGACGAATGCGCGACACGGGTCACGCGGATCAGGTTTCGGCACAGCGTCGCGAAACGCCGCATTGGACTAACCTTAGCCTAACCTTCCAGCATGGCAGTGAGTGCTGGCGTCAGCCCTTCGCCATCATCAGTCAAAATTCTGGCAGCGATCCCATGCACTTCCGCAACTGCGAGGGTGGCCGGCCCGCCCACCGTCAGCGCCGTCGCCCAGGCATCCGCGATCATCGCCGACGGATGCAGGACGCTGACCGACTTTACGCCGCGATTCGCCGGCCGCCCCGTCCGCGGATCGAGATTGTGATCGCCGCGCCGGTAATTGCCCGATGTCGCCACTGCCAGCCCGTGCAGCGCCACGCGTAGCGGCTCGACCTTCACGCCCGGCGGAATCTCCAGATCGACCCACCACGGCTCGCCGTCAGGGCGGACACCACGGCCGACCAACTCGCCGCCGATCTCGACCAGCATATGCCGCACGCCGTGCTCCGCCAGCATGTTCGCTACCGTATCGACGGCGAACCCCTTGGCGATCCCTGAAAGATCGAGCGCCAGCCCCCCCGGCTGGCACAGCCGCCGGGCGGCCGGGTCAAAGCGCAGCCTCTGCCAGCCTGACACTCGCATCGCCGCATCGATCGCCGCCTCGTTCGGAGCGCCCGGCACCGGCGCAGGACCGAAGCCCCAAATGTCGACCAACCGCCCAATCGCCGGATCGAACGCACCGTCCGTGATCTCGGCGATGCGCAACGCCGCCGCGACGACATGCGCGAAGTCGGGCGGCAGAACGGTCCAGGTTCCCCGCGCCGCCCGGTTGAACCGCGACAGATGCGAACTCGCCTCCCAGTGGCTCATCTCCGCGACGATGCCGTCCAGCCGCGCGACGATCGCCGCCCGGATCGCTATCAGGCCGCATCGCGGCGGCGGGACCAGGCGCACGCTCCACGTCGTGCCCATCGTCTCGCCGTCGAGATCGACGACCAGGGCGGTCGAGTCCAGCCCGACGAACGCTGCCGGATCGATCGCCGCCGGAACGGCGATCAGCATGAAATTGGACGCATCAGGGCGTCAGCACTTCCAGCGTCGTGACATAGCTCATCCGCCGCTGCGTCGCGCGCGGCGTCATGGTCTTGGCGTCGGTCGCCGTCGCGTTCAGCCAGTACATGCCGGCGCTCGGCCACGTCACGCTCAGCACACCATCCGCGCCGGTGGTCAGCTCCATCGCGCCCTCGGCATCCCGATAGCGCTTGCCGCCGGGAATGACGGTGACCTTCAGGTTCGCGGCGGCCTTGCCGTCGATCAGGAACCGGAACTTCGCCGCCTCGCCCGACACCAGCTCGTCCGGATGCGTGATCGGGGCCATCTCCAGCCCCGTGTTCGTCGGAGCGAAGACGGTCGTGGTCGGCTCGCCCGCCGTCACGAAGATCTCGTTGCGGGTTGAGCTTTCGGTCAGCTTCACGTCGGTCGCATCGGCGGGAATGTCGGCGACGGTCAGCGGCGCGGGCATGCCGGGACGCGGCGGCCCGCCACGACCTCCGACGCGCTTCTCCTCGCCATTGACCTTGAAGCTGCCCATCACGCCCGACATCGCCGTGCCGATCTTCCACGTCCCCGGCTTGTTGAGCTGCACGTCGAAGGTCGAGCGATAGCGACCCGTCGATCCGTTCTGAAGCTGGCCGGCGCTGCCGTCCGGCTGCCACACCTTCATCTGCTCCAGCCGCAGCGGCTGGTGGTCGAAGAAGAACAGGTCGTTCGACACCGCGGCGTCGACCGTGACCCAGCTTTCCGTTCCCGACACGACGGTCGCGGAGGGGAGCATCCACATCCGGTGCGCGGAGGCGGCGGCGGGGATCGCCAGCGCGGCGGCGGCGATCATCAGGTGCGATAGCTTCATGGGAGTATCCTCAGCGAGTGACGGCGACGGCGCCGAGTTCGGACTTGCCCGTGGCGCGGCCACCGGCTGCGGTGATGGGCACGGAGACGAGTTCGCGGCCGCCGGTTTCGCGGGCGGCCTCCACGTTCAGCACATACTGGCCGGGCTTGATATCGGCGGGCAGGGGGATGGTGTACTGGCCGGGCGTGCGCGTCGCGCCGCTGACACCGTCCGCCGGCAGTTTCAGCGAGCGGCCACCCTTGCGCCACCACGCGCGCAGGTCGGACAGCCACTTGGTGCCCGGCTCGTTGCCCTTCTTCTTCACGTCGTACCACACCGCCAGCGTCCGCGCCGCGCCGCCACCGACCGGCTCCAGCCAGATCGCCACATAGGGGCGGTGATATTCGGCGACGTTCAGGCGCGGCACGGTGACCGTGACGGTACCCGCGACCGCCGGGGCGGACACCGCGCCGGCGAGCAGGACGAGGGAGGACGGACGCATCGGATGGAGCCCCTTAATGAATAAACACGATGGCGATGACGACCGGCAGCGCCAGCCCGGCCGCGACGATCGGCCAGGTCGACGGCCGGCGATGGGCGTGAAGCTGGAGCAGCAGCAGCCCGGTCAGCGTGAACAGGATGCACGCCCCCGCGAACACGTCGATGAACCAGAACCACGCCGTGCCGGAATTGCGGCCCTTGTGCAGGTCGTTGAGGTACGACACCCAGCCGCGATCCGTGACCTCCGCGGTGATCTTGCCGCTGCCGCGATCGATGCTCACCCACGCGTCGCCGCCGGGGCGCGGCAGCGCCACATACACGTCGGCGTCGGACCACTCGCCCGGCTTGCCGGCGGGATCGAGATCGACCGAGCGTGCAACCGCGGCAGCGACGGCGGGCGGCAGTATCGTGTCGACGCTGGGCTTCGCCAACTGCTTCAGCAGCGGTGCGGGCAGGGTGCCGGACTTCTCCGTTACCACCGGCGTCGCGCCGATCGATGCGGCATGGTTGAGCGTGATGCCGGTGACCGAGAACAACAGCATGGCGACGAGCGACACCGCCGCGCTGACCCAGTGCCAGGTGTGCAGTTGTTTCAGCCACCACGTCTTCCACTTGCGACGCGGCTTCCCCTTCGGTGCGGAGATGCCGGACGCGGCGTGGATGGGCGTGACCTGATTCACCACCGCCGACTACCGGTTCGTCGCGACTTGCTCAATAGCTATTGCGAGTGATTATCAAATTATTTGAGCTTTAATTCCAGCCCGGCCATCATCAGCAGCACAGTGTCGGCCGCCACTGCCACGCGCTGGTTCATGCGCCCCGCGATGTCGCGGAACCGGCGGGCGAGCGCGTTGTCGGGCACGATACCCATGCCGACCTCGTTGCTGACGAGCACGATCGAGCAGGGTGCAGCGGCCAGCGCCGCCAGCAGCCGGTCGGTCGCCGCATCGGCATCCGCGTCCGTCAGCAACAGGTTACTCGCCCATAGTGTCAGGCAGTCGACCAGCAGCACCGATGCCCCATGTGCTTCGCGCCCGATCGCCTCGGGCAGATCGACCGGGCACTCTACCGTCCGCCAACCCATGCCACGGTCGGCGCGGTGGCGGGCAATGCGCTCGCGCATTTCATCGTCGAAGGCCTGCGCCGTCGCCAGATAGGTCCGCATGGGCGACGCGGCTTCGGCAATGGCCTGTGCCCGCGCGCTCTTGCCCGACCGTGCGCCGCCGATCACCAGCGTCACGCGTCCCACTTGCCCGATCCCGCCGCTGCTCATAAGGGGCCTATGCGACAGGTTCCCAGGAATGGGAATAATAGGGAATGCGGAAGCGGGGAACGTCCCCGTCATCCGCAGCTGTCCCCGCAACTGTGACCGGACAGCGGTCGCTCCATTATGCCACTGGCCTCGGCCGGGAAGGCGGAGCGAGCGCGACGACCCGGGAGCCAGGAGACCTGCCTGTCGCGGTCGGTCCTTTGCGCGGACGGGGTGTTCAGCGCGATCGGGGAGAATTCCTCGCGAGACGGCATCGAACGGGGTGGCGCGCGTGGACTTGTCCGCGAGCGGCATCGTGCCTGTCGGTCTTCCGTCGGCGCGCGCGACCCCTTGTTGTTGACAGGGGAATATCGTGACCAAGACTTATCTATCGCTCATCGCCGCGCTTGCCGTGGCGGCACCCGCCGCCGCGCAGGAAATTCGCGACAACGCCAATGCCGTCACCACGCAGGGGAGTGCCGGCGACACGATCGTCGTCACCGCCAACCGTACCGCGACGCCGATCGGCCGGGTCGGCCAGTCGATCACCGTACTGGACGCCGACATCATCCGCGAACGTCAGGCCCAGTCGGTGTCCGACCTGCTGCGCACCGTTCCGGGCGTGACGATCGCGCGCAACGGTGGTGTCGGCACCAGCACGTCGGTGTTCATCCGCGGCGCGGAGAGCGACCAGACCGTCGCGCTGATCGACGGCGTGAAGCTGAACGATCCATCCTCGACCGGCGGCAGCTACAATTTCGGCAACCTGCTGATCGGCAATATCGAGCGGATCGAGGTGCTGCGCGGGCCGTCCTCCGTGATCTGGGGCAGTCAGGCGATCGGCGGCGTCGTCAACCTGATCACGACGCAGCCGACGGAGAAGCTGACCGTCAACGCCCGCGGCGAATACGGCTATCGCGACACCGCGCAGGGGGTGGTTAACATCGCCGGCAAGGCGGGCCCGCTGTCGGCCAGCGCGGGCGGCGGCTATTTCCGCACCGACGGCATCTCCGCCTTCAACGAGGATCGCGGCGGCACGGAGAAGGACGGGTATCGCAATTACGGCGCGAACCTGAACCTGAACCTCGCGATCACCGATGCGATCTCGGTCGACGCGCGCGGTTATTATTCGAACGGCCGCGTCGGCATCGACGGCTTCCCCGCCCCGACCTTCGCGTTCGGCGACACGCGCGAATACGGGAAGACGCGCGACCTGATCGGCTATGGCGGGCTGAACGTCGCGCTGTTCGACGGAGCATTGCGCAACCGCTTCGGCTATGCGCGCACCGACACGCGCCGCCGCAACTATGATCCGGACGGCACGCCCGTCGAGACGTTCGCCGGCGACGGGGACAACACCCGCCTCGAATATCAGGGCGTCGCGGACATCATGGACGCGGTGCAGGCGACGTTCGGTGTGGAGCGCGAGGTGTCGCGCTTCACCAGCAGCAGCTATGGCGGGCCGGAGACGGTCGGCCGGGCGCGCATCTTCAGCGTCTACGGGCAGGTGTCGGTGACGCCGGTCGTCGGTCTGACGCTGACCGGCGGTGCGCGTCAGGACGATCACAATCTGTTCGGCGGCAAGACCAGCCTGGCGGGCAGCGGCGTCTATTCGCCCAACGGCGGCGCGACGACGCTCCGCGCCAGCTACAGCGAGGGCTTCAAGGCGCCGACCCTGTACCAGTTGCAAAGCGAATACGGCAACGCGGCCCTGACGCCGGAGCGCGCCAAGGGTTGGGACGCCGGCGTCACGCAACGCGCGCTGGACGGCGCGGTCGAGGCAAGCGCGACCTACTTCCACCGCAACTCGCGCGACCTGATCAATTTCATATCGTGCCCCGCGCCACTCACCGGAATCTGCACGGGACGCCCGAACGGCACCTACGACAACGTCGCGCGGGCGACCGCGGAAGGTGTCGAGGTCGGCATCACGCTGCGTCCGGTCGAGCCGCTCCGCTTCCAGGCGAACTACAGCTGGATCGATGCCGAGAACCGCTCCGCGGGCACCGCGAACTTCGGCCGCAAGCTGGTGCGCCGCCCCAGCCAGAGCGTGAACGCCTCGATCGACTATCGCTGGCCGTTCGGGCTGGAGACGGGGGCGACCGTCACCAGCGTCGGGTCGAGCTTCGACACCGCCAACAATTCGCGCAAGGTGCAGGGTTACGTGCTCGCCGACATCCGCGCCGCGGTCCCTATCACGCAGCAGGTGCAGGTCTATGGCCGGGTCGAGAACCTGTTCGACGAGCAATCTGAGACGATCTTCCGCTACGGCACCTATGGCCGCGCCGCTTATGTCGGCGTCCGCCTGAGCTACTGACGGTGGGCGCCGCCCGCGTCCCGATCGCGCCGTTCGCCGAACATGGCGGACGGATCGATCGTGCGCGGGCGGCAATGCCGGCGGTGCGCGACTGGATCGACCTGTCGACCGGGCTTGCACCGTGGTCGTACCCCGCACAGGTGGACGCGGCGATGCTGGAGCGGCTGCCCGATCCGGCGGCGCTCGCGGCGCTGGAGCAAAGCGCTGCGGCGGCGTTCGGCAGCCATCCGGCACGGACGGTCGCGGTGCCGGGCAGCGATCTCGCGCTGCGGCTGCTGGGGCAGATGCTGCCCGGTCGCGCTGCCGTGCTGGGGCGCGGCTATTCCGGGCATGTGGCGATGTGGCCGGTGACGCCCGAGCGGATCGCTGCGCCGGAGAATTACGACGCGGGCACCCTGATCCTGGCGCGACCGAACAATCCCGACGGTGCGATGATCGCGGTCGAGCGGTTGCCACGAACCGGCACGGTGATCGTCGACGAGGCGTTCGTCGATGCAACGCCGTCCGACAGTCTGGCTGGTGAGGAGACCTCGGGGCTGATCGTGCTGCGCTCGTTCGGCAAATTTTACGGGCTGGCGGGGCTGCGGCTCGGCTTCGTGATCGCGCCTGAGGGCGTCTGCGCCGGTCTGCGTCGCCTCCTCGGCGACTGGCCGATCGGCAGCATGGCGACCACGATCGGCACTGCGGCATATCGCGACACCGCCTGGCAAAGCGCGCAGTACGAGCGGCTGCATGTCGCGATGTCCCGCCTCGATGCGCTGCTGACCGCTGCCGGTCTGACGATCGCGGGCGGCACGCCATTTTTTCGGCTGGTGGAGACGCCGGCGCGTGACGCGCTGTTCGCGCATCTGCTGGCGGCGGGCATCCTGACGCGCCCGTTCACCGACCGGCCGCACCATCTGCGGCTCGGCTTGCCGCGCGATGACGACTGGCCGACACTCACGAAGGCGCTGGCGCAATGGAGCGGATCATGACCGACGAAACCGAGGATTATTCCCGCCACAATGCCCGCATGGCGCGGGTGCAGGCGGCGCGCGCAAAGATCCAGGCACGGCACACGCTGGAGCGCGGCCTGCTGATCGTCCACACCGGCAACGGCAAGGGGAAATCGTCCAGCGCGTTCGGCATGGCGATCCGTAGCCTGGGCTGGGGCATGAAGGTCGGCATTGTCCAGTATGTGAAGGGATCGTGGGAGACGGGCGAGAAGACCTTCTTTCAGGCGAACCCCGACCTGCTGACGTTCGAGGTAATGGGCGAGGGCTTCACCTGGGACACGCAGGACCGCGCCCGAGACATCGCAGCCGCGCGCGCCGCTTGGGAACGGTCGAAGGCGCTGATCCTCGACCCGGACTATGATTTCGTGATCCTCGATGAACTGAACATCGTGCTGCGCATGGATACGCTGCCGATCGCGGAAATCGTGGAGTTCCTGAAGGAGCGCCCGCTCACCAAACATATCTGCATCACCGGACGCAGCGCGAAACCGGAACTGCTGGAGATCGCCGATCTCGTGACGGAATTTCAGGAGGTGAAGCATCCGTTCAAGGCCGGGTTCAAGGCGCAGAAGGGCGTTGAATACTGATGGGGATCTCCAGCTTCCCGAAGTCCCTCCGCTCCAGCGGAGGGGTGGGGCCTGCGTGGAGATTGGCGGCGGTCCTCCCCCTCCTCGCGATCGGCGCAACGCCAGCCCGCCCGCCGCGGATCGTGTCGATCAACCCCTGCATCGACGCCGTGCTGATGCAGGTCGCCGACCGGTCGCAGATCGCGGCGATCAGTCATTACTCGCAGGACGTCCGCGCGACATCGATCCCGGTCGCGCTCGCCAACCGTTTCAAGGCGACCTCCGGCACCGCTGAGGAAGTCGTCGCGCTCAGACCCGATCTGGTGCTGAGCGGCGCGCATGTCGCGCCGTCGACGATCGCCGCGCTGAAGCGGATGAACATCTCGCTGATCCAGTATCCCGTGCCCGAGACCGTGGCCGAAAGCGTCGCGCAGGTCCGCGACATCGCCGTGAAGACCGGCCACGCCGCACGCGGCGAGGCGCTGGCAACACGGATCGCGGCGGCCGCGACGCATTTGCACGGCGCGGCGGTGCCAGCCTTGATCTGGCAGGGCGGCGGGCTGGTTCCGGGCACCGGGACGCTGGCCGACGACCTGCTGGCGCGTGCCGCATTCCGTAACATGAGTGCGGTATACGGCCTGAAGCAGTGGGACGTGCTGCCGCTGGAATATCTGATCGCCAAACCGCCGCGCGTGCTGTTTTCCGTCGGAGCCGCGGAGGTCGGGGGCGACCGCATGACCAGCCACCGGGCGGTCCGCGATCTGACCAAGCATATCGTCGTCGCACCCTATCCGACGCGGCTGCTGAGTTGCGGCGGGCCGACGATCATCGATGCGATGCGCGTGCTGAAATCGACGCGTGCGGGGATCAGGGCATGAACCGGCTTGGGTTGTTTCTCCTGCTGATCGGCTGTCTTGCCGCCGCCGCATTATCGGTCGCGGCGGGGAAGGTCTGGGTGCCGCTCGATGCGTGGACCGCTGCCGATCCGCGTTCGATCATCATCGTCGAACTTCGCCTGCCGCGCACCGTGCTGGCGCTGACGATCGGGGCGGCGCTGGGGCTGTCGGGCGCGGTGATGCAGGGATATCTGCGGAATCCGCTGGCCGATCCGGGATTGCTCGGCGTGTCGCCGGGTGCGGCGTTCGGCGCGGTGATGTCGCTGTACTTCGGTTACGCAGCGCAGGCGTGGCTGCTGCCGATCTTCGCACTCGCGGGCGCGGCGACGGCGATGGCGCTGTTGGCGCTGATCGCCGGCCGATCCGCCAGTCTGGTGCTGTTCACGCTGGCGGGTCTCGTCATCACCAATATCGCCGGATCACTGACGGCGCTGGCGATCAGCCTCGCGCCGACGCCGTTCGTCGCGTCGGAAATCATCACCTGGCTGAACGGAGCGCTGACCGACCGCAGTTGGGACGATGTGAAGCTCGCGCTGCCACTGGCGCTGGCCGGCGCGGCGATCCTGGCGACGACGGCGCGATCGCTCGATGCGCTGACGCTGGGCGAGGGTGCGGCCCGCAGCATGGGCGTCGACCCGCGCCGCTTGCAGGCGGCGGTGATCGCCGGCACCGCGCTGACGGTCGGCGCGTCGGTGGCCGCGGCCGGAGTGATCGGCTTCATCGGGCTGATGGTGCCGCATCTGGTGCGGCCGTTCGCCGGTAATCGACCGGGGGCGATCCTGTTGCCGTCCGCGCTCGGCGGAGCGTTGCTGCTCACGTTGGCCGATGCGATGGTGCGGATCGCGCCGACCGTCAGCGAGTTGCGGCTGGGCATCGTCATGTCGATGCTCGGCGGGCCGTTCTTCCTCGCGCTGCTGCTGCGCATGCGGAAGGGATTGGCATGAGCCTGTCGGTCGAAACGCTGGCGGTCACGATCGGCGACAAGCGCCTGCTGAACGAGGTGTCGGTTGCCTTCGCGAGTGGCCACGTCACCGCCATCCTCGGGCCGAACGGCGCAGGCAAGTCGACGCTGATGGCGTGCCTTGCGGGTTTGATGCAGCCGACCGGCGGGCGCGTGCTGCTCGACGATCGGCCACGGGGCGATTTCGAGCGGCGCGATCTCGCACGGCGTGTCGGCTATCTCCCGCAGGAGGCGGACGTTCACTGGAACGTCGATGTCGCCACCTTAGTCGGGCTGGGCCGCTTTCCGCATCGCGGTCGCTGGGGTGAGACGCCCGAGGATCGTGATGCGGTGACGCGCGCGATGGCGGCAACCGACGTGGGTGGTTTTGCCAAGCGGGGCGTGTCGACGCTGTCGGGTGGCGAGCGGGCGCGCGTGCTGTTGGCGCGCGTGCTGGCGGGGGAGCCGGACTGGCTGCTCGCGGACGAGCCGCTCGCGAACCTCGACCCGGCGCATCAGCTGGATGGCCTCGATGCGCTGCGACGCGTGGCCGCGGCGGGCGCGGGGGTGATCGTCGTGCTGCACGATCTGAACCACGCCGCGCGCGTGGCCGACGACGTGCTACTGCTACGCGACGGCAGGGTGGTGGCGTTCGGGCCGCCCGATCAGGTGCTGACCCGCGATCTGGTCGCGGCGACATACGGCGTCGATACGCATGTCGGCGTCGCGCCCGGCGGTCGCCGCTTCCTGATCCCGACCGAGCGTTTGGCGTG
This sequence comes from Microvirga sp. SRT01, assembly GCA_018139225.1. Lineage (GTDB taxonomy): Bacteria > Pseudomonadota > Alphaproteobacteria > Sphingomonadales > Sphingomonadaceae > Sphingomonas > Sphingomonas longa. The sequence goes on from JAGSNX010000002.1 coordinate 633,589, forward strand.
ATCGTGCTGCTGCCCGAGGCGTTGCTGGCCGCGCTGATGATCGAGGCGGCGGTGGGCTATCCGGGCTGGCTGTTCGCGCGAATCGGGCATCCGGTGACGTGGTGCGGCGCGCTGATCGCGGTGTTGGAGACGACGTGGAATGGCGGTCGGGCGCGGCGCGGCAAGGGCGTATTGCTGCTGGTCATGCTGGTCGGCGTGACCGGTGGCAGCGCCTATGTGGTGCAGGCGTTCGCGCCGGTGTGGCTGGTGGTGGGCCTCGCCACGACCGGTTTGGCGCAGCGCAGCCTGTACGATCACGCTCGCCGGGTCGAACGGCCGCTCGCGGCCGGTGACTTGCCCGCTGCGCGAGCCGCGGTCGCGATGATCGTCGGGCGCGACGTGGACACGCTAGACGAGGCGGGCGTCGCCACCGCCGCGATCGAGAGCGTGGCGGAGAGTTTCTGCGACGGCGTCGTCGCGCCCGCTTTCTGGTTTTTGATCGCGGGACTGCCGGGGCTCGCGATCTGCAAGGCGATCAACACGGCGGACTCGATGATCGGGCACAAGGACGATCGTTATCGCGCATTCGGTTGGGCAGCCGCGCGGGCCGACGATATCGTGAACGTCGTCCCGGCGCGGATCGCGGGCGCGCTGATCTGCCTTGTCGGCGCTGGTGGTGTCGGGACGATGCTGCGCGACGCTGCAAAGCACGCATCGCCGAATGGTGGCTGGCCGGAGGCGGCGATGGCGGGCGTGCTGCGGCGACGGCTCGGCGGTACCGTGAGCTATGACGGGGAGCCTGCGGATCGCGCCGTGCTGGGGGTGGGGCCTGCACCCGATGCGGACGACCTGACGCGGGCGTTGCGGCTATATTGTGCGGCCTGCCTGGCCCTGTGGATCGGTGCGGGAGCCATCGCATGGGCGCGGTGATGTTGCAGGGCACTGGGTCGGATGTCGGCAAGTCGGTGCTGGTCGCCGGCCTTTGCCGCCTGTTCGCGAATCGCGGTTTGCGGGTGCGTCCGTTCAAGCCACAGAATATGTCCAACAACGCCGCGGTCACGGCGGACGGTGGCGAGATCGGGCGCGCACAGGCGTTGCAAGCGATCGCGTGCCGTACCCCGCTGACGGTGGACATGAACCCCGTCCTCATCAAGCCATCGTCGGACACGGGCGCGCAGGTCGTCGTCCACGGCCGCGTGCTCGGCAATCTGCGCGCGGGCGAATTTCAGCAGCGCAAGGCGGCTTTGCTGGATGCGGTGCTGCAATCCTACGCCCGGCTGCGAAGCGACGCCGATCTCGTCATCGTCGAGGGAGCCGGCAGCCCCGCGGAGATCAACCTGCGCCGTGGCGATATCGCCAACATGGGCTTCGCGCGCGCCGCCGACGTTCCCGTGCTGCTGGTCGGCGATATCGATCGCGGCGGCGTCATCGCCTCGATCGTCGGTACGCGTGCGGTGCTCGACATGGAGGACGCGGCGATGATTCGGGGCTTCCTCATTAACAAGTTCCGGGGCGATCCGGCGCTGTTCGCGGACGGTTACGCGGAGATCGAACGGCGTAGCGGCTGGCGGGGTCTGGGTGTGGTACCGTGGCTGGCGGCGGCACGGCGCCTGCCGGCGGAGGACGCCGTGGTGCTCGACCGGACGCATCATGCCGATGGCGATACGGTCGTGGCGGTGCCGATGCTGTCGCGGATCGCCAATTTCGACGATTTCGATCCGGTGCTGCACGAACCGGGCGTGCGGCTCGCGATGGTACCGCCGGGCGAACCCTTGCCTGCCAATGCGGACCTGATCGTGATCCCCGGCACCAAGGCGACGATCGCGGATCTGGCGTTCCTTCGCGCGCAGGGGTGGGACATCGACATCGCCGCGCACATCCGCCGCGGCGGACGCGTGCTGGGTATCTGCGGCGGCTACCAGATGCTCGGCGAGACGATCGCCGATCCGGACGGCGTGGAGGGCGCGGCGGAGACGGTGCGCGGGCTTGGCCATTTGCCCGTCGCTACGACGCTGACCGGCGATAAGCGGCTGACGGAGGTGAGCGGCGTCGCCGTCGCGGGCGGCGCGCCGTTCCGCGGATACGAGATCCATGTCGGACGCAGCGTGGCGCGGGCCGGCACCACGCCGCTGCTGCGTCTTGCGGACGGCGGCACGGACGGCGCGATGTCGGCGGACGGCCGCGTTGCCGGCTGCTACGTCCACGGCCTTTTCGACCACCCCGCCCAGCGCGCCGCGTGGCTTGGCCGATCGGACGGCATCGATCAGGCGCAACGCGTCGATGCCGCCCTGGACGAACTCGCCGCCGGCCTTGCCGAGCATATCGACGTAAACGCCCTGATGACGATCGCCGGAGTTGCAGCATGATCGACGTGGAAGCCGTCCGAAAGCACCTCGATGCCTTGGCAAAACCGCCACGCAGCATGGGCCGGCTGGAAGATCTGGCGTGTCAACTTGCGGTCGTGCAGCAACGGCTTGATCCGGTGACCCGCCCGCGCCGCGTGGTGCTGTTCGCGGGCGATCACGGGGTGGTCGCGAGCGGCGTCTCAGCTTGGCCGTCCGCTGTCACCGGCATGATGGTCGCGACGATCGCGGGCGGTCGCGCGACGAGCAGCGCGCTGGCGAAGGCACAGGATTGCGACCTGCGGCTGATCGATGTCGGCGTCATCGATCCACCTTCCCTGGTAGCCGATTTCGCGCGCATCGCCGCCATCGCCCCCGGTACCTCCGATCTGGCGGACGGGCCGGCGATGACGGTGCAGCAGTTCGACGCGGCGTGGGCGATCGGCGCGGAGGAGGCGGAAGCGGCTTTGGCCGGGGGCCACCGCGTGCTGATCGCCGGAGAAATGGGCATCGGTAACACCACGCCCGCCGCGTGTCTGACCGTGCTGCTCGCCGATGCGCCGGTCGATGGGGCGGTGGGTCGCGGCGCGGGAGCGGACGACGCCATGATGACGAGGAAGGTACGGATCGTTACGGCCGCGACCGCTCGCGCGCGGGCCATGCTGGACGCCGATCCGCGCGCCGCAATCGCGGCGGTGGCGGGGTTCGAGATCGCCGCGATGGCGGGCTTCTTCGCGGCCGCTGCAGGGGGCGGCGCGACTCTGCTGCTCGACGGCTATGTCGCGACCGCGGGGGCGTTGATCGCCGAGCGGCTGGCACCCGGCACGGCCCGCACGATGATCGCGGCCCATCGCTCCGCGGAACCCGGCCATGCCGCCGCGCTCGCGCATCTCGGGCTGGAGCCGCTGCTCGAATGGGATATGCGCCTGGGGGAGGGGAGCGGCGCATTGGTTGCCTTGCCCCTGCTCGACAGCGCGGCGGCCCTGCTGTCGGGCGTCGCGACGCTCGCGGAGATCGGGGCCTGAGATGCGGTGGTGGGCGCCGCCGCTGCTCGCGCTGCAATTCCTGACGCGCATTCCCGTGCCGATCACCGCGCGCCTGTCGGCGGCGGAGGCGCGGGAGGGGCTCATCCGCGCGGTCGGCTGGTTCCCGCTGGTCGGGGCGCTGGTCGGCTGCGTCACCGCCGTCGTCGCCGTGGCTGCTGGCTCGATGTGGCCGGCGATCGTCGCGGTGCCGATCGCGCTGATCGTCGAGGCGCGGATGACGGGCGCGTTTCACGAGGACGCGGTCGCCGATTTCTACGACGCGTTCGGCGGCGGATACACGACCGATGACGTGCTGCGGATCATGAAGGACAGCCGCGTCGGCAGCTACGGAGCGCTCGGCCTGCTGCTGGCGGTCGGGCTGCGAATGGGGCTTACCGTCGTCCTGCTGGGCGGCGAGGCTTGGTACGCAACGGCGGCGATCGTGGCGGCGGCGTGCTTCGGACGACTGATCGCGGTCGCGCTGATGGCGATCGTACGGCCGGTCGGCAGCGGGCTGGGCAAGGATGTGACCGGCCGCGTCGGGGGGGCAACGCTAATGCTGGCGATCGCGACCGCGGCGCCGGGGGTGGCCGCATTCCTGCTGCTGGAGCCCCTACGACTGATCGTCGTTGTCGCCGTCGCGCTGATGTTTCTCGGCTGGTTCCGTGCGCTGCTCCTCCGCCGCATTGGCGGCAGCACCGGCGACTGTCTGGGCTTCGCCGCCTATGCGGGGCAGCTGATCCTCCTGCTCGCCGCGACTGCCGGGCGATGATTCTGCTCGTCCGCCACACGGCGGTGGCGCTGGCGTGGCGGGGGCGCTGCTATGGTCGCAGCGATATCGGGCTCAGCCGCGCGGGTGCCGCCGAGGCGCGACGGCTGATGCGAGAACTGGCGGCGTGGCGACCCGATCACATCGTTCACTCCGGCCTGAGGCGCGCCGGCATTCTCGCCGAAGGGATCGGGAAGGCGGCCGGTGTGGCAACGATCGCCGACCCACACTGGGCCGAGCGCGACTTTGGGTCGTGGGAGGGGCGGGGGTGGACGGCAATTTATCGCGACACTGGCGATGCTATGGACGGGATGATCGATGCGCCGGACAGCTTCAGGCCGGGCGGCGGCGAGACGACCAGCGAACTCGCCGACCGTGCTTGCGCTGCGGCGGCCGCTCTGCCCGCAGGTCGAACGATCGTGGTGACGCACGGCGGGCCGATCGCGGCGTTGCGGGGGACCGCTGCCGGCCTACCCCCGCGGGAGTGGCTGGCGTTGGTCCCCCAACCCGGTCAGGTGGTGGCGTTCGACGTCAACACGCTGTGCCGGCGGCCATAGGCGAAATAGGCGATCAGTCCGATGGCGTTCCAGATCAGGAAGCGCACGATCGTCGATCCCGGCAAGCTGAACAACAGGTAGATGCAGCCGAGGATCGCCAGCGTACCGACCACATAGGGCGCGGGGCACCGGAACAGCCGGGCCATGTCGGGTGCCCGCTTGCGCAGGACCATCAGACACGCGCCGACCGCGATGAACGCCAGCAAAGTGCCGGCATTCGCCAGTTCCGCGATCTCGTCCAGCCGGAAGAAACCGGCGACCGCTGCGATGACGACACCGGTCAGCAGCGTGATGAGCGTCGGCGCGCCGGTGCGCGGTGATACCTTCGCCAGACCACGCGGCAACAGGCCGTCGCGCGCCATCGTGAAGAAGATGCGGCTTTGCCCGTACATCATCACCAATATGACGGAGGGCAGGGCGACGACGGCGGCGAGCGCGATCAGGTGACCCGCTCTCGGCGATCCGAGCGACCGCAGCACCAGCGCCAGCGGCTCTGGCGAATTGGCGAGCTGCGTGAAGGGCAGCGCACCGACCGCGGCGACCGCGACCGCCATATAGATCACGGTGCACACCAGCATCGATCCGACGATCCCGATCGTCAGGTCGCGGCCGGGGTTCTTGGCTTCCTCGGCGGATGTCGCGACCGCGTCGAACCCGTAAAAGGCGAAGAAAACGATCGCCGCCGCCGCCATCACCCCGCGCTTCTCGCCGCCGATTTCGGTCGATCCGAAGCCGTACGGCATGAACGGGTGCAGATTGTCGGCGTTGAACGCGGGCAGGGCGAAGGTGATGAAGACCGCCAGGGCGACAAGCTTGATGATCACCAGCACGATGTTGAGCGTCGCGCTTTCCCGCGTGCCGGCGATCAGCATGCCCATCACCGCGAGCGCGACCAGCACCGCGGGCAGGTTGATGATGCCGCCCGCATGAGGCCCGACCAGCAGGTCGTGCGGCAGGACGATGCCCGCGGACTGGATCCAGCCGACCAGATAGCCCGACCAGCCGACCGCGACGGTCGAGCAGGCAAGCGAATATTCGAGGATCAGGCTCCACCCCACGACCCACGCGGCGGTTTCGCCGAGCGCGGTGTAGCTGAAGGTGTAGGCGCTACCCGCCGCGGGGATCATCGTCGCGAGTTCGGCATAGGCGAGTGCGGCACAGGCGCAGACCGCGCCGGCGATCGCGAAGGCGAGGATCACGGCGGGACCTGCACGCTCCGCTCCGACGCCGGTGAGCGTATAGATGCCGGTGCCGACGATCGCGCCCACTCCCAGCGCGATCAGGTGCGGCCAGCTCAACGTCTTCGCAAGCGCCTCCCCGCTATCGTGGCGCATTACCGCATCGAGCGATTTGACCGGTCCCAGCATCGTCGTCCCCCCTGCGCGCCGCTCAGGTGGCGGCGCTGAATTGTTGCCTTAGATCGTCCAGCGTCGCCTGAATATGCGCCGTCAGCAGCGATTCGAAACCGCCGGCATCGCGGGCCAGCCAAGCGTCCAGCAAGGCCTGATGTTCCTGATGCGCACGCGATTCGCGACCGGCCGGTTTCAGGTGTGCGACGACGTAGCGTTCCGCCAGAATCGACAGCCGCTCGATCAGTTGCGTCGTCAGCAGCTTGCCGGCGGGGCGAACCAGCGCGGTGTGGAAATTGCGGTTGCTGACCGCCACCGCAGCCAGATCGGTGCCAGCAGCGTGGTCCAACGTCCTGAACGCCTCGACCGCTGCCGCGCGCTCGTCGTCGTTCGCGATCATCGCCGCATCGGCAGCGGCGCGAGGTTCGACCAGCAGACGTAACGCATAGATTTCATCGGCCTGCTGCGCCGTCATCGGCTGCACGAAATAACCGCGATTGGCTTGGCTGACGATCAGCCCTTCCTGCTCCAGCCGTGCCAGCGCCTCCCGCAGCGGAATCTTGCTGACCCCAAGCTCGACCGCCAGCGCATCCTGACGGATCGGCGTGTTGCCCGCCAGTTTGCCAATGACGATCCGCTCGCGCACGACCTCGAACACGCGCTCGGACAGGGTGCGGACGACGATGCTCATACGTGAAAACTCCCGGACGCGACCGGCGGTAGCGTTACCGCAGTCACGTAACCTGGAAACCTTCCCAGAACGGATCGATACGATCAATCCATATCGTGTTGAATCCGGTGGTAACCGCCGAACCTTCGATCGACGGAACGATCGCAGGACGATCGCCGAGCGTCGTGTCCGCTTCGACCCGGCCGATGAAGCGGCTGCCGATGTAGCTCTCGTGCACGAAGCGGTCGCCGACTTTGAGCCGGCCCTGCGCCACCAGATGCGCCAGACGCGCGGAGGTGCCGGTACCGCACGGACTGCGGTCGATCGCCTTGTCGCCGTAGAAGACCGCATTGCGCCCATCCGCATCGTTTGCGCGGGGGGCGTCGGCCCACAGGACATGGCTGACGCCGCGGATCGTCGGATCGAGCGGATGCACAGGTTCGAACTTGGCGCGCACCGCCGCGCGTACCTTGGCGCTGTAGTCGATAAGGCGGCTCGCCCCGAGATCGTCGAGGCCCGTGTAACCACCCTGTGGCTCGACGATCGCATAATAATTGCCGCCGTACGACACATCGACGACGAGCGGCCCGAGCCCCTCCACGTCGATCGCGATACCGCGTTCGGCGACATAGGCCGGTACGTTGGTAATGCGGACCGACGTGACTTTGTCGCCGTCACGCTCATACGCGATGTCGATGATCCCGGCTGGCACCTCGACCCGGAGACGACCGGGCTCGGCTGGCTGGATCAGCCCGTGTTCCAATCCGAACGTGACCAGGCCGATCGTACCGTGACCGCACATCGGCAGGCAGCCGCTCGTCTCGATGAACAGGATGCCGATATCGGTATCGGCGCGCGTCGGCGGATAGAGGAAACCGCCCGACATCATGTCGTGGCCCCGTGGTTCGAAGCACAGGCCGGTCCGGATCCAGTCGAAACGGGTCAGGAAATCCTGACGCCGCTCCGACATGGATACACCCTTCAGCAGCGGCGCACCGCCCGCCACCAGCCGCACCGGGTTGCCCGCGGTGTGGCCGTCGATGCAGAAGAAGGTATGGCGCATCGGTGGGTTACGCCGCCTTCGCCACGTCCGCCGCGGTGCCCAGATCGGGACGCGTCGCCGCCGCCTGTTCGACCATCGCGATCACTTCGGCGCGGCGGGCGCCTTCGAGAATGTAGCGCGGTGGCAGCACGCGCTCCGACCCGCGACCCATGACCTGCTCGGCCAGCTTGATCGACTGGACAAGGTCGTGCTCCGCATCGAGATGGAGCAGCGGCATGAACCAGCGATAGATTTCCATCGCCTTGGCATGATCGCCGCGCTCGAACGCGCGGACCAGCTCGACCGATTCCTTGGGGAAGGCGTTGGTCAGGCCCGAGACCCAGCCCTGCGCGCCGAGATACAGCCCCTCCAGTGCCACGTCGTCCAGACCCGCGAACAGAACGTAGCGATCGCCGAAGGCATTGCGGAAATCGGTGAAGCGGCGCGTGTCCGGGGCCGATTCCTTGACCGCCACGATGTTGGCGACATCGACGAGCGCGGTCAGGACGTCCTGATCGATGACCGTCCGATAGGCCGGCGGGTTGTTGTAGAGCATGATCGGCAGCGCCGTCTTTTCCGCCACGCCCTTGAAGTGCGCGACCAGTTCGTGCGCCTTGGGAACGTAGACCATCGGCGGCAGCAGCATCAGCCCGTCCGCGCCCGCTTTTTCGGCGGCCTGTGCATAGCGGACAGCGCGGCGCGTGTCGTATTCGGACACGCCGGTGATAACGGGCACGCGACCTGCCACGACCTCCACGATCGCCGACAGTACGGTGACCTTTTCGTCATATTCCAAAGAGTTGTTCTCACCAACCGTCCCGAGCGCGATGACGCCGGTGACACCGTCGCGGATCAGGTCGTCCACGACCCGCTGCGTGTCGGCGAGGTCGATCGAAAGATCTTCGCGCAACTGCGTGGTCACCGCCGGGAACACGCCCCTCCAACCGATCGTCATTCTGAATTCATCCCGAAAGCTGCTGTTGAAAATCGTATACGAAAATGGCAGAGGGTCGGCAAGGGGGTATCTCGTTGCAGCGCATCATCGTTATCGGCGGCGGCGTCGTCGGCCTCAGCAGCGCCGTCGCGCTGGCCCGTGGCGGGCACCGCGTCACCGTGCTCGACGCCGGAACCGGGCGGGAGGCGTCGTCGTGGAACAATGCCGGCCACATCGCCGTGGAGCAGGTCGCACCGCTCGCTTCGATCGCGGCGATCCGCTCCGCGCCCGGCCGGTTGTTCGCGCGCGGCGGGGCGCTCGACCTGCCGTTTGGCATGGCGAGTGCCTGGCTGCCGTTCGCCGCCCGTATGCTGGTGGCCGCCAGACCCGCCGGGTTCCAGTCCGGACGTACCGCTTTGGGTGCGTTGCTGGCGGAGGCGATGCCGGCATGGCGGCGATCTGCCGCCGCCGATCTGGTGCGTGAGGAGGGGCATCTGGTCGGCTGGGAGAGCGCAGCGACTGCGGCAGACGGGCGCGCGGCGTGGCACAGTACGGATACGGGCGTCGCCACGGTCGCGGATTCGGACGTGTCGGCGTTTGCCGGGATCACCAACCGCGTCGTCGGGGCAATTCGATTCGCCGGCAGCGGCCAGATCGCCGATCTGTCCAAGCTGGCCGATCGGCTGGAAGCGGCGCTGTACGATGCCGGCGGCACGATCGTGCGCGGTTGCGCAAACCTGTCGATCAAGGACGGTGCGGCACGCGTCGAAGGACACGACGCGGACCTCGTCCTCGTCGCGGCGGGCGTGCGCAGTCGCGTGTTGATGGAGGCGACGGGCCACCGCGCGCCGATGATCGCGGAGCGCGGCTATCACATTCGTGCCGCTGCCGATCGCTGGCCCCGGGACCTGCCGCCGGTCGTGTTCGAGGACCGGTCGCTGATCGTCACGCGCTACGGCGACGTCGTTCAGGCGTCCAGCTTCGTGGAGCTGGGCAACCCCGACGCGCCCGCCGATCCCCGCAAATGGCAGCGGCTGGAGGAGCATGTCGCGGCGCTCGGCCTGCCGATGGCCGCTCCGTTCACGCGCTGGATGGGATCGCGGCCGACACTGCCGGATTATCTGCCCGCGATCGGTCGCTCGCGACACGCATCCAACTTGCTATACGCTTTCGGTCACCAGCATCTGGGTCTGACGCTGGCACCGATCACCGCCGACATCGTGACCGCTCTGGTCGCCGGGAAGGAACCGTTCATGCCGATCGCCCCATTCGACATCGCCCGTTTCGGAAACCGCCGATGAGCGTGGGTGGATCGACGATCGCCGCCGAACTGGATGCATTGTCGCCGTGGCCGGATCAGGCGCCGCGAATCGGTGTCGGTGAGCGGCGGGAGCGGATCGCGCGGGCGGAGGCGGCGCTGGCGACGATCGGGGCCGACGCGCTGCTGGTGACTGCCGGGCCGAGCCTGCGTTATTTCACGGGCGTGTCGTGGTCGCCGACCGAGCGGCTGGTCGCACTGCTGATCCGGGCGGGGCGGAACCCGGCGATGATCTGCCCGGCGTTCGAAAAGGGCTCGCTCGACGCCGAACTGGTCATCGATGCGGACGTGTTGCTGTGGGAGGAGCATGAGGACCCGGTGGCGCTGGTCGCCGACGCCGCCGGGCCGACCGCGACGATCGCGCTCGATCCCCTCCTGCCGTTCCTGATCACCGAACGCGTCCGCGCCCTGCGGGCGGTGACGAACGGTGCGCCGGTGATCGACGGACTACGGCGGATCAAGTCGTCTGCCGAACTGGCGCTGATGCGGCAGGCGATGGCGATGACGCTGGAGGTGCACCGCCGTGCGTCACGCATCCTGACGCCGGGTATCCGCGCCAGCACCGTCAAGCGCTTCATCGACGATGCGCACCGTGCGGTCGGCGCAGCGGGATCGACGTTCTGCGCGGTGCAGTTCGGCGTCGCCACCGCCTTCCCGCACGGGCTGCCAGGCGATCAGGTGCTGGAGGAGGGGCAGGTCGTGCTGGTCGATACCGGCTGCCTCGTCGACGGCTACCACAGCGACCTGACGCGCACCTACGCGTTCGGTGAGGTCGGTGCGGACGTTCGTGCGACGTGGGAACTGGAGCACCGCGCGCAGGCCGCGGCGTTCGCGGCGGTGCGACCCGGCGCGACATGCGAGAGCATCGACGCGGCCGCGCGGGCGGTGCTGGACGGGGGCGGGCTGGGGCCGGGCTATCGCCTGCCCGGGCTGCCCCACCGGACCGGGCACGGTATCGGCCTCGCGATCCACGAGCCCGCCTATCTCGTGCGCGGCGATACGACCGTGCTGGCGCCGGGCATGTGTTTTTCGAACGAGCCGATGATCGTGGTGCCGGACCGCTACGGCATCCGGCTGGAGGATCATTTCCACGTCACTGCCACGGGGGCCGAGTGGTTCACGCAGCCGCAGCCGTCGATCGACGCGCCGTTCGGCTGAAGCGTGCGCGCTTGCCTGCTCCTGCCCCGACGGGGTGGGAGCAGGGTCCTCTATTTCTCCTCGTCCGGGTATGGTCCCTTGCCGCCCTCCGCGATCAGGCGGTCGATGCGGCGGTCGATTTCCGGGAGCGGCACCGATCCCAGCTCCAGCACCGCGTCGTGGAAGGCGCGGATGTTGAATTTCGGGCCGAGCGCTTTTTCCGCTTTCGCGCGGGCCGCCTGGATGGCGAGTTCGCCGGTGTAGTAGCTCACCGCCTGACCCGGCCACGCGATGTAGCGGTCGACTTCGGTACCGATCTCGTGGTCCGACAGCGCGGTATTGTCGTGGAAGAACGCGCGGGCCTGTTCGCGCGTCCACCCCTTGGCGTGGATGCCGGTGTCGACCACCAGCCGCGCTGCTCGCCACATCTGATAGCTGAGCATGCCGAAGCGGTCGTAGGGGGTTTCGTACATCCCCATCTCCTCGCCCAAGGCCTCGCAATACAACGCCCACCCTTCGCCGTACGCGGAAATGTAGGTATCGCGCCGAAACGCCGGCAGGTCCTTGTTCTCCATCGACAGCGGCATCTGGAAGGCGTGGCCCGGCGCGCTTTCGTGCAGCGTCAGCGCCGGCATCGCGTAGAGCGCGCGGGCGGGCAGATTGTACGTGTTGACCAGATACACGCCCGGCCCGCCGCGCCCGGCGGTGTAGAAGGGGGCGATCGCCTCCGGCACCGGCTTGATCGCGAACCGCATGCGCGGCAGCCGGCCGAAATATTGCGACGCCTTGCCGTCGAAGGTCTTGGCGATCCACGCCGCCCGGTCGAGCAGGTCCTGCGCGGTCTTCGGATAGAAGCGCGGATCGGTGCGCAGGAACGTCAGGAAGGCGGGCAGGTCGCCCTCGAACTTCACCTCCCGCATCACGTCGAGCATCCGCGCGCGGATCTTCGCGACCTCCGCCAACCCGATCGCGTGCACCTGTTCGGGCGTTTGGTTCAGCGTCGTGTATTCGGCGATCTTCGACTGGTAATAGGCACGCCCGTCCGGCAGCCCGTACGCGTCGAGCGCGGTGCGCGAACCGGGGATGTACTCGGTGCGCAGGAACGCGAGCAGCTTCGCATGCGCGGGCACGACCGCCTCGCGGATCGCCGCGATTCCCTGCGCGCGGAGTTGCGCCTGCGTCGCGGCGGGGATGATCGCCGGCATCGTCTTGAATGGTTCGTAGAAGGGCGACGCCTCCGGGCTGCCGGCCTCCGCCACCTTCGCGACATCGGCGTCGCGTCCCTCCAGCGTGATCCGCGCCTGGGTGAACCCGCGCTTCACGCCGGCGCGCATGTTGCCGATCTGCTGGTCGTAGTAGCGCGGGATGTCGCGCAGCATCGCGATGTAGTCGCGGTATGCCTTTTCGGTCTTCAGCGTGTCGCGGGTGGAGGACTGGACCTCTCCCCAGAAGCTGCTGTCGGCGTTCAGCGGCTTTTCGTATTCGTGGAAGCGCTGTTCGGCGAGCAACCCGTCGATCTGCGCCTTGTAGACAGCGTAGTTGACGCGTTCTTTCGGCGACAGCGCCTTGGGATCGATCGCGCGCAGCGCCGCCGCAGTCTTCGCCCAGCGGTCTAGCTTGGCCGCCTGCGCGGTGGGGCCGACATCGGGCAGGCGCATGGCGGGAGCATTCGGGTTCTCCTCGCCCGCCGGCTCCTGCTGCTGACGCCAAGCATATTCGGCGGTGTAGAGTGTCTTGAGTCGGGCGTCTGCGCTGGTCGCGGCGGGCTCCGCGGCATGGCCGGCGGAGGCGAGCAGGAGCGCCAGAAGGATGCCGTGTCTCACGCTGCGTCTCCCAAATTCATGATGTCGTCGTACAGCGCACGTGGAACGATGACGCCGTCCGCCTCGCTGACCGCACGCGCGGCGTAGCGGCGAGCGGACGGGAGGCGGGCGCCCTGGTCCTCGATCGAGGAAAACATCGCTTCGGCGCGGGCCATATGCTCAGCGACGGCATCGCCGAGAAACCCGGCGGGATCGATCGCGAGGATCAGTTCGCCGCCCATCGGCGAGCCGCCGCGGGCGCCGTCGGCGGCGATCGAGTCGGCGCTGGTCATTTCCCCGATCAGCGGCCCGGCGAGCAGTTCGACCATCGCCGCCAGCGCCGATCCCTTGTGTCCGCCGAACGTCCGCATCGCACCGTCTAGAACTGCCGCGGCATCGGTCGTCGGCTGACCGGCGGCGTCATAGCCCCAATCGTCCGGCACCGGCTTGCCAGCGCGGCGGTGAAGCTCGATCTCACCGCGGGCCACTGCGCTGGTCGCGAAGTCGAACGCGAACGGATGCCCCCCCGGCCGCGGCCAGCCGAACGCGATGGGGTTGGTGCCGAACACCGGTTTCGTACCACCAGCGGGCGCGACCCAGGCGTGGCTCGGCGTGAAGGCGAGCGCGGCCAGCCCCTGCGTGGCGATCGCCTCGACCTCCGGCCACAGCGCCGCGAAGTGCACCACGTTCGTCAACGCCAGCGCGGCGATGCCGTGCGTATGCGCCGCCTCGACCAGCGCCGGCAGGCCGCGAGCGAACGCCAGTTGTGCGAAGCCGCCGCCGCCATCGACGCGGACCAGTGCGGAACGCGGGCGATCGACGACCGGCACCGCGTCGGGCACCACGACCCCCGCCTTCAGACTCTTCACCGCAACCAGCAGGCGGTAGATCCCGTGGCTGGCGCATCCGTCACGCTCGCCCGCGACCATCGTCTCCGCGACGGCGTCGGCGTGATCGCCGGCAAGGCCGGCGGCACGCAGCTTCCTTCGGGCGAGTGCGCGCACCTCCGCCAGCGTCATCCGTATGCCGTCGCTCATACGGTCACGCCGGGTTTGACGGTGTAGAGGCGTACGCCGAAGACCGGCCCGGCACTGCTGCGGTCGTGTGGCAGGAACCTGACCTTCACCTGCGCCTTGCCGCGGGTCAGCCCCTCGGGCAGCGGATAATCGACGTCGAAGAATTGTCCCGGCTTGTCCGCATTCAAGGTCTGCGTCGCGACCTTCACGTTATCGACCAGGATGTCGAAGGTCCGCGACCGCTCGTCGCCCCAGTAGGTCGCTTGCAGCACCAGCGGGCCGGGCTTCGTCTTCATCGCGAACTCGAAATAGCCACCCGACCGCGCATCGCGGCCGTTCCGCCCGCGATACGCCACGGGGTAGGAAATTTCGGAAGTCAGTCCGTGGTCGCGCTCCGGCTGCATCTCGCCGAGGAACATCGTGTCGACCGAGCGCGCGGCGATGTCCTTCAGCCGCGCCTGTTCGGCGGTGAACGCCGCCTCCTGTCGCACCCAGGCGGCATCGCTGAACCGCTTGAAGTACACCGCGCTCTGACGCTGATATTGTTTGTAGAAGGGCACGAACTCCAGATCGGCCGGTCGCCCGATCCCCCGCGTCGCATAGCGGCCCGGCGTGGCGGCGGGCGTGAAGGCGGCCAGGAGGTCGCTGCCGACCAGCGCCGGATCGGCCTTGTCCCACTTCACGCTGGCGGGGCCCAGATCGGCGGCCATCACCATCGGTCCCCGGAGGATCGCGATCGTGTCCGCGTCACCGGAGGCTTCCTCGATCCGCAGCTCCAGCGGCAGCGTGATCGCGACGGTGTCGCCCGCGATCCAACGCCGGTCGATGATCGCATAGCCGCGCTGGAACACCGGTGTCACCGCGCTGCCATTGACCGTCACGGCCGCCTTGCCCGCTGCCCAGCCGGGCACCCGCAAAGCGACCGGAAAGCGGCCGGCCTTCACGCGGGTGAACGTCAGCCGCGACTCCGGCTCGAACGGATACCGGGTGTCGAGCGTCAGCTTCGCCTTGCGCCGCGCCCAGTCGGCATCGGCGGGGATGTAGAGGTTGACGATCAGTCCGCCCGCATCGTCCTCCCAGAAGATCGACTCGCCGTGCTTGGCGTGGCTTTCCATGCCGGACCCGACGCAGCACCAGAAGGCGTCGTCCTTGACCGTGGAATATTCGCGCGGCGCGCCGGTCATCAGCGGCGTCATATAGGTGAAGCCGCCGGTCGACGGGTCCTGCGCGGACATCACGTGGTTGAGATGCGCGCGCTCGTAATAGTCGAAAAGGGCCCCGTCCGGCTGCCAGCCATAAAGATGCCGCGTCAGCTTCAGCATGTTGTAGGTGTTGCAATGCTCGCACGTCTGTTCGGTGATGTGCTGCGCGATCGTGTCCGGCGCGGTAAAATACTCGCGGTCGGCATTGCCGCCGATCACGTAGCTGTGATGCCCGGTCACCCGCTCCCAGAAGAACGTCGCGGCGGTGCGATCCTTCTCCGCGCCCGTCAGTTCGTACAGGCGGGCGAGGCCGATCAGTTTGGGCACCTGCGTATTGGCGTGGAAGTTCGCCAGCTTGTCCTCGCGCGCAGCGAGCGGGTCGAGCACGCGACGGTCGTACAGTTTGCGCGCCATCGCCAGCCAGCGTCGGTCACCGGTGCGCGCGTAAAGCTCGGCGTAGCTCTCGTTCAGCCCGCCATATTCGCAGCCCAGCACCTCCTGAGTCTGCGCGTCGTCGAGCGCGGCGAACACCCGCTCGAAATACCCGGCGAGGCCGACCAGCAGCGTCATTGCCTGTGCGTTGCCCCAGCCGGCATGCACGTCGAGCAGACCCGCGAACAGCTTGTGCACGGTATAGAGCGGCGACCACGCGCCGTTCAGGTCGAAGCCGCCCGATTTGATCTGGCCCTTCATGATCTCCGGGAAGATCTCTTCCCCGTCGACGATCGTGCCATCCTTTCGCTTGCGGCCGAGCGCGCCGACATAGCCGGTTCCGCGCTTCGCCTGAGCCTCCGCCAGTTCCGTGACGATGTAGTCGGCGCGTTGGCGCATCTCGCCGTCGCCGGTCTGCTCCCAGGTCTGGACCAGCGCGGTCAGGTAATGGCCCAGCGTATGGCCGGCGATCGTGTCGCTCTCCCAGCCGCCATAGAGCTCCGCTTTCGGCTCGAGCCCGGCGTATTTGCGGAAGTTGTGCAACAGGCGATCTGGGCTGAGCCGGTGCAGGTACAGCCGGTTGACCTCGACCGCCGTGGCATAGTCGGACGGACGCAACCGGATTGCGGCCAGCGGAAAGGGTTTGGCCGAATGGCCGGTCGTTGCGGCCAGCACCGTCTGAGGCATGATCCATGCCGACGCGGCCGCCCCCAGCATCAACTCCCGGCGATCGATCGGCATCTTGTTCTCCTGACACGATCTTATATCGTATAAGATCGTCGGGCGGGTCAACCGTCTCGTTCAGCCGATCCTGCTGACGATCGGTCAGGGCGTGCCACTCTCCGCCAGACGCGCGGCGATGAGCTTCTTCAACTGGATCTTGATCGACTGGCCAGCGGTTTCGGGCTCGACCGAGTCATAGCCCTCGTTCCGAAGCTGCGTCCGGATTTCCGCGACCGATCGGGCGGTGCCGGTGCGCGCAATCGAGAGCGCCCGTTCCACGGTCGAGCGGCCATTGCCGGTATCGCTCATGCTGTGCAGCCTTGTCGTTTACCCGGCGATCGACGGGTGTCGACGGGCCGGAAATGGGATATGCCGACGGTCTAACCGCGTTCCGCCGATCCGACCAGACGGGACGCGCCCTGAACCCGATCGGACCGGCTGCGTTGACGAGCCATGACAAGGGTTACGGATCGGGACGCGGGCGGAGCCTCGACGCGTCAGCGCGCACGACTGACCATCAAGGCCGGACGGCGGGCGCGATTGACACTCGACGTGACGATGACGCGCGGCGGCATAGTGGCCGTAGGTGGTCTCGTCGCCGCGATCCTGTTGTCGACGGCCGTCCTCGTCGGTGTCGCCGGTCGCGCGGGGCACGATCAGCGTCGGATGCCCGGCGTCTAGCGTGACAGCACGGCGAAGCCGATGAACATCGCGCGGAGCCACATATCGGTGACGCCGGCGACGTTGAGCGCCATCTGCGCCTTGTAGTCACCCTTGGAAACGAGGCCGGGATCGCGATAGTCCATCGACCAGGAGCCGAACTGGCGATGTTCGATGGGCTCATCGGCGACGGTGACGACGTCGCAGTGGCGATCGTCCAGTGCGATCCGGGCGTAGCAGGCCCGGACGGCGTCCGCCTCACCTTCGAGCGCTTGCAGAAAACGCGTGCCATCCGCCAGCAGCAGGCCGGTGATGCCGTCGGAGCCGTTGCGGACGCGGGATACGGTCAGGATGCCGTCGAGATCGACGTCCCCCGATAGCGCCGCACGGCTCATGTAGCAGATCCGGTGCATCAATCCCCCGCGGCCAACGGCGCGCGGCATGGACGGATCGGTGCGACATCCGCAAGAACATCGCTCAATCGAGCTCGCGGGCAAGGAAGGCGCTCCGCCCGTCCCGTAGTGACTCAAGCAAGGCGGAGCGCCGAGCGACACCGCAGGATACTGGCGGGCTGCTCTGCGATCCCCTCTAGCGGCAAAACCTTAACGGAGCGGTCATCGTCGTCGCCGACGACATCGTACAGGAATGGCGCGCCCGGCAGGACTCGAACCTGCAACTCCAAGCTTAGAAGGCTCGTGCTCTATCCAGTTGAACTACGGGCGCCCGGCGGCACCGGTAGCGCGGATTGCGCGGGGACGGAACCGGCTTCATACCGGCCGACATGGATCAGGGTGCCGAAGACCGCACCGGAACGCGCGCGTTCCGCTATTTCGATTTCGTGATGGCGGCGTTCGTCGCGATCCTGTTGCTGTCAAACGTCATCGGGGCGGGCAAGGTCGCGGTGGTGACGTTGCCGTTGGTCGGCGAGTGGCCGTTCGGGGCCGGCATCCTGTTCTTTCCGCTCAGCTACGTCATCGGCGACGTGCTGACGGAGGTGTACGGCTATGCCCGGGCGCGGCGGGTGATCTGGGCGGGCACGGTCGCGGTGCTGTTCATGGCGTTCATGAGCTGGGTCGTCGTCGCGCTGCCGCCCGCGCCAAGCTGGGGCAACCAGGCGGCCTATGCGGTGATCTTCGGGCAGGTGCCGCGGATCGTGCTGGCCAGCGTGTGTGCGTTCTGGGCGGGCGAGTTCGTCAACGCCTATGTCATGGCACGCATGAAGGTGCTGACCGAGGGACGCCATCTTTGGATGCGGACGATCGGCTCCACCGTCGTGGGGCAGGGGGTCGACAGCCTGATCTTCTATCCGCTCGCGTTCTGGGGGGCGACGGGATGGACGCCGCAACTGGTCGTGACCGTGCTGTTCACGCAATGGGCGCTGAAAGTCGGTTGGGAGGTGTTGCTGACGCCGGTCACCTACGCCGTCGTCGGCTGGCTGAAGCGGGTGGAGGGCGTGGACGTGTTCGACCGCTCGACGGATTTCACGCCGTTTCGGACGCGGGTGTAATCGGACGATTAGGCTAAGGTTGGTCCCATGCGGCGTCCGATCCCCGTGTCCATCCACGGGGACCGGAATACCGGCTTCAGGCCCCCACCGTCTCCAACAATCCCTCGAACAGGCGGCGGCCGTCGGTGCCGCCGTGCGCGGTTTCGACGCGGCGTTCGGGATGCGGCATCATGCCGAGCACGTTGCCGCGATCGTTGATGATGCCCGCAATGGCGCGCGCGGAACCGTTGAGGTCGTCGGCGTAGCGGAACGCGACGCGGCCTTCGCCCTCCAGCCGGTCGAGCGTCGCGTCGTCGGCGAAATAATTGCCGTCGTGGTGCGCGACGGGGACGGTGATCGTCTCGCCCGCGTCGTACAGGCGGGTGAAGGCGCTGTCCGCATCGCCGACCGTCAACCGCGCGTCGCGACACACGAAGTTCAGACCGGCGTTCCGCATCAACGCCCCCGGCAACAACCCCGCCTCCGTCAGCACCTGAAAGCCGTTGCAGACGCCGAACACCGGTACGCCCCTGTTCGCGGCGTCCACCACCGCGCGCATGATCGGCGACCGCGCGGCGATCGCGCCGCAGCGGAGGTAATCGCCGTACGAGAACCCGCCGGGCACCGCGATCAGGCCGACATTGTCGGGCAGTTCGCTGTCGCCGTGCCAGACCATCGCCGGCGCCGTGCCGGTCACGTCCCGCAGCGCGACGGCAATGTCGCGATCGCAGTTCGAGCCGGGGAAGACGAGGACGGCGGTCTTCATCAGGCGCGCTCCACCCGGTAATTCTCGATCACGGTGTTGGCGAGCAACTGGCGGCACATGCCGTCGATCGCATCGTCCGTGGTGCCGTCCGCGACTTCCATTTCGATGAGCTTGCCGGTGCGGACATCTTCCACGCCCTGAAAGCCGAGGCTGCCGAGCGCGTGATGGATGGCGCGACCCTGAGGATCGAGGACGCCGGGTTTGAGCGTGACGAAGATACGGAGTTTCATGCGAGCTAGCCCTTACTTGCCGCGACGCTTGCGATGGCTGTCGAGGTCGAGGACCGCGCCCTCTTCACCCTCGGGGAGCAGGCCGAGCCGACGTGCGACTTCCTGATACGCTTCCGCCTCGCCGCCAAGGTCCTGTCGGAAGCGGTCCTTGTCCATCTTGTCGTTGGTTTCCATGTCCCAGAGGCGACAGCCATCGGGGCTGATCTCGTCCGCGAGGATGATGCGACCGTAATCGTCATCCCAGACGCGGCCGAACTCCAGCTTGAAGTCGACCAGCCGGATGCCGACGCCGGCGAACAGCCCGCACAGGAAGTCGTTCACGCGGATCGCGAGGTCGGCGATGTCGTGCATCTCCTCCTGGCTGGCCCAGCCGAAGCAGGCGATATGCTCCTCGGACACCATCGGGTCGCCGAGCGCATCGTCCTTGTAGTAATATTCGATGATCGTGCGGGGGAGCTTGGTGCCCTCCTCGATCCCCAGCCGCTTCGACAGCGATCCGGCGGCGACGTTGCGGACGACGACCTCGATTGGAACGATCTCGACCTGACGCACCAGCTGCTCGCGCATGTTGAGGCGGCGGATGAAGTGCGTGGGCACACCGATATGGTCGAGCAGCGTGAAGACGTGCTCCGAAATCCGGTTGTTCAGCACGCCCTTGCCGTTGATCGTGCCCTTTTTCTGGGCATTGAACGCGGTGGCGTCGTCCTTGAAATACTGGATGATCGTGCCGGGTTCGGGACCCTCGTACAGGATCTTGGCCTTGCCCTCGTAGATTTGGCGGCGGCGAGGCATGCGGTTCCCCTGAAATTAGCAGCCCCGGACCCCGCGAGTGCGGTCGCGGGCCGGGGCAGGTAAGGATGGCGCGCCTATACGGGACGGGCGGGCAGGGCGCAATCAAATCGGGCGATCCCGGTTGAGAAGGCGATCGTCGAGCAGGGCCTGCATATCGCGGCGGCCGTCGGCGAGCAGAACGATCGTCACAGTCGCATCGGCTACGCGGTACAGGATGCGATAGGGTGGGAAGACGATCTGGCGGTATTGCCGGCGACCGACGACCTCCAGTTCCCGTGGAACAGATCCCCGAAAGGGGAAGGTCGCCAAAGCTTCTACCCGGGCGATCACTTCGGTGACGAAGGCGCCGGCCGCTTCGGCCGAACGATGATGGGCGAGGTAATCGGCGATCGCGTTCAGGTCCGTGGCTGCATCGAAATCGAACTCGACCTCGAAGTCGATCGGCTCGGTCACTCCGCAACGTATTTCTGGCGCAGTTCCTCCAGCACTTCGCGGGCAGGGCGGGTCCGGCCCTCCTCGATGTTGCGCTCTGCCAACGCAATGATCTTCAGCATGGCCAGTGTCTCTTGGGTCCGCTCGTACTCGCGAACGTCCTGCAGTACCGCTTTTGCCTCACCGTTCTGGGTAATGACGATGGGTGCGCCCCCGTCATTGAGTTCGGCGATAATCTCGGCGGCGTTCGCCTTGACGTAGCTGATAGGCTTGATCTGGGTCGAGAAGCGCATGATCGACTCCACTGACTGAATATGGTCGATATATAGTCTAGCGCGTCACGGGAGCAAGCGCGCTGAGGATCAGTCTGCGCGTTTGCGCCCATGCCGCCGTTTCGGGCGCGATCAGTTCGACGTGACCTGTCTTCGCCACGGTGTGGAGCGCGGCCATATCGCCCTTGGCCTTTGCAGCCGCGATGTAATCGGTGGCCATGCGGAAGGGGATGATGCGGTCCTCGCGGCCGTTGACGAGGTCCTGCGGGATGCCGAGCGGCAGGAGGCGGGGGACGGAGGTGTCGGCGTACGGGTCAGTGCGGGTGCCGACGAGCTTCGCGACGACCTCCGTACCGCAGCCGTTATCGGGGCTGTTAGCGGTGGCTTCGAGATCGGGGAGGCCACCGAGGCTGATGACGTGCGGGATCGGCAGCGGCTTGGCGGTGTAGAGCGGACTGGTCTTCGGCAGGCGGGCGCGGGCGGCGAGCCACAGCGCCAGATGCCCGCCGGCGGAGTGGCCGACAGCGACGAGGCGGCGCGGGTCGAGGTGGAAGCGGCGGGCGTTGGCGGTCATCGCGTCGGCGGCGGCGGCGACGTCCGCGAAGGTGCCGGGATAGCCGCCGCCGGCGCGATCGACGCCGCGATAGTCGATGTTCCAGACGGCGACGCCGTGCCTGCGCAGGTCGTCGGCGATCCAGTTCATCAGGCTGCGATCGGCGATCTCCGTCTGCCAGCAGCCGCCGTGGACCATCAGCACGACGGGATGCGGACCGCGACCGGCGGGCAGCCAGACATCGACCTTCTGCATATGGTCGGGGCCGTAATCGACGGTGGCGTCGGGCCGAGGCTTCGTGCGCTTGGTCAGGTCGGGCCAGGTCAGGAGGCGGTCTGCGGACATGGCCGGAGTCATGCCGAGCGGTGCGACAAGAGCAAGCGCCAGCAGCGTCAGCACGGTTCGAAGTGGAGGAAGTGGAGGCGTTCCAGCGTGTCCTCCACTTCGTCGAAATGCGTGCCGAAGTGGAGGAAGTGGAGGCGCTGATAACCTCGCGGTCGGCGAAGGACCGGACGCGATGTTACCGAAGGGATTCGTGGGAGGGGGAGTTGCCGTCATAGGTTGCATCCTGCCATCTTAACGTGGCGTAGGACAGCCGGGATGACAAAACGGGAACGCGGGTGCTATCCCGTCGGGCGATGGCTGAATTGACCGACAAGGATGCGCCGATCGGCGTGCTGGATGCGCCGTTCGACAGTGCGTTGTCGGAGCGGTATCTGGTCTATGCGATGTCGACGATCACGGCGCGGTCGCTGCCGGATGTGCGCGACGGGCTGAAGCCGGTACATCGTCGGTTGCTGTGGGCGATGCGGCTGCTGAAGCTGGATCCCAGCCAGGGTTACAAGAAGTGCGCACGCGTCGTCGGCGACGTGATCGGCAAATATCATCCGCATGGCGACCAGTCGGTGTACGACGCGATGGTCCGCCTCGCGCAGACATTCTCGCTGCGGTATCCGCTGGTCGACGGGCAGGGGAATTTCGGCAATATCGACGGCGATAACGCTGCGGCGTACCGGTACACCGAGGCGCGGCTGACGCAGGTCGCGATCGACCTGATGGACGGGCTAGACGAGGACGGTGCGAACCTGCGCCCCACCTACAACGGTGAGGAGCAGGAGCCGGAGCTGTTCCCCGGCCTGTTCCCGAACCTGCTGGCGAACGGCGCGGCAGGTATCGCCGTCGGCATGGCGACCAGCATTCCGCCGCACAACGCCGCCGAATTGCTGGACGCGGCGATTGCGCTCGTCGACGATCGCGCCGCCGACGTTCTGCAATTTGTGAAGGGGCCCGATTTTCCGACCGGCGGGCTGGTCGTCGATCCGGCGGCGGTGATCGCCGAGAGCTATCGCACCGGCCGCGGCAGTTTCCGCGTGCGGGCACGCTGGACGGTCGAGCGCGAAAAGGGCGGCGGCTGGCAGGCGGTGGTCAGCGAGATTCCGTTTGGGGTGCAGAAGGGCAAGTTGATCGAGCAGATCGCGAGCCTGATCAACGACAAGAAGCTCCCGATCCTGGCGGATGTCCGCGACGAGTCGGATGCCGAGGTTCGGATCGTGCTGGAGCCGCGCAGTCGTACGGTCGATGCCGGCGTGCTGATGGACGGGCTGTTCCGGCTGACCGACCTGGAAGTGCGGGTGCCGCTGAACCTGAACGTCCTCGACAAGGACCGGACACCGCGGGTGATGAGTCTGGCGGAGGCGCTGGGCGCGTGGGTCGATCACCAGTTCGTGGTGCTGGAGCGGCGGACGCGGCATCGGCTGGACAAGATCGCCGACCGGATCGAGCTGCTCGACGGGTATCTGATCGCGTATCTGAACCTGGACCGCGTGATCGAGATCATCCGCACCGAGGACGAGCCCAAGCAGGTGATGATCGCCGAGTTCGGCCTGACCGACCGTCAGGCGGAGGCGATCCTGAACATGCGGCTGCGCAGTCTGCGGCGGCTGGAGGAGTTCGAGATCCGGAAGGAGCGGGACTCGCTCGACAAGGAACGTGCGGGACTGGCGGCGCTGCTCGAGTCGCCCACGAAGCAGAAGACGCGTATGAAGCGCGACCTGACCAAGGTGCGCGACCGGTACGGGGCGGAGACGCTGCTGGGGGCGCGGCGGACGACGATCGAGGAAGCGGCTCCGGCGCGGGAGATTCCGCTGGAGGCGATGATCGAACGCGAGCCGATCACCGTCATCCTGTCCCGGCGCGGCTGGATACGCGCGCTGCGCGGGCACAACGACCTGTCCGCGCCGGATACGATGAAGTTCAAGGAGGGCGACGGTCCTGCCTTCGCCTTTCATGCGCAGACCACCGACAAGCTGTTGATGGCGGCGGAGAACGGGCGGTTCTACACGCTGGCGGCGGACAAGCTGCCGGGCGGTCGCGGATTCGGCGAGCCGGTACGGGCGATGGTCGATCTGGACGGGAGCGTCGGCGTCATCGCACTCGTCAAAGCGAGCGGGCAGGACCGGCTGCTGCTCGCGGCGAGCGACGGACGCGGCTTCATCGTGCAGGTGGCGGACACGATCGCCGAGACGCGCAAGGGCAAGACGGTGATGACGCCGCGCACGGGTGCGCTGCTGAAGGTGGTGCGGCCGGTCGGCAAGGACGATGATTACGTCGCTGCGATCGGCGACAACCGCAAGATGCTGGTCTTCCCGATCGCCGAGCTGGTGGAGATGAGCCGCGGGCAGGGTCTGCAACTGCAGCGGTTCCGCGACGGTGGCCTGTCCGATGCCAAGACGTTCGTGTTCGCACAGGGGCTGAGCTGGCCGATGGGCGGCGGTACGGGTCGGATGCGGTCGGAGCCGGACCTGTCCGCATGGCGGGCGGCACGCGGTGCGGCGGGACGGATGCCGCCGACCGGTTTCCCCCGCGACAACCGTTTCGGCTGACCTGTCCGATGTTCGTTCGATGTAACGTATGTTACGCGGATGAAAGCGACTTTCGGTAAGGCTTCAGTGGGTCTTAACCAGTCGGGGCTAGAGCCGGGGCATGGCCATAGCCCAGACCGAGCCCCCGCTGCCGCCACCGTTTACGGTGCAGGGTGTCGCGCGTGCGCTCGACCTGATGCCGATCCCGGCAGCGCATGTGATCCGCGAAGGCAGCGGGTTCCAGTTCGTCGCGGTCAATCGCGCCTATCGTGCGGCAGGGCTGGGGATCGTCGCCGAACGGTCGCCGCTGCTGGTGAGCATCGCGTCGCGGATGGAGACGTTTCTCGGTTCCGACGATCTTCACATGGCATTCGACTGGACGATCGGCAGCGCCGTCGACTGCCGCTATTTTCGGGTGACGCTCGCGCGGTCCGATGTGCGGCTGACGGGTCGGTGCACGATCACGCTGATCGACCAGACGTCGCAGCATCATACCGAACGCAGCCTACGGCGGGAGATGACGACCGACAGCCTGACCGGCCTGCCGAATCGCGAAGGCTTTGCCGACCTGATCGAGGCGGCCGAGAGCGATCGCGGCCACCGCGCGGTGATGGTCATCGACGTGGCGCGCTTCGGGCGGGTCAATGCGTGTCTGGGCAGCCTGTCGGGCGACGAATTGCTCATCACCGTGGCGCGGCGGGTCAAGGGTGCGCTGAGGGCGCGCGACACGCTCGCGCGGATCGGCGGTGACGAGTTCGGCGTGCTGATGACGATCGACGAGCGGCACGACGAGGCGCACGAACTGGCGAATCGCATCCGGGGCGCGCTGGCGACGCCGTTCCGGCTGACCGATTTCGAGATCAGCGTCGATTGCTCGATCGGCATCGCGTATGGCTCCGAGCCGGGCAGCATCGACGATCTCGTCCGCCATGCGCAATTCGCGACGAAGCGCGCCAAGGCGACGGGCCGCGTTGAGACGTACCAGACGCAGGCCTTTACGATCGCGCGCGAGCAGTTCGGGATGGAAACGGCGTTGCGCCGGGCGATCGAACAGCGCCGGCTTCGCCTGACCTACCAGCCGATCTGCGACCTGGCGACGGGCGAGACGATCGCGTTCGAGGCGCTGGCGCGGTGGCGCGAGGGTGATGAGGAACTGGCGCCGGCCGAGTTCATCCCGGTGGCGGAAGAGTCAGGGCTGATCGTGCCGCTCGGCCGATGGGCGATCGACGAGGCGGCGCGGACGCTGGCGTCATGGGACGGCGCGATGGGCGGCGATTGTGGCGTGAAGCTGGCGGTGAACCTGTCGGCGATCCAGTTGCAACGCGATGCCATCGCTCCCGTCGTGCGGCGCGCACTCGACCGGTCCGGGCTGAGCGGCGATCGCTTCACGCTGGAGCTGACGGAAAGCGCGATCGTCACCGATCCCGACCGGATCGCGGGCACGATGCATGCGCTGAAGGCGCTGGGCACGACGCTGGCAATGGACGACTTCGGGACGGGGTATTCGAACCTCGCCTACCTCCAGAAGCTGCCGATCGACGTGCTGAAGATCGACCGCAGCTTCGTGACGGGCATGCTGGCCGATCGCGACAAGATCGCGATCGTGCGCGCGATCCTGAGCCTGGCGCAGGCGCTGGGGATGAAGACGACGGCGGAGGGGATCGAGACGAGCGAATTGTCTCAGACGCTGGCGGCGCTGGGCTGCACCTACGGGCAGGGCTATTTCTATGCCCGTCCGCTGGAGGCGGATGTCGCGCTGGCGATGCTGATGGAGCGGCCGCAGGCGCAGGCGGCGGAGTAGGGCTGCCGGTCCGTCATCCCGGCGAATGCTGGGATGACGGGTGGGGTGGATTGGGTTGGCGTGGCCCGTATTTCGGAGCCGGATCAGCCCCTACCTGCCAGCGTTTCCGCCACGACGGCGTCGGCGATCGTCTCTACGCGGGAGGCGTCGGGGAATCCTTCTTCGATCCATTGCGACTCGATCGTGCGCAGCGCGGTCGCGACCTGGGGGCCTTTGGCGAGGCCGCGGGTGACGAGGGCGCCGCCGGTGATCGGCAGGCGCGGGACGGGCCAGCCCTCGATCGCGCGGATGTCGTTGCCGGCCAGCAGCAGGCGATCGATCGCGACCGTCATGCCGCAGCGATAGGCAAGCGCGTTCGGTCCCTCGCTACCCGGCCCCGCCGTTGCGGCGTTGAGGCGTTTGCGGTCGGTGTTGGACAGTTTCAGTCGCGCGCCCACCGCATCCGCATGCTCGGCCGGGATCAGCGCGGCGAGGCGGCGGATCGCGTCGGGGGCGGTGCCGCTCCGGGCTTCCAGCGCGGCCAGCGCGGTCAGGCGCGCGATCCCTGCCGCGTCGATCTCCGGCAGCACCGCGCGCAGGATGCCGTGTTCGACCATCAGCGCCACGACACGCACTGCGTCGCGGGCGACGAGCAGCTTCAGCAACTCGGCCGCGATGCGTTCGCGCGACAGGGCCATCAGGTCGTTGGCGCGGGCGGCGCAGGCGGCAAGGCCGGCATCGTCGATCGCGTCGCCGAACCGCGCGTGGAAGCGGAAGAAGCGGAGGATGCGCAGGTGATCCTCGGCGATGCGGCGCAGCGGGTCGCCGATGAAGCGAACGCGGCCGGCGGCGAGATCGGTCAGCCCGTCATGATAGTCGTACACCGCGCCGGTCGCCGGATCGGCGTAGAGCGCGTTCATCGTGAAATCGCGGCGGTCCGCATCCTCCCGCCAGTCGTCGGTGAAGGCGACCAGCGCGTGGCGGCCGTCGGTGGCGACGTCGCGGCGCAACGTGGTGACTTCGATCGGCTGACCGGCCAGGATGGCGGTGACGGTACCGTGGGCGAGGCCGGTCGGGACTGCCTTGATTCCCGCCTCCTTCAGGCGGCGCAGCACCTCCGCCGGCGGGTGGGCGGTGGCGATGTCGATGTCGGCCGCGTCGATGCCGAGCAGCGTGTCACGGACGACCCCGCCGACGAAGCGCGCCTCCCCAACGCTGCCGCCGAGGATCGCGGCGAGCCGGTCCAGCCCCTC
The DNA here is from genome assembly GCA_018139225.1 of Microvirga sp. SRT01. Classification (GTDB taxonomy): domain Bacteria; phylum Pseudomonadota; class Alphaproteobacteria; order Sphingomonadales; family Sphingomonadaceae; genus Sphingomonas; species Sphingomonas longa. Next base: position 660,971 of record JAGSNX010000002.1, read on the forward strand.
GCGGCGACGCCAAGGCGCATCGGGCAGGATAGTGCTCACAGGCCGGCCAGACGACGCGAGAGGTTGACGATCATGCCCGCGGTGGCGCCCCAGATGCGGCGATCGTTCCACAGGATCTCGACATAATGGCGCTCCGCCCCCTGCCACATCGCCGTGCGCGCGGCGTGGTTGGCGATGTCGAGCAGGAAGCTCAACGGCACCTCGAACACGCTGGCGACCTCCGCCTCGGCGGCCACGAGCGGCAGGTCGGGCGGGACGACGGCGATCACCGGCACGATCTCGAACGCGGTGCCGGTGCGATACGGCTCCAGTGTGGCGATGACGTGGGGCACGGTGCGGGGGAGGGCGACTTCCTCCTCCGCCTCGCGCAGGGCGGCGGTGATGGCGTCCTCGCCGGGGTCGAGGCGGCCGCCGGGAAACGCGACCTGGCCGGGATGCTTGCGCAGCGTCTCCGTGCGCTGGGTCAGGATCACCCCGGGTTCTGGGCGGTCGGTGACCGCGATCAGCACCGCCGCCGCAGTCATGTCGCCGCGGGTCAGCAGCTCGTCATCGTCGCCGGCCAGCATCGTGCCGCCCGCGGACGCATCCAGGGCGGCGCGCAGCCGGTGCGCCAGCGTCATGCCGCGGCGGGCGCGAAGGGGAAGAACGCGCCGTCGCTCCAGATGCCGGGTGCCGCGTCGCCGCTGGCGATCGCCCGCTCCGCGAGATCGTAATAGACGGAGCGGGCGACCAGCGCCTCCAGCCCCGCACCGATCGTGCCGCGAACATGGAGATAAGGGTGAGGGGCGTCGTGACCGTCGGGACCGCCGGCGGGAGCGAATCGCAGCGGATGATCGCGCCCAGCGGTCACGAGGTCGCCGGTATTGAGCCGGAAGGCGAGCCGCGACTCGGGGCCGTCGCCCTCCGCTTTCATCTCCACGGCGACGAACGGCGCATCATCGACCGCGATCGTCAGCTTTTCGACGGGGGTGACGAGGACGTAACCGCCGTCCGGCTCCCGCCGGAGGATCGTGGAGAACAGGCGTACCATAGTGGGACGGCCGATCGGCGACCCCTGATGAAACCACGTCCCGTCGGCGGCGATCCGCATCTCGCTGTCCCCGCAATGCTGCGGGTTCCACTGATCGACGGGGGGCAGGCGCTGCTCCTCGACCAGCCGGGCGATTTCCGGCAGGCTGAGTGTGGCGAGGTCGGGAAGCGGCTCCATCGGCATGGCGGGCGAGGTAGGGCGGGACGGCGGACGCGTAAAGGCTCAGGCGGCGAGACGAAGCGCCGGGCCGAGTACGCCGGCCGCATCGGGCACCGCCGGTCCGCGCGCGAGCAGGCGGCGACGCTCGACCGGACCGGGCAGTCGCCATCCTGCGGTGCGATCGGCGGTGAAATCGAAGAAGCGTCCGTAATATTCGGGGTCGCCGATCAGCATCAGCGCGGCATCCAGCCCGTGCGCGGCGGCGGCATCGAGCGCGGCCGTGGTCAGGCGGCGGCCGATGCCGTCCTGCTGACGTTCCGGGGCGACGGCGATCGGGCCGACCATGACCAGCGGATGCGCGGTGCCGTGATCGTCGACCAGCGCGACCGGCCAGCACTGGATCGAGCCCACCAGTACGCCGCCATCTACGGCCCCCTCGTCCACCGCCATGAAGCTCAGCCCAGCGACCGGCGCGACATCGCCGCGCACCTTATAGGCGGTGCGCGTGCGGCGGTCGGGACCGAATGCGCGGTCGAGCAGATGCTCGACCTCCGCAGTGCGGTCCGGGGTCAGGGGCAGGATGGCAGGCGTGGTGGTGATCGGGTCTCTCCCGGCAGGCGCCGCGCGCTGTAGCCGCACCGTGGGGGAAGGCAAGCCGCGGCGTTGATCAACGACACAGTCGGGGGCATTGCCGCTGTCCGGCCTGACGCCTAAGGCGCGGGCGCATGGAAGACCGGCTGCAACTGCATATTGACGATCTGGAAGTGATGGTCCTGACGGGCATCTATTCGGAGGAGACGCACCTGCCGCAGCCACTGCGCATCTCCATGACCGTCGACCTCGATGTCGGGGGGCGGTTCGCGCCGGACACGCCGCTGAACGCGTCGAAGAACTACATGGACCTGAAGCATGCGGCGACCACCGCGCTGCCGGAGGGGGTGCATTTCACGCTGGTCGAGGCGGTGGCGGAGCATATCTGCGAGACGCTGTTCCTGCAGGATGCGCGTGTCGCGCGCGTTCAGGTCCGGATCGTGAAGCTGGCGATCGCCGAGGCAGGCGAGTCGATCGGCATCACGCTGGTGCGGCACCGGCGCTGAGGTCGTTGGAACCGGGCGTGCTGCGAGTCCGGCCGCAGGGGCCCAGCGCTGCGATCACGACGGCGTAGTCCTCCTTCGCGGCGGTCGCGCCGGTCTGGTCGAGGTCGCCGACGCTGGCATCGGGCAGCACCGGCGGCAGTGCGCAGGCGAGGCGATACCAAAGCAACGTGTCGCGCACGGGCGGGCCGGCGGCGTCATCGACGATCTCTCCCAATGCGACCGACCACCGCGGCTGCTCGCCGGGGCGGCGCAGGATGGATAGCGACACCGGGCGCGCGTCGGCCGTTTTGAGGAACACCTGCGTCTCGCTTTCGCCGGGCAGCGCGCCGGGCACGTGGAAGGCGTTGCCGACGCCGACGATGGCGGGCGGCGCGTCGGCCGCAACGACGGCGGTTGCGATCGACCGGACGCTGGCGTCCAGACCCGGCGTCCAGGCGAGTTGCGCGTCGGGCGCAACGAGCTGGAGCTGGTCCCCGGCGGCCGCCACGGGGCGTGCGAACAGCAGGACACGGGACTTTTTCAGGCGAGGCTGGCGGCCCCGCGCATCGGGCGCGACATCCAGCAGATAGCCGATGCGTTGTGGCACGCCGGCGGCGCCGCGGACCAGGGCGCCGACATCCGCCTCGACATAGTAGCGCGTCATGCCGGGCGCGACGCCCGCCGCCTCCGCACCCTTGATGCGGGTGGTCGAGGCGATGGTCGCATCGACGATCACCGGCGCCGCGAGCACGAGGTCGGTCAGGTCGGCAAAAGCCGGCCCGACGCCGGCGGGTGCGGTGCCCGCCGGAGCGGCGCTCGTGGCCCCCTGGGGCATCTGGACCGCCGCGGCGAGCGGTAGCGGTACCGCAGCGATAAGCGCGGCGGCGAGCGGGAGAGGCGTACGGAATCGGGACATCATGGCGCTTGCCTTAACGCATTCGACATGAACCGCACATATTCCGCGCACTCCCACTCTCCCAAACGACAATATGTTGCGCTTTTATTGCGTGCGACAAAGCGTTTGCGTGCTCCGTTCAGCGACGTTAGGGTTCGTTAACTGCCCGACAGGCGGAAGGAGAGGAGGCACGCCTCCGATTCTTTGTCAGCCGTTCGAGGACCAAGGGAGCGCAGTTGCTGAATGGCCTATACCGACCAGAAGATGAGCGGGGGCAAGGTAGTCGCGATCGTGATCGTCGCGCTGATCCATGCCGCTCTCGGCTACGCCTTCGTAACCGGCCTGGCGTACCAGTACGTCAAGAAGGTTTCGAGCGATTTGAATACGTTCGACGTGGAACCGCCGCCGCCGCCGCCGCCGCCGGACGAGCCGCCGCCGCCGCCGCCAGACCAGCCGAATCTGCCGCCGCCGCCGACCACGGTCGTCGTGCCGCCGCCGATTGTCACCACGCCGGTGCCGGCCCCCGCGATCAACACGTCGATCATCATCCCGCCGTCGCAGCCGACAGCGCCACCCGCGCCGCCGGCCCCGCCGGCACCGCCTGCTCCCCCGGCCGCGCCGGTGATCAGCAAGGCGGCGGGTGCGAAGGGCAATCCTGCGGAGTGGGTGTCTACCGACGACTATCCGGCCAGCTCGCTGCGTTTGCAGGAAGAAGGCACGTCGGCGATCAAGTGGGACATCAACGCCCAGGGTCGCGTCGAGAATTGCGTCGTCACCCAGTCGAGCGGCTCGGCCGCACTCGATCGGGCGGCCTGCTCGGCGATCACCCGTCGCGGTCGCTATTCACCGGCGGTCGATCAGGCGGGCAATCCGATCCGGTCGAGCTCGTCGCGGCGCGTCGTGTGGCGGATGCCGCCGCAGTAATGCGGACCGTTTCTAAACCAAACTCATCATCGAATTAGTCAGAGGATCCAGCCACCATGATCACCACCATTCTTGCGGCCGGGGGAGCCGCAGCGGCCAAGGACGCGAACCCGTACGGTCTCGAAGCAGCTCTCCGCGAAGGCGGCCTGATTTCGCAGTCCGTGTTCTCGATCCTCGTCCTGATGTCGATCGTGTCGTTCTACATCCTGTTCTCGAAGCTGTTCGAGCAGCAGAAGATCATCAACCAGGCGAAGCGCGTCCGTCAGACTTTCTGGCAGTCGAACTCGCTGCGCGAGGGTGCGGCCAAGCTCGAGAAGAACTCGGCTTACAAGCAGCTCGTGGACGACGGTCTGGAGGCGCAAGACCAGCACGCCAAGCTGACCGATCCGGTCGAGGCGCACGACTGGCTGCACGGTTCGCTGGCCCGCTCGGAAGCGGCCGTGAACTCGAAGCTGGCCAGCGGCCTCGCCTTCCTGGCGACCGTGGGTTCGACCGCACCGTTCATCGGCCTGTTCGGTACCGTTATCGGCATCTATCGCGCGCTCATCAAGATCGGCTCGTCGGGTCAGGCATCGATCGACGCGGTCGCCGGTCCGGTCGGTGAGGCGCTCATCATGACCGCGCTCGGCCTGGTCGTCGCGGTTCCCGCGGTGCTCGCGTACAACTGGCTCCAGAGCCGCAACAAGTCGATCGCGAAGGACCTGTCGGCCTTCTCGAACGACGTGCTGGGCTTCTTGGCATCGAACGGTGCCGTGCGCCCGGTCGTCGGCACCGCGCCGAAGACCGCGCCGCTGAAGACCAACACTGCCACGACGACGGCCGGTCAGGCCGGTGGCGTCCAGTCGCGCCCGTAACCAACTGGGTCGGGGCCGCCGCTGTGGCGACCCCGACCATCACGCCGGCCCGCCCCGTGCGGGGTTCGCGGCCGGTGTACTTCAAGGATAGGATTGCCAAGACATGGCGATGAGTACCGGAGGAGGCGAAGACGACGCCCCGCTGTCGGACATCAACACGACGCCCCTCGTGGACGTCATGCTGGTGCTCCTCATCATCTTCCTGATCGCGGTGCCCGTGGTGCTGCAGACGGTGAAGCTGAAGCTGCCCGACGTTCGCTTCGACCCGACCACGACCAAACCGGAGAACGTCAACCTCTCCGTCACGTCGAACGGCGGCGAGTGCGAAGTCTACTGGAACATGTCCAAGGTCGGCCACCAGGAACTGCTGGATCTGGCGGTGGCCAAGCTGAAGACCGAGATCGACCGTCAGGGCGGTGTCAACGCGGCGGGCCTGGAACTGCCGGAAGCGCATATCCGGGGCGACGTGAATACGCCGTACCGGTGCATCGGCGGCACCATCTACACGATGCAGCAGGCCGGCTTTGCCCGCGTCGGCTTCATCTCCGAGCCGCCCCCCGGCGGCGGTTCGTCGATCTGATCCGCGCGAGCGAGGGATAAACCTATGGCAATGAGTGCAGGCCGCGAAGACGGCGAGCCGATGATGGAAATGAACACGACGCCGTTGATCGACGTCATGCTCGTGCTGCTGATCATGTTCATCATCACCATTCCGATCCAGACGCATGCGGTGAAGGTCGATCTGCCGCAGAACTCGAAGAACCAGCCGAACCCGGTCGATGCGCAGAAGAACAAGATCACGATTGACGCCGCCGGCACGGTGGCGTGGAACGGTGCTCCGGTGGACGACGTGACGCTGCGCCAGTATCTGGACCAGACCGCGGGCATGAACCCGGAGCCCGAGCTCCACTTCCAGCCCGCACCGGACGCTCGCTACGAAGCGGTCGACCGGACGCTGGCGACGGTGAAGCGGTCCGCGATCACGAAGCTCGGCTTCATCGGCAACGAACAGTATCGCAACGACTTCTGATCCCTTGCCGCGCCGGTCGCGGTGACATTAGGCTCGAGCGAGCATGAATGGGCGGTCCCTCGGGGCCGCCCTTTTTATGCGCTATGTGTCGGCGGGCGCCGGCGATCACGTGACGGCCGGACTGGACTATCGTGAACTGGGCGTCCTCCGTTGCTGGTTCGGCAAAATTACTTCGTCACCTCGGACTGCCCGACAAAGGGGGGCGCTGAACGCGTTCCACTTTCACGCCATTAGGGTCAGACGTCATCGGGCTGACCCGTGGTCTGCGTCGAGCCGGGAGTTGGAGCACTCGGGGAGAGGGAAAGCGTCGAGCGGGGGTCCGATGCGCCGCTTGATCGCTTAGTGGGAGCGCTCGGCGGCCTTGCGCATACGGTGCTGGAGCTTCGCGGGAACCGTCCCGTTGGGGTGAGGTCGGGCGATCAGGGCGGCAGGAACAGCAGCCTGGCTTCGGGTGCGGCGGATTGCCCGGCGGACAACAGGTCGCCTGCGGCGGCCGGGATTATCCATAATGACGATGTCGCCGGGCGAGAGCGTCGGCACAAGACGCTGCTCGACATAATCGCAGCAGTTTTGGCCGTTGAACGGTTGATCGAGCATGCCCCCCGGGCCGATCAGGTCGCACTGCAGCGCCGCGAGCAAGGTCATCGTTCGCCATTGCCGCGAACATTGGAGTCGATCGTGCGCCGTTTGTTGCCGGGCAATTCCGACACCAGCGTGTACCACCGCAACGGGTCACGATGGATCGATAGCGATGCTCGACGCGGTGCGAACGGGCTGTCCCGTCACTGTGTTAGTGGTCCTCGGTCCGAGGTGTAGCGAGAGCGATCCCCGGACCATGCTGGTATTTAGCCCTTCGGAGAGGACCGGTCTGCTTGGCACCCCATGTGCTCCCGCGAAGGCGGGAGCACATGGGGTGCCCGCCTTCGCGGGGATACATGATTGGTAGATGTCTCGAGGGGATAAGTACTGAACATGCACCGGGCGACCGTCGTCGGGGCGCTCGTTGTACTCTCAGCTTGAACGTTGATTCGCCCCGGGACGGGTCGAGACAGTCGGCCGCGCCATTCCGAGGCTCGTCGCTCGGGACGTTTTCCAAGGTCCCTCGGATCGCCAAGCGCCTTCCGCTCTGCCGTTGCAGGTACGTCTGTCGCTGGGGCGTCACATTCGAGTGACGGTTGTGCCAGAACGACCGCCGTACCTCGCTATGAATGTCTCTCCGATCCGGGGCGGATCGATATACGCAGGCGAGGCGGCTGTATCGCGCTGCCTCATACGCCGCGTCACACCGGACGCGATCCTGGGCTACGGTTCAGCGAGCGCTGCTCCTTGAGCAATCCACCGGTACGCTTGCCTAAGGCGTCCCTCGGCCCATGGGCGCGGTGACGGCTCGTTTGAGCTTGCGCGATCCGCCACGCTGAATGGCGATTCCATCTACCGTCATAGAGGCCATTGGCGCGTTGCTCGGCCTTGGGACAGGACTGCCGTTCAAGAGCGAGGCCGTGTTGGCCCGCGTTCGCGCAATCTGATCGGCTATACTCCGGGCGGCCGCAGCGGGTGGCCAACGCCGGATTGATACGCAGGTCTCATCTGCGCCCCCTGCTCCTCCATTGCCCCGGAGGAGCCTCGAACCTGTGACTGACCATCGGTGGCAGGAACGCTGCGACCCTCGCAAAATCGTTCCGAAGAGGCGTTTCGATCCGGGACCGACAATCGCTTGCGAGCGTTTCACGAAAGTGACATACCAATGTCACAAAACTGAAACCTCAACGATGAGGCGATGAAAGGAGACGGACCATGCGGACCATTCTTGTGGCGTGCCTGATGGCAGGAATCGCGACGCCGGCGCTTGCGGCAGATCGCACCGGCTATCGGGCCATTGCGACGGGCGACCTGAAGGGCGCCGAACAGCGACTGATTGCAGAGCGCCGTATATTTCCCGAGCGGCCCGAACTGATGCTCAACCTGGCGGTCGTCTACGGACAGACCGGCCGGCTCGACGCGGCACGCGGCCTGTACGCGGCGGTGCTCGATCGCCCTGCCGTTGCGATGGCGTTGCCGACCGGCGACTCGGTGTCTTCGCACGAGATCGCGCAGCGTGGGCTCGCGCGGCTCACACCGGCGATGATGGCGACGCGCTGAGGCTATTGCGTTTGCGGGGTGGTGGGCGATCCTCGCGCCCCCGCCAGCGTGGCTTTCTCCAGCCATGCGCCGATTGGCCGAATGCGATGATCGACAACGGCGTGTGGCGGCTCACCCTGACAGTAGACTGAGAGACCGCTCACGACCGCTCACGACCGCACTGGTCTGGGCGGCGAACGCGTCGACGAGATCGTAGCAGACAATTTCTTCCGTGCTTTCGAGCGGGCGATCCGAGCGCCGACCGCAGAGTGACGGTTGCTGCGAAAGTGATCGATCGGGCATCGTCTCGAAGCCTCTGGTGCGATCACGCGTGGGCGCTTGCATGAACGAGCGGACCCGGAATACCCGCGATTGCGTCATGGCGCGAGCCACATGCGCGTGATCTTGTCCGTTATACCCGATAGATGGCGATGCCTTCGCTCGTGCGGCCAGCGGCGCCTGTCCGCTCCCGGTCGATCACGAAGTCGCCGTTTTGCATGCGCGACAGGATCGTGGCCTTCGGGTGATATCGTTCGAGCATGAACAGGTGGCGGGCGATCAGGACCGCTCGCCCCCGACAGAGTGGGCTTTACCTCCGACCCGAGATCGAACCGCTCTACATCGTCGGCTTAGAAGAATGCGAACGCATCGACGTCGCCCGGTTGAAGGCTTTGACTTGCGACTGCGCAACCGCATCGGCCGATAGTTTGGAAACTTCAGCGGTGCGCGACGCGGGTATGGCGATGAAGGATAGCGAAAGAATCGGATGGATCACTGCCCACCACGCCACCCTCTTCTTTTCGGTTGCTACCGTTCCTGCGCGCTGAGATTATGTTGAAAATGTCAGCACTGCAAACATGGGGGGTGCGGTGCTTGGGCGTTTCCTGATCGGTCGAAGGTGCGGCAGGGCTGGCGGTTGCCGTTTGCCCTTACGGTAGATCGACGGACGTAAGGACCGGCTCCCGGCATGAGCCGGGAGCCGGTGGCCTGTCAGCGGCCGAGGAAGGTGATGAGATCCTGGCTGAGACGATCCGAGTGGGTGACGTTCAGCCCGTGCGGAGCGTCCTCATATTCCACGAGCTGGCTGCCGGGGATGCCCACCGCGGCGGCGCGGGCGGAGGTGTCGATCGGCACGGTGGCATCGCCGGTTCCGTGGACGATCAGCGTCGGCACGCGGAACGCGGCAAGATCGGGACGGAAATCGGTGTAGGCGAACGCGTCGAGGCAGGCGAGCGTCGGCTTCAGGCCTGCGAGAAGGGCCATGCCGATCGACCATTCGACGACATCGTCGCTGACGGGATGCGAGAAGGTGCCGACGCCGTAGAAGCCCGGCATGAAGGTGTGTCGCAGGAACTTCGGGCGGTCCTCCGTCAGGCCCTGACGCATCTGGGCGAAGGTGTCGTCCGGGACGCCGTGGGCATTGTCGTCGGTCTTCAGCATGTACGGCACGACCGAAGCGATCAGGCCGGCGGCGATCACGCCCTTGCCGCCATGACGGCTCATGTAGCGGGCGACCTCGCCGCCGCCCATCGAGAAGCCGACGATCGTCGCGTCCGTATCCGCGCCGGCCGCCTCCATCACGTCGGCGAGATCGTCGGCGAGCGTGTCGTAGTCGTAGCCGCTCCACGGTTGGCCCGACCGACCGAAGCCGCGACGGTCATAGGCGATCGCGCGGAAGCCGGCGTTTGCAAGTGCCATCGCCTGCGCGTCCCAGCTGTCGGCGTTGAGCGGCCAGCCGTGCGTGAGGATCACGGGCCGACCGGCGCCCCAATCCTTGACGTAGAGATCGGTGCCATCGCGCGTCTTGATATAAGGCATACTCAACTCCTGATAGGCTGTGCCCCGTAACGTGCGTTAAGGATCGGCGTTCCGCATCGCGTTTGTCCCCCGCGGCGCGCCGTGCCAGCATCGGTCCCGACGCGAATCGAGGGGGTTGCATGACGAAACGATGGACGCTGGCCGGGACGACGGCGGCGATGCTGATCGCGCTGGGTGGCGCCGCTCCTGATCCCGTTCCGCAGATCCGACGGGGCGCGCCGCCTGTGAGGATCGGCGCGGCGCAGAGCCAGTGGGCGACCTTTCGCGATGGTTACATCGAAGGGCTGTTCCGCCTCGACCCGGCGGCGGCGGTATATCAGGGGCGGCACGACTTCGACGGGCAACTGCCCGACTGGAGCGAGGCGGGGTTGCAGCGGCAGGCCGATTTCTTCCGGGCTGCGATCACCAAGGCGCGCGCGGTGCCGACGCCGGGGATGAGCGCGCAGGACCGGTTCGAGCGCGATTACCTGATCCAGACGGCGGAGGGGCGGCTGTTCTGGCTGGCCAATGCGGATTTCCCGCACAGCAACCCGGCCTGGTATGTCGGCAACGGATTGGACCCGAACGTCTATATCGCGCGCAACTATGCCGAGCCAGCGGTGCGGATGAAGGCGGCGACCCGCTTCCTGCGGGCGGTGCCGGCGGCGGCGGCGCAGATCCGGGCGAACCTGAAGACGCCGATGCCGGCCAGCTTCGTCGCTTACGGGCAGGCGGGCTTCGACGGGTTTGCAGACTATTATAGCGGCGACCTGATCGCGGCGTTTGCGGGCGTGAAGGATGCGGGTGCGCAAAGCGACCTGAAGGATGCGGCGCGAGCGGCGAGCGGAGCGATGCGCGATCTGGGTCGTTGGATGAAGGAGCTGAAGGCGCGCGCGCCGGCGGACGGTTATGCGCTGGGAGCGGCGCGGTTCACGCGCATGGTCAACGCGACGGAGGGCGTCGACACCTCGCTCGATGCGCTGGAGGCGGCCGGGCGTGCGGACCTCGCGCGCAACCGGGCGGCGCTGGAAGCGGCGTGCAAGCTGTATGCGGCGGGCGCGACGATCCCGGCCTGTGTCGCGAAGATGAATGCCGTGAAGCCTGTGGACGGGCCGGTCGCGGAGGCGCGACGGCAGATTCCGACGCTGCGCGCGTTCGTGGTCGCCAAGGACCTCGTCAGCATTCCGGGCACGGAGCAGGCGCTGGTCGAGGAGAGTCCGCCGTATAACCGGCAGAACCTCGCCTATATCGATCCGCCGGGGCCGTTCGATACCGGCCTGCCATCGGTCTATTACATCTCGCCGCCCGATCCGGCGTGGGATCAGGCGACGCGTGACGCGTTCGTGCCGGGCAAGGATAGCTTGCTGTTCACGTCGATCCACGAGGTGATGCCGGGGCATTTCGTGCAGTTCCTGCATGCGAACCGGTCGCCCTCGCTCTTCGGGCGGCTGTTCGTCGGCTATGCGTTCGCGGAGGGCTGGGCGCATTATGCGGAGGAGATGATGTGGGAGGCGGGCTATGGCGCGGGTGATCCCGCCGTGCACATCGGCCAGCTTTCCAACGCGTTGCTGCGCGACTGCCGGTATCTGTCGGCGATCGGGCTGCATGCGCGGGGGATGACGCAGGACCAGTCGCGACGGATGTTCGTCGAACAATGCTATCAGGACGAGGGCATGGCGCGGCAGCAATCGGCGCGAGGCACCTATGATCCTGCCTATCTGAACTACACGATGGGCAAGCTGCTGATCCGGCGGCTGCGCACCGACTGGACCGCGAAGCATGGCGGGCGGAAAGCCTGGAAGACGTTCCACGACCGGCTGTTGAGCTATGGTGGGCCGCCGATCCCGCTGCTGCGACGCGAGATGATGGGGGAGGCGACGGCCCGGGCGGTGTTCTGAGGGGGCGGCGGCGCGGCTTAGCTGACCTGCGCGCCGGGTTGGGCGTCGGCGGCTTCATCGCGCGGCGGGTTGCGGATGGCCGGGTTGAGGCGGGCGAGACTGCACACGCCCGCCACCGCGGCGAGGCCGGCGGCGATGAGTGCGGGACCGCCGCCCGAGCCGAGGCCGATCGCGAGCAGCGCCGCGACCAGCGTCGCGCCGGTCGTCTGCCCGACCATGCGCGTGGTGGAGATCAGGCCGCCCGCCGCCGCCGCGCGATCACGCGGGGCGCTGCCGATGATCAGGCGGGCGTTGGGCGAGAGGAACATGCCGAACCCCGCGCCGGTCAGCGACATGCGCCACGCGATCGCCCAGTAGCTCGGGTCGGCGGGAAGGTAGGACAGGGTCAACAGGCCGACGATCGCCAGCGCCATGCCGATGCCACCGAGCAGGCCAGCGGGATAGCGATCCGACAGCCATCCGGCCAGCGGTGCGACGATCATCGTCGTCAGCGGCCACGGTGCGATCACCGCCCCGACCTCCGACGGCGCGAAGCCATAGCCATGTTGCAGGCGGAACGGCAGCGACAGCAGCAGCGTCATCGTCGCGACGAAGGCGGTGAAAGCGCCCATCGTCGAAAGCGCCAGCACCGGCCGGCGGAGCAGGTCGACGGGCAGGATCGGGGCGACCTCACGGCGCTGGCGACGGATGAACAGGATCCCGACGATCACCCCGACGATCACGATCGCGGCCGAGACCACCGGGCTGTCACCGTGAACCGCGGTCTCCAGACCGCCGATGACAAGCCCGAACATCGCCGCGCACATGACGGCGCCGAGGACATCGAACGGTTCGTCGCGCGGAACCGGATCCGGCAGCGCGCGACCGAGGATCAGGCTGATGATCGCGAAGGGTACGGCGCTGGCGAACACCCACGGCCACGGCGCGACCGCGAGGACGAGGCCGCCCAGCGTCGGTGCGAAGGCGGCGGAACTGGAGACGACGACGGAGTTGATGCCGAGCCCGCGGCCGAGTTGCTTCGTGGGGTAGATCGATCGCAGCAGCGCCGACGACACGCTGAGCGCCGCCGCCGCTCCGAGTGCCTGCGCGGCGCGGACGATGAGCAGGAAGGGCAGGCTTTTGGCGAAGAAGCACAGGATGGTGGCGACGGTGAAGACCGCCTGACCGGCCTGATACAGCTTCTTGAGCCCGATCCGGTCGCCGAGGCCGGAAAAGGGCAGCAGCGTCATGACGAGGACGAGCTGGTAGACGGTAACGACAGCTACCGCAGCGGAGGCGTCGACGCCCAGATCGCGGGCGATCGTCGGCAGCGCGACAGTGGCGATCGCGCCGTCGACGACGACGAGCGCGGTGCCTGCCGAGACGGCGGCTATGGCGAGGAAGCGGCGGGGTTTGGGCAGGCCATCGGTCATGGCGGGGGTAACGTTTCGGAGGTGGGTTGTTGCCGCGGAGTTTGAGGTGGATGCGCGCGGTTGCCGGCCCATCTTACACGATCAGGTTGAAGCACGGCTGCATCGCGTGGCCTCCGACTTGCTCAGGCCGAACGGAGGAGAGTGGGAGATGCGAGCATATTGCCCCACCCCGGCCTTCGCGGGGGAGGGGCGTAATGGGGCGGCCTGTACGGCTCTAGACGGGGGCTGTCGCTGCCCTCCTCCGCCACCCATGTCGCGGCGCGTCAGTTCGCCGCCGCCGGCACTCCGTACAGGTCGTGGTCGTCGGCATCCTCGATCATGACGGGCACGATGTCGCCCACGGTCAGATGGCCGGCATCGCGCAGGAAGACTTCGCCGTCGATCTCGGGCGCGTCGGCGGTGGAGCGGCCGGTCGCGCCGCCTTCATCGTCGACCGCATCGACGATCACCGCCAGCGTGCGGCCGACCTTGGCGGCGAGCTTGGCAGCGGAGATCGCGGCGGTCTTTTCCATGATGCGGGCGTAGCGTTCCTCCTTCAGCTCCTCCGGCACATGGTCGGGGAGCGCATTGGCGGTCGCGCCTTCCACGGGTTCGAAGCGGAATGCGCCGACGCGGTCGAGCTGCGCCTCGTCCAGCCAGTCGAGCAGATACTGGAAGTCCGCTTCCGTCTCGCCGGGGAAACCGACGACGAAGGTCGAGCGGATCGCGAGATCGGGGCAGATGTCGCGCCACTGGTGGATGCGTTGCAGCACCTTCGCGTCGTTGCCAGGGCGCTTCATGCGCTTGAGCACCGAGGGTGCGGCGTGTTGAAACGGGATGTCGAGATAGGGAAGGACCAGCCCCTCGGCCATCAGCGGGATGACCTGATCGACGTGCGGATAGGGGTAGACGTAGTGGAGGCGCACCCACGGCGCGATCTTGCCCAGTTCGCGGGCGAGGTCGGTCATGTGGGGGACGACCTCGCGGCCCTTCCACGCGCGCGGTTCCTTGCGGATGTCGATGCCGTAGGCGGAGGTGTCCTGACTGATGACCAGCAGCTCGCGCGTGCCCGCCGCGACCAGCTTCTCCGCCTCGCGCAGGATCGCGTCGGGGCGGCGGCTGACGAGATCGCCGCGCAAACTGGGGATGATGCAGAAGGAGCAGCGGTGGTTACAGCCCTCCGAAATCTTCAGATAGCTGTAATGGCGCGGCGTCAGCTTCAGGCCGGCGTCCGGGATGAGGTCGATGTACGGCGACAGGTTGGCCGGGGCAGCCTCGTGCACCGCCTCGACAACCTGTTCGTACTGGTGAGCGCCGGTGACGGCGAGGACCTGCGGGAAGCGGGCACGGATGACCTCCGCCTCTTTTCCCATGCAGCCGGTGACGATGACGCGACCGTTCTCGGCGATGGCCTCGCCGATCGCCTCCAGGCTTTCCTCCTTGGCGGAGTCGAGAAAGCCGCAGGTGTTGACGAGCACGACATCGGCGCCGGCATAGTCGGCGGACATCTGATAGCCGTCGGCGCGCAGCTGCGTCAGAATGCGTTCGCTGTCGACCAGGTTCTTGGGACAGCCGAGCGAGACCATGCCGACACGCGGCGGGGAGGGGAGTTTGGTTGCCATGAGGTGCGGGCGCACATAGGCGATCGGGCGCGATTTTGCCAGTGTCGGGCGGAGCGGCGTGCTGCTGGTGCTGGACGACGCGGATCGCGAGGATAGAAGGGCGGCCATGTTAGCCATCGGCCTCATGTCCGGAACCTCGCTCGACGGTATCGATGCGGCGTTGATCGAAACCGACGGCGAGGGCGTAGCCCGGCCCATCGCGTTCCGGGGCGAGGCCTATTCGGATGTCGCTCGCGCCGAACTGGCGGAGGCGACGCGGATCGCGCTGACCTATGACAAGCCGCGCCTGAGTCCGCCGATGATCGCGGCGACGGAGTTGGTGACGCGCACGCATACACTGGCGGTGGCGAAGCTGCTGCGCGATGCCGGCGTGGCGGCGGCCGATGTCGACGTGATCGGACTGCACGGGCAGACGGTGGCGCATCGGCCGGATCGCGGCTGGACGTGGCAATTGGGCGACGGCGCGGCGCTGGCGGCGGCAACGGGAATCACGACGGTGGCGGACTTCCGCAGTGCCGATGTCGCGGCGGGCGGGCAGGGGGCGCCGTTGCTGCCGGTCTATCATGCGGCGCTCGTCGCCGGGCTGGAGCGGCCGGTCGCGGTGCTGAATTTGGGCGGGGTGGGGAACATCACGTTCGTCGGCGCGGATGGCACGCTGGTGGCGTTCGACACGGGGCCGGCGAACGGACTGATCGATAGCTGGGTCGAGGAACTGACCGGCGCGCGTTACGACGCCGGCGGTGCGCTGGCGGCTGGCGGGCGCGTCGACGAGAGCGTGTTGACGGCGATGCTCGACAACCCGTTCTTCGATGCGCCTCCGCCCAAGTCGCTGGACCGCAGCGACTTCACGATCCAGCCGGCGCGCGGGCTGGGTGCGGCGGACGGGGCGGCGACGCTGACGGCATTTACGGCGGAGACGGTGGCGCTGGCGCTGCGGCAGTTGCCGGAACGACCGCGGCGCCTGCTGGTGGTCGGCGGCGGTCGGCACAATGCGACGATGCTGGCGATGATCGCGGAACGGTGCGGCATCGCGGCGGAGGCGGGCGACTCGTTGGGATGGAACGGGGATGGCGTCGAGGCGGAGGGATTCGCTTATATGGCTGTCAGAACGTTGAAAAACCTGCCGATCAGCTTCCCCGGCACGACTGGCGTACCCGCCGCGATGGCCGGTGGCGTGATCCACCGCGCATGACCACCGGATGATCGCTTGATGCATGTTGGCGCGGTAGACTCGTAACGGCTCAGGAGTAGGACGAGGACATGAGTGAATCCGGGGAAGGGACAGACCCGATGGAATCCGACCTCCGTTATTATTTGCGTCGCCTGACGATCGAACGTGCCGCTGCCGAACGTGCGCTGACCGCCGAAGCGCGGGAACGCCGCCTGCGGCTGGTGGAGAGTTATACGCGCAAGATCGAGGCGCTGAGCGCCTAGTCCGCGGTGAGCGCGGAGTAGCAGGTTCGACCGAATTGCCGATGCCGCTGCGCGGGGCGATCAGGATGGGGCAGCCGTCAACCTCGCGATAGACAGTCGGCCTACCGTTTCCGCGTCAGTTCGCGCATGGCGTCGTCGAGGCCGGCGAGCGTCAGCGGGTACATGCGGTCGGTCATGATTTCCCGGACGATGCGGATCGACTGGGTATATCCCCAATGCTCCTGCGGGAGCGGGTTGAGCCAGACCGCCGCGGGATAGGTGGTGGTCAGGCGGTGGAGCCAGACCGCGCCCGCCTCCTCGTTCATGTGTTCCACCGAGCCGCCGGGATGGGTGATCTCGTACGGGCTCATCGAGGCATCGCCGACGAACACGCATTTGTAGTCATGGCCGTATTTGTGGAGCACGTCCCACATCGGCGTCCGTTCCGCGAACCGGCGGCGATTGTCCTTCCACACGCCCTCATACGGGCAGTTGTGGAAGTAGAAGAACTCCAGGTTCTTGAACTCGGACGTGGCGGCGGAGAACAGCTCCTCGCACAGCGTTACGAAGGGGTCCATCGAGCCGCCGACATCGAGGAACAGCAGCAACTTGACGGCATTGCGCCGTTCGGGACGCATGCGTACGTCGAGCCAGCCCTGCCGTGCGGTGCCGTCGATCGTGCCGTCGATGTCGAGCTCTTCCGCGGCCCCTTCCCGCGCGAAACGGCGGAGGCGGCGAAGGGCGACCTTGATGTTGCGGGTGCCGAGTTCGCGCGTCGCATCGAGGTTGCGGAATTCGCGCTGGTCCCAGACCTTCAGCGCGCGACCGTGGTGGGACTCGCCGCCGATGCGGACCCCCTCGGGATTGTAGCCGCCGTTGCCGAACGGGCTGGTGCCGCCGGTGCCGACCCATTTGCTGCCGCCCTGATGCCGGCCGTGCTGCTCCTCCAGCCGCTTCTTGAGGGTGTTCATGATCTCGTCCCAGGAGCCGAGCGAGCGGACACGCTCCATCTCCTCCGAGGTCAGGAACTGTTCGGCCACCGCCTTCAGCCAGTCGGCGGGGATGTCGGCGGGTTGCTGGCCGTAGCTGGTCGTCAGTCCGCGGAAGACCTTGGCGAAGACCTGATCGAAGCGGTCCAGCAGCCCCTCGTCCTTCACGTAGGTGGCGCGGGCGAGATAGTAGAAATCCTCTGGCGTGCGGTCGATCACGTCGGCGTCGAGCGCCTCCAGCAGGAGCAGATGCTCCTTCAGGCTGGCCGGGATGCCGGCGCTGCGCAGCTCGTCGAGGAAGTTGAGGAACATCGCCGCGCAGCATGCCCGCGCGCGGTCAGCCGGGCAAGCTAGCGGCCGGCGTCCGGGACATAGGCATCGATCAGCGCGCCGACATAATCGGGGTCGCGGCTGGTGAGTTCGGCGGCGCTGCGGCCCTTGCCGTAGATGAACCCCTCGACCGGATAGATGCTGCCGCCGAGGCCGTCCGAGTCGCGGAACCACACTTTCACGACCGACCAGTCATTGTGCGGCGAGACGTCGTACAGCGTGACATCCTGTTCGGCATGGCCCCGCTCGCCGTTCTGGCGGGACCAATTGGCGTGGGTGAGCATCAGCACGCGTTTCTCGACCACGCGGCTGACGACCGCGACATGGCCGAGACGGAGACGATCGGTCTTGGTGAAGACGATGACCGCGCCGACCTTCGGACGATGCCCGCGGTCGTATTTGCCGTCGGCCTGATCCCACCACGTCCAGGCGTCGCCGTAGATCTGGATGCCCGACGCGGCACGAGCGAAGGGCACGCACTGGCCGACGTAATCGAGCAGCGATCTGGCATGGGCGGGCAACGCTGCGCCGAGCGAGGCGGCGACCAGCAGCGCCGCCGCCGTGAGGCGGAGGAGGCGACGGCTGGAAGGGCGGGCGCGGCGCATGCGCGAAGGGCTAGCCCGAAATGGTAAACGAAACCTTAACAATCGTACGCGACGACAATGATCCTGTTTACTTAACGCGATGGCAACCGATCGCCGTGTCTAACGTCCCGCGATGGCCATGCGCTCGCTCCAATTCGATCCGTCTTCGGACACCGGTGATCATATCGCCAGCGTCGCGACAGCGTGCGGCGACCTTGCGGTCGGATGCATGGAAGCCGTCGACGCCATCGCCGGCACGTCGGCGGGGGTCGCGCGGCAGCTGAGCAGCCTTGGTTCGATCGAGGCAATCATTCGCGGACTGGAAGCGCGACAGGACGAGGCAGCGCGGGCGAGCGGGCTGGCGCGGACGCTGTCGGCCAGCGCGCGCAAGAAGCTTGATGCGGGATCGACGCTGATCGACGGCGCGATCGGTGAATTCGAGGCGCTGACCGATCTCGTATCACGGATGGGGTTGCAGGTGACTGCCTTCGCCGCCGCGATGGAGCAGGTCCGCGCGGTCGCCGCGTCGATCGAGACGATCACGCGGACGACGCGGATGCTGGCGCTGAACGCGGCGATCGAGGCGCAGCGGGCGGGCGAAACCGGCGCGACGTTCGCGGTGGTGGCGGACGAGGTCAACAAGCTGGCGCAGGATACGCGCGTCGCGGTGAACGAGATCGGCCGGACGGTCGCGTCGCTGGATCAGGAGGCGACGTCGTTGGCAGGCGACATCGTCGCGGGCGTGGCGCAGGCCACGGCGGCGCGCACGACGTTCGTGACGGTGCAGGAGACGTGCCGTGAAGTGCTGGAGATCGTGTGCGAAGTGGACACGCATAGCGAGGGCATCGCGGTCGCTGCGCGCAGCATCCATGCGGATGCCGGCGGCGTCCGGTCGCAGCTCGCGACCTTCGCGGACGAGGCGCATGCCGCCGACGAACTGCTGGAGGAAGCGCGCGCGAAGGTCGAGGAGATCGAACTGGTCGCGAACGGCATGTTCGACCGCATCGTGCATTCCGGACTGGCGGCGGACGACCGGCGTTTCGTCGACATGGCACTGGCGGGCGCGGCGGAGGCGAGCGCGATCATCGAACGCGCGCTGGCGCGGCACGACCTGACACCGGAGGCTGCATTCGACACGCAGTACCGGCCGATCGCCGGGTCCGATCCGGTGCGGTACGATACGCGGCTCTCCGACTTCGCCGATGCGGCGCTGCGGCCGCTGCTCGACAGGCTGGCGGGGGAACAGCCGCGGATCATCAGCGCAGTGTGTTCGGACGTGAACGGCTATCTGCCGACGCATATCAGCCGCTTCTCCCAAACGCCACGACAGGGCGATGCCCGCTGGAACGTCGCGAACTGCCGCAACCGCATGATCATTCTGGACGCCGCCACCGCGCGCGCGATCGGGAGCGACGCCCCGTTCATGATGGGCGTCTATCGCTTCAACGGCGGTGGCACCGCCGCCGTGTTGCGCAATGTGTGGGTGCCGATCCGGGTGAACGGGCGCCGCTGGGGCAATTTCGAGATCGCGTATCGCGATGCGGCGTAGCGCGGACGCCTTCTGATCCAACCCTGTCGCGGCAGTCAGGCGGGGCGGAGGGTTCCACGATAGGCGACGATCAGGCCGATCACAGGCATCGCGATTTCAACGTCGAAACAGAACTCGCCGTTGCGCTGCGTCTCGAAACTCGATCCCCTTGGCAGCAAGGTGGTCGGCATCGGAATGCCCAGCAGGCTCCATCGTCGCGGGATCAGCAGCAGGCGATCCCCCTCGACCACAAGCGCGAGCGCGAACGAGGCGATCCCGAAGCGTTCGACAAGGAGATGCGCGTTCCGCCCGCGCCCGACAGACTGGACCGACGAGAAGGCTTTGTCTCCGAACCAACGGATCCAGAGTTCGGCGTCCCCTTCGGGCTTGAAGCTCACCGAAACCGGGATTTGCGTCGCCGCTTCGGGGAAGCCGACGAGCTTCGCGGTCAGCGCAGCCAGGAGTCCGCGGCCGCGGCGGACGTCGGCGAACCCCGTCCACTGCCTTGCCGTGGCGCTATCGTGCAAGTCTTGCAGACGGGGCGGCAGCGACGTGAACGCCGGGCCCAAGACGCGGCGATAGAGCGGACCATCGTCGGTTTCGTCCCAGCGGAAGCCACTCTGGATGTTCCTGCCGCGGAACAACGCGTCGTAGTCGGCGAGTTCGAGCGCCCGAACCGCCGAACGCGCGCCGCTGTGCGGACGGTCTCCGGCAAGCAGCTTGCGAACGATCGCCTCGACCGCCATCGATGGGATGTACGGTCCGTCGTCCCCTTCGGCGAGCAGATGCCAGCTCCGCTCCACAGGCCGGCCATTCGCCGTTCCGCGTGCCCGCACGAACATGCCGCCGCGATGTTCGCCGAAGCGCATGCGGTTGAGGACCGCGTAGAAGAGGCGGGCGAAGGGGGCGAGGGAGGGGAGGCGGAAGCTGGATCGCACCTTTGCCAGCATGTTCAGGATGCGGTGCAGGATTTCCGGGACCGGGCCGGCGCCCATCCAGATATCCGTCATCGTCGGGTGTTCGGGCGGAATCACCTGAAGGTCCGGCACGTCGACGAGCGAGAAGCGGATGTTGTGCAGCGGCAGTCGGCCGGGTGGTGCGATCGTGAAGCGCCGGCTTTCGGCGAGGCCGACACCGTGCGCAGGGCGGCCGTCGCGCCACAGCTTCACCGGCGAGCCGGCGTAGCCGACCACCGCCCGCATGACGTTGAGGCCGATGCCGGCATAGGGCGAGGGTGCGATGCCGCCTTCGACGGAGGCGATGTCCATCCCCTTCGCGAGTTCGCGCAGGACGGCGGCGGTGAGGACCGGAAAGCTGCTGACGCCGGACAACACGAACACACCTGCGGCCTTCGCCTCGGCGTCGAACTGCGCGACGCCAGCGACGAAGTCGGCGGCATCGGCGAAATCCAGATAGTCGACGCGCGCGGCGATGCAGGCGGCGATCACGTGATAGCGATCGGCTCCGTAATCCTGGAACGGACCGGAGGCATCGACGACGAGATCGGGCCGATGGGCGGCAAGACCCGCGACGATGTCGGCGCGGTCGACCACGACCGGGCGGACGCGTGCAGGGCCGGCATAGCGCGTACAGAACGCGTCCGCCCGACCGAGGTCGCGACCGGCGATGAGGAGTTCGACCTCGGTCAAATCGGACAGGAGGTGGGCCAGCCGACCTCCGAATACGCCATAGCCGCCGAGAATCAGGACCCGCATCGGCGCCGTCGCTTCATCACTCACATCAATCGGTCCCTGTACTCGGGTGGCGCGACCCAGCAGGTCGCCCGCTTGCCGAACAGGCGATAGCGGTTGCGTGCGACCCAAAGGTAAACGGGATCGCGGATGATCGCGGGTACGATGCGAAACAGCCCCAGCAATCGCCAAGGCAACCCAAGCCCCTCGTAGATGCTCAGGACCGCATCGCTGTCCCGGCGGACGCGATCACCCTCGACGACGAGGATGCTGCTCGGGTCGAGCGGGTCCATGCCATGCTGGCGGTAGAGTGCCGCGCCGACACCACCCTGCATGGAGGCGAGACGGAAGCGGGCGGCCTTGTCGTGCTTGAGGATGAACTGTGCGTTGGCGGAGCAGAGGACGCATTCGGCATCGAACAGGATGATCGGGCCCCCGACATCGGATGCTGGCCCCTCATGCGGGTGCATGTCGTCATCTCCTCCGGAGGATCGTGCGGTGAAAGACGCCGCCGTAACGGAGCGGACTGCCGGTGCGGTTAACAGGCATCGATTGCCCGTCGTTCACCGTTCGGGCGTTTCAGGGCCGGTTTTGCTGCCGCTTGGCCATGAAGGCGAGCCGTTCGAACAGCATCACGTCCTGCTCGTTCTTGAGGAGCGCGCCGTGCAGGGGCGGGATGGCCTTGGTCGGGTCGCGGTTCTGGAGGATGTCGAGCGGCATATCCTCGTGCAGCAGCAGCTTGAGCCAGTCGAGCAGTTCGCTGGTCGACGGCTTCTTCTTCAGGCCGGGCACGTCGCGGACGTCGTAGAAGATGTCCATCGCCTTCGACACCAGCATCCGCTGGATGCCGGGGAAGTGGACGTCGACGATCGCCTGCATCGTCCCGCGGTCGGGAAACTTGATGTAGTGGAAGAAGCAGCGGCGCAGAAAGGCGTCGGGCAGCTCCTTTTCGTTGTTGCTGGTGATGACGACGATGGGGCGTTCGACCGCGCGAATCGTTTCCTTCGTCTCGTAGACGTGGAACTCCATGCGATCGAGTTCCTGGAGCAGGTCGTTCGGGAATTCGATATCGGCCTTGTCGATCTCGTCGATCAGCAGGATGGGCGGGGAGGGGCGGGTGAACGCCTCCCACAACTTGCCCTTGCGAATGTAGTTCTTGATGTCGTGGACGCGTTCGTCGCCGAGCTGGCCGTCGCGCAGGCGGGCGACGGCGTCGTATTCGTACAGGCCCTGCTGCGCCTTCGTGGTGGATTTGACGTTCCACTCGATCAGCTCGGCGTTGGCGGCTTTGGCGATTTCGTACGCGAGGACGGTCTTGCCGGTGCCGGGTTCTCCCTTGACGAGCAGCGGGCGGCGCAGCCGGACGGCGGCATTGACCGCGACCTTCAGGTCGTCGGTGGCGACATAGGCGGCGGTGCCTTCGAAACGGTCCATGCGCGAGGGAGTGGCGGATCGGGCTCCGTCGCGCAAGGTCGGGGGTGCGGCCCCTTAGCCCCGTTTAGCCCCGTGCGCTGGAGCGGGCCTCCAGCAGGTCCCACAGGCCGCGATGCTGGGCGAGCAACTGGCGCCCGCCGAAGTTCATCGCCCGCTCGATCGCGGCGGAGGCGCCGAGATCGACGATCGCGGTCGCTGTCTCCGCCTGCGACGGCAGCGCCGTGACCGGCAGCGCCACGCCGAAGCGGTCGGCGGCGCGCGCCAGCACGCTGCGGATCGTCAGCCAGTCGATCGCGAGCATCGCGGCGGCCCCCGTCGCGCAGCCGGTGCGGTCGGACCCGGCGAGCATCTCGATCGCGTGACGAACGCCGACCAGCGCAGCCTCGGTTTCGGCCTGACCGGGCGTGGAGGGCAGCGGACCGGCGGCGGCGGCGATCTGCGCGAGCAACGCGCGTTCCTCCGCGAAGCCGGCGGCGACGCCGTCGAGCCACGCATAGGCGTCCGGCTGTGCCCCGTGGAACAGCGCTGCATCGATCAGGCCGGGGTGGCGACCGTGAACCGCGCACAAGGCGTGGACCGCATCGGCGAGATCGCGGTGCGACGATCGCGGATCGGCGAGGCGCAGGACGTGCGGGTGGGTGGCGCTGCCATCGGCGTCGCTCAGGCGGACGAGCATCTCCCAGGCGCTGCCGTGCCAGCCGTGCGAGGCGATATTCAAGAGCGCGTCCTTTCATCGATGGCGAGGGAGAGCGGCGGGTAACACCGCTGTCCGTCATCGGTGATGTGATGCCCCGGACTATACCGAATGACGTAAAGATGAGGTGTACGAGGCGTTTACCCAATCGGATCAGCGCAAAGGCCGCCATCGGGCAGCCCTTTACGCCGGTGCCGTGC
Organism: Microvirga sp. SRT01; assembly: GCA_018139225.1. GTDB lineage: Bacteria > Pseudomonadota > Alphaproteobacteria > Sphingomonadales > Sphingomonadaceae > Sphingomonas > Sphingomonas longa. The sequence continues at coordinate 684,628 of JAGSNX010000002.1, forward strand.
GCCGCGATAACGCGCTTCGTGCCGGCCGTGCCGGGCGATCATCGATTTTGGAGCGGGACAGGATGCGCGCATGGCTGCTGGGTATGATGCTGGCTTCGGCGGGAAGTTCGGCGATGGCTGCTGAACAGGTGCAAACCGGCGCGCCGACGCCGGCGCTGACGACCGATGCCACCGCGCAGGCCGCGACGCCGCCGGTCGAGGCCGCCGGTACGCTGACGCTGGCGAAGGTGTTCGGCAGTCCCGATCTGTCGGGGACCCAGCCGCGCGCGCTGAAGCTATCGCCCGACGGGACGTTGCTGACGTACCTGCGCAACCGGGCGGACGAAAAGGAACGGTTCGACCTGTGGGCGACCGATACGCGGACGGGTGCGGAGCGGATGCTGGTCGACAGCAAGGCGGTCGGCAGCGGCGCGGAACTGTCCGAGGCGGAGAAGATGCAGCGCGAGCGGACGCGCATCGGCGGATCGAAGGGCATCGTCGCCTATGACTGGGCACCCGACGGCAAGGCGATCCTCGTGCCGCTGGACGGCGACCTGTATCTGGCCGGGCTGGACGGCAATGTCCGGCGGCTGACGAACACGCCCGGCGGGCAGTTGAACCCGGTGGTGAGCCCCGCGGGCGGCTATGTCAGCTTCGTGCGCGACCAGAATTTGTGGGCACAGCCGCTGAACGGCGGGGAGGCGAAGGCGCTGACGACAGGGGGCGGCGGCACCGTCCACTGGGGCGAGGCGGAGTTCGTCGCGCAGGAGGAAATGGACCGGCGGACCGGCTATTGGTGGTCGCCGAACGACAGGCTGGTCGCGGTCGAGAAGTTCGACGAGGAACCGGTCCACGTCGCGACGCGCGCGGCGATCGGTGCGACCGGCACGCGCGTCTACGAGCAGCGCTATCCGGCGGCGGGGACGCCGAACGTGCTGGTCGAACTGTACATCATGAAGCCGGACGGGACGGGCCAGGTGAAGGTGAACCTGGGCGCGGAGCCCGACATCTATCTGGCGCGGGTCGACTGGATGCCCGACGGATCGGGCCTGCTGGTGCAGCGCCAGACGCGCGATCAGAAGCGGATCGACATCTTGCGCGTCGATCCGGCGACGGGGCGTTCGACGATCCTGTTCTCCGAGAAGTCGGGCGTGAAAAGCTGGACGAACCTGACCGACGCGTATCGCGTGATGAAGGACGGCAGCCTGATCTGGCGGTCGGAGCGGAGCGGGTATGGGCACCTGTATCGCTTCGCGGCGGGCAAGTGGACGCCGCTGACGAAGGGGGAATGGGTCGTTACCGATCTAATCGGGGTGGACGAGACGAAGGGGCGCGTCTTCTTCGCGGGCACGAAGGACGACGTACTGGAGCAGCAGCTGTATGCGGTCGACATCGCCAAGCCGAACCAGATCACGCGCCTGACGGAGCGGGGCTTCACCAACTCCGGCTCGATGGACGGGACGGCGAGCCGGCTGATCGTGCAGCGGTCGAGCCCGACGCAGCCGCCGCAGGTGTATCTGGCCGATGCCGCCGGACAGCGCGTATCGTGGATCGCGGAGAATGCGGTCAACGAGGCCCATCCCTGGTTCCCCTATGCCGCGGGCCAAGCCGCGACGACGTTCGGGACGATCGAGGCGGCGGACGGCACCGACCTGCACTGGACGATGGTCGCGCCGAAGATGGAGCCGGGCAAGCGCTATCCGGTGTTCTTCCAGCATTATGGCGGCCCCGGGAGCCAGACGGTGACGCGCGGGTGGAAGGGGCCGCTGCCGCAGTATCTGGCGCAGCAGGGCTGGATCTTCTTCATGCTCGACAATCGCGGCTCGCCCAATCGCGGCAAGGCGTTCGAGGATCATCTCTATCATGCGATGGGCAGCGTGGAGGTCGCGGACCAGTTGAAGGGCGCGGAGTATCTGAAGACGCTGCCGTTCGTGGAGCCGACCAAGATCGCCACCTACGGTTGGTCGTACGGGGGCTATATGTCGCTGAAGATGCTGGAGAAGACGCCGGGCGTCTATGCCGCGGCAGTGGCGGGTGCGCCGGTGACGAACTGGGAGCTGTACGACAGCCACTACACCGAGCGGTATATGGGCGATCCGCGCATCGACGGCGCAGCCTATGCGGCGTCGGCGGCGATCGCGGACGCATCGAAGATCCGCGACCCCTTGCTGTTGATCCACGGGATGGCGGACGACAACGTCTTCCTCGACAACTCCACGGCGTTCGCGGCCGAGATGCAGCGGACGGCGACCCCGTTCGAGATGATGTTCTATCCCGGCAACACGCACCGCGTCGGCGGGCCGGGCGTGTCGCAGCATCTGTGGGGCACGATCATGGCGTTCCTGAACCGCACCGTGCGCGACCGGCCGGAGGCGCTGCCCGTGCCGGCGGTGTCGTCGATGCCGACGCCCGCGCCAACGGCGGCCGATAGCGAGGGCAAGTAAAGCTTGGCTGGCGTGCTGCGTCGCCGCGGACTAGGGCGGCGCGACGTCCGCTCCTCCGTTCGTTTCGAGCAGGGATCGAGCATGTCGAGAGCCCGTGTCGAGACCAGCCGCCGCCGGGTTGCTCTCTCGATATGCCGTCTCGACTTCGCTCGACGGCTACTCGAGACGAACGGATGAGCGTGAGCGGTCCGCGAGCGGCGCGGCGTATCTGGAGGGCATAATGGGTTATCGGGTGGTGGTCGCGGGCGCGTCGGGCAATGTCGGGCGCGAGATGGTCAACATCCTCGCCGAGCGGGAATTTCCGCTCGACGAGATTGCGGTGCTGGCGTCGTCGCGCAGCCAGGGCGACCAGATCGAGTATGGCGACACCGGCAAGATGCTCAAGATCCAGAACATCGAGCATTTCGATCCCGAGGGCTGGGACATCGCGCTGTTCGCGATCGGCAGCGAGGCGACGGCGATCTATGCGCCAAAGTTCGCCGCCGCAGGCTGCACGGTGATCGACAATTCGTCGCTGTACCGGATGGACCCGGATGTGCCGCTGATCGTACCGGAGGTGAACCCGGACGCGATCGACGGGTACCGGGCGAAGAACATCATCGCCAACCCCAATTGCTCGACCGCGCAGATGGTCGTCGCGCTGAAGCCGCTGCACGATGCCGCGACGATCAAGCGCGTCGTCGTCGCGACGTACCAGTCGGTGTCCGGCGCGGGGAAGATCGGCATGGACGAGCTGTTCGAGCAGAGCCGCAACATCTTCGTCGGCGACCCGGCAGAGGCAAAGAAGTTCACCAAGCAGATCGCGTTCAACGTGATCCCCCACATCGACAGCTTTCTGGACGACGGTTCGACCAAGGAAGAGTGGAAGATGGTGGTCGAGACGAAGAAGATCATGGGTGCGAAGATCAAGGTCGTCGCGACCTGCGTCCGCGTGCCGGTGTTCGTCGGCCATTCCGAGGCGCTGAACGTCGAGTTCGAGAACGAGATCTCCGCCGAGGAAGCGCAGACGATCCTGCGCGAGGCGCCGGGCATCATGCTGATCGATAAGCGCGAGGATGGCGGCTACATCACCCCGGTCGAGGCGGCGGGCGACGATGCGACCTATGTCAGCCGCGTGCGCGAGGACCCGACGGTGGAGAACGGGCTTTCGCTGTGGTGCGTGTCCGACAATTTGCGCAAGGGCGCGGCGCTGAACGCTGTGCAGATCGCGGAACTGCTCGGGCGGCGGCATCTCCAGAAGGGTGCCTAGGCGGCAGAAGGGTGCTTGAGGTGATTGCGGGCGGCTGTCGCTGCGGCGCGGTGCGCTACACCGTCGACCGCGCCACGCTGCCCGCCGCCTATGCCTGTCACTGTACCGATTGCCAGACATGGTCGGGCAGCTCGTTCACCACGCAGTTCTTCATGCCGGCCGATGCGCTCCACGTGACCGGCGCGGCGACGGACTATGCGTTCGTAAATCCGACGGGGCGCGTGTCGACGCAGCGGTTCTGCCCGACCTGTCATACGCGGCTCTACAACAGCAATGCAGCGCGACCGCATCTGGTGAATATTCGTGCCGGCACGCTGGACGACAGTGCGCGCATCCGCGTCCCGCTGCACATCTGGGTACGGAGCAAGCAACCTTGGGTGATCCTGCCGGACGATGCGGAGCTTTGGCAGGAAGCGGCCTCCGTCGAGGCGCTGGAGCGATTGTCCGGAATGGACTCCGTCTAGGGGTTAGTGCCCGATGTACCGCCCGGGCCGGTGCCACGCGAACAGGATCAGGCTGATCGCGACGGTGCTGAGGGCGGACCATGCGAGGGCAGGGCCGCTGATTACCAGCGCGGCGACGGCGAGGACCAGCACATCGAGCGCGACCTGCGTCACGCCGGCGTTCCAGCCGCGCGTGCGGTAGAGCCACAGGACGATCACGCCGGTGCCGCCGACGCCCGCCTGATGGCGCGCCAGACAGAGCACGCCCATGCCGATGACCGTGCCGCCGACCAGCGCCGCGAACGCCGGATGCACGTCGGCGATGTGAACCGACAGCCGCGCCCAGCCGGAAAAGGCGGCGATGCCGACATTCACGAGCACGGTCTTCAGCGCGAACTTCGATCCCATCGTCCGGTGCGCGACGACGAAGAAGGGCAGGTTCACGGTCGTGAACAGCACGCCGGCGGGTAGCGGTACGACATACGACAGCAGTAGCGCGATCCCTGCGATACCGCCGGTGACGAGCCCCGCGGATTTCAGGAACATCAGGCCGACGACCAGCAGCACGCACCCGATCGCGAGCGCATAGCCGTCCTCCGCCACACTGTGAGGGCGGCCGAGCGGCAGGCTGTCGTCGTAGGTCAATCCCGGTGTCCCGTCGCAGGTGAACCAGGCATCCTCTCCCGCCGCTTCCATGATGGCGGGAAGGAGGTGGCGTCAACCACCGTGTGGATCGCTCCCGACGAACGCGGGGGTCGGGCGATACACTGAATCGCCGCGCCATGCGTTGGGCCGCGAGGAGGTGGGTATGGCGAAGGAGATGACCGGGGGGTGCCAGTGCGGGCGTATCCGCTATGTCGTGACGATCCACGACGACGACGCCTATCTGTGTCACTGCCGGATGTGCCAGCGGGCCACCGGCGGGGTTTCGATCGCGTTCAAGGGTGTGACGCGCGGCGACCTGCGATGGAGCCCGTACGAGCCGGAGCGGTACCGGTCGTCGCCGATCGCGCAGCGGGGTTTCTGCCGGGAGTGCGGGACGCCGCTGACCTATGAGGGAGACGGTGCGGATCATCTGGACCTGACGGTCGGCAGCTTCGACGATCCGTCCGCGTTTCGGCCGCTCGAGCATTCGGGTGCCGAAAGCTGGCATCCGGAGTGGCTGGACACGCGCGGGTTGCCGGCGAGCCGGACAGAGGACAATGAGCGGATCGCGACAATGTGGAGGACGGCGGTTGGCAAGCTCCCCGACTGAATATTTCGAGAGTTTCGACGGCGTGCGGATCGCCTGGCGCGAGATGGGCGAGGGACGGCCGGTGGTGCTGATCCACGGCTATTTCTCCGACGCGGCGACCAATTGGATCCGCTATGGGCACGCGGCGAAGATCGCCGCGAACGGGTTCCGGGTCATCATGCCGGACCTGCGCGCGCACGGCGAAAGCGACCGACCGCACGATCCGGCGGCCTATGCTCCCGATACGCTGACCCGCGACGGCCATGCGCTGATCGCGCATCTGCGGCTGACGGATTACGATCTGGGCGGATACTCGCTGGGCGCGCGGACGACGTCGCGGATGCTGGCGACGGGCGCGACGCCCGGCCGGATCGTGTTCGCGGGCATGGGTCTGGAGGGGCTGCTGCATACCCACCGGCGTGTCGATCACTTCCGGAACATCCTGACCCGGCTCGGCGAGCATGAGCGGGGATCGCCGGAGTGGCTGGCGGAGGCGTTCCTCAAGACGACGAAGGGTGATCCGGTCGCGCTGCTCGGCATCCTGAACACGTTCGTCGACACGGGGGCGGAGGACGTTGCGGGCTTCGTCCAGCCGGCGTTGGTGGTGGCGGGCGAGGAGGATCAGGACAATGGCTCCGCGCCCGACCTCGCCGCCGCGTTGCCGAACGGGCGCTATGCCGAGGTGCCGGGCGGGCATATGAGCTCGGTGGTGAAGCCCGAACTGGGGCAGGCGATGGCGGACTTTCTGGCCGCTTGACGGCTGACGGGGCGGCGGCGCATTTCACGGGGATAGAAGAGGAATCCCCGAATGCTTCGTACATCCGTATCGCTCGCGGTGCTCGCGAGCCTGTCGACCGCGTCCGTCGTCGCCCAGACGCCCGCGGCTCCTGTGGGCAAGCCGACCGCGGCGCAGGCCGATGCCTTCGTCGCCAAGGCCGAAGAGCAGCTCGCGGCGCTGTCGCTTCCCGTCAACCGCATCAACTGGGTGCAGGCGACCTACATCAACGACGATACCGATGCGCTAGCGTCGAAGGCGAACGGCGACCAGACCGCAATCCAGGTGAAGCTGGCCAATGACGCGGCGCGCTATGCAACGGCGGCGGGGCTGTCGGCGGATACGCGGCGCAAGCTCGACCTGTTGCGGAACGGCATCACGCTGCCGGCCGCCGATACGCCAGGCGCGGCAGAGGCGTTGGCGACGCTGACCACGCGCATGTCCTCCGCGTACGGCAAGGGCAAGGGAACGCTCGACGGCAAGCCGATCAACGGGTCCGACATCGAAGCGGCGATGGGCGAGATGCGCGATCCGGCCAAGCTGAAGGAGATGTGGGTCAGCTGGCACGACAACGTCGGAGCGCCGATGCGGGCCGATTATGCGAAGATGACCGTCGCGGCGAATGCGGGTGCGAAGGGGCTGGGCTATGCCGATGTCGGCGCGATGTGGCGGGCCGGGTACGATATGTCGCCGGACGCGTTCGCGGCGGAGACGGACCGCATCTGGAAGGAGGTGGAGCCGCTGTATCTGGCGTTGCACACCTATGTCCGCTGGAAGCTGAACGCAAAGTACGGCGACGCGGTGCAGCCGAAGACGGGACCGATCCGCAGCGACCTATTGGGCAATATGTGGGCGCAGGAATGGGGCAATATCTATGACATCGTCGCGCCGGCAGGGGCGGGCGACCTGGGCTTCGACACCGGCGATCTGTTGAAGGCGAAGAACTACGACGCGGTGCGGATGGTGAAGCAGGGCGAGGCGTTCTACTCGTCGCTGGGGTTCCAGCCCTTGCCCGAGACGTTCTGGCAGCGGTCGCAGATCGTGAAGCCCGCCGACCGCGATGTGATCTGTCACGCATCGGCGTGGGACGTGGACAATGCGGACGACATCCGCATCAAGATGTGCACGAAGGTGAATGGCGACGACTTCGTGACGATCCACCACGAACTCGGCCACAATTACTACCAGCGCGCGTACAAGCAGCAGCCCTTCCTCTACAAGAACGGCGCGAACGACGGATTCCACGAGGCGATCGGTGACACCGTCGCGCTGTCGATCACGCCGGATTACCTCGTCAAGATCGGGCTGCTGGATCAGGCGAAGGTGCCGGGCGCGGACAAGGACATCGGCCTGTTGCTGCGGCAGGCGATGGACAAGGTGGCGTTCCTGCCGTTCGGGCTGCTGATCGACAAATGGCGGTGGCAGGTGTTTTCCGGTCAAATTCCCGCAGGGCAATATCAGGCGGGCTGGGACAAGTTGCGGCTGCAATATCAGGGCGTCGCGCCGCCCGTGGCGCGCGACGAGACCCAGTTCGATCCGGGCGCGAAATACCACGTGCCGGCGGGCGTGCCGTACACGCGTTATTTCCTGGCGCGGGTGCTGCAATTCCAGTTCTATCAGGCGGCGTGCAAGCAGTCGGGCTGGACCGGGCCGCTGCATCGTTGCTCGTTCTACGGCAACAAGGAGGTCGGGCAGCGGCTGAATGCGATGCTGGCGATGGGGCAGTCGAAGCCGTGGCCGGATGCGTTGCAGGCGTTCACCGGCACGCGCGAGATGAGCGGCAAGGCGCTGATCGCGTATTTCGCACCGCTGAAGACGTGGCTGGATCAGCAGAACAAGGGCAAGCCGACCGGGTGGTGAGACGCGTGTAGCCGGGCGACGTCTCGATCGATCGGCGTGCGTCGTCTTTGGCCATCCGGTGAAGTCCGGTGGTCAGGGTGCGCGCGTCGGTTTCGCAGGGTTGGGAGGTCGAAGCTCCCTGAGCTGCAAGTGTCGTTCTCCCGAGAAGGCGGGAGTCCAGCCCCTAGAGCCGTAGCCGGACGCTTCGACGCTACCGGACTCCCGCTTTCGCGGGAGCACGAAATGGCACGGCGGTCGCGGATAACCGAGACGGCGGGCGGAGCTATGCGATCCAGTGTCTCGCGTGACGCTCTGGATTGCTTCGCTACGCTCGCAATGACGGGCTTTGACAGGGCGCCGGTTCGGAACGGGAGCGCGATCGCAACCCCGCCTTCTTCGCCGGGGTGATCTGCCGGAGTGGTGGCAGTCCCAATTCTCAACTGCTGTTCTCCCGCGAAGGCGGGAGTCCGGTGGCTAGAGCCGAAGCCGGGCGTTGGAACACCACTGGGCTCCCGCTTACGCGGGAGCACGGTAGGGCACGGCGGCCGCGGGCATGACCGAGACCACGAGCGGAGCGATGCCATCCAGTGTCTCGCGTGACGCTCTGGATTGCTTCGCTACGCTCGCAATGACGGCTTCCTTGGACGATCAGTTCGGGACGGTGTTTTCGTCCGGGATGCCTGCTTCGAACGACTTGGACGAATCCGTGCCGTCGGGCTGATGGGCGCCCTTGGTCGGCGTCTTTGGCCCGGAGCCCTTGGCGGGGTCTGCCGGCTTGGCGCTGCTGCCCTTGAGCGTGAAGAGCGCCGCGCCGGCAGCGGCGGCGGCGATGCCGGTAGCGATCGCGGCGGCACCCCATTTGCCGCCGATCTTGTCGGTCGCGGTCTTCGCAGCGGCGCGGGTGCGGGTCGCGGCGGCTCGGGCCTTGGTCGCCGGGGTGGCGGGCGCGGCGCGCTTGCTGGAGCGGGGCTTCGGGGGAGCTTTCGCCTTCGGGGTCTTGGGCGCGGCGGGCGCCGCGGTGTCGGCCGAGGCCGCCTTGGTACGGGTCGCGCGCGGCTTGGCGGCGGCGGCCTTGGCGGGGGTGGTCGTACGGCGACGGCGCGCGGGCTTGGCGGGCGTGTCGGTGGTCGCGGTCGTGTCGTCGTCGGCCATGTCTGTTCCCCGATTTGGTTCCGGGTGCGTAACGCGACCGACGACGTTTTGGTTGCGAGCGGAGCGCGCCCGGAAGCTCCTATGACTTAGCGGAAGGGTGGTTCGTTGAAGGCGCGCAGCTTGCGGCTGTGCAGGCGTTCGCCTTCGACGCGCAGTTGCTCGCACGCTTCGATGCCGATCCGCATATGCTCGCTGATCGCGCGTTCGTAGAAGCGGTTGGCCTGTCCGGGGAGTTTGAGCTCGCCGTGCAGCGGCTTGTCCGAGACGCAGAGCAAGGTGCCGTAGGGGACGCGGAAGCGATAGCCCTGCGCGGCGATCGTGGCGGATTCCATATCGATGCCCACCGCCCGGCTGAGCGAGAAGCGCAGCGCCGATTTGGAGTAGCGCAGCTCCCAATTACGGTCGTCGGTGGTGACGATCGTGCCGGTGCGCAGGCGGCGCTTCAGCTCCTCGCCCGACTGGCCCGAGACGATCTCCGCCGCTTTCGCCAACGCGACCTGCACCTCCGCGATGGCGGGGACGGGAATTTCCGGCGGCAGCACGTCGTCGAGCACGTGATCGTCGCGAAGATAGGCGTGGGCGAGGACATAGTCGCCGATCCGCTGCGACGGACGCAGCCCGCCGCAATGGCCGATCATCAGCCACGCCTCGGGCCGCATCACGGCGAGGTGGTCGCAGATCGTCTTGGCGTTGGACGGCCCAACGCCGATATTGACGAGCGTGATGCCGGTGCGGTCATCGGCCATCAGGTGATAGGCGGGCATCTGGTGCCGCCGCCACGCGCTGTCGGAGACGATCGTGTCGACATCGTCTGGCGAGTGGATGACGACGTTGCCCGCACCGGACAGCGCGGTGAACCGGCTTCCGGCTCCCAGTTGCGACGCGCCCCAGCGGACGAATTCGTCGACGTAGCGGTGATAGTTGGTGAACAGCACGAAGCGCTGCACGTGCTCCGCCGGCGTACCCATGTAATGACGCAGGCGGGCGAGACTGAAGTCCGTGCGCAGGCCGTCGAACAGCGCGAGCGGACGCGTGCCGTCGACCGTCATCCACAGGCCGTCGGCGATCTCGTCGCCGATATGCGCGAGTTCAGTGGCGGGGAAGAAGCGGGCGAGCTCGGACGCGGACACCTGATCGAGGCTGAGCGCGTGACCGGGATCGAGCACGTAGGGGAAGGGGATCTCCTGACGGCCGGGCACCGCTTCGACCGTGACGTCGTAATCCTCGATCAGCAGCGTCAGTTGCTCGGTCAGGTAGTCGGCGAAGATCGCGGGCTTGGTGACGCTGATGCGGTAGTCGCCCGGCGATACGAGGCGACCGAACGAGCGTAGCGGCGTGGGGCGGGACGCTTCGCCGGAGAAGCTGAGGCGGATTTCCGGATAGGCGAAGCTGCCGTCGCTGCGGGCCGTCGCGTCGGGCGGCGTGCCGTCCGAGAGGTAGCGGGTGAGGGCGGCCTGAAGGCGGTCGACCGAGGCGGTGTAGAGCCGGTCCAGCTCTGCGACGATGTCGGAAGCGGTTGTCATCGCGAAGGGTTACGCGCGGCGGATGACGGAGGCAAGACGGGGCGCTGCGAGGAAACCCGAGGGTGTTTACGCCGGCGGTGTCACCCCTCCGTCAGCCCTGTGGGCTGCCACCTCCCCTCGCCGGGGAGGAATGAGGCTCGCAATCAAAGTCCTCCCCTGCAAGGGGAGGTGCGCGGAGCGCCGGAGGGGTGACGCCGTTGGCGTGGATACCCCTCCGACAGTCCAGAATTTCCGATTCAGATTTCGCCGAGCAGGTGTTCGGCGGAGCTGACCTTGAACTCGCCGGGCTGTTCGACGTGGAGCTGCGTGACTATACCGTCCTCGACCAGCATCGAGTAGCGCTGGCTGCGCGTGCCGAGGCCGAACTTCGACCCGTCCATCTCCAGCCCGAGCGCGCGGGCGAAGTCGCCGTTGCCGTCCGCCAGCATCGTCACGCCGGCGGCGTCGTTCTGCTTCGACCACGCATCCAGCACGAAGGCATCGTTGACCGAGGTGCAGGCGACCTCGTCGACGCCCTTTTCGGCGAAGGCCTCCTTCTGCGTGACGAAGCCGGGCAGGTGCTTGGCGGAACAGGTCGGCGTGAACGCGCCGGGCACCGCGAACAGCGCGACCTTGCGGCCGGCGAAATAGGTTTCGGTATCGACCTGATCGGGACCGTCGGCGGTCACCTTGACGAGCGTGGCCTTGGGCAGTCGGTCTCCGACGCTGATGGTCATCCTGCATTCTCCGTGGATCGCCGGCTGAATTCGCCGGGCCCGGCGCATTTCGGGCCGAGGCGGGCTGATTTCAAGCGTGGCGGCGGCTTTCCGCAGCGGCTATGCCCAGAAGCGTGACCGAACCTGCGTATCTCACCGGCCAATTCCTCCTCGCGGTGCCGGGGATGAGCGATCCCCGCTTCGAACATGCGGTGATCGCGATGTGCGGGCACGACGCGGACGGCGCGCTGGGCATCGGGCTGGGTGCGGTGGTGCCGGGCGTCGGGTTCCATGCACTCTTGGAACAGTTGGAGATCGAGCCGGGGGTGGCGCCGAACGCGCCGGTGCATCTGGGCGGGCCGGTGGAGCCGCGGCGCGGATTCGTGCTGCATTCGACGGAATGGTCCGGGCAGGATTCGGTGCAGGTCGCGGGACGCTGGACGCTGACCGGGACGCTCGACGTGCTGCGCGCGATCGCGGAGGGTGCCGGGCCGGCGAACTGGGTCGTCGCGCTGGGCTATGCCGGCTGGGGCGCGGGGCAGCTGGAGGGTGAATTGTCGCGGCCGGGCTGGCTGACGGCGCCCGCGGAGGACGCGGTGCTGTTCGATGCGCCGGCACAGGAGCGCTGGTCGCGGGCGATGGCGGGGGCGGGTATCGATCCGCGGCTACTGGTCGCGGGGGTGGGTACCGCCTGATCGTACTCGGTCGCGATGCGCGGGACTTGAACATATAAAGATATCTTTATATTTGCTCGTGAGGCTGCAAACCCGTATGGGCGCACCCATTCATTCGTATCAGGAGCACTATTCGTGGCCACCGCACTTGCGCCCGAGGGCGCCGCCAAGACGGCGCAAGACTATGTCATCAAGGACATCGCCCTCGCCGAATTCGGCCGGGCCGAGATCAAGATCGCCGAGACCGAAATGCCGGGCCTGATGGCGCTGCGCAGCGAGTTCGGCGCGTCGCAGCCGCTGAAGGGCGCACGCATCACCGGTTCGCTGCACATGACCATCCAGACCGCGGTGCTGATCGAGACGCTGACCGCGCTCGGTGCCGATGTGCGCTGGGCGACGTGCAACATCTTCTCGACGCAGGACCATGCCGCCGCCGCGATCGCCGCGACCGGCGTGCCGGTGTTCGCGGTGAAGGGCGAGAGCCTGGCCGAGTATTGGGATTATGTCGGCGACATCTTCTCGTGGGATGCCGAGGTCGAGGGCCAGACCGCCAACATAATCCTGGATGACGGCGGCGACGCGACGATGTTCGCCCTTTGGGGTGCGAAGCTCGAAGCCGGCCACACGCTGGGCGAGCCGGAGAACGAGGAAGAGGTCGAGTTCCAGCGCGCGCTGAAGGCGTTCATCGCCAAGAAGCCGGGCTATTTGACCGAGACGGTCAAGAACCTGAAGGGCGTATCGGAAGAGACGACGACCGGCGTGCACCGCCTGTACGAGATCGCGAAGAAGGGCGAACTGCCGTTCCCTGCGATCAACGTCAACGACAGCGTCACGAAGTCGAAGTTCGACAACCTGTACGGCTGCAAGGAATCGCTGGTCGACGCGATCCGTCGCGCCACCGACGTGATGCTCGCCGGCAAGGTCGCGGTCGTCGCCGGCTTCGGTGACGTCGGCAAGGGCTCGGCCCAGTCGCTCCGCAACGGCGGCGCGCGCGTGATGGTGACCGAGGTCGATCCGATCTGCGCATTGCAGGCTGCGATGGAAGGCTTCGAAGTCGTGACGATGGACGAGGCGGTGACCCGCGCCGACATCTTCGTGACCGCGACCGGCAACGCCGACGTCATCACCGCCGATCACATGAAGGCGATGAAGCCGATGTCGATCGTCTGCAACATCGGCCACTTCGACAGCGAGATCCAGATCGCCGCGATGTCGAACTACAAGTGGACCGAAGTGAAGCCCGGCACCGACCTGGTCGAGTTCCCGGACGGCAAGCAGATCATCGTGCTGGCGAAGGGCCGCCTCGTGAATCTCGGCTGCGCGACCGGTCACCCGTCGTTCGTGATGTCGGCGTCGTTCACCAACCAGACGCTCGCGCAGATCGAGCTCTGGACCAAGGGCGAGAACTACAAGAACGACGTGTACGTCCTGCCCAAGCACCTCGACGAGAAGGTCGCGGCGCTGCATCTGGAAAAGCTGGGCGTGAAGCTGTCGCAGCTGACCCCGAAGCAGGCCGGCTATATCGGCGTGCCGGTCGAAGGGCCGTTCAAGCCGGATCACTACCGCTACTGATCTCGCCGCTCTTCTGAGCAGCGAAACGGGGCCGCGTCACCGGAAGGTGGCGCGGCCTTTTGCTTACGCGGGATGCGGGCGGTGCCGCACAGGAGACCGCGCTCGATCGAAGGGTTGAGGCGTACAAAAAAGGGCGGGACAGATGACCTGTCCCGCCCTCCAGAAGCGCCGGGCCGAAGAGCCCTAGAAGCGGACCTGCGCACCTGCGTAGAAGCGGCGGCCGATTGGATCGTAGATGTCCGCGGCGGTCGTCGTGCCGGTAATGCTGCCGTAGAAGACGGTGTCTTCCAGCTTCGGCGGCTTGCGGTCGAACAGATTGTTGACGCCGACGAACAGCTCCATTTCACGCGTATCTCCGACGCGGGCGCGGAACTGGACGTCGTGGTAGATGCGCGATTTGATCTCGTTGTGAGCGATGATCTCCGGATCAAGACCCTCCGAAGACTCCGCGAACTCGTCACGCACCGTGTCGACCATCGGGCTGAGATAGGTGGCGGTCCAGTTGACGCTGAACGGACCGGCCCCGTAGGTCGCGGTCGCGTTGACCTTGTCGCGGAACACCGAGCCGAATTCGATGTTGCCGACGCCGCTGTAGACCGGCGCCGATGGGTCGGACTGGGTCTGATAGCGCAAGGTGTGCGTGTAGAGGACGTTCACGTCGAAGCGATCGTCCGCAACCAACCCGAGCGCGCGACCATAGCGCAGATTGACGTCAATACCGCGCGTCTTGGTGTCCGCGATGTTGACGTTCTGGGCATTGACCGTGCGGATGAAGCCGGTGCCGGTGTTGCGGATGACGTTGTTGCAGAACTGCGGCAGGTTGGTCAGCAGGCACTGCTGGATCGACGTGGCGCGCGGGATGATGTCGATCGCATTGGTGAGCTTGATGTCGAAATAGTCGACGGTCAGGCTCAGGCCGCGGACCTGGTCGGGAGCGAACACGGCGCCGAACGTCAGCGTCTTGCCCTTCTCCTCCTGCAGATTGCGATTGCCGCCGTTAAAGCCGTTGATGCTCTGGATGTCAGCGAGCGTGTATTCGAATGTACCGTTGCGAGAGATTGCGGACGCGACGCCCGGAATCGCGCGGCAGGCTACGTCATAGGTGCCCGTCGACGTCGCAGTGACGCCGTCGCACGGGTCCTGCACCGTCGGGAACGTCTCCGATGCGGACGAGAAAAGCTCGCCGATGTTCGGTGCACGGTTGGCGACCGCGTAGTTGCCGCGGAAGCGGAGGCCGCGGACCGGTGAATACTCACCACCCGCATTCCAGCTGAACACGCGCCCGATCGTCGAGTAATCGGAATAGCGCGCCGCACCCTGGATGCTCAGCGAATTGACGAAGCTGATGTCCTTCAGCAGCGGCACGTCGATTTCGCCGAACAGCTCCTTGACGTTGAACTTGCCGACCGTGTCCGGGGTTTGGTTGCCGGAATTCTGGCCGGCGTTCGTCAGTTCGTCCCAATTCTCGGCGCTCTTCTCGCGACGATACTCGGCGCCCAGCGCGACCTGTACGTCACCGTACGGAAGTGCGAACAGCGAGCCGCTGACGCTGCCGCTGGCGACGAACTGCGTATTCTTGATCGCCACCGCGCGAGGCACTGCCGCCCGCACATAGGCCGAGGCTTCCGGCGTAGCGGTGTTGTAGCCGAACAGGTTGATCGGCACGCAGCCCGCCGCACGCGCAGTGGCGTCGCGGCAGATGATGTTGCCCTGCGCATCTGTGGTGGCATCCAGCGCATTGGCGTAGCGCGTGATGTCGATGTCCTGGCTGCTCGTGCGATCCTTCAACTGGCCGTACACGACCGATGTTTCGTACTGCCACTTGGAGCCGAGATCGCCGCGCAGGCCGCCGGCGAAACGCATGGTGTCCCGATCGTTACGGTTGCTGCGGCTGAACACTTCGTTCTGGCGGCGACGAAAATCGATCGACGTCACGTCGTTGGATGCGATCGCATCGCTGTTGCGGGCTGCGATCTGCTGACGGATCGAGAGCGGAATGAATGGATTGTCGATGCCGTAGCCGACGCCGACATCGGTCTGAGAATCCAGCGCCAGAGCTTCGATCTGCGAGCTGGACTTGGTCTTGGCGTATGTCGCCTCGACGAACGCAGTGGCCGCGTCGCTGAAGCGATATTGGGCGGAGCCGGCTGCCAAGTACCGCTCAATCGGAGTCGAGATACGGCGCACCGAGTTTCGATTGAAGCCGTAGCCGGTCGGGAAGCCCGTCACAACGGAGTTATCGGGATTGAACGTGAACAGGTTGCTCGCATAGCCACCCTCGTTCGACGCTACGCCGTTCTCGTTGTTCGAGTTCTGAAACTCGAAACGCCCTTGCGCGGGGTAGGACGAATAGGACTGCGGCCCGCAACCCGCGGCGGAGCAATCCTCCGCCGAAATCGCGCGCTTGCGCGATAGCAGGCCGAGATCCTTGGAATAGGTGACGTTGGCGATGATCGATCCGCGATCGTCAGCGCCGAACTTCGTGCCGCCGGTCAGGCTCGCCGTGTAGTTCTGGCTGTCGCCGCGGCTGGTGAGACCATATTGGGCGCGCCCGACGATGCCCTGCATGTCGGTCTTCAACACGTAGTTGACGACGCCCGCGATCGCGTCCGACCCGTAGATGGCCGATGCGCCACCGGTCACGACCTCAATACGATCGACGAAGTCGGCGGGGATGTTGTTGACGTCGACGATCGATGTGCCCGCCACACCGGGAACGAAGCGCCGACCGTTGACCAGCACCAGCGTGCGCGAGTCGCCGAGGTTGCGCAGATCGATCGTCGCGACGCCGTTGCCCGACGTCAGGAAGTTGCTGTTCGTGCGGCTGAGCCCCGGAATGCCAACCTGCGGCAGTTTCTGGAGCAGATCCTGCGTGTTGACGATGCCCTGCGACTGGATCTGCTGGGAATCGACCACGGCGATCGGCGAGGCGGATTCCAGATCGGGACGACGGATGCGAGACCCGGTCACGACGATCTCGCCGCCCTGATCGGCGACGGACTCAGCGGCATCGGCCTGAGCCTCTGGATCGGTCGGGTTCTGGGCGGGGGCGGTGCTCGCCGCACCGAGGGTTCCCGCCGGGTTAGCGGCGTCCTGCGCATAGACCGCCGTCATCGGCGTCGCCGCGACCAGCAGGGTCGTGGCAAGAAGGTGGCGTCGGAGTACGGACATTTCTGGTGAATTCCCTGAACGATGTAACACCGGAACGACGATCGCCCCGCCTGCCGATGTGTCGGTCAGGTACCGCCAAAAACGCCCGCGTTCCCGCCCGTGTCCGCTCAACTCATCGATATCTTGGAAAGTGTCACACCTTTGCAACAACTTAGGTCCGTACCGGTCTTTCCAATGCGGGTTAGCCCGGTTGCACCTCTACATCATCACGCCCGTTGCCCGTGGCTCGCGCTGACCCTAGACACGGTGGCATGCCTGCGCGACCGACCATGACATGATGCAGCTCGGCACCGGAGCGACGATCGGGCTCGGCCTGATGCTGCTGGTGGTGATCGGCGGCGGCGTGGCGGCATTGTTCGTGGGGCTGCGAACGCGCGCGGCGGCGGCGATGGCGCGGGACGAGAATGCGCGGCTGCATGCGACGCTGCGCAGTGCGCCGGCGCTGGCGATGCTGGTGCGGCCGGACGGACGGGTCGAGATGCCGACGCGACTGGCGGACTGGCTGGGGCTTTCGGTCGCGCCGCGGACGCTGGCTGATTTGACCGACGGGGATGATGCGGGGCTCCAGCCGGAGGACGTGGCGGTTCTGACGGCCGATGTCACCGCAGCGCAGCGGGCCGGGCGCGAGTTCGAGCGGGCGATACGACCGCGCGGGTCTGACCGGGCGTTGACGTTGCGCGGCGGGCGGGCGCCCGCGGAACTCGGCGCGGCGGGCGGTGCGATCGTGTGGGTTTTCGATGCGAGCGACACGCAGGGTGAGATCGAGCGGCTGGGCGGCGAGGTCGAGCGACTGGCGGATGCCTATCGCGCGCTGACCGGGCTGATCGAGGCGGCGCCGATGCCGATGTGGTATCGCGGCGGCGACCTGAAGCTGGCGATGGTCAATTCCGCCTATGTCGAGGCGGTCGAGGGGCGGGATGCTTCGGAAACCTTGTCTCGGGGGCTGGAACTGGTCGAGGGCACCGGGCAGGGCGGGCCGCTGGCGGGAGCGGCGGCGGCGAAGGCGCAGGGTCGGCCCGCGGAACAGGTGCTGCCGGCGACGATCAACGGCGCGCGGCGGCGTTTGCGGGTGATCGACGTGCCGCTGCCGACCGGCGGAGTCGCTGGTTTCGCGGTCGATATCGAGGAACTGGAGCAGGCCCGGAGTGGCGCCAAGCGGTTCGCCGAGGCACAGCGCGGCATGCTCGACCGGCTGTCGGCGGGCGTGGCGCAGTTCGGGCCGGACCGGGCGCTGGTGTTCTGCAACCAGCCGTTCCACCGCATGTTCGCGATGCGCGCGGAGTGGCTGGCGGATCGTCCCGAATTCGACCGCGTGCTGGAGCGGATGCGCGAGGCCAACCGCCTGCCGGAAGTGCGCGACTTTCCGGGCTGGAAGGCGGAGCGGCGGAACTGGTTCGTGGCAGCGGATGTCGCGTCGGAAGAAAACTGGCATCTGCCGGGTGGCACGCACCTGCACGTGGTGGCGCAGCCGTTGCCGGACGGCGGCCTGCTGCTGATCTTCGAGGACCGGACGGAGCAGGTGCAACTGGCCAGCGCGCGCGACACGCTGCTGCGCGTCCGCACCGCAACGTTCGACAATCTGTTCGAAGCGCTGGGTGTGTTCGCCGCCGATGGCCGGCTGCAATTGTGGAACAACCGTTTCCGCGCGCTGTGGGGCGTCGACGAGGAATTCCTGGCGAGTCATCCGCGCGTCGACGTGTTCGCGAGCCGGATCGCGCCGCGCCTGTCGACGCCGAGCCGGTCGACGCTGATCGCCGACCTCGTCCATTCCGCCACCGCCGAACGGCAACAGCGAGGTGGGCGGGTGGCCTTCGCCGATGGGCGGCATTTCGAGTTCGCGGGCGTGCCGCTGCCGGACGGCAATGCGCTGTTCACGATGCTGGACATCACCGATAGCCGCCGTGCGGAGCAGGCGTTGCGGGAGCGGGCCGATGCGCTGGAGGCGGCGGACAAGGTGAAGACGCAATTCGTGGCGAACATGAGCTACGAATTGAAGACGCCGCTGACCTCGATCGGCGGGTTCGCGGAGATGCTGCACGGCGGCTATGCGGGCGAGCTGCCAGCGGAGGCGGGGACGTACGTGGAGGCGATCCTCGACTCGGTCGAGCGGCTGGGGCTGTTGATCGACGACGTGCTCGACCTGACGCGCGGCGGCGAGGGGGCGGCGGTCGAGCGCAAGGACGTCGACCTCGTCACCGTCGCGCGCGAAGCGGCGATGGCGATCCAGCCGGCGATCAAGCGGCACAAGATCGACTTCGCGGTCGAACTCTCGCGATCGGCCGGGCGGGTGCAAGGCGATCCCCAGAGACTGCGCGAGGTGGTCGAGCATCTGTTGCGGCATGCGCTGGCGTCGCTGGGCGAGGGTGGGCGCATCCTGCTGCACGCCGACGGCACCGCGACGCACGCGAGGATCGTGGTGTCCGACGACGGGCCGGGGCTGGACGAGGAGAGCGCGGGCCGCGTGTTCGACCGGTTCGCGGAGCCGCATCTGCAACCGGGCGGCGAGCGTGCGCTGGGGTTGGGCATGCCATTGGCGAAGCAGTTCGTGGAGGCGCATGGCGGCACGATCTCGCTGGTGTCGGAGCCGGGCGAGGGGACGCTGGTGACGGTGGAACTGCCGCGGCGATGAAGTGGGAAGTTCCGTGTCTGGGCGAAGGCGGGAACCGAGCGTCTGCCTTTGCGACCGCTTGGCGCCGAAGTGACTGGGCTTCCGCATTCGCGGGAGCACGGGACAAGGGTTTGGTCGCGTGAGATTGGCCGATGCTGTCGCGACGGAGGCTTTCGGGGCGCGACTGGCGGCGGTCGTGCGGCCGGGCGATGTCGTGGCGCTGACGGGGCCGCTGGGGGCGGGCAAGACCAGTGTCGCGCGCGGGTTGCTGGCGGCACTGGGGCTCGAAGGCGAAGCGCCCAGCCCGAGCTTCGCCATCGTGCAGCCCTATGCGCCGCCGGAGACGGTGCTGCCGGTGTGGCATGTCGATCTGTACCGGCTGGACGATCCGGAGGAGGTCGAGGAACTGGGGCTGGAGGACGAGCGGGCGGACGGTGTGCTGCTGGTCGAATGGCCGGAGCGGGCGGGCGGGCGGGCGTGGCCGGAGGCGCTGCGCCTGACGCTGTCGATCGAACCGGACGGTTCGCGTCGCTTGACAGCGGAGGTGCCGCCGGGCTGGAGGGACCGATGGCCGATATGATCCCGCCGCCGGGTGCGCCCGCGTTTCTCGACGCTCTCGGATGGGGCGCAGCGAATGTGTCGCCGCTGGCCGGGGATGCGTCGTTCCGCCGGTATTTCAGGGTGGTGGACGGCGACCGGACAGCGGTGCTGATGGACGCACCGCCGCCGCAGGAGGATACCCGCCCGTTCGTGGCGATGGCGCGCTGGCTGGAGGAGCGGGGATTTCTGGCCCCGGCGATCTTGGGACTGGACGAGACGCAGGGCTTGGTGCTGCTGAGCGATCTGGGCGACGTTCGCCTGCGCGAGACGGCGGATGCCGAGGGCGACGAACTCTGCCTGTATGGCGATGCGATCGACCTGCTGGTCGATCTGGCGAAGCATCCGGCCGGGCCGTTGCAACCCTACGACCGGGCGGTGATGCAGCGCGAGGCGGCATTGTTCGTGGAATGGTATTGTCCGGCGGTGGGGATCGCGGCCGATGCCGCGGGCTATGTCGCGGCGTGGGATGCAGTGCTGGATCACGGGCTGGCTGCGGAGCCCGTGACGGTGCTTCGCGACTATCACGCTGAAAATCTGATGCTGGTCGGGGATGCGCGGCAGCTTGGATTGCTGGACTTTCAGGACGCGCTGGCGGGGCATCCGGCCTACGATCTCGTGTCGTTGTTGCAGGACGCACGGCGTGACGTCGATCCGTCGGTCGAGCAGGCGATGCTGGTGCGGTATCAGGCGGCGACCGGTGTCGGTGACGAGTTCCTGCGTGCCTATCATGTGCTCGGGGCGCAGCGGAATGCGAAGATTTTGGGGATTTTTGCGCGGTTGTGGAAGCGGGACGGCAAGCCGCGTTACGCTGCACTCTGCCCACGCGTCTGGGCGTATCTGGAGCGCGACCTGTCGGAGCCGGTGCTGGCGCCGGTGGCGCGCTGGTTCGACGAGAACGTACCGCCGGAACTGCGCGGCGACCCGCTGGAACTGACGCGATGACGCGGCAGCTGGCGATCCGGCCCGATCCCGGCGGCGTGGTGCCGAAGACGGCGATGGTGATGGCGGCGGGGTTGGGGAAGCGCATGCGGCCCCTGACAGCAACGCGGCCCAAGCCGATGATCGAGGTCGCGGGCAAGCCGTTGATCGACCATGTGTTCG
Organism: Microvirga sp. SRT01; assembly: GCA_018139225.1. GTDB lineage: Bacteria > Pseudomonadota > Alphaproteobacteria > Sphingomonadales > Sphingomonadaceae > Sphingomonas > Sphingomonas longa. The sequence goes on from JAGSNX010000002.1 coordinate 705,687, forward strand.
ACCGGTTGCACGCGGCAGGTGTCGAGCGGGCGGTGGTGAACGTCCACTATTTGGCGGACTCGCTGGTGGCGCATCTGGGCGCGAAGTTCGACGGTGTCGACGTGGTCGTGTCCGATGAGCGCAAGCGATTGATGGAAACGGGTGGCGGGCTGGTGCAGGCGCGCGACTTGTTGGGCGATGAGCCGGTGCTGGTCGCCAACAGCGACAACCTCTGGATCGACGGGCCGGTGGACGCGATCAAGCTGCTGTCGTCGCGGTGGAACGACGATCAGATGGATGCGCTGCTGCTGATGGTGCCGCTGGCGCGTGCGCATAATTATCGCGGACAGGGCGATTTCCATCTGGCGGCGGACGGACGGATCACGCGGCGGCGGCGGTCCGCCACGGTGGCGCCCTTCGCCTATACCGGCGTGCAGATCCTGCACCCGCGACTGATCGCGAACTGGCCGGAGGGGCCGTTCTCGACGAACCTGTTCTGGGATCGCGCGATCGAATCCGGTCGTGCGTTCGGGCAGGTGCATCAGGGGCTGTGGTTCGACGTCGGCACACCCGGTGCGATCGCCAGGACCGAGGCACTGCTGCTGGATGGCTGAGCGGCCGTCCGTCTACACGATCCCGGCGCACCGCGCCTTCGCCGACGCGCTGGTCGGTGGGCTGATGCGCGGGCGCGATCAGGCGGCGCTAGCGCGGGGGCTGGTGCTGCTGCCGAACAACCGTGCGGTGCGGGCGGTGACCGAGGCGTTCGTGCGCGCGAGCGGCGGCGGGCTGCTGCTGCCACGGCTGGTGGCGCTGGGCGATCCCGAGTTGGGCGAGGCGGTCGGCGCGGCGCTGGACGTGGCGGACGACCCGCCGCCGCCCGCGGTCGCGACCTATGCGCGGCGGATGATTTTGGCGCGGCTGGTCGAGGAAGAGCGGGCGCGGACGGGGACGCCGGTGTCGGCGTCGGAGGCGGTGCGGCTGGCGGGCGATCTGGCGCGGACGCTGGACCAGTTGTTGGTCGAGGAGGTGCCACCGGCGCGGTTGGCTGAGCTCGACCTCGCGCCCGAGTTGACGGAGCATTGGGCGCGGGCGCTGGCGACGTTCCGGATCGTCATCGATCGCTGGCCGGCGGAGCTGGCGAAGCTGGGCGCGATCGACGGCGCCGAGCGGCGGGCGCGGTTGCTGGCGGCGCTGGAAGCGCGGTGGCGCGCGACGCCGCCTGCGGGGTTCGTGTGTGCGGCGGGGATCACCGACACCTCGCCCGCGGTCGCGCGGCTGTTGCGGTGCGTCGCGGACATGGCGCAGGGGCAGACGGTGCTGGCTGGCCTCGATCTGGCGATGCCGCAGGAAGAGTGGGACGCGCTTGGTCCGCACGCCGCCGACAGCGGGATGCGGGCGATCGAAACCCACCCGCAGTTCCATTTGAAGCTGATGCTGGAGCAAATGAGCATCGGCCGCGACGAGGTCGTGCGCTGGCGTGGCGGCGGGGCGATGGTCAACTGGGGCGCGGATGCCGACCCGGCGCGCGGCCGAGCGATCGCCAATGCGCTGGCCCCTGCGGATTTCACCGGCAAGTGGACCGATCTGGCGGCGGCGGACCGGCGGCTGTCGGGCGTGCGCGCGGCCGAACTCGCGACCCCGGCGGAGGAGGCGCAGACGATCGCGCTGGCGCTGCGACATGCGTTGGACACGCCGGGGAAGACCGCGGCGCTGGTGACGCCGGACCGGGCGTTGGCACGGCGGGTTGCGGTGCATTGCCGGCGGTGGGGGATCACCGTCGACGATAGCGCGGGAAGGCCGCTGGCAATCCTGCCGCCCGGGACGCTGCTGCTGGCGCTGACGGAGGCGGCGGCGCAGGCGTTCGCGCCGCTGGCGTTGCTGTCGCTGCTGAAGCATCCGCTGGCGAATGGCGGCGTGCCGCGGCTGGAATGGCTGGACGGGGTGCGCGCGATGGACCGGTCTCTGCGCGGGCCACGGCCGCCGGCGGGGCTGGACGGACTGTCGCCGGAAGGGCGCGCGGCGACGTTCTGGACGTGGATCAAGCCGCGACTGGAGCCGTTGGCGCGGCAGTTCTCGGCCGGGCCGCAGCCGCTGCCCGGACTGATCGCGTGCGTGCGTGAGGCGGCGCAGGCGCTGTGCGGCGACGTGCTGTGGTCGGGGCTGGCGGGGCGCGCGGCGGCGGAGTTCGTCGCCGATCTCGAGGCGGAGGGCGGGGCCGGACCGGCGCTGGTCGATCCGGCGGAACTGCCCGCGATGCTGCGCACGCTGCTGGACGAGGTGGCGGTGCGGCCGGAGCGGGGGAAGGGCCACCCGCGGCTCGCCATCTATGGTCAGATCGAGGCGCGATTGCAGTCCGCGGACCTGATGATCCTGAGCGGGTTGAACGAGGGGACGTGGCCGGGGAGTCCGCCGCCCGACCCGTGGCTGGCGCCGCGCATCCGCGGTGCGCTGGGGCTGATCGGGCTGGAGCAGCGGATCGGCATCGCGGCGCATGACTTCGCGCAGGGGCTCGGCGCGCCGGAGGTGCTGGTGACGCGTGCGCGGCGCGATGCCGGGTCGCCGGCGCTGGCGTCGCGGCTGTGGCTGCGGTTGCAGGCGATGGCGGGGGACCGGTTCGAGCGGGACGGCGCGCTGGAGGGCTGGTCGCGGGGGCTGGATGCGGCGGCGACGCACGAGCCGGTGGAGCGGCCGGCGCCGCTGCCGGCGAAGCGGCCGACGAGCATCTCCGTCACGGAGGTTGATCGGCTGAAGGCTGATCCGTATTCCTTCTATGCGCGGCGGGTGCTGCGGCTATCGCCGCTCGATCCGGTCGATGCCGATCCGACCGCGGCGTGGCGCGGGACGGCGGTGCACGACATTCTCGAACAATGGTGGAAGCAGGACGCGTGCGCGCCCGACGCGCTCCGCCCGCGCGCGATGCGGATGCTGAAGGAGGCGGAGGTTCATCCGCTTCTGCGCGCATTGTGGCAGCCGCGACTGCGGGAGGCGATCGACTGGATCGCGGGGCAGGTCGTCGAGATGCGTGCGAGCGACCGGCATGTGCTGGCCGCAGAGGGGCGCGGCGAAATCGAGATGGCAGGCGTGACGCTTTCGGGGCGGTACGATCGCATCGACCGGTTGCCGGGCGGGATCGGCATCGTCGACTACAAAACGGGCAAGCCGCCGTCCGCCGCAGCGGTACGAGCAGGGTTCAGCTTGCAGCTCGGGTTGCTGGGGCTGATCGCGGAGCGGGGCGGGTTTGCGGATGTGACGGGTACTGCGGCGGCGTTCGAATATTGGTCGCTGGCGAAGCGGCGCGATCAGTTCGGCTTCGTCGACAGCCCGTGCGATCCGGAGGGAAAGCGCGACAAGATCGTCACCGCCGATTTCACCCGTATCGCCGCAGCGAACTTCAGCGATGTCGCCGCCAAATGGTTGACCGGCAACGAGCCGTTCACCGCCAAGCTGGTGCCGGATTACGCCCCCTATGCCGAGTACGACCAGTTGATGCGCCGCGACGAATGGTATGGCCGTGAATGAGCTGAAGCGCCTGCCGCCGCTGAAGGGCGAACAGCGCCGCGCGTCCGATCCGTCCGCGCATGTCTGGCTGGCGGCCTCGGCGGGGACCGGCAAGACGCAGGTGCTGTCGGCGCGGGTGTTCCGCCTGCTGCTGAAAGGGACCGATCCGTCAGCGATCCTGTGCCTGACCTTTACGAAGGCGGGCGCGGCGGAGATGGCGCACCGGATCAACGCGCGCCTCGCCGCGTGGGTGCGGTTGAGCGATACCGAGCTGTTCCAGGACCTTCAGGCGTTGGGCGAGCCGGGCGGGCCGGAACAGGTGGCGCGGGCGCGGACGCTCTTCGCGAAGGTGCTGGACGCGCCGGGTGGGGGCCTGCGCATTCAGACGATCCACGGCTTCTGTCAGGGGCTGCTGGCGGCGTTTCCGGTCGAGGCGGGGCTGACGCCCGGCTTCCGGCCGCTGGAGGCGCGCGAAGAGGCCGGGCTGGCGCGAGAGGCGCTGGCGCAGATGCTGACGGCGGCGGAGCGGGACGGGCGCGATCATGTCGTGGAGACGATCGGCGCGCTGAGCCTGAGGCTGGGCGAGGGCGGGGCGGAGTCGTTCCTGAACGCTTGCGCTCGGTCGCTGCCGGCGCTGGAGGCGTTGCCGTCGGGAATACAGCCGTACATCCGCCGGGCGCTCGACCTGCCGATGGGCGACATCGCGGCGGCGGTCGCGGCGGGGTGCGCCGAGCTTGACGAGGAGTCGATCCGCGAACTCGGGGCGATGAACCGGGAATGGGGCACGAAGAACGGCCTCGCGCGGGCGGCGACGATCGAGGCGTGGCTGGAAGCGGACGAGAGCGAGCGGGTCGCGGGGCTGGCCGAGCTGCATCTGGTGTGGGCGAAGGCGGATGGCGATCTGCGATCCTTCGCGAAGGGGCAGGCGGCGCAGCAGCCGGACTACGCCGATATCGGCCGCGACCTGCACGGGGCGTGTGCGGCGTTGCTGTCGCTGGGGGTGCGCGGGGCCTATGCCGATCTGCTGGCGGCGGGGCTGGAGGTCGGCCGCGATTACGCTCGGGCCTATGATCTGGCGAAGCGGCGGGTCGGGGGCGTCGATTTCGAGGATCTGATCCAGACCGCGGTCGCGTTGCTGGAGACGCCGGGGATCGGCGAGTGGGTGCGGTTCAAGCTCGATCGCGAAACCGAGCATGTCCTGATCGACGAGGCACAGGACACGAACCTGAACCAGTGGCGGATCGTCAGCGCGATCGCCGAGGAGTTCTTCGTCGGGCGCGGCATCTATGCGCCGCGGACGCGGACGCTGTTCACGGTCGGCGACTGGAAGCAGGCGATCTTCGGGTTTCAGGGGACCAGCCCGCTCAACTTCGCTTGGGCGGAGCGACGATTCGAGGACAAGGCGCGCGCGGCGCATGGCCCGGAGGACTGGCCGGAGCAGGATCGCGGCCTACCGTTCCACCGGCTGTCGCTGACGCACTCGTTCCGGTCGGTGCGGCCGATCCTGACCTTCGTCGATGCCGCCGTCGCCGAGGTGCGGGAGCCGGGCCTCGGTGCGATCGGTGCGGTGGAGCAGCATGCCAGCGAGGTTCCCGGATCGGGCGGTGTGACGATCTGGCCGCCGGTGGTGGCGGGCGGATCGGAGGACGACGAGGAAGGCTGGATTTCCGACAGCGTCCGCAAGTTGGCCGGAGATATCGCGCGGGCGGTGAAGGGCTGGCTTGCCGAGCCGACGATGATGCTCGGTTTGACGGGGCGCGCGCTGCGGCCCGAGGATGTGATGATCCTGGTCAAGCGGCGCGGTGAACTGGCGTCGCTGATCGTGGCGCGTTTGTATGCGGAGGGGGTGCCGGTGGCGGGCGTCGACCGGCTGCGGCTGAATGCGCCGCTGGCGGTGCAGGACCTGCTCGCGGCGGTGCGGTTCGTGTTGCAACCGGAGGACGATCTGTCGCTCGCCAGCCTGCTGGTGTCGCCACTGGTCGGGTGGACGCAGGACGAACTGATGCACGCAGCGCCGCGCGAGCGGGGGAGCCTGTGGCGGCATCTGGGCGATACGCAATCCGAAGAGCGGCTCGCGCCGCTACGCGCGCTGCTCGCACGGGCGGACTTCACGACGCCGTACGAGTTTCTGGAGGAGATCCTGTCGGGGCCGCTTGACGGGCGGCGCAAGCTGATCCGGCGACTGGGCGCGGAGGCGCGCGATCCGATCGAGGAACTGCTGTCCGCCGCGCTGGCGTTCGAGAGCACGACGACGCCATCCTTGCAGCGGTTCCTCGACTGGTTCGATCGCGGGGATGTCGACATCGTCCGTGACCCGTCCGCGCCGCTGGACGCCGTGCGGGTGATGACGGCGCACGGTGCGAAGGGTTTGCAGGCACCGTTGGTCATTCTGGCGGATGCGACGATCGACCCGACGCTGTCGCCGCGCTCCGTCCTGCGCTGGTCGCCGGAGGATGGGGCCGCGCCGATCCCGGTGTTCTCGCCGCGCGCCGCCGAGCGGGGCGGGCCGCTGGACGAGGTCAAGGACGCCGCCGACGCGCGCGAGCTGGAGGAGCATTGGCGGCTGTTCTACGTCGCGGCGACACGGGCGGAGGAGCGGCTGGTGATCGCGGGTGCACTGGGGCCGAAGGCGCAGGGGGTGCCGCCGGCTCTGAGCTGGTATGCCGCCGCGGATCGCGCGCTGACCGCGCTGGGTGTGCCGGCGGGCGAGGGTGAGCGGAGTTTCGAGGCGGGGACGCCGGTGCCGGTGCAGCGGCGTGTAGATGCGACCGCGGATGTAAAGGTTGCGCTGCCGGACTGGGCGCGGCTGCCCGCACCAGTGGAGGCGCGACCGCCGAGGCCGCTCGCGCCGTCGTCATTGGGCGACGATCTGGTCGCCGATCCGCCCCCGACGGCGGTGCTGCGCGCGGCGGCCGAGCGGGGGCGGCTGATGCATGCGCTGTTCGAGCGATTGCCGACGGTGGCCGTGCCGGAGCGGCATGCGGCGGCGGATCGCTGGCTGGAGCGGGCGGGGGGCGTCGCCGACCCGGCGGCGCGGGCGGCGATCGTCGCGGCGGTGCTGTCGGTGATCGAGGACGCACGCTTCGCCGACCTGTTCGGGCCGGACGCGTTGGCGGAGGCACCGATCGCCGCGACGCTGGAGGACGGGATCGTCATAGCCGGTACGGTCGACCGGCTGCTGGTGGGCGACACGATCCGGCTGATCGATTTCAAGACCGGGCGGCAGGTGCCGGACGCGGTGCCGGAATACCATGTACGGCAGATGGCCGGCTATGCCGCTGCGCTGGCGGTGATCTTCCCCGACCGCGCGGTCGAAGCGGCGTTGCTCTACACCGCGGGACCGACGCTGGTGCCGCTGAGCCCGGCGCAACTGGCGGCGCACAAGCCGCGCTATCACGCCACGGAGCAAAGCTCCGCCCTCATGGGTTGAGCCGGTCCGACCGCCGCCCTAGATCGCGTTTCAAGGAGATATACATGGCCACCAAGCAGATCACCGACGCCAGCTTCGACGCCGACGTCCTGAAGTCCGACAAGCCCGTCCTGGTCGATTTCTGGGCGGAGTGGTGCGGGCCGTGCAAAATGATCGGACCGTCGCTTGAAGAGATTTCCGAAGAGCTGGGCGAGCAGGTGACGATCGCCAAGCTGAACATCGACGATAACCCCGATGCACCCGGTCGTTACGGCGTGCGCGGCATTCCAACGATGATCCTGTTCAAGGCCGGTGCTCCCGCCGCGACCAAAGTCGGCGCGGAGCCGAAGGGCCGGATCAAGGCCTGGCTCGAAGGATCGCTATGATCCGCCGGGCGGTGGCAGCGTTACTGACGCTCGCTGCCGCCCCGGCCGCCGTGACGGCCCAAGAGGTGGCACCGGAGTGGACGAGCCCCGAGCACGTGGCCGCCGATGTCGCCGCCGCGACGAGGCGGTCGGATCGGGAGTCCGTGCAGTGGGGATCGTCCCGTCGCTTCCGCGGGTTATGGATCGCGGGCTTCGAAGCGTCCGAGTTCATCGAGGGGGCGGCTACGTTGGCGGACGCTCGACGTCGGTCGCCCACGAGAAGCGCGATCTGGTTCGAGTACGATGATCGCACCGAGGGGGCTGACAGGCTCAGCGCGGCTGCGAAAAGCTATGCTGGCCGGGTGATGCAGGTCGAATTCGAAGGTCGAATGACGGTCGGCCCGAGGATCGTTTCACCGGGTGCTCCGCCGCTCGGCTACGGGCATTTGGGCGGGTCCGCGAGAGAAGTCCTCGTGGACCGCGTGATCCATGTCCGCGACATCGGCGCATTACGGGATGAGCAATCTCGTTAGCGTCGGCAGTGCGCTACTCCATCGTCGCACACTACGTATCGTTCATCAGGACAGAAGCGCTCGACCTTCAGGTTGGTGGACCTGGCGGCCCTAGCAAGATCAGGTCAGTGGGATCATGACGTTCGCCGCGTAGCCGGGGCGGTCGCGCAGTTCCGCGTACCACCGGGCCACGTTCGGCCGGTCGGGGCGCTCGATCGCCAGCGTGAACCAAGTGTGCGCGTAGACGCCCATCGGGATGTCGCCGATCCCGAACATTTCCCCCGACAGCCAGTGATGCTCCGCCAGATGGGCGTCGAGGATCGTCATCAGCTTCGCCGTGGCCTGCGCTGATCGCGCGACCGCGGCGGTGTCCTGATCCGCGGGCTCGCGGCGCACGAGGTTGAAGAACGCGTCGCGCTGGGCGTCGGCAAATCCGTTCTGCCATTCCACCCAACGGTCGCCGAACGCGCGGGTGGCGGCATCGGCGGGGTACCAGCGTTCGTCGCCGTGCTTTGCCGCGAGGTAGCGCAGGATCGCGTTCGACTCCCACAACACGAACCCGTCGTCTTCGATCGTCGGGATCAGCGCATTCGGGTTGAGCGTGCGGTAGGCGGCGTCCATGCCGAAGCGGCCGCCGACGTCATGCCGAACATAGGGCAGCGCCAGTTCCTCGGCGAGCCAGACGACCTTCTTGACGTTGTGCGAATTGAGGCGACCCCAGATCGTGAGCATCAGCTTCGGTAATCCGCGTTGATCGAGATGTAGCCGTGCGTCAGGTCGCAGCTCCAAACGGTAGCACGCCCCTCGCCGAGGTTCAGGTCGACGCCGATCTCGACCTCCTGCCCCTTCAGATGCGAGGCGACCGGTGCTTCGTCATAGCCCTCCACCGCCAGCCCGCCGCTGGCGACTTGCGTCGCGCCGAAGCGGATCGACAGGCTGTCGCGCTCCGCCGGCTCCCCGGCCTTGCCGACGGCCATGACGACGCGACCCCAGTTGGCGTCCTCCCCGGCAATCGCGGTCTTCACTAGCGGCGAGTTGGCGATGCTCATCGCGATGCGGTGCGCGCTGCGATCGCTCTCAGCGCCGTCGACGTCGATGCGGATGAGCTTCGTCGCACCCTCGCCGTCGCGGACGACGAGGAGCGCCAGTTGGCGGCACAGGTCGGCAAGGGCGGCGCGGAAAGCGTCCGCGCCGAGGCTGTCGTCGTCGGTGAGCGGGCGGTTGCCCGCCTTGCCCGTCGCGAAGGCGAGAACGGTGTCGCTGGTCGACGTATCCCCGTCGACGGTGATGCAGGAGAAGCTCGGCGCATTGGCGGCGGTCAGGGCGCGTTGCAGGAAGGCGGGGTCGACCGCGGCGTCGGTGAAGACGAAGCCGAGCATCGTCGCCATGTCCGGCGCGATCATCCCCGATCCCTTGATGACGCCCACGAGGGTGACCGTGCGCCCGTCGACGACGGCAGTGGTGCTGGCACCCTTGGGGAAGGTGTCGGTGGTGCCGATCGTCTCCGCCATGTCGAGCCAGCCGCAGGGAGCGGCGGTGAAGGCCGCGTCGAGGCCGGCTTCGGCCTTGTCGACGGGCAGCGGCACGCCGATGACGCCGGTCGAGGCGACGAACACGTCGGAGGGCTTGCAGGCGTGGGTGGCCGCGACGCGCGCGGCGATCGCCTCCACCGCCGCGCGGCCGCGGCTGCCCGTGAAGGCGTTGGAATTGCCGGCGTTCACCACGAGCGCGCGGGCCGTACCCAGCGTGAGCGCGGCGCGGCACCACTCCACTTCGGGCGAGGGGCACCTGCTCTGGGTCAGGACTCCGGCGACGGTCGTACCCTCCGCCAGCGTCACGAAGGTCAGGTCGCACCGATCCCACGTTTTATACCGCGCGCGCGAAACGCGGAGTTCGACGCCATCGATCGGCGGCATGTCGGGGAAGGGGGTGGCGAGCGGGGAAGTCTGCATGCGCGTGCGATAGAGCGACGGGCGTCGCGGCGCCAGCGGCCGGTTCGACTGGTGCCGACGCTATGCTGACGGTGGAATGCTGACGGTGGACGTTTCGGTGCGTCACGCTTATGTCGGGCGGCGCATGAACCTGTTGCTGCTCCTGTCTGCCCTGTTGTCCGCGCTGACCGGCGTCGGCGGCAGCGTGCGTTCGCCGGACGTGGCGCAGGCGGTGGCGGGCAGCGTGCGGGCTGTCGACGCCGTCGCGGTGCGGCAGCGGGTAGCGACGAGTCGCCCCACGCAGGCGCTGCCGGTGCTGACGATCGCCGCGGCGATGCCGCTGTCGGTCGTGCTGCCGCTCGCCGTGCGCGAGCCATTGTGGGCGGGCCGCCGGCGCGAATAGCCGCGGCGTCCGTCTTCATCCCTTGTTTCAGCGCGGACCCTAAAGAGGGCGCCCGCGCCTTCTCGATATCAGGAATCCCGCCCATGTTCGGTGGCCTCGCCAAATCCATCTTCGGGTCGTCCAACGACCGTTACGTCAAGTCGCTCAACCCCCTGATCGCCAAGATCGCCTCGTTCGAACCGACGCTACAGGTGCTCGACGATGCCGGGCTCGCCGCGCAGACGGTGAAATTCCGCGAGCAACTGGCGAACGGTGCGAACCTCGACGACCTGTTGCCGGAGGCGTTCGCGACCGTCCGCGAAGCGGCGCGGCGCGTGCTGGGCCAGCGGCATTACGACGTGCAGATGATCGGCGGCATCGTTCTCCACCGCGGCGAGATCGCGGAGATGCGGACCGGCGAGGGCAAGACGCTGGTCGCGACGCTGGCGACATACCTGAACGCGCTGCCCGGCAAGGGCGTCCACGTCGTGACGGTGAACGATTACCTCGCCAGCCGCGACGCCGCCTGGATGGCGCAGGTCTATGGCTTCCTGGGCCTGACCACCGGCACGATCATCCCCAACCTGACCGACGAGCAGCGCCGCGCCGCCTATGCCGCGGACATCACCTACGGCACGAACAACGAGTTCGGCTTCGACTATCTGCGCGACAACATGAAGTACGACCGCGGATCGATGGTGCAGCGGCCGTTCAACTTCGCGATCGTTGACGAGGTCGATTCGATCCTGATCGACGAGGCGCGCACGCCGCTGATCATCTCCGGTCCCACCGACGACAAATCCGACCTGTATCTGAAGGTCGACGCGGTCGTGAAGCAGTTCGAACCGGAGAATTACGAGAAGGACGAGAAGCAGAAGTCGATCATCCTGACCGAAGACGGCACCGAGCGCGCCGAGCGGATGCTGGAGGCGGCCGGGCTGTTGCAGGGCGAGAACCTGTACGATTTCGAGAATACGCAGGTCGTGCATCACCTGAACCAGGCGCTGCGCGCGAACATGATGTTCAAGGCGGATACCGACTATATCGTCAAGGACGGCAAGGTCATCATCATCGACGAGTTCACCGGTCGCATGATGGACGGCCGGCGCTGGTCGGACGGCTTGCACCAGGCGGTCGAGGCGAAGGAGGGCGTCGAGATCGAGCCCGAGAACCAGACGATGGCCTCGATCACGTTCCAGAACTACTTCCGCATGTACCCCAAGATCGGCGGGATGACGGGCACGGCGGCGACCGAGGCGGCCGAGTTCTACGACATCTACAAGATCAACGTCGTGTCGATTCCGACCAACGTCCCCGTCCAGCGGGTCGACGAGGAGGACGAGTTCTACAAGGATACGCAGGACAAGTTCCGGGCGATCGCCAAGAAGATCCGCGAGCATGCCGAGAAGGGCCAGCCCGTGCTGGTCGGCACCGTGTCGATCGAAAAGTCGGAGATGCTGTCCGAATTCCTGACCGAGGAAGGCGTCGATCACAAGGTGCTGAACGCGCGCTATCACGAGATGGAGGCGCACATCGTCGCTCAGGCCGGGCGCAAGTCCGCCGTGACGATCGCGACCAACATGGCGGGTCGCGGCACGGACATCCAGCTTGGCGGCAACCTCGAATTCCGGATGAACGACGAGCATCCGGAATTCGACCCCGGCACGCCCGAGTACGAGGCGATCGCCGAGCGGGTCCGCGCCGAGATCGTCGCGGAGAAGGCGGCGGTGCTGGCGAATGGCGGACTGTTCGTGCTCGGTACGGAGCGGCACGAGAGCCGGCGCATCGACAACCAGCTGCGTGGACGTTCCGGTCGCCAGGGCGACCCGGGCCTGTCACGCTTCTATCTCTCGCTGGACGACGACCTGTTGCGTATCTTCGGTCCCGACACCTTGTTCGCCCGGATGATGCGGTCGAACATGGAGGACGGCGAGGCGATCGGCAGCAAGTGGCTGACCAAGGCGATCGAAACCGCGCAGAAGAAGGTCGAGGCGCGCAACTACGACATCCGCAAGCAGGTCGTCGAATATGACGACGTGATGAACGACCAGCGCAAGGTCATCTACGAACAGCGCGCCGACATCATGGATGCCGATGCGGAGGCCGTGAACGACATGGTGTCCGACATGCGGGCGGAGACGGTGAACGTCGTCGTGAGCGACAGTTGTCCGCCCAATTCGTATCCCGAGCAGTGGGATGTCGAAGGCATGCGGACCAAGCTCTCCGAGCTGCTGGCGTTCGAGCCGCCGCTGGACGAGTGGTTGAAGGAAGAGGCGATCGATCCGGAGATCGTCGAGCACCGCGTGCAGGAAGCGGCCGACGCGGCGATCGCGGAGAAGTCGGCGCAGCTCGATCCGGAGACGTGGACGCAGGTCGAGAAGTCGATCCTGCTCCAGAATCTGGATCACCACTGGAAGGAGCATCTGGCGACGCTCGATGCGCTGCGTCAGGTCGTCCACCTGCGGGCCTATGCTCAGAAGACGCCGATCAACGAGTATAAGCAGGAGGCGTTCTCGCTGTTCCAGCGGATGCTCGACACGATCCGCGAGGATGTGACGCGGACCGTCTCGCACGCCAATTTCCAGTTCCAGGCGGCACCGTCGCTTCCCGATCTGCCGGATTTCATCACGACGCATTTCGACCCGTTCACGGGCGAGGACAATTCGGCCGATATCGACGGGGGCAGCCGTGGCTATGTCACGACGACGCTGCCGCCGCTCCAGATCGTGCGGCCCGAGGCGGCGGAGATCGGCGAGGACCCGGCGGAGTGGGAAGGCCGCGTCAGCCGCAACGCGCCGTGCCCGTGTGGGTCGGGGCAGAAGTACAAGCATTGCCACGGACAGGTCGCGGCAATGGGGTGAGGCGGTCGCTGCGCTGTTCCCCTGCCTTTGGGGCGGAGAGCAGCGACACCACCCCATACAACAGAAAAGCCCCGCCGGATCGCTCCGGCGGGGCTTTTCTGTTTCCCGGTGCGTCGGATCAGCGGCGACGCTGGTCCGGCAGGATCACCGACGGGCCGATCGAATCGACGACGCGGCGAGCGTCGAAGGCGCGGATGTTGTCGCGGGGGATCGGGCCCTTGCGCATCACGATCTCCGCGGTGGCTTCGTAGCGATCGATCGTGCGGACGTCGAAGTCGTTGCCCCACGGACCACCGCCGAAGCCGCCGCCCCACCAAGGGCTCCACCCGAAGCCGCCGCCGCCGAAGCCGCGACCACGGACGCGCCACGACGGACCCCAATAGCCGCCGAAGCCGCCATAGCCCCACGGACCGCCAACGCCCGGCGTCGAGAAGGTGCGCGACTGAAGGTTGGTGTCGCGGTCGGCCATGACGAAATAGTCGAAGCCCTGCTGCAACGTCAGTTCGGCGGAGCGGAAGAACAGATAGCGTTCGACCGTATCGCGCTCCGTCACGCTGTTGCCGGCGAAGCTGACCAGGAAGCGGTTCGGCTCGATCTGCCGATCGCTGTAACCCTGGCGGTTGAAGCCCTGACCCGTCGCCGGACGATATCGGGTTTCCGTCGCACACCCTGCGACGAGAAGGGTCGATGTGGCGAGAGCCGCCACCACGGCCTTGCGGCCGAACATTGTGGCCTTGCGGCCCGACAAAAATGCCATGTTCCACGTCTCCGTTCGCGGCCGATGCGGCGAACCGCCCGGTATTAGCCGTCGAAGGTGGAACGAGCGATGAACGGCTTGGCTCCCGTTCAGCGAACGATCATTCGCCGAGCATGTGCAGCGCCAGCGTGCGGCGGTGGGGGCGGCGCCTGTGTTCGAAAAGATAGATGCCCTGCCACGTGCCCAACGCCAACGCGCCGTCGATGACCGGGATACTCAGCTGCGTCTGCGTCAGCGCGCTCCGGAGGTGGGCGGGCATGTCGTCCGGCCCTTCGTCGTCATGCTCGTAGTCCGAGCTTTCGGGGGCGATTCGGGCGAAATAGCGCTCGACGTCGCGGCGGGCGGCGGGGGCGGCATTCTCCTGGATCAGCAGCGACGCGGAGGTGTGGCGGCAGAATATCGTCAGCAGGCCGGTGTCGTAACCCTCGCCGTCGAGCCAGCTCGCGATCTGGCGCGTGACCTCGTGCATTCCCTGCCCCGGTGTGGCGATCGTCAGCATCGTGGTGGATTGGCGCATGGGGGGCATAACCGCCGGCTTCTCCGATCGCTCCCGCACGGCTAAGGCTTCGAGTACATGGACGACCACGACCACTCGCAGCACGACCATTCTTCGCACCGGCACGGTCATGGCCATTCGCACGGTCACGGCCATTCACACGGCGGGGGTCATTCTCACGGGGCAGGCCACGTCCACGGCGGCGGCAACAAGCAGGCGGTGCTGATCGGCTTCGTGCTGACGGCGGGCTTCATGATCGCCGAGGTGATCGGCGGCTACGTCTCCGGGTCGCTGGCGCTGATCGCGGATGCCGGCCACATGCTGACCGATGCCGCGGCGCTGGGGCTGGCGTGGCTGGGGTTCCGGATGGCGACGAAGCAGCCCGACGAGCGGCGGTCGTTCGGCTATGCCCGGTTCGAGGTGCTGGCGGGATTCGTCAATGCGCTGGCGCTGTTCGGGGTGACGATCTGGATCGTCGTCGAGGCGGTGCAGCGGATCAACGATCCGCACCCGGTGCTGGCCGGGCCGATGCTGGCGATCGCGGTGCTGGGCCTGCTGGTCAATTGCCTCGTCTTTGCGATCCTGATGCGGGCCGATCGTGAGCATCTGAACATCCGCGCCGCCATCGTCCATGTCGCCGGCGACCTGCTCGGCTCCGTCGCGGCGATCGTCGCGGCGGGGGTGATCTGGGTCAGCGGCTGGACCCCGATCGACCCGATCCTGTCGGTGCTGGTGTCGCTGCTGATCCTGCGCAGCGCGTGGGCGCTGCTGACCTCGTCGTTGCACATCCTGCTGGAGGGGGTGCCGGAGGGGCTGGATGCGGCACGGCTGGAGGCGGATATCGCCGCGACCGTGCCCGGCGTTATCGGTGTCCACCACGTCCATCTGTGGTCGCTGAGTTCGGGCAAGACGCTGGCGACGCTGCATGTCGACATGGCGGAGGGCGGCGACCAGCCGGCGATCCTGCGACAGGTGAAGACGTTGCTGACGAACCGCTATGCGATCGGTCACACGACGATCCAGATCGAATCGGCCGGGGCGTGCGTCGATAAGGAATTCAAAGACTTGGCCGCGGAAGGTTAGGCTAAGGTTAGGCCAACGCGGTATGGTCGCGGTGGTCGTTCCGGCCCGTTCCAACGACCATCCTTATCGCAGATCCGGGCCGTGTAGGACAGGCCGTCAGCCCGCGACGAGCATCGCCAGCGCCATCGCGACCATCATCACATTTTCGGTCAGCGACACGAAGCCGAGCGGCACGTTGCTGCCACCGCCGACACAGGCGCATTTGAGGGAGCGACGCTCGACATAGACGGCCTTGTAGACCGACACCGCGCCGATCGTGCCGATCACCAGCGCGACCGGGATCGACAGCCAGTGGAGCGCACCGGCGAACATCAGCACGCCCGCCATGAGTTCGGCATAGGGGTAGATATAGGCGTAGGGCACCCAGCGGCGCGCGAGCAGGTCATAGCCGAGGAACATCGACGAGAAGCTGTCGATATCCTGCAACTTCAGCATCGCCAGCAGGCACATCGCCGCCGCGATGAACCGTCCGAGCGTTCCCCAGCCCAGCAGCGGCGCGGCGATCAGGTGGCTGGCGGCGAGCGCGAGCAATGCGGCGACTGCAAAAACGGCGATGACGGGCGTGTAGGTCGTCGCCTTCGGGTCGCGGACGTGCAGGCCGAAATGACGGCGAAGATCGTCGTTGCCGCCGATGCGCCGGCCGTCGACGAAGACTTGCGGTGTGGTCTTCACGCCGTGTTGGGCCTTGAACGCGTCCTGTTCGGCGCGGGTCGTCAGCCAATGGTCGTCGACTACGTAGCCCTTGCGCCTCAGCAGGTCGCGCGCCTTCAGGCCGAAGGGGCAGACATGGTCTGGCATGACCATGCGGTAGATCGTCGCATGCTTGCTCATCATCGGGACATTGGGGCAATCGACAAGCGATCAAGGGCTTGCCGCGGCGGTGAGGCGTTGTATCCGTACGAATATGATAATGACCCGTCGATCCGCGCTTGGTGGCTTTGCTCTGGCCCTTGTCGGGAGCCTTGCCGTGCCGGCCTCCGCGCAGACGCCGCCGCCGCTAACGGTGTTCGCGGCGGCGTCGCTGACCGATGCGATGCAGGCGGTGGGCCGCGCCTATCAACGGCGTACGGGGCAGGCGGTGCGCTTTTCCTTCGCGGCGAGCGGGACGATCGCGCGGCAGATCGCGGCGGGTGCGCGCGCGGACGTATTCGTGTCTGCGGACGAGCGATGGATGGACGAACTGGCGCAGGGCGGTCGGCTGATGCCGGGCATGCGGCGCGACCTGCTCGGCGGACGGCTGGCGCTGATCGCACCCCGAACGAGCCGGGTGCGACTGACGATCCGAACTGGCTTCGCGATCGGCTCGGCGCTGGGTGACGGGCGGCTGGCGATCGGGCAGCCCGATGCGGTACCGGCGGGGCGCTATGCGCAGGCGGCACTGACCCGGTTGGGCGTGTGGGGACAGGTCGCGCGGCGGCTCGCGCCGGCGGCGGACGTGCGCGCGGCGCTGTCCTATGTCGCGCGCGAAGAGGCGCCGCTGGGCGTGGTGTATGAAAGCGATGCGGCAGCGGAGCCGGGCGTGCGGGTGGTCGGGCTGTTTCCGGCGGCGAGCCATCCGGCAATCGTGTATCCGGCGGCGGTGGTGAAAGGGGCGGGGCCGGGGGCCGCTCGCTTCTACCGGTATCTGGGTGGGGGCGAGGCGCAGGCCATTTTTCGCCGGTTCCGGTTTCGGGCGGTTTGAGAGTTTGGGGCGATGCTTGGCCCTGCGGCACTCAGGCGTTCGTTATGCCGGGCCTGTTACGGCATCCACCGTTCGGCGCGATCATCTGCCGGCAGGCTTGCTGTGCCGTGGATGCCGGGGCGAGCCCGGCAGGGCGTTGGAGGCGTGATGCGGCAGGGTGGGGCGGTGAGGGTGATCGTCGGCGATCGATTGGATTGTTCTGCGTTCCTTTCAGAGGTTCGTTGCGCAGCAGGTCTGATGCCTGTCCCCGAGGCACCACCCCGGCAGAGGCCGGGGTCCAGTTGGGCCACGTTCTCGGTCGATTATGGCCGACGAGGCGACTGGACCCCGGCCTTCGCCGGGGTGGCAGAAGAGGGTTTTGCAACGATCCTCTTCAGGGGATCGCTGGATGAGGGTTCTCAACATGCGGCGGGCTTGCGGAAGCGCCCCACCCCCGGCTCCTCCCCTGAAGGGGAGGGGAGAGCGAGTTTGTCTTTGCGCCTCGACCTGTGCTCCCGCGCAGGCGGGAGCCTAGTGCTTTCCTCGGTAGCGACATCCTGTTTGTCCACTGGACTCCCGCTTTCGCGGGAGCACGGGAGGGGAGCCGATGAACTCTCGCCTTGGGAGCACGGGCGCGGGGCCGATGAGCCTAGGCAGAAGCACCGGAGCGAGCGCGCGCCTTGTTGACGGCGGCGGAATGGGAGGCGTTGCGCCTGACGCTGCTCGTGGCCGGTGAGGCGACCGTGTTCGGGATGATCGCGGCGGTGGGGTTTGCGTGGGTGCTGGCGCGGTACCGGTTCCCCGGGCGGGTGCTGCTGGATGCGGGGCTGCATGCACCGTTGATCCTGCCGCCGGTCGTCGTCGGTTTCGTGCTGCTGGCGATCTTCGGGGTGCAGGGGCCGGTCGGGCGGTGGCTGGACGCGTGGTTCGGAGTGCGGCTGGCGTTCACCAGCGCGGGTGCGGCACTGGCGGCGGGAGTCTGTGCGTTTCCGCTGATGTTGCGCAGCGTGCGGCTCGCCATCGAGGGGGTCGATCCGAAGCTGGAGGAGGCGGCGCAGAGCCTGGGCGCGGGGGCATGGGACCGGGCGGTCACGATCGTGCTGCCGCTGGCGTGGCCGGGGCTGGTCGCGGGCGCGGTGGTCGGATTTGCGGCGGCGTTGGGCGAGTTCGGCGCGGTCATCACCTTCGCCGCGAGTATTCCGGGAGAGACGCAGACGCTGCCGCTGGCGATCTATGCGGCGTTGCAGGTGCCCGGCGGCGAGGCGACGGCGGCGCGGCTGTCGGCGATTGCCTTCGCGCTGGCGATCGCCGGGCTGGTCGCGTCGGAGGCGTTGTTGCGGTTCGGGCGTCGGGGGGCGGGCGCATGAGGGTCGCCGTGCGGCAGCGGCTGGGCGCGTTCCGGCTCGACGTGGCGTTCGAGGGGCCGGAGGATGGGGTGACGGTGCTGTTCGGCCCGTCCGGCGCCGGCAAGTCGGCGACGCTGGCGGTGGTGGCGGGGCTGACGCGGCCGGACGAGGGCGTCGTCGCGGTGGGCGAGCGGATGCTGACCGATACCGCGGCGGGCGTGTTCGTGCCGGCGGAGCGACGGCGGATCGGCGTGGTGCATCAGGATGCGCGGCTGTTCCCGCATCTCTCGGTCGAGCGGAACCTGGCCTATGGGTGGAGCCGGGCCAAAGGCGAGCGGCGGATCGGGTGGGATGCGGTGGTCGACGTGCTGGCGATCCGGCCGCTGCTGGGGCGGTCGCCGCGCGATCTGTCGGGCGGCGAGCGTCAGCGGGTGGCGCTGGGCCGCGCGATGCTGAGCCAGCCGACGCTGTTGTTGCTGGACGAGCCGGTGTCCGCGCTGGACGCGGCGCGGCGCGGCGAGGTGCTGGGCTTCGTTGCGGAACTGAAGCGGCGGTTTGCGATGCCGATGCTGTACGTGACGCACAGCGCCGACGAGGCGCGGACGGTGGGCGATCACCTCGTGCGGATCGAGGCGGGGCGGGTCGTCGGTGAGGGTGCGCCGGGGGTGATGTTGCCGGTGGACGATGTGGTGGGGGAGGTGGTCGCGCCGGGGCTGGTGCGGGTTGCGGAGGACTGGGCGGTGGGGCGGTCGGTGTGGGTTCGGTTGGAAGGGTAGCGGGTTGCGGTGGGGCGTGTCGCTGTGTGGCGAGGCTTTCCCCATCCCCCTGAGGAGAGCGGGTGTCTCGATGGATCGACTGCGCCGATCGGCCGGTTCGCCGATTTGGCAGGCTGAATTGACGGCGGGCATTGTTCACGTGGCCCGATTCGTCATCCCAGCGAACGCTGGGATATCCGTCGATGGCACTGGTCCATTCCACGAGGAGATCCCAGCTTTCGCTGGGATGACAATCGTATGTCGGGGGGCGCTCTCCGCCTTGAGACGGAGGCGCTGCCGATCGCCAGTGGACCTCACCCCTCCCTTGCTTTGCTCCTCCCTCCCTCTCCGGAAGGGAGAGATTAAGCCGCCCGCGCGAGCATCCAGTCTTCGGCTTTCGCGAGCGCCGCCGCGTCGTCGACGTCGATCCAGTCGAGATCGCTGCAATCCACGGTGAAGGCGCGGGCGTCGGCAGCGAGCAGGCGCATGCCGTCGGTCAGCGACGGTGCGGGGAGGCTGGCGAGCGCGTCGAACAGCGCCGGGCCGATCGCGAAGACGCCGGTGTCGTACGCGTCAGCATCGGCCATGCCGCCCGCCGCGAGTTTGCCGATCTCGACGATCGCATCGCCCTGGGTGCGGACCCAGGTGACGTCGTCGGGATCGACCCAGGGATGGCCGAGGCGGCGGTCGATGCCCAGCGTCGTGCCACCGCGCGCGCCGGTCGCGGCGAGGCGGGCATAGAGGCTGGGCGAGACCAGATGGTCGCACATCGCCAGTACCGCTTCCTCGCCGCGCAAGGCCGGGGCTGCCGCGAGGACGGAGACACCGTTGGGCTCGCGGTGGTCGCGGGTCATGACGGTGTCGACCGTCAGCGGCCAGTCGCGCGAAGCGAGGTGATCGGCGATCGCCTCCGCGCCGTAGCCGAGCACGACGACCGCGCGAGTCAGCCCGGCCTCCGCCATGCCGCACAGCGCGTGGTCGATCAGGGGGCGACCGCCGACCGGGCATAGCGGCTTGTAGGGCGCGCTGCCCCGCAAGCGGCTGCCGTGGCCGGCGGCGAGCAGGACGCCCGTCCGGATCGCCCCCGTGTCGTTCATCTCACGCAGCCGCGATGAACTTCTCGACCTCGATCTGGGCGATGTCGTCGGTCATCTGCGTGCGCGGATGCTTGCAGAAATAGGCCGAGGCGGGGTCGATGACGCCGCCGATGCCGCGGTCGACCGCGATCTTGGCGCAACGGATCATGTCGATCGCGACGCCCGCGGAGTTCGGCGAATCCTCGACCGACAGGCGCAGCTCCAGGTTCATCGGCACGCCACCGAACAGCTGGCCTTCCATGCGCAGGAAGCAGACCTTGTTGTCGTTCTGCCAAGGCACGTAATCGCTGGGGCCGATGTGCACGTTGTCGTCGTCCAGACGCTCGGCGGCGACGGACTGCACCGCCTCCGTCTTGCTGATCTTCTTCGACGCCAGACGGCGATGGTTCGACATGTTCAGAAAGTCGGTGTTGCCGCCGGTGTTGAGCTGGTAGGTGCGGTCCAGCTTCACGCCGCGCTTGGCGAACAAATCGGTCAGCACGCGGTGGACGATCGTCGCGCCCAGCTGGGCCTTGATGTCGTCACCGACGATCGGCACGCCGGCATCCTCGAACCGCTTCGCCCAGACCGGGTTCGACGCGATGAAGACGGGGATGTTGTTGACGAAGGCGACGCCCGCCTCGATCGCGCATTCGGCGTAGAACTCCGTCGCCTCCTGGCTGCCGACGGGCAGATAGTTCATCAGCACGTCCGCGCCCGACGCCTTCAGCTCGGCCACGACCTGTTCCTTGGTCGGCTGCGTGTCGTTGGCGACGATGAAGGTGCGATCCTCCTTGAAGTCGGCCATGTGCTCGGCGACGCCGTCCAGCACCGCCCCCATCTTCACGATGGTGCCGGTGGCGGGCAGGTTCGCGGCGAACACGGCGGTGCAGTTGGGCTTGGCGAAGACCGCTTCGGCCACGTCCTTGCCGACCTTGCGCTGGTCGACGTCCCACGCAGCGACGACCTTGATGTCGCTCGGCTTATAGCCGCCGACTTCCCAGTGCATCAGCCCCACGGCGTCGTTGGTGCCTTCGCGGTAATATTCCAGGCCCTGCACGAGCGAGCTGGCGCAGTTGCCGATCCCGACGATCGCGATACGGATAGTGCCCATTATTGTCCCTGTTCCTTGACAAGATACTGTGCCGCCGACGCCTCGGTCGCGGCTGGAGAGATGTGGTTCCGGAACGTCCGCTCCACCCGGCGATGCCAGGCGAGGCCGGCGATCGCGACGAATGTGAGCGGCACGATCTCGAACCACCAGAAAAGACGCGGGTCGCCCATAAGGCATGCCACGAAAATCGCCAGCACCCGCATGTTCGCGGTTTCGAGCGACAGGAGCCGCATCGGCGGTACGGCGGCGTCGCCGTAGCGGCGGCCGAGCGCGACGGGATCCGCGCTGCCCGCCAAGTCGCGCTCGAACGCGCCGGCCATGCGGTCGGGCACGCCGGCGAACCAGTCGTAGAAGCGGACGAGTGCGTTGCCGGCCGCGGTCGGCACCGCCATGCGCGCCACGCCCTTGATGCGGCGATGGAAACGGGTGCGCTCCCCCTCGTACAGGCTGGATTGCACCGCGTGGGCGATACCGGCGGCGGTGGCGAGAACCCAGCCCTCGACCGTGCCGACCGTGAAGGCGAGCGAGACGTAGATCAGCGCGAAGACGCCGTGGTCGCACAGCCCGTCGAGCATGCGGCCCAGAGCGCTCGACGTGCCGGTCGCCCGCGCGACCATCCCGTCGAGGCCGTCCGCGATCAGCCAGCCGATCGACAGCACCAGCCCCAGCAGTTCGAAGAACGGCCGGTCGAACTGCGCATAGCTGAGCGCCGCCGCGGCCCCGAGCGCGAGGCCGGCCACCGAGACCGCATTGGCGGACACGCCGCGCCGAATCGCCCAGGGCAGCAAGAGGCGCCCGGTGGGATGGATCAGCCAGAGATTGGATGGGTCCTCGATCCGGCGATCGCGCGACCCGTCCGGTGGAGGCACTGTCATGGGATTTTCACATGCTCCAGCCAGGAACATTTGGCAACGTGGCGAATTGGTAACAATCGGCTAATCGTTAACGGTTCGTCGCTTCCCAAAATCCCGAATTTACGGGCAGTTGGCCGCGAGTTCGTCGAGCCAGACGCGCGCGGTGCCGTCCGACGGCGCTCGCCAATCGCCGCGTGGGCTGACCGCGCCGCCCGACGACACCTTCGGCCCGTTGGGAAGTGCCGAGCGCTTGAACTGGCTGGTGCGGAAGAAGCGATCGAGGAATTTTTCCAGCCAGAACCGGATCGTGGGCAGGTCGTAGGCGACGCGCGCATCCTCCGGGAAGTCCGCGGGCCAGCGCCCCGCGTCCGCGTCGCGCCACGCATGCCACGCCAGGAAGGCGATCTTCGACGGGGCGAGGCCGTGGCGCAGCACGTAATGCGCGAAGAAGTCGTTGAGTGCATAGGGTCCGATCTTCGACTCGGTCGATTGCAGCGCGCCGTCCGCCCCGGCGGGTACCAGTTCGGGGCTGATCTCCTGCGCCAGAATGCCGGCGAGCACCTGATTGGTGGCCTCGTCATACTGGCTGGTGCGGATGCACCAGCGGATCAGGAACTGGATCAGCGTCTTCGGCACGCCGGCGTTGACCGCATAATGGCTCATGTGGTCGCCGACGCCATAGGTACACCAGCCGAGCGCCAGTTCGCTGAGATCGCCGGTGCCGAGCACCAACCCGCCACGCTGATTGGCGAGACGGAACAGATAATCCGTGCGCAGGCCCGCCTGAACATTCTCGAAGGTCACGTCGTAGACCGGCTCGCCGCGTCCGAACGGGTGATCCATGTCCTTGAGCATCTGGGTCGCGGCGGGGCGGATGTCGATCTCGTCCGCGACGATGCCGAGCGCGCGCATCAGCGCCCAGGCATAGGCCTTGGTGCCCTCGCCGGTGGCGAAACCGGGCATGGTGAAGCCGAGGATATCGGAGCGCGGCCGGTCGAGCCGGTCCATCGCCTTCGCCGCGACGATCAGCGCGTGCGTCGAATCGAGCCCACCCGACACGCCGATCACCAGCGTCTTCGATCCGGTCGCGGACAGGCGCTTCGCCAATCCCTCGACCTGGATGTTGAAGGCCTCGTAACAGTCGGCGTCGCGCTTGTCCGGGTCGTTGGGAACGAACGGAAAGCGGCGGACATCGCGTTCCAGTCCGGTGTCGCCAGCATCTTCACCATGTTGGAAGCCGATGCGGCGGAAGCGGGTTTCGGGATGGCCGGCGAACATCGCCGCATCGTTGAAGGTGCCGAAGCGGGTCCGCTCCTGCAACAGCCGCTCGGCATCGATGTCGGCGACGGCGAGTTCGGGCGCGTAGCCGAAACGGCTCGATCCGGCGAGCAACTCGCCGAGTTCGTAGATCAGCCCCTGACCGTCCCATGACAGGTCGGTGGTGCTCTCGCCCGGTCCGGCGGCGGAATAGACATAGGCGCAGATGGCACGCGCCGATTGCGCGGCGGCGAGCAACTGCCGCTCGCGCGCCTTGCCGATGACGATGTTGCTGGCGGACAGGTTGCAGCAGATCAGCGCCCCCGCCAGCGCACCGGCGGTGGAGGGCGGGGTGGGTGCCCAGTAATCCTCGCAGATCTCCGCGTGAAAGGTGAAGAAGGGCAGGTCGCTGGCGGCGAAGAACAGGTCGACGCCGAACGGCACGTCCTCCCCGTCGATCGCTATCGTCAGCCCGTGGAGCCCCGCACCGCTGACGAACCAGCGCTTCTCGTAATATTCGCGGTAGTTGGGCAGGAACGTCTTGGGCACCACGCCGAGGATACGGCCACGCGCGATGACAACCGCGCAATTGTACAGGCGACCCGCCCGCTCGATCGCCGCGCCGACGATCAGCACGGGCTTCAGGTCGCGGCTGGCATCGCGTACCGCGACGATCGCCGCCAGCGACGCGCTCTGTTGCGCCGATTGCAGATGCAGATCGTCGATCGCGTAGCTGGTCAGGTTTAGTTCCGGGAACACGACGAGGTCGACGCCGCGATCATGCGCGGCCCGGGCGAGCGCGATCGCCGCCGCCGCATTGGCGGGCGCGTCGCCGACACTGGCCGGCGGCGTCGCCGCGGCGACACGGACCATGCGCTGGCGGTGAAGAGCGTAGAACGGGTGCGTGGTCATGGCCGGCGGAATAGCGCGGGTGAGAGCGGGGCGCTATGATTCAGGATGGTCGGGTTAGGCGGGTGGAAGTTACCGAGCGGAAGATTGCCCACCCCGCCTGTCGGTCAGTCTGGATTAGCAGAGCCATTCGGCGGGAGCCGCTCCTTCGTCAATGTTGCAAAGTTTTCCAGCTCTGGTTGCAACCACGGCGCCCCCTGAACGACCTGTTGGGTCGAAAAATCGATCAGGCGTTCGACCGTCGATTTCGCGATGCTACCGGAATCGATCGATATGCTGATCCAATCCAGCAGCAGGCGGTTGGTGAAAAGGAGCAGCGCCTGCTCGTCTTTTGCGAGTGACATACACGATTCCTAGCTCGTAATTTGATCCAGTCGAGCGCCGGCTCCTTGCCCGCGAGCGGCATCTGCTACGATGCAGCCAGTACCGCTGACTTGCCGCAATGTGCTGGTCATCCGCGACTGCCAACCTGGTCCGCTGGCCCGCCACCTGGCCAGCACATCCTTTTCGATACGAAGGGCGACCTGCTGTCGGTTCGAGCCGATCGGCCGACCAGGCTTTCCGCGTCGCGCAGCGCGCGCCGCTAATGCCTCTGTCACGCCCGCCTCCGACACGTCGAAGTCCTCCGGATCGCCGGGGTCGGCGCTAAGCGCGATAGTATCGCTCTTCGCCATCATTGCTTCTCCTTACCGAGATGAACCGCGTAACCGTGTTCCGTACGACTTAAACGCCGTCCACATCCTGCCATCTACAAGGCCCACGACCTTGAAGCGTTCTTCGCCGTCCACCGGGCGCATGGAAGGCAGTACAATGTGATCCAGATCGTCAAAGATCGCCGCTCCGAAGCCCAGCGCTACCCCGTGCTTGGCACGGTTTGCGACGTCCTTCGCTGGATCGAACGTGATATCCACATCATTTCTGTAGATGCGAAAACTCACCAGTGCAAATCGTTGCAGGCCGCGGTCGCGGCTGAGTGGTAGTTCAGTTGATTACCTCTGAAACCACGCCAGCCGCGATGAGATCAACTCGTTCCTCCACGCGCAGCCGGTCCTAGACAGACGTTGCGTCGGCAAGGAGCCGGTGCAACAGGAACCGCGATGACGATCACGATGTACGGCATCCGCAACTGCGACACGGTGAAGAAGGCGCGGGCGTGGCTCGATGCGAACGGCACGGCGTATGCGTTCCACGACTACAAGACGGTGGGCGTCGATGCGGAGCGGCTGGCGGGGT
Organism: Microvirga sp. SRT01; assembly: GCA_018139225.1. Classification (GTDB taxonomy): domain Bacteria; phylum Pseudomonadota; class Alphaproteobacteria; order Sphingomonadales; family Sphingomonadaceae; genus Sphingomonas; species Sphingomonas longa. The sequence goes on from JAGSNX010000002.1 coordinate 731,164, forward strand.
GGGTCGCTCGGCTGGGGTGGGAGACGCTGCTCAACCGCCGCGGGACGACGTTCCGCAAATTGCCGGAAGAAGAGCAGGGGGATCTGGATGCGGACAAGGTTACCGCGTTGATGATCGCGCATCCCTCGGCGATCCGGCGGCCGGTGGTGGAGGCGGGCGACGCGCTGCTCGTCGGGTTCGATGCGGAAGTTTACGCAGCGCAATTCGGTTGAGCCGCTTGCGTAACGATCGTTGCGGGCGCAGCATCGCTTCTCGATAATAGAAGAGGATGTGATGGCGGGTTGGACGAAAACACCCTTGTGGTTTCGCACCTTGGCCGTGCTGCTGATCCTGTGGGGCGCGATGGGCGTGTTCGCGTGGGTGCAGCATATGCGGCTGGGGGCGGAGGCGATGGGGCCGGCGACGGTGTATGATCGCGGACTCTACGCGAGCCTGCCGGGCTGGTATGACTGGGTGTACCTGATTGCGGTGGGTGCAGGGCTGGTCGGTGCGGCGATGCTGTTGCTGGGGTCGGCGCTGGCACGGCCGATGTTCGCAGCGTCGCTGATCGGGGTCGTGGTGATGTTCGGCTGGATGTTCCTGGCGACCGACATCATCGCGGTGAAGGGCGTCCCGCTCGCGACGGGATTTCCGGTCGTGATCTTCGCGATCGCCGTTCTGCAGCTATGGCTGGCCGGCATGGCCGTGCGGCGTGGCTGGATCGGCTGAGGCGGCGGCGCTACACCGCGGGCCATGTCCACGACCTACACGCTCGACACGGCGACCAGCCGCGCCAACCCCACGCCCGCGCCGATCAAGCGCCTGACCGTCCCGGCGATCCGGCGGCGGAAAGGTACGGAGCCGCTCGTGATGCTGACCGCCTATACGGTGCGGACGGCGCAGTTGCTCGATCCGCATTGCGACATGCTGCTGGTTGGCGACAGTCTGGGGCAGGTTGTCTACGGATTGCCGTCGACGGTGCCGGTGACGCTGGAGATGATGGCGGCGCACGGCGCGGCGGTGGTCCGGGGCAGCTATCATGCGGTGGTCGTGATCGACATGCCGTTCGGCAGCTACGAGGCGTCCCCCGAACAGGCCTTTGCGAGCGCGGCGCGGTTGCTGAAAGAGACGAACGCGGCCGCGGTGAAGCTGGAGGGCGGGGAGGCGATGGCACCGACCGTGCGCTTCCTGACGGAGCGCGGAATTCCCGTTATGGGACATGTCGGGCTGACGCCGCAGGCGGTGAACGTGCTGGGCGGTTACGGCGCGCGCGGCCGGACCGAGGCAGAGGCGGCGAAGATCGTCGCCGATGCCAAGGCGGTCGCGGAGGCGGGTGCGTTCGCGATCGTGATCGAGGGCGTTGTGGAGCCGATTGCGGTGGCGATCACGCAGGCGGTTGCCTGTCCGACGATCGGCATCGGTGCGTCGGCGCAGTGCGACGGTCAGGTGCTGGTGGGCGAGGACATGCTGGGCCTGTTCGACCGGGTGCCGCGCTTCGTGAAGCGGTACGACGACCTCGCGACGCGGATCGACGCGGCGGCGGCGACCTTTGCCGCTGAGGTGCGGTCGCGCGCGTTTCCGGGACCGGATCAGGTGTATGCGCCGAAAGACTGACCGCCGTCCCTGATCGAGGTTCAACCCCCGCTTCCCCTTGCGCGCGTCCCCGGCTATGGCGCGCGATTAACCTTTCCTGTCTTTTGGAGCCGCTGCTTGGCCCTCTCGCCGCACGATAACGAAGCCTTTCTCCGCGAAGTCGACGAAGGCGTCCGGCGCGACCGGATGACCGATTTCTGGACCCGCTGGGGCAAGCTGGCCGCCGCCGTGCTGGTGCTGGCGCTCGCGGCGTTCGGCGGGTTCCTGTACTGGCAGCACCGCCAGACCGAGGCCGCGGGCGAGCAGGGCGTGCAATTGTCGCAAGCGTTCGAGGCGCTGGGATCGGGCAACGTCACCGGCGCGCAGCCGACGCTGGCGACGCTGGCGACCGACGGGCGTGACGGATACCGCGCGCTGGCGAAGTTCACGCAGGCCGATATCCTGTTGCAGAAGAACGACCTGAAGGGCGCAGCGGCCAAGTTCGCGGAGGTCGCGAGCGACACTTCGCTGGGCAAGCCGTTTCGCGATCTCGCGCTCGTCCGGCAGACCAGTGCCGAGTTCGACACGCTGAAGCCGCAGGTCGTGATCGAGCGGCTGCGACCGTTGGCGGTGCCGGGCAGCGCCTTCCTCGGCAGCGCGGGCGAGATGGTCGCGATCAGCCACCTGAACGCCGGCCGTCGCGACCTCGCGGGGCAGCTGTTCGCGCAGATCGCGCGCGACGAGGGCGTGCCCGAATCGCTGCGTCAACGCGCCGTTCAGATGGCCGGCGCGATGGGCGTTGACGCCGTACCCGTTCCCGCAGGCGCGGCCGCAAATCAGGAAGCCCGATGATGAAGTCCTTTCGCGCGCCGGCCCTGTTGCTGGCGCTGACCGCATTGAGCGCTTGCGGCATCTTTTCCGGCGGTGGCGCCAAGAAGACGCCGACGCTGGGTGAGCGCGTGCCGATCCTGACATCGGAGAACGACGTCAAGGCCGATCCGACGATGGTGGACATCGCGGTCGCGCTGCCGGCGGCGGCGGCGAACGACGCATGGACGCAGCCGGGCGGCAATGCGGCCAAGTCGATGGGGCATCTGGCGCTGGCGGCAAACCCGGGGCGGGTTTGGCAGGCGACGATCAACGGCGGCTCCAACCGCGAACGGCTGGCGGCGACGCCGGTGGTCGCGGACGGCAAGCTGTTCATCATCGACGTCGACGCGGTCGTGCACGCCTTCGATGCACAGACCGGCGCGGTGCTGTGGTCGCAGAAGATCACCTCCAACGACGAGAACCGCAGCGCGCGCTTCGGTGGTGGCGTCAGTTACGAGGAGGCGAAGCTCTACGCCACCGACGGGCTGGGTGACGTCGTCGCGCTGAACGCCGCGGACGGCAAGGAACTGTGGCGCTCGAAGCCGGGCGGACCGCTGCGTGGCAGTCCGACGGTCGCCAATGGCAACGTGTACGTGATCTCGCAGGACAACCAGATCTTCTCGCTCGGCCAGACCGACGGCAAGGTGCAGTGGGTGCAGGCGGGGACGCTGGAGACGCAGGGCGTGTTCGGCGTCGCCGCGCCGTCCGCCAGCCAGGGATCGGTCGTCGCCGGCTTCTCGTCGGGCGAGCTGAGCGCTTACCGGTACGAGAATGGCCGCGTGCTGTGGCAGGACGCGCTGTCGCGCACGTCGATTACCACCTCGGTGTCGAGCCTCGCGGACATCGATGCGGAGCCGGTGATCGAGGGCGGCCGCGTCTATGCGGTCGGGCAGGGCGGGCGCATGGTCGCGCTGGAACTGGCGACGGGCCAGCGCCTTTGGGAGCAGAACCTCGCCGGCATCTCCACGCCGTGGATCGCGGGCGAATGGCTGTTCGTGGTGACCGACGACGCGCGGCTCGCGTGCCTGTCGCGGGCCAGCGGCAAGGCACGCTGGCTGGCGCAACTGCCGCGGTTCCGCAACATCAAGAAGCGGTCGGGGCCGATCACGTGGTTCGGGCCGGTACTGGCGGGCGACCGGCTGGTGCTGACCAACTCGCGCGGGCAGTTGGTGTTCGTCTCGCCGACGGACGGCGCGGTGGGGCAGACGGTGGAGACGGGCACGCCGTTCGCCCTGCCGCCGATCGTGGCGAACTCGACGGTGTACACGGTGGACCAGCGCGGGCGGGTTTCGGCGTATCGGTGAAGGGGCGGTCGGTCTGGCGGGTGCGCCGGGCCGCCGCCATTTTTTGGCCGTTGCGGGGTAGTGCGGTTGCCGTCGCTACGCGGTCGCTGGGTTCACGCGTCCCTCCCGACACGGCGTCACCGCGGCGAAAGCTGGGGCCTTGTGGTGGTCCAAGAGGCCCTCTCCTCAGGAAGATCCCAGCGTTTGCTGGGGCGACGGCTAGAATTCGGTAGCGGGTGGCCGCTACGCCTCCCGACTCGCAACAGGGGTTTTAGCGGACCGCCACCTCCGCTACGGCAGGCATCATGCCAAAACTCCCCGTGGTCGCGATCGTCGGCCGGCCCAATGTCGGCAAGTCGACTTTGTTCAATCGCCTCGTCGGTAAGAAACTCGCGCTGGTCGACGACCGCCCGGGGGTGACTCGCGACCGCCGCGAGGGGGACGCCCATTTGCTGGGCATGGACTTCCGCATCATCGATACCGCCGGGTACGAGGATCACGATGCGGAGACGCTGCCCGGCCGGATGCGGTTGCAGACCGAGGCGGCGGTGGCGCAGGCGGACGTGGCGCTGTTCCTGTTCGACTCGCGCGCGGGCATCGTTCCCCTCGACGAGGAGATCGCGCGGTGGCTGCGCCAGTCGAGCACGCCGGTGATCCTGGTCGCGAACAAGGCCGAGGGGCGGAGCGGCGAGCAGGGCATCCTCGAGTCGCTGTCACTGGGTTTCGGCGATCCCGTCCAGGTGTCGGCCGAGCATGGCGAAGGGCTGGGCGACCTGTTCGAAGCCTTGTTACCGCTGATCGAGGGTGCCGAGACGGAGGTCGAGGAAGAGGATGACGACCGACCCGATGCCCCGCTGAAGCTGGCGATCGTCGGGCGACCGAACGCGGGCAAGTCGACGCTGATCAACCGCATCCTGGGGCAGGACCGGCTGATTACCGGCCCGGAGGCGGGGATCACGCGGGATTCGATCGCGATCGACTGGGTCTGGCATCCGCCGGGCGGCGGCGAGCATCCGGTGCGGCTGATCGACACCGCGGGCATGCGCAAGCGTGCCAAGGTGCAGGACAAGCTGGAGAAACTGTCCGTCGCCGATGCGCTGCACGCCGTCGATTTCGCGGAGGTCGTCGTGCTGCTGCTCGATGCGACGCTGGGGCTGGAGGCGCAGGATCTGCGCATCGCCGACCGCGTGCTGGAGGAAGGCCGTGCGCTGATCATCGCGCTGAACAAATGGGACGTGGCGGAGAACGCATCGTCGCTGTTCAACGGCGTCAAGCGCGCGCTGGAGGACGGGCTGAGCCAGGTGAAGGGCGTCACCGTCGTCACCGTGTCCGGCGCGACCGGGCGCGGCATCGACCAGATGATCGGTGCGGCGTTCGAGGCGCGCGACGCGTGGTCGAAGCGCGTCGGCACGGGCGAACTCAACCGCTGGTTCGAGCGCGCGATCGACGCCAATCCGCCGCCGGCCGCCGGGGGCAAGCGGATCAAGATGCGCTACGTCACGCAGGTGAAGACCCGACCGCCCAGCTTCGTGATCTTCGGCACCCGCGTCGACCAGCTTCCGGCCAGTTACGAACGGTATCTGGTCAATTCGATGCGCAAGGAACTCGGGTTCGGCGCAGTTCCCGTGCGACTGACGCTTCGCGCACCCAAAAATCCGTTCGATCCATAAAAGTTACCGGCCTGTTCGCAACCATTGCTTTACCCGTTCCGGCTATAGGTCGGTTCGGGATCAGCAGCAGGAAGTGCGAAACGTGTCGTTCGAAGGCAGCAGTTTGGTCGACTGGACCGCCTACAACCAGGCGCGGTCGGAACTGGGCGCGGGCTTTGTCCGCATCCTGGGCTATTTTCGCGAGGACGGGGTCAAGTCCGTGATCGCGATCGAATCGGCGATGCGCGCGAACAACGCCGCCGCATTGGTCATTCCGGCGCATACGCTGAAGGGGGAGGCGCGGCAGTTCGGCGCGGAACCGCTGGGCATGCTGGCGGAGAAGATCGAGAACATCGGCCGCGACTGCGTCGAGGCGCAGGACACGCCGGAAGAGGCGCTGTCGCCAGTCGCTCGCTTGCGCCCGCTGTTTGAAGAGACGCTGACGCTGCTGGAGCGGGAAGCCAGCCCCGTCGTTGCGGTCCGCCGCCCGACCGGCGGTGGCTTCGGTCGTCGCAGCGTTCCCGCGGGTATGTGAGACGATCCCGGGCCGGCGCATGCCGACCCGGGATAGCCCTGTTCAGGCGAAGCTGACCGACGTGCGGCGGCGGCGGAGCGAGCCGCCGACCGCGCCGACGCCCAGCATCATCATCGCCCACGTCGCCGGCTCCGGCACTGCGCCGCCGACCATCGAGCGGCGGATGAACGCCTGGTGGATGCTGACCGGTACGAAGCCGCCAAGCTCGCCGAAGCTGTTGTTGAGCACGTTGTCGACGTCGCCGAAATTCATGCCGAACGACGAGATGAACGACGTGACTGTCGCAATGCGTCCGTTCACGAAGCTGGGACCGCCCGAGTCGCCGCCAGCGATCATGACCTCGGTTGCACCGCGGCCGAGATCGCAGAAGCCGTTACCGGCTCCCAGCGCGACGGCGATCCGGCAGCCGCTGTCCTGTGCGGCGGAGCCGTTGTCGAAATCCGCGAGCATGATGCGGCTCTTGGCCGCGTTGCCGCCGAACGCCGACAGGAACTGGCCGTTGAAGGCGGCATCGCCGATCGCATAATCGAACGTGTTGTCGCCCTGGCGACGGCGACCCGTGCCGAGGTTGGCGCCGACCGAGCCGCCGGTATCCGAACGACGACCGAACCCGGAGACATTGAAGTCGGTGCCGGTCAGGTCATCGGTGAACAGGCCGTAGCTGGTGGCGAACGCCGGGGCCAGATCCGCGAGGCGGAGAACGGCGATGTCGTTCTCGTCGACGACCTGGCCGGTGTAGCCGGCGTTGACGAAATAGGCCGAAACGTCGACGGCGGTCGCCAGCGGGCTGTTGCTGGGGACCACGTCCTGATCGGAACCACCGTAGAAATAAGCCGTGGTCTTGATCGGGGTTGCCGTGCCGGCCCCACCGCTGACGCAGTGTGCGGCGGTCACGATCGACTGACGATCGCCCAACAGCGAGCCCGAGCAGATGAAGTTGCCGGCGGCCGTTTCCATGATCAGTGACACGACGCCGCTGTAGCGTGCGGCGGTCGCGGCATAGAGCGGGTTACCGCCGCCCGCGAGCGTCGCCGTCGACGTCTGGCCGACGATGGTCGGAGCCGAAATGGCGGTCAGCGACACGGCCGATGCCGGTGCAGCAGCGCTCAGCGCCACAGTCGCGCCGAGCGCGCCCAGAATGACGTTCTTCAAGATTATTCCCCTATTCCCCCGACGAAAGCGAGTTTCGCTTGGCGTCCGAGGTCGCTTAACAGGGGATTTACCATTTCCAACGATGAAATTCGGATGTCGTCTCTTTTTGGATCATCCGGGGACGTGTCGACGCCGATCGTTCACGCCAACGCGGCATCCGCCCCCATCAGCTTCGGGAAAAACCCCTCGTGTGCGGCGCGGAGCGTATCGAGCGCGACAACGTCGTCCCGGTCGGGACGCTCGAATATCAACCGCTTGCCCCCGGTGCGGCCGAGCGGCTCGACCTCGATATCGGCACCGTGCGCCTCCGCCAGGAAGTCGAGCAGGGCAGGATCGTGGACCGTGACGATGTAGACGCCCTGATCTTCGGCGAAGAAGCTGCGCGCGCAATCGAACGGCTGTTTGCGGTCGATCATCGCGCCGATCCCGCTGGCCAGCGCCATTTCCGCGACCGCCACGGCGACTCCGCCGTCCGCCACGTCGTGGCAGGCGGTGACCTGACCCGCCTCGATTCGCGCGCGGATGAAGTCGCCGGTGCGACGCTCCGCGGCGAGGTCGACGGGCGGCGGCGGGCCCTCCTCGCGGCCATGCACCTCGCGCAGCCACAGCGACTGGCCGAGATGGCCGCCGCGCGTACCGACCGCGAGGATGATGTCGCCGGTGCCCTTGAAGGCGATCGTGACGTTCTTCTGCCAGTCGGCGAGCAGGCCAATCGCGCCGATCGCGGGCGTCGGCAGGATCGCCGAGCCGCCGCCGGTCGCCTTCGATTCATTGTAGAGCGAGACGTTGCCGGACACGATCGGGAAGTCGAGCGCGCGGCAGGCGTCGCTCATCCCCTCCAGACAACCGACGATCTGGCCCATGATCTCCGGCCGTTGCGGGTTGGCGAAGTTCAGGCAGTTGGTCACGGCCAGCGGGTTGCCGCCGACCGCGGTGATGTTCCGCCACGCCTCCGCCACCGCCTGCCTGCCGCCCTCGACGGGGTCTGCGAAGCAATAACGGGGGGTGCAGTCGGTGGTGATCGCCAGCGCCTTGTCGGTGCCGTGGACGCGGACGACGGCCGCGTCGCCACCGGGGCGCTGCACGGTGTCCGCGCCGACCATGTGATCGTACTGCTCCCAGATCCAGCGGCGCGAGGCGATGTCGGGCGACCCCATCAGCGTCGTCAGGTCGGCCGCGATGTCCTTGCACCCCGGCACGTTGTCGAGCGGCGCGGGCTTCGGCGTCGGAACGTGCGGGCGGTCGTACAGCGGTGCTTCGTCGGCGAGCGGGCCGAGCGGGATGTCGCACACCGTCTCGCCCTTGAAGGTGAGGACCATGCGGCCGGTATCGGTGACGCGGCCGATGACGGCGAAGTCGAGTTCCCACTTGCGGAAGATCGCCTCCGCCTCCGCCTCGCGGCCCGGCTTCAGGACCATCAGCATGCGCTCCTGCGATTCGGAGAGCATCATCTCGTACGGCGTCATGCCGGTTTCGCGCTGGGGTACGTCGTCCATCACCAGTTCGATGCCGACGCCGCCCTTCGACGCCATCTCGACCGAGGAGGAGGTCAGGCCGGCCGCGCCCATGTCCTGGATCGCGACGATCACGTCGGTGGCCATCAGCTCCAGGCATGCCTCGATCAGCAGCTTTTCGGTGAAAGGATCACCGACCTGCACCGTGGGGCGCTTGGCGTCTGCGTCGTCGCCGAAATCGGCGGACGCCATCGTCGCGCCGTGAATACCGTCGCGACCTGTCTTCGACCCGACATAGACGATCGGGTTACCGATGCCGGATGCCGCGGAATAAAAGATCTTGTCCTGATCGGCGATCCCGACCGTCATCGCATTGACGAGGATGTTGCCGTCATAGGCGGGGTGGAAATTCACTTCGCCGCCGACCGTCGGCACGCCGACGCAATTACCATAGCCGCCGATGCCATGGACGACGCCCGCGATCAGGTGGCGCATCTTCGGATGATCGGGCCGGCCGAAACGCAGCGCGTTCATGTTGGCGATCGGCCGTGCGCCCATCGTGAACACGTCGCGCAGGATGCCGCCAACGCCCGTCGCCGCACCCTGATAGGGTTCGATGTAGGAGGGGTGGTTGTGCGACTCCATCTTGAAGATCGCAGCCTGATTGTCGCCGATATCGACGACGCCGGCATTCTCGCCCGGTCCGCAGATCACCTGCGGCCCGGTGGTCGGCAGCTTCTTCAGGTGGATGCGGCTGGATTTGTAGCTGCAATGCTCCGACCACATCACCGAGAAGATGCCGAGCTCGACAAGGTTGGGCTCCCGTCCGAGCGCGTGCAGGACGCGGTCATATTCCTCGGTGGACAGGCCGTGCTCGGCAACGATCTCGGGCGTGATCTGGGTCATGGGGCGGCTTTAGCGGCGACCGTTCGCCGCGTCACCCCGCCCAGGTTAATCGAACGGCGGCTGGTGATAGCCCTTGGGCGAGACCGTGAAGATCTCGCAGCCGTCGTCGGTGATGCCGATCGAATGTTCGAACTGCGCCGACAGCGACCGGTCGCGAGTCACCGCCGTCCAGCCGTCGTCGAGCAGCTTCACGTCGGGGCGGCCGATGTTGATCATCGGTTCGATCGTGAAGATCATGCCGGGCCGCAGTTCCGGGCCTGTGCCGGGGCGGCCGACATGGACGACCTCCGGCGCGTCGTGGAACAGGCGGCCGACGCCGTGCCCGCAGAAATCGCGGACGACGCCGTAGCGGTGCTTTTCGGCGTGGCGCTGGATCGCATGCGCAACGTCGCCCATGTGGTTGCCGGGTTTCGCCTGCTCGATGCCGAGCATGAGGCATTCGTAGGTGACTTCGACGAGGCGCTTGGCCTTCAGCGGAACGTCGCCGATCAGATACATGCGGCTCGAGTCGCCGTGCCAGCCGTCGACGATCGGGGTGACGTCGACGTTGACGATGTCACCCGACTTCAGCGTCTTCTCCGACGGGATGCCGTGGCAGACGACGTGGTTGATCGAGATACAGGTCGAATGCGTATAGCCGCGATACCCCAGCGTCGCGGGCACGCCGCCACCGGCCAGCACGAAGTCGTAGATCAGCCGGTCGAGTTCTGCGGTCGTCACGCCGGGCACCATGTGCGGCACCAGCATGTCGAGCGTTTCGGCAGCGAGCTTGCCGGCCTTGTGCATGCCGACGAAGGCGGCGGGGCCGTGGAGCTTAATGGCGCCGGTGCGGGCTTCGGGCGCGTCGGAGGTGACGGTCACGTATTCGGTCATATCCGCGGATATAGCGTGGCGGGCGCGGCTTTGCGAGGCTATGCGAGCGGGATGGAGAGCAGCCGCATCTGGACCGCCGCCCTCGTCGTGATCGGCGACGAGATCCTGTCCGGTCGGACGCAGGACAAGAACGTCGCCCAGCTGGCGGCGTGGCTCAATGTCCAGGGCATCCGCCTCCGCGAAGTGCGCGTCGTAGCCGATCGCGAGGAGGCGATCGTCGAGGCGGTGAATATACTGCGTGCGCGCAACGATTACCTGTTCACCACCGGCGGCATCGGCCCGACGCACGACGACATCACCGTCGATGCGATCGCGGCGGCGCTGGGCGTCGGCGTGGTCCACCACCCCGACGCGCTGGCGACGCTGGATGCCTATTACCAGACGCGGGGCGGCATGACCGAGGCGAGGGCACGGATGGCACGCGTGCCCGAAGGCGCGACGCTGATCGAGAACCGCGTGTCGGGCGCGCCGGGCATCCGCTGGGGCAACATCTTCATCATGGCGGGGGTGCCGCACATCACCGCCGGGATGCTCGACCGGCTGACCGGAACACTGGAGGGCGGCCGCCCCGTCGTGTCGCGCACGATCGGTTGCTGGGTCGCCGAAAGCGAGGTCGCGGACCTGCTCCGCACGACGGAGAAGGCGTATGCGCAGGCCGAGGGCGGGATCGCGATCGGCAGCTATCCCTTTTTCCGCGACGGGCGCGTCGGTGCGAACTTCGTCGTGCGCAGCCCGGATGCGGCTAATGTCGATGCGTGCATCGCCGACCTGAGCGCGGCGCTGGTCGCCACCGGACGCGAGGTCACGGACGGCGGCATCTGAGATATTGCCGCATCATCCGTGGGTTGATGAAGCTCCTGTCATCAAACTGACGCGGACCCGTCGCTGATCCGCAACGCGCACGTCACGGTGTTGTTATGCGACACCGGCATTGCGCCCCCATCGGCCGGCTACGGCCATACCGGGGGATACCAGATGACGATTCTGAACGCCGACGCACTCGCCTATGACGATGGCGACATCGACACCAACCGCTCGCAGAACCAGCACCTGAGCGACCTGATCGCGGTCCGCTATTCGCGTCGCCAGACGCTGATGGGCGGCCTGCGCGCAGCGGGCGCGGCGGCGTTCGGCGGCATGCTGCTGGCGGCATGCGGCGAGGATGGCGACGGCGACGGCGAGGCGGCGATCGTCAACGCCGGCCAGAACATCACGACCAGCGGCGGGAAGACGGTGCAGCTCGCCGGCTCGGTCACCAGCGGCACGGCAGCCTCGGTGCAGTGGGAGCAGGTGTCCGGCACGCCGGTGAACCTGACCGATGCGACGACCAACACGGCGACCTTCTCCGCCCCCGCCGTGACCGCGCAGACGCCGCTGGTGTTCCGCTTCACCGCGACCAGCCCGGACGGGGTGCGTTCGCTGTCGGAGACGACGGTCACGCTGATGCCGACGATGCTGGGCTTCACCGCCGTACCGAAGAGCCTGGCGGACGTGGTCGCGGTGCCGGCCGGTTACAGCGTATCGGTGCTGTACCGTCTGGGCGATCCGATCTCCGGAAGCGTCCCAGCCTATGCGAACAACGGCACCGACACGAACTTCGCGCAGCGGGCCGGCGATCATCATGACGGCATGAGCTATTTCGGCCTGTCCGCCAGCGGCACCGCGCCCGATCCGACCAGCAGCCTGCGCGGCCTGCTGGCGATGAACCACGAGAACATCACCGAATCCTATCTTCACCCGAACGGCGTCACCGCGGGTGCGGTGCGGCTGGCATCGGAGGCGATCAAGGAGATCGAGGCGCATGGCGTGTCGGTGATCGAGGTCGCACGCGCTTCGGCGACCGGCGCGTGGAGCTACACGCAGGGCTCGACGCTGAACCGCCGCGTCACGCCAAACACGCCGATGACCTTCAGCGGCCCTGTGCGCGGCAACGCGATGCTGCGCACGCGCCAGTCCCCGGATGGCACCGCGGGTCGCGGCACGATCAACAATTGCGCGAACGGCACGATGCCGTGGCACACCTATCTGACCTGCGAAGAGAACTGGGCCGGCTATTTCCGCCGCGACACCGGTGACGTCGCCGCCCGCACCGCCGCCGGCCGCGCGAAGGAGAACGTCTCGCTCGCCCGCTATGGGATCGGGCAGGGTCGTGCCGGCAACTATGCGTGGTCGACGGCGGTGCCGACCGACGCCACCAGCACCGTGTTCGCGCGTTGGAACGCGACGATCGTCCCCGGCATGCCGAACGACGGCACCGGCGACTTTAGCCACGAACCCTTCACCTTCGGCTGGGTGGTCGAGATCGATCCGTTCGATCCCGCCGCCGCCCCGCGCAAGCGCACCGCACTCGGCCGGATGAACCACGAGGGTTGCGAGGTCGGCCGCACGATCGCCGGGGTGAAGCCCGCCTTCTACATGGGCGACGACGCTCAGAACGAATATATCTACAAGTTCGTGTCGGCCACGCCTTGGTCGGCGGCGGACGCGACCGCGACGAACCGTCTGGCGATCGGCGATAAATATCTCGACGCCGGAACGCTTTACGTTGCGAAGTTCAATGCCGATGGTAGCGGCCAGTGGCTGCCGCTGGTATTCGGTCAGGGGCCGCTGACCAGCGCCAACGCGACCTACCCGTTCGCCGATCAGGCAGATGTGCTGGTCAACGCGCGGCTTGCTGCCGATGCGCTGGGTGCGACGCCGATGGACCGTCCGGAATGGACCGCGGTCAACCCGGCGACGGGCGAGATGTATTGTACGCTGACCAACAATGCGTCGCGATCCGCAGGCCGCGTCGATGCCGCCAACCCGCGTGCCTACACCGACCCCAAGACGGACGGGCGGGCGGCGAGCACCGGCAACGTCAACGGCCACGTCATTCGTCTGCGCGAGACGGCGGACACGTCGGAAGCGACGACCTTCGCATGGGACATCTATGCCTTCGGTGCGGGTTCTGACCTCGACCCCAATAACATCAACCTGTCGCAACTGGATGCTACCAATGACTTTTCGTCGCCGGACGGGATGTGGTTCGGCCTGCCTAGCAACGTCACGGGTCAGGCAACGCCGCTGTTGTGGTTGCAGACCGACGACGGCTCGTACACCGATGTGACGAACTGCATGATGTTGGCCGCGATCCCCGGCACGGTCGGTGACGGCGGCACGCGGACGGTCGTGAATTCGCTCGGCGGCGCGTCCAGCAGCGCGGTGACGCGCATCGGCAAGACGCCGGGCACGACGCTGCGCCGGTTCCTCGTCGGGCCGAAGCAGTGCGAGATCACCGGCATCCACTCGACGCCGGACGGCAAGTCGCTGTTCGTCAACATCCAGCACCCCGGCGAGGGTGGCGGAGCGGGCAACAACACGTCGAGCTGGCCCTATACGCAGACAGGTGCGGCGACCGGTTCGGCGAGGCCGCGGTCGGCGACGATCGTCATCACCAAGGACGACGGCGGGGTCGTGGGGATCTGAGGTCTAGCGTCTCTGCTCCCTAGCAGGCGCGTGTCTGGAGCTTGGGAGGGGCGAGGACGGTGTCGGCTATGGCCTTTCCTCACCCTTCCCTTGCTACGCTCCTCCCTCCCCCTCCCAAGGGGAGAGGGAAAGGGGGGCGCCCACCGTCATGCCGGACGTGTTCCGGCATCTACCGTGCGGCAGGCAACTGAGCGTTATGAATGTGGAGCGGTGGATGCCGGGACGAGCCCGGCATGACGGCGATCAGCCGCATCGATCACTAGAGGCTTTGCCCCGCGGGCCCCTTCCCACTGCGAGAGGGAAGAGGCTCGCGGCGAAGCCTTGGGAAGGGAGAGGGTAGTGGGGCTGCAGCCGGGCCTCACCCTTCCGTCGCTTCGCTCCTCCCTCCCTCTCCCAAGGGGAGAGGGAAAGAGCGTTGTCAGCGCCGGGGGCGGGTCGGGCGTGCCGAATAGCTCGCAGGACGTGGGCCGTTGGGCTTGCGGCCGCGTGGGCCGGCGCCGGCACCTGCGCCACGCGGAGCCTGCGGCGGCGGGCCGTCGGCGGGGATGATCGTGATGCCGCTCTCGTCGTTGCCCTGACCGGCGGTCTTCGCGACCGAGGCCGCGAACTTCGCGGCCACGGCGCGCGGGATCTGCACGCGGGTTTCGTTCTGGTCGATGCGGATCGCGCCGATCTCGTCCCGCGTGACATGGCCGCGGCGGCAGATCAGCGGCAGCAGCCAGCGCGGATCGGCGTTCTGGCGGCGACCGATGTCCATCTTGAACCAGACCGTATCGTCGAAGCCCGGACGATGCTCGCCGGTGCGAGTATCGCCACCGCGCTGGCCGCGATCGGGCTCGGACGATTCCAGCATCTCCTCGGGCGAGGGCAGGCGGCTGCGCATCAGCCGGACCAGCATCGCCGCGATCTCGTGCGGCTCGCGCTGTTCGAGCAGACGCAGGCCGAGCGCGTTGTCCTCTTCGTCCAGCTCCACCGGTTCGGCGAGCTGGGTCAGCAGGCGCTCGCGATCGGCGGCGCGGATGTCGTCGGCGCTGGGCACCGGGGTCCACGTCACCGCGATGCGGGCGCTGCGCAGCATCATGTCGACGCGGCGACGCTTCGGATAGGGGACGATCAGGACCGCAGTGCCCTTGCGACCGGCGCGACCGGTGCGGCCGGAGCGGTGCTGGAGCGTCTCGGCGTCGCGCGGCAACTCAACGTGCACGACCAGCGACAGGCTGGGCAGATCGATGCCACGCGCGGCGACGTCGGTGGCGACGCAGACGCGGGCGCGCTGGTCGCGCAGCGCCTGGAGCGCGGCGTTGCGCTCGTTCTGCGAATGCTCGCCCGACAGCGCGACGGCCGCGAAGCCGCGCTCCAGCAGGCTGGCGTGGAGGTGGCGGACATTGTCGCGCGTGGCGCAGAACAGCATCGCCGTCTCCGCCTCATGCAGACGCAGCAGGTTGACGACTGCGTTCTCGATATCGGACGGCGGCACGGCCATTGCCTGATACTCGATGTCGCCGTGCCCGCGATCCTCACCGACCGTCGAGATGCGCAACGCATCGCGTTGATAAGTCCGGGCGAGTGCCACGATCGGGCGCGGCAGCGTGGCCGAGAACAGCAGCGTCCGGCGGGTTTCCGGCGTGCCGTCGAGCAACTGCTCCAGGTCTTCGCGGAAGCCCATGTCGAGCATCTCGTCCGCCTCGTCGAGGACGGCGACGCGCAGCGCGGCGAGGTTCAGGGCGCCGCGCTCCAGATGGTCGCGCAACCGGCCGGGCGTGCCGACGACGATGTGCACGCCCTGGTTGAGCGAGCGACGCTCGCGGCTGGCGTCCATGCCGCCGACGCAGGTGGCGATGCGTGCACCGGCGGACGCGTAGAGCCACATCAGCTCGCGGCTGACCTGAAGCGCCAATTCGCGGGTCGGGGCGATGACCAGCGCGAGCGGCGCGGCGGGGCGATCGAGCGCGCCGTCGGGCATCAGCTCGTCCGCCATGGCAAGGCCGAAGGCGACCGTCTTGCCGGAGCCGGTCTGCGCGGACACGAGCAGGTCGCGGCCCTTCGCATCGTCGGCCACGACCGAAGCCTGGACGGGGGTGAGGGTCTCGTAGCCACGCGCGCTAAGCGCCTCGGCCAGAAGCGGGGGCAGGTTTTCGGGGATCATAGAGCCTGGGATATGGGGTGTCGGTGCCGCATCGGCAAACCGATCATAGGGATTGGCCTGTAGCCCAACCGCTCGCCCAAGCCCACTGAAAATTATATCCGCCCAGCCAGCCGGTCACGTCGACCGCCTCGCCGATCGCATAAAGTCCCGGTACTTTCCTCGATTCCATCGTCTTTTGCGACAGTTCGGCGGTGCTGATGCCACCGACCGCGACCTCCGCCTTGGCATAGCCCTCGGTGCCGTTCGGGCGGAACTGCCACTCCGCCAGGCGTTGCCCGGCGTGGCGCAGCGCCTTGTCCGACTGATCGGCGAGATTGCCGGGCAGCGCCAGCCGCTCCGCCAGCGCCTCCGCAAGCCGGCCGGGGAGGGCGGTCGCCAGCGTCTTCGTGGCGGAGGCGCGAGGATTAATGCGCTTGGCTTCGATCAGCCAGTCCGCACCGCGCCCGCCGGTGAAGTCGATCGCAACGGGTTGGCCGTGCCGCCAGTAGCTGGAGGCTTGCAGGATCGCCGGGCCGGACAGGCCGCGGTGGGTGAACAGCGCGGCCTCCGCGAAGCCCGGCCCGTCGCCGCGCGCGATCACCGGTGCGGCGACGCCGGCGAGGTCGCGGAACAGCGCCTCGTCCGGGCCGAGCGTTAGCGGCACCAGCGCCGGTCGTGGCTCGACCAGCTTCAGCCCGAATTGGCGGGCGAGGCGATAGGCGAAGTCGGTCGCGCCGATCTTCGGAATCGACGGGCCGCCGGTGGCGATCACCAGCGCGGGCGCAGTGACGATGCGGTCGCCGATCGTCACGCGGAAATTGCCGTCATGCGTCACTTCGTGCACCGGCCGGCCGAGCGCGATCTCGACGCCGCCGATCGCGCATTCCTCCAGCAGCATGTCGACGATCTGGCGCGCCGAGCCGTCGCAGAACAATTGGCCGAGCGTCTTCTCGTGCCACTTGATCCGGTAGCGGTCGACCAGCGCGACGAAGTCGGCGGCGGTGTAGCGGCCGAGTGCGGAGCGGGCGAAATGCGGGTTAGCGGAGATGTAGCGGTCGTGCGCCGCGTCGACGTTGGTGAAGTTGCACCGCCCGCCGCCGGAGATCAGGATCTTGTTGCCCACCCGGTCTGCGTAATCGACGAGCAGCACCCTGCGCCCGCGCTGACCGGCAGTGGCCGCGCAGAACAGGCCGGCCGCGCCGGCACCGAGGATGATGGCGTCGTAGCTTTGAGTCATTTACGAAGTGTCGCGCCAGTACGCTGCAAAATCCCCCCCCACCCCGGCGAAGGCCGGGGTCCAGTTGCCACGCGGGCAGTGGGATTTACGGCGCTGGCCGAGCCTGGACCCCGGCCTCCGCCGGGGTGGACTAAGTGACATCGCTCACCGCAACTTCGCGATCGACAGCCCGTCCGCCTTGGCGCGGTCCTTCACCGATTCCTCGCTGCGGGTCAGCGCCTTGGCGATCGCCTTCAGCGCCATGCCCTTCTTGGCGAACTGGTGCAGCTTCTGCACCTCCTCCGTCTTCCACGGCTGGCGGTGGCGTTCGAACTTTTCGGCCATTAGTAATTCTCCACCGACAGGATGCGGATCGCGTCGGTGCGACCCTGAAAGTTCGCCGTCTCGCCCGCCTGCAAGCCGATCATCGCACGCGCCAACGGGGCGGCGAAGCCGACCGCCGTTTCGCCATTCGCTTCGTCGTGCCCGACGATCGCCAGCGTGCGCTCGGCGCCGTTCAACGCGAAGGTCACGCGGCTGCCGATCCCGACCTCGTCGTCTTCGGGCAGCGGCATGACCTCGACCGTCGCCGCGCGCGTCCGCCAGTAGCGCAGCTCGCGCAGCAGCGGCACGGCGTCCTCCGTCGAGGCGGCGGCGATCCGCACCTCCAGATCGACGACCTTGCCCGCGATCAGCGCGGGGCCGGCCGCCGTGACCCGGTTGGGCCCCGGCGGGATCGGCAGTTCGAAGCGCGGCTCCAGATGTTCCTCGTCGCTTTCCCTGCGGAAGGCGACGCTCATGACGGGTGATCCATCCGGTGCAGATAGGTCTAACCGACGCGGTTCGCCACCAGATCGTCCACCACCGCCGGATCGGCCAGAGTCGAGGTGTCGCCGAGCGCGCCGGTGTCGCCCTCCGCGATCTTGCGCAGGATGCGGCGCATGATCTTGCCCGATCGCGTCTTGGGCAAAGCGGGCGCGAACTGGATCGCGTCGGGCGTGGCGATCGGGCCGATCTCGCGACGGACCCAGTGTTTCAGCTCGGCCGCCAGCTCTTCGCTCGCCGCGACGCCGCCGTTCAGCGTGACATAGGCGTAGATGCCCTGACCCTTCACCTCATGCGGCATGCCGACGACCGCCGCCTCCGCCACCTTGGCGTGCAGCACCAGCGCCGACTCGACCTCGGCGGTGCCCATCCGGTGCCCGGACACGTTGATGACGTCGTCGACACGGCCGGTGATCCAGTAATAATCGTCCTCGTCGCGGCGGCAGCCGTCGCCGGTGAAGTATTTGCCCGGATAGGTCGTGAAGTAGGTCTGGAAGAACCGGTCGTGATCGCCCCAGACGGTCCGCATCTGCCCCGGCCAACTGCCGGTGATGCAGAGATTGCCCGATGTCGCGCCCTCCAGCACCTCGCCCTTCTCGTCCATCAGTTGCGGAAAGATGCCGGGCAGTGGTCTGGTCGCGGAGCCCGGTTTCAGCGCGGTCGCGCCGGGCAGGGGGGCGATCAGCGCGCCGCCCGTCTCCGTTTGCCACCACGTGTCGATGATGGGGCAGCGCCCCTCGCCGACGACCTCGTGATACCAGCGCCACGCCTCCGGATTGATCGGCTCCCCGACCGAACCGAGGATGCGCAAGGACGAGCGATCGGTCGCCGTGACGGGCGCGTCGCCCTCCTTCATCAACGCACGCAGCGCCGTGGGGGCGGTGAACAGCCCGGTGACCCTGTGCCGGTCGACCACCTGCCAGATGCGGCTGGCGTCGGGCCAGTTCGGCAGCCCCTCGTACATCAGCGTCGTCGCGCCGTTCGCGAGCGGGCCGTACAGGATGTAGGTGTGGCCGGTGACCCAGCCGATATCCGCGGCGCACCACCACACGTCGCCGGGCCGGTAATCGAAGCACCATTCGTGGGTCAGGCTGGCCCAGAGCAGATAGCCGCCGGTCGAATGCAGCACGCCCTTCGGCTTGCCGGTCGAGCCGCTGGTATAAAGGATGAACAGCGGGTCCTCCGCATTCATAGGCTCGGGCGGGCAGTCGGTCGACACCTGCGCGGCGGCCTCGTGATACCAGACGTCGCGCTCGCCCATCGCCACGTCGCCGCCGGTCGCCCTGACCACGATGACGCGTTCCAGGCTGGGCGCTTGGGCGGCGGCTTCGTCCACGCAGGCCTTCAGCGCGACGCGCTTGCCGCCGCGACGACCCTCGTCGGCGGTGACGACGATGCGCGAGTCGCAATCCTGTACCCGCCCCGCGAGCGCGTCGGCGGAGAAGCCGCCGAACACCACCGAATGCACCGCGCCGATGCGGGCGCAGGCGAGCACCGCGAACGCCGCCTCCGGGATCATCGGCATGTAGATGGTGACGCGGTCGCCCTTCGTCGCGCCGTTCGCCTTCAGCACGTTGGCGAACCGACAGACCTCCGCATGCAATTCACGGTAGGTGAAGCGGCGCGGTTCCTCGGTCGGGACGTCCGGTTCCCAGATGATCGCGACCTGATCGCCGCGCTCAATAAGATGCCGGTCGAGGCAATTGGCGGCAGCGTTGAGTGTGCCGTCCGCGAACCATTCGATGTGGAAATCGGCCTCGTCGAACGACCAATCGCCGGCCTTCTGCGGTGCCTCGATCCAGTCGAGCCGCTTCGCCTGCTCCAGCCAGAACGCGTCGGGTCCGTCCTTCGCCGCCGCGTAGAGCCGGTCGTACCCCGCCGCATCGATCCTGGCCTGCGTCGCCCACTCGTCCGGCACGGGGAACAGGTCTGCGGTCATCGGCGAATCCTCTCTCGTTTGGGTGCGGTCGTAACGTGGTTTGGCGGGGAAGGGCATCGGTGAAGTGCGGCTATTCGCGCCGGGAGTTGCAGAGCCTTTTCTTTCCTCCCACTTCCCCGGCGTTCGCCCGGGTGGAGCAGGTGGACAGGGCGCAGCCTCGGCAGAACAGCCTATTGCTGCCCCCCGGCCAGATATGTCGCCAAAGGATCGATCATCTCAGCCGGAATACGCCGCGCGATGACCGGCATGGTCGCGTGGCTCTTGCGGGCGTCGACGACCTCCTTCTCGCCCCGCCACTGGCGCAGGCGCTGGGCGATGTAGCTGGCGCGCTGACCGTTCAGCACCGGATATCCCTTGCCCGCGGCGTGGCAGCTCGCGCAGGCCGGCAGCTGGATCTCGGGCAGGCCCTTCTCCACGATCCGCTGCGCCGCTGCCGAACCGGCCGGAGCGTTGGTGCCGATCCCCGGCATCGCCGCGAAATGCCCGGCCAGCGCCCGCATCTCGTCGGCGGACAGGGCGGCGGCGGCATTGCCCATCACCGCGCTGTGCCGCTGGCCCTGCGCATAGGCGTCCAGAGCCGCGAGCAGATATTCGGGGCGTTGTCCTCCGAGCACCGGAATGTCCGGCTGACCGCGTCCACGGCCGTCCGCACCGTGACAGCCGGCGCATCCGGCGAGCACGCCGTCCTTTACGCCCGCGACACCTGCTCCAGCGGCGGCTTCGGTCAGCGAACGGTATTCGGCGACGCTCATCGTCGGCAGGCGGCGGACGAAGGCGACCATGCGACGGATTTCGTCCGGCCGCTCGGGTGCGCCCCACGCCGGCATGCCACTGTATTTGACGCCGTGTTGCAGGATCCAGAACAGTTGCTTGTCGGTCCATTCCTTTGCGTTCACCGCCAGATCGGGCGCTGGGGGCGTCGCCGCCTGCATCACCGGCGAGGGGCGGCGGCCGGGGGCACCGTGGCACGAGGCGCAGGCGCCCGCGAAATGCCCCGCCGCGCTGACCAGCTCCTGCTGCGCACGCGGATCGTCCGGCGCGGAAAATGCCGCGTGCGTCTTGACCGAGTTGCGCATGACCCAGTGCAGGAACCAGTCCGTCACGGGCCAGTGTCCGCTCGATGCGGCGACGTTGAACAGCCCTGACCACGCGAACAGCATGCCCGCCGCGAAGAGCGTGAACAGCGTCGCGGCGACTCGCTTCCAGGTAATCCTCAGCGTCATGCCGGCTCCTCCCGCATCTTCAGAAGTCCGGCCAGCATCGCCAGCCCGCCGACGAAATAGCTCGCCGAGCCGATCATCAGCATCACCACGCCGCCCAGTTGCTGATCCTCCATCCCGTGATCCATCGACGCGTACAGGGGACGCGGCGCGAGGCCGATCAGCGCGCCCAGCAACGTCATGTGCATCGATGTCAGCAGCAGCGCGCCGATCCCGCCGGCGCGGTGACCGGGGGCGAACACCGCGCTCCAGAGCAACAGGCCGGCGGCGAGAAAGCTCGCCTGTTCGATCGCCAGCCACACGCCGCTGCCATCCGCCAGCGTGCGCATCGACGGAACATGCCAGCCCCACACGACGACCAGTTCCATCAGCATCATCGCCATCGGTGTGACGGTGCGCGGCCAGCGCGCGGCAGGATCGAGGCGGCTGCCATGAAGCCCCCACGCCACCAGCGGCGCCGCGACCGCGACGGCGATCATGTGTCCGGCCATATGCCCGGTCATGCCGCCGACGATCGCCGCCGCCCAGCCGAGCGGCAGCAGGATCAGCCCGGCGATCAACGCAGCGCGCTTCATCGGCAATCCGTCAGGAAGATGACCGGCATGGCGGTGAACACGACGCCGATGAAACTCAGCGCCGCCAGCAGCACCGTCGCCGTGGCGAGAAAGCGGAGCCGGTCGATCTCCGTTCCCGAGTCATGCGGCGGCGTGTCGCCCTTGCGATTGGCCTGAACGTGCGCGACCCATCCGGCGGCGACTATCACCACGAGCGCCACCGCGGTGCCGATCGCGAACAGCGTTGGGAAGGTCGCGAACTCGCCGACCTTCGCGCAGTTGAGCGCCGCCCACAGGTACGAGAACAGGAAATGTGCCGCCCACATGCTCGGTGGCACGATCAGCGTCCATAGCGTGACGCGAAGTCCGGCGATCCGGTCGCGCAGGCGTTTCACGACGATGCTCCCGGAAACAGGCCGATCGTGGCGTAGGTGACGACGGCAGTCAGCGCGAGGAAGTGCATGAACACGGTGATGTTGCGCAGGTCGGCGTCGTATCGCGGCGTCATCCTGCCGGCGATGCTGCGGGCCAGCGTATAGCCCTGACAGATCACGCCGACACCGGCATGCGCCGCCGTCCAGATCGCCAGGACCCAGACGATTGCAGGATAGACATGCTCGGACGGGTTCAGACCGGTGAACCACGGCCCGGCCAATCCGGCGAGCAGGCTGGCGAGCGTCAGGACGATCCCGACGATCAGCAGGCTGCGGGCGGCGAGGACCTGACCGCGCGCATGGACCTCGCGCGCGACCACCGTTGCGGCCCAGCTTGCCAGTTGCGTCCCCATTGCGACCATCGGCCAGAATACGCCCGGTCCGGTGGCGTCGGGTGGCGGGAAGTCGGGGTGGACGGTCCAGTAGAAATAATAACCGAAGACGAGGCCGGAGAATGCGGTGGCGTCCGCCAGCATGGTGATGAACATCGCCCACCAGCCGCTGGCCGACGGGCCCGAAATATACAGCGGCACGACGATGCCGTGGCCGATCGACTTCTCGGGCTTCTCCGGGATGATCGCGGTCCCCGTCCACAGCCATGTCAGCACGCAGCCGAGCGTCACGAACGCCCCCGCCAGCGACCACCAATAGAGGTGATAGGTCGTCAGGATGAACACGCTGCCCAGCGCAACGGCCGTCGCCATCGGGATGAAGCTGGGCGTGCCGAGGCGCACCACCTGCAACGGGCGGGCGTCGAGCACGGTCGTGACGATCGTCTCGCGCTTCATCTCCTCCGCATCGGGCAGGAAGAAGCGGCCCTCGTCGACCTTGGCCACGAAGTCCTTCTGATCCCAGATCGGGTAGCGGCTCTCGATCAGGGGCACCGACCGGATGCCCCAGTTCTCGTCCTCCGGCTTGGCCAGCCATTCCAGCGTGCCGGCGTTCCACGGATTGCGGACGCCCTTCGGGCGGGTGGGCGACAGCGCGAGGTCGATGCACACCATCAGCACGCCGGTCGCGAAGAGATACGCGCCGACCGTCGAGGCCATGTTGAGCCCGCCGATGCCCAGTTCGGCCGGATAGGTGAAGACGCGCCGCGGCATCCCCTCCAGCCCCGACAGGTGCATCGGGAAGAAGGCGAGGTTCGCCCCGGCGAACATCACCCAGAACGCGATCCGCCCGATGCGATCGGACAGCTTCTTGCCGGTGATCAGCGGCCAATAATAATAGAGGCCGCCGAACAGCGGCAGCAGCGTCCCGCCGATCAGCACGTAATGCAGGTGGGCGACGACGAAATAGGTGTCGTGCGCCTGCCAGTCGAACGGTGCGATCGCGACCATTACGCCGGTCAGCCCGCCGATCGTGAAGATCGCGATCGATCCCACCGCATACAGCAGCGGCGTCGACCAGATCACGCGGCCCGCCCACAGGGTGGCGATGAATGCGAACACCTGAATACCGGTCGGGATCGCGACCGCTTCGGACGCGGCGGAGAAGAAGGCGAGGCTGATCTTGGGCAGCCCCGTCGCGAACATGTGGTGGACCCACAGGCCGAACGACAGGAACGCGGTGCCGACCGCCGCCAGGACGATCCACGGATAGCCGAGCAGGTGCCGCTGCGCGAAGGTCGGGATCAGCATCGCGAACAGCGCGATCGACGGCAGGAAGACGATGTAGACTTCGGGATGCCCGAAGATCCAGAACAGGTGCTGCCATAATAGCGGATCGCCACCCTTCGCCGCATCAAAGAATGGCCAGCCGAGCAGGCGCTCCATTTCGAACAGCAAGTCGCCCGCGATCAGCGGCGGGAAGGCGAACAGGATCATGACCGCCACGACCAGAATGTACCAGGCGTAGAGCGGCATCAGGTTCAGCCGCATGCCCGGCGGGCGGCATTTCAGCACGCCTACGATCAGTTCCACCGCAGCGGCGACCGACGACACCTCGATGAAGCTCAGGCCCAGCATCCAAATGTCGGCACCCAGCCCCGACAGGTCGGTCCGCGTCGTCAGCGGCGGATACATGAACCAGCCGCCATCGGGCGCGGCGTTGAAGAAGATCGACCCGCCGACGAACACGCCACCAAGCAGGAAGCTCCAGTACCCGAACGCGCTCAGCCGCGGGAACGGCAGGTCGCGCGCCCCCAGCAACTGCGGCAGCAGGATGATCGACACCGCCTCGAACATCGGCACGGCGAACAGGAACATCATCATCGAGCCGTGCAGCGTGAACAGCTGGTTGAAGGTGTTCGCGGAGACCAGATCATTCTCCGGCACCGCCAGCTGCGTCCGCATGATGAGCGCCAGCACGCCCGCGAACAGCATGAAGCCGAACGCGGTCAGCGTGTACCACACGCCGACCCGGTTATTGTTCACGTCGGTCCAGCGCAGGAACAACCCCTCGGGCGGTTTCCATACGGCGCGCAGCCGTTCCTCCTGCTCGGCGCGCAGGGTCAGGTCGTTCTGGTCGCTCATTTCAGCCCTTGGAGATAGCGGGCGAGCGCGACGGCGTCGGCCGGTGGCATGTGGTCGAAGGCGGGCATGCGGACGCCCGGCTTGGTCTTTTCCGGGTGGCGGATGAAACTGGCGACGTTCGCCGTCGTCATCGGCAGCACGCCGGCGGCCAGCGTCTGGCGCGCGCCGAAATGCGTCAGGTCGGGGCCGATCGCGCCCGCCTCGCCGGTGCCGCGGATCGCATGACAGCCGCCGCAGCCATATTGCGCAAACAGCGCGTTACCGCCCGCCGCCGGCTTGGCCTCCGCCGCCAGCCAGCGGTCGAACGCTGCCGGCTCCATCGCCACCACGTCGAATGCCATCAGCGCGTGGCTCAATCCGCAAAATTCGGTGCAGACGCCGCGAAATCGCCCCGGCTTCGTCGCGCGGACGACCAGCGTGTTCGTGCGGCCGGGGATCATGTCCATCTTGCCGGCCAGACCGGGAATCCAGAAGCTGTGGATCACGTCGCCGCCCATCAGCTTCAGGGCCACCGTCCGCCCGACCGGCACCCGCACTTCGTTGGCGGAGACGACCCGTGCGGCGTTCGGCGGGCGATAGGCGACGCGCCACCAGAATTGTTCCCCCTCGACATTGATCGTCAGGTCGGCGCGCGAGGTGGGGAGGGGCCGCATCGCCGGCAGCGACGTGACGAGCAGCGTGAACAGCAGGATCGTCGGCACGACGCCGCCCGCCCACAGCACCAGCTTCATGCCCTGACGATGCGTCAATCGCTCGCCCGGCGTGCGGATCGCGTGCCGGATCAGCAGCGACATGGCGACGGCGATGACCACCGCGCCGATCAACAATATGATCGTCAGGTCACGGGTCGAACTCGCCTCTACCCCGAACGGTGCGAGCGCGGACTGATGCCGGTTGCATCCGGCGAGCGACAGCGTCGCCAACAGCCCGAAAAGATGAAATTTCCCCCGTATGATCGTTCGGCTCCCTGTTCGCCTGAATGTTCGTGCAGCCTGCCAATTGCTGACATTGCTGTTAGCGCGGACGGTGCGTCCATGTTATGCTGCGGCCATGACGACCTTGCCCCACGCCTATGTCATCGACGTTGACCCAGCGGACATCGATTTCATGGGTCACGTCAATAACGCCAGCTATCTGAAATGGGTCCAGGAAGCGGTCATCAGCCACTGGCAGAAACTGGCGCCCGCAGAAGCGGTTGCGGCGCATCTCTGGGTCGCGCTCCGCCACGAGATCACCTATCGCAAGCCCGCCTTCCTCGACGACGAAGTGATCGCCACCGTCATCCTCGAAAAGGTGCAGGGCGCCCGCGCCTTCTACGACACGGTGATCCGCCGCGGCGAGGAAGTGTTGGCGGAGGTGAAGTCGAGCTGGTGCTGCATCGACGCCACGACCCACCGGCCCGCGCGACTGACCCGCGCCGTGATCGATCGTTTCTTCTGATCGCGCCGAGGACGCCGGTCAGAACGGCAGCTTCAGCCTGAACATCAGCCGGTTGCTGACGTTTCCGCCGATTTTCGCGCGTTCGACTTCGGCGGCACCCTTCATGCCGCTTGGCAGCCTGACCTCCGCGCGCTTTGGCAATTCGATCCGCGGGTCGAGCGGTCTCATCCGATAGCGTTCGCTGGTATCGGGCCGTCCGCATATCACGACCTCATCCGCTGCTATTTTGGAGACGTCGTCGGCGCAAGTAGCTGGCAACGCCTGCGGATCGATCCGCCTTGGCGGCGCCGCCGAAAGATCGGCGGGTCCTGCAACGGGTGCGCCACTCGCCTGAAGCAGGAAGATCATACTCCGCATCATTACGCCCGCTCCCGAAGGTTCCGCACACCAGACCGTGCGAATGCGGCGGAGCCAAGGCCATGCGGCAATGGATGCTTGGTCTGCCGCGCGCACCCGGCTAGGGCGTCGTAAAAATACGGAGAGGGCATGCAGGATTTCGACTTCGCGCTGGGTGAAACCGCGGACATGATCCGCGACACCACGCGCCGTTTCGCGAGCGAGCGCATCGCGCCGCTGGCCGCCGCGATCGACGCGGAGGATCGCTTCCCGATAGAACTGTGGCCGGCGATGGGCGAACTCGGCCTGCACGGCATCACCGTCGCCGAAGAGGATGGCGGGCTCGGGCTCGGCTATCTCGATCATGTCGTCGCGTGCGAGGAAGTCAGCCGCGCCTCCGCTTCCGTCGGGCTCAGCTACGGCGCGCATTCGAATCTCTGCATCAACCAGATCGCCCGCTGGGCGAATGCCGAACAAAAGGCGAAGTACCTGCCCAAACTGATCTCCGGCGAGCATGTCGGCAGTCTGGCGATGTCGGAGGCCGGGGCAGGGTCCGACGTCGTGTCGATGAAGCTGCGGGCGGAGAAGACCGGCGACGGCTTCCGCCTCAACGGCACGAAGTTCTGGATCACCAACGCCGCCTATGCCGACACGCTGGTCGTCTATGCGAAGACGGGGGAGGGGAGTCGCGGCATCACCGCCTTCCTGATCGAGCGGGACATGCCCGGTTTCTCGATCGGCCAGAAGATCGACAAGATGGGTATGCGCGGCTCGCCCACCGCCGAACTGGTGCTCGACGACTGCATGGTCCCGGCCGCAAACGTGATGGGGCCGGAAAATGGCGGCGTCGGCGTGCTGATGAGCGGCCTCGATTACGAGCGCGCAGTGCTGGCGGGCATTCAGCTCGGCATCATGCAGGCGTGCCTCGACGTGGTGCTGCCCTATATTCGCGAGCGTCGCCAGTTCGGCCAGCCGATCGGCACGTTCCAGCTGATGCAGGCCAAGGTCGCCGACATGTACGTCGCGCTGAACTCCGCCCGCGCCTATGTCTATGCCGTTGCGCGGTCGTGTGACGCCGGCAAGACGACGCGCTTCGACGCGGCGGGCGCGATCCTGCTCGCGAGCGAGAACGCGTTCAAGGTGGCGGGCGAGGCGGTGCAGGCGCTTGGCGGCGCGGGCTATACCAAGGATTGGCCGGTGGAACGCTTCCTGCGTGATGCCAAGTTGCTCGACATCGGTGCGGGTACCAACGAGATTCGCCGCATGCTGATCGGCCGCGAACTGATCGGTGCCGCCGAAAAGGTGGCGCAGTGAGGGGCGCGGAAGGTTGCGCGAATCTTCTCCCCTCCCTGCAAGGGAGGGGCCGGGGGTGGGTGGATGCCCGCGATACCTTCGCACCATTGCGTGAGGCTTTCGTATCGTCCGGCGCGAACTCACGCCCAACCCCTCCCTCGCAGGGAGGGGAGCGGCGCCTTGCTTCATCACAGCGGCGCGACCCTCGTCAGAAGCTTCCCAAGCTTACGACTCAGCCCGGCGGCCGACCGCGCGCCTTCACACGGACCCACGCCCGGTGAGCCGCCTAGCCACCAATCTCTCGCGCGATAGCGACACCTTCCGTGCCAACGCCGCCCACAACCGCGCGCTGGCCGAAGGCCTCCGCACCCGCGTCGCCAGCTTCGCACTCGGTGGCCCTGAAAAGTCCCGCGACCGCCATACCGCGCGCAATAAGCTGCTCCCCCGCGACCGCGTCGAGCGCCTGCTCGACGCGGGCAGCGCGTTTCTGGAGATCGGGCAGCTTGCCGCGAACGGACTGTACGACGGCGAGGTCCCCGGCGCGGGCCTGATCTGCGGCATCGGCCGGGTGTCCGGTCGGCAGGTGATGATCGTCTGCAACGACGCCACGGTGAAGGGCGGCACCTATTATCCGCTGACCGTCAAGAAGCACCTCCGCGCGCAGGAGATCGCGCAGGAGAACCGGCTGCCGTGCGTCTACCTCGTCGACAGCGGCGGCGCGAACCTGCCACATCAGGCGGAGGTCTTCCCCGATCGCGATCATTTCGGGCGCATCTTCTTCAATCAGGCGAACATGTCCGCGCTCGGTATTCCGCAGATCGCCTGCGTGATGGGAAGCTGCACCGCGGGCGGCGCATACGTGCCGGCGATGTCGGACGAAACCGTGATCGTCCGCAACCAGGGCACGATCTTCCTCGCCGGCCCGCCGCTGGTGAAGGCGGCGACGGGGGAGGTCATCTCCGCCGAGGAGCTGGGCGGCGCCGATACGCACGGCCGCCGCTCCGGCGTCGTCGATCACGTCGCCGAGAACGACGAGCACGCGCTGACGATCGTCCGCGACATCGTCGCCACGCTGCCGCCACAGCACGAATCCGACGTGAACCTGCGCGCTCCCGTCGAACCGCGCTTCCCGACCGAGGACCTTTACGGGATCGTCCCGCAGGACGTTCGCGCACCTTATGATGTGCACGAGGTCATCGCCCGGCTGGTCGATGGATCGGAGTTCCACGAGTTCAAGGCACTGTACGGCGCATCGCTCGTCTGCGGTTTCGCGCACGTCCACGGCATGCCGGTCGCCATCCTCGCCAATAACGGCGTGCTGTTCAGCGAAAGCGCGCAGAAGGGTGCGCACTTCATCGAGCTCGCCTGCCAGCGGCGTATCCCGTTGTTGTTCCTCCAGAACATCTCCGGCTTCATGGTCGGCGGCAAGTATGAGGCGGAGGGGATCGCCAAGCACGGCGCGAAACTGGTCACCGCCGTCGCCACTGCCAGCGTGCCGAAGATCACAGTTTTGATCGGCGGCAGCTTCGGCGCGGGCAATTACGGCATGTGCGGCCGCGCCTATTCGCCGCGCTTCCTGTTCACCTGGCCGAATGCGCGGATCAGCGTGATGGGTGGCGAGCAGGCGGCCTCCGTGCTGGCCACGGTTCACCGCGACGCCGACACGTGGACGCCCGAGGAAGCCGAAGCCTTCAAGGCCCCGATCCGCCGCAAATATGAGGATGAGGGGAACCCCTATCATGCCACCGCACGGCTGTGGGACGACGGCGTGATCGACCCCGTCCAGACGCGCGACGTGCTCGGACTGGCGCTGGAAGCGTGCCTCAATGCTCCCGTCCCCGAAGCCGCGCGCTTCGGTGTGTTCCGGATGTGAAGGGGATCATCGCTTCGATCCTCCCCGGCACGGGGAGGTGGCGCGCCGAAGGCGTGACGGAGGGGCAGCCCCGAGCGAACTGGCTCGCCGCTGCCCCTCCACCAGCTACGCTGGTCCCCCTCCCCGTGCCGGGGAGGACTGCATGCTGAGAGCTCCGGGCGTCACTGTTCGTCGGGCGAGAACCCTGCGCAGCGACATGTCGCTTCCGGAGGTGCTCCTCTGGCGAGAACTCCGCAAGCGCCCGGCAGGTTTGAAGTTTCGCCGGCAGCACCCGGCTGGCCCTTACATCCTCGACTTTTTCTGCGCCTCTGCCGATCTCGCGATCGAGGTCGACGGTGAAGCGCACAACCGTGGCGAGCGCCCGGCAAACGACGCGTCGCGCAATGCGTGGCTGACGCTGCACGACATCGCGACGTTGCGCATCGCGGCAAGCGCCATTCTCGCCGACCTGTCGGCCGTCATCGACCACATCGTCGCGACCTCATCGCCCGACCGCCTCCTTGCCCTCGCCGAGGAGAATGAAGGACCCCCGCCATGATCCTCCCGCTCCTCCTCCTGCTGCAATCCGACAAGCTGCCGCCCGCCAACCCGCTTCCTTACACAGACCCGGACGCCTCGGCCGTCATGGCCCCCGTCAACCGCATTCTCGCCGCGGTCGGCACGCGCGACGGCGCGGCGATTACCGCCGAGACCCGGCCGGAGGGTGGCGCGACCGTCGTCGTCGAGCGCGCCGACGGCGGCCGGACGATCCGCCATCTGAGCTGGGCCGAGTTCGCCGGCGGCATCAAACCCGGCGCCGAGAAGCTCGCGGAGCGCATGCCCGATCCGGCGATCGAGGTGGACGGCGACATCGCGATGGTCTGGGGACCCTATGTCTTCACCGTCGACGGCAAGGCCGACCACTGCGGCGTCAACCATTTCGACCTGATCCGCGAACAGGGCCGCTGGAAGGTGCTGAACGTCACCTGGTCGCAGCGCTCGACCGGCTGCGAGGCGCGCTGATGCTGTCCTACACCGGCCGCGACCATTATAATCGGGCGGTCATGCCATCGTCCTCCAGCCCCCACCGATCGCGCCCCGTCGCGCGGTTCGGCTCGAAGTGGAAGAACCCCGTCCGGCGCCTCCACTTCCTCCACTTCGACACTGCCGCCCAAGGCTTTTCAGCATGATAGCATCGCTCCTCATCGCCAACCGCGGCGAGATCGCCTGCCGCATCATCCGCACCGCGCGCAGCCTCGGCATCCGCACGATCGCGGTCCATTCGGACGCGGACGCGACCGCGCTGCACGTCCGCCTCGCCGACGAAGCC
Source organism: Microvirga sp. SRT01 (assembly GCA_018139225.1). Lineage (GTDB taxonomy): Bacteria > Pseudomonadota > Alphaproteobacteria > Sphingomonadales > Sphingomonadaceae > Sphingomonas > Sphingomonas longa. The sequence goes on from JAGSNX010000002.1 coordinate 761,943, forward strand.
GTGCCCATCGGCCCGTCGCCGGCGCGCGAAAGCTATCTTGTGGGTGACCGCATCCTCGCCGCCGCGCGTGACACGGCGGCGGAGGCGATCCACCCCGGCTATGGCTTCCTGTCGGAAAACGCCGACTTCGCGGCGGCGGTGATCGCCGCCGGCCTGATCTGGGTTGGTCCGCACCCGGACTCGATCCGCGCGATGGGGCTGAAGGATGCCGCAAAGGCGCGGATGATCGCCGCTGGCGTGCCGGTCACGCCCGGCTATCTCGGCGAAGATCAATCGGCTGACCGTCTGGCCGCGGAGGCGGATGCGATCGGTTATCCTGTCCTGATCAAGGCGGTGGCGGGCGGCGGCGGCAAGGGTATGCGCCGCGTCGACGATGCCACCGACTTCGCCGACGCGCTCGGCTCCTGCCGGCGGGAGGCGGCGTCCTCGTTCGGCGACGACCGCGTGCTGATCGAAAAATACATCCTGTCGCCCCGCCACATCGAGGTGCAGGTGTTCGGCGACACCCACGGCAATATCGTCCACCTGTTCGAACGCGACTGTTCGCTGCAACGCCGCCACCAGAAGGTGATCGAGGAAGCGCCCGCGCCCGGCATGGACCCGATCACCCGCGCGGCGGTGTGCGACGCCGCGGTCAAGGCGGCGCGTGCGGTCGACTATGTCGGCGCAGGCACCATCGAGTTCATCGCCGACACGTCCGCCGGCCTGTCCGCCGACCGCATCTGGTTCATGGAAATGAACACCCGGCTTCAGGTCGAGCATCCGGTCACCGAAGCCATCACCGGCCAGGACCTCGTCGAATGGCAACTGCGCGTCGCGAGCGGCGAACCGCTGCCGATGACGCAGGACGATCTGGCGATCGACGGCCACGCGATCGAGGCGCGCCTCTACGCCGAAGACCCTGCCAAGGGTTTCCTGCCCTCCATCGGGCGGCTCGACGTCTTCGATCTCGGCACGTCCGTCCGCATCGATACCGGCGTCGAGCAGGGGGCGGAGGTTTCCCCCTTCTACGATCCGATGATCGCCAAGCTCATCGCCCACGCCGCTACGCGAGAGGAGGCACGCGAAACCTTGGCCGACGCGTTGGACGAGGCGGTGATCTGGCCAGTCCGCACCAACGCCGGCTTCCTGGTCGAGGCGCTGGACCACGCGGACTTCATCGCCGGCACCGTCGATACCGGCCTGATCGCACGCGAGGGCGAGGGACTGATGCCGCCCGTTTTGCCCAGCGACGAAGCGCTCGCCGATGCCGCCGCGTCCCTCGCCGGGGAGGGAGGATTTCGCCTGAATGCCGCCCCCCGGTGGCAGGGCTGGTTCCGGCTCGACGACCAGCCGATCGAGATCGACTTCGCGGACGGCGCCGCTGAGTCGGTCGAGGACGATCACATCCTGATCGCCGAGGGCGGTCAGGTCTGGGAACTCGCCCGCTGGCGTGTCGATGGTGCGGCGGCGGGTGGCGCCGCGGATGGCGCGATCCTCGCGCCGATGCCCGGCCGCATCATCGCGGTGGATGTGGTCGAGGGGCAGGGGGTCGCACCTGGCCAGAAGCTAGTTACTTTGGAAGCCATGAAGATGGAGCACGCGCTCGTCGCCCCGTTCGCCGGCACCGTCGCCGCGCTATCCGCCAGCACCGGCGGCCAGGTGACCGAGGGAGCGCTGCTGGTGCGTATCGACCGTTCCGCCGATTAGCCCTCAGAGCGCCTGTGCTGCCCGCCAAGGGCGCAAACCAGCCCAAGCCGACTTTTTGCATATTTCTGACAGAAAGGGTTTGACGGGCGTTGAGGTGTTCCCTAGATGGGTTTCACCGCAGCGGCGGCCTTACGGGGCGTTTGCAGTGGTCACACGAGACTTGGCGCGCTGGCCTTTCTGGTAAAACGGGAAGGGTGTAGCGGCGTCGGGGTATTTGTGTCGGATCTTTGACATTGTTGGTTTAGATGAAGGGACATGTGGGCGGCGGCCTGCGGGATGTCTGGCGTTATCAAGGCGTTGGATGTGTCGTAAGCATTAAGCTGTTCTCATATGTCCTTCACGTATCCATACGTAAGAATATGTGCAGAGCGGCTCCTTGATGTGATGCTGGCTGGCGAGGGCATTCCACCTTGGCTGGTTGGTGACATAAACTTGAGAGTTTGATCATGGCTCAGAATGAACGCTGGCGGCATGCCTAACACATGCAAGTCGAACGATGCTTTCGGGCATAGTGGCGCACGGGTGCGTAACGCGTGGGAATCTGCCCTTAGGTTCGGAATAACAGTTGGAAACGACTGCTAATACCGGATGATGACGTAAGTCCAAAGATTTATCGCCTGAGGATGAGCCCGCGTAGGATTAGGTAGTTGGTGTGGTAAAGGCGCACCAAGCCGACGATCCTTAGCTGGTCTGAGAGGATGATCAGCCACACTGGGACTGAGACACGGCCCAGACTCCTACGGGAGGCAGCAGTGGGGAATATTGGACAATGGGCGAAAGCCTGATCCAGCAATGCCGCGTGAGTGATGAAGGCCTTAGGGTTGTAAAGCTCTTTTACCCGGGATGATAATGACAGTACCGGGAGAATAAGCTCCGGCTAACTCCGTGCCAGCAGCCGCGGTAATACGGAGGGAGCTAGCGTTATTCGGAATTACTGGGCGTAAAGCGCACGTAGGCGGCTTTGTAAGTTAGAGGTGAAAGCCTGGAGCTCAACTCCAGAATTGCCTTTGATACTGCATGGCTTGAATCCAGGAGAGGTGAGTGGAATTCCGAGTGTAGAGGTGAAATTCGTAGATATTCGGAAGAACACCAGTGGCGAAGGCGGCTCACTGGACTGGTATTGACGCTGAGGTGCGAAAGCGTGGGGAGCAAACAGGATTAGATACCCTGGTAGTCCACGCCGTAAACGATGATAACTAGCTGTCCGGGGACTTGGTCTTTGGGTGGCGCAGCTAACGCATTAAGTTATCCGCCTGGGGAGTACGGCCGCAAGGTTAAAACTCAAATGAATTGACGGGGGCCTGCACAAGCGGTGGAGCATGTGGTTTAATTCGAAGCAACGCGCAGAACCTTACCAGCGTTTGACATGTCCGGACGATTTCCAGAGATGGATCTCTTCCCTTCGGGGACTGGAACACAGGTGCTGCATGGCTGTCGTCAGCTCGTGTCGTGAGATGTTGGGTTAAGTCCCGCAACGAGCGCAACCCTCGACCTTAGTTGCCATCATTCAGTTGGGCACTTTAAGGTAACCGCCGGTGATAAGCCGGAGGAAGGTGGGGATGACGTCAAGTCCTCATGGCCCTTACGCGCTGGGCTACACACGTGCTACAATGGCGGTGACAGTGGGCAGCAAACTCGCGAGAGTGAGCTAATCTCCAAAAGCCGTCTCAGTTCGGATTGTTCTCTGCAACTCGAGAGCATGAAGGCGGAATCGCTAGTAATCGCGGATCAGCATGCCGCGGTGAATACGTTCCCAGGCCTTGTACACACCGCCCGTCACACCATGGGAGTTGGGTTCACCCGAAGGCGTTGCGCTAACTCAGCAATGAGAGGCAGGCGACCACGGTGGGCTTAGCGACTGGGGTGAAGTCGTAACAAGGTAGCCGTAGGGGAACCTGCGGCTGGATCACCTCCTTTCTAAGGAACGCGGCGGAAAGCGCCTCCGGTCCC